>CAWGWF010000001.1:0-2686480 GCA_963826225.1 uncultured Chloroflexia bacterium
CTGGCGCGCCCGGAGGGATCCGAACACGCAGGAACAACACGCGTCGCACCGCGGTATCACACGGACGATGCATGACGCGCAGGAGGGACCGGTGGGCCGCGCGGCGTACCCATTGGGTTGGCGCTCACTGGCTGGGTCGACGTATGTGGTCGTCCAGTCGATGGGCCCCTTCGCGTCCGCCGTCAGGCCGCGTAGCCGCCCCGCAGCGCGGCCAGGATGTCCTGCCATTCCCGGTCCTGGGGATCGCCGGCGCCCCGGGCGAGGATGGTGCCGTCGCGGGTCACGACCAGTGCGTGGACCTCGTCACCACCCGGGATCGCAAGGGACCGCTGGAACCTGCCCACGTCGGTGTAGATCGTGATCGTCCGGGCGAGGACGTCCGGGTCGCCGATGCCCGACGTCATGCCGCCATCGATAAATCGCCGGACCGGCCGCCACGCGGTGGCGAGGACGGGCAGCTCCACCACGGCAACGGGCAGCGCGCCGGTGTGGCCCCGAGGCGTCGGGGGCACGCCATCCGCCACGGCACGAGCGATCCAGCGGTCCACCCGGGCCTGGTGCCATTGTCGGAACGCCACGACGGCCAGCGTCCGTTCGGCGGGGAACTCGCGCGGGAGCGCAAGCTCCACGCCCAGGAGCGAGCGACCGGTGACGGCAGGGAAGCGGGCGGCGGTCCCGCCGGCGTCGGCGGTCATCGCGGGGCAGCCCGTCTGCCGTGCATCAGGAACCCGTCCCGGGATCGGGCAGGGGATCGACCCCGGTGAGCCCAGCGGCGAGCTCCCAGAAGCGGCGGGCCCTGCCCGCATCGTGAGACTCCGGGCTGGAGTCGATGGGCCGCCGCTCTCCAAAGAACTGGCCCCCGACGCCCACGATGGACGGATCGACGGCCATGAAGGCGAGCGAGTCCGCGGCGGCATCCACCGACGTAGCGAACGGCATGCGGGGAAGGACGACCTGCATGAACCGCCGCTTGACGCCGTGGGCGCTGGCGGAGGCGGTCGCCGGCACGAAGCCCGGACACACGGCATTCGAGGTGATCGAGCGGGGCGGCAGGCGGCGCTGGAGCTCGTAGGCCAGCCACACCACCGCGAGCTTGGAGTTCTTGTAGGCGCGGTCGGGCTGGTAGCCGCGCTCCAGCTGCGGATCGTCGAAGTCGAAGTCCACCGGGACGCCGCGCGAGTCCGGCAGGTGGAGCCGGGAGCTGACGAAGACGACGCGGGAGGAAGGCGACCGCTCGAGCAACGGCAGCATCAGGCCCGTCGTCAGGTAGGGCGCCAGGTCGTTGACGGCCAGCGTCTCCTCGAAGCCGTCCACCGTGACCCTGCGGGTGGGGCTCTGCTGCATGATGCCGGCGACGTGGAACAGGACGTCGATGGGCGCATCGAGCTCCAGCTGGGCGTCTGCGAACGCCCGCACGGCGGCCAGTGAGGAGAGGTCCACGGCCCGCGGTTCCACGAGAGCGCCGGGATGCCGCTGCCGGATCTCCGTCGCCGCGGTCTCCGCAGCAGACGGGGTCCGGGCCGTCAGCAGGACGCGGTGGCCGGCCGCGGCGAGCTTCTCCGCGGTGGCCCTCCCGAGGCCTCGCCCGCCCCCGGTGATCAGGATGGTCGTCATCGCACGACCATCGTAGTCGCGTGTCGCGGACGCGGGGCCTCAGCCTGCATCGGCGCTCGAGGGACGTCGGTCAGTGGGAGCGTCACGAATATTCGAGTCCCGGTCGCGCGGCACCAAACCTTCGGGGTCGTCTCTTGGGTGGTGACCGCATGGGCACCGAACCGCGCGTCGCCCATGTCGCCGACTGACGCAACCGATGGCACCTTTCGCAGCGTCGCAACGGCTGGCGCGATCGCCAACCCATGGCGCCGCTGGTCAGTCACCTATGTCGCGACTCGGGACAATGGCGCGCCCGGAGGGCATCGGGCACGCAGGAACAACACGATTCCAGGCGTCTGGGCGCCCCCAGGTCAGCGAGGCGGGTGCGTGATCGTCTCGAACGGTGTCTTCTGCTTGAACAGGTACTCCGGGATGGGCGCGCCCGCGCGGAGGAGCGCGACCCGCCATCGCGGGGAGTACCCGAGGACCCACCTGAGCGACTGCATGGACGCACGGCCAGCAGGGATGGCACCCCGGTGGGTGCGGACGTGCAGGACCTCCTGCAACTGCTCGGGGAGCGTTGCACCGGCAGCCCTCGCCATCAGTCGATAGCTGAGCATCACGGCGGGGCTCAGGGGCGGGTGCTTGAGGAACCGGACGGCCTCCACCATGCCGGGAGACGGCGCCACGGCGGGGTGCTCCGCGACCCATCGGGCGAGCTCAGCGGCCGTCTCAGGGAGGGGATCGGCGCCGAGGAGACGGCCGATCCGCGCCTGCTCCGTGACGAACCGGTCGGCCTCATCCGTCGACAGCCGACGCGGACCGAACACCTGGGCCGCGACCAGCAGCGAGTCCGTGAGCGAGTTGTGGACCCACGCGGCCAGCGCCGGGTTCCCCGCCGTGTAGGGGATCCCGCGATGGGACGTCCCGCGAACCCGGGTGTGCGCGCGTCGCACCGCAGCGACCGCCGCGTCCACCTCGGGCGTCGCGCCATACGAGGTCGCTGTGACGTAGTTCGAGGTACGCGACAGGCGCCCCAGCGGGTCTTCGCGGTAGCGCGAATGGTCCGCGACGCCCGCCACGACCTCCGGATGTGCCGCCTGGACCAGCAGCGCCCGGATGCCCCCGATGAACGTCGACACGTCACCCATGAGCTCCCAGGTGATCGAGCCAGGACCGAAGAGCCCAGGGTCCCCGGCATACCGGAGCGTGTCGGCGAGGGGGTCGTCCGCATGCGAGAACAGCCCCTCGGCCTCGCGGACGACTCGGCGCCGGAGGCTGTCGACGGGCGTGGAGACCAGGGTCCGCATCGGCGTCATGGTAGAGGTTCGGAGGGCCGCGGGCCGCAGATGGGTCCCCGATCGGACTGCCGTCCTGGAGCTGGTCGGCCTCCTCCGATCCATCCACGAACGCCGCGCGAACGAACCTCACCCGACAGCCGAACGAGAAGGGCCAACGACACCGTGGATGAGCCGATCAGGATCCTCACGCTCGCCGGGAGCCTCCGGCGGGACTCGTACAACCGGGCGCTCCTGCGTGCTGCTGCGCAGCTCGCCCCGAGCGGCGTGTCCACCGTGACGTTCGATGGGCTCGGCGCCCTCCCGTTCTACGACGGGAATCTCGAGGACGAGGGCCTTCCCGCGACCGTCCTTGCTCTGGACTCTCGCGCAATTGGTGGCGCCCCCGGCAGTGTCTGAGTTCACGACATAGGCGACACCTGACAGGGCACACCTGAGTCGGGACATGGGTGACAGTCCCGGCCATGTCGAAGCATCGGGTGGCCGTCCTCAAGGTCGTCGTATCGCAGTCGTCCGTCACCGCCGCCGCGGCCGAGTGCGGCATCAGCCGCGGGCACCTGCACCGGCTGCTGCGCCGGTACCGTGAGGACGGGCTCGAGGCCGTCGAGCCGAGGTCCCGACGGCCGCACAGCAGCCCGCAGGCGATCCCTGATGCCGTGCGCGACCGGCTCATCACCCTGCGAATGGCACTCTCGGCCGACGGCCTCGACGCGGGTCCCGCCACCATCGCCAGGGGCCGGCAGCACGGACCCTGGGCGAGCTCCAGACCCGGCTCGACGCCTTTCGTGCGGTGTACAAACGAGCAGCGGCCGCACCGGGCGGTCGGCCGGGCCACGCCCGGCGAGGCGTACCGGGCGACACCCAAGGCGCTGCCGTCGGGTTCCGCCTCGCGGGGCCACTTCCGGCTCCGCTACGACACCACCGACGGCAAGGGTGCCATGACCCTGCGACGGGCTGGGCGCCAGGACCACCTCCTGGTCGGCGCGGCCTGTGCCCGCCGGCGTGTCCTCGCCATCGTCGGCGGACAGGAGGTCACGGTCGTCGCCCTCGACACCGGCGAGATCCTCTCGGCCCATCTGATCGAGCCCGGGAAGGGCTACTGGCGCAACACGCGACGAGACCCCGGCCGATGGCCGGGGTCCAGGAAGACCGGCTGATCAGATGTGTCGCCTATGTCGCGACTCAGGGCAATGGCGCGCCCGGAGGGCTGTGAGCGCGCAGGAACAACACGACCGATGCCCCTCGTCGGAAACCCCGCGGCGCCCCAGGATGAGGTCGCTGGCGCTCAGGCCCACGGAATCGATCGAACATTGAGCGAACCGGGGCCACCCCCGCCGAGTCTGAATCAGTAGGGGCATCGCACAGGGAGATGCCGAGGGCCGAGAGGCCAAGTAGCACGGACGGCCACATGGGTCTGGTACAGGGTTCGGGATCGATGTCGACGGTGCGGTCGGCCGACGCGGCGCCGGACACGGCGGCCGCGCCGACGGCTCGTCCGATCCTCGTCGAGCGAGCCCAGGCCGGCGACCGGGACGCCTTCGAAGCGCTCGTCGAGCGCTGGCTCGAGCCGTCGTTGCGGACCGCCTACGCGATCGTCGGCACCGAGGCCGACGCGCGCGACGCCACCCAGGACGCGTTCCTTCAGGCTTGGCGCGAACTCCCACGCCTCCGCGACCCCGCGAGCTTCGACGCCTGGTTCAACCGCATCCTCGTCAACCGCTGCCGCACGCTCCGCCATCGGGGACGGCGGACCACGGTCCGCGAGATCCACCTGAGCGTGCTGGCGGAGACGAGAGAACCGGCGACCGCCGACCCGCCCGGGGACGATGGCGCCGTCTCGCTCGACGCCTTCGAGCACGCGTTCCGGCGGCTCTCGATGCCCGACCGGACGATCCTCGTGCTCCACCACCTCCAGCACCGGCCGCTGGTCGAGGTCGCGGCCGGACTGGGCATCCCCGTGGGCACGGCGAAGTCACGCCTCTTCGCCGCCCGCAAGGCCCTCGAGCGGGCCCTGGAGGCCGAGCTCCGATGACCACGAACAGGCAGCTCACCAATGCCGCCCTCGAGGCCTCCCTTGCCCGCTACGCCGGGCGCGTCTCCGCCAATGGCCTGCAGGCCGGGATCATGGCCGACGTCGCGGCGACGGAGCAGGCGCACCGCCCGCTCCTCGTCCTGCCCGGCTGGCTCGAGCGGCCGGTGGCTCCGGGACGCCTGGCAGCGATCCCGACGGTCGCCTGGGTCCTGTTGCTGACGGGTCTCCTCCTGGGGCTCGTCGTCGGGGGCCTGGCGGCGGGCGCCTTCCGTCGGGACGTGGCAGTCGTGACCCCGATCGCGACGCCAACGCTGGTGCGAGCCGAGATCGAGGTGCTTCCCCCGGGTCCGGTCGAATACAGCCGCATGGTGGCGACCTTCGGTGACGAGCTCTGGGCAATCAGCGGCGGTGTTGTCTGGCACTTCCGGGATGGCGGCTGGACCTCGGCAGAGATGGACGCGGGTCGCGTAGTCGGCCCGCACGACCGCATGACGCTCGCCCCCGACGGCACGGTCTGGGCGGCTGGCGACGGCGGCGTCGCCTATTGGAGCAGTGGTCGGTGGGTCATCGTCGATGCCCACGCCGCAAGTGCGGTCGAGGTCGACCGGGAGGGGACGGTCTGGGTTGCCGGCACGGAATCGTCATGCGACATCTGGTCGTTGCGGCCCAGCGACAGCGGCTGGACGCGCACGTCGGCCGAGTGTCCGTTCAGCTTCGGCGGCGGCGTCGTGCACGCTATGGCCGTCGACGGGCGCGGGGCGCTGTGGGTCGGTGCCGGGGGCTTTGTCAGGAATGCACTGGCGCGATACGCGGATGGCCGCTGGGAAGCGACCGAAGCCCGCGCCGGGTTGCCGGACGACCTCACTGTCACGGTCCGCGGGGTCACGGCGAACGGCGATGTGTGGATCGGCTTCCAGAGAGCGTCTGGGGGGCATGCCACGGCCCGTTTCGACGGGATGGTATGGACGGTGATCTCGCAGACCGAAACAGCGGACAGGACTGTGGCCGTGGCGCATGACGGGGCGATGTGGGCCTCCGCAATCGGGCGCTACGACTGGAAGGGGTTGGAGGGCGCCAATCCGTCGGTGGTGCCGCCGCTCACCCCGCTCGTGGTCGCTCCGGACGGCACCGTCTTCGCCGTCGACGGTGACCAGAACCTCGTCCGCCTGGCGGCGGCGAGCCCCTGAGTCGTCCATGGCGCTCGCGGCCGATCGAGGACCGCCCGGGCGCGCTGGCAATCCACTCGCGACCCAGGAGGAAGAACGATGCAACCATCGACCCCGCGGGCTGGAGGGCTCGCGCGACTCCTGTCACTGGCCATGGTGGGTTCGCTGGTCCTGGCGGCGTGCGGCGGCAGCGCCGGGACCGCCTCGCCGGCCAGCCCGCCGGCGACTCCAGAGGCGACCGCGACGCCAGGGGCGACCGCCACGCCAGAGGCCAATGGCCGGACCCTCGTCAGCGGGGAGATGGCCTGCGAGGACAACGAGCTCGACCCCGCGGGGTCCCCCGATCCGACCCCAGAGGTGTTGTCGAGCGGGGTCGAGCGACAGTGGTTCGATTTGACCTGCACGTTCACGATGTCCGACCCGCGCGTGAGCGGGACGATGCGGTACGCCTACATCGGGACGGTGGTGGACGTTCCCGACCTGCCTGGCGGCACCATCCTCTGGGACAGCGTGCCGCTCGTCCTCACATCGGCGGGCGGCACGTGGAAGGGCGTCGGGATGGGCGTGGACTACTTCCACGAGCCGAGGCTCTACACGGTCGGCTCCACGGTCTACGAGGGCGAGGGTCCCTATGCCGGGCTCACCTATACCCAGATGTGGGCCCGCCAGGTGCGCTCCTCATTCGCCGAGCCCTATCTCGTGTCGGGCTGGATCGAGCCGACCAGGTGAGGTAGCCCCCGCACCGCACCAGGCGCTCTGCTCTCCTCGCGGGGTGAGACGCGCACCGGGCGTCCGGAGGCCCTTGTGGGTCGGCGTTTGCACGGGCCCGACCAAGGCTGGCACCCCCGGCAGTGGCGCGCCCGGAGGGATCCGAACACGCTCTGCCAACCTTCGTGATCGAGGGTGTGGAGGAGTTGGTTGAGGCGCTCCGAGCCGCCTAGCAGGGAGGCCGGTCACGGCTCCCTGCTGCAACCGTTGCAGTGCAACAAGCTGCAACATGTGCCCGGTCAAGAACAACGCCCCCCGTCGGCCCGTCGCGAGCTGGCCGGTCAGGGGCCGGGATCGAGCCGACGGGCGCGGAGCCGGAGGTGCTGACAACAATGCTCGTCATCACCTACGCCAGGCCTACTCGGCCGCGTCAACGCCCCCCGTGGGCCCGGCACGCACCAGCTACTCAGCCAACCGGCTCGATCCGTCCGGTCCACGCCCACGGGTAGTCCAGGCCTTCGAGGTGCTGGACGAAGCGGAGACCCTCGTGGTCTCCGGTCCCCAGGTACGTGGCGTCGAAGACGTGGACGTGGGCAGGCGCGGCCGCGCTCCACGTGGACGTGCCCTCCATCGTCCCCTCCCACGTGCCGCCCGCGTTGGTGATGGTGATGGGGAACGAGCAGGTTGCGACCGTGGTGTCCCCATCCACTGTCATCTCGCAGTCGGTGGCGTATCTGGCCGTTCCAGCCACCCGCTCATCGGACGCGGTCGTGTTGTCGCAGACGGTGTAGTCGCCATCCTGGCCACACGTGCCGGTGCTGCCGGTCACCTCCACGACCGCAGGCGCGGTGGGAGCTGGGGTTGCCGTCGGTGCGGGCGTCGGTTCCGCCGTCGGTGCGACGGTGCCGCCGCACGCTCCGATGAAGGCCCCCGCGATAGCGAGAGCGACGCCCGCGCGTGCCGCTGAACGCATGTCCTGTCCTCCTCGGGGCGACACTCTGGGGATCTTGATCGCTTCAGGGAATGGCGGCTTCCGAGACGGCGGCGCCGGGCAGGGCCAAGGTGCCGGTGTCGGTCGAGACGAGGATCGCGTCGCCGCTGCGGATCACGCTTAGGCGGTGGGCATATGCGAACTGCGGGGCCAGTCGATGAAGAGTCCAGCTGATCCCGTCATGCGAGGTCCACAGGCCGCCCTGGACCTCGACGGGATCCCCTTCCTGGTAGCCCCAGCTCATGGAGGAGTCCCCCGCCGAGGCCACGACGAAGCCCCAGTCGGTGGCGACGATGCCGCCCGAGTCGAAAGCGCTGCCGCTGGCGGGTGACCCATCGGGGCCCGGAAGAGCGGCCGATGTCCACGTCTTGCCGTCCCTGGAGGTGCGCGTCCAGCCTGTTTCGCCGCTATGGGCACCCACGACGACCAGGCCATCGTGTCCGGCAGCGACCGCAACCGGGTGCGGCGCGGTCGGCGTGCCCCCGAGGGTCCACGTGCTGCCGTCGGACGATGTCCAGATACCCGGATCCCACCCGACCGCCACGAACCCCGGGCCGCCCGCGGCAACTCCCGAGATCACGCCCATGTAGGACGGCGGAAGGTCGAAGTCGGTGGCCGGGACCCAGTGATCCGTGTCGTCGGACTGCCAGATCCTGGGGACGAGGTATCCCCGGAGCTCCCAGCCGACGGCCACATAGCGCCCGCGGGCGTACGCGACATCGCCCATCACGGCACCCTCCGGCGCGGCGATGGACGCCGCCCGACGCCACGTCTGGCCATCCGCCGACACCCAGGCGGCCGCGCGGTTGGCGCCTTCGTCCCAGGTGCTGCCGACTGCGGCGAAGCCCCTATCGCCGGCAACCACGGCCCACAGCTCGGCACCGTCGAAGATGTCGCCCGTCTCCACGGGATCCCATGCCAGGCCGTCAGGAGACGCCCACACCAGACCCTCGGATTCGTCGCCGCAAAGGTAACACCTCGAACCCACGCCGAGGTACCCGCGCCCGGATCGGACGACATCAGCCATCCGTCCGATCGTCCCGGCGGGGACCGGCAGGACGATCCGCTGCCACGAGGACGGACCCGCGAATGGACGCGCCCCCGCGAGCAGTGCGCTGGCCGCGAGCACGGTGACGAGCAGTGCGGTGGCGATGACGACCCACGCGATCCGCGGGATCAAGATCCTCGGGCGGCGGAGCGCAATCGACCGACCATGCCGACGGGGTTCGGCCTCCACCACGGCCCGGGCGAACGCGTGGGCGTCGAAGTCGGTCGGGCTGTTGGCCACATGGACGGCGAGCGCGGCGCGAAGCCGGGTCTCGAAGACCTCCTGCTCAGTCATGGTCGAGGTCCTTCTGAAGGCGGGCGAGGACGCGTGAGAGCCGGGTGCGGACGCCGGATGCGGAGCGCCCGGTCATGGCCCCGATCTCGCCCGAATCGAGATCGGCGACGTAGCGCAGCGCGACGAGCGCCCGATCGTCGGGGCTCAGGCGACGCAGGGCGTTGGTGAGGTCGACCTGGGCGATGCCGTCCGCGGGTTCGTCGTGATCCGTTGCCTCGGCCGCCATCGCCAGCTCGACCACGGGGTGCCGGCGCTCACGCCGCACGATTGCCCTCGCCTCGTTGGCCGCGACGGACATGAGCCAGGGCCGGAGCGAGGCCGGGTCGCGCAGCGACGGCAGCTTGCGCCAGGTGTTCCAGAGCGCAGCCTGGGCGGCGTCCTGGGCGAGGTCCCAGTCGCCGGACACGACATACGCCACGCGGACCATCTCGGCCCGGTGCGTTGCGACGATGCGGGCGAAGGCGTACTCGTCTCCCGCGGCGGCATGTTCCACCGTGGTGGCGATCGCGAGGTCCGGTGCGAGGCTGCCCATACTCCTGAGATGTCGCGCAACCCGGGAACTGTCCCACGCGGCGATGATTTCCGGGAGAGCGCGTTAGATGGTGCGCCCTCGGGGTGGCTCGCGTCGAGGGCCGATGTTCCGTTGACCGAGGTCAGCATGGTCACGGCGTGCCCAGAACGAAGCGCCATGCCTGCATCTCGGCCGTCGGGCACCCCATGCCGGTCGGCATGCAGGCACCCCCCGTCGCCCGCCCCTCTACGGCCGGCGAGCTCTATCCGAGCGCGAAGTGGGGGAGTGGCGCGCCCGGAGGGATTCGAACCCCCGACACTCGGTTCCGAAGACCGATGCTCTGGTCCACTGAGCTACGGGCGCGCGGACCGCGATGATACCTCCGGCCCGGAAGCGTGCCGGCCCGGCGCATCTCCCGGCGTCGTGCCGGACCCACCCCGCGTTGCGCGCACGACTTGCCCGGCCGAGGTCGCGTGCGGCACACTCCCGTGGTGCCCCGACCCCTGCCCAGGTCCCGGCGATCCCGCCAGGCCGGCCTCCTCGTGCTGGCGTGCCTGACCGCGTCCGCCGCCGTCCTCGCCGCTCCGGCCCCGACTCCCCGTGGGGAGGTCCTTGACCTGGTGGGTGCGCCGGCCCCCGCGACAGGCGAAGCGCCCACGGCGGCCACGAGCCCCACGCCTGCGCCGCCGCTGGCCGAGCCCCCGACGCCGGGGTCATCGACCCCCGTTTCGGCCGCCCGCCTCGGGACGAGGCGGCCGACGGTCATCGACCCCCGTCTTGCCGCCCTCCGGGACCCGACGATGGTGGACCTTCCCGGGCCCACCGCGCCGCCCGTCGAGACCCTGGAGGGCTACGCCTGGCCGATCGCCCATCCGCGGCTCACGCAGGACTACGGGCCGTCCGTCTACGGCAGCCGGATCGTGGACGGCAAGCCGTTCCACGACGGCATCGACATCGCCACCTTCTGCGGCGACCGGATCCTGGCCGCCCATGCCGGCACCGTCCTGGCCGCCAGCCGTCGCTTCGACCGGCACATCGGCTGGGTCGGGGATCTGGGGCCGTACTTCCGGCGCCTGGACCACAAGCGCCTGTGGGCGACCCTCCCGATCGTGGTCGTCATCGATGACGGGAACGGCTACCGCAGCATGTACGCCCACCTGAGCCGGGTGGTGGTCAGGCCCGGCGATCGGGTGAGGCCGGGCCAGCTCCTGGGCTACGAGGGGGCGACCGGGCGGGCCTCGGGGTGCCACCTCCACTACGGCCTGTTCTCGCCCTGGGAGCGCGACTCGATCGCGATCCGGCCGGACGTCGTGAAGCGGATGAAGCTGCCCGCGCGGGAGATCGCCCGGATCGACCCGCTGCTGGTGCTCCCGCCGAGGAAGGGGATCCCGTGAGGCGTGGCCGTCGCCACTGACGCGTGGCCGCCGCTCGTGAAGCCCGGGCGAGCGGTGCTACGCGGCTGCGCGAGTCTCCGTCAGCCTGCCCGCCGGTAGCGCCGCCCGACCAGCGACCAGGCCGGGAGCCGTGCCAGGGCATCGCCGATGGATGGCCCCGGCGAGCCGTCACGACCCTCGATCGCGAGGGGCGCCGCCATCCCGGCCGCGGGCCTGGCGTCCACGCCGACCAGGTCCACGACCACCCGCCCGGGCTCCGGCTCGCCCAGCTCGGCGACCAGCGCCGCCGGCCAGTCGCCCGTCTCGCTGGCCGCCCGAACCTCGTGCTCGGCGCGCCACCGCGGCCGCCGCAGCAGGATCGCCCGCCAGCCGTCGGCCACGTCCCGGGTGACCGTCCCATCGCCGGCGGCCGGGGCGGCGGACAGCGCCTCGCCACGCGCCCACAGGGCCGCCTGGTGGAGCAGGGCGTACTCGTCCAGGTTGGCGAACGCGCCCAGCCGCTCCGCCGGCGAACCGTCCCCGAACACCGCCCGGACCGAAGGCGCGAACACCTCCTCGAGGTCCAGGTCGATCGCCCGCACCGTCCGGTGGAGGTACACGTGGTGGTACAGGAACAGGCGGGCGGTGAGGAACATCTCCAGCGCGCCCACGCCGGACTCGTAGAGCGTCAGTCCCCGGTCCGACACGAACGCATACCGCCGCAGGCGCTCCGCGTCCACCGGGCCGATCGCCACCCCGGTGAGGTAGGCGTCCCGCCGCACGTAGTCCAGGTTGTCCACCGTGAACACGCCCGACAGCAGCGGCTGCAGGAGGCGGACCCAGGCGGGCATCGTCGCGTCCGTGAGCGGCGGCTTGGAGATCAGGAACGAGACCCAGCGCGGGTCGATGGCCTCGCCGTCGGCGAACCGGTCCCGCTCCGGGACGCCGCCCGGGGCCCGCCGCAGCCCGCCGATGAGGGGCGCCAGCTCCCGCTCGATGATCAGCTGGCCGAGATCCTCGTGGGTCAGCGACTTCGCGCCCGGCCGGCGCGGATCCGCCGGGGCGGGGAAGGCGGCCAGGAACCGGTCGTCGAAGAAATGGGCGAACGGGCCGTGCCCCACGTCGTGCAGCAGCCCGGCGACACGCAGCGTCTCGGCGACCAGGCCCTCGGACGGGACGGCTTCGCCGGGCGCGACTGCCGGCAGCGACGCGCGCAGCGATGGATACAGGGACCGGGCCCACAGCCCGGCCTCGTGCATCACGCCCAGGCCGTGGGTGAAGCGGGAGTGCTCCGCGGTGGGGAACACCCAGCGCGCGCTCTGGAGCTGGCTGATCCGCCGCAGGCGCTGGACCCAGGCGGTGTCCAGGAGGTCGTCCTCGGCGACAGCCTCCTCGTGGAGGTCCGCGGCCCGCGCATCGGCCGGCGCGAGCCGCTTGGTCAGCTCGACATAGCCGTGGATCGGGTCGCTGATCAGGTTGACGGCGGCGAACGGGAGTCGCCGCCCGGCGCGCTCCGGCCTCAGGGCACCCAGACGCTCTTCGCGGTCGTCCACGCCGAGAGGTTACCCCTCCGGTCCGCGGACTGGACCCGGATCCAGTAGCGATGGCCATGCTGCCGGCTGCCCAGCTTGATCGAGGTGGCGGTCGTGTTGTCCCGGATGAGCCGCCAGGGGCCGTTGTCGATCCGGTACTGCACGTCGAACGACCGCAGGCCCGCGGTGTGGGTCTGCAGCCGCCGGTCCTTGCCGCGCCACGTGAACCAGATCGTGGTCCCGCTCCGGCCGGCGTCCTTCATCCACGCCCGGGGAGCCGTGTGGTCCTTCGACTCGGTGAACACGACCGACGCCCACGTCGTCCCGTCCGACGCCCGGTAGGCGAACCCGGCGCCCACGTAGTTGTACTTCGAGCTGAGGATCAGGGGCCGGTGGTACGAACTGCCCATCCACATCCTCAGGATGTTGGACACCGCCTGGCCGCCCCAGGGGTAGCCGGACTTGCCGATCGTCTCGCCGTACGCGAACCACTGGACGCCGTTGGCCGTGAGGGCCGTCCCCACCGAACCGCCGGCCGCCTTGTGCGACAGGACGCCCACCGACGCCATCCTCGCGGCGCGCTGCATGGCGAGGCTGGTCAGCCGCGGATCGGATCGATAGGCCACGAGACCGCGGTTCGTCCGCTGCGTGTTGATCCTCGTGATCATCGACGCCGCCAGCGACTCCTTCGACGCGGTGACGGCAGCGGCCGGGGCGGCGGTCGTCCCCAGCACCAGGGTCGCGACCAGGGATCCGGTGAGCAGCAGGCCCAGGCGACGGCGCGCAGGGGAACGGACGAGGGGGGCAGTCAACACGGGTACCTCGTGTGCTTGGGCGCCCCCCGCCGCCCGCTGGGTCGATATGGTCGGTAACCCTACCGGAGGATGCGGATCGGTGCAGTCCGGGGAGGTCGCGGTGCTCGGCCGTCGTCGCGTCCGGCGAGCCGCCTGGTCATGTCTCCGGGGCGTACCGGGCGGCGGCCCTCGCATGTGTCGCGGCGACGTCGTGACGGAGCGCCACGGGAGCCACCACCTCGACGTCGTCGCCCCACGAGAGGATCCACAGCCGGATCTCGATGGTTCCCGAGACCGTCGCCCGCCACTCGAGCGAGCCGTCCGGGAGCTGGCGGATCGCCTGGCTCGGATGCCACGTCGCCTCGCGCACGCGGGCCGCCACCCCCGGCGCGAAGCGCAGGACAATCTCGGTGGCCGCCTGGTCCGCGATGATGTCCCAGGCTCCACGCAGCGCCCGGGCGAGCGCGTCCGGCTCGGGGGCATCGAACGTCCGCGGGGTCAGTGACAGGTCCAGGATCCGCTCCACCTTGAAGGTCCGGATCGCGTCGCGGGTCTCGTCCCACCCGATCAGGTACAGGGCGTGCGTCGAGAGCGAGGGCTCCAGCAGGTACGGCCGGACCTCCGCGGTGCGCGGTTCGGGCATCGTCCCGTCGTAGCCCGCGGGTGCATAGCTGAATCGCACCACCCGCCGTTCTGCCCATGCCCGCGTCAGATCGTGGACGTGGCGGTTGAAATCGCGGTCCAGGCGCCGCTGGGCGAGGTCGTCAAGAGTCCGCTCGACGTGGGCCTGGAGCGCCTCCGGCAGCCCCTCCTCCAGCTTCTGGAAGGCCGACGCCAGGTTGGGCTCGTACTTGTCCGCGTAGCGGGTGACCAGGCGGGCGGACAGGAACACCGCCATCGCCTCGGGCAGCGTCAGCCGCAGCGGGGGCAGGAATGCCTGCGGCTCCACGCCCCAGCGGCCGCCGTCGTTCCACAGCGGGATGTGCATCTCGGTCTCGAGCGCGTGCAGGTCGCGGTACACGGAGCGCTTGTGCATTGCCGTGCGCCGGGCGATCTCCTCGGGCCGGACGCCGGCATCGCCGTGGGCCTGCAGCACCTGGAGGACGCGCAGGAGCCGCGCTGTGCGGTCGCGCTTGCCCTCCTGGCGCCGGCCGTCGGGCAGGTCCAGGTCGTCCGTGTCGTCGTGGTCGGTGGTCATCCTTGCGCCTCCTCGTCAGCGTCGCGGCGGCAGGATCGAGACCGGGCGGCCGCGCTCGACGGCCGTCATCCGGAACCGGAGCGTCGCGAGCAGGGCGTCCTCGGCCAGCCCGGTGGCCGGGCCGCTCACCTGTCCGTCCGCCTGCCCCAGCTCGCCGTCCGCGAACACCCAGTAGTCCACGTCACCACGCCAGCGCGAGACATCCGCGCCGCCGATGAGCAGGTCGATGGACGGCATGGCCGCACGCAGGGTCCCGCCTTCGATCGTGATCCGGCAGTGGCGCGCTCGCGCGCCCTCGATGAACGCGAGCCCTCGGTCCTCCGCCGCCGTGCGGTTCTCCGGGGTCAGCGCCACCGCCACCAGCTGTCGGTCCAGGTCCTGGCCGGCGACGGTCTCCGGCGGGACCGATGTCCAGGGGACGCGCGGCAGGCGGACCCACGCCCGGTCGCCGATGCGGGCGACACCGTGCTGGCCGAGGTTGGCCCGCGCCGCGGCGAAGCCGGTCCAGCGCACGTCCGCCCCGTCGCGGACGCCCGCGATCGAGACCTGGCCCGTTCGCTGGTCGTCAACGCTGGCGTCCATGCGCAGCTCGACGCGGGCGGTCGCGCCGGCGGCGAGCGGACCTCCGCACTCGGGCAGGTCCGTGGTGGCTTCGGTCGGCCCGAAGCGCGACGAGATCGCCGGCCGATCGCCCAGGGCGAGCTCGTTGGCCACCGCGGCGAGCGTGAACGTGGTCCCCGTCACCAGCACGAGGACCACCCCGATGGCGGTCCCCAGCACCAGCCGCCGGCGGCGCATCGCCGTCTCGCCCAGGCGACGGCGCGCGATCCCGAGCCCGGCGAACCAGCCCGTTGCGAGCAGCGCGAGCACCCACGGATACGCCGCCTCCGCCGACGGCAGGAGGGTCTGCGGGCCCCCGCCCGCAAGCTGAGTCGCGACGCCGACCAGGGACGGCAGCAGCATCAGGATCGCCCCCAGGCCCAGCCACGTGATGGCGGCGAAGGCGCGGTCGCCGCGGGCCACGGGCGGCCACAGCACGCCGGCCAGGGCGACCGCGATGGGCCCGGCCAGCGCGAGCGCGACAACGGCGTCCGCCGGTCCACCAGGGCGGTACCCGAGCAGCACCAGCACGAACGCCGCCAGCCACAGGCCGGCCAGCGCCACCCCGAGGATCCGCAGCTCGATCGTCCGGACGCGCACATCGCGAGTCTACGCTGGGGCACCGCAAGTACCGGCGGGGTAGGACTCCCGGGGGATCGAGACCCCCCTCCATCCGACCTGATACTCACTGCACCGCACCACGGCGGTCATGCGAATCCCCAGGCCGGGACGGCTTCCCTCCTCCCGTCCACGGCCACCTCCGAAGCGACGCCGACCTCCTCCCGGCGTCGCTTCGGCCGTTCCGGCGCCACGGGCGGATGCACGTCGCCGGGAGGCGGGCCGGTTGCAGCGGGCGCCCGCCACCGTAGCGACTCTCGCGGGCGGCCGGCGCGGCTCAGCGGTCCAGCAGCGGCCCCCGGCACGCGTCCACGAAGAACGCGAACAGGCGCTCGAAGGCCCGAGGCGTGGACTCGGTGCGTTCCGGGTGGCACTGGACGGCCATCCGGAACGGGCCGTCCGCAGCCTCGAACCCCTCCACCAGGTCACCGGCAGGGCTGGGCGAGAAGCGCCGCGGCCGTGTACCTGGCGGCCAGGTCCGCGGGCCGGACCGCCTGGTGGTGGTAGCTGTTCACGGTGAGCACCCCGCCGCCCACGGTGGAGGGCGACAGGATCCGCGCCAGCCGTGTCGCGGGGACCAGGCGCAGTGGGTGGGTGTGCGCCGGCCCGTGCCCCCAGCCGGCGCCGACGTGCCCGTCCACGTGCTGCAGGAGCTTGCCGCCGGCGAACGCGTTCATCGCCTGGAACCCACGGCAGATGCCCAGCACGGGGACACGGCGTGACTCCGCGACGCTCCCAGGCGGCGGCCTCGAGCGCGTCACGATCTGGCTCGACGCTCCGGGAGCCGTTGCCCGGCTCGCCGTAGCGGGCCGGGTCCAGGTCCGTGCCGCCCGTGAGCAGCAGGCCGTCCATGGAGGCGAACGCCGCCGCTCGCACGGACGCCGGCGCGGCGGCATCCAGCGGGATCGCGGCCGCCCCGTGGCGGACGATCGCGTCCAGGTACAGCGCGTTCTTGCGGGCGGCGAGCTCCGGCTCCGGCTGGCGGGCGGCAGCGGTGAGGGTGACGACGATCCGGGGCGCGGGCCCCGCGGCGGACGGCATCGCCGCAGGATAGCGGGTCAGCCGCTCGGCTCCTACCCGGGCTCGTCGCTCGCCCCCTCACCCACCTCCTCCTCGTCGGGATCCGGGTTGAGCCAGGGTGGCGGGCTCTCGTCCGGTGCCTCGCCCTCGTCCATCGGCGTCTCACGCTCCTGGCCGGGCAGGATCTGCAGCACCCAGCCCGCCTGCAGCCGATTGGGGTCATAGCCGCCCGACTCCGGGTCCAGGCTCGGGTATGCCTCGCGGTTCCAGTAGGCGATGCTGCGCGGCGTGGTGGCGAACGCCTTCGCGATCGAGGTCAGGGAGTCGCCGCGCTTCACGGTGTACTGCGCGAACGTCGGGGCCGGCGTGGGCGTCGGCGGCCCGGGGGTCGGCGACGCCGTCGGCACGGGAGTGGGGCCCGGGGTGGGGGACGGGGAGGGGGACGGTGACGGGCGCAGCGCCGCCGGCAGGCAGGCCCCGGCGGCCAGCGCAGCGGCCGCCACGACGAGCGTGAGGCGGGTGGGCAGGCGGCGGCGGCGATGGCGGACGTGGCGGGCGTGGCGGAGTTCCCCGGTCACGGCCCCAGTGTGACGCGTTCGGGCCCGGAACGGTCGCCGGCGATCAGGCCATCGCCACGGACGGCGGCTCCGCGGGATGCGGCGCCGACGGCGGGTCCACGGGCGTCGGCGCGGATGCTGTGACCTCGCCCGCGAGCGCAAGACCCTGCTCGGCCGTCGCGATCCGGCGGCGGCCGGTGCGCTTGGCGGCGAGGCATGCCCGATCGGCGGCCAGCAGCACGGTCTCCGCGTCGGTGCCGTCGGCGGGGAAGACCGCGATGCCGATGGACGTCGCCACGGCGATGCCGTCCGCGTGCCACGCCGTCCCCGGGGCGCCGACGCCCTCCACCGCCGCCTGGATGCGCTCCGCGACGGAGGCGACCCCGGCCTTGTCGGCGTGGGGCAGGAGAACGACGAACTCGTCGCCGCCGTACCGGTACACGGAGTCGCTGTCGCGGGCGGCCCCCCGGATCGTGCGGGCGATCTCGCGGAGGAGCCGGTCGCCGGCCTGGTGGCCGAGGGTGTCGTTGACGACCTTGAACTGGTCGAGGTCGATCATCACCAGCCCGAACGGCTCCCCGAGCGTCACGCTCCGACCCAGCCGGTCCTTGAACGTGCCCTGGTTCAACAGCCCGGTCAGGTCGTCGGTCCGTGCTCGCACCTCCACCGCCTGGTACGTCTCTGCGTTGCGAAGCGCGATCGAGACCTGGGCGGCGAACAGCTGGACCAGCTCGAACTCCTGATGATCGAAGCGGGTCTCCGTGCCCAGCCGCTCGAGGGTGAGCACGCCGACGGCCCCGACCGGACCGAGGAGCGGGACGACGATCAGGCTGCCGTCGATCAGGCCCGTGGCGCGGAAGTGGTTGACCCGCGGGTCCGTGCGCTCGTCCTCGATCAGCGCGGGCTCGTTGTGCTCCACCACCCAGGTCGCGATGCCGGTCTCGCCGGGCTCCCAGGGGAGCATGTAGTGGGCGGCGTGCACACCCCGGGCCGTGAGCGGCTGCAGCAGCCCGGTCTGTCGGTCCACGACCTCGATGGCGATGTTGTCGCACGCGATCACGGCCCCCAGGCGATCGGTGATCTGCTCCAGCACCGCGCGCTGGTCCAGCGTGGTGAGGATCGATTCCGTCGTGCGCAGCAGCTCCCGCTGGACGCGGAGCTGCTGCTCCAGCGTGTCCGACTGACGGCGCAGGCGGCCCGCCGCATCCGCGTTGGCCATCGCCTGGGCCGCGAACGAGGCGTAGATGACGAGCAGCCGGAGGTCGTCCTCGGTGAACTGGCGGAGGCCCAGCTTGGCGAGCACGAGCACGCCCAGGCACTGCCCCTCGTGGATCATCGGCGCCAGGAGCATCGACTCGTCGAGGTCCTCCTCGGTGCCGGGGATCGTGACCGCTCGCGGATCGTGCGCGGAGTCGTCCACGAGCTGTGGCACGCGATGGCGGGCCACCCAGCCGGTGATCCCCTCGCCCAGCCCGATCCTCAGCTGGTCCGGCGTCTCGTCCTCGTAGATGCCCACCTGGCCGTGCATCGCGACCGGGACCAGGACCTCGCCCCGGAGCCGGTAGACGCGAACGTTGTGGTAGTCGAGGAGCTGGCGCAGCTCGGTGGCGATCGCGTGGCCGATCGCGGCCACCTCCGTCAGGCCCGACAGGCGCGCGCCCAGGCGCTGGATCGACTGGAGCTGGGCGGCCCAGGTCGCCATGCGGCCGAAGGTGCGTGCCGAGCGGACGGCGATCGCCGCGTCGCCCGCCAGCGCCTCGGCGGCGTCGAGGTCCACCTCGCGCCAGCGGAACGGGCGGTCGTGCGCGAGGTGGAGCATCCCGTGGAGCTCGTGGCCCTCGATCAACGGCACGACCAGGAGCGTGTCGACGCCCTCCTGCACGGCCGCGGCGCGGATCGGGCTGGCCGAGCGCGGGGCGTCACGGCCGAGCACCAGGGCCGGCCGGCGTGGCGGGATCTCGCGCGGGGAGACCCGCGCCGTCTCGAGCTCCCGGAGCAGGGCCAGGTAGTCGTCGGAGAAGCCGGTCCCGCCCGGCGTCGACGCCCGGCCGTCGGAATCGCGCAGGACCACCGCCACGCGGTCTGCTCCGAACAGGACACGTGCATGGTCGCCCAGGTCCCGGACCACGTCGCCGACGTCCAGCCGCGACGCGAGGTCCGTCGCCACTCGCCGCAACGCCTCCGAGCGGCGCAGCCGGCCTGTCGCCTGCTCCGTGGCCATCGCGCCGCGGATCAGCGTGCCAAGCGTCCGCGCGATCGCCCCCGCCAGGTGCCGGCCGTCGTCCGGCCCCAGCTCCACGGCACCCGCGAGCACCAGCACGCCCCACGGCAGCTCGCCGGCGGGGATGGCCACGGCGAGCTCGTCTGTTCCGAGGCCGAGGGCGGTCGCCGGCTCCTCGTTGCCCGGCCGCGCGTGAACCGGATCGCCGGTCTCGAGGGCGGTCGTCAGCACGTTGGGGCCGGGGGCCGGCCGCCGGGCGGCCGTGATCCCGGATCCCTCCACGTCGATGGCGCGGGGCACGAGCCCGGCCGGCCGTCGCTCCCAGATGCCGACCAGGGCGGCCCCGGTGGTGGCCCGGATGCGCCGGCAGGCTTCGTCGAGCGCGGGATCGAGCCCACTCGGGAACGAGGCGACCTCCGCCAGGTCCGCCAGCAGGTCCAGGCCCCTGGAGGTCTCGGTCAGGGTCCGCGGTGTGCTCGGCGCCTCGCGTCCCGCCGCGCGAGCCGCCTGCGCCGGCTCCGGGACCGCGGCCGGGCCGGACTCCGCCGCGATGAGGAACCGCTGGAGGTCGGCCGGCCGGTAGCGCCGGTCGCCCCGCTCGTTGATCCGGTAGTAGCGCAGGCGGCCTGCGTCGCTCCACGCCCGGACGGTGTTCGCGTGCACGCCCAGGACGCGCGCGGCCTTCGCGACCGTGAGGGTCGCGTCACCGGGTCGCGGCGTGCCCCAGGACGCCGAGGGCGGAGTGTGGGAAATGGGAAGCTTCGCCACCGTGAGGCGGAGCGTCGCTTACCTCACAGGACTTGCCAATAGGACAATGTTCCCATCGGGCGCGGCCGGGACTGGGACATGTTCAGGACGGCGTGCGACCCGGACCCCCGGTGGCGCGGACCCAGGCCAGCGTGGCGGCCACGGCGAGCACGCCCACCAGCACGACGACCAGGATTGCCATCAGCGGGTCGCCGACCAGGCCCGGTCCCTCCCCGGCGCTCCGGGGATCGCCGCCGGCCTCGGGGGTGGGCGATGCCGCAAGGACGCCTACCGGGAGCGCAAGCAGCACCTGCCACGCGACGCCCGCGGCCAGCGACCCGACGACCGCCCGGCGGCCGGGATCAGGCCAGCGCATCGATCACCGCCACCAGGACGCCCAGCACGACCAGGGCCACCCCGCCGAGCAGCAATGCCGTCGCCAGCCGTGCCGTCCCCTGGCGCCCCGACGCGAGCACCCGCATCGCCTCGTCGCGCTCGAGGGTGGTGAGGATCAGCGGGCGCCCGAAGCCGGGCCGCAGGATCGGGCCGGCCTCCGCGTCGAGAACGGGCACGCCCAGGACGATGGCGTGGTCCACGGTGCTCAGCTGCTCGACGCGCAGGCGGACGGGCGTCGCCGACGGGGTGCCGGCCGGGAGCCGCTCGGGGGCGTCGGACGCCGTGCCCTCCGCTTCGCGGACCACGGTGACCAGGCCGTCATCGAGGGCGGCCCCGTCCACGGCGATCGTCGCCAGGGCCTCGGCGACGTGGAACGGGACGACGTCGCGGCGGTCCTCCACGGCCGTCCAGCGCGAGCCGGTCTGCGTCTCGAGGCGCGTGCGTCGCAGCACCAGGGGCCGCTGGTGCTCGTCCTCGAACGCCTGCTCCGAGTCCAGGCGGCCGCGAACCCCCACGTAGCGGGGCCCGCCACGCTCCGCCAGGGCCCGGGCATCGGCGACGGAGACCATGGGGGTGACGGCGAGGATGCGGCCGATCCGGGCGCGTCCGCCGAGGCGGCGCATCGCCAGCCAGCCGCCGGCGAGCGCGGCGATACCGGCCAGGACCAGGATCGGGGGGATCACCGGGCGATGATACCGGCCCTCCGCCGCAGCCTCGGTGGGTGCCGGCGGCCGGTTGCCCGGGGAATCAGTCGCCCGAAGGAACCTACTCGACGCGTGGGCCTTGAGGTGATCGCCGCCGTTAGCATCGCTCGGCCCCTTCGGGCTGACACCCACGCTACGGGCCGCGGCGCCGGCGGTCAACGACCTTATCCACCCCGCACCGCCCGATCTGCGGCAAGTTGTCCACCCAGTGTCCACAGCCGCCCGCGGGGCCGGTCTGCCCGGGACCGGCGAGGCGCCCCGGGCCGGTCGCCCGGGCCGGCGACGCGCTCGGCGCCGCCGCTCAGGCCATGCCGCGCCCCGTGAGTGGGTCGAGGGCGCGCACCTGGCCGTCGAAGCTGCGCAGCACGAGCCGCCCGCCGACCAGCTCCGCGTCGGTGACCACGTCGGAATGTCCAGCCCGCCAGGCGACCTGTCCATCCGGCCGCACGGCAAAGGTCTCGATCTCGGCCTGGACCAGGACGTGCGGCAGCCGCGACGAGCCCAGGATCGCGAGCACCGGGGACGCGGAACGGTGGCTCCAGCGCAGCCGCCCGGTCCGGGCCTCGAACGCGTAGGCATGGAACCCGTACTTGAGCAGCAGCAGGCCCTCCGTGTCCCACAGCAGCCCGGCCGGTTCGTCGTTGACCAGCGAGGCGAGGCGCACGGTCCACGGCCCTGACGGGGTCTCGACCCGGACCTCCGCGCGGCACCGCTCGTCGGGGCGTGGGCCGCCCAGCTCGCCCAGGTCCGCGAGCGGACCGCCGGTCTCGCTCAGGGCGAACACCGCGGCGGCCCGGCCGCTGCCCGCCCAGCGCATGCTCGCCCGCAGCCCGCCCGGGAACGAGACGACCGCGTGGCGGGGTTCGTCGACCATGCCGGGCGCGCTACGCGCCGGCGTTCTGGGCGGCGGTCGGGGGGCCGGCCAGGCCGGCCTGCTCGGCCAGGACGTCTGCCTGGCGACGCTCCTCGCAGATCGGCGCGACGTTCGCGTTGGACAGCATCCGCAGCGTGGCGGGCGGAACCGGGAACACGGCGGTCTGCGTGCCGGCGGCCGCCCACACGACCGGATAGCGGCCGAGGTCCGGGTCCATCACGACGCGAAGCGTCCGGCCGTGGCCGAAGGGCGGGATGCCGCCGATGACGAACCCCGTGAGCTCGCGCGCCTCCGCGGCGCTCGCACGGCGGATCTCGGGCTCCCCCGTCACGGCCGCAAGCCGGGCGAGGTCCACGCGGTTGATGCCGGACACGAGGCACAGCACGGGCTGCGGGCCTCCCTGCTCGTCCTGGGTGACGAACACGAGCGACTTCACGATCTGGCCCAGCTCGCAGCCGACCGCGACCGCGGCCTCCTCCGCCGTGTGCGTGGACTCGTCGAACACCCGGATCTCGAGGGTCACGCCCTTCCGGGAGGCGGCCTCGACGACCCGCTGGATCGGCGCGGGGAGGGAGGTGTCCGGCACGCCGGCGAGTCTACACGACGGGCGCCTCGGAGCGCCCTCGCGGAGCGCGCTACGATCGCCTCGATGAGCACGGTCGCAGGTCGCTTCGCGTGGTGCCGCGGCGAGACCCGCCACATGGCAGTCGTCGCCGACGGCGACGTGGCGCCCCGCGGCGTCCTGGACGCGGCCTGGCCGGGCTGGGCCGACGGGATCGACGCCGTGATCGCCGCCGACGGTGGCTTCACCCGGGCGACCGACGGTCGGCCTGCGGCCGACCGTGCTGGTGGGCGACCTGGACTCGCTCGACCCGGCGCTGGTCGCGGTGGCCGAGGCCGCCGGCATCCCGGTGCGGCGGGCCGCCACCGACAAGGACGAGTCGGACGCCGAGCTGGCGCTTCTCGAGGCCGTCCGACTGGGGGCGACGCGGATCACCGTGCTCGGCGCCTTCGGCGGGGCGCGCCTGGACCACGCGCTGGCGAACCTGTGGCTGCTCGCGCACCCTGCGCTGACCGGGGTGGAGGTCGTGCTCCTCGACGCCGCGGACCCGCGTCGTCATGGTCGCCGCGCCCGGTCCCGGGGGCCAGGCCGTGACGCTGCCGCTGCCGGGTCCCGTGGGCGCGACCGTGACCCTGCTCCCGTTCGGCGGCGACGTCACGGGCGTCACGACGGCCGGCCTGCGGTACCCGCTCTCGGACGAGCCACTGCGGACCGGGCCGGCGCGCGGGCTGTCCAACGTCCGCGTCGCGGCGGAGGCGGCGGTCACGGTCCGCTCCGGGCGCCTGCTCGTCGTCGAGACCGCGCTTCCCGGCGGCGGGCTAGACTCCGGCGCATGACGATGCCGCAGGCCGGGGACGTCGCCCCGGAGATCGCCCTTCCCGACGAGCACGGCACGATCCACCGTCTCTCGGACCGCCGGGGGTCGTGGACGGTCGTGTACTTCTACCCCAAGGACGACACGCCCGGCTGCACGACCGAGGCGTGCGGCTTTCGGGACCTGGCGGCAGAGATCCGCGCCCTGGACGCCGAGGTCTGGGGCATCAGCCCCGACGGCGCCCGGAGCCATGCGGCATTCCGCGCCAAGTTCGGCCTCGACGTTCCCGCTGCTCTCCGACGAGGACCACGCCGTCGCCGAGGCCTACGGCGCGTGGCAGCAGAAGGTGAACTACGGCAAGACCTACATGGGCATCGTCCGGTCCAGCTTCCTGGTGGACCCGAACGGGGCGATCGCGGTCGTCTGGCCGAGGGTCCGCGCGGACGGCCACGCGGCGAGGTGCTGGCGAGCTGCTGACCCGTGCCCGCGCGGCCACCGCGGGCCGTGAGCGCAGGCAGGGAAGGAGGCCTCGCGCGTGGGGGGAGACGAGCGAAGCCTCGGACGCGAACCTAGCACACGACTGAGGCACGATATGCGCCATCCGCGCGGATGCGGCCGCTCCGGCCGGCGCGGCAACGGAGGGCCACGTTGACCGACCAGGCGTCACCCAGGGCGTCGCACGAGTGGCGGCCCGCGCGGTTCATGCTGATCGTCGCCCATCCCGACGACGCGGACTTCGGCCCTGCCGCGACGGCCGCCCGCTGGATCGACGAGGGCTCCGAGGGCTGGCTCGTGTGCTGTACCAGCGGGGACGCCGGTGCCGACGATTGGGCCACCGATCCGCTGGAGCTTGCCGCCACCCGCGAGGCGGAGCAGCGCGCGGCGGCGGCCGTCATCGGGTACCTGGGGGTCAGCTTCCTGCACCAGCCCGACGGCGCCCTCGCCAACGACCTCGCGCTGCGGGAGCAGCTGGTGCGCGAGATCCGCACCTTCCGTCCGGACGCCGTGCTGGCGGTGGACCCCGAGACGCTGTTCTACTCGGACGGCGGCGTGAACCACACGGACCACCGCGCGGCCGGCATGGCGGCCGTGGACGCCGTCTACCCTGCCGCCCGCAACGCGATGTCCTTTCCGTGGCTCGCGCGTGATGGGCTGGCACCCCACATCGTCCGGCGCCTGTACCTGTTCTGGTCCAACCGCCCGGACGCCTGGGTGGACGTGACCGCGACGCTGGACCGCAAGCTGGACGCGCTGCGTGCGCATTCCAGCCAGATCCGGCACCCAGATCGCCTCGTGGAGCGCATCCGGGCGTGGGCACGGGAGGAGGGCGAGCCGATCGGGGTCGAGGCGGCGGAGGCGCTGCGGGTCATCGTGATCGAGGAGGACGACGACGCGGCGCCGACGCACGTGACCCCGCCCGACACCGGGGGCGCGTCGCCCTCGGACGGTTGACGCGTCAGTCCGTGGCGAGCAGCGCCGGCCGGACGCGTCCCCAGGCGTTCCACACGTCGGCCAGCTCCGCCGCCCGCGCGCCGAGCGCGTCCACCATGCTGCCCAGCGACAGGTCGCCGGCCTGGGCCGCCAGCCACTCGTCCGCCGCCACCGAGGCGTCCACGTACAGGCCGGCGAGCTCCTCCTCGCGCGGCCAGACGCGGATCCGCATGCGGTCCAGCCCGGCGTAGCCGACCGCCAGCGACAGATCCCGCTGCGCGGGGACCCGCCCGTCCGCGAACCCGCCGAGGCCGTCGAAGCGGAACCCGAGCGCGGATAGCGCGCCGACGATCTCCCGTCGCTCCTGGTGCGCGAACACGCCCCAGAAGCCGGTTTCCGGCAGGTCCAGGTAGCCGTCCTCGATCGCCCGCGCCGTGATCGCGTCCACGAGGATCGCGATCCGCAGCTGCCACTGGTGGGCGGCGTCCGCGTCGCCGGCGGCCAGCGCCGCGACCAGGCGCTCGCGCGCGGGCCGGTCACCGCGCAGCACCCGCACGATGGCCGACAGCTCGACCACGATCTCACCCTCGTCCGCAGCGCCCGCCAGCGGGGAGCTCTCCATCGTGGTCGGCCAGGCCAGGTCACGCGAGGTGGGCTCCTCGTCGATGGGCGGGACCGAGGCCGCCGCCATCGCCACCGCCTCCTCACATCGGGCGAGCGCCTCCCGGGCCTCCCGGCAGCCGGCCTCCGCCGTCTCGGCCGTGATCCGCGCGGCATCGGCCTCCACGGCCAGCCGCTCCAGGCCGGGCAGGAGGGCACGCAGCTCCGCTCCCCCGGCCTCGACCACGTGTGACGCCTCACGGGCGCTGGTGTTGAGGCGGTTGACCTCATTGAGCCATTCGCGTGCGGCCTGCTCCGCGTCCTCGTGCGTGGCTGCGGCGTCGCGAGCATCCCGGAACGCACGGTGGAGCGCGTCCTTCGCCGCGCGGATCTCCCGCGGATCGGCGGCCACCTGGGCCCGCTCGACGCGCTCGCGCAGGGCGTCGTAGGCACGCTGGCCGTCGCGCAGCGCATCGGCGGCCAGGCGGGCCTGGCCCCGGGCCGCCTCGGCCAGGCGGCAGCGCTCCTCGACCAGCAGCCGCTCGCCCTCGCAGCTCTGCAGGCCGGACGGATCCGCGCCTGGGGCCGGGACGGGCGCGGCTGGGCCCGTGAGCCCGGGCCCCTCGGCGGTGGCCCGGGGCGGGTCACCGGTTGCGGCCCCTCCGATCCACGCAGCCTCCGCCACGGGTCGGGCCGGCGGCGGCGGCTGGGGCACGGACGGGTCCATCAGCACCGCGACCGCCGTGGCCGGCACGACTGGTCGCGAGGCCGGTCCCGGTGCTCGCGGTCGGATCTCGATCTCCTCGGCCGCCGGATGCGATTCCGGGATGCCCGCGAACATGGCGGGGGACCGGAGGACGGGTTGCACCCTGGCCGCGCCGGGCGCGACGGGGTCCATCACCGCGACCGCGCCACCGTGGCGGGCCCCGGAGACGACCGGCGTCAGCGCGATGGCCACGGCCGAAGCGGGGACCGACACGGGCTGCGATGAAACGCGCGTTCGGTAGCCGCCGCCCATCGAGTCGCCGGCCAGGCGTCGCTCGAGCCAGCCGTCGTCGTCCGGCGCGCCGGGGATGGTGGTGCGCCCGGCGTCCGGGTCGGTGGACGAGAGCGTCGCGGACCGGCGGGGCGTGATCGAGTTCGGTGACACGGTGATCCGCACCTCGCGGCGGGGCATCGGCCGGGCTCGGACGGCTTCCAGCAGGGCGGCACCGACGGCGGCCCCCAGGACGAGGCCGAGGGCCAGAAAGGCGATCTCGGACGGGTTCACGTGCCTCCTTGGGGACCCGGGAAATCGGGACCGCGATGGGCGTCAGCGTAGCTGCGGCCCCACGGGCCGTCAACTCGGGCGCGGGCCGGGCGGAGCGTGCCGCGCAGGGCGCGGCACGGGCTCGGGAACGAGCCGCCGGGGATCGGCGACGGCGCGATCCGGGGCGGGATCGGGACCGGGATCGGGACCGGGATCGGGCCGGGCGGCGGTCGAATGGACACATCCGGCACCAGATCCCGTCCCGGCTGGCTCACCGAGCCGTGCAGCGGGCCCTCCGGCTTGGTACATTCCCTGCGTTCGGCGCCGTTCCCACGCCGTGGTTCCCGTCGCCCAGCGAGCTCCCGCACGGAAAGGCATGCCCGCTTCGTGACCCTCGACCAGACCCAGGAGTTCCTCGTCCAGCCGGTCGACGCCTCCTGGCTCCAGTGCAACATCGAATGCCAGGAGGCCTGCCCCGTCGGCACGAACTGCCGCGGCTACCTCAACCTGGCCGCCGAGGGCCGCTTCGAGGAGGGGTACATCCTCGCCCGGGAGCCCAACCCCGTCGCGGCCATGTGCTCCTACGTCTGCTCGGCCCCCTGCGAGCGCGCCTGCCGGCGCGGCGACATCGACCGACCGCTGGCAATCCGGGCCATGAAGCGGTTCCTCGTCGAATGGCACGAGGCGTCGGGCATCCCGGACGTGATGCCCCAGATCACGCCGCGCACGGAGCGCGTGGCCGTCGTCGGCGCCGGCCCCGCCGGGCTCGCCGTGGCCCGCGAGCTGGCGACCCGCGGCTACCAGGTCACGGTGTACGACAGCCTGCCGTTCGGCGGCGGGACGATGCTCGTCGGCGTGCCCGCCTTCCGGTTGCCGCGCGAGGCGATCGAGATGGACGTCCGCCTCGTGGAGCGCCTGGGCGTCCGGTTCGTGTTCGACACCACGATCGGCATCGACATCCCGTTCGAGCAGCTGCAGCGCGACTTCGACGCGATCGCGATCACCGCGGGTGCGATGAACCCGGTCTACCTGGACGTCCCCGGCGCGGACCTCGAGGGCGTGCAGTACGGCGTGGACTTCATGAAGAAGGCGAACCTCGGCCAGGAGCTCGTGGTCGGCACCAACGTCGTCGTGATCGGCGGCGGCTACACGGCGATGGACTGCTCGCGGACCAGCCTCCGCTACGGCGCCGAGAACGTCACCATCGCCTACCGCCGGACCCGCTCGGAGCTGGTCGTGGACGAGGAGGAGCTGGGCGAGACGGAGCGCGAGGGCGTGAACCTCGAGTTCCTGGTCAGCCCCATGGAGCTGATCGGCGAGGACGGCCGGCTCACCGGGGTGCGGTTCATCCGCAACAAGCTGGGCGAGCCGGACGCGTCCGGTCGCCGGTCGCCCATCCCCATCGAGGGCTCGGAGTTCGTCGTGCCGGCGGACACGGTCATCCCCGCCGTGTCCCAGGCGGCGGACCTCTCGTTCCTGCCCGTCGAGGCCAACTTCGAGGTCGGCCGCGGACGCCTCAAGGTGGACCCGGCGACGTATGCAACGAACATCTGGGGCGTGTTCGCCTGCGGGGACTTCGTGACCGGGCCCACGACCCTGATCGAGGCGGCCGGCCATGGCAAGAAGGCGGCCTACGCGATCGACCGCTTCCTCGCCGGCCGGACCGACGTCACGGTCACGCCGAACGTGAAGATCACGAGCTCCTGGCGCCATGACATGCCGGAGTTCTACGACGTCCTGCCGCGCCAGCACATCCCGGTCCTGGACCTGCCGGCGCGGATGCCGTCCACGGACCCGACGGTCAACTTCACGACCTCGATCGAGCTGGGCTACGACGGGACTGCGGCGGTCGCGGAATCCACGCGCTGCCTGATGTGCAACTACAACATCTGGTTCGATCCCTTCCGGTGCGTGCTGTGCGGCGCCTGTGCCGACGTGTGCCCGGAGGGCGTCATCCACATGGTGGATGTGAACCAGCTCAAGACCGAGGGGCTGCTGCCCGAGATCGAGGAGGCCTACGGCTGGTCGCAGGGCGCGGCCATGATCCTCGACGAGGAGCGGTGCATCCGCTGTGCGCTGTGCGTCAAGCGGTGTCCCTTCGACGCCATCACCATGGAGCGGTTCGAGCTCCAGGAGATCTCGAGCGACGGGCGGCTGTACAAGGAGTCGTACCGTGACGCACAGCTCGCCGGGACGGCCGGCGTGGCAGGAGGAGCCTAGGTGAGCTTCCTGGAGCGGGTCGACCAGAGCATCCGGCGCAGCCCGGTCTGGCGCTCGATCTTCCGCAACCCGTACCCCGACGACGAGCGGTCCCGGGCCTACGCGGTGATGAACAACGTGTTCCTGCACCTGCACCCGGTGCGGGTCCGCCAGCACGCGGTGAAGTTCGCCTACACGTTCTGCCTGGGCGGCCTGTCGTTCTTCCTGTTCCTCGTGCTCACGGTCACGGGCGTCTACCTGATGTTCTTCTACATCCCGTCGGACACCCAGGCCTACAGCAACATCCTGGACATCCAGAGCCGGGTGGCCTTCGGCCTGCTCACCCGCAACATCCACCGGTGGGCCGCCCACCTGATGGTGTTCTTCGTGTTCCTGCACATGATGCGGGTCTTCTACCACGGGGCCTACAAGCCGCCCCGGGAGTTCAACTGGGTCGTGGGCGTGGTCCTGCTGTTCCTCACGATCATGCTCAGCTTCACCGGCTACCTGCTGCCCTGGGACCAGATCGCCTACTGGGCGATCACGATCGGCACCAACATGGCCGGCTACGCGCCGCTGTTCAACACCCCGTCCAAGCTCCTGCTCCTGGGTGGCATCGAGGTGGGCCAGAACACGCTGCTGCGCTTCTACGTGCTCCACATCATGGTCTTCCCGCTCGTTGCGGCGATCTTCCTCGCGGTCCACTTCTGGCGCATTCGGAAAGATGGAGGCATCTCGGGACCGCTATGAGCCGCCGAATGCGTGCGTTGCCGACTGCGCTCCTCGCTCACGCACACCACAGTGCGCTCGCTCCGGTGCTCGCCGGCGCCTTCGCCTCGACGGCCCCTAGCGGTCTGCAGGAGCAGTCATGACCGACACGAAATCGCCCAACGAGACGCGCGTCGTCCTGCCGGTCGATCCTGCCCGGCGGACGGAGATCGACAAGCAGCGGGTGCCGATGTCGGCCCGCCCGTACCGCCTGCTGGCGCTGGTCAAGCAGGATGCGGTCGTCAGGGTCCAGAAGGAGCCCGACGACACGGTCATGACCTGGCCGCACCTGCTCGCGATCGAGTTCCTCGCGGCCGCCCTGATGAGCGTCCTGCTGCTGGTCATGGGCCTGATCATGAACGCCCCCCTCGAAGAGCTGGCCAACGGCAACGTCACCCCGGCCGTGGCCAAGGCGCCGTGGTACTTCCTGGGCCTCCAGGAGCTGCTCGCCTACTTCCACCCGACCGTGGCGGGCGTGCTGATCCCGACCTTCGTCCTGGTGGGGGCGGCGCTCATCCCGTTCGTCGATCGCGGCAACATCCGCGCCACCCGGCCCTCGGAGCGCAAGACGGCGGTCGTGCTGTTCTCGCTGTTCTGCATCCTCGGCCTGTTCGTCACCTTCGTCGGGATCTTCTTCCGGGGTCCCGGCTACGCGTTCGTCATCCCGTATCTCGAGTTCTTCGAGATCGGGACGCCGGGCCTCCACTTCGCCCTGTGACGGAGGGACGCAAGGCATGAGCAACTACCAGGTCGAGCCGGCCGACAAGCCCCAGGCCCTGACCAAGGAGGCCATCAAGGCCCTCCGCCACGAGCAGGTCCAGGGGATCTCGCGGCGGGAGCTGCTGCGCGGCTCGCTGGCCGCGGGCATGGGCCTGTGGCTGCTCGAGGTGACCGCCGGGTCGATCGGCTTCCTGTGGCCCAACCTGCAGGGGCAGTTCGGGGGCGACGTCCGGATCGGGACCCTGGACGACGTCAAGGCGGCCAGCTCCGCGCTGCCGATCGAGGAGGGCTTCCCGGCCTACTACGCCGATGCGCGCGCGTTCGTGGTGCTCGTGGACCCCTCGCAGCAGCGGTTCATCCCCGGCGAGGACGACACCGGCGACGGCACCGCGGTCAACGTCCGCGCGATGTACCAGCGCTGCCCCCACCTGGGCTGCAAGCCCAACCCGTGCCTCAAGAACTTCTGGCTCGAGTGCCCGTGCCACGGCTCCCGCTACGACCGCCTCGGCGTCAAGGCGGCCGGCGCCCAGTTCGGCCCGGCCCCGCGCGGCATGGACCGGTTCGGGGTCAGGGTCGAGGCGGACGGGGTCCTCGTCATCAACACCGGCAAGATCACGCTCGGACCGCTGCCCGTCGCGCTGGGCCAGCCCGGGATCGAGCCCCCGCTCACCCCCACCGGGTGCATCTGACCACGCCCGCCACCGTCACGACCGCCCACCGAGGAGACCGATGACCGACCAGCCCGGACGCCCGCCCGAGGAGCGCCTGCCCGCGCCGCGGCCGGCGTCCACCCCGGTCCCGGCCGAGCGCTTCTCGGCGCCGCCGTCCGCCCACCGCAACGACCTGACCCCGGAGCGCGTCGCGAAGATCGTGCGCCAGTCGGCGAACGCGCGCTGGGTCGGCTTCCTCGCGGTCACGATCGTGGTGCTGTTCACGATCGGCTACTACTTCTACGAGATCGGGCTGCCGGGCAACCCGGATGGCTCTCGCCTCGCAGCGCAGGCGGAGGCCCAGCAGGTCACCTCCATCGAGCGCGGCTACAACATCTACCAGGCCAACTGTGCCCAGTGCCATGGGGTCGACGGCGAGGGCGGCAAGGGTCCGATACTCAACCGCCAGGACAAGCTGTTCGATCACCTCAACCGGGCGTATCTCGCCAACATCCTGGAGGTCGGGGGCCGGTACGCGTGCGGCAACCCGAGCAGCATCATGCCGATCTGGTCCAACACCGGCAACCCGCCGGGGCCGCTCAACTACAAGGCGATCGAGGACCTGATCAACTTCCTACGCGCCGAGAAAGGGACCGAGTACCGGATCCTGGACCCCGAGCTGTTCGAGCCGAAGGTGGACCCCGTGACCGGCGAGGAGCTGACGTTCGAGGGCTGGGTCGATCCGGCCTATCGCCCGGAGCCCGGCGCCACGCCCTACCCGGCCTGCTGGGAGGACGAGTTCGGCCAGCCCGCCGCCTCGCCGTCGGCGGCCCCGTCCGGCGAGCCGGGAGCCTCAGAGGCGCCCGCCGGCGAGGTCCTCAAGATCTCGGCCGTGAATATCGCCTTTGACACCAAGGAGCTGAGCGCACCGGCCGACACCAAGTTCCAGATCGAGTTCACCAACAACGACGCCGGGATCAAGCACAACGTGGAGATCCGTGACGCAAGCGGCAAGTCGCTGTTCCTCGGGGAGATCTTCCCCGGCGTGGACGTGCGGACGTACACGGTGGATCCGTTGCCGGCGGGCACATACACCTTCCTGTGCACCGTCCATCCCAACATGGTCGGCACGCTGACGGTGGGTGGCTGACGATGAGCCAGACGACGCTTCCCGTCCCGCACACCGCTCCGGCCCCTCGGCGCCGGGTGGTCCTCGGGCTGTTCGACGCCGACGGGTGGCCCTGGGCCACGGTCAAGGCCCTGTTCTGGTTCACGGTGATCATCATCCTGCTGGGCTATGTGCCCGACCGCGCCTACTACTTCACGGTCGGGCGCACCGTCGAGCTCTGGCCGGTGGCCATCGAGCTCCCCAGGACGACCACCCCGCTGTTGAAGTGGTCCCTGGTCAACTTCTGCCCGCCCGAGAACGAGACGCTGCCGTGCCCCGCGCCGGCCGGCGCCGCCCTCCCCTGGCACCCCGCACCCGAACAGGTCCGCCTCCCGGCCGCCCGCACGGACGGCGTCGCCGCCGCGCTGGGCAGCGCGTACGTGTACGTCGGCGGGAGCGACGGAAGCGCGCCCACGAGCACGGTCTACGTCTCGCATCCGGTCGGGACGGGCAACATCGACGCCTGGTCCGAGGGGCCGTCTCTCCCCGAGCCCCGCTCCGGCGCGGCCGCGATCGCGTTCGGCAACACGCTGCTGGTCATGGGCGGTCTCGACGCCGCCGGCGCCCCGACGGACACGGTGTTCGGTCTCACGGTCGCCAACGACGGCACCCTGGGCGAGTGGGAGGCCCTGGACGACGTCGTCCTGCCGGAGCCGCTTGCCGGCGCCTCCGCGGTCACGGTCTCGGACGGCGTGGTGCTGATGGGCGGGGAAGGCCTGGACGGCCTCAGCAAGCGAGTCTGGAAGAGCCAGGTGGATGCCTCCGGTGCGCTCCAGGCGTGGAAGGAGCAGGCCCCGCTGCTGGAGGAGAACGCGGACGGCGGCGCGGTCCACGTCGGTGACGTGGTCTTCCTCGTCGGCGGCCGCAATGCGAGCGGTCCGGTCGCCACGGTCCAGCAGGGACGAGTGGGCGGCGGTGAGGAGAATCCCGCCCCCGAGACGGATCCCAACCTGATCACCCAGTGGCGCGCCAGCGCCCAGACGAACCTGCCCGAACCGCGGGTGAACACCGCCGTGTTCACCGCCAACGGCAACGTGTACGCGGTGGGGGGCAATGACGGGACCGCCCCGCGGACGGAGACCTGGTGGGCGACCCCCGACGCCGATGGCATCATCCCGGCCTGGAACCACCTGGTGGAGATGGATCTCGGCGAGGGGATCGAGGGTTCGGCCACATTCCTCGCCGGCCCCCACGCCTTCATCGTCGGCGGCACGACCGCCGGCGGCGTGACTGCGGACATCGCCCGCGCCTACCTGGCACCCCAGGAACCGTTCTTCCAGGCCGGGATCCTCGGCGTGACGATCCCCGGCCTCCAGCTGGGAGGCGAGATCGGCCAGCAGATCGGCTATCTCAACGCCGCTGGCGTCGGGACGGTCAACTTCATCCTGCTGCTGCTGATCGGCTACGCCTACGCGCATCCGCAGAAGGTCCGCGACCTGCGCGACCGATTGCGGCGCCGCCGGGAGTAGCCCGCTCGCAACGTCCGCGCCCGGCCGCCGGCTCCGCCGGCGGCCGTCGTGTGTCCGGGGCGCCCTAAGCTCGGGGTCAGCCCGGGAGCTGTCCCTCGCCCGGTTGGACCGGGCCCCGCGTGACCGGCAGGCCCATGCGCTCCCAGGTCGAGATGCCACCGGCCACGTTCGCGACGTCCGTCCACCCCGACGCGAGCAGGTGACCCACGACGTTCACGGACCGGCTGCCCGACGCGCAGATCACCAGCACCGGGCGATCCTTCGGGACCTCGAACAGGCGCGCGCCCAGCTGGGACATCGGGATGAACAGGCAGTCGTCGATGCGGGCGCGCATGAACTCGTCCCGCTCCCGGACGTCGAGGATCAGGGCGGGACGGACCGGGTCGTGCCGGCGCAGGTCGGCGTAGAGCGGGTCCACGGCGGGAATGCCCATGGGACGGTTCATGCGGGGGCGGTCCTCCGGACGCGGGGTGGGTCGGTGGCGAGGGATGGATCGGCGAGCCGGGCATCGACGTCGGCGCGGAGCGCGGCGACGTCCACGCCCCACGCCGTTGCGGCAGGTCCGGCCAGCGCCAGGTGGTGCGCCGCCCCGGCGAGGTTCTTCGCCGTTCCCGCCGGGTTGCCGCGCGCGGCGTGCACGTACGCCGCGGCGAGCTTGATCAGGCCCTGGTGAAGGGCGCGCTCGGCGAGGTCGTCGGTGCCCATCCAGGCGGGCTCCAGCGCTTCGTGGGCGGCGAAGAAGTCGCCGCGATCCCAGGCGGCGAGGCCGGCGTCGAACGCCGTCCGCCGGGCAGCGAGCGGGAGCGGGCGCCAGGCCTTGTCGCGGTCGCCCTGACGGATCGTGGCGGGCCGGTCGGGGCGGTCGGGGACGCTGGGTGCGGGCATCGACCGAGTGTACCGGGGCGGCCTCGCAACGACGTCGCCGTGCCCGGTCACGGCCTGCCGGGCGGTGCGCCATCCGCACCCGGCGTCGGATCAGGCGCGCGCTGCGTCCGGCAGCTGGGCGAGCGGGCGCCGGCCGGCGAACCCCTCCTCCTGTCCGTGCCAGAACCCGATCCCGGGCTCGCCCGACCGCCAGCACAACCAGACCTCGCGCCCGTTCGCCAGGGCGGGGAAATCCAGCAGGCCGGTGGCGATGTCGCGCAGGACGATCGATCGCTGGTCCAGCCAGGCGACGTCCGCCGACATCTGGTCCACGATCCCGCGCATCCGGAGGCGCAGCCGCCGAAGCTCCGGGTCGTCTTGCTCGGGGGCTGGGTCCTGCCCCGGCGCATCGGCGTCGGCGTGGCCGTCGGGGCCGCCGTGCACTTCGACCTGGCGGTCCCGGAACGCGTTGCGAAGGTCCACCAGCTCTTCCCGCTGCCCGCGCAGGCGCTCGATGACCGCCGCCAGCTCCGGGAGCAGGGCGTTGGCGTCGTCGATGGAGTAGTACCGGGACACGAGGGGATTGTACCGGCGAGCACGGAACCCCCACCGGGCCGGGCTATGCTGCTCGCCTGATGGACGTGCCCCGGCCCAATGCCCTGGTCGACCTCGTCCGCGCGTCGGTCATCGGTGACGACGAGGCGGTCGCGGGACCGTACGGCGTCCGGCGCGTGACCTACGCGGACTACACGGCGTCGGGACGCAGCCTCTCGTTCATCGAGGACTACATCCGGGACGCCGTGCTGCCGCTGTACGCCAACACGCACACGGAAAGCTCCGGCACCGGGCTCCAGACGACCCGTTTCCGCGAGGAGGCCCGGCGGCTGGTCCTCGAGGGCGTGGGCGGGGATCCGGCCCGCCACGCGGTGATCTTCTGCGGGTCCGGCTCCACGGCGGCGATCAACCGCCTGGTGGACGTCCTGCAGCTGCGCATCCCCGCCGATCTGGACGACCGCTGGGACCTGCGCTCCCGCATCCCGCCCGACCAGCGGCCGGTCGTGTTCATCGGACCCTTCGAGCACCACAGCAACGAGCTGCCGTGGCGGGAGTCGATCGCCGACGTGGTCACGATCCGGGAGGATCGCGACGGCCATGCGGATCTCGCCCACCTGGCGGACGCGCTGGCGCGGTACGCGGACCGGCCGCTCAGGATCGGCAGCTTCTCGGCCGCCTCCAACGTGACCGGGATCGTGTCCGACACCTTCGCCATCTCGCGGTTGCTCCACGAGCACGGCGCGCTCTCGTTCTTCGATTTCGCCGCCGCGGCGCCCTACGTGTCGATCGAGATGGACCCGGAGGGCGATCCGCTCGCGTACAAGGACGCCGTGTTCGTCAGTCCCCACAAGTTCATCGGCGGGCCGGGCACGCCGGGCGTGCTGGTCGCGCGCCGGGAGTTGTTCCGCAACCGAGTGCCATCGATGCCCGGCGGTGGGACGGTCGCCTATGTCAACCCGTTCGAGCACGTGTACCTGTCCGACATCGAGCACCGCGAGGAGGGCGGCACCCCCGCCATCGTGGAGTCGATCCGGGCCGGCCTCGTGTTCGGGCTCAAGGCGGCGGTGGGCGTGGAGGCCATCCGGGAGCGCGAGCACGACTTCATCGGCAGGGCGCTCCGCCGCTGGGAGGCCAATCCGGCCATCGAGCTCCTCGGCTCCCATCAGGCGGAGCGGCTCTCGATCGTGTCGTTCGTCGTCCGCCACGACGGGCGGTACCTGCACCACAACTTCGTGGTCGCGCTGCTCAACGACCTGTTCGGGATCCAGTCGCGGGGTGGCTGCTCGTGCGCGGGCCCCTACGGCCACCGGCTGCTGGGCATCGACCTCGAGACCAGCCACGAGTTCGAGCGCGAGATCACGCGCGGCTGCGAGGGGATCAAGCCCGGCTGGGTGCGGGTGAACTTCAACTACTTCATCAGCGAGACCGTGTTCCGGTTCATCCTCGACGCGGTGGACCTCGTCGCCGCCGAGGGCTGGCGGCTGCTGCCCGACTACGCCTTCGATCCGGCGACCGGGCTGTGGCGCCACCGGGCGGGGGTGCCGGAGCCGCCGTTGTCGCTCCGGGACGTCTCCTATGCGGACGGGCGGATGGCGTACCCCAGCCACCGTCACCGAGAGCCCGAGAGCCGGCTGGCGGCCTACCTCGGCGAGGCTCGAACCCGGCTCTCCGCGCCGCCTCGGCCGCTCGCCGCGCCGACGCTCACGCGCGACGCCGTCGGCCCGGACTTCGAGGCCCTGCGCTGGTTCCTGCTGCCGGAGGACGTCGTCGCCCATGGCTGAAGCGGCCGTCCTGGGCATCGACCTGGGCACGACGGAGGCAAAGGCCGCCCTGATCACGCCGGACGGCCGGCTGCTGGGGCTGGGACGGGCGGCCTACCCGATGGACCTCGGGCCGGACGGTCGCGCGGAGCAGTCGCCGGCCGACTGGTGGGCGGCGGTGGCCGCGGCCGTGCGGGCGATCGACGCCGTCGGCGTGGAGGTCCTGGCCGTGTGCGGAGTGGGGCAGGGACCGACGCTGGCCGCCCTCGATGCGGAAGGGATGCCCGTCCGGCCGGCGGTGACGTGGCAGGACCGGCGCGCAACCGGCGGTGCGGCCGGCGGGTTCGGGCTGCTGCCGAAGCTCGCTTGGCTGGCGCGCGAGGAGCCCTCGTCGGTGGAACGGGCCGCCTGGCTCCTGACGGCGTGGGACGCGTTGGGCCTGTGGCTGTCCGGTCGCGCGGCGACCGCGCTTCAGGTGCACGAGACGGCACTGGACGGGGAGGCGCTGGCAGCCGTGGGGGTGGCGCCCGAACGCGTGCCGGGACCTGTTGCCGTTGGCGCCCTGCTCGGCGGCCTGCGAGCGGCGGCCGCCGACGCCATGGGGCTCCGGGCCGGGATCCCGGTCGTGGCCGGCGTCAACGACGGCATGGCCAGCGTCCTGGGCGCGGGCCTGCGAGAGCCGGGCGACGCGGTGGACACCGGCGGCACGTCCGGCGGGATCGCGATCTGTGCGGACCGGTCGCTGGCGCTGCCCGGCCTGTACTCTGCGCCCTCGCCGCTGCCCAACCGCTGGATCCTCGGCGGCGCGATGGCCGCGACCGGCGCGGCCGTGGACTGGCTGCGGACGTCGATCCTGGGCGAGCGCTGGACGACCGAGGAGCTGTTCGCGGCTGCCGCGGCCGTGCCGGCGGGGGCGGACGGCCTGGTGTTCCTGCCGTACCTCGCCGGGGAGCGCGCCCCGATCTTCGACGACGCGGCCCGGGGCGCGTTCGTGGGCCTCACGCTGGCCCACGGGACCGGCCACCTGGCTCGCGCCGTCCTCGAGGGCGGAGCCTTCGCCGTCCGGCACGTCGCGGAGCCGATTCTCGCCGCCGGGGTCCCGCTGCGCTCCGTCCGCATCGCCGGCCGTCCAACGCCCGGCGACCTGTGGGCGCGGATCAAGGCGGACGTGCTCGGCGTGCCCACGCTGATCCCGTCGGTGGGGGACACGGCGGTCGTGGGCGCGGCCATCCTCGCCGCCGCCGGCGTCGGCGCGGTGGGCAGCCTCGAGGCCGGCGTCGCCTCGATGACCTCGGTCGCACGGACCCTGGACCCGGACCCGGCGGCCACCGCCCTTTACGACGCCAGGTACGCCGTCTACCGCGACCTCTACCCGGCCCTCCGGCCGGTCTTCCGGGCGGCCGCCGTTCGCTGACTCGCGGACGCCGCCCGCGGTGGTAGGATCGCGCCAGAGCCTTCGGGGCAGGGTGCGATTCCCGACCGGTGGTAGGGTCCCGTGACCACGGGACGAGCCCACGAGCGGCGCTGCGGACGAGTTCCAAGGCGCGGCAGATCCGGGGCGAGGCAGGTCCTCGCCGAGCGGAGCCGACGGTACAGTCCGGATGGAAGAAGGCCAGGGCCGTTCGATCCTGCCCATGGGATCGTCGCGTGCCTCCTGCCCCGTCGCGCCCGGAGCGTGCACGGAGGTGGCGATGGCAGCAGCGAGGGAGCCGGCGACGATGTCGCCAGGCGCCGCTGCACCCGTGGCCCCGTCGGCGTACGCCCCGGCGCCCGGTGCCGGCATCCGCGTGTCCGGCGTCTCGCTCACCTTCCGCGGCGCCCGCACCGTGCATGCTCTGGATGCGATCGACCTCGACATCCGCCCCCGCGAGGTCGTCGCCTTCATCGGGCCCAACGGCTGCGGCAAGAGCACGCTGCTGCGGGTGATCGCCGGGCTGATCCCGCCCGATGCCGGCACGGTGGCGCTGGACGGTGTGCCGGTCACGGGACCGGACCCCCGCGTGGGCCTCGTGTTCCAGGAGCCCCGCCTGCTGGCCTGGCGCTCGGCGGAGGACAACGTCCGCTTCCCGATGGAGCTCGCGGGCTGGCCGGAGGCCCGGCAGGCAGCGCGGGCCGCGGACCTGCTCGGCCTGGTCGGCCTCCGCGAGCATGCCCCGGCGAAACCGTCCACGCTCTCCGGCGGCACCCGCCAGCGGGTCGCCGTCGCGCGCGCGCTGGCGCTGGAGCCGGGCGTGCTGCTGCTGGACGAGCCGTTCAGCGCCCTCGATGCCCTCACCCGGGAGCGGTTCAACGCGGAGCTGCTGCGCCTGTGGGAGCGGACCGGGACGACGATCGTGCTGGTCACCCACAGCATCCCGGAGGCGGTGTTCCTCGCCGACCGGGTGTTCGTGCTGTCGCCCCGCCCCGGCCGGGTCGTGGCGGAGGTGCTCGTGGACCTGCCTCGCCCGCGGCGCCTCACCGACCTGGATTCGGCCTTCGTCACCTCGATCGCCGCCGACATCCGGGGCCACCTCGTGGACACCACGGACGACGCGATCGCGATGGAGGAGGCCCGGATCGCCGTGGTCGCCGGAACCCGGCCCGGGACGACGACCCGCCACGCCGACACGGAGCCCGGGACGCCCGCCTGGTTCGACCCGTTCCGGCCGGAGGACGAGCTGTGACGGCACCGGGGGCGGCGCAGCGCCCGGCGCGTGCCGGGAGCCGGCGCGGGCGGCGGATGGCGAGCATCGTCGTCCCCGTCGCCGCCAGCCTGGTCGTGTTCCTCGCGATCTGGCAGGCGATCGTGGCCGTGGGCGACTACCCGCCGTTCATCCTGCCGGGCCCGCTCACCGTCGCCGAGCGCTTCGTCGCGGCCTGGGCGGACGGGACGATGCTGCCGCACGCCTGGGCGACGCTGGCGGAGGTGCTGCTGGGCTTCGCGATCGGGGCCTCGCTCGCGCTCGTGACCGGGATCCTGCTCGCGCGCTCCCGGCTGGCAGAGCGCCTGCTCAGCCCGTACCTCGTGGCCGCCCAGGCGACCCCGATCCTCGCCCTGGCTCCGCTCATCGCCCTGTGGTTCGGCACCGGGCTCGTGTCCAAGCTCGTGATCACCACCCTGATCGTGTTCTTCCCGGTCGCCGTGGCCACGATGGTGGGCATCCGCTCCGTGGATCCCCGGCTGCTGGAGATGGCGCGCGGCTTCCGGGCCACCAGCTGGCAGGTGGTCACGCGGGTCGAGGTCCCGGCCGCGCTGCCCGCGATCCTGGGCGGCATGCGGGTGGGCATCACGCTCGCCGTGATCGGCGCGATCGTCGCCGAGTGGGCGGGCGGGGAGTCCGGCCTGGGTGTCCTGATCAACGTGGCCCGCGGCAGCCTGTTCGACATCCCGCTCATGTTCGCCGCGCTGGCCACGCTGGCCCTGACCGGCATCGCCCTGTATCTGCTCATGGTCCTCATCGAGCGCCGCCTGGTCGGCGACCGGTGACCGGCCCTGTCCCGCCCCTGGAGGTCCGTACGCCCGTGTTCGAACCGTCGCGCCGTTCCTCGCTTCACCCGTTGGCCGCCCTCGCGGCAGTCGTCGTGCTCGTCGCTGCGTGCGGCGGCGCCGCTTCGTCGACCGCCACGACCGGCGACCCTGCGTCCTCTCCGGGAATGTCTGCCTCGCCCTCGGACACGCCAGCTTCGCCTCTGCCGTCCACGGAGCCGGTGGAGCTCACGGTCGGCCTGGGTTACATCCCGAGCGTCCAGTTCGCGCAGTTCTACCTCGCCGACCAGGCGGGTTACTACCGCGACGCGGGCCTGTCCGTCACGCTCCAGAACAAGATCGACCCCGATCTCATCACGCTGCTGGGCCAGGGGGCGGTGGACATCGGAAGCGGCGACGGCACATCCGTGATCCCGGCCGTCAGCCAGGGGATTCCGGTGGCATACACGGCGACGATCTACGGCACGTTCCCGGCCATCGTGGTGGCGAACGCGGCGTCCGGCATCCGGACCGCGGCGGACCTGGAGGGCCGCAAGATCGGGATCCCCGGCAAGTTCGGTACCTCGTGGATCCAGCTCCAGGCGCTGCTTGCGTCCGCCGGCCTGACGCCCGAGGACGTGGACATCGTCGAGTTCCCGACCTTCGGGCAGGTGGCCGCGCTCCAGCAGGGCGCCGTGGACGCGGCGACGGGCTTCGCCAACAACGAGCCGATCGCCCTGCGGCGGGCGGGCATCGAGCCGGTCGTCCTGGGCGTGGACGACAGCACCCCGCTGCCGGGCCCGGGGTTGGTCACCGGCACGGCCACGCTGGCGGCGAAGCGGGACGCGCTGGCCGCGTTCACGGCTGCCACCCTCCGCGCGATGGACGAGATCGCCGCCGATCCGCAGAAGGGCCTGGATGCGACGTTCACCGCCGTCCCGGACCTGGCCGCGGACCCGGAGCTCCAGCGCGAGATCCTGGACGCGACCATCGCCACCTGGAGCAACCCGCGCACGGCCGGCCCGTATGGCTCCATCGACCGGGCCGCCTGGCAGCAGTCGCTGGCGTTCATGACCGGGCTCGGCCTCGTGCCCAACCCGGTCACGGTGGACCAGCTGGTGGACGAGTCGCTGCTGCCGTAGGGGGCGGGGCGTCACCCGCCTTCGTGCCATCTGCCCGTTCCGGCGCGGCACCGGCGACGCTCATCCTCGCGCGCGGCGGGCTGCGGGTCATCGAGTGGTGGCCCCCGCCGGGTTCGAGGATGGCGATGGACGTGATCGAGGTCGGGGCGCTTTGGCTGCACACCCTGGCGATGGTGATCGTGCTCGGGTACTACGGGATCCTTGCGCGCGTGGTGCTGCCTGCCCTGCGGAAGGCCCTGGACGGCGAGGCACTCGTCCTGGCGGTCCCGGCCGTGGAGCGCCGCGCGCTGCCCATCGTGCTGCTGGCGATCGTCGTGTTCGTCGTCACCGGCGTGTACCTGCTGGCAACGGATGGCCAGTACACGGGCGTCGGCGATTTCTCCAGCACGTGGTCCACGATGATGCTGGTCAAGCACCTCGTGATCGTGGGGATGATCGCCCTGGGGGTGGTGGTGGACCGCCTGGCACGCGCCGTCGGCGACACGCCTGACGAGGGGCTTCCGCAGGCGCTCGATGTGCTTTCCCTTGCCGCCGAGGCCACGATGGTGCTGGGCGTGATCGTGCTGCTGCTGACGGCGGTGGCGCAGCTGGCGTGACGTGCCACGTTCCCCGCGACCCGGCATCCCCGCCCCGTTCGAGCGCTTCGCATGGATCACGTCTCCGCCATCTGCCCCTCAGGCGGGGGTTGTTCACGGGATCTCCGCCGGGTGCCTGGCGCACGGGTGTGTGTCACTGTTCCGCCCGGGCTCTCAACGTGGCGTGGGACACCGTCTGCGAATGCGTACCGCGTGATGGGCAGGTGCCGGAGACCGGTGCGGCCGTCACGAACCGCGGCGTGCTACGTTCCACGCGGAGCCCGTAGCTCAGCGGTAGAGCAGGGGACTTTTAATCCTCCGGTCCTGGGTTCGAATCCCAGCGGGCTCACCACCGATCCATGCACGAAACGGTCCCCGGAGGCGACTCCGGGGGCGCGTGATCCGGGGCCGTAGGCGCACGCTGTGGCCCACTCAGGTTCCCGAGGCCCGTCGCATCCAGGCTTCACGATCCTTCCCTGGACCGACCAGCCGAAGGCCCCGCGCGCGCTCGCGGCCCGCAATCCCGGCTACGGCCGGCCAGCTCGAGCGCCTGCAACCAGGGGTGATGGGGCCCTTTGCCCCTTGGCAGGGGATGCTGCTTCGGCCACCCTCGTCGTCAGCTGCGGGAGGCTGAAACGCGCGGCCCACACCCTGGCCGCCGGGACCGCGCCGAGCCACTGGCGAGACCGACCCGCCGCCCTCCAGGGAGGAGTGCTGCATGGTTCGGCACATGGGTCGCGACGTGGTCAAGTTCGGACACTGGGATGAGTACGTCGCCGCCAACAAGGCGTTGAACGAGGTGTTGATGCGGCTGGGGCAACCTGCCTACAGGCTGTTCGAATCGACCTGGGGGACGCTCAACGAGACGTTCTGGGAGGCGGAATTCGAGAGCGGCGCCGACATCGAGGCCGGCATCGCCGCCGCCAAGAAGGACCCGGAGTTCATGGCGGCGCTCGGTGAATACCTCTCTCATGTCGTCGATGGGAAGTCCCGCGACTGGGTTCTCTCGGAGGTCGTCGAATAGGCCCCGGGCCCCCGGCCTGCGGGCGGCTCAGCGTTCTTCATTGTCCGTCCGGGATGCACCCCGAGTGACCCCTGTTGTGCGCCAGACCCACGTTCGAGCCGGAGGGATACGGATCGGGGACGCACCACATCGCAGTCGAGCGGCATCGCGAACAGCGAGCAGTACGGGAACGTGAGCAGGCTCGTCCTGGCCCCGAGGAAGTACCTGTTCCGGGTGTGCGATGCCGTGTCTGGGGGCGTCATCCCCCGGGAGTGCATGGCCGTCCTGCAGGTTCTGCCCTGACGCTCATTGACCCAGCGATCGGGCCACCCCCATCGGCGTCGCCCCCCGGCACCGCGCCTGACCGACCAGCCAGCGGGATGCCCGGTGTGCGGGGCCGCAGCCCTTCGCCCTCTGGCGTGACACAGGTGAATGGCCCCGGCACACCCCCCTCCGGGATCATCCGCGGGCACCGCGCCAGCTCGCGGCACCGATCGGGAGCCATTCGCCTCTGGCGCTCACCGCCCGCCCGCCCAATCCTTCGCGGCGAGGCGGGAGGCTCTGACGCGCGGCCCACACCCCGGCCGCCGGGACCGCGCCGAGCCACTGGCGAGACCGACCCGCGAGGCGTCCCAGGAGGCTCCGATGCGCAGAGCCATCGTGCTCGCCATGGCCACGCTGCTGCTGCTCAGCTTGGCCGCTGCTCCTACCCTGGCGGCCCAGAAGGAGCCGACCGGTGTCCTCCTCAGGGCGCCGTCGCTGACGGAGGTGCAGACCTTCCCCGCTGACACGCCCTTCCACGTGCGGCACGGCTTTGCCAACGAGACCATCAAGTGGCTGGGCAAGTACGGCTTCGAGCTCGACGTCGATGGCGTGCCGCAGACGACGGACTTCAAGGAGATCGCCGTCGACCGTGAAGCCGGCGCCACCGTGCTCTGGTACTTCAACTACCCGGCGGGTATGACCGGCACCCACGTCTTCACCGGCCGTTGGTATGCGCCATGCAACGATGTGGGCGTGTCGTGCGACGGCGCCCGCGTCGGGACCGTTGTCATGACCCTCGAGTGGTCGTCGACCGTCAGCTTCCAGTAGCCAGCGCTCGGCTCTCCGGTCTGCGCCTGCCGGCTTGATCCCGGTCCGCCCGCCAGTTCGCGGCGGGGCGTCCGGGGGTGGTTCTGTCGCCGCGTCGCCCGTCCCGACTACGCCGCGGGCCGCTCGGTCCACTCGGGGCGCCGCGGCTGCGGTCCTGACGAGCCTCTCAGCCCCGTGGCGTTCACGGGCAGCCCGCATGAGGTCTTCGGATACCCGGCCCGCTCGCTCACCTCCTTCGACGCGCTCGCCGAGGAGGCCGCGATCTTGCGTGCCTATGGCGGACTCCACCACCGATCCGCAATCGGGAGCCTGTTCGCCCGGATCGGGCGGCCTCCGCCGGGGCCGGGATCAGGCGGCGGACGGGATCGCGATCACCAGCCGGCGATCGTGCACCAGCTCGCGCAGGGCGGCGGCGAGTGCCGACGGCAGGCGCGATGACCGGCCGAAGGCGGGGCACTCGAGGCACACGGAGGCGCCGCGCGTGGTCACCTGGAGCGGCTCGCCGCACAGGCAGTAGGCGGGGGATCGAAGGGCGGCGTCGACCGCCACCAGGACGCTGTCGTCGTGCATGGCACGCACCTCTTGCTCCCGACCATCGGCGCCGGTGCCCGCGAGGTGCGGACGGGGTCGCCGCCGGGAGCATGACCGCCGTGGCCCAACTTATTGCGCACAGGCGCAGGATCCACGGCCCGGAAGGCCGCCACCCGCTGGTGGACGGAGCCGTCCGTGCCCGTATTGTCAGCCGCAGCGCGCGCGCCCACAAGGCCAAGAGGGGTGTCACCAAGGTTGTGGTCCGGAGAACCGGCCCGGTCCGGTGGGATCGTCAGACCCGGGCCGGAGGTCAGTCGCCGCGACGGGATGGCCGCGCGCGCGGTCGAGGAGCAGGCCACCGGACAGGGTGGGCGCAGCCAGCGGCGTACGAGGTGGCAGGCGGCCTAGCTGTTCTTCCCCGTCAGGTTGTTGACGGACACGCGGCTGATCGGCGGCTGCCCTGACAGGCCCCAGTGTGGCCGAACCCGGTTGTAGAAGTCGAGGAACTGCGGCAGCAGCGCGATCCGGTCGGCGGTGTCGGTGAACGGCCGGGCATAGGCCCACTCGCGGAGCAGCGTGCGCACCATGCGCTCGGCCTTGCCGTTGGTCTGGGGCCGGTAGGGGCGCGTGAACCGGTGGCCGATGCCCAGCTCGTCGCACGCCGCGGCGAGCTCGCGGCTTCGGTAGCAGCCCCCGTTGTCGGTGAGGATCCGCTCGATCGTGATCCCGTGGGCCGCGTAGAAGTGCCAGGCGCGCCGGAGGAACCCTGCCGTCGTCGCGGGTGACTCGTCGGTCAGCTCCTCGACGTAGGCGAGCCTCGTGTGGTCGTCGATCGCGATGTGCACCCGATCCCAGCCCAGGGCGCGGTGCCGGTCACCAGCCTGGCGTCCGTGGATCCGGTGCCCGCCGCCGGGTCCGATCCGCCCCAGCATCTTGGTGTCGAGGTGGACGAGCTCGCCCGGCCGCTCGCGCTCGTAGCGCACGACGGGTGGCCGGGGCTCGAGCCGGTCGAGGCGCGACAGGCCGCGCCGGCGCAGGAAGGCGTAGACCGTCGAGCGGGCGAGGTCCGCCTCCCAGGCGAGGACATGCGGCCCAGCCCGGATCTCGAGGCGTCGGGCGCAGACCGCCTCGACGAGCGAGGCGGGATGGGCGCGGGCCTGGTGGTGGACGGCGCTCGTCCGGTCCCGGAGGCCCGGCTCGCCCTCGCGCCTGAAGCGCCACAGCCACTTGGAGCCGGTCTGGCGGCTGATCCCCGCGGCATCGGCCGCCCTCGTGATCGTCCAGCCGTCCCGGACACGGTTGACGAGCAGTTGCCGACCCTTCGGGGTCAGGCGGGCACTAGGATGGGCCATGAGGGTCCCCTGTCTTCGACTGCGGCTTCGACACCAGCAGCCGAACGATAGGGGCCCTCAGCCCGTCAACAACCTGATTGGGAACTACACCTAGCGCGCCTCGAACGACCGCTTCGAGAGCCCGTAGAAGTAGCCCTCGATCGCCGTCCGCGGGGGCTCGCCCGGCTTCGCGGCGGCGCCCAGGGTCACGAACAGCGGCGCGAAGTGCTCCACGGTGGGGTGCGCGAAGGGCATCCCGGGCGCCTTCTCGCGGAACGCGAACAGCGTGTCCAGGTCCCCTTGGGCGAGCGCCTCCGCCGCCCAGCGATCGAACTCGATCGACCATTGGGGCGCGCCCGGCTTGCCGGAGAAGTACTCCGCGATGAACGGCAGCCCGTGGGTCATGAACCCCGAGCCCACGATCAGCACGCCCTCGTCGCGAAGGGGGGCGAGCCGGCGTCCTACCTCGAACAGGTGCGCGGGATCGAGATCCGGCATCGACATCTGGAGGACGGGGATGTCCGCGTCGGGATACATCGCCATCAGCGGCACCCAGGCGCCGTGGTCCAGGCCGCGGGCCGGCCGGTCCAGGATCGGCTCCGAAGTGGGCATCAGGGAGCGTACGGCCGTCGCCAGCTCGGGAGCGCCGGGGGCCCCGTACTCGAGGTCGTAGTACCGCTGCGGGAAGCCGTAGAAGTCGTAGACCAGGGGCACTGTCGTCGTCGCGCCCAGGGCCATGGGGGCGGTCTGCCAATGGGCGCTGACGATGAGGATCGACCTGGGGCGCGGGAGGTCTCGCGCCCACGAGGACAGCTGGCCCATCCACTCCGGATCGTCCAGCAGGGGCGGTGCCCCGTGGCCGAGGTACAGCGCGGGCAGCGGGCCGCCGTCACGCGCGCGGGCGTGCGGCTCGGCGGAGGGTTGGGTCATGGATGGGGACGCTCCGGGCGATGACGGGTGCTTCGAACGGTACGGGTTGCCGCCGGGCGGCGCAACGGGGGCGAGGCGTCGCCCGGCGGAGGTGGGAGCGACGGTCAGGCCGCGACGGGCACTGGTGCCAGGGCGGCCTCGGGCGGCGATACGAGCACGTACGCGGTCTGCCAGGCGCCGCCATTGCGCAGCTGGAGCCGGATGTTGAGCCAGGCAAGGCTCTCCAGCTCGCGAGCGGCGGCCAACGGGCCCACGCGGACCGGGCGGAGGCCAGCCTCCCCGGCCAGCTCGGCGACGGTGGCCGCGGCGGTGTCGTCATCGGTCGCGTACAGCGCGTCGAGGGTGGTTCCCTGCGCCGCCGGGTCGCCCTGGTTCGCCGCGAACAGGGTGTTGTACGCCTTCACGACGCGCGCCCCGGGAAGGGCGGCGGCGAGCTCCTCGGCGGCGGAGATGCCGGACGTGGCCAGGCCCGAGTAGTCCGGCTTGAGCGGGTTGGTGGTGTCGATGACGACCTTCCCGGCGGAGATCGGCGCGATGGCGGCCGCGACGCCGGCGAGCTCGCCGTACGGGATCGCAAGGACGATCACGTCCGCGCCTGCGGCGGCCGTCGCGGTGGAGGTTGCCGCCGTGGCGCCGGACCCGACGCCGGCCGCGACCCGCGCCGCCTTGTCCGGATCCCGACCCGCGAAGGTGACGGCGTGACCGGCCCGCGCGAACGAGCCACCGAGCGCGGAGCCCACGCTGCCGGTTCCGATGACGGCGATCTTCATGACGTTCTCCCAGGCTCTCCGGTCCGGCTCCATCGCGCCGGCCCTCTTGACGGTTTGTCTACGGCAAAGCAACATTGCCTTCAGCGATACTCTGCCATGGTGTAGCCTAGGAGTCAAGTAGGTTGACTGAAGACAAACACGCGAGCACAGCCCGGCTGAGCGTTGGCCGCGAGACGCGCCGCTGGCGGCAATCGCGGGGCCTCACGCTGGCCCAGGTGAGCGAGCGGAGCGGCCTCAACGTCGGCTACCTGTCGCAGATCGAGAACGAGAAGGCGATTCCGTCGCTGGACGCCCTGGCGGCGATCGCAGGCGCCCTGGACGTCGCCCCGGCCTGGCTGCTCCTGGACAGCGGCTCACCGCCGCGCGTCGTTCGCCAGGCGGACCGACCGCGCACGACCGGACCCGGCGGTGCCCGCATCGCGGAGGTCGACGCCGGGACGTCGCGGGACGTGTGCATCCTCGAGGTGGCGGTCCCACCCGGGCAGGCGACCGGCGTCCATGCCCACCAGGGCGACGAGCACCACCTGGTCCTCTCCGGCCGCTGGCGGATGACCCAGGGCGATCACGACGTGGAGCTGGGTCCGGGCGACTACCTCGCGTGGGACCCGTCCATCCCGCACGACGTCGAGAACGTTGGCGACGGCGAGGGTCGGATCCTGGTGATCTATCCCCGCCACGGCCGGCGTGGGGCGGGCGACCGGTCCTGAGCGGCGCATTTCTCGCGCAACCACCGGGCTCTCCGCGCGTCCTACACACGGAGAGCCGAGATGAGCGCGATGATGCACCTACCCCGCAGATGCGCCGCCTGCCGCCGGTTGATCGACTGGACCGGTGGCGACCATCACCGCGCCCCAGGCTCGCTCGAGGATGGGATCGTGCTCTGCCGGGACTGTTGTCACCGCGCCGGGCACCGCGACGCCGCCTGAGGCCGGCCGAGAGAGGGAGAACCCCGCCGGGAGCCGCTACCCCCGCCGCAGGCGCCCAAGCAGCGACCGGGGGGAGGAGGGTGACCCGAGACGTGCCGCCAGCGCCTCCGCCAGCGCCGCGTACTCGTCGGCCGTGTTGTAGCGCTGGGCGCTGATCCGCAGCAGCACCGAACTGGGCGCCTCGCCCGGCGCGATCGCCGCCGGCACGGGCCACGGGTACACCGGCACCTCGATCCGCTCCTCCTCCAGCAGCGCCGCCTGCAGCCGCTCCGCGGCCGCCCGGGTGGGGGCGAGCCCCGGCAGGGGAATGGCGGCCATCGCGCCCATCATCGAGTCCGGTGCGGGAGCGGGTACACCCAGCGCGGCGCAGATCCGGTCCCGGCCACGCCGGGCAAGCGTCGCGTTGGCGGCCATCAGCCCGGCCCAGCCCTCCTCGTCCAGGCCACCCACGTAGCGGATCGCGGCCGGCAGGGACAGGACGGCCGACGGGTCGAAGGTGCCGGTCCAGTCGAACTCCAGCCGGAACCGGGACCGGTCCGTGCGGGGATCGTTGGCGCCGTGGGAGATGACGAGCGGCCGGGTCTTCGCCCGCAGGTCGGAGCGCACGTGGAGGACGGCCGCTCCCTTCGGCGCGCACAGCCACTTGTGGCCGTCACCGATCCAGTAGGCCGCCGCGATCGCGCCCACGTCCACCGGAATCTGGCCCGGCGCGTGCGCCCCGTCCACCAGCGTGTCGATGCCGCGCCGGTCCAGCTCCCTGACGACGGCGGTGGCCGGGAAGACGAGCGCGGTCGATGACGTGACCTGGCTGACGAGGGCGAACCGTGTTCGCTCCGTGGCCGCCTCCACGTAGGCCTCCACCACCTGCGAGGAGTCGTGGATCGGGAACGGGATCCGCGCGATGACCAGGCGCGCGCCGTCCCGCTCCGCGACCACCCGCATCGCGTTCAATGTCGCGTTGTACTCGTGGTCGCCGGCGAGCAGCTCGTCGCCGGGCGAGAACCGGCGCGAGGCGAGGACCGTGGCCACGCCGGTCGTCGCGTTGGGCAGGAACGCGATCCCCTCCGGGTCCGCGTGGAGGAACGCACCGAGGCGCTGACGAGCCTCGTCCAGGTGGGCCTCGAGCTCCCGGCCGAGCAGGCGGACGGGCTCGGTCTCCATCCGCTCGCGCCACACACGCTGCGCCTCGAGGACCGGCTCCGGGCATGCACCGAAGCCGCCGTGGTTGAGGAACGACACGGTGGGGTCGAGCAGCCATGGCGAGCGGTCGTACGTCCGATGGGCCACGAGCGGACGATAGCGAGTCCGCGCCCCGGGCGCGGGGCGTCCCGTCAGGGAAGCGGCAGCGGTGCCCCATGTCCGGCCGATGCTATCGGCGACGACCGGCCGGCAGGAATGACGTGGGCCCGCCCGGCGCCCGCGACGCTCCACGTCCCGCCGGGGCGGCCGATGACCAGCGTCCGATCGTCAAGGCCCAGCCAGGTGGACGGCCGGTCGGCGTCATCCACCACTGCCCGCCACTCCGCCAGCCGCCCCGGCCGGTAATGGGGCAGGACCGCCAGCCCGGGCACCAGCCCAAGTCCCGCCATGCCGCCTGCCGGGGTCCACAGGCGCTCGCCCAGCGCCATCGCACCGGCGCTCGCCCCCGCGATACACGCACCGCGGGCGTTGGCCTCCAGGATGGACGCCCACGCCAAGCTGCCGCGCAGGATCGCGGGCAGGAGGTCCGGATCGCCGCCCGGGAAGTGGACGAGGTGGGCGGCGGCCAGCAGGTCGCAGGCCCCGCGGTCCTCCGCGTCCGCGCGCTCAAGGATCAGGATCACGGCCACGTGAACCGGCGCAGCGGCGCGATCGGCGGCCGCCCGGAACGCCCGCTCGCCGTGGCTCGCCGCCTGGTCCGGTCGCTGCCGGGCTGCCGCCGTGGGCACGACCACGATCAGCGGCGTGCCGCCGCCCGCGGCCGTCAGCGCCGCGGAGAGCAGGGCGTCCATCGCCGGCTCGTCGCCTGCGACGTACTCGCCGCCACCGTGGAGCGCGACCGGTCCCGTCAGGGTCGCGGATCCCGTCCGTCGCCGGGCGCGCCCTCCTCGTCACCGGGCTCGGGCAGCTCCGGCGCCGGGCGCGGCGTGACGTCGATCACCACGCCGCGAGGCCGCCCGTGAAGCACCCGCGACAGCCGTTCCGGACCCGCGACGAACGGCGCAACGAACGCAAGCACGAGGATCGGGACCAGCAGCCGCAGCCCCGGGACCCGGAGGACCGCGAACACGCCGGCCGTGTACAGGACCCATGCGACAAGGAGCGAGCGCACGGGCCATCCGGCCACGCGCAGCCGCCAGACCGGGAGCAGGGCGATCAGCATCGCGACCAGGATCATCGCCAGGAGGGCGGGGTTCATGACGCGATCATATGGCCCGCGGCACCTCGGGCCTCGCCGGGTGGCCCCGATCGCCGCTCCGCTACGATGGCGGTCCACCACGACAGGACCGCCCGTGACCGAACGCGCTCGCCTCTGGCTCGCCGCCTGGGGCCCGATTCTCCCGCTGCTTATCGCCGAGACGACGATCTGGCTCGGCTTCGGCTCGCTCCTGCCGATCCTGCCGATCTACTTCACGGAGCACGGGGTGGACCTGCCGATGCTGGGCGTGGTGGTCGCCGCGTGGCCGGCCGCCCGGCTCCTGGGCGAACCGGTGTTCGGCTGGGTGGCGGACCGGACGTCCCGCAAGGCGATGATGGTGATCGGCCTGCTGCTGGCCTCGGTGTTCGCGGTGCTGCCCATGTTCGTCATCGGGCCGCTGGCGTTCGTGGCCGTCCGCGCCCTGTCGGGGATGGCCGCCTCCATCTACGACCCGGCCGCACGGGGCTACCTGGTGGACGCGAACCCGCCCGAGAAGCAGGGCGAGACGTTCGGGCTGTACGGCGCGGCGCAGATGGGCGGCCTGATGATCGGCCCGGCGGTCGGCGGCCTCGCCGCGGCGGCGACCAATCAGCCCACGATCGTGTTCTGGGTGGCGGGGATCGCGCTGGTCGTGTCGGCCCTGCTGATCGCCGTGCGCGTCCCCGAGCTCCCGCGCGGCGTCCACACGACCGAGGAGGCGGCCCGCGAGGAGGATGCCGCGACACGACCCAGGCGCCTGCTCAACCGGCTCCTGGTCGCGGCGATCGCGTTCAACGTGGGCAGCTACTTCGCGGGCGGTGCCTACGAGGTCGTGTGGAGCCTGTACCTGACCTCGCTGGGTGCCGACCTGGCGGCCATCGGCCTCACCTTCGTGAGCTTCGCGCTCCCGATCCTCCTCCTGTCACCGGTCATGGGCAAGTTCATCGACCGCGACGGCGGCTTCCTCGCGCTGGTCGTCGGCATGCTGGGCATCGCCGTGTGTGGCGTGCTCTATCCCCTGGTCCCGGAGGTCTGGTTCGTGGTCGCGCTCGGCCTCGTCGAGGGCACGATGTTCGCGATGGCCTCCCCGGCCCTGTACCTGCTCGTCGCGCGCGCCTCGCCACCGGGTCGCAGCTCCACGGCCCAGGGCATCTTCGGCGCCGCCGGCACGATCGGCACGATCATCGCGTCGCTGGGTGCGGGCGCGATGGCCGCGGTGGACCTCCGCCTGCCGTTCATCGTGAGCGGCGTCGGCGCGATGGGGACGCTCGTGCTGGGCCTCGCGATCGGCGGCCGCGGGCTGTGGTCCGCGATGCAGCCGCGATCACCGGGCCGGCCGTCCGAAGCAGCCGTCGCGCCGGTCGCGAGTGAGGCATCCGGATGACGGCGCCCGTCCGCGCGTGGGCCGAGGCGGTGGCCGGTGGACGGCCACCGGCGCCGACGGTGCTGCTGCTCGGGGGCTTCCTGACCTCGCCGCCGATCTACGGGCCGTTGGCTCGACGGCTTCGGGAGCGGGGCGCCGCGGCGGTTGTGGTCGGGAACGTGTGGACACCGGACTGGATCCTGGCGGCGCCGCGGGGTCTGGGCGCGATCGTCACGCGGTCCGGCCGCGGCCTGCTCCGCGCGTCGGAGGTCGCCGCGCAGGCCAGCCTGGGCGCACCCGTCCTGGTGGTCGGGCACTCGGCGGGCGGGATGTCGGCCCGGCTGCTCACCTCGCCCGTCCCGTTCGAGGGCCGGCGACTCAACGCCTCGGGACGGATCGGGGCGATCGTGACCCTGGGGACGCCGCACGTCGTGTCGGACGAAGGCCCACTCGGGCACCGCGTCGGGGCGCGGGCTGCCGCGTTCGCCAACCGTGAGGTCCCCGGGCCATGTCACGCGCCGCGAGTGGGCTACCTCGCGATCGGCTCCCGCGCCCTGGTCGGGCGGCCGTCGGGCACCCGCCGGGAGCGCCGGCTGTGGGACCTGTACCAGGGGCTCATTGCCGATCCCGACGCGGTCGAGATCGAGGGAGACGGGCTGGTCCCGCTCCGCTCCGCGCTGCTGCCCGGCGCCCCGTCGCTCGTGTTCGACGACGCCGACCACGGGATCACGCCGGGCCTCGACTGGTATGGCTCGGCCCGGTTCCTGGACCGCTGGTGGCCGATGGCCGTCGATGCGTGGCGGGCGGCCCTGGCCGTTCGAGCCGGGTCGTCGGCGGAGGCCTGACGGCGCCCCTCGGCTCGAGCCGGGCGTCAGATGCGGTCGAGCAGCTCCTGCTTCTTCGCCTCGTACTCCTCGGGCGTGATGGCGCCCGAGTCGCGGAGCTCGGCCAGGGACGCGAGCGTCCTGGTCACGTCCTCGCCGGACGGGGCGGCCGGCGCCGCGGCCGGCGCTGGGGCCGGAGCAGCCGCGGGGGCAGCAGCGGGAGCCGGCGCCTCGGTGCGGATCGGCGGCGTGGGCATGCGGGCGGTGTTGATGTCGATCATCCGCTCGGTCTTCGCTTCCATGAGCGCCTTCTTGAACCCGATCGGGTCCCGGAGGGCCCGGAGGTTCTCGATCCCCGCCTCGGACGCGGTCATGAACTTCAGGTCTCCGTAGCCGAGCATCCGGCCCAGCCAGGGCACGTTGGTCTGGGCGTCGGTGATGTTCTCCAGCGAGCTGTCCGAGGACTGCTTGTTGATGACACCCCTGACGTGCATCACGCGGTGGTTCGTGAGGACGTACTCCTGGGTCTGCCACTGGACGACCGACCACACGAAGCCGACGATCGCGATCAGGATGGCGAAGAAGGTGACGATGCCGACCACCCAGTCGATGAGGTCGATGGCGCCGGCGATGAAGCCGTCGCCCTCGGTCTTCAGGACGAACGCCGACAGCAGGAAGCCGATGACGCCGACGATGACGGCGATGAGGACCCAGCGCCCGGCGATGAGGAACGGGAAGATCCAGTGCTGGCGCTCGCGGAGAACGATGTTCTCTCCGTTGGCGAGCAGCCCGTCCGCGTACGACATGTCCCTCTCGACCTCCCTCGGCGGCTGGTCTCGCCGCGCTCCACGTGCAGGGGTTGAAGACACCGCCAGCCCTCGCAACGATGCAGCCAAGATCGTCGCACGCCCAGCTCGCCGATGCACGCCCCGGCCGCGGGGTCGCGGCGCCCGGTCGCGCGCGGAACCGGGTTGCCTTTGACGGATCAGCGCACGGGCGCTAGAGTACAAAGCCTTCGCGGGGTGGAGCAGCGGCAGCTCGTCGGGCTCATAACCCGAAGGTCGGAGGTTCGAATCCTTCCCCCGCAACCAACACGCTTCTCCTGAACCCCGGGACTCGACCACCCCGGGGTTCTTCCTTGTCCGGCCCCGCTCAGCCGGGCGGCGTGAAGGTAGAAGCGAGGGTCATGAGGCCCGCCAACGCCGCGTTGGCCTGGTAGGCGGGGTCGCCGGGCACCCCCGTCGTCCAGATCTGTACGGTGCCGGCCGTCTGCACGTCGGCGAGGCATGCGAACCGGCCGTCGCCCATGGGAATGCCGGCGGCGTCGGTGGCGGCCACCGCCGACACGCAGGTGACCGTGGTCCCCCGCACGTTGAACTCGGACGTCAACGCGACGGTCCATGCCGCCGGATCCGTCGCCGCCGCGACGGCCTCCGGGTACGGCGTCACGAGCACGTCCGCCCGAACGGCGGTCACGAGGTCTGCGGGATCGGCCGGCACCGTGATCGCCGCCGGGTCGAAGTACCGGCACGCGAGGTCCGGGGGCTCCGTCAGCGTGAACCAAGAACCCGGGTAGGTGATCGTGGCCGCGACCCACCCGTCGGCCGCCGGCAGCGTGCACGAGGCGGTCGGTGGGACTTCGACCGGCAGGCTCGGCGATGGCGCCACCGTGGGCGCCGCTGTCGGAGCGGCCGTTGGCGTCGGCCTGGGCGTCGGCGCTGCGGTCGGCTTGGGCGTCGGCGTGGGTGTCGGGCTCGGGCTCGGTGTCGCCTCCGGCTCCGGCGGCGCGCTCTCGCTCGCGCCCGGTTCGGCGGACGGGCCGGCCTCGACCTCGAGGGTCGGCCGGACGAGGGCCACCTGCAGCTGCCCGTCCCGGTCGGTGAGGTTCAGCCGGGTGCCGCGCGACTCGATGCGGGTGGACGCCTCGAGCGCGGCCAGGAACGCGGCCTCCTGCTCCATCACCTCGGGCTCGCACGCCAGCCGCGTCGTCGCCAGCCGCCCGATCCGGACGATGCTCCCGTTCGTCCCGTACGTGCCGCTGAACGAGTTGCAGCCGCTGTAGCCGCCGACGGTCGCGATCCCGAACACGACCTCGAGCTCCGTGCCCTCCACGAGACCCACGACCGTGCTCGGCGGGACGCCGAACGAGTCCGCGTCCCAGGTGCCCAGCAGCGGGTTGCGCGGCGCGGCATCGAACACCAGCGCCGTGCTCCCGAGCGCGTCGAAGATGGTGAGCGTGTCCCGGCGGACGCTGTAGAACCGGCTGTCGGCGAGCCGGGCGAGGTACGACTGCTCGAACTCCATCGCGGCCGGGTCGCAGGCCATCAGCGTCGTGGCGGACTGCGAGACGGTGAGCCGGCGGCCGCCCGCCTGGTACAGCGCGTCGAAGGTGTTGCAGCCGGAGAAGCCCTGCACCCGGTGCGCCGTGAACTCGGCGTCCGCGTAGAGGATCTCGGGCACGATCGTCAGCGTGCCGTCCACGTCCATCGACGAGAGCACCCAATGGGTGCCTTCGAGCTGGCCGCCGGTGCCGGGCCCCGCCGAGCAGGCGGCGATGAGGAGTGCCAGGGCGACGAGCGCCCCCAGCGGCCGTTTGGACATGTCGAACCCCGTGCGCGGCTACTGGGTCTTCGCGACGACGTACAGCGCGAACAGGCGCAGAAAGTAGCCGAGGCCGGCCACCACGAACGAGACGAAGACCGGCATCCCGACCGCCGCCGCGGAGACCGCCAGCGCCTCGAACACGTTGAAGCTCTCGCGCTGGGCGAGGTCGATCCACCAGATCAGGCCGGCGACCAGGGCGTAGATCACGAAGATCCAGCCGGCGGTGATGAAGAAGGTGCCGACGGCGGCGAGCCGGCGGGCGTCCTTGAGGAGCTGGTCCATGCGGTCCTCCATTGCCGTCCAGGCGATCGCGATCACGGAAAGGGACGGTGCGATGGTCCCAAGCCTACCGGGCGCGGGCATCCCCCGGATCGGATGAACCTCCCGGATCGGAGCGCGGCGCGTGTCAGTCCCAGCGGAAGCGACGGGCGGCGAGCACCGCGAGCACGATGCCCCAGCCGGCGAGCAGGACGACTGCCTCGGTGGCGTCGCCGGTCGCGGTCCCCAGGCCGACCGCGAGCGCGTACGTGAGCGCGGCGGCCGGCAGCACCTCCGCGATCGACGCGACCACGCCCGGCAGGCGGTCCAGCGGGATGACGACGCCACCCAGGACGAGGAACACGAGGAACAGCAGGTTGGCCAGCGCCAGCGTCACGTCCGCGCGCAGTGTGCCGGCCATCAGCAGGCCAAGTCCCGCGAAGGCGATGGTGCCCAGCACGAGCGCCGCCACGACCAGCGGCAGGGACGCGCCGGGTCCGGGCGCCCACCCCAGCACCGCGACGGCGAGCCCGACCAGGAGCACGAGCTGGACGGCCTCCACGACCACGACGGCCGCCGTCTTCGCCGCCACGACCACGCCGGAACCCGCGGGGCTGCCGCCCAGGCGCTTGATCACGCCGTACTGGCGCTCGAACGCGGTGGCGATGGCCAGCGCGACAAACGAGGCCGCGATGATCGCAAGGGAGATCGATCCGGGCAGCAGCCGGTCCACCGGCTCGCCGGTCGTCCCGGCACCGCCCATGTCGAAGGCGCTGAACACGAGCAGCACCCCGGCCGGGATGACGAACGTGATCAGCAGGCTCTCTCCCCGGCGGACGGCCAGGCGCAGCTCGTAGGCGGCGAGCGCGAGCGCCATCCGGATCGGGGACGCAGGCCGGGCGGGCGCCCCGCGCCCGATGGGCTCCAACCGGCCCTGTGACCCGGTGCCGGCGGCCGGCTGGCTCATCCCTCCGCCTCCTGCGCCACGTCGGCCCCGACCAGCTCCAGGTAGCGCTCTTCGAGGCTGGCCGCCCCGAGGTGCAGATCCACGATCAGGAGTCCGCGCTCCGCGCACCAACCGGCCAGCCCGGCCACGAGCACGGGATCCGGCGCGTCCGCCAGGCCCTCGATCTCGTAGGCCGCCCCGGGGCCCGCCGCGACGACACGCGCCACGCCGCCGTCGTGGGCCGCGGCCCAGCCCGACAGCGAGCGGAGGTCCTCCGGGCCCAGTGGCGTCGAGAGGCGGAACCGGAGGCGCGGTGCGCCGGCCCCGGTCAGCTCCGCCGGCGAGCCGACGGCCACCAGGTGGCCGCGGTCCAGGACCGCCACGCGATCCGCCAGCCGCTCCACGTCGCCCAGCTCGTGGGTGGTGAGCAGGATCGTCGTGCCGGCGTCGCGGAGGGCGGCGATCCGGTCGCGGGTCGCCTGCTTGGCGGCGGGGTCCATGCCCGCGGTGGGCTCGTCGAGGACCAGGAGCTCCGGCCGGCCCAGCAGCGCCAGGGCAAGTCCGAGCCGTTGCTTCTCGCCGCCGGACAGGCGGCGATGGCGGGTGTTCGCGGCCCCGCCCAGATCCACGAGTTGCAGGAGCCGTTCCGGGTCCTCCGGGTCACGGTAGAAGCGGGCATACAGCCGGAGCGTCTCCCGCGGGGTTGCGCGGGGCTCGATGCCGCCCTCCTGGAGCATCAGGCCCATCCGGGGCCGGAGCCTCGCGCCATCGCGCGCCGGGTCCAGCCCCAGCACGCGCACCGTGCCGGCGTCCGCGTGCCGGTATCCCTCGAGGATCTCCACCGTGGTCGTCTTGCCGGCGCCGTTGGGGCCCAGCAGAGCGAACAGCTCGCCGCGGCGGACCTGGAACGAGACGCCGGACAGGATCTCGCGCCGGCCGTAGGCCTTTCGGAGGTCGACGGCCTCCACCGCCGGCGCGGCCTCGATCGCGGGCGCCTCGAACCGGGGGTGGGAGGGGACGCTCACGGACGGATCTTCGCATACTGGGTGTCGAAGTCCTCGGGCCGCACCTCGCCGACCTGGATTCCACGCAGGATGCCGTCGGCGTCGATGAAGTACGTCTGGGGTGGCGCGACCACCCGGTAGGCCGTCGCGAGCGCGTCGTCCGGGTCTGCCACGGTGGGCCACGGGGCACCCATGTCGTCCAGGAAGCGTTGCGCGAGGCCGGGATCGTCGTCGTAGAGGATGCCCACCACCGCCAGGTCGTCGCTGGCGCCGAGCGTGTCCAGCCGCTCCTTGAACAGCGGGAACTCGTCCCGGCAGGGCTTGCACCAGGACGCCCAGAAATTGAGCACCACGGGCCGTCCGCGATAGCCGGCGAGGTCGAACGGCTCGCCGTCCAGCGTCGTGCCGGTGACCGGCGGCGCGGGCTCGCCGACACGCGCCTGCCCGGCACCGCCGCACGCCGTCACCGTCGGGGCGACGGCGATGGCAAGGGCGAGGACGGCGAGCGCGGTGAAGCGGATCGTGGACCGGGATCTGCGGAACGTGGCGGGAACCTACTGCGCGGTGACGGTCCCCGTCATGTTCGGGTGGAACGAGCACACGAACGTGTACTGCCCGGCGGGGAGTGCCGGGACATCGTAGACCACGACGACCGGGCCGTCCGTCCGGGCACCCTGGAACAGCGTCACGCCCGCGGCATCCTTGATCACGATGTCGTGCGGCACGCCGGCGTCCCGGTTGTCGAACGCGATCGTGAACGGCTGGTCCGCCGGGACGGTGATCTCCTTCTCGAGGTAGGCGATCCCCTCCGCGGTCACCGTGACATCCGCGGCCGGCAGGGTCGCCGCCGGGGTGGCCGGAGCCGTCCGTGCCGCCATCGCCGCCCGTGCCGCCGCCGGCGTCTCCGCTCGCCGCCGGCCCGCCGCTGGGCGCGGCCTCGTCACCTCCCGAGCCGGTCAGGATGCCGGACGAGAGCACCACGGCCAGGCCGACGATGACCGCCAGGGCGACGAACGTCGCCCTGGGCCAGGCGGGTGCGCCGCCACCGTCCAGGTGGCCCGTGCGGTCCGCGTCCTCGACGGCGACGTACTCCCGGCGCGCGTCGCGGAGCCAGCCGAGGCCGGTCAGCACGACCGCCCCCAGGCCCAGCAGCAGTGCCCAGCCACCGATGACCATCCCGGCCACGAGCAGGGTGAGCGAGATCGACACCAGCAGCGGCCGGAACGAGGGCGGGGGGATGTGGACGCCCGCGGGCGGTGTGCCGGCGGGCGCCGGAAGGGCGCCGACCGGGGCGGCGTGCTCCGCCGCGACCGACGGCAGGTGGTCGTACTCCCGGAGCGCCTCGCGACCCCAGTACAGCAGCGTGATCACGAGGACCAGCAGGCCGGCCCACAGCCAAGGACCGCCCGCGAACAGCCCGAACAGGAGCATGAACGCACCGAAGGCGGCAAACAGCGGGGCGAACGACGGCCCGGGCATGTGGATGCCCTCGGGCGTCACCGGGGTCTGCCGCCGGTAGCCCCGGCTCGTGGGCCCGGCCGTCAGGAACCGGTACAGGATCCAGATCAGGTAGAGGACGACCGGGAACGCGAGCAGCACCGGGAGGAGAGCGACCAGCGCCCCCCAGTCGGGGACGATGAACTGCTCGCTGAAGGCGATCAGCCGGTCCCAGAGCTCGTCCAGCATGGGTCCCGCGTCAGCTCCGCTGTCCTGCGATCAACACGTAGGCCATGATCGACATCGCGGCCGCGAGGGCCGCCAGCATCGTGACGCCGGCGAAGTCAACGGTGTAGCCGAAGACCGGTGCCAGCGCGAAGTAGCTCACGGCGATCACGAGGAAGATGATGCCGACTGCTGCGGCCCGGCGCGGGGTCATCGTGCGTGGCTCCTCCGTCGCGGCTACAGCAGGTACAGGATCGAGAACAGCATGATCCAGACGACGTCCACGAAGTGCCAGTAGAGCGACGTCGCCTCGACCATGTCATGGTGCCGGGCCGAGAACTGGCCCGCCATCCCGCGGTACAGCACCACCGCCAGCATGATCGCCCCGCCGAACACGTGGGCGCCGTGGAAGCCGGTGAGCGTGAAGTACGTGGTGCCGAACGTGCCCGACCCCATCGTCAGCCCCTCGTTGAACAGCACGAGGTAGTCGTACGCCTGGATCAGCAGGAACACGATGCCGAGGACCAGCGTGACAGCGATGAAGCGGACGAAGCGCCGATGGTCGTCCCGCCGGATGGCCCATACGCCCCACTGGCAGGTGAACGACGACAGGACGAGGATGATCGTCGCCGGCAGGATCAGGTTCAGGTCGCCGTGCTCGGTCGTGAGGCGGAACGGGTTGAGGATGCCCTCGAACTCCAGCGGCGGCCACCGGTGGACCCCGTCGGTGTCGACGAAGTTGGCCCGGATGCTGAAGTAGGCGGCGAACAGGCCGGCGAAGAACATCACCTCGCTGGTGATGAACAGCAGCATCCCCAGGACCGGGTTGCCGATCCCCCCGGTGTGGTGGACCTCGGCCGGCGCGTGCTCGGGAGCGGTCAGGGCGTGCGCGTCTGCGGTCATCTCTCCCTCCCGCTCAGTGGGCCGCAGTCCGGCCGTGCCGGGCGTCGAACACGGGACGCTCGGAGCGGATCTCGGGCAGGTGATCGAAGTTGTACGGCGGCGGGGGCGAGGAGGTCGCCCATTCCAGCGTGTTGCTCTCCCACGGATCATCGCCCGCGACCCTGCCGTTGCGCAGCGAGATCAGGACGTTCCAGAAGAACGGCAGCATCGCGAACGCGATGATGAACCCGCCGACCGTGGCGGCCAGGTTGAGCTCCGTCCAGCCGGCGCCGTTCGCGTAGTCCGCGATCCGCCGCGGCATGCCGGCCAGGCCCAGCTGGTGCATCGGGAAGAAGGTCAGGTTGAACCCGATGAACAGGAGCACGAACTGGATCCGCCCCAGGGTCTCGTTGAGCATTCGCCCGGTCATCTTGGGGAACCAGTAGTAGATGCCGCCGAAGATCGCGAACACCGAGCCGCCGAACAGCACGTAGTGGATGTGGGCGACCACGAAGTACGTGTCGTGGATCGCGAAGTCCACCGGCACGGCCGCCGAGAACGCGCCGTTGAGGCCCCCGACCAGGAACAGGACCAGGAACCCGACTGCGTACAGCATCGGCGTCGCGAACATCAGCTGGCCGCGCCACATGGTGGCGATCCAGTTGAACATCTTCACGCCCGTGGGCACCGCGATCAGGAACGTCATCAGGCTGAAGAAGGGCAGGAAGACCTGGCCCGTCGTGAACATGTGGTGCGCCCAGACCGAGAAGCCGAGGGCGCCGATGGCCGCGGTGGCGAACACGAACGCCTTGTAGCCGAACAGCGGCTTGCGCGAGAAGACGGGCAGGATCTCGGACACGATGCCCATCGCCGGCAGGATCATGATGTAGACGGCCGGGTGGGAGTAGAACCAGAACACGTTCTGGTACAGGACGGCCAGGCCGCCGTTCGCCGGGTCGAAGAAGCTTCCGCCGTAGTTGCGGTCGATGAACAGCATGATCAGGGCGCTGGTCAGGACCGGCGTCGCCATCAGCACCAGCACGCTGGTGACCAGGATCGTCCACACCAGGATCGGCATCCGGAACAGCGTCATGCCCGGCGCGCGCATCTTGAAGATCGTGACCAGGAAGTTGATCGCGCCCAGGATGGAGCTGGTCCCGATCAGCGTCAGGCCCATGATCCACAGGTCCGTGCCGGTGCCGCTGTACTCCGAGCCCGACAGCGGCGGGTACTCCGTCCAGCCGGACGCCGCGGCGCCGCCCGACACCAGGAATCCCGACGCCATCAGGGCGCCGCCCAGGGGCAGCAGCCAGAGCGAGAGGGCGTTGATGCGTGGGAACGCCATGTCCGGCGCGCCCAGCTGGAGCGGCACGACGTAGTTGCCGAAGCCGGCCAGGATCGGGATGACGAACAGGAACAGCATGAACGAGGCGTGCATCGTGAACGCCTGGTTGTAGAAGGCCTCGTCCATGAACTGGAGGCCCGGCACGGCGAGCTCCACGCGCACGACCAGCGCGAGGATGCCGCCGGCCAGGAAGAAGATCATGGAGTTGACCAGGTACATGATCCCGATCTTCTTGTGATCGGTGGTCGTGAGCCAGTCGTACAGCCCGCTGCGGTAGGCGGGAGCGGCGGGGGTCAGGGTCGAGGTGGCCATCCCAGCTCCCTTACTGGACCGTGAGCGTGCCGGTCATGTTCGGATGGACCGTGCAGACGAAGGTGTAGGTGCCGGCAGGCAGCGGATCCACCACGTACGTCCGCTCGTCAACGCCCGGAAAGATGTCGCCCATGAACACCGTGGCGCCGCTCGCGTCCCGGATCTCCACGTTGTGCTGGATGGTGGCGTCGTCGTTCTTGAACTGGATCGAGAACTTGGTGTCGGCCGGGGCCTCGAGCGTGTCGGTGCTGAACTGGACGTCCTTGGCCGAGATCTGCAGGACCGGCCCCTCGGTCGGCCCGGAGGGTGCCGGGGTGGCATTCGCCTTCTCGATCTGGGCCGCCACGAAGGCGTCGTACTCGGCGCGCGGCACCGCATGGACGTCGAAGATCATCGCGCCGTGGAAGGCGCCGCACAGTTCCGCGCACTGGCCGCGATAGGTGCCCGCCTCCTCGACGGTGAAGTCGAACTTGTTCTCGACGCCGGGGATCACGTCCCGCTTGAACAGGAACTTGGGGACGTAGAAGGCGTGGATGACGTCGTCGCTCCGCAGGGTCACGTGCACCGGCTCATCCACGGGCACGACCATGCCGCCCGTGTCGCCGGTCGGCAGCGCCTGCGTGAACAGGACGTTGCCGTTCGCGTCGAGGTAGTCGAACTCCCACTGGTAGCGGGCAGCAAAGGCACGGATGTTGACGTCCGTCTCCGTGCTCGCCTCGACGGTGTCGAGGGCCTGGAACGAGAGCACGAACAGGAAGCCCACGATCGCCACCGGGATCGCGGTCCAGATGACCTCGACCAGGTTGTTGCCGTGGGTCTGCGGGGGAAGCTCGTCGTCGCCCGGCTTGCGGCGGTAGCGGATCACGGACCAGACGATCAGCGCCTCGACCAGGAAGAAGATCACCACCGCGATGTAGAACACGATGTCGTACAGCTGGCGGATCGTGACGGCGCGGTCCGTGGCCGGCGTCTCGCCGCCGACGGGGAAGAAGCTGTCCCAGGCGCGCTGCGGCGTGATCCCGGCGGCAGCGAGCAGGAGCACCGTCACGGCCACCACCGTGATCGTGATCAGGACGGCGGCGAGGGGACCGGACCCGATCCGTGATCGGGAAGGCATCGACATCGGGTTCCTCGAGTGACTTCGGCCGCGGCCAAGGGCATGGTCGCGGGCGGGCAGATGAGGCTCGCCGTCCGGGGACGCACGTCCCCGATCGGGCCGGGGGCGTCGGACGCGCGGATGATATACGAGTTTTCCGGGCGCGGGGGCCTTAATGACCTCTTGACCCCTGCCGAATGGCCCGTCGGCCAAGTTGTCCCGAATCGCGGGACAATAGGCCCCGTGAACCCCCTCCGTGCGGTGCTCCTGCTCGGCCTCGGGCCGGTCGCGGCCGTCGCCCTCGCCGTCGCCATCGCGCCGGTCGTGCTCGGCCACGGCGGGGAGGTGCCCGGCGCACCGACCGCGGCCACGTTCCTGACCACCTGGAGGTTCGACCCCCTCGTCTGGCTGCCGGCGATCGCCGCGGTCCTCGTCTGGCGCGCCGGGGTGCTCCGCGTGAACCGCGCCCACCCCGCCAACCCCGTGCCACGGCGGCGGACCGTCTCCTGGCTGCTTGGCCTGGGGTCGATCCTGCTGGCCCTCGACTCCGGGATCGAGCGCTACGACACGACGCTGTTCTCGGTCCACATGGTCCAGCACCTGCTGCTGACCCTCGTGGCGCCGGTGCTGCTGCTGTACGCGGGTCCGATCACGCTGCTGCTGCGGGCGTCGTCGCCGGAGACTCGCCGGCGGCGGATCCTGCCGCTGCTCCACTCGCGGGTCGTCCGCGCGGTGTCGTTCCCGGTGGTCTCGTGGGTGGTCTTCGCGGCGGTCATGTGGGGCAGCCACTTCTCGCCCCTGTTCGACGCGGCCCTGGAGAACGAGCTCGCGCATCGCCTGGAGCACGCGCTGTTCCTGTCCGCAGGCCTTCTGTTCTGGTGGCCGGTCGTGGGCCCGGATCCGTCGCCATGGCGGATGCGACCGGCCGCCAAGGTCCTCTACGTCGGGTTGCAGATGCCCCAGAACACGTTCCTCGCCGTGGCGATCGCGTTCGCGTCCACGCCGCTGTACCCCCACTACGTGACGACGATCCGCGACTGGGGACCGACGCCGCTGGAGGACCAGCAGATCGCCGGCTCGATCATGTGGCTGGGTGGGGATCTCGTGTTCCTCGCGGCGCTGATCCTGCTCGTGGCGGTGTGGATGCGCGACGAGGAGCGGCGATCGGTGGGGGAGGACCGACGCCTGGAGGGCGAGCGGGCCGCGATCCGCGAGCGCGAGGCGCGCCTGGCGGCGCGACGGGCGGCGGAGGCCGCGGACCGGGGCACCGCCGGTCGCTGACGGGCCGGCGGGGCCGTGCAGCGCCAAGGTCCCGCGCCGCTGTCACGGCCGCACCCCCGGTCGATCCTGGTCATCCACCGATACGGTGCGTGCAATCCGGCTCGGCGACGCTCGATCATGGCCATGTACGCGCCCCATCGGTGCAAAGGCGTCCGAGAGGTGGGCGGGTGGGCCACCCAACGACCCGGCCCGTGGTAGGCCAGGTACATGTGACCTAGCACGCGTCCCATCGGTGAGGGGCCAGGTCGGCACCGTGGCGATCATCGTCTCGTGCGTCGTCCGTCTCGACCGAGGCCGGGGCGTCGTCGAAGGGTGGCCAAGTCGCGCGCCAATACCGACGTTCTCGGTATCTGGCCAGGTGGGACGGCCGCCGCCGCGACCCCGGCCGGGTGGAACAGCCGCGCCGCGACCCCACCCCGCGGACGCGCCGGGATCAGGCCTCGGGCGGGATCGGCGCTTCGAGGTAGCGCCGGTAGCGATCCGGGTCCACGTTGCCCCCGGACACGACGCCGACCACGGGCCCATCGAGTCCGATGATCCCGGCCTCCGCGGCGTGGAACCGCATCGCCGCGATCGGCAGGGCACCGGACGGCTCCACGACCAGCCGCGCCTCCTCGGCCGCGAGCCGGACGGCAGCGGCGATCTCCGCCTCGCTGACCGTGACGATTGCGTCCAGCTGGGCACGGAGGTGCGCGAAGGTGAGCCGCCCCAGCGACTGGGTGCGGGTCCCGTCTGCGATCGTGCGGCTCACGAGTTCCGCCGGCCACTCCACGATGCGGCCCTGCGCCAGCGAGTCTCGCGCGTCGGCGGCCAGCTCCGGCTCCACGCCCACGATGCGGGCGGCGGGCGCCAGCGCGGTGATCGCGGCCGCCACCCCGGCCGCGAGCCCGCCGCCCCCGATCGGCACCAGCACGGCCGCGACGTCCGGCAGATCCTCCGCGATCTCGAGTCCGGCCGTGCCCTGGCCGGCGACGATCCGCGGGTCGTCGTAGGGCGGGATCATCGTCAGGCCGCGCTCTGCCGCCAGCGCCACCGCAACCCGCCGCCGCTCCTCGGAGGCCGGGCCGACGACGACGACCTCGGCTCCGTCGGCCTCGACCCTCGCGCGCTTGAGGGCGGGCGCGTCCGAGGGCATCACGATCACCGCCGGGACGCCGAACAACCGGGCTGCCCGGGCGACCCCCTGCGCGTGGTTGCCGGACGAGTAGGTGATGAGCCCGCGGGCGCGCACGTCGGGCGGCAGCGAGGCCGCCGCGTTGTAGGCACCCCGAAGCTTGAACGCGCCGATCGGCTGGAGCGACTCTGCCTTGAGCAGCTGCCGGCGCTCGGGGCGGCCGAACGGGACCAGCGGGGTGCGCAGCGTGACGCCGCCCAGCGTCTCCGCTGCGGCGCGGATCGCCGACAGCTCGACGAGGTGGGGCAGGCGGCGCTCCGACGTCATCGCCCGACGGCGGGGATGGTCCCGCTCAACGCCGCGGCGTGGCGCCGGTCAGCGCCGCAGTGGCGCCGGCTCATCGCCGCGGGGCGGCACGCTGGCAGTCGATGCACAGGGCCGCCCACGGCCGCGCCTCGAGGCGCTCCGGGGCGATCGGGTTATGGCAGGACGTGCACTGCCCGTACGTGCCGGCGTCAAGTCGAGCGAGCGCGGCGTCGATCGCGGCCAGGTGCTGCTCGTTGTGGTCTCGGAGCGCGAGGTCCCGCTGCTGCTCGAACACGTGGCTGGCGGCGGCAGCCTGCGAGCCGTAGGTCATCGGACCCGGCGCCTCGACCTCGACGTCGTTGAGTCCCGCCAGCACGCGCTCTCGCTCCTCGAGGAGCGCGACGCGCGGATCCACCGGGGCGATCGAGTCGTCCATGGTGGCGGATGCTACAGGTCGCGACGGGGTCGGTGGAGGGCCGTTCGGCCGATCCGGACGGGCTTCGCGATCCCGATCTGCGGGCCCGCGTAAGTGGCGGATAAGCGGGCCTGACGATACTGCGCCCCCGCGCCGGTCGATCGGGCACTCCTCGGAGGGATCGCGACGCGACCCCAGGATCCGGCCGCGCGGCCGGGAAGGAGGAGATCCCCGATGCACGAGCGCGCGGTGAGCTTGGCGTCGGCGGCCAGGCGGTGGCTCCCCGCCCTGGTCGTCGTGCTGATGCCCCTGGTGGAGAGCGCCAAGCGATGGTGAGGGCGGTGGCCCGGGATCCACCGGCCGCGGGTGACCTCGCCGCCGGTGACGGTGCCGGCAGGACCGGACGGCGTCAGCCGCGCCCGCCTCCGATGGCCCCGTCCGACGAGAGCCGGTTGGACAGCCACACGGGGATCACGCTGACGAGGATCATCACCAGCGCGACCACGTTCACGATCGGCAGCTCGGTCGGTCGCTGGATCGCCGTGTAGATCCACATCGGGATCGTCTGGGTACCCGCGCCCGCCGTGAAGTTGGTGACGATGATCTCGTCGAAGGACAGGGCGAACGCCAGCAGGGCGCCGGACAGCAGCGCCGTCCGCATGCCCGGCAGCGTGATCCGCCGGAAGGTGCGGAACGAGTCCGCGCCCAGGTCCGAGGAGGCCTCCTCCGGCGTGCGGGGCAGCCGTCGCAGGCGGGCGATCACGTTGTTGTAGACGATGACCACGCAGAACGTCGCGTGGCCGATGACGATCGTGAGCAGCCCGAAATCCACGCCGAGCGTCACGTATGTCGTGCGCAAAGCGATGCCGGTCACGACCCCGGGCAGCGCGATGGGCAGGACCAGCAGGAATGAGATCGTGTGCCGGCCGAAGAACGAGTACCGGGCCACGGCCATCGCGGCCAGCGTGCCGAGCAGGAGCGCCATGAGGGTGGCGCACGCTCCGACGATCAGCGAGTTCACGATCGCCCGGCCGACCGACGCGTTCGCGATCGCCTCGCCGAACCAGTGGAGCGTGAACCCGGTCGGCGGCCAGACCTGGAGCTTGCTCGGGTTGAAGGCGTAGATGGCGAGGATGATGAGCGGCAGGTACAGGAAGGCGAGGACGAGCGCAGTCGCGATGCGGAGCGCGATCCGGGTCGCTCGAGACTCAGTCACCGGCCGGCCTCACAGCGACTCGAACGCGCCGAGCCGGCGCGCGACGAGCAGGTAGACGGTCATGATCACGATCGGGACCAGGGAGTACGCGGCCGCGAGCGGCAGGTTGCCCAGGCTGGAGTTGTCGTAGATGACGTTGCCGATGAACTTCGCGTCGGAGACGAGGTCGGGGGTGATGTAGTCGCCCAGCGTGAGCGAGAACGTGAAGATCGAGCCGGCCACGAGTGCCGGGAACACCAGCGGCAGGATGACGCGGCGGAAGGTCGTGCCGGCCCGGCCCCCGAGGTCCGAGGACGCCTCGAGGAGGGAGTTCGGGATCCGCTCCAGGCCGGCGTAGATCGGCAGGATCATGTACGGCAGCCAGAGGTAGGACAGCACGACCCAGCTGTTGGCGAGCTCGTCGAGCCCGGGCGCCTCGAGCCCGAGCGGGGTCATCACCCATTGCAGCACGCCGCCGCCCTGGAGGATCGTCCGCCACGCATACACCTTGACCAGGTACGCGGCCCACAGGGGCATGAGCACGGCGATGACCAGCAGGCTGCGACGCCGCGGCGACGCGATGCGGGCCATGTAGTACGCGATCGGGAACGCGAGGATCGCATCGGTGACCGTGACCAGGGCAGCCATCCCCACGGTGCGGAGCGCGATCGTCCTGTACACCTCGCCGGCGAACATGCCGCCGAGGGCGTCCAATGACCAGCTGAACGGCTCCACCTTCCCCGTGAAGGCATCCTTGGCCCAGAACGCGCTGAGCAGCAGGATGAACAGCGAGCCGAAGTAGGCGATCGTCAGCCAGCCCATGGGGCCGGCCAGCAGCAGCCCCAGCTGCAGCCGCCGGCGGGTGTGGAGCCAGGCCGAGAACCGACGCACGACGCCGGGCCGGACGGGTGACGTCGGGCCGGGAGTCGTCGGGCCGGGTGCGGTCGGTGCGGTCATCGGGTCGTCGGTCAGTCTTGGGTTGGGATCAGGCGAGGCCGAAGGGCTCCCCGGACGGCGCCGGGGAGCCCTTCGCGATCTCGTCTGATCGATGCGTTGGGATCGGCTCAGGCGCCGCGCAGCTTGGTCCAGGCCTCGACCCAGTCGTCCTGGGTCTTGCAGGTGGTGGCCGCGTCGTCGTCCGCGCAATCCTCCTGCGGGGTGCTCCAGTACCAGACCTTGTCGTAGTAGGCCTCGTCGGTGGCGTGCGTCAGCTCGCAGTGGCCGGGCGAGAGCGTCTCAGCGACCTCGCATGCCTGCGGGCTGGTCGGCGCCTCGCCGAACCAGACGGTGGCCTGGCCGTTGGCCTCGGCCGACATGATGTGGTCCATCCACATGAGCATGCAGTTCGGATGCTTCGCGTTGGCGGCCACCATCCAGGTGTCCGACCAGCCGGTGGAGCCCTCCTCGGGGAGGATCCCCTTGACCGGCTTGCTCTCACCCTGCAGCAGGTTGACCTGGTACTGCCACGTCGTGCCGACGACGAGGTCGCCCGTGCCGAACGACTGGACCTGGTCCGTGAGGACGCTCCAGTAGATCGCGCCGTTGGCCTTCTGCGCCTCCAGCAGCTTGATCGCCTCGGCGAACTGCGCCTCGTTGAGCTGGTACGGGTCCTTGATCCCCAGCTCCGGGCGCTTGGTCATGAGGTGCAGCGCCGCGTCCGCGATGTAGATCGAGGAGTCGTAGACGCTGATCTTGCCCGCGTAGGCCGAGCCGCCCTCCCAGACGGGATCCCAGGTCGTGGGCTCGGGCGTCACGACCTCGGTGTTGAACGCGAGCAGGTTCGGGCCGCGACCGTGCGGCACCCCGTAGTTGACGCCGTCGACCGTGTTGTGAGGCAGGTTCTTGAGGCCCTCGAACACGTTCGCGTAGTTGGGCAGCATCGAGGTGTCCACCGGGGCGACGTAGCCGCCGGCGATCAGCCGGGTCGTCGCGTCACCGGACGCCGAGATGCCGTCGTACCCGCCGGACTGGATGAGCGCGACGCCGTTGTTGGAGTCGGTCATGTCCGTCGTGTTGACCTTGCAGCCGGTCTTCTCCTCGAACGGCCCGACCCAGTTGTAGGCCGGGTCAACCTCTCCGCGCTCGGCGTAGCCGGGCCAGATCACGAGATTGAGCTCGCCCTCGCCGGGGCCGATCGCCGCCGGCGTGCCCGGCGCCTCGCTGGCCGCCGCGCTGGGGGCCTCCGCGCTGGGGGCCGCCGCGCTGGGGGCCGTGGTGCTCGTGGCACCGCCGCACGCTGCGACCACGATGGCCGCCACGGCGCCGAGCGCCAGGATCCTCCGGTTGATCATCTGGCTGTCTCCTCCTCCACAGGTCGCCCCCCGTCCGCGACGGGCAGGCAATGCTGCCGCTTCCAGGTGAGCCGGACTCTCCGGCCCCGTTGGGCGAGCGCCTCCATCGAGGACGTCGCCAGGTTCTGCTGGACGACCACGAGCAGGGCGCCCGCGTCCAGCTCCACGAAGTAGCGGGTGTCCTGCCCGAGGTACACGACCTCGCGGATCTGCCCCGCGGCCCCGATCTCGTCGTCACCGGGGGTCTCCTCCGGGGAGCCGAGGTGGATCTTCTCCGGCCGGACGGTGAACGTGCCCTGCCGGCCGACGATCGACTCGGCGGCCGCGCCGGCCAGCAGGTTTGACGTGCCCACGAAGCCGGCCACGAACCGCGTCGCCGGCCGCTCGTAGACGTCCGCGGGCGCCCCGATCTGCTCGATCCGCCCGAGGTTGAACACGGCGATCCGGTCGCTCATGGTGAGCGCCTCCTCCTGGTCGTGGGTCACGTAGATGAACGTGATCCCGACCTCCTTCTGGATCGCCTTGAGCTCGATCTGCATCTCCTCCCGGAGCTTGAGGTCCAGGGCCCCCAGCGGCTCGTCCAGCAGCAGGACGCGCGGCCGGTTGACGAGCGCGCGCGCGAGGGCGACGCGCTGCCGCTGGCCGCCGGACAGCTGCCCGGGCTTGCGGCGCTCGTAGCCCTCCAGGCGCACCATCCGCAGCGCATCACCGACGCGCCGCTCGCGCTCGGCCTTCGGCACCTTGCGCACGACCAGCCCGTAGGCGACGTTCTCGCCGACGCTCATGTGCGGGAACAGCGCGTAGTCCTGGAACACGGTGTTCACGTCGCGCTCGAACGGCGGGAGGCGCGTGACGTCCTGGCCGCGGAGGAGGACCCTGCCGGCGGTCGGCAGCTCGAAGCCCGCGATCATCCGCAGCGTCGTCGTCTTGCCCGACCCCGACGGACCGAGCATGGAGAAGAACTCGCCGTCGGCGATCTCCAGGTCGACGCCCGCCACGGCGACGACCTCGCCGAAGCGCTTCTCAACGCCCTCGAGGCGGACGGCGGGCTGGTGGCCGTCGTCGTCGCGGGCGGAGGGGATTGCCTGGTCGGTTGCAAGCGTGGTCACGAGGCGTTCCGGTCTCCTGTCAGCCGAGGTCGGCCGAGGTTGGCGAGTGCGAAACGGGATCCCGAGCGACGGTGTCTGCGTCCCCATGCACACCGCTCGAACTGGCGCGCGCACCCTATTCCGGCCCTCGTGTCGTGTCAAGCGTCGGTGCGTCCCGCGGCCTGCCGGCCGATCTCCCGCATCATGGCGCGATGCGAACCGCCACCCGTCGTCCCGCAGCCGCCGCGCTGGTCGCCATCGCCCTCCTGGGTGCCGCGTGCGACGCGTCGGCGCCCGTCGTGACGCCGCCGATCGCCCCGGGCACCAGCGGCGCGCCACGGGACGTGAACGTCATCGCCCGTGACTACGCCTTCGTGCCGCCGGTCGTGGACCTGGTCCCGGGCGAGACGGTCGTCCTGCGCGTGGTCAACGGCGGGCTCGCGATCCACGAGGCCGTCGTGGGCGACATGGATGACCAGCTGGCCTGGGAGGCGGCCGAGGATGCAACGGCGGACAGCCCGCCCGGCCCGACGCCGGCCGTCGCGGAGCCGGCGGGCTTCGAGGGGGTGCGGGTCGTCGTCGGGTCCGGCCAGCGAGTGGACGTCACGTGGACGGTGCCCGCCGATGCGGCGGCCACGGGCCGAGCCTGGTTCGTGGGCTGCCACATCCCGGGGCACTGGCAGAAGGGGATGGTCGTCCCCGTACGATTCGTGGACGAGCTGGGGCATCCGCTTGGGACCGCGACGCCGCCTGCCGCGGGGATGGCCGCCTCCCCCTGAGCGGGCGTGCATGCTCGCGCGCGCCTCGGGAGCCCCTCGCCCGGTGGTACAGTCTGAGGCGTGCGCGGGTCGTTCCCGCGCTCCCGGCAGCGCCGTTTCCAGGAGATCATCAGACCATGACGTACGTGATCGCGGAGCCCTGCGTCGACGTGATGGACCAGGCGTGTGTGTCCGTCTGCCCCGTGGACTGCATCCATTTCGACGAGGGCACGGACCGCATCCTCTACATCGACCCCAACGAGTGCATCGACTGCGGTGCGTGCGAGCCCGAATGCCCGGTCAACGCCATCTTCCCGGAGGAGAGCCTCCCGGCGGAGTGGGCGCCGTACACGGCCATCAACGCGACGTGGTTCGGCGACAAGGCAGCGGCTCGCGCGGCGCTCGAGGCGATCAAGCCGGCCTGACGAGCTCCTGATCCGGGCGGCCGCCTCGCCGGCCACCCCTCCGCGCTTCCGCGCTTCCGCGTACCGGCCTGGCGTCCGCGGCTCGGCGTGCGCGGGCACTCCGCCACGCACCGGGCACTCCGCCACCCATCCGGGCGGCCGCACAGGACCCCGGTGCTATCCTCCGCCGCGATGTCTCCCCTCGTGGACCGCACCATCGCGACCGTCGGATCCGGCGTCATGGCCGAGGCCATGATCGTCGGGCTGCTGCGCGGCAACCTGGTCACGCCCGAGCAGGTGATCGCCAGCCACCCGCGAGCCGAACGCCGGGATGAGCTGGAGCGGACCCACCGCATCCGGACGACCGCATCGAACGTGGATGCGGTGGACGCCGCGGACGTGGTGATCCTGGCGGTGAAGCCCCAGACGCTGGGGCGGGTCGGCCGGGAGATCGGGCCACACCTGCGGCAGGGTCAGCTCGTCCTGTCGGTTCTCGCCGGCCCCACGACCGCCGCCCTGGTGACGGTCCTTGGCCATGACCAGGTGGTCCGTGCGATGCCCAACACCCCGGCCCGGATCGGCAGCGGGATGACCGTGTGGTACGCCACGCCCGCCAGCACGGACCAGCAGCGGGCCCAGGCGAAGGCGCTGCTCGGTGCGCTCGGTGCGGAGCTCGAGGTCGAGGACGAGAAGTGGGTCGCCATGGCGACCGCCGTGTCCGGGACCGGCCCCGCCTACGTGTTCCTGGTGATGGAGGCCATGATCGACGCGGCCGTGCACCTTGGGTTCCCGCGGCACGTGGCCCACGACATCGTGATCGAGACGCTCGAGGGGAGCACCCGCTTCGCGAAGCAGTCGGGCGATCACCCGGCCGTCCTGCGGAACATGGTCACGTCGCCTGCCGGCACGAGCGCCGCGGCCATCCACGAGCTGGAATCGGGGCGCCTCCGGACCGTCCTGTCCGAGGCCGTGTGGGCCGCCTTCCGGCGCACCGTGGAGCTGGGCGACGAGCTTGAGGTCCAGCTCGCCCAGCCGCCGAAGCAGCGGCGACGGCGTCCGAAGGCCTGACGGCCGAGCGGCAGACCCTTCCTTCCCGGCCGCATCCGCCGCGATATCCTCGGCCCGATGGATACCACGCCCACCGACGTCCCGGGTTCCGCCGCCCATCCCGGGGCGGGCGGACGGCCGGACCCCGACGAGATGCGCCTGCTCGCGGAGCAGCTGACGCGCATGCGCGGGATGCTGTTCGGGTACTCGGAGCGCTTCTTCGAGCGGATTCGGACGTGGACCCTGGTGGCCCTGCTCCTGCTCGCGCTCTCCGGATCGGGGATCTTCCCGGGCGCCGTGATCGCGGTCCCGTTCCTCGTCCCGTTCGCCTTCCTCGAGACCGCCTACCTGTTCTATTACACGGTCTTCGCGCGCCGGCACGCCGAGTTCCTCGAGCGGGCGATCAACGCCCGGTTCGGGCGGGACGTGCTGGTCGCGCACCGGCTGGAGGCCGCGTACTTCTATCCGCCCGACGCGGCCAGGGTGGCGGCGTTCTCGTTCGGGCGGCCGCTGGGAATGATGTCGGCGACCACCGCGGGCTACACCGGCGGGGCCTTCCTCCTGTGGCTGGCGGGGATCCTCGGCACGCGCGACCTGGTCGAGGCCCCCGCCTCGACCGGCCTGCTCGCGGCCGTGCCGCTGCTCGCGGACCTGCTTGTCCCGGCCGCCCTGGCCTGGACGCTCGTCATCGCCGGCTACCTCGTCTGGTCGTCCCTCACGCGCCACGACGAGGATCGGCTCGTCGCTGAGCTCGACGCCGCCTACGGCGGCCCGCCCGACCAAGCACAAGCCTGAACCGCAGGGGGCACCGATGGCCGAGCGATCTGCCGTGAACAGTGCCGCCGAGCGCGCGATGCGCTCGACGCTCCTCACGCTGTCCCACCAGCGGTGGCTGGGCCGTCTCGCGACGCGTGTACCGATCACCCGCCCCATGGTCCGGCGGTTCATCTCGGGAGAGACGCTCGACGAGGCGCTGCCGGCGATCGAGCGCCTGCACGCCCAGGGCATGCTGACGACGGTGGACGTGCTGGGCGAGTCCGTCACCCGAGCCGAGGACGCCCGCGCCGCGGCGGCACGCTACCTCCAGGCGCTGGATGCCCTGGCCGGCCGCGGCATGGACCGCAACGTGTCCCTCAAGCCCAGCCAGATGGGTCTCGCCATCGACCCGGTGCTCGCCCGCGAGAACGTCGGCGCGATCGTCGCCAAGGCCGTCGAGACCGGCGCATTCGTCCGGATCGACATGGAAGACCACATGGTCACCGACGCCACCCTGGACCTGTGGCGGGCGGTGCGTCCCGCGAGTTGGAGGGACGGCGGCGCGGACGTGGGCGTCGTGATCCAGTCTGCCCTGCGGCGGAGCGCCGACGACGTCGAGGCGATCATCGCGGCGGACGGGCGGGTCCGGCTGTGCAAGGGTGCGTACAAGGAGCCGGCCGGCGTCGCCTACCAGGAGAAGGCCGAGGTGGACGAGGCCTACGAGCGGCTGATGCTGCGGCTGCTCCGGGCGGGCCGCTACCCGGCTCTGGCCACCCACGACGTGCGGCTCATCAAGCGCGCGATCGAAGTCGCCACCGCAGAGGGGATCGCCCGCGACGCGTTCGAGTTCCAGATGCTCTACGGCGTCCGGCGCGACCTCCAGGAGCAGCTGGCCCGCGCCGGCTGGACCGTCCGCGTCTACGTCCCGTACGGCGCCCAGTGGTACCCGTACTTCATGCGCCGCCTCGCGGAGCGTCCGGCCAACGTGTCGTTTCTCCTCCGCAACCTGTGGCGGGAGCGCGGGCGGGGCTGAGGAGCGGCGCGGCGAGGTTCCGGGCCGGGGACCGGTTCCCCGTTGTGACCCCGGGAATCGCGAAGCCGCCGGGGGTGTTCCCGGCGGCTCGGGCTGCGGCGACTGGCGGCGCAGCTACCAGCGCTTGGCGCTCTCCCCCACGACGAAGGCGAAGGCCGCGAACGTCCCGAGGAGCATCGCGGCGCGATGGGCGTACCACTTGACGGTCGACTTCATTCCCGGTCCCTTCAGCGGCCTGGTGTGAGATGGCTCCCCATGCGAGGAGGACTTCGACCCTACCGGCGTCACCGGTCCCGCCGATATGGCCCACTGGTACCGGGTGCCGGCTCCCGCGCGGTAGTACCTTTGCCGCCGTGACGCTCGAGCCGCCGAGGATCCCGGATCCCTCCGTGCCGGACCTGCCGGGCCTGCCCACCGGCCTGGACACGCCGGCGCTGGTCGTGTTCGTGGACCGGGTCCGCGCGAACATCCAGGCCCTCCAGGGAGCGCTCGATGCCCGGGGCATCGCGAACCGCCCCCACGCCAAGACCCACAAGAGCGTCCGGATCGCGCGCATGCAGCTCGAGGCCGGCGCGATCGGGCTCACGACCGGCACGCTGGGCGAGGCCGAGACGTTCGCCCGGGCGGGCCTGCGGGACCTGTTCGTCGCCTACCCACTGTGGGCGGAGGGCCCGAAGGCGGCTCGCCTGCGCGATCTCGACGACGCGGCGGACCTCGCCGTGGGCGTGGATTCGGTGGCCGGCGCGGTACGCCTGGCAGCGGCGGTCGCCGGCGGGCGGCGGCCCCTGCGGGTCCTGCTCGAGATCGACTCCGGCCTGCATCGAACGGGCGTGGCCACCCCGGGCGAGGCGGTCGAGGTGGCCGAGGCGGCACGCCGTGCCGGGCTCGCAGTCGAGGGCGTGTTCACCCACGGTGGCCACGGCTACCGGCCGGGCAACGCGGGCGCCGCGGCCCTGGACGAGGTCACGGCCCTTGAGACGGCGGCCACGGCCCTGGCCGGCGCCGGCTTCGAGGTGCGGACGCTCAGCGCCGGCTCCACGCCCACCCGCACGCTGGCGGCGGCCGGCCGGGTGACGGAGATCCGGGCCGGGACGTACGTCCTGGGGGATCGGCAGCAGCTCGTCCTGGGGGCGATCGAGCCGGGCGGCATCGCGGCGGTCGTGGGGGCCACCGTCGTGTCGGCGGGCGCGGGACAGGCCGTCCTGGACGCGGGCGCCAAGGCGCTCACCAAGGATCTGCCCACGTGCCTCGAGGGGTACGGGCTCATGCCCGCCTGGCCCGGGGCGGTCCTCGAGCGCCTGAGCGACTACCACGGCGTGGTGTCGTTGACCGGGATCGGCCAGCGGCCGGCGCTCGGCGAGGTGGTCGCGATCGTGCCCAACCACATCTGTCCGGTGGTGGACCTCGTGTCGTCATTCGTGGCCGTGGGCTCCGACGGCCGCGTCGAACACTGGCCGGTTGACGCGCGCGGGCGAAGCGGCTGACGACCCGCCCGGGCATGATGGAACGATGACCGGCCTGCCGCCCGCTCCACCGCTGCCGCCCCGCCCGGACCTGCGCCGCCGCGTGCTCGCCGGCGAGGTCACCATCGGCGCCTTCGTCAACCTTGGCTCGATCGCCGCCGCGGAGCTGACGGCCCGAGCCGGCTTCGACTGGGTGATCGTCGACCTCGAGCACGGCATGGGCTCAGAGGCGGAGCTCCACGGCCAGCTGCTCGCCGTCCAGGGCACGCCCACCGCCGGCCTGGTCAGGGTCGCCTCCGCGGAGCGGCTGCGGGTCGGGCGAGCGCTTGACATGGGCGCGGACGGCCTGATGATCCCGCGCCTCGAGACCGCAGCGGAGGTGACCGAGACGCTGGCCTGGATGCGCTTCCCGCCGGCCGGGATCCGCGGCGTCGCGCTGCCCAACCGCGGTGGCGGCTACGGCGAGGTCTCCCACGCCGAGCTCCACGAGCGCAACGACCGGCTGACCGGCGTGTTCCAGGTGGAGTCGATGACCGCCGTGGACAACGCCGGCGACACCGCCGCGATCGACGGCGTGGACGTCCTGTTTGTCGGGCCGGCGGACCTGTCCCACTCGATGGGCATCCCCGGCCGGCTGGCAGAGCCCGAGTTCGTGGACGCCCTGGACCGCGTGGTCTCGGCGTGCCGGGCCCACGGCAAGTCGGCCGGCATCCTGGTTCGGGATGCCGACGCGCTGGCGCCGGCCCTCGCCCAGGGCTTCACGTTCGTGGGCGTCGGGTCCGAGGCGACATGGGTGACCGGCGGCGCCCGAGCCGCGATCGAGCGCTCGCGGGCCACGATCGCCTGACCTCGCTACTCCTCGCTCAGCCGCACGATGGGCTGCGGCAGGGCCGCCTCGGCCCCCGCCCCGCCGCCTGCCGCGGCGCCCGACCCGCGCCGGTCCCCGGTCTGGGACAGCAGCACACCGGCCAGGATCAGCGCGCCGCCGATCATCTGGACCGGCTGCAGCCGCTCGCCGAACAGCAGCGCGGCCGCAATGATCGTCCACAGCGGCTCCACGGTCGAGATCAGCGACGCCTGGGCCGCCCCGACGCGTTGCGCCCCCGCGTAGAACGCCTGGACGGCAACGAACCCGGCGACCACCGCCACGCCGACGATCCCCGGCCAGGCCTCGGTGGGAATGTCGGCCGGCAGCACCGGATGGGAGGTCGCGATGTTCATGACCCAGTACACGAAGGCGGTCGAGGCCAGCATCACCGCTCCGATCGCGGAGGCGTTCGCGCCGTCCTCCGCCTCGCTCCCCGTGCGATCGCTGCGCTCGCCAGAGTGACGGGCCGCCAGGATGATCCACACGGCGTAGATCAGGGGCGCCGCGATGATCAGCAGCAACCCTTCGAGCGGTGGCGCGGTCGCCGCATCGATCCCGCCCACGGCGAGCGCCACGCCCGCGAGCGCGATCCCCAGCGCGGTCCAAACACGCCGCCCCTCGAGCGGCCGCCCCAGCCGCAGAGCCAGCACCGCCACCACCGGCGGGTAGATGTAGACGATCAGCGCGGCCAGGCCCAACGGGACCGTCTGGATCCCCGCGAAGTAGGTCGCGGTGTTCCCCACGTAGAGCACCCCGAGCCCGATGGTCGCGAGCAGGGTCCGCCGCGGCAGGGCGGCGAGGGCGCGCCGGGCGCCGGGCCGCGCGAGCAGGACGAGCCACGCCAGCCCGCCCGCGATCGCGAACCGCCAGGCCATCAGCGTCAGCCAGTCGATGCCGGCCGCGTAGACGGGCTTGGCGAACAGCCCGCCGGACCCGAAGGCGACGGCGGACACCACGACCAGGGCGATGCCTGCGAGGCGGGTTCTGTTCACTCCCGGCGAGCGTATCGGAGCCGCGCCGCGACGATCGGGCCAGCACGCATGGAGACGCCATCTTGCGCGGCTCCCAGTACACTGGAGACGTGGCAGATCTCACCGAGCGCGCCGTTGTTGCGCGCGTCCCAGACCTCGTCTCCCAACCGCTCAGTGTCATCGGGCGCCGCGAGCCCGTGACCGTCGGGCCGGGCACCACCCTCTACGAGTGCCTGCGTCTCATCCAGCGCACGGGTACCGGTGATTCGGTGTTCGTCACCGACCCGGACGGCCTTCTCGTCGGTGTCCTCACAGAGCGCGACGTCTTCGGCCGCCTCGTGGGCCCGGACGTCGCCGCCGGCGTCGATGTCGACGCCCCCGTCGAGAGCTTCATGAACGTCGAGCCGCACACGCTGCGACTGGACCAGACGGTCCGTGACGCGATCGAGCTCATGCAGTCCGGCCAATACCGGAACGTCCCGGTGGTCGACGACGACTGCCATCTCGTCGGCGTCATCCGGCAGGTGGACATCCTCAACTTCTTCGCGGAGGCGTTTCCCGAGGAGCTGCTCAACCTCCCGCCGCGACCGCACCAGCGGATCCAGCAGGCCGAAGGCGGATGACGGCGGCAGAACCGATCGAGCACGATGTCCAGGAGCTCGACCGGGTAACGATCCGCTTCGCCGGCGATTCCGGCGACGGGATGCAGCTCACCGGGACGCAGTTCACCCGCACGGCGGCCGTGTTCGGCAACGACATCAGCACGTACCCGGACTACCCGGCGGAGATCCGTGCCCCCGCCGGTTCGCTGCCCGGCGTGTCCGGGTTCCAGATCAGCTTCTCGGCCTCGGACATCCACACGCCGGGCGACGCACCGGATGTGCTGGTCGCGATGAACCCGGCGGCGCTCAAGACGAACGTCATCGACCTGCCTCCGGGCGGCGCCGTGATCGTCAACAGTGACGCCTTCACCCCCCAGAACCTGAGCAAGGCGGCGTACACGGCGAACCCCCTCGAGGATGGCTCGCTCAAGCAGTACAAGGTGTTCGAGATCCCGATCAGCACCCTCAACGCGGCCGCGCTTGAGGGAATGGAGATGACGAGCAAGCAGGTCGACCTGACGAAGAACTTCTTCGCCCTCGGCCTGATGTTCTGGCTGTACGAGCGGTCGATGGCCCCCACGCTCGCGTGGATCGACGAGAAGTTCCGCGCCCGCCCCGTCATCGCGGAGGCCAACCGCCGGGCGCTCAAGGCCGGCTACGCCTTCGGCGAGACGACCGAGATGTTCCACACCACCTACCGCGTGCCGAAGGCGAAGCTGGCGCCCGGGACGTACCGGAACATCACCGGCAACGAGGCCACGGCGCTTGGCTTCCTGACCGCGTCCCGCCTGGCGAAGCGGCAGCTGTTCTACGGCTCCTACCCGATCACACCGGCCACGGACATCCTCCACTCGCTGTCCGCCCTCAAGTCGTTCGGCGTGCGGTCCTTCCAGGCGGAGGACGAGATCGCCGCCATGGGCGCCACCATCGGCGCGGCCTACGGCGGGGCGCTCGCGCTGACCGGCACCTCGGGCCCCGGCATCGCGCTCAAGTCGGAGGCGATGGGCCTGGCCGTGATGACCGAGCTGCCGATGGTCATCGTGGATGTCCAGCGCGCCGGCCCGTCGACGGGGCTGCCCACCAAGGTGGAGCAGGCCGACCTGTTCCAGGTGATGTACGGCCGGAACGGCGAATCGCCCATGCCGGTGCTCGCGCCGGCCACGCCCGGCGAGTGCTTCTCCCTGGCCGTCGAAGCCTCACGGATCGCGCTCAAGTACATGACCCCGGTCGCCTACCTGTCGGACGCGTTCGTCGCCAACGGCGCCGAGCCCTGGAGGGTCCCGGCGCTGGACGAGCTGCCCGACATCTCGGTCCCCGACGCCGTGCGTGGCGAAGGCCCGTTCCTGCCGTACCTGCGAGACCCGGAGACGCTGTCCCGGCCGTGGGCCGTCCCGGGGACCGCGGGCCTCGAGCATCGGATCGGCGGCCTCGAGAAGGCGGATGGCCTGGGCAACGTGTCCTATGACCCGGACAACCACCACCGGATGTGCCTCCTGCGGGCGCAGAAGGTGGCCGGGATCGCAGGGGACATCCCTCCGCTCGACGTCTTCGGCCCGGAGCAGGGGGACCTGCTGATCCTCGGCTGGGGATCCACGTACGGCGTGCTGCGCAGCGCCGTGGAGCGGCTCGTCGCGGAGGGCCGCTCGGTGGCCCACGCCCACCTGCGGTACCTGAACCCGTTCCCCGCCAACACGGGCGAGGTCCTCGCGCGCTACCGGACCGTGCTGGTCCCCGAGGTCAATCTCGGCCAGCTGGCGTTCATCATCCGGGGCACGTACCTCGTGGACGCCAAGAGCTACAACCGCATGCGGGGCAAGCCGTTCCGGATCACCGAGATCGTGGAGGAGGCCGTCAGGATCCTCGAGGAGGAGTCCCGATGACCGCCCTGCCCGCGACCCAGCCCATCCAGCTCACGCGCAAGGACTTCGTCTCGGACCAGGAGGTCCGCTGGTGTCCCGGGTGCGGCGACTACTCGATCCTGGCGCAGACCCAGAAGGTCATGCCGGAGTTCGGCGTGCCGCGCGAGAACATCGTGTTCATCTCCGGCATCGGCTGCTCCGGCCGGCTGCCGTACTACATGAACACGTTCGGGTTCCACTCCATCCACGGCCGCGCGCCGACGCTCGCCACCGGCCTCAAGATCGCGCGCCCGGAGCTCATGGTCTGGGTGGCCACCGGCGACGGCGATGCGCTGTCCATCGGCGGCAACCACTTCCTGCACACCATGCGCCGGAATCTGGACTTCACGATGATCATGCACAACAACCGGATCTACGGCCTGACCAAGGGCCAGACCTCCCCGACCTCCGAGTTCGGCAAGCGGACGAAGTCCACGCCGGCCGGTTCCGTGGACCGGCCAGTCATGCCGCTCACGCTGGCCCTCGCGGCGGAGGCCACGTTCGTCGCCCGCACCGTGGATACCCATACCGAGCACATGATGGCGACGCTCGAGGTGGCCGGACGTCATCGCGGCGCCTCGTTCGTCGAGGTGCTCCAGAACTGCAACATCTTCAACGATGGGGCCTGGCGGGAGTTCACCGACCGCGAGGTCCGGGACGACCGGATGCTCGTGCTGGAGCACGGCAAGCCGATGATCTTCGGCAAGGAGCGCGACAAGGGCATCCGCCTCCGCGGCCTGCAACCGGAGGTGGTGACCATCGGCGAGGACGGCATCACCGAGGCGGACCTGCTGGTCCACGATGCCCACGCGGACGACCCGTACCTCGCCCTGATCATCTCGCGCATGTTCTGGCCCGAGTTCCCCGTCCCGGTCGGCGTCATCCGGGCCGTGGAGCGTCCAACCTACTCGGACTTGATGGACCAGCAGATCGAGCAGGCGATCGAGAAGTCCGGCGAGGGCGACCTGGAGAGGGCGCTCCATGCCGGCGAGACCTGGACGGTGGAGTAGCCCGATGCTGTGCCCGAACTGCCGCCTGGACAACTTCGAAGGCGAGGACAGCTGCGCGAACTGCGGGGCCGCCCTGTCCGGCTCGGACACCCCGCAGGCGTCCTCGGATTTCAGGGAGACGGTCCTGGGCGAGCGTCTTGACTCCCTGGAGGTCGGCGCGCCCAGGTCCATCGAGCCGGGCATGGCGGTCGCCGCCGCGATCAGGCTGATGCACGAGTCCGGCGCGGACTGCCTGCTGGTCTGCGACGGCGGGCGACTGGTCGGCATCTTCACGGACCGCGATGCGTTCGTGAAGGCCGTCGACAAGCGATTGAACCTGTTCAAGGTCCGGGACTTCATGACGGCGGATCCGGTCGTCCTTCGGCACGACGACACGTTGGCGGTGGCCATCCACAAGATGGCCGTCGGCGGCTTCCGCCACATCCCGCTCGTGAACGACGACGGCAAGCCGATCGGCGTGGTCGCCGTCGCGGACGTCTTCCGCCACATCGCCGCCGCGATGGGGTGATCCCCGCCGCCCGCTACGCAGAACGGCTCGCGGCCGCGCGTGACCGGACCGCCGTCGAAGGCCTCGACGCGCTGCTCGTGGGGGTCGGCGCGGACCTGCGCTACCTCGCCGGCTACGAGGCCCTGCCCCTGGAGCGGCTGACGCTGCTGATCGTGCCGGCGGCTCCCGGAGCCCTGCCGACGCTGGTGGCGCCGCGCCTGGAGGCAACCCCGGCCCGGGCCTGCCCTGCGGCTGCGACGGGCGTCGTGGAGGTCGCCACCTGGGAGGAGACCGAGGACCCGATGGCCCTGGTCGCGGCGCTGCTCGGACAGGCGCTTGGGCGGGATGCGGCGGGCGCCCGGGCGGTTGCGGTGTCGGACGGGCTGCGGGCCGCGTTCCTGCTGGGGCTCCAGGGGGTGCTGCCGGAAGCCCGCTTCTCGCTCGCCTCCGGCGTGCTGCGGCAGCTCCGGATGCGCAAGGATCCCGACGAGGTCGAGCTCCTTCGTCGGGCGGCGCAGGCGGCAGACCGCGTGGTGACGGCCATCTCCCGTGGGCGGCTGGTCGGGCGGACCGAGGCCGACGTCGCACGCGAGGTCCGGGACCGCCTGGTCGCGGAGGGCCACGAGCAGGCCGAGTTCTGGATCGTGGCCTCGGGTCCCAACAGCGCCTCGCCCCACCACGACGTGGGCGATCGGGTCATCGGAGCGGGCGAGCCGATCGTCGTCGACATCGGCGGCACGCTCCTCGGGTACGGTTCCGACATCACGCGGACGGTGTGGGTGACGGGCGGCGATCCCATGCTCGGCCCGGACGTGGAGTTCCGGCGCCTGTACGGCGTGCTGCAGGAGGCGCAGGCGGCGGCCACCGCGGCCGTCCGGCCGGGCGTGCCCGCCGAGCGCATCGACGGCGTGGCACGGGAGCTCATCGACGCGGCCGGCTTCGGACCCCAGTTCTTCCACCGGACCGGGCACGGCATCGGCCTGGAGGGTCACGAGGATCCATACATCGTCGCCGGCAACGGCGAGGCCCTCGGCGCGGGCATGGCGTTCTCCGTTGAGCCCGGGATCTACCTCGAGGGCCGGTACGGGGCGCGGATCGAGGACATCGTGGTCTGCGGCGCGTCCGGCCCGGTCGTCCTCAACGAGGTGTCGCGGGACCTGCGGGTCGTCGCCGGCTGACGGGCCGCCGGGACCGGCTTCCGGGCCGCGGGGGTATGATCCGGCGATCGGCCGTCCCCGGCCGTGCCGAGCAGTCCCAGCCATGCATCCTTCCCGCGCGAGCCACCGCCCGCGTGCAACCATCCGGTGAGCCGATGAGCCGACGCGGCCGGCACGGCCGTTCTCCGCACCACGCGCCGAGGCCTGCGCGACCCGCACCCGGCACCCAGGGTCGGGCGCGGGCGTCCGCTGCACCCGTCACCCCGCCTCCCAAGGCACCGCCCGCGGTACCCGAGGCACCGCCGCCCGTGGCCGAGGCACCGCCGGTGGCGAGTACCGCCGCGCCCGTCCCGGCAGCCCCGGCCGCGCCCGCCCCGGCGGCCCCGGAGCCGGTGGTGCCCGCAGCCACGGCGATGACCGCCTCGGCCGCACCTGCAGTGACACCACCCGCCGCGGACTCAGCTGTCACGACCGCCCCGGTGGAGCAGGCCCCGCCGGCATCCGTGCCGGCGCCCCCAGCCCCGGCCCCGGTCGCAGCCCCGGCCGCACCGGCTCCGGTCCGCGCGACACCCGATGACGGGGAGCGCGCGCACCTGCGGCCGGTCGCGCCACCTTCGGCGGCCCCCGCCGGACAACCTCCGACGCACCACCATCGAGTCTCGCGCGACGCTGCGGACGGAGACGCCGGCGTCCGGCCGACCTGCACCACCGCCCAGCTGCGCCGGTTCATCAAGAGCCGGCCTTGGGTCCCGATGCACGAGCTTCGACGCCGGTTCGGGATCAGCGGTGCCGACGACGATGTCACCCCGATCCGGGTCGCGGATCGGCGGCTGTACGTGGGGCTCCCGACTGCCGAGGGGCGGATGGTCGCCGAGCTGCTGTCCGGCGGCGACGTGGGCTACGAGCTGTCACTGGACCCGGACGTCCCGGTGGTCGTCGGCGTCTACCCGATGCGACCCGTCCCGCGGAGCTGATCCCGGGCGGCCAACCCGGACTCCGTCGCGGTCCACAGCACCATCCCGCCGCCCGGCGGTCGAGGGATGCGACAATGCCGCATGGCCGACCCGACCCTCGAGCGCCTGGCCAGGGACAACCCCGAGGCGTACATCCCGCGTGATCGCCGGCGCGCCCTGTCGCTGTCGCTGGAGCTGCAGGACCGGGTTGCCGGGGCTGCGCTGTTCGCGGACATCAGCGGGTTCACGCCGCTGACCGAGGCGCTCCGCAACGAGCTGGGCCCGCAGCGCGGCTCGGAGGAGCTGACGGCCAACATCGGCCGCGTCTTCCACGAGGTCATCGGGGAGCTCGACGCGTTCGGGGGCGACGTCATCTACTTCTCCGGCGACGCCATCACGTGCTGGATCGATGGCGACGACGGCACCTTCGCCTGTGCCGCCGCGATCGCGATGCAGGAGGCGATCGAACGGTCCGGCGAGATCACGACACCCGGGGGGGCGCATGTGCGCCTCGCCATGAAGGTCGCGATCGCCGTTGGCGAGGCCCGCCGGTTCCTCGTCGGCGACCCGCAGATCCAGCTGATCGACGTCCTCGCCGGGAGCCTGATCGACGACCTGGCGGCCGCCGAGCACTTCGCCCAGAAGGGCGAGATCGTGCTGGAGCCGTCCGCCATCCGCAGCCTCGGCGACCGGGTGACGCTCGGCGAGCTGCGGCACGATGAGGAGGCGGACCTGACGTACGCGGTCCTGGCCTCCCTGCACGCGGACATCCCCAAGTCGCCCGTCGAGGAGCCCCCTCCGCTGCCCGAGGAGCTCGTCCGTCCGTGGCTCCTGCCGGCCGTCTACGAGCGGCTCAAGACCGGGCGCGGGGAGTTCCTCACGGAACTTCGCCTCGCGATCCCGGTCTTCCTGCGGTTCGGCGGGATCGACTACGACGACGATCCCGACGCAGCCCTGAAGCTCGACCAGTTCGTGCGCGGCGCCCAGCAGATCATGGCCGGCTACGGCGGGAACGTCCTGCAGCTGACGCTCGGCGACAAGGGGGCGTACCTGTACGGCGTCTTCGGGTCTCCGATCGCGCACGAGGACGACCCGGTCCGGGCGGCAGCGGCAGCCCTGGAGCTGCGCGACCTGGAGAAGACGACGGCCGCCCGCGACATCCAGATCGGCGTGACGCGCGGGACGCTGCGCAGCGGGACGTACGGCCACGCGATGCGTCGCACGTTCGTGTGCCTGGGCGACGAGGTGAACCTCTCCGCGCGCCTCATGTCGGCCGCGCCACCCCACCAGATCTACGTCAGCGAGCGGATCCAGCAAGGGGCCGGCGACGCGTTCGTCTGGGAGCGGCTGCCCGACATGAAGGTCAAGGGCAAGGCCCAGCCGGTCGCCGTCTACGCGCTCAACGGCTCGCTCGGACGCGCGTCCAGGCGAAGGACGCGGTTCGAGCTGCCGCTGGTCGGGCGCCGGGCCGAGATGAAGGCTCTCGAGGAGGGGCTCGCCGCGGCCGTCGCCGGCGAGGGCCGCATCATCGGCGTCTCCGCCGAGGCGGGGCTGGGCAAGTCGCGCCTGGTGGCGGAGTTCATCCGCAACACCCGCCGCCGCGGGACCTTCGTCGCCTACGGCGAGTGCGAGGCGTTCGGCACCAAGACCGGCTACTTCGTGTGGCGCGAGGTCTGGCGTCGCCTGCTGGGCCTCGAGGACGACGAGCCCGAGGAGGCCCAGGTCCGGGCCCTCGAGCGGAGCCTCGAGGCGATCGATCCCGCTCTCCGGCCGCGTGCGCCCCTGCTCGGGCCCGTCGTGGGCCTGACCATCCCGGACTCGGATGTGACCCGCTCGTTCGACGCCAAGTTCCGCAAGGCCTCGCTCGAGGACATGCTGGTCGTCTGTCTGCGTGCACGTGCCGCGGCACGCCCGTTCGTCATCGTGCTCGAGGACTGCCACTGGATCGACGAGCTGTCGCGCGACCTGCTCGGGGCCCTGGCCAAGGTCGCCGCCGCGCTGCCGGTCCTGTTCGTCGCCGCGTACCGCCCGGCGGCCGATCGGGGCGGGGACCTGGGCCTGGAGCACCTGCCGATCATGTCCGAGCTGTCGCTCGACCAGATGGCACCGTCCGAGATCGCCGAGATCATCGGGGCCAAGGTCGCCCAGCTCGCCGGTGAGTCGCGGGACGTGTCGCCGGCGCTCGTCGATCTGCTCGCCGCCCGATCGGAGGGCAACCCGTTCTACGTGGAGGAGCTCCTCAGCTACGTCGTCGCCCAGGGGACCGACCTGGCCGATCCGGAGGCCGTGACCGAGGTCCGCCTGCCCGAGAGCCTCCAGAGCCTCGTCCTGAGCCGGATCGACGCGTCCGCCGAGGAGCCGCGCCGGACGATGAAGGTCGCCAGCGTGATCGGGCGGACCTTCCGCGCACCCATGCTCCCGGGCGCCTACGAGGAGCTCGGGACGCTCGAGGTCGTGCTCGACCACCTCGACTCCCTCCGCGCGCTGGACCTGGTCGCCCTCGACCGGGACGCGGAGCAGGTCTGGATGTTCAAGCACGCGGTGACGCGGGACGTCGCCTACGAGAGCCTCCCGTTCGCCCTGCGCGCGATCCTTCACGGCCTGATCGGCGACTACATCGAGCGGATGGAGCCCGAGGAGACCGAGCGGAACGTCACGCTTCTCGAGCACCACTACTGGCGGAGCGACCGGGAGCAGAAGAAGCGCGATTACCTCGCGAGGGCCGCCGAGCATGCCCAGGCCTCGTACGCGAATGCCGCAGCGGTCGTCTACCTCGAGCGCCTTGTCCCGCTGGTCGAGGGAACGGAGCGGATCGACGCCCTCTTGCGGCTGTCCAAGGTCCTGCAGCTCACCGGCGACGTGGCGAAGGCCGAGCAACTCCTGCTCGATGCCCGCGAGATGGCGGTCCAGCTTGGAGACGAGGAAAGCATCGCGCGCACCGACCATGGCCTGGCGGAGACCGCGCGCAGGCTCGGTCGGTTTGACGACGCCTCGACCCGCCTGGCCCTGGCCCTGGCAGGCTTCACGGCCGTCGGCGACGAGGCGGGGATCGGTGACGTCCACCACCTTGCGGGGACGGTTGCGTCCCAGCGCGGCGACCGGGAGGCTGCGCGCGAGAGCTACCTCCGCAGCATGTCGATCCGGGAAGGACTCGGAGACCGGGCCGGCGTGGCGGCCATGGCAACGAATCTCGGCGTCGTGGCAATCGACGGGGGCGAGGTGGAGCAGGCGAAGGAGACGCTCGGTCGAGGCCGGGAGATCTACCGGGAGCTGGGCGATCGGCGGGGCATGGTCCTGACCGCCGGCAACCTGGCGTGGGTCAGCCTGATGGAAGCGGCCCCGGAGGCCGCCAGGGCCTACTCGCAGGAGACGATCACGCTCGCGCGCGAGATCGGCGACCGGTTCAACATCGCGATCGGACAGAACAACCTCGCCAGCGCGCTGCGCCTGCTCGGCCAGTGGGAGGCGGCCGGGAGGGAGTACGCGGCAGTCCTGGAGGCCTACCGGGAGCTGGACGATCGCTGGGGCATGGCGTTCCTGCTGGAGGACGTCGCCCTCCTCGCAGCCGGCTCGGGGCAGGATGAGGACGCCTTCCGTCTGCTCGGCGCCGCGGAGGCTCTTCGGATCGAGATCGGGACGCCCAGGGCGTCGTCGCTCCAGCAGGACCTCGACATGCGACTTTCGTCAGCCCGAGCCTCGCTGGGCGAGGACGCCGTCGCCCGAGCCACATCCGACGGCGCAGCCCTGGGCCTCGAGGAGAGCGTCGCCCTCGCGCTGCGGGTCTGCGGGCGGGCCGGCGCCTGACCCGCGTGGTGCGTCGGCGCACCTGAGTTTCGCTCGCGTCTCGGGCCATCTGGCCCGTCGGTCCTGCATGACCCGGGCCATCTGGCCCGGGCCATCTGGCACAACCCCCTCCGCCGAACGCTTGAAACCGGGTTACAGTGTGGCCAGAATTGCGGAGCATGGAGTCCGGCGGTCCCGTATCGGGGTCCGGGTCCGGCCGACCTCCGTGCAGTTGGAGGGCTCACGTTGACATCCCGTTCTTGGCGATCCCGAGATCTCAACCGGCCGCGGACACCCGGGCGACCGGGAACCTCGGCCCGGGCGCGCGCCCTCTTCCTCACCGGGCTCGTCCTGACGCAGCTGATCGGCTTCGGCGCGCCCGCCGCCGCGAGCGCCGCGGTGACCCCGGAGCTCGCCGTGGGCGTCTACCACGGCAACGGCGGCTCCAGCTTCCAGGGCTTCAACGGGAAGGGCTCGGCGTACCCGAACCCGCAGGACCTCACCCAGTGGGGCACCGGCGACTGGCGCCTCTGGGGCGACGACGGCGGCACCGTCAGCCGTCGGGCATCGGGAAGAGCACGGAACGGCAGGGCGATGATCAGCGACCTCCAGGTCATCCCGCCGGACTCCGCGGCCAGACCGCCGGACTCGTCGCCGCCGATGGCACGCGCCCGTTCACCTTCCAGTGGACCGACGGCACCGCCCCGACGACCTCCGGGACCGACGTCCTGGCCGGCGTCGAGGCCGCAGCGCCGCCGGGGAGGGCTCCGGGTTCCGGCTGACCGTTCCGCTGCCCCGGGCCACGGAGCGGCTCCGGCTGTGGGTCTCCGCCGACGAGGGCACCGGCGTCCTGACGGCCACGGTCCCAGGCCTCGACCACGTGCTCGAACCGCGAGATCGTCGGCAAGACGCAACGACCACGGCGGCGTCGTCGAGATCGATGCCCAGGGGTCGGGCGACCTCACCGTCGAGTACACGCTGGAGTGCCCGCGCGGCGGGCTGCACCGCCCAGATTCGCACGTGACGATGTACGCCGCGGCGTACACCTGGACCGGAGAGTCACCGTCGTTCTCGGTCGACGTCACCGACGGTCAGCCGAGCGAGTTCACGATCGTCCAGGGCGACACGACGCCCCTGGTGAGCAGCGTCACCACGAGCGCCATCAACCCGCCGGTCGGCCAGGTCACGCTGACGCCCAGCGTCACGACCGACGCCGGGGGCGTCGGAACGGGGCTGACCGCGGACGTGGTTCCGGAGGTCGTGTCCATTTCCACGGAGGCCGCCGAGTCCACCGTCACGATCATCCCGGACATCGCCGTCGCCGCGGGCACCTACCACGTCACCGTCACGGGGGTCGAGAGCGACGGTGCCGTTGACGTCAACACCGCCAACTTCACGGTGATCGTCCTGCCAAGCACGCAGGTCCCGTTCCTGTACCGCGCCTTCCCCAACAAGCCCGGCTACACCAACCCCTCCGGCGAGCCGATCGGGGGCGGCGTCACGGTCCAGGGCCTGATGCACGGGGATGCGAACCAGACGTACCGAATTCAGTTCTCCACGGCCACCGCCTGCAGCAGCAGCCGTGTCGCGGGCGGAACGGTCACCGCCGGGCCGACGGTCGAGGTTCCGACCGATGACAACGGGGACGCGTTCATCGTGAACGCGATCGACATCCCGACCGACGCGCCGTACCTCACCGCGCGGGTCATCTCCTACCGTTCCGCGACGACCCCCGAGGAGATCTGGACGTCGCTCGGCGAGACGGCGCTCGGGCCGTGCATCGTGGTGAGCGAGCCGAACGAGTCCTGGCCCTGGGCGCTCCCGATCCAGGCGAACGGTGGCGTGGTCAGCTTTGCCAAGAGCCAGTACGTGGACGACTTCGCTCGATCGCGCTGGTACAAGTTCGAGATCCAGCCGGGCAGCCGAGTCCACGTCACGATCGACGGCCTGCCCAAGGACTACGACGCGTACCTCTTCCGGGACATCCTCGAGGCGTACAACGCCGGCGGCAGCCTCCTCCAGCAGAGTGCGGAATACGCCCCGCCGACGTACGCCCCGCCGACGTACGCCCCGCCCACGTACGCTCCCGACTCCTTTGCCCCGCCCACGCTACGCCCCGCCGACGTACGCCCCGCCCACCTACGCCCCGCCGACGCTACGCCCCGCCGACGTACGCCCCGCCGACGTACGCCCCGCCGACGTACGCCCCGCCCACCTACGCCCCGCCCACGCTACGCCCCGCCCACCTACGCCCCGCCGACGTACGCGCTTGACGCGTGGGCCCCGCCCACCTACGCCCCGCCGACGTACGCGACGGCGTCCAACCCCGAGGCCTACGCCAGCGCGCAGACCCGCAGCCTCATCGGCTGGGACGTCGAAGCCGGCACGCTCTCGGCGACGATCGACGCCAACACCTGGTCGAACACCGGCAACTTCTACATCCGGGTCAACGGCAAGTCCGGCCTGTACGACATCGAGCACGCCTTCCACATCTCGATCACGACCGACCCGAGCGTCTGCGAAGGGGTGGAGCCGAGCACGCTGCCGGCGCCGAGACCTTGCCACGGCGTCCGACGCGACATCGCTGATCCTCTGGAACAGCGCCCGCATCCAAGGCACCGCGACCGAGAAGTCCGCGCTGGCCACCAGGCTCGACGGGCTCGCCGCCCGCTCCGACGTGGACGGCGCGGTCGTGGACCTGGCCACGGACTCCCGGTTCAGCGACCGGATCAACGGGCTCGACGCGCAGGCCGACGCGAACAACGACTGCGTGTACGCGAAGAACCTCGTGGCCTCTGCGACGCGGGACGTCGTCACGGCGCACCGCCAGGGCAACCCGAACCTCGAGTACGTCGTGCTGGTCGGCGGGGACGATTCGATCCCCTTCTTCCGGTACCCGGATCCCGCCTACCTCGGGCCGGAGTCCGACTACATCCCACCGGTCAAGCCGGACACCGCCTCGGAGGCAAGCCTCCGGTCGAACTACATCCTGGGGCAGGACGAGTACGGCGCATCGACCGTCCTCAGCCTGGGCGCCTCGCGGATCCCCATCCCCGACCTCGGGGTCGGTCGCCTCGTCGAGACGGCTGCCGACGCGAGCGCGATGATCGACGCCTACACGCCGGCCGGCGCCCCGGCCACCGGTCCGCTCAAGACCCTGACGCCGACCTCGGCGCTCGAGACCGGGTATGACTTCCTCGCTGACACCGCGCGACGCGGTCTCCACCCAGCTGGTCGCGGGGATGCCGGCAAGTGCCAGCAACACCGAGCTCATCTCCGAGTACGGAGCGCCCCAGACTCCGTGCCAGGAGCCCCCGGTCCTCAAGGATGGCAAGCCTGTCCCGTGCAGCTGGACGGCCGCCCAGCTCCGGGATGCGCTGTTTGACGAGCGCCACGATGTCATCTTCCTCGCCGGCCACTTCTCGTCGAACGAGGCGCTCGCTGCCGACTTCACGACCCGCCTGAACGTGTCGGAGCTGGCGGCGTCGTCCGTCGACCTGACGAACAGCCTCGTGTTCAGCAACGGCTGCCACAGTGGCTACAACCTGGTGGACGGCGCCGCGATCACGGGCGTCACCGAGCCCCTCGATTGGGCGCAGGCGTTCGCCCGCAAAGGTGCGACGCTCATCGCCGGCACCGGCTACCAGTACGGTGACACCGACTTCCTCGAGTACAGCGAGCGGATCTACGCCGAGTTCGCCCACCAGCTGCGCGTCGGGACCGGGCCGGTGGCCGTGGGCGACGCGCTCGTGGCCGCGAAGCTCTTCTACATGAGCACGACGCAGTCGCTCTCCGGCCTCCACGAGAAGTCGGTCCTGGAAGCGGCCTTGTTCGGCCTGCCGATGTTCAAGGTGAACATGACGGGCACGCGTGACACCTCGCCCGGATCCGGTCCGGAGTCCCTGACGCTGACCGACCCTGTCGGCGGGCTCTCGTGGGCCGACCTCGACGCCACGCCCAGCACTCAGCAGCACAACAAGCCGCTGGACGTGCTGGACGTGAACGGCGCGACCACGGGCAGCGTCATGACCACCTGGTTCTCGGGCAAGGACGACGTCAGCCTCAACCCGGGCGATCCGGTCCTGCCGCTCGACGTCCGCAACGTCACCAAGACCGGCAAGGTGCTCCGGGGGGTCGTGTTCCTCGGCGGCAGCTACACGGACAAGAGCGACGTGACGGTCTCGGGCACGACCTATCCGGTCGTCCCGCTGACCGCCACCGCCGGCACCGAGCTCGGCGGGACACACCTCGCGTTCGGCTCCCCCACGTTCTACCCGGAGCGGCCGTGGAGCGTGAACTACTTCGACGAGCTTGCCGGTGGAAGCACCAACCTGCTCCTCACGCCCGCCCAGCACCGGGTCGAGGTCCCGGGGGACAGCAGCGCGCTGCTCCGCCTGTACTCGAACCTGGACCTCCGCCTGTACTACCTCGATGCGAGCGTAGCGCCGGACGCGCCGGTCTCGACGGCCCTCGCTCCGAGCATCTCCGGCGTCAAGGGGACGGTCAACGGCAACAGCGTGACCTTCCAGGCGAACGTGATCGGCGATCCCACCTCGGGTGGCGCCCTTGCCGCGTGGATCACCTACACGCTCGGGCCAGACTCGTCCGGCAACGGCACCTGGACCTCGGTCCCGCTGAACCCGCCGGGCGATGCCTCCAACGTGTGGACGTCTGCACCGGTCTCCATCTCGAACCTCGTGCCCGGCAAGCTCCGGTTCATGGCCCAGGCCGCCAGCAAGGGCGGTGCCGTTGCCATCGACACCAACTTCGGGCAGTACTACGGCGTGTCGACCCCCACCGTGACCAGCTCGCTGGCACTGGCGCTCTCGCCGGACCAGGCGGCCTACGGCACATCCACCCAGGCGACGGCGACGCTCACGCCGGCCGTCGAGGGCAGGACGATCACCTTCCGTCTCGGGTCGGCGACCCGGACGGCGAACACCAACGGCTCCGGCGTCGCCGTCGTGACGCTTCCGCTCCAGGTGACTCCGGGCGCCTACACGGCCACCGCGAGCTTCGCCGGGGACGAGACGCACGTGGCCAGCTCGGCCACGTTTGCGTTCATCGTGGACAAGATCGACACCGCGACAGAGATCAGCCACGATCCCGCGTATCCGCTCCAGGCCGGGGCCGAAAGCGGGGTCAAGGCCGTCGTGACCGATGGCAACGGCGACCCGCTCGCGTTCCGGACCCTGTTCTTCGTCGTGGCGACCTACCCCGAGGGTACTGACGGCTACACGGTGACGCGCCTCACCGACGGGACCGGGACCGCCTACCTCGGGCCGATCCCGACGCCGTTTGCGGGCGGAAGGGATTACGCGATCAATGCGTACTACGCCTCGCCGTTCAGCTCGGTGCCCGACGCGAGCGAGGTGGACACCACCGACCTGGTCTTCGAAGGCAGCTCGGCCCGCCTGCCGGTGTCCGGCGGGGTGACCATCGAGAAGGGCGACCAGACCATCACCTTCGACCCGATCCCCCCCAAGACCTTCGGCGACGCCCCGTTCGCCGTGAGCGCGACGGCCTCCTCCGGGCTGCCCGTCAGCCTCAGCTCATCGACGCCGCTGACCTGCACCGTGAGCGGGTCCCTGGTCACGCTCCTCGCCGCTGGCGACTGCACCATCACGGCCTCCCAGGCTGGCGATGACACGTGGAAGCCGGCTGAATCCGTCTCGCAGACGGTCTCGGCCGCCAAGGCAGCGGCCGTCGTCACCCTCGACTGCGCGACCGGTGGCCCGTTCACCTACACGGGTCTGCCGCAGACACCCTGCACCGCGTCCGCGACCGACGGGGTGGGCAACCCGATCACCGTCAGCATCGACATCACGTACAACGGCGACCCGTCGGCCCTTGGCGCGGGTGACTACCCGGTCGTCGCGACGGTCGATGACCTGAACTACCAAGGCCAGGCCACGGACTCGGTCACGGTCGGCAAGGCCACCCTGACGGTGACCCCGGACGACCAGTCGATCACCGCCGGCTCGGACGTCCCGCCCACGAGCTTCTACACCTTCGCCGTCACCGGCTTCGTGAACGAGACCGACGCAACCGCCCCCGACTACGTCGCGCCCACCTGCGCCAGCGAGTATGCGACGACGACCTCGGGTGGTAGCTCGCTCCCGATCACGTGCTCGGCCGGGTCGGCGGACAACTACACCTTCGACACCACCGCGACCGCCACGCTGACGGTCACCCGGGGCGCCCAGGCCACCCTGGCGATCACCGGCCCGACGTCCGCCACGTACGGCGGCGCCGACCAGGCGATCACGACCAGCGGCGGCTCGGGCACCGGCGCGGTCACCTTCGACGCCGGGAGCTCGACCGCATGCTCGATCGTGGCGGGCAAGCTGCACGTCGTGACCGCCACCGGCACCTGCACGATCACGGCCACCAAGGCCGGCGACGCCAGCTACCTGCCCACGACATCCGCTCCCTTCGACGTCACGATCAACAAGGCGAGCACCTCCATCACGACCCTGTCGGTGGTGGCGATCGCACCCAACCCGACCGCGCAGTTCAGTGACACGGTCACGCTCCGGGCGGAGGTCAGTCCGGCGATCGACGGCACGGTGAGCTTCCAGCTCAACGGCAATCCGTCGACGCCGGTGACCGCGACCGTCAGCGCCGGCGTGGCGCAGGCGACGCTCAGGCTCGACGCCAGCATCATCCCGAACGGCGCCGGGACCTACGCCCTGTCCGCCACGTTCACTCCCACCGGCGGCAACTACGCCTCGAGCACGCTGTCCCAGGACGTACCGATCCAGCGCGAGGGCCAGCAGGCCGGCGGGCAGCCGGACGGGTCGAGCCGGATCGACTACACCGGGGACCAGTACGTGGTTGTCGGGTCCGCCCCGACGCTCAGGGCGGCGCTGCTCCAGAGCCGGCCGCCGGAGAGCACCGACACCGAGCTCGTGGACTTCTCGACCAACCAGGTCGAGGTCGTGTTCACCGTCTACCCCGCCGGCTGTCCGACACCCACCGCCTGCCCGACGGCAGCCTGGACGTCAGCGGCGCAGCAGATCGCGGCCGACGGTACGGCCTCGGTCGCGCCGCCGGCAGACACACTGCGCGAGGGCGCTTACATCGTCGTCGTCGCGGCCAACGCCAACGGCTACATCCTGCCGCTGGTCGCCACCTCGGCGCTCGTGGTCTCCTCGACCGGCAACACGTACATCAGCGGCGGCGGGTTCGTCACCACCGACTCCACCGCCAACACCGAGAACACTCGCGGCCACTTCGCGTTCAACAGCTCGAAGTCCAGCGGGACCGTCGAGGGCAGCGCGGTCTACGTCTACCGGATGCGGATCGACGTGGCCACCGGGAGCAAGTGCACGGCCATCGGCCCGACCCTGTTCGCGGGTTGCCGCGATGTCGACGTCATCATCCGGAGCATGACCCAGACCACGCTCAACGCCGGCCAGAAGGGGTATCTCACGGGCAAGGTCACCGTCCAGTACCTGGATGCGGCGGATCCCACCAAGCGATACGCGGCGTTCGAGTACTCCGGCGGGGACTTCCGGCTGGACATCGTCGACAACTCGCAGGCCGGCACGCCGAGCGCCTTCGGGCTGACGGCCTACAAGTCGAACGGCAAGACCGTGTTCCACGAGGCGTCCACGGGGAGCATCAAGCAGACGGGCATCAAGTCCGTGACCAACACGGTCATCATCGGCGGCGGATACATCTCGTCGCACCCCTGATCGAACCGGCGGCACCCGCCGGACACCCGACCCCTCCCGGACATCCGGGAGGGGTCGCTGATTCTCGACCCCCCGGACCCGGTTCGGCCGTCACCCGGTGCCCGTGCCAGGTCGTCGAGGCCGTCGGTGATCATCGGGAGATCACCCGCGGGGCCCGGTTCGTCCGCCGGGTCGGTCACGCCGCGCCGGTCACGCCGCGCCAGTCCCGCCGCGCCGGTCCCGCCGCGCGAGTTCCGCCGCGCCGCCACGGATAGGCCGTGTCGGAGCGGCGGGACCGGGACACCGGGCGTCCATTGGTCCGGCCGTCACCCCCGGTGGCGACCCGATGTCGCGCCGGGCGGGCGCGAGGTCGTCGCCGATCAGTGCTCGGGCTGCGCGCCCGCCTCGGGCATGGGTGTCATGAGCTCCCGCAGCGCGGAGCGGTCCATCGTGGCCAGGCGCGGCAGGTCCGGCCGGTTCGTGCGTTCCAGGCGCTCGGTGAGGGTCTGCAGGAGGAGCTTGTTGACCTCCGGGACGTCCATCACGCCGCGAAGGGCGTCGGCGGGCACCTCCAGCAGCGTCGTGGGCATCGTCGCCACCACGTCTGCCGTCCGCGGGCTGTCGGTGAGCGCACCGATCTCGCCGAAGAAATCGCCCGCCGCCATGGTCCGCAGGCCGCGGTAGCCGCCATCGGGTTCCGGGATGCCCGCGGCCGCCTCACCGGCCAGGATGAAGTAGGCCGCGGTGGCCCGGTCGCCGGTCGTGACCAGGCGTGTTCCATCCGGCACATCGCGCACCATCGCGTCGCGGATGAAGGCGGCCCGCTGCGGATCGCTCAGACGGCCGAACGTCGCCAGCCGGCCGACCAGACGGTCGAAGTCGGCCATCGTGGCCGCCCGGGCGCCCGCCTCGCCTGCGGCCGGCGGGGTCGCCCGCAGGGCCGCCAGGCCGCGCCGCCACTCGGCCGCCGGACGGCCCACGCCGGGCGCGACCAGGGCCACCAAGGCGGTCACGATGAGGATCACCGACGCGGCGATCAGCATGACTCGGACGTCCAGCACGTCTGCGAGGCCGGCACCCGCCATGCCCGCCAGGAAGATCACGTCGCGCATCACGAACAGTGCGGAGAACACCCGGCCGCGCAGCTCGCGGGGCGTGTGGCGCTGCAGTAGCGTCTGACGCGCGACCGAGGACGGCGAGTTGAAGAAGCCGCTCACGATCACCCAGAAGACCGCGATCCAGATCGTGGGCGACAGGGCGTAGAAGAAGCCGCCGATGCCCATGCCCATCAGGCCCACGAACACCCACAGGCCGGTTTGCAGCCGGTCCGCGTACCTGGCCATGAACAGGCTGCCGGCCACGAACCCCACCGACGTCAGGCCCTCCTGGAGCCCGTACTCGAACTCCGTGGCCCCCAGCACCGCGATCGACATCGGCAGCAGCAGGACGTTCCACAGGCCGAAGGCGAAGAACGTGGGTGCGCCGATCAGGAACAGCGAGCGCAGCATCGGCGTGTGGAAGATCGTGCCCACGCCGGTCTTGAGGTTCTCCAGGACCACCCCCACCGAGGTCTTCTCCTGGACCTCCACCTTGGAGCGGACCTTGAGCAGCCAGATGCATCCGGCCGAGAACACGAAGGTGAGCGAATCGATCCAGAACGCCCAGTAGATGTCGAACGCCGCGGCCAGCAGGCCGGCCCCGGCGAAGCCGATCGCGGTGGAGCCGAACGACGCGATCGACAGGTACGCGTTGGCGGCGGTCAGCTCCTCGTCGCTGGCGATCTCCGGGATCAGGCTCTCGTAGGCGGGGTCGAAGAACTGCTTGACACCCGCGTTGATGAGGATGGCGACGAACAGGAGGGCGACGTCCACACCGATCAGGAACGGGATCAGGGCGACGATCACCGCCTGGCCAAGGTTGCTCGCGAGCATCACGGACCGGCGGTCGTAGCGGTCCACGAACACGCCCGCGATGAGCCCGACGACCAGGCTCGGCACCGCCGTCGCCATGAGGGTCACGCCCACCAGGAACGCGGACCCGGTCTGCTGGTAGACGTAGATGCCGGCCGCAAGGTCGGTGAGCGAGGACCCGGCGGTGGACACCAGCTGGGCGAGCCACATCAGCCGGAAGTCGCGCCTCTTGAACACCGCGGTCGGGGAGACGCCCTTGCCGATGCCGGCGGTCCCGCTCACGCTGCTGCTCCCGCGGTCGCCCGCGCCAGGTCCCGCCGCATCGCGCTCCCTCCAGCTTCCGGCCCCGCCCCGCGCGGAGGATCGCGGGCACGACCCTCGGGCGCGTGGGGCAGGCGCGCAGTGTACGGCCCGCGACGCGCAGGATTCGAGCCACAGCCTGGTGGTTGCGCCCACCGGATCGGATCGCTCTCCCTGACGTTCTGTACGCCCGACGGCGATGGCACTGCCGAGCACCCGGCTGAGGGGCCGTTGTCAGGAATCCCCAGGGCTGCTCGATCCCGGCGAACGACATCCCGGGCGAACGCGATCCCGCGCGCGCGGATCGAGCCGGCTACCGGGTTCGGGCGACGATCACCCCCTCCAGGGCGAGCAGCTCGCGCTTGAGATCGAGGGCCGCCTCGCGTCCGCCCCAGCGCGGCGACGCCGTAGCCGCCCAGCGTCCCGTCGCCGGCGATGACCCGGTGGCAGGGGATCAGCAAGCCGACCGGGTTCCGTCCCACGGCTCCACCGACGGCGCGCGCCGCCCCCGCGCGTCCGATCCGCCGGGCCACCTCCCCGTAGCTCGCCACCTGGCCGCGCGGGATGGCGCGCACCGCATCGAGCACCAGGCGGTCCCATTCCGGGCGGTCGCGCCAGGTCAACGAGGATGGCGTCCACGCGTATCGGCTCTCCCCGGAGCACCCCCTCCACCGCGGCTCGCGCCAGTTCCGCGAGGTGCCGCGCGGGCCCCGGGCGAGCCTCGCCCACCTCGACCGGAGCGCCGAGGCCGCGTCTCGCGAGCCCGGCCAGGAACCCCTCGGGCGTGGACAGCAGCTCCACCGCGACCACGCCGCGCGGCCCGGCCGCGATCCGCGCCGGCCCCCAGGCGCTATCGGCGACCGTGATCACGACGGGATCGTCGCGGACATGCACGAGGCGAGGGTGACATGCCGGGTCCGGTCCCGCACGTTCCGCCTGACCTCCGGCCCCCGGCTTCGGGACCTCCGGCCCGGCGAGCCCCCCTGCCGCGGCACGATATACTCCCCCCTAGTATGACAGCCGTCCCCGAGCCCCCGCGTCCCATCGAGATCGTCCTGCCGATCGAGGGCATGACCTGCGCCTCGTGCGTCAACCGCATCGAGCGCTTCCTCAACAAGACGCCCGGCGTGCAGGAAGCCAGCGTCAACCTGGCCACCGAGCGCGCGACCGTCACGGTGGATCCCGGCCTCGCCGGCCGTGACGAGCTGGTCAGGGCCGTGGAGGCGGCCGGCTACGAGGTCAGGCCCGAGGCCCCCTCGGCTGCCGAGGGCGCCGGGGCCGTCTCGCTCGAGGCGGAGATCACCGCCGACGACCTCGAGCACGCGCGCGCCCAGCGCGAGACGCTGGTCCAGGCCGCCGTCTCGATCGCCGCCGCCATCGTGTTCATGATCGCGATGTTCCTGCCCCAGACGACCGTCGCGATGGAGGATCTCAACAAGCTCATCCTCCTCCCCGCGACGTTCATCCAGTTCTGGGCGGGCGGCCGCTTCTACCGCGCGGCCTGGCGGGCGGGGCGACACGGCGGAGCCACGATGGACACGCTGGTCGCCCTCGGCACGACCGCCGCCTGGTCGTACTCCGTGGTCGTGACCCTGTGGCCGGAGGTCGTCCACGAGGCGGGCCTGCACCCGGAGACGTACTTCGACTCGGCCGCGATCATCATCGGGCTGATCCTCCTCGGCCGGTGGCTGGAGGCCCGCGCCAAGGGCAACACCACCGGAGCGATCCGTCGCCTGGTCGGGCTCCAGGCGACGACCGCCCGCCGGATCCGGGACGGGATCGAGGAGGACGTGGACCTCGCGATCGTCGTCCCCGGCGACCTGCTCCGCGTGCGCCCCGGCGACAAGGTGCCCGTGGACGGCGTCGTGGTCGAGGGGATGTCCGCGGTGGACGAGTCCATGCTCACCGGCGAGCCGATCCCGTCCACCAAGGCGGCCGGCGACGAGGTCATCGGCGCGACCGTCAACACGACCGGCTCGTTCGTCATGCGCGCGACGCGCGTGGGCCGTGACACGGCGCTCGCCCGGATCGTGGAGCTGGTCCAGCGGGCGCAGGGCTCCAAGGCCCCGATCCAGCGTCTCGCCGACCGGATCAGCGAGATCTTCGTGCCGGCCGTGATCGTGGTCGCGGTCGTCACGTTCGTGATCTGGTTCGCGGCCGGCCCGGAGCCGCGCCTCACGCTCGCCCTGACCGCGTTCATCGGCGTCGTCATCATCGCCTGTCCGTGCGCCATGGGCCTGGCCACGCCCACGGCGATCATGGTCGGCACCGGCAAGGGCGCCGAGACCGGGATCCTCGTCCGCGGCGGAGAGGCCCTCGAGGCCGCCGGGCGGATCGACACCGTGGTCATGGACAAGACCGGCACCCTCACCCTCGGCAAGCCCGCGGTCACGGCCGTGGTGGCGGCGCCCGGGTTCGCGGCGGATCGCGTCCTGGACCTGGCCGCCGCCCTCGAGACGGGGTCTGAGCATCCGCTGGGCGAGGCGATCGTGCGCAAGGCCCGCGAGACGGAGCTCGGGTTCGCGAAGGTGGACGGGTTCGAGGCGGTCGTCGGGCGGGGGGTCCGGGGTGTCATCGACGGTGCGGAGGTCCTCGTGGGCAGCCGACGCCTGGCGGAGGAGCGCGGCCTGGACCTCGGTTCGCTCTCGAGAGGCGGCACGGGACGCCGCGGCCGAGGGCGCGACCGTCGTGTTCGTGGCCGTCGACGGGGTGGCGGCCGGCCTGGTTGCCATCTCGGACCCGGTCAAGGCCGAGTCCCGCGAGGCGGTCGCCCAGCTGCGCGACGCCGGTCTGGACGTCTGGCTGCTCACCGGGGACGCGCGCGTCACCGCCGAGGCCGTCGCGCGGCAGGTTGGAATCCCCGTGGACCACGTGATCGCGGAGGTCCTCCCCGCGGACAAGGACGCGACCATCGAGCGCCTCCAGGCCGAGGGCCGCAAGGTCGCCATGGTCGGCGACGGCATCAACGACGCCCCGGCCCTCGCCCGGGCGGACCTCGGCGTGGCCATCGGGACCGGCGCCGACGTGGCCATCGAGGCCTCGGACGTCACGCTGGTCGGCGGCGACCCGCGGCTGGTGGCCTCGGCGATCGGGCTGTCGCGCGCGACCGTGCGCGTGATCCGCCAGAACCTGTTCTGGGCGTTCGCCTACAACGTGGTCCTGATCCCGGTCGCGATGGGCGTCCTGTACCCGGCGTTCGGGATCATGCTCAGCCCGGCCCTGGCCGCCGGCGCGATGGCGATCTCGTCCGTCAGCGTTGTCACCAACTCCCTCCGGCTGCGGTCCGTGGACGTGCGCCCCGGGCACGCGACCCAGCTCCGGCGCGGCCCGATGGGCGTGGTGCGGGACGGGGCGTTCCTGGTCGTGGTCGCGTTGATCGGCCTCGCCCTCGCCGGCGGCGTGCTGGCCGCGGACCGGGCCGTGAACGCGGGCCTCCCCCTCGTCCAGGTCACGGCACGGGACATGCGCTTCGAGCCCGCCGAGGTGCGAATCCGTGCCGGCGAATGGGTCGTCCTGGAGTTCACCAACGAGGACACCGTGGTCCACGACTGGATGGTCGAGGGCGTGCCCAACCTCGACTCGCCTGCCCGCCCCGGCCAGACGTCCCGGCTCCGGTTCGTGCTGGACGAGCCTGGCACGTACATGGTGATCTGCTCGATCCCCGGCCACGCCGAGGCCGGCATGACCGGCGAGCTGGTGGTCGAGCCCCGCTGAACGGGGCCTCACCCCCGCGTACACTCGGCAGCGTGAACGAGCGATTGGACGACCCCGCCGACCCGCCGGCCCGGCTTCGGATCGCAGGTCCTGCCCGACCCGCGGGATCTGCCCGGCGACTTCCCGCACCGGTTCGCCGGTCACGATCCGGTTCGGCGACACGGACGCGATGGGCCACACCAACAACTCGCGCTTCCTCACCTTCTGCGAGTCCGCGCGCATCGACTACTGGGAGGCGGCCACGGGCGAGTCGTTCGCGCTGGTCACCCACGGGGCGGAGGAGTCGCTGATCCTGGCCGAGATCCGGGTCACCTATCGGTCACCATCGTTCTTCGGCGAGGTGCTCACCGTGGAGTCGCGCCTCGGGCGGCTGGGGCGCACGTCGTTCACCCTGGAGCACCGGGTCACGGCTGCCGACTCCGCGCGCGGCCATGCGCGGCTCGTCGCCACGGCGGAGGACGTCCTGGTCCTCTACGACTACGCGACGCAGCGTCCCCGGGTCATCCCGGACGACCTGGTCGCCCGCCTCGAGGCCTACGAGGTCCGCACGTTCAGGCGTTGATGCGCGCGACTACGGCTCGAAGCGACGGAAGATCGCGACCGCGTTCTGGCCGCCGAAGCCGAAGCCGTTGACGGCGACCGTGTCCACCTTCGCCTCGCGCGCGACGAGCGGCACGTAGTCCAGGTCGCAGGCGGGGTCCGGCGTGTGCAGGTTGGCCGTGGGGGCGATGACCCCGTCGCGGATCCCGCCGATGGCCGCCAGCGCGGACGCGATCCCGGCCGCACCCACCAGGTGCCCGATCATCGACTTGGGCGAGCTGATCGCGCGCGTCGCCGCGGCGGACCCGTAGGCCGCCTTGATCGCGGTCGTCTCGGTGGAGTCGTTGAGCGACGTGGACGTGCCGTGGGCGACGATCCAGTCCACCTCGTCCGGCGCCACCCCGGAGTTCCGCAGGGCGTTGGTCATCGCCCGGGCCTGGCCGCGCCCCGTGGGGTCCGGGGCGCTGATGTGGAACGCGTCGGCGGTCAGCGCGCCGCCCAGGATCTCGGCCAGGGGCGTGGCGCCGCGCGCCAGCGCGTGCTCGGCGGACTCCACCACGACCACGCCCGCGCCCTCGCCCAGGACGAACCCGTCGCGGGTGAGATCGAACGGCCGGGACGCCGTCTCGGGCGAGTCGTTGCGCTTGGACAGCGCCCCCATGTTGGACAGGGCCGCCAGGCCCATCGGCACGACCGGCGCCTCGGAGCCGCCCGCCAGCACGACGTCGCATTCGCCCGTGGCGATCAGGCGAAGGGCGTCGTGGAACGCGATGACCGACGTGGCGCAGGCGGCGACCTGGGTCATCACGGGGCCCGTCAGGCCGTAGTCCATCGACAGCATGCAGCCGGCCATCGAGCCCGACAGGGCCGGGACCGCGAACGCGGACACGAACCGCGGGCCCTTCTGGTCGTGGACGTGGGTGCCCTCGATGATCGACTCGATGCCGCCGCCGCCGGTGTTGACGACGACGCCGACCCGGTCCCGCTGCTCGGGCGTCATCGCCGCGAAGTCGATCCCGGACGACGCCACCGCCTCCTTGCCGGCGCCCATGGCGAGGTGGATGAAGCGGCTCATCCGGCGCGCCATCTTGGGGTCCATGGCGACACCCGGGTCGAAGTCCACCACCTCGGCGGCGATCCGGACCTCGAACCCGGACGCGTCGAAGGAGCGGACCAGGCGGGTGCCCGTCACCGCGTTGCGCAGGTTGGACCAGTAGGTCTCGAAATCGTTGCCGATGGGCATCACGGCGCCGAGGCCGGTGACGACGGCGCGGCGGGCGAGGTCAGCGGAGGGCACGGTCACTCGTCCTCTCGGCGTCGGGGCAATGGCTGGGCGGGATTGTAGCGCCGCTCAGCGTCCGTCCCAGCGCTTGAAGATGATCGCGCCGTTGTGGCCGCCAAGGCCGATGTTGTTCGACAGCGCGTAGCGGATCGGCATCGGGACCGTCTCAGGGGTGACCCACACGTCAGCCTCCGGGTCGAACTCCCGGAAGTTGATCGTGGGCGGGACGACCTGCTCGGCCACGGTCATCACCGTCGCGAACGCCTCGAACGCGCCTGCGCCGCCCATCATGTGGCCGGTCATCGACTTGGTGGCGCTGACCAGCAGCGAGTGCCGGTCGCGCGCGGCCCGGTCGCCGAACGTCGCCCAGATCGCCTCGGCCTCGCGCTTGTCGCCCAGCGGGGTGGACGTGCCGTGCGGGTTGATGACGTCCACCTCGTCGGCCGGGACGCCCCGCCGCTGCAGGGCAAGCTTCATCGCCCGGGCGGAGCCGATGCCACGCTCGATGGGCTGGATCATGTCCCAGCCGTCGGCCGCCGAGCCGTAGCCCACGACCTCGGCGTAGATCCGCGCGCCGCGGGCCGTCGCCAGCTCCAGGTCCTCGAGGATCAGTGCCCCGGCGCCCTCGCCCAGCACGAACCCGTCACGGGTCCGGTCGAACGGCCGGCTGACGTCGGCCAGCGGCATGCCCTCACGCGGGGAGCCAAGGCCGCGCATGTTGCCGAAGCCCGCGTGGGCGACCTCGAGCAGCGGCATCTCGGTGGAGCCGGCGATGACGGTGTGGACATCGCCCCGGCGGATGATCTCGGCGGCCTCGCCGACGGCGTTGGTGCCCGTTGAGCACGCGGTGACGACGCAGATGTTGTGGCCGATGGCGCCGGTCTCGATCGCGATCATGCCCGACGTCGAGTCCACGAGGCCGTTGGCGATGAAGGTGGGCGCGACGCGCTGGGGGCCCTTCTCGCGCAGCACGGTCCAGTTGTCGATCATCAGGCTCTGGCCGCCGGCGCCGGAGCCGAACACGACGCCGATCTCCTCGCGGTTGGCGTCCGTGATCTCGAGGCCGGCGTCCGCGATGGCCTGCTTGGCCGCCGACACGCCGTACCACATGGCCGGCTCGCTGCGGCGGACGGCCTTGGCGTCCATCCAGGCGGTGGGCTCGAAATCCCTGACCTCGCCTCCCCAGCGCTGGGCGTAGGGGGTGAGGTCGAACTTGGTGAGCTCGCCCAGGCCGGACACGCCGTTGACGAGGTTGGACCAGGCGGTGTCCTTGTCGTTGCCGACGGGGCTGACGACGCCGAGGCCGGTGACGACGACGCGGCGGGTGTGATCGGGTTGGCGCACTTGTTCCTCTCGGGTCTTCCGTTGGGTGGGGGACCGTCCCGCGGACGGCTGATCAGTAGGCGTTCTCGGACGCGGTCTCCTCGAACGGGATGGCGAGCCGGTCGGCCGACGCGGGGTCGTCGGTGGCGATCGTGATCGCGTCGGCGTCGATGCGCTTGATGAGGCCGGTCAGGACGCGGCCCGGGCCGATCTCGACGAACGTGGTGACGCCGGCGGCGCGCATCGCGCGGATGGCGCCCACCCAGTCCACGCCGGTGGTGAGGTGGTCCACGAGCTCGGCGCGGCAGGCCTCCGCGGTGGTGATCGGGCGGGCGTCGGCGTTGGCGAGCAACGGGGGGTGCGGGTCGCGGAACGTGATGCCGGCCAGGACGCCGCGCATGCCATCCGCCGCCTCGGCCATGAGGGGAGAGTGGGCGGCCACCGACACCGGCAGCTCGATCGCCCGCTTGGCACCCAGCGCCTTCGCGATCCCGAGCGCGGCCTCCACGGCCGGCCGCTCTCCGGAGACCACGACCTGGCCCGGTGAGTTCCGGTTCGCGACGCCGAAGACGCCGTGAACCGAGGCCTGCGCGACCAGGTCCGGCAGGCGCTCGTCGTCCAGGCCGATGATCGCGGCCATCCGGCCCTCGCGCCCGGCCCCGGACGCCTGCATGCGGCGCCCGCGCTCCCGGACGAGTCGAACGGCGTCGGCGAGGTCCAGGGCGCCGGCGGCCACGAGGGCCGAGTACTGGCCCATCGAGTGGCCGGCCGCGAAGGCGGGGTCGGCGCCCTCGATGTGGAGGTCTGCCCAGTGCTCCCGGATGGCCTCGAAGTAGGCGATGGAGGCGGCCAGCAGCGCGGGCTGGGCGTTCTCCGTCCGGTTGAGGTCCTCCTCGGGACCGTCGAAGGCGAGGCCGCTGATGGGCTCGCCCAGGGCCTCGTCGGCGGTGCGGAAGACGGCCGCGGCCGCGGGCGAGGTCTCGGCGAGGGCGCGGCCCATGCCGACGGCCTGGCTGCCCTGGCCGGGGAAGACGAATGCGATCTGGCTCATCGCCGTGCAGCGTAGGGCCGGTACGCACGAACCACCCCGGAATCCATGCAGAGTTGCAGGAATGGGGGGCCGAACGTACGCTCGGACCATGAGGTTCAGACCATGACCGCCGGCGTGCCGCCCGGAGACCCCGCCCCCGACCGGGCCGCGAGGGCCGCCGCGCCGTCCGGCACCCGCCCGAGGCGCCCGCCTCGCTCCGACCCCGCGGCGGGACCGGAGCTGCCCGAGATCCTCGTGCGCAGCCGGCGGCGAGGCGCGTCCAGCCGGGTGATCGCGCGGGTGTTCGAGGCGGACCTCTCGGCGCCGGTGGTGTCGGCCGGCACGCGGATCCAGAACGTGCGCCAGATCTCGGAGCGGGTGGCCATGGGGCGCGCGCTCTGGCGGGAGCTGGTCGTGGGTTTCGCCTCCCAGCTGGGCGAGCTCAAGCTGGGCTTCACGCAGCTGGCGGCCCTGTACGTGCTGGCCGAAGGCGCGACCACGACCGTCGCGGACCTCGCCGAGGCGATCGGGAGGTCGCCGTCCGCCACGTCACGGCTGGTGGACGGCCTCGTCAAGCGCCGTCTCGTGGAGCGTCGCCTGGAGGACGACGACCGGCGCCTGCGATCGGTATGGCTGACCCCGCGGGGTCAAGCCGTGCTGCGCATCGTGGACCGGTCCCGGGCCGAGCAGTTCCTGGCCGCGGCCCGGCCCCTGCCCCGCAGCGAGCGTGCGCTGATCGCGATGGGCGTGGCCGCCCTGGCCACCGGCGCCATCAGCCGGCGGGGCCGGCTCGTCAGGGGCGGCTGATCCCGCGACCGGCGACCTCGCCTACCCCGGCCCAGCGGCGTTCTCCTCCGCCCGGTCGGTGCCGCCGGTCGCGGTCGCGATCGCGATGCGGGCAGGGTTGCGCGCCCGCCGGGGCCGGCCGCCCGTGCCGCCGGGGCACCCGGAGCCGGCACATAGCACGGGCACGACTACAGGTCGGTAGGGCCGTCTCGATCCGGGCGGGTCCGGAGCCCGGCTGGGCCAGGCTCCTGCCAGACGGTCACGAGCCGGGCTCGATGGCAGGGAAACGCGCCCGCGCAGCCAGTCGCGCGCGGCCACTCGGCGACCAGCAGTCGTTCTTGGGCTCCATGCCGGAAGCCGCCCGGATGATCGAGATCGTCAGGGCGCGGCGAAGGTCGCGTGGCTCGGTTCGACCGGCGGCAATGGTCGCCCCCGACCCGACCCCCATGCGCGCCGATTGGACCTCCGGGCGCCGAGGGACATGGGTGCGCGCCTCACGAAGCGCGCCATCAAGCTGTTCGCCGCCGCGTCGTTCGTGGCGTTCGGTGCCCTGCTCGTCGCGCATGGGATCGGGCGCCGGTAGGCGATCGCCCGCATGCGCGCCACCCCGGAGTGGCGTCAGGTGCGGCTGGCCGTGGACCGGATGATCCCCCCGAACACGACCGCCGCGGCGAGCCCGATGCCCAGGACCAGCGCCAGCCGGAGCACCGACTCGACGGACAGCGGCCCCGGGGGCACCTCGGCAGCGATGGCGTTACCGGAGCCGCCACCCGCCCCGGTGCCGGATCCCGGATCGCCCGGATCGGCGGCCGGGGCCATCCCCGGTTCAGCCGGCGGTCCCGCAGACGCATCGGGCACCTCGGGCGAACCAGGTGCACCGGACTCCGTGCCGCTCCCCCCGACCACCACCGTCCCGATCATCGCGGGGTGGATGGCGCACAGGTACTCCACCGAGCCCTCCGTCGTGAACGTGCGGGCGAAGCCCTCGCCGGTGGCCAGGAGGCCCGAGTCGAACGAGCCGTCGTTGGCCGTGACCGTGTGGGGGGCGACGCCCGCGTTGGTCCAGCGGACGGTCGTCCCGACGGGAACCCGCAGCACGGGCGGCGAGTAGTCGAAGTCCAGGATCGCCACCTCGCCCGATCCCGGGGCCGGCGTTGGGACCGGCGGCGGGGTGGCCGGTGGCGGCGCGGCCGCCCCGGGTGCGGCGACCGTGAGCGTGGCGTGCATCTCGGGGTGGATGGTGCACAGCAGCCGGAACGTGCCGGCCTCCGGGAAGCGGCGCGAGTACCGGGCGCCACGCGGCAGCAGCCCGGAGTCGAAGGTTCCGGCCCGGTCCGTCACGGTGTGGGGTGCGGCGCCCGTGTTGACCCAGGTGACGGTCGTGCCGGGGGTGATGCGCAGGGACGAGGGCACGAAGGCGAAGTCCCGCAGCTCCAGCTCACCGCTGCCGACGGCCGGCGGGACCGTGGGTGGTGCTGGCGGCGGCGGGGTCCCGCCCCCGGCCGGCGAGACACGCACGATGCCCGTCATCGACGGGTGGAGGGCGCACAGGTAGGGGAACGTCCCGGCGGTCCCGAAGCGCCGCTGGTACGTGCCACCCGAGGCGATGATCCCGGAGTCCCACGCCCCGTCGCTGGCGGTGACGGTGTGCAGCGCAGCGCCGGCGTTGACCCAGGTGATGGTCGTGCCGGCGACGACGTCGACAGACGCTGGGGAGTAGGCGAAGTCCACGATGCGGACGCCGCCCGGAGGCTGTGTGGGCGCGGGGGTGGGTCGGGGCGTCGGTGTCGGCGCGGGGGGCGGTGGCGGCGCGCCGCCGTCGACGGCCCGGACCGCGACCGTCCCCGTCATGTCCGGGTGCAGCAGGCAGAGGTAGGCGTACGTGCCCGGCGTGGTGAAGGTGCGGACGAACGTCGACCCCACCTGCATCAGGCCGGAGTCGAACGATCGGTCGCCGGCCGTGACGGTGTGCTCGCGGCTGTCGTTGTTGCGCCACCGGACGACCGTGCCGGCATCCACGGTGAGGGTCCGCGGGTTGAACGCGCGACCGGCCATCAGGACGTCGCCGGGTGGTGGTGCCGGTGTTGGTGCTGGCGTGGCGCCGGGCGGGGGCGGGGGTGTCGGGGCCGGCGTGGGCGTGGCGGCGGCCACGACCGTGACGGTGCCCCAGTAGTTGGACAGCTCCTTGTTGCGCTCGTCGCGGTACTGCCAGGTGCCCTCGGTCGAGAACGTGAACGAGAACGACTGGCCCGGTTCCAGGTCTCCGGAGTCGAACTCCGCCGGGCCCGACGTGGATCGCATTCGGTGGCGGTTGCCGCTGTCGTTGCGCCACGTGACAGTGGTGCCCGGGGTGACCGACAGGGCGGCCGGGGCAAGGCCGTCCCCGATCACGATCACGGCCGTGGCGGCGCGCGCGGGGAGGGCCGCACTCGGAGCGAAGGCGACGAGGGAGAGTACGAGCGCGACCAGCATGCGAGCCGCAGGCTCGCCTCGAACATGCCCCATCCCCGCGTCGCCTCCTGACGGCGTCCCGGCACTCGGGCGGGACGCGCTTCATCTACGAGGCAATACGACGCGGCAAGGTTTCGCGGATGTGCGGCTCAGCCGCAGTAGGCGGCGACCACGTCGAACAGGACGGGCAGCCCCCAGCGGAGCGCGTCCAGGCCGATCCGCTCGTCCACGCCGTGGAACCGCTCCAGGAAGCGCTCCTCCGGCGCCAGGCGCAGGGGCGAGAAGCCGTAGGTGGGCACACCCAGCTTCACGGTGTGCTTCGCGTCGGTGGCGAACGGCGCCAGCACGGGAACCGGGATGCCCTCGGGGTCGTGGGCGCGGATCGTGGCCGCCATCAGCTCGTACAGCTCGCCCTCCGCCGGCGCCTCCACCGGGACGGCGCCGATGAAATGCTCGATCGTGCACCGCGCCGCCAGGTCGCCGAGGCGGGCGGTCAGCTCCTCGCGCACGTCGCCCTCGGTCGTGCCGGGGAGCGTCCGGCAGTCCACCTCGATCACGGCCTCGCCGGGGATGACGTTGTACTTGATCCCGGTGTGGATGACGTCCGGGCTGACGGTGTCGCGCAGGAGCGCCCGCATCGCGCGGGCGACGGTCGGGTCGCACAGTGAGCGCAGGGCAGCGTCGGCGCGTCGCGGGTCGTCGTCGCCGATCGCCTCCACGAGCGCGGCACGCTCCGGCGGCAGCGCCGCGGCGACCTCGGCCAGCAGGCGGCGGACCGGCGCGGTGACGCGGGGTTCGCCGGGGCGCGCCAGGCGCGTCACGACCTCCGCGGCCAGGACCGCCGCGTTGTCGTCGCGCGGCATGGAGCCGTGGCCCCACGTGCCGTGGACATGGACCTTGTAGACCTCGAACCCCTTCTCGGCGACCTGGATCGGGTAGAACCGGCGCCCGGCGACCTCGATGGACACCCCGCCCGCCTCGTTGAGCGCGCCGGCCGCGCGGAGGGTCTCGGGCCGGTGGTCCACCAGCCAGCCGGCGCCCTGGTGACCACCGGCTTCCTCGTCCGCGGTGCACGCGAACAGGACGTCGCGCCGCAGGCCGGGGATCGGGTCCACCGCCGGGTCCAGGCCGGCCCTGCGCGCGCGTCGTGCGAGAAGGCTGAGGACCACGACCTCCATCGCGACCATCTGCTTCATGTCCACGGCGCCCCGGCCCCACAGGTAGCCCTCGGCGATCTCCGCGGCGAACGGCGGGTGCGTCCAACCGGCCGCGACGGCCGGCACGACGTCCAGGTGCGAGAGCAGCAGCAGGGGTTCGCCGCCGCTGCCGTCGCCGCGGAGCCGCGCGACGACGCTGCCCCGGCCGGGGAACGGCTCCAGGACCTCCGGCGCCATGCCGGCGTCACGAAGCGTGTCCGCGATCAGGCGTGCGGCGTCCAGCTCGGCGCCCGCCGGGTCCGGCGGGTTCACGGATGGGATGCGGATGAGGTCGCGAAGGAACGCCACGAGCGTGTCGTGGGCCGCGGCCCACTCGGTCGCATCCAGCGCGGAGGACGGCAGCGGCGGGGTCACGGCCGTCAGGACGGCCCCATGAGCTGGGCCAGGATGATGCCGATCGTGCCGAGGACGAACCCCAGCGCGATGATGGCCGCGACCATGAGGACCAGGAGCCGGACGTACCGGCTCTCGCGCTCCAGCGTCTCGCGGAGCTCCGGGTCGCCGCCCCCCGCGATGTAGGCCTGCGGCAGGCCCTTGAGCCGGGCCCGGGCGTTGCGCTCCGAGTCGTAGGCGGCGGGATCCGGCGGCAGCGGCGTGCGCTCCGGGGCGGGCGGCGTGGCGGTCACGGGGACCATGATGCCGCAGACGCGAAGAGGCGGCCCGCGAAGCTCAGCACGCGTCGAACATCGCTTGCAGGGTCTCGGGGTCGCGGGTCGCCGTCAGGCCCAGGCGGAGCAGGATCCGGGCCTTCCACGCGGGCAGGTCGTCGGCCGCGATCCAGCCGCGGGTGGCCACGGACGGCACCCGCGGCACCCGGCCGGCACCCACGCGCGACGCCTGGCACACGACCACGCCCGATGCCGCCGCCCGCTCCAGCGCCTCGACCTCGCCGGGCGTCGGATAGCCCGCGCCGGTGCCCGCGCTCACGATTCCGGCCGCCCCGGCCCTCACGGCGGCGTCCACGAGTGCCCCGTCCGCGCCCTGGTGGCTGACCACGACATCCACCCGAGGCAGGGAGCGCAGGTCCACGCCAGCGAAGCGCCCGAGGAGCGTCGTCGCGCGGGCGGGCCGCGCACGGAGCACCACCAGGCCGTCGCCGTCCACGCTCCCGATCGGGCCGGCCATCGGGCTCTCGAACGCCGAGACCCGCATCGTGTTCGACTTGGTCACGTCACGGGCGCCGTGGATCGTGTCGTCCAGGACGACGAGAACGCCCAGGCCGCGCGCCTCGGGCGAGGCGGCGACGCGCACCGCGTTGAGCAGGTTGAGCGGCCCGTCCGCGGACAGCCCGGAGGCCGGCCGCATGGCGCCGGTGAGCACCAACGGCCCATCCGACGCGACCGTGAGGTGCAGCAGCCAGGCGGTCTCCTCGAGGGTGTTCGTCCCGTGTGTCACGACGACGCCGTCCGCCTCACCCTGCTCCAGCAGCCCGGCCACCACGTCGCGCAGGTCGGCGAGGTCCGCGTCCGTCATGGCGTGGGCCCGGAGGCGCCGGAACGGGACCTCGCGGACATCGGCGATGGACGCCAGCTCCGGGACGCCCGCGAGGAGCTCGCCCGGCTCCAGGCGCCGGCCGGTGTCCAGGTACGCGGCGAGGTCCAGGCGGTCCGCGCCCAGCGAGTCGATGGTGCCGCCGGTGGTGACGACGGCGACGCGGGCGAGGGTCACGGGCCGGGCGCCGGGGCCGGCTCGGCCGATGCCGCCGGCCCGGACGCGGATCCGGGCACCGGCGCGAGCGCGGACACGGGCGTGACCGCCGGCTGCCAGTGCGGCGCCGCGGCCGGCGGGGCGTACCCGGCCACGCTCGAGATCAGGCGCCGGATCCTCATGCCCTCCAGCGGTCCCAGGGCGTACATCGGCATCGGCGCCAGCCACACCGCGCTGCCCAGGCTGACGGCGTCCGCGCCCGCCCAGAAGTACTCGCGGCAGTCGTCGAAGTCGCGGATGCCGCCGTTGGCGATGATCGGCAGCCGGATCCCCGCGTCGCGCAGCTCTGCCACGACCCGCAGGCCGATCGGCTTGATCGCGCGCCCGGAGATCGCGCCGAAGCGGTTCTTCAACCAGGGCTCTCCGGTCTCGGGATCCAGCCGCAGGCCCTTGACCGTGTTGATGGCCGTGATCCCGGCACAGCCCGCTCGCTCCGCCAGGCGTGCCTGCCAGCGGTAGTCCTCGTCCGGCGACACCTTGAGGATCACCGGGTGGCGACTCCGGGGCACGGCCCGCAGGAGGCTCTCCTCCAGGATCTCGCCGAACGGGAAGTTCACGTTGTGGCACGAGGCGTTGAGCTCGACGGCCGCGATCTCGCCCGGGTTCACGCGCTCGTTCACCGTCTCGATCAGCTGCTCGATCTCGTCCGCCGAGAAGCCGCCCACGGACACGATCCGGTTGAGCCCGGCCGTCCGGCCGAAGTACTCCTCGAAGTAGCGCTCGATCCCGATGTTCGACCAGCCGAAGGCGTTGATCCAGCCGGCATCGACCTTGCGCAGCGCCCGCCCGTAGAGGCGGAGCATCTCCGGGAACTCCGTGAGCGACCAGTCCTCGCGCAGGGTGAAGTGGCCCTCGCGCGGTTGGAGCGTCATCGTGCGGGTGGTGATCGCGCCGAAGCGCTCCAGCGGCACCCACTGCGCGATGGGCGACAGCCCGTACAGGATCAGCCGGCGCTTGGACGCCCCGTAGCCCAGCAGGCTGGCCGAGGTGACCAGCCGGTTGCGCAGCCGGATCCCATTGAGGTCGATGACGCCCACGTCCCGAAGTATGCCCGGCCGCTCCGGTTCCCGACCCCGCCGGCCGTGGTCAGGCCTCGGGAGCCAGCGGGCCGCGCAGCCCCAGCTCGTCCGGGAGCGGGCGGTAGTCCAGGCGGGCGTTCACCGCGCGCATCGGGGCGTTCTCCTCGTCGTTGCCGGTCTCGAGGGCCTCCAGCCCGTTGGCGATCGCCCAGGCGACGGTGGCCCGCTTGAGGGCGGTCGCCACGCCGCGCCCGCGCCAGGCGCGCCGGACGGCGGTCATGTCGTGCCAGGCCACCGTGGTCGAACCCGGCTGGAGCATCAGCGACGCCCAGCCGACGACCTCGCCGGTCGCCTCGTCCAACGCGATCGCCAGCCCGTCCGCCGGAATGCCCTCCCGGTGGATGTCGCGGGCAAGGAACTCGTCCAGCGAGCCCGTCGCCAGCGGGATGTCCGCCGAAGGGATATCCGGGTACGCCTCCAGGGCCACCTGGTGGACGCCGGCGGCGAGGTCCGGGCGGGCCGCCAGCGAGCTGATCGTGATGCCGGGCGGCGGTGCCACCGCGGGAGGCTTCATGCCCGCCAGGTCAAGTCGCACCATCTTCGCCCGCTCGATGACCTCGAATCCGCGGTGCTCGAGAAACGCCAGTGCGTCGGGGCGAGCCTCCGAGACGTGGGTCTCGAACCCGGTCTTGCCGGCCTCCCGGGCGATGGCGGACGCCGCTGCCCACAGCGCGGATCCGACGCCTCTCCGGCGCGCCTCGAGGAGCACCTCGATCGAGAGCCAGAAGCGCTCGAACGATGCGTCGTACATGTAGATCCGGCCCGTGGTCGCCGCCCCGACCGGCTGCCCGCCGAGGAACGCCAGGAACCGGGCGCCGCCCGGGTAGGTGCGCTCCGCCCAGCGGATGTCCTCGACCGAGGTGGGGGAGTCCGGGGTGACGGCGTTGACGATCGTGACGTACGCCGCCACGGCGTCATCGTCATCCGGGCCGAACCGCCGGAGCTCGATCCCGCTGCCACCCACCAGGTCGTCCACGATCGCCGTCTACCCGGCCACGTCGCGCAGCGGCTGGAGGACGTCCCGGTGAGCAGCCTCGAGCGCGCCCGGCCCGAGCGCGGCCGGGATGCCCACGACCATCTCCGTCGCACCGGCCGCGACCAGCCCACGTGCCTGCGCCAGGGCCAGCGCTCGCGAGGCCGCGTCGGCGCCGGTGAAGACCTGGCCCACGATCTCGAAGCCCGCCGGGTCCCGGCCCTCGGCCTCGAGGGCCCGCAGGATCGCCTCGCGGCGATCGGTGAAGTACTCGACGTTGCCCGCCTCGGTCCCCGTCAGCATCCAGCCGGCCGCTCGTCGGGCGGCCAGCTCGATGCCCCGTCGTCTCTGGCCGCCCAGGAAGATCGGCGGGCCGCCTGGCGTCAGCGGCGCCGGTGCGTTGACGGCGCCGGTCAGCGGGTAGTACGGGTCCGGCCGGGTGATCCCGGGCGGCGCGGCGGCGGCGGGGGAGAACAGCGCCTGGAGCACGTCGACGGCGGACACCAGACGGTCGATCCGCTCGCCGATCGGAGGCAGCGGGATGCCGAACGGCTCGTGCTCGCCCTCGAACCAGCCCGCGCCCAGGCCCAGCACGAACCGGCCGCCGGTCGCGTGGTCCAGGACCGTCGCGGCCTTGGCGAGCAGGACCGGGTGGCGGAACGTGTTCGACAGCACGCCGTGGCCAACCCGCAGCCCGGGCACCCGGTGGAGCAGCGTCGCCAGCATGGTCAGCGCTTCGAGCGACGGCCCCGGGGTCGCCGGATCCATGTCCGTGAGGTGGTCGTTGAGCCATGCGCCATCCCACCCGCCGACCTCACCGGCGAGCTTCCAGGTGGCGTCGACCGTCGCCCAGTCGACTCGCTGGGGTGATGTCTTGAACGAGATCCGCAACGGCGCCGGCATCGGGCCCTCCGTCATCCGGCGTCCGCGGTCCGCGAGGCGAGCGCCCGGCGGAGCGGTGCCCCGCTGGTGATCGCGCCCTCGGACGCCGACGAGACGAGCGCCGCGTACTTGGCCAGCGCGCCGCTGGTGTACCGGGGCTCGGGCGGGGTCCAGCGCGCCCGGCGCTCCGCGAGGACGGCCTCGTCGACCTCGAGGTTGAGCTCCTTCGCGTCGACGTCGACCGTGATGGTGTCGCCCTCCTCGACCAGCGCGATCGGCCCCCCGACCGCCGCCTCGGGCGCCACGTGCCCGATCATCAGGCCGTGGGTGCCGCCCGAGAACCGGCCGTCGGTGAGCAGGGCGACGGACTCGCCGAGCCCCTCGCCGACGAGCGCGCCGGTCACGCTCAGCATCTCCTGCATGCCCGGGCCACCGACGGGACCCTCGTAGCGGATCACGACGACGTCGCCCTCCCGGATGCGGCGCTCGCGGACGGCCGCGAAGCACTCGACCTCGGAGTCGAACACCCGGGCGGGCCCCCGGTGATGCCGGCGCTCGTGGCCGGCCAGCTTCACCACGGAGCCCTCCGGGGCGAGGCTGCCCCGCAGGATCGCCTGGCCGCCCGTCTCCTTGATCGGCGTCTCGATCGGGTGGACCACCTGCTGCCCCGGCGTTTCCACGGCTTCGGCGGCGATCCTCGCGATCGTCCGGCCGTCCACCGTCCGCTCCTGACCGTGGAGCAGGTCGCGCTTCATCAGCTCCCGCATCACCAGCGCCACCCCACCGGCCGCGTACATGTCCGCGGCCGCGTACCGGCCGCCGGGCCGCATGTCCGCGATCAGGGGCGTCCGGTCCACCACGGCCGCGTAGTCGTCAAGGGTGAGCTCCAGGCCGAAGTCCGCGGCGATCGCGGGCAAGTGCAGCGCGGCGTTGGTGCTGCCGCCCGTGGCCGACACGGACGCGATCGCGTTCTCGAGCGATCGGCGGGTCACGATGTCCCGGGGCCGGATGTCGTGATGGACAAGGGTCATCACGAGCTCGCCCGCCCTGCGCGCCGCGTCGTCCTTGTTCGGATCCTCGGCGGGGATGCCGTTCATGCCCGCCGGCGAGAGACCCAGGAACTCCATCACGGTGGCCATCGTGTTGGCCGTGAACTGGCCACCGCAGGCGCCGGCGCCGGGACACGCGCCGTTCTCGGCCTCGTACAGCTCCTCGAGCGTGATCTTGCCCGCCCGGTACGCCCCGATCGCCTCGAACACCGTCACGACGTCCGCCGGCCTGCCCTTGTACGTGCCGGGCATGATCGTGCCGTTGTAGAGAACGAGACCGGGGATGTCGAGGCGGCCCAGCACCATCGCGCCGGCCGGGATGGTCTTGTCGCAGCCGACCAGGCACACCACGCCGTCGAACAGGTGCCCGCGCGCGACCAGCTCGATCGAGTCCGCGATGACCTCCCGGCTGATGAGCGAGGTCTTCATCCCCTCGGTTCCCATCGACACGCCGTCGCTGATGGAGATCGTGTTGAACTCCATGGGCGTGCCGCCCGCAGCGCGGATGCCCTGCTTCACGGACTCCGCCAGCCGCCGCTGGTTGAGGTTGCAGGGCATCGTCTCGATCCAGGTGGTCGCGACGCCCACGATCGGCTGCGCCAGGTCGTCGTCCGTGAAGCCGACGGCCTTCAGCATCGCGCGGGCCGCGGCCCGGTCCGGTCCGTCGGTCAGAGCGTGGCTGTGGCGCTTGCCGGGATCGGCGGGGCGGTCGTACGGGAGCGGGCGGTCGGTGGTCATCGGGATCCTCGGGGGGCCTCGGGCGAGCTCACGGAGGCGGCACGATCGCCGCACTCCGCCCAGTATGGCCCGAGTGATGGGGCGCCGGGATCAGCGCCCCGCCTTCTCGCGCGCCGCGACCGCCACGGCCGCCGACCCACCGGCGAGACGTGCCTCCACGATGGCCGCCGCCGCCGCCGCGCTCGGGTCGTGTCCGGTGACGGCGGCCAGGAAGGTCGCCCGATCGATCTCGTACGCGTCCACCTGGGAGACGGCGGTGACGGTCGCCGTCCGGGCCACCTCGTGCAGCAGGGCGATCTCGCCCAGCCCGTCGCCCGGACCGAGCCGGCCGATCTCCTCGTCGCGGACCGTGACGACGGCGCTGCCGGTCACGATGACGAGGTACCCCTCGCCGGGCTCACCCTCGACGGTGAGGTGCTGGCCCGGGGCGAACGCGACCGGGCACATGCCGCTGGCGACCCGCTCGACCGCGGACAGGGGCAGCGTCGCGAACAACGGGATGCCCCGGAGGAGGGCCGCCTGCGCCTCGGGAACCACGCCCTCGTGGTCGAGCCGCCTGACCCATCGCCAGCCCAGCAGCGCCACCACCGGCAATATCAGCCCGGTCGCGACGAGCGCCCCCTGGACGCCGAGCCCGGTCACGAGGCCGCCCGCGAGGAGGCCCCCGATCGAGGCGCTGATCGCGGTCGTCACCTCGAGGACGGCGAACACCGCTGCCCGGGCCCGGTTCGATGTGCCGCGCTGGAGGAGGGTGAACCCGGACACGTCCAGCAGGGTGTTGCCGACCCCGACGACCCCGAGGGCGATCAGGGCGACCGCCGGCACCGGCACGATTCCGATGACAACGATCGGCACGCCCCACGCGACGAGCGCCAGCGCGAATGCGCCCGCAAGCCCCCGGCGGTGGCCGATCGGAAGCGCGGCGAGCGCGCCCAGGACGCCACCGAGCCCCAGCGCCGCGCCCAGGATCCCGATCCCGGATTGGCCCATCGCGAGCACGTCGATGGCGAGGATCGCCAGGAACGTGGTGAGGATGCCGCGCACCCCCGTCTGGGCGACGAACGACAGCATGACGGCCGCCGCCGGCGGGCGGGCGATCATCTCCCGCGTCCCCCCGATGATGGGCACGCCGCGCGGCCGGTCATGGTGTGGCGGCCGGGCGGCATCGGCCACGCGGACGCCCGTGACGACGACCGCGGCCAGGAGGCTCACCGCACCGGCGATCGCGGCCGCCGGACCGGCTCCCCAGGCGGCCAGGACGAGACCGGCGACGAGGGGCCCGGCGAACGTGCCGAGGCTCTCGCCGAGCGCCCCCGCGGTGTTGGCGCTGACGAGCTCGGTCGGGCTCGTGGCGACCGTCGGCAGGACCGCCAGCGTCGTCGGACGGGCCAGCGCGCTCACGGCCGCCCCGGCGCCGACGGCCACGAACAGGACGATTGGCAGGTTCGCGAGCGCGGCCGCGGCCATCACCACGGCCGAGATGGCGCGGACGAGCGAGATGCCGACGAGAGCACGCTCCGGGCGGGCGAGGGTGCCGATGTCGACGAGAACGTTGACCAGCGCGGCCGGAATCATGCGGGCCAGGGTCACGAGGCCCGCCGCGACGGGTCCGCCCGCCTCGTAGGCGACGAGCAGGGCGATGACGAGCTGCGCCCAGTCGGCGCCGACGCCCAGCGTCCAGGAAGCCTCGATCGACCGGATGTCGGGGTTGGCGAGGGCGGCGCGGAGCGATCGGGCGGCGAAGCGCAGGTCCGACGGCGACGCGCGGGCGGTCAACCCGGGTCGCCGCCCGCGATCCAGCGCTCGACGATGCTCCCGAGCGTGGGCAGGGCGAGCGCACCGCTGCCCAGGACCGCGTCGTGGAAGCCCCGGATGTCGAACGCGGACCCGAGGCGCTCACGGGCTTCGGCGCGGAGTCGCAGGATCTCCAGCTGCCCGGTCTTGTAGGCGAGCGCCTGGCCCGGCAGGGCGATGTAGCGGTCGATCTCGTTCTGGATGTTGTTGGGCGCGAGCGCGGTGTGCTCGATCATGAAGGCGATGGCCCGGTCGCGCGACCAGCCCAGGGCGTGCATCCCGGTGTCCACGACGAGGCGGGCCGCCCGCCAGGCGTCGAACGACAGCACGCCGATCCGGTCGAGATCACCGGAGTAGAGGCCCATCTCGTCGGACAGCCGCTCCGTGTACAGGCCCCAGCCCTCGAAGAACGCCGTCGGGCCGAGATGGCGCCGGAAGGCCGGCAGGTGCGGCAGCTCCTGTCCGATCGCGATCTGGAGGTGGTGGCCCGGGATCGCCTCGTGGTAGGCGAGGACCTGCGCCTCGTAGCGGGGGCGCGTCTCCGGCGAGGAGGTGTTGACGTAGTACTGGCCCGGCCTGGACCCGTCCGCGGCGGGCTGGCGATAGTACGCGATCGTGGAGTGCGCCTCTTCGTGGGCCTCCATGCGAACGACCTCGCAGCGTGCCTGCGGCAGCCGTCCGAACCAGCCGGGGATCGCCTCCGTGGCACGGGCCAGGCTGGCGGCCGCCGTGGCGTGAACCTCGTCCCGGGTCCCGAAGTGGAGGGCCGCGTCCGAGCGCAGCGCGGCCAGCGCCTCCGGTAGTGAGCCGGTGCCCAGGGCACGCCCCGCGAGGTCCGCCAGCTCGTGGTCGATCCGTTCGATCTCGGCCAGGCCGACCCGGTGAAGCGCCTCGGGCTCGACATCGAGGGACGTGTGCACGCGCACGAGCCGCCGGTAGCCATCGACGCCGCCTTCGACGTGGCACATGCCCGGCCGGTCCGACGGCCGCGCGGCCGGCAGGATCTCCGTGGCCAGCGCCTCGTGCAGCCGGGCGAGCGCGGGCCGAACCTCCCCCTCCACGGCCGCCCGGAGGTCCGCCGCGAAGCGCTCGCGGTCCTTCGTCGTCCAGCCATCGAGGCCCCCGAGCGTCGCGAGCGGGGCGAGCAGCGGCCATGTCCCGCTGTCCGCGCCCAGCAGGCCCTCGAGGATCTCCGCGGTCCGGTCGCCCGGCGCGCGGCAGCAGACGCGCCCCTCCGACAGGCTTCGGCGCAGGTTCGTGACGTGCGCGTCCACGTACTGCGCCATCGCCCGCCAGCGGGCGACCATGGCTCGTGCGTCGTCGGGTGATTCGAGACGCTGGAAGGCGGGCGCGTTGAGGAGCTCCACCGGCACGCCGTCGAGCGGGTCCACGTTCCAGGCGTGCAGGCCGGTGTCCAGGTCGGCGAGGTCCGACTCCAGGGTCTCGCGCAGCGCGGACAACGTGATGGCCCGCTCGCCCCGGAGCGGGGCCGGATCGATGGCGGCGGCGCGTCGCGCGAGACCCGCCAGGACCGCCCGGTCGGCGGCGATCCCGTCCGGTGTCGGATCCGGGAGCCGGTCGTCGAACCGGTGGTCGCCGATGGCGGTGGCGAACAGCGGGTGCGCCGCGAGATAGGCGTCCCAGTACTCGGCCGCGAGCGCATCCAGCGCGTCGTTCCCGCTGCCGTCGGGTGAGCCGTCCCCGTTCACCGGAGGCACTCCCCGGTGCCCACGGCCCCCGTCCGCCCGATCGCCGGGGCGATCCGGGTCGCCACCACGGTCGGCGTCAGCGCGTACCCGATCGTTTCGTCGGTCTTCGACTCCGCGAACACCAGCCCGCCCACCGTGCCGTCCTCCAGGATCAGGGGCCCGCCGGAGTCGCCGGGCTCGATCGCCGCCCGCAGCTCCAGGATGGAGCGCGTGATCCGCGAACCGCCGTAGATATCGCGTCCGGTCGCCGGATAGGCGCCCGACACGGCCGCCGGCAGGATGACCATCGTAGACCCGCCGGCGAAGCCGAGGGCGACGCCCCGGGCGCCGCGCTCCGGATCGGAGGACGCGAACCGCAGCAGCTGCCCGTCAAGGCCCGGGACGTGGAGCACCGCCACGTCGAGGACGGGGTCGAACAGCACGGGTGTGGCGTCTAGCACGTCCCCGCCCAGCGACGCGCGGACGGTGGACGCTCCGGCCACCACGTGGGCGTTGGTCACCAGGTACTCGCGGGCGACCAGGACACCCGTTCCCGTGACCTGGCTCGAGCAGGCCCGGGCGACAAGCCGCGCCGTCCCGCCTGCGGCGGCCCGGGCGATGGACCGGGATCTGGCCTCCGTCGGCAGATCCACGGTCGGCAACGGGATGGGCTCGAGGCCCACGAACACGTCCGGCAACCCGGAGTCGTCCAGGGCCGCGGCGACGTCGTCCACGACCTCGGTCGGGGGCGGCAGGACGGTGGCGATCGCCTGCACGGAGGTTGAGTGCAGGGCTTCGCGCCCGAGCGTCGGGAACGGACCGGCCGCGAGCAGCCCGCCCACCAGCCAGATGATGAGGATGGCCTGGGCGGCACCGAGCAGCCCGCCGATGCCACGGTCCACCGAGGACATCACGCCGTCCCGGTAGATGGCGCCCGCCGCCGCGTGCCCGATCGCCGAACCGATCATCTCGCCGACGAGGACGGCTCCGATGATCGCGGCCAGCACCACGAAGGCCCGGGGAATGGGCTCGAGGTCCGCGGTCACCCCCACCAGCCAGGGAGCGACGTTGACGGCCACCAGCACGCCCGCGACGGCGCCGGAGATGCCGCCGGCCTGCTGCAGGGCGCCGGTGCGGATGCCGGCCAGGATCGCGACGACGATCAGGGCGAGTGCGACGACGTCGAACGGGTTCACGCGGGGAGTATCGGCGACCCTCGGGATCGGCGCCGCGGCGCGCCCGATCGACACTGCAGCCTCGGGGTGATCAGCCCCCGGCGGGCGGCATCCCGAGGCGAGTGTCGATCCGCGGCGGGTGGGCGGCCTCCCAGGCGGCGATGTCTGCCGCCTTGCCCAGCACGTAGCCGATCTCGTCCGTTCCGGCGAGCAGCATCATCCTGGCGAACGGGTCGATGTCGAAGTCGATCGTGGCGCCATCCGGCAGCAGGATCCCCTGCTCGGCGAGGTCAACACGCAGCTCGGCGTCGGGATCCTTCGCCACCAGCTCGAACAGGCGCCGGTGCGTCGGCGGGTCCACGACGATCGGCAGCACGCCGTTCTTGAGCGCGTTGCTGCGGAAGATGTCGGCGAACGAGGTCGACAGGATCGCCTCGATGCCCCACGAGCGCAGCGCCCAGGGGGCGTGCTCCCGCGAGGACCCGGTGCCGAAGTTGTCGCCCGCCAGGAGGATGCGGCGGCCTGTCATGCCCGGCCGATCCAGCACGAAGGGCGGTGTCTTCTTCGACCCGTCCTCCTCGAACCGCCAGTCCCGGAACAGGGCGTCGGCGAGGCCCTCCTTGTCCGTCACCTTGAGGTAGCGGGCGGGCACGATCTGGTCCGTGTCCACGTTCTCGGCCGGCAGTGGCACGATCCGGGACGCGAAGGAGCGGAACGGCTCGGCCATCGTCAGTACCCCCCACCGGTCGTGACCAGCTCCGTCACGCCCGGGACCGTGCGCGGGTCCGTGACCACGCCGCTGATCGCCGATGCCGCGGCGGTCAGGGGTGAGGCGAGGAACGTCCGGCCGCCCTTGCCCTGGCGGCCTTCGAAATTGCGATTGGAGGTGCTGATCGCGTACTGCCCGGGGGAGAGCTGGTCGCCGTTCATCGCGATGCACATCGAGCAGCCCGCCTCACGCCATTCGGCGCCCGCCGCCCGGAAGACCTCGTGGAGGCCCTCGCGCTCGGCCTGGGCCTTCACCTGCTGGGAGCCCGGCACGATCATCAGTCGGACGCCTTCGGCCGCCCGTCGGCCCTTGAGCACGCTCGCCGCCAGCCGCAGGTCGCTGATCCGGCTGTTGGTGCAGGAGCCGATGAACACCACGTCCACCGGCTGGCCGGCGATGGGCTGGCCGGGCTGGAGCGCCATGTACTCGAGCGCGCGCTCCAGGCCGCGGCGGACGGCGCCATCCTCGGCGTCCTCGGGGCGCGGCACCCGGCCGGTCACGGCAATGCCCATGCCCGGGTTGTTGCCCCAGGTGACCATCGGCTCCAGCGTGCCCGCGTCCATCACGATCGACGTGTCGAACGCGGCACCGTCATCCGTGGGCAGCGTCCGCCAGGCCGCGACCGCCGCGTCCCAGGCCGCGCCCTGCGGGGCGTGACGGCGGCCGTGGATGTACTCGTAGGTCGTGTCGTCGGGGCCGACGAGGCCGGCCCGGGCACCGCCCTCGATGCTCATGTTGCAGATCGTCATCCGCTGCTCCATCGACAGCGCGCGGATCGCCTCGCCGCGGTACTCGAACACGTGGCCGGTGCCGCCACCGATGCCGATCCGGGCGATCAGGGCCAGGATGATGTCCTTGGCCGAGACGCCGGCCCGGAGCCGACCGTCCACCCGGACCTCGTACGTGCGGGGCTTGCGCTGGAGCAGCGTCTGGGTGGCGAGGACCATCTCGACCTCGCTGGTACCGATGCCGAACGCGAGGGCGCCGAACGCCCCGTGCGTGGCCGTATGCGAGTCGCCGCACACGATGGTCATCCCCGGCTGGGTGAGGCCGAGCTCCGGCCCGATGACGTGCACGATCCCCTGGGTGTCGCTGCCGAACGCATGGATCGGGATCCCGAAGTCGCGACAGTTGGTTTCCAGCTGCCTGATCTGGGCCGCGGCCTGGAGGTCCACCATCGGCAGGCCCCGGGGCGTGGTGGGCGTGCCGTGGTCCGCGGTGGCCACGGTCTTGTCGGGCCGGCGGACCGTGAGCCCCCTCTGGCGCAGGCCGGTGAAGGCCTGGGGGCTGGTGACCTCGTGGACGAGGTGCAGGTCGATGGCGAGGACGGCGGGCGCTCCCGGGTCCTCGCTCACGACGTGCTCGTCCCAGATCTTGTCGACGAGGGTGCGGGGTCTGGTCATGGCGGCAGGACGTGCTCACTGCGGTGGAGAACGGCAGGCACAGGGTAGCAGCGCTTCCCGCGGCACCGGACTCGCCAGTACTTTCGAACCGCGGTTCCCGGGCGCACCAGCGGTTACAACACGGACATCTGCAAGCGCGGCCGGGACGCAGCGTGCCCTGCCTCATGGGAGACCGGATGACCCAGTTGGGCCGGGGGACGACCCAGCTCGACACACATGCGCCCGACGCCGCCCCCGGTCGCGATCTCGGCCGGGCGTCGAAGCGCGTCCTGGGCCGTGTCCCAACGCAGGCGCGCATCTGGCTGTTCACGGCCGTCCTCACGACCGTCGCCGCCGCGCTGTTCTTCGGCTTCCTGGTGGGGCAGCCGCAGCACGAGCCGCCGATCCCGATCCCCTGGTACGTGATGGCGGTGGCGTTCTTCGCGGCCGAGATCCGGGTCGTGGACGTGCACTTCCGCCGCGAGAAGCACTCCTTCTCCCTGAGCGAGTTCCCGGCCGTGGTCGGGTTCTTCCTGCTCTCGCCGACCGACTACTTCCTTGCCATGCTGACCGGGTGCGGCGTCGCCCTGCTGCTGGGCAACCAGCAGCCGGTGAAGCTCGCCTTCAACCTTGCCAACTTCGCGTTCACCGCCGCGGCGGCCCTGACGGTCTTCTACCTGATGCAGGTCCCCAACGGCCTGCCGGATCCGTGGGACTGGCTGGCGGCGTTCGCCGCAACCGGCCTTGCTGCCGTGCTCAGCGCGATGTCGATCGCCACCGCGATCTCGATGTCGGGAGGAGCGCCGCAGTACCAGAAGCTGCCCGAGATGATCCAGTTCGGCGGCCTGGTCGCCGTGGCCAACACGAGCCTGGCCCTGCTGGCGGTCGCCATCCTGTGGATCGATCCCCAGCTCGTGCTGCTCCTCGTGGTGCCCCTGGTGACCGTGTTCCTCGCCTACCGCGCCTACATGTCGGAGCGGGAGAAGCATCAGCGTCTGGAGCTGCTCTACCAGTCCAGCCGGATCCTCCAGCACTCCCCGGAGCTGGACTCCGCCCTGGGCGCCCTGCTGGAGCACGCCCGCGAGATGTTCCGGGCAGAGCGCGCCGAGGTGCTCCTGTGGCCGCGTGACGGCGCGACGGAGGGCCTGCTGACGACCTCGGTGCAGGACACGCCGATGGCCGCGATGCAGCCGGCGGAGATCGCCTCCGTGCACCCGCTGCACCGGCGCATCTCGCATGACCGCCGGGCCTTCCTCCACATCGCCCAGTCCAGGACGACGGATTCGATCCGGCACGCGATGGCAGTCCCCCTGCTCGGCGAGTCCGGCCTGATCGGCTCCATGCTGATCGCGAACCGCCTCACCGAGGGCACGCTGTTCGGCGACGACGATCTGCGGCTGCTCGAGACGCTGGCCAACCAGGCGGCGGTCGCCCTCGAGAACGGGCAGCTGGAGCAGTCACTCAGCGAGCTGTCGCGGCTCAAGGAGGAGCTCCGCTACCAGGCGTACCACGATCCCCTGACCGGCCTCGCCAATCGGAGCCTGTTCGCCGACCGGGTGGACGCGGCCCTGGCGGCGGTGGCGACCGGAGCGGTCCCGGCCGTCCTGTTCCTGGATCTCGACAACTTCAAGGACGTCAACGACACGCTGGGGCATGCCGTCGGCGACCGCCTGCTGATCGCCGTCGCCGATCGCGTCCGCTCCTGCATCCGGACCGACGACCTGGCCGCGCGGCTGGGCGGCGACGAGTTCGCGATCCTGCTCAACGACGACCCGCGGCTGGGCACGGCGCTGTCGGTGGCCACCCGGATCATCGATTCGCTGGCCGTCACGTTCCCGGTCCAGGGCCAGGACCTCAAGATCTCCGCCAGCGTCGGCATCGCCGCCAGCCAGGGCGGCGTCGAGCGCTCGGACGACCTGCTGCGCAACGCCGACGTGGCGATGTACACGGCCAAGCAGGGCGGCAAGAACCGGTTCTCGGTGTTCGAGCCGACGATGCACAAGGCCATCGTCGCGCGCCACGCGCTGTCCACCGAGCTGTCCCGGGGCGTGACCGAGGGCGAGATCGACGTCTTCTACCAGCCGGTGATCTCGCTTGCCTCCGGCGCGTCGTACGGCGCCGAGGCGCTGGCCCGCTGGCGGCACCCGACCCGCGGCATCGTGGCCCCGGACGAGTTCATCCCCCTCGCCGAGGAGAGCGGGGCGATCCTGGCCCTGGGACGTGCCGTCCTGTTCGAGGCCTGCCGCGAAGCCGCGACCTGGCGCTCGAGCGCCGGCAATCCGCTCCTGGTGACCGTGAACCTGTCCGCCGCCCAGCTGAGCCAGGACGAGTTCGTCCCCGATGTCGTGGACATCCTGCGCGCCACGGGCCTGTCGCCGACGAGGCTCGTGCTCGAGATGACCGAGACGGTGATGTTCCACGACACCACCACGACGATCGCCCGCCTGACCGCCCTGCGGGACCTGGGGGTCCGGGTGGCAATCGACGACTTCGGCACCGGGTACTCGTCGCTGGGCTACCTCCGCCGGTTCCCGGTGGACATCCTCAAGATCGCGCGGGAGTTCATCGCGCCGGCCGACGCGGGGCCTGACGGCTGGGCGTTCGCCCATGCGATCGTCGCGCTCGGCCGAACGCTGGGCCTGCGCATCGTTGCGGAGGGGATCGAGGAGCTCGCCCAGCTGGAGCAGCTTCGCGATCTCGGCTGCGAGCTGGGCCAGGGGTTCCTGTTCGCTCGGCCGATGCCCGGCGAGGACATCGCCGACCTGTTCGCGAAGCGACGCCCACACCCCGCCGTCACCAGGCTCCAACCCGTCATCCTGACCACGAGGACTGCCTGAGATGTTCATCCTCTACGCGCTGCTGATCGGGCTCCTCATCGGCGCCCTGTCGGGCGGCCGCGTCGCCGGGCTGGCGGGCCTGCACATCCGGTGGGCCGCCGCCATCGTGTTCGGCCTGCTCATCCAGGTCGTCCTGTTCACGGACGCCGTGGCGGCGCGGGTCGGTGACCTGGGGCCGGTCATCTACGTCGCCTCGACGGCCCTCGTCCTCGCCGCGATCGCCCGCAACCATGCGATCCCCGGGATGCTGGTCGTCGTGGCCGGGGCTGCGATGAACCTGGCGGCCATCGTGGCCAATGGCGGGTACATGCCGGCCGGCCAGGCCGCCCTGGAGGCCCTGGGCAAGGTCGAGCCGACGATCTACTCGAACAGCTCCGTCGTGCCGGAGCCCGCCCTGTGGTTCCTGACCGACATCTTCGCCATGCCGGCCGGCATCCCGTTCGCGAACATCTTCAGCCCGGGTGACGTGGTGATCGGCATCGGGATCGCCATCGTCATCGTGGTCGCGATGCACCGGCCGGCACCGGCGCCGGCGGGTCCGCCGGCACCCGAGCATCAGCCGGTGAGCGCTGGTGCGCCCGGGCACTGACCCGACCGGTTGGGCCGGCAGGACCTCCGGGCCATGGGACGCCGGGAGCAGCCAGCCCAATGTGGCGAACGAGGGATGAGCCCTCCACCTGAACACCTCGTCCAGGGCAAACCCGTCGCGAGGCGGGGACGCAAAGCCAGGGATCTTCCAGCGGAAGACCGCCCGGTTGCCGAGATCCAGGTGAAGCCACCCAGCAGGGGAGAAACACGTGAAGGCGAACCTGGCGCGCTTCACCTGGGCCGTGGCGATGCTCGCCTCGATGGCCCTGACGGTCGGCGCTGGAATGCGGTGGAACTGATCATGGAGCCCACCGCGCAGCAGCGCTGGCAGTAGGCAACGGGCCGTCGGCCCAATCCCTAGCTCTGGCGGACCGTCGGGATCTCCCGGCGGTCTCGTCGTTTCAGGCGGGTTCGGGTGCGCGACGCGGGACGGACGCGCAGGGGAGCGCGGCGGAGGTTGCGTCCGCGGCGGCTGTGCCGTTAGACTTCGCGGACCCGCCGCCGGCGGGACCACGTGGAGTCGGGTCGCTTGGGCTTCTTCCAGGGTCGTGATCGCCGCCCGGTCGTCGTCGTCGTGACGGCAGATGGCCGGCGTGTGACCGTGCCCCTGCGTGACCTCGAGACCCAGGACGCCTCCCTTCTCGGCCTTCTTCGCTCGCTCCTTGCCGGCCTGGAGAGCCTCCTCGGCCTCCTCATTACCGGCTCCCGGCGGGAGAACGGAGGAACGCGGAGGGACGAGCGCCGCTGAGGCGCCGGCCACCAAGAACCGAAGGGACCCTCGCCGGGTGGCGAGGGTCTTTGCATGTCCGGAGGTCGCGGGGCCACCCGGACGGAGGGAGCCAGGCAGATGACGATCACGAAGGGGGAGCCGGCCGGTCCGGCTCCCGGGCGGGCGGCGGGCCCGGCCGCGTCTGCCGGCGCGGCGGGGAGCGACGCGAGGCGCAGTCACGTGCCGGGCGACGGGACGACCGCGGCAGCGGCCGTGGAGCAGGCGCGCCGCGACATGCTCCACGAGGTGCGGCGCCGGAAGCGAACCCGGATCGGCGCGGACGCCCTCATGGAGGCGCTCATCCACCAGGGCGCGGACACCCTGTTCAGCTACCCGGGCGGCGTCATCCTCCCGATCTACGACATCCTGGGCGACTACCCCGAGATCCGGCACGTCCTCGTTCGGCACGAGCAGGGCGGCGGCCACGCGGCGGACGGCTACGCCCGCGCCAGCGGCAAGGTCGGCGTGTGCATGGGCACCAGCGGCCCCGGCGCCACCAACCTCGTGACCGCGATCGCCACCGCGCAGCTGGACTCCGTGCCGATGGTGGCGCTGACCGGCAATGTGCCGGGCGCCCTGATCGGCAAGGACGCGTTCCAGGAGATCGATATCACCGGCATCACCCTGCCGATGACCAAGCACAACTACCTGGTCCGGAGCGCCGACGACATCCCGCACGTCGTCGCGGAGGCGTTCTACCTCGCGTCCCACGGCCGCCCGGGCCCGGTCCACGTCGACTTCACCAAGGATGCCCTCCAGCAGGAGACGAGCGCCGAGCACCCCTCCCTCGACGACGTCATCGCCGGCCTGCCGGGCTTCCGGCCCACCGTCGAGGGCCACCCCAAGCAGCTCAAGACCGCCGCCCGGGAGATCGCCGCCGCGCAGCGGCCGCTGATCCTGGCCGGCCACGGCGTGCTGATCGCCGAGGCGTGGGACGAGCTGCGCGCGTTCGCCGAGCAGACGCAGATCCCGGTCGCCTGGACGCTGCTCGGGATCGGCGCCATCGACGAGGAGCACCCGCTGGCCTACGGCTACATGGGGATGCACGGCTGGAAGCACGTGAACCGCGCGATCCAGGCGGCGGACCTGCTGATCGCGATCGGCATGCGCTTCGACGACCGGGTCACCGGCAGCGTCCGCACCTACGCGCCCTACGCGCGGATCATCCACGCCGACATCGACCCCGCCGAGATCGGCAAGAACGTGGCCGTCGAGGTGCCGATCGTCGGGGACGCGAAGCGCGTCCTGGCGGGGCTCACGAGGCTGACCCATGCCGTCGAGCCGGCCACGCGCGCCGACTACCTTGCCGAGCTGGCCGAGTGGCGCCGCGAGTCTGAGGCGTCCAGCTGGCACGGCTCCGGTGCCTGGCGCGACGGGCTGCTGTCCGCGGACTACGTGGTGAGCCGGATCGGCGAGCTCACCGACCACGTCGCCACCTACGTCGCGGACGTCGGCCAGAACCAGATGTGGCTGGCGCGGTACACGAAGTTCCGGCGGCCCCACAGCCACATCAGCTCGGGCGGCCTCGGCACCATGGGCTACTCGGTGCCCGCGGCGATGGGCGCCGCGCTGGGCAACCCGGCGGCCGAGACGTGGGCGGTCACCGGCGACGGCGGCTTCCAGATGACCAGCCAGGAGCTGATGACCCTGGCCGCCGACCGGATCCCGGTCAAGATCGCGATCCTGGACAACAAGAAGCTGGGCATGATCCGGCAGTGGCAGGAGATCGTCTACGCGGGCAACTACCACTCCTCGCACCTGCCCGGCCCGGACTTCGTCAAGCTCGCGGAGGCGTACGGCATCCCGGCCTTCAAGGCGACCACGACCGACGAGGTGGACAGCTGCATCCGGGCCGCCCAGGCAGTGGACGGGCCGGCCCTGATCTGGTTCGAGATCGCCGAGGAGCAGAACGTGTTCCCGATGATGCCCGCCGGCAAGGGCCTGTCCGACCTGATCGAGACGTGGGGAGCGCCGGAGGAATGAGCGGCGACCCCGCGGACCCCGGCGTGTCCGGCGCCGACCACCACGCCCATCCGGCCCACACCGCGCCACCGCCCCGGGCCGTCCCGGGGACCGGCCAGACGCACCGCCACATCCTGGTCGTGCTCGTGCTGGACAAGCCCGGCGTGCTCAACCGGGTCGCCAGCCTGATGCGGGCGCGCAACTTCAACATCGACTCGCTCGCGGTGTCGCGCACCGACAAGGCGCACATCAGCCGCATGACGCTCACGCTCCACGGCGACGACGTGGCGGTGGAGCAGGCGGCCAAGCAGCTCTACCGCCTGGTGGACGTGCTCAAGGTCCAGGACGTCACGGCGGATCAGCTCGTGGAGCACGAGCTCGCCTTCGTGAAGGTTCGGGCATCGGACGCGAACCGGGCGGAGGTGATCAAGATCGTCGAGCTGTACAAGGGGCGCGTCGTGGACATCGCGCCGGAGTCGGTCATCGTCGAGGCGACGGGAACCGAGGCGGAGATCGACGCGCTGGTCGCGCTCCTGCGCGGCTACGGGATCAAGGAGCTGGTCCGCACCGGCGCGGTGGTGATGCTGCGCGGTGCCGGGTCCATCGAGGAGGCAGTGAAGCTGTGACGGCGAAGATGTACTACGACGCGGATGCGGACCCGTCCGCGCTCGACGGGCAGACCGTCGCCGTCATCGGCTACGGGAGCCAGGGACACGCCCATGCCCTCAACCTGCGCGACAGCGGCGCGACCGTGGTGGTCGGGCTGGCGCCGGGGTCCAAGAGCCGGGCCCTGGCCGAGGCCGCGGGCCTGCGGGTCCTGGACACCGGCGCGGCCGTCGCGGCCGCGGACGTCGTGATGATCGCAGTCCCGGACACGGCGCAGAAGGCGGTCTGGGACGCGGACATCGCCCCCAACCTGCGGCCCGCCACGCTCCTGATGTTCGCCCACGGGTTCAACATCCGGTTCGGGCGGATCCAGCCGCCCGGCAACGTGGACGTGGGCATGGTCGCTCCCAAGGGCCCGGGACACCTCCTGCGCAGCGTGTACGAGCAGGGCGGCGGCGTGCCCGCGCTGTTCGCCGTGGAGCAGGACGCGTCCGGCACGGCGCGCGCCCGCGTTCTCGCCTATGCGCGGGGGATCGGCAGCACCCGCGCGGGCGTCCTCGAGACCACCTTCAAGGAGGAGACCGAGACCGACCTGTTCGGGGAGCAGGCGCTGCTGTGCGGCGGCGTGTCCGCGCTCGTCAAGGCCGCGTTCGAGACCCTCGTGGAGGCCGGCTACCAGCCGGAGCTCGCCTACTTCGAGACGATGCACGAGCTGAAGCTGATCGTGGATCTCATGTACCGCGGCGGCCTCAACTTCATGCGCTTCAGCGTCAGCGACACCGCGGAGTTCGGGGACTACGTGTCCGGGCCACGCGTGACCGAGGGCGCGAAGGCGGCCATGAAGGACGTGCTCAGCGACATCCAGAGCGGCGCCTTCGCGACCCGCTGGATCGCCGTCCAGGACGCCGGTGGCGCCGAGTTCCGGGAGCTCCGCGAGCGAGACCGCGATCACCAGATCGAGCAGGTGGGCGCCGACCTCCGGGCCAGGATGCCGTTCCTGCGGCCGGTCGTCGTGGATGCCGGCCAGGCCCAGGCCGTGGCCAGCGCGATGCCGGGCCAGGAGACCGGGCGATGACGTTCGAGGCGACCCGTCCCCGGTTCGGCGGCGGCGTGGCCGCCGGCGCCGTGCGCATCTTCGACACCACCCTTCGGGACGGCGAGCAGGCGCCGGGCGCCGGCCTGACGGCCTCGGAGAAGCTCGAGGTTGCACGCCAGCTCGCGCGGCTGCGCGTGGACGTGATCGAGGCGGGCTTTCCGTCCGCCTCGCCGGGCGACTTCGAGGCGGTCCGGCGGATCGCCCAGGAGACCAGGGGCGGGGTTGCCGTGGCGGCCCTGGCGCGCTGCCGGGACGGGGACCCGCAGCGGGCCTGGGAGGCGATCGGCGTTGCCGAGCGCCCGCACCTCCACCTGTTCATCGCGACGAGCGACATCCACCTCAAGCACAAGCTGCGGATGTCCCGCGACGAGGCGCTCGCCGAGGCCCGCCAATGGGTCTCCTGGGCGCGCCAGGCCATGGGCCGCGACGCGGAGATCGAGTTCTCGGCCGAGGACGCGTCGCGGACCGAGATGGACTACCTGCTGGACGTCTACGAGGCCGTGGTCGAGGCCGGCGCCTCCACGGTCAACATCCCGGACACCGTGGGCTACGCGATCCCCGCCGAGTTCGGCGCGCTGGTCGGCCGTGTCAGGGAACGGGTGGGGGACCAGGCGACCGTCAGCGTCCACTGCCACAACGACCTGGGCCTCGCGACGGCCAACACGCTGGCCGCCGTCCAGGCGGGCGCCAGGCAGGTGGAGGTCACGATCAACGGCCTGGGCGAACGGGCCGGCAATGCGAGCCTGGAGGAGGTCGTGATGGCCCTCCGGACTCGCCCCGGGCAGTTCCCGGACCTGGCGGCGGCCGTCCAGACCGAGCAGATCACCGCCGCGTCGCGTCTCGTGTCGTACCTGACCGGGTTCGCGATCCAGCCCAACAAGGCGATCGTGGGGGCCAACGCGTTCGCGCACGAGTCCGGCATCCACCAGGACGGGTTCCTCAAGAACCCGCTCACCTACGAGATCATGACCCCGCAGTCCGTGGGGCTGGCCGGGAGCACCCTGTCCATCGGCAAGCTGTCCGGCCGGCGCGGGCTCCAGGGCAAGCTCCGGGAGCTCGGCCACGAAGTGGACGGCGAGGCCCTGGACGCGGTCTACCGGGCGGCGATCGCGCTCGCGGACGCGAAGAAGGACGTCACCGACGCGGACCTCCTGGCGCTCGTCGAGCAGCGCAAGTCGGAGGTGCCGCGGTCCATCGAGCTGCTGGGCTGGAACATCAGCTCATCGTCCGGCGGGCACTCCGTGGGCAGCGCGTCCCTGATCGTGGCCGGCGAGGCGAAGGCGGCCCATGCCACCGGCAACGGGCCGGTCAACGCGCTGTTCGGCGCCGTGGACGAGGCGGTGCATCCGATCCTGGGCTGGCACCCGGTGCTCACGGAGTACGAGATCAAGGCCGTGTCCGCCGGCGAGGACGCACAGGGCCAGGTGCTGGTTCGCTGCCGACGCTCGTCCGACGAGGGCGAGGGCGCGCTGGTCGTCACGGGCCACGGCCTGTCCACGAACATCATCGAGGCCTCGCTGGAGGCGTACCTCGTGGCCACCAACAAGCTCCACGGCGCCGAGATCAACGGCATCGAGGTTGCATTCGTGGGCCGGCGCACGGCGGAGGAGCTCCCATGAGCTGGCGCGCGGTGGAGAGGCTCCCGTCGAGCCGCACGCGCCTTCGTCAGCGCGGGCCTGGACACGCGCTGCATTCGGGTTTCGGGATCGTTCCAAGCAAGCGGAACGACCGCAGGCACCCGGCAGACGCCAACCCGGCGGGCGCCAACCCGGCAGACGCCAACCCGGCAGACGCCAACCCGGCGGGCGCCAACCCGGCGGGCGCCAACCCGGCGGGCGCCAACCCGGCCGATGGCAACTTGGCCGACGGCAACCCGGCGGGCGCCAACCCGGCCGATGGCAACTTGGCCGACGGCAACCCGGCGGGCGCCAACCCGGCCGATGGCAACTTGGCCGACGGCAACCCGGCGGGCGCCAACCCGGCCGATGGCAACCCGGCCGATGGCAACTTGGCCGACGGCAACCCGACAAGTCGTTCCGCGTGGCTGGAACCAATTGCAGGTGCGCGCGCAGGGGTGCCCGCCCCCGGTCGCGCGATCGGCCGCGCGGGCAGCCGAACCGCAGCACGAACCGCAGCACGAGACCGAGCGCGGTGACCCGCGGCGCGCCGCCGGCGGTGCCGGCATGACCACTCCGGCGCCCACCTACCGGGTCGCGCTCATCCCCGGCGACGGGGTCGGGCCGGAGGTCATCGCCGGCGCGGTCGAGGTCCTCGAGACCGCCGGTCGCGCCTTCGGCTTCGGGTTCGACTGGACGGAGCTCGTCGTGGGCGGGGCGGGGATCGACGCCTGGGGGGTCGCGATCCGGCCCGAGGACATCGAGGCCTGCCGCGACGCCGACGCTGTCCTGCTGGGTGCCGTCGGCGGCCCGAAGTGGGACGACCCGGACGCCGCGGTCCGCCCGGAGCAGGCGCTGTTCGCCCTGCGGGGCGGCCTCGGCCTGTTCGCCAACCTGCGCCCGATCACCGTCCATCCATCGCTCATCGCCGCCTCGCCGCTCAAGCCCGAGCTGCTCGAGGGCGTGGACTGCCTGATCGTCCGCGAGCTGACGTCCGGCCTGTACTTCGGCCGCCCGTCCGAGCAGCGGGAGACGCCCGACGGCCGGGCCGCCATCGACACCCTGTGGTACACGGAGGGCGAGATCCGCCGGATCGTGACCCTCGCCTTCGAGCTGGCCCGCGGGCGCCGCCGCAAGGTGAGCCAGGTGGACAAGGCGAACGTCCTTGCGACGAGCCGCCTGTGGCGCAAGGTCACGGACGAGGTTCATGCGGACTTCCCGGACGTGGCCCTGGAGCACCGGCTGGTCGATTCGGCCGCGATGGTGCTGGCGAAGTGGCCGGCGACGTTCGACGTCCTCGTGACCGAGAACCTGTTCGGCGACATCCTGTCCGACGAGGCGGCCGTGATCTCCGGCTCGCTGGGACTCCTGCCGTCCGCGTCACTGGGGACCCGCCACACCGCGCACGGCCGCCATGGCCTGTACGAGCCGATCCACGGTTCCGCGCCGGACATCGCCGGGCAGGACCTCGCCAACCCGCTGGGCACGATCCTGTCCGCGGCGATGATGCTGCGCTGGTCGCTGGGCGAGCCGGCCGCCGCAGACGCGATCGAGGCGGCGGTCAGCGGTGCGCTCACGGACGGGATCCGGACCCGGGACCTCGTGCCGTCGGACCCGGGCGAGGCCGCGCGCTGCACCGTGGTGGGGACGCGGGAGATGGCCCGTCGGATCGCCGCGCGGGTCTCCGGGGTGGTGGCCGCATGAGCACGGACGCCGGTCTCCCGGTCATCCTCTACGACACGACCCTCCGGGACGGGACGCAGGGCGAGAACATCACGCTCTCGCTGGCCGACAAGCTGCGCGTCGCCCGGATGCTGGACGAGTACGGCTTCCCGTTCATCGAGGGCGGCTGGCCCGGCTCCAACCCCAAGGACATCGAGTTCTTCGCGGCCGCTCGCCGGCTCACCTGGCAGCACGCGAAGCTGGCCGCCTTCGGCAGCACCCGGCACAAGGACAACCGGCCGGGGGACGACCCCAACCTGCGCGAGCTGGTGGCCGCCGAGACGCCGGTGATCACGATCTTCGGCAAGAGCTGGCTGCTGCACGTGACCGAGGTCCTGGGCGCCACCCCGGCCCAGAACCTGGACATGATCGCCGACTCGGTGCGGTTCATCGCCGAGCACGGGCGCGAGGCGGTCTACGACGCGGAGCACTTCTTCGACGGCTACCGGGCGGACCGCGACTATGCCCTGGCGACCCTGCGTGCCGCGCGCGAGGCCGGCGCCGGGACCCTCGTCCTGTGCGACACGAACGGCGGGACCCTGACCGAGGAGCTGGTGCGGATCCTGACCGATGCCCGGGGCTCGCTGGAGGCCGATGCCGGTGCCCCACGGGTGACCTGGGGCATCCACACCCACAACGACGCGGAGCTCGCGGTCGCCAACTCGATCGCCGCCGTCGGGGCCGGCGTGCGCCACGTCCAGGCCACGATCAACGGCTACGGTGAGCGGTGCGGCAACGCCAACATGGTGTCGATCCTGGCCAACCTCGCCCTCAAGACCGGGCACGACCTTGCCCCGGCCGGCGGCGGAGACCTGGCGGCTCTCACCGAGCTCAGCCGTTCCGTGGCCGAGATCGCCAACGTCACCCCGGACGACTACCAGCCGTACGTCGGGCGCTCCGCGTTCGCGCACAAGGGCGGGGTCCACGGGGCGGCCGTGGCCAAGGTGGAGCACAGCTACCAGCACGTGGACCCCGTCGCCGTGGGCAACGCCGGCCGGCTGGTCGTGTCGGAGCTGGGCGGCCGGGCCAACACGGCGATCCGCGCCCGGCAGCTGGGCCATGAGCTCGAGGGGGTGATCGACCCCCGGGACCTCTCCAACCTCATCAAGCGCCTCGAGAGCGAGGGCATGGCGTTCGAAGGCGCAGAGGCCTCGTTCGAGCTGCTGATCCGCCGGCACACCGCGGGCTACGAGGCACCGTTCCGGATCGTGGACTACACCGTGCTGGTTGAGCAGCGCGAGGGCCGGGAGCTGCTGGCGGAAGGCACGGTCAAGGTCGAGGTGGCGGGCGAGGTCCTCCACACCGCGGCGGACGGAAACGGCCCGGTCAACGCGCTGGACGGGGCGCTGCGCAAGGCCCTCCGGGCGTTCTACCCGGTGCTGGACGGCGTCCACCTCGTGGACTACAAGGTGCGCATCCTGGACGGGACGACCGCCACGGCGGCCCGTACCCGCGTCATCATCGACTCCCAGGATGGTGCCCGGACATGGTCCACCATGGGCAGCGACACGAACATCATCGCGGCCTCGGCGCAGGCGCTCGCGGACTCCTTGGAGTACGCGATCTGGAAATCCGGCGCCGAGCTCCGCCGTCGTGACGAGCGCCACTTCACCACCACCAACGGGCGCGAGGACGCCACCACCGGAGGCCCCGCATGACCGACATCGGCCTCGAGCGCTGGACCGTCACCTCCGGCAGCAACGTCAACAGCCGGGCTGCCGTCGTGATCCGGGCCGGTGGCCACGACTGGAAGGCGTCCGCGGAGGGGAATGGGGCCGTGGACGCGCTGTACCAGGCCGTGGACCGGGCGCTGGCCGACATCGTCGGCGGTCGCCCGTTGCTGCTGGCCTACGACGTGCACGCGCTGGGTGAGGGACCGGACGCCGAGGGGCGCGTGACCGTCCGCATCGCGCCGCCGGAGGGTGCCCCGGGGGCGCGCAGCGACGGTCGGTTCGAGGGCGAGGTGACGAGCACGAACACCATCGCCGCATCGGTCGAGGCATACGTCGCGGCGCTCAATGCCATGCTGGCCGCGGAGCCCTGGGCGGGCGCCCCGGAGGCCGCGGCGGAGGTCGCCGCCGCACGCCGGGCCGGCGGGCGAACCGGCGACCCGGGGACGGGCGAAGCCGAGTTTGACGACGGGGCCCGCCCGATCGACACCACCGAGTGGTTCAACCGCTAGGCGCCCCGCCGGCCGATGACGCTCCGCCGATGACGATCGACGCCGAGGCCTTCAACCGTTTCGAGGCGGCCGGCTGGGAGGCTCGGGCCGCCTCGTACGCGTTTCTGCAGCCGATCACCAACAGGGTGATCGCGTCCCTGCTGGGCGCCGCGGAGGTCGGCCGTGAGGACCAGGTCCTGGACGTCGGCTGCGGGCCGGGCGATCTCGCCGCCGCGGCCGCCGAGCTGGGTGCGGACACCGTGGGCATCGACGTCGCTCCGTCCATGGTCCGGCGGGCCGCGATCGCGCACCCGACGATCCCGTTCCGGGTCGGGTCGTTCGAGGCGATCCCAGCGGGCGCCGGCGCGTTCGACGCGGTGCTGGGCAACTTCGTGCTCAACCACGTGGGGCGACCGGCCGTGGCGCTGGCGGAGGCCGGACGCGTCCTGCGCCCCGGTGGCTGGCTGGCGCTGTCCTCGTGGGACGCGCCGCGCCGCAACCGGGTCCTCGGCCTGATCCTGGACGCCGTCGCCGCCGCAGAGGCGCCGCCACCGCGCGGCCTGCCGGCCGGGCCCACCAACTTCCGATCCGATGAGGAGCTCACGGAGCTGCTCCGCGGAGCCGGCTTCGAGGACGTGGGGATCAGCCGTCTGATGTTCGAGACGATGGCTCCGGACACGGACGGGCTGTGGCGGGGCGTGCTGGACTCCGCGGTCCGGATCCGACCGCTGGTCACCGAGCAGCCGCCCGGCGTCCAGGTGCGGATCCGGGAGGCGTTCGACGAGCTGGCCTCGGTCCACCGGCGCTCTGACGGCGCGCTGGCGATCCCGGTCGCGGTGCAGGTCACCCGGGGGCGCAGGCCGTGAGCGGCCGGCTGAGGAATCGGCGGCCGTGATCCCCGTGAGCCCCGTGAGCCCGGTCGTCGCCTACACCGGCGAGCCCGGCGCCTTCGCCGAGGAGGCCGTGCTCCGCTTCTTCGCCGCCCCGGAGGCCCGCCCCCTGTCCTCGTTCCGCGCTGTGTTCGAGGCGGTCCGGGACGGCGAGGCGGCGGCCGGCGTGATCCCTGTCGAGAGCTCCCTGCTGGGCACGATCCGCGAGAACCTGGACCTGCTGTACGCGTTCGACCTGCCGATCGCCGGCGAGGTGTCCGTCCCGGTGCGCCTGGCGCTCCTCGCGCTGCCCGGGGAGCGCCTCGAGACCATCGAGCGCGTCTACTCCATTGCGGCCGCGCTCGCCCAGGCCGACGACTTCCTCCGCTCGCGCCCATGGACGGTCCAGACCATGTACAACACCGCCGGCGCGGCCAAGCAGGTCGCGGAGCGCGGCGAGCGGGGCGCCGCGGCCGTGGCATCGGCGCGGGTCGCCGCCATCTATGGCCTGGACGTGATCGCGGACGACATCCAGTCCGGCAGCGACAACCGGACCCGGTTCGCCGTGATCACGCGCCCCGGCAAGGAGGGCGCGGTCCGGGCGGCCGCGTCACCCGGGGCCGTCGCCGGCGCCCCCAGGACGACGCTCGTGTTCGCCGTGCGCAACGTGCCGGGCTCGCTCCACCGGTCGCTCGGGGCGTTCGCGTCCCGGGGGATCAACCTGTCGCGCCTGGAGTCGCGGCCCTGGACGGACCGCGGCTCGCGCTGGGAGTACCTGTTCTGGGTGGACCTGGACGGGGACCCGGCCGACCCCGCCTGCGCGGCCGCCCTGGCCGAGCTGCGGGGCGAGACCGAGGTCGTCCGGGTCCTGGGCACGTACCCGCGGGCCGCGGAGGACTGAACCGCCGCCCACCGGCCCGCCCGATGCGATGATGGGCATCGCAGCAGCGGGAGGTGGTGGTGGACGAGGCGTTCCGAGTCCGAGATGGCCGACGGGCTACCGGCTCGACGAGCCTGCCATCATCCTGGGCTCGCCGATCCTGGGCGACGAGGTCCTGCCGGACGCCCGCGTCCAGCTGGCCCTGTCGCGGGTCAACCGCCACGGCCTGATCGCGGGTGCCACGGGGACGGGCAAGACCAAGACCCTCCAGATCTTTGCCGGCCAGCTCTCCGCGCACGGGGTGCCCGTGTTCGCGGTGGACGTCAAGGGCGACCTGTCCGGGGTTGGCGCGCCCGGGGATCCTGCGAACCCCAAGATCGTGGAGCGATGCGCGTCGCTGGGCTGGACGTTCGAGGCGGCCGGCCACCCGGTGGAGCTGCTGTCGCTGTCGGGGACGGTCGGCGCGCACGTGCGGGCCAGCGTCTCCTCCTTCGGGCCGCTCTTGCTGGGCAAGGTCCTCGACCTCAACGAGACGCAGACCTCGATCCTGTCGCTTGTCTTCCGCTACTGCGACGACGAGGACCTGCCGCTGCTGGACCTCGCGGACCTGCGCACGACGCTCAAGTTCCTGGGCTCGGACGAGGGCAAGCCCGTGCTGGAGGACCTGGGCGGGATCAGCCGGGCGTCGCTGGGGGTGATCCTGCGCTCGATCGTGACCCTCGAGCAGGAAGGGGCCGACGTCTTCTTCGGCGAGCCCGAGTTCGACGTGGACGACCTGCTCCGCGTCGGGCTCGACGGCCGCGGCGTGGTCACGCTGCTCGAGGTCGCGGACGTGATGGACCGGCCGCGGCTGTACTCCACGTTCGTGCTGTGGATGCTGGCCCAGCTGTACGAGAGCCTGCCCGAGGTGGGGGACCTGCCCAAGCCCAGGCTTGCGTTCTTCTTCGACGAGGCGCACCTGCTGTTCCACGACGCGTCGGACGCGCTGATGGAGCAGATCGAACGGACGGCGCGGCTCATCCGGTCCAAGGGCGTGGGCGTCTACTTCGTCACCCAGGCACCGACCGACGTGCCGTCGTCGGTGCTGTCGCAGTTGGGCAACCGGGTCCAGCACGCGCTCCGGGCCTTCACGCCCGACGATGCGGATGCGCTCCGGAAGACCGCCCGCACGTTCCCGGTCACCGATCACTACGACGTGGAGCGGACGATCACGTCGCTGGGCATCGGCGAGGCGCTGGTGACCGTGCTGTCGCCCAAGGGCGTGCCGACGCCGCTGGCCGCCACCCGGCTGGTGCCGCCGGATTCGCGGATGGCGCCGCTGTCCGAGGCGGAGATCGCGCAGGTCGCGGCGGCATCACCGCTGGCGGCGCGCTACGGCGCAGGCCGTGGACCGCGAGAGCGCCCACGAGATCATCACCGCGCGGCTGGCGAACGCCCGGGCGGCCGCCGCGACGGCCGCGGCCGAGGCCGAGACGCGGGACCGCACGACGACCACGACGGTCGATCGCCTGAGCGGGCTGACCCCGGCCCAGCAGCGGCGCGAGATCGAGCGGCGCGCGCGGGAGCTGGAGGCCGCCCGCCGGGCAGCCGAGCGGGAGCGGAAGGCCCGGGAGCGAGAGGCGCGCGAGGCCGAGCGCCAGCGCCAGCGCGTGCTGGAGACCTCGATCCGGACCGCCGGGCGGGTTGTGACGTCCCGGGCCGGCCAGTCGCTGCTGCGCGGCGTGTTCGACACGATCTTCGGGGGCGGGCGCCGCCGGTAAGGGGGGTCCGGTCGCCCCCGCCCAGCACGCCCGGTCGCCCCCGCCCAGCACGCCCCGTCGCCCCCGCCCAGCACGCCCCGTCGCCCGCCCAGCACGCCCCGTCGCCCGCCCAGCACGCCCCGTCGCCCGCCCAGCACGCCCCGTCGCCCCCGCCCAGCACGCCCCGTCGCCCCCGCCCAGCACGCCCCGTCGCCCGCCCAGCACGCCCCGTCGCCCGCCCAGCACGCCCCGTCGCCCGCCCAGCACGCCCCGCCGCCCGCCCAGCACGCCCCGCCGCCCGCCCAGCACGCCCCGTCGCCCCCGCCCGCCGGATATCCAGCCCATGACTATTCCCGGCCTATCCGCGCCACAAGCAACCACGCCGCGGCCAACAGACGGGGCTCCTGCCCGGTCGGTCGTGCGTGGGCACGCCTGGCCGGGAAGAGCGATGGGCGCCTCCGAGCCCTCGTCCGGCCCGTAGACGCCCCGCTCCGCTGGGAATAGTCATGAGCTGCCTAGATCACCCCGCGGCCGGGTACGACGCCGGGACGGGGCACCCCGCGGCCGGGTACGCCACCGGGACGGGGCACCCCGCCGCCGGGTACGCCACCGGGACGGGGCACCCCGCCGCCGGGTACGCCGCCGGGGCGCCATTCGAACAGCCGTGTCGCGCGGACGTCGCACAGCACGATCCCCGGCTCGCGGGGCGCGGGTGCACCGGCGACCAGGGCTCGCACCCAGGAGCGGGACGACCCCGGGAATCGGGCCGCGAACAGGGCAGGGTAGGCGGCGAGCAGCTCCCGGTTGGCGCGCGTCGCCCGGACGACCCAGACTCCGGTGACCACCCGCGGGGGCTGCGGGAACGCGCCCGCTGCCTCCCTGGCGAGCGAGAGCTTCCGGTCAAACGACCGCAGACCGGATCCGACGTCGCCGATCCGGTTCCAGGCCTCCTGGACCACCAACTCTCCGAGGGCCCGCCGGAGCACGCACACATCGACGGACAGCGACCTGTCGGCGGTCCCCAGCGGCAACTCCACCAGCGCGGCACCCGTAGTCGCCCGCGCCAGCCGGACGAGCAGCTCCTGGATCGCGAGATGCCCCGCGTCCGCCGGGCGGTCGAGGGCGTCCCGGCCGAGCTCCACGCGGAGTGGTAGACCGAGCTCATGGGCGACGCGCGCAAGGGTCTCGAGATTGAGCGGACCGATTCCGCGCTCGAGCCGGCTGATCGCCGCCTGGCTGAGACCGGCGTCCCGGGCAAGTTTCGACTGCGTCCATCCGCGGCGCCGCCGGGCGGCCACCACCGCCTCGCCGATCGACCGCCGGATCTCGCCCGCATCCTCGGCTGCCGCGATCGCGCCCGCACTCCGTCGCCCGCCCATGCCGGGAGCATGGCGCCGGTCGCTCACCCGCGGCTTGCACGCCTCTCCGTGGGGTTCATGGCGGAACGCCGATCGGGCCGTAGAATCGGTCGGCCCATCCTCGTCCCAGGAGCGTCCCGTGACCGCCATCGCCGGCATCTCGCCGCACCCGATCTACCTCGCCGGCCGCTGGGTGACCTCGCCCGACGTCCTGGTCGTGGACAACCCGGCCCGGCCCGGGGAGCCGGCCGGTGCCACCTACACGGCCACCGAGGCCCAGTACGAGGAGGCCGTCGAGGCCGCCGTCCGTGCCTTCGAGACGACGCGCAAGCTCCCGGCCTACGAGCGCGGCCGGATCCTGCGCGAGATCAGCGCCGGCATCCGCGACCGCCGAGAGGAGCTGGGCGCGCTCATCGCCCGGGAGGCCGGCAAGCCGATCCGGGACGCCCTGGTCGAGGTGGACCGCGCCACGCTCACCTTCCGGCTCGGCGCCGAGGAGGCGGAGCGGATGCACGGGGAGACCATCCCGCTGGACCTGCTGCCCGCCTCCCGCGGCCGCACGGGCATCACCCGCCGCTACCCGATCGGTCCGATCGCGGCGATCAGCCCGTTCAACTTCCCGCTCAACCTGGCGGCGCACAAGGTGGCTCCGGCCATCGCCGCCGGCAACCCGGTCCTGCTCAAGCCGCCGTCCCACGACCCGCTGATCATGCTGGCGGTGGGCGAGATCATCGATGCCGCCGGCGTCCCCGAGGGCATGGTCAGCATCCTGCCGATGCGCCGCGACCTGGGCGACCGGATGGTCTCGGACGACCGCTTCAAGCTGCTCAGCTTCACGGGCTCCCCGGCGGTCGGCTGGCGGATGAAGCTCCGCGCCGGCAAGAAGCGGGTCGTGCTGGAGCTGGGTGGCAACGCCGGCGTGATCGTGGACCGCAGCGCGGACATCGACTGGGCGGTGAAGCGCTCCGTCGCCGGCGCCTTCGCCTACAGCGGGCAGGTGTGCATCAGCGTCCAGCGGATGTTCGTCCACGAGGACGTCTGGGACGAGTTCATGGGCAAGTTCGTGGCCGCGGCAGCCGCCCTCAAGGTTGGCGATCCCATGGATCCGACCACGGACGTCGGCCCGATGGTGGACGAGGCGAACGCCCTGCGGACCCAGGCCTGGGTGGACGAGGCCGTGGAGCTTGGCGGCACGGTGCTCCTGGGCGGCCGTGCCGAGGGCAACTTCTTCGCGCCCACGATCCTCACCGACGTCCCGCTCCACGCCAAGGTCTGCGCCGGCGAGGCGTTCGCGCCGTTGGTCGTCGCGTTCAAGGTCCGGGACCTGGCCGAGGCCATCGAGCAGGTCAACGACAGCGCCTTCGGTCTCCAGACCGGCGTGTTCACCAACGACCTCGCCGGCGCCTGGCGCTGCTTCGAGGGGCTGGAGGTCGGCGGGGTGATCCTCAACGACGCGCCCACGTATCGGATCGACCACATGCCCTACGGCGGCGTGAAGGACTCCGGCCTGGGCCGCGAGGGCCTCCGCTGGGCGATCGAGGACATGACCGAGGTCCGGATCATGGTCCTCGCCTGGCCGGAGCAGGGTTGACGCGGAGCCTTCGAGTGCTTAGCATGCGCTCATGGTGCTAAGCGTCAAGGTCAGTACCAAGAATCAGATTGTCGTACCAAGCGAGGCTCGTCACCGCTTGGGCATCGAGCCTGGTGACCGGCTCGACGTCCGGATCGAGGAGGACGCGATCGTGCTGCGGCGGCGCCCGGCCCGTCCGTCGGATCGGCTCCGTGGTCTCGGGCGGGGCCTATACGGGCCGGACGCGGTGACGTTCGTCAGACAGCTGCGGGATGAGACGGAGGCCCGGATTCGTGAGCGTGAGGCGCTGGTCGCTCGAAAGCGTGCTGACCGTCGGGACGCGCGTGGGGCTTGACAGCAACATCCTGATCTACCTGCTCGAGGGTGATGGCCCAAGAGCCGATGCCGCGGCGTCTATTCTCGACGGCATCGCCGAGGGCAGAATTGTCGGCATCCTTGCCTCACTCGGACTGACGGAGGTGCTGGCAGGGTTCGCGCGCGACCGTGACGCGACCCGTTTCGAGACCGTGGCGGGCGAGATCGGTGACCTTGGCCTGCGCATTCGCGGTCTGGACAGTGGCCTCGCCATCGATGCGGCCTGGCTCCGAGGCGAGGGGATGGCGCTCGAAGACGCGGTGCACGTGGCAACGGCCCGGGTCGAGCGTGCGGACGTCTTCGTGACCAACGACCGACGGATCCGGTCACGGCCCGGGTTCGACGTCGCCTACCTGGACGACCTCGTCGCCTGACCGTCCCGCGACCCGCGACGCCGCGGCCGGGATCGCTCGCCGCCCCCCACACTCCGGGCATGGACCTCACCCTCACCCCCAAGCAGGCCGAGCTCCAAGGGCGCGCCCGCGCCTACGTCACGGATGTCCTCCAGCCGCTCGAGGGCGAGTTCGAGCGCAACCGGGGCGCCCTCCCGCCGGAGACCGTCAGCGAGGTCAAGCGCCGCGCGATCGAGGCGCGTCTCCACGGCGGCTCCCTCCCCCGTGAGGTCGGCGGCCAGGGCTGGTCCGCCCTGGAGCAGGTCATCGTCCACGAGCAGCTGGGCCAGGTGACGGGCGGGCTGTGGGGCTTCATGCCCGGGGCCTACAACGCGTTGCTGCACTGCTCGCCGGAGCAGCGCCGGCGATACCTGGACCCGTGCCTGCAGGGCCGGCGCAACGGCAGCTACGCGATCACCGAGCCCGGCCAGGGCTCGGACGCGCGCACACTGGAGGCCACGGCGGTTCGCGATGCCCTGACCGGCGAGTACGTCCTCAACGGCGTCAAGTGGTTCGTCACGGGCGCCCCGGACACGGACTTCATGATCTTCCACTGCCACCTGCTCGAGGGCGACGAGCGGAAGCCAACCCTGTTCCTGGTGGACTACGACGCCCCCGGCGTGCAGATGGTCCGGGACCCGGACTACACGCACACCTTCGCGGACCGTCACCCGCAGTTCTCGCTCACGGACGTCCGCGTGGCGGCGGACGCAGTCCTGGGCGGGATCGGCGAGGCAGACACGATGACCAACGAGTGGTTCGTGGAGGAGCGGCTGCACATCGGCGCCCGGTGCTCGGGCGCGATGGAGCGCCTGCTGGCGCTGGCCCTCGAATGGACCACCAGTCGGATCCAGTTCGGGGAGCGGATCTACGACTTCCAGGGTGTGAGCTTCCCGCTGGCGGACTCGGCCGCGGACGCGTCGGCCGCCCGGCTGCTGACCCGGGAGGCGGCCTGGATGATGGACGCGGGGGCCAACCCCAAGGTCGTCCACGCGAAGGCGTCGGTGGCCAAGCTGTTCGCGTCCGAGGCGGCGTACCGCTGCGCGGACCGCGTCGTCCAGGTGTTCGGCGGCCGCGGCTACATGCGCGACTACCCGGCCGAGCGGTACCTGCGGGAGCTGCGCGTGGACCGGATCTGGGAGGGCACCTCGGAGATCCAGCGGATGGTCATCGCCCGGGCGCTGGAGAAGCGCGGCGTGCGCCCGGTGGTGGGCGGCCCGGACACGGCCGAAGGCTGAGCGGGGTGCCGCCCACGGATCCCGCCGCGCCCGGCGCGATACCGCCCCCCATCGACCTGCGGCCCCTGTTCGCCCCGCGCTCCATCGCCGTGGTGGGGGCGAGCCCGCGGTCCTCGCTGGCCCTCACGGTCCGGGACAACCTCGTGGTCATGGGCAGCGAGACCCGCTGCCACTTCGTCAACCCCAACTACGCCGCAGCACACGGCCAGCCCTGCTTCCCGTCGCTGGACGCGCTCCCGGAGCGCCCGGACACGGTGATCCTCGCCGTCAACCCGCTCCGGGCGACGGTGTTCGCGCAACAGGCGGCAGAAGCCGGCGTGCCCAGCCTCGTGATCCCGGGCGGCGGCGTGGTGGAGGGCGGCGAAGCGGCCGCCCAGATGCAGCGCCAGGTTCGCGACATCGCCATCGCCCACGGGATCGCGCTCCTCGGCCCCAACTGCATGGGCATGGTCGACTGGACGACGAACAGCACCAACTACATCGGCGACGTCAGCCCGTGGCTGAAGCGGGGCCATGTCGCCGGCCTGGCCCAGTCCGGCAGCGTCACCGACGCCTTCATCCACGGGCCGGGCAGCCGCATCGGGTTCAGCCGGATCGTGTCCGTGGGGGCGGAGGTCGTCCTGGACCTGTGCGACTACCTCGCCTGGTGCCTGGACGACCCGGAGACCCACGCGGTCATGCTGTTCGTCGAGGGGTTCAAGCGGCCGGAGCGGTTCCTGGCCCTGGCGGACCGGGCGTTCGCGATGGGCAAGCCGATCCTGGCCGTCAAGGTGGGCCGCTCCGAGCAGGCGCAGGCGGCGGCGATCGCCCACAGCGGCAGCCTGGCGGGCGAGGACCGGGTGACGGACGCGGCGCTGGAGGCGGCCGGGGTGATCCGCTGCCACGACCTGGACGAGCTGCTGGAGCAGGCCGAGCTGGTCGCGGGCGCGCACCGGCTGGGCAGGCGGGTGGGACGCGGGCGGACCGCGGTCGTGACCGTGTCCACCGGGGAGGCGTCGCTGGTCGCGGACCTGGCGCACCGCACGGGGCTGGACCTGCCGCCGGTGCCGGATTCCGCCCGGGCGGCCATCCTGCGCGACCTGCCGACCATGGGCTACATCGGCAACCCGCTCGATCCCTGGGGCGCGGACGACGCGCCGGTCGCGTACACGGCGGCGTTCGATGCCTTCGCGGCCTCGGGTGCGTACGACGTGCTGGCCGTGGTCCACGACTCGCCGTTCCGCGACCAGCCGAGCGAGGTGGAGGTCGCCCTGGACGTCACCCGGCCACTCATCGCCGCGACCGCGGACCGGCCGGACCTGCTCCCCCTCTACGTGTCCCTCACCTCCGGCGACGTCAGCGAGCAGGTCAAGGCCGTCATCGACGAGGGCGGCGGCATGCCGATGCTCCGCGGGGCCGTGGAGGCGCTCCTCGCGATCTCGCGGCTGGCCTGGTGGGAGCAGGCGAGGGCGGACCGCATGTTGCGGGGGCCGTGGCGCGCCGCCTGGCCCCCGCTGGCCGCCGAGCACGTGTCCTGGGCCGCGGACCCCACCGACGACCCGCTGGCCCTCCAGCACCTGCGCGCGGGTCCGCGCTTCGCGCTGCCGGAGCGCGAGAGCCTGGAGCGCCTGGCGCCGGCCGGGATCCCCGTCACGCCGTTCCGGGCCGTGCCGCTTGACGCGGACGCGGCGGTGGCCGCATGGCGGGAGACCGGCGGCGGACCGGTGGCCGTCAAGCTGGACGTCACGGGGCTCGCGCACAAGACGGAGGCGGGCGCGGTGCGCCTGGGCCTGGCAGACGAGGCCGCGATCCGGGCGGCGGTGGCGGAGTTGGCGGGCGTCGCCAACGGGTTGGGGAAGGGAGAGGTCGCGCGGGGCCTGCTCGTGGAGCCGATGGCGACGCCGGGCGTGGAGCTGATCGTCGGTGGCCGGCGGGACCCGATCTTCGGCCCCGCCGTCCTGGTGGGCCTGGGCGGCATCCTGGCCGAGGTGCTGGACGACGTCGCGGTGTTGCCGGCGCCGGTGGACCCGGCGGTGGTCGTGGAGCGGCTCGCGCGCCTGCGGGGTGCCCCCCTCCTGCGCGGCGTGCGCGGCCGACCGGGCGTGGACGTGGAGGCGCTCGCGGCGCTGGTGGCGGCGCTGGGGGCGTTCCTGGTGGCCAATCCTGACGTGGAGGAGGTGGACCTCAACCCGGTCATCGTCTCGCCCGCGGGGGCCGTTGCCGTGGATGCGCTGGTCGTCGTGGAGGCGCCCGCAGGAGGACGGTGAGGAAGTCCGGTGCATGGGCGCACCGGGGCGCGCGAACGAACGTACCCCCGCCAGTGGTCCCGCCGTCCCGTTGCCTCGGGGCACCCCCTGCCGTGTGATGTGCGCACATGCGTCCATCCATCCAGGGAGTGCCCAGTCTCATGAGCCAGACCTATCTCGACCCGGCCGCGTCGCGCCGCAAGAAGCGCCGCCGCGCGCTCCTTGCCGTGCTGCTGGGTGCCTCGATCCTCACCCTCGGCTCCGGCGCCTTCTCGCTGGCGCTGTTCACCGACACCGCAACTGCGGACGGCAGCTGGTCCGCCGGGACGATCGTTCTGGACGTCAGCCCGACGACCACGTTCACGGCGACCGGCATCATGCCGGGCGACTCCGGCTTCCGGACCGTCACGGTGCAGAACAACGGGACCGGCGAGCTTCGTTACGAGATGTCCACGAGCGCAACCAACACCGACCTCAAGGGCCTCGCCGCCCAGCTGGACCTGACCATCGAGGCGGGTGCGTGCGGTGCCACGACCGGCCTCGTGTACGACGGCGCGCTCGATGTCGCTGCGTTCGGCGACCTCGGTACACCCGCCGATCCCGGCAACCGCGTGCTCGCCGCGAGCGGCAACGACCCGCTGTGCTTCTCGTGGGACTTCCCCGACACGTCGAACGATGACTTCCAGGGTGCGACCACGACGGCCACGTTTACCTTCGACGCGGAGCAGACGGCCAACAACCCGTAGGCGCCACGTCATCGAAGCCGGCCGCGGATCGTCCCGGTGCCCTTGGGACGGCTCGCGGCCGGCGACGCGTTGAGGGGTCCCGCCGCGCCATGACCGCGGCGGGCCCGAAGCCCGGAGGCAGGACATGTCGCTCGTCGTCCTCGCGGCCCGCGTTGCCCGCCGGACGCTCGACGTGTTCCTCGTCCTGCTCATCGGCCTCGTCCTCGCCGTCCTCGTGATCGCCCGCCTGGTCCCGGTGCTCACCGGCGGCCAGGCGTTCGTCGTCGGGGGTGGCTCCATGGAGCCCTCCATCCCGCTGGGCTCGGCGGTCGTGGCCATCCCCGTGGATCCTGCCGACCTCGCGGTGGACGACGTCGTCAGCCTCCGCGTGGGTCCTCAGCGCGTCGTGTTCACCCACCGGATCACCCGCCTCGTGCCCCGCGACGAGGGCCTGTGGCTCGCGACCTGGGGCGACGGCAACGAGGACCCGGATCCCTCGCTGATCCCGGCGTCCGCGGTCATCGGCCGGGTGGACCACTTCGTCCCCTGGGCCGGGTACCTCATCGCCCTGCTCGGGTCCATGTCCGGTGTCGGGTTCGTGCTGGGGCTGGGCGGCTGCATGCTGGCCGGCGCCTGGCTGCTGGAAGCGTTCGAGGACGACCTCCGCGCCCGCCGCCGGGCGACGACCTTCGTGCCGGGGCCGGTCACGTAGATGCGCCGCGTGGGGCCGCTCCTGGTCGTGATCCTCGTCGCCGGGCTGCTGGGCTCGGTGCCGATCACGCTGGCCCGGTTCCGCGACTCGGCGACCAGCGACGCCTCATTCTCGACGGGTTCGCTCCAGCCGCCCACCAGCCTGGCGGGCACCGGCGGGTCGAGCGTCGCCCTGACCTGGACCCCCAGCACCACGACGGCCGCCGAGGGCTACCGGGTGCTCCGCAGCGCGACCTCCGGCTCCGGCTACGTGGTGGTGTCCACCGTCACCCCGGTCACTGCCTCCGCGACCGTGGACAGACCCGGGCGGCGGCACCTGGTACTACGTCCTGCGCACCTACCTCCAGAACTGGGCCAGCGCTGATTCCAACGAGGTCAGCGTCACCGTCGCGACCGGCGTGACCGGCTTCAAGGCCTGCACCTCGAACGAGGCCGACACCGGCGGCGACGACGACGGCTACGAGGGCAGCCCCGCCGACGCCTGCGTGACCGACGGGATCGTCGCGACCGACGCCGACACCGGCACCGACCGCGTGAACAGCTGCACCACCGCCGGCAACGACCGGCACCGGTTCTGGGGCTACGCCCTCGGTCTTCCGCCGACGGTCGGCTCGATCGACGGCGTGGAGCTGCAGCTGGTCGCCGCGGTGGACGTCAAGGGCGGCGCCAGCCGCATCTGCGCCGAGCTTTCCTGGGATGGGGGCACGAGCTGGACCGCGGCCCGGACCGTGACCCTCAAGGAGAGCTTCCGGACCTTCACGCTCGGCTCCGCCACGGACAGCTGGGGCCACGCCTGGACGGCCGCCGAGCTCGATGCCGCCAACCTCCGCGTGCGCCTGACCGACGTCAGCAACCGGGACCCGAAGACGTTCCTCCTCGACGGCGTCTCCGTGCAGGTGACGTACACGCCGTAGCCGCCCGGACGCGCTGCGCCCGGAGCCCGGTGGCTCGGCGCACCGATTTCGGCAGCCGGGGTGTCAACATTCTGACAACGAAGCCCCGTGCATGTGCTTGTGGGACCGCGGAAGGGCCAATGCGCACATTGACCTAGTACGTTCGGGGTAGCGGACTAGTCCTCACGCTCGGCGTGACGACGGGGGTCCGGCGCCGAGCCCTGCGACGACCAACCGCAGCCCGGGGGAGACGGCCGGAAGTCGCTCGCAACGGGGGAGCAGGGAGAGTCGCATCGATCGTGCGTACCGGCCCCCGATCCACGGCCCACTTGATCTCGCCGTGCATCCGCGCTCGTCGCACGCCTGCCGCCCTCGCCTTCGTTGCGGTCCCCATGACCCGGCGTGGAGTCCTCGCGCGCGCGTAGGCGCGTAGGAACGCACCGCGCCGTGGTCTCAGGCCTCGCGATCGGCCGCCCGGTGGGTGGCAGGAGGGAGATATGACGAGACGCCGACGCTCATTGGCCGGGGCCCTTGCCCTGGTCGGCGGGGGCGCCATCGCGCTGACGGCCGTGGTTGCCGTGTTCGCGGACGGCGGCACGCTCAACGTGGAGGTAGCGGACAGGACCGAATACGCGTCCGCCTTCACGACCCCCGACAACGCGCTCGTCGAGTACATCGGCGACCAGAACGAGACCTTCGGCTCGTCCGGCTCGGGCGTGTTCGACTCCTTCGTCAGGCTCCAGGCGGATCCCGAGGAGGCAGGCTTCAACACGGACGCCAAGCCGGAGCTGGATACGAAGTCGGGTGCGTTCACGCACGCGATCCTGGTCAGCGACATCCCGGTCATCGGGATCGGGGGCGTCCCGCACTGGGAGCTGTTCGCGGACATCAACGACAGCGACAACACGCCGAAGATCACGCTGAACGAGCTCGAGATCTACTTCACCGATGACCCCGAGATCACCGGCCATCCGTTCGCCGGGACCGCCGACAAGGTCTACGACTTCTCGGGCGACGATCTGATCAACGACGTCAACCAGGGCTCGGGCCGCGGTGACCTGCGGTACTCGATCCCGCTCACCAACATCACGATCCCGGCCGAGTGCGGGTACAAGAATCCCGCCTGCGACACCTACTTCGTGCTGTACAGCCAGTGGGGCGCCGAAAGCGGCGAGTACACCAGCGACGGCGGCTTCGAGGAGTGGAAGGTCAAGGAGTACCCGTACGTCGTCGTCACGAAGGACGGCCACGCCGTCGTTCACCCGGACCCACACCTGGACGATCGACAAGAGCGTGACCCCGGCCAGCCACGGCCTCTTCGACGGCCAGTCCGGCTCGTCCACCTACACGATCGTCCTCGACAAGACGACCGTTGACAGCGCGTGGGCGGTCGCGGGGGGCATCAGCATCAACAACCCGGGTGCGGACAGCGCGGTGATCAGCAGCGTCGCGGACATCGTCTCGGGCGCGGGCGCGGCCAGCGTCACCTGCGGGGTGGACTTCCCGTACACCTTGCCCAAGAACCAGACGCTGAACTGCACGTACAGCAAGAGCCTGCCCGACGCGGCGACCCGCACCAACACCGCCACCGTCACGCTTGACTACGGCGGCCTGTTCACCGGCACCGCCTCCATCGACTTCAGCGGCGTCAGCCCGACCGTGGTCGGCGACGACGAGGTCAACGTCGACGACACCAACAATGCCGGCGACGGCGGCCCGTTCAGCGACGACACGAGCTACACCTACGATCGGACGTTCGACTGCTCCGGCATCACCTACACCAATGGTGTGGGCAGCCTCAACTACCCCAACACCGCCACGATCACCGAGACGGGCGCGTCCGACGACGCCGCCGTGCTCGTCACCTGCTACCGCCTGTCGGTCAGCAAGGACGCCACGCCGTCGTTCACCCGGACCCACACCTGGACGATCGACAAGAGCGTGACCCCGGCCAGCCACAGCTTCTTCGACGGCCAGTCCGCCCTGTCCACCTACACGATCACCCTCGACAAGACGAGCATTGACAGCGCGTGGGCGGTCAGCGGCGACATCACGATCAGCAACCCCGCCCCGATGGCGGCCACCGTGTCCAGCCTGACCGACGACATCAGCGGGCTCGCCGGTGATCCGACGCCGAGCTGCCCGTCCGATACCGTCCCGGCCGAGGGCAGCCTCGTCTGCACCTACAGCTCGAGCCTGCCCAACGCGGACGCCCGGACCAACACGGCCACGGCGACCGCCTACGGCGTGAGCTACCCGAGCAACGCGGCCTCCATCGACTTCAGCGGCGTCAGCCCGACCGTGGTCGGCGACGACGAGGTCAACGTCGACGACACCAACGATGCCGGCGACGGCGGCCCGTTCAGCGACGACACGAGCTACACCTACGATCGGACGTTCGACTGCTCCGGCATCACCTACACCAATGGTGTGGGCAGCCTCAACTACCCCAACACCGCCACGATCACCGAGACGGGCGCGTCCGACGACGCCGCCGTGCTCGTCACCTGCTACCGCCTGTCGGTCAGCGAAGGACGCCACGCCGTCGTTCACCCGGACCCACACCTGGACGATCGACAAGAGCGTGACCCCGACCAGCCACGGCCTCTTCGACGGCCAGTCCGGCTCGTCCACCTACACGATCGTCCTCGACAAGACGACCGTTGACAGCGCGTGGGCGGTCACGGGCAACATCCAGGTCACCAACCCGGCCCCCATGGTGGCCACCCTGACGAGCCTGACCGACTCGCTCGCCATCGACGGGGCGGCGACGGTCGACTGCGGCGGCGCCACCACGGTGCCGGCCAGCAGCTCCCTCGACTGCACGTACTCCAAGACCCTCGCGGGCGCCGCGACCCAGCTCAACACGGCGACCGCCGTGGCGTACGGGGTCACCTACACCGGCACCGCCTCGGTCGACTTCACGGGCGTCAGCCCGACCGTGGTCGGCTACGACGCGGTCAACGTCGACGACACCAACAATGCCGGCGACGGCGGCCCGTTCAGCGACGACACGAGCTACACCTACGATCGGACGTTCGACTGCTCCGGCATCACCTACACCAATGGTGTGGGCAGCCTCAACTACCCCAACACCGCCACGATCACCGAGACGGGCGCGTCCGACGACGCCGCTGTGCTCGTCACCTGCTACCGCCTGTCGGTCAGCAAGACGGCGGCCACGACCTACGACCGCGACTACACCTGGACGATCGACAAGTCGGCGGACACGTCCGAGGTCACCCTTGACCAGGGCGAGACGACGTCCGTCGGCTACTCCGTGACCGTCACGGCGAGCGCTCCCAACGACTCGAACTTTGCGGTCGCGGCAACATCACGATCAGCAACCCCGCCCCGATGGCGGCCACCGTGTCCAGCCTGATCGACGACATCAGCGGGCTCGCCGGTGATCCGACGCCGAGCTGCCCGTCCTCGACCGTCCCGGCCGACGACAGCCTCGTCTGCACCTACAGCTCGAGCCTGCCCAACGCGGACGCCCGGACCAACACGGCCACGGCGACCGCCTACGGCGTGACGTACACCGCGGACGCCGCGATCACCTTCGGGGAGCCCACCAACGTCATCGACGAGTGCGTCACGGTGACCGACTCGCTCCAGGGCGTGCTCGGCACGGCGTGCGCGAACGAGTCGCCCAAGACCTGGACCTACAACCGCACGGTCGGCCCGTACGCCACCTGCGGCGACTTCAACGTCCGCAACACGGCCTCGTTCGTCACCAACGACACGGGGGCGACCGGCAGCGACAACTGGAACGTGCTGGTCCACGTGATCGGGTGCGGGAACCTGTTCCACACCGGCACCACGTGCGAGCAGTACTACATGGGCGCGCCACCGGTCGGCCTTGCCGGCCAGGGGATCGAGGCTGTCGAGTACTCGGTCAAGAGCAGCCTGATCAAGCAGGTCAACCCCGGCGTGTTCTTCTACTACAACGACGTGACCGCCACCGGCGGGAGCATCACGATCGACGTCAACCAGATCCCGCCCACTGACTACAACATCCCGATGGCGATCCACCAGGGCCAGGTGCTCGTCTACGACGAGAACTGCAGCACGTACTCCAACTTCTCGTTCACCACCCGGAACGGCGACGTGCACCTCATGATCAACGGGACGACCGCCGGCCATGACTACATCTTCTCGGTGAAGTACACGCCGGCCAACCTCGTCGGCCTGGCGCCGCCGGCCACCAGCCCGGTCACCTACGACTGGCAGACGGAGTTCAACGGGATCAGCGGCCAGGACAGCCTGGACTTCGTGAACAAATCGGGCGCCTCCTCGACAAGCACGCTGTCCACGACGTCGTCGGCGGCGACACTGACCCCGACCACGACCGCGGACACGACGTCCGACGACGCCACTGAGCTGGCGACGGTCGAGACGAGCCACGGCCGGAGCGCCGATCACCCGCTGCCCCAGGGCAACGGCAACGGCAACGGCAACGGCAAGGGCAAGGACAAGGCCCAGCAGCAGTAGCCAGCGCCTTCGGCGCAAGCAGAGGGGAGGTCCGCGAGGGCCTCCTCTCTTCATGTCCGGCGAGGCCCCGCGTCAGCGAGGCGCGGTGCCGGCCTCCGCGCGCAGCCGACGGAGCGCGAGCAGCACGAACGCGAGGATCGCCGCGTAGAGCATCAGCTCGGCGACCTCAGCGATCCGGTTGAGCGTCTGGCCGGCCTCCGGGACGACCGTGTAGCGCGCCAGGCGGTACACCGCAGGCACCAGGAACAGTCCCGCCAGGAGCACCGGCGGCACGGCGAGGTACAGGTGGGGGATCGCCGGACGGCGCATCGCCACGATCATCGACGCCACGACGGCGTACGCGGCCACCACCAGCTCCGCGAGCCCGAACAGGTTCTGGACCAGGGGGATGTTGTGGACGTTCGTCTCGCCCTGGCGATTGATCTCCTCCAGCTCCGCCGGCGTGACGAGCCCCACGATGCGCTGCCCCCACGAGATCTCCTCGATGGCGACGAACAGGGCACCGAGCGAGACCAGCGCGTACAGGATCCCCCACACGCGCAGGCCGTGACGCCAGCCGGTCAGGCCCAGCCCGGCCGTCGCGCCCACGATCGCGACCACGACCAGGAACTGGACCCACTCCAGGGGGCCGTCCTCGGCGGTCAGCGCCAGCCAGACCGGGCGCACCGCCAGCAGCGCGACGGCACCCGCCAGGACCACGAACGGCGTCGCCAACGTTGCCCAGGCCGCCCGCGGCCCGACGCCCCAGTCCCGGGCGTCGCGCTCGACCAGGTCGCGCGCCGCACTCATGCGCCCGCGACTCTTGGCCGGCACCGCCTCGTCTCCCTCCGCCGCCACCATCGCCCCCCGTGTCCTTGCCCACCACGTGTGCAGGCGCGCAGTATGCGGCACGGGGTGGGCGATTCGTACGCCTGGCTCAAGGGACGATCTGCGGATTCGGTGCGAGGACGCACCGGGCCTTCCTCGCGCCCTCCACGCCGCCGATGCCGGTCACGGAGTGACGGTGCGAACCGCCAGCTGCCGGGCTCGCCGCATGGACAGCGCGCCGGAGCCGGCGCGCACGGCCGCGCGGCCGAACAGCCCGCGGCCGATGGCGATCGTGACCAGGCCCGGATCCCGGGTTGCCAGGCGCTCCTTGTAGGCTTCGTCGCCCCGCAGCAGGTGGTACGTCGTGGCCCCTCTCGAGATGGCTTCGCGGATGGTGTGCGCGCGCAGCAGGAGGCCCACCGATTCCCGGTGCCACGCGGGGTCCCGGCCCGCGTTGTAGGCGTACCAGCGCCCGCCCATCAGGTAGTCGCAGCGGGCCGCGACGGGCCGTCCGTCCGCCTCCAGGATCCACAGCTGGAGCCAGCCCTGCTCCAGCGCCAGTCGGGCGAACGCCCGGTGGAACGCGGCCCGGGGAAGCAGCGACGACTGTCCGTCCGGCCAGCGGGCCGCATGAAGGGCGAGGAAGACGTCGAAGTCGGCATCCAGGCGCTCCGGGTCGTCGGTCCGCCGGAAGGTCACCTGGTGCTCGCGGGCGAAGACGCGCTCCTTGCGGGCGATCTCCTTGCGCAGCTTGCGGCCAAAGCCTGCCGCCACATCCTCCCACCCTCCGGCGAGGTCGATGACCGGGCTGGCGGCGCGCTGCAGGATCCGCGCGCCCGGCAGGCGGTCGAGCCCCGCGTCTCCCGGCAGCCGCTCCGCGAGCAGGACGCGCCAGCCGGGTTCTGTTGATTGCAGCACGAGACTCAGCGCCTCCGCCGCAAGGCCGGTGTCCGCCGCGTCGCCCGCGGGGCCCAGGCAGTCGCCCGCACCGTGCCCGATGAGCCGCAGCGTGCGAATGGGCCCCATCCGGGTCTCGTACAGCGGGAGGATCCCGCGGACGCCACCGGCGCCGTCATCGATGACGCGCAGCGACGGCCGGCCGCGGCCGAACTGCGCCCACCAGGTCGTCGCCCATTCCCAGGTGGTGAACGGGTTGTCGCCCCGCTGGTCGAGCGCATGCCACGCGCCACGAAGCTCGTCGAACGACTCGACGGTCCGGATCCCGGGCGGCTGGGCGTGCGGCTCGATGGCTGGCATCCTGCTGAAGGTCGCGGGAGCGAGGTCCGCTGGCGGTGGAGCGGTCTCGCCGGCCGCACGCCTGCAATGTACCGGCAACGGGTGTCACCATGGTGGACCCTGTACCGTAATGCAGATGCCGGATGGATCCTCTCGCCATGCCACCGAGACCGGTCTTGACCCCTGGGGAGTGACGGGGCGGGCCGCCCTCAGGTTCGCCGCCCTCGAGGAGGCGACGGCGGCATGGGACCGGCTGAGCGACGAGGCGGCCGCCGAGCCATGGCTCCGGCCGGGCTGGTTCGAGGCCTGGTGGGCCGCGTTCGGCAGCGGAGCGCCCGCCGTGGCGCTGCTCGAGGATGCGGCGGGCCTGGCCGCCGTTGCGCCGGTGACACGGCGTGGAGCCGGGCTGGTCTCGATGACCAACTACCACACGCCCGCATGGGGGATCGTGGCGCGCGACGACGTCGCGCGCGAGGCGATGGTCGCGCAGCTGCTGCGGGCCGGGGTACGCCGCCTGTCATGCCAGTTCGTCCCGGCCACGGGTGCCGACCTGGCTGCGATCCGCACGGCCGCGGGCGGGCGCCGCGTGGTCACGCGCGTGCTGGAGCGGTGCCCGGTCGTGGACACCACCGTGGGCTGGGATTCGTTCGAGGCGGGGCTGCGGGGGCACTTCCGCCGCGAGCTCCGCCGGCGGGCCCGCGGGCTCGAGGCGTTGGGTGCCGTCACGTTCGACGTCAGCTCCGGCCAGGACGACCTGGACGGGCTGCTCGACCAGGGTTTCGCCGTCGAGGCCGCCGCGTGGAAGGGCGAGCGCGGCACCGCCATCGCGTCACGGCCGTCGACGGAGGGGTTCTACCGCTCGATGGGACGCTGGGCGGCGCAGCGTGGCTGGCTACGGCTGGCATTCCTGCGCGTCGACGGTCGAGCGGTTGCCTTCGACTTTGCGCTCGAGACGGGGGGCATCCACGCGCTGCTCAAGACGGGCTACGAGCCCGAGCTCAGACGCTATGCGCCCGGCATGCTGCTCCGGCAGCGGATGCTCCGTCGCGCGTTCGAGATGGAGCTGGACCAGTACCAGTTCCTGGGCCGCGACGACCCATGGAAGCGCGAGTGGACCGGGAACGTGCAGGAGCAGCTGCTGGTCCAGGTGTTCGCCGGCACGCCGACCGGCCTCGCCGACTGGGCAGCCCAGCGGTGGGCAAGGCCGCTCGCCGTCCGTCTCCTGCGCCGTTGACGCGATCGATGCCGTCGCGGGACGGCCTGCTCACGGTCGCCCCGCCGCTGTCGCCGGCGGCGCTCCTGCCGCTGCCCCGCCGTGCCCCGCCGTTTCCGCTGGACCGGCCCGAGCACCGGCAGTACGCGCTTGCCCGCCACGGGCTCCACGAGGGGTTGCGTGCGCTCGGCCTGCGGGAGGGTGACGAGATCCTGGTCCCCGCCTATCACCACGGATCCGAGGTGGAGGCGATGGTGCGGGCGGGCCTCGTGCCGCGCTTCTACGACGCGACGGCGAATCTCGAGCCGGACCCTGCCGAGCTCGAGGGGCTGATCGGGGCGCGGACAAGGGCGCTCCATCTCGTCCACTACCTCGGGCTTCCCCGCGATGCGGCGCGCTGGCGGGGGTGGTGCGACGAGCGCAGCCTCGTCCTCGTCGAGGACGCGGCGCAGGCCTGGCTGGCCACGATCGACGGACGTCCGGTCGGCAGCTGGGGCGACCTGGCGATCTTCAGCCTGTACAAGAGCGACGGCCTCCCCGACGGCGGCGCGGTGATCGGCCCGGGCGGCCTGCCCACGCTGCCGCCGGCAGGCCTCGGACTGCGCCCCCTCGGCCGGAGGGTCGCCGCGTTCGTGCTCGCCCGCTCCGGGATGCTCAGCGCCCGACTGGGACCGGCACGCCGCGGCAGCTACGACCCGGCGCGCGACTTCGCGCTGGGCGTGCCCTCGGGACCGTTCCGGGCGACCCGGTGGGCCCTTCGACGCGCACCGACCGCCGACACGGCGGCGGCTCGACGCCGACGCTACGCCCGCCTGCTCGAGGCGCTGGGAGACCGCGTACCCGCGCCCTTCGACCGGCTGCCGGCCGGGGCGAGCCCGTTCGCGTTCCCGGTCCGTACCGACGACAAGGGAGAGCTGCTCGCACGCCTCGAGCGACATCGCGTCCGCGGCACGGACATGTGGTCGGTCCCGCACCCGGCGCTCGATGCCGCCCGCTTTCCCGGGGCCGCCGCCCGCCGGGCCAGCACCGTGATCCTCCCCGTTCACCAGCATCTGCGCGACTCCGACATCGATCGGATCATCCTGGCCGTCCTCGACGCGTAGCGCTCCGGCGCCGGCTGTCGACGCCGCCGCGGCCGCGAGTGCCGCGAAGCCCGCCGGCGTGCGTCCAGGGTTCGGCGCGGTGACGCCGGGCACCGGAATCGACCGCGAGGCTGCCGGGGCCCGAGGTCCGACGTACTGGCCCGCCGGGTACTGACGGGCCCTCCCCGCGGTGGCGGCAGGACGCAATCCGGACCGGTCCGGTGTGGTGCGAGTGGTGCGTCGGACCTGCCCGGCTCGGTTCGGCACCGGGTTGCGGACGGGACGAACAGGCGACTGGGCAGACCTCCGGGCTCCCGACAGCATGCCTGCAGTCACGCAAAGCGCGCTCCCCGGCCTGCCCCACTGCCGGTGGATCGCGTCCCCGGGGGTCTCGCGTGGCCGCTCCCCCGGATCAGCACGCCACGCGAGGGAGCCCGATGCGCTACAAGGCGATGCCGATGTCGGTCCGCAACGCCGGACCGGACCCGCGCCACGTCCCGTCACCGCCCCCGCTTCGCTCAAGCAGCCCGATCCGGGACTGGCTCGCCACTGCGCCGATCCTCCTGCTGGTCGCCGCCCTGGTCGTGCCGCTGGTCACGACATCGGCGGCTGCCGGCCCCACGCTCGATGCGCCGGCGAAGGCCGTGCCCGGCACGACGATCAAGGTCACGGGCGCCGGGTTCCCGGCCGGCCAGCGGCTGGAGCTCGTGTTCGACGATGTGGTCATCGCCAAGAGCCGCCTGTCCGTGAAGGGCAACGGCGGCTTCACGACGCGGGTCTCCGTCCCGGCGTCGGCCGCGGCAGGCGCTCATCGCATTGCTGCCCTCGGCGTCGCCTCGGACGGCTCGTCGTCATCCGCCAGGCAGAAGGCCAACGCAACGACGACGACCGGCGTGCTGGCCCAGACGACGATCGAGGTCGTCGAGTCGACGCCGACCCCCGCGCCGACCCCCGCGCCGACGCCGAAGCCGACCCCGAAGCCGACACCCGATCCCACCCCGGCCCCGACGCCGACCGCGGCCCCCACCGCGGCCCCAACGCCGACCACGGCGCCGACCCCGGCGCCCACGACCGCGCCGACGCCGGCTCCGACTGCGGTGGCGACCCCCGCGCCCACGACCGCGCCGACGCCGGCTCCGACTGCGGTGGCGACCCCCGCGCCCACGTCCTCGCCCACGGCCGCCCCGACGCCGACGGCGACCCCGGTGCCGGTCCCGCCCTCGGGCGGCTACCTGCTGATGGACCGCAGCACGCTGCTCGGGCTGCCCACCAGCGGTGGCGCCTGGACGGCGCTCCGGGAGGTGGCGGACAGCCCCCTGGGCACGCCCGACCTGTGCAACCAGGACAGCAAGCACGCGGTCCGCACGTTCGGCACCGCGCTCGTGTACGCCCGGACCGGGACCGCGGCCTACCGGGCCAAGGCGCGCGACGCGGTCATGGCCGCCATCGACACCGTGCGCGCGGGCTGCAACAACGCGATCCTGTCGCTCGGCCGCCAGCTGGGCGCCTACGTGCTGGCCGCCGACCTGATCGGGCTCGACGGTGCCGACGACGCCGCCTTCCGCTCCTGGCTGTCCGCGATCCGCACCCGGGATCTCGGCGGCCACGGCCGGTGGCGGACGCTCGCCTTCACCTCCGGCGACAGCTCCAACAACTGGGGCGCCTTCGCGCAGGCTTCGCTGGTGGCCGCCGACGCCTATCTCGGCGATTCGGCGGGCCTGGCTCGTGACTGGGCGCGGCTCAAGGGGTTCACGGGGGATCGTGCGGCGCACCTGTTCCCCGAGCCCGCATCGCCCGACTACACCTGGACCTGCTCGTCCTCGTGGACACCGGTGATGTCGTGTGCCGACAATCCGCGGCACGGTGCCATCGCCGAGGACGCGTGGCGGAACGGCGCATATGCGAACGTCAGCCGGACCTACGTCCAGGAGAGCATGCAGGGGCTGGCGCTCGCCGCGGAGCTGCTGACCCGCTCCGGGTATGCGGCCTGGCCGAGGCTCGCGGCCGTCGCGGACTTCGCGACCCGCTGGGACGTCTGGAACGCGTCCAGCGTGGGCAATCACCTGTCGTGGTGGTACAACCGGCGCCTGGGCACCAACGCCCCGCGGCTGTCCGCCGGGGACGGGCGGGTGTTCGGGTACACGGACTGGCTGTACGGCAGCTGAGCGGACGGCCGCGACCGGCGTGACGGCAGTCCCGCCGCACGCCGTTCGCGACGAGGACCACTACACTGGGCCGGCCTTGACCGGTCCTGCCCGCTCTCTCGATCCGACCCTCGCCACCGCGCCGCCCGTTCGCCGTGATGGCCCGAGGTATCCGCGCCCCGTCCGCCTGCTCGGCACCACGGTGGTGCTTGCCGTGCTGGTCGCCGGTGCCATCACGCTCGAGTCCGGGCCAAACCGGCCGGCGTGGGGCTTGGCGCTCCCCGGTGATCCGGTGGGCGCCGTCGCCACGCCGACCCCGGCGCCCACGACCGCGCCGACGCCGGCTCCGACTGCGGTGGCGACCCCCGCGCCCACGGCGACGCCCACGGCCGCCCCGACGCCGACGGCGACCCCGGTGCCGGTCCCGCCCTCGGGCGGCTACCTGCTGATGGACCGCAGCACGCTGCTCGGGCTGCCCACCAGCGGTGGCGCCTGGACGGCGCTCCGGGAGGTGGCGGACAGCCCCCTGGGCACGCCTGACCTGTGCAACCAGGACAGCAAGCACGCGGTCCGCACGTTCGGCACCGCGCTCGTGTACGCCCGGACCGGGACCGCGGCCTACCGGGCCAAGGCGCGCGACGCGGTCATGGCCGCCATCGACACCGTGCGCGCGGGCTGCAACAACGCGATCCTGTCGCTCGGCCGCCAGCTGGGCGCCTACGTGCTGGCCGCCGACCTGATCGGGCTCGACGGTGCCGACGACGCCGCCTTCCGCTCCTGGCTGTCCGCGATCCGCACCCGGGATCTCGGCGGCCACGGCCGGTGGCGGACGCTCGCCGGGACGCACGAGGATTCGGCGAACAACTGGGGAGCGTTCGCGGGCGCGTCCCGCATCGCTGCCAGCCTGTACCTCGGAGACCTCGAGGACCTTGCCCGGGCTGCCATGGTGTTCCGCGGGTTCGTCGGCGATCGCGACTCGTGGTCCGCGTGGGGTGCGGTGGACCGCGAGGCGCAATCGTGGGCTTGCGATCCCCGGCGGTTCGTCCCGCTCAACGCGCCCTGCGAGCGCGAAGGCATCAACCTGGACGGCGCGGTCGGGGAGGACGTCGGTCGTGGCGGCGACCTCCGGTGGCCCCCCGGCCGGACCGGCCTGTCCTACCAGACCGAGGCACTCCAGGGCCTGATCCTGCAGGCCGAGCTGCTCGACCGGGCGTCGCTCGACGCGTGGGGCTGGGAGGATTCGGCGCTGCGGCGGGCGGCCGGCTTCATGACGCGCGCGGACGCCTGGAACCTCTCGCCGCCGGGTCGCCACGTGCCGTGGCTCCTCAACGCCCGATACGGTCTCGGCATTCCGACGGAGCCGGCCGGGGAGGGGCGCGTGTTCGGGTTCACCGACTGGCTGTACGGGCCCTGAAACCCGCGTCCCACGGCCCGATCGTACCGGGGCCCTGCGCGCCCGGCGCCCGCTAGACTTCCGGCCTATGTGTGGCATCGCCGGGCTCGTCGCGCTCGATGGAGGAACCGTCGAGACACCCATCCTGGACGCGATGGCGTCTGCGCTCGTCCACCGCGGCCCGGACAGCGGCGGCCGCGTGATCAGCGGCCCGGTCGGGCTCGCCGCGCGCCGGCTCGCGATCATCGACCTCGAAGGCGGCAACCAGCCGCTCACCAACGAGGACGGGCGGATCCACGTCGTCCAGAACGGCGAGATCTACAACCACCGCGAGCTGCAGGCCGGGCTGGAGGCACGCGGACACCGGTTTCGGACCCGCAGCGACACCGAGGCCATGGCGCACCTGTACGAGGAGCGAGGCCCGGCGTTCGTCGAGGACCTGCGCGGGATGTTCGCGGTCGCCGTCTGGGACGAGCACGAAGGGCGGCTCGTGGTCGCCCGGGACCGGTTCGGGATCAAGCCGCTGTACTGGTGGCGAGCGGCGGGCCACCTCGCGTTCGCGTCCGAGCTCAAGGCGCTGCTGCGCCACCCGGACTTCCCGCGCGAGGTGGACCAGGACGCGCTGGAGGCCTACCTGGCGAGCAACGCGATCCCGTCGCCGCTGACGATCTTCGGGGCGGCGCGCAAGCTGGGCGCAGGCGAGCGGCTGATCTGGCGACGGGACACGGGCGAGGTGTCCGTCGAGCGCTACGCGGAGGTGCGGCCGGCGCCGAGCGACCGGCTCCGGGCCGAGGACGAGGCGGCGCTCGCGTCGGAGCTGCGCGATCGCCTGCGCGATTCGGTCCGGGCCCACCTGGTGAGCGACGTGCCGGTTGGGGTCCTGCTGTCGGGCGGCATCGACTCGACCGCACTCACCGCCCTGGCTGCCCAGGAGAGCGGCGACCGGATCCGGACGTTCTCGATCGGCTTCGAGGAGCGCTCGTACGACGAGCTGCACCTGGCCCGCCTGGTCGCCGAGCGCTACGGCACCGACCACCACGAGCTGGTCGTGAGGCCCGACGCCGTCGAGCTGCTGCCGGCAATCGTGGACGCGTTCGATGAACCGTTCGCGGACTCGTCGGCCCTGCCGACGTACCTCGTATCGCGCCTGGCGGCCGGCCACGTGAAGGTGGCCCTGTCCGGCGAAGGGGGCGACGAGCTCTTCGGCGGCTACTACACGTACGTGGCCGACCTCCTCGCGCCGCGGCTGGCGCCGCTTGCCCGGATCGCGCGGCCGTTCGTGGAGCGGCTGCCCACCTCGACCGGCAAGGTCAGCTTCGACTACAAGGCAAAGCGCTTCGTGCGCGCCGCCCACCTGCCGCCGCTGGAGCGCCACCTGGGCTGGAAGGAGATCTTCACGGCCGCCGAACGCGAGGCGCTCCTCGAGCCGGGCCGGCGTGCCGCGGCGGACCCGCTCGCCCTGTACCGTGCCCGGTATGCCGGCAGCGCGGGCGCCACGCCGCTGGCGCGCCTGCAGGACGTGGACATCGGCGTCTACCTGGTCGACGACCTGCTGGTCAAGGTGGACAGGGCGTCCATGGCCCACTCGCTCGAGACCCGGGTGCCGTTCCTGGACCCGGTGGTCGCCGAGCTGGCCATGGCGTTGCCCGACCGGCACAAGATCCGGGGGCTCAGCCAGAAGCGGCTGCTCCGTTCCGCCGTCGCGCCGCTCCTGCCCGACGAGGTCCGCCGCGCGAAGAAGCAGGGCTTCTCGATCCCGCTTGCCGCCTGGCTGCGCGGGCCGCTGCGGCCCGTGGTCCGAGACCATCTGTCGGCGGCCACCCTCCGGCGCCAGGGCTTCCTGCGCGCCCCGGTCGTCGAGGAGCTCATCCGCCGCCACGAGGAGGGCCGGGCGGACCTGGGTCGCCAGCTGTGGAACCTGCTGCTGTTCACGCTGTGGTACGAGCGGTACGTGGAGCGCGTGGCCGCCGGACGGCCCGCGGGGATGGCCACGGTGGTCGGGGCCGGGTCGGACTCGGGTCGGGCGCAATCGGGTCAGGCGCCACCAGAGTAGGCACCCGCCGCGCTACTGCCGGCCGACGACTCGTGTCATCGGGGCGTGCGGCGCCATCGGCTCCTCGTCGGGCCCCGTCGCCCGCAGCCCGGCGATCGCAACGGCGGCGGCGAGTGACAGCAGGACCCAGTAGAACCGCTCGTACGACAGGTGCAGGAACATCCCGCTTGCGGCATAGGCGAGCAGCCCGAGGAGGTACCCGGTGGCGAGCAGCGACAGGCCGCGGCGCTCCACCCGCCAGCGCTTGCGCACCCGCCACAGGCCGGACGCGGTCACCAGGAGCGCGCCCAGGAACCCGGCAAAGCCGATGATCCCGGTCTCGGCGAGGATGTGGGTGAACAGGTTGTGCGCCTGCCGGTCGCCGGTGTCGACACGGGTCGCGAGATCAGGCGATGCAACCTCTCGGGCGTACTGCTGGTAGTAGCTGGGGTAGAGGCCAGGCCCCAGTCCCACCAGGGGATGGTCCGTGAAGGCGAGCAGCGCGGCGACGCTCTCGGTGGCGCGGCTGCGCAGATTCCCGACGTCACCCTGGACCGGCCCGGCGGTCTCCCCCGACAGCGCGCCGAGCGCCTGCAGCCCGGCCAGCCGCTCGCCATAGGCGGGGAACGCGTTGAGCAGGCCCACCACCAGGACGAGCGCCAGCGCGAGATGCCGCAGTCGCAGGTTGCCCAGCACCAGCAGGGCGATGCCCACGGCGACCACCGCGATTGCGGCGCCCCGGGATCCCGTGGTCGCGATCCCGGCCAGCGTGACCACCATCGCGGCCAGGGCGACCACGCGCATCGGCAGCGACCGGGTCGAGGCGGCCAGCATCGCGCCCAGCGGCACCAGCACCGCCAGCACCTGGCCGAAGCGGTTGACCTCGCCGATCGGACCCGAGAGGCGGACCGTCCCTGCGCCGATGTCCAGGATCGTGCCGCCTCGACCCGGGAAGTTGACCTGGGCGAACCCCAGGTACTCGCTGCCGAACGAGGAGGTGGCGAACTGGTGGACGACGATCGCGGCCAGGCCCGCGCCGACAAGCACGACGACCCAGGTCGCCTGGCGAAGGACGTGCTCGGTCCGCAGCACGTTGGTCAGGATCACGAACATCACGATGCCGGTGGAGACGAATTCGACGACCGCGTCGAGCGCCGTGCCGGGGTCCCGGGAGACGGCTCCCCCGACGAGCTGGGCCAGGAGATAGACCGCCAGGAACGGGAGCGCCGGGCTGACCGCGACGGGACGCCGCTTGACGATCAGGTGGTAGGCGAGCGGCAGGAGCAGCAGGGCGGGGAACAGCGTGGCCACGACGTACGGCACGCCGAAGTCACGGACGGCGACGGCCGTGGCGTTGCTGTACAGGCCGGCCAGGACGAGCAGCGTCACGGCGTCCGGGCGGGTCAGGCACACGAGGGTCACCAGCAGCCCCATCGCAGCCAGCAGGACGATCAGCGGACGATCACCGCTCAGGAGCCCGACCCCGAGCGCGAACGCCGGCACCAGGAGCAGCGCCAGCATGCGGAGGCTCGGGCTGCGACCGGGAGGAGCGAGCGCGGTCACCGGCCGGTGCCCGGAGTCGGAGCGCCCATCGTGTCCGTCGCGCCCATCGTGTCCGTCGCGCCCGTCGTGTCCGCCGCGGGCGCGGGTGCCGACGCGGCGTGGCCGGCGACTCCGGCGTCACGGGTCGGCTGCCACCGGTCGTAGCGCTGGCCACGCACGAGGTTCCACGTCGCATGCAGCGAGGCGACCTGCACGAGCAGGAAGTACGAGGGGAGGGCGAGCGGCCTGGCCCGCCCGAGCGGGTGGTCCCGTAGGGCGAGGCCCGCGATCGCCAGCGCGTAGCACACGAGCTGCGCAACCAGCGCGACCGCGTAGACCGGGCTGCGCCGCCCCAGCCCAAGGCTCGCAGCGGCCAGCAGGGCGAGAGGGACCCCCATCATCCGCATCAGGATCTTCTGCGACGCCAGCTCCACCGCATAGAAGCCATGCCGTCGCGGGTCCAGCAGCCGCGGGAAGTGCGCGATGCACCGCAGGCCTCGGGTCATGATCCGGACGCGCCGCCGGTACTCGACGGCGTTGGACCCGGCGACCTCCTCGTAGGCGACGGCGCCCGGCTCGAACACCAGCCGTGCTCCGTCGTCGATGACCGCCAGCGACAGGAAGAAGTCGTCGGTCACGCTGGCGGGGATCGGGCGGAAGTGCCGCCGTCGGATGGCGTACAGGGCGCCGGTGGCGGCAATCGCGTTGCCGGCCCGGCTCTCCGCGAGCTTCAGCGAGCGATCGAGGTCCCAGTAGGCTCGCTCCCCGCCGGCGGCGGACTGGCCGGTCTCGCCGGTCCCGTACACCTGGTTGCCGGCCACGCCGCCGACGTCCGGGTCGGCGAACGCCCGCACGAGCGCCCGGATCGTGTCCCGCCGGAAGAGGCTGTTCGCGTCCGTGAGGACGAGGATCTCGCCGCTGGACGCAGCCACGGCCGCGCCCAGCGCGGCTGCCTTCCCCACCCTCGGCAGCGCGAGCACCTGCACACCACGGTCGGCGAACGTACCCGCCACGTGCTCGGTACCGTCTCCGGAGCCGTCCGAGGCAATGACCACCTCGAGGCACTCGCGTGGGTAGTCGGCCGCGAGCACGGTCTCGATCTTGCGGCCGATGGTTGCCGCCTCGTTGTACGCCGCGACCACGACGCTCACGCTGGGCTCGACGTCTCGGGCCAGGTGCGGCCGCGGCCGGAGGGCGCCGCGCACGAGGACGATGACCGGAAACAGGAGGTAGCTGTACGCGAGCGCGGCGGATGCCGACCAGAACACCAGGCGCATCATGTCGCGGGCTCCGCCGCCACGGCCCGCCCCGCCCGGAACGACGCGATCAGCCGACGCGCGATCGTGGTCTGGTCGTACTCCTCGCGGACCCGCGCCAGGCCCGCGTCCGCGAGCCGGTTCCGGAGCTCGGGGTCACGCGCGAGACGCTCGAGCGCCTCGCAGATCGCCGCCGAATCGCCGGGCGGCGTCAGCAGGCCCGTGACCCCGTCTTCGACCAGCTCCGGGATGCCCGACAGGTCGCTGGCCACGACCGCGAGGCCCGACGCCATCGCCTCCATGAGCACGACCGGCAGTCCTTCGCGCCGGCCGTCGCTCGAGGGCACGCTGGCCGCGACCAGCACGTCCGCGGCACGCAGTCGCTCCGCGAGCTGGTCGTGCGGAAGCACGCCGACCAGGCGGACGCGCTCCTCGAGGGCTGCAGCGCGAACCTGCGCCTCCAGGGCGGCCCGATCGGGACCGTCTCCGATCAGCTCGCAGCGGACGTCCACGCTCGCGGCGACGAGGCGGCGGATGGCCTCCACGAGGTGCGACTGTCCCTTCACCTCGTGGAGCGTGCCCACCGCGACGACATCAAGGCGCGGACCGGCGGCGGGGCGCCCGGCGTCCTCCGACGTGGCCGGCCCGAGGTCCCGCTCGGCGGGCCGGAACCGCCCGAGGTCCACGCCGCACCGCAGGACCGCGATCCGGGCGGCGGCACCGGCACCGCACTCCCGGGTGATCACGTCCACGTTGGAGCGAGCCACCGTGACAACGAACGCCGCCTCGTCCACCTTCCGACACAGCAGGTGCCGGTCCAGGTGGATGTCCGACCCGTGCGCCGTGAAGCTGAACGGCAGTCCGGTCAGGCGGTGGATGATCAGCCCCGCCGTGGCCGGGTGGTTCGCGAAGTGGCAGTGAACGTGGGTCACGCCATCGGCGACCATCCGCCGCGCGGCGTGAGCGACCTTGGGCAGGATCGCGAGCCCGCCCAGGATGAACCACGGGCTTCCCCAGCCATCGCGGACGATCGTCCCGACGGCGCCGAGGTAGGCACGCGGCCGCCGCGCCAGCCACCAGGCCTGCGAGGCAAGGATCGACGGGGACAGGAACGCCAGGTAGCGCGCGCGGACGACCAGGTCGGCCGCGCCCGGCTGGAGGACGGTCGCCTGCTCGCGCAGCAGCGGGTACACGTCCACCCGGGCACCCGCGGCCTCGACGGCCAGGATCTCGTTGAGCACGAACGTCTCGGTGACCTTCGGAAACCGGGACATGACGTAGGCCACGCGCAGGGTCGGTTGACCGCCCACCGATGTCACCTCGCGTCCGCCGCGCGCGCATCCGGCCCGACCATGGGCGCGGTCACGGCCGAACCGGCTGACGGTCGCCCGTCGCCCGTCGAGGGCGACCCATAGCCGTCGGGGTGGCGTTCGTGCCACCGCCACGCGTCGGCGAGCACGGCGTGAAGGTCCAGCCGGGCGTGCCAGCCGAGCAGACGGCCGGCGCGCGAGGGGTCCGCCCACACGGCGGCGGGGTCGCCGGGTCGCCGGGGACGCCGCTCCACACGGATCTCCAGGCCGGTGACGGCCTCTGCGGCGCCGATCACCTGGAGGACGCTGGTGCCGGTGCCGGTGCCCAGGTTGAGGACCAGCGGCTCGGGGTCGTCCGCCAGGCGGTCCAGCGCGGCGAGGTGGGCCTCGGCCAGGTCCACGACGTGGATGTAGTCACGGATGGCGGTCCCGTCCGGGGTCGGGTAGTCCGTGCCGTACACCGCCACCGGGCGGCCCTCGCGCGCTGCCCGGAGGACCCGCGGTAGCAGGTTCCGTGCCTCGCTCCATGGTTCGCCGTGGTCGCCCGTGGGGTCGGCGCCGGCCGCGTTGAAGTACCGCAGGCTCGCGTGGCGGAGCCCGTGCGCCCGCCCGTACCAGGGCAGCATCCGCTCGATCAGCGCTTTCGACTCTCCGTAGCCGTTCTCCGGCCGGACGTCGGCCGCCTCGTCCACCGGCAGCGCGCGTGGCGTTCCGTAGACGGCGCAGCTCGACGACAGGACGAACCGGGTCACGCCGTGGCGGGCGACGGCGTTGAGCACCGAGATGGCGCCGCCAACGTTGACGGCCATGTAGCGACCCGGCTCGGCGATCGACTCATCGGCGGCCTTGAGCCCCGCGAAGTGGACCACGGCGTCCGGGCGGTGGGCGGCCACGACGTCGTCCACCGCCGCCGGGTCGGTGACGCTGACGACCTCCAGCGTGACGCCGGGCACGGCCGCGGCGTATCCGGTTGACAGGTCATCGAGGACGACGACCTCGTCACCTCGTGCCAGGAGCGCCCGGACGGTCTGCGAGCCGATGTATCCCGCCCCGCCGGTAACGAGGACGCGCATGGCGCGAGGTCAGTCCTCCGGGCCGGCAGCGTCCGCCGACAGCTGCTGCTGCGGGAGGCGGACGCGGCCGCGGAGCAGACCGCGTGGGGCCGGTCCCAGGAGCACGGCGCCCACGATCGGCGTGCCCATGGAGCGCAGCGATTCGGCCGTCGCCGCGGCCATCCGCCGTTCCGTGATGTCCCTTGCCGCGACGACCACGACCGCGTCCGCGAACGGTGCCCAGACCAGGCCGGCGGGCGACACGTCGAGCGCGGGCGCATGGACCACCAGGACCTCCACGCTCCCGATGAGACGACGGCAGGCCTCCAGGGCGTCGTCCGAGCCGAGGCCCGGGTCGCGATGCGAACCCACGCCGACGGCAGTCCTGATCGGCTCGCCGGCGGTATCGGACACGAGCGCGACGCGACGCGACCGCTCGGCGAGCACCGCGGCGAGGTCTGCCGCGAACGCGTCGGCACGATCGTTGGCGGAGGTTGCCTGCACGAGCAGGACCCGGGTGGGCGTCGCCCTGACACCCCGCACGAGGCGGGTCGACAGGATGCGGTAGGCGCCCGCCGCCTCACCACTCGGACCGGGCCGGGCGGTGGCACCCGGCGCGGTCAGGTCCGGGCGGCCGAGGGTGGCAAGCACGGGCAGGGCGGTCACCCGGCCGAGATCCTCCGCGGACCGCACGCGGGTGCTCAGCAGCTCCAGCATCAGGACGATGACCAGGGCCGCGACCAGGCCGGCGCCCGCCGCCATCAGGACGATGACCGACACCTGCGGGGCGACGGGCGTCGTCGCCTCGACCGCGCGGTCGATGATCTGGATCTCGCCCTCCGGCCGGAGGATGCCGGCCGTCCCGGACGCGAGCTCGTCCGTCGCCTGTGCCAGGGCGTTCGCGATCGCGGCCGCCTGCCCCGGATCGGGATCCTGGACGCGGATGGCCAGGAACCGGGTCACGTCGTTCGGGCTGGCGATGATCGCCGAGCGCAGATCCTCGACGTCACGGTCCAGGCCGAGCTTGTCGATCACGGACTCGAGGAGCGGCTGGCTGGTGACGAGCTCCGCGTAGGTCAGGGCAAGCTGGCCGCTCGCGCGCTGCGTGGTGAGATCGGTGTTGAAGGGTCCGACCAGCAGGCGTGTCTCCGCCTCATAGACGCGCGTCAGACCGGACGCGACGATGAAGCCGGCGAGGGCGGCAACCCAGATCGCGACGAGCAGAATCCACCACCACCGGCGGAGGGCGGCGGCGTAACCGGAGATCTCCAAGGCAGTTCCGTGCGCATGCGGAGCGTGGACGCCCCGAAGCATACGTCACGCCGCGCGTCGCGCCCCCCGGCAGGAAACGCCGGTGGTGCGCGCGGGCATCAGTCGACGAACCGTCCCACCAGCCGGTCCCAGGCCGGTGCAAGCTGCATGCGCAGCAGGGCAAGGGTGGTACGGCCGCCGACGTTGACCCTCGGCAGGGCAAGCGGATCCGCACGGCGCAGCGAGGCGATGGCGCCTCGACGCGTCGTGAACGCGATCCGATAGCCCGCGTCGGCGGCCGCGGCGCGGACGCGGGCGTCGTGGATGCCGCTGGGGTAGGCGAGCACCGGGATCGCCTCGCCGGTCTCTCGTCGCAGGTCATCCAGCGGCGCCAGCAGCTCGTGGCGGAGTCGCTCGTCGTCAACGGCCGGCAGCACCGGGTGGGTGCGCGAGTGCGGGGCCAGTGCGAGACCCTCGGACGCGACGCGGCGGAGCGCCGCCCAGCCGAGGACCGGCGACGCGATGTCCGGACCCCGCAGGTCCGCGACCAGCTCGTCCACGGTCGCCATCGCGGCGTCGTGGGGAAGTGCCTTGACGTGTCCGCGGATCGTCGCGAACGCGGCGTCTCGCCCGACGGGGGTGTCCAGCTGCAGGTCGCCGACGGACGTGCGCAGTCGGGCGGGGCGCGAGCCGAGCTCGATCGCCGCGTGCAGGCGATCCCACCAGAACGCGGTCCCCGCGTCGGGTGCTCCGGTCGGCACGAACATCACCGCCGGCAGGCCAAGCTCGCGCAGGACGGGCCATGCGTGATCGACCACGTCGGCGTACGCGTCGTCGAACGTGACGAGCACGCTGCGGGGCGGCAGAGGCTCCCCGTCCGCGGCCCGCAGGACGGCGGCCACGTCCACGACGGTCGCGTGGCGGGCGAGCCATTCCGCCTGCTCGCGAAACCCTGCGGGATCGGCGCTCACCAGGCCCGGGTGCAGATCCGGTCGGGCGCCCCGAGGGGCGACCCGGTGGTAGGTGAGCACCACCAGCCGGTCTCGGGGCCAGGTGCCCGCCCGCTCGAACGCGCCGGCGACCACCGATCCGAGCGGCCCCCGCGTCGCGCGGAGTGCCAGCTCGCGCGTCCCGCCGACGCTCCGGATCACGCTGCGCCCCGGGCGCGACCCGGGGTGCCATCGGGGCGCGGCGCGCCACCGGCGATCGACCGGATCACGTCCTCCACGACGGCGCCCAGGGGCCGGGTTGCGTCGACCACGACCGACCGGCGCGCGAGACGGAGCGATGCGCGGTAGTCCGCCCGGCGGTGTTCGAGGTATGCGATCGACCATTCGCCCTTGCGCTGGTAGAGGACCTCTGCGGGTGCGTCGAGCAGGACCACGAGGTCGGGACGAGGCAGCAGGCGGGTCAGCACGAAGCCATGGATCCGGCGCTCGACCGATCGGTGCGGGTCGCGAACGTCCGTGGCGTCGTAGTCGAACAGGAAGTCGCGATCCAGGAGCACGATGCGCCCGGACCGGACGAGACGGCGGACGCGGACGTGCCGGGCGGTCTCCTCGGCCACGCGGTTGGCGAGACGAACCGCTGCCCGCGCGGCGCGCACCGGCGCCGGCCCCGAGGCGCCTCGCGCCGGCGTTGCGCCGCCCGGCCGGGACGATCGCTCCGCCTCGGGCGTCTCCTGCCCGCGCAGGCGATTCCGCAGGTGAGTCGTGGGCAGCACGGCGCCGCCCGACCGCGGGTTGAGGCCCATGTACACCGTGGCGGCGCGGTCGCCGAGGCGCGCCTGGACGGCCGCGACGACGGAGCTCTTGCCGCAGCCGTCGGGCCCGATGATCGCCACCCGGGTCAAGTCCCCGATCCCTTCACGGCCTGGAGCAACGCCTGTTCCAGGAGCGCCACTGCCGAGGGCCACCCGAACCGCGCCTCGACGTAGTCGCGGCCCGACTGGTCCGGCGCCGGGTTCGCGTCCCGCGCTTCGAGCGCGGCCAGGATGGCCGCCGCGAACGCCTCGGCCTCGACCGCGATGCGAACCGGCGGGGAGTCTCCGTCCGGCGTCTGCATGCCGGCGGCCGCGATCGGCGTCGTCACCACGGGGATCGCCATCGCCATCGCCTCGAGCAGCTTGTTCTGGATGCCCGACGCGAAGCGGAGCGGTGCGGCGTAGACGCCGGCCTCCTCGAGGAAGGGCCGGATGTCGTCCACGGTGCCCGTCACCGTGACGCGCGGGTCGGCGGCGAGTGCTGTCACATCGGGCACGGGGTCGCGGCCGACGATGACCAGCCTGGCGGCCGGCCGATGTCGCCACACGAGCGGCATCACGCGGCTCGCGAGGTGGATCGCCGCGTCCGCGTTGGCCGGGTAGTCCATCGCCCCGCTGAACACGACGGCGTTCCCCAGGTGCTCCGTGCGACGGCGCCAGGTGTCCGTGTCCACGCCGTTGGGGACGATGCTCACGAGCCGCTCGATGCGCCCGTCGAGGGCCAGGCGGTCCCGTTCCGACGCGACGATCACGTGGTCGGAGCGCACGAGCAGCGACCGCTCGTAGCGCCGTTCCGCGAGACACCGGGCGGCAAGCGCGGGCCGGGCCACCGGCGGCGCGACGGCGAGCTGCCCACGGAGGCGCGCGGCGCGCGAGTCGCACAGGTCGAGCACGAGCGGCAGCCGTGGCAGGCGCTCGTAGACCGGGCCGACCTCGCGTCCTGCCACGAGCAGGACGTCGAACGGCTCAGCCTCGGCCGCGCGCGTCGCGGCCGCCGCAAGGGCAAGCATCGCGTCCGAGGGTCGGCTCCGCATCCGGTCCAGCCACAGTCGTGCCCGAGCGCTTCGCTCGCGCCGCCGCGCTGCGGCAACCGCGATCACGCCTGCGGCCCCCTCGATGGCTGGCGGGTCGGCGGCGACCTCCGGGTGCGCGAGCGAGACGACGAGCACGCGATGCCTCTCCCCGAGCCCGCGGACGAAATGCACCTGGCGAAGGCGGCCCGTGGTCAGGGCGGGGTAGGCGCTGGCGACAAGCAGGATCCGCAGCGAGGCGATGCCGGGTTCGGCCACCCGCACGAGGTGCTCGCCGTCGCCTCCCGCCGCGGTCACGCGCGGGCCTTCGTCAGGATCGGCTCGAGCGCCGCGCGGATGACCGCCACGTCGGCCGGGAGCGGATGCTCCAGCGCGACGCAGCGAACGTCGGCAAGGGCGGTCGCAAGGGCGGCCGACTCGTGCCCGGCGAGGTCGTCGAGGACCGGGTGGGTGGCATGCGGGCTCGCGTAGCGGGCCGTCCAGTAGAGGTCGAGCAGGTCGAGGCGGTGGTGGACGTGGGCAGCGGTCATGCGGTCCGCGACCTCCGCCGCGGCGATCTCGTGGAGGCGCGGTGAGCCGCCACTCAGCGGCCGCAACAGCACGACCAACCGGAGCGGGGCACTTGCGACGACGCCGGCGGGTCCAGCCAGGCGCGCGGCAGGCACGTCCACGGCAGCAAGCCCGTCGAGCCTGGGCGCGGCCCCGCGAGCGAGACGAGCCACCGAGCCGATGGCCGATCGTTCGAGCCGCCGGGCGACGGCGGCACCGGAGCGGCCCAGGCGTGCCCGGGTTGTCGGGCCGGTGATGGACGGTGGCAGCCCGAGCTGCTCGACGACCGCGATCGGCAGCCGGACCGGCCCCGGCAGGCCGGCCAACCGCCCGTCGCGCCGCACGTATGTCCACTCGTCGGCGATCAGCCGGCGATCAATCGCGCCGCCGCCGAGCAGCGCCAGCATCCCCTCGGTCTTGCCGCTCTTGCGCCAGCCGGCGAGCGCAATCCCCGCGTCGCCGACCGCGACCGCGGAGGCATGCAACGGCAACACGCCCAGCCCTAGCAGCGCGATGTTGACCAGGGGCACGAGGTGCGGGACGCGTCCGAGCACCCGTTCGCAGACCACGGCGGGCTCACCGTCCGCGCGGGCGGAGGGCGGCAGCGCGTCGAAGCGAAGCCGGTAGCGCGGCTGCTCGACCCCCGCCCCGCGCCCGACCACCAGCCCATCCCCGTCGTCCCCATGCCCCGAGCGTCCGATCGGCCGGAGCGGTGCACCGGCCGGAAGATCGTCGACGAACCGGACCTCGAGCACGGGCAGATCGCCCGGCCCGGCCGGGACCCCCGGCAGGCGGCGCTCGAGGTCGGCGATGGCAGTCGCAGGCGGATCGACCAGCCGCAGCCGGAGCGTGTCGAGAAGGTCAACGACGTGGACCCGAGGGCCCCCGACCCGGCGGCTCACGCGCCCGCCTGGCCGTGCCCGACGACCCCGAGGACCAGGCGGACCACCCGCCGCAGCTCGATGGCGAACGGACGCCGATCGTCCCACGCGAAGGTGTCGTACGCGTCGCCGGGTCGCAGCAGGCTGAGTGCGGCGCCCAGCGCCGCGTGGCGAGGGATCGCGCGGAGGTAGGGGAGCCGGTTCCGACCGAGCGCCACGGACCCGATCCACACCGCTTCGAGCTCCAGGTTGTGCGCCCTCCGTCCGACACGGTAGGCCTCATCGGTGGCCGCGGGCGGGTCGCCGCCCGCCAGCGCATGCGCCCAGGCCAGCCCGGCGGGGAAATCCACGCCTGCGGCGGCGGCGAGCGGCAGCGAGCCCCAGACCCGCCCATTGATCTCCATGAGCTGCGGGCCGTCCCTCCCGATCTTGAACTCGACCATGGCGAGGCCGGACCACGCCAGCTCGCGAAGGAGGTCGCAAGCGTACCGGACGAGGTCCGGATCCAGCGCCACGGACTCCCGGTACGCGCTGGCGCCGCCGGTCACCGGGACCTCGCGGAGCCGCCGGTGCTGGAACATGGCCGCCGCGTGTCCGTCGCGCAGCAGCAGCTCGACGCCCTCGCCCCAGCCCGGGTACCAGGGTTGGACGAGCATCGGCACGGACCAGTCGTGGCGGCCGAGCGGTCGATCGATCTCGGTGGGGTCGTTCGCGTACCCGACACGGAGCGAGACGATCGGGTGGCCGGGCCGGTAGCACCGCGAGCGGGCCGGCTTGAGCACGACCGGCCAGCCGAGCTCGGCGGCGGCCACACGCGCCTCATCGGGCGTCGTCGCCACGACGGTTCGTGGCACGGGGACCCCGAGCCGCCGCGCGAGCTCGAGCGTGCGGGCCTTGTCCCACGCAACCTCCGCCGCGTCCGGTGCCGGCAGCGCCAGGGTCGTGTCCGCCGGCCACAGCTCGCGGCGGGCCACCAGTGGCAGGGCAATCTCGTCGGTGACCGGGACGAGGAGGTCGATCCGCAGCCGCCGGGCGGCGTCGAGAATGGCATCGGCAGCGGCGTCCGGATCGGCCGTCGGGTCCGGGTACCGCAAACGGTCTGTCGCGTAGCGCGAGCCCCACGCCGGGACGTCCGGCCCCGGGTCGGCGGCCACCACCTCGTAGCCCATCCGGCCGAGCGACCGGACGACCGCAAGTGCACTGGCTCGACGGCAGTCGGTGACCAGGGCGCGGCCGGCGGGCCTCACAGGCATGCCACCACCCGACGGACGACGTCGTCCACCCAGGCCTGGCTGCCCGCGATCCGCGGATACCGCAGCAGCGCGCCGTCCACCTGGTACAGCCACGCGATCGCAAACAGCGCCCGGCGGACGACGGGGTCCTCCATCCCAGGGTCGACGTCCACCGTTGCAGGGCCCGGCGCCACCGGCACGTCGCCCAGCCCGCCCGGTGCGAGGATCCGCCGCTCGGTGTCCGTGAGCCCGATGCCGTCCAGCAGCGCGAGGATCGCCTCACCGTAGGTCGCGCCGGTGCGGCGTCGCCGGGCGTGCGCGAGCAGGTGCACGAGGTCCACTGCGGCGGGCGCGGGGCACCCGGCGCTGTCCCAGTCGACGAGGCCGGTGACCGAGCCGTCGGGCCCAAGGAGGACGTTGCCCGCCCAGTAGTCGCCGTGGACCCAGCCGGCGCGCAGCTCGCGCCCGGCGAGGGCAGCCCGGACCCGCCCGTCGAGATCGGCCAGGGCGTTGCCCAGGACCGGGTCGGGCGGCAGGCGCGCCGTGATCCGGTTGACCGGGCGGTGGATCAGCCGGGCGATGAGCCGATCGTCCACGGGCAGGACGCGGGCGGTCGCGGCGTGCAGATCGCCCACCGCGGCCGCAGCCGGCTCCAGCCACGACTCGTCCTCGCGCGGATGGCGAACGGCCGGCAGACCGGGCCGCGCCTGCTCGACGTGGTAGATCCAGCCGGCGCGCCGCCCGGCCGCGATGAGCTCCGGCACTGGCGCCCGCAGCGCCCCGCCGCGGGACAGGCCCCCGAGCGTGTGCAGGACCCGGGCCGAACGACGGACGGATCGGGCGGCCGCCGGCCGGCGAGCAAGCCGGAGGAAGGCGTACGGGGCCGCGCCTCGCTGACCGGCGTCCCGGCCGGTCACGACCGGGAACACGCACGTTCCCGACATCGCCACGCTGCCCCGGCCGGGCGCGAGGCCCGAGGTGCGCCGGTCGCCGACGTCATCGGCGGCCAGGTCCCGGAGGATCGCCGCCGCGACCGGACTGGCCCACCGGAGCTCGAGGCGCGCCCGCATCCGGGCGACCACGCGCCCGGCGCGGGCCCGGATCGGCCCGGCAGATCGCACCTGGGCGCCTGTTGCCGAGACGCGCAGTGCGGCGGGAGCCCCGCCGGTCGGCGACCGGTCCCGCCGCACGACCAGTCGCTCCGCGATCGCCGCCTGCACCGAGCGCCGTACCTCGTCGGCGGGCGCGCTCGCATCGACGAGGCGGGCGCGCCGGTCGCTCCTCGCGAGCCCGCGATAGCCGTCCAGCATCGCCGCCAGGCGCTCGGGCCCGTGCTCCCGCTTGCGCTCGAGCAGCACGCCCACCGGCGCGTCGAGCACGATGATCACGTCCGGGGAGGGTGCCGCCGTGGCGAGCAGGCGCCGGCGGAGCCGCGCGGCCCGCGTGCCGCGTGGCGCGGCAACGATGCCGTCGAGGGGGTGACGGTCGAGGACCACCCACCGGCCGGCAGCGCGCAGCCGAGCGACACGGATCCGTGCGGCGGCGAGGCGCAGCACGCGTCGCGCCAGCCCCAGCCCGGGCACGCGGCCGGCTCCGGGGGCGCCCGACGCCTTGCCGTAGAGCCCGAGGTAGACCGTGGCGGGTGCGCGTCCCCGCGGCCCGCGAAGCGTCGCGGTCAGCGTCGTCTTGCCGACGCCGTCCGGCCCGAGCAGGGCCACGACCACGCCCGCGCGGCGCCGCGCGGCGCCGCGCACCAACGCCCGGCGACCCCGCTCAAGCGGTTCCGCGCGCCCGCCGTGGAGCGCCGCCCGGAGGTGCCGCAACGCCCGGTGCGTCTCTGGCGCGGCGCCCCCTCGCACGGCGAGTGCCTGGGCGGCTGCTCCCGCGCTCGCCAACAGCCCACTCGTGGACGCGAGCGCCGCGCGGATCGCCGGATTCTCGGGCGTCGGCAGATCGGTGAGCGGATCCGGTGCAGGGCCGTCGGCGACGCGGCGCGCCGCCACCGGGACGGCCCCGGAAGCGCGCGACGCGAGCCGGCCCAGCCGTTCCGGCCTGGGCCGGTGGCGCCCGGCGACCTCGTGGAGGAGCTCAAGCCACCACGCGTCGCCCGGATCTGCGCGCCGATGGATGCCGGCTCCGGTGGCGCGCGCCAGGACGGCCGCCGCCGGCACGCGCCGCCCGCCGATGGCAACCCCGTCGGCGACGTCCAGGGACAGCCATCGGTCTGCCTCCCGGTCGTAGCCGACGAAGGCGGCCGTGTGCGCGTCGCCATCCATCTCCGCCAGTCCCGTCGCTTGCCAGGCACGCCGCGTGCGTGCCAACCCCGGGTCGTCCGCCAGCAGGTCCACATCGGACGCGGGGTCGGCCGGATCGCCGCGCAGGAGCACGGCGTCCACGCCGGCCTCGCCCAGTGCGACGAGCGCCCGGTCCAGCAGCTGGGGCATCACGCCGCGCCACCCCCCAGCCCGCCGAAGATCGCGCAGCGCGCCCCACGATCCAGGAACAGGCGGGCCACGCGGATCGCCTGGCCGTCGGCGGCCCGCCCGGGATCCAGCCGCGCGGCGTCGCGTGCCGCGAGCCACACCCAGCCGAGCGTGACCAGCGGCTCGACCTGCGCCGGCGCGATGCCGACTCGCCGTCGATACGCCTCGAGCGCCGTCGCCAGCTCCGGGGTCAGCGCCGACCCGTCCACCAGGTGGCGCCGCACGGCCGCGAACCGCGATCCGCGCCCCCGGCCCGCCGTGGACCAGACCGCGTACGAGCGCAGGAAGATCGCGACGTCCCACAACGGCAGGCCCGCGGGATCACCGTTCTCCCAATCCAGCACCGTGACTCGGCCGGCATCCACCAGCAGGTTCTGGACGCCCGGGTCGCCGTGGAGGAACACGGTGGGCACGGGTGGTCCGGACCCGGCGAGGATCGTCAGCCTCGCCCGGATGGCCTCCAGCTCCGCCTCGTCGGGGGCGTAGGCCGTCGCGTAGGCGACCAGGATCCGGTCGAGGCCCGCCCGGAGCACCATGGGATCGGCGGCAGCCGACGTGGCCACCGCCAGGTCCGACAGCCAGGCCACCACGTCGGCCGCTGCGCCCCGCGCCGCCGCGGCGTCCAGCCGCTCGAACGGGCGCCCGGTCGCGACCGTCTCGGCGAGCACGCCCAGGCCCGCGGCCCGACCCGAGAAGGCGACGCGCGGAACCCGCCCCGCGGCGACATCGAGCGTGCCGAGGCGCTCGAGCGCGGCGGCGGCGGCCGCGAGTCGGGGGACCCCGACCGGATCCACGGCGATCTTGGCCAGGATCGCGCCGCCGTCGACCGCGCCCCGCGGCTCGAGCGCCACCAGCACCTTCTGCGTCGGATAGTCGCCCGGCGCCGCGAACGCCCAGGCATGGCCGCCGACGTCCAGCCCCTGCCCCGCCGCGATCGCGCACAGCCAGGCGGGCGGCTGCCAGCCGTCCACGCCCTTGCCACCGAGGGCGACGACCCGCGGGCGGCGCGCGGCGAGCGCCCGTTCCGCGGCGACCACCCGCCGGAGCAGCGGCCTCGGTCGGGGTATCCCGTGCGAGGCGAGCCAGCGACGCGCCGACGACTCCTCGAGCCGGGCCCGACGCGCGAGCCCGCCGCTGTCCGGATCGCCCGCCGGATGGGCCATCCGGACGGACCCGACGAGCGGGCCGGCGTGGAGGCGCTGCCAACCGGCGTCGTCGACCGGCGGATCCTCCGCGAACACGACGCCGCCGGCATCGCGGAGCCGCGTGGCAAGCGCGCGCAGCCTGGTCACGCCGCCCCGCGTGTCGCGCCTGAGCCAGAGCAGGCCCGGCGCCGCCCCGTCCGGCGGAGGTCCCGTCAGCACCCGCGCGGGATCGACGTCCAGCCGCCGCAGCCGGTCGTCCATGCCCGCCGGGCGCGAGGTGGCGTCGATCAACCGGACTCGGTCGGAGATGCGCGCCACGCCGGCGACCTCACCAGCCTTCGGCCGCCCGGTGATCCAGGCGTCGTCCATGCCCGGCTCCGGCAGGAGCACGACCCACGGCGCGTCGGTGGCACGGCCCGGCCGGTTGGCGCCCGGCGGGAGAAGCCGGGCGCAGGTTGCCTCGAGCACGGCCGTGCCCGCCGCGTGAACGTCCCCGGCCGTCACTTGGCCGGCCTGCCGAGCACGAGCGGCACCAGCGGCAGCCGGAGCAGCTCGGGGAACGTGGTGCCGAGGTCCAGCCGATCGCGGTTGACCCGTACCAGCACGACGCTCACGACGGCCACCAGCGGCAGGCCCACGATCAGCGCGAGCGGGATGCGGAGCACCTGGCCTTCAGGCAGCGCGGACCCGACGACCATGAGCACGACGGTGGCCACGGCGATCGAGGCATAGACGCCGACCTCGGACCGGTTCGGCAGGGCGAAGCCGGTGGCGCGGTGGAGCGCGGCCTGCTTGAGGCCGTTGTACATGAACAGCGTGAGCATGGTTGCCGCGGCAGCCCCCGGTGCTCCGAACCTCGGTGTGAGGAGCAGGACAAGGGTGACGTTGGCAGCGGCCACCCCGAGGTTCACGGCGACGACCTGGCGGCTGGAGCCGAACACGCGCAGCGCGAGGCCGTTGTTGCCGAACGCCGTGTCCACGTAGCGTCCCAGCGCGAGCATCGCCAGCACGATCGCGGAGGCCTGGTACCGCTCGCCGAACAGCAGCACCACGACCGGTTCGGCCAGCGTGAACGAGGCGGCGAAGATCGGGAACGCGAGGATCGCCATCCAGGTCGCGGACCGCCAGTACAGCTCGCGCTGGCCGCTCCGGTCACCGCGCGCGAAGAGCCGCGCGGCCCGCGGCACGAACAGCGTGGCGAAGCTGGCCTGCACGAGCGTGTTGGCCCGGGCGACCGGGTCGACCACACGCAGGTCCGCCACCGCCGACACGCCCCCACTGTGGCCGAGCACGAGCGTGTCGATGGTCGTCATCGACAGGTACACGACGTCGGTCGTCAGCAGTGGGATCGTGTAGGCGAGGATCTCGTGGAACGGGACCTCGATCCGCCGCCCGCGCAGGTCGCCCGGCAGGTGGCGGCGCAGCAGGCGCCAGGCGAGACCGAGGTACAGCGCGACCCCGACCAGCCCGGCCAGGACGTACCCGACCGCCAGGAACACGGGACCGAAGCTCCCGCCGACGAGCAGCAGGACGACCAGCAGCCGCAGGCCCGGCGCCATCACGAAGCGCCGGAGGAAGATCACGCGGGCGTCGGCGAACACGGCAAACACGCCGGTGAGGACGTTGTCGATCGCCTGGATCGGGGCGAGCACGATCAGGATCGCCAGCAGGACCGGCGTCAGGTCCGAGCCGGCGATCTCGTTGCCGGCGAGGTCCCGGAGCCCGATGACGACGAGGATCGAGAGCAGGCCGAGCACGACGATCGAGCCCAGCACCAGCGCGAGGGTTCCGATGAACTTGGCGGTCTCGCCGCGCTCGTCATACTGCGGCAGGAATCGTGGCACGGCCCGGTCGAGCCCCAGGGCGATGAGCGTCTCGAACGCGGTCGCGATCGACAGCGCGTAGACGAACGCCCCGTACTCGGCCTTCTCGAGATACCGGGCCACGATGACCAGCGCGATCATGGTGGCGAGCATCGAGATCAGGCGCCCTGCGGTGAGCACGCCGGATCCGCGGATCTGGCGTGCCGTCTCCCCGTGCTCGGTCACCGCGGCCGTCGCCTCGCCGGCACGCTGGTCGCGGGTCACGAGGCGCCGTCTGCCCGCCCCGCCGGGGCCGCAGGGGGGCGATACCCTGCCGTCCGGACGATCCGGGGCAGGACGTGGCGCGTGCGGTTCGGGGCACGCCTCACCGGCACCGGGTGGCTGGTCTTGGGGACTGGCTGCCACAGCATCGGACGCATAGTACGGGGCATGCCCCGGCTCGTGGCACCGGGGTCCGTATCATCACGGGCACCGCGCGTCGCCCGCGGGCCAGGTCTCCCCACCGCAGCAGGACGCAGCCGCGCCCGTGAACCGTCGAGTCATCGTCACCATCCTCGTCGCGCTCGCCCTCGCCTCGGGCCTGGTCGCGCTCGTTGCCCTGTGGTCGGAACCCACGCCACCGAACCCGTCCGACGGCCCCGCCTCGGCCGTGCCGTCCACCACGATCCCGGCCGGGATCTTGGTGGACGCGATCGGCGCCACCTCGATCGCCCCGCACGACCCGGCGGCACACCCGGCCCCGCTCGCGGAGCCGGCCCAGCGCCGGGTCTGGTGGGCGGGCGGCCGGTGGTGGGCGATCCTCCCCGACGCGGAGAGCCAGGGCTGGCGCCTCATGGCCGCGAGCAGCCCCGACGGGCCCTGGACGGCACGGGATCTGATCGACGATCGACGCCGCATCTCCCTCGACGTCGCGGTCATGGACACCGAGCTGCTGGTGGTCGCGGCGGGGACCGGCGGCGAGCGGGATCGGCTGATGGCGCGCCGCTATCGGCTCGTGGACGGCGCGTACGTGCTGGTCGGGGACTCGCCGATCCAGGTTGCCCCGACGGGGATGCGCCAGCTCTCGGTCGAATACGCACCGGATGGGGACGCCTGGATCGCGTACGTCCTCGACGGACGGCTGCAGGTGGTCCGGGGGCCGCAGGGCGGCGCCTCGTGGGCAACGCCGGAGGTGCTCGCCGGTGCCTCCGAGACCGTCGAGCCCACGCTCGCCGGGCTGGTCGGGACCGGCGACGGCGTCGCGCTCGCCTGGACCGCGACCGGGGCGGACCGGCTGTGGATCCAGCGTCGGACCGCGGATGGGTGGCAGGAGAGCTCGATCGACGTGGGCGGGACGGTGACGACCTCGCTCGGCGTCGCCCAGATCCCCGGCTCCACGGACGTCCTCGCGCTGGTCGGGATCACCACCACGGGCGCCGGCCAGTCCCCGTCCACGGTTCTCGTCCGTGCACCGGCCGACGGTGAGGCCACCGTCGCCCTGGTCGCCCGCGACGCCGACCGCCTGCGCGCCCCGGTCCTGACCATCGCCCCTGACGTCGCCGCGGCCGTCGTGTTCGCCACCGTGCGATCGGCCTCGGGCTCCGACGCGGTGGTCGTGAAGGCGGCGCCTCTCGACACGCTGGCCTTCCCCTCGGGCGCGGGCGCCCGAGTCCTCGGGGGAGCCACCGACGATTCCGTGCGCGCCCCGCTGGTGCCGGCTCTCGCGTCGCCCGGCGGCGAGATCGTGGTCGTCGGTGTCCGCGAGCTGCCCTCCGAGCTGCGGTCCGCCACCCTGCTGATCGGCGGCGGAACGCCGTCCACTCCGCCGGAGCCGCTCCCGGAGGCCACCTCCGTCGGCCTGGTGCGGCAGGGGTTCGACGCGTCGGCGGTCGGCCGGTCGCCCAGCGGTTGGACGCGGCCGGCAAGTGCCGCCGCAGGCACCTTCAGCGTCGCCCGCGAGCCCGACGGGCGATTCGCCCGCCTCGCGTCCACTCGGCGCGGGAGCGCCCGCGCCTGCCTCGAGTTCCGCGGCATCACGAGTGGCGAGCTCGTGGCGAGGATGGACCTGCGGGTCAACCGACCCGGCACCGCCGACGCGTGGGTCGCGTTCCGTGGCCGGGGCGACGCGGCGGTCATCCTGTTCGATGACGATCGGACGATCGCCTATCGCCGCGGCGACACCAAGGTGTCGACCGGCAAGCGCTACGCGCTCGGGCGCTGGTATCGCTGGGACGTGCGCGTGGACGTCGTGGCCGGGCGCTACGCCTGGACCCTGTCCCGCGACGGCAGCATCGTGACCGGGGTCAGCGGCGTCCCGTGGCGGATGACCGATGCCTCTCCGGTTGACGCCATCTGCATCGAGGTCCCGGCGGGGCGGCGCACCCCGTCGCTCGACATCGACGGCCTGAGCATCGATCATCTCGCCGTCCCACCACGATAGACCGGGGAGGTCATGCGGTTCCTCGTCACCGGCTGCGCCGGGTTCATCGGCTCCCACCTCGCCGAGCGCGTGGTCGGCGACGGCCACGAGGTCGTGGGTGTCGATGCGTTCATCGACTCGTACGAGCGCGCCGCCAAGGAGGCGAACCTCGCCGGCCTCCGCTCCACGCCCGGGTTCACGTTCCACGAGCTCGACCTCCGCTCCGACGCCCTGGAGCCGGTGCTCGAAGGCGTCGACATGGTGGTCAACGAGGCGGCGCTGGCCGGCCTGCCCCGGTCGTGGACCGACCTCGCGGCCTACGCCGGCCACAACCTCGTCGCGCTGGGACGGCTGCTCGACGCCTGCCGCGCGATGGGGGTGACGCGGTTCGTCCAGGCATCCACGTCGTCCGTCTACGGCCGGGACGCCCTGGGCGACGAGACGCACGCCACCCGGCCGGTGTCGCCGTATGGGGTGACAAAGCTCGCCGCCGAGCACCTGCTGGCGGCCCACGCGGAGACGTGGAACCTGGACTACGTCGTCCTGCGCTACTTCTCGGTCTGCGGGCCGCGACAGCGCCCCGACATGGCCTACCACCGGTTCATCGAGGCGCTGCTGGACGGGCAGCCGATCACCGTATTCGGTGACGGTCGGCAGTCCCGCTCGAACACGTACGTCGGGGACATCGTCGAGGCGACGCTCGCGGCCGGCCGGCTGGCCGCAGGCGGTTCCGTGTACAACATCGGTGGCGCGCTCCCCATCACGCTGGCGGAGGCCATCGAGGTCATCGCCGCCGAGATCGGTGTTCGCCCGCGCATCCGGTACGAGCCGCCCCGCGCCGGCGACCAGGCGCATACGGCCGCCGACACGGAGCGAGCCCGACGAGAGCTGGGCTACGCGGCGCAGGTCACGCCCGTGGAGGCGCTCGTCCGACAGATCGCCTGGCACCGCGAGCGACGCCTCTGACGGCTGTCCGCCGGGTCACCCGTTCCGGTCCGCAACCGTTACCGCCCGGTCTGTTGCGCCTGCCGCACCCTGGCCCAGACTCGTCCCCCGCGTCGCCTGCGTCCCGTGCTGCGGGTCGGTGCGCGGACGCACCGCAAAGGCCCCGGAACGGGCAATCCTGGCCGACTTCCCATTGAATGCGCGGGGTCCCGGGTCCTAGACTGTTAACAGTACTTTCCGGTCATCGAGACCGAAATTGCTGGGGCAGGGCACCTTCCGGAGCCGATTGGGGCGGCGGTGGGGTGCACGCCCAAGGCGGCCACACGGGGACCGGTCGCCTCGCGCAGTACCGGTGGACAACCCCGAGTGCCCAGGGGGAAGACAGTCTCATGCGTATCGCCGTATTCGGCCTCGGATACGTCGGTCTCGTCACGGCCGCGTGTCTGGCCGAGCGGGACCACGACGTCGTCGGGATCGACGTTGACGAAGAGCGGCTCAAGCGACTTCGGCTTGGCCGCGTCCCATTCTTCGAGCCCGGCCTCGACGAGATGGTCGAGCGCCACCACGCGACCGGGAAGCTCCGCTTCGCGAGGGCCATCGACGCCTCCGAGGCGGACGTGGTGTTCGTCGCGGTCGGCACGCACGACGGCGCCGGCGGGTGGCAGACCCGCACGATCCTCGAGTGCCTCGAGGGGACGGTCCCCATGCTGCGCGACGACGCCGTGCTCGTCGTCCGGTCCACCCTCCCGCCCGACTTCGCCTCTCGCCTCGGCTCCATCGTGTCCGAGCTCCGGCGCGGGGCGGGCCGGCCGCCCGTGGCGCTGCTCGTCAACCCGGAGTTCACGCGGGAGGGGCAGGCCATCCGTGACTTCCTGAACCCCGACCGGGTCGTGTTCGGGGTCGTCGCCGACCCGGAGGGCGTCGGCCTCAACCGTCTCACGGCCCTGTACGAGCCGTTCGACGCCCCGATCGTCGTGATGTCCGGGACCGACGCGGTCCTTGCGAAGCTGGGGTCCAACCTGTTCCTGGCGACCAGGATCAGCTTCGCCAACGAGCTCGCCGGCCTGTGCGAGGCGTTCGGCGCGAACATCGAGCACGTCGTCGAGGGGATGAGCCACGACAAGCGAATCGGCGGCTCGTTCTTCCGGCCCGGCGTGGGCTTCGGCGGTTCGTGCCTCCCCAACCAGGTCTCGATGACGGTCCGGGCCGCCGCCGGCGCCGGCGTGCCGACGCGCGTGCTCGCCGCCGTCGAGGATGTCAACCTCGGGCAGCGCGAGCGGTTCGTGAACCGGCTCCGCGAGCTCGTCGGCGGGGAGCTCCGCGGGCGGCGGGTCTCCCTCCTCGGCCTGACCTTCAAGCCGGACACCGACGATCTGCGGGATGCACCGTCACTCGAGATCGCCAGGATGCTGATCGACGCCCAGGCCAACGTCGTCGCCTACGATCCGATGGCCCGCGCCCGGCGCGTCGCCGCGGAGCTCGTGCCCGAGCTGGTCACCGTGGACACGCCGATTGCCGCCCTTCGGGGCGCGGATGTCGCAGGCCTGGTGACCGAGTGGCCGGAGTTCGCGGCCCTCGACTGGGCGGACATCGCCCCACTGATGAAGGCACCGCGGATCGTGGACGGCCGCAACGCGCTCGACGCATCCGCGCTGCGGGCGGCCGGCTTCGAGTACGTGGATTTCGGCCGCGCCGCGTCCGCCGCCGACGGCCTGCTGCGGTCTCTCGATGCTCCTGCACGGTTGACCGTCGAGTCGCTGATCGCATGAGCGCCAGCCACCGGATCCGCGGCCGGACGCTCCACATCCCGGATCTCCCGCGGTTCGCGCCCGGTCTCGCGCTCCTGACCGGTGCCATCGGCTTCGCGCTGGGTTCCGATTCCCTCGACGGCGCCATGATCGCGGGGCTCGTGATCGCGGGGCTCGCGGCGGTGGGGCTGATGCTGTCGGCCGGTCTCGACCGGTCCGAGCGCGTCATGCACATCCGCCGCCACGACGCCAACGCCGAGGGTGCCCGCCAGTTCGGTCGGGAGCTCATGCGCGCCAGGCGCCACGAGACCCCGCTCGCGCTCGTCCGCCTGCCCGACCCCGCGGCCGGCGGCGGTTCGGACGCGCGTCGTCGGGGTGCGGCGGTCCGCCGACACCTGCGCCGGATCGATGTCGTGTGGGTGCGCGGCAGTGACGTCGTGCTCGTCCTGCCGGAGACGGACGGCGTGACAGCCGCCGGCGTGATCGAGCGCCTGCGTTCCCTGGCGCCGGCGGTGCTGACCGGCGGCGACCCGAGGATCGCGGCCTTCCCCGGCGATGGCCTGACCGCCGGCGCCCTGCTGGCCGCCGTGGAGGGTCGGCCGCCGCTCGGACCGGCCCCGGCGCCCACGTTTGCCCCGCCGGCGGTGCCTGTGCCGGCCGCCCAGACGGCGCCGCACAACGTGACCGGCGCCCGGTCGTCGCCGTCCGCGGCCCGCGCCACCGACGCCGGTAGCTCCGCCATCACCACGCGGTTCAGCGCGATGTCCGCCCTCGCCGAGCCGGGCATCGACCGCGACCACGCGTCCGCCGACCACAGGTGACCGGCGAGCCCGGCTCGCGCCGCCTGTATCGCGCATCAAAGCGTGCGTTCGATCTTGCCGCCTGCATCCTCATGCTGCCGCTCGTCCTGCCGCTGCTGGGCGCGTGCGCGCTCGCCATCCGCCTCGACTCGCCCGGCCCGATCGTGTTCACACAGGACCGGACGGGGCAGCACGGGCGCCGGTTCAAGCTCTACAAGTTCCGGACCATGGTCGGGAATGCGGAGGAGCTGAAGGAGCAGCTGCGCCACATGAGCATCGTGCCGTGGCCGGACTTCAAGGTCATCAACGACCCGCGGATCACGCGCGTGGGCAGATTCCTGCGCCGCACGAGCCTCGACGAGCTGCCCCAGATCCTGAACGTGCTCCGCGGCGACATGTCACTCGTCGGGCCGCGACCCACCTCGTTCGCCGCCAGCACCTACTCGTTGTGGCACACCGAGCGGCTGGAGGTCATCCCCGGCATCACGGGCCTGTGGCAGGTGAAGGGCCGCAATTCGGCCGATTTCGACGAGCGGCTGCGGATGGACGTCGAGTACATGGAGCACGCATCGCTCATGTACGACATCCGGCTGCTGTTCCTCACCGTTGCCGCCGTCGCGGGTCGGAAAGGCAGGTAGCGCCCGTCGCGGCGCCTGTGAGGGCGCCCGGCCCTCAGCTCACGGTGTCCCCGGGCTCCCACGCGATGACCGTCGCGTGGCCCCCGGTCTCCGTGATCGCCGCCTGCAGCTCGGCCGGGGTCCCCGCAAGGATCGGGAACGTGCCCCAATGGATCGGCAGGACGTGGCGCACGCCCAGGAGCTCCGTGGCCAGCGCTGCCTCGCGCGGGCCCATCGTGTAGTGGCCGCCGATCGGCAGCATCGCGAGGTCCGGCCGGTACAGGTCGCGGATCAGCGCCATGTCGCCGAACACGTTCGTGTCCCCGGCGTGGTAGATCCGGAACCCGTTCTCCAGCTCCACGACGAAGCCGGCCGGCTCGCCCAGGTAGAGCGTGGTCTCGGCGCCGGGGTTCCAGTCGCCGGCGGAGTGGTCCGCCCCGGTCATCGTCACGCGCAGCCCGGCCGCCTCCAGGGTGCCGCCCTTGTTCATGCCGATGACCTGGTCCGCGCCGCCGGGCAGCCGCCGGGCGAGCCACAGGCTCATCTCGTGGATGCACGGCCAGGCGGGCCGCAGGCGTGCGCCGAGCGCGACGGCGTCGCCCAGGTGGTCCCCGTGGCCGTGGGTGACCAGGAGCAGGTCGCACCGCTGCACGGAATCCGCGGTCCGGTCGCTCTTCGGGTTGCCGAACCACGGGTCGAACAGGATGGTCCTGCCGCCCGGGGTGGTGACCTCCACGCACGCGTGGCCGTGCCAGGTGAACATGGTGTCGCGGCCGATGCTCATGGCGCACCTCCTGCTGCTCGGATCGCGTCCATCTTCGCACCGCGGCACCGGGCTTCGCACCGCGGCACCGGACGTTGCCGCCCGGCCGATACACTCCGTCGGTGGCCGCCGACCAGATCGCCTCGAACCTCGCGCTGATCAACTGGACGGTGCTGTCCGCGCTCGCGATCGGCTCGTTCGCGGTGGTGGTGCTGGCCAGGCTGGCAACCCCCGCCACCAAGGGCTACCTGGCGTTCACCGCGCTCTGTGCCGCGGGGTTCGGGCTGCTGGCCTGGCTGTCGGACGGCGGCCTGCCACCGATCGCCTCCGGGTCCCCGGTGACCGCGGACCCCGCCTACGACGTGCCTCGCCGGGCGGCCCTCGCGCTGTTCACAGTGCTGGCGCTGGTGGCGACGCTCGTGCTGGCCCGCGGGGGCGCCGCACGGATCCCGCTGCTGGCGGGCCTGGCCTCCGGGGTCGTGGCGCTCCTGCTGGGCGCGCTCACCTGGGGCGGCGGGACGGCGGGCGCGATCCCGCTCGCCGTCCAGCTGCTGGTGCTGGCGGCGGCGACCGGCGGCGTGTTCGCGGCCATGATCCTGGGCCACTGGTACCTTGTGACGCCGAAGCTGCCGGAGGGACCGCTCGTCCTGGTGTCGCGCCGGCTGCTGTGGGTGGTGGGGCTGCAGGTGATGCTGTTCGTCGGATGGGTCGGCTTCGGGATGGGCCCTGGCGCCGGCGGGCCGGGCGCGAGCGGGCAGCCGTTCGGGGCGCTGGTCGGGCCCTGGGCGCTGTTCGTGTGGCTGCGGCTGATCGTCGGGCTGCTGTTCCCCCTCGTCGTGTCCTGGGCCGCGCTGCAGACCGCGCGGACGCGGTCCATGGAGTCGGCCACGGGTCTCCTGTACATCAACGTGGGCACGATCGCGGCCGGGACCATCCTGGCCGCCGGTCTCTACTTCGGGGCGGGGCTGCTGGTCTGATGAACGCGATCGATCCCATCCGGGTCCAGGTCCGGCTGTTCGCGATGCAGCGCGAGGCGGCCGGGACCAAGGTGCTGCCCGTGGAACTGCCGCCGGGCGCCACCGTGGAGGACGCCTGGGCGGCGGCGGTCCAGGCCGTGCCGGCGCTGGCGCGGGGGCGTGCGTCCCTCCGCTTCGCGGTCAACGGGAGCTACACGGGCGCCGACACGCCGCTGGCCGACGGCGACGAGATCGCCTGCATCCCGCCCGTCAGCGGTGGCTCGGGCGAGGGTGACGGCGCGGACGGCGGCCCCCGGATCCTGGAGATCCGCACCGTCCCGCTCACGGACGACCTGGTCACGGACCTCTCCCGACGCTTGGCGACGGTCGAGGACGGCGCGCTTGTCGTGTTCGTCGGGCGGACGCGGGTGACGCCGGGCACGCCGGCGCCCGGGCAGGAGGCGGAGGCCCGGCTCCACGTCGGTCGCGACGTCGAGGAGCTGGAGTACGAGGCGTTCGAGCCGATGGCCCTGGCAATCCTGGAGGAGATCGCCGGCGAGATCGAGGAGCGCTTCGGCGTGCGGCGGCTGGCGATCGTCCACCGCACCGGCGTGGTGCCGCTGGGGGAGTCGTCCATCGTGGTCGTGGCCGCGGCCCCGCACCGGGACGCCGCGTTCGCGGCCGCCCGGTACGCCATCGACGAGACGAAGGCGCGCGCGCCGATCTGGAAGTCAGAGCGGTTCCGCGATGGTCACGTGTGGATCGGCGACCCGGCTCGGACCGGTCCGTCCGAGCACGAGTAGCGCGGTCCGTCCGGCCCATCCGGCGCGATGCGGACCTCCATACTGCGGACATGCATGTGATCGGGGACACGGGCGACCTCGGCGGGCTGCGTGACCGCGCGACCGCGCTCGCCGCCGCCTGGGGCGCGGCGGCGGCGTCCGTGACCACGATCGGCCAGGAGCGGGCGATCCTGCGCCTGTTCGGTGTCTCCGGCATCGACCGGGGCTCGCGCCCGCTCGCCGCCGAGGTCGTGGAGCGCTACCTGGGTCCCGCACCGGACCGCTTGGCCGGCGGCGTGGCGCTGCCGTTCGCGATGGCGATGGCGGAGTACGATCTCGCGCCCCATGACCTCGCGCTCGAGGTGGCGGCCGGAAACGTGGACCTGGCGCTCGAGGCCGAGCTCCTGGCGGAGCCGGACCGGCGGGCGGTCGCGCTGGCCGACGCGACCCGGCTCGCCCGCGTCGCGATGGATCGCGTGGACGCCAACCGTGTCGCGCGCGCCGAGCTGCTGGCGGTGCTGGGCGACCCTCGACGTCCGTGGCTCGGGGCGGCACTGGTTGAGCCTGCGATCGTGGATGCGATCGACGAGGCGGGTCTCGCCGTGGACGCGGGCGCCCAGCTCATCCGGGTGGAGGTGCCGGCCAGCCGGGAGCTGGCGCAGCGACTCGCGCACCTGGGCACGGCGGTAGAGCCGTGGCGGGCGGCGCCCACGTCGCGCGGTGGGCTGGAGGCGTTCGACCCGTCCGGCCAGCCGATCCCCACCGGCTCCCAGCGCGCGCTCGCGGTCCTGCGGCGGTTCGTGGACGAGGCCGGCGCGCGCCGCCGCGGGTACGTGCGGCTGGTGACCGACACGCCGGCCCTCGCGGCTCCGGACCAGGCGGTCGTGGCCGCGTTCGAGCGGGTTGACATCGTGCTCGCGGACCCGATGCGGGAAATCGTCACCGGGCGCGTGGACCCGGACCGGGCGATCGCGGACCACGTGTTCGCCCACCGCCTGCTCGTGCGGGCCGGCACGGCCGTCCTGGTCCCGGCGGGCCCACTGGTCGTCGCCCCGGAGCTGGCGGCAGGCGTCCCATCGGACGCCGAGACGCGTGCCGGGCGGGCGCTGGCCCTCCAGCTGGTCGCCGTGGCGCTGGCGGGCAGGGACGGGCTGCCTCCCGCATCGATCTTCGTCAGCGCGCTGCCGGACTGGATCGTGGACGAGCCGGACGCGCCGGCGCGCGCGGCCGCGGAGGTGGCGCTGCGACGGGCGCTGCTGCCGGACCACGGCCTGGCCTTCGTGGAACCGCCGATCGGGGACGAGGCCGCCGTGATGTGGCACGCCATCGTCGCGGCGCTGCTGCCCGACGCGGGTGCCGTGGGCATGATCCTGCGCCGCCCGGGTGCCTCGTTCGCTGCGCGTGCCCGGGTGACTCGAGCGTCCGCCGTCGTGGCCGCCGGGCTTGCCGGGAGTCGAGGCGCGCCGGTCCTGGGCGGCCTCGCCACGGAGCACGCTCGGGGCGTCGTGCGCGCCGCGACCCAGACGCTCGACGCCCTGGAGACCACCGGCTGGCGCTCGATCGTGGACCAGCCGCTCGGCTTCGACGAGGCCCAGCTGGGGGCGGACGCCGTCGCGGAGCGGACGGAGGACTTCGACCCGTTCGCCGTCGCGTAGGGGCGAGTGCGCCCTGGCGGCCGGCCTTCGCTAGAGGTGGATCAGCCCATCCGGCTCGCGCTCGGCAACGACGAGGTCGCAGGTGGGGCAGTGCCAGCGTGTCTCGAGCGGTGTGCCGCACGCCTCGTGACGCAGCGGCTCGCCCGTCCCGCCGCGCCGAGCGCCCCAGTCGGCCAGCAGCTGGAGGGCGCCGGCCAGCTCCCGACCATCGGCCGTCAGCGCGTATTCCATCCGGGGGGGTCGCCGTGAGTACGGGACCGCGATCACGATCCCGTCCCGCTCCAGGCGGCGCAGCCGGTCCGCGAGGATGTTCGGCGCAATGCGCGGCAGCGCCTCGCCCAGCTCGCCGAAACGGCGCGGGCCGGCCAGGAGGGCTTCGACGAGGAACAGGCTCCAGCGGTCGCCGACGCGGTCGAGCGCGGCGGCCAGGGCGGTCGTCGTGCCGCGGGTGTCGTCCGAGGAGCTGGACATCAGGGCCAATGGTAGGTGACGCCTTGCAGGATCGCTGTCTTGCTAGTATGTTGCAACTTGCAAGTCAGTATCATATCGGGGAACCAGCCCATGTCCGCCCTTGGTGAGCTCCAGTCCGCATTCGCTGCCGTCGCGGAGGCCGTCGGACCGTCGGTCGTCGGGATCGGCTCCCGCCTCCGGGGATCCGGGGTCGTCGTCGCGGACGGCCGGGTCCTGACCAACGCCCACAACGTCCGCGGCGCCGAGACGACGGTCCGGTTCGCCGACGGGCGGACGGCCCGCGGTCGCGTCGCGGGGGTGGACTGGGACGGCGACCTGGCCGTGATCGAGGTCGATACGGCCGGCGCCGGGCCCGTCGCGTGGTCGGACGGGGGGGTGACCGTCGGATCCGCGGTGTTCGCCGCTGCCGCCATGTCCACGGGCGGCACCCGGCTCACCCTCGGGTTCGTCTCGGCGAGCTCGCGGGAGTTCCGGGGGCCGGCCGGCCGGCGCATCTCCGGATCCATGGAGCACACGGCCCCGCTGGCGCCGGGTTCCTCGGGTGGTCCGCTGCTCGGGTCGGACGGGCGGCTGGTCGGCCTCAACACGAACCGGGCCGGCGACGGGTTCTACCTGGCCCTGCCCGCCGATGCGGGACTCCACGCCCGAGTTGACGCGCTGGCGCGCGGCGAGTCGCGCGATCGTCCGAGGATCGGGATCGCGGTCGCTCCACCCCACGTGGCGCGCCGCCTGCGGCGGTCGGTCGGGCTCTCGGAGCGCGACGGCGTGCTGGTGCGGACGGTCGAGGAGGGCGGGCCGGCGGCGGCGGCCGGCATCCGCGAGGGGGACCTCCTGGTCGCGGCCGGCGGCCGGGCGGTCGTCGACGTCGACGACCTCCACGACGCGCTGGAGGCCACCGGCCTCCCGCTCGAGGTCACGGTGATCCGCGGCGCGGATGAGCTGACGCTGACGATCGGGTCTCCGGCGTCGTAGGCGCCCCTCGGCGTTCCCGGGAGGCACGGCGCGGCGGCCGACGGCCTGCCCATGGGCGCGACATGACGGACGCCGGCCGGGTAGCGTAGGAGGCCACGAACCGCCCCGCGCCGTTCCGCGGGCGCTCCCTGCGACAGGAACGAGGAGACCCATGCCCGGCAAGTCGCTCCACACCATGGGCCAGCAGCACGGCCGCCGCAGCTGGGCCGAGCCGTGGAAGATCAAGATGGTCGAGCCGCTGCGGGTCACGAACCGCCTGGAGCGCGAGCGCGCCCTGTCGGAGGCCGGCTACAACACGTTCCTGCTGCGCTCCGAGGACGTCTACATCGACCTGCTCACGGACTCCGGCACGTCCGCGATGAGCGACCGCCAGTGGGCGGGGATGATGCTGGGCGACGAGGCGTACGCCGGCAGCCGCAACTACTACCACCTCGAGGACGCGGTCCGGCGCTACTACGGCTACGCGTACCTCGTGCCCACCCACCAGGGACGCGGCGCGGAGCACCTCATCAGCCAGACGCTGATCAAGGCCGGCGACCACGTGCCCGGGAACATGTACTTCACGACCACGCGCCTCCACCAGGAGCTCGCCGGGGCCACCTTCCACGACGTGATCATCGACGAGGCCCACGACCCGCAGGACCTGCACCCGTTCAAGGGCAACGTGGACCTCGGCAAGGTCGAGGCGCTCATCGCGCGAGGTCGGGCGCGGCGAGGATCCCGTACGTCTCGCTGGCCGGCACCGTGAACATGGCCGGCGGGCAGCCGGTCTCGATGGCCAACGTCCGCGAGCTCCGCGCGCTGTGCGACCGGCACGGCATCCGGCTCCTGCTGGACGCCACCCGGATGGTGGAGAACGCCCTGTTCATCCAGGAGCGCGAGGCCGGGTACGAGCACAAGTCGATCGCCGAGATCGTGCTCGAGTTCTGCTCCTACACGGACGGCGCCTGGATGAGCGCCAAGAAGGACAACCTGGTCAACATCGGCGGCTGGCTGGCCGTCAACGACCAGGGCGTGTTCGAGGAGCTGCGCAACCTGGTCGTGGTGTACGAGGGCCTCCACACGTACGGCGGCATGGCCGGGCGCGACATGGAGGCGCTCGCCATCGGCATCGAGGAGTCCATGCAGGACGAGCACGTCCGCTCCCGCGTGGGCCAGGTCCGCTACCTGGGCGAGCTGCTCACCGAGTGGGACATCCCGATCGTCCAGCCCGTGGGCGGGCACGCGATCTTCCTCGACGCCCGGCGCTTCTACCCGCACCTCGAGCAGGACCTGTTCCCGGCCCAGACGCTGGCGGCGGAGCTGTACCTCGACTCCGGCATCCGCTCGATGGAGCGGGGGATCGCGTCCGCGGGCCGCAACGCGCAGACCGGCGACCACAACCGGCCGAAGCTGGAGCTGACCCGCCTCACGATCCCGCGGCGCGTGTACACGCAGGCGCACATGGACGTCGTCGCCGAGTCCGTGAAGGCGTGCTTCGACGCCCGGGAGGGCGCCCGTGGCCTCGCGATGGTCTACGAGCCGAAGTACCTGCGGTTCTTCCAGGCGCGGTTCGAACCACTCTGAGCCCGATCCTGATCGCCGCCGGGCACCTGAGGCCTCGGCCGGCGCGGTAGCATCGCCGCGAGATGCCCAGCCCGTCGATGCCCGCGGTCGTCCGGGAGCTGTTCGCGGACCGGCGCGCCGTGTCCGCGCTGCTGGCCGGCTCGGCGACCCTGTTCGCGGCCGGCCTGGACCCGAAGGTCCTGTCGCCCACGCTGACCACGGTCCAGGCCGCCATCCGCGAGCGGCCCAAGCCTCGAGGCGCTGGTCCTGGTGGTCGCGGTGCTGACGGCGCTGATGCTTCTCGTCGGCGGCGCGATCGGGGACCTGTCGCGGGCGCGTCCGCTGGTCATCGGCGGCCTGAGCGTGCTCCTGGCGGCGGCCGTCGTCGGCCTGCTGGTGTCGTCGGGGCCCGTGTTCACGGCCGCCCGTGTCGCGGCTGCCGCGGCCACCGGGTTGCTCATCCCCGTGGGTCTCGCATCGGTGGCCACCGCCTACCGCGGGGTGGCCCGGGCAACGGCGATCGGGGTGGCGTACGCGGCATACGGCGGCGCCTCTGCCCTCATGCCCGTGCTGCTCACGCTGATCCCCGGCGCCTACTGGCCCGGGTTCGTGGCCGGGATCGCGGCCACCACCGTCGCGCTGTGGGTGACCTGGCGCCGCGTGCCGGACCTCGAGCGACCGAGCCGAGCGGAGCGCCCACACGTGCTGGGGACCGCCCTGTGGGCGGGCAGCGTCGTCAGCTTCACGGCGGGTCTCCTGTGGCTCGGCGGCGGCTGGGACAACCCCGTCCGGCTCGCGATCATGGCGCTCGGCATCGTGCTCCTGGTGGCCTTCCTGACCTGGGAGTGGCACCGGCGCATCGAACGCCCGGAGTCCGTGCGCATCGACCGTCGCCCGGTGACCGTCGCCCTGTTCGTGGGGGTCGTGATCGCGATCGCCCAGACCGTGCCGATGGTCCAGCTGCCGCTGTACTTCTGGATCGTGGCCGGGTACGGCCCGCTGCTCGGGATCGTCGCGGTCGCGCCCCTGTTCCTCGCCCTCGTGGCGGCCGGGCCCGTCGCCGGGTTCCTGCTCGCGCAATTCGCGCCGCGCACGCTGGTCGCCGTGGGGGTCTCCGCGGTCGGGGTGGGCAACCTGGCCCTCGCCGCCGTGATCGGGCGCGAGACCGGCTACCTGGTCCACGTCGTGCCGCTGGTGCTGATCGGAGCGGGCTTCGTCATCGCGACCACGGTGCGGACTGCGGTGATCTTCGCCAGCGTGCCGCGAGGACTGCCGGCAACGGCGGCGGCCCTCAACGAGGCGTCGATCCAGGTCGGGACGCGGGTCGGGATCGTGCTCGTGTCGGCGATCGTCGCGGAACGGGCGATGGCCGCCCTCGAGCCGTCGCTGGCGGGCCTGGCGCCCGAAGTGGCCGCCGATGCCCGAGGCAGCAGTTCGGTGACCTGCTGACGGCCGTCGGCACGCCGTCGTTCAAGGTCCTTGCCGGCGCCGTCCAGGCCGTGGACGCGGCTGGGTACGTCGATGCCTACGTCACCGGCATCCGGTGGGCCCTGTTCCTCGGAGGGGTGGCGGCCGTCCTGGGCGGGGTTGTCGCCTGGCTGGGGCTGGGGCGCGGCGATCCGATCTCCGCCCGCGGCACCGATCCCATGGCCTCGGTGTACGCGCTCCGTGACGAGCGGGCGGCAGAGGGGCACCCCCGTTGACGTCGCCCGCCGGGGTCCTGCGTCGGGAGCGCGCGGGCGAGGACGGCGCGATCGCCGTCCTCGTGCTGGACCGGCCCGACGTCCGCAACGCGATCGACAACGCCATGCTGGCCGCGCTGCACGCTGCCCTGGACGCGATCGAGGCGGACGAGGGCGTGCGGGGCCTGGTCCTGGCCGGGCGCCGGTGGGCGCGCCTTCTCGTCCGGGATGGACCTCCGGGAGCGGGCCGGGTTCTCCGACGGGGAGCTCCGGGCGCAGCGGGCGCGGATCGTGGACCTCGTCCGCCGCGTCCACGAGCTGCCGGTGGCGACGATCGCCGCGGTCGAGGGGTTCGCGCTGGCCGGCGGGTTCGAGCTGGCGCTGGCCTGCGACCTCATCGTCGCGTCCACGGAGGCGGTGTTCGGGCTGCCGGAGGTCGGGGTGGGGATCTTCCCGGGCGGCGGCGCCACGCAGACGCTCACCTGGCTGGTGGGCCCGGCCCGGGCACGGGACGTGATCCTGACCGGACGCCGGCTGACGGCGGCCGAGGCGGAGGCGTGGGGGATCGTGGCGCGGGTCGTCGAGCCGGGCGCGGCCGTGCCGGCGGCGGTCGCGCTGGCCGAGCGGATCGCGGAGGGCGCGCCGCTGGGCGTCCGACAGGCGAAGACCGCGATCCGCGGCGCCCACCGCTCCCTGGCCGAGGGCCTCGCGGCGGAGGACGGGCTGTACGAGGTGGTGCTGGAATCAGCCGACCGCGTCGAGGGCTTCAGCGCCTTCGTGGAGAAGCGCCGCCCCCGGTTCGAGGGGCGCTGAGAGGGACGGCAAGGGGCGCGCATGTTCGGCGGCATCGAGCTCGGTGGGACGAAGGTGGTTGGCATGGTGGGGACCGGGCCGGACGCCATCCTGGACACCACGCGGATCGAGACTGCCGGCCCGGGCGAGACGATCGCGGCCGCCGTCACCTTCCTGCGCCGGGCGATGGACCGGGGGATCGACCTGGCTGCGATCGGCGTGGGGTCGTTCGGGCCCGTCGAGCTCCGGGCCGACCAGCCAGCGTACGGGATCATCGCGACGACGCCGAAGGCGGCCTGGCAGGGCACCGACGTCGTCGGCCCGTTCCGGGCGCTCGGGGTGCCGGTCGGCCTCGACACGGACGTCAACGCCGCCGCCCTGGCCGAGGGGGAGTGGGGCACGGGTCGCGGCCTGGGCTCGTTCGTGTATCTCACCCTGGGCACCGGCATCGGCGGCGGAGCGGTGGTCGGGGGTGCGCTCGCCGGCGGACTCGGCCACCCGGAGATGGGCCACGTCGTCGTGCCGAGGATGCCCGGTGACGAGTTCGCGGGCGTGTGCCCGTTCCACGGTGACTGCCTGGAGGGCATGGCCAGCGGGCTCGCGGTCGCGGCCCGGTTCGTCTCCCCGGCGGACCGTCTCGAGGGATCGGACCGGGCGGCGGCCGTGCGGCTGGTGGCCGGCTACGTGGCCGCGGGGATCCGCTCCATCGTCTACGTGCTGGGACCCGAACGGGTCATCCTCGGCGGCGGCCTGTCGGCGATGCCCGGGCTGGTGGCGGCGGTCGGCGAGGCCTTGGCAGCCGGGCTGCGCGGCTACCCGGGCCTCCTTGAGCACCGCGGCCAGGGGTTCGTGGTCCGGGCAGGGCTGGGCGACATGGCCGGGCCGCTCGGCACGCTGCTGCTGGCGGACCGGGCGCTCAGGCGATCCGCACCCGGATGACGGTCCTGGGCCGGCTCCCGGCCTCCCGGTCTCCCGAGCCGGCTCCGGCTCGGCCTACGCCTCCGGTTCGAGGACGAACAGGTCGCCCCAGTCCGCACGCTCGGCGAAGCCGCCCATCGCCGCCCGGAGCTCCGCCAGGGCGGCGCCCCGGTCCTCCGGCGACACCAGGCGCGCCCGGTACGGGCGCTCGGTGCCCCTGATGCTGAACGTCGCGGCCGGGTTCGCCTTGAGGTTCACCGTCCAGCCGCGGTTTGTCCGGCTGCCGGAACCGATGAGCAGCGTCCCGTCCGGACGGGCGACGAAGCCGATCGGGGCGCGGCGCGCGAGGCCGGTCCGCGCACCGGTGGTACCCAGGATCCCCACCCGCCCCGTTCGGGCCATGAGCGCGCCGCCGATCGAGTTGAAGGTCCTGGTGAGGATGCCGGGCACGTCGGGGCTCCCTGGGGTGTCGTGACGAGCACGAGTGTGCCGCAACCCGGTCGACTCGTGCGCCCGCTACGATGGGCTCAGGTCCGACCCGGTCGCCCTGGATCGGCGTCATCCCGAACAAGCCAAGGAGGGAGTCGTGCTCCCCTGGTCGAGGCCGCTCCGCGGTCGGATCGATGAGCTGACGATCACCAGTCGTGTCCTGGTCGGCAACCTGCCGGGCGATCCGAGCGAGCGGCCCGTCTGGGTCTACCTGCCCCCCGGCTACGACGCCGAGCCCGTCCGTCGCTACCCGTCGATCTACCTGATCCAGGGCATGACCGGCCAGATCGACATGTGGCGCAACCGAGCGGCCTTCCGTCCCACGACCCCGGAGAACATCGACGCCCTGTTCGCCGGCGACGGCCCGGGGGAGGGTCCGCCGCCGCCGGCGATCGTGGTGTTCGTGGACTGCTGGACCTCCTACGGCGGCAGCCAGTACCTCGACTCGCCCGCGACCGGGGCCTACCACACGTACCTGTGCGAAGAGGTCGTCCCGTTCGTGGACGCCCGCTACCGCACGCTTGCCCACCGTGATCACCGTGGGATCACCGGCAAGTCGAGCGGCGGCTACGGGGCGATGATCACGCCGATGCTCCGCCCGGACGTGTTCGGCGGCCTGGCCACGCACGCCGGTGATGCGCTGTTCGAGGCCTGCTACGCGCCGATGTTCGCCCAGGCCGCCCGCGCGCTCCGGGACGAGTACGGCGGATCGATCGAGCGTTGGCTCGCCGACTTCCGGTCGCGACCGGCCTTCACCCGGAAGGCCGACGAGTCGCTGCTCGAGGCGCATGGGTATGCGGCCTGCTACTCGGCCGACCCGGACGGCACCATCCGCCACCCGTTCGATCCGGCGACGGGCGAGCTGATCCCGGAGATCTGGGAGCGCTGGCTCCGCCGAGATCCGGTCCGGATGGCCCGGACACCCGAGGGCGCGGCCGCGCTGCGTTCGATGCGTGCCATCTACATCGACGCGGGTGATCGGGACGAGTACTTCCTCGACCTCGGCGCCGAGGCCTTCCGGCGGGCGTGCGCGATGGCGGGGGCGCCGGAGCCCATGTTCGAGATCTTCCCGGCCGGGCACGCGGCGATCGAGTACCGCTACCCGATCGCCATCCGCTACCTGGCCGAGCGATTGTCCGCGTAGCCCGGATCCGGCCGCGCCACGCGGCTGGGACTACACGCCCGGCACGCCCGGCAGCGCCTCCGTCAGCCCGAACGGCGCCCCGGCTTCCCGCACCCGGGCGGTGAGTGCCGCCGAGACGGCCGGATCGAGCTCCGGCACGCGGTGGCCGGCGAGGATCTCGTCCACCCGGGCGCGGGCCCGGCCGAACGCATCCTGGCCGCCGGCGTCCAGCCAGGCTCGCCGCGAGCCGCGGTCGATGATCCGGGACGGCAGGAACTGCTCGCCCCGGAACAGGCGGCGGGTGTCGTCCAGCTCCAGGAACTGGCCCTCCGGCCCGGCGGCGGCGAAGAACCCGGTCGCCAGCGTCTCCGTCGGCGTCCCGATCCCCCGCAGCAGGCGCTGGACCATCCCGATCACGTCGGCGTCGATGACCAGCTTCTCCGGGCTCTGGGCGAGCAGGAAGTCCACCATGCCGGCGCCCGAGATCATGTCGATCCCGGCCAGGCCGCCGACCAGCGCCGTCATGCCCGTCTCCAGGCCGGCCTGCGCGTCGACCACCTTGGAATCCGTGGCGCCCAGGTACGCGTGCACCGGCAGCCCCAGCGACTTGCCGACGGCGGCGTAGCCCGCGTCGATCATCGCGGTCTCGATGGCGCCCATCGGCGTCGAGCCGGTGCGCATGTCCACGATGGCCGGTGCGCCGCCCCACACGATCGGCGCCCCGGGGGCGGCCAGCTGGTGGAGCACGACCCCCGCCAGGCATTCCGCCGCGTGCTGGACGATCGACCCGACCAGGGTCACCGGCGCGGCCACGCCGGCCAGCGGCATCGAGACCATCTCGGCCGGGACGCCCGCCCGACCCAGGTCGATGATGTTGCGGCAGGCGAACTCGGACCAGGTCAGCGGCGGCGAGGGACACACGTCGAACACGGCCCGCGGCCGCTCGCGGAGGGCATCGTGACCGCCGGCGTCGATCGCGAGCAGGTCCAGCATGACCCCCGAGCCGCGCGGGCTGAAGGCGCCGGTCACGACCGGCTTGTCCGAGCTCACGAGACACACGAACAGCCGGTACAGGTCACCGATCTCGGTGGGGACGTCGTGGCACACGATCGAGGTCGAGACCGCGTCGTAGGCGGGCAGCGTGTCGGCCACGCGCACCAGGCGGGCAAGGTCGGCGGCCATGGACGGCCGGACGTCCAGGGTCTCCGGGTCCAACACGGAGACGCCGGACGAACCCGGGTCGAAGTGGACGGCACCCTGGCCGTAGCGGACCGCCGCGCGCCCCGACCGGTCGTACAGGTCGAAGGCGTGGGGGACCGTGTCCAGGGCGCGCCGGACCATCGCCTCCGGGATCCGGGCCCGGTCCCCGTCCGCGGTGGCCCCCGCCCCGGTGAGCAGGGCCACCGCCTCGGGCTCCTCGACCTTGATCCCGGGGTCGCGCAGCAGGGCCAGCGCCTCGTCGAGGATGCGCTCGATCAGCGCCGGCTCGAGCAGCTCGAATCGGGGTCGCATCACGCGACCCCGGCCGCGCCCGCCGCGTGCTCCTGCCCGTGGGCCTCCACCATGCGCACCAGCTCGGCGTCGAGCGCCGGGTCGAGCCGCGGCGGCTCGTGCTCGCGCAGGAGGGTGCGCGCCCGCTCCAGCGCCGCCCGGTGCGGCGCGTCGGGATCCTGCTCCCACTGGCCGTAGGGCCGGCGGTCCAGGAACCGGGGCTGCCACAGGTCGCGCATGTGGGTCCGGGTGTGCGGCTGGGTGAGGTAGTCACCGGCGGGACCGACCTCGCGGATGACGTCGAGGGCCAGCGCCTCGTCGCCCAGCGGGATGCCGCGCATCATGGACGCCACGATCTGGGCGATCTCGGTGTCCAGCAGCATCTGCTCGTAGGACCAGATCCGGCTGCCGTGCAGCAGCCCGGCGCCCAGCAGCATGTCCGAGTACACGACCGACGCCATGAACGCGGACAGCCCGTTCTCCAGTCCCGCCTGCCAGTCGGAGCGCTTGGCCCCGGTGGCGTAGGCGCCCATCGAGAGCGGCACGTCGTAGAAGTCGGCCAGCTGGTTGGTGGCGCCGCCGAACAGGAAGTCCTCCGGGCCGCCGCCGGTGTAGGCGCCGGAGCGGAGGTCCATCGCGGTCTGGGCGGCCGCGTAGTACACGGGCGACCCCGGGTACGCGAGCTGCATCAGCGCCATCGCGGAGATGACCTCCGCGTTGCCCACGACCAGCGAGCCGGCGACGGTCGCCGGGCCGCTGAAGGCGCACGAGGCCATGGTCATGAAGCCGACCGGGATACCGTGCTCGGCCGCGACCAGCGAGGCCTCGATGGCGCCGCCGTCCTGGGCCAGCGGGCTGATCGTGCACTGCATCATCGACAGGACCGGGCGCTCGCGGAGCGCCTGCTTGCCGCCGGCGATGGCGGCCGCCATCTCGATGGCCGTGCGCGCCTCGTGGGCGGTGACGATGCTCTCGGTCTGGACGTGCTTGGAGGAGTTGCGCCACACGGCGAACACCTCCTCCAGGGAGCGGGTCGCCGGGGGGCGGTCCTGGGCGGACACGGCCACCCAGTGGAACGCGATCTCGGGCAGGGCATCGGCGACGCGGGCGATGTCGCCCACATCGGCCAGGGACGACCGCCGGTGCTCCAGGGTCCAGGGGTCCAGGACCTCGATCGCGCAGCCATCGGTGCCCAGGTGGACGTGCTTCCCGTCCAGGGGCAGGTCCCGCTGCGGGTCGCGGGCGGCCAGCGTGTATACGGGCGGGGCCGTGCGCAGCGCAGCCTCGATCACGTGGCCGGGGACGCGGACGACGGACGTGGCACGGTCCACGGTCGCACCGTGGGCGGCCCAGAGGTCGAGGGCGATGGACGAGGGGAAGCGGACGCCGACGGTCTCGATGACCTCCAGCGTCGCCTCGTGGATGCGGCGGACGTCCGCCGGGGCAAGGATCTCCAGCCGGGGCCGGGCGGTGAGCTCGACCTCGGCTCGGGTTGCGAGCGTCGTCATGGTCAGGCGGTCGCCGTCTCGGCACCGACCAGCCGGCGGATCAGGGCGACCGCGCCGATGGCGTCCTCGCTGTACCCGTCGGCACCGATCTCCGATGCCCAGCTCGCGCTCGCCGGCGCGCCACCGACGATGACCTTGACCTTCGGCCGCATCCCCGCGGCCGCGACCGACTCGACGACCGTCCGCTGGCCGGCCATGGTGGTGGTCAGCAGCGCGGACACCCCGATGATGTCGGCGTCGTGCTCGCGGGCGGCCTCGACGAACCGCTCCGGCGCCACGTCGACGCCGAGGTCGTGGACCTCGAACCCGGACGTGGACAGCATCATCCCCACGAGGTTCTTGCCGATCTCGTGGATGTCGCCCTTGACCGTGCCGATCACGACCCGGCCCAGGACCTTGCGGACCGTCGCCTGGCGCTTCATCTCCGGCCCCAGGGTGTCCACGGCCTTCTGCATCGCCCGGGCGGCGAGCATCATGTCGGGCAGGAACAGCTCGCCCTCGCCGAACTGCTCGCCGACCCACGAGAGACCGGGCACGTAGCCCTGCTCGATGGCGTCCAGGGGCGGGACGCCGGCGGCCAGCGCCTCCTCGGCCGTGGCGACGGCCTTCGCCGCATCGCCATCGATGATCGACTGGCGCATCGCGGTGAACAGCTCTTCGGTCATGATCGGTGCTCCTTCAGGGGGGACTCGACGAAACGGGGCGGGGTCAGGCAGATCGCATGGACAATCCGGCGGTGGCGGCCGCGCGGGCCAGGATCTCGTCGATCGCCGCAACCACGGCGTCCGGCAGGGGCGGCGGCTTGTGGGTCGCCAGCAGCTCGTCCACGCGCGCCGCGGCGCGCTCGGCCATCGTACGCCCGCCCTTCGCGGTCCAGGCGGAGTGGCTCGCGCGGTCGATCAGGGCGGGGTACCAGCGGTCCCGGAAGTGGCCGATCGTGTGGTCCGTCTCCAGGAACGACCCGTCCGGCCCCAGCGCGTCGATGACGTCCAGCGCCAGCGTCTCGTCGTCGATCCGGACCGGGGCGATCGCGGCCCGGATCCAGGCGGCGATCTCGTCGCAGATGGCGAGCTGCGCCAGCGAGCCGGTGAGCCCGGACTCGAGGTACCCCGAGTCGTGGATCAGGTGGCCGCCCGCGAGCGCGTCCACGAGCATCGTGAGCGCGGCCTCGGCGGCCGCCTGCTGGTCCACGGCCTTGCTGTCGCTGCCACCGGCGAGGCTGAACATCGGCAGGCCGTAGTGGTGGGCGAGCGAAGGTGCAACGCCCCGGTGGTCCGGCTCCGCGTACGGGTCCACCATCGTCCGCAGGTCCAGCGCGTCGCCGCCGAAGCCGGGCACGATGACGGGTGCCCCCTCGCGCACCAGCTGCGCCAGGACGATCCCCACCAGGATCCCGGCCTGATTGAGGGCCATGTTGCCGGCCGTCGTGACGGGGCCGGTCGTGCCGCCGGAGGTGACGGGGACCCAGATGGCAGGCAGCCCCCTGTCGGCCAGGATCAGCAGCTTGCGCAGCGAATCCCCATTCTGGACGAGGCCCCGGGTGACGTTGATGTACAGCGCGAGCGTGGGCCGCTCGCGGAGCGCTTCGGCGCCGCCGGCGACGGCCTCGGCCATCGCGACCGCGTCCACCATCGCGTCCACGTCGTAGGTCACGACCACGAGGGGCTTGGTCGTCCGCTCCAGCATCACCGCCATCTGCCGGCGGTCGGTCATGAACGGGTCCACGTCCGCGGGCAGGAACATGGACATCGCGAAGTCCATGTTGGGCAGCGCGTCCACGAGGGTCAGCCCGTCGCGCACGTCGTCCAACGTGGGCGCGCGCCGCTCGCCGGTCCGGTGGTCCACGATGTTGAGGCAGTCCGAGCCGGGGCCGAAGAAGGCGTTGTCGCCCGCCAGCACCAGCGGCGGCCGGCCGCCTCGGTCGTGGAGCGTGATCGAGCGCGGGGCCACCGACAGCGCCCAGTCCACGAGCGACCCGGGGACGAACACCCGCCCGTCGTCGCCCACCCGGGCTCCGGCGCCGTGCAGCCGCTCCACGGCCTCCGCGTCGTGCAGCCGGACGCCGGTGCGCTCCAGGATGGACACGCTCGCCTCGTGGAGGCGCGCGCAGTCGTCCGGTGTCAGCCGGTCGTAGCGCGGCGATCGCGGTCGCATCGGGCTCGTCGGGGTATGCGGAATCAAGGGCGCCTCCGGGCAGAGGGTCTGCGAACCCCAGCGTCACGCCTCAGGACACCCCCGCGATAGGGCAGAAGGTCCCCCGTGACAGGTCCGACGGACCATCCGGCGCCGCCCCGGGCAGGCGAGACTGGTCGGCGATGCCCGACGTGATCCACGGGCACGAGCGTCGCCCGCTCGTGCCCGGCCGCACGCTGTTCGACGAGGCCGACGAGCTGTCGGTCGTGGTCCCGGCGTCCTGCAAGCGGCTGGGCCGCTGCCGGGAGTGCGTGGTGGAGGTCCGCGCGGGCGGCGACCAGCTGTCCCCGCGGACGGAGGCGGAGGATTTCCTGGCGGGCGGTTTCCGGCTCGCCTGCCAGGCCGCCGTGGAGCGGGCCCAAACGGACGTCGAGTTCTGGGTCCTGCGCCGCCGGCTGCGCATCCTGCTCGCACCCGAGGGCTACGCGCCGGAGGTGGATCCGCCCGTGCGGCGCGTCGGCGACGCCGTGGTCCGCGACGGGGGCGGGGCGCTGGGCCCGTGGCTGGGACGGCTGCTGGGACTGGCGGTGGACGTCGGGACGACGACCGTGGTCATGGAGCTGGTGGACCTCGAGACCGGCGAGACCGCGGCCATGGCCGCGCTGGAGAACCCGCAGCGCTATGGCGGCAGCGACGTCATGAGCCGGATCTCGTACGACGCCGCGTTCCCCGGCCTGCTGCGCCAGTCGCTGCGCCGGGCGCTCAACCACGAGATCCGCCGCCTGTGCACGCTGCTGGGCGTGGACCGCCGGGCGATCGTCGAGGCGATGATCGTGGGCAACACCACGATGCGCGACCTCGCGTTCGGGCTGGACGTGGCCCCGATCGGCCGGGTCCCGTTCCGCAGCACGACCGAGACGGCGGCGGGAGCCACGGTGGGGCAGGGCACCGGCGTCGTGCGGGCGGCCCACGAGCTGGGTCTGCTGATGCACCCGAGGGGCCGGGTCGTGGGCGCGCCGCTGATCGCCAGCCACGTCGGGGCGGACGCCGCCGCGGACCTGGTCGCCGTGGACGCGCTGGACGCTCATGAGCCGTTCATGCTCATCGACATCGGCACCAACTCCGAGGTGATCGCCGGCGACGGTCATCGCGTGGTCGCCGCCTCGAGCCCGGCGGGCCCCGCGTTCGAGGGCGGAGGCGTACGGTATGGAATGGCGGGCGGCGAGGGCGCCATCGAGGCCGCACGCCTGGTGGATGGACGATTCGAGGTACGAACGATCGGTGACACGGCGGCCGAGGGAATCTGCGGATCCGGGCTGGTGGACGTCCTCGCCGAGCTGCTGCGGGCAGGGGGGATGACGGTGCGCGGCGGGTTCGCGGATGGCGCCCGCCAGGTGGAGGTCGCGCCGTCGCGCGGGATCGTGCTGACCACCGCCGACGTCGCGCACCTCGCCGTCGCGAAGGCGGCGACCGCGGTCGGGCAACGGGTCCTGCTGCGGACGCTCGGTCTGGACGTCGCCGACCTGCGCCACGTGTACCTCGCGGGCGGGTTCGCCAACGCCCTCGACATCGGGCGCTCGATCGACATCGGGCTGCTGGTGCCCGTGGACCCGTCGCGGGTCGTCCGGGCCGGCAACGCTTCGGTCGCCGGCGCCAAGGCCCTTCTTCTCTCACGCGGCCGCCGGGCGGAGCTGGAATCCGCCGTGCGTCGCATCGACCACGTGGAGCTCGAGTCCGAGGAGGATTTCTTCGACCTGTTCACCGACGGCTGCCTGTTCGAGCCGATTGCCAGCTGAGGATTTCCGATGACGCTTCGCCACACGCTCACCGCCACGCCGGACTTCGCAACGATCGTCGAGCTCGTGCCCTGGGTCGGCGAGATGGACGACCCCCGCGGCCAGAAGCCGATGAAGATGGCCTACGACCTGGCCGGCGACCCGCGGATCACGGCCCTCTCGATCACGGACAACGCCGGTGGGCATGCAAGGCTGTCGCCGGATGCCCCGGCGGAGCCGGTGGTGCAGGCGGGGCACGACGTGATCGTCCATGTCGCCTGCCGGGACCGCAACCGCAACGGGCTCCAGAGCCTGGGCTGGGACCTTCTGAGCCGGAAGCTGACGACGATCCTCGCCGTCACCGGGGACTACCCGGTGGAGGGCTACGGAGGCCTTTCGAAGCCGGTGTTCGACATCGACTCGGTCGGACTGCTCACGCTGTTCCGCGAGATGGGCGAGGTTGCCACGGCGCGGGCCGCCGCAGAGGGCGCCCCCGATCCGCAGGTCGCGCACTCGTTCTTCATGGCCTGCGCGGTGGACAACGTCAAGCGCTTCGAGCGCGAGCTGATCCCGCAGTACCTCAAGCTGGGCCTCAAGGTGCGCAGCGGCGCCGGGTTCGTGATCACCCAGGTGGGCTACGACGCGCGCAAGCAGGACGAGCTGCTGCGCTACATGGGGCGTGAAGGCCTGGACGTCCCGGCCATCGCCAACGCCTACATCCTCGACCGGGGCGTCGCGCGCGCGTTCAACGCCGGTCGCGTGCCCGGCTGCAACGTCACCGACGAGCTGCTGGCGCTGGTCGAGGAGCGTGCCGCCGGGCCGGACAAGGGCCGGGCGTTCTTCCTGGAGTTCGCCGCCAAGCAGATGGTGGTTGCACGCGGTCTCGGATTCCGCGGGATCTACCTGTCCGGCCACCGCGACGCCACCGAGATCGGCCGGGTCCTGGAGTACGCGGAGGCCTTCGCCGACGGCGACTGGCGGGACCTGGTCGCCGACGTCAGCTTCCCGCTGCCGGGCTCGTTCAACCTGTTCGAGCGGGATCCCGCCACCGGCCTCAACACCGATGAGCTGAACCGCAGCTACCGGCGGTCGTTGGAGCCCGCTGCCCGCCGGCGGTCGCGGGCAGGAGTGGACCCGTTCTACAAGGTCAACCGGCTCCTGCACGAGCGGGCGTTCACGCCCGGCACGCCCGGGTTCCGCACCTGGGCGAGCGCCTACGAGCGGGTCGAGCGGCTGCGCCTGGACAAGCCCCTCCACGTGCTGGAGCAGGCCGTCAAGGTGCCCCTGTTCGACTGCCGAGACTGCGGCGACTGCTCGCTGCCGGATCTCGCCTACCTGTGCCCGGAGTCCCACTGCGCCAAGAACCAGCGCAACGGGCCGTGCGGCGGGTCGCACGACGGGCTGTGCGAGGTCCCGGGGCACACCTGCGTCTGGGCGGACGTCTACCGGCGCCTCAAGCCCTACGGCGAGGAACTCACCATGCTGGACCGGCCGCCCGTGATGCAGGACAACGCCCTGCGCCGGACCAGCGCCTGGGCGAACACGTTCCTGCGGCGGGACCACTTCGCGAAGCTGGACGCAGCGGCGGCCGCCGTCGCTGCACCCGCCGCGGCTCCGGTCGCCGCAACTGCGCCGGCGCCCGCCCCGGCGGCTCCCGCGGCCGCCTCCATCCCCGCCACCGCCCCGGAGAAAGGAACCCGCAAGTGAGGCGCGACCGCACCGGCTCCCCGTTCCTCGTCGTCGGCGAGAACATCCACGCCACCCGGATCCTGAAGCGGGCCGGCCGGCACGCGGCGGTGCTGGAGGATGGGACGGTCGCCGTCGCCTTCGACGACGCCGACGGCAGCCGGGCGGTCCTGCCGGTCCACCCGGACACCGCCGCTGGCCGCGACTTCACGGCCGGCAAGATCAAGCACGTCGCCAGCGCGGTCCGCTGGGGCCTCGGCGGCGGTGCCAACGCGGACGTCGCGGCGGCCTACATCCGCTCCATGGCGGCGCGCCAGGAGGCGGCCGGCGCGGACTGGCTGGACCTCAACTCGGACGAGGTTGCCGCGGACTCGGAGACCCGGGCGCGGGCGATGGCCTGGCTGGTCGGCGTGGTCGAGGCAGCGGCCAAGGTCCCGGTGGCGATCGACTCGTCGGACGTGGGCGTGCTGGCGGCCGGCGTGGCGGCGTCCACCCGCCCTGCCGGCCCGCTGCTGCTGAATTCCGCCTCGCTCGAGCGGCCGGAGGTCCTGGAGCTGGCCGCGGCCACGGGCTGCGCAGTGATCCTGGCGGCCAGCGGCCGGTCCGGCATGCCGGCCAACGCCGAGGAGCGAATCGCGAACGCGGTGGCGATGATCGAGGAGGCGATGGCCCGCCAGATCCCGCCCGACCGCCTGTTCGTGGACCCGCTGGTCCTGCCGGTGGCCGTGGAGCCCAACGCCCCGGGACACGTCCTGGAGACTGCGCGCCAGCTGCGCGCGGAGTACGGCACCTCGATCCATCTCACCGGCGGCCTGTCGAACGTGTCGTTCGGGCTGCCGGAACGCCGCCTGCTCAACGACGTGTTCATCGACCTCGCGGCCGCGGCCGGCATCGACAGCGGGATCATCGACCCGGTGGCGTCGGACCTGGACCGCGTGTTCGGGGCGGACCGGGAGACGGAGCCGTACCGGCTGGCCGCGGACCTGCTGCTGGGCCGGGACGCCTTCGGCGGCGAGTACGTGGCCGCGTTCCGGGATGGGAGGCTCTCCCCGGAGGGTGCCGCGCCGGGCTGACCCGGACGATCAGCCGGCGGCCGGAACGGCCTTCACGACCTGCTCGTCATAGCTCATCGCGAGGCGCTCGCCGGGCTGCAGGATGAGCATGTCCTCGCCCCAGTCGCCGTCCAGCAGCCGGCGGACCAGGACGAGGTTCCCCTCCACCCGCTCGTACGCCCAGCCGCGGCTGTCCGCCTGCTCGCGGGTGACAACCTCGTCACCGGACTCGTCCGCGATGCCCATCGCGATGAACGCCCCGCGCCCGTAGCGCGAGCGCCAGGCGCCGAAGACCTCCATCAGGTAGTCGGCGTTGTCCGCGCCGTACTTCGCCACGTAGTCGGCCCGGATCGCGTCCAGGTCGTCGTCCGGCTCTCCGCCGACGCCGAGGCCGCCGAGGCGCTTGCCGTCCGTGGTGAGGTACGGCCGCTCCAGCTGGTCCCGGACGTACCAGTAGGTGGCGGGCCGGTCCTCGGTCTCCTCCGTGTACCGCTCGCGCGCGCCGAGGAACAGCGTGATGCAGTCGTGGGCCCGGGGCAGCACCACGGGAACGCGCCGCGCCTCGATCCCGGCGGCCGCACCGCCGCACAGCCCGTACCCCAGCACGACGGCGTCGTACCGGTCCGGCAGCCCGTCGATCACGTCCTGGAGCGTCTCCCGCAGCTCCCGGGGGTCATCGTGCAGGCCGCGTCGCAGCAGCGTGAGGTCCACGACATGCGGCGATCGCGCCGCGCACAGGTAGACGGGGCGGGCGAGCACGTCGCAGGCGATGGCATGGAGCCGCATGGCGCTGATCCTAGCGTCGTCCCGCCGGTCAGGTGCGCCCAATCGTCCGGTGCGCTTCGGGCGGGACGCCCCTCGCGGCCCGCGCATCGACGTGGCACCGTTGTCCCGGAGGTTGGGCACGTGGACATCCGGCTGATCGCCTTCGGGGAGATCGAGGTCGAGGGGCGGCGGTATCCGCACGACGTCGTGATCGAGCGGGGCGAGGTCCGCAAGCGCCGCAAGGGCCCGTCGAAGCCGTTCCGCGACCGGTACGGTCACACGCCCCTGTCCGCGGACGAGGCGATCCCGTGGCGCGGACGGACGCTCGTCGTGGGCACCGGCGCCGGGGGCATGCTGCCGGTCATGCCTGAGGTCCTCGCGGAGGCGCGCCGGCGGGGGATCACGCTGGTCGCCGTCCCCACCGAGGAGGCGTGCCGCCTGCTCCGCGACGAAGGCCCGGAGGACGTGAGCGCGGTCCTGCACGTGACCTGCTGACGGCCGGGACGCCAGCCCGGCCCGGCCCGCCGCGGGCGGGTGGTAGGGTCCGTCCAGACCGGTCGCGCGCAGAGCTGACCGGGCAAGGAGGGCGTCCCGATGGCCGGTTCCGGTACCCGCGAGGATCCCTGGCAGCTGACGACCGCGAACGGCGGTTCGGCCTACCAGATGTGGCGGGACGAGGCGGCGGACCCGCCGGCGCTCGTGTGCCAGGTGGGCGGCACGCAGCTGCGCTACCTGCTGCGGGCGATCGACGACCTGCACGCCTGGCTGCTGGCGCAGGACGATTGGGTGCCGCTCGGCGGCGCCGACGAGCAGAAGCCGGCGCCCGAGGGCACGGTCGAGGCGTTCGGGCGCTCGGAGGACAACCCGGTCGGGGGCTGGTACGGGACGAAGAAGGGGCTCCGCGGCCGCTTCGGGGTGTACCTGCCGCCGCTCCTCGAGGCACTGGGCCTGGCCGAGCTGGAGCACAACCCGAGGAACAACCGGATGCGGGCCCGCTGACGCCCGGCTGCCGTCGGGCGAGCCTCCTGCACGGAGCCGTAGCGCCCCGGACCGGGGGACCTGCCGGTCGGCCCATCGCGCTGCAAGGTTGGCGCCCTATGCTCCGTACCTGAACATGGATGGCGGACCCCCTGCTCGAGGAGGCATCGTGGCCGAACCGCTCGTCGCCTGGGCCGAGGACTGCGTCGTGCGCGGCGACGTCGAGCTCGAGGACGGGCGCCTGAGCGACCTGGTCGACGGGCTGGACATCGTGACCTTCACGTCGGCCACGCTCGAGGCGCTCGAGGACGGGCACCGGGTGGACGTCCAGGAGCTCGAGGTCGAGCGGCGCGACCTGCACCTGATCGAGGTGAACGGCCGTCGCGGGGACCCGTCGCGCCGCCTGCGGACCGTGGAGGAGCGCGTCGTCCTCGAGGTCGGGCCGTACGTCGTCACCGGCAACCTCCACCGGCCGCCGAACACCCACTCGATGGCGGCGCTCGGCCGCCCGGCGAGGTTCGTGCCCGTCACGGACGCGGCGTTCCGGCTCGGCCCGGACGGCCCCGAGCGGCACCATGATGTCCTGCTCGTGAACCGCGAGCGGATCGCGAAGTCCGAGGCCCTGTTCCACTTCCCCGTCCAGCCCGGGCACGCCGAGGGTGCGCCGCCGGCCTGACGCGAGGGCAACGGGCGAGCCGGCGGAACCCGACTCGCCCTTGCCGAAGCCGGGTCAGCGCCCGCCGACGGGGATCACCGGGCACTCGAACTGCTTGACCGGGGTCGCGGCGATCGTCAGCGCACCCTGTGCGGCGTACATCTCGACCTGCTCGGCGCTGGTCAGCTGCATCGGGGCCACGTGCCAGGTCACCGGCAGCACCATCCATCGGCCGCCGTTGTAATCGCGGTCGCCGGGCGCCGCCTCGGCGACGTTGACGAGGCCGTCACCCAGGACGTAGATGCGATCGTAGGACGAGACCGGGGCACCGGTCCCGCTGAAGTCCGTCGGGGTCCCGACGGTGCGATACCGCTCGCCGTCCACGAAGAACGCGAGCGAGGGCGGCCCTCCCGCGGCCACGGACGTGGCGGCGACGGACAGGAGCATGGCCGCAGCGGCGGCCCCGGTTGCGAAGCGTCGGAACATTGCCGATCCTCCGTGATCCGACCCGGTGAGCCGGTCGGCGGGCTGGCCCGGTGGTGCCCGGGTCAGGGCGCAGGTTCGCGGCCCGTCGCGACGGCCGGATGACGGCCTGTCACCGGGGCGTCACCATTGCCGCCCACGCTTCGACCGGCGATGATCCAGCTCATGCCGCCCCGCGACTCCACCCCGATCCTGGTCGTGGACGACGATCCCAAGATCGTCGCCCTCGTGCGCACCTACCTGGAGCGCGAGCGGTTCCGCGTCGTCACGGCCACCACGGGGCGCGAGGCGCTCCGGGCGATCGCCGATCATCCGCGCCTGGTGGTCCTGGACCTGATGATCCCGGAGCTGGACGGGATCGAGGTCATCCGCCGGGCCCGCCAGTTCGGCGACGTGCCGATCCTCGTGCTCTCGGCGCGCGTCGCCGTCGGCGACCGGATCCTGGCCCTGACGGAGGGCGCGGACGACTACCTGCCGAAACCGTTCTCGCCGGCCGAGCTGGTGGTGCGCGTGCGGACGATCCTGCGGCGCACGGAGCGGGGGACCGGGCTGCCGGATGACGCGCGCCTGGGGATCGGCGGCCTGGAGCTTGACGTCGGGCGCCATCTCGTCACCGTGGACGGGGAGCCCGTGGCACTGTCCGCGCTGGAGATGCGGCTGCTCGCCGCCCTGCTGGAGGCGGACGGGCGCGTGCTGTCCCGCGACCAGCTCCTGGACGCGATCCACGGCATCGGCGAAGGTGACGTCACGGACCGGGCGATCGACCAGTACGTGAAGCGCCTGCGGGAGAAGCTGGGCGACGATCCCGGGCAGCCCCGGTTCATCGCCACGGTCCGGGGCGCCGGGTATCGGGCCGCGGCGCCGGTGGAGCGCCGGGTGGCGGCACGATGAACGGCCCTCGGGACGGGATCTCCATCCGGTTCCTGGTCGCGGCACTGGCCGTGGCCGGGATCGCGCTGGGGATCGTCGCGGTCGGCGTGCTGCGGGTGGGCGGCGAGGCGTTCGAGACGATGATGATGGCGGCCGGCGACACGGCCGACCATGCCCGCGAGATGTTCGACGCCAGCATCACCGTCGTGTTCGTGATCGCGGCGCTCGTCGCGGCCGCGGTCGCCCTGGGCGTGGCGATCGTCCTCGCCCGGCGGCTCGCGCGCCCGATCGAGCGCCTGGCCGCGGCGGCATCCCGGATCGCTGACGGCGACCTGGCGGCCCGCGTTCCCGAGGAGGGTCCCGTGGAGCTGCGGGCCCTGGCGGCGGCTCACAACACGATGGCCGTCCGGCTGGCCGAGCAGGAGGCGATCCGGCGCGAGTTCATCGTCAACGCCTCGCACGAGCTCCGGACCCCGTTGACCAACCTCCAGGGCTACCTCGAGGCGCTGCGGGACGGCGTGATCCCACCGGATCCCGCGACGTTCGACTCGCTGCGCGAGGAGGTGGACCGCCTCACCCGGCTGGCCGCGTCGCTGGACGTCCTGGCCGGGGCGGCGCAGCGGCCGGGGGTCGCCCGGGACGTGGACGTGGCCGCGCTGGTGCGGAGCGCGGCGGATCTTGTCGCGCCCGCGTTCGCGCGTCGCTCGATCGAGCTGTCCATGGACGTGGTGCCGGGGCTGCACGCGCGCCTCCGGCCGGACGAGCTGACACAGGTCCTGGCAAACCTGCTCCAGAACGCGGTCCGGTACACGCCCGAGGGCGGTGAGGTCCGGGTGTCGGCGGCGCGCGCGGTGGACGGCATCGACATCCGGGTCGCCAACACCGGCCCCGGGATCCCGGAGGCGGACCTGCCGCGGGTCTGGGACCGCTTCTACCGGGTTGAGAAGTCGAGGGACCGGGAGCGAGGTGGCGCCGGGATCGGGCTGGCCATCGTCAGGCAGCTGGTCGAGGGCGCCGGGGGACGCGTCGGGGTCACCAGCGAGGGTGGCTGGACCACGTTCCGGCTCCTGCTGCCCGCCTGACGGGCCGGCGGTTCCCGCGCACGCGACAGGCGGCCCGCGGGCCCCATCGAGACGCGGCCCCCCGCGGCCCGCCCCCGCCGATAGAATCGAGCGCCAGAGCGTTCCCAGCCCTGCCACCAGGAGCCAGCGCAATGCAGACGCACGCCATCACGATGCTCGGCACCGGCCTGATCGGCGATTTCTACACGATGACGCTGCATGGCCAGCGCGGCCGGGACCGCGTCCGCGTCGTCTACTCGCGCAGCGAGGCGCGCGGCCGGGCCTTCAGCGAGCGCTGGGGAATCCCGGAATCCACGACGGACATGGAGGCGGCGATCCGCCATCCCGAGACGGACGTTGTCGTGGTCGCCCTGCCGAACCACCTCCACGAGGCGGCCGTCAAGGCGGTGGCGGCCGCGGGCAAGGCCGTCCTGTGCACCAAGCCGCTGGGCCGGACGGCCGACGAGGCGCGTCGGATGCTGGAGGCGGTGGAGCAGGCCGGCGTGTTCGGCGGGTATCTCGAGGACCTGTGCTACACGCCCAAGACGCTCAAGGCCGTCCGCTCCGTGCAGGATGGCGCGCTGGGCGATGTCACCTGGGTCCGCTCGCGCGAGACGCACCCGGGGCCCCACAGCGCCTGGTTCTGGGACGGCCGGCTGACGGGCGGCGGCGCCATCATCGACCTCGGCTGCCACTGCATCGAGATCATCCGCAGCTTCACCGGCAAGGGGAATCGGCCGGTCGAGGTGATGTGCCACACGGACACGCTGGTCCACCCGATCGCGGATGAGGACAACGCGATCGCGCTGATCCGGTTCGAGTCCGGGGCGATCGGCCAGTTCGAGGTGAGCTGGACGTTCCGCGGCGGCATGGACCTGCGGGACGAGGTCGCCGGGACCCACGGCACGATCTGGCTGAACCACTTCCTGCGCACGGGCTACGAGATGTTCACCGCGGGTGGCAGCGGCGGCTACGTCGCCGAGAAGGCCGAGACCGCGGCCGGCTGGCTGTTCCCGGTGGGCGACGAGGTGTCTGAGCTCGGCTACGTGGACATGTTCACGGACATGTTCAACGCCCTGGATGCCGGCACGGCGCCGCGTGAGACGTTCTACGACGGGTACGTGGTCAACGCGGTCATGGATGCCTGCTACCGCTCCGCGAAGTCCGGCGCCTGGGAGCCGGTCGAGCTGTTCGAGTGGCGTGGCGGCTCGACGCCGCGGATCGCGAAGCACCCGGAGACGTACGAGGGCCTGGTGGTCATCAAGCGCGAGATCCTCCCGGACGGGCGCGCGAAGCTGATCCTCAAGGACCCGGCAACGGGTGACTTCGTGGACCGCGTCGTCGCCGGCGGGTGATTTCAGGGGAGCCCCGCCTCCATGTCCTGACGGCCGCCGACTGGGCCGGCGCGGTCGTCTCGGAGCTGGCCGCGCGGATCCGAGCGCACCCCTCCGCGCGGATCTGCCTGCCCACGGGTGACACGCCCGCGCCCGTGTACGCGGCGCTCGTCGAAGCCGAGGCGCAGGAGCGGGTGTCGTTGGCTGCCGCGACGCTGGTCATGCTCGACGAGTGGGTCGGGCTGGACCCCGGCGACCCGGCCCGCTGCGACGTTCGCCTCCGGCGGGAGCTCCTGGACCGGCTGCGCGTGCCGCCGGCCGCGTTCGTGGCGATCGACGTGGACGGCCCGGACCCGGAGGCGGCCGCGGCCCGCCATGACGCGGCCGCGACCGGACTGGACCTGGCCGTGCTGGGGCTGGGCATGAACGGGCACGTCGGGTTCAACGAGCCGGGCTCCCGCCCCGACGATCCCACCCGCCTGGTCAGGCTGGCGGTCTCCAGCCGGGAGGCGGCCACCGCGCGCTACGGCGCCGGCCGCACGCCGACCGCCGGCATCACCGTCGGGCTGGCTCGCCTCCTGGATGCCGCCGAGGTGTGGCTGCTGGTCAGCGGCTTTCGCAAGGCCGCGATGCTCCGGCGCGCCCTGGACGAGCCCGAGGGTCCGGACTGTCCGGCGTCGTACCTGCGGCGCCACCCCCGCCTCGTGGTGTTCGCCGACGAGGACGCGGCGGCCGGCCTGCGATCACGCAGGCCGGCCGGGAGCGGCTGAAGGCGGTCTCAGCGCGGGGTGTCGTCTCCGAGCCGGCGGCGGGCCCTCGCCAAGACCCACGCGGCGGCGATGATCCCGGCCAGCAGCGCCGCCGGCCAGGCGAGGCGGGACGGCGTGTCCCCCATGAGCTGCTCGATGGCGCTGCTCGTGGCCGGCGCCCCGACCGTTACGGCCACCCGGGCGGTGGCGCAGGCGACCGGATCGCCGGTGTCGCACACCCGGTACGTGAACGAATCCGGACCGGAGTAGCCGGGATCGGGCACGTACGTGATCCGGCCGGTGGCCGGGTCGACCGTCACCGTGCCGTGGGCCGGCGGTTCCGCGATGGCGACGCTGGCCGGGTCAAGCTCGTCGTCTAGGTCGTGGTCGTTGGCCAGCGGATCGATGACCACGCTGCCGTCCGACTTGACGGCGACCGCATCATCGACGGCCACGGGCAGCCCGTTGACGTCGATCGTCACGACGGCCGAGGAGCAGACGAGCTCCGGATCGGTGTCGCAGATCTCGTAGGTGAACGTATCCGCGCCGGAGGCGTCCGCATCCGGGGTGTAGGTGATCACCCCGGTCACGGGGTCGATGGCGATGGAACCGTGGTCCGGCCCATTGGTGACGCGAAGCGTCCCGACATCCAGCGTGCCGTCCGGGTCCGAGTCGTTGGCCAGCACGTCGATCGCGACGGGATGGCCACCGATGGTCGCTGCTGTGTCGTCCAGGGCGATCGGGGCGCTGTTCACGGACACGCGGACGATGGCCGTCGCACACGCCCCGAGGTCGTCGCAGACCTCATAGGTGAAGGTGTCGACGCCCATGAAGCCGGGATCGGGGGCGTACGTGACCCGGCCGCTGACGGGGTCGACCGCGACCGTGCCGTCGGCCGGACCGGACATGATGGTCACTGTCGTCGGGTCGAGCGTCCCGTCAGGGTCGGCGTCGTTGGCCAGGACGTCGATCACGACGGTGTCGCCACCGTCGACCGCCGCCATGTCGTCGTTGGCGACCGGGACGTCGTTCACGGCATCGACCGTGAAGTCCACGGTTGCCGTGTCGCAGGCACCGAGGTGTCGCAGATCTCGTACATCAGGCTGTCGCTGCCGTTGAAGTCCGGGTCGGGGGTGTAGGTGATCTCGCCCGTGACGGGATCCACGCTGGCGGTGCCGTCGGTGGGACCCGACGTGACCGTGACCGTCGTGGGATCGAGGTTGCCGTCGATGTCGGTGTCGTTGGCGACCACGTCCACCGTGACCGCGGTGTCCTCGTCGGTCACGGCCGAGTCGTCGTTGGCGACCGGGACGTCGTTCACGGCATCGACCGTGAAGTCAACGGTCGCCGTGGCGCACAGGCCACCGGTGTCGCAGACCTGGTACGTGAGGCTGTCGGCGCCGTTGAAGTCGGGGTCCGGCGTGTACGTGATCTCGCCCGTGACGGGGTCCACGCTGGCGGTGCCGTTGGCCGGTGGCGAGGTCACGCTGACCGTCGCGGGGTCGAGGTTGCCGTCGACATCGGTGTCGTTGGCGACCACGTCCACCGTCGTGGATCCGTCCTCGGCCAGGGTGGCGCTGTCATCGTTGGCCACCGGATCGTCGTTGACCGGGTCGACCGTGAAGTCAACGGTTGCCGTGTCGCACAGGCCGCCCGTGTCGCACACCTGGTACGTGAGCGAGTCCGAGCCGTTGAAGTCGGGATCCGGGGTGTACGTGATCTCGCCCGTAACCGGGTCGACCGACGCGGTGCCGTTGGCTGGACCCGACGTGACCGTGACCGTCGTGGGATCGAGGTTGCCGTCGACGTCGGTGTCGTTGGCGACCACGTCCACCGTGACCGCCGTGTCCTCGTCGGTCACGGCCGAGTCGTCGTTGGCGACCGGGACGTCGTTCACGGCATCGACCGTGAAGTCCACGGTGGCCGTGGCGCACAGGCCACCGGTGTCGCAGACCTGGTACGTGAGGCTGTCGGTGCCGTTGAAGTCGGGGTCCGGCGTGTAGGTGATCTCGCCCGTGACCGGGTCGACCGACGCGGTGCCGTTGGCCGGCGGCGAGGTCACGCTGACCGTCGCGGGGTCGAGGTTGCCGTCGGGGTCCGTGTCGTTCGCGACCACGTCCACCGTGACCGCGGTGTCCTCGTCGGTCGTGGCGCTGTCGTCGGCCGCGACCGGATCGTCGTTGACCGGGTTCACCGTGAAGTCAACGGTCGCCGTGGCGCAGGCACCCGAGGTGTCGCACACCTGGTACGTGAGGCTGTCGGTGCCGTGGAAGTCGGGGTCCGGGGTGTAGGTGATCTCGCCCGTGACCGGGTCGACCGACGCGGTGCCGTTGGCCGGTGGCGAGGTCACGCTGACCGTCGCGGGGTCGAGGTTGCCGTCGACGTCGGTGTCGTTGGCGACCACGTCCACCGTCGTGGATCCGTCCTCGGCCAGGGTGGCGCTGTCATCGTTGGCCACCGGGTCGTCGTTGACCGGGTTCACGGTGAACTCCACGGTCGCCGTGTCGCAGGCACCCGAGGTGTCGCAGACCTCGTACGTGAGCGAGTCCGAGCCGTTGAAGTCGGGATCCGGCGTGTACGTGATCTCGCCCGTGACCGGGTCGACCGACGCGGTGCCGTTGGCTGGACCCGACATGACCGACACCGTGCTCGGATCGAGGTTGCCGTCGATGTCCGTGTCGTTGGCGACCACGTCCACCGTCGTGGACCCGTCCTCGGCCAGGGTGGCGCTGTCGTCGGCCGCGACCGGGGGATCGTTGACCGGGTTCACCGTGAAGTCAACGGTCGCCGTGGCGCAGGCACCTGAGGTGTCGCAGATCTCGTACGCGAGGTGTCGCTGCCGTTGAAGTCGGGGTCCGGGGTGTAGGTGATCTCCCCCGTGACGGGATCCACGCTGGCGGTGCCGTCGGCCGGCGGCGAGGTCACGCTGACCGTCGTGGGATCGAGGTTGCCGTCGGCGTCCGTGTCGTTCGCGACCACGTCCACCGTGACCGCGGTGTCCTCGCCGGTCGTGGCCGAGTCGTCGGCCGCAACCGGGGGATCGGCCACGGCATCGACCGTGAAGCTGACCGTGGCCGTGTCGCAGGCGCCCGAGGTGTCGCAGACCTCGTAGGTCAGCGAGTCGCGAGCCGTTGAAGTCGGGGTCCGGGGTGTAGGTGATCTCGCCCGTGACCGGGTCGACCGACGCGCTGCCATTCGTCGGGCCGGAGGTGACGGTCACGCTGGTGGGATCGAGCGCACCCTCCGTGTCCGTGTCGTTGGCGACCACGTCCACCGTCGTGGACCCGTCCTCGCCCAGGGTGGCGCTGTCGTCGTTGGCCACCGGATCGTCGTTGACCGCATCGACCGTGAAGCTGACGGTGGCCGTGTCGCACAGGCCGCCGGTGTCGCAGACCTGGTACACCAGGCTGTCGGCGCCTGACCAGTCGGGATCCGGGGTGTACGTGATCTCGCCCGTGACGGGGTCGACCGAGGCCGTCCCGTTGGACGGACCCGACGTGACCGACACCGTGCTCGGGTCGAGGTTGCCGTCGACGTCGCTGTCGTTGGCGACCACGTCCACCGTGACCGCGGTGTCCTCGTCGGTCGTGGCGCTGTCGTCGGCCGCGACCGGGGGATCGGCCACACCGCCGACGGTGATCTGGACTATCGCCGTGTCGCACAGGCCGCCGATGTCGCAGACCTGGTAGGAGAACGTGTCGGTGCCGTTGAAGTCGGGATCCGGGGTGTAGGTCACGTCGAACGTGACCGGATCGACCGAGGCTGTGCCGTTCGACGCTGCGAACATGACGGTCACGCTGGTCGGATCGAGGTTGCCGTCGACGTCGCTGTCGTTGGCGACCACGTCCACCGTGACCGCCGTGTCCTCGTCGGTCACGGCCGAGTCGTCGTTGGCGACCGGGACGTCGTTGACCGGGTTCACGGTGAAGTCCACGGTGGCCGTGGCGCACAGGCCGCCCGTGTCGCACACCTGGTACGTGAGCGAGTCCGAGCCGTTGAAGTCGGGATCCGGCGTGTAGGTGATCTCGCCCGTGACCGGGTCGACCGACGCGGTGCCGTTGGCCGGCGGCGAGGTCACGCTGACCGTCGTGGGGTCGAGGTTGCCGTCGGGGTCCGTGTCGTTCGCGACCACGTCCACCGTGACCGCGGTGTCCTCGTCGGTCACGGCCGAGTCGTCGTTGGCGACCGGATCGTCGTTGACCGGGTTCACCGTGAAGTCAACGGTCGCCGTGGCGCAGGCACCCGAGGTGTCGCACACCTGGTACGTGAGGCTGTCGGTGCCGTGGAAGTCGGGGTCCGGGGTGTAGGTGATCTCGCCCGTGACCGGGTCGACCGACGCGGTGCCGTTGGCCGGTGGCGAGGTCACGCTGACCGTCGCGGGGTCGAGGTTGCCGTCGACATCGGTGTCGTTGGCGACCACGTCCACCGTCGTGGATCCGTCCTCGGCCAGGGTGGCGCTGTCATCGTTGGCCACCGGGTCGTCGTTGACCGGGTTCACGGTGAACTCCACGGTCGCCGTGTCGCAGGCACCCGAGGTGTCGCAGACCTCGTAGGTCAGCGAGTCCGAGCCGTTGAAGTCGGGATCCGGGGTGTAGGTGATCTCGCCCGTGACCGGGTCGATGGTCACGCTGCCGTTGGCTGGACCCGACATGACCGACACCGTGCTCGGATCGAGGTTGCCGTCGATGTCCGTGTCGTTGGCGACCACGTCCACCGTCGTGGACCCGTCCTCGGCCAGGGTGGCGCTGTCGTCGTCCGCGACCGGGGGATCGTTGACCGGGTTCACCGTGAAGTCAACGGTCGCCGTGGCGCACAGGCCACCGGTGTCGCAGACCTCGTACGTGAGCGAGTCCGAGCCGTTGAAACCGGGATCGGGGGTGTAGGTGATCTCCCCCGTGACCGGGTCCACGCTGGCGGTGCCGTCGGCCGGCGGCGAGGTGACGGTCGACGCGTCGTGGGATCGAGGTTGCCGTCGGGGTCCGTGTCGTTCGCGACCACGTCCACCGTGACCGCGGTGTCCTCGCCGGTCGTGGCCGAGTCGTCGGCCGCAACCGGGGGATCGGCCACGGCATCGACCGTGAAGCTGACCGTGGCCGTGTCGCAGGCACCCGAGGTGTCGCAGACCTCGTAGGTCAGCGAGTCCGAGCCGTTGAAGTCGGGGTCCGGGGTGTAGGTGATCTCGCCCGTGACCGGGTCGACCGACGCGCTGCCATTCGTCGGGCCGGAGGTGACGGTCACGCTGGTGGGATCGAGCGCACCCTCCGTGTCCGTGTCGTTGGCGACCACGTCCACCGTCGTGGACCCGTCCTCGCCCAGGGTGGCGCTGTCGTCGTTGGCCACCGGATCGTCGTTGACCGCATCGACCGTGAAGCTGACGGTGGCCGTGTCGCACAGGCCGCCGGTGTCGCAGACCTGGTACACCAGGCTGTCGGCGCCTGACCAGTCGGGATCCGGGGTGTAGGTGATCTCACCCGTGACGGGGTCGACCGAGGCCGTGCCGTGGGTCGGACCCGACGTGACCGTGACCGTCGTGGGATCGAGGTTGCCATCGGCGTCGCTGTCGTTGGCGACCACGTCCACCGTGACCGCGGTGTCCTCGTCGGTCGTGGCGCTGTCGTCGGCCGCGACCGGCGTATGAAGGAGCGTGATCGTCACGACGGCGATGTCACAGCGCGCCGGCGTGCCGTTGTCGCACACCCGGTACCGGAAGTCGTCTGTGCCCGTAGCCCCGGGATCCGGCGTGTAGGTGATCGCGCCGGTCGTGCCGTTGACCGAGGTGGAACCCTTCGTCGCGGCGCCTGTGATCATCACCGACGAGGGGTCGAGGCTGCCATCCGGGTCCGAGTCGTTGGCGAGGACGTCCACGGTGACTGCGGCGTCATCGGTGGTGGTCGCGCCGTCGTCCACGGCGTCCGGGAACTGGTTGCCGCCGACGGGGCCGGCCGAGAGCGAGCCGGTCGATGCGCCCACCGAACGACCGTCACCGGCATCCGTGGCACTGAACGACGCGCCCGGGTTGAGGGACAGCGTCGTGTTCCAGTCCGCGTTGAGCGGGGCGACGGACACCCGGACCGTGGCCGTGACCGCCGGCCCGCCGGCCGGCAGGCTGCCGATGTTCCAGGTCACGTCCTGACCGCTCCGGCTGATGCTCCCTGTCGCCGTGCTCATCGACTCGATCGTGACCCCGGCCGGGATCGTGTCCGTCGCCACGACGGAGCTCGCCGTGTTGCCGCCGTCGTTGCGCACGCTGAGCGTCAGGTCGTAGACGGTCGTCTCGCCCACCTCGGGCGGGTTGGGCCCGGAGACGGTGGTGCGCGTCTTCGACACGTCCAGGTGAGCGGGACCCATCGTGATCGTGGCCAGCCCGGCGAAGCTCACCGAGCTGCCGGTCATGTAGTCCTTGTTGATGACCGCGAGGTTGGCCGCGGTGGAGGAGCCGTAGAACAGCTTGACGGGGGTGGTGCCGGTGATCGTCCCGCCGGAGGCCGCGGTGATCCGGCTGATCGGGACCTGGAAGTCGAGGTAGTACTGCCCGGCTCCGTCGGTCTGGCCGCGTGCGCCTGCGCTCAGCTGACCGCCGCTGCCGTCGAACGGCGTCTCGTAGATGTGCGTGACCGAGGATCCGGGTGCATTCGCGACGTAGACGAAGTCGGTGCTGACGGGTTTGCCGTTCAAGCCGACGACAGCCCGCACCGTGTCGTCGGATGCGGTTGCGATCTGCAGCAGCCAGGTGGCGTTGTCGAACCCACCCTTGCCCGCGTCCCGTGGATCGCCCTTCAGCCGCAACCGGAAGAAGGCCGTCGAGTCGCCGAACGACATGAGCGGCGTCGCCACGACGCCGTTGTTCGAGGCCAGGTCCGTGTTGTCCGGGCTGATGCCCGGCTCGTCTTCGGCGTCGATGACCGGGGAGCCGGTCGAGAAGTTGTAGCTGCTCCACCCGGCCGGCCACGCGGCCGCCGAATCGCCCTGTGGGCTGGAGATCGCGACCACCGGGGCGGGCGCGAAGGCCACGCGCGCGAGGAACAGGGCGACGACGGCGACAACTCCCAGGCGGGCCGCGGCGGAGGCGTGGTTGCGGGCGGCCGGATCCCGGCGGAGAAGGTTGTTCACGGTGACTCCGAGTGACGTCGGGCTCGAAGGCAGCCGTCCGGGACATGGTGACGGCGCCCGGGGCTCGCCCGGCGGTCCCCATGGGCAATCTAGGTGGGAACGCACCGGACAGCCCCAGTACGAAGGTGCCGGTGCCCCCCGTCACCATGGTTCGCGACGAACCGCTCCGGAAGCGCGAGAACCGTCTAGCCGTATAGACTGCCTGCGAGCACACAGCGGTCCCCGCGCGCGGCGCCCCGGACGGTCCCGGTCGCCCGCCGGGCCAGGATCGGGAGGTCAGCCCGCGCCATGACGGGACGCAGCGAGATCGGTACCGCCGTCATCGGCAGCGGGTTCATCGGCACCGTCCACGTCGAGGCGCTGCGCCGCATCGGCGTCCGCGTCACCGGGCTCCTGGAGTCCTCGCCGGACCTGGGCGAGCGGCGTGCCGCGGCACTGGGGCTCCCGCGCGCGTACGGGACCCTCGACGAGCTGCTCGCGGACGGGGACGTGCAGGTCGTCCACGTGACCTCGCCCAATGAGCTGCACCATCCCCAGGTCAAGACCATCATCGGCGCCGGCCGGCACGTGGTGTGCGAGAAGCCGCTGGCGATGACCTCCGCCGAGTCCTCGGAGCTGGTGGCCCTGGCCGCCGCGAGCGGCCTCGTCAACGCGGTCAATTTCAACATCCGCTTCTACCCGCTCAACCAGCACGTGGCGTCGCTGGTCCGTGATGGCGGCCTGGGTGACGTGCGGCTGGTGACCGGGCGGTACTTCCAGGACTGGCTGCTGTACGACACGGACTGGAACTGGCGCCTGGAGAAGGACCAGGGAGGAGTGCTGCGCGCGGTCGGGGACATCGGCTCCCACTGGCTGGATCTCACGAGCTTCGTGACCGGGCGCCGCGTGGAGTCGGTGATGGCGGACCTCACCACGTTCATCCCGGTCCGCCACAAGCCGGCTGGGGAGGTCCTCACGTACTCCACCGAGCGAGCCGCCGAGACGATCCCGGTCGAGATCCACACCGAGGACGTCGCGACGATCCTGCTCCGGTACGAAGGGGGCGCCAGGGGCTCGGTCGCCATCTCCCAGGTCAGCCCGGGCCGCAAGAACTCCCTCGCCTACCAGGTGGACGGCGCCGCCTCCGCCGTCGCCTGGGACTCGGAGAACCCGGACCGGCTGTGGATCGGCCACCGCGACCGACCCAACGAGATGCTCCTCCGCAACCCGGCCCTGATGAACGCCGCCGGCAATGCCGCCGCGCGGCTCCCCGGCGGGCACGTGGAGGGCTTCGCGGACACGTTCGGCGCCGTGTTCACCGCCGTCTACGACGACGTCATCGCCGGCGCCCCGTCGCCGGACCGCCGCTACGCCTCGTTCCTGGACGGCCACGAGGAGATGCTCGTGGGCGACGCGGTGCTCGAGAGCTCCCGCACGGGCCGCTGGGTGAACGTGGCCCGTCCGGCATGACAACCCGCCACCGATTGCGTCCGCACCCGGAGGACACGCCGCGATGAAGCTGGGCTTCCTGACCGCCCCGTTCCCGCAGACACCGCTGATGGAGGTCGCCGACTGGGCCGCCGGCGCCGGCTTCGAGGTCCTCGAGATCGCCTGCTGGCCGCAGACCACGGGTCCCACCCGCCGCTACGCGGGCACCAGCCACATCGACGTCGCCAACGTGTCCGCCGCGCAGGCCACCGAGATCCGCGGCGAGATCGAGGCGAAGGGACTCGCCATCTCCGGCCTCGGCTACTACCCCAACCCGCTCCACCCGGATCCGGCTCACCGGGAGCAGGTCATCGGGCACCTGCGGCACGTCATCACCGCGGCCGAGAAGATGGACGTCCCGCTCGTGAACACGTTCATGGGTGGCGACGCGGCGCTCAACCAGGACCAGAACTGGGAGCGCGCCCTGGAGATCTGGCCGGACATCGTGGCGTTCGCCGACGACCACGGGCGGAAGATCACGCTCGAGAACTGCCCGATGATCTTCAGCTACGACGAGTGGCCGGGCGGGCACAACATCGCCACCACCCCGCGGATGTGGCGCCGGATCCTGGAGCAGTGGGGCGGCACCATCGGGCTCAACTTCGATCCGAGCCACCTCGTGCTCCAGATGATCGACCAGCGGCGCTTCCTCAAGGAGTTCGGGGCCCACGTCCTCCACTTCCAGGCCAAGGACCTGATGATCGACGTCGACGGCTTGTACGAGCGCGGCGTCTTCTCGCTGGGCATGGGCTGGCAGATCCCGCGCATCCCCGGTCTCGGCGAGGTGGACTGGAGCGTCGTGTTCTCCGAGCTCTACCGCCAGGGCTTCGAGGGCGACTGCATCATCGAGCACGAGGACCGCCGCTTCGAGGGGACCGACGAGAAGGTCAAGCAGGGCTTCCTGATCGCGCGGGACGTCCTGAGGCCGTACTGCAGGTGAGCGTCCCGACGCCCTCCTGGGCCGAGGTCACGGCCCCCCGCTCCCCGGCGGAGCTGACGCCGGAGCTCCTGGCCGACCTGCTCGGCCGCGTGACCGAGCGCGACATCGCCAAGACGATCGACCACAGCCTGCTGCGGCCGGAGCTGGACGACGCGTTCGTCGAGGCAGGCTGCCGCCTGGCGGCGGCCTACGAGGTGGCGTCCGTCTGCGTGCGCCCGACCGACGTCTGGCGCGCAAGCCGGATCCTCGCCGGGACGGACGTGGCGGTCGGGACGACGATCGGCTTCCCGCACGGCAACCACCGTACGGAGACGAAGGTCTTCGAGGCGCAGCAGGTCCTGGCCGACGGCGCCACCGAGCTCGACATGGTGATCCCGATCGGGGCGCTCAAGTCCGGGCGCGACGAGGAGGTCCGGGCGGACATCGCGGCGGTCGTCACGGTCGGGCACGCCGGCGGCGCGATCGTCAAGGTGATCTTCGAGAACGCCTATCTGACGGACGACGAGAAGGTCCGTGCCTGCCGGCTCTCCGAGGCGGCCGGGGCCGATTTCGTGAAGACCTCGACCGGCTTCGCCCCGGGCGGGGCAACCCACGCGGACCTCGCCCTGATGCGGGCGAACACCTCGCCGCAGGTGCAGGTGAAGGCCGCCGGTGGCGTCCGGACGCTGGACGCGCTGCTGGCCGTGATGGCACTCGGCGTCACCCGGATCGGGGCCACGGCCACGAAGGCGATCATCGACGATTTCCGGGCTCGCAGGGCCGGCAGCGCGCCGGCCGCGGCTGCGTCCGGCCAGACGGCGGGGTACTGATGACCTCAGCCGCCACCTGGCTCGAGGAGGCCGCAGGCGTGCTCCGCCGCGTCGCCGAGACGCAGGCCGAGGGCATCGAGACGGCCAGCCAGTGGTGTGCTGACGCGATCGCCGCGGACGGCCTGGTGCACCTGTTCGGGACGGGTCACTCACGCATCCCGGTGGAGGAGATGTTCCCCCGCTACGGGTCGTATCCCGGGTTCAACCCGATGGTGGAGCTGTCGATGACCTTCCACACCCAGGTGGTGGGCGCCAACGGGCAGCGGCAGGCGATGTTCATCGAGCGCGTCCCGGGGCTCGCCGAGGTGATCCTGTCCAACTTCCGCTTCGGGCCGCGGGACGTCATGATGGTGTTCTCGGCGAGCGGCCTGACGGCCGTCCCCGTTGAGATGGCCCGGGGCGCGAAGGCCCGGGGGTTGCGCGTCATCGCGGTCACATCTGTCGCACAATCGATGTCCGCACAGCCGGAACCCGCCGCGGGCGCGCGGCTGCTCGAGGAGGCCGATCTCGTGCTCGACCTCTGCACCCCCCACGCGGACGCGATGGTGACCATCGGCGGCCTCGACAGTCCGGTTGGCCCCGGCTCTACCATCGGCGCCGTCTGCATTGTCAACGCCATCAAGGTCCGGACCGCCGAGCTCCTCGTGGAGCGCGGGGCGATGCCCCCCGTCATCACGCGCGCAAGCGCGGTGGGGGCGGAGCGGTCGCGGACCCTGTTCGACGAAGCCTATCGAGAGCATGCGCGGCGGCTCGCCCGTGCGATCGACCAGCAAGGAGGTGGATGACGGGCCGAACGAGCCTGACCCAGCCACGAAGAACACGGCGGACCTTGCCCCACCCATGGGGCGCCGGCCGCCGCAAGGAGGAGAACGCATTCATGAAGCGAACCAGGATCGCTCGCGGGGTTGTCGCGCTGGCCGCGGTCGCCCTCATCGCGGGCGCGTGCAGCAGCGGCGCCGCCACGGCCGAGCCCGAGAGCATGGCCCCCGAGAGCATGGCCCCCGAGAGCATGGCCCCCGAGAGCATGGCCCCCGAGAGCGTCGCCCCGACGATGTGGAAGATCGGGTTCTCGAACGCCTTCGGCATCGGCAACGGCTTCCGCGAGGAGCAGCTGTGCACCGCCAAGGCGCAGGCGCTCGTGTCCGGCCAGGTGTCCGAGGGCACGTGGATCCACCAGGACGGACGACACGTACCCGCAGCTCCAGCAGATCCGCGACCTGATCGCGGCTGACCTGGACGCGATCGTGTTCAACCCCAACGACAAGGAGGCCTTCCAACCCCGCCCTCGACGAGGCGCAGGCGGCCGGCATCAAGACCATCGCGATCGACGCCTACGTCACCGACCCCGAGACCATCAACCTCTCCAACGACCAGGTTGGCTACGGGTACACTCGGCGCCAAGTGGCTGTTCGAGCAGATGGGCGGCAAGGGCAAGTTCTACTACATGCGCGGCATCGTCGGGCACCCGGCCGACGCTCGACCGGCACGAGGGCGTCCTGAAGGCGATGTCCGAGTACCCGGAGATCGAGGCCGTCCCGAGCCAGGACGGCGTCGACACCGGCTGGAACCCCGACGACCACCACCAACCTGATCAACCACGTTCATCAACAGCGGCCAGTACGACGACGATCCAGGGCATCTGGACGTCGGGCATGGACTCGCAGGTCGTTGACGCCATCCAGGCGGCCGACAAGCCGTACGTGCCGATCGTCGGCGCCGACCTCGAAGGCGTTCGTCGGGCTACCTCCTCAACAAGGACGGCAAGCACGAGGGCCTCGAAGGGCATCGCCGTCTACAACCCGGCGGCCGTCGGCGGCGCCGGCGTCGAACCTGGCCCTCAAGGTCGCTCAATGGCCAGGACACCGGTGCGAGGCCGACCACGGTCAAGAACAGCGCCGGCGACGATATCTCGGTGCAGGCAGTCTTCCTGCCGACGCCTGAGGCGTACGACAACGACACCGCTGACGGCCTCGCGAAGCTCGAGGAGGTCTACGTCGCAGAGCTCGACGGACCTGTGGCCGGTCAGCTGGTAGATCGACGGCTGGACCGACTACACCTTCGACCAGATGATCGCCTGCAAGGGCCCGGGCGAGTAGACCCGCAGCCTCGAAGTGAGGGAGATGCCGGCTCCGCCGGCGCCCCCCACTCTGCATCTCCTGAGATCGCATGACCCTCACCGCCACGGACCTGCTGCTCGAGGCGACCGACGTCTCCAAGACGTACGGCGCCGTCGTCGCGCTGCAGGTCGGCCTCGCTGGCCGTGCGACCGGGCGAGGTCCACGCGCTCATGGGCGCCAACGGCGCCGGCAAGAGCACCCTCGTCAAGATCCTGACCGGCGCGGTCCACCCCGACACGCGGCACGATCTCGGTCCGCGGCCGGGCAGCGGACCGTCCACTCACCCGGCCGAGGCGCGCCGCGGCGGACTCGTCTCCGTGTACCAGGAGCCGGCGCTCATCCCGGACCTCGATATCCGGTCCAACCTGCGCCTGACCGAGACGCCGGTCGAGCCGTTCCGGCACTGGCTCGCGGAGCTCGGCCTCGCCGACCTCGACCTGTCGACGATGGCCCGGCGCCTGCCGCTGGCCTCGCTCCGGATCATCGACCTTGCCCGCGCGCTCGCGATCGAGCCGGACGTGCTGATGCTCGACGAGATGACGGCGGCGCTCCCGGCCGAACCTGACCGAGCGCGTCCTCGAGGTCGTCGGCCGCCAGCGGGGCGGCGACCGCTCCGTCATCTTCATCTCTCACCGCCTGATCGAGATCGCCGCCGTCTGCGACCGGGCGACCGTGCTGCGCGAGGGCGAGACCGTCGGGGTCGTCGACGTCACGGAGGGCTCCGAGGAGCGAGATCGTCGAGCTGATGCTCGGCGAGATCGCTCCGAGGATCTGCCCGCCGGTCGCGGCCCGGACCGCCGCCGGGCGCGGCGTCGCCGGGGCGATCCCCCGCGTCGACGGCCCGTGGCCTCAGCGGCCGGACACGAAGCTGCACGACGTCTCGTTCGAGCTCCACCCGGGCGAGGTGCTCGGCGTCGTCGCCCTCGAGGGCCAGGGCCAGGACGAGCTGTTCGACATCCTGGCGGGCTCGGAGCGTCCCAGCGGCGGGGAGCTGCTCGTCGACGGCTCGCCGGTCACGTTCCACCATCCGGCGGACGCGATCCGGGCCGGCCTCGTGTACGTCGCGGCCGACCGTGCCGAGGCCCTGCTGATGCAGCGCTCGGTGCGCGAGAACATCGCCCTCCCGTTCACGACACGCCTCCGAAGCGTGGGGCCTGATCAACCTGGGCGGCGAGCGCAGGAAGGTCGACGCGCGGTCGCAGACGCTGCAGATCGACGCGCGCGCCGGGAGCGAGGTGCGGCGGCTGTCCGGCGGCAACCAGCAGAAGGTGACGATCGCGCGCTGGGTCGCCGGCGGCGTCCGGACGATGCTCTGCTTCGACCCGACGCGCGGGATCGACATCCGCACCAAGGCCCAGATCTACGTGCTCCTCCGCGACCTGGCCGAGGCCGGGGCGGCCGTCCTGCTCTACACGTCGGAGCTGAAGGAGGTCCAGCTCGTCTGCGACCGTGCCATCGTCATCTTCGGCGGCCGGATGGTCGCCGAGATCGACGCCGCCGACGCCGATGAGCCGACCCTGCTCCGCGCCGCGTACAACCTGCGCTCCGACGCCCGGGCATGCCGGACGACATCGCCGCCGCCGGCAGCGCGGCAGGGGCGCCGAGGCTCTCGCGGCGGGGCGACCCCGAGGCCCGGCAGACGGACGCGCCTGGCCGGGAGCATGCCCGATGAGCGCGACGGCGCCCCCGTCGGCGTGGCTCGCGCCCGCCCGATCGACGCGATGCGTCTCGTGGGCGCGCGACAACAGCTGGACGCTGGGCCTGCGTCGGCTTCCTCGCCCTGCTTTTCGTCTTCACCAAGCTCATCCAGCCGACCTACGGCGCTCACCGCGCTCCAGGGTCTGGCGATCTCGATGCTGCCCCTCGCCCTGGCCGCCGTGGCCCAGGCGTTCGTCGTCATCGCCGGGCGGGATCGACCTCTCGATCGGGCTCGATGATGGCACTCACCAACGTGGTCGCGGCGTCGCAGATGGAGGGCCAGAGCGAGGAGTTCGCCGTCATCGTCGTGGTCGGGGTCCTGCTCCTCGGGCTCGTGCTCGGGCTGGTGAACGGCGGGCTCGTCGTCCTCACCCGCGTGCCCGACATCGTGGTCACCCTGGCCATGGCTGTACGTGTGGGCGGGCTGCGCGCTGCTCGTCCTCGCGACGCCGGGCGGCGGCTGCGGCCGACTGGCTCAAGGACCTTGTCAAGGGCTCTCTGGTCAGCGAGTGGATCCCGAAGTCGGCCGTCGTCCTGATCGTGATCGTCGCCCTCGTCTGGATCCCGCTCCGACGGTCGCGGCTCGGGTTGTCGATCTACGCGATCGGCAGCAATCAGCTCGCCGCGTTCCGGAGCGGCGTGTCGGTCGGTCGCACGAAGGCTCATCGCCTACGCGTTCACCGGCCTGTTCGCCGCGCTCGGCGGCCTGGCGCTCACCGCCAGCACGGGGGTCGGAGCGCCGGTTCCCGGGGCGTACACGCTGATGAGCGTCGCCGCGGTCGTCCTCGGCGGCGTGAGCCTCGCCGGCGGTCGGGGTGGCGTGTTCGGTCCGATCGTGGCGGTGATGATCCTGTCCCTGATCCAGACCGACATGACGTTCCTGCGGCGTCAACACCAACCTGGCGACGGTCCTGCAGGGAGCTCATCCTGATCGGGGTCGTGATGGTCGGCAGCCTGACGCAGATCCGGCGAGGCCGACGATGAGCGGCACCGTCGCACACCGCGCGCCGCCAGGAGCCCTGGCTGACGGCCGCCGCCTGGCGTCGCCTGTTCCGTGACCGGCCGATCATCCCGCTGCTCGGCCTGCTCGCCGTCCTCGTCGTCGTGTTCGCGAGCTCGTCGAGCCCGGGAGCGTCGGGCCGGAGTGGATCGGCGTCACGATCCGCGCGGCCATCCCGCTCGCGATCCTCGCCGGCTGCCAGACGCTGACGATGCTGACCGGCGGCATCGACCTCTCGGTCGGCGCCGTCGCGTCGATGGCCGGGTTCATCGTCGCCACGCTCGGCCGGAGATCGGCCTGCCGGCGTGCCCTCGCTCGTCGCCCTGCCTGCGCGGCGACGTCGCCGGCCTGATCACCGGCGTCGGCGTCGGGCGTGTTCCGGGTCCACCCGCTGATCATGACCCTGGCCATGAGCCTGGTCGTGCTCGGCTCGGCCAACGCCTTCCAGCTGATGATCGTCAAGACCGCAGTCGGGCGTGCCGCTCCCGAGGTTCGCTGGACTCGGCATCGACACCGCTGCCGGGCATCCTGCCCGTACAGCCTGCTCGTCTTCGTGCCGCTCGCTGCCGCCATCCTGCTGGGCCTGCGCCGGACCGGGTACGGACGTCTGCTGTACGCGATCGGCGACAACCCGATCGCCGCGCGCCTCTCGGGCGCGCGGGCGTGGCAGGTCCTGATCGTGCTGTACATCATCTCGGCCCTGCTGGCGGCGATCGCCGGGGTCCTCGTCTCGGGTCTCACCAACGTCGCCAGCGTGACGCTCGCCGACATCTACGTCCTGCCGTCGGTCGCGGCGGCGGTGATCGGCGGCACGTCGATCATGGGTGGCCGAGGCGGCTACGCGGGGACGATCGTGGGCGCCCTGATCCTGACGGTCCTGACCGTCGCTCCTCGTCGACGCTGGGCCTACCCGAGGCGGTGCGCCAGGTCCTGTTCGGATCGATCATCGTGGTCGTCGCCGCCGCCTACACGCCGGGTCACCGCCGGAGTCCTGAGCCACGGACGATGGTGACGACCTCCTGGCTCCCGCAGTACCGCCAGATCGAGCTGGCGCTTCGCGCCCGCATGGTCGCCATGCGACCGGGCGAGCGCCTGCCCTCGGACGCCGAGCTGTGCGACGAGTTCGGCGTCAGCCGGATGACCGCCCGCAACGCGATGCAGCGCCTCGCGGAGGACGGCCTGGTCCAGCGCATCCCGGGCCGCGGCACGTTCGTCGCCTCGCCGCCGTCGCACCGCCACGCGGACCGGCTGATGGCGTTCTCGCACGAGATGGAGCGGCACGGCCGGGTGCCGAGCTCCCGGCTGCTTGCCCGCGAGGTGCGCGCGGCCACCGGCGCCGAGGCCGGGATCCTGGCGGTCCGTGACGCCGAGCCGGTCGTCATCGTGCGGCGCCTCCGGCTTGCGGACGCGGTGCCCATGGCGGTGGAGACGGCCGTGCTGGTCGGGCGCACCTCGGACGTCGTGATGGCGGCGGACCTCGAGACGGGCTCGCTGCACGAGGCGCTGGCCGGGGCCGGCCTCCAGCTCCGGCGGGGCAGCGCGACGATCTCCGCCGAGGCGGCGACGGCCGACGACGCCTCGCTGCTGGGGGTTGTGGTGGGCTTCCCGCTGCTCGTGGAGCGCCGGGTCATCACGGACGCCGGCGGCCGGCCGGTGGAGGCGACCGAATCGCGCTACCCGGGTGATCGCTACGCGCTGGACGTCCGGTTCGAGATCGACACCGGGGGCCCGGGCGGATCCGCGTGAGCGGGTCGTCGCCGGAGGCATCGGGCGGCCGCGCCGGCGAGCCGGCGAGCGGCACGTCCCGCGGCCGCGTCCACGCCGCCCTGGCGCACCGGGAGCCGGACCGGATCCCGTTCGACCTGGGCGGCTCGCGGATGAGCGGGATCCATGTCCGGGCGTATGCGGGCCTCCGTGAGGCGCTGGGGCTGCCGCCCGTCGAGATCCGGGTGGGGGACCTCACCCAGCAGCTGGCCGAGGTGGACGGGGACGTCGTCGACGCGCTGGGGTGCGACGTCCGGTTTGTTGGCCCGCGAGCTGGGGCGGCGTACCGGCGGGAGCTGGTGGACGACGGCCGGTACGTCACGTTCCGGGACGAGTGGGGCGTGGGCCGACGGATGCCCAGCGTCGACGGCCTGTACTTCGACTCCTTCGACGCGCCGCTCGGCGGCGAGGTGGACGCGGCGGCGATCGACGCCTTCCCCTGGCCGGACGCGACGGACCCGGCCCGGTACGCGGGCATGGCCGACGCCGCCCGGCGCATCGTGGAGACCGAGGGGCGGGCGGTGCTCGTGGGCTCGATCTGCGGCGGCCTGACCGAGGGCCTGTTCAAGATGCGCGGCTTCGAGGACGGGTACATGGACCTGGCGGCGGACCCGGATCGGGCCCGGCAGGTGATGGAACGGATCCTGGAGATCAAGCTCGCCTACTGGGACCGCGCGCTGCGGGAGCTCGGCGACCTCGTCGACGTGGTGGGCGAGGCGGACGATCTCGGCGGCCAGGACCGGACGCTGTTCTCGCCCGGCGACGTACCGGACGCTGGTCAAGCCGCTCCAGCGGGAGCTGTTCGCGTTCATCCGGGCCCGGACGAGCGCCCGGATCTTCTTCCACACCTGCGGCGCGGTCCGGGAGCTGGTCCCCGACCTGATCGAGATCGGGGTGGACATCCTGAACCCGGTCCAGGTCTCGGCGGCGGGGATGGACTCGGCGGCGCTCAAGCGCGAGTTCGGGCGGGACCTGGTGTTCTGGGGCGGCGGCGTGGACACGCAGCGGATCCTGGGGGCGGGCACGCCGGACGAGGTCCGGGCCGAGGTCCGCCGCCGGATCGCGGATCTCCGGGAGGGCGGCGGGTTCGTGTTCGCCGCCGTGCACAACATCCAGCCCAACGTCCCGCCCGCCAACCTGGTGGCGATGTGGGAGACGTGGCGGGAGGAGGCCTCGTATGGGTAGCTCCGACGACCGGATCGTCCGAGGGCGGCTGGTCCTCGACGACGCCGTGGTTCCCGGGCGGCTCCTGCTGGTGGACGGGGCGATCGTCGCGATCGAGCCGGACGAGGCAGAGGCCGGCGGGCCGTTCGTGACGCCGGGATTCGTGGACGTCCACGTCCACGGCTGGGGTGGCTACGACGCGATGGGGTCCCGGGACGACCTGGACGGCATGGCGCGGGCGCTGCTCCGCCACGGCGTGACCTCGTTCCTGCCCACCGCGGTCACCGCGTCCATCGATGCGCTGCGCGCGTTCGCCGACCGGGTCCGCGAGTGGATGCCCGCGGCGCCCGCGGACGGTGCCGATCCCCTGGGGTTCAACCTGGAGGGCCCGTTCATCTCGCCCGAGCGCAAAGGGGCCCAGAACCCGACCTTCATCGTGGCGGCGGCGGACGTGCCGCGCGAGGCGCTGGCTCCCCTGCTGCCGGGGATGCGCATCATGACCGTGGCCCCTGAGCCGCCCGGCAACCTGGATCTCATCGCCTGGCTGGCCGTCAACGGGGTCGCCCCGTCGCTGGGGCACTCCGCGTGCACCGTGGACCAGGCGCGGGCCGGGTACGCCGCGGGCGGCCGCACCACGACCCACCTGTTCAACGCCATGACCGGGGTGGTGCACCACGCCCCGGGCCTCGCCGTCGCGGCGCTCACGGACGACGAGGTGTACGTGGAGCTGATCGCTGATGGACACCACGTCCACCCGTCCCTGTGGCCGATCATCCTGCGCACCAAGCCCGCGGACCGCCTGCTCCTGGTGAGCGACGCGCTGTCCATGGCCGGCACCCCGCCGGGCCCGGGCGTCATCGGCGGGCTGGCGGTCGAGAACCGCGGCGACCGGGCGACGCTGGCGGGCTCGGACACGCTGGCCGGCAGCACGATCGCGCTGGACACCGCGGTCCGGAACCTGGCCCGGGCCGGGGTGCCATTGCCGGCGGCGGTCGCGGCTGCGGGCCGGAACCCGCTGGCGCTTCTCGGCGTGGCAGACCGGGGGCGAATCGCCATCGGGCAGCGCGCGGACCTGGTGGAGCTGGACGACGAGCTGCGGGTGCGAAGGGTGGCGCGCGCCGGGGAGTGGTTCGCCGCCGGCTGACGCGGTTCGCGGGCTCGTCCGGGTCAGATAGTCCTCACGCGGCTGATCGTCGCCGTTGCGGCTTTCCCGCGGCCGCTTTCCGGGTCATCCAGCCGCAGGAGGACTGCGTGACCTGAGCCCGGGTCCCTGCAGTCGCCTGGGTGTTGGACGACAGAAACGGCCCAGCGGCTCGGCCCAGCGGCTCGGCCCAGCGGCACGGCTCGGCCCAGCGGCCCGGCTCCGCCCAGCGGCCCGGCTCGGCCCAGCGGCACGGCTCGGCCCAGCGGCACGGCTCGGCCCAGCGGCACGGCTCGGCCCAGCGGCAAGGCGCGGCGCCAGGACAGGAGCAGGGCGCGGGACCAGGGGAGAGGGCCCGGGCGACCGGCGGGGGGACCGGCCGCCCGGACGGGAACAGGCGCGTGGCTACCGGTCGGCGATCCCCGCCAGCAGCTCCTCCATCCGCTTGGCCGTGTAGGCGGGGCCCTCGTCGCGGGTGAGCTGGGCCAGGACGTCCATCGGCAGGTTGTCCATGATCGCGCCGTTGGGATTGAACAGCAGGTGCTCGTCCACCGCCAGCCCGAACGCGGAGCCCTCCTTGACCGCCTGGTACAGGGTCCGGGGGCGCACCGAGTCGCCCACGTTGACCACCGGCACCCCGGCGGCCCGGAGATCGCGGAACAGGTTCAGCTCCGGCCGGACATGACAGGCGACGATGTCGTCCACCTCGAGCGTGGACAGGTTGAAGTCCCTGTCCCGGAGGACGACCGAGCCGTCCTGGATCTCGGCGACGGTGGTGCTGGTCAGGACCGTCACCGGGTGCTTGTACGGGCGGGAGCTCAGCACCTCCGCGTCACCCTGCGCGTACCGCTTGCGCAGGACGTACATGTGGATGACCTCGCACTCCGCCGCGAACTCCCGGTTCTCGGTCACGATCGTCACCTCCCGCCCGAGGTCCGCGAGCCAGGCCGACGTGTCCGCCGCGGCGTAGTGGTCGCCCCACAGGAGGACCCGGGCGCCCAGCTTGTGCATCTTGCGGCCGCCGGGGTGGCACTCACAGGCGACCTTGGGGCAGGCCATGGCCTCCTCGAACGGCACGATCCGGGATGTGTCGCCGACGACCGGCGGCACGTACGACCGCGCACCGGTCGCGTTGAGGACCAGGTCGAACCCGCGCAGCTCGTCCACCGTGGGCGCGTGGTTCAGCCGGATGTCCACCTCGAGGTCCAGCAGCTGGTCCCGGATCCAGTCCAGGTACCAGCGCATCTTCTCCTTGCCCGGGACCAGGCACACGTACAGCATCGCGCCGCCAAGCTCGGCGTCCTTCTCGTACAGGGTCACGTGGTGGCCGCGCTCGGTGGCGATGCGCGCCGCCTCCATGCCCGCCGGCCCGCCGCCGACGATGCCCACCTTCACCGGCTTCGACGTCCGCTTCATGTCGTGGAAGGCCGGGTTGCCGCAGGCCGCGTTGATGGAGCAGGCGATCTCCTTCTTGGCCATCAGGGAGTCCTGCCAGCAGCCGCCGAGGCACGAGATGCAGCGCCGGATCGACTTGACCTTGCCGTACTTCGCCTTGACCGGCCAGTACGGGTCCGCCAGCAGCTGCCGCGCGAGGCCCACGAGGTCCGTCTTCCCCTCGGCGATGATCTGCTCGCAGTAGTCCGGGTCGCGCAGCGAGTGGCTGGTGATGACCGGGATGCGGATGGCCTTCTTGACGGCCTCCGCGGCGTACGTCGCCCAGCCCTGCGGGTAGTGCATCGGGTCGAAGCCCGCTCCCGGGCTCTCCTGCATGCCCATCGAGAGGTCCACCGCGGCGCAGCCGGCCCGCTCCAGCTCCCGGGCGATCTCGACGCCCTCCTCCAGCCCGCGGCCGCCCTCGCACCACTCGTCGAAGGAGTACCGGAGGAGGACCGGGAACCCCTTGCCGCACTTCTTGTGGATCGAGTCGATGACCGCCAGCGGGAAGCGCATCCGGTTCTCGAAGCTGCCGCCGAACCGGTCGGTGCGCATGTTCATCAGCGGGCTCATGAACTCCGACAGCAGGTACCCGTGGGCGGCATGGAGCTCCACGGCGTCGAACCCGGCCTGCTTGACCCGCCAGGCCGCCTCGCTGAACAGGTCAACCAGCTCCAGGATCTCGGCGATCGACGCCTCCCGGATCTCCTTGCCCTTCTCCTCCGCGTTCTCGTAGATGATCTCGTGGCCGGCCGACCAGGGCAGCTTGAGCACCCGGTCCGTGGCCCCCAGGTTGTTGTAGCGCGGGATCGCGCACTGGCGTCCGGGGTGCTGGAGCTGGACGGCGCACTTCGCCCCGTAGCGCTGCATCGACTCGGCGAGGCGTGCCAGCCCCGGTACGTAGTTGTCACCGTCTGCCACCAGGCAGGTCACCGTCGGCCGGCCGGTCTTCATGTCAGGCGTGGTCGCCCCCACGATGACGAAGCCGGTGCCGCCCTTGGCGATCTCCGAGTGGTGATGGATGTCGCGCTCGCTGACCTCGCCGTCCGCGTGCGAGGAGCTGATGTCGGTTGGCGCATGGACGATCCGGTTGGGCAGCTCGAGGTTCCCCATCTGGATCGGGCTGAACAGGTGCGGGAAGGCCATGATCGGCTCTCCTGGTTGCGGCGCAGATCTCGACGCCTCGATCCTCGCCCCGCCATCACGCGGTGGCAATGCCAGTCCGGGCCGATGAACTGGCAGAAGCGGCTGCGCGGACCCGACGACGGGCGGGAAACGATCCAATCGGCCCTGTCCGATGCGGCTGATCGGCGGCACCGTCGCACCGTGGCCGTCTACGTCTGGAACCAGGAGCTCGACCCCGGCTTCCCGCTCGCCGTCCTGGAGTACACGGCCCGGGGCGACGGCGACCGGATGCACTGGCACGACCACCTGGAGATCGCCCTGGTGCTGGACGGCCGGGGTGCCTTCCTGTTCGGGCGGCGTGCCATGCCGGCGGAGCCCGGCGACGTGTTCTTCATCGACAACTCGCAGCCGCACGTCGCGCTCGCGGACGACGGGTCGTCCCTGCGCCTGCTGCTCGTCCTGTTCCGGCCTGAGCTGATCGCCGGGCCCGGCTGCCGGGAGCTGGACCTCGGGTACCTGGCGCCGTTCCGGATCGACGAGCGGACCGCTTCGCCCCGGATCCGCGGCGGCACCCCGCTGGCTGCCGAGATCGCCCCCGTCCTCCACGAGCTGCGGGAGACCTGGGAGCGCCACGACCCGGCGGAGCACCAGCTCGCGGACGCGACGCTGCGCCGCGCGCTGGCGCTGGTGAACCGCCGGCGCGGGGCGGATGCCCGGGGGTCCGCCGCCCGCGCCGCCACGGACCGCCGCGAGCAGATCCGCCCGGTCCTGGCCTACGTGGACCGCCACTGCCGCGAGAGCATCACCCTGGACGACGTGGCGGAGGTCGTCCACGTCAGCCCGTCGCGCGTCCGGCACGTGTTCAAGGACGTGACCGGCGTCAGCTTCAAGGAGTACGTGACCCAGGTCCGGGTCGCGGAGGCGAAGCGGCTGCTGCTGGGCACGGACCTGTCCGTGGCCGAGATCGCCCGGGCCGTCAGCTACACCAACCTCAACCAGTTCTACAAGGTGTTCTACCGCTCGTGCGCGATGTCGCCGGGCGAGTACCGGCGCTACTACACGCCGGCGGGCGGCGAGGTGGACGGGGATCTCGCCGGGGCGGCGCAGGTGGGGGGAGTGGATCGATGAACCGCGTGCCGGGGGCCGCCTCCGCCCGGGGATCCGGCGTCACGATCCGCGAGGCGGTGGACGCCGACTGGGTGGAGGCCGGCCGCATCTGCTACGAGGCGTTTGCCACCGTCGCGGACCGCCACGGCTTCCCCCACGACTTTCCCACGGTCGCCGCGGCGGCCGAGCCGATCCGCTGGCTGATCAACCACCCGGACGTGTTCGGCATCGTCGCAGAGCGGGACGGCCGGGTGATCGGCAGCAGCTTCATGGACGAGCGGGGCACGATCTCCGCGATCGGGCCGATCACCGTGGACCCCGCGGCCCAGGATCGCGGGGTGGGCCGGCTGCTCATGGAGACCGCCCTGGACCGGGCGCGGCAGACCGGCACCCCGGGCGTCCGGCTGGTCCAGATCGCCTACCACAACCGGTCGCTGAGCCTGTACACGCGGCTGGGCATGGACGTGAAGGCGTCGTTCGCGGCCATGTACGGGGACCCGATCCGCAGGGCGGTTCCCGGCTACGACGTCCGGCCCGCCACGCCGGAGGACGAGGCCGCCTGCAACGCCCTGTGCCTCCGGGTCCACGGCCACACTCGGGCGGGCGAGGTCCGCGAGGCGATCGAGGCGGGCACCGCCCGGGTCGTGGAGCGGCTGGGCCGGATCACCGGCTACACGACGCGGATCAACTACTTCTTCCACTCGGTCGCCGAGACCAGCGACGACATGGAGGCCCTGATCTCCGAGGCGGAGGACTTCGGGACTCCGGGCTACCTCGTTCCGTTGACCAACGGCGACCTGATGCGATGGTCGCTGGCCCATGGCCTGCGGATCTTCTTCGTCGTCAACCTGATGGCACTGGGTATCTACCAGGAGCCCCGGGGCGCGTACCTGCCCTCTGTGGGCTACTGACCTTCCGGTAGGCTTCTCGCCCATGAGCGACGGCACGACGCGGCACCTGGGCCTGGACCTCGGTGCCACCAACCTCAAGTGGGCGGTGGTCGAGCATGGGGCCGGAGACTGGCGGACGCTGGCCACCGGCCAGGTCCCCACGGAGGGCCACGAGGGGCCCGAAGCCGTCGTCGGGCGGATCGGGGCGACCGGAGCGGACGTGATGGCGGTCTGGCCGGGCGTCAGCTCGGCCGGCATCGGGCTGCCCGGGCTGTACGACCCAGCGGCCGGCGCTGCGCGCTTCCTCCCCAACCTGCCCGGCGAGTGGGCCGGCCGATCGATCGCGGGACCCGTCTCTGCGCGGCTGGGCGTCCCGGCGTTCCTCATCAACGACGCCCGCGCCTTCGGGCTGGCGGAGCTCCGGCTCGGCGCGGGTCGAGGCGCCTCGTCCATGGTCGGGCTCACGCTCGGGACGGGGATCGGCGGCGTGATCGCCGTGGACGGCCGGGTCCACCAGGGTCACGACGGCACCGGCGGTGAGGGCGGCCACCAGACGATCGACCCGGACGGGCCCCCGTGCACCTGCGGCAACCGGGGCTGCGTCGAGGCCTTCGCCCGCGCCGACCGGATCGCCGCTGCCTGCGGCACGGAGACCGCGGAGGAGGCGGTCGCCCGTGCCCGGGAGGGCGATCCGCGCGCGCTGGCGGGGCTGCGCGAGGTGGGGCGCTACCTGGGCATCGGGATCGCCAACCTGGTCGTGGTCGTGTCGCCGGACCGGATCGTGCTCGGCGGCGGGGTCGCGGCCGCGGGCGACATCCTGTTCGAGCCGATCTGGGCGGAGGTCACGAGGCGCGTCCACATCACGTCGCTGGACCAGGTGCGGCTGGTGGCCGCCGAGCTCGGCACGTGGGCCGGCGCGATCGGTGCCGCGGTGCACGGCGCCGAGCGGGCAGGGGAGACCGCACCGGCTTCCGACCGATGACGGGCGACCGCGCCGGCGACGGGCCGATGACGGGCAACCCACGGTTGACGGACGCCGGCCGATGACGGACCCCGGTCCGGCGCCCGGAGGCGGCCGGCGCACGGCCCGGATCGTGCCGCCGCTGGATCCCGGGTTCCGGCCCCTGCACCTCGCCCGTGCCGCCATGGCGGCGGAGATCGAGGCCTCCGGGGCGGGCGTCCCGGTGGCGCTGGCCGTGGAGCAGCCGGGCGGCTCCGCGTGGCACCGCCGGGCCCTGGTCCACCGGGCCGGCCACCCCGGCGAGACCGCGTCCTACCGCTCGGTCGAGCGGCTGTGCAAGTTCCTGCTCTGGTCCCGTGGAGGGTCCCGCCTGTACGTGGACGGTCCGGAGCCGCTGGTCGAATACCTCCGGCGTCACTACGCCTCGGACCCGACGGGGGCGTTCGACGCGCGGTTCATGGGCCCCGTGCTGTTCGGCGTCCCGTTCGGGGTGATTGCCGCCCCGGAGGCGGACTTCCCGCCCGCCCGCGAGGCGAGCACCGCCCTGGGACGCCACCTCGAGGGCTGCCGGATCGGCTTCGACCTGGGCGCCAGCGACCGCAAGGCCGCGGCGGTCATCGACGGCGAGGTCGTGTTCAGCGAGGAGGTCACGTGGGACCCGGCGACCCGGGCGGACCCGCAGTGGCACGTGGACCAGGTGCAGGACTCGCTGCTCCGTGCGGCGGCGCACCTGCCACGGGTGGACGCGATCGGCGGCAGCAGCGCGGGCCTGTACGTGGACAACGAGGTGCGGGCGGCCTCCCTGTTCCGGTCCGTTCCGGCGGACGCGTTCGACGCGCGCGTCCGGGGCATGTTCGGGGAGCTGCAGGCGGCCTGGGGCGGGATCCCGTTCGTGGTCGTCAACGACGGCGAGGTGACCGCGCTGGCCGGGTCGATGATGGCCGGCGTGGGCGGGCTGCTGGGGATCGCGATGGGATCCAGCCAGGCGGCCGGGTACGTGGACCGCGAGGGGCGCCTGACGTCGCGGATCGACGAGCTGGCGTTCGCGCCCGTGGACGACGGGCCGGACGCGCCCGCCGACGAGTGGTCCGGCGACCGCGGCTGCGGCGTCCAGTACTTCTCCCAGCAGGCGACCGGGCGGCTGATGGCGGCAGCTGGCCTGGAGCTGGACGCCTCGACCCCGCTCCCGGATCGGCTCGTCCACCTCCAGGAGCGGATGGCGGCCGGCGACCCGCGCGCGGACCTCGTGTACCGCACCGTGGGCACGTACTTCGGCCATGCGCTGCTGACGTATCGCGAGCACTACGACCTGGACCACCTCCTGCTGCTGGGCCGGGTCATGACGGGTGTCGGCGGGGACGTGATCATCGAGACGGCGAAGGCCGTGCTGGCAGCGGAGGACCCGGCCGCAACGGAGGGGATCGTGTTCCACCTCGCCGACGAGCGGCAGAAGCGCCACGGCCAGGCCGTGGCGGCGGCGAGCCTGCCGGCGCTTCGCTGACCGGGCCCGCGCCGGCCGAGCCGGTGAGCCGGGTGCCTGCGGGTGACCGGCGCCGCGTCGCGCGGGCGTCAGACCCGGCGGCGAACCGCGGCGATCGCCCCCACCGCCGTCAGCCAGGCGGACCCGACCAGGAGCCAGGACATGGCGCCGGCGTCTACGCCCGCGGGCCGGACTGCAGCGACCGCGTCGGTGGACGGAGGGGTCGGGTCCGGCGTCGGCTTGCCCGTCGCCGCGCAGGTCTCGTCCTCGATCAGGCCGTCGAGGACCACGTCCACGGGGGACGGTGGCAGCGCCTCGATCACCACGAAGGCCCTGCCGGTCGGTGTCCGGGACTGCGTACAGCCGTCCGCATCCGGCCCGGTCCGGACCGTCGCGCCGGTCGCGCGAACCTCCAGGGTGTCGCCGATGCCGGCCTCGACCTGGACCGCGTACGCGCCGCCCTCGTCGGTCGTCGCGGGCGTGACGATGTCCGACCCGGCGACGGACACGAGCACCTCGACGCCCGCGACGGCGGCACCGTCCGGCGTGCGGACGGTGCCCGCGACGTCCACGAGCTCCGCGGCCGCCGCGATCCCGGCCGGTACGAGCAGGGTGAACATCGCGACCAGCGTGGCGACGGCGGCGATGGCGGGACGAAGGCGAGGCATGGCTCCCTCGTGGCGGCGGGTCGCGGACACGGTACGCCCTCCGGCTGGGCGCCACAAACGCGGCGGTCGCCCTATTCGGGATCGACCGGTGCGCCGGCGGGTCGCGGCTCGCTGACGCCCCAGCCGCCGTCCACGGCCACCACCTGCCCGGTCACCATCCGGGCGTCCGGGCCCAGCAGCCACAACGCGGCGGCGGAGACGGCATCCGCCTCGATCGGCCCGCGGGCAAGCGGCTGCTTCTGCGCGAGGTAGGCGAGGATGGCCGGGTCCTCCCTGGCGCGGCGGCTCATCGGCGTGGCCACCAGCGACGGCGCGATGGCGTTGACGCGGATCCCGGCCGGCCCGTAGAACGCCGCCAGCGACCGGACCAGGCCCTCGATCGCGCCCTTGCTCGCGGCGTACGCGTGGGTCGCGAAGAAGGCCGGCGCGGGGTGCGTGGCCAGCGTGCTGGACATGAGCAGCAGGGTGCCCCGCTGGCCCGCCTCGTCCGGCTCCTGCGCAAGCATCCGGCGGATCCCGGCCCGCGCGACGAGGAACTGGCTGGTGGCGTTCGCGGCGATGACCGTGCGCCACCCGTCGAGGGTCGCCTCGTGGATTGGCCCGTCGCCGAAGCGCCGGCCGGAGATCCCGGCCACCGCGTACACCGCGTCCAGCCGCCCGAACGCCGCGTCGAACGCGGTGAAGGCGGCCTCGACCCCCGCCTCGTCGCGCAGATCCGCCGCATGCCACTCGACGCGCCCCCCGGCAGCCCGGACGCCGGCCGCCAGCGCCTCGAGGTGCGCGGCCGTGCGTGAGGTCGCGAACACCGCTCCGCCCTCCGCGGCGATCGCACGCGCGGCCGACGCGGCCATCCCGGTCGAGCCCGTGACGAGCACGTTGCGGCCGGCGAACCGTCGAGCGTCGCCCATCAGGAGGTCCCGGTCGCGTCCACCCCGGGTCCCCGCGGGGTCCCGCCCGGGAGCCCGACGACCGTGACGATGGCCCGCCGCGCCTCGGGATCGGCCCGCGTGATCGCGCTGCCGATGCCCACGGCCGCGGCACCCGCGTCCAGGAACGAGCGTGCGTTCGCGGCGTCGATGCCGCCCGTCGGGATCAGCTCGACGTCGGGCATCGGCCCGCGCAGCTCGCGCACGAAGGTGGGTCCCACCGCAGCCGCCGGGAACACCTTGACGAAGGTTGCGCCCGCCGCCCAAGCCTTGGCGATCTCGGTGGGCGTGAAGGCCCCGGGGATGAACGGCAGCCCCTCGGCGACCGCCGTGGACACCAGGTCCGGGTCCAGCAGCGGTGCGACCGCGAAGTCCGCGCCGGCGCGCCTGGCGGCCTCAAGCTGCCCCCGGCGCAGCACGGTCCCCGCTCCCAGCAGGAACGGGCCGTCGGCGCGGGCCTGCAAGTGCTCCCGGATGGCGACGAGGTCCGCGTCACCGGTGGGCGCGTCGAAGGTGATCTCGAAGATCCGGGCGCCCGCGTCCGCGAGCTCGGTCACCATGTCCATCACGGCGGACCGGGGCGCGACCCGCCGCAGCACCACGAGCAGGCGGTGCCGTCGGATGGCCTCGGCCACCGGCCCGTGCCGCAGCGCGTCAACCGTCATGCCGGTCCCTCCACGTCCACCGGGTCAAGCAGGGCGCCGTCCAGCGCCAGCCGCTCCCTCAGGGTATCGGGCGGCAGGTTCCTCGGTGTGGTGCCCCCGGCCGCGGCCATCGCGGCGGCCGTTCCCGCCGCCTGGCCCATCGCCATGCAGGTCGCCATCGACCGTGCCGAGGCGTGGGCGTCGTGGGTGGCGGAGAAGCACCGCCCCGCGACGAGGAGCCCCTCGATCCCGGACGGCAGCAGCGAGCGGAGGGGGATCCCGTACACGCCGGAGTCGACGACGTACTGCCAGTCCGTGTCGCCGCCCGCGTGGTGGTCCTCGATCGGGGCGCCGCACAGCGCGATCTCGTCGGCGAACCGGCGACCCGAGAGGACGTCGTCCCGCGTGAGCCGGTGGTCGCCGTGGACGCGGCGGCTCTCGCGGACGCCGATGGCCGGGCTCGTCGCGACGACCACGGACCGCCCGAAGCCGGGAACCCGGTCGCGAAGGAACCGGTGGTACTCCGCCACCTGGCGTCTGCCGTCCACCTCGGCGCGAGTCAGCTGCCCGGGATCCGTCGCGTCCACGTTGGGGATCCGCGTCATGTGGACGAGCACCACGCCCTCGTGCGGCGTGCGGTGCCATGAGCCCTCGATCCGCGGCAGCCGGTACTCGCCGGACATCGCGGCGTCAGCCATCAGCGCCCATAGGGCCGCCTTGGGCACGGCCCGCGCGGCGTCAACGTCCACGTTGGCGAGCCTGAACAGCGTGGACAGCGACTGGACCGGGCCGCCGTCGGACGGGCGCGTCGTGCGGGACGCCGGCCATCGCGCAGACGTCGGCATCCCCCGAGGCATCGACGAACGCCGCCGCCTCCACCCACCGCTCGCCGCCCTTGTTCCACAGGCGGACCGCCGCCAGGCGGCCGCCGTCCACGCGCACCCCGGTCGCCCAGGTGTGGAGCAGCAGGCTCACGCCCGCGTCCTCTGCCAGCCGCTCCCACAGGACCTTGAGCGCCTCGGGGTCGTAGGTGACGCCGGTGCCGGCGCCGTAGGTGTTCGGGCGCTCGAAGGCGAGGCCCTCGGCGGCCAGGCGGCTCGCGACCTCCCAGCCCAGGCCGCCGACGACCCGGCGCGGCCGCTCGCCCGGCGTGTAGAAGGCGTAGAACGTGTCCAGGACGGCCGTGGACGTCCCGCCCATGAACGCCAGGCGGTCCAGGAGCAGGGTCCGGGCGCCGGACCGCGCGGCGCAGATGGCCGCCGCCGAACCCGCGGAGCCGGCCCCGACCACGACCACGTCGAACCGATCGCTCATGGCCGCGCGTCCGGCCACGGGTCGCCCGCGATCGCGTACAGGCGGGCCGGGTTCGTGACCAGGATCCGGTTCGCCCCATCCTCGCCCAGCCGCTGCCGGAGCCGGGGCGCGAACGACGTCATCAGGTACCGGAGCCCGGGGCCGCCGCCGTACGCGCGCAGGTAGTCGCGCCGCCCGAGGTCCAGGCCCAGCACGATCCGGTCCAGGTGGCCGGCGGCGGCGACCGCCTCGATGAGGTCCAGCACGACGCTGTCGGGGTGGTACTTGGCGCGGCCGATCGTGTCGTACTCGAGCGTCACACCGCGAGCGGCGACCTCCGCGTGGAGCTCCGCGTCCGGGTTGCGGTCCATGTGGGCGAGCGCGACCCGATCCGGCCTGGCCCCCGCCGCCTCGAGCAGGTCCACGATCTCGTGGGCCGCGGTCCCGATCTCGGTGTGGACCAGCACGGCGGCCCCGGTCGCCGCGGAGGCGCCGGCGATGGCCTCCAGGCGCCGCCGCTCGGCCGGCGTGATCCGATGGTAGGACGCGCCGCCCTTGATCGCGCCTGCTCGTGCCGGGTCCGGCGGGAGGCCGGGGTCGGTCCAGTCCGACGGGTGCATGCCTGCCGTCAGGTCGGCCACGATCCGGTCGGCGAGCATCTCCGCCGTCGCGTCGTAGACCCAGTGGCCGTCGGGGTAGTGCTCGTCGCGGTGGTACCCGCTGGCGGCGACGATCGTGACGCCGGTGGCCGCCTGGACGTCCCGCATGGCCGCCGGCTGCCGCCCCAGGCCGATCGGAGTCAGCTCCACGATCGTGCCGATACCGGACGCGGCACCATCGCGCACCTCCTCGATGGCGCGTGCCGGGTCCGTGAACGCGTGGCCGCGGAGCGCCGGCGAGTCCAGGAACAGGTGGTCGTGCGCATCCACGACGCCGAGCATGCCCGCGGGCATGGGACCGCCGACGCTGATGACGTGGCCCTGCGGCACCCGGACCTCCTGCTCGCCGCGGGCCCGGCGCCGGGCCCACCCTCCCGTGATGGTAGCCGGGGTCCGCTGACGTCGGGTGTTGCCTGCCGGCAATCGGGCGGGACTCATCGACATGGCCGGGCTGGGCCCAACGTACCGCTTCCTCTTTGCGCGCCACGCGGCTATGGTCGAGATGCCCGCCGCCGGGGGACGGCCCAACGTCCCACGCCCGGGGCCCGATCGAGGAGGCCATGCGAGCCGTCCGCCCCGCGATCCTGGCCCTGCTCGTCGCGCTCGCGGCGATCGTCCCCGGCCCGGCCGCGGCGTCCGGCACCTGGTCGCGCAACCTCCACGTCCCGGGCGCCTTCGTGTACCAGGATCCGTACTACACGGCCTGCACCGCCGCGTCGGCGATGTACATGCTCAACATGATCGCGGCCCAGGGCACCGGTGGCGAGGGCTTCGCCTGGAGCCCGTATCGGGTGAAGCACAACGCGACCGACCCGACGGACACCCGCGACATGCTCTCGATCCTCGCGTTCGAGCGCGCCAACGACACGCTCCGCTCCACGTCCGCCGGCTCCGACGCACACGGCTGGCGGAACGCGCTGAACGCGTACGGCTGGGGCAGGGCGGTGATGACCGACCCGGACCGGATGGTGTATGCGGATCGTGCGTACCGGACGTTCTCCCGCGCGGTGAGGGCAGCCGTGCGGGCGATCGCGCGCCTCGGGATGCCGGTGGGAATCCTGGGCTGGGCCGGCGGCCACGCGCAGGTCATGACCGGCTACGTGGTGACCGGCGAGGACCCGGCCGTATCCAACAACTTCACGGTGCGGCACGTGTACCTCAGCGACCCGCTGCGCCGGAGCGAGATCGTCAACAAGCGGATCAGCCTGGAGCGCCTGCGGACCGGTCCGCCGCGCTACCGCTTCCAGGCCTACCGGGAGACCGACAGCCCGCGCGACGACCCGTACGCCGACGGGTGGAACCGCAGCTCCACCAGGCCGGACCGTGGCCCATCCGAGTGGTACCGCCGCTGGGTGCTCGTGATCCCGATCCGGGCCGGGCAGCCCGAGCCGCCGCCGAACCCGACCCCGACACCGACACCGACACCGACGCCGACTCCGGAGGCCACGCCGACGCCGACGCCGCCGCAGCCCACGCCGACGCCCGAGGTGACTCCGGAGCCCACGCCGACGCAGGAGGCGCCGCTCTCGTCCGATCCGACGCCGCAGCCAACGTCCGATCCGACGCCGGAGCCGGAGCCCGCCACCACGCCGGAGGCGAGCCCCCCGCCCGAGCCCGCGTCCGACCCGACCCCGCCCGGCGAGCCGGCGCCATCCGCGAGCGCCCCACCCGAGCCCGGGGACTCGCCACCCGCCTGACCCCGCGCACCGGCCGAGCCCCGTGAGTCGCCTCACCCGCCCTCCGCAGCGGATCCCGGCGGCCCGGCGCGGGCCATCCGACTGGCCGGCCGGAGCCGAAATGCGGGCCGTTCGGCAGGTTGAGGACACGGGGCGAGCAACGACCCTGTGACCATGGCTGCACCCGTCCGCCCGGACGTGCGCGTCCCGGCCGCCACCGATGCCGCAACCGTCCGCGCCATCCTCGTCGAGGGTGTGGTCCAGGGCGTCGGCTTCCGCCCGTTCGTGTGGCGCCTGGCCACGGAGCTGGGACTCGCCGGGCGCGTCCGGAACGCCGCCGGCCGCGTGGAGATCGAGGCGGCCGGACCGGCTCCCGCCCTTGACACCTTCGCCGCCCGCCTGCGGACGGACGCCCCGCCGCGCGCCCGCGTGGAGCGGGTCACGGTCGCCGCGCTCCCCGAGGAAGCCTCCGCCCTCCCAGTCCCGTTCGTCATCGACGACAGCGTCGTGGCCGCGGGCCATGATCGCCTCTTCCCGCCCGACATCGCCACCTGCGACGATTGCCTGCGGGAGCTCGCGGACCCCGCGGACCGACGGCACCGGTACCCGTTCACCAACTGCACCAACTGCGGGCCGCGGGCCACCATCATCGACGAGCTCCCGTACGACCGCGCCCAGACGACGATGCGCGCCTTCCCGCTGTGCAAGGCGTGCGACGCCGAGTACCGGGACCCGGCGAACCGCCGCTTCCACGCCGAGCCCGTCGCGTGCCCGGCCTGCGGGCCATCGCTGTCCTGGCGGCCCACCGGCGCGCCGGCAGCGGTCGCCGCCGGGGAGGATGCCCTCGCCGCCGCGGTGGCCGCGCTCGTTGGCAGCCGCATCGTCGCGATCAAGGGTCTGGGCGGCTACCACCTCGCCTGCGACGCCACGGACGAGGATGCCGTGCGCCGCCTGCGGGACCGCAAGCGGCGCTGGGCCAAGCCGTTCGCGGTCATGGCCGCGGACCTCGCGGCGACCCGCGCCCTGTGCCGCGTCGGCGCCGCGGAGCGCCTCCTGCTCACCGCCCCGTCCCGGCCGATCGTCCTGCTCGAGGCGCGCCGGGACGGCCGTCCGGGGCTTGCCCCGTCGGTGGCCGCCGGCAACCGCCGGCTGGGCGTGTTCCTGCCCTACACGCCGCTCCACCACCTGCTCATGGCCGCCGTCGGGCGGCCGATCGTCCTGACCTCCGGCAACCTCACCGACGAGCCCCTGGCGACCGACGACGAGGATGCTCTCGCCCGCCTCGCCGGGCTCGCGGACGGCTTCCTCGCCCACGACCGCGAGATCCGGGCCCGCTACGACGACTCGGTGACGCGCGTGGTCGCGGGCCGGGAGTCCGTCGTGCGCCGGGCGCGCGGGTATGCGCCGGATCCGCTGCCCCTGCCGGTGGCAACTCCCACGCCCCTGCTGGCGGTCGGGGCGGAGCTCAAGCACACGTTCACCCTCGCGCGCGGCGGGCGGGCGCACGTCGCGCCGCACAACGGGGACCTGGAGGACCTGGCCACCCACCGCGCGTTCACGGACGGCCTGGCGCACCTGTCCCGGCTGCTGGCGCTGGAGCCGGAGGTCGTCGTCCACGACCTGCACCCGGAGTACCTCTCCACGAAGTACGCCGTGGAGCGGTTCCCGGCGGACCGCCGGATCGCGGTCCAGCACCACCACGCGCACGTCGCGTCGTGCGCGGCGGAGCACGGGATCACCGGCCCGTTCCTGGGCGTTGCCTACGACGGCCTGGGCATGGGTGACGACGGCACCCTGTGGGGTGGCGAGATCCTCCACGCGGACCTGCGCGGGTACTCGCGCCTGGCCCGCTTCGGTCGCGCACCGCTGCCCGGTGGAGCGCTGGCGGTGAAGCGCCCGTACCGGATGGCCCTGGGCTACCTGTTCGGCGCGGAGGCGCTCGACGGAGCGGTCGGCGGCGAGCCCGCTGGACCGGGTGCCGGAGCCGCTTCCCTCGCCCTCCCGGTGGACCCGGAGGCGGCCGCACCCTTCCTCGCCCGCCTCGACCCGCGCGAGGTGACGCTCGTCCGCCAGCAGGTCGCGCGCCGGCTCAACGCCCCGGTGGCGTCGAGCGCCGGCCGCCTGTTCGACGCGGCCGCGGCCCTGCTCGGGATCCGGGATGTGGCGGAGTTCGAGGCCCAGGCCGCCATCGACCTGGAGCTGGCCGCCGGCGAGCGCCCGGCCGTCCCGCTCCCGTACGCGATCGCCCGCGCCGATGGGCTGCTGGTCTACGATCCCCGGCCCACGCTGGCCGCGCTGGTCGCCGCCCGGGCCGGCGGCGCCGCGCCGGGCCCGCTCGCTGCCGCGTTCCAGGAGACCGTCGCGCTGGTCACGCGGGAGCTGCTCGCCGAGGCGCGACGGGCCACCGGCACGACCACCGTGTGCCTGTCTGGCGGCGTGTTCCAGAATCGGCGCCTCGCGTCCGTGCTGCTCCGGCGGCTGGCGCGGGACGGCTTCGAGGTGTATGTCAACCGGCTCGTGCCCGTCAACGATGGCGGCGTGAGCTACGGCCAGGCCGCGGTCGCCGCGGCGAGACTCGGGACCGGCGCCGCGACGGCGGCGGGAATGGAGGGCTGACGCGATGTGCCTGGGGATCCCCGGCAGGGTCACGGAGATCCGTGACGAGGCCGGCCTCGCGATGGGCAAGGTGGACTTCGGGGGCGTGCGCAAGGACGCCTGCCTCGCCTACCTGCCGGATGTGCAGCTGGGCGACTATGTCATCGTCCACGTGGGCTTCGCCATCTCCAAGGTGGACGAGGAGGAGGCGATGAAGACCCTGTCGATCCTCGACAGCATGGGCGTCATCGGCCCCGAGCTGATGACGCTGGGACCCGACATGACGGAGCCCGCGATCGTTTCCGACGACGGCCCCGGGGGCTTCGACCCGGCCCCGCCCCCGGCGACGATGGGGCGCCCATCGTGAAGTACCTCGACGAGTACCGCGACCCCGTGCTCGCCAGGAAGCTGCTCGCGGAGATCCACCGGATCACGACCCGGCCGTGGACGCTGATGGAGGTGTGCGGCGGCCAGACCCACACGATCGTCAAGCAGGGGATCGACGAGGCGCTGCCCGAGGGCGTCCGGATGATCCACGGCCCCGGCTGCCCGGTGTGCGTGACGCCGCTGGAGCAGGTGGACAAGGCGCTCGCGATCGCGGCCCGCCCGGACGTGATCTTCACCAGCTACGGCGACATGCTGCGCGTCCCGGGCTCGTCCACGGACCTGCTGGCTCTCAAGGCCCGCGGCGCCGACGTGCGGATCGTCTACTCGCCGCTGGACGCGCTCAAGATCGCGATCGCGAACCCCGGCCGGCAGGTCGTGTTCTTCGCCGTCGGCTTCGAGACGACGGCGCCCGCCAACGCGATGGCGGTGGCCGAGGCCGCCCGCCGCGGCATCGACAACTTCAGCGTGCTCGTGTCGCACGTGCTGGTGCCGCCGGCGATGACGGCGCTGCTGGAGTCCCCGTCCAACCGGGTCCAGGCGTTCCTGGCCGCGGGCCACGTGTGCGCGATCATGGGCTGGACGGAGTACGAGCCGATCGCCGCGAAGTACCGGGTGCCGATCGTGGTCACCGGCTTCGAGCCGCTCGACCTCCTGGAGGGCATCCACATGGCGATCCGCCAGCTGGAGGAGGGCCGGGCGGAGGTGGAGAACCAGTACACCCGCGCCGTGACCCGGGAGGGCGTGCCGCTCGCCCAGCGGCAGGTGATGGCGGTGTTCGAGGTCGGGCCCCGCAAGTGGCGGGGCGTGGGCGAGATCCCGATGTCCGGCTACCGGCTGCGGCCGGAGTACGCGCGCTTCGACGCCGAGCAGAAGTTCGACGTGGGCGACATCCGGACCAACGAGCACCCCGCCTGCATCGCGGGCGCCATCCTGACCGGCGACGGCTGCCGACCGACTGCACGGCGTACGGGACGCTGTGCTCGCCGCAGAAGCCGCTGGGGGCGCCGATGGTCAGCTCCGAGGGCACCTGCGCCGCGTTCTACTCGGCCGGGCGGGGGCTGGCGGCCACCGGCGGGTTCAGCGGCGCGCTGCCGCTGGTCAACGTGGCGCCGGCCGACGGCGCCACGGGGACCCCCCGATGACCGCGCCGGACGAGCCGCTGGTGACCATCGACGCGGAAGGGGTCGCCTGCCCGGCGCCCATCCCCGAGGACCAGCGCGTGATCCTGGGCCACGGCTCCGGCGGTCAGCTGTCGAACGCGCTGATGCGCGACGTCCTCGCCCCCGCGCTCGCCGCGGCATCGCCGGGCGGACCGCTCAACGACGCGGCCGTGGTGGAGCTGCCGGGCGTCGCGGGGGCGCGGTTGGCGTTCACGACCGACTCGTTCGTCGTGTCGCCGATCCGCTTCCCGGGCGGGGATATCGGGGAGCTGGCGGTCAACGGCACCGTCAACGACCTCGCGATGATGGGCGCCCAGCCGCTGGCGATCAGCCTCGCCTACGTGATCGAGGAGGGGCTGCCGCTGGAGGAGCTGCGGCTGATCACGGCGTCGGCGGCCGCAGCCGCGGCGCGGGCGGGCGCCCGCATCGTCACCGGCGACACGAAGGTCGTCGGGCGGGGCGCCGCGGACGGGCTGTTCGTCAACACCGCCGGCATCGGCCTGGTGCCGGACGGGGTCTCGCCATCCGCGGACCGGGCGCGCCCCGGGGACGTGGTCCTGCTGTCCGGGCCGATCGGGCTCCACGGGGTCGCGATCATGAGCGTCCGCGAGGGTCTCGAGTTCGAGGTGGAGATCGCGTCCGACACCGCCGCTCTCAACGGCCTGGTGGCGGCGATGCTGGCCGTGGAGCCGGACGTCCGCGTGCTGCGGGACCCGACCCGCGGCGGCCTGTCGTCCGCGCTCAACGAGATCGCGGCCGCCTCGCGGGTGGGGATGGTCCTCGACGAGCCGGCCATCCCGATCCCGGGCCCGGTCCGGGCTGCGTGCGAGTTCCTGGGCCTGGACCCGCTCCACGTGGCGAACGAGGGCAAGCTGGTCGCGATCGTGCCCGCCGCGTGTGCGGAGGCGGTGCTGGCGGCGATGCGCGCCGTGCCAGAGGGCGCCGACGCGGCCCGGATCGGCGAGGTGGTCGCGGATCATCCCGGGATGGTCACCATCCGGACCATCGTGGGCAGCGAGCGGATCGTGGACATGCTGGTCGGGGAGCAGCTGCCCCGGATCTGCTGAGCGCGCGACCGGTCGTTCTGGCTGAGCGCGGGGTCGGTGGTTCAGGATGGCCGACGGCCGCCGCGGTACGGCGGCAGCGGCTCCCGGCCGTCGAGCGCCGCCGGCCGGAGGCGGGCGACCTGGACGGTGCCCGGCGCGGCGGATCGCGCGGTCATCGCGTCGCGCCCCACGCCGTAAGCGTAGATCGCCGTCCCGTCCGCGGCGATGTCCAGGCGGTCGCGCGTGCCGGGGCCATTGACCCACGCGGCCAGCCCCGAGGATCGCCACCGCGACCCCGGGATGACGGCGGGTCGCGTGAACGACCGCCCTCCGTCCGTGGACATTGCCCACGCTGCGCCGATCCGCGCGTCGGCGCCGGGCCCGGCGACGCGGTCGATGGTGCGCATGCCGACGACAACGACGCCATCCCGGGCCACGATCCCGGGCCGGAACACGGACTGGGCGCGGCCGCCGGTCTCCGGCGGCGCCTGGAGCACCGTCCACGTCCACGTGCGCCCGCCGTCGCTGCTCCGCCCCACGCGGATCGAGCCGGCCGGCCGGTCCTTGCCGGACCGCGCGAAGTCACCGACCGCGAGGTGCAGGTCGCCCGTCAGCGGGTCCACGTCCAGGCCGTGGCTCCACATCGGGTCCACGTAGGTGTGCGACCGCGTCCCGGGCGCCGCCCGGTCGCCCAGCGTCCACGCGTTGCGGGAAACCGTGACCGGCATCACCGGCTTCGAGGCGATCACGCGACCGTCCTCCCGGCGGACCCGGGCGACGGCGAAGCCGATCCGCCCGACATTGGCGTGGCTGCCCCGCTCGAACACCTCGGCCGGGTCCCAGTGGCGAAGGTCGGCCTGGTACCAGGAGACCCAGGCCGACCCGTCCGGGCCCGTCCGGATCCGGTACCCGAACCGCCAGCTGGCGGGAAAGGCGGGCGCGGCCGCCACCCGTGGAACCGCGATCCCGCTCCAGGTCCGGCCGAAATCGCTCGAGGCGGTGACCCGCACGCCGGAGCCGCGGCCGCCGGACAGCGGGTAGTTGTAGACGACCCACAGCGTCCCGAAGCCCGGGCTGGCGGGGTCGCGGTCCGCGGTGATGTCCGGCATCCCGCCGACCCACGCCGGGGTGGCGGTGAACACGTGGAGCCCGCCCCACGTCGCGCCCTCGTCGTCGGACCAGGCCACGGCCACACGCAGGTCGCCGCCACAGCGGCGGGTCGTCGTGCCGGCCCAGTAGAGGCGTGCGGCACCGGGAGCGGGACCCGGTCCCCAGGCCACCGCGGAGTGATACGACGAGGCGCGCCCGCTTCCGTCCCAGGGCCGGGCCTTCGTCTCGCGCCACGTGCGGCCGCCGTCGCGCGAGACCGCGACGGCCGCCTCCAGGGCGGCGCCGCTGCAGGCGGGCTCCCCGAGCCGGCGCTCGTAGGCCACGGCCAGGACGTGCGCGTCCGTCGGGTGGGCGGCCACGACCGGCTCGAGAGCGCCGGCGCCGCGCGACGCCGGTTGGACGTCCGATCGGAGGGCGACCGCGGCGACCGCGGCGGCCGCGGCGGCCGCGGCGGCCCCCGACTGGACCGATGGGTCGGTTGCACCGGCCCCGGACGTCGCGGACGTCACGAGGGGCAGCGTCAACGGAGTCGGCGCGCTGGCCGGTGTCGTACGTGCCGCCACCGCCACCGCCGGTTCTGCCGATGCGGATGGCATCCGGGCCACGGCTGCCGGCGCGGCGGATGCCGGCGCGGCGGATGCCGCCGGCGCCGGCGGCGGTCCCGCGAGCTCCGGGATCGGCCGAAGCGCGTTCATCAGCACCGGGGCCAGCGAGCGCGCGAACGTCGCGGTGAGGTGGTGGCCGTCCCGGTACACGATCATGCCGTCCAGGACGACCGGGCAGGGCGTGGACGGGCACACGGCGGCGACGATGTCGATCACGGCCGCCCCCGATCGCTTCGCGGCAACCCGCTCGCGCACGCCAAACGTGTCGAAGAAGGCCTCGCCTCGGCGGATCGCGCAGGCATGGATGTCGTCGGGGTGCTTGGACAGGCAGGCGGGGACGTCGGTGCTCGTCCGCGGGCTGTCCACCATGATCGCCGCGGGGGCCTCCAGCTTGGCGATCTCCCGGGCCATCGCCTCGCCCTGCGTCCTGGCGCGACCATCGGCGGCGTTCACCGGCCGGATGCCGCGGTAGGCCGTGGCCACCACGACCAGGTCCGGCTTGGAGCCGTTGATGGCGCGGATCGCACGGGTCCGCCAGGTTGCGCATTCCGTGAACTCCCGCTTGGCGAACGGGTGCTGGACGGGGATGTCGATGAATGGGCACGACGCCTTGACGTACGGGAGCAGCTGCCACCCGTTCCGCTGGGCCAGCGCGTTGAACGCCGGGAACCAGTGCCCCGCGTGCGAGTCGCCGACCAGGACGACCTTGATCCGTCCCCTGGCCTTGCCATACACGCATTCGGCGGGCTCCACGCCGTCCAGCCAGGTGAAGCAGCCGTCGTCCGGGAGCCGCTCGCGGTCGTCGCGCGCCTCGCCCAGTGCCGGGCGCACGTCGCGCGGCAGGCGGACGTCCGCCGGGAGGCGCGCGGCGGGGATCGCGTCCCAGGCGATCAGCGCGTCAGCGGTCGGGGCCGCCGCGGCGGACACCGTCGCGTCGCCGGAAGGCGCGGAGGTGGAGGACGACGGATCGGTGGGACCTGCCTCCGTCGAACCGGTCGCGTCCGCCGCCGGGGTCTCGGTCGCCGGCGCATCCGACGTGGCGGGGGTCCCGCTCGCCCGCTCCGTGGGCGTCTCGACCCCGCCCACGATGGCGGGTCCGTCATCGGGCTCGAGGATGGCGACGTCCGTGGAACCGGCACCCGCACCCACGCCGGCGATCGCGGCGTCCGCGGATGCGCCGAGCATCGCGGACCAGGCCACGACGCCGACGATCGCGCCGGTCCCCAGCGGGAGCGACAGGCGGGTCAGGGTGCGCCGCGGCAGGCGGGCCTTGCGGAACGGCTCCTCCACGAACGCCCAGCTGAGCCACCCGACACCGATCGCGATCACGGCGAGCGCCGCGGCTCCCGCCGGATCCGGCGACGTCCCGATGGCGGCGATGGCGAGGACCTGGATCGGCCAGTGCCACAGGTACAGGGAGTAGCTGATCCGGCCGAGGAAGCGGAGCGGCGGGATCCGGAGGAGGACGCCCGGACCCCGGGGCCGGTCGCCCGCGATGATCAGCAGGACGGCGCCGGCCGTCGGCAGCAGGGCCGCGACGCCCGGGTACGGCACGCCCCCGTCGATCGCGAGCGCGGCGGCGGCGATCGCCACGATCCCGGCCCAGCCTCCGAGCGCGGCCGGGAGGTCCGGGAGGCGGCGCAGGAGCACGGCGCCGACGGCGACCAGGCCACCGGCTGCGAACTGCCAGCTCCGCGACGGCAGCGAGTAGAACCCCCACGTCGCGGCCCGGTCCGTCAGCAGCACGGACGCACCGAGGCCGGCGACGAGCAGCACGACCAGCACGATGCCGGCCGCCAGCCGGATCCGACGCCCTCGCGCCACCAGCAGCAGCAGCACCGGCCAGACGAGGTAGAACTGCTCCTCGAGTGACAGCGACCAGAAGTGCAGGAACGGTGAGGGCGTGCTGACCGCGGCGAAGTAGTCGCCGGCGGCCAGGGCGGAGCGGATGTTCGAGGTGCACAGCACGGCGGCCGCGCCGTCGGCCATCGCGCCCGGGCGGTCCAGCGGCGGCAGCACCACGAACGCCAGCGGCATGACCACGGCGATCACGACCACCGCGGCCGGCAGCAGCCGGCGCATGCGGCGCCCATAGAACGCGAGGAGGCCGATTCCGCCCGTTGTCTCCCGCTCCCGGAGCAGGAGCCCGGTGATCAGGAAGCCGCTGATGACGAAGAACACGTCCACGCCCACGAAGCCGCCCGGGACGGGGAACGCGCCGTGGAACAGCAGGACCAGGAGGATCGCGACCCCGCGGAGCCCCTCGATGTCGGGCCGGAACAGGGCACCCGCACCGGTGTCCGCTGTCGCGTCGCTGGCTCCGCCCGTTCGTCCCATGCTCTCCCCGGACGCGGGACCGGCTGGGGTCAAGACCCCGGGCTCGCCGGGGCGGGACGTTCGCGCGGCGGCCGGTCGTTCTGGTGGCGTTCTGCACACGTGACGAAATGACCCGGCCGAGTGTTTCGCGGCGAGGTGCGCGCCTGCACCCCGGGAGAGGACGACCTCCCGGTCAGCGTCCGGGGTGGTCTCCGCTGCGGCTGGCCCACAGCCGCGCGAGGAGGCGGCCGAACCCGAACCCGATGGCGATCGGGGCGAAGAACCAGATCGTGGCGATGAAGCCCGAGATCGGGTCCAGCGGCACCGGCGTGCCCCCGAGGCTCGAGAGGACCAGGATCGAGACCATGCCGATGACCGTGCCGACGAACACGAGCAGGAACCCGGTCCAGCCCCGGGTGACGATGCCGGCGATCACGCCGGACGCGAGCAGGATGATCGGGGAGACCGCGATGGTGGACATCGCGCACTCGCTGGTGAACGTCTGGCCGACGCAGCCAAGGTTCATGCCACCGAACACGGAGACGGGACACGCGACCGCCGCGATCGCGACCGCGATGAAGTCCCTCAGCAGGCTGTAACGGGGCGAATTCACGGGCAGTCCCTCCGTTGCCGCGCATGATGGCCGATCGGCGGCGCGCCGGGGCGGCGTTCCCGCACCGGTCCCCCGGCACGAGCAGAGGCCCCTCCGCGGGAGGGGCCTCTGGCGATGCTGCGAGCGATGCCGCCGGGGACCGGCGACGTGCGGCGTTGGCTACGCGACGTCCTGCCCCTTCTGCGGGATGAACTTCGCGAACACCCAATACAGCACGAAGGCGACAAGCAGCGCCGCGATCCAGCTGTAGTCGTACGCCGGCTTGAGGAACGGGATGAGCCCGTCGGGCGGGAAGGGCCCGGTTGGGCTTCCGTCGGCGGCGAGGTTCGAGTACGCCCCGCCGATGCCGACGATGGCGCCCACGACCAGGGCGACCAGGGCCCGCCAGTTCCAGCCGCGGGCATACCGGTAGATGCCGTTCGCCCGGTACAGGTCCGCAAGCTTGAGGGTCTTCCTCCGAATGAGCCAGTAGTCGGCGATCAGCACGCCCGCGATGGCGCCCGTCAGGCCGCCGTAGGTGCCCAGCCAGGTGAAGATGTACGCCTCCGGGGTGGCCAGGAATCCCCAGGGCATGATCAGGATGCCGATGACGCCCGTGATGAGGCCGCCGGTCCTGAAGCTGATCTTGCTCGGCCACAGGTTCGAGAAGTCGTACGACGGGCTCACGACGTTGGCCGCGACGTTGGTGGACAGCGTGGCCATCATGAGCGTGAACAGCATGAACACGACGATGAGCACGTTGTCGATCTTGGCGACCAGCGCCGTGGGATCCCAGATCGGCTCGCCATAGACGATCTGGGTGGCGGAAACCGTGATCACGCCGATCAGCGGGAACAGCGTCATCGTCGTCGGCAGACCGGCGGTCTGGCCGATCATCTGCTCGCGCTGACTGCGCCCGAATCGGGTGAAGTCCGGCATGTTGAGCGACAGGGTGGACCAGAACGCGATCATGCCCATGAGCGAGATCGGGAACACCGCCCAGAAGTCGGCACCCCAGCCCAGCGAGCCCTGCTGCTCGAGGACGGGCCCCAGGCCCTCCGCCTGGTAGACCATCCAGACCATGAGGACGGTGAACACGACGACGAGGAACGGCGCCGCCCAGCCCTCGAGCCGCTTCACGGCTTCCATGCCGCGCAGGATCACCAGGATGTTGATGCCCCAGAAGATCAGGAAGCTCAGCCAGTGCGTCCAGGGGTACGGCACGGCGTCGAGACCCGGCAGCCAGCTGAGCGCGATCGGGCTGGCCGAGCTCCAGAAGTTGCCCTCGCCGAGCAGCCAGTCGAAGATCGCGACGCCGATGCCGAACACGGCCAGGCCGCCGATCCAGGTCTGGATGCCGAACCAGCCGCAGGCCACACCCGCGCGCAGGAGGGCCGGAACGTTGGCGCCCCAGACGCCGAACGAGGCGCGGGACACGACGGGGTACGGGATCCCGTACTTGGTGCCCGAATGGCTGATGAGCAGCATCGGGACCAGCACGATCAGGTTGCCCAGGCCGATCGTGATGATCGCCTGGACCCAGCTCATCCCGAGGGCGATCAGGCCGGCGGCCAGCGCCCACGACGGGATGTTGATCGACATGCCCACCCACAGGGCAAGGTAGTTGTACGTCGTCCACGTGCGCTTGGGCAGCGCGACGGGCGCCAGGTCCCCGTTGTGGAGCGGGGAGCCTTCCAGTGAGGCGTCCGCCTCGGGTGTCAGCTCATATCGCCCGTCGGGGTGGGCGATCTCCTCCATGGTTGCCGCAGTCATGTACTCCCTCCGCTATTGGGCCTAGGGACCACGAATGGGCCGGACGGCTACGCACGGGCAGCGGGGCTGCGCGCGGGTCGCCGGGATCATCGTCGCGGGCCACCTCCTCCAATGCCGATCCGTGATCCGAACACCCCCACTGGGGCGTAGTCTGCCCCAACGGAAACCGTCGCGGAAGCCGCAATCGCACGCCGTCGCACGGCAGTCGGCGGTCCCGCGGCGGGCCCGGGCAGGCCAAGGTTCGGCCGATTAGACCAATCGGCGGGCGTTGCGACGGAGGGCCGCTGGTCCTGAATTACCCCCGCCGTTCGGGCCCACGGCGCCCTGCTGCGATCACGGCCGGATCGACCGATGCCGGAGGGCCGGGGAGCCCGAAACCTTCGTGGCTTCCGGCTCATCCGCCCGGTCCGCGGCGGCGCGAGGCTATCCCCAGCCCCAAGGTGGCCGGTGAAGGTCGCCCAGTCCCAGACACGACGGAGAGGTTCCCCGATGCCCCGTATCGTCCGCGGCGCGCTGCTGCAGGCCACCTGGACCGGCGACAAGGAGTCGATGATCCAGAAGCACGAGGGCTACGCCCACGAGGCCGCCAAGGCCGGCGCCCAGGTGATGCTGTTCCAGGAGCTGTTCTACGGCCCCTACTTCTGCCAGGTCCAGGAGCCCACCTACTACAGCTACACCGAGCACATCCCCGACGGCCCCACCACCGCCCGGATGTGTGCGCTGGCCAAGGAGACCGGGATGGTCCTCGTGGTGCCCATGTACGAGGAGGACGCCACCAGCGGCATCTACTACAACACCGCGGCCGTGATCGACGCCGACGGCTCGTACCTGGGCAAGTACCGCAAGACCCACATCCCCCACGTCAAGGGCTTCTGGGAGAAGTACTACTTCCGGCCCGGCAACCTCGGCTACCCCGTGTTCCAGACCGCGGTGGGCAAGGTGGGCGTGTACATCTGCTACGACCGCCACTTCCCCGAGGGCGCCCGGGCGCTGGGCCTCAACGGCGCCGAGATGGTGTTCATCCCCAGTGCCACCTCCCGTGGCCTCTCCGAGTACCTGTGGCGGATCGAGCAGGTCAGCCACGCGGTCGCCAACGGCTACTTCGTGGGCACCATCAACCGGGTGGGCATCGAGCCCCTGGGCGACGACGACTTCTACGGCCAGAGCTACTTCTGCGACCCGCGCGGCCAGTTCATCGGGGCACCCGGCTCCGCGCACGACGAGGAGCTCCTGGTCCGGGACATGGACCTCGACCTCGTGACCGAGGTCCGCCAGACCTGGCAGTTCTACCGGGACCGCCGGCCGGACCAGTACGACGACCTCGTCCGGGCCTAGAGTTGGGTTGACCGCGCGGCGGCCCGGCCCATCCGGCCGCCGCGGCGCCCATCGGGGTTCGTTCGGGCCAAGGAGGAACGATGCGCACGCTCATCAAGGGAGGCACCATCGTCAACGCGGACGCCACCGCCGCGGGTGACGTCCTGGTTGACGGGGAGCGGATCGCCCTGATCGGCGAGAGCCTGGACGTCGCGGCCGATCGGGTGATCGACGCGACCGGCAAGTGGGTCATCCCGGGCGGGATCGATCCGCACACCCACATGGAGCTGCCGTTCGGCGGCACGTTCGCCAAGGACACGTTCGAGACCGGCACGCGGGCCGCCGCCTTCGGCGGCACCACGACGATCATCGACTTCGCGGTCCAGCCCAAGGGTGGCACGTTCCGCGAGGGCCTGGACATCTGGCACGAGAAGGCCGACGGCAAGGCCTGCATCGACTACGGCTTCCACACGATCGTGTCCGACATGCGGGACGACCTGCTGCCGGAGATGGACGCGCTGGTCGACGAGGGCGTCACCACGTTCAAGCTGTTCACGGCCTATCCGGGCGTGTTCCTCAGCGGCGACGACGCGATCTTCAAGGCCATGAAACAGACCGCGAAGAATGGCGGCCTGATCCTGATGCACGCCGAGAACGGCCCCGTCATCGACGTCGTCGCGGCGGAGATGGTCGCGAACGGCGTCACCGACCCGATCGGCCACGGCCTGGCCCGCTACTCGATCTTCGAGGGGGAGGCGACCAACCGCCTGATCCGCCTGGCCCAGGCGGCCAAGGCGCCGGTCTACTTCGTCCACATGTCGGCCAAGGAGGCGATCGACACGCTCCAGCGCGCCCAGGCCGAGGGCATCAGGGCGTTCGGCGAGACGTGTCCGCAGTACCTGTTCCTGTCACTCGCCGACATCGACCAGGGCTTCGAGGGCTCCAAGTTCGTGTGCTCGCCGCCGCTCCGCGACCGGGCCGCCGGCCACCAGGACGCGCTCTGGAACGCCCTCGTCAAGGGCAGCCTCGCCGCCACCGGGACGGACCACTGCCCGTTCGACTTCCACGGCCAGAAGGAGCTGGGCCGGGGCGACTTCCGCAAGATCCCCAACGGCCTGCCGGGCGTCGAGGAGCGCATGGACCTGATGCACCACGGCGGCGTCGTGGAAGGGCGGATGTCCCCCAACCGGTTCGTGGAGATCACCTCCACCGGGGCCGCCAAGCTGTTCGGGCTCACGAAGAAGGGCGCCGTGGCCGCGGGCTACGACGCAGACCTCGTGGTCTACGACCCGAACCGCCGGCACACCCTGTCGGCCACGACCCACCACATGGACGTGGACTACTCGTGCTACGAGGGCCTCGAGGTCCAGGGCGGCTCGGACGTGGTCATGAGCCGCGGCAAGGTGATCGTGGACAACGGCCAGTGGCTGGGCAAGGCCGGCGACGGCCAGTTCGTCAAGCGCGAGCGGAGCACGTTCCTGCGCTGACCCTCGCCGGGAGCCTCGCCGGGCTCCCGCCGGATCGCAGGAGCAACCAGGGCCATCGCCCGGGGGCACTTCGCTGCGCCGCTCCGCGCCACACCGGGTTGCCCGATGCACCGGGGGGCGAAGCCGGCATCCAGTCGAAGGACGACTCTTCGTCGGCCGGCGGGCGGCGGAGCGCCGCCTGGGCGTGGCCCGCTCGTGCCATTCAGCCACCACGAGACTCAATGGCGGGAGCCAGGCCCCGCTACCCGGCTTGGGGTGGCAGGACACCGCAAGCGGCGCCGACGAGCACGCGTGCTGTGGCTGCGTGACGGAAATGGCGCTTCTGGGCGCCCTCGGGAACGGGCCGCCTCGCCGGCCCCGCCGCCGCGCCGCTGCGACCAGCCCGCGCCGGCCCGGACCAACTACGCCTTGGCGGGCGCCGTCGCGTAGCCCTCGGCGTCCTCCTCGTAGCCGCCGTGGTAGCCGGCCTCGTCCGGCCGGCGGATCGCGGACTGCGCCACGACCCGGTCCCGGCGCAGGCCGCGGAAGTCGGCCAGCGACGTCCAGCCGCGCTCCGCGTTGCGGTCCAGGAACTCGGCCATCCCCCCGGTCAGGTTGCGGATGACGTTCGGCCCGATCGCATGGTCCAGCATCGCGGCCGTCGCCACCTGGGCCGTGCCGCAGCCCAGCAGGAAGTAGCTGAGTGCGTGCTCGAAGGTGGAGATACCGCCGATCCCGGAGAACTCATGGTCCGGGAAGGCCTGCGTCATCTGGGCCATCTTGGCCAGCGACAGGGGCAGGATCGCGGGGCCGCCCATGCCGCCGGAGGACACGTAGCCATCCACGTGGACCTCCGGGTCCAGCGTCTCGGCGTCGAACGGGGGAAGCGACGGGAAGGTGTTGGACGAGACGATCGCGTCCGCGCCGCCGCGGAACGTGGCCTCGGCCTCCTCCACGATGTTGGCCGTGGCCGGGGTGAGCTTGACCCACACCGGGACCCTCGCGACCTCCTGGACCGCCTGGGTGGACACGGAGCACAGGACGGGGTCCTTGCCCACGTTGGCGCCCATGTCCACCCGGTCCATGTGGGGGCACGAGAAGTTGAGCTCGATCGCGTCCGCCCCCGCGTCCTGGACGCCCTCGACGAGGGTCTGCCAGTTGCCCAGCTCCTTGTCGCTGCCCGAGCCGGCCATGATCGAGGCGACCAGGATCCGATTCGGCCACGCTGCCTTGATGGACCTGAGCTTGGGCAGCCACCAGTCCATCGGCTTGTCGGAGATCAACTCCCAGTTCCAGGACGCCATCAGCGTCGTGTCCGGGCGCTTCTGCATCGAGACGCGGGTGCCGCTGTTGTCGGCGCGGATGAACTTGGTCTTGGGGCCGGCCACGTTGACCACCGGGTGGAGCCCGATCGTCTTGGTGACCACCCCGCCCCAGCCGGCCTCGAAGGCCCGCATGATGTTGCTCTCGGACTCGGTCGGGGGCGCCGACGCGAGCAGGAACGGGTTCTCGAACCGAAGGCCCGTGAACGTGGTGGACAGGTCGGCCACTGGGCTGATCCTCCTGGCGCAGGGGACGGCGCTGGCGGTGCGTTGGCGGCCGAGCAGGCCGCGGCGTCAGGTCAGGATAGGGCCTCGGTGGACAAGCGACACGCGGCGAGGACGGGCCGCGGATCAGCCGTGCGGGACCGGCTCCTCGTCCACCGCGTCGATGGTCTGCGCCGCGCGCCCCTCGTGGCGTTCCAGGGCTTCCCCGGCCACCAGCGCCACCGCGCCGCCGACCAGGCCCCCGATCGCGGTCCCGACTCCGGGCGCCACGGCCGTCCCGACCACCATGCCGGCGACCGCGCCGGCACCGACCTCCACCACCTCGAAGCTGCGGTCCTCGACGGGGCGGCCGGCGACCAGGCCGTCCTCGATCGGGGCCTCGTGCAGGCTCTCCAGCGGCACCTCGGCCTCCGCGGTCGGCGCGGGTTCCTGCGGCGTGAGCGTCTCGATCATGGCCGCTCCTTTCACCACGATCGAACACCCGGGGCGGCGGCCGCGCGAGTGCCGAACGGCGCCCGCCGGACGGCCCGATGGCCGGATTCGGGTCGGGATCAGGGCGTGCGTCGCGATAGGCTGGACGTGCCGCGACGCGCGCTCGCGGCCCACCCCCCGAGGAGGCATCGACCCGGCCATGACCGCAACGTATCGAGTTCCCGGTGCCGTCCTCACCGAGCGGGAGCACCGCGTCCCCCTGGATCACGCCCTCCCCGGCGGTCAGGCCATCACGGTGTTCACGCGGGAGGTCGCCGATCCCGACGGCACGGACCGGCCATACCTCGTCTTCCTCCAGGGGGGGCCGGGCTTCGAGGCCGCGCGGCCCACCAGCCCGCCGTCGGGCTGGATGAAGCGCGCGCTCCGCGACTACCGGGTGCTGCTGCTGGACCAGCGCGGGACCGGCCGCTCCACGCCCGTGGGCCCGCAGATCCCGGGCGCGACGCCGACCGAGCAGGCGGCCTACCTCTCGCACTTCCGGGCGGACTCGATCGTCCGTGACGCGGAGTGGATTCGGCGGGACCTGGGCGTGGACCGCTGGAGCGTGCTCGGCCAGAGCTTCGGCGGGTTCACGTCGCTGACCTACCTCTCCATCGCCCCCGAGGGGCTGCGCGAGGCGTTGATCACCGGCGGCCTGTCGCCGATCGGGCGGCCGGTTGACGACGTCTACGCCGCGACCTGGATCCGGCTCAGGGACGCCAACGCCCGCTACTACGAGCGCTACCCGGAGGATCGGGTCCGCGTCAGGGAGATCCACCGCCGGCTCGAGACCGAGGAGGTCCGTCTCCCATCCGGCGACAAGCTGACCGGACGCCGGTTCCGCCAGCTCGGCCTGTGGCTGGGGATGAGCGACGGCTTCGAGCTGCTCCACCACGTGCTGGAGCTCCCGTTCGGGTCGCAGGCCTTCCTCCACGACGTGGAGGGCGGGGTCCGGTTCGCCCGCAACCCGATCTACGCGACCCTGCACGAGTCCTCGTACGCCGATGGCGGCCCGACCCGCTGGTCCGCCGACCGCCTGGAGCCTGACTGGCTCGAGGGATCCGAGGCGTTCACGGCGGAGCACGTCTTCCCCTGGATGTTCGAGGACTACGGTGCGCTCCGCCCCCATCGGGAAGCCGCGGCCGTCCTGGCCGAGCACCCCTGGCCGCGCCTCTACGACGGGGACCGGCTGGCTCGCAACGAGGTCCCGGTCGCGGCCACGATCTACGTCAACGACCTGTACGTCGAGCGCGCTCTTCGCCGAGGAGACGGCGGCCGCCGTCCGCGGGCTCCGGGCGTGGATCACGGACGAGTACGAGCACAACGGGCTGCGGGCCGACGGCGAGCGCGTGCTGGGCCGCCTGATCGACCTCGTGCGCGGCCGCGCGTAGGAAGGAGCCGTGGCCGCCACCGGCAACGGGGACCCCGCCGCCCGGCCATCGGGGCGCGGCGCCGATACGCGGGCGGCGCGCCCCGCCGACCGCGACGTCGTGCTGCTGTTCGCGACCCGCGTCCTGCGTATGTTCGGGTACGGGTTCCTGGCCGTCGTCCTCGTGCTGTACCTGGACGCCATCGGGCTGTCGGGCGGCGAGGTGGGCCTGCTCCTCGGCCTCACCCTGCTGGGCGACGCGGCCGTCTCGCTGTGGCTGACGACCCACGCGGACCGCCTCGGGCGTCGCCGCGTCCTGGTGGCGGGCGCCCTCCTGATGCTGGCCGCCGGTGTCGTGTTCGCCGCCACGCCGGTGTTCGTCGTGCTCCTGGCCGCCGCGACCCTGGGCGTGGTGAGCCCCAGCGGCAACGAGGTCGGCCCGTTCCTCGCTGTGGAGCAGGCGGCGCTCACGGGGCTCGTCCCGGATCGCCGCCGGACGAGCCTGTTCGCCCGGTACCAGCTGGCGGGATCACTGGCCACGGCGGCCGGGACGCTGGCCGCGGGCGCCCTGGTCTCGGCCGCCATCTCGGCCGGGACGGGCGCGGCCGACGCCTACCGGCTGGTGATCCTGGGGTACGCCGTGATCGGCCTCGGCCTGGCGGCGCTGGTCAGCGGGGTGTCATCGCGGGTCGAGGTGCCGACCGCGGAGATCGCCGACGCCACGATCCGGGACCGGCTGGGCCTGCATCGCTCGCGGCCCGTCGTGCTCCGCCTGTCCGCGCTGTTCGCCCTGGACGCGTTCGCCGGCGGCTTCGTCGTGCTGTCCTTCGTGGCGTTCTGGTTCAACGTCCAGTTCGGCGTGGACGCGATGGCGCTGGGCCTGCTCCTGTCCGCGGCGAACCTGCTGGCCGGGTTCTCGGCGCTCGCGGCAGGGCGGCTGGCGGCGCGGTTCGGCCTGGTCCGGACGATGGTCTTCACCCACCTGCCGTCGAACGTGCTGCTGATGCTGGTGCCGTTGATGCCCACCCTGCCGCTCGCCGCCGGCGTGCTGCTTGCGCGCTTTGCGATCAGCCAGATGGACGTGCCCACCCGCCAGTCGTACACGATGGCGATCGTGGCGCCGGACGAGCGCTCCGCTGCGGCCGGCGTGACGGGCATCGCGCGGTCGCTGGGTGTCGCGGCTGCGCCGCTGGTCGCGGGGCCGCTGTACGCGAGCGCCGCCCTGGCCGGCCTGCCGTTCATCCTCGCCGGGGGGCTGAAGATCGTCTACGACCTGCTGCTCTACCGGTCCTTCCGCGCCCTGCGGCCGCCCGAGGAACGCGAGGCGGAGGGGTAGCCGGAGGGCGATGCGCCGGCGCAGGGCCGGCCGGCTCGCGCGCCTACTGCCCGGACGGCGACGGCAGCGCGGGAGCCTCCGGCGACTCGAACAGGTACGTGAATTCCGGGCCGTTGTGGCAGATCCAGCAGTTGTGGCGGCCCTTCATGGTCTCGGGGAGCGGGGCGTGCTCGTCCTCGCCGTGGCAGGAGGTGCAGGCCTGCTCCCCGCCCATGTGCTCGGGGCGGAGCGGCGCCGGGCTGATGGGGCCCGACTGGCTCGACGCCTGGTGACAGACCAGGCAGTCCTCCTTGTGCAGGCCCGAGTGGCCGGGCGCGGTCTTCACCAGGCTGTCGTTCGCGTGACAGGCCGTGCATTCGCGCCAGCCCCACAGGGGATGGGCGAGCTTGGGGATCGGCTTGGTGCCCACGACGCCGGTCGTCGTCATGTGGCAGGCGGCGCAGTCGGAGTCGGGGGCCATCGCGATCCCGATCGGGGCCAGGCCCATCGCCGACCCGGGGCTCGGGGACGGCGCCTCCGACGGGGCAGGCGATTGCGGTGCCGGCCCGGTGAAGGCCAGGCTGCCGATGAGGTCCGGCAGCGCGATCAGCATCAGGAAGCCGGCCGTGACCACGATCCCCAGCACGAGGCCGGCGACGGTGATCCCATAGGCGTGGCGCGCGACGGCCTGCTGCCCGGTCATGCCCCGGCCTCCGCCACGTGCCCGGCGTCGTCGTGGCCGTCGGCCTCGTGGTCATGGGTGTTCTTCAGCCACGGCCACGGGAAGAACGTGTGGACGTCGGCTTCCTCAAGGTCCAGGTACCGCTCCGCCAGCGTGTACATGAACGCCATGAAGGCGGCGGCACCGACGAGCAGGGTGATCTCGACCAGTGACGGCAGGTACTCGGCGAAGGGGTAGGACACGTCGCCCGCCGCCGTGGTCACCGGGCTGATCTGGCCGGCCGCGACGAACAGCGTTCGGTCCACCAGCACGCCGGCCAGCGCCAGCAACGCAGCCGCGAACAGCCAGGCGGAGCCCCGCTTCCGGCCCAGGACCAGCAGCGCCAGCGGCACCGCCAGACCCAGCCCGACGCGCAGGACCCAGAACATCCAGGCCAGCGGCCCCACGATGAGCGCCTCGGTCGCCTCACGCAGCCCGAACGCGCTGCCCGTCAGCCCCGCCACCACCTGCCGGGCGAGGAGCAGCGACACGATCACCAGCCCGATCGTCATCAGCAGCCGGATCGACGGGATACCGAACCGCCGGGCGCGCACGATGTCCTGGAGCTCGAAGCGATCCACGACGGAGAACACCAGGCCCAGCAGGGCCGTCCCGGCGAGGAACGCGGAGGCGACCATCATGATGACCGTCCACGGGCCGTTCCAGAACGGCTTGGCGGCCAGGACGCCGAACACCGCGCCCAGCGTCGCCGGGGCCAGGATCGCCACGCACGAGGCCGCCGTGCACGACCACTGGTGGATCTTCGGGTGGTCGGTGAACATGCTCCAGACCTCGACCAGCAGCACGACCAGGTAGACGCCGTAGAACACGCCCATCCACCACATCGGCGACGTGGGCGAGGGGACGAACACGGCGCCGAACACCATCCGGATCGGGTAGTGCAGGTCCAGGGCGATGATCCCGAAGGCGGTCGTGAGGCTGAGCGTCGCCAGCAGCGCGTGGCGCTTCTCCAGCGGGCGGAACCGCTCCAGCCCGAACACCGTCCCCAGCGACGACGCCAGGCACAGGCCGCTGGTCATGATCGCGAAGAACACGTAGCCGATGATCATCAGCCCCCACTCGAAGCTGGGTGAGGTGCCGAACACCTCCCAGCCCGGTGGCAGCGCGATGGCCGCGGCCAGCGCGGCGATGGCCATGATCCCCAGCAGCAGGGCGAACCACGCCCGCAGCAGGAGCGGCATGCTCTGGATCTCGCGCACGACCGCGGCACCCACGGCGCGCGGGGCGACCGGGATCGTGTGGCCGCCGAGCGTGAGCGTGTGCGTCGCCTGCATCGATCAGGCCTCCTGGACCGACGGACCGAGGTACAGCACGCGGGGCTCGGTGCCGTACTCGGGGTTCATGGGCTGGGGGTTGGTCTCGGCGACCAGCTTCGCCATCTCGCTGGTCGGGTCGGCCGCATCGCCGAAGCGGCGGGCGCCGACGGGGCAGACCTCCACGCAGGCGGGCTGCGCGCCGCGGCTGATCCGGTGGTAGCACCAGGTGCACTTGTCCGCGACGCCGGGCATGTCGTTGGGGGCGTCCTCGCCGGCCGGGGTGATGTACCGGGCACCGTAGGGGCAGGCCACGACGCAGTAGCCGCAGCCGATGCACCGGCGGGAGTCTACGAGGATCACGCCGTCCTCGGTCTTGTAGGTGGCCCCGACCGGGCAGACCGAGGTGCAGGGCGAGTTGGCGCACTGCATGCACAGGCGCGGCTCGAAGAACGAGGACGCGACCTCCTTGCCGGCGGCGCCGGGGGCCGTGGACTCGGCCGGGAAGCCGTGCATCCCGGCCTCCGGCGAATCGACGTAGACGGCGCCGTCCACGGTGGTGACGTGGCGCTCGACCCAGGTCCGGGTGTAGGCCGCCTCCTCCGGGACGTTGTTCTCCTCCTTGCACGCGCTGACGCACAGGCCGCAGCCGATGCAGGCGGCGGTGTCCACGACGAACACCCACGCCTTGCTGGCGGGGTCGTAGCGGCCCTCGATCGGCGACGCGGCGTCAGCCGACTCGGCAAACACGGGCACGAACCGGGCCATGACGGCCGCGCCGGCGAGGCCGCCCGCGACCGCCAGGCCGAAGCCCAGGAACGCCCGGCGGCTGGCGGAGGCGGCGACGATCGCGGGCGCGATCTCCTCGAGCGGCACCAGGCCGCTCGCGTCCGGGTCCGGCGCCGGGAGCGCGGGCGTGGTGGTCGGCTCCTCGGCCGGGATCGTTTCGGGCGTCGGCCGGGGCGTCCGGCGGGTCATCGGACGGTCTCCATGTGGTCGGGGCCGCGGCCTTCCTCGTGGCAGTCCAGGCAGGCCCGGTCGTTCGTGTCGGCCACCGGGTGGCGCACGTTGCGGAGCTTGAACCCCTCGGGGCCGTGGCAGGTCATGCACGCCGGGAGGTTGTCCAGGGGGTGCTCGACGATCGGCGGCGGGTTGGACACGCCGCTGTGCGGGTCGTGGCACTCCAGGCAGACCGGGACGTAGTGGTCCTCGACCACGATCTCGCGGATCGCGGACGGGCGCCCGTCGGCCTGGACGTGGCAGCGGAGGCAGACGTCCGCGGTCGGCACCTTGACGGCGACCGTGCTGCTGTCGGCCTCCTCGCCGGCCTCCACGTGCTCCAGCAGCGGGCCGTGGCACGTCTGGCAGCCGATCCCCTCGTGGCTGGCGGTGGTCGCCTTGTGGGCCTCGGGCTCGTGGCACTCGGTGCACTGGTCGGCGGACGCGAACTCCTGGCGCAGCGAAGCCCATGAGCGGGCATCGACCTCGCGGTCGAGGCTGAACTCGAGGTACGGGTTCCAGGCCATCGCCGCGCCGGCGAACAGGGCGACCGACATGACCGCGGCGCCGGCCAGGATCCCGGCCGCGGCCAGGAAGCCGCCTCGCCGGGTGCGGGGCCGGACACTCGCCCAGAGGTCGCGGAGGCGCGTTCGCAGGTTCATCGAGCTCACAGGGTCGCGGGGCTGAGAATGCCGCGCCGGACGGAGTACCGGAGCAGCTCGACGCGGTCGTGCAGGCCCAGCTTCTCCATGAGGTTGGCGCGGTGGTAGTGGACGGTCTGCTCGGACAGGTGCAGGGACCGCGCGATGTCGCGGTTCGTGTGGCCCATCGCCGCGAGCAGCAGGATCTCGCGCTCCCGATCGGTCAGCGTCTCGTACGGGTCGTCGAGCGCCGAGTCGGGCGAGCGCCGTACGTACGCGTCAACCATGCGGGTCACGATCGCGGGGCTCACGTACGTGTGCCCGGCGGCGACGCTGCGGATGGCGGCGACCACGTCGTCGTCGGTTGCCTCTCGGGTCAGGTAGCCGTTGGCCCCGGCCTTGAGCGCGACGGAGAACTGCTCCGCGGCGCACCGGCAGTCCAGGGCGATGATCCGAGCGTGCGGGCAGGCGGCCCGGATCTCCTCGATCGCCGCGAAGGTCCCACAGCCGGGCCCGCCGAAAGGCTCGCACTCGGTCACCACGATGTCGGCGTCCGTCGTGCGGACGTCCTCGGCGATCATCTCCTTGGTCCGGGACTCGCCGACGACATGCATGTCCCGCTCTGCGTCGATGACGCTGCGGAACGCGGTGCTGAGCATCGGGAAGTCCACGATGGCGAGCAGCACGCCCATGCGGGCGGTGACGGGGGACCCGTCGCGCGGGGGCTCGCCGCGGGACGCGCGGGTGGTGGCCATCGGATCCAAGCCGCTCAGCGCGTCTGGCTGCCGGTCTGGGTGCCGGTCTGCCTGCCGGTGTCGTTGCGGTCGTGATGGCGGACCACGGCCGCCCAGCCGAACGGCATCGCCAGCATGAACACGGTCACGAGCACCGCCCCGAGGATCGCGGCCGTCGGCCCGAAGGTGAACAGCAGGATGTGCAGGAACACGAACGCGATCGCCGAACCGACCCACAACGTCAGGGTGACGAGGCCGATCCACGCGGCAACGCGCGCACCGCGGCTCCCCTTCGACCCGAGCCAGAGCCAGGCGACGAGCGCAATGATTCCCTCGACCAGGATCACCGCGGGCAGGATCAGCAGCAGGTCTTCCATCAGTTCCGCCAGTTGCATCTCCAAACCTCCCGTCGAGCGTCGGACGGGATGCCCGCTCGCTACAGGCATCCTCCAGCAGGTACGGGTGGGCGGGCCAGACACGCGGGGACCCGGGTAGGGGGCATCGACGTACCAAACTTCCCCGACGGCCGTGGTGGCTTGCGGCAACGCCCGTCGGAATCGGGGCAACGCCCGTCGGAATCGGGGCAACGCGCGTCGGGAATCGGCTCACACGGCCGTCCCCGCGGGCGTCGCGGCGGAGCCAATCAGCGCGGGTGGCCAACCGGGACCAGGTACAGCGGCGCCTCGCCGGCCGCGAGTCCGAGCAGCCGGTGGACCTCGGCATCGTCGAACGAGCCGACGGGCACGGCTCCCAACTCCAGGGCCACCGCCTGGAGCAGCACGTTCTGGGCCGCGTGGCCGGCCTCCAGGGTCACGTAGCGCTCCGCCCGTTCGCCGTAGCGGGGTGCGGTCCGCTCGACGACGCCGCTGATGACGATCACCGCCGGCGCGTCACCGACCGCGGCCTGGTCTCTCGCCGCCCGCCGCAGGGCCCCACGGACATCCGTTCCGCTTCGCCAGGCCAGGCGGTGGCCGTCCGGGACATAGCGGGCGACGCCCTGCGCCGTGACGACGTCCACCTCCAGCGGGTACAGGGCACCCGCCGACGGCGAGGTGCGGCGACCATCCGCGTCGGTCAACCCCTGGGCAGCCCACAGCAGCTGCCCCAGCTCCTGGCCCGTGAGCGGCTCGGGGGCGAACCCGCGCACCGACCGGCGTTCCGCCATGGCCGCCTCGAGCGACACGGGTCCCTCGAGTCGCGGCGGCGGCAGGGCCTCTTCGGCGCCTTCGGACGCTCGTGGTGCCGGCGTGGGAGTCCGGGACGCCAGCAGGCTCACCGCGAGCACCCCAATCAGCACCACGAGCGCGACCGGGATCGCCGTTCGATATCGCACGCCGCGACCTCCCGGCCACATCGTGGACCGTGCGCGGCCGGCGGGGTAGGGTCTGCCGGGGCCCTGTGCGCGGGCCCGCCGGCAGGGTCGCGTGGCGTACGATTCCCCGGGGGACAGTCAGGGAGTCGAGGAGCAATCATCGACCGCGTGGAAGCCCAGCCCCTGCGCGTCGTCATCGCGGAAGACTCTGCACTCATCCGCGAGGGCCTCGCGCGCCTGATCACGGACGGCGGGGGCATCGTCCTGGCCAAGGTGGGCGACGGGCCGTCGTTCGTGGCGGCGGTCGAGGAGCATCGCCCGGACGTGTCCGTGGTGGACGTGCGGATGCCGCCCAGCCAGCGCGACGAGGGTCTGCGGGCGGCGATCGAGGCCCGCCACCGGGTGCCCGGCACGCCCGTCCTCGTGCTCAGCCAGTACGTGGAGCGCCAGTACGCCACCGAACTCCTGGCGGACCGCGCCGGGGGCGTGGGCTACCTGCTCAAGGACCGCGTGGCTGACGTCCGGGAGTTCATGGACGCCCTGCGGCGGGTCGCCCGCGGCGGCACCGCGCTGGACCCGGAGGTGGTCGCGCAGCTCATGGTCCCGCGCCACGCCGACGACCGGCTGCGGTCCCTCACCCCACGAGAGCGCGAGGTCCTGGCGGCGATGGCCGAGGGTCGGACCAACGTGGGCATCGCGGAGCTGCTGTCTATCTCCGAGGGCGCCACCGAGAAGCACATCACCAACATCTTCGGCAAGCTGGACCTGCCCGACACCGAGAACGACCACCGTCGGGTCCTCGCGGTCCTCGCGTACCTGGGCTCCTGATCCCACGGCGTTCTGCCTCGCCCGGGCCGCAAGGGCACGATCCGGCCGGGACATTGGACGGCCTGCGTGTGACAAACGACCGGTGCCCGGGCCGGCGCCGGCCCGGTAGTGTCGGCAAATGGACTGCATCGTGCTCGTCAAGCAGGTTCCCGACGTCTCGAACATCCCGGAGGCCGCTTGGGACCTGGAGAAGGGGACGCTCCGCCGGGCGATGCTCGACAGCATCCTCAACCCATTGGATCTCCACGCCCTCACGTTCGCCCAGCGGCTGATCCACGGCGACCCGGACGCGAAGATCGTGTACCTCACGATGGGCCCGCCCCAGGCCCGGGACGTCCTGGTCGAGTGCCTGTCGCTGGTGCCCGGCGAGGCCATCCTGCTCACGGACAAGGACTTCGCCGGCGCGGACACGGGCGCCACCGCGTACTCGCTCGGCTGCGCGATCCGGCGCATCGAGCGCGAGATGTTCGGCGGGCGGCGAGACTACGCGATCGTCACCGGCATGCAGTCCGTGGACGGGGACACCGCCCAGGTGCCTCCGCAGGTCGCCGAGGAGCTCGGGATCGACCATATCGCGTACGCGAAGGGTCTCCAGACGGAGCCGCAGCTGGCGATCCGGCGGATCGCATCGGAAGGCGTGGAGGACGTCCACCCCCTTCGCTGGCCGTTCCTGGTCACGGTGACGGCCTGCACGGACCCGCTGTACCCGACCTTCGCCCAGGCGCGCGAAGCCCGCGTCGCCGAGATCCACGAGTGGAACGCGGCGTCGGTTGGCGCGGACCCGGAGCGGACGGGCCTCCGGGGCGCCTGGACCCAGGTCTACCGCCTGTTCTCGCCGTCCGAGGACCGCCCCAAGACCTGCGAGTACGTCCAGGACCCGGCCGCGTTGATCGGCAAGATCGTCGCGCGATACCACGAGGCCGCTCCCGGTGCCGGCCCCGAGGCCGACGAGGTGTACGTCCTCGACGGCAGGGAGCCGTCCTACCGGGGCGAGGTCTGGGTGGTCGCCGAGCGCGAGGGCACGGGCGTCCGTGCGGTCTCGATCGAGCTGATCGGCAAGGCCCGCCGTCTCGCCGACAGCCTGGGTGAGAAGGTCGGGGCGGTCGTCGCCTGCGACGACCCGTGCGACCGCCCGGCGCAGCTCATCGCAGCCGGCGCCGACACGGTCTACGTCCTGCGCCACCCGCTGCTCGCGGGCTTCGACCCGCTCGCCCAGAAGAAGGCGATCTCGGACCTGGTCATCGAGCGCAAGCCGCAGATCGTCCTGTTCGGCGCCAGCCCACTGGGCCGCGAGCTCGCACCGCGGGTCGCCTACGCCTGCCGGTCCGGCCTCACGGCGGATTGCACGCGCCTGGAGATCGGCGACTACTCCAAGGGCAAGACGGACCTCACCGCCATCCTCAAGCAGACCCGCCCGGCGCTCGGCGGCAACGTGATGGCCACGATCATGACCAAGGACTCGCCGTGCCAGATGGCGACCGTCCGGCCGGGCGTGTTCAAGGCCCCGGTCCCGGATCCCGACCGCGTGGGTGAGGTCGTGACCCCGACCGTGGAGCTCACCGAGGACGACCTGGGGCTGGAGGCGGTCCCGGTCGAGTCGTTCGCCACCAAGGTGTCCATCCGGGATGCCGAGATCCTCGTCTCCGGCGGACACGGGTTCCGCTCCCGCGCCGACTTCGACACGTACCTGTACCCGCTGGCCCAGGGCCTGGGCAGGCTGTTGGGCGCGAGCACCAAGGTGTCGGCCTCGCGGATGGCCGTCGAGGACGGCTTCACCACCCACGACTACCAGGTCGGCCAGACGGGGCAGACCGTCCAGCCACGGCTCTACGTCGCGGTCGGCATCTCCGGTGCCGTGCAGCACATCACCGGCATGCAGGGCTCGGAGATCGTGGTCGCCATCAACAAGGACCCCAAGGCCCGCATCTTCAACTACGCGGACTTCGGGGTGGTCGGCGACATCGAGACCGTGATACCGGCGCTCGTCCGCGCCACGGGAGGTGCCTCGTGACCGCCCCGATCGACGTCCTCATCGTGGGCGCCGGACCGGCCGGCCTGGCCGCTGCCATCCGGCTTCGGCACCAGCTGGCCGCCACGGCCCCGGACGCGTCGGTGGTGGTCATCGACAAGGCGCCGCGCCCCGGGTACCACTGCCTGTCCGGCGCCTCGTTCGAGCCGGCCTGCCTGGACGAGCTGGTCCCTGGCTGGCGGGACGACCGCCGGTTCATGGAGCACGTGATGCCCGTGGAGCGGGACGAGCTGATGTTCCTGCTCGGCTCGCGCGCCTTCCGCGTGCCGGAGGCGGTCGTGCCCCGGGCGATGCACCACACCGGGGACGTGACCATCTCGCTCTCGCGCCTGGTCGGGTTCCTCGCCGACAAGGCCGTCGCAGCCGGCGTGGAGATCCACTCGGGCTTCTCGGCCCGCTCGCTCATCGTGGAGGACGGCCGCGTCGCCGGGGTCGCGCTGGGAGAGGTCGGCCTCGACGCCCACGGCGGTCAGAAGTCCAACCACCGGCCGGCGGAGGAGATCCGCGCCCGGGTCACGATCCTCGCCGACGGCACCCGCGGCGTCCTCTCGACCCAGCTGCGCGAGCGCTTCGGCAGCGGGAAGAACCCGCAGGTCTACTCGCTGGGCATCAAGGCCCTGGTCCGGTTCGGCGGGGAGAACCCGTTCGGCAGCAACCGGGTGCTCCACACGCTCGGCTACCCGAACCCGGCCAGCGTGTTCGGCGGCGGGTTCATGTACAGCATGGACGAGCAGACCGTGGCCATCGGCCTGATCCTGGGGCTGGACTGGAAGCACGGGGACCTCAACCCGCAGCGTGAGTTCGAGCGCTTCCGCAAGCACCCGTTCATCGCGAGCCTGCTGCGCGGCGGCGTGATCACGGCCACCGGCGCGCGGACGATCCCCGAGGGCGGCTACCACGCGCTGGGCAAGCTGGCCGTGCCGGGCGCGCTCGTGGTGGGCGATGGGGCCGGCTTCGTGAACATGGAGAAGATCAAGGGGATCCACTACGGGATCCTGTCCGGCATGGCCGCCGCCGACACGGTCGCGGAGGGACTGGCCGCCGCCGCTGCTCGATCGGGCGCCGACCGTGCGGTCAGCGTTGCCGGCTACGCTGGGCGCCTGGAGGAGCGCGGCGTGCTGCGCGACATGCGCCACGCCCGCAACTACCGGGCCGCCTTCCGCTGGGGGATCTACCCGGGCGCGCCGCTGTCGCTGGTCCAGAGCCGGCTGCCGTGGCGGATCGGGATGGAGACCGACGCGAAGGGCACGAAGAAGGGCGCACGCCTCGGCCGCCCGGACCCGGGCGGCATGGACGGGGCCACGTTCGTGAGCCTCACCGGCGCCCTCCACCGCGAGGACGAGCCGGCCCACATGTCGATCCTGGATCCCGAGCAGTGCATCGCCTGCGAGCGGGACTACGCCAGCTCGTGCACGCACTTCTGTCCCGGCCAGGTGTACCGGTGGGACGGCGCGAAGATCGTGCTCAGCGCGTCCAACTGCCTGCACTGCATGACCTGCGCGGTGAAGTGCCCGCTGGAGAACATCCGCTGGCTGCCGCCGGAGGGCGGCGAGGGCCCGCGCTTCAAGCAGCTGTAGGGGTCAGGGTCAACCCTGGCGGCCGACCGTCCAGTACGTCGCCGGCGGGGCGGGCGCGGCCGGGGCCGGGATCGAGGCCCGCACGATCGTCGGTCCGCCGTCCGGGCTGTCCACGGTCAATGCGCCGTCCAGGGCCTCGACGCGCCCGGCCAGACCGGCCAGCCCGCCGCTGGGGGCGACCCGCGCGCCGCCGGCCCCGTCGTCCTCGATCTCGACGACCAGGAGCTCACCCTCGCGCCGGCAGCGGATGGTGCAGTGCGAGGCGGCGGCGTGCTTGGCGACGTTGGCCAGCGCCTCCGCCACCACGAAGTAGGCGGCGCGCTCGGCTGCGTCCGGCAGTCGCTCGCCGTCCGGCACGGTGCTGGATACGGACGTCGGCACCGGAGATCGCGCCGCGAGCGCGGCCAGCGCGGGCACGAGACCGCGGTCCAGCAGGATCGCCGGGGCGATCCCGCGCACGAGGTCCCGCAGCTCGGCCAGTGCCAGGCGGGCCTGGTCCTGCGCCTCGACCACGAGCGCGCGGGCCGACGCGGGGTCCGTGTCGATCTTCTCCGCGGCCAGGCCGAGGTCCATGGACAGCCGGACCAGCCGCTGCTGCGCGCCATCGTGGAGGTCACGCTCGATCCGCCGCAGCTCCCCGGCCTCGGTGTCGATGACCGCCCGGCGGCTCGTCTCGAGGGTCTCCACCCGGCGGGCCAGGGCCTGCTGCTCGGACGCGCACAGCAGTCCGGCCACGACGGCGCGATGGAGCACCATCAGGCCCCGCGACGCGGAGGCTGCCACCATCGCCAGCAGGACGCCGGCCAGGGTGCCGGCGATGACGAGGACCGCCGGATCGATGGACGGCCACCCCGCGCCCGGCGTCGGCCAGCCGGCCGCCCATGCCGGGTCGATCCCCGGCCCGGGCATCGCCTGCCACAGGGGCAGGGCCATCAGTCCCAGCGCCAGCCCCCACAGCAGGGCGACGGCGGAGAACTCGAGGACCACCAGCGGGAGCGCGACGAAGACGTACACCACGTCGCGCCAGCGACTGGGATCCGCGTACACGGCCAGCACGAGCTGCCGAAGATCCGAGCCGTACGGCCGGTAGGCGTGGGGGAGGAGCGGCCGTGGATCGGCGAGGCGGGCCCGGGCGCGCTCGAACCGGGCGAAGAGGCGCGAGGCCTCGATGGCCAGGCCGAACAACACGAGGCCGATGCCGATGAACAGCAGCGACGCCCCGCTGGAGAACAGGCCCACCACCACCACGAACGCGAACAGCCCCACCCAGAAGCCCGCCAGGATCGCGCCCGTCGCGTACCAGGTGGCCGGGTGGAGCGGGGAGAGGAGGAAGGTGGCGGCCGCGCCCCGGGACCGCTCCCTGGCCCTGGCGCCCAGGAGGGCGCTCAGGACCAGGAGCAGGCCGCCGACGAGGAGCGGCGCGCCGATCACGAGCCGGTGGCCGGCCGGCGGATCGAGCCCGCCAGGAGCGCGATCCCGAGCGCCAGGACGAACGCCGGGCCCAGCAGGCCGGCGGAGATCCAGCCGGGCACGAGGACGCCGACCAGGGCGATCGACCCGAACACGACGAGCATTGTGCCGATCACGATGCCGCCCCGGCCCCTGCGGCCGTCGTCGGCACGCGGTGCGTGGACGGGAGCCGCCCACGCGGTGTGGGCCGGGCTGGCCCAGGTCGTGTGTCCGGCGGCCGGCGGGACCCACCCGGCCGGCGCCGTCCACCCCGTGCGGGTGGCGTCATCGGAGGCCACGCCGGCCGTGGCGTCCGACGCGTCCCCGGTGCCCGAGGGGTCGCCCGCGGCGGGCATCGGCCCGGTCGCCGGCTCCAGCGGGATGATGAACGCGAGGACGATGTAGAGCAGGATCGTGAAGCCACCGAGGAAGATCGACAGGAGCCACAGGATGCGGACGACCGTCGGGTCCACCTCGAGGTACTCGGCCATGCCACCGGCGACGCCGGCGATCATGCGGTCCTGGCGGCAGCGATAGAGACGACGCGGGTTCACTTGCACCCTCCCACGGGATTGACGTCCACGCTACCAACGTTGGCCGAGACGGTCACGTCGGCGTGGGACGTGGCGGACTGATAGTCGGGGCTCTCCCAGGCGTTGCCGGTGCGGATGAGCCCGTTGTAGGTCGAGGAGCTCAGGGTGGCGTCCTCGTGGATGCGAAGCCCCAGGTTCTCCGGGGTGCAGATGACGAGCGCGGCCGCGTTGACATCGAACTCGGCCTCCAGGTCGCCGGTGGCCGGCAGGCGCACCGTGGCGGAAGCGGCGTTGAGGTCCATCGCGAGACGGGCGACCGTGGCGCCGGTGAGGTCCACCCGGGCCTCGCCCGCGTTCACGTCCAGCCGCACCGTGCCGAACCGGCCGTCGACGAGGTCGTACTCGCCATGCCCGGCGTTGACCACCGACCGCAGGTCGAGCAGGGTCTCGCGCGGGATCGCGATGCGGAACGAATCGCCGCCCGACGACCAGAAGCCATGGGTCTGGCGCGAGGACTCGACCGACAGCCGGTCTGCCGAGACCTCGATCACGGGCGCGGGTCCGCCGGTGTCACCCGCCTGGACCTGCCACCCCCGGCCGGGGACCGTGGTGATCGTGACGTCGCCGCAGTCGAGCTTGACGTCCACGGCGGCCGGGCCGTCGAAGGAGCCCTCGCGCGTGTCGTAGTCGGCCACGTTCGCGATCCGGCAGTCCATCGACACGTCCCGGACGTCCGGCGCCTCGGCGACGAGCGCGCCGAGCACGAGCCCGGGCATCGCGGCCGCGAGCAGGCCGCCGGCCAGGCTCACCCGCGCGATCCGGCTGTAGCGGAGCAGGAGCCCCGCGCCAAGCCCGATCACCAGGAGCGGCCACATCCGCAGCAGCTCCTCGATGGCCTGCGCGCCGGCCGCGCTCTGCGCGACGAGCAGCACGCCGCCTGCCGCGACGAGGAACACCCCCCAGTACATGAGTTTCCGATTGACCATCGGTCCTGCCCTCCAGGCATTCGACCGGCCACCGTGGCCGGGTTCGATACCTGGAATCCTGGGCCGTGCCTCCGCCCGCAACCAGCCGGGCAGCATGCGTCTTTGGGGTGGGGCTATCCCCCCGGCAGGAGTGGGGCCTGCCTGACGCGACGGCCCTCCTCCACGGGCTCGCGAGCCCGAGCCGGTGTGGCGCGGCTCACTCAGCCGCCGGCGGCGTCCCGTGGTGCAGGTGGTGCGCCGCGATGAACGACAGGCCGTGCTCCGTGAGCGAGCGTGCCGTGTGGTTGGTGGCGTCCACCTTGTCCAGGAAATCGTCACCGAGCGCGTCCCAGTCGCCGGACTCGATGACCTCGGCCTTGTCCCGGAAGTAGTCCAGGATGTCGGACGGGTGGGGGTGCGCAGCGTCGACCTCCGGGTCGCCGCCCTCGTGCTTGGCCGAGATGTTGGGCACATGGTCGGCCAGCTCGATCAGCTCCTCGCGCCGGTCGTACGGTTGGCGGACGATGCTCTTCTGCGTCTCGGTGATGTGGTGCTCGAACCGGACGGCCTGCTCGAAGCCGAGCGCCCGACGGATCTCGGCGGCATTCTCGAGCGTGGCGTTGTCCACCGAGTTGCTCCAGTTGAACCCCACCAGCGGCGTGGTTCCGTCCTCGCGCGCGAACAGTCGGGCGCCCAGCAGCGTCCACAGGCCCGCGAACGGGTTGTCGTTGCCCATGAACACGGAGATCTTGAACTCGATGTCCACGCCCAGGCGGTGGAGCAGGTAGCCCGCCAGGACCGTGCCCGGGTTGAGGTTGAGGACCTGCCGGACGCCGTACGTGGTGTAGTAGTGGAGGTACTCGTCCACCCACAGGAGCGGGTGGTCGTTGGGCTGGCCGACGCCGCCGAAGTAGCCCGTGATCGTGGCCGGGCCGTCGAGATGGACGTTGGAGCCGTCGGTGCCCTTGGTGTCAAGCGTCTCCACGACGCTGGCACCGATGATCTTCATCGCCGCCGCCACGGCCGCGAGGTCCCCGTCCAGCTCCTGCTCCCGCATCTTGCGGACGCGGATCCAGCGCCCGGGCATCAGCGAGCGATCCCCGATGGCACGGCGAGCCGCCTCGATGACCCACGGGAAGTACTGCAGCGAGCTGACCTCGAGGGTCACGGCCATGTCGTCGCGGAAGGCGATCGCGTCCGCCCGATCGCCCAGGACGGAGCGCCGGTAGTCCGCCACCGGCACGAAGGCCCGCGCGTCACGCTGCTCCGCCAGCCAGTCGAGGTCCGCCAGATACTCGGGCCGCGTCTCGCGAACGTGCGCGAGCAGGTTCGACAGGCGGCCGGCCTCGCGGGCCTGCTCGTTGATCTCCTCGGGCGTGCCGTACTTCGCGACCACGGCCAGGAGGTCGTTGACGATCCGCGCGTCGGGATCGACGAGGAAGACGTTGAGCTCGTCGAGCCGGTCGGCCGGAATGGCCAGTCGGCGCCGCAGCTCGGCGTCCCGGTCCGATTGATCCACGGTGGACACTGGGGTCTCCTCTCGAGGGGTGGGGCGGGGGCCCCGGGGCGCCGCGCGCGGCTTACCGGTCCAGGTCGCGGACCAGCTCGTCGTACGCCTCGTCGGGCATGCCGAACCAGTTCTCCGGCGCGGGGAACGTGCGCTCGGTGACCTCGGTCACGTAGGCCGCCAGGCCTTCGCGGATCACGGCTCCAGCGTCCGCGAACACCTTGGCCATCCGCGGCTTGAACTTGGGGTACAGCGCGAAGGCGTCGTGGTAGATCAGCAGCTGGCCGTGGGCGTCCGGCCCCGAGCCCAGCCCCATGATGATCGCGTCCGCCGATCGCTCCGTGATCAGGCGGCACAGGCGGTCGGGCACCAGCTCCAGCAGCACGCAGAAGGCGCCGGCGTCGATGAGGGCCGCGGCATCGTCCACGATCTTCCTCGCCTGGGCGGCGCTCTTGCCCTGCAGCCGGAAGCCGCCCAGGGCGCTCGCGCTCTGGGGGGTGAGGCCCAGGTGACCGATGACCGGGATCCCGGCCCGCGCGATCCCCGCGACGCGATCCGCCATCTCCGCGCCGCCCTCCAGCTTGACGGAGTCGCAGCCCGCCTCAGCCATGAACCGGCCGGCGTTGCGGATCGCGGACTCCACGCTCGGCTGGTAGCTCATGTACGGCATGTCGCCCACGACCCATGCGTTGGGCGCACCTCGCCGCACGGCCGCCGCGTGGCGGATCATGTCGTCCATCGTCACCGGGAGCGTGGAGTCGAAGCCCAGCATGGTCATGCCCAGGCTGTCCCCGACCAGGATCATGTCCACGCCGGCCTGGTCCTGCATGAACGCCGTCGGGTAGTCGTAGCAGGTCAGCCACGTGATCTGCTCGCCCTTCGCCCGCTTCTCGAACAGCATGGGCAGGGTCATCTTCCTGCGGTCGGCCACCGTGCTCTCCCGTGCGTTCCTCGTTCGCCGGTCATCATGCCCGTCATGGCGGGGCCGGGTAGGGTCGTTGCGCCCGAGTTGGCGGGGACCGCGCCCGTGCGGCCCGCTACGGTGCCTCGCCGCGGTCCATGCGGATCACGCGGCGATCCGTCACGATTGCGGTGATCAGGGCCGCCGGCGTCACGTCGAACGCCGGGTTGAGCGCCCTCGTGCCGGCCGGTGAGGTCCGCACGCCGCGGAACGAGGTCACCTCGTCCGCCGCCCGCTCCTCGATCTCGATGTCGGCGCCCGTTGCCGTATCCGGGTCCAGCGTGGATTCCGGCGCCACGACGATGAACGGGACCCCGGCGTGGCGCGCGGCCAGGGCCAGGGACAGGCTGCCGACCTTGTTCGCCGCGTCGCCGTTGCGCGTGACGCGGTCCGCCCCGATGAGAACGACGTCCGCCAGGCCACGGGCAAGCACGGAGGCGGCCGCCGAATCGACGATCAGGCGGTGGGGGGCGCCCAGCCTGCCCAGCTCCCAGGTCGTCAGCCGCGCCCCCTGGAGGAGCGGCCGGGTCTCCAGCGCGATCGCCTCCTCGAGCCGCTCGCGGCGATGCAGCTCCGCGATGACGGCCAGGGCGGTCCCGCCCTCGACCGCCGCCAGGGCGCCGGTGTTGCAGATCGTCATCGCCCGAACGCGGGCCCCTGGGACGAGCTCCGTCACGAGGTCGGCGCCCAGCTCCGCCATCGCCGCCGAGGCCGCGATCTCCTCGTCGCGGATCGTCAGCGCTGCCTCGAGAACGGCGGCGGGCCCGGCGGCCAGGCGGCCCAGCGCCCGGTCCACGCCCCGGGCGAGGTTGACGGCCGTCGGGCGTGCCTCGCGGATGCGCGTGGCGTCCGCCATCACGCTCCGCGCATCATCGGGATGCCGAGCGGCCGACAGGGCCACGCCCATCGCGCCCGCGACGCCCAGGGCGGGCGCCCCGCGCACGGCCAGCACCCGGATCGCCTCGATCAGCCGGTCCACGTCGGCCACGCGGAGGATGGCGAGCTCCTCGGGCAGCCGGGTCTGGTCGATGAGATGGATCTCGCCGTCGACCCAGTCGATGGTGCGCATCGCCTCCATCTTCGCAGGTGCGGTCCGAGGTCCGGCGCGTCGCTGCGCCCCGACGCCCGGCCGGGTCTCGGCCCCGTGGCCCGCGATCCAGACGCCCTTCGGCCCGTGCGCGGCGGGCGGTTCGGCCGTCGGAGGCCGGGGATCGCGCAACCACAATGGCTCCCTGCATCCATCCCGTCGCCGCCGGCGGCGACACGACCGAGGGTCCACCGATCATGACCGTCGACGCGTCCGTTGGGCGGGAGCCCACACCGTTCATGCCGTTGCCGCTGCTGACCCCGGGTGCCGCCCGGATCGAGGCCGAGCGCTGCCTGTACTGCGACGACGCGGCGTGCACCCGAGCCTGCCCCACCGACATCGACGTGCCCGGGTTCATCCGCAAGATCGCGACCGGCAACGTCGAGGGGAGCGCCCGAACCATCCTGTCGGCCAACCCGCTGGGCGCCACCTGCGGCGCAGCCTGCCCCGTGGAGCGCCTGTGCGAGGGTGCCTGCGTGCGCACTGCGCTGGACCAGCCCATCGCGATCGGGCGCCTGCAGCGCTACGCGGTGGAGACGTACGCGGCAGCCGGCAACGCGTTCTTCACGCCGGGCGAGGAGGCCGGGGTCAGCGCCGCCATCGTGGGTGCGGGGCCGGCGGGTCTCGCCTGCGCGGCGGAGCTGCGCCGGGCCGGCATCGCCGTGACCCTCTACGACGCGAAGCCGCGCGCCGGCGGCCTGGGCGACCACGGCATCGTCCCGTGGCGCCTGCCGCGCGAGACGGTGGCCGGCGAGGTCGCCGAGGTGGAGCGGGCGGGTGCCCGGTTCATCCTGGGCTCGACCGTGGGCCGGGACGTGGAGCCCGAGGCGCTCCTCGCGGGCAACGATGCGGTCGTGGTCGCGGTCGGCCTGGGCCACGGCAAGCGACTGGGCATCCCGGGCGAGGACCGCGAGGGCGTCGTGGACGCGCTGGACCTCATCGGCCGGGCGATCGACGGCGAGTCCGCCGATGCGCTGGCAGGCCGCCGGGTGGGTGTCTTCGGCGGTGGCAGCACCGCGTTCGACGCGGCCGCAGCGGCGGTCCGCCTGGGCGCCGCGGAGGTGACCCTGTGCTACCGGCGCGGCCCGGCCGAGGCGCCCGCCTACCCGCACGCGATCGACCTGGCCCGCAGCCTGGGCGTGATCATCCGCTGGCAGACCGCCCCGGTCGAGATCCGTGGTGACGGCCGGGTATCGAGCATCATGCTGGAGGCGATCGCCCTGGGGGAGCCGGACGCATCGGGCCGCCGCCGGCCGGTGCCCGTGGAGGGCTCCCGGTTCGAGGTCGCGCTGGACACCGTCGTCCGGGCGGTCGGCCAGGACGGCCCCGTGGGCATGGCCGGCGTGCTCGGCGCGTTCGGCGTGCCGATCCGCGACGGCGTGGCGGCGGCGGACCCGGCGACCGGCCGGACCTCCAACCCCAAGGTCTGGGCAATCGGCGACATCGCCAACGGCGGGGCCGAGGTCGTGGACGCGGTCCAGGCGGGCAAGCTGGCAGCGCGCTCCATCCGGGACGCCCTCGGCCTCGGCGGGCCGCGCATCGTCCCGGTGCGCCCCAGCGACGCCACCGTCCCCGGCGTGGACCTGTTCACGGACATGGCCGGGATTCGCAGCCCCAACCCGTTCTGGCTCGCCAGCTGCCCGATCAGCAACAACGGCGAGATGGTCGCCCGGGCCTTTGACATGGGCTGGGGCGGCGCCGTCTGGAAGACGATCGGCGAGCCGATCCGGAACGTCACGGCCCGCCTCGGCACGTTCGAGCACGGCGGCCGGCGGCTGGTCGGCATCAACAACATCGAGCTGATCAGCGATCGCCCCACCGACGTCAACATCGCCGAGATCCGGGACGTCAAGCGCCGCTACCCGGGCAACGCGGTCGTCATCAGCCTGATGGTCGAGGCGAAACGCGAGGCCTGGCACGAGATCCTGGCCAAGTGCAACGACACCGGCGCCGATGGCTATGAGCTCAACTTCGGCTGCCCGCACGGCATGAGCGAGCGCGGCATGGGTGCCGCGGTCGGCCAGGTGCCCGATTACGTCCAGATGATCACCGAGTGGGTGATGGAGAAGGCCGAGCTCCCGGTCCTCGTCAAGCTGACGCCCAACATCACCGACATCCGCTACCCGGCGCGCGCCGCCCGGGCGGCCAACGCGGACGGGGTCGCGCTGATCAACACGATCAGCAGCCTTGTCGGCGTCAATCTCGACACCTGGGCGCCGATGCCCGACGTGCGTGGCAAGGGCAGCCACGGCGGCTATGCGGGTCCGGCCGTCAAGCCCATCGCGCTCAACATGGTCTCGCAGGTCGCGGCGGACCCCGAGGTCGGGATCCCGGTCTCCGGCATCGGCGGCATCGAGACCTGGCGCGATGCCGTGGACTTCCTGCTCGTCGGCGCGACCACCGTCCAGGTGGGCACCAGCGTGATGCACTACGGCTTCCGGATCATCGACGACCTGGTGGACGGCCTGTCGACCTACCTGCGCGCGAAGGGTCTGCACAGCCCCTCGGAGCTGGTGGGCAAGGCCCTGCCCACGATCACCGACTGGGGGAACCTGGACCAGGAGTACCGGCTGCTGGCCAGGATCGACCAGGCGAAGTGCATTCACTGCAACCTGTGCCACACGGCCTGCAACGACGGCGCCCACCAGGCGATCCGGTTGGAGACCTCGAACGGGACCACGCACCTCGAGGTGGAGGACGACTACTGCGTGGGCTGCCGCCTGTGCCAGTACGTATGCCCCGTCGAGGACTGCATCACGTTCGAGGGGCTGGAGGGCGCCGCCGCCATCCACTGAGGGTGTCGAGACGCCCGCCCGGGGCGTACAGACCGACCGCGACGCCGGGGCACTGGCGCGCGCCGCCACGGTGTGGCACAATATTGGGCAAATGACCAACTCCGGGCAGGCCATCGCGCCGGGGCGCGGTCAGGCGACCCGCGACAAGATCACCGTCGCGGCGGCGGAGCTCGTCGCCGAGCTGGGCTGGGGCGCCGTCACCACTCGCGCCGTCGCGGCGCGGGCGGGCGTGAACCAGGCGCTGATCCACTACCACTTCGGCTCGATGGAGGCGCTGCTTCGGGACGCCGTCGTCGCCGCCCTCGATTCGGAGCTGTCCAAGGCGGCCCACCCGCTCGAGGTGGGGACGCTGGCGGATGGGCTTGGCGGTGCCGTGGACGCCGTGGCGCGCTTCGATCCCGGATCACCGTCGATGATCCTGCTGGCCGAGGCGCTCGTCCGCGCCATGCGGGATCCGAATCTCGCCGAGGTGATGATCGGGTCGCTGCAGGGGTTCCGGGACCTCGTGGCCGAGCATGTCCGCGCAGCGGCCGCTGCCGGTGAGGTGCCGTCCGACCTGCCGCCGGAAGCCACCGGAACTCTCGTCACGGCCGCCCTCGACGGCCTGCTGTTCCACCGGATCGTCGATCCGACCACCGATGTCGCCGGCGTGCGTGACGTCCTCCTCCGCCTCGTCGGCGCTGCCCCCAAGCCCGTCCAAGGAGCGCCGTCATGACCCAGGATTCCGCCACGATCCCTGTTCACGAGCAGGCGGCGGCCGGGCCACGACCGGCCTCGCCGGACGCCGCCGGGGCGCGGGTTCGGCTCGAGGGTCTGGGCAAGACATTCGGCACCGGCGACATCGCGGTGCATGCACTGCGCGGCGTCGATCTCGAGCTCGGCGCCGGCGAGTTCGTCGTGGTCCTCGGGCCGAGCGGGTCCGGCAAGACGACGCTGATGAACATCGTCGGGGGGATCGAAACCGCGACCGAAGGACGCGTGCTGGTGGGTGACCGGGACCTCGCCGGACTCGACGAGCGGGCGCTGACGATGTACCGGCGCGATGACGTGGGCTTCGTGTTCCAGTTCTTCAACCTGGTGCCCACCCTGACGGCGCTCGAGAACGTCGCGCTGGTCGCCGAGCTCGTGGGGACGGGCGAGCCGGAGGCCAGGGTCGCTCTCGAGGCGGTGGGCCTCGGTGACCGGGGCGATCACTTTCCCAGCGCGCTGTCGGGCGGCGAGCAGCAGCGAGTCGCGATCGCGCGGGCGCTGGTGAAGTCACCGGAGATCCTGCTGTGCGACGAGCCGACCGGCTCGCTCGATGCCGACGTGGGCCGCATGGTGCTGGGCATCATCCACCGGCTCGCCCGCTCCGACGGCCGGACGGTGCTGCTGGCAACCCACAACTCGGTCATCGCGACGATGGCCGACCGGGTCCTCCGCCTCCGCTCGGGCGAGATCGTCGAGGACACGGTCCAGCCGGATCCGGCGCGCCCCGAGGAGGTGACCTGGTGAACCTCCTGCGGCGGTCGATGCGGCGCGAGCTCGGCGCGCGGCGGGGCCCGTTCCTGGCCGTGGTGATCACGGTCGTGCTGGGCGTCGCGCTGTTCGGCGCGTCGTACGACGCGTTCCTGAACCTGACGGCCTCGTACGAGCAGCTGTACGCGGAGACACACTTCGCCGCGGCCACCGCGGTCGGCGGCGACCCGGCGTCCGTCGCCGCCGCGGCATCCGGCGTGCCGGGTGTCTCGGCCACCGCGACCCGGTCGGTGGCCGACACGCCGATCCGAGTGGGCGACCACCAGCTCATGGGCCGGGCCATCGGCCTGCCGCCGGACGGCAGCCCGGCCGCCGTGAACGACGTCCTGGTCCTGGACGGCGGGCGGCTCGACTCGTCCGTGCCCGACGGCGTCCTGGTCGAGAGGCACATGGCGGACCACTTCCAGCTCAAGCCGGGGGACCGGGTCGAGATCCTGGGCGGCTCGGGCTGGCAGCAGCTCCAGGTGCTGGGGGTGGTCTTCTCGTCGGAGTACATCTGGCCGGCCCGCAGCCGCCAGGAGGTGTTCGTCCTGCCGGACGACTTCGGGGTGATCTTCGCCCCGGAGCCGCTGGTGGCCGGTCTTGCGCCGTCGTCGGTCCACGGCGAGGCGCTGGCGTTCGTGCCGCCGGGCGGCCCGGCGGACGCGACCGAGGCGGCGAGCCGGGCCATGCTGGACGCCGGGGCGCTCGACGTGACCACCAGGGCGGAGCAGCCGTCGAACGCCGCGCTCCAGGAGGACGTCAGCGGCTTCGGCGAGCTGTCGCTCGCCTTCCCGGTGATGTTCCTGGGGGCGGCCGCGTTCGCGACGTTCATCCTGCTGGGGCGGATGATCGCCTCGCAGCGGGCGGTCATCGGGACCCTGCGGGCCAACGGCATGGACCGGCGCACGATCATCGTCCACTACACGGGCTTCGGGATGGCCCTCGGCGTGGTGGGCTCGGTCCTGGGCGCCCTGCTGGGCGCCCTGCTGGCCGGGGTCATCAGCACGCTGTACACGGGCGAGCTCGGGATCCCCAGCCGGGTCACCGATGTCCGGGCCACGACGGTCCTCGCCGGGATGGCGATCGGGATCCTCGCCTCTGTGGCCGCGGCGTACATCCCGTCGCGTCGTGCGACGGCGATCGGACCGGCCGAAGCCATGCGTGGCATCGCACCCACCGGACAGGGGAGCGAGAGCCTGCTCGAGCGCGTCGTCCCGGTCGTGCGGCGCCTGCCCGTGCGGTGGCGGGTGGCCCTGCGCGGCATCGGCCGCCACCCACGCCGGAGCCTCGCGACGATCGGCGGCGTGGTGATGGCGTCCACGCTCATCCTGGCATCGTGGGGGATGATCGACACGGTCGACATCCTCGTCCATCGGCAGTTCGTGGACGTCTCGCGGCAGGACGCTTCCGTCTACCCGCTGACCGCCGTCACGGACCAGGGCCTGGCGACGATCCGGGCGATCGACGGGGTCGCTGCGGCGGAACCGGCCGCCGAATGGAGCGTGGCCGTCGCGTCCGGCACGGGCACGTATCTCACCCAGGTCGTGGGCCTCGAGCCGGACACGACGATGCACGGCTTCTATGCGCCCGGCGGGGCACAGCTCTCGCTGCCGTCGGACGGGGTCCTGCTGGGCGTCGCGCTCCGCGACCGGCTGGGCATCGACGTCGGCGACACGGTCCAGCTCGGCCTGACGACCCAGTCGGAGACGGGCTCGTCAGCGGGCGGCTCGTCGATATCCGTGGACGCGCGGGTCGCGGGGTTCGTGAACGAGCCGCTTGGGACCTCGGCGTACGCCTCCATGCCGTACCTGGCCGGCCTGCTGCCCCCCGGGGCGACGGCCTCGATCGCGAACGTCGTGCTGGTCCGGTACGCGCCGGACGCTTCCTCGACGGCGGTCGTGGACCGGCTGCGCGCGCTCGAAGGGGTTGCGGCGGTCATCGACAACCGTGGCTTGTTCGACCTGGCCAACCAGTTCCTGGGGCTGTTCTACGTGTTCGTCGGCGTGATGGTGGTGCTGGGCGGGATCCTTGCCTTTGCCCTGATCTACAACACGCTCGTGGCCAGCATCTCGGAACGGGCGACGGAGATCGCCGTGCTCCGAACGCTGGGGATGCCCAGCGGCACGATCTCCCGGTTGATCACGGGCGAGAACCTGCTGCTGACCGGGATCGGCCTGATCCCGGGGCTCATGATCGGCTATGCGGTGTCGGCCGCGTTCATGGCCTCGTTCTCGTCGGACATGTTCCGGTTCGACCTCGAGGTCCGGCCCACGACGATGCTGCTCACGGCGCTCGCGATCGTGGTCACGGCCCTGCTGTCGCAGGTGCCGGCCCTGCGGGCCGTTCGTCACCTGGATCTCGGCCGGATCGTCCGCGAGCGGGCGATGTAGGGTCGTTACGGGTCCGAGATCCTGATGCGGCTGGCCCGGTGGGCGCCGTCGTCGGGTAGGCCGGATCGGGGCCGGCGGGCCGTCGAGGGTGTAAGGTGCCCGGCCATGACGGCCGATGGAGCTCCCCCCTCGTCGCCGATCGGAGCCGGAGGTCCCCCGGATCCGCTCGAGGCCGGCCGCGCCGCGCTGGCCGCGGGCTCCTGGGCCGATGCGCTCCGGCATCTCGCCGAGGCGGATTCCGGTGGTGCACTGACCGCCGAGGACCTCGACGGAGCCGGTGAGGCCGCCTGGTGGAGCGGGCGCCTGGCCGACGCCATCCGGTATCGCGAGCGGGCAGCGGCCGCCTTGATGGCCGCGGACGACCGCCCCCGGGCCGCGCGGGTTGCGCTCAAGCTCGCCACCGATCACACGTACCGGTCCGAGAGCTCGATCGCCATCGGCTGGGTCAAGCGGGCGGAGCGGCTGCTCGCGGACCAGCCGCTGTGCGCCGCCCATGGATGGCTGGCGCGGGCGCATCTCAACCGGGCGCTCGCGAAGGGCGAGGTGGAGGCCGCGCTGGCGCACGCGGACCGGGTGGCGGCCGTCGGCCACGAGCTCGGCGATCGCGACCTCGAGGTCATGGGCCTCCAGGACCGGGGCCGGGTGCTGGTTGCGCTGGGGCGCGTCGAGGATGGCCTCGACGCGCTGGACGAGGCCGTGGTGGCGGCGTTGTCGGGCGAGGTCTCGCCGTACGAGACCGCGGCCGTGTTCTGCAACGCGACGATCGCGTGCGAGGATCTCGCCGACTATCGGCGGGCGCAGGAGTTCGCCGAAGCGGCCGAGCGGTGGTGCGAGCGCCAGGCGATCTCCGGGTTTCCCGGCATGTGCCGGGTCCGCCGGGTCGAGCTCATTGCCCTGAGCGGCGCCTGGGAGCGGGCCGAGCAGCAGGCGAGGCTCGCGTACGCGGAGCTGATCGACTTCAGCCATGGCTTCGCGGCCGAGGGCCAGTACCAGCTCGGCGAGATCTGCCGGCGCCGGGGTGACCTCTTGGGAGCCGCGCAATCGTTCGCGGAGGCGCATCAGCTGGGCCGCGATCCGATGCCGGGGCTCGCGCTGGTGCGTCTCGCGGAGGGTCGCGCGGAAGTTGCGGGAGCGCTGCTCGCGAGGGCGCTCGCGGAGCCCGCGTTGGCGCCGCTCGCCCGGGCGAAGCTTCTCCCGGCCGAGATCGAGGCCGCGGTCGCGCTGCGGGACATCGGGCGTGCCGAGGCGGCGGCCACGGCCCTGGAGCAGATCGCCGAGACGTACGGCACCGACGTGCTCCGGGCCGAGGCGCTGGTCGGTCGCGGCAGGGTGGCCCTGGCCGGTGGGGACCCCGAGCAGTCGATCAACTGCCTGCGATCGGCCGTCCGGACATGGGGCGCGAGCGATGCGCCGTACGAAACGGCACTGGTACGCACGCTCCTGGCCGAGGCGTACCTCGCGGCCGGCGATGAGCACGCGGCCGAGCTCGAAGTCGCGGCGGCAGCGTCGGTGTTCGAGAGCCTCGGCGCGCAGGCCGATCTCGCGCGAGCCGGGAAGGTGCTTGCCGGCGCGACGACGAACCCGACCGCCGCCGGCCGGCGGCGCGCGACCAGGACCTTCATGTTCACCGACATCGTCGGCTCGACCGGTCTCATCGACGTCGTGGGCGACGAGGCCTGGGGCGGGCTCCTCGCGTGGCACGACGCCACGATCCGGGCGCTGCTGCGCGAGCACGCCGGTCGCGAGGTCCACCACGCCGGCGACGGGTTCTTCGTCGCGTTCGAGACCGCCGACCAGGCGATCGACTGTGCCCTTGCCATCCAACGGACGATGATCCGGCACCGGCAGGCGCACGGCTTCGCGCCCTCCGTGCGGATCGGGCTGCACGTCGCCGAAGCGCTTCAGACCGCAACCGGGTACGAGGGCGGGGGCGTGCACGCGGCGGCGCGGATCGGCGCCCTGGCTGGCGCGGACGAGATCCTCGTCAGCCGCGCGGTGGTCGAGGCGTCTGTGCGGCCCGTCGGCCACGGGTCGTGGCGCAGCGAGAGACTTCGCGGGCTCCGCACGCCGGTCGAGGTGGCCGCGCTCGCCTGAGACCCTCCCGGCTCAGTGGGCGGCGTCGGCCTCCAGCAGCCGGAAGCGCCGCGCCAGCTCCTCGAGGACCGCCATCCGGATCGAGGGCTGCTCGTCCATCAGCGCGTGGAACTCGCGGTGCCCGATCACGAGCAGCTGGCTGGGCTCGAGCACGGTCACGGTTGCCGTGCGCGGTCCTTCGGAGAGGAGGGCGATCTCGCCCACCACGTCGCCCGAACCCCGCTCCGCGATCTGGCGGCCATCGCGCTCGACCCCGAGACGGCCGGTCACGACCACGAATGCCTCGTCGCCCATCTCGCCCTGCCGCATCAGGACCTTGCCTGCGGGTACATCCACGATGTCGGTCAGCTGGCCGACTCGCTTGAGATCGGCCCGCCCGAGGCTGGAGAACAGGCCGATCGAGTGGAGGAGCTCGAGCTTGAGATCCTTCGCCGCCATGGGGTCCTCAGATAACGGGTGACTCGACCTTGATGAGGCGCACAGGATAATCGTCCTGCAGGACGCGGGGAAGGGGTCGAGGCACGCCGCCGCGGTCGGAGGCGTAGAGTCAGCGCATGACCGCGCTCACCTGGGACGAGTTCCAGCGCCGGCTGGCCGCGGCGCTCGAGGCGATGGACCCCGAGACGTTCCTGATCGTGACCCTCCCGCCCGTCGAGGGCGGCACCGCCTACTACGTGCAGTTCGCGAGGCCGGTGGCCGCCGAGGGTGCCGACGAAGGGCTGCGGGCGGAGGCCGTCGGCAACGACCACCTCCCCCCATCCGCCCCGCTCACGACAGGCCAGGTCCAGCGCCTGAGCCGACTCGGCTGGCAGAAGCCGGGGCCCGCCGACAAGGGCCGCAACTACACTCGCTCCTGGCCGGTCCCCGCCCCGTACGCCGACGTCGCGCGCCTCGCGGTCGCCACGCTGCGGGACGTCTACGGCATCGACGCGCCCGGCCATCTGCGCTACGTCTACCAGTCGTTCGAGCGGCGGCCGGTGGGGGCGCTGGATCTCGGGATCGAGGCGCAGCCCCGCGCCCCTTCCCGCACGGGGCGTCCCAGGTCCGGGCGGGCCGCCGAGGAGTTGCGCCCACTGGTCGAGAAGGCACTCATGCGCTGGCTCAGGCTGCCCGAGCTGGTCCGCGACGAGGACGGTGACTACCCGGTCCGGCTTGGGAGCGCCCTGCTGTTCGTCCGCCTCGCGGACGGCGTGCCGCCAGTGGTCCGCATCTTCGCGGCGATCCTGCGCGACGTGCCCGAGAGCCCGGCCCTGCTAGCCGCGCTCAACCAGGTCAATGCGCGGATCCGCTTCGGACGGACGTTCTGGACGAGCGGCAACGTGTACGTCTCGGGCGAGGTCTCGGCCGCGGGCGTCACCGGGGAGCAGCTCAGGGTCGTGTGCACGGAGCTCGCCAACCTCGCCGATCACCTCGACGACGGGTTCCACGGCCGCTTCGGCGGCGCGATGATGTTCGAGACCCAGCCCGGCCTCGTGAACTGAGCCGCTGGGGCGCGGACGGCAGCCCGCGCCCCGATCCGGGATCAGCCGGCGCCGACTCCGGCGGGCACCCTGGCCTCCGCCTCGGCCGCGAGCAGGCGCGCCTCCAGCTCATCTGTCATGCCCGCGAGGCGGGGGGGCAGCTTGTCGCCAAAGCGCGCGAAGTGCTCGCGGATGAGCGCGATCTCCCCCAGCCAGCCGGGGACGTCCACCGACAGCAGCGTGTCGATCGCGCCATCGGCCAGGCTGAGCCCCTCGAGGTCCAGGGCGTCGGCGGTCGGCAGGCGGCCGACCGGCGTGTCCACGGCCTCGGCGGTGCCCTCGATCCGCTCCACGATCCACTTGAGGACGCGGCTGTTCTCGCCGTAGCCGGGCCACAGGAACTTGCCGTCGTCGCCCTTGCGGAACCAGTTCACGAAGTACACCCGCGGCAGCTTCGCCGGCTCCATGCGCGACGTGAACGACAGCCAGTGGCTCCAGTAGTCGGCCATGTTGTAGCCGCAGAACGGGAGCATCGCCATCGGATCACGGCGCAGCTGGCCGACGGCACCCACGGCGGCTGCCGTTGTCTCGCTGCCGGCCGTTGCCCCGATGAACGTGCCGTGCGCCCAGTCGAACGCCTCGATGACCAGCGGCACGGTGCTCGTCCGCCGGCCGCCGAACAGGATCGCGTCGATCGGCACGCCCGCGGGATCCTCCCAGTCGGGCGCGATGACCGGACACTGCCGGGCGGGCACGGTGAACCGGGCGTTGGGATGCGCGGCCTTGCGGCCCGACTCCGCCGTCCACGGGCGCCGCAGCCAGTCGGTGGTCGCCTCGGGCGGCTCAGCCGTCATCTGCTCCCACCACACGTCGCCCTCGGTGGTCAGCGCGACGTTGGTGAAGATCGCGCCGTGCGTGAACGTCCGCATCGCATTGGCGTTGGATGCGAGGCTGGTGCCCGGGGCGACGCCGAAGAAGCCGGCCTCGGGGTTGATCGCCCGCAGCTTGCCGTCGGGGCCGATCTTCATCCACGCGATGTCGTCGCCGACCGTCTCGACCTTCCAGCCGGGGATCGTGGGCTCGAGCATCGCGAGGTTGGTCTTGCCACAGGCGGACGGGAAGGCGCCCGTGATGTAGTGGACGCGGCCTTCCGGGTTGGTCAGCTTGAGGATCAGCATGTGCTCGGCGAGCCAGCCCTCGTCGCGGGCCTGGGCCGAGGCGATCCGGAGCGCGTGGCACTTCTTGCCCAGCAGCGCGTTGCCGCCGTAGCCCGAGCCGAACGACCAGATCTCGCGGGTCTCCGGGAAGTGGCTGATGTACTTGTGCTCGAGGTTGTTGGGCCACGCGGAGTCGGGCTCGTTGGGTCCCAGCGGGGCACCGACCGAGTGCAGGCCGCGGACGAACTCGCCGTCGGGGCCCAGAACCTCGAGGACCCGCGTGCCGACGCGGGTCATGACGTGCATGTTGGCGACCACGTACGGGGAATCGGTGATCTCGACGCCGATGTTGGCGATCGGTGAGCCCACGGGCCCCATGGAGTACGGGATCACGTACATCGTGCGCCCGGCCATCGCCCCATCGAACAGGGGGGTCAGGATTGCCTTCATCTCGGCAGGGTCGGCCCAGTTGTTGGTGGGGCCGGCATCCTCGGGGCGGGTGGAGCAGATGAACGTGCGATCCTCGACGCGCGCGACGTCGGCGGGGTGGGAGCGGACCAGGACGCTGTTGGGGCGCAGCTCGCCGTTGAGCGGGATGGCCGTCCCGGCGTGGACCATGATGCGGATCATCTCGTCGTGTTCGGCCTGCGAGCCGTCGCACCAGTGGATCCGCTCCGGCTTGCACAGGGCCGCGACGTCCGCGACCCAAGCGTCCAGCCTGGCGTTGTTGGTCATCATGTCCTCCACCCCCGAATCGCTGTCGGCCGGCAGGCGATGATCGCCCCGGCGTCACGCATTGGCCCCAAGTGTGCGGGCGGCCGCCCGTCGCGCGGCAGGGCCGAACCGGCCCGTGGGCGCGGTCCGTCCGGCTCCGCTCGCGACGGGCCCCTGGACGGCCATCGGCGGGACCTCTGCCCGGCGCCCGCCCGGTAAGATCTCGCCGTGACCGGCCCGAGCGCGCCGCCCCCGACCCTTCGCCTGTTCGACGAGATCGCCGAGCAGCCCGAGGTCGCGGCGCGGCTCCTCGTCACGGCGGCGCCGGGCATGCGGACGCTGGCGCGCGAGGTGCGGGATCGCGGGATCGACCTCGTCGTGATCGCCGGCCGGGGCACGTCCGATCACGCGGCCCTCTACGCGCAGTACGTGCTCGGGGTCCGGCACGGGCTGCCGGTGGCGCTGGCGACGCCGTCGCTCCACACGCTCTACGGTGCGGCCCCGCGGTTCGGGAATGCCCTCGTGCTGGGGATCAGCCAGTCGGGGGCATCGCCGGACATCGTGGCGGTCATCGAGTCGGCGCGCCGGCAGGGAGCGGTCACGGCGGCGATCACCAACGTGCCCGGCTCGCCGCTCGCCGCGGCCGCGAACCACGTGGTGGACCTGGCCGCCGGGGACGAGCGATCCGTGGCGGCGACGAAGACGTACACGGCGGAGCTGCTCGCGATCGCGATGCTCTCTGCCGAGCTGGGCGGGGACGCCGCGGCCGGGGCGTCGCTGGGGGATGTGCCGGGCGTGCTGGCGCGGGCGCTGGACGCGCGGGAGACGGCGGCGCGGATCGCCGCGGACCAGGCGGGCATCGACCGGGCAGTCGTCCTGGGACGCGGCTTCGGGTACGCGACGGCGCGGGAGTGGAGCCTCAAGCTCAAGGAGCTGGCACAGGTGGCGGCGGACCCGTACTCCGCGGCGGACTTCGCGCACGGCCCCAGGGCGCTCGTGGACGCCGGCTCCGCGGCGTTCCTGTGCGTGGCCCCCGGGGCGACGCGCGACGCCCTCGTGGCCGAGGGCATGCGGCTCCGCGACGAGTCGGGCGCGGACCTGCTGCTGCTGACCGGCGACCCGATCGCCGCGGCGCTCGGGCGCTGGGTGCTCCCCGTGCCCGCCGGACTGCCGGAGTGGCTGGAGCCGATCGCGGCAATCGTGCCTGCGCAGCTCCATGCGGCGCACCTCGCGCTGGCGCGGGGCCTGGACCCGGAGGCGCCGCGGGGCCTGTCCAAGGTGACGCTGACCCGGTAGCGCCCGTCAGGCGAGCGGCAGCCGATCAGTCGGCGAGCGGCAAGGCAGCCAGTCGCTCCGACCAGCGCGCCCGCTCTGCGGCGTCGAGGGCCTCGGCCGCGCGCTCCAGGAGCAGCAGCGGCCACAACCAGGCGACCGCGCCCAGCGGCTGGTCGCCGAGGCCGCTCGCCAGCGCGAACGCCCGCCAGGCCGCGGTCGCCGTGCCGGGGTGGTGGAACGAGACGACCCATGCGAACCAGGCGGCGTCGTAGCGCGGGTGCGCACGGCGCGCCCGGTCAAGGTCCAGGGCGGCGGCCGGGCGCCCGTCGAGGACGAGGACGTTGACCGGTGCGAGGTCGCCGTGGACGAACCGGCAGCCGGACGTTTCGATCTCGCGCGCCGCGCGCCTGGCCGCGTGCTCGATGCGCCCCACGGTGCCGTCGGCCGGCGCGGGCTCCAGGCCCGCGATCCACTCCGCGACGGCGGCCATGAGCGCCCGCGCCGAGGCCCATGCGCCCGGCAGGCGCAGCCCGGCCGGGTCGACCGCGGCCAGTCCCGCGGCCATCTCGCCGCAGGCCCGGCCGGCCGGCGCGGCGCCCTCGTCCGTCGCCAGCATCTCGGCCGCAATGACGCCCTCGACGAACGGCAGGACGGCGACGACCGCAGCTCCGATCCGGTGCACCGCGACCGGCTCCGGGACGGCGATCCCGGCCGCCCGCACCCGGTCCCGCACCGCCCGGGCGTCCGGCGCCTCCGGATTCGAGCCATCGGCGCGGCGCTGGACCACGACCCGGCGGCCGTCCTCGAGGTCCGCGAGCCACGTTTCGTGCCGGAAGCCCCATCGCGCCCGGCGAGCCGCGGCAACCCGCGCATCGCAGGCCCCTGCGACCCACGCGGGGCCCGTGAGGTCGTCGCCCGTCATCCCAGGAACGCGATCGATTGCGGTCCCTCCGGCAGGATGGCCATCCGGCAGCCGGCGCCGTACTCGCCCACCAGCTCGCGCAGCGCCACGACGAGGTCGGGCGCCGGCTCGAACCACGCGGCCCGGATCTCCCCATCCGCGAGCCCGGCGGCGTGGACGAGCACGCGGGCTCGCTCCAGCACGAGCGCCTGCTTCTGGACCTGCCACTGGTCGTGCGCGTGCAGATCGCCGGACGTGACCGCCTGCAGGAACGCCTCGCGGGACCTCCACTGCGCCAGCAACGCTCGATACCGGCCGTGGGCCGGCAGCCCGTCGGCGCACTCGGCCGCGACCAGCACGGCGCCGCCATCGCGGACGATGCCGGCGGCGGCGCAGATCCCCTTGACGGCCTGGTACAGGTTCTGGTCCAGCGGGTAGCCGCTGTTCGTCGTGACCACGACGTCGTACGGCTCGTCCACGCGCTCCATCGCGGTCGCGCGGACGATCTCACAACCGGCCGCGTGCGCCTCGTACGGGTGGCCGGCATGCAGGCCGGTGATCCGGTGGGATGCGTCCAGCGTCACGTCCAGCGCGAACGCGACGTCCACGGCCGCCGCCACGGCGGCGATCCCCTCGTGGACCGGGTTGCCGGCCAGGACGCCGAACGTCGCCCGCGGGTCGGCCAGGCGCGCCGCCGAGTGGAGCTCGAGCACGGTGTCCAGGCTCGCCAGACCCGGCGCCACCATCTTCGGCCCGCCGGAGAAGCCGGCGAAGAAGTGCGGCTCGATGAACCCCAGCGTGATCCGGACGTCCTGCTCCAGGAATCGCCGATCGATCGACGCCACGGCGCCGCTGCCCGGGATCGGCCCGACCGGCGCGTGGCTCCCGGCGTCGAACGCGTCGTGCTGGACGACGCGCACGCGCCCCAGGACGGCCGGACCGAGCATCTCGTCCAGCTCCGCGTCCGTGCAGGCGCGGTGCGTGCCGGTGGCGACGAACAGCGTGACCTTCGCCTCGGGCAGCTCGTCCAGGAGCACGGGCAGGACGAGGCGCGACGGGAACGGGCGGGTCACGTCGCACACGGAGACGCCCACCCGCGCCCCCGGCGGGACGAGCTCGCGGAGCGGCGGACATCCCGCAGGCGCTCGAAACCCGGCGCGCACGGCCTCCGCCGGATCGTCGAGCGGCGCCGTGTGCCGGGGCCGGATCACGTCCGCTGCCACCGGCAGCACCAGGGGCAGGTGCCGCGTCCGTACGCCAGCTCGACGACCGTGCCCGCGGCGACCCGTTCGCTCATGGCGGCAACCTACCACCCCGTCCGGCGGCACGGCGGGCGCCGTGGAGTGCGTGTCCCGTACCATGTGGCCGCGTCCACGAGAGAGAGAGAGAGCATGACGGGGAACCTGGGCACAACCGCCCGACTGATCCGGATGACCGGCGCCGCCGCGGTGATCGCGCTGCTGGCCGCCTGCACGACGGGCAGCCTCGCCGAGCGCGTCCGCGCCGCGCACGGACGCCGGCGCGACCCGGCCGTCGGCCCCCGCGTGGGTGACCTCATCCTGGCCACGACGACCTCCACGCAGGATTCGGGGCTCCTCGACGTCCTGATCCCGGCCTTCGAGGACGCGACCGGCTACACCGTGAAGACCGTCGCGGTGGGCAGCGGACAGGCGCTCAAGATGGGCGAGGAGGGCAACGCGGACGTGCTGCTCGTCCACTCGCCGGCCGCGGAGAGGACGCTCGTCGAGGCCGGGTTCGGCATCGATCGCCTGCTCGTGATGCACAACTCGTTCCTGGTCGTCGGGCCGGCAGCGGACCCGGCTGCGATCAAGGGCATGGAGTCGGTGCCGGACGCCTTCGCGAAGATCGCGCAGGCAGCGTCCACGTTCGTCTCCCGCGGTGACGAATCGGGTACGCACAGCAAGGAGCTCGGCTACTGGAAGCAGGCGGGGATCGAACCCGCGGGCGACTGGTACCTCGAGAGTGGCCAGGGGATGGGCGCCACGCTCCAGATCGCGTCCGAGAAGACCGCCTACACGCTGACGGATATCGCCACCTGGCTGGCCCAGCGCAGCGCCCTCGCGCTGGAGTCCATGGTCACCGATGACCCCTCGCTGCTCAACCCCTACCACGTCATCGCCGTCAATCCCGCCAAGTGGCCGAAGGTCAACACCGAGGGCGCCAAGGCGTTCGCCGACTTCCTGCTCTCGGCCGAGGGCCAGCAGATGATCGGCGAGTTCGGCGTGGCGGAGTTCGGCGAGCAGCTGTTCGTCCCCGACGGCGGGAAGACGGAGAGCGAGCTGGTCCCCTCCTGACGGCCGGTATGCCGATGGGCCGCATTCGCCGTGACTGAGGGCGCCACGTGGGTCGGTGATCTCGTCGAGATCACGATGCTCTCGCTCGCCGTGTCGGGGGCCGCCACGGGGATCAGCCTGCTGATCGGGCTCCCGATCGGCACCTGGCTCGCGTTGTCCTACTTCCGGTCGCGGCGCGTCGATCCTCAGCGTCGTGAACACGGGGATGGCACTGCCGCCGGTGGTCGTCGGCCTGTTCGTGGCGATCCTGCTGTGGCGGAGCGGCATCCTGGGCGGGCTGGGGCTGATGTACACGCCCGGGGCGATGGTGATCGCCGAGGTGATCATCGCGACGCCGGTCGTGATCGGGCTGACGGCAGCCGGGCTCGGCCAGCTGGACCCGCGCCTCGAGACCCAGCTGCTCGGGCTCGGGGCCTCGCGGTGGCAGACGATCTGGTGGATGTGGCGCGAGGCCCGCCTGCCGCTGCTGGCGGCGGTGATGGCGGCCTTCGGCAGCGTCATCTCCGAGGTGGGCGCCGCGATGATGGTCGGCGGCAACATCGCGGGCCAGACCCGCGTGCTCACGACGTCGATCGTGCTCCAGACCGGCCGCGGGGAGTTCGGGGCGGCCATCGCCCTCGGGCTGGTGCTGCTGTCCATCGCGTTCATGGTCAACGGGGTTCTGACCTGGGCCCAGCAGCGGGGTCCCAAGCGGTGACGATGTCGACCGGTGTCCCGGACGATCCCGCCACGTCTCCGGCGACCGGCCCCCCGCTCCTCGCCATCCGCGACCTCGTCGTGGTGCGCGGCGGGCGCCAGATCCTGGCCGTGGACGAGCTCGTCATCCGCGAGGGAGAGACGCTTGCGATCGTCGGCCCCAACGGTGCCGGCAAGAGCACCCTCCTGCTCACCCTTGCCGGCCTGCTTCGCCCGGAGCGCGGGACGGTCGAGTTCCGGGGCGTTCCCGTGTCCCGTACGGGCGACCTCGCGCACCGGCGGCGCCTGGGTCTCGTGCTGCCGGCGCCGCTGCTCCTCTCGGTGTCGGTGTTCGACAACGTCGCGGTGGGCCTGCGCTTCCGGGGTGTGGCGGCCGCCGAGACCCGCCGGCGGGTCGAGGAGTGGCTGGAGCGGCTGGGGATCGCCCACCTGCGCGATCGTCCGGCGAGCCAGCTCTCGAGCGGCGAGGCGCAGCGCACGAGCCTCGCGCGGTCGCTCGTCCTGGACCCGCCGCTCCTCCTCCTGGACGAGCCCTTCGTCTCCCTGGACAGCACCGCCCGGGCGCAGCTGCTCGACGACTTCGAGCGGCTCACGGCCGGCATCACGACGACGCGCGTGCTCGTGACCCACCACATCCACGAGGCAGTGCGCCTGGGCGACCGCCTCGCCGTCCTGCTCGACGGCCGGATCCGCCAGTGCGACACACCCGCCCGCCTGGAGGCGGCCCCGGTCGACGACGAGGTCGCCTCGATCATCGCGGCGGAGGCGCGCGTCCGGGGCCACATCGTGGCGTCAGAGGATGGCCTGGTGGTCCTGGACACCGGCGCGGGCTCGCGCCAGGACGTAGAAGCACGCGCTCGGAGGCTCCTGGACACAGCGCGCGAGCAGGACCGGTAGATCCCTGGATCAGGTCGCCGGCTCGGACGTGGCCGACAGGAGCGGGACGTCGGCGGCGCGGAGGTCGGCATCGGTGGCAAGCGCGGCATCGAGCACCGATAAGTGTGAACCAGTCGATTCGATAGATTGACTCATCCCTTGGACCCGTCTACAGTTGCCCCATGGCGTCGATCGGCCGGACCCAGCTCGACACGGCACTCCGTGCCCTCGGGGAGCTCCTGGCGGCACGCGGGCACCACTACGAGGTGGTCATCATCGGCGGCGGCAACCTCATCCTGCGGGAGCTCGTCACGCGACCGACCACGAAGGACCTCGACCTGCTGGGCGCATGGACGGCTGGCGGAGTCGAGCCCCTCCGGCCCATGCCAGAGCCGCTGGAGATGGCGATCGTCGACGTCGCCCGCGCCTACGGCCTCGCGGACGACTGGATCAACCTCGGCCCCGAGGCGCTGCTCGATCTCGGACTCCCTGCCGGCTTCCTCGGGCGCCTGGAGCGATGCGACTACGGCGGGATCGTTGCCTGGCTCGCCGGCCGCTTCGACATGATCTGTTTCAAGCTCTACGCCGCGGTCGACCAAGGCACGCGGAGCCGGCACCTGCAGGACCTGGATGAGCTCCGTGCGGACCGGGAAGAGCTCCTGGCTGCCGCGCGCTGGAGCTTCACCCACGACCCATCGCCCGGGTACCGCTCAGAGCTCACCGCCCTGCTGCGCCACCTTGGCGTGGAGGACGCGGATGACGACCTCGGCTAGCTGGCTCCGGAGTGCCCTCCTCGAGGAGGCGTGGACCCAGTGGATCGCCCTCGGCGTCGATGCCGTCGGCGAGCGCGCCGCTGCCGTCATCGATCCCGAGGCGCTCATCGCGCTCACGGCGGAGCTCGGCGACGCTGATGCGCGCCTGCGTGATGTGAGCACCGACTGGTGTGTCGCGTACGGCCGATACGTCAATGGAGCCCGCCTCAAGCAGGTGACGGGCGAGCTCCGCACGCCGGCCGAGGCGATTGGCGAGTACGTGGCCACGGTCGCGGCCGCCGGCGGCCCAAGCTGGCCGATGGCGACCAGGCCCCGCCCGGCGTACGCCAGGCGCGGCAAGGCCCGCCTCGAATCGGCGGTGCCGGGCCCGCTGCTGCGGATCCGTCTGCGCGCCGCCTTCGGCGTGAACGCCAGGGCCGACATCCTCGCGGCGCTGCTGGCTGCGCCCACGGTCGGCCTGAGCGTCGCCGACCTCACCAGGACGACGCGTTTCACCAAGCCGAATGTCGCCTCGGCCGTGGACGCCCTGGTGCTCGCGGGACTGCTGGAGCCGCGCTGGGTGGGCAATGAGCGACGCCTGGACCTCACGGGCGCCGGAGAGATCCTCCCGGGCCTCCACCCACCCATCGTCCAGTTGGACTGGGTCACCCGGTTCGGCGTCGCCCTGGAGGCTCTGCGGTTCGGTGGGCAGGGAGGGATGTCACCGACTGTTCACGCGATCGAAGCACGACGGCTGGTCGAGGGTCTGCGGGCGAGGATCCTGCGCGAGCGGCTCCCGATGCCGGATCTCGCCGCACGAGGTGACCAGTTCGCAAGCGCCTTCGATCGCTGGGTGATCCAGCTCGCGAAGGCCCTCGGGAGCGAGCACCGGGGCTAGGCGCCCACGCAGACCACCCGGACAGGCAGCAGCCGCCCGGACAATGGCCGGCGGACCGGAGACTGCCAACTGGCGGCATTGGCAGCCTGCGCTCCAGGCCGGCACCCGGAGGAGACTGGGGCCGGCCTGGAGGCAGGGATCACGCAGGACGCACGCCCGTCTGCGTTCAGGAGGGGATCAGACGCCAGCTCGCGCCGTGAACCCGCCGTCGACCGGGAGGACGACGCCGGTCACGAATCGCGCCTGGTCCGAGACGAGCCACAGGGCCGCGCCGACGATGTCCTCGGGCTCACCGAGGCGCGCCTGGGGCACGTGCTCGAGGATCTGCTTGGCGCGCTCCGTCGCACGGCCAGCGACCTCGTCGACGAGCAGGAACCGGTTCTGGTTGCTGAGCACGAATCCCGGCGCGATCGCGTTCACCCTGATCCGGGCGTCATAGTTCTCCGCGAACTCGACGGCCAGCCACTGCACGAAGCTGTTGAGGGCGGCCTTGCCGTTGCTGTAGCCGACGGACCTCGTGAGGGGCCGGATGCCGGCGATCGAGCTGATGACGAGCACGACGCCGGTGCCCTGCTGGGCGAAGCGCCGCCCGACCTCCTGACATGGGATGACGGCAGTCATGTAGTTGAGGTCGAGCGCCGAGCGGAGCCCGCTCTCCGCGATGTCGAAGAACGAGAGCTCGGGCGACGTGGTCGCGTCACGGCGGCCGCCGCCGGCACCCGCCACGAGGATGTCGACGGTGCCGAACGTGGCGATCGTCTCGTCGAGTGCCGCGACGACGTCCGCCCGCTCCGTGGCATCGCACGGGATGCCGATGGCACGCCCACCGATGGCGCGGATCGCCGCGGCCACGGTCTCGGCCGCCGCCCGGTCAAGATCCCAGACCGCGACTGAAGCGCCTTCCGTCGCCAGGGCGCGCGCGATCGCTCCGCAGATCGCCCCACCTCCGCCGGTGACGATGGCGGTCCTGTTCGCCAGGTGCAGTTCCATCGTTCTCCCTACGTCTCGCGCAGCTCGCAGGTCTCGCCGTCCGGCCCCCGGAAGTAGACGATCCACACGCCGGGCCGAAACTCGAGGGGCTCGCCGATGAACTCGACCCCCTGCGCCCCCAGCCGCTGAGAGTCAGCGCGCGCGTCGGTCGACGTGAGCCCGATGTGGTTGAAGCCGTGGTCGGCGTGCGACCGGTCGGCCGGGATGGGGCGACCCTGGGGGTCGCAGTACTCGAAGAGCTCGAGCATGGCCGGACCGAGCGTCAGATGGGCGATCCGTGCCGTGCACGGGGGAAGGCCGACCACGTCACCGAGCCGCATGGCCGGCGGCACCTCCAGCATCCGGATGACCGAGAAGCCGAGGATGTCGCGGTAGAAGGCGATGGACCGCTCGAGGTCGGCCACGCTCAGCCCGACGTGCTCGAGCGCCGTGATCATCGAGCCCTCCTCCCAGTGCGGTCCTGCAGCACCCAGATCAGAGCCCACGCAAGCGCGAGGACGACGCACCCGTGATGGGCGTTGCCAAATTGGCACTACCACACTACCATAGGACCATTCGCTCCGCCATCACCGGGTCATCGGTAGCGTGGCGTCGGCACGATCAGGGCGGAGCGCTACGGGAGCGAGGGAGCTATGGCCGTCATCTACGCACCGCGTGTCGAGCTGGCGACGACGCCGCGCAGCGCCGCCGACTACCCGAACATCCGGCTGGTCGACAGTGCCGCGGTCCATGTGGCGGATTTCCCACGCCCGACGCTCGCGATGATGGTCTTCCTCATCGAGACCATCCGACGTGTCGAGCGATGGCTGCTCGACAACGCGGGACTCGTGCCCGGACCGCTCCACTCGAGCATCGGCCAGGAGGCGGTCGCCGCCGGGACCGCGCTCGCGTTGTCCCCCGTCGATCGCCTGACCTCGACGCACCGGGCGCACCACGACGTGCTGGCCCGTCTCGTCGTCCACGCCGCGCCGGCGGGCTGGGACCCGTCCGCCGCAGGCGACGCGCCGGCGGAGGTCGTCACGGCGGTCCGGCGCACGATGGCGGAGATCCTGGGCCTCGCGGAAGGCCTGTGCGGTGGCCGGGGTGGCTCGATGCACCTGGCGGACCCCGCGGCCGGCGTCGCGACGAGCGCGATCGTCGCCGGTGGCGTCCCGGCTGCCGCTGGCGGTGCGCTTGCCGCCAAGCTGCGCGGTGATGGTGGCGTGGCCGTGGCCGTCGTGGGCGACGGCGGGCTGGCGATCGGAGCGTTCCACGAGTCGCTCGCGCTCGCCCGCGCCTGGAGCCTCCCGCTCATCACCCTAGTGCAGAACAACCGGTACTCGGTCGCCACGACGCTGGTCGAGACCGCGGGCTTCGAGGAGCTCGCGATCCGCGCCGCGGGCTACGACATGCCGGCCTTGGTCGTCGACGGGATGGATCCGCTGGCGGTCCTGGCCGCCATGACGACGGCCAGGGCGCATGCATCGACGTCGGGGCCGGTGCTCGTGGAGGCGCTGACGTACCGCTACTTCCACCAGAACGGGCCGCTCCCGGGCAGCGCGTTCAAGTACCGCACGCGAGAAGAGGAGCAAGCGTGGGCGGCGTTCGATCCCGCGGTCGTGTTCCCCCGGCGCCTCGTCGAGGCGGGTGCGCTCACGGCCTCCGAGGTCGAGCAGATCCAGGCCGCCGCGGCCGACGTGGTCGCGAGGTCCGTGGAGGCGCTGGTCGAGCAGACGGCCGACGGTGTTCGGATCCCGGAGGACCGCTTCCCATCCCCGGACACGGCCGAGCTCGGCATCCTTGGTCCCGGGCTCGCCGCGATCCCGGCGGAACGGCTCGATCCCGATCCCGCGCCCGACGCGGCAGAGGTCACCTACGCCTCCGCCGTCTCGGGCGTCATCGCCCGCTGCCTCGAGCGGGACCCCGAGGCGTTCGTCCTCGGCGAGGAGGTCGGGCACCTCGGCGGCGGTGTGGCCGGCCTCACCAAGGGCGCGCTCGCGGTTGCCCCGGAGCGCGTGCTCTCCACGCCGATCTGCGAGAACGGGTTCACGGGAGCCGCGTTCGGTGCCGCCCTCGCCGGGATGCACCCGATCGTCGAGTTCATGTACCCGGACTTCACGCTCGAGGCCGCCGACCAGCTCTTCAACCACATTCCCCGGGCCCGCTACATGTACGGGGGATCCCAGGAGGTGCCGATCGTCGTCCGGACGCAGATCGCCCGGGGGCGGGGCTACGGTCCCCAGCACAGCTGCGATCCCGCCGCCCTGTTCGCTCTCTTCCCAGGGTGGCGGATCGCGGCCCCGGCCACGCCGGCCGACTACATCGGGGTGTTCAACGCGGCGATGCTCACCCGTGACCCGGTGCTGGTCATCGACGACTTCCGGCTGCTGAAGCTTGCCGGCCAGCTGCCGCGCGCCGGATACGACCACGTCGTGCCACCGGGTTCCGGGCGGCTCGCGCGGGCCGGCAGCGACGTGACCGTCGTCGCCTGGGGCCACACCCTGCACCGCGTGCTCGCGATTGCCGACACGCTCGCGGCGACGGAGGGGATCGAGGCCGAGGTCATCGACCCGCGATGGCTCGACAGGGCCAGCTTCGATCGCGCTCTCGTGATCGCATCCGTCGGCCGGACGGGGGCACTGGTGATCGTCGAGGACGCCACCCGGAGCCACTCGATGGGGGCCGCGATCATCGATGACCTCCTGCCCGACCTGTACGGCAGCCTGCGGACGGCGCCGCGTCGCGTCACCGGCGCCGACGTCTACACCCCGGTCTCGAAGCCGCTCGAGGCGGCGGTCAACCTGCGCGACGAGCCGGTCGTCGACGCGATCATCCGTGCCGCCCGCGCCGCACGACCACAGCCTGCGTGAGGGTCCCATGCCGACGAACGTCCGTCTTCCCAACCTTGGCGCCGAGGCCACCGAGGCGCTCGTCGCCTCGTGGCTCAAGGGCGTCGGTGACGCAGTGATGCAAGGGGAGGCGATCGCCGAGATCGAGACCGAGAAGGCCACGGTCGTGCTCGAGGCGCCCGTGGCCGGCCGGCTGGTCGAGATCCTCGTGCCCGCCGGCGAGGAGGCAGCCGTCGGTGCCGTCGTGGCCGTGATCGCCGATGACTGACGGCGAGGTCCGCACGACGCCGGCGGGATCCGGGCGGCTCGTCGCCCCGACCCGCATGCGCAAGGCCATCGCCCGCAGCATGGCCGCCAGCAAGCGCGAGATCCCGCACTTCTACGTGAGTGCGGACATCGCGATGGACCCGCTGCTCGCGACCGCACGCGAGCTCAACACCCGCCGGAACGGTGGTCCGAAGATCACCGTGACGGCCCTGCTCCTGCACCGCCTCGCCGCCACCCTGATGGCGCATCCGGCGTTCAACGCCGTCGCCACCGAGGAGGGCTTCGTCCGAGTCGACGCCATCAACATCGGCGTGGCGATCGCGCTCGACGAGGGCCTGATCGCACCGGCGATCCTCGACTGCCAGTCCCATGATCCGGCGGCGCTCGCGGGGCGGCTGGAGGACCTCGTCGGCCGCGCCAGGTCGGGACGGCTCCGGCCGGAGGAGTTGAGCGGCCCCACCTTCACGCTCTCGAACTTGGGCGCGTATCCGGTCAGCTCCTTCGCCGCCATCGTGCCGCCTCCCCAGGTCGCCATCCTGGCGACCGGGCGGGCCGAGATGCGGGCGGTCGTGGTGGACGGCGTCGTCGTGCCGCGGACGATGCTGACCGCGACGCTGTCAGCAGATCACCGCGCGGTCGACGGCGCGGCCGCCGGCGCGTTCCTCGCAACCTTCAAGGAGCTCGTCGAAACGCATGCGGGTTCCGGGGTCTGATGGGCGGGGACGGCTCGACATCGTGGTCAACAACACAGCTTCCGCATGGGCTTTGACAATCGTAGAAACAGGCTCTACGCTCCGATGGTGTGCCATCATACCACTACACCAGAACCGGGGCCAGCCCCCATGGTCGGGATTGGGGCCCCTTCGCGAGGAGAGCGAATGGGACCAGCAGAGCGAATTCGAAGTGAGGAGCCGGGAAGGCCATTGACTCGCGTCGCTCTGGTGACCGGCGGGGCGGGCGGCCTCGGGATTGCTATCGGCCGGCAGTTGCTCCTCGAGGGCTGGCAGGTCAGTTTGGTCGACTTGAACGGTCGCGCTGCGGCGGACGCCGCCAAGTCGCTTGATCCCAGCGGCGAGGCAGCGGTGGGCTACGAGTGTGATGTCACTGACACCGCCTCCGTGAATGCAGTGATCGACGAGACGCGGCAAGCGCTTGGCGGACTGAGTCTGCTGGTCAACACCGCAGGCATCGCCAATCCGAGTCCGTCAGCATCGATCAGCGACGAGGAATGGGAGGCATTGCTCAACGTCCACGTGGGCGGGACAATGCGTTGCTGTCGCGCTGCCTATCCGGCACTGGCGGAGTCCGGAGCTGGGGTGATTGTGAACCTCAGCTCGATGAACTCCCGCTTGGGAGTATCCGGGCGGCTTTCCTACTGTGCCTCCAAGGCCGCCATCGAGGCGATGACCCGTGTCTTGGCTGTCGAATGGGCCTCAGCGGGCATCCGGGTCAACGCGGTGGCCCCTGGGTACATTGAGACGCCCATGGTCGCCGAGCTCATCCGTCGAGGCGACCACGACAGGGTCAGGATGTTGGCTCGTGTGCCGCTCGGCCGTCTCGGCGATCCGGATGACGTAGCAGCGCTGGTCGCGTTCCTGGCTTCTCCGTCAGCAAGCTACATCACAGGTGCGACGGTCTTCGTCGATGGCGGGCGAACCGTGAACGGCGATCTCTGACGTGATGGCTCTGCTGGCTCGAGCTGGCGACGAGGACCTTTACGCTGAGCAACCTCGGGATGATGGCGGTGACCCAGTTCATCGCCATCATGACGCCGCTCCAAGTGGCGATCCTCGTCGTTGCCCGGGTCACGGACTGGCCTGCTCGTCGTCGCGGGATGCCTCGGCGTCCAAAGGGGCACGACGGGCACGCCTTCCGGCCGGCTTCAAGACCCTCGAGTACCGCCCCGAGTTCCCCGAGCGGTTCGGCTCGATCGACGATGCCCGGGCCTTCTGCGCCGACTTCTTCGCCTGGTTCAACACCGAGCACCGCCACAGCGGGATCGCGATGTTCACCCCGGCTGACGTCCGCTACGGCCGGGCGGGCGAGCTGCTCGACGTCCGCGCCAGCGTGCTCGTCGGCGCCTACGCGGCGCACCCGGAGCGGTTCGTCAAGGGCCCGCCGCTCGCCAGGCCCGTCCCCACCGAGGTCTGGATCAACCAGTCGCTGACGGACGTGCCGCAAGACTGATCTTTGACTGCTGGTCTCTCACCGGGCTTGACAGGTTCCGACCTGGCCGTCTTCGACGGCATCGAGGCTTCCCACAACCGTGTCCGCCGACACTCGGGGCTCGGTCGGCTCAACCCGGCCGAGTACGAGAGGAGGAGGCACGGGCGCGCTCGCCTCGTCGCCTGATCATGTAACGAGCTCATCGTCCATGAAGCAGGGGCAACTCCACTCCGTGGCCGGGCTCGGCCTGTCCGACCAGCACTTGAGACTCTTCCAGGTGGAGGCGCATTGCGCTGCGCGCGCCGTCTACGTCCTGTGCTGCGACCCTCTCGAGAATTGTCGCGTGGGCGCGATGTGCGTAAGTGATCCCCGACGGACGAGTGAGACCACGTAGCCTCACGTCGAACAGGACATCGGCGATCGAGTCCAGAAGGACCACGAACAACTCGTTCTTCGTGGCCTCGGCGAGACCCCGATGGAACGCGACATCGTAGGTAGCGGCATCCGCCGGGGCCAAGTCGATACGATCGAGCCCATTCACGGCCTCGGAGAGGACCGACAAGTCCTTGGGGGTGCGTCGTTCGGCCGCCAGACGCACGGTAGCCAACTCCAGCACCGTCCGCACTTCATGGACATGCCCGTAGTTGAGCGAGCCGACGCTATTCACTAGTAGGGTCATCGACTCGCTGACGTTTTCGGCCGATATCGCGGTCACCCGCAGCCGGCTTCCGGACTGAGAGGTGACGAGACCGCGGGCTACCAGCGACCTCACCGCCTCACGAATGACGGTCCTGGATACGGCGAACATCCGCGCGAGATCCCTCTCGCTCGGCAACTGATCACCCGGCTGATAGCGCCCCGAGGCGATGGTCTCCAGGAGCTGGCCGGCGACCTTGTCGGACAGTCGGACCTCGCGACCAACGGGCGAGAACACGATGTCGTCTACCTGGGTTCCCGGGCGAGGAGGCAGTTCGTTCATGATTGACAGGTTAGGCCAAGGTGGCTCATTGGATGATGATCATACCACTTGGGAGACGCCCAGGACGCCGAGTCGCTCGGGACGAGCAAGCTGAGGTTGACTCGAAGAGTACGATGGTATACCGTCAGACCAATCTTCCGGAGCGCACAACAACGGTCGTAGTGAGAGTGGGAGATCGATGGAGCCGAGAGGAAGCGACCTTCGTATCGACTGGTATCGGCGGATGGTGGAGATTCGCCTGTTTGAGGAGAAAGCGGCCGAGCTCTACCTACAGGGGCTGGTGCACGGAACGATCCATTCGTCGCAGGGCCAGGAAGCTGTCGCCGTGGGCGCAGTATCGGCTCTGAGCGACGACGACTATTTGACCGTCAGCCACCGCAGTCACGGTCAAGCGTTGGCGCGTGGGCTGTCAGTCGAAGCCGCCTTCGCGGAGTTGATGGGCCGATCTACTGGCTGCTGCGGAGGGATCGGTGGCTCGATGCACCTGATCGACGTTTCGCGCGGCCTGCTCGGGTCATTCGCAATCGTCGGCGCGGGGATCCCGGTCGCGGTCGGTGCCGGATTGTCCGCCAAGCTTCGCGGTTCCGGTCAGGTCGCCGTTGCCTTCTTCGGCGATGGCGCAGTCGGCATCGGCTCGTTTCATGAGGCCGTGAACATGGCCGCCGTGTGGAAGGCCCCGGTCGTTTTCCTTGTTGAGAACAACCTCTACGGGCAGTTCTCACCCATCCATCGGACCTCGCCCATCGAGGACATCGCGGATCGTGCCCGCTCGTACGCAATCCCGGGCGAGGTGGTCGACGGCCAGGACGTGGGTGCCGTCTACCGTGCGGCTGGAGCCGCCATCGCCCGCGCGCGCGCCGGCGGCGGGCCGACGTTGATCGAGGCGAAGACCTACCGCTATCGGGGCCACTCCCGCACCGACCCGGCCAAGTACCGGCCGGCCGGGGAGTTGGAGCGCTGGCGCACTCGCGACCCGATCGAGCTACTGGGCGGTGCGCTGGCCGCGGAGGGCCTGCTGAGTGAACAGCAGCAGGCTGACCTGGAGAAGGAAGTTCGTCACCAAGTCGACGACGCCGCTGCCAGGGCGGCAGAGGCACGGTTCCCGACCACCGAGGAGATGCGCTCCTATGTCTTCGCAGACTGACATCCAGCGTGTGCCGAGCACAGACTCGGACACGCGCGAACTCACGTATCGGGAGGCCGTCCGGGCCGCGCTCGAGGAGGCGATGACCTCTGATGAGCGTGTCGTTCTCATCGGCGAGGACGTCGGGCCAGCTGGCGGCCCGTTCAAGACCGAAGAGGGACTCATCGAGCGTTTCGGGCCCGCCCGCGTGATCGAGACTCCGATCTGCGAGAACGGGTTCATGAGCGTCGGCCTCGGGATGTCGGTAACTGGCTATCGCCCTGTCGTCGAAATCAGCTTCGCCGACTTCCTTCCGACGGCGGCGGACTCGCTGGTGAACGAGATCGCGAAGTTCAGATTCATGTCTGGCGGACAGCTTGCCGTGCCCATGACGGTTCGGGTCATTGGCGGAGGAACCGTTCGATTCGGCACCCAGCACTCTGCGACCGGAGAGTCCTGGTACATGCACGTGGCGGGTCTCAGGATTGCGGCTGCCGCGTCCCCGCAGGCCGCCTACGACCTCATCCGAGTCGCAATTCGGGACAACAATCCCGTGATTGTCTTTGAGCACAAGGCCCTCTACGGCCGCAAGGGGCCGGTCGACCGGTTGGCGGCGCTTCCGGCGATTGGCCAGGCAAGAGTTGCTCGAGCGGGACGCGACCTGACGATCGTCGCGACGCTCCTGATGGTTGAGCGCTCGCTGGCGGCTGCCGAACAACTCTCGCGTGACGGGATTGAGGCCGAGGTGATCGACCTGACCTGGATCAGCCCGATGGATGTGGCTGCGGTTGAAGCATCGATCAGGAAGACCGGCCGCCTCGTCGTCGTTGAGGAGCAGGCCCATGCAGGTGGATGGGGCGCGACGCTGATCTCTGAGTTGACACTCGGTGGGCTCCCGTGGGAATCGAGACCCGTTGCGGTAAGCCTCCCCCCAGAGACCCCTGTGCCGTATAGCCCGCCTCTGGAGGACCTCACCATTCCGAGCGTCGACCGTATCGTGGCCGCCGCCCGATCAGTGAGGGCGAGGTGAAGCCGCGGGACGGCTTGGTGATCTTCACTTAGTAGGTACCTGCGCCCTCCCGTCGCCGGAGACCAAGAACTCACCGGCTATGGCGGGCGCCCACTGCGGAGGCACCTCAATCGTGCGCATTCCCATCGAGATGCCCCGGCTCGGGTACGACATGGAGCAGGGGCGGATCAGCGCTTGGCTGAAGACCGTGGGGGATCGGGTAGCCCGGGGCGAAGTGATCGCGGAGATCGAGACAGAGAAGGCGGTCGTCGAAATGGAGGCCATCGAGAGCGGCGTGCTGGTCGAGATCGTCCATCACGCCGGCGCAGAAGTCCCCGTCGGAGCGGCGATTGCCTACCTTGAGCCGACTTCAAGCGGACAGGGTTGACCATGGGCGTTGCCGGCAAGCCCATGGCATGGCCTCAGGTCCGGCGCGCAACAGCCCGCAGGATGACTGAGAGCAAACACACCTTCCCGCACTTCTACGTGACAGCCGACATCGAGATGGAGACCGCCGTCGCGGGGGCCGCTCAACTGAACCGCGAGGTTCTTCCGGAGCAGCGGATCTCGATGATGGCCGCAATCTTGAGAGCCGTCGACCTGGCGCTGGACGAACACCCACGGCTCAACTCGCGTTGGGAGGGCGAAGACCTGCTGGTTGTCGATGAGCACAACCTCGGCGTTGCGATCGCGATCCCCGATGGGCTCGTGGCACCGGCTCTTGTCGGGTGCAACGGCCGGAGCGTACCGGACCTGGCCATGGCGCTGAAGGAGCTAGTGTTCCGGACCCGCTCGGGGCGACTGCGGCCGGCCGAGATTCCTTGAGACGCTTAGTCGCGTTCTGGGCGATGTTAGAAGCTGGATGGCCGCCAGTTGACGGGACTCGCGCGCACGCCCATGCAACGTAAATCCGTCGAGCCAGGCAATGGAGTCTCGGCCATAGACGCCCGCCCCTGACCCTCGCCGTCAGCCTAGCGCAGATACCGATGGAGGAACAGGTCTTGGTTGACTTCGAGTCCGGCGCGATCGGAATGGTCGGCCTAGGAGTGATGGGTCTCCCGATGGGACGCAACCTCCTCGCGGCGGGTTACAGCGTCATTGCCTATGACCGGGACGAGGCCAAGTTGCGCCTGCTCGTTGAGGCGGGAGCGACGGCCGCAAGTGGCGTGCGCCAGGCTGCCGCGGACAGTGACCTGCTGATCACGATGCTGCCTGACTCCCCCGACGTGCAGTCGGTCTACCTGGGGCCGGGAGGGGCGTTCGACGCCATGCGACCCGGTTGGATGGCGATAGATATGAGCACCATCGCGCCACGCGTGGCGCGCGAGTTGGCTCAGCAGGCGGCCCATGCTGGCGCAACGATGCTCGATGCGCCCGTAAGCGGAGGCGACAAGGGGGCTGTCACGGGGACCCTGTCCATCATGGTCGGTGGATCGGAGGAAGGCTTCCGGAGAGCCCGGCCGGTGCTGTCGAAGCTCGGCACAACGATTGTCCACGTCGGTCCTCCGGGGACCGGTCAAGTCGTCAAGGCCTGCAATCAAGTTGTTGTAGGGATCGTGATCGAGGCTGTCGCCGAGGCCTTGGTCCTTGGGTCGAAGGCAGGTGCCAACCCTCGCGACATCATCAAGGTGCTTCAGGGCGGGCTTGGTGCGACGCGCGTGCTGGAGTTGCGCGGCGAGAACATGCTCAACGGAGAGTATGACCCGGGCTTCCGGATTGAGCTCCACCTGAAGGATCTGCGACTGGCGCTTGAGCTTGCGCGGGAGACTGGGGTCTGCCTCCCCCTGACCGCCGAGACCGAACAGCTGATGCAGGTCGCGCGGATCGCTGGCCTCGCCGACCGCGATCACTCGGCGCTCCTGACCGTCGTGGAAAGCCTCGCTGGCTACCACCTGCGGGATCACGCCGGGGCTCCAGCCTGGGCAGGTTCACGTGCCGGCAGTCGCTCGCCTCGTTCGAAGCAAGCGAAGTGAGGCTTCGTGCCTCGGCAGGTCCAGTCGGAGGGCTGCGACTCTGGGTCCTGCGACGGCGCTTTCCTGGAGTGGGCCAGATGGTCCTTGCTCCTGTCCCGGAAGGAGCGATCTCTGGTCAGCCGCGGGGTCTCATCCGCCTCCAATGGTCAGATGGCATACCATCAATCGTGCCCGACGTTGCTGGTTGTGGCGGATCTTCCGATTGTACGGTTCAGAGAGAGATGAGGATGATCGAGCAGCGACAGAGCGGCCGCAGAGTCGCCGCGGTTGCGGCCCGCAACTGCCACGCAACCGTATTGACCCTGACTTCTCATGGTGGTACGGTGGTCCCACCAGAGGACCAATCGAAGGGATGGAGGAGGGCCGCGTGACTCGCCGCCGCCACGAACTCGTCGGATTCGAGCCACCCCAGGTCCTCGCCTGAGCGGTCACGCCTTGGACGTCGTGTTCAATCTCAACAGGGTTTCCATGTCACACGAGAACCGGATCGCTGTTGCCTCACTCCGGGGCACCGTGCCTGCCCCGGGCAACTTGAGCCTTGCGCCCGCGCTGCGCGGCCCGGGCCTGACCAAGCGCGACTCCGGCGTGACGGTCGTCGACCAGGTCGACATCGACGCCCGGGCGGGGTCGATCCGTGCGGTAATCGGCGAGAACGGGGCGGGCAAGTCACCACGAAGGTCAGCCGTGCTGGTGCGCATTGACCGACCGTCCTCAGGCAATGCCGCCCTGACAGGGTGGGTGCGCGCACGATGAGCGGTCCCGGGGCGCAGGCTGGTCTCTTCAGGCTCGACGGGCGGGTCGCCGTTGTGACTGGTGCGGCCTCCGGCCTGGGGCACTCGGTTGCCGCCGGCCTCGCAGCCTATGGGGCCATCGTCGTCGGTGGGGATATCGACGACACAGGTCTCGAAACCACCGTGCAGAGGATCCGTGGTGAGGGCGGAACGGCCATCGGCGTGCACTGTGACGTCTCGGATGAGGCGTCGGTCGAGGGGCTGTTCGCCCGCCTTGACAGTGAGTTCGGGCGCATCGACATCCTGGTCAACGACGCCTTCATGCCCCCCATCCGCGTTGTGCCCGAGGCATTCAAGCTGGACGCCTGGGAGCGGACGCTGCGCGTCAACCTGACCGGCTACTTCCTCTGTGCACGAGCCGCCGGGCAGCGGATGATCGCGCGAGGTCAGGGCGGCAGCATCGTCAACATCGGTTCAATCGCCGGGAGTTCGGCGATGGGGCGAGGCAATTTCGTCTACTCCGTGTCCAAGCATGGGGTCGTCGGGCTCACGCGTGAGCTGGCGATCGAGTGGGCGAGGCACAGGATCCGCGTCAACGCCGTCCTGCCAAGCCAGTTCCTCACCCCGCCGGTCAAGACCTGGATCGAAGGCCAGCCGGACCCGGCCGGGTTCACCAGCGACCTCCTCCGAGGCATCCCGCTCGATCGCCTCGGCGACCCTGAGGGGGACATGGTGGGACCGGTCGTGTTCCTTGCATCTGACGCGGCCGCGATGGTCACCGGCGTCCTGCTTCCCGTGGACGGCGGCAACCTCGCATTCAACGCAGGAGGCAGCAAGCTGTGGTAGGTACAGCCGGCGGAGAGCCAGCCGCGACGGCTGTACCTGTTGGTGGCCGTGCTCGCGACGTCGTGGGTCGTGTCTCCCGCGTTCCGGAGATGGGTCTCCTGTTGCTGTGCCTGGTGGTCTTCGCCGGGTTCACCCTCCTCAACCCCGCGTTCGCGACTGGCGGGAACATCCAGTCGCTGTTCATCACCATCGTCTACACGGGCATCGTGGCGGTCGGGCAGGCCGTGGTCCTGATCTCAGGTGAGCTTGACCTGTCGGTCGGCTCGGTGGCGGGCATGGGCGGAATCGTAGCCGGCTTGCTCATGGCGAGCGTTGGGCTCCCTGTACCGGTGGCGATCATCGGGGCGATTGCCGCTGGTGGACTGGTTGGCCTTGTGAACGGCGTCTTGACGGTGAAGGCCGGGATCCCCGCCTTCGTTACCACGCTGAGCATGCTGTTCGTCGCGAAGGGGATCGCGTATCTGCTCAGCGGTGGGGATCCCGTCTACCCACTGCCCAAGGACGTGTCGTTCCTCGCTCGCACAGACATCTTCGGCCTACCTTCGTCGATCTGGGTGTTCCTGTTGATTGTCGCAGTGGCTGACCTGGCAATGCGCCACACCACGTGGGGAAGAGTTACGTACGCCACCGGCGGCAACCCGGTCACCACACGCCTGTCTGGGATCAGCACAGCCCGCGTCAAGATCCTCGCCTTCGTCCTGTGCGGCGCTCTGGCCAGTTTCGCAGGGACGGTGCTTGTCAGTCGCCTCGGGCGAGCTGACGCGTCGACCGGCCTTGGCTGGGAGTTGAATGTCATCGCCGCGTGCGTCGTCGGCGGTGTTGCCATCGGTGGGGGGGTCGGGACGATCGCTGGGGCGTTCCTAGGCCTCTTGCTCCTGCAAGGGGTCGTTCAGGGACTCGTCATCATCGGCGTGGATTTGTCACTGCAGCCCGTGGTGGCGGGGATCGTCCTCGTCGCGGCGGTTGGCTTCGACACCTATCGCCGGCGCCGGTTCACATGAACCCGCTGGCAGCGGTCGCACTCGACCGCCTTACGTCATCTGCTTTCGGCAAGGAGGTGCCCCAACGACACCCTCGGCACTAGAGCCGCTGGCCGCTTGGGCCAGCCACAGGTGAGCGGCAGCCAGGTGGGCTGTCGGAGGAGGACAGATTGAACCGGATCCGACACACGGTTTCGCGGCCGCTGGTCGCAGTGATCAGCGCCATGCTCATCGTGGGTGCTTGCGGCGGAAGCACCGCTTCGACTGCGCCCGCGACCGAGGCACCCGCGGCCGCGACCGAGGCACCCGCGGCTTCGGCGGCCGTCGGCAATGCGATCTACACCCCGAAGACGAAAGCTGACTTCTGTGACGTCAGCGGGAAGAACATCTACTACGTCGGCTTCCTCAAGGGTCACCCCACGATCCGCATCTGGCAGCAGGGCTTCCTGGATCAGGCCAAGGCCCTCGGCTACAAGAACGTGACGATCGCCTCGAACGATGACGCCGACTGGGCCAAGACGATCGCCCTTGCCGAGCAGATCCTTGCGACCGAGACCCCGGGCAACTACGCCATCGTCAACGCCTTCCTCGATCCGTCCCAGAAGGACATCATCAAGAAGTTCGCCGATGCCGGTGTCCCGGTCGTCGTCGGTCATGTCCAGGTGCCGAAGGAGGAGTACCCGGGCGTCGTGGCCTGGGCCGGCTTCAGCTCCGAGACGTGGGGCAGGGCCGCCGCGAACGCGATCGGCGAGAAGATTGGCGGCAAGGGTACCGTTGCTGTCACTGAGGGCTCGTTCAACCAGCAGGAGGACGCGGTCGCCGCGGCCTTCACGGACGAGATGAACAAGAATTTCCCCGACGTCAAGGTGCTCCCGCCGCTGGAGGAGGGGTTCGACACCCCGGCCGCGATCGCCAAGGCGGTCTCCATCCTGCAGGCAAACCCCGACGTGGTCGCCGCCCTCACGACGACCGGTGCCGGCCTGAGCGCATGGTCCGGCGCCGCGGACCAGACCGGCCGCACCGTGTACTCGATCGGTCCCGATGCGACCCGACCGAACCTGGACGTGGTCCGCGACGGCAAGGCCTACGCCATCGCCGCCCAGCCGGGCTACGAGGAGCATCAGGCCGCGGTTGACCTGGTCACCCAGGCGCTGTGCGGTGAGACGCCCAAGTACGACAACCTGCTGGATGCCCCGATCATCTACGCAGAAGACCTTGCCCCGTACTACGAGGTCGTCGACAAGGTCGACGCCCGCAAAGAGTAGCCACGCGAGAGCGTTGACACGGTGGACGCGGGCGGTCCCGCCCGCGTCCACCGCAATCCAACCAGTTCCCGAGGACCCTCCGGTGATGTCGTGGAAGTCATGAGCGATCAGCTGGTTTCGGCTCCTGTCGTGTTGCCGTCGGCCGAGATCGAGATGTCTGCCACGTACGCGCTGGAAATGGACTCGATTGTCAAGACCTTCGGAGGCGTGCACGCGCTGCGCGGCGTGTCGCTCAAGGTCCGCCGCGGTGAGGTTCATGGCCTCATCGGTCAGAATGGCGCAGGCAAATCCACCCTTATGAAGATCCTCGACGGCTACTACCCCGCGGGATCGTTCTCCGGGTCCATCCGGGTGGCAGGCGCTGAGGTCAGGCTGCAGTCACCACGGGACGCACAGGCCGTGGGGATCGCGATCGCACCGCAGGAGACCACGGTCGTCGGGGCGTTGAGCGTGGCCGAGAACGTGATGCTCGGTGAGTTGGCGCATCACCCTGGCCGTCTCTTCGGCCGGGACCGGTCAAAGGCGAAGGCCGCCAAGTTCCTCGCGGACAACCACCTCCCTCTGGACCCCGGCGCCCGCGTCGCGAGCTTGAGCATGCACCAGCAGCAGCTCGTGATGATCGCGCGGGCCCTCTACACGAAGCCAGAGGTGCTCGTCCTTGACGAGCCCACCTCGTCCCTGACCACCGATGAGATCAACAACCTGTTCGCGATCGTCCGGAAGCTCCGGGACAAGGGACTGACCTGTCTGTTCATCACGCACAAGCTCGACGAGATCATGGAGATGTGCGATCGCGTCACGATCCTGCGTGACGGACAGACGGCGGGCGAGTATGCGCGCGCCGAGTTCGACCCCGATCGCCTGATCACCGACATGATCGGCCGCAAGCTGGGAGACCTCTACCCGCCCCGGCCGATCCTGTCTGCCGATGCGCCGGAGGCACTCCGTGTCGAGGGCCTCGCCGTCGAGAACCCGCGCATCCCAGGGACGGAGATCCTCCGCGACGTGAGCTTCACGCTCCATGCGGGCGAGATCCTTGGCCTCGGTGGCCTGGTCGGCTCCGGCCGGAGCGAGCTGGTGATGGCGCTCTACGGCCAGACACGGATCACACGGGGCGACGTGGTCTTCGACGGCCGGACGATCCAGCCCGGCGGCGCGAAGCAGGCGATGGCTGAGGGAATCGGGCTGGTGACCGAGGATCGCAAGAAGGAGGGGCTTCTCTTCAACCTCAACATCCGGGAGAACGTCACCCTCAGCATCCTCGATGAGGTCTCCCTCGGCATCGTCCTCAGGCGGGGGCGCGAGCGTCAGCTCGCCAAGGAGTCCATCCAGGCGCTGTCAGTGAACGCTCCCTCGAGCGCCACGAAGGTGGTCAACCTCAGCGGCGGCAATCAGCAGAAGGTCGTCATCGGCAAGGTGCTCCTCTCCAAGCCCAGGGTCATCATGCTGGACGAACCGACCAAGGGCGTGGACATCGCGGCCAAGGCCGACATCTACCGTCTCATGACGGAGCTTGCCAAGACCGGCGTCGCACTCATTTTCATCTCGTCCGAGTTCACGGAGCTCCTCGCGCTCAGCCACCGCGTCGTCGTCCTCGCCGGAGGCACCGTCCGCGAGACGCTCGACGGGGCCTCCACCAGCGAGGAGCGCCTGATGCGCTCCGTGATGCGTGTCGAAGAGGCCCACCACGCCGTGTCGCTGGGCAACACCAACAGCGATAGCGAGGGCTGACGTGAGCGCAGTCGGCGGTGTCGTCAGCGTTCCAGAGCCCGAAAACCCGTTGCGTGCTCGCGCGCGGGCCTTCATGGCCGCTCCGGAGCTGAAGCGGCTCTTCGCGCTCGTGGCCATCATCGCGGTGTTCGCGGTCCTGAACCCAGCCTTCCTCCGGATCGAGAGCGGGTATGCCATCGTCCAGGCGATGGCATTTGTCGGCATCGTCGCCGTGGGCCAGACGCTGCTGATCATCGCGGGCGAGTTCGACCTCTCGGTCGGCTCCACGGCAGCGCTCGTCTCGGTCGTGGCCGCGCTCCTCATGACACGAACGAACCTCGATCCGATCCTTGCGTTAATCGTCGGGATGGCGGTCGCGGGGCTCATTGGTCTGGTCAACGCACTCATGGTGCTGGTCGCGCGGATTCCGTCGTTCATCGCCACGATCGCAATGCTCGGCATCGCGCGAGGTCTCGCGGTCTGGCTCACCCTCGCCAAACCCATCGAGTTGCCCCAGCTCGACCAGCTCGGCGAACTCAACAAGGTCGCGTCCTTCAGTGTTCTCGCCCTCCTCGTCCTCGTCGTCGGAGGCCACTTCCTGCTCGGGCGCTCCAACTACGGCCGGCTCATCTGCGCGACGGGAGGCAACGCCGAGGCTGCCAGGGTCGCCGGGGTCAGCACGCTCCGGATCAAGGGGACGCTCTTCGTTGTCTGTGGCCTGCTCGCCGGCCTGGCGGGCATCCTCTCGCTCATCCACTTCGGATCCGCAACGGTCACGACCGGCAGTGGCTGGGAGCTCGCCGCCGTCGCCGCCGTGGTTGTCGGCGGCACGAGCCTCTTCGGGGGCGGCGGAACCGTGATCGGCACGCTCATCGGTCTGGCCATCCTCCAGACGATCACGAGCGGACTCGTGGTCGTTCACATCGATCCGTGGTGGCAGAACGTGATTGTCGGCGCAATGATGCTGGCTTCGGTTGGCATGGACTCAGTGGGACGCCGTCGCCGGGCGAGATCGTCATGACAAGGGCCAGCACGAACCACGGGGGAGCCATCAGGAGCCACAGGGAGTCAGCATGACCATCCAGGCACCGCGCGCCGGGCGAGTCGCCGGCAAGGTGGCAATCGTCACAGGTGCGACATCGGGAATCGGCCGTGCGACGGCCGTCCTGCTCGCCCGCGAGGGCGCCTCGGTTGTTGCTGCGGGCCGGCGGGAAGAGCTGGGCGCGGAACTCGTCGAGCAACTGACGGCCGAGGGCCTGTCCGTCCACTTCATCCGCACCGATGTCTCCAAGCGCGAGGACGTCGAGCGCCTCGTCAGCGGGGCCGTCGAGCGCTTCGGCCGCCTCGACATCGTGGTGAACGATGCGGCGCTGCTGATCATCCGCGGTGTAGAGGACTGCACCGAGGAAGAGTGGGACGAGGTGATCGACACCAACCTCAAGAGCGTCTACCTCGTCTGCCACAACGCGATCCCCCACCTCCGCGCCGCGGGCGGAGGTGCCATCGTCAACGTGTCCTCGGTACACGCCTACGCGACCATGGAGCGCATCGCCCCCTACGCGGCGACCAAGGGAGCCATCATCTCGCTGTCTCGCCAGATGGCGCTCGACTACACGCGCGACAGGATCCGGGTCAACTCGCTCGTCGTGGGCGCCGTGGACACAGCGATGGCGCGCAAGCATGCGGCAGCCCTGGGGACCGATCTTGCCGGGGGCGGATGGGTCGAGGACGACCGTGAGCTGGGTCGCGCGGGGAGGCCCGAGGAGATCGCCACGGGGATCCTGTTCCTCGTGACGCCCGAGTCGTCGTTCGTGACCGGTGCACCGTTCTTCATCGACGGCGGTCTGCTCGCCAAGCTCTAGTACTACAACGCCGGTTGCTACGGCTCGACCCTGTGAGGCTATGGTGACTTCCCGAGGGGTAAGCTCCATGGTTCCTGGCCAATTCTCCCTGGGATGACGAGGGCTGCATCGGCGAGTTGCAGCGCACGTCGGCGAGGCACTCGGCGCTCCGGGTGGCGTCCTCGTCCTCAACGACACGGGCTTCCCCGATAAGGGAATCCACTCCGCCGGTGTCGCCCACCAGCACAGCGGCACGCTCGGACGGGTCGACAACTGCCAGGTCGAGGGCGGAACCGGCCCTGAGGCAGTCCAGACGCCGATGGGGCAGGGCCTATATTTCGAAGGGTGAGCCCTTGCCCTCGAATGGGTCTCGGAAGGTGCGGATCGAGACGTCGGAGATGAGAACCGCCTCAGGCGTGCCCAGGACCCAGAGGACCGCGTCCGCGACCGTCTCGGGCGGGATGAAGCGGTCGAGCTGATCGCTGGTCAGGCCCGGTGCGTTGGCACGCCAGAACGAGGTGTCCGTCGCGCCCGGCGAGACCAGGTGCACCTTGATGGCGTCCCTGCGCAGCTCGATCTGCAGCGCGGCGGTCAACCCTTCGAGGCCCCACTTGGCGGCGCAGTACGCGGTCCGGTTGTCCTCACCGACCTTGCCCGCCTGAGAGCCGATGTTGACGATGGCGCCGCCGCCCTGGGCGCGCATCGTGGGATGCACGGCACGTGTACAGAGGTAGGGGCCCTTCAGGCAGGAGTCGAGGGTGCGATCCCAGAATGCCTCGTCGGTCTGCTCGAGGCTTCCGGGCGGTCCCCAGAAGGCGCAGTTGACAAGGATGTCGATGCGCCCGAAGCGGGCCAGGACCGCCCCGACCATGCCCTCCACCGACGCGCGGTCCGCGACGTCGGCGCTGAAGCCGACGGCCTCACCGCCGAGTGCGCGGATGTCCGCCTCGACCCCTTGCAGGTCCACCGCGGTCCGGGCGACCAGGGCGACCCTGGCGCCCGATCCTGCGAGCCGCATGGCGATGGCCCGACCCATGCCCCGTGTCGCCCCCGTAACGATGACCACGCTGCCTTTGACGTCCATCGACCGTCCCCTTCTGTCGCTTGTGGCACCTCCGACAAGTATGCCGTCGGAACCGGGCAGGCTTCGCCGCGAGCCATCTGTCCCGCTCGGAGTTCGGGCCATCCACGGACGGCTCGGCTCCTTGGGGCGACGTGACCCAACGCGCCGTGGATCCCCACGCGCCCTGGAGGCATGCGCCGGCCGCATGTCAAGCCCCTGCGGGCACCTCGTCGATCGCAACCCGGCCCGCAGCGACTTCACCCCCGGCTGGGCTTCGAGGAGGTCAACGCCCGAGTGAGAGCGACGGCCCCGGCGGCACCCAGTGCTGACCGAGGGCCAGAAGGGACGACCGGACAGATCAACCGGCCAGTCCTGCCTGCCGTCCTCAGTAGGCCCCGTGTTCGCGCACGGTCTCCCACATGGCAACCAGGTTCTGCGGCGGCACATCGGGCTGGATGCTGTGAACGGGGGTGAACACGAAGCCGCCGCCGGGCATCAGGTCGTCGAGTCGCCGGCGGACTTCGTCACGTACCTCCTGCTCGCTACCGTATGGCAGGACCTGCTGCGTGTCCGCCCCGCCCCCCCAGAAGGTGATCTCGCGGCCAAACTCCCGCTTGAGCTCGCCCGTGTCCATACCTGTCGCACTCACCTGGATGGGGTTGAGGGCATCGACCCCTACCTCGATGAGATCGGGGATGATCGGCCTGATGGCACCGCACGAGTGCATGAACACCCGGGTTCCGGGGTTCGAGTGGATCAGGGCGTTCAACCTCGCCAGGCGTGGCTTCACCAGCGCCCGCCACGTGGCCGGTGCCGTGATCATGGCCCGCTGCGTCCCGTAGTCGTCGGAGTCGTAGGTCGCATCGACGACGTCACCGGCGATCGCGAACACGCACTCCCAGTACCGCATCTTGATCTCGAGAGCCTTCTCCAGGAGCGCCTCCGCAAGTCTCGGCTCAGCGAGCATGTCCATGAAGAACTGCTCGTGCCCACGCATCCACGAGGCAAGCTCGAAGATTCCTGTGGTGACACCCCGGAAGACGGTCGCCCGACCCTCGACATCGCGCACGTGCAGGGCACGATTGCGCATGCCCACGAACCGATGTGGGTCCGTGGGGTCGGGCCACGGATAGCGCTCAACATCGGCGACAGTGATGTCGCCCGCCAGGGGACTTCCATACATGTCGAAGTAGAGCGCCCCCTCGCGCGGTGCTCGCCACCCCAGGCCGTACTCATCGGTGTACTCGCGATACTCACCGGCATCCTGGATGTCAAGCGTCCAGCGCGAGGGGCCGGGCGGGTTCGGGGCCACGATGCCGGCGTCCACCCCGAGCTGGTCGCGGATGTCGTCGTCCACGTGGGCGAGGCCGAGGCGGATGTCCATCACGCGCCCGTCGCCCGGCAGCCCGAGATGCCTGCGCAGGTTCCGGTACGCGAGGTGATGGATGCCGGTGACGTACGTCGATCCGAGGTCAAGCGGAACACGGTCAGGCTCGCGATGGTCGAGTGCCGTCAACAAGCGCACCCGCGGGGAAAGCGTGGGCACCTTCGTACCTCCTCTATCAGAACTCGCCTGCCTCGAGCGCGGCGTTTCAGGGATGGGAGATCGCTACCGCCTGGTGCGTCGCCTGTGATCGGTAGATCGCCTCGAACAGCGCGACGGCCGCTCGTCCGTCCACGCCCGTGACCAGCGGTGCGCGGCCCTCCTGGATGGCGTGCACGAAGTCCGCGATCTGCAGTTCGTGGTAGTAGGTCATGGGATCGACACTGGTCGCCTCTGCGACGTCCTGTGCGCGCCACCGGTCGATTGACGATTCCTCGCCTGGGATCGTCCAGACGTCAGTCAGTGCCGGCTCGACCACACTCGCCGTGACCCCGCTGATGAATGCCGAGCCCCGCTCGGTCTCGGCGCCAATCGACGCGCCGGATCGTCCGTGCACGCGGATCCGCGCCCACAGGCCGGGATGCTGCGAGTTGCTCGCGATGATGCTGCCGAGGCCACCGCTCGCGAACTCGACGATTGCGACGGCCGTGTCCTCCACTTCGATATCCGGGTGATTGAACGTGCCGTGGCGCCCGATGACAACCTTGGCCGGGCCTGCAAGCCACAGGAGGAGGTCGAGATAGTGGATCGCCTGTGTGACCAGGACGCCCCCGCCCTCCCCGTTCCATGTGCCACGCCATGGATCCATGGCGTAGTACTCGGGCCCGCGCCATTCGAGGAGCTCGAGCGTCGACAGGATGGGCGCACCGATCCTGCCGTCATCCAGCGCTTCGCGCATCCGCCGAATGGGCGCGTACCAGCGCCGCTGGCTCACGACACTCAGGGTGACACCTGCCTCGCCTGCGGCCGCGTTCATCCGATCGCAGTCGACGGTAGAGAGGGCCATGGGCTTCTCGACCAGCACGTGACGACCGGCGGAGAGGGCCTTGATCGACAGTTCGGCATGCGATGGGTGAGGTGTGCAGACGGAGACCACCTGCACGTTCGGATCGTCGAGTATCTCGTCCAGCGTGGTGGCCGGCCGAGCCTCGTACCGCCGGGCGAACGCCTCTGCTCGCTGCCGATCCATGTCAACCACGCGCGTGATCCGGCACTCCGGGAGGGCCCGAAACCCGAGGGCGTGGGCATCGGCAACCTTGCCGGTCCCGACAATCGCGACGCCGATAGGTTGTCCAGCCATTGCGTCCATCTCCCATCCTGCCCTGGCCGATGTCGCGACGCGCAACGCGCCTTCCCCGCGGCGCAGCGTACACCACAAATCGTATCTGAGATATGGCGTATCGGTCGCTCGCCTCGATCCCCGCCAGCGTCCGAGGTGACGCCAGATTGGACTACCGCTGGATCCGCGCCGAGCCGCCGCGAGCGAATTCGCGGACCTGGTCGATGGTCGCCATGGTCGTGTCGCCCGGGAACGTGGTCAGCAGAGCGCCGTGCGCCCATCCCAGGCGCACCGCGACGTCGCCGGGCTCACCCGAAAGCAGCCCGTAGAAGAGCCCTGCGGCGAACCCGTCGCCGCCGCCGACCCGGTCGTACACGTCGAGCTCGCAGGTCGGGGCTACGAAGGCTTGGCCGTCGATCCAGACCACGGCGCCCCAGCCGTGGCGGTTCGTGGAGTGCACTTCGCGAAGGGTCGTCGCGACAACCTTCACCCGAGGATGGGCTTGTACCACGTCGTCGATCATCGCGAGGAAGGTGCCATGGTCCAGCTTGGACGCCGATGTCACCTCCGGCCCGCGGATCCCGAGTCCCAGCTGGAGGTCCTCCTCGTTGCCCACGAGCACATCGACGTGCTCCATGATCCGACCGATGACCGCCTGCGCCTGCGCCGGGCCGCCCCGGAGGTTCCAGAGCTTGGCGCGGTAGTTCAGGTCAAACGAGACGACCGCACCCGCGGCACGCGCCGCCCGCATGCCCTCGATGATGAGCTCTCCGGTCGTCTCCGAGAGCGAGGCGAAGATCCCACCGCTGTGGAACCAGCGCACGCCACCCGCAAAGACGGCGGGCCAGTCGATGTCGCCTGACCGCAGTTGCGCCGCGGCTTCGTTGGCGCGGTTGTAGAAGACCACGGGTGCCCGCATCCCGTGCCCGTGGTCGCTGAAGACCGTCGCGATGTTGGGACCGTTCACGCCGTCGTGCGCAAAGTGTCGGTAGAAGGGGCGGACGCCCATCGCTCGTACCCGCTCGGCGACCATCTCGCCGATGGGATAGTCGACCATCGCGGTGACGATGCCGGTCCGCATACCAAAGCAGTCGGCCAGGTTGGCCGCGACGTTGTACTCGCCTCCAGCCACGTGCAGCCGGCACTGCGAGGCTTTGCGGAATGGCACGATGCCCGGATCCATCCGGTAGATGACGGCCCCGAGGGCCACGAAATCGAGGTCGCCCTCGGCCGGGATGTCCAGACGGCGCGGGGCCGGCGTGCTCATTGGGCCCTCGCCGCGGTCACGGCGGCGACGAACTCGGCGGCGCGCTGCGAGATCGCCTCGAACCGCCCCTCCTTGGCCCACTGGGTCGGACACAGCTCGCTCCCGGCCCCGACGGCGACGACCCCGGCCGCGAACCACTCGCCAACGTTGTCGATGGAGACACCGCCCGTCGGCATGAGCGGGATGTTCGGGAAGGGTCCCTTGAGGGTCCTGACGTACTCGGGGCCCACAAGGGACCCCGGGAAGACCTTGACGACGTCGCTCCCCAGCCGATGCGCCAGTTCCACCTCAGTCGGCGTCAGGGCGCCGGCCATCACGGCCAGGCCGCTTGCGCCCATCGCCCCAACCAGCGCCGGATCGCAGTGTGGGCTCACGAGGTAGCGGGCGCCCGCAGCCCTTGCACTCACTGCCTGGTCAGGGTGGGTGAGCGTCCCCATGCCCAGGACGATCTCATCACCGAAGTGCCGGTCAAGCCGCCTGACCACCGCCTCGGCGTCGGGCGTGGTGTACGTGATCTCGATGGCCTTCACTCCACCGGCAACGAGGGCCACGACCATCTCCACCGTGAGGTCCGGGGAAGGGCCCCTGATGACGGCCACCAGCCCCAGCGTGGAGATGCGCTCGATGGTGTCCTGCTTGGTCATGCTCTGGCTCCTTGCTGGGGAACTGGCTGTCGGGCGGCTGCCCGCCCGATGTGCCCTCCTAGAACACGGGATGGCGTGGCGAGTCTCCGCGCAGCACCGCCAGGCAGTCTGCAAGCGCCATGCGACCCATCGCATTGGCGGCGCCATCGGTACTCGATGCCATGTGTGGGGTTGCAATCACCTGTCGAAGCGCCAAGAGCGGATGGTCCACACCCGGCGGCTCATGACTGTAGACGTCGAGGGCGGCCCCGCGGAGATGGCCGCTGCGGAGCGCTGCAAGGAGGCAACTCTCCTCCACCAGCTCACCACGCGCGGTGTTGATGAGAAACGCCCCCGGCTTCATGGCGTCCAGGAATCGGTCGTCCACCAGTCCGCGGGTCTCGGGGACCACCGGGCAGTGGAGCGACAGGAAGTCCGCCGCCCCGATGAGCTCACCCGGACTGCACAACTGGACACCCTCGGCGGCAGCAAACTCCTGGTCCGGCGCCACGTCATGGGCAAGGACGGTGCAGTCGAAACCCCGCAGCCGTCGTGCGACCTCCTTCCCGATCGCGCCGAAGCCGTACAGCCCGACGGTCCTGCCCTCGAGGGAGAAACCGGCGAGGCGCGGCCAGCCGCCGGCCTTCGTGTCCTGCGAGGCTTGGGGAATGCTCCGCGCAAGCGCGAGCATCAGGCCGACGGCCAGCTCGGCGACCGCCTTGGAGTTGGCGCCGGGAGTATTGGTGACGACGATCCCACGGTCGCGGGCGGCCACGAGGTCGACTTGATCGACTCCGACGCCGTACCTGGCGATGACCTTGAGTTGACCGGCCGCGGCCAGCACCTCGGCGGTCACCTCGTCGAGGCCTGCGATGTACCCGTCGAACCCTGCGATGAGCGCCTCGAGCTCAGCGGCTCGGAGCGGCTTCCCGGTGTCGTTGTACACGACCTCCCCGACCTGCCGCTCCAGCTCGAGGCGGATCGATGGATCCGACCTTCCGAACGAGGTTGGCGTGACGAGAACACGGCAGCTGAGCGACGTCATGGAAGGCCCTCCCTGAGCCCATTGCATGCCAGGGTGGATCGGACCCGGACCCCGGGCGCTCCACGGATCCGCGGGGTTGTCTACAGCTGGACGTTACCGTCCATGATCCGGGGGTTCGTCCGTCCGTGCCCGGGACCACCGGAACGACCTTGACCATGATCCGCGATGTCCCGGATAGCCCCAGTCACGGCTTGGACGGACTTGCAGTCTAACATATATAGGATATGATGCACGGGCTCACAGTCGTCGTGCACGCGTCGAGTGAGCGCGGGAATCTCGTGGCCCTCTTCGGAGCCTGTCACGACCAGTGACGGTTGTCCTCTCTCGACACTCCGTCGCCCGGCAGGGCTCAGGAGTCTGGCTCTAGCGCTAGCGCGGAGGCTGTGGTGCAGGATCTGGAAGCGCTTGCCGGCGCAATCGAATCGGGTGACCGCGACAGAGCCGTGAGGCTCACTCGCGAGGCGGTGAACTCGGGCATCCCTCCGCAGGCGATCCTCGACGCGATGACGGCGGCGATGTCCACGATCGGGGCGCGGTTCCAGCGGAACGAGATCTACGTCCCCGAGATGCTGATCGCGGCGAGGGCGATGAAGGAGGCCACGACGATCCTCGAGCCGTTGCTGGTCGAGGCGGGCATTCGTCCGGAGTACACGGCGGTCCTCGGGACCATCAAGGGCGACCTGCACGATATCGGCAAGAACCTGGTGGCGATGATGTGGCGCGGCGCCCACATCGAGGTGATCGACCTCGGCGTCAACGTCGCCCCCGAGGCCTTCGTGGAGGCGGCTCGGGCGCACCGTGCCGATGTCGTCGGGGTCAGTGCCCTGCTGACGACCACGATGCCGGGGATGCGTGACGTCGTGACTGCCCTACGCGAGGCTGGAGTTGCTGCCAGGGTGATCGTTGGTGGAGCTCCCGTAACGGAAGAGTTCGCCGCCGCGATCGGCGCCGACGGCTTCGCGCCGGACGCGGGATCGGCTGCGACCGTGGTGCTGGAGGTGATCGCGGCCCGGCCCGCCTGAGAGCAAGGCTCGCGGCAGCCAACTCGCGTCGTCGTCGGCTCCACGGAGCCACCGGTCGATGACGACCTGTGGTCGAAGTACAGGCTCACACCCCGGAGGATCGGCACCAATGTCGCACGCGACTCCCCGGCAGCGCGTCCTGGACGCCCTCGCGCACCGGCAGCCCGACCGAGTCCCGGTCGACGTCGGCGGCTCCAACCTGACCACGATCACCGATTCGACGTACGCGCGGCTCAAGGCTCGCCTCGGCGTGGAGGCCGAGCCGCGCTACTTCAGCCGGCGCGCACGCCAGGCGGTCCTCGACGAGAGCGTGCTCGTCCGTCTCGGCTCGTGCGCGAGACCCCTCTACCTGCGGCCCCCCGATCACGCCGGCATCACTCGTCCAGACGGCACGATCGTTGACGAGTGGGGCGTGGGGTGGGTGGCCGCCGGCGGTCACTACAATCCGGTCGAGTGCCCGCTCTCCGGTGCCAACGCCGCGGACCTGGCCGCGTACCCGTTTCCGGACCCGGACGATCCCGGCCGCTTCCGCGGTCTCCGGGAGGCCGCCAGGGCATTGCGCGCGGACGGACAGTTCGCCTCCGTGCTCAGCCTCAACGTGTCCGTCGTCCACCTGAGCCAGTGGCTGCGCGGCTTCGACGAATACCTCATGGACCTGGTCGCGGACGAGCACTTCGCGAGCTTGCTCATGGGGCGGGTCATGGAGGTCCACCTCGCCCTGGTCGAGAACGCCGTACGCGAGGTCGGCCACGATGTCGATGCGGTCCTGTTCGGCGACGACCTCGGCTTCCAGGACCGCCCGATGGTGAGGCCGGAGGTGTACCGGCGGCTGATCAAGCCCCACCACCGCGCGGCCATCGAGCTCATCAAGCGGCACACGGGCGCGGCCGTCGTGTTCCACACCTGCGGCGCGATCCGCGACCTGATCCCGGATCTGATCGAGATCGGCGTGGACGCGATCACCCCCGTCCAGGTGTCAGCTTCCGGCATGCAGGACACGGCCCTGCTCAAGCGCGAGTTCGGCGCAGACCTCACGTTCTGGGGCGGGATCGACACGCAGCACTTGCTGCCGCACGGCTCGCCCGCCGACGTCCGCGACGAGGTGGCGAGACGCATCGCGGACCTCGCCCCCGGGGGCGGCTTCGTGCTCGGTGCCGTCCACGACATCCAGGACGACGTCCCGGTGGAGAACATCCTCGCCATGGTGGACGCCGCAGCCGAATTCGGGGTCGGATAGCGGTGAGCGCGGTACCGCCTACCCCTACGGCTCAGCGTTCGCCCCGCAGCTCGAGTACCGGGGCCAACCGGGCCAGTTCTCGTTGCGCATCGCCCTCGGGGGCACGAGTCCCCAGATCGACCTGATCGAGGGCGGCTTCGCCTACTTCGACACCGCTGCGAAGGCGTCGGTCATCTTTGAGGCGATCGAGGTCCCCGTGCAGCGAAGGCCGCCGCAGGCCATCTTGCTGCCGTGATGGCCGGCTGGATCCGGGCGTCACGCCCGGGCGCGGGCCAGTTGGGTCATGAAGGCCTCGAGTTGCGGCGCCCACAATGCGCCGTCGAGGCCCGAGGCGGCGTGACCCAGCGCACTGTCGATCTCCACGTACTCGGCGCGCACGCCGGCCGCCCGGAGTCGGGCCATGACGGTCGGCGCCAGGGCGGGCGGGAAGAGCTGGTCGGTGCGAGACAGGACGTAAAGCACCCGGGCCTGGATCAGGGTCAGATCCGCCTCGACATTGAAGCCGGCGCCGGCGCGTCCCAGGACGACCAGGGAGTTGGCATCGAACTCGCTCGCCCAGCTGCGCGCGGCGCGCGCGATCTCGGCCTGGCGCGCGGCAGGGTCGGGGAAGTCGGCCGCGAGATGCTCGCCCATGCCATAGGTGATGAGCGTTCTGACGCGAATGCGGGTGAGGGTTTCCAGCACCCCGCCCGCGTCGTAGAACCGCCCGCTGTTCCACCCGGGGTCCGCCTCGAGCTCGGTGAGCAGTGCGGCCAGTCCTGCCCCGCCGCTGCTCTTGTAGTCGGCGGTCACCGGAACGATCCCATCCATGAAGTCCGGGAACGTCACCGCCCATTGGAATGCCTGGAAGCCGCCGTACGACGGTCCGATCACCGCCACCACGTGCCCGACGCCAAGGTGCCGGAGCAGCGCCCGTTGGGCCGTGACGATGTCGACGAGCGAGATGTCCGGGAAGTCTGGGCCGTACCGTTGGCCGGTCGCCGGGGCGAGGTGGGCCGGGCCGGTTGAGCCATACGAGGATCCGAGCATGTTCGACGAGACGACGAACCATCGATCGGTGTCGACGGCCCTGCCCGGCCCGACCAGCGTGCTCCACAAGCCCTCCGCCATGGTCGATCCATCGCGTCCGACCATGTGATGGCTGCTGGTGTAGCCGTGGGTCAGGAGAACCGCATTCCGCCGATCCGCCGCCAGACGACCGTAGGTCTCGTAGGCGATGCGGAGCTCCGGCAGCGTCCGTCCGCTGTCGAGCCGGAAGTCCCGCGCCGCGAACACCTGGTCGAAGACGCCATGCAGGTCGCCTTTGCCCGCAGCTTGGGACGCCGTCATACCCAGACCGCCTTCAACGCCAAGCTCCGATGCGCGCGGGCGGCGGATACCGGTCCATCGGCAGCTTGGCCTCCTCGTCGATGTCCAGCTTCAGCACGGCCGCGACCCGCACGACGTGGTTGTAGTAGGTGATGGCCAGCACGAGCTCGAGGAGGCGTTCGCGGCCCAGGTGCTCCTCAAGGAGCGCCCAGGTCTCATCGGACAGGTCGAGCTCAAGCGTGATGTCACGGGCGGCTTGGAGGACGGCGCGATCGAGCGCGGGAAGCGACGTCGTCTCGCCGTTCGTATCGGCCATCAGCGCGTCGATGTCCCCATCCGTCGCGCCGACGCGCAGCGCGCTCCTCACGTGCCAGCTGAACTCATAGGCGTTGGCGGTGACGTAGGCCACCTGCACGATGGCCAGCTCCCGCAGGCGTGCGTCCAGGGGTGCTTCGGTCCCAAGCCACAGCCCGATCCGGGAGAAGAACACGTCGAGGGCGGCCGGGTTGTTCGCCACTGCCATCCGGAGGTTGCTGAACAGCAGGTGCCGGAGCTCCGGGCTGACGCCCTCTGGAGCGACGTAGGGGACTCGTGCCATGGTGTCTCCTTGTCGGGAACCCCCGAGATATGAAGCCAACGGTCTGGGGGATCAGATCCAGCCCGGCGGCGGGTCAAGCCCCGTCGGGCAACTCGTCGATCGCACCCCAGCGCGCGCGCATGATGACCGTGGCCGACTCGCCGGGCGCAAGGTCTCGCACGGCGCCCGCCGCGACGGCGTCGCCGACGGAGCGCCCCGGCGCGCTCGAGGGCTCTACCGCGAACGTGTCGCACGTTCCCCAGAATGCCGCGCCCTCCGCTTGGTAGTCCTGCCAGAGCAGGACGTGGGGGAAGTCGCGCTCGTCCCAGTCGAGGGAGAATGCCCGCCCGATCCGCGGTGCCGTGATCCTGACGCCACCCCGGCGGACGGCGAGCGTTGTCTGCTCGTGGCGCCCATCGGCGGATTCCGGGATCGCCGCCACGTCGCGTACGCCCCCATCCGCCATCGGTGCGTCGGGGAACGTGAACTGCGACCCGAGAACGAGGGAGTTGTTCGCCGCGTCGAGCGCGGGACTTGGGACCTCCGCCGATGCGGCGTCGATCTCGAACCGGCCGCCCGCGAACGTGGCCCGGTCGAAGCACGGGTGGTGACCCCACACGTACGGGGCCATCGCCCCGCCACGGTTCTCGGCGCGCTCGGACACGACCAGCTCGGCGCCGACGACCTCGAGCCTGCGCGTCAGGCGGAAAGGCGTGCGCACCATGTCGGCAGTCGCCTCCACGGCGGACGCGTCGCGATCTGTCACCACCCACGGCAGCCGCATTGCCTCGCCGTGGAGCAGCGACATGGCCGGGCCGGCGGCGCCAGGCACCGTGCCCGGGTACCCGGCCGTAGGGAACATCTCGAACCAGCCGCCGACGAACAGCTCGATGAACGAGTCGTTGGACTGGTCGCCCGACGGGCCGAGGGCGCGCCGGTATTCCGCGGGGACAAACCCGGTGCGCCGCCACAGGGCGTTCGCCCCGGTGGCGGCGTCGATGATCCCGGTGATCACGAAGCCGGCATCGGGATCGCATTCCACCAGGAGGTGGTCACCGCCAAGACGGATCATGCTCATGGGCAGCCTCCTGGCTTGAAACCACAGGATTGCTGAGGGTGCCGATCCCTTCGATCGAGATCTCCACGACGTCTCCAGCCTGGAGGTAGCGCCGAGGCGTCCTCGAGTGGCCGACACCCGCTGGCGTCCCGGTCAGGATGATGTCCCCTGGCCGCAGCGACATCACGGACGACAGGTAGACCAGCAGATGGGCGACGGTGAAGATCATATTGGCGGTCGACGCGCTCTGCAGCGTCTCGTCCCCGATAGCCGTCGAAATCGCCAGCGCCTGGGGATCGTCCACCGTGCCGGGCGTCGCCATCCACGGGCCGATCGGGCAGAACGTGTCGGGCGTCTTGCCGGTGATCCACTGCGTCACCCGCAGCTGGATCGTCCGGGCGCTGACGTCGTTGCCGATGGTGTAGCCGGCCACCGCCTGCAGCGCGTTCTCCGGCGCGAGGTTCCGGGCCGTCGACCCGACGATGACGGTGAGTTCGCCCTCGTAGTCGATCGCCGGGTCGCTCGCGAGGAGCACGATCGGACCCCCGGGATCCTGGATCGCGCTCGGGAACTTGGCGAAGATCTCCGGGAACGGCGGCGGGGCCATGCCCGCTTCCGCGGCATGAAGCCCGTAGTTGACCCCTACACAGATGACCTTCTCGGGGCGGGGAACGGGTGCCAGCAGACGCACAGACGCCAACGGCTCCGGCTCTCCAAGGTGCATCGGCGCGTCGTCGCGCCACCCGGCTGCGGCGAGCGCGGCCACGCCGATGCGTGACGCGTCCTCCGGAAGGGGCAGACCCGAGGTGTCGATGCGACGGACCGTCGAACCCTCGACCACGCCGAGGTGGACGCCCTGGTCGTCGCTGTACCGCGCGATCAGCATGTCAGCGGATCTCCTGGCTGCGAGGTTCGACCGCGATCCGGCCCGTCTGCGGGGTTTCGCCGGCGAGGCAGGCAATCACGCCGTCGACGGCCTGCGTCCGGACCCGGCCCTCCGAGACGCTCGAGTACCAGGCAAAGTGCGGCGACAGCGTCAGCCGCGGCGCCCCGAGGACGGGATCGTCCGCGCGAGGAGGCTCGGTCGCGAGGACATCGAGCCCGGCGCCGGCAAGTCGTCCGCTCTCGAGCGCCGCACGCAGATCACCCTCATCCACCAAGCCGCCGCGCGACACGTTGACCACGATCGCGCCCTCGGGCATGAGCCCGATCTCGCGGGTGCCGATCATGCCGCGCGTCTCACGCGTGAGCGGCATGTGGAGCGTGAGGATGTCCGCGCGGCGCAGGAGTGCATCGAGCGAGTCGACCCGCTCCACGAGCTCCGGGACGGTGTCGATGTACGGGTCGTACATGACGACGTTCTTGACGAACGCCAGCAGGCGGGTCGCCACCGCGCGCCCGATCCGGCCGCCGCCGACGACGCCGGCGGTCAGCTCTTCGAGTGGGGCGATGGGCGTGAGCGCGCGCCATCCCGTGAAGTCGGTCCGGGCCTGCCGGTCCGCCTCGAGGATCCGCCGCTGCACCGCCAGGATGAGCGCGAGGGCGTGGTTGGCGACCTCGTTGGTGGCATAGTCGGGCGTGTGGTAGACGATGAGGCCCCGTGCCCGGGCGGCCTCGAGGTCGATCGCGTCAAGCCCGGTCCCCGTCCGGCCGATCACGCGCACGCCGTCGCCGAGCGCCGCGATGTGCGCAGCGGTCAGCGGGTTCGTCGTGACGATGACGGCCTGCGCGTCGGCCGTGGCCTCGCGGACCTGCTCCGGACTATCGATCCGGGCGAGCCGAACACTGGCACGGCCTGCGATGTGGCCCTCTTCCAGGGCCGTGTCGCGGATCGAGCCCTCGGCAAAGACAATCAGCGGGGTCATGATTCCGCCCGCGAGACCAGGTCGCGCGCGGCGCGATCGATGTCCGCCGCCTGGGGGAGCACCGACTCGAACAGGGTAGGACTGTGGGCGATCGGCGCGTGCCTGGCGCCGACGCGCGTGACGGGAGCTGCGAGCCAGTCGAACACCGTCTCCTGGATCCTTGCGGCCACCTCCGAGGCGATGCTCCCGAAGCAGGGGGCCTCGGTGACAGCCACGAGTCGCCCGGTCTTGCGGACCGATTCGGCCACGGTCTCGAAGTCCAGCGGCATCACCGTCCGGAGGTCAATAACCTCGGCCTCGATCCCGCTATCGGCGAGGCTCACGGCCGCCTCCATCGCCTTGAACACCATGTGGCTGTAGGTGACGATCGTGACGTCACCGCCCGATCTGCGGATCGCCGCACGGCCGAACGGAACCAGGTCATCCGGACCCCCGACCTCCCCGCGGGTCCCACTCAGCTTCTTGTGCATCAGGAAGATCACGGGGTCCTCGCCCCGCAGCGCGGACTTGAGGAGACCCTTCGTGTCGGCCGGCGTTGACGGGATGGCGACGAGGAGTCCCGGCATGTGCGCGAACACGGCCTCGAGGCTGTTGTTGTGCTGGGCGGCGTACAGCGCGACTCCGGAGGTCCCTCGAATGACGAGTGGCAGCGGGGTCCCGAACATGTAGCGCATCTTTGCTGCCTGGTTGACGATCTCGTCCATCGCGCCGAACGAGAAGTCGATGAAGTTGAGATCGACGACGGGCCGCATCCCGTTGAGCGACGCCCCGACCCCGGCCGCAACCATCGCGGCCTCCGAGATCGGCATGTCGCGGACCCGCGCCGGCCCGAAGTCCCTGCCCAGTCCGAGCACCTGGCCGAAGTGGCCCCCACGGTCGAGCAGATCGGTCCCGAGGACGAAGATCCGGTCGTCGCGGAGCATCTCCTCACGCATTCCTTGCTGGAAGGCTTGGGAATAGGTCACCGGCGTCATCGTGCGTTCCCCAGCCCGAGCTCGAGCCCGGTCACGTCTCGCGTGGCTTCGATAGGATCAGGCAGCGGCGACGCGTCGGCGAAGGCGATCGCCTCCTGGACGGCAGCGCGTGCCTTGAGGACCATGGTGTCGAAGGCCGCGTCCTCGAGATTGCTCGCGCGGTGGAGCGACTGCCGCAGCCGCTGGATCGGGTCCTTGGTCCCGCGCCACTCGTTGACTTCCTCGATGGTGCGGTAGTTGATGACCTGGCCGGTGCTGTGGCCCTCGTACCGGTAGGTCCTGGCCTCGATGAAGGTGGGGCCCTCACCGCGGGCGGCACGCTCACGCGCCGCCAGCGTGGCGCGGTACATCGCGACGACATCCTGGCCGTCCACCGTGCTCACCGGAAGCCCGAAGCCCTCGGCGCGACGGGAGATGGAGCCACCACCGGTGAGCTTCTCGGTCGCCGTTTCGACGGCATACATGTTGTTCTCGCAGACGGCGATCAGCGGCAGCTTCCAGGCCGACGCGATGTTGATGCTCTCCCAGGTACGCCCGGTGTTGGCGCCACCGTCTCCGAAGAGGCCAACGGCGACCTGGTCGAGGCCTCGAAGCTGCGATCCGAGGGCTGCGCCCATCGCGATCCCCACCCCTGCACCGACGATCCCGTTGCCGCCCAGGAAGCCGACCGACGGGTCGGCGAGGTGCATGCTGCCTCCCCGGCCGCCGCGACACCCGGTCGCCTTGCCGTACAGCTCCGCCATCAGCGAGCTGGGCGTCAGGCCCTTGGCGAGCGCATGGTGATGCGACCGGTGCGAGCACGCGAGGAGGTCCTGCGGCTGGAGGGCTGCGGCGATCCCGACCGCCACGGCCTCCTGGCCGATGGACAGATGGAGTCCGCCGGGGATCTTCCCGCCCATGGAGAGCGCGTCGAGGGTCGACTCGAACTCGCGGATGAGCAGCATCGCCGCGAGCCATGAGGTGAGTCGCGCGGCATCCACGCCGCTGACATCGATCGGCAGATACTCACGAGCCGGGGGGCTCGCCTCGGAAGCCTGAATCATGCGAGGTCAACCTTCTTCTCGAGGAGCTCCGCGTCTTCCGCGGCAGTTGGAACGGCAGCGACACCACTCCCCGCCGCCAGCGGTCCCGCGCCTTGGGCGAGTTCGCGCTCACGGGCGAGCCGCCTCTCACGGGGGCTGAGCAGGCTGGGGGCCCGAAGTCCGGGCGCCACCCCGCTGCCCTCGGCCCCGGGTTCCAGCGTGGCGCCGGGAGCCATCGTCGGCGGGGTCTCCGGCGCCGGCCCAGGACTTGCCTCCGTCGGCATCCGCGTGTCCGGGGGCTCTGTCTCGCCGGGCAGGGCGTCGCCCGCCTCGCGGATGTGGGTCATCTCGACGCCGACCGGGACGACAGCGCCTGGCTCGAACAGGTGCGGCCCCAGGACGCCGGCAGCGGGGCTCTCGACCTCCACCGTCGACTTGTCGGTCTCGATCTCCATGATGGGCTCGCCCTCGACAACTGCGTCGCCCGTCGACTTCAGCCACTGCAGGAGGAGCCCTTCGCTCATCGCGACGCCGAGCGCTGGCATCACAACTGCCTTCATACCAACCTCCCGCTCATCTCAGGGACGCCTCTCGTTGCATTGACGCCATTGGTGCAACATAATACTTCATATATGAGGCGTTCCACAACGACGAGGATGCCAGCAGGCATTGCGGCCGAAGCGCAGGGGATAGCATCGTTGGGTCCCGTGGCTTCACTTGTTGAGCAAGGAGGTATGTGATCACCGAACCCGCCGGTGCAGCCTCCTCGGCGCCCCGCCCCGCTCTTGATCTCCGGACCCGCCAGGCCGCGATCTACGACACGCTGCTGCGCATGATCGTGGAGTTGGAGCTCGAGCCCGGAAGGCGCCTGGTCGAAGCGGACCTTGCCGCCCACTTCCACGTGTCCAAGACTCCCATCCGGGAGGCGTTGCTGCGCCTGCAGTCAGATGAGTTGGTGCAGCTGGCGCCGTACCAGGGGGCGACGGTCACCTGGCTCTCCGTCGAGGAGTACGAGGAGCTGATCTACATCCAGGATTCTCTCGAGCAGCCGGCGCTGCCGCGCATCAGCGAGCGGGCGACGCCGCGCGACCTCAGTGAGCTCGCTCGACTCGTGAAACGGCTTGAGCAGCGGCGTCAGGAGCACGATAGCCGCGGCTTCTTCGAGGTCGGGGCCGCGATCCACGAGCGGCTCATGGGATTGGCTGGACCGATCCGCCTCGTCCGCATCGTCATGAACCTGATCGGTCAGACGCCGAGGCGATACGAACGGGCCTTCGTACACCAGTTCGATGACGCCTGGGACATCGAGCTGGGGATCATGCGGGATCGCGTCGCGGGCATTCGCGCCGGTGATCCGGCCGCGGCCGCGGCCGGCGTCCGTGAGGGACGCCAAGCGATGTTGGAGTTGATCCGCGGCCGCCTGGACCACCCGGAGATCGTCCGTTACCTGGCACCATCGTCAGAGATCCAGCCTCGCCGGATGACGAAGGGTCGCGGCGGTGCCACGGCTGGGATCCGGGCGGCGGGCGATCTGGCCGAGCCCAACCTCTGACCACCGCATCCGCCTGACCATCACCGAGCCGTTGATGACCCACGGCCGAGGCATGATGCAGCCCACGGTCGGCCGCATCATGTGGCCTAGGGCCACGATGCCTCTCTAGGCGCTGCGGTCTGGTCCGGCACGGGAGTTGGGATGTCGGCCCGCCAAGCGTCGGTCGCCCAACTGCATTGAAAACCGCGGGAACAGGAAAACCGCGGGAACAGGTTCGTCCTTCAAACTGGTGGTACCATCATACCACTACGGTGGACGGGCAAATCCCGGGTCGGGACGTGGTTGCCACTGTGCACGGGGAGCGAATGGAACCAGCGGTGGACGTTCGAGGTGAGGCACCGGGACGACCGGTGAGTCGCGTCGCGCTGGTGACTGGCGGGGCGGGAGGCATCGGGATCGCCGTTGCCCGGCAGCTGCTCCACGAGGGCTGGCGGGTCAGCTTGACCGACCTGAATGGTCAGGCTGCAGCGGACGCCGCCATGTCGCTGGATCCCACCGGCACAGCAGTCGCGGGCTTTGCATGTGACGTTGCCGATACCTCCGCCGTGAACGCCGTGATCGACGAGACGCGGCACGTGTTCGGTGGGCTGAGCCTGCTCGTCAACACCGCTGGCTACGTCAGCCCATGTCCGTCGGCCTCGATCACCGACGAGGACTGGGACGCAATGCTCAACGTCCACTTGGGCGGGACGATGCGTTGCTGTCGCGCTGCCTATCCCGCACTGGCGGAGTCCGGTGCTGGGGTGATCGTGAACTTCAGCTCGATGTACTCCGCCCTGGGGGTGTCCGGGCGGATGTCCTACTGTGCCTCCAAGGCCGCCATCGAGGCGATGACCCGCGTCCTGGCTGTCGAATGGGCCTCAGCGGGCATTCGGGTCAACGCGGTGGCTCCCGGGTACATCGAGACGCCCCTGGTCACCGACCTCATCCGACGAGGCGTCCACGACAGGGACAGGCTGGTGGCTCGCGTCCCGCTCGGCCGTCTCGGCGATCCGGAGGACGTGGCGGCGCTGGTCGCGTTCCTTGCGTCTCCGTCCGCCAGCTACATCACGGGCACGACGGTCGTCATCGATGGCGGGCGAACCGTGAACGGCGACTTGTGATGCGACGGCTCTCCTGGCTCGAGCCGGCCACAACACCGGTGCGCCGACCAGACTAGTGGAGGTCCGGCGGCGAGACCGGCCCTCGATACGCGGGTAAATCGATGGAACATCAGCCTCAGAACCAGGACGTTGCGGTGGAGCCGAAGACCGGATGGGGGCGGATTCCAGAAGCGCTCGTCGCGAAGGGCGTCGGGCAAGTCGGCATTCTCGTCCCTGATCTCGATGAGGCTCTTCGAACCTACGGTGCGGTCCGAGCCGTGGAGTCGTGGTCGCTCTACACGTACGGGCCCGAATTCGTGCCGCGGCTCGAGTACCGGGGGGATCCGGGCGAGTTCTCCATGCGCATCGCCCTCGGGGGCAGCAGTCCCCAGATCGAGCTGATCGAGCCACTCGAAGGTCCGAGCATCTACCACGAGTGGATCGACCAGCACGGCTACGGACTTCACCACCTCGGCTTCTTTGTCGAGTCGCTGGAGGTCGCAGTCCGGGAGATGGCAGATGCCGGGTTCCCGGTCCTGCAGATGGGGACCGGGTACGGGATCGACGGCGACGGCGGCTTCGCCTACTTCGACACCCTTCGTGAGACATCGGTCTTCTTCGAGGCGATCGAGGTCCCAGCGCGGCGGAGGCAACCGCAAGGCACCTGGCGGCAGCCCACGAGTGTGAGCGCACAGCATCCCGGAACGCACGGCAACGGTTAGCGATAGGACGGAGATCGATGAAGCCGAGCGACAGCAACCCTCGCATAGACGGGGATCGACCCTCTCCGCAGAGCAGCCGATCACTCACCCCGGGGGTCAGGACACATGGCGGCCCCGTCGGTGGCGGCGAGTGGGACGTCGTCGCCGAATGCGGGAACGAGCTCGGGGAAGGCCCCAGGTGGGACCCGTCGAGCAGCACGCTCCTCTGGGTCGACATCCTCGGCCGCCTGGTTCAGCGGCTCGATCCCGTCACAGGGCACTGGACAACGTGGGCGACCGACCAGACGCCAGGCGCGGTCGTGACGAGAGCGGGGGGCGGCCTCGCCCTGTGTCTCCAGGACGGGGTGTGGCTCGTCGACTCGGATGCCGGCGTTCCCCGGCGGTTCGTCTCCCTCGAGCCCGATGACCCGGAGACTCGCTCCAATGACGCCAAGACGGATCGTCGCGGGCGACTCTGGGTGGGCACCATGGCGAATGATGCCGCGCCGTCGCGCGGTGCCCTGTACCGAGTCACGGCTGACGGGTCGGTCCTGCGGGTGCTCAGCCAGGTCACGATCTCGAACGGCATGGCCTGGAGCCCCGACGACACGAGGATGTACTACATCGATACGACCACATTCCGCGTCGATGTCCTCGACTATGACGCGGATGCAGGCGAGGCGACCAACCGACGGACGCTGGTCGAGCTCCCGGAGCGGGGCGAGCTGCCGGACGGGATGACCATCGACACCGAGGGGTGCCTTTGGGTTGCCTTCTACGGCGGTTGGGCGGTGCGCCGGTATACCCCCGACGGCCGCCTCGATCGCGAGATCCGACTGCCGGTCGAGCGCGTCACGAGCTGTGCGTTCGGTGGTCCACGGCTGGACGACCTCTATGTGACGTCTTCACGCGCCGGACTCAGTGAGAGCGAGTTGCAGGAGCAGCCGCTCGCGGGTTCGCTCTTCGTGGTCAGGCCCGGTGTCTGCGGCTTCGCCGAAGTCCCCTTTGCGGGCTAGGCGGCGCGTTCGCATGGAGTCGCTGAGTCACGCTCACTTCTCCGTGCTGTCACGGGAACGGGGCGGCACCTGCCACCGGCCGAGCCCACGACGATGGGCATGCCGAGGCCTCCATCGACCCCGAAGTGACCAACGACCTGGCTGACCACCGAGCCCAGCGGAGCGAGACTGCGATGTTCTCCACCACCACGGCCTTCGACTGGCAGTGCGAGCTGCCGGCCTTCACGCGCATCCGGGTGCGCTACCCCCGGCCGGCGGTGGCCGACCCGTTCGCGGCCACCGTGGCCGAGCTGGATGCCGCCGGCGGCGAGCGCCTGTTCGGCGCCGGCCGGCGCGTGGCCATCACGGCCGGGAGCCGGGGCATTGCCGGCATCCCGGTGATCCTCGCCGCCCTCGTCTCGCGCATCCGCGACTACGGCGGCGAGCCCTTCCTGGTGCCCGCCATGGGCAGCCACGGCGGCGCGACGGCGGAGGGCCAGGTGGCGGTGCTGGCCCGCCTGGGGATCACCGAGGCGACAGTCGGGGCGCCGATCGTCTCCTCGATGGACGTGGTGGAGATCGGGCGGCTTGCGGACGGCATGCCCGTCTACGTGGACCGGGTGGCGGCGGCTGCCGACGCCATCCTGGTGGTCGGCCGCGTCAAGCCGCACCCCGACTTCACCAGCGCGTGGGAGAGCGGCCTCGCCAAGATGGCCGCCATCGGCCTCGGCAAGCAGGCCGGCGCGGACACCATGCACCGCTACGGGGTGTATGGCCTGCAACACCAGATGCCGGAGGCCGCGAGGCTGATCGTGCAGCGGACGCCCGTCCGCCTCGGTCTCGCCATCCTGGAGAACGCCTACCACGAGCCCGCGCGGATCGTCGCTGTCCCGCCGGACCAGATCGCGGGGGACCTGGAGGCCGAGCTGCTGCAGGAGGCCTACCGGCTGATGCCGGCGCTGCCGTTCGCCTCGATCGACGCCCTGATCGTCGATGAGATCGGCAAGGACATCAGCGGCTGCGGGATGGACGCCAAGGTCATCGGGCGCATCCGCGTGCACGGGGTGTCCGACCCGCCGCGCCCCGACGTGCGCGCAATCGCAGTGCTCGGGCTGACGCCGGCGAGCCACGGCAGCGCGGTCGGAATCGGCCTGGCCGACGTCACGACGCGGCGCCTGGTCGACGAGGTGGATTTCGAGAGCACGTATGTGAACTGCCTGACCGCGGGCATCGCAGGTGTCCAGCGCGCGTATATGCCGGTCGTCGCCCCCGACGATCGGGTCGCCGTGCTGACAGCCCTGCGGGTGTGCGGGCGGGCCGATCCGGAGCGGGCCGTGGTCGTCAGGATCAAGAACACGCTCGCGCTCGACGAGGTGGACGTCTCCGCCGGCAGCCTGGAGACGGCTGAGCCGCTCCACCCGATTGAGGTGCTGGGGGCGCCGTCCCCGCTGCGGTTCCGGGACGGACGGCTGCTGCCGGGCGGCTAGCTGGCCGCTGTGGCACCGTAGGAGCTAGACCTCCCGTCGGAAGCCTGCCCAGCCGCGACGATGTACTGGCGGACCCAGGCCATGTGCTGTCGCATCGCCTCGGCTGCGCCCTCCGGATCGTGACCTGCGATGGCATCACACACGGCACGGTGATGCCTATCCGCGATCTCGATCGCTTGCGGGACGGTGGTCCCCAGCGCCATGCCTCGCTTCAGTGGCTCCCCGACCGCCTCCAGCAAGGCGACCAAGAGGGTGTTACCGGCAATGGCGGCTACCAGCCGGTGGAAGGAGCGATCGGCTTCAACGTGCCTGTCCGGATCGTCCTCCAGCGCCTCGAGGGTCGCCATGCTGGCCTGCAGTTCCTCGATCTGCTCAAGGGTGGCATGCTCGGCCGCGCGGGCGGCGATCACCGGCTCGAAGATGGACCGGACCTCGTTGAGGTCGATCAGCGAGACGTCGCCGACTCGGACCATCAGGTCCACCGTCGAGCGGAACTGACGTGCCCCAGGACGCACAACGCGCGTCCTTCGACCCGGCACAGTCTCGACGAGACCCTTCTGGCCGAGAACACTCAGCCCTTCGCGGAGGATGTTGCGGGATACCCCCAGCATCGCTGCCAACTCGCGCTCCGAAGGGAGTGCCTCGTTCTCGCTGAGGCGGTGCTCCACGATGAGCTGCTCAATCCGCTCGACGACCTGCTCGGTCGTCTTCGTCCGGGCAATCGGACGATAGGCGTCGACAGTGGAGTCGCTTGTTCGAGCAGTCACCCCCACACTATAGCGCCTCTTGAGCGAACGGTCCAGTGGCACTACCATATGACCAAGCCCGTCGATCGCCAATCACCGGCGCATCCCGGCCCGCGGCCCAGGCCGCGGGACAGGAGGTCGCATCCGGCGGCGGGACCGGGGCCATGATGTAATTCGGCATGCCGCCATCCTCCGGCGGAGACAGGACTGAGGTTCCGATGGCGTTCGGCAGCAACGGGGCGATCCTCCGCGTCGATCTGACGGCGGGCACAAGCACGGTCGAGACCTTCGACGAGGCCTTCTACCGCCACGTACCCGGGCGGCAAGGCGCTGGCCCTCTACCACCTGCTGCACGAGATGCCGGCCGGCGCGGACCCCCTCGGGCCCGACAACGTGCTGGTGCTGGCCACGGGCCTGCTCACCGGCGCACCGGTGTCCACCGCCACCCGGTTCAACGCGATCGCTCGATCCCCGCTGACCGGCGCATTCGGGGAGTCGGAGGCGGGCGGGTACTGGGGCCCGGAGCTCAAGATGGCGGGCCTCGACGCGATCATCCTGACGGGTCGCTCGCCGAAGCCGGTGTGGATCTGGATCCGCGACGGGCAGGCCGAGATCCGCGATGCCGCCGCGCTCTGGGGCCAGGATCCGCCGTTCGTCCAGGACACGATCCGCGCGGAGACCGGCGAGAAGAACGCGCGCGTGCTCCAGATCGGCCGGGCCGGCGAGAACCTGGTCCCCTACGCGATGCTCATGAACGACCTGCGCCACTACAACGGGCGCACCGGCATGGGCGCCGTGATGGGCTCCAAGAACGTGCGCGCCATCGCGGTCAAGGGCTCCAGCCGGTACCTGCAGCTGGCCCACGACCCGGCCGCCCTCGGCAAGGTGGGCAAGGACCTGTCCGGGCGCGTGACCGAGCATCCGCAGTCCTGGGACCTCCGGACCAAGGGAACGCCCGCGCTGACCGACGGGCTCAACGCCGCCGGCATCCTGCCCACCCGCAACTTCCGCGAGGGCTCGTTCGAGCAGGTCGAGGGGATCGGCTTCGCGGCGTACGAGGCGATTCGGAGTGCGACGCGCACGTGCTACGCGTGCGCGGTCCGCTGCAAGCCCGAGACCGCGTTCTCCGATCGCTACACGGTCACCGACGTCTACGACGGCCCGGAGTACGAGGCGATCGCCGGGTTCGGCTCCAACTGCGCCATCTTCGACATCCAGCTCGTCGCGAAGATCAACGAGCTGTGCAACGAGGTGGGCATCGACGTCATCTCGGCGGCAGGGACCGTCGCCTTCGTCATGGAGTGCGTGGAGCACGGCCTGATCGACGTCGAGCGCGACCTCGGCGGTCTCGACCTGCGCTTCGGCAACGGCGAGGCGGTGCTCGAGGCGATCCCGCTGATCGCGGACCGCCGCGGCGCGGGCGAGCTGCTCGCCCTCGGGTCCCGGGCGATCTCGCAGCGCGTGGGCGGCGGGTCGGAGGCGTGGGCGATGCAGGTCAAGGGCCTGGAGCTGGCGATGCACGAGCCGCGCGGCAAGGTGGGCGTGGCGATCGGGTATGCGACCAACGAGGCCGGCGCTGATCACCTGGTCGCCTTCCACGACCCGATCTTCGTCAACCCCGAGTCCGTGCCGTTCAAGGGGGCCATGCCGCTGGGCATCACGGAGCCCGCGGACGTGTTCACCCTGGGCGACGTCAAGGTGCGCAACTGGTACACCGGCGAGCGGTGGAACAGCGCCGAGAAGGTGCTGGGGCTGTGCTTCTTCGGTCCGGCGCCCCGGTCGTTCATCCAGGTGGACGACGTGGTGGCGGCCGTCCGGGCCGCGACGGGCTGGGACGTCACGGTGGACGAGCTGCTCGAGATCGGCGAGCGGGCGGTCAACATGGCGCGCGTGTTCAACATCCGCGAGGGGCTGTCGCGAGCCGACGACCGGCTGCCGGGCCGGCTGCATACCCCGCTCGAGGGCGGGCCGCTCACGGGGCGATCCATCGATCCCGACGACTTCGAGGCGGCGATCAGCGCGCTCTACGAGCTCAAGGGCTGGGAGCCGGCGACCGGTGCCCCCACGCCGGAGCGGCTGCGGTCGCTGGGGCTGGAGTGGACGACGGGCGAGCCGGCCGGCGTCGGGTGATCCGGCGGTCCCCCGCCGTCGGCGGCACGGCGCGATGAAGGTGCATCTCTGGGGAGAGCTGGGTTTCTACGGGCCCGGGAAGCAGGGCCGGTTCGAGGTCCGGCTGGAGCGGGACCTGCCGCTGTCCGAGGCCCTGCGCGTGATCGGGGTGCCGGAGGCGGACATCGCGGTGGCCGGGCTCAACGGGGAGGTGGTCAGGCTCGGCGACCCGTCCCTGCGGGTGTCCGACGCCGACCGCCTGGACCTGTTCCCGCCCTCGAGCGGGGGATAGCCGGCAGCCTCGTCGCGCCTCGGGCGCCCGCCACCCGCGGGCTTCCGGCGCCCGGAATCCGGCCCGACTCGCGGGGTTCGGGCGCGCCACGCCCGACAACGACGTCTGGGACGTCGATTCCGGCCGCCAGACGGCCGTGAACGGGCGCCCGGCGCCCGCCAGCGGCAAGATCGACGCAGATTCGGGCGTGGGACGCCCGGCCGCGGCGCAGCAGATGCGAGCCGCCGGGCCGCGGCGCAGCAGCGACCGACCGCCCGCCGCGCACAAAGACGCCCGGACGCGGCGCAGCAGGCGTGGGACGCTCGCCTCAAAAGTCGCGGGGGCGAACCTCCCAGGCCAGCGCCTCGGCTCCCGCCGGGAGGTCCGCGTCGGGCGGCAGGAACAGCATCCCGTTGGCGGCGGCCAGCGAGGCCAGCATGTAGGAGTCCTGGCCCCCGGACGAGCGCGCGACCAGTCCGTCCGGGCGCTCCGGATCCGGCTCCAGGACGACGCGCGTGATGTTCTCGCGCCCGGACGATCCGCGCATCGGCTCGGCCAGGCGCACGATGCGGGTCGGGCGGTCGAACGCCTGCGGGTGGCCGGCCAGGAGGCGCAGCACCGGCCGGACGAAGAGCTCGAAGGTCACGAACACGCTGACCGGGTTGCCGGGCAGCCCGAACAGCAGCACCCGCCGGCCGTCCACCGCCGCGCGCGCGAACGCGAACGGCCGCCCGGGCTTGATCGCCACCCGCCACAGGTCGAGGCTGCCCACGTCGGCAAACGCCGCCTTCACGTGGTCGTGCGCGCCAACGGACACCCCGCCGCTCATCACGACGACGTCGGCCCACGCGGTCCCCTCGCGGACCAGCTCCAGCAGCGCGTCCAGGGTGTCGCGCGCCACGCCCAGTCGCCGCACTTCGGCGCCCGCCTCCGCCGCCTGCGCCGCGAGCGCGAAGGAGTTGGAGTCGTGGATCTGGGCCGGGCCGAGTGCCTTCCCGGGCGGCACCAGCTCGTCGCCGGTGGAGATGACCGCGACCCGCGGCCTGCGATGGACGGTGACGGCGGCGTGCCCCGTTGCGGCCAGCAGGGCGATCGCCGCCGGATCGCAGGCGCGGCCCGCGGGCAGCAGCGCGGCGCCCGCCCTGACGTCGCTACCCTCGGTCCGCAAGTGGTCGCCGGGACGGACGGGCCGGTGGACCGCGACCGCCGCCGGGATCTCCGATGCCCCTGCCGGGGCGTCCGTGTCCTCGACGGGGACGACGGCGTCCGCGCCGTCGGGCGCCATCGCGCCCGTCATGATCCGGAGCGCGGTTCGGGGCGTCACCGGCAGGTCCGGGGCGCGGCCGGCCGGCACCTCGCCCAGCACCCGCAGCACGGCCGGGTGATCGCGGCTTGCGTCCGCGACGTCGGCCGCGCGGACCGCGAACCCGTCCATCGCGCTGTTCGTCCAGGGCGGTACGGCGACGGCGGATCGCACGGGCTCCGCGAGCACGAGACCGGCGGCATCCGCCAGGGCAACGGTCGCGGCCGGCAGGGCGGCCACGCCGTCCAGCACCCGGCGCTGGGCCTCCTCGAGGGGGATCAGGTCGGGCAGGTCGGGCACGGGGTTGCTCCTCTGGTGCGATCGTCGGCGGGCCGAAGCCCCAGCATAGCGCCGGTCAGCCGTCGCTCCGGAGCCCCAGCACGGCCTCGGCGCGCAGCCCGTACAGCGGGACGACGACGTGCCCCGCGACGGCGAACCCGCAGGCGGCCACGGCCTCGGCCGCGCGGATCGGGCGGCAGTCCAGCAGCGCCGGGAACCGGTCGTGCAACCGCTCGTAGACGTGCGTCAGGCGGCCGACGGGCGCCGCGCGCGACAGCGAGACGACGACGAGCCGCCCGCCTGGCCGCAGCACCCGCCGCCACTCCCCGAGGACACCGGGGATCTCCGGCGTGTCGAACAGCTCCAGGGTGAACGAGGCGAACACGGCGTCGAACGAGCCGTCCGGCCAGGGAAGCGCCGCGGCGTCCGCGACCCGGAGATCGACGCGGTCCGCGAGCCCGGCATCCCGGATCCGGCGGCCCGCCCGCTCGATCATCGCCGGCGAGAGGTCCACCCCGGTCGCGCGCCCCGCCGGCCCGAGGGCTCTTGCCAGCGTGGCCAGGGCGTCGCCGGGCCCGCAGCCGGCGTCGAGGATGCGCTCCCCGGGTCGAGGCGCGAGCAGTCGGATCCCCGCCCGGCGCGGCCCCCGCTCGAACGGAGCCTCGAGGCCGTACCAGCGGCTGGCACGGTCGTACGCCCGGCGGGCCTGGTCACGCGACCGGGTGACCGGCCGCAGCCCGTCCCGCCAGGGCTCGGGCGGCGCGGGATCCCGATCGCCTCCCGGCGCCGTGACGCCGGCTCGCCCGTCTCCCGGCTCCGCCACGTCCGCCGCCACGTCCGATGTCCCGTCTCGCTCGGGGTCAGCGACGCGTGGCCCAGTAGTCGTCGGCCTCCGTCTCGAGCGTCGCGAGCCTCGAGTAGTAGTCAGGGAACTCCTTCAGGTGGGCCAGCGCGATTCGGCCGGTCGTCAGCGGGTCGTCGCCGGTGACATTGGTCTCCGGGTCCCGGAGCCCGTGCTCCAGCTCGACGTCCATGCCCATCCGGTACTGCTCCAGGTCGAAGCCGAGGGCGTCGAAGTCGATGCCCAGCTGGGCGGCGATCGACGCCGCCTCCTCGCTGGTGAACTGGCGTTTGGCGGCATCCATGAGCTGCCTCCGGTGCCTTCGTCGGGATCCGCTGTCAGCCGGCCGCACCGCCCCGGCGCATGTCCTTCCCCGAGCGGTACAGCACCCAGTGGAGCAGCGCCGAGTACAGGAACGCGAGAACCAGCACGAGCGTGACGATCGTGATCACGGTGTTGATCGTGTCCGCCGTCGCCGCCACCTCGACGCGCAGGGCGGTGAGCTTCGTCTCGGCCTCGTCCAGCCCGGCCGTCACCGTGGTCAGCGCGGTCTCGAGCTTGGCCGCCTGTTCGGCCAGGGCCGCGATGGCCTGGCCGTCACCGATGTCCGGGAGCGCGCCGATCACCGACATCACGGTGCCATCGAGCGCCAGGAGCTTCTCGTCCAGCGAGGTCAGCGCGTCCACCGGGGCATCGGGGATGTCGATCCCCGGCACCAGGCGGTCCAGGGTCTGGAGCGTGTCGAGCACGCCGGCCAGCTTGGCCCGCGCGTCGGTGTAGGTCGCCCGCAGCTCCAGGTACTGGTCGGACACGTCGTTCGCCTTCGCCACCAGGTCCTGGAGCAGTGCCGGGACCGGGCCCGGGTTCGCGGCCTGCGCTTCGAGCACGCCGACCACCACGCTCACCCGTCCGGCGACGTTGGAGACCTTCTCGGACGCCGTGTCGAGGAGGGGCACGCCCTTGGCGAGCCCGTCGTCGATCCTGAGGGCCACCGAATCCACGCGGTCGACCGCCCAGCCGCGCCCGAGGATCACCACGACGATCATCACGAGGCTGACCACGATCCCCACCACGCCCGCGGTCTGCGCGGTCATGCCCAGCACGCGGCCGCGCTGGCTGGAGGATGCGGGCGGCGTCTCGGTCGTCATGCGATCTCCTCAGGAGGCAGGAATTGCAGGGCGAGCCTACCGCACGGCGTCCATGCAGGCACGTTCCGATCGGCCCGTGGGCACGGTCCCGGGCACCCGCACCGACCGCTGAGTTTCGCCCGGCGCCGATGTGCGACAGTCTTCCCGGCGTCCCGCCCCGCGACAGGAGAGCAACGAATGGTGATCTGCGTCCCCGTCACGCCCGAGGGCGTGGTCGATGGGAGCTTCGGCCGCGCGGCGCGCCTGGCGGTCTTCCGCGTCGAGGACGGCACGATCGTCGGTTCCGAGGAGCATGCGGTGGGCTGGGACGTGCTCCACGACGAGGGCCCGCACGGCAGCCATCACGGCCGCATCGTCCGCTTCCTGATGGACCAGCGCGTCGAGGCCGTCGTGGCGGACTTCGCGGGGCCGCCGATGGTCAACACGATGGGCAAGATGGGCATCCGGGTCTGGCTGGGCGCCTCCGGCGACGCCCGTGCGGCCGCGATCGCGGCAGCCACGGGCGCGACGCCTCCGGGTCCCGGCTGACCCGGGATCCGTTGGGTCAGTGCAGGGTGCGGAGCGGCTCGTAGCCCCAGGCCTCGCCCGTGCGGGCCGGCGACGACCACCGCCAGGCGTCCCAGTTCGTCCCGCGGTGGCCCACGTACCCGTCCTCGATCTCCAGGCCGCCGCGCAGCACGACCTCCGGGAAGGGCGGCAGCGGCCGCCGCAGGATCTCCGGTGCCTCGGTCGCGACCAGCTCCAGCAGCTCCTCCAGCGCGATCACCGGCGGCCCGAACCAGCTGGGGTCCGGCCCGATCACCAGCCGGGCGAGGGAGGCCACGCGGATCGCGGCCGGCTCCACGTGCGGTCCCTTCAGCTGGCGCGGATCGAGCGCGACGGTCTCGACGCGGCCTGCCGCGAACCGGAGTCCCAGCAGCTGCCCGGGCGGGACGGGCGCCAGCCAGCCCGGGGGCCCGTGGAAGATCTGCTCGTGCCGGATCTCCCACAGCAGCTCGGCCAGCGCGTCGGCCTCGTTCCTGCGCGCGGGCAGCCCGAGCTCGGCCAGGAAGCCCAGCAGCCCGTCGACCAGGTCGTCCCCCAGCTCCTCGCGCAGGTCGGACGCGAGGACCTCCTCGGTCGGGTAGGGGAGGTCGAAGAAGTCGGCCAGGAAGTCCATGTGGACGTCGTCGTCCCCGCGCGGCTCGTGGGACCAGGGGACCACGCGCTCCAGGAGCGAGAGGTGGTCCCGGACGACGACGATCTCGTCCTCGCGCTCGAGTCGCGTGATCGGCGTGGAGAACATGGCGCCCTCCAGCTGCACGGCCAGCGAGCACCAGCGGCCGTCCCAGGCCTGGGCGAAGCCACGCTTCGCCCCGATCGCCGCGCTCACGGCGGCCCGCGGGTTCTTCGACCGGGTCCGGCCGGCGGCGACGACCTCGGCCGTCAGCGCCTCGATGGTCATCGGACCGCGTTCCCGGATCAGCGCCAGCACCGTGTCCGCGATGGTCGGTCCGCCGCGTGCCATGCTTCACCTCCACCGGGGAGCGTAGCGCCCCGGACTTCACCGTGAATTGGCGGCAGCGGACCGGGAGGGATCGCCATGGACAGGGAGCTCGTGGACCAGGTACTGGCCGCCGCGGCGCGGATCGTCGCCGGCGGGGCCATCTCCGCCAACGGGCACGGCAACGTGAGCCTCCGGGTGCCCGGGAGCGACGAGATGTACTACACGTCGGCGGCGTCGCTCAAGGGCCTCGACGCCGGAGGGCATCGCCCGGGTGGGTCTGGACGGCGCCCTGCGCGAGGGCCAGCTGCCGCCGATCCAGGGCGCCGTGGTGGCCATGCACACGGCGATGTACGGGGACAACGCCGACGTCGGCTGCGTTGTCCACACCCACTCGCCGTACGCCACCGCGTTCGCCGTCGCCAACCGGCCGATCGACTGCTGGATCGAGGCGCTGGCGATGTTCGGGCTGCCGGAGGGGGTGCCCCATCGCCGGCTACGGTCCCCGCGGATCCGACCAGGCGGTCGCGAACATCCGGACGGCGGTGCAGGCCGGCGTGCCCGCGGTGCTGCTGGCCAACCACGGGGTGCTCGTCTTCCACCGGAACGTGGACCTGGTGATCATGGTCGGCGGCGTCGTGGAGGAGGCCGCGCAGGCCGCGATCAACGCCCGGGCGATCGGGGGCCCGGTGGAGCTGCCGCGCGAGATGCGCGCCGCCGCCCTGCAGCGTGCGATGACCTTCGACGCGGCGGGGACACGGTCGGCCTGATGCCGGCGAACGACGCCTTGTCCACCGCAGGACCGTCGCGCCGGGGCCGGGGCGGGCGCCTGTTCGAGGTCGGCCTCAGCCTTTATGGCGCGGCCGTGTTCGGCGTCCTGTGGGTCGGGTTCGCCGTGGGCGTGGCGATGGGCGGCGGGATCCTGGAGGACGCCTGGGCATGGCTGACGGGCCTGGACACCGTGGCGGCCGTCATCGCCTGGATCCTGTTCCTGCCGATCGCGGTGGGGTTGTGGGCGTGGAACGAGGCGGGGTCGGTGCTCGTACAGGGGGTCGTGCTGGCGGGCCTGGTCGGCTGGACGCTGCTGATGGCCGGCGGGCTGATCCGGACGTTTCGGGGGCGACCGGCGGACTGATCGAGCAGCCGGAGCGAACAGCGGCTGGCCCGCGAGGCGAACGTGCAGGCGCAGGTCGGGTCGGCGGCTACAGTTCCGATCGTGAACCATGTTCGTGGCGGACCCGGCGTCGCCGCACTCGCCCTCGCCGTGGCGCTGCTCGGCGGCTCGTGCGGCGACGGTGATCGCTCGCCCCCGCCGCCCGCCGTGCGCGGCGGCCCCGATGCGCCCACCGGCCCGACCGAGGAGGCGCAGCTCGTCCGGGTCGTGGACGGCGACACCATCCGGGTCATCGTGGACGGCGTGGAAGAGCGGGTCCGCTACATCGGCATCGACACGCCGGAGGTTCGCCCCGACGCCCCCGCCACCCCGGAGCCGTACGCCGATGCCGCCACGGACGCCAACGCGCGCCTCCTGGCCGGCGGCCGCCTGGTGCTCGAGACGGACGTCTCCGAGCGTGACCGCTACGGCCGCCTCCTGCGCGACATCTGGGTGGAGCGCGATGGCACCTGGACCCTGGTCAACCTCGCGCTGGTCGCGGAGGGGTTCGCCCAGGTCAGCACCTACCCGCCGGACGTGAAGTACGTGGACGCCCTGCTGGAGGCCCAGCGCCAGGCGCGCGAGGCGGAGCGCGGCCTGTGGGGTGACGCACCGCCCTGATCCAAGGGGACGAGCCCGGCCGCGGAATCCGAGCCCGGCCGCGGAATCCGAGCCCGGCCGCGGAATCCGAGCCCGGCCGCGGAATCCGGGCCCTGGTCGTCCGTCAGCTGCCGTGCCCAGCCTGGTGCGCGGGCGGACCCGGGCGCTGCGCGTCGTCCCCGGCGGCCAGCCGGCCCGTGCGGGCCACCTCGCCCAGGAACCGCGCCGAGGGTCGCACCGTGCGCGCCTGCGAAGCGAAGTCCACGCCGACGAGCCCGAACCGCATCGCGTAGCCCTTCGCCCACTCGAAGTTGTCCAGCGCGCTCCAGTGGACGTAGCCGCGGACCGGGAGGCCGGCCTCGATCTCGGCGTGGATCGCCCGGAGCCCGCGGTCGATGAACTCGACGCGCTCCCGGTCATCGTCGGTCGCGATGCCGTGCTCCGTCACGACGATGTCCTTGCCCGGCAGCAGCTGCGCCACGCGCCGGATCGTCGCCGCGACGGCCTCGGGCCGGAACTCGTAGCCCATCTGCGTCACGCGGACGCCGGCCGGGATCCGGGGCCCCGGATCCGCCGTCTGCCGCCGGATTGTCGGGGCGATCACCCGGTCGATCGTCCACCGGCTGCGCAGCGCCAGCCGGACCGCAACCGAGGCCGCCGCGCCAAGGCGCACGGGCACCCGCGTGTACGTCTGCACGCCCACGAAATCGTCCGCCTCGGCGGCCGCCAGGAACACGTCCTCGTTGCGGCGCCGCAGCCAGGCCATCATCGGACGGCCGCCCTCGTCCGCCTCCCACTCCTGCATCGAGTGCGTGGAACCCACCCTCGCCGACGGTCGCGCCGCCTTCACGGCGCGCAACCCGAGCCGGTGCCCCTCGATGAGGCCCGTGGACGCGCGGTCCCACGAGCGCAGGTCCGTGGTCCCCGGCGGCCAGCCAAGGGCCCCGAGATACCCGCCGAACGCCACGACCCCGGGCTCGTTGATCGTGCAGTACCAGCCCACCCGGCCGCCCAGGGCGCGAGCGACGGTCTCGCAATAGCGTGCGAACCGGGCAGGTGTCGCCGGGTCCAGCCAGCCGCCACTGGCCGCCACCCATCGCGGAAGCGTGAAGTGGTGGAGCGTCACCATCGACGTCAGGCCGGCTGCCAGCACGGCGTCGGCCACGCGGCGGTAGTGGTCCAATGCGGTCTCGTCGAAGATGCCTTCCGCCGGCTCGATTCGCGCCCACTCCACGGAGTAGCGGTACGTGTTGAGGCCCAGGCCGGCCAGCAGGGCGATGTCCTCCGGGTAGCGGCGGAAGTGGTCACAGGCCGCGCCGCTCCGGTCAGGGCACGGGCCGTCCGGACGCTGCTCCCAGTCCCACCAGTCGCTGTTCTCGTTGCCGCCCTCCACCTGGTGGGCGGCCGTGGCAGCGCCCCACAGGAAGCCGGGCGGGAACTCGAGGTCGACCTTCAGGCGATCCATCCGATCGAGTCTACGCCGGTGCCGTCCGCCGAAGCCGGCGTGCGCCCGGGCGTCCGGGCGTTGCGGGACACGGGCTGGCTGCTCTCGACGTCCGCGAGCTCGCGGTCCATGTCACCGCGTGCGTGGTGGCCCTCGCGGGTCCAGGTCTGGTCTACGTGCCGGTGACGATCAGCGATCGGCTCGCGGACGCCGGCTGACGTTCGTGGGCGCCGGGGCCCACGAGCCCAAGCGCTGGTCCGGCGCGCGGAGGCGGTACTGTCTCAGCGAGCCACCGTTGCGTCCCGAGCCCTGAGTCACCGACCGCCCGGGAGGACCGCGATGACATTCCTCGACCTTGCGCGCCGGCGCTACAGCGTCCGTGCCTACCGCCCGGACCCGGTGCCGGACGACGCCCTCGCCACCGTGCTGGAGGCGGGCCGCGTTGCGCCGACGGCCGCCAACCGGCAGCCCTTCCGCATCGTCGTCGTCCACACGGCAGGCCGCGAGGCCGAGCTCCGCCGCATCTATGACCGCGACTGGTTCGTGCAGGCGCCGCTCGTCCTGTGCGTGTGCGCGGTCCGCGGCGAGGCCTGGAGCCGGACGATGTACGACGGGCGGAGCCACGCCGACGTGGACGTGGCGATCGTGATGGATCACATGATCCTCGCCGCCGCCGACATCGGGCTGGGCACCTGCTGGATCGCCGCCTTCGACCCGGCGGCTGCGCGCGAGGTGCTGGGCATCCCCGAGGAGGGCGAGCCGATGCTGTTCAGCCCGCTCGGCTACGCGGCCGACGATCCCGACGCCTCGCCACGGCACAAGCAGCGCCGCCCCCTGGACGAGCTGGTCCGCCACGAGCGCTGGTAGGGGGTGCCCAGGGCGTCGTTCGGCTCGTCGGCCGACGTCCGACGAGGCGGATCAGCCCGCTGGAGCTACGCCGCCGGTGCCATGGCGCAGGCTCGCCTGGAGTTCGCGGACCCGCTGTTGATGCGCCGCCGCGCCAAGCGTCTCGTAGAGGCTCGCAGCCCGGGAGAGATCCTCGCCGGTGGCAGCGCCCTGTCCCGCGTCGATCCGGTCGCTGGCCCGCTGCTCGTACAGCTGCGCCTCGGCGAGCCGATCGCCGAACTGGCGCGCCAGCTCGAGCGCGCGCTCATAGCGGTCAAACTCCACGCGACCCACGCCGGATCGGGCTCGCGCGGTCTGGAGCAGCAGCCCGGTCTGCTCGATCTTGACCGGTAGGAACTGGCAGAAGGTCGCCAGGTCGGCACTGGCCTCGAAGGCGATCGCTGCCTGGGCGGCCTCGCCTTCACGGAGATACTGCTCGCCGATCACGGAGTGCGCGACCATCGCACAGGCCTTGTTGTCGACCTTGTCGGCGGCATCGGCTGCCTTGGTCGCGTACTCGATGGCAGCGGCCGAATCGCCGCGGACCCCCTCGACGATCGAGCGCGCGAGGTCCGCGTCGAGGCTGGCATTCGGATCGCCGCTTTTCACGCCGAGTTCGTAGGCCCGGTCGGTCCAGCTCACGGCCCTCTCGAACTGTCCCACGTGGCCGTACGCCGTCCCCAGCTGCCCCGCGGTCATCGACGCGCCGTAGACCTGCCCGGCCTCGATCAGCGCCGGGACGGCGCGTTCCCAGTGCTCGATCGCATCGCCGAACTCCCCGGACGTGTAGTGCGCCTGTCCCATCGCGGTGATGGCCATGGCCATGAGCTCGGGCGCTCCGCTGGCTTCTGCGAGTTCGGTGGCGCGCTGGAGGGCCGTTGCGAGCTGGGGGCTGGAGCGGAACTGCTCGCCGCTCAGCGCGCGCGCCAGGCCGATCTCGAGGTACGCCCGCGCGGACAGCGCCGCGTCCTCCAGGGCATCGCCATCGGCGATCACCGCTTCGAGGAGCGCGACGGTGTCGTTGAGCGGCACGAAGTCGCTACCCGCCTCCGCCTGCAGCAGGAGCATCTCGGCTCGAACGCGGCGCTCCTCGACGCTCACCGCCTCTCCGCTGGGCAGCATGGCCACGGCCCGCCGGGCGAAGTCCACCGCCTCGTGACGGGCGAACCGCGATCGCGCGTGGCGTGCGGCCCGGGTGAGGAACTCGATCGCTCTTGGGCGATCCTCGGCGCGCTCGAAATGGTGGGCAAGCGTCGGTGCCAGGTCGTCCCGGTGGTCCGGATAGAGCGCCAGCAGGGTCTCGGCGACCTGGCTGTGGAGCGATCGTCGGTCTTGCCTCAGGATGGATTCGTAGGCGGCGTCCTGGATCAGCGCATGGCGGAAGACGTACTCGAGCTCCGGCACCGAGGCCGCCAGCGAGATCAAGCCGGCGCCCTCGAGGAGCCCCAGCTCCCGCCCGATGCCCTGGGTCGGCCCAGTCGTCATGACGGGCTCCTGGTGACCAGGTCCAGCACGCTGACCGGGAAGGTCCGGCCGATGACCGAGGCAACGCGCAGGACCCGTCGCGCCTCAGCAGGAAGGCGATCGATCCGGGCCAGCAGCAGGCCATGCAGCGTATCCGGGATCTCGACGTCCACGACCCTCTCGGTGGCCGTCCATCGCCCAGCGTGGAACTCGATGGCTTCCCGGTCGATGAGCATTCGGACAATCTCCTCGACGAACAGCGGGTTGCCCTCCGCTCGGCTGAGGATCATCGCCCGGGTGGCGACCGGCAGGGAGTCGATCGCCAGCAGGTTCGCCACGAGACGCTCACCGTCGTCCGCCTGAAGCGGCCGCAGCCGGATGTCGATCAGGCCATCGCCGAACGCATCCTGGACCGCGCTGACGAGCCGCCAGCCTGGAACCTCGCGCTCGGCGCGACTGGCGATCACCCACAGGATCGGCAGTGCCGACACCGTGCCGACGATCGACGTGAGGAGGTCCGCCGAAGCGTCGTCGGCCCAGTGCACATCGTCACAGACCATGACCAGCGGCTGGTTCCGGGCCGTGGCCGCCACGAGGTTCGAGACCGCCTCGCCATACCGCAGCCGAAGGGTCCGCGGCTCCATATGCGCGAGCCGCTCGGTGCCGGTCTCGTCGAGCGGCAGCGAGAGCAGGTGGCTGAGGAGCGGCCCGGTCCCTGCGTCTTCCAGGCCCGCGAGATCACGGAGCCGACTCGCCAATCGCTCGCTCGCCTCGTCGGCGGGAACGCTCTCGAGCGGATCGGGCAGGCCGATCAGCGAACGGACCAGGTCGATCGCCAGATGCAGCGGCAGATTGCGCCCATAGGAGACCGTCCGGGCCTCGACCCAGCCATAGCCGTCCGCCTCCGCGACGCGGCGCAGCTCCGCGAGGAGGCGGCTCTTGCCGATCCCGGGCTCGCCCACCACGAGGGCCATCCGGCCGAGCCCGGCACGGACGGGCGTGAGGGCGGCGACGAGCCGTGCGAGCTCCGCGTCGCGACCCACCATCGGACTGCTCAGCCCGGCGATCCCCCGGACGGATCGGAGGACGCCCGTCCGGCCAAGGACCTCGTAGGCCTCGACCGGCTCGGCTTTGCCCTTGACGCTCACCGGGCCGACGTGTCGGCTCTTGATCGCGCCGCTCACGCGACCGTACGTCTCGCCGGTGATCATGATCCCGCCGGCGGGGGCCTCCGATTGCATCCGCGCGGCGACATTCAGCGTGTCGCCGTAGATGCGCGAGTCGCGGGTCGCACCTCCCGCCGTGGTGTCACGAACCACGACCTCACCGGTGTTGATCCCGACCCGGATCTGGAACTCGATACCGTGCCGCCGCAGCTCCTCGGCGAACCGATCCATCGTGTCGACCATCTCGATGGCCGCGCTCACCGCCCGGGCGGGGTCGTCCTCGTGAGCCGACGGTAGCCCGAACAGGGCCATCAAGCCGTCGCCCGTGTGAGACGCGACCCAGCCCTCGTACCGCTCGACGGCGCCGGTCATGATCGCCATCGCCCGTTCCATGGTGGTCGCCCAGTCCTCGGGATCCATCCCCTCGGCGAGGCTGGTCGAGCCGACGACGTCAACGAACAGGGCCGTGGCCGGCCGACGCTCGCCCGTGGCGTGATCCGGCTTCATCGACCAATGCTAGCGCCCAATGCTCCCGGGCGTCCCGAGCGTCGCATTCCTGCGCCCACGGGGCGGCCCATTGGCCCGGACGGTCGGTCGCGGGTTCTTCCGGATGTCGCGTCCGGGTATCGTGGGGCGGGCAGCGGCTCGCGCGGACACCGGCCTCGGACAGGTGACGCTCGACTGGTCGATTGAGGAGCGAACTGGTGGCAGGAGTGATCGCCACGGCGGTCGAGCGCATCGATGTCTTCGGCTATGAGCTGACCTACGCCCACGGCGACTACGTCATGTCGTCCGGGCGCGAGATCACCCGCCTGCCCAGCACGGTGGTGCGCGTCACGACCCGCGACGGGGCGCAGGGATTCGGGGAGGCCTGCCCGCTGGGCAGCACGTACCTGCCGGCTTTCGGCGAGGGGGCCCGCGCGGCCATCCGCGAGCTGGCGCCCGCGCTGATCGGCGTCGATGCCACGAACCTCGCCGAGATCCACCGGCGCATGGACGGCCGGCTGCGCGGCCACGGGTACGCGAAGAGCGCGCTGGACGTCGCGTGCTGGGACGCCTTCGGGCGGCTGGTGGGCAAGCCGGTGGCCGCGCTGCTCGGCGGGGCGCTCCAGGCGGAGCTGCCGCTGTACGTGGCGATCCCGCTCGGGCCGCCGGAGGAGATGGCGGATTTCGTGACCCGGGAGCGGTCCGGCGGGATCCGCAACTTCCAGGCGAAGCTGGGCGCCGATCCGGCCGAGGATGCGGCGCGGGTGGCGGCGATCATCGCGGCGACGGGGCCGGGCGACGCGGTCATCGGCGATGCCAACGGTGGCTGGCACCGCCAGGACGCGATCATCGCGGCGCGGCTGATGGAGGGCTCGCAGCGGTTCCGGCTGGAGCAGCCGTGCCCCACCCTGGAGGAATGCCTCGCGGTGCGCCGCCTCACCACGCTGCCGATGGTCCTGGACGAGGTGATCACGGACCTGTCGGTCCTCGTTCGCGCCGCGGGTCTGGACGCGATGGACCAGGTCAACCTCAAGGTCGGCCGCGTCGGCGGCCTCCTGCCGGCGCGCCTCATGCGCGACACCGCCGTTGCCCTGGGCATCCGGCTCATGATCGAGGACAGCTGGGGCGGCGACGTGGTCACGGCGGCGGTGGCGCATCTCGCCGCCGGGACCCCGCCCGACGCGCTGTTCGCCGTCTCCTACATGAACGACTGGACGAAGGAGCACATCGCGGGCTACGAGCCACGATCCAGCGGCGGCCTGGGCCCGGTGCCGGACGGTCCCGGCCTGGGGATCGACGTGGACGTGGCCGGCTTGGGTGCCCCGCTGTTCACGGTGGTCGCCCCGGAGTGAACCGGGGACTCCGCCGCGACGTGCCGCAATGCGGGCCACATCGGAACGTCGGCCACTTGCCGCGGCCGCGCCGGGCGCGGAGACTCTGAGCTGGATGGACGATCGCCACCTCCGCTCACGCCGCCCCACCCGCGCTACCGGGACCGCCCGCGCCTGGGCCTCGCTTGTCCTCGCCGGGCTCCTGGTGATCGGCTGCGGCGGGCCGGACGTGAGCCCGGATCGAACGGGCCGCGCCAGCCCGGCGACGCCCGGGGACGCGGCAAGCCCGCGGGCATCGACCGTGCCGGAGCTCGCGAGCTCCCTCCGCGACGCCATCGACCCCGACACGATCATGGCGGACCTGGAGCGGCTCGCCGCCATCACGGACGAGCACGGCGGCGCGCGGCCGGCCGGCAGTGACGGGTACGCGGCCGCGGCGGACTGGGTGGCGGACGAGCTCCGCCGGGCCGGCTACGAGGTCAGCCTGGACCCGGTCTCCGCGCCGCTGTTCGAGCAGGCAGACCCCGGCGTGCTCGAGATCCGGGCGCCGGGCGCGCCGGCCTTCGAGGGTCCGCGCGATTTCAAGGCCATGCTCCTGTCGCCGTCGGGCGAGGTGACCGCGCCGGTCTTCGCGCTCGACTTCGACCGCGACGCGCAACCCGGCGACCGCCCGGGCACGGGCTGCGACGCCACGAGCTGGACCGACGTTCCCGCGGGCGCCGTCGTCCTCGTCCAGCCCGGCCACTGCTGGGCGCGCTCGATCGTCGAGCACGCCCAGGCCGCGGGCGCCGTCGCGCTCGTCTCCGCGTACCCGGACTGGGGCCCGGGGGAGGTCCGCCGGCCCACCCTGATCCATCCCGGCGGCATCGGCATCCCGGTCGTCGCCACCTCCCGGGACGCGGGGCTCGCGCTGGCCGATGCCGCGGCGGCGGGGGACGATGTTCACCTCCGGATCACGACGAGCGTGACGACGCAGGAGAGCCCCAACGTGATCGGCGAGACGCCGGGCGGGGATCCGGACCACGTCGTGATGATCGGCGCCCACCTGGATTCGGTCATCGACGGGCCGGGCATGAACGACAACGGGTCCGGGACGGCGGCGGTGCTCGAGATCGCCCGGCGGCTGGCGGCGCTGTCCGGGGGGCAGCCGGAATGGAAGGTGCGGGTTGCCTTCTGGACGGCCGAGGAGATCGGGCTGTGGGGCTCGGTCCAGTACGCTGACGCGCTCGGCGAGGCGGACCGCCAATCGATCGCCGCCTACCTCAACTTCGACATGCTCGGCTCACCCAACGGGGTTCGCCAGGTGTACGCGGGGACCAATCTGGGCAACGCGTCCTCGGCGACGCTGTCGGGGCTGTTCGGACGGGCCTTCGACGACGAGGGCCTGGCCTGGGAGACGGTGGACATCAGCGGCTCCGGCGACGACTATCGCTTCGACCAGCTGGGCGTCGCCGTCGGCGGCGTGTTCTCGGGCGCCAGCCAGGCCAAGACCGGTGACCAGGCGGACGCCTTCGGGGGTGCCGCGGACGTCCCCTTCGACGCCTGCTACCACCTCGCCTGCGACACGGTGGACAACGTCGATCCGGTGCTCCTCGAGCAGATGGCGCGCGCCGCCGGGTGGGTCACCGGGTATCTCGCCGGCGGCGGGGCGGAGCTGCATCAGCCGTAGCTGACGAACGTCATCCGCGGAGACGCGTCGGCGCGAACAGGTAGTGGGAGACACCCCACTGGCGGCCGGCGTCGAAGGCGAAGGCCTCGGCGGTCGTGATGAGGAAGACGCGCCAGTTCACCCACCAGCGCCTCGCGGCGCCGCCCCCGTACGTGTCGGTCAGGATCGGCCGAATCCGTTCCCGCTGCCGGTCGAACCGCTCCAGCCAGGCCTCCAGGGTGCGCGCGTAGTGGGTGCCGTCCACCAGCCATCGGCCGGCGATCTCCAGGTCATCGCCGAACTCCCCGAACAGGTCGTGGGCCGGCATGGTCCCGCCGGTGAAGAACGTCCGGCCCATCCAGTCGCCGGCATCGGCGTGGAAGACATACGCGAACCGCCGGTGGCTGAACACGTGGACGAACAGCCTGCCGTCCGGCGCCAGCCAGTCGCGCACCCGGCGGAACGCGAGCTCGTAGTTGCGGACGTGCTCGAGCATCTCCACCGACACGACCCGGTCGAACCGGCGCCCCGGCTCCAGGTCGGCGACGTTCGCGACCCGGTGCTCGATGGTGCGCAGGCCACGCTGGGCGGCCTCCCGGCCGATGTGCTCCCCCTGGGACCGCGAGTTCGACACCGCGAGCACGCGGCTGCCGGGGTAGCGCTCCGCCACGTACAGGGATAGCGATCCCCAGCCGCAGCCGAGGTCCAGGATGTCCATGCCGTCCGCGAGGCCGGCCCGCTCGCAGGTGAGGGCGAGCATCGCGTCCTCGGCCGCCGCGATGTCCGTCACGCCCTCGGGCCAGAGACACGACGAGTACTTCATCCGCGGGCCGAGGAACGCCGCGAAGAACCGGGCCGGCACCTCGTAGTGCTGCCGGTTGGCCGCGTCGGCGTGGACGACGATCGGCTGCCGGCGGAGGTCGCCCGCCACGCGCCGGACCAGGGCTTGCGGGTCGCCGCCGGCCTCCCGCTCGAGCCCGGCCAGCTGCCGCCGCAGCCGTGCCCGGACGGCGCGGCGGATCAGCGCGTCCGGGGCGACGTCGAGGGCGAGCAGCGGCTCGTACCACACGGACGGCAGTGTGCCTCACCGACGCCGGCCGGCGCCGCTTGCGCGCGACCGCGACCGGGCCGACACCGGCCGCGGGACGGCGCGGGCGCCACTGGTGAGACGGGAGCCATGGGAGAGGACCTCGCCCCGTCCCGCGCTGGCACCCCGGGCGCAGGCGCCTGTGCTCGTCGGGAGACGCAGAGAGACCGATACTGGCCCAGGGCGACGGACCGCGACCGCCCACGATCACGTGTTGGAGGACGACAATGCGAGCCACAGGCCCGGCGATCGCGCTCGTGACGCTGGTCGCCGTGGCGATGACCGGCTGCGGGCCCGCGCCGGGGACGGCGATCGCCCCCGACCATGCTGGCGCATCCCCATCAGGCGTCCCGCTTGGCACGCCCGCGTCCTCCGTCCTCGTGGACCGGCTGGCGGCCATCGACGAGGCCGTCTCGCGCTGGGAGGTCGCGCCCGACCTTGCCGCCGCGATGGCCGCGGCCGAGGAGGCCCGCAACCTCGTGGTCGGACCCGGGGGGCCGGGCTACGGCGATGCCGACGGCAACGGGATCGCGAGCGGGGCGACGACCGCGGGCCTGCTGCCGGGGCTCGACGGCCGGCCAGGCCTGGCGACCGAGGCTGACGGCGCCTGCGTGGAGCGCGACGTGCTCGGCGGCAGCTGGTCCGAGCCCGCGGTGCGCTGGGCGATCCTCGCCGAGGCGATCGACGCCTGGACCCCCTCGAACAACACGTTCCCGTCGCTGCCGTCGCATCCCCAGCGCGTCGTGGGCTGGGCGACCCTGGCGCTCGGCGCCGACGACCTCGAGACGGCCCTCGAGTACGCCGGACACGCCCGGCTGCACGTCGACATCTCGATGGCCGCGGTCACGGCCTGCCGCTGACCCGGGTCGCGGCAGGGCCGCCGAACGCGCATCATCGTCCCAGCGCAGTGCCGAGCCGGGCACCGCCCCGACGACGGAGGACGAGGGACCGTGGCACCAGGGCCGGACGGAGCACGACGGGCCGAGCGGATGTCGGCCGTGGCCATCGGCGTCGCCGTCATCGCCGGCGCCGGCGTCGCGTGGGCCGGCAGCCAGGGCGGCGCGGCCGCGGGCGGCGTCCCGGTGTTCGCGCTGGGCGTCGGGCTCGCCTTCGTCATCCAGTGGCTTGCCTTCGTGCCCGCCTACCTGCGCCAGACCGAGGCGTTCTACGACCTCGCCGGCAGCCTCACATACGTCACGGTGACCGTGGTCGCCGTCGCGCTCGCCCCCGTCGTCGATGCCCGGTCGCTCCTGCTGCTCGTCCTCGTGGTGGTCTGGGCGGCACGCCTCGGGACATACCTCGTCCGGCGCATCCGCAAGGCCGGCCGGGACGACCGCTTCGAGGCCATCAAGCGCTCGTTCGTGCGCTTCCTCGCCGCGTGGACGCTGCAGGGGCTGTGGGTCAGCCTCACCCTCGCGGCCGCGCTGGCCGCGATCACCACCACGGCGCGCGCCCCCATCGACGGCGTCGTGTTCGCCGGCGTCGCGATATGGGCGGCCGGGTTCGCAATCGAGGCCGTCGCCGACTGGCAGAAGAGCCGGTTCCGCGCCGACCCGGCGAACAGGGGGCGGTTCATCCGCGACGGGCTGTGGGCCTGGTCGCGCCACCCCAACTACTTCGGCGAGATCGTGCTGTGGGTCGGGGTCGCGATCGTGGCGCTCCCGGTGCTGCAGGGGTGGCAGTACGTGACCCTCGTCTCGCCGCTGTTTGTCGCGCTGCTCCTCACCCGGGTCAGCGGCGTACCGCTGCTCGAGCGCAAGGCCGATGCGACGTGGGGCGGGCAGGCCGACTACGAGGCCTACAAGGCGCGCACGCCGGTCCTCGTGCCACGACCGCCGCGGCCGGATCCAGCACGGGGTTGAGGGCATGGGAACGAGTCCGGCAGGGACCGCGAATGCCAAGGGGGCGTCCCGGTGGACGCCCCCTTGGCGAGTGACTGCGCGTTGTGCCCGGAGCCTGCCGGGCGCGGAACCTGGCGCCCGGGGGCCCCGGGTCAGATCCCGGGGGCCCTGATCAGCAGCAGCTGACCGCCCTCGCGCTTGTAGGTGAAGTCGGGACCGGCGGGCGCGTAGTTGTCCTCGCCGTCCGCCTTCTCGATCCACAGCGTGTGGGCCTGGACGTTGAGCAGGAAGGCGCCGGGGCCGAAGGCCGCCGAGGCGTCCACGATGCCCGTGGTCTCCCAGGCGCCCCAGTTCCCGGCCGGCCGGCCGTCCACGTCGGTCGGACCGCCATCGGCGGACTGGTCGATCTTGGCGACGACCTGCGGGCTGCCCGAGAACGGCACGTACCACAGCCGGCCGGTGGTCGCGTTGGGGTCAGTGGAGCCCGCCGGGAACTGCTGGCTGGAGCCCGGGTCCTCGGTCAGGAGGATGCCCGTCTGGGTGCTCTCGATGTTGTCCGGCTGGTGGACTTCGGCCAACGTCTGGACCGGGCTGTCGTCGCCTTCGACGAATACGGTGAGGGACGTCACGACCGTCGGGTCGGACGGATCGAGGACCATCTTCCAGACCCGGCCGTTGGTGGACCGGAAGTTGGGCGTGTCCAGGCTCTGGTTGGCCCGGCGACCGCGGCCGGAGTCCACGAGGTAGACCACGTTGCCCATGCCCGGCCGCTTGTCGTACGCGATGTCTTCGACGCGGACGAACTGGAACACGTTGTTGATGTCGCTCCAGTACTCGAGCACCCACTGGGGGCCGTCGATGCCCACGGCGGGGCTGGTGCGAAGGTCGGTCTGCCAGCTGCCGTTGTTGGGCGGCGCCGGGTAGCCGAAGTCGGCGGCCTTGACGGGCGTGCCGTCGGCGTGCATGCCCGTCGCGATGTCGCGCGGGACCGGGATGAAGTGCCCGCTGACGTCTGTACCCGAGCCGGGGAGCACGTCGTAGTAGTTCTTCACGCCCGGGGTGTCGGAGACGAACGCGTAGAGCGTGCCCTCGTCGGCGAGCAGGCTGTCGGTATCGGCCGCGATGTACGAGTACACCTGCGACTGCGACGGCACTGCGCCGGCCGGGAACACGCCGGTCAGCGGACCGCTGGTGAACGTGTCGTCGCCCGAGATCACGACCAGGTCGTCGTAGCCCGGGATGGCCACGGCGTTCTCATGGTTGTGGCGGCCCATGCCGTAGATCTCGTAGTGCTTGCCGGTGCGCACGTCCAGCGCGACGACCAGGCCGACCTCCTCGGCGCCCGAGTTGTCGAGCGGCGGCGGCCACGAGGCCTCCTGCCGGATGACATAGTCGGGCGACTCCTCGTTGGTGAACAGGATGTCGCGGTCGAAGCCCTCGGCGGCGGTGGCCAGGAAGCTCGAGCAGAAGCGCTGATAGCCCTCGCTGGACGGGATCACGAACGACCCGTTGAGCACGCCGGCCGACTTCTGGTTGAGGATCAGGCGGCTGACCTGTGAATTGTCGAAGTCGTTCTCGCCGTTGGCGGCGGTGGGGTTGGCAGTGTTGTACGGGAACGGCACCTTGCCGGTCTCGTGGTTGATGAACAGGTCAACGCGGCCATCGCCGCGCGTGCGCACGGCGATGCCGTCCGGGATGGCCTCGTACCGGTAGCCGGAGGCGAGCGTGTCGCCGACGGTGATGAGCGGGGTGACCGACACGTCCGCCATCACCGGGGTCACCATCGGTGCCTGCTGCGTCTTGAACCCGCTCGGGTTGCCGTCGGCCGCGGCGGCCGCCCCGGGCAGCAGCAGCGATCCGACCATGAGCACGCTGAAGCCCAGCGGCAGGGTCCTTCGGAAACGGGACGACATCGACTCCTCCTCCTCGCGCTCGGCGGGGCGACCAGGGACGGCTGCGCAACGAGCCCGTCCAGCCTCGGCGCCCGGGCCGCCGGTGTCAACGTGCGCCGAGCGGAATCGTGGTGCGCCCGGGCAACGTCCCACGGCGTGCGCCGGGACGGATCCCGGGCCGCGGCAGGCTCTCGGCCCGGCCCGCCCCGGCGTGGGCCCCGCGGCCCCGGGTTCGACGGACGGGTCAGGCCTGGCCGGGCTCCGGGACGTCGCCGGGCTCCCCCGGTCCGGGGACGCTTCCGTGGCGCTCGGCCTCCCCCGACGCGAACCAGCCGCGCAGGCTGCCCCGCCAGAGGGCCCGCTCGAAGAAGCGGGCCTCGGGGTCGATGCCGTCGAGGCCGCCGGCCGTGACCAGGGTCTCGAGCAGGGGCGCCAGCTGCGACCCGTACACGTGCATGCACGGCTCCGGTCGGACGCCGGGCCAGGAGTAGCAGGACACCACGGTTCGCCGCTCGCCGGTCGGGATGCCCGCCGGCAGCCCGTCCCACGCCGGGTCGTCGGGCGCGAACTCCCACTGGTCGAGGTTGCCCTGGGGGATGCCCTCGATCCCCCGGACCACCCGCGGCTCGACATCGAGGAGGTACGGATCCACGGAGAGGTCGCAGATCACGGCATGCCTGGGCAGGAGCGCCAGCCATGCGTTCGGGATCAGCGGCCGGGACGGATCGCGGCGGGCCGTGGCATCCACGAGGACATCCGTCATCAGGAGTCGGGCCTTCAGGTACTCGGGGTCGCCGGTCAGGTTCCGGCCCGCCGTCACCACCTCGACGCCCGGGAGCCCGGCCCGCGTGAACGCCTCGTTCCGGGCATCGTCCCCGTACTTGGTGGCGAACTCGACCGCGTGCCGGCCGACCTGGCCGGCGCCCATGATCAGCACCTTGACCGTCGAGTGTCGCGGGCCGTCCAGCTCCGGCCAGGTCCGCTCCAGCGCGGCGAACGCGGACGCGATCCCGTTCCAGGCCACGCTGCGGAGGTTCTCCACCAGCCGGCGGCCGTCGTCGTTCCGGATGAGGTCCAGGCTCAGCGCGTCGATGCCCATGTCCCGGAGCATGCGGACCCGCGCCGGCCGGGTGGCGAAATGGAGCATCGAGACGAGGACCGTGCCCGGCCGCAGCAGGTGGTACTTGCCCTCCGGCGCCCGCAGCACCACCACGATGTCCTGCCGGTAGCAGTCCTCCTCGTCGGTGACCCGGACGTCGGGCGAGATCATGCTGTAGTCAACGTCCGTGTAGCCCATGCCGGAGCCGATGCCGCGCTCCACGTGCACCTCGGCGCCGTTGGCGGCCAGGAGCCCGATCAACGGGGGCAGGAAGTCACGGCGCTCGCTGGGCTCGCGATGCATCCTCGGGAACCCGACGGTCACCCGGCGCTGGGTCGTCATGTGCACCTCCCGGGTGCTCGAGAGTGGGGTGCGCAAGGCGGGCGCGGCCCGCCCTCCGGCGTCGTGCGCGTCAGGTTCGCCGGGTCCTCGGCCGCGCGCATCTGCCGTCCGACCCTGACCCGAATGGTCCGCTCGGCCTGCGCAACCGGCGCGCAGTGGTGCGATCCTCTCGTCGTGACCCTGACGTTCGGGTTCCCGCGCATGTACAACGAACCCGGCGAACGGCGGGCGTTCCTGCCGCCGCTGATCGGCCTGCTCGCGAGCCTGGACGCCGACGTGTTCGTCGAGGTGGGCAGCGGGGCCGGCATGGGCTACCCCGACGATGCCTACCGGGCCACGTCGCCGCGGGTCCGCATCGTGGACGAGGCCACCGCGTATCGTCAGGACGTGGTCGTCGTGCTCCGGGCGCCGGAGGGACGCTACGAGCTGCTCCGTCCCGGCGCGATTCTGGTGTCGATGCTCCACTTCACGACGCGGCCGGAGCGCGTGGAGCTGCTGGCCGGCCTGGGCGTCGAGGCCGTTGCGCTCGACATGGTCACCGGCGACGACGGCCGGCGCCTGGTCCAGAACCTGCGCGACGTGGCGCGCAACGGGCTGGCCGCCGCGTTCGACGCTCTCGAGCGCCGCTGGCCGCCGCTCCTGGCGCACGATCGCCCGCCCGTCAGCGTCACGGTTCTGGGCGCGGGCGGCGTCGGCAAGAACGCCATCGAGTGGGCCTCGCGGTTCGGCGACCAGGCGCGCAACGAGCGGTTCATGCGCGAGGGCCTGCCCGGGGTCGAGGTCGTGGTGGCGGAGCAGAACCTCGCCGGCGACGAGGCCTACTTCCGGCGCCGCCTGGGCCAGACGGACATCCTCGTCGATGCCACGGCCCGTCGGGACACCTCGCGGCCGCTGTTCCCCAACGCCTGGCTCGGCTGGCTGCCGGAGCACGCGGTCGTGTGCGACCTGGCGGTCGATCCCTACCTGCTCGACGACGATCCGCCGGTCGTGCGCGGGATCGAGGGCATCCCGCAGGGCAACCTCGACCAGTGGGAGTTCGGCCCCGACGACCCGGCGTGGGATCGCCTGCCGCCCGGGATCCCGAACGACCACCGGCGAACCGTGGTCTCGTGCTACTCCTGGCCGGGCGTCCGGCCGGAGGCCTGCATGGAGCTGTACGGATCGCAGGTGACCCCCCTGCTCAAGACGCTCGTCTGGTACGGCGGCCTGGCGGCGATCGGACCGGACGTCTCGTTCCATGGGCGGGCGCTGTGGCGAGGCAGCCTGCGCCACTTCCTGGACGACGACCCGCCGGCCTGACCGCTCTTCCTCCTGATCTTGGTTGTCGCGAGACTCCGCACGGACGGACAGAGGGAGGGACGCAGCCGCGGTCGACGAGCGTCAGGATGCGGATCGGGCAAGCCGCGCCGTATCGATCTTGGCCGCGGGCCCGGGGAGGAGTGGCAGCTCGCGCACGAGACGGATCTCGCCGATCGACCACCCTCTCGCGAGCGCGAACCGTCGGGCGTGCTCGGTCGCATCGGGATCGTGCGGAGGTCGCTGGAACGGTACCGCCGCGCCGTGCGCGGGTGCGATGCTGCTGCCGTGATACCGCAGGGGCGCGCCCACCGCCCAGGGCCGGCGACCGGCGCGCCGGATGACCGGACGTCCCGCAGGGGAGCCATCAGCAGCGAGACCGCGGCGAGCGTCCGCCGCCGGTGCCTTCACCGCGCCGTGGTGCCCCGGTCGATCGGGCGGGTTCGCGCCGAGGCCGGCGATGGGGGCCGAGATGGGGGATGAGGCCGCGCGCCGCCACCGCGGGGAGCTGTTCGCCGCCCTGGCCGCCATGGGGTTCGGGTCTGCCTACGTCGCCACCTCGTTTGCGCTCCTGGCCTTCGGGCCGGTGCCGGCCGCGGTGTGGCGGAGCCTGCTGGCCGCGATCGCCGTCGGGGCCCTGGTGGCGGTCCGGGGACACCGCGGCGACCCGGCCGAGACCGGGATGGTCGCGCCGGACACCGGGGAGGCAGCCGTGGAGGCAGGCCCGAGCCCCGCCGCCCGCGCGATCCGGCTGCTCGCCCTGGGGCTCATTGCCGGGCCACTGTTCCTGGCGTCGATGAACCTCGCGGTTGCCCATGTCGGGGCGGCGATCGCGGCCTTCGTCGCGGGGCTGTATGCGGTGCTCTCGGCCGTCATCGCGCCCTTCCTGCTGCCGGAGCGGCTCACCCGGCGGGTGCTGGCCGGGTTCGTCCTGGCCCTGTTCGGCACGGCGCTGCTCGCGGAGCTGGACCCGGACGCGACCGACGTCGTGGGCATGGGCTGGGGCCTCCTCGCCGCGCTGTCGTTCGCGCTCTACCTGGTGCTCACGCGCCGGTGGTCGCGGCGATATCGCCTCGACGGGCTGACCGTCGCGCTCTCCAACGGTCTGCTCACCGCCCTCGTGCTGGGCGGGTTCGTCCTCGCGACCGATCCCTCGTCTCTCGCCCCGGCCGTCCCGTCCGCCGCGGCGGTCGTCGCCATCGGCTGGCTGGCGGTGGTGGCCGCACTCGGCCCGATCCTCACGGTCGCGAGCGTCCGGCTCATCCCGGCGGCGCGCTCGGCGGCGTTCCTGCTGCTCAACCCGATCACCGCGACCGTCCTCGCCGGCATCCTGCTCGGAGAGCGGCCCTCGCCGCTGCAGCTCGCGGGCGGCCTTCTGGTGCTGCTCGGGATGGCCGCCGCGACGATCCCGGGCCGGGTGGGGAACAACCGGCCAGCCCGAACTACTCCCGGAGCGGGCCTGTCCTGAACGCCGCGGCGCCGGGGATCCGTGCTCGGCGCCGGTCGCTTCGAATCGTCGGTGACGTGGTGCGATCGCGCCCTTCGCGTGGCCGAGCCGCTCCGGCTCGACGAGGTGATCGCCATGGCGCTCACCACCAAGGGCACCGCGCCCGGCTATCTCGGCCGGGATCGTGAGGGCGTGGCACTCCTCCCGGGCGAGCTGCTCGACGCCGGCTCGCACGGCCAGCACCTCGCGGCGCTGCGGGCCGCCAACAGTCTCGCCTCGTTCCTGGTGTACTCCGACCTCCGTGCCTCGCTCGAACGGGTCCGGGAGGCGCTGGCCCTTGTCCATCGCCTTGGCTTCAGCGCCTTTGACGGGTACCTGGCTGGCAATGCCTGCGGGTCGGGCATCCAGACCGGTGACTGGGACCTGGTGATCGACTGGATCTCGGAGATGCTCGAGTCCTTCCCGGAGCGGCCCGACGGCGAGTGGCTTCGATCCTGCCTGCTCTTCGCGACCCCCTGGCGCGGGGGCGCGGACCTGGCCTCGGTCGAAGCGCTCCTGGACCAGGCACAGCGCGAGCGCGACTTCCAGAGTGAGGGCAACCATCTCGGGTTCTTGGTGGAGGAGGCGTGGGCTTCGGGCCGGGACGCTGACGCGCTCCGCCACGCGGAGGTGCTGCTGGGACTGGAACAGGCATGGGCCGTCGTTCTCCCCTGTGCCCGGGCCGGGCCCGCATCGCCCACGCCGCGGTCGCGCATTATTGGGTCGCGCATGATTGGGTCGCGCACTCCAGGTGACCAGGGAGGGGACCCATGGGACGGATCATCCCGGGCGCGGCGGAGCCGCTCCCCGCGACGGCCGACGCCGTCGTCATCGGGGGCGGCATCGCGGGTGCGGCGGACGCCTTCTTCCTGGGACGTCACGGCCTGTCCGCGGTCGTCCTGGAGCGCGCCGCCCAGCTCGGCTCCCTCACCACGGCCCAGGCCGTCTCCTGCTTCCGCGCCCAGTGGGATGACGCCGATCACGCGGCGCTCGTCCTGCCCAGCATCCGCTTCTACGAGGCTTTCGGGACGGAGACCGGCCTCCACGACTGGCCGATCGGGCTGCACCACCAGGGCTGGCTGTTCCTCACCGCGGCCGAGGACGGACCGGCGGCGCTGGGACGGTTCGTGGAGGCGACGCGCGGCTTCGGCGTGACGGACTCCGAGCTCCTCGTGGGGGACGAGATCCGGCGCCGCTTTCCATGGGTGGCCGAACGCATGACCGCCGCGACCTTCCGGGCGCGCGACGGCTGGGTCTCGCCCTACGAGGTGGTCCATGGTCTCGCACGCGCGTCCACCGCGGAGTTCCGTCTCGGGGCGGAGGCGCACGAGATCCGGGTGGACGGCGGACGGGTCACCGGCGTTCGGACCGGGCACGGTGCCATCGCCACCCCGCGGGTCGTGATCGCGGGCGGGCCATTCTCCCGCCGGCTCGCCGCCACGGCGGGCCTGGACCTGCCGGTCACGATGATCCGCCGCCACCGGGCGATGGTCGCGCCCCAGCCGGAGATCCCGGCCGACGGCCCGATGACCCTCGACGTCGACACCCATGCCTACTGGCGACCCGAGGGTGGGGGAGCGTTCCTGGGCATGGGCCTGGACGAGGAGGGCACCGATCCGGTTGACCCCGTCCCGGCCGACTGGGCGTTTCCGGCCGTGGTCATGGACGCGGCGAGCCGGGCGGTGCCGTTCTGGGCGCAGATCGCGGGGCGGCTGACCGGGGCCGAGGTCGGCGTCGCGGCCGGCCAGTACACCTGCACCGCGGATGGGCTGCCGCTGATCGGCGGCTGCGGGATCGCGGGCCTGTACCTCCACACCGGCGACAATGGCTGGGGCATCGAGGGTGGCCCCGAGGCCGGGCGCCGCCTCGCCGCGATGGTGACCGGCGCCGCGCCCGACGATGCCGCGAACCCCTACCGCCTGGACCGCCCCGGGGTCGCTTCCGGCGCGCCGCGGATCGTCACCTACTGACGCAGCGCGGCCGAGCTCGAGACTGGATCGCGTCAGGGGACGGCCGCGAACCGCCCACCGGTGAGCGGCGGCAGGACCCCGAAGTGGCGACGGGCCGTGGGCACGCGGGCATGGATCGAACCCGGCGGCGGCCGCTCCTGCGCCGGAGCCGGCGGTCAGGCCGGGAGGAGCGTGATGTCGTCGCGGTGGCGGGGACGCAGGATCGAGAAGTGCCGCCGGTCGAGCGTCGCGAGCTTGGGCTCGCCGAGCCGCTCGACGATCGCGAACACGGCCGCGTCCACGAAACCGATGTCGGCATCCGCGTACCGGTCGCACAGCTCGCGGATCCGGGCGTAGTCGGCCGCCTCCAGGTCGGCGATACGGTAGGCGCCCGACTCGACATCGGCGAGCAGCGCGACCAGCGCACCCGGCGTCAGCCGCCGGCCGATCCAGTAGTCCACCTCCACGAGCACCGGCGCCGGGATGACCAGGGGCTCGTCGGCATGCTCGATCAGGGTCCGGCAGGCGAGGTGATCGCGATCGGACCGGTCCAGCGACGCGTACAGCGGGCCCGTGTCCAGGATCAGCGCCACGCGCGCGGCTCGGGACGCTCGTCGCCGGCCTGGCGGGCGGTGTCCGGGATCCCGGACGCGCCGACACCCAGGCTTCTCGGCCTCGGGGCGTGCTGCTCGATCGTCGAGTCGATCGCCTCGCGGATCAGGGCAGCCATTGAGACCCCCCGGTCAGCGGCGATCCGCCGCAGCCGCGTCCGTGTCTCGACGTCGAGGGTGATGGTGGTGCGATCCATACCAGCATGCTATCACTCATGATGGCATCTCGAGATCAGGAACTGCGAAGGCGGCGGGGCGGCGCCCAACGGCAGGTGGCGGCGCTGCACCGGCGCTTGGCTCGGATCGGTGCCGTGCGGGTCGTTTGGCCCTACCGGGTGCCCGGCGCCGCCCCACAGCATTCGCGGAACCAGACGGAGGAGGGGAACCACAAATGGGCGCTCGCAGGATCCGGATCGCCGTCGTCGCCATCGCCCTGGTGGCCGTGACGTCCCCCACCGTGGGCGTGCGTGCCGGGCCCGGCGCTCAGGCCGTGGAGCCCGCCCAACCGAAGAACATCATCCTGATGGTGGGCGACGGCATGGGACCGGCCCACGTGGACCTCGCCCGGCGGTTCGTCGGCGGCCCGCTGGCGATGGACCTTCTCGACGCCGCCCCCGGGTCGATGGCCCACGACAACATCGACGGTGAGGTCACCGACTCGGCCGCCTCCGCGACGGCCTTTGCCACGGGTCACAAGACCGTCAACGGGGCGATGTCCGTGGACCGGGACGGCACCCCGATGGAGACCGCCTGGGAGCGCGCCGAGGCAAGCGGCAAGGCGACCGGCATCGTGAGCTCCGTGTTCCTCATCGATGCCACCCCCGGCGTCTGGGCGGCCCATTCGGCGGACCGCTACGCGTACAGCAGCATCGCCAAGCAGCAGGCGATCGGGTCCGGCACCTGGGAAGGCCGGCTCGACGGCGCCGAGGTCCTGATGGGCGCTGGGGCGATGTACTACCGGCCGCAGGGCGCCAATGGAACGGGTGACGTCAACCTGATCGATGAGCTCGTGGACCGGGGCTATCAGTTTGTCCGGAAGACGAGCGAGCTGGAGCGAGCCGACCCGGCCAGGCGCCTGCTCGGCTTCTTCGGTGGCGCCATGATGACGTACGCCCTCGACCGGCCCCTCAAGAAGGGGCTGACCGAGCCGACGCTCGCCCAGATGACCACCAAGGCGCTCGAGGTCGTGGGCCGCGACGAAGACGGGTTCTTCATCGTCGTCGAAGGCGGCGCCATCGACTGGGCCGCCCACAAGGAGGATGCCGCCGGCACGCTCCGCGAGGTCCTCGCGTTCGACGCGGCCGTGGATGTCGCGCGCCGGTACGCAGACTCGCACCCGGACACCCTGCTCATCGTGGTCGCGGACCACGAGACCGGCGGCCTGTCGCTGGGCGCCGGACCGAATCTCGCCTTCCTGGGCGGCGTCCGCGCCACCGTGGACACCATCTGGGGCGCGGTCGAGGGCGGCCTGACGATCGATGCCGCGATGAAGACGTACGCCGGCATCGGCGGCGCCTGGCCCGCGCTCACGACACGCGAGCGGGACGCCATCCGGGCGTGCGGGGATCCGCTCGGGATCGCCGATGTGCTCAACGCGCGGGCGGGGATCGGGTGGGGTTGGAGCGGCTGCGAGGGCGCCCACCACACGTCAACGAAGGTCCTCGTGTTTGCGTCCGGCCCCGGCGCCGCGCAGTTCGACGGCACGGCCCTCGACAACACCGACATCGGGAAGGCGCTGTTCGCCGCGCTGCCGCTGCCGTAGGGATCCGGGCTCAGATCGTCGCCAGCCTCCGCCGGAAGGCTTCGACCGTGCCCGGCCGGAGGACGAAGGTCACCCGCTCGATGCCCGTCTCCCCGAGCAGGTGGTCGCGGACCGTGCGCAGGGCGACGTCCGCGGCCGTCTCCTGCGGGAACCCGAACGTCCCGGCGCTGATCGCGGGCGAGCAGACCGTCCTGGCGCCCAGCTCGTCCGCCACCTGCAGCACGGCTCGGTAGGCCGCCGCGAGCAGGTCCAGCTTGTCCTGGCCGCCGAGTCCCCAGACCGGTCCGACGGCGTGGATCACCCACCGCGCGGGCAGGGCGTGGGCGCCCGTCGCCACCGCGGTGCCGGTCGGCGTGCCGGACGGGTAGCGACGGCGCATCTCGCCCGAGAGCTCCGGTCCGGCCGCCGCGCGGATCGCCCCGTCCACGCCGCCCCCGTGCGCGAAGGCGCTGTTCGCCGCGTTGACGATGGCGTCGGCGGTCACCCGCGTGATGTCGCCCTCCACGAGCGTGAGCACCGAGCGTCCGAAGAAGCGTGTATCAGGGGGCAGGTCGTCCATCCGGTGATTCTGCACCTCTGCCAACCACCCAGGAATTGCATTTCCAACGGGCGGACTTGACAAGATGGATTTAGTGCTAAATACTCTCGTCAGCTCGAACCTGAGCCGCAGACAAACCGTCCGCCATTGGACAGACCAAGGAGAACCAGGGAATGAAGCGCTCCGTGATCCTCGCGGTGACCGCGCTCGCCATCGTCGTTGCCGCGTGCGGAACCGCCGCGTCGCCGTCGCCGAGCCCGGCCACACCAGCCCCCTCGCAGGCCACCGAGGCCTTGGACATCGTCGCCACCGCTGATGGCGCCGGCACCTTCAAGACGCTGCTTGCCGCCGCCGAGGCCGCCGGCCTCGTCGAGACCCTCCAGGGCGAGGGCCCCTTCACCGTCTTCGCGCCGAGCGACGATGCCTTCGCGGCCCTGCCGGAGGGCACCCTCGAGGGCCTCCTGGCCGATCCCGAGGCGCTCAAGACGATCCTCCTGTACCACGTCGTCTCGGGCTCCGTGAAGGCCGCCGACGTCGTCAACCTGACCTCCGCCGACTCGGTCGAGGGCTCGCCCATCGCGATCGCCGTCAAGGACGGCAAGGTCTACCTCAACGACAGCGCCGAGGTCACCGCGACCGACATCATGGCCGCCAATGGCGTCATCCACGTCATCGACCAGGTCATCCTGCCGCCCAGCTGACCCGAGATCCGCTCCTCCGCATCCCGAGGGATGGCACCCGATCCGCCGGGCGCCATCCCTCTAACCTATGAGACCAGTTCGATGCCTTCGAGTCGCGAGCTCCTGACGCTGAACGAGGTGGCCGACCGCCTGGGCGTGCACTACATGACCGTCTATCGCCACGTCCGGCTCGGGATGCTGCCGGCCCACAAGGTCGGCGGCTCCTGGCGTGTCGACCCGGCGGACCTGGTTGGGCGGGGCGCTGACGCGGATCCGGCCGCTGATCCGACGATCGGGGCCACGACATCACCGACGCCCGCGTCGCCAACGCGGCACCGTGCTCCATGGGTCGCGCGCCTCGCGCAGCGGATGCTGGCCGGAGACGGCGCCGGATCGTGGCAGGTCGTGGAAGCCGCCATGGCCTCGGGCGTCGAGCCGCAGGACGTCTACGTGGAGCTCCTCGGACCTGCGTTGCACGGGATTGGCGACGCCTGGCGGCGGGGTGAGATCGGTATCGCCGAGGAGCACCTCGCCAGCGGGGTGGCGACCTCGATCGTCGGCCGCATGGGGCCGCGGTTCCATCGCCGTGGCCGGCGCCGCGGGACCGTGATCGTCGCGATGCCGGTCGGGGAACGGCACGGGCTCGGTGTCGCGATGCTCGCCGGCATCCTGGCCCAGGCCGGCTTCGAGGTCCTCAACCTGGGCACCGACACGCCGCCGACCTCGCTCGCGGCCGCGATGGCCGGGCGCGACGACCTGAGCGCGGTCGTCGTCAGCGTCGCCGACACGACCCGCCTGCCGGGCGCCGCTCGGCTGATCGCCGCTGCACGCCGAACCGACCCGGTGGTGACGATCGTGGCCGGCGGCTTCGCGGTGCCCGACCAGGCGACGGCTCACGGCCTCGGCGCGGACGGATGGGTCCCGGATCCCCGCCTCCTGGCCGGCTTCATCGACGAGCGATCGACCCGCTGATCGCGGCCGCGAGCGCGCCCTCCGCTGCGGGGAGATGGGGGCCGACCTACGGTGTGCCGGTCGCCCCACGCGTGCACGACCCGACGAACGCCGTGGCGGCATCGAGGGCACGGTCGGCATCCGCCAGGATGCCCGCGTGCTGTTGGAACACGTGCCACCGACCCGGGTACTCCTGCGCGACCACCGACACGCCGGCGGCCCGCAGCGCGACGCCGAGGCGCCGGGCGTCGGCGAGGAGCAGCTCGTCGCCCCCGACCTGGATGAGCGTGGGCGGCAGGCCTCGGAGGTCCGCGTTGACCGGCGAGGCCAGGGGATCGTCCGCCGGGTGACCCGCGAGGTAGTGGCCCGCGCACGCCTCCAGCCACGCTTTCGTGATCATGATCTCCCCGGGAGGCGGTGGTTCCAGCGCCGCCAGGCCCAGGTCCACCCACGGCGAGAAGAGGACCAGCGCCGCGGGCAGGGGCAGGGCCAGCTCCCGCAGCCGGAGGGCGGTCGCGACCGCGAGGCCGCCGCCAGCCGAGTCGCCCGCGATCACCGTGGCAGCCGGGTCGCCACCCTCGGCCAGGAGGCCACGATACGCGGCCACCGCGTCGTCCACTGCTGCCGGGAAGGGGTGTTCCGGCGCCAGGCGGTAGTCCGCGGCGAACACCCGCGCGGCGCAGCGCCGGGCGAGGTTCCCGGTCATGACGCGGTACGTTGCCGCCGTGCCCACGCAGTACCCGCCGCCGTGCAGGTAGAAGACGGCCCGGCCACGGGGCGACAGACCGGGGATCCTCACGGATTCGCCGGGGATGCCACCGCAGGTGTCGGTGCGGTACTCGACGCCCCGCGGCGCCATCGTGACGCGCCCGATCCGGGTGAGCCGCCGGCGCTGCTGCCCGACGGGGACGCCGGCTCGGAGGATCGGACGCACCGTGACCCGGATCACCCCCCGGAGGACGCCCGCCATCAGCCGTTGGGCACGCGATTCGCCCGTGTCGCCTTGGGACGCGTCCTGCGAGTCCATGGGCCCTCGATCTACCGGCCGACTGCACGGGGCATGGCAGCGGCCCCGACCGAAGGCTACGCCTGCTCGATCGTCGCCACTGCAGGGTCCTGCGTCGGGCCGCGCCGGCGGATGGCGGCGACGCGAGCGGTGACAAGGTCGTCGCCCGCGTGCGGTACACGGGCACCAACCGCGGTAGGTTCATGGGTGTGCCGGCGACCGGCAAGAGCGTCGACGTGCAGCTCATCGACATCCACGGCTTGGCTCACGCCCCTCGCAGCGCGCCCAGGATGATGTCCCATTCGCGGTCCCGTGGATCGCCGGAGCCGCGGGCGAGGATGGTGCCGTCGCGGGTCACGACCAGCGCGTGGACGTCCTCGCTGCCCGGGATCGCAAGGGACCGCTGGAACCCGCCCACGTCCGTGTAGATCGTGATCGTGCGGGCCAGGACGTCCGGATCGCCGATGCCGGCCGTCATGCCGCCGTCGATGAAGCGCCGGACGGGCCGCCACCCGGTGGCGAGGACGGGCAGCTCCACGACGGCGGCCGGGAGGGCGCCGGTGCGGCCCCGCGGTGTCGGCGGCACGCCATCCGCCACGGCCCGGGCGATCCACCGGTCGACCCTGGCCTGGTGCCACTGCCGGAACGCAACGATGGCCAGCGTCCGTTCGGCGGGGAAGTCGCGCGGGAGCGCCAGCTCCGTGCCCAGCAGCGAGCGGCCGGTGACCGCCGGGAAGCGGGCAGGGGACCCGCCCGCCTCGCGGGTCACCATCGGGCTACGGGTCGGGCGTCCATCAGGCAGTCAACCGTCACCCAGTCGTGCCAGCAGCAGCTCGCAGTGGTCGCTCGCTTCGTGCTCGGTCATGAGCACCACGAGCCCCACCACCGAGCCCAGCTCGGTCCAGGGGTACTGGAGGGGGGTGTCCCAGCGGTCGGGCGGCATCGTCGCGATCGCCGCCTCGAGCCGGTCGTGCGTCGCTTCGTATTCGGCCCAGACGTCGGCCATCGGCCAGGCCCGACGCTCGAGTGCCGCCTGCTCGTTGTAGACATCGTAGAGCCCGGCCGTGCCGATGCACGTGTACTCGCCCCCGGCTGCGTGCGCCTCCAGCGACCGGGCGGCCTCGCCGTTCCAGACGCCCAGGTGCCCCAGCACGTCGCGGACCCGCCAGGCCTGCTCGTCGTCGTGGACGACCGCCTCGGGGTCGAGCGGCTCCAGAGCCTGACGGGTCGCGCGGCGGGTCCGTCGGAGCAGCCACAGCGTCGAGTTCCTCTCGTCGTCCACCTCGGTGCGCATCGCGTCCCTCCTCGGCGGGCCGACGCTGCGGCGCTCCCGCTTCCAGGGAGCGCTGACCGGCCGCCGCCGCCAAGGCTAGCCCACGCGCATCCGGCCGCGACACGACTGCGCGGAGCGAGAGACGCGAGGGGTGTAGGCCACCAGCGCAGCGACCGCCGATGCCCGTGCACGGTGCCGCCGCGCGCCCCGGCCGGCACCGCCTCCTGTCCGTTCGACCGCAATGCGTGAGCGAGGGGAGGAACTCCACGCATGGCGAGTCAAGCTCGATCACGCAGCCCAGTGTGCCTCTCGGTTACTGGACGGTTGGCTCTGGCAGAGTCGCGGTGCAGCAACAGACACTCAGTTCGGTTGCCCGAGCGAGAGGACGTGGGCGAACGACAAACCCGATGGCTTTGCGGGAGTCGGATAATCATGGCCGAACCCAGCGAGGCCACTCGTCACTCGTGGCACTTCGCAGAGGAGGAATCCATGGCCAAGCGACTACGGACAACGTCCGCCCTGGCGGTCGCCTTCGTGATGCTGGTAGCCGCATGCTCGGACAGCGCCACGACGCCGTCACCAGCCGCGTCTGCTGCGCCGAGTGAGGCCGCGCCGAGTGAGGCCGCGCCGAGTGAGGCTGCGGCGACCCCTGAGCCCACGGCCGAGCCGGCGCCAGCCGTGCCGGCGGTCCCGACCGGCTACGCCGAGCTGGACCAGGCACTCGGCGCGGACAAGCCCTTCAGTGGCAAGACCGTCTCGATCCAGACCCAGTGGATCGGCGGCGAGGGCACCAACTTCGCGGCTTCAGTCGCCGACTTTGCGGCGGCGACGGGGATCAAGATCCAGATCGACAGCATCGGCTCGAGCCACGAGACCGTGCTCCGGACGCGCATCCAGGGCGGGCAGCCGCCGGACCTCGCGATGCTCGCCCAGCCGACGCCGATCCTGGCCTACGCCGCCGACGGCAAGGTCATCGACGTCGCGACGATCATGGATGGCGCCAAGCTCACCGCGGACCATCCGGCCACCATCGGCCTGGTCACCCAGGGTTCGAACATCTGGGGCATCCCCTACAAGGCCGACGTCAAGTCGATGATCTGGTACCCGATCAAGGCCTTCGAGGCCAAGGGCTATGCGGTCCCGACGACATGGGACGAGCTGATCGCCCTGTCCGACAAGATCGTCGCCGACGGCTCCAACCCGTGGTGCATCAGCGCCGGCGGCCCCGGTGACGCGACCGGCTGGCAGATCACCGACTGGATCGAGGAAGTGATCCTCAAGACCAAGGGCCTCGACTTCTACGCCAAGTGGATCAGCCACGAGATCCCGTTCTCGGATCCGGCCATCAAGGACGTCTTCGACAACTACGTCGGCAAGATCTTCTTCACCCCCAACTACGTCTTCGGCGGACCGGCCGCGATCGTCAACACCGACATGAAGGTCGTCATGGACCCGATGTTCACCGACGATCTGGCGAACCCGGGCTGCTGGATGCAGAAGATCCCGACCTGGTACGGCCCGGACTTCTTCCCGGACCAGCGCGCCAGCGGGGAGCCGTCCAAGTACGTCATCGGGACGGACGTCGGCATGTTCCCGTTCCCGACCATCGACCCGGCCCAGAAGAACGCCGAGGGCTCGGCCGACACGCTGATGGTGCTGGTCGATCGACCCGAAGTCCGCGCCGTCGCCCAGTTCCTGAGCACCCCGGAGGGCATCCAGCGATGGATCGAGGCCGGGAGCGCCATCTCGGCCAACGCGTCGACCCCGGCCGCCTGGTACGAGGGCTCCTACAAGCTGAAGGTCGCCGCCGAGATCACGAACAACGCGACCGGCATCGGCTTCGATGCCTCGGACCTCATGCCGGCCGCCGTGGGCGCCGGCACCTTCTGGACGAAGTCGGTCGAGTGGGCCAACAACAATGGCGCCAACACCGACGCCATCCTGAAGGCCATCGACGACAGCTGGCCCCAGTAGCAGCCTGATGGCTCGCGGGGCGCCACACCGCACGGTGGGCGCCCCGCTCGACTCGTCCAGGGAGGAGGGGCGGATGACCACAGCTCGGATGGAGACGCCCGGACTGTCGCGGTTCGTCCTGCCGATCGCCGGGCTGATCGGTCTTGGTCTGTGCGTCGCCGGCATCCTCGTCCTGTACGAGCCGCAGGGCGGGCCGAAGTTCCTTGCCTCGATCTACGAGGCCCTGGGCAACACCGCGGGCGCGACCGATCTCCGCAACGGCTCCGGCGACCAGGTCATCGCCAAGATCCTGCTCGCGCTCATCGCGCTGGCCGTCGGCGTCGGCGGCATCTGGCTGCTGTACCTCGGTGTCGGCTCCCTGGTCAGCATGCTGCGACCGCGGTGGCGCGACCGGATCCTGCCGTGGGTCTTCGCCGGCCCGGCCCTGGTGCTGCTGGCCGTGTTCCTGATCTACCCCGCGGCGGGAACGATCCTGCGGGCCTTCCAGGACAACACCGGCCAATTCACGATCGAGAACTTCCGGGTGCTCACCGACCCGGAGTTCATCACCATCCTGCGCAACAACGCGATCTGGCTGATCGTGGGCACCGGCGGCAGCGTCCTGATCGGGCTCCTGATCGCCGGACTCTTCGATCGCGTCCGGCGCGAGGCGCTGGCCAAGACGTTCATCTTCCTGCCGCTCGCGATCTCGCTCGTCGGTGCCTCGGTGATCTGGGGCTTGATGTACGCGTGGCAGCCCGCGGGCCAGCCGCAGATCGGGCTCGTGAACGCGATCGTGACGGGCCTCGGTGGCGACCCGATCCCGTGGTTCACGACGAGTCCGATCAACGTCTTCGCCGAGATCCTGATCCTGGTCTGGCTCCAGACCGGGTTCGCGATGGTCGTGCTGTCGGCCGCGATCAAGGGCGTGTCGGCGGAGATCCTCGAGGCGGCGAGGCTCGACGGCGCCACGGAGCGCCAGCTCTTCCTGCAGGTGGTCGTGCCGATGATCCGCGGCTCGATCATCACGGTCTCGACGACCATCGCCATCGTCACGCTCAAGATCTTCGACATCGTCTACGTGACCACCGGCGGACGGTTCAATGACAACGTCGTCGGCGTCCGCATGTTCCAGGAGATGTTCCAGTTCTTCAACGACGGTCGCGGTGCCGCGCTCGCGACGCTGCTGTTCCTTGCGGTGCTGCCCGTGATGTACGTCAACCTTCGCAACTTCCGACGCCAGCAGGCCCAGGGATGACCGCGTCGGCCCAGTCCAAACCGGCCACGCGCGTCGCCCCGTGGCGCCCGCTGCTGCTGCGCAGCCTGCCCGTGCGCCTGTCGGTCCTGGCGATCTGCTTCCTGTGGACGCTGCCCACGCTCGGCCTGCTGGTGACGTCCGTTCGCGACCCGCTGCTGATCACGAAGTCAGGCTGGTGGACGGCGCTCCTCAGCCCGTTCGACCCGCCCAACCAGTGGACGCTGTCGAACTACACGACGGTCATCTCCAGCGATGGGATGGGCAACTCGTTCATCAACAGCCTGATCGTGGCCATCCCGTCGACGGTCATCCCGATCACCATCGCCGCGTTTGCCGCCTACGCGTTCGCGTGGATCCCGTTCCGGGGGCGGGGGATTCTGTTCACGATCGTCGTCGGGCTGCTCGTCGTGCCGATCCAGATGTCGCTGATCCCGATCCTGCAGATCTACAGCGCCGGCAACCTGTACGGCACCTTCCTCGGCATCTGGCTGGCGCACACCGGCTTCGGCCTGCCGCTCGCGATCTTCCTGCTCTACAACTTCATCTCGCAGCTGCCGCGCGACCTGTTCGAATCCGCGGCGATCGATGGGGCCTCCCACCTGCAGGCGTTCACGAAGATCGTCCTGCCGCTGTCGGTGCCGGCGCTGGGAGCGTTCGCGATCTTCCAGTTCCTGTGGGTCTGGAACGACCTGCTGGTGGCGCTCGTGTTCCTCGGCCCCGGCGTCGACGTGCGCGTGCTGCCGACCGCCCTCTACCAGCTCATCGGCAGCCGTGGCGGCTCCTGGCATCTCCTGACGGCCGGCGCGTTCATCACGATGGTGGTGCCGCTGATCGTGTTCCTGCTGCTCCAGCGTGCATTCGTGAGAGGGATCCTCGCCGGCTCCGTGAAGTCGTGACGCTCGCGCGGCTCATGATCGCGTTCGCCGGCGGCGAGCTGCCGCGATCGGCGGCGAGGCGGATCGGCGAGCATGGCGTCGCCGGGGTGACGCTGTTCCGCGTCCACAACATCGTCGATCCGCCCCAGATCCGCAGGCTGACCGCCGCCATCCAGCAGGCACGGCCGGCCGGAGCACCACCGTTGCTGGTCGCCGCCGACCAGGAGGGCGGCCAGCTGGTCGGCCTCGGCAACGGGACGACGCCGTTCGCGGGTGCGATGGCGCTCGGCGCGGCCGGGGACGAGCAGCTGGCCGAGCGGGTCGCCGGCGCGACGGCGCGCGAGCTGCGCGCCGTCGGCGTCAACGTGAACTACGCGCCCGTATGCGACGTGGCCAGCAACCCGGCCAACCCGGCGCTCGGGATCCGCAGCTTCGGCGACGATCCCGAGGCCGTCGGTCGGCTTGCGGCGGCGACCGTCCGCGGCCTGCAGGACGACGGCGTGGCCGCGACGGCCAAGCACTTCCCGGGCGCCGGCGACACCGCCGCGGATCCGCACCACGAGCTGCCGCTGGTGCCCCGGACGAGCGCCGAGCTGGAGCGGCGGGAGCTGGTCCCGTTTCGAGCCGCCCTGGCGGCCGGCGCGCGAATGGTCATGACCGGCCACTTCGCGCTGCCGGGCCAGGGCGACGAGCTGCCCGCCAGCCTGTCCGCCGCGGTGCTGCGCGACCTGTTGCGCGGGCAGCTGCGGTTCGACGGCGTGACCATCAGCGATGCCCTGGACATGCGCGCCCTCGCCCAGGGACCGGCGCAGATCGTCGATGCCATCGCCGCCCTCCGGGCCGGCCAGGACGTGCTGCTGGGAACGGCGGACGAACCTGCCCTGGAGCGGCTCGTGGAAGGCCTCGAGCAGGCACGGCGGCGAGGCCTTGTCGATGCCGACGACGACGCGGCGGCGATCCGCCGGCTGGGCGAGCTGCGCCACTGGCTGGGACGCTACGACCAGCCGCCGCTCGAGACGGTCGGGTGCGGCGAGCACCGGGCACTCGCCGCGGAGCTGGCGCAGCGCTCGATCACCCTCGTCCGCAACCACGACCGGCGATTGCCGTTGCGGCCGGCCGCCGACGCGCGGATCGCAGTCGTCCAGTCGATGCCTGCCGACCTGACGCCGGCCGACACGTCGTCCACGGTGCCGCCGTCGCTGGCATCGGCGCTCCGGCGCCGGCTGGCGGGCGTGGAGGAGATCCTCCTGCCGGCGGCGCCGGGCGAGGCCGACATCGCGGGTGTCGCCGAGCGGCTGGCCGCGTACGACGTCGTCATCGTGGGCACGTTCTCGGCGCACCTCCAGCCGGCCCAGGCCGCCCTGGCCGCGGCGGTCCTGGCGTCCGGCCAGCCGGCGGTCACCGTCGCCCTGCGCACGCCGTGGGACCTGCTCGCCTATCCGTCCGCCCGCACCCACGTCTGCAGCTACGGCATCCTGCCGCCATCGATGGAGGCGCTGGCCGGCGCGCTGCTGGGAGAGGCGCCGTTCGCCGGCCGGTTGCCCGTGGAGATCCGCGGGCTCCACCCCCGCGGTCACGGGCTCACGACGTCGGGCTAGACCCGGGCAACGAGCCGCCGATACCAGCGTGCGCTCTCCTTCGGCGTGCGTCGCTGGCTGCCGAAGTCGACGTGGACCACGCCGAAGCGCCGGGTGTAGCCGAGGCTCCACTCGTAGTTGTCGAGCAGCGACCAGACGTAGTACCCGGTGAGCGGCACGCCGGCGCGAAGCGCGTCGGAGGCCGCCGCGACGTGGCGTGCGAGGTACTCCAGCCGGCGCCCATCGAGCACCCGCCCGTCCGGCTCAACGGTGTCGGGGTACGCCGCACCGTTCTCGGTGACGACGATCGCGGGAGGTGCGTACGTCCGGTTGAGCTCCAGCAGGACGTCGCGCAGGCCGTCGGACGCGACGTGCCAGCCCATCTGCGTCTGCTCCGAGCCGGGCACCGCGCCGATCTCCCAGTCGAATGCGCGATCCGACCTGGCGCTGACGGAGTCGCGCCGGTAGTAGTTGAGGCCCAGGTAGTCGAGATCGCCGGACGGCGGCTCGGCGAGGTCGATGCCCTCGAGGTGGCCGGCCTCCCTGTGCGCCTCCAGTCCGAGCGCGGGGTAGCCGCGGCCGAACAGCGGGTCGAGGAACCACGCGTCGCGAGCGGAGCTCCACTGGCCGGCGGCGACTCGATCCCGCTCCGAATCGGTCGCCGGGGCGACCTGGTTCACGTCGATGGCCACGCCGATCCTCGAGTCGTCCACCAGCGCGCGGATCGCGGCGGCGGCGGCGGCATGCGCGCGCAGCTGGTTGTCGGCGACCCGGATCGCCGTCGGCCAGTCACGCAGCCCCGGCGCATGGATGCCGTCGGCATGGCCGAGGAAGGCGAACACGGCCGGCTCGTTGAAGGTCATCCAGTCCTTGACGCGGTCGCCCAGGGCAGACGCGAGCAGCGCGGCGTAGTCGGTGAACCAGTCCACGACCTGCGGGTCTGCGAAGCCGCCGCGGTCCTGCAACGCCTGGGGCAGGTCCCAGTGGAACAGGTTGACCATCGGCTGGACGCCCGCGCCGAGCAGGGCGTCGACGAGGCGCTGGTAGAAGTCCAGGCCGCGCGGGTTGACGGCGCCGGTCCCCGTGGGCAGCACGCGCGACCAGCTGACGCTGAAGCGATACGCGCGCGCCCCCAGGTCGGCCATCAGCCGCACGTCGTCCGGGTAGCGGTGGTAGTGATCGCAGGCGACGTCGCCCGTGCTGCCATCGGCGATCGCGCCCGGCTGGCGGGCAAAGGTGTCCCAGATCGATGGTCCCCGGCCGTCTTCGGCCGCGGCTCCCTCGATCTGGTAGGCGGACGCGGCGAAGCCCCAGGCGAAATCAGCCGGGAAGGTCCGGGCGAGCCTGCCTGGGTCGGTGTCGAACTCGGGCGTGGTGCTCATCCTTGGATGGTAGGCGCAACAACGGTGACACCCCAGCTGGTGAACCGCTGCTGCCGACCTCAGGTCGCCGCCTGTAGCTTGTCCGCGTACGTCTCGAGCGAGCGGGCGACCTTCGCCAGGGGCTCCATCAGCGCCGGCGTGCACAGCTGGCCGCAGCGGCGGGCGAACGCGGCGGCGTCGCGCAACCGCTCCTCCATGAGGACCCACGCCGCTTCCCGGTGCGGCAGCAGGTAGTCCACCTGGTAGAAGAGCTCGAACCCCGCGCCAGCGGTGACGTTGGGGTGCTCGGGGCCGACGGGCAGCGTCGCGACGACGGTGCCGAGCGGCTTGATCGCCGTGTACATCAGGCCCACCGAGACATCGGCCAGGACCTGGAGCTGCTCCGGTGACTCATCGGTGTGGGCGAAGTACCGCGCCAGGAGCTGCAGCAGGACCTCGTACGCAACGTTGAGCAGGTCCATCGCCCGAGCCGTGCCGGGGTCCGTGATCAGCGGCACCACGACGCCCGTGGGCTGTGGCCGGACGTTGGCCGCCACGACCGGCCGGGCGGGCTCGAAGTCGGGGTTCGCCGCCTTGAGCGCGAGGTACTCGTCGAGGATGGCCAGGAGGCGCCCGAAGTGGGCGTCGCGCCACTCGCCACGAGCCCCCTCGCCCTGCTCGACGATCGTGTCGATCGCCTGCCGCGCGGATTCGAGGTCGGTGACCGCAACGAGCTCCGGCCACCGGAAGTGCTCCTCGGTCGCCTGGGCGTTCGTCGGCCCGACGAACAGGCGCGACGCGCCGAGCCGCTCGTCGAGGTGCTCGAGGCCGGCCTGGATGGACCGGTAGAGCTGGCCGATGGTGTCGAACTCCTGGAGGTGCGGCACGATCTCGTCGTGCCCGTCGTGGGGGAGCGCGACCGCCTGCGCGATGGCCTCGAACCCCTCGGCGTCCTCGACGTCCATGCCTTCCGGCCGCTCCAGGAAGGCAAAGTGCCGGAGGGCGGCCTCGCCGAACGGCAGGAGCTCGATCCGGACACCTGCGGGGTAGGCGTAGGCAGGCATCGGGAAGTTCGGCCGGGCGAGACGGGGCGCGGCGCCCACGGCCGTCAGCAGGTTCTGGACGAGCGCAAGGTGGAGCATCTCCTGCCCGCTGATCTGCAGCAGCGTCTTGCGCCAGCGCTGGACCGCGGCGAGCGTCTCGGGCGTCAGCCCCTCCTCGACCCGCCCCTTGAGCGAGAACGCCGCGAACAGGTACTGGAGCATGATGAGATGCTCGAGCTCGGCGGCCTTGCCGAGGGTGTAGATCAGCGCCTCGCGGTGCTCGAGACCCCCGGTGTGCGCGTCGTCCGGCCCGCGCCGGACCTCCAGGACGCTGGCCAGCGGACCATGCGGGCCAGGGTTGACGAACTCGATCATGGGACGCCTCCCTCGGGCTGATGGATCACCTCAGGCTGCCGCCCCCGGCCGTCGCGCCGGGCTCCTCGTAGAGGCGGTCGTCCGCGTAGCACCACCACCAGTCCTCGCCGGGTTCCGAGCTCCGGATCATCGGATGCCCCGTCTCGTGGAAGTGCGCCGTGGCATGCCGGTTCGGGCTGAGGTCGCAGCAGCCCGTCTGCCCGCACGTCAGGCACTGGCGAAGGTGGACCCACGTGGAGCCGGCGTCCACGCACGACGGGCAAACGGGGAGGGGCGCGTCGATGCGCCGGTCCGGTGCGAAGTGTTCGCAGTACGCCGTCACCTGGCTGCTCGTCCGATGTGCCCGCGGCCGGGCAGATCCCTCCTGGGCAGGTCCCCCCAGCGCGGACACTACACCCGAACCGCGCACGTGGGTGGGTCAGAGGCACGCTCGGTCGGCTCTCAGGAGAGCGTGTCCTTGACCAGCCGCCCGCGCTGGGCGATCAGGAGCATGTGCTCCTCGGCCAGGCTGGTGATGTCGTCGAGCGGATCCCGGGCCAGCACGATGAGGTCGGCGTCCTTGCCGCGCTCGAGCGTGCCGGTCCGTCGATCGATGCGGAGGCTCTCGGCGCCGGTCCGGGTTGCCGCCACGATCGCCCCCATGGGGCTGAGGCCGGCGTCGACGAGGGCATGGACCTCCTCGAGCGTCTGCCGGCCGAAGGGGGTCATCGTCGTGTTGTAGGCGTCGCTGCCCACCGCGATCCGGACCCCGGCCTCGCGGGCGGCCCGGAGGTTGTCGGCCTGGCGCTGGCGGAACACCTTCCGCAGCTCGTCGACATCCGTTGGCAGCTCGCCGCCCCCCGGGACGTACGGGACGCCGGACCCGTATGGGCCGCCCTCCGTCTGCCATTCGAACCATTGGCGCAGCAGCACCAGCGTCGGATCGAGGAACATCCGCCGGCGGCCCATCTCGGCCATCGTCGCGGCGTCGATGGCCTCACCGTGCTCGATGCTCCAGACGCCGGCAGCGACCGCGTCCCGCGCGGACGACGGCGACTCGGCGTGGGCGATGACCGGGATCCGGACGAGGTTCGCCTCCTCGACGATGATCCGGAGCTCCTCGAGGGTGTAGTGCTGGGCGTCCTCCGGCTCGTTCTCCTGCAGGCCGCCTCCGCTGGCCCAGACCTTGATGCACTCGGCGCCGTTCTTGACCGCCTCGCGGACGGCCCACCGGACCTGTTCGGGGCCGTCCGCGACGATGCCCCAGGGGTGGGACCGGCGGACGGCCTCGGCGCTCATCACGAGCCCGTCGCCGTGCCCCCCGGTCCGGGACAGCCCGCGCCAGCAGGGGACCAGGTTCGGTCCGTCGATCAGGCCCCGGCGGATGGCCTTCTTGAGGTGCGGGCCGTTGACCGAGATGTCGCGGGCGCTCGTGACCCCGTGGCGGAGCAGCTGGCCCGCTTGGTGGACCGAGGCGATCGCCTGGAAGCGATCGTCCTCCAGGACCCAACCGTCCTCGTCGGGCAGCGACGCGCCGCCGAGGTGGCAGTGGCAGTCGATGATGCCCGGCATGGCGACGGCGCCGCCCGCATCGATGGTGCGGGCGTCGGCCGGCAACTGGACCCGCGACCGCTCACCGACGTCGGCGAGGGTCCCGTCGGGCCCGACGACCAGGCAGCCATCCGGGACGGGATCTCCCCCGGTCCCGTCGATGATGGTGACTCCCGCGATGACGTAGGGCTGGGCCATCCGACTCCTCCGCGGCCGTCGCTCCCGGCCGGTCCTGCCTGTGCTTCCCGGGCGCCTGACTTCCCCGGCGACATCTTGACACGGGGCCGGTTGGCGCCGCGCCGCGCTCAGCTGCCGGACGGAGCCTCGGAGACCGGCTGCCAGGCCGGGTCGACGTCGAACCGGGGGTCGCTGGTGAGCCGCGTGGTCGTCCCGCCTTCGTCGAGGACCCACAGGTCGGCGGTTCCTGCGGACGCTCGCGAGAACACGACGCGGCGACCATCGGGTGACACCGCCGGATCGCGCTCGTCGCCCGGCCCGACGATCAGCGGCTGGACCGTCCCGCCGCTCGACTCCACCCGGAAGAGGTCGTAGTCACCCGACCGGTCGCTGGCAAAGACGATCGCCGACCCGTCGGGGGTCCAAGCCGGATCGACGTCGTCGGCAGGATCCGCGGTGAGGCTCCGCAGCCCGCTGCCATCCGGCCGGATCAGGAACAGATCGCCGCGGCCGTCAACCAGCCGGACGAAGGCGATCCAGTCGCCCGTCGGTGACCAGGTCGGCGCCTGGCCATCGGTGAGGCGGACCGGATCCGACCCGTCCCGTCCGATGAGGTAGATGGCGAAGTGGGGTCCCTCCCGGTTGGTCGAGTAGGCGAGCCGGTCGCCCCCCGGCGACCACGTCGGGTTCGCGTCGATCGCGTCACCGGGCGTCAGCGAGCGCTCGTTGGAGCCATCGGCGTCGGCGACGCGGATCCGGTAGCCGCCTTCGGTGGGATCGCGCCACGCGTAGGCGAGCGAGCGTCCGTCCGCCGACCAGGCGGGTGTGCTGACGGAGCCGCGGCCGGCGACGAGCGGCCGGACCGATCCGTCGGGCGTCTCAACCGCGAGCAGGTCCGATTCGCGCCCGGTGGATCGGACGAAGGCGATCGTGGCGGCCTGGCCCGACCCGGGCGCGCCCGTGCCGGCAGTCACCGTCGCCTGGGGTTGGCTGCACCCGGCAACGGCGCAGCCGAGGGCGACCAGGCCGACGAGCGTGGCGAGGGCCGCGCGCGCGGGGGCGGCATTCCGGCGGCCCGGCCGGCGAGAAGCCACCGTCTTCTCGTGACCGGCCGCATTACGGGGGTGGTGTAGCGCTGGATGCGGCATGTATCCTGCAGCTCTGCCAAGGAGCGAGACCGGAGGAGGACGATCGTCGCCCCTGTGCGACGCATCGTCGCTGATCCAGCGGAGGTCGTCATGTCGAGACGTGGATTCGTCATCCCAGCCGCCGCCCTGGCGGTGTTGCTCGTCGCCGCCGCGGGGTGCGCGCCAGCAGGCGGCGACGATGCGACGTCGGCACCCACCAGCGCAGCCAGCGACGCAGGCGGTGGCGGCGGCGGTGGCGGGGAGCCGATCGTCATCGGTGCGGCGATGCCGCTGACCGGCCCGTACGCGAGCGACGGGGAGGAGATGCTCCAGGCGCTCGAGCTGGCGATCGACGACTACAACGCCGCCGGCGGCGTCCTCGGGCGCGAGCTCACGCTGGTCACCTGTGATGTCGCGGCACTCGAGGTCGACACGATCCAGGCCTGTGGCGAGCGGATCCTCGGCGAGAACCCGGACGCGGTGATCACCGGGTACGACGACAGCGGTATCAACACGCTGGCGTTCGGGGAGGGCGACATGCCCTACCTGCACGCCGTGACGATGACGGCAGCCGTCGATCCGGTCCGCGACAACCCCGAGAAGTACAGCAACGTCTTCCAGTACGACCCCAGCGACTACGACTACGGCGTCAACTCGGCGGAGCTGCTGCCGAAGATCGCCGAGCAGATCGGGTTCGCCCCGACCAACAAGTCGGCAGCCGTGATCACGACCGACTACGCCTACAACGTGGTGGGAGCCCAGGCGTTCAAGGAGTTCATCCAGAAGCAGGACTACGAGATCGCGGTCGACGAGCTGACGCCATTCGGCGTCGAGGAGTGGGGCCCGGTCCTCTCGAAGATCGAGGCGGCCGAGCCGGCCTTCGTCACCTTCTGGAACCTCGACCCGTCGGACGCCGCCCGGTTCATGAACCAGTGGGACGCCCAGTTCGGGGACAAGGGCCTCAACAGCCTGGTCTACATGCAGTACACCCCGAGCATCCCCGAGTTCCTCGAGCTGAGCGGTGACTCCGCCGAGGGGCTGCTCTGGTCGACCGTCATCGGCGTGTCCGACAAGATCGGCCGGGACAAGGTGGCCTACACCGCCAAGTGGGCCGAGACATACGGTGGCGAGCCCAAGTCGATCCATGCCTACGTCGTCCGCGACGCGTTCGACATCTGGGCCGAGGCCGTCAAGAGGGTGGACTGCGTCGACTGCTTCGACACGGTCAACGACTCGATCCGCGAGACCATCTACCAGGGCTACGCGGGCACGTTCGATTTCGCGTCGCTCGAGGAGGGTCAGTACGCCCAGGCCGGCGACGACCTCCTGCCGACGCTCTGGTCTCAGGTCCAGGGCGGGAAGAACATCGTTGTCCTGCCCGAGAACGCGGCCGAAGGCGAGATCAAGTCGCCGCCGTGGCTGCCGTAGCGCCCGACACCGCGATGGCCGCTCCTCCGCAGGGTGGAGCGGCCATCCTCCAGGTCCGGTCGGTCACCCGCCGGTTCGGCAACCTGGTCGCCGTCAACGACGTCTCGTTCGACGTGCCCGAGGGATCGATCTTCGGGATCGCCGGGCCCAACGGGGCCGGCAAGTCCGTCCTGTTCGCCACCATCTCGGGGTTCTACCGCCCGACGTCCGGGTCCATCACCTTCGGGGGGCGGGACATCGTCGGCATGGGGCCCAACCAGGTCTGCCAGCTGGGCCTGACCCGCACCTTCCAGACCCCGACCCTGTTCCACTCGCTGAGCGTGCGGGACAACATCCGGATCGGCGCGCGGTTCGGGCGGGCTCGCAGCGACGCCGGGGTCGCCAAGGTCATCGACTTCCTCGAGCTCGGTCCGGTGGCCGACGGGCTGGCGACGAACCTCGACCTGTTCACGACCAAGAAGGCGGTCCTCGGCGCGGCGCTCGCGACCTCGCCACGGCTGCTGTTGCTCGACGAGCCGATGGCCGGCTTCTCCCATGTCGAGATCGACCGCTATCGCGAGCTGGTGACCCGGATCCGTGACGAGTGGGGGGTCACGATCATCATCATCGAGCACCTCCTCGACGAGCTGATCGGCCTGTCGGACCGGATGCTCGTCCTCCACTACGGGTCCGTCCTGTTCGATGGCGACCCGGACCGTGTCAAGGATCATCCGGAGGTCGTCAGCGTCTACCTCGGCGGCGGCATCGACGACGACGAGGACGAGGCGTAGCGATGCTCGAGATCCGCAACGTCGTCGGTGGCTACGAGGACATCAAGGTCCTCCGCGGCGTGTCGCTCGACGTCCGCGGCGGCGAGATCGTCGGCCTCCTCGGGCCCAACGGCCACGGGAAGAGCACCCTCCTCAAGGCCATCTCCGGGGTCCACCCGGCGACCGGTGGCTCGATCCGGTTCATGGACGAGGAGATCGTCCAGGCGCCGCCCCACCGCATCGTGGAGGCCGGCCTCGCCTATATCCCCGAGGAGCGCTTCCTGTTCAGCGACATGACCGTCCTCGAGAACCTCCAGCTGGGCGCCTACGCCCGGACCGCCAGGCCCGAGTACCGCAGGAACCTGGAGCTCGTGTTCCACGTGTTCCCGCGACTCAAGGAGCGCCAGCATCAGGTCTGCATGACCATGTCCGGCGGTGAGGGCCGGATGCTGGCGATCGCCCGTGGCCTCATGAGCGGGGCCCGCCTGCTGCTCATCGACGAGCCTTCGATCGGGCTGGCGCCCGGGATGAAGAAGTCGGTCTACGGGGCGATCCTGCGGATCAACCAGGACGCCGGGATCACCGTCCTCCTGGTCGAGCAGGAGATCGACTATGCCCTGCGGCTGACGAACCGCATCTACATGTTGAAACGGGGCGAAGTCCAGTTCGAGCGACCGTCCGCCGAGGCCACCGTCGAGGAGCTGAAGGAGGCGTACTTCTAGTGGGACCGGAGGCCATCCTCAGCGCCGCCTGGAGCGGGCTCGTCGTCGGCGGTCTCTACGCCACGATGGCGATCGGCCTGACCGTCGTCTACGGCGTCAGCCACGTCTTCAACTTCGCCCATGGCCACGTGGCGGTGCTCGGCGCCTACCTCGCCTGGGTGGTGATCAGCGGCGTGAACGCGCCGCTCGGGATCGGAATCGCCGTGGCCGTCGGCGGGATGGCGGTCTTCGGTTGGCTGGTCCACCTGCTGGCGATCCGCCGCCTGCTCAAGCGAGCCGAATGGGCGTTCGCCACGCTCCTGTTCACCCTGGGTCTGGCGATCCTGATGGAGTGGGCGATGCTCGAGATCTTCGGGCCTCGGGTGAAGTCCATCCCCGTCTTCCTGGAAGGCGAGGTGGACATCGGGCCGGTCCGGGTGAGCCTCAACGACGTCGTCCTCGTCGGCCTGGCCGTCGTCATCATCGTCGGGCTGTGGACCTTCCTGAACCGCAGCTCACTCGGTCGGGCGATGCGGGCCGTCGCCACCTCCGTCTCCGGGGCGAGGATCGTGGGCATCGACATCGACCGGATCTACGGCGCCACCTTCGCGCTCGCCTTCGGCGTCACCGCGTTCAGCGGCGTCCTGCTCGGGACGAAGTCGTACATGACGCCCAACATCGGCTGGGAGTGGATGATCAAGGGCTTCATCATCGTCACGTTCGGAGGCCTCGGCAACGTGCCCGGCGCCATCGTCGCGGCGCTCGTCCTGGGCCTCATCGAGGCCTTCGTGACGCTCTGGATGGGAACCCTGTGGGTCTGGCCCGCCTGGCTGGCGACGTTCATCATCGCCCTCTGGCTCCGGCCCCAGGGGATCCTCGGCGGGCGGACCTCGTGACCGCCGCCGTGTCCCGATTGCGGCAGCCGCTCTCCCGGGGGCGCCTGCCGCTGCTGCTCACCGTGGTCACCGTGGCCTTCCTGGTGGCGCTCCCGTACCTCGGCGCCAGCCGCTTCCTGCTCCACGTCGCGGGGCTGACGTTCATCTGGATCGTCGTTGCCTCGTACTGGAACCTCCTCAACGGCTACGCCGGGATCCTGTCGCTCGGCAACCTCGGCTTCTTCGCCCTGGGCGCGTATGTCTCGGCCGTCATGGCCAAGGAGCTCGGCATCTCGCCGTGGCTGACGATCTGGGTCGGGGCGACGGCCACGATGCTGATCGTCACGGTCCTGCTCGGCCTCCCGGTCCTCCGGCTGCGCGGCATCTACATCGCGCTGCTCACGCTGGTCTTTGCCGACGCGCTCCCGTCGATCATCTCGATCCTCCGGGACTGGACCGGCGGCGGGATCGGGCTGCTGGGGATCCCGGAGTTCCTGCCGGATCTCCAGAAGTGGCAGGCGTACTACATCACCCTGGTCTTCTGCATCGTGGCGATGACGGTCCTCTACCGGATCGTCAAGGGCACGACGGGCATGGTCTTCGTCGCCCTCCGCGACTCGGAGGACTTCGCCGGCGCCCTCGGTGTGTCGAGGTTCCGTGAGGGCCTGAAGGTGTTCGCCATCTCGGCGTTCGTCACCGGGCTTGCCGGCGGCTTCTTCGCCCACACGCTCGGCCAGATCTCGCCCGGCATGCTCGGGATCGACCAGTTCCTCCTGGTCGTCGCGATGTGGCTCATCGGTGGCGCCGGGACGTTCCTCGGGCCGATCCTCGGTGCGGTCGTCGTGACCTTCGGCAGCGAGTACCTCCGGGTGGCAGGGAGCCTGCGCCTGGGGGTGCTCGGCGGCCTCATCGTCCTGACCGTCCTGTTCTTCCCGGGCGGCATCATGCAGCTCGTCGACCGCGTGACCGCGGCGGTGTCCAGCCGGGTCCGCCGCCCCGATCGCGACCCGGACGGGGGATCGCCGGGGCCCGACCCCGAGGGGGCCTGATCATGGAGTGGCCGGACGGCAGGCGCGCCGCCACTGTCATCTCGTTCGACTTCGATGCCGAGGAGGTCTGGATCGGCGAGGACCCGGCCAACGCCGACAGGCCCGGCGTGCTCTCGCAGGGGACCTACGGTGCCAAGGTGGCCCTGCCGGCGGTCCTGGGGCTCCTTGAGCGCCACGGGATCCGGGCGTCGTTCTTCGTACCCGGCCGGGTCGCCGAGCGTCATCCCGGACGGGTGGAGCAGATCCTCGCGGCCGGGCACGAGGTCGGCCACCACGGCTACACGCACACGTCCCCGACGAAGCTGTCGCGGGCCGAGGAGGAGGACGAGCTGCTCCGGGGGCGCGAGGTCCTCGAGCGCCTCGGGGCGCGTATCCGCGGGTACCGCTCGCCATCCTGGGATCTCAGTCCGAACACGCTCGACCTGCTCCGACACCATGGGTTCGCCTACGCGTCGAACCTGATGGACGACATCGCCCCGTACCGCCACCAGGGATCGGGGATCGTGGAGCTGCCGATCAGCTGGATCCTCGACGACGCGCCGCACTTCTGGTTCGACGGCGCCACCTGGACGAAGAAGATCTCGACCGTCGGGGAGGTCCGCGAGATCTGGCGGGCCGAGATCCTGGGCATCCGTGAGATGGGGGGCCTCGCCATCGTGACGATGCATCCGCAGATCATCGGCCGGCCGGGCCGGCTGCCGCTCCTCGACGAGCTCCTGGGCTTCGTCCGCGGGCTCGACGATGTCTGGCTGACCACGTGTGGCGAGGTGGCGGAGCGGGTGCCGTGACGAGGGCCGCGCTCGTCACCGGCGCCGCCCGGGGCCTCGGCGAGCGGGTCGCCGCCCGGCTCGTCGACGACGGCTGGTCGGTCGCGCTCGTCGACGTCCGCCCGACGGTCGAGGCGACGGCCCGCGGGCTTGCAGCGGGACGCGGCGACCGGGTCGCGATCGGGATCATCGCGGACGTGTCGGATCCGGCCGACGTCGAGCGCGCGGTCCGCGAGGCCATCGACGTCCTCGGGCCGCTCGACCTGCTCGTCAACGTCGCCGGCATCGGTGGCGGCGTGACGGACCTCGTCGCCACGCCCATCGAGGAGATCCGTCGGATCCTCGACGTGAACCTGCTGGGGACGATCCTCGTGGCCCGCGAGGTTGCCGGCGGGTGGGTGGCGGCCGGGCGCACCGGCTCGATCGTGAACATCGGCTCGATCTTCGGCCAGCAGGGCGTGGCCGGCGGCGTGGCCTACGGTGCATCGAAGGGTGGGGTGGCGACCGCGACCCAGGCCCTCGCGGCCGAGCTCGGCCCGCACGGCATCCGGGTCAACACGGTTTCACCGGGCAACATGGCGACCGAGATGCACTGGGATGACCTCCGGGCGAGGGCAGCCGCCACCGGGGCATCCTTCGAGTCGCTCGTCGAGGAGGTCCTCGCGACCATCCCGCTCGGACGCCACGGAACCGGGGATGACATCGCGGGCGCCGTTGCGTGGCTGGCCTCCGACGACGCGGCCTACGTGACCGGGCAGACGATCGGCGTCAACGGCGGCGTGCTGCGGACGTGACCAATACGACCGGACCGCTTCCCGCCACCCCGAGGTTCGCCGGTCGGCGTGCGATCGTCACCGGCGGTGCCTCGGGCATCGGGATGGCCACCGCACGGCTGCTTCACGAGGGCGGCGCCGCCGTCGTCATCGTCGACCGGGTCGGGGCCGAGGCGGCCGCGAGCCAGCTCGAGGTGGGCTGGGTGGCCGCCGACGTCGGGCTGGACCCGGACGCCGGCCATGCCGTCGCCCGCGCGACGTCGATCCTGGAGGGTCCAGCCGACATCCTCGTCAATGCCGCCGGGATCTACCGCGTCGGACCGGCGATGGAGGTCGACGCCACGACCTGGGACGACGTGCTGTCGGCGAACCTCCGGGCCACCTACCTCGTGTCCGGGGCCGTGGTCCGCCGGCTCGCCGATGCGGGGGTGCCCGGGGCCATCGTCAACGTCAGCTCCATCGCGGCCTTCCAGGGCGACCGGGGCGAGCCGGCTCCTGCCTACACGGCGGCCAAGAGCGGCATCGTGGGCCTGACGCGTCAGCTCGCGGCCGAGTGGGGGCACCTCGGGATCCGGGTCAACGCGGTCGCCCCCGGGCTCATCGACACCCCCATGCTGCTGATGCGCCCGGACACGGAGACCGGCCGCGCGTATCTCGCAGCGCGGGTACCCCTGGCGCGCGTCGGACGGGCCGACGAGGTGGCCGCCGCGATCGCCTTCCTGGTCTCCGGGGACGCGGCCTACATCACCGGGGCCATCCTGCCGGTGGACGGCGGAGCCCTGACGACATGACCGATGAGCAAGGGGACAGCATGAGGACCTTTCCCCACGTCCGCGTCGCCGGCGGTCCCTACGAACGCGGGCAGGCCTACGGGCGTGCGGCCGCGGAGCGGGTGGCCACCTCGATCGCGGCCTACCGGGAGGTGTTCCAGGCCTATGCATCGTGGGACTGGGCGCACGTCCGCGAGCAGGCCCTGGCCTACCTGCCGGTGATCTCGGCCCACGCCGCAAAGACGGTCGAGGAGATGCGCGGGATCGCCGATGGAGCCGGGGCCGAGCTGGCGGACATCCTGGCCATCAACGTCCGGACCGAGGTGATGTTCGCTGCCAAGGCCCGCCAGGCCGAGGCCAGCGGGAGGCCGCCCCACGAGTGCAGCTCGGTCGCCGTCCTGCCCGAGGCATCGGCCAACGGCCACACCCTCATCGGCCAGAACTGGGACTGGCTGCTCCACTGCTTCGACACGGTCGTCGTCCTGGAGGCCGAGCAGGAGGATGGGCCCGACTTCGTGACGGTCGTCGAGGCCGGGTTGCTCGCCAAGACCGGCATGAACTCATCGGGGATCGGGCTCGCCACGAACGCGCTGGTCACCGACCAGGATCGCGGCGAGCCGGGGCTCCCGTACCACGTCCTCCTCCGGATGATCCTCGACTCGGAGGTGCTGTCCGACGCCCTCGAGGTGCTGCAGCTCGGCCGGCGGTCCTCGAGCGCCAACTACCTCGTGGCCCACCGGGACGGGATGGCCGTCGATGTCGAGGCGTCGCCCGGCGACTTCAGCCGGCTCTACCTCTCCTATCCCGACAACGGGGTCGTCCTGCACACGAACCACTTCCTCACCGACCGGCTCCCGGCGCGCGACGTGTCCCTGTGGGCGATGGCCGACAGCCCGTTCCGCCTGGAGCGGCTCCGGACGGTCATCCGGGCGGCCGGGCCGGCGGTCTCCATGGACGATCTCGCAGCCGTGCTCGCCGACCATGCCAACTACCCGTCCGGGATCTGCTGTCACCCCGATCGGCGGCTCGGGCGGCTGGACCAGGGCTCGACCGTGGCCTCGGTCCTCATGGACCTCGATGAGCGGACGATGTGGGTCGCCGACGGCCGTCCCTGCACGGCCGAGTACCGTCGACTCGACTACGGGGCGTTTCTCTCCAAGCCGTCGCCGCTGCGGGACGGGGCGCCTGCGGGCGTGAACCGATGAGCCGACCGGGAGCGGGATCGGTGCGGTTCGGGTTCGGCCTGATCACCTGCCAGCGCTACCCGGGCGACCCGCGCCCGACGGCCGACCTCTACGCCCAGGCCCTCGACCTGGCGGAGCTGGCGGAGGCCGTCGGCTTCGATTCCGTCTGGGTCTCCGAGCACCACTTCGTGGACGATGCCTACCTGCCGGCGCTGATGCCCATGGCGGCCGCCATCGCGGCCCGGACCGAGCGGGTGTCGGTCGGCACCGGACTGGTCCTGGCGCCGTTGCACGATCCCGTCCGCCTCGCCGAGGACGCCGCGGTCGTGGACCTGCTCTCGGCGGGCCGCCTGATCCTGGGGCTCGGGCTGGGCTGGCGCGAGGAGGAGTTCGAGGGACTCCGCGTGCCGATCGGGTCGCGCGTCGAGCGGCTCGAGACGGCCGTCACCATCCTCCGGCAGTCCTGGGGGGACGCGCTGGTCACGGGGACCGAGCACCAGCCGTACCCCGGCATGTCGGTCACCCCCAAGCCGGCACGACCCGGTGGGCCGCCGATCTGGATCGGTGCGCTCTCCCCGGCCGGGATCCGGCGGGCCGGTCGGATCGCCGACGGCTTCATGGGCACGGAGGTGACGCCGGCGTCGTTTGCCGAGCAGGTCCGGCTGGCCAGGGATGCCCGGCAGGCGGCCGGTGGCGATCCGGCCGACCTCGTCATCTCGCTCCACCTCCCGACGTTCGCCTGGCGGGGCCCCGACGCCTGGGAACGGGTCAGGGAGCACCACCACTACGTCGCCTGGAAGTACGAGGACATGGAGGCCGCGCGTCGGCGTGTCGGGCCCCCGGTCCCCAAACCGGCCCTCGCAGCGGACCTCGAGCCGGCGCTTCGGTCACAGATCGTCCTCGGGACGCCGGATGACGTCGTCGAGCAGGTTGCGGCCTTCGCGGCCGCCGCGGGGGGTGATGTCCACTTCATCGCCCGGCTCTACTGGCCCGGCATGGACCCCGCCGTCCAGGAGGAGGCGGTCCACGTCTTCGCCGAGGAGGTGATCCCGCACCTCCGTTGACGAGGATCCTTGGTGACCCCGAGCGGCCGGCCGACGGCCTCAGGTCACCGAGGCGTCTGTCGTCGGGACCCCGGCGTCGCCCCACCCCCCACCGCCGCCGGTCTCCACCACGACCCGCGCGCCCGGTCCCAGCGTGGCCGTCGTCTTCGAGCGGGTCGGGACCACGTTCCCGTCGGGATCGAGGACCCGGAAGCGGGTCGGGCTGCCGTTGCCGCCCCCGGCAGCTCCCCGGGGGACGAAGCGGTCGTCGCTCTGCTCGCAGTAGATCGTGGCATGGTCCGGCCCCTCCAGGATCAGGTACTCCCGCCGGATCCCGGAGCCGCCGCGATGCCGCCCGGCGCCGCCGCTGCCGGGCACGAGCGAGGTATCGAGCACGAGGACCGGGTACTCGCTCTCGGCGACCTCGATCGGCAGCAGCCCGACGTTGGACATGTACGTGTCCACGCCGTCGAGCCCACCGTCGCCCGGGTGCCCCCCGGTGCCTCCGCCCAGGACGTCCTGCATGGTCGTCCGGCGGCCGGTCCGGCGCGACGTGCAGGCGAGGTTGAAGCCGAAGAAGCCCACCATGCCGCTCCCGACGTCCAGCCGCGGCCACAGGGCCCCGGCTGCCCGGACGAGCGTGTCGGCGGTCCGCTGCGCCGTGAGGTGTCTGACGCTGACCGCTGCCGGTCGGCGCGGGCGCAGGACCGATCCCTCCGGGCACACGATGTCGATGACCCGCATCGCCCCGTCGTTGAACGGCAGCTCCGGGTCGGTCAGCGCCTTCACCAGGTAGACGACGCAGGCACGCGTGGTTGCCCACGGGTTGTTGAGGGCGCCGGCCACCTGTGGAGACGAGCCGCTGAGGTCGACCGTCAGCCTTCCGCCGCGCTTGACCAGTCGGGCATGGATGCGCGTCGGTGGCCCTCCGCGGCCGTCATCGTCCAGGAACCCCTCGGCCTCGGTCTCGCCGTCGGGCAGCTCGGCCAGGCGGGCAGCCGCCCGGCGCTCGCCGTACTCGAGCACCTCGGCAAGCATCTCCTGGACGACGTCCACCCCGTGGCGCTCGACGACCTCCAGCACCCGGCGGGCTCCCGCCGCACAGGAGGCGACCTGGGCCCGGAGGTCGGAAAGCGTGGCCACCGGCTCGCGGATGTTGGCCGCGACCAGGTCGTAGACGTCCTCGACCGGGAGACCGGCCCGGTGCAGGCGGATCGGCGGCAGCACCAGGCCCTCGGCGAACAGCTCCCCGAGGTCGGGACCCTCGGTGCCCGGGTTCGGGCCGCCGAAGTCGGCGTGGTGGGCCGCGGTCCCGGACCAGGCGACGAGCCGGCCGTCCGCGAACACGGGCTCGAGCACGTTGACGTCCAGGGTGTGGGCCCCGCCGTCGTAGGGGTCGTTGGCGATGAAGACGTCGCCGGCGGCGAGGGTGTCCCGATGGCGCGCGAGGGTCGATCGGACGACCGTGCTCATCGCCCCGAGCTGGGCCGGGATGAAGTCGCCCTGGGCGACGAGCGACCCCTCGGGATCGAGGATCGCACAGCTGAAGTCGTCCATCTCGCGGATGATCGTGCTGTGGCTGGAGCGCTTGAGGACGATCCCCATCTCGTCGGTGGCCGACAGCAGGGCGGCGTGGAGGACCTCGAAGCGGGTGGTCCGGGTCATCGGCCAGCCTCTCTCAGCCGCAGGTCGCCGCGCTCGTCGACGAGCGCAGCCTGGCCCGCGAGCACGACCGTCGTGGCATCGAGCTGATGGATGACGGCCGGCCCGGCCACCCGGTTGCCCGCGAGCAGACCTGACCGATCGAGCACCGGGACGGGCTCGGGCCCTGCGGCTCCGGGGAGCAGGATGGGCCGCTCCTCCACCAGGGCCTCCGGCGGCGGGTCCTCGCCGCCCGCGCGGAGCTTCGCGGCGGCCAGCCGGGGCATGGCGCCGAACGCCGCCAGGCGGGCGGTCACGACCTCGACCGGCTCCTCTGGAGCGGCGTGCCCGTAGGTCGCCAGGTGGACGGCATGGAATCGCTCGGCGATCAGCGCGGTGTCCGACCGGTCTCCTGAGCCGGCCGGCACGGAGAGCTCGTAGCCCTGGCCCAGGTACCGGCAGTCGACCCGGGCCTCGAACCGGCGGTCCCGCGGCGGGACCCCGTCGGCCTCGAGGCGCGCCGCCAGCTCGGATCGTGATCGTGAGAACCACTCGACGAGCGTGGTCTCGGCGTTGCCCCCGAGACGCGCGAGGATCGTCTGGGCGAGGTCGTACCGGATGTCGGCCGCCAGCAGTCCACGGGCCGAGAAGAGCCCGGGCGTGATCGGGACGATCGCCTGGGACAGTCCGAGCTCCCGGACGAGTCGACCTGCGTGGAGCGGGCCGGCTCCTCCGTACGCGACGAGGCGGCAATCGGCCGGGTCGATGCCGCGCTCGACGGTGACCCCCCGGATGGCCCGGATGAGGCCCGCCGTGGCGACCTCGAGGGCCGCCTCGGCTGCCGCCTCGACAGACAGGCCGAGCGTCGATGCGAGGGGCGCGAAGGCCTCGACGGCCCGTCCACGGTCGAGCTCCAGGGTCCCGGCGAGACGTGCCCGCCCGCCCAGGACGCCGCAGACGACATGGGCGTCGGTCACCGTCGGCAGGATCCCGCCGCGACCGTAGCTCGCCGGCCCGGGCTCGGACCCCGCGCTCGCGGGTCCGACCCGCAGCGATCCGCCGGCGTCGATCGTGACGATGGAGCCGCCGCCCGCGCCGATCGTCCGGATGTCGATCGCCGGGGCGAGCACCGGGTGTCCATGCACGTCCTGCTCGCTGACGACCTGCGCCCGACCACCGCGGATCAACGACACGTCGGCCGAGGTCCCGCCCATGTCGAGGGCGATCAGGTCCCCGTCGCCCTCGCCGTCGCTCACCGCCACGGCGGCCGCGACGCCACCGGCCGGGCCGGACAGCAGCAGGCGATGCGCCTCCTGGGCCGCCTGCTCGGCGGGGACGCTGCCGCCGCTCGACTGCATGACGAGAAGCCGGGCGTTGGGGAGGCGCCCGCGGAGCGCATCGGTCGCCAGCGACAGGGATCGGTCGAGAACCGGCCGCAGGCCGGCGTTGATGACCGTCGTGACGGTCCGCGGGTACTCGCGGATCTCGCGAGCGACCTCGGACGAGATGGCGACCGGCGTCGATGGCCAGCGCGCCCGGATCGCCTCCGCCAGGCGGCGCTCGTGATCCCCGTTCCGATAGCTGAACAGGAGGCAGACCGCGATGGCCTCGGGTCGGAGACCGTCCAGCACGTCCAGGAGCCGCGCGATCTCGTCCGCCTCCAGGACCCGGTGCACGGAGCCGTCATCGCGCAGGCGCTCGGCAACGCCGATGCGTCGCTCGGCGGGGACCAGCGGATCGGGCCGCGGCTGGTGGAGGTCGTACAGGTGTCGGCGGCGGCCACTGCGGTAGGCGAGCACGTCGGTCGCGCCGGCGGTGGCGAGCAGGGTGACCGCGGCGAGGGACCCGGTGATGACGGCGTTCGTCGCGATCGTGGTCCCGTGGAAGGCGAGGCGGACCGCCGACCCGGGCATGCCCTCGTCGATCAGCCGATCCACGGCCGCGACCAGGCCGAGGGCCGGATCCGCCGCACTGCTGGCGACCTTGGCCACGACCATCTCGCCCGCGGGCCCGATGGCCACGCCATCGGTGAACGTCCCGCCGACATCGATCCCGACCAGCCAGCCGCGGCCGAGGCCGCCACCGGCGTCCTGTCGATCCGTTGGTCTCCCTCCCGCTCCGTCGACGCCGACCGGGACGGCCGCTCGGGGCGGTCCCGTCCCCGTCAGAATGGACCAATGCGGCCCGCTCTGCCTGACGCCCCGGCCTCCGACCCCCCGCATCACGGTTCCTAGCGGTGCGCCGGATCGGGATCGACACGGGGGGCACGTTCACGGACTGCGTCCTCTGGGACCCGGCCGTCGGCGACCTGGTGACCGCCAAGGTCCCGTCACGGCCGCGAGAGCCGCATCTCGCCGTCGGCGAGGGGCTGCGCCGGTTGCTGGAGGCTGCCGGGGCAGAAGCCGGCGACATCGACTTCGTCGCCCACGGCACGACGATCGCCACCAACGCGGTCATCACCGGTGAGCTGGCAGCTGCCGGGATGCTCACCAATCGCGGGTTCCGGGACGTCCTGGAGATCGGGACCCAGCAGCGGCCGTCGCTCTACCGCCTGCATCAGCCCGCTCGGCACGTGCCGATCCCGCGAGATCGGCGGCTGGGGATCGGCGGGCGGATCGCCTTCGACGGGACGGAGCTGGAGCCGATCGACCCCGACGAGGTCGCCGCCGCGACGCGCCGGCTGGTCGCCATGGGGGTCGACTCCATCGCGATCGCGATGCTCTTCTCGTTCGTCGATCCGGCGCAGGAGGCGCAGGTCGAGGCGATCGTCCGGTCCGTGGCCCCGGACCTGTACGTCGCCCGGTCGAGCGCGGTGAGCCCGGAGCTGCGTGAGTACCCGAGGTTCGCGACGACCGCCGCCAACGCCGCGCTCGCCCCGCTGCTCGACCGCTACATCGGGACGCTGGCCGACGACCTCGCGCGGGCCGGCTACCGCGTCCCCCTGCATGTCATGCAGAGCAACGGCGGGCTCGCGACGGCCGGCCGCTCGACCGGCGAGCACGCCCACCGGCTCGTGCTGTCCGGACCCGCGGCCGGCGTGATCGGTGGCAGCTTCGTCGCCGCGGCCGCCGGCTTCTCCGAATCGGTCACCATCGACATCGGCGGCACCAGCGCCGACATCGGCGTCGTCGTCGATGGCGCCCCGAGGATGCGGATCGGGATGACGCTGCCGACGGGCCTCCCGCTCCAGATCCCCACCCTCGAGGTCGAGGCCATCGGCGCCGGGGGCGGGAGCATCGCGACCGTCGATGCCGGCGGAGCCCTGCGGGTGGGCCCGCAGAGCGCCGGGGCGGACCCCGGGCCGGCCTGCTACGGGGCCGGCGGCAGCGACGCGACGCTCACCGACGCTCACCTGGTCCTGGGCCGGCTCGATCCCGACGCGTTCCTGGGCGGCGAGGTCCGGCTCGACGCAGGGCTCGCCCGGGAGGCCATCGAGCGGGCCGTCGCCCGCCCGCTCGGCATCGATATCGAGGAGGCGGCCCGGGGCATCGTGGCCGTGGCCGACGCGAACATGGTCGGCGCGATCCGGGCCGCGGCTGCCCGGCACGGAGACGACCTGCGAGGCTCGGTGCTCGTCGCCGGGGGCGGCGCCGGCCCCCTGCACGCGGTCCAGCTGGCGGCCGAGCTCGGCATGCCCGCGGTCTGCGTGCCGCGGACGCCCGGCCTGCTCTCCGCGCTCGGCCTGCTGGCAACCGACCTGCGGCACGACCTCTCGGGGCCGCTGCTGGCCTTCGCGGACGAGCTCGACGAGGCACGGCTCGAGCGGGCGTTCACCGACCTGGAGATGGTCGCTGCCGATCGCCTCGCGGCGGACCGGGTCGAGCCGCCGGACCGCCGCATCGAGCGCGCCATCGACATCCGGGCGATCGGCCAGGAGTGGACGCTCACGGTGCCGGTGGCGCCCGGCGAGCCGGTGCCCCGCATCGTCGAGCGCTTCCACGCCCAGCACGAGCGTGTCTACGGTCATGCCGCCCCGGACCAGCCCGTCGAATCGGTTGCCGTGCGCGTCGTGGCGACCGGCCGGTTCCCGCGGCCCACGACACACCACGAGGTGCCGCCAGCTCGCGCGCGGAGGACGTGAGCGCTCGCGTCGCGCCTGGTTCGCGGAGGCCGGGACCTTCGTGGCGACCCGGGTGGTCGACCGCACCTCGATCGGGCCCGGCGAGCGCCTCGTCGGCCCCGCGATCGTCGAACAGCTGGATACGACCGTGCTGGTGCCGCCCGGCTACACGGCGAGGGTGGCCGCCCTCGACAGCCTCGTCATCGAGCGGAGCGAGCGATGATCGACCCGATCACGGCCGCAACCGTCGGCAGCGCCCTCGTGGCGACGACCGGTGAGATGAGCGAGTCGCTCCGGCGCAGCTCCTACTCGCCGATCATCCGCGAGATGCTGGACTACTCCTGCGCGGTCTTCACGCCGCAGGGCGAGATGGCGGCCCAGTCCGAGACGATCCCGGCGCTCCTGGGCGCGATGGCGTTCGCCCTCCAGGCGCTCATCGAGGATCACCCGCTCGACACCCTGGCGCCGGGCGACATCTTCATCGCCAACGACCCGTACCGGGGCGGGACGCACACGCCCGATATCCACCTGTTCGCGCCCGTCTTCCACGGGGAGCGGCTCGTGGCCTGGACGGGGACGCTGGCCCACCACGTGGACGTCGGCGGGACGAACCCCGGGACCGAGGGCTACGCGAACCGCTCCATCTTCGAGGAGGGGCTGCGGTTCCCTCCGCTGCGGCTGTACGAGGCAGGCCGGCCGGTCGTGCCGCTGCTCCGCTACATCGAGGCCAACGTCCGCGAGCCGCGGGCCACGCTGGGTGACCTTCGAGCCCAGACCGCGGCCGTGAGGCTCGGGGGGACTCGGCTCGTCGGCCTGATCGAACGCTACGGGCTCGACATCGTCGACGGGGTGATGCGGGAGCTCATCGCCCAGACCGAGCGACGCCTGCGGCACGCGATCCGGCAGCGCCCCGACGGCAGCTCGACGGCCATCGGCCACCTCGACAACGACGGGGTCGGGAACGATGACATCCGGATCGAGGTCACGGTGGGTGTCCGGGGTGACGAGGTGGAGATCGACTTCAGCGGGACGGCGCCCCAGATGGCCGGGGGCATGAACGCGCCGCGCTCGGCGGTCATGGCGGCCGTGCTGTTCGCGGTCAAGGCGGTCTTCGACCCCGAGGCCGCGCCCAACAGCGGGACGGCCCGGGCGATCCACGTCCACCTGCCCCGGGCGTCGGTGGTGGACCCCGTGTACCCGGCCGCGGTCAGCCTGCGCCACCTCACGTCCCAGCGGATCACCGACACGATCGTCCGCGCCTTCGCACAGCTGTACCCGGAGGTCGGTGTCGCCGGTGCCTTCGTCGGCTTCTCGAGCCTGGCGGCCGAGGGACGCCATCCCCGGACCGGGGACCCGACGGTCATCCAGGACGACCTGGGGGGCGGGATGGGTGGCACCGCATCGGGCGATGGCCTCGACGGCGTCGACACCTACCTCGGCAACGTCGGCATCCTGCCGGCCGAGGTCTGCGAGATGCAGTACCCGGTCCGGGTCGTCCGCACGGAGCTGGTGCCCGACTCCGGCGGGCCGGGTCGCCACCGCGGCGGGATGGGCATCGTCCGCGAGTACCAGTTCACCGACGGCTGTGACCTCGTGGCCTACACGGAGCAGAGCGCGGCAGAGCACGCCGCCTGGGGCAGCGACGGTGGCCGGCCCGGCTGGCCCGCCCTGGTCACGCTCGAGCGGCCGGACGGGACCCGGATCGAGATCACGAAGCAGCGACTCCATGTCGAGCGCGGAGACCGGCTGGTCGTGCGGACGGGCGGGGGAGGAGGTCATGGCCGGGCCCGCGACCGGGACCCGGACCTGGTCCTGCGCGACATCCGGGAGGAGCGGATCTCGGAGGCTTCTGCCCGGGACGTCTACGGGTGGCTTACGTCACACGACCCGGGTCGTGGCGAGCCCGGGAAGCCGAGCTGAGCCGACCCCACTCGCGACACCGGGCTTCGGATGCAGACGCCGTGAACCCAGGGCGGTCACGAAGGGGAAGTGGAGCGGGAGACGGGGTTCGAACCCGCGACATTCAGCTTGGGAAGCTGACACTCTGCCAACTGAGTTACTCCCGCTCGGGAGGACCCCATTCTAGCGGACCGGGCGGGCGCCCTCAATCCGCCCTCAATGGGTGGCGAGCATCCCAACGTCTGTGCCGGGTCATTGCCCCTCGCCATATGCAGGACATGACTATTCCGGGCACATCGGGGGCCGTAGCGGGTGATCGAGAGGCTGCCGGACGCCGGATCCCACGCCGATCGTGCGCGGGGGTGGTGGCGGGACCCCCGACCCGGCCTGGGGCGCCCTGCCCTGGGCGCCCGATGGGCCGGGAATACTCACGTGCCGGATATCCGGGTGCACGCAGGGGAACGCCGGGGACACGACCGGGTTGCGCCTCCGCGGGAGCGCCCGCGCGGGCCGGTTCGGCGGAGTGAGGACCCGGCTCTGGCGCGAACGACACCGCTCGCCATCGACACACGGAAGCGGGCCTGCCCGGAATCCCGAATAATAGAGACAGTACACATGTATTGTGTTATGATGCCGCCATGGACACCGATGTCGGGTACACGCTGCAGGGGCTGGCCGATGCCTCGGGCATGCCCGTCCGAACCCTGCGCTACTACCTCGCGCAGGGGCTGCTGCCCGCCCCGGCCCGCCAGGGGCGCCTGACCCGCTACCCGGAGAGCACGCTGCGGCGCCTCGCCCTCGTGAAGCGGCTCCGGGCCGCGAACCTGCCGCTCGCCGACATCCGGGATCGGCTTTCGGCGATGCCGGACACGGAGGTCGAGGCGGCGCTCGGGCCGCGCGGCATGGCGACCCAGCTGGAGCTCAGCACCGGCCTCGGCGTCCCGCCCGTGTACATCGTCCGGCCACCGGGTGTCAGCGCGCCGCCGGGGGCCCACGAGCACCACTCGCTGCTCTCGCATGACGCGCTGGCCCGGCCGCCCGCCGCCGCACGGACGCAGTGGGAGCGGATCTGGATCGAACCCGGGGTCGAGCTGCACGTGCAGCGGCCCCTGACACGGCTGGCGGCGAAGCGAGTCGAGCGGCTCGTCGCCCACGCCCGTGACCTGCTCGAGCGGGACCTGGAGGGGATCGAACGATGACCACCGACACTGCAACGCAGCCGCTCGAGGTCAGGGTGGAGCGCCACGAGGTCCTCGTCTCGGATCCCGGGCTGCCGTCCGTCCCGCCGACCCGGATCGACTTCCAGCGGACGCTCCGCATCCCCGACGACGGGCAGGAGTGGCCGCTGCCGCCCGGGCTCGGCGAGTTCCCGCTGCGCACGGTGGCGAGCCTCGGCGACCGGGCCCCGGAGGAGATCCGCCGGCGCGGCGGGATCGCCCTGCCGATCTACCAGGCCGAGGCGCTGTGGATCAACTTCGACGCGCCCCGCTGGCGGCCGATGGCGATCAAGGTGGGCGCGGGCATGGTCAACGCCGTCAGCGCGGATCCCCTCGACGCCGAGCTGCGTGCCGGCCGGGAGGACTACCTCGTCACGCCGCCGCAGCCCTGGCTCGACGGCTTCAAGACCGGCGAGGGCACGATCAGCCAGTTCGTGGCGATGCCCCTGGGGCGGGGCGTGACGGTGGAGGGCCAGCTCACCGGGACCGAGGCCGTCGGCGGCCTCCAGCTCCTGGTCGCAGGGCCCCGGCCCGGCACGTTCCCGACCACGCCGCCCGAGGAGGACTACTCCCGGCGCGTGCTGTACTGCAAGATGCAGGCGGACTTCCGCGACGATGCCCCGATGGCCTCGATGCCCGCGATGGGTCTCGGGGCGGGCGGGCGGATGACCCAGAAGATCTACCCGGACCCGCACGGCGCCGGGACCTGGGAGGGCGACCGCGCTGCCCGGATCTGGATCCATCTCGTCCCGGCCGGGCTGTGGCCGGCGCTGACCGGCGAGCCGTGCCCGCCGACGCCTGCCGACCACGACGCCTACGTCCGCTACGGCCTGCCCTGGTTCGCGGTGTACGACGAGCCGCTCGGCGACGTGCCCGTGGACCCGCGGTGGGCCGGGGTCAGGACGGTCCAGGCCCTCGCGGGGCCCGAGCTGACCGGCGGCGGTGCCGTCGGCAACGCCTCCTGGTGAGCGGCTCGCCGTCATGACGGTCAGCATCGCCACGGGCCACTCCGAACCCACGGTCAGGCGCCCGAGGACCGGGCGTACAATGGCCCCAGCACCCAGCGGGGTGCACCCATCCAGAGCGGGCGAGAGGACTGGCTCCAAGACCCCGCAGCAACCGACCGGACCCTCAGCCGGCACGGTGCTCCCGCCAGCCGCGATGGAGACGAGGCATGTCCCACCCGATGCGTGCACCCGAGGACTACATGGCCGCCGCGGAGCGGGCGCTGCCCTCGCGCTCGGCGGCTCCCCGGCCCAGTGGATCGGCCGCCCAGGCCTACGCCACCCTGTCCGTGACCGCGACGCTGCTCCAGGTCCGCGACCAGCTCTCGCTGCTGGCAGAGCTCGTCGCCGCGGATCCCGCCATCAGCCACGTGGTCGCCACCCGCCAGATCATCGCCGAGATGCGCGAGGCGATGGACGTCGCAGGACTGGTCGACGACCCCTCCCGCTGAGTGACAGACAGCTGTCACGGCAGCCGTCGATGATGAGGACGGCTCGCGAGCCGATGGGGGATCGCGGGCCACCACCTCCGCCACAGCGACCTCGGCTGCGGCACCTATCAAGAGCGCCCGAGAGCCCCGGCTCGACGACGGCGCGGCAACCGGCCTGGCGTCCCACCAGGCACGGTGCCCCGGCCGGGTTCGATAGGAGACGTGGGATGACCAGCAAGCACCGCAGGCGGCGATCGAAGGACCTGGGCATGGCCGCGGTGGAGCGCGTCCACCGCGAGATGCAGATCGACGAGCCGTGGACCGTCCGCGAGGATCGCGGGTTCACGTGGTGGGGCGCCTGGATCCGCCAGAGGGTGTGGTCCGGTCCCGCGACCCGCTCGGCCGGCGAGACCCTGTGGCACGTCCGCGCCCGCGCGCCGGTCTTCCGGGACCAGCCCGACGAGCCCGCGACCTACGCGCGGGTCGCGGACTGGAACCTCCTGTGGCCGATGGGGGCGATGGCCTACGACCCCGACGACGGCACGATCTCGGCCCGCAGCGGCGCCTTCCTCTACTCGGGCGTGGACCCCTGGCTGGAGACGTTCATGCTGATGGCCACGGGGCTGCAGGCGTCGCTCGCGTGGGTCGCGGCGGAGGCCGCCGAGGGCGTCGGGCCACGCGATGCCGAACCGCATCCGGTCGCCGGCCCGCGGCGGGACCCGGACGACATGCTCAACCTGGCCGCGTCCCCGCCGAAGGCGCCCTCGCCGATCACGGCGTCGATCCTGCGCTCGGCCGGGAAGGAGCTCGCGGACGAGGGCTTCGCGATCACGTTCGACGAGGACGAGGAGGTCCTGGTCGCGATGGTGCCGGTGGCCGACGAGAGCGCGATGTGGCTGTTGCGGAGCGTGGACCACCCGGTCCTCGGGCCGGGCGCCCTCGCGCGGCTGGTCCTCCCGCGGCCGATGGGGCCGCAGCGGTGCGCCTGGCTCGCCAACGCGCTGAACCTGGGCGAGGCGGCCGACTGGACGGGCGACGTCCGGCCGCACGCGTTCGGGGCGTGGTCCTCCGAAGGCGGCCGGCTGGCCCACAACGCGTTCTTCCCGGGGGTGCTGCTCGGCGGCGGCGACGAGAACGTCGCGGTGCTCTTCGCCCGCAACTTCGCGCTCTGGGGCGGCGTCCGGGCGCGGTTCGCGGGGGAGCGGCTCCCGTGGCTGGAGGCGGCGGCGGCGTCCCGGTACCCGGACGACGAGCCGGTTCCGCCGGCCGACGGGGACACGGGGAAGGACCCCGGGGAGTCAGATGCGGCCCCGGAGCCCGTGCCGTGGGACCAGCGGTCCTTCGGCCGCGCCTCCCGGACGCCCCGCCCGCGAGCAGTCGTCGAAGCCGGACGCCCCGCCCGCGAGCTGGTGGTCGATCCCGACGATCCCGCCGCCTTCGGTGAGATCGACGACGCGGTGGCCGCGGCGGAGGACGGCGACCGCATCCTCGTCCGGCCCGGCACCTACCGGACACCGGTCGTCGTGGACCGTGCCGTCCGCATCGAGGGCGACGGCGCCCCGGCCGCCATCGTGCTGGAGCCGGTCGGCGGCGAGGCGCTGGGCTTCGCCGTGTCGGGCGCAAGCGTGGAGGGGCTCACGATCCGGCCCGCCCGGGCCGGCAACGACGGCGACGAGTGGTCGGCCGTGGCGGTCCACGACGTCGAGGCGACCGTGGAGGGCTGCCTGCTGTCCAGCCACCTCGGCGCCACGGTCTGGGTGGGCGGACCCGGCTCGAGCGCCCTGGTCCTGGGCTGCACGATCACCGACGGCGCCCAGAACGGCGTCTGGGTCTGCGAGGAGGGACGCGCCCGCGTGGTCGCCTCGCGGATCGCCGGCAACCGCTGGACCGTGGTGGCGGCCGGAGCCCATGCCGTCCTCGAGATCACGGACTCCGAGATCGTCGACAACCTCGACGGCGGCGTGGCCGCGGCGGACGGGGCGCTCCTCGTCATGGAGGGCTCCACGGTCGCAGGCAATGCCGGGACCGGCATCCTGCTGGGCGCCGCCGCCCCGTCGTCGCGGGTGGAGGACTGCACGGTGGAGCGCAACAGCGGCGAGGGCATCCTGCTCGCCGCCGTCCGCGGCTGCGCCGTGCTCCGCAACCGGTTCCGGGACAACGGGATCGGCATCGGCGTGATCGATGGCGCGACCCCCCGGGTGGAGGGGAACGACCTCGCCGGCAACGGCACCGGCATCGGCGTGCGGGGCCGGGGCACGGACCCGGTCGTGATCGGCAACACGGTCGCCGGGACGCGCCTCACCGGGATCGTCGTGGACGAGGCGGCCGGGGGCCGCTTCGAGGGCAACACCGTGTCCGGCGCCGGCGGCGCCGGAATCTGGGTGGACGATGCGGGATCGGCGCCCGACTTCTCCGGCAACCACGTGTCCGCGAGTGGCGCCGCCGGCGTGCTCGTGACCGATGGCGCCGGCGGCCGCTACCGGTCCAACGACCTCCGTGGCAACGCCGCCGGCTCCTGGAAGCTCGACCGGCCGGGTGACCTCGAGCGAACCGGGAACCTCGAGGACACGGGACGAACACCGCCCGACGTGCCGGACGGGCCGGACCGGCCTGCCGGGGCTCCCGGCCGGCTCAACTGACGGAGGTCGTCCGATGTTCGGCAACGACAACGGTGGCGACGGGGGCGACGACGGTGGCTTCGGCCTCGGCCAGCTCCTGTTCGGCCTGTGGCTGTGGCGCGAGCTGGACTCCGGCCGGATCGACGCCGGCCAGCTCTTCAAGGCCCTGTTCCTGATCGCGGCCGTGATCGGCGGCGGGTTCCTGGTCCTGCTCGCCATCGCGAGCGCCTCGGTGCCCCGCTACGACGGCTCGTACGACTCGTACGCCCCTACGATACCTGGCCAACCGAGGCGCCGGCCTTCGTCCCGACGTGGACGCCGAGGCCGGCCCCGACGCCCGCTCCCACCGTGACCCCATCGCCCGCGCCGAAGCCGACGCCCATCCCCGGCATCGGCAGGAAGGTCGATGCCGGCGACGGCTGGTGGGTGCGGGTTGACAAGGTCCGGCGCTGGAAGCCGTCCTGGTACCGGCAGCCCGGCTGGCGCCTGGTCACCGCGTACGTGACGGTGCGGATGCCGGCATCCGATGGCATCTGCGTCCTGGGCAACGACGTCCGGCTCACCGCGCGCAGCGGGAACCAGTACTGGGGATGGATCGAGAACACGCGTGAGCCGACCCTTTATGCCTGCCCCGACTACCACCGCCGCACGACGGCCAAGGGCTGGCTGACCTTCGAGGTCCGCGACAAGGATGCGAAGGGGCTGGTACTGCGTGTCTGCCCGGACATCGTGGGCCCGTGCGAACGGCCGGCGATGATCCGCATCAGTTGAGGATCGGCTCAGTCACGGCGGTCAGGGGACGATTGAAAGCCGTCCACCCGATGTCCCCCGGCGTCACGCCTCGACGCGGAACAGCTCCACGTGCACAGGGTGCCCGACGACGACCAGGGCGCCGCCGCGCACCCGGGCGCCGGCCAGCCGGACGTCGAACCCCTCGCCGACCGACGGCCCCACGACCGCCTCGGCAACCGAGGCTTGCGCCCGCTCGAGCATTCGCCCGAGCGCACCCTCGTCCGGGTAGCGACGCCTCGGCTTCGGCGCCACGCCTACAGCAACCGCGCGCTGATGGTCCGCGTGCGCGGAGGCCGCCCCCTCGACCAGCCGCGGCCACTGCTCCGCGAGCGTGGACGGGGCGTCGAACAGCTCCGCGGCCACGAGCTTCCCACCGATCCCCACGGCAATCCCGGTGGCGCCGGCGGGACACGGGAACGCCCGCACGAGCGCCGCCCGCCAGGTCCCGGCCGACCAGCGCGACCGGGAGGATCCGCATCAGCGAGCCGTTGCCGCAGTCGCGCTCGCCGGAGGGACCGGCGTCGACGGCAGGGACGCCGGCAGCGAGCCGTCGCAGGGCCGCCGATGTCGCCCCGCCGATGTCGAACAGCCCGTCACCGTCGGGCGTGTAGGCGCCGTCCCGTTGCCAGGCGAGCGCGCGACGCGCCTGGTCGTCGGGGTCGAAGGCGGGCCGGCGACCGTCGTCCGTGTCGGTCAGCGAGTCGAGCAGCGCCAGCATCAGGGCCCCGTCGTCGCTCCAGGTCCCGGGCGGCTGGCGGTGCGCCCCCGTCGCCCCGAACACGACCGTGTCCGCGGGCCTGGCCGGCCCGAACTCGTACGGCACGCCGACGGCGTCACCGACGAGGTGCCCCCAGACGGCGCCCGCGAGGCGAGAGGCAAGCTCGAATGTCCGCATGTGCGATCCCTCTCAGCGTGCTTCGGACCCGGGCGGACGCAGCCCGAGATGATCCTCGATCGCCGCGACGGCCATGGCCAGCCGTTCCTCCAGCGACCCGCGCAGCTCCACGACGGGCTCCGGCCGTGACGCGAGCTCCTCCTCGAACCGCCGCTGCATGGCCTGGCGGACCTCGTCCGAGTTGCGGTCGCCGTCCTGCTCCCAGGGGATGTCGGCGGCGGTGAGGAACGTCAGGTCGTAGGTGCGCTCGCGGGCGATCGCCTCGACCTCCGGTGCCCGCGACCCCAGGTACTGCTCGTGCCAGATCGCCGTGGCGAGCGCGTCCGTGTCGCAGAACAGGATGCGGTTCGCCTCGCGGGCCGCCTCGTCCTCCAGCTCCTGCTGGCGGCGCGCGATGTGGACGAACTCGGCGGTCGTCCACGCCTCGCCGCGGGCATCCTTGGGCACGCTGTACTCGCGCCCGTACTCGGGCACCCAGACCGTGTCGTAGAGGGTGGCCAGGCGTTCGGCCGTCGTGGTCGTGCCGGTCGACTCGGCACCCGTGACGCAGACCCGCCTCGCGTACCAGGCCCGCACGCCCGGGGAGAGGAACGCCCAGCAGGCGTACGGGTCCGCGCGGACCGCCGTCGAGGAGATCGGGACGGCGACCCGATCGGGATCGACCAGCACGTGCCGGGCACCGAGCCGGACCGCCGTCATCTCGCCATACGCGGGCTCGGAGGTCAGCAGCAGGTCGAACGCCGGCCGGCCGGTGACCTCCCTGATCGTCGCCGCCCAGAGGTCGTACACGGCCGGGTCGTCGTAGTCGACCGGGTGGTCCGCGACGCCCGAGCGCACCGTCGCCCAGGGGAGCATCTCCTCCAGCCAGCGGTGGCGCAGGTCCACGGGGATGGGCTCGGCCGAGTTCGCGAGCAGCGCGACGACCACCTCGTCCGCCATCGACCGCGCCCGCTCCGCGAGGAACCGGTGGCCCGCGTGCGGCGGCAGGAACTTGCCCAGGACCAGCGCGGTCGTCACCGGTCGGCCTCCACGGCGACGGGTGCGAGCGGCAGGTCCGCCTCGACAGCGCTCCCGGCCCTCGACGCCGCCATCGACTGCCGCCACGCCCTCCAGCCGGCCACGGACAGCGCGATGTAGACGAGCTGGAGCGCCGCCGTCATGGCGAGCCCCTTGTACAGGTAGATCGCGATGTACGGGAGGTTGACGCCGAAGATCCAGATCGGCCAGCTCTCGACGTGCTTGCGGGTCAGCAGCCACTGCGCGGTCACGCTCAGCACGGTCGTCGCGGCGTCGGGGTAGGGGACCGTCGAGTCCGTCGCGGCATCGAGGAACGCCCCGATGACGATGATCGCCGCCACGGCCGCGACGGCGAGCCCGACCCGCAACCGGGGCGAGGCCCGTGTGACCGGCAGGTCGTCCCCGCGCGGGCCCCCGTGGAGCCAGTGCCACCAGCCGTAGAACCCGAGCCCGATGTAGAGCACCTGGAGCGCCGAGTCCGCGTACAGCCCCGCCTCGAGGAACAGGATCGAGGAACAGCGCCACGCTCACGATCCCGATCGGCCAGGTCGCGATGTGCTGGCGCACCGTGAGCGCGACGGCGGCGATCCCGGTCAGGACCGCGAGGGGCTCGAGGAACGGCGCGAGCGCCCCGAGGTCGATTGCCATCACCGCGCTCCCGGCCCTGCCGCCCGGGCGAACCGGTAGAGCTCCGGCGGCCGATGGCCCACGCCCTCGAGCCGCTCGCCGGTGGCCACGACCAGGCCGCGGTCCAGCACCTTGCGCCGGAAGCTGTCCTTGTTGAGCGGGCGGCCCAGGATGGCCTCGTGGACGAGGCGCAGGTCCCGGAGCGTGAACGTCGCGGGGAGCAGCTCGAAGCCGATCGGCGCGTAGTCCAGCTTGCCGCGGATGCGCTCGACGGCGGTGGCGAGGATCCGCGCGTGGTCGAACGCCAGCGGGAGGGTCTCGCCGCCGGCGTCACGGACCTCGAGGTCGCCGCCGTCCCCGTCCTCGCCATCGGCCGGGCAGGCCACGTCGCCGAGCACGAGGCCGGCATCGCCCCGGGAGCCCACCGCCCGATCCAGCCGCTCCGCCTCCACCAGCGCGTAGTAGACGACGCTGATCACGCGCGTCCGCGGGTCCCGGTCCGGGTCGCCGAACGTGTACAGCTGCTCGGTGAAGACCTGCTCGAGGCCGGCCTTGGCCGCCAGGGCGCGCCCGGCGGCCGCGTCGAGCGACTCGTCCATGCCCACGAACGTGCCCGGCAGGGCCCAGCGTCCCTGCTGCGGCTGCTTCGAGCGCCGGAGCAGGAGGGTCCGGATGCCGCCCTCGGCGACCGTCAGGAGCACGACGTCCACCGCCACGGACGGGTGCGGGTACGCGCCCGCGTCGTAGGCGGCGAGGAATGCCAGCTCGTCGGGATCCCGCGGAACGATCGCCATTGACGGCTCCCTGCTTAGATGTATGATGCAGTTATGCATGACGCATCAAAGGTTGTCAACCCCGGATCTGCGGATGCGTGGCCGCTCCAGGGCGTGGCACCTCGCCGGATCGCGGTGATCGGCCGGGGCGGCGCCGGCAAGACGACCGTGGCGCTGCGGCTGGGCCAGGACCTCGGGCTGCCGGTGATCCACCTCGACCGGCTGTACTGGGGGCCGGGCTGGCAGCCCGTGGGCAGGGAGGTGTTCGAGGAGCGCCAGGCTGCCGCCGTCGCCGGCGACGCGTGGGTGATCGACGGCGGGTATCTCTCGTCGGGCGGCTGGGAGGCCCGCATCGAGAGAGCGGATGTCGTGGTCCTGGTCGAGGCACCGCTCGCGGTCTGTCTCGGGCGGATCCTGCGACGGCCACTGTCGCGGTCTGGCGGGCGCCGGCCGGACCTGCCCGACGGGTGCAACGAGGCCTTCAGCCTCTTCTTCCTGCGGTGGACGTTCGGATGGCACCGTCGCAACAAGGACATGCTCGCCCGGATCGAACGCACCCGCCCCGTGGTGCGCGTCGCGCACGGGCGGCCGGCGCCGCCAACGTGAAGCTCGACCGGACGGTCACCGAGCTGGAGCGGCTCGCCGCAACCGAGAAGGGAGACCGTCATGACCACGGAGACCCGGCTGGCATTCGTCGTCCTGCGCGACCAGCACGATGCCGACGGCACGCGCCATCTCGAGGCCGAGTGGCGGATGGGCGGCGCCATCGTCATCGAGGGCCGGGACGTCGGCCCCGGCGTGGAGCAGTTCTGGGGCGAGGGCAACGACCACTACGCGTGGGAGTGGGCGATCGACGCCGAGGCCATCCCCGCGATGATCGCCGCGCTCGGGGGCGCACCGGGCGACGACCCGCTGGCGCTGCTCAAGGCCTGGTACGACGCCGGCGACGGCATGGACCCGGGCATCCACCTGTACGAGGCCGGCGTGCCGATCGAGAAGTGGAGCTCCCTGGGGGACTGACGGGCGCACCTCGCCCCCATCCGGCTCTCACGACTCGCCCCGCTACCACACGACGACGGCGCGCTCCAGATCCTGGTCGTGCAGCCGCTGGTCGCGCGTCACCAGCCGCCAGCCGTTCTCGATCGCGGTCGCCCAGATCAGGCGGTCCGCGGGGTCCGAGGGGAAGCGGCCGGGCAGCTCCACCGCCGCGGCAGCGATCGACGGGGTCAGGGGCGCCGTTCGGACGTCGCGGGCCAGCATCGAGATCCAGGTCCGCATGGGCACCGCGGTCCGAATCCGACCGTGATCGATGAGCCAGGCCAGCTCCCACCAGGTGATCGCGGCGACGGCGAGCTCGTCGGCGGCCTCGATGGCGCGTGCCGCGGCCGGCGAGACGCGCCCGGTCTCCGTGGCCCACCACTGGAGGGCATGCGTGTCGAGGAGGAGGGTCACGGCGCGCCCGGGGTGACGCCCGGCGTCCATGCCACGCCGGTCTCCAGGAGGTCGTCGTCCGGGTCGGCCGTCCACGCGAGGCCGGCGTACCGGGCTCGGAGCGCGGCGCCGCCACGCGCCGGGACCAGGCGCGCGACGAGGCGCCCGTGCCGCGTGATCTCCACCTCCTCGCCGGCCTCGACCTCGTCGAGCAGCGAGAGGATGTGCGCCTTTGCCTCGGTTGCGGTCACCGTCCGGGTCATATGGTCAGAATAGTGGTCAGTTCGTGCCATGTCGAGGCCATCATGGCCTGACCGGCTTCCCGCGGCCCACGGGGTTCACGCGTCGACGGTGACGACCTCGCAGCCCTCGACCTGGGCCACGGCCACGCGGCAGGCGGCCAGCTGGCGCCCGTCGACGCTGACCGTGCAGCCCCCGCAGTCGCTGGTCTTGCAGCTGACCTTCAGGCCGGTCAGGCCGAGGTCGTTGCGCAGGACGTCCGCCAGCCGCCGCATCGGGTCGGTCTGGACCTCCACGGGCACGCCGTTCAGCGCGAACGCGATCCGCTCCGTCACGCGACACGGCCCCCGCGTCCGCGGAGGACGGCGACGAGCGTGCGCAACGTCACGGCCATCTCGATCACCCTGCTCCTCTCCGGCGGCCCGCGGAGTGTAGCGTCTCGCCGGCCGGTCAATCGTGCAGGTGGAGTTCCCCGGTGAGGACCCGGCCGCCCCGGATGACGACCGTCGCCGCGGCCCCGGCCGCTCCCCGGGGATCTGCGTCGAACACCTCGAGGTCCGCCGCGTCGCCCACGTCCAGCCGTCCGGCCCCGGCACCGCGCACGAACGCCCCCGGGATCTCCACGACGTGCGAATCCCCGCGCGAGATCCCCCGCACCTCGGCCTCCGACCCCAGTGCGAGGATCGTGTCCTCCGCCCAGGCGATGGCCTCCGCGTCCGGCTCGCCGTCGCCGACGATCACCGTCCCGCCGACCAGCAGCGTGTACTCGTGCGTCATCGCGGCCGAGGCTAGCGCATCCCGGGTGCCGCCGATGGTCGATACTGGCACCGATGCCCGGCGTGATCGAGGTCCAGGGTCTCCGCAAGGCGTACGGGAAGCGGCGCGGCATCGTGGACGTGGGCTTCAGCGTCGCCGAGGGCGAGGTGTTCGGCTTCCTGGGCCCGAACGGGGCGGGCAAGACCACCACGATCCGCTGCCTGCTGGGGTTCATCCGCCCCGACGGCGGCCGAGCGACCATCCTGGGCCAGGATGCGTGGGCGGACGCGCCGGCGCTCCACCGACGCCTGGCCTACCTGTCCGGCGATCCCCGCTACTGGGGCGAGCTGACGGCGGAGCGGTTCTTCGACTTCACGGGTGACCTGCGCGGCCTGCCGCGGGGCGCCTGGCGGCCGCTGGCCGAGCGCCTGGGGGCCGACGTGTCCGTCCCGATCAAGAAGCTGTCGCACGGCAACCGCCAGAAGGTGGGCCTCGTGCAGGTGTTCATGGGCACGGAGCCCGTGCTCGTGATGGACGAGCCCACCACCGGCCTGGACCCGCTGATGCAGCGCGAGTTCCTGGCCCTCGTCGCCGAGGCCCGTGCCGCCGGGCGGACGGTGTTCCTCTCGTCGCACAACCTGGGCGAGGCCGAGCGGGCCTGCGACCGGGTGGCGATCATCCGCGAGGGCCGGATCGTGGCGGTGGAAGCCGTCGAGGCGCTGCCGCAGCGCCACGTCCACGCCGTGGACCTCGTGCTGGCCGCGACCCCGGCCGCGGACACGTTCGCCCTGCCGGACGTGGAGGTCGTGGCCGCCGCCGGCGCGGACGTGCGGCTCCTGGTGCGCGGCGACCTCAACCCGCTCCTCGGCCGGCTGGCCACCCTGGACGTGCGGGGCATGGCCGTCTCCACGCCGGACCTCGAGGACCTGTTCATGGCCTACTACGAGGCGGAGCGGGCGGACCGGTCGGAGCGGGCGGACCCGGCGAACGCGGCGGACTCGGCAAACCCGGCCGACGCGGCGCCGCGGGCCGCCGGCAGGGACGGCGCCCCGTGAGCGCCGCCCTGCTCGTCCTCGACCTGCGGCGCTCCCGCACCCAGCTGGTCGCCTACGCCGTGGTGACGGCGATCTACGGCGTCGCGGTGGCGGCCATCTACCCGACGGTCATCGAGACCGCGGAGCTGTTCGAGCCCTACCTGGACATGGTGCCGCCCGGGATCCTGGAGGCGTTCGAGATGGGGGGCGGGATCACCAGCCCGGGCGCCTACTTCGGCTCCCAGTTCTTCCAGGTCTGGGTCATCATCGCGGCCATGCTGGCGATCGGGCTGGGCACCCGGGGCACCGCCGCCGAGACCGCCGCGGGGACCATCGAGACCCCGTTGTCGGCGCCCCTGTCGCGCACGCGCTACCTGCTGACCACGATCGTGACCCAGGCGCTCGCGCTCGCGCTGATCGCCGTCGTCGCCGTGGTGTCCGTGGTCGCCCTGGGGCCGCTGATCGACGTCTCGTTCGACGTCCCGGCGTTCGCCGCCGTCGGCGTCCTGTCGTTCGCGTTCGGCTGCGCCATGGCCGGCGTCACCACGCTCGTGTCGGTGATCACGCTGGACCGGGGCCGCTCCATCGGCTTCGGGGCGATCGTGCTGATCCTGATGTACCTGGCGACGGTCGTCGCGGGGCTGGAGCCGGCGATGGAGAACCTCCGGTACGTCAGCGCGTTCAACTACTACCACCCGGGCGCCGTGATCGACCAGGGGCAGTCCCCGGCCGGCGAGACGCTCCTGTTCCTCGCGGTTGCGATCGCCACCTGGGGGCTCGCGGTGTGGCGCTTCCGGACCCGCGACCTGGTGGCCTGATCCGGCGATCCCGCGCGGACGAGACGGAGCGGTCCCGCGCCTCAGCCGTCGGGGCGGGTCCCGGAGCGCCGAGGGGTCGGTGACCGCTGCTCGAGTTCTGCGACATAGGCCGGAACCTGGGCACGACGGTCCAGCCCCAGCTTCGCGAGGATGGAGCTGACGTAGTTCTTGACGGTCTTGTCCGACAGGAACACCGAGGCGGCGATCTCCCGGTTCGTCAGGCCATCGGCGATGAGCGGCAGGATCTCGCGCTCCCGCGCCGTCAGCCCGGCCCCCTGCTCCGGGTCATCTCCGCTCGCGATGTGACGGATCCGATCGAGCACGGTGCCGGTCACGGCGGCATCGAGCATCGACTCGCCCCTCCCGACCGCCTCGAGCGTGCGCACCAGCTCCGCGGACCGGGACTGCTTGAGGACGTAGCCGCGCGCGCCCGCGAGGATCGCCGCGAACACGTCGGCCTCGTCGGGTGAGCTCGTCAGGAACACGACGAGGACGGCCGGCAGCTCGTCCCGCAGCTGGCGGCACGCGACGATCCCGGAGGCATCGGGGAGCTGGATGTCGAGCAGCGCGATGTCCGGCCGGTACCGCCGCGCCTGCGCGACCGCCTGCGCGCACGTCCCGGCCTCGGCCACGACCTGGAACTGGTGCCGGCGACCGAGGAAGGCGACGAGGCCTTCGCGAACGATCTCGTGATCGTCCACGACGAGCAGCCGCAGGGGCATGCCGCGGTCGGCCATCAGGCCTGGCCCGGGGTCCTGGGTGCCGGCACGTCCCGCCCGTGCCCACTCACGATTCGCGACCGTGGTTCATGGTTCGTCCTCCCGCTGCCGGCCGGACGCGGTCTCGAGGGGCGAGGCACTCGGCACGGAGGTCGGGCAGGGCTCCAGCATGGGGGCTCCGGGCCCACAGCGCAAATGGGTGAACGGCGCATTCCCGCCCCGATCCGCCGCCCGGATGCGCTCGGTCAGCCGGCCAGGAGAACCCAGCCCGCGAGGTCCACGACCAGCGCCTCGTCCACGTGTCCGGCCACCATGTACCCCGCGGGCCGGCTCGGCCCCTCGCCCTCCATCAGCAGGTGGTCGAGCGCCGGGTACTCGGTGATGGACACCTCATCCCTCGCGGCAAGCCCAGACCGCCACGCCTGCAGCTCCGACGGTGGCACCTGGTAGTCGCGCCCGCCCTGGGCGATCAGGATCGGGATCGGCAGGTCGGCTGCCGTCGCGACCGGGTCGTACCCGCGGAGGTCCAGCCAGTACGCGGCCGGGATCCCCAGCGGCAGGTCGGACGCCGGGGTGGACGGCGACAGCGACGCCGATTCCGCGCGCGCCGCCTGCTCCCGGATCGCCGGCAGGGCGGCGATCGCCTGCGGGTCCGCGCCCCCCGCCTCGGAGGCGAGGTACTCGTACTGGTCCACGATCACTCGGGCCAGCGAGCTGCTGGGCGCCGCCAGCAGGGCGATGCCGGCCACCGTGTCGGGCGCCTGGGCGGCGATTCGCGGCGCCAGGTATCCGCCCAGGCTGTGGCCCGCGACGAACACCCGCTCGGGGTCCACGCCCGGCGTCCGGCGGAGGAGCTCGATCGCGGCCAGGGCGTCGTCCACGACCTCCTCTTTCACCGTCACGTTCGCCACGTTCGCGGCCATCGCCGTGGCGTGCGCCTTCGTCCGCTTGTCGTAGCGCAGGACGGCGATGCCGTTGGAGGCCAGGCCCCAGGCCAGGTCGCGCAGGGGAGCGTTCGGGCCGATCGTCTCGTCACGGTCGTTGGGGCCCGAGCCCGCCAGGAGCACGACGGCCGGGAACGGCCCCTCGCCCTCGGGCATCGACAGCGTCCCGGGCAGGGCCCACGGCGCCGCGCCGACCGTCACGTCGGTCTCCGTGAACGCCTCCGGGCGCACGTACGAGGCCGCCGAGGGTGACGGGGACGGGGACGACGGTGAGCCCGGGTCCGCCGGGACGGGCTGACCGAGGTGGAAGCCGGCGACGCGTCCGTCGACCGCCACCGTGACGAGGAGCGGCACCGTGAAGTCTTCGAACGATGCCTGGACGGTGGCGGTCGTGTAGGGCGCCTGCTCGGTCGTCGTCACCGCGCCGATCTCCCGGAACGCCCCGAACTGGGCGATGAGCTGCTCCCACAGCTGCCCCAGGGCGGCGGCGGGCGCCGCGGCCCGCATGGTGTCGTCCTGCATCGCCTCGGCCGCCGCCGTGTCGCCGCGCGCGAGGGCGTCGACGTAGGCACGGCCGACGGCGGCCGGACCGGTCTCGGCAGGGCTCGCGGGCGCGGAGGCGGGAGCGGCGGTCACCGCCGCGCTCGGCGAGGGCGAGGACGACGGCGCGGCCGTCGTGCAGGCAGCGAGCCCGAGCGCGAGCGCCACCAGGAGCGGCAGGCTGCGCATGATGACGAAGTGTACGGAGATGGATCCCGTTGGGCAGAGCCGCCGGGACCTCCGGCGCCCCTACCCGGCCCTGGTGATCAGCCCCTCCAGCGCGACCCGGTCCGGCGCCACCAGCTCCGCGATCCGCGCAGCATTCACGTCGGCCACGATGATCTCGCCGACCTCGATCGTCGTGAGGCCGTAGATGCCCAGCGCCTGCATCCGCTCCGCCTGGACCTGGTTGTCGGACGTCGGGCTGACGTAGTGCACGGACTCCGCCCGGTAGCGATGGATCAGGTACAGGTGCATGAGCGTCATCAGGCGCTTGCGGCGCAGGGCCGTGACGTACGTCTCCTGGTCGCGGAGGGACAGGATGCTCCGGCCCCGGCGGTCGCGGATCGGCGCGAACACGACGGATGCCAGCTTCTCGTCCGCCGGGTCCACCAGCGCCAGCTCCAGCAGCTCCGATCCCGCCCGGTGGGGGAGCAGCCGGACGCGGATCTGGTCGGTCAGCCCGTTGTGCCGGCTCCAGGTGACCAGCCAGTCCTCCAGCAGCTTCTTGGGCACCTCGGTCTGCAGGGTGTGCTGGTGCTGCGTGGAGCCCTTGCCCATGGCCATGGTGGTGGCCGTGCGCCCGGATGAGGCCATCAGCGCGGCGTCCAGCCGCGGCCCGCCCACGAGGGTCTGGGGCGTCCGGTAGGGCGACTCGACCAGCCGGATGTTCCGCTGGAGCTGGGCCAGGGCGAGCATCCCGTCCTGCTGCAGCGCCGTCGCGAACTCCTCGGCCGCGACGCCGTCCACCTGGTGGCCGCCGTAGGTGATGAAGTTGAACACGAAGCCCATCTTCCCCAGCTCGGCCGGGAAGCGGCGCATGTCGTCGTCGCTCATGCCGGTGGAGTCCCAGTTGAAGGACGGGGACAGGTTGTAGGCCAGCATCTTGTCCGGGTAGACGGCGTGGATCGCGTCCGCGAACTGGCGGGCGTCGGCGAGGTCCGCGGTCTTGGTCTCCATCCACAGCAGGTCCGCGAACGGGGCCACCGCGAGGGACTTGGCGATGGCGTACGGGATGCCGCCCGCGACCTGGTAGTAGCCCTCCGGGGTGGCCGCCAGCTCCGGGTCCCACGGGACGTCGATCCCCAGCTCGCGCGCGCGCGCCTGCGCCGTCGGCAGCGACGCCCCCCGCGCGAACGCGAGCCACGCCTCGGAGCTCATGTCCACGGGCTCGTCCCCGGCCTCGCGGGCCGCCAGCAGGTCGCCCACGGCGTCCGCGTAGGTGGCCAGCTCCGCGTCGGCCTCCCAGGCCTCGAGCCAGCGTTCCGCCGTCCGTTCGAAGACGGTGTCCACGTCGGCGCCGCCGAGGATCTCGGCAGCGGACGCGGCCACGGTGTCCGCCAGGCCCGTGCTCGCGAGCCACGCGTCGGCGGCGGCGTATTCGGCGTCCGTGATCGCGTACAGCAGGTGGCCGTTGAGGTCCTCCACGCCCGCGGCGTGGAACGCCCGGATCATCGCCAGGTACGCGATCTTGTAGGACGGCATGCCCGGGTTGGTCACGCCCAGGATGAACGGCTGGTCGCGCTCGTCGGAGCGGGACTCGAGGAGGTTGGCGGCCTCGGCGTCCGTCCGGGCCACGATGATCCCGGGCACCCGCATGACGTCCAGCTGGAAGCGGGCGGCGTTGAGACGCTTGATCTGCTCGTTGGACGAGACGAGCACCTTGCCGCCCTGGTGGCCGCACTTCTTGGTGCCCGGACGCTGGTCCTCGATGTGGTAGCCGGGGACGCCGGCCTCCACGAACCGCCGGACGAGGTTGCGCACGTGGGGATCGCCGCCGTGTCCCGTGTCCGCGTCCGCGATGATGAACGGGCGGTAGTCCACGGCGGGGGTGGCCGCGCGCTGGGCCTCGGTCATGCGCGAGCGCAGGTACTGCTGGTTGCGGTCCGCGGTGAGGAGCGCGCGAACCAGGCCCGCCGCCTCGTCCGGGACCTGGCTCAGCGGGTAGCTGGCGAGGTCCGGGCCCGGGTCCTCGGTCGCGGAGCCCTTGGCGGACGTCGCCCAGCCGCCCAGGTAGATGCCCTCGATCCCCGACCGCTTGACGATCACGGCCTGCCCGGGCGAGTAGGGGCCGAAGGTGGTGATGCTCCGCCCCTCGGCGAACAGCTCCCGGAGGCGGGCGTGGAACGCGGCGGCGGCCTCGCGGGCCACCGTGTGGTCCGCGGCGATCGTCCCGCGCTGCTCCACGACCTGGCGCGCGGTGTGCAGCCGGGTGATGCCCGCGAACCGCGGGGAGGCGAACCACTCGCGGGTGGCGGCGATGTCCTGGTCGAAGGGGGTCATGCGGGGCTCCTGGGATCCGGGCGGGGTCAGCGGTCTGGGCGGTCGAAGTCGAGATTGGCGGTCAGGCGGGTGCCGTCCCGCTCGAAGGCGTCGAGGTAGGCGGCCACGCGATCCCGCGCGACCGCCGCATCGTGATTGCCGAGGTTCAGGTTGAGCAGGTCGATGTACCAGGGCGGCTTGACGGCGGCCGGCACGTAGCCGTCCGCGATCGCGCGCGCAACCGGCAGCGTGGTCTGCTTGGAATCGTCGTGGACGTCGCGGTCGTCGGCCGCGCGGAGCTTCGCGTGCTCCTCGTCCAGCAGGCGCGCGAACAGGGTCTCGGTGAGCGGGTCGCCGGCGCGCACGCCCGTCTCCGGGTCGTCCTCGGTGAACGGGGCGCCCTTGTGGAGCCACTCCCAGAGGATCGAGAGCCGGATCTCGCCGGTCGCCATGTCCTCCATGAGGTACAGCACGTCGTCGTCGCCGAAGAAGTCGGCGGGCTTGAGGGCGGCCGCCTGGTAGCCGCGCAGGAACGCGTTCCCGTACTGGAGCGCGACGCTCAGCAGGTCGCGGGCGCCGCGCACGGTCCGGGGCGCGGGCTCCAGCGCGGTGAGCGCGGCGGCGTCCGCATCCGTGTGGGTCAGCGACGGGGAAGGCACGCCCGGCCTGGTTGTCCTCGCCGGCCCGCTCCCACACGGGCCGCACGATGTGCACCATCTTCCAGTGGGCGACCCACTTGCCGCTGGCGCCCTCGCGCTGCTCCCGCTCCGCGCCGGCCACGGCCTTGCGCATGGCAGCCTCCACGCCCGCCGCCGAGCCCACCGGGATCTGTGCCTCCATGCCGCCCTGCCACAGGGCGAAGCGGCCGTTCGCGTCGGGGGTGTTGACGGCGCGCCGGACGCGGTCCTCGTAGGCGCGCATGTACGCGTACGTCATGCCGATGGCGTCGATGTTGGGGTTCGCGAACCCCGCATCCCAGTGGCGGGCGTCCGCCACGCTGTTGATGTAGTCCCAGCGTCCGGTGTTGAAGCCCACGAAGTGCCGGCCCAGCGCCGCCCGGATCTCCATCAGCTGGAACGCCGCCTCCAGCTGCTCCACCAGGACATAGGCCTTGATCGTCGCGGCCGGCAGGCCCAGGTGCCCCTCCAGCGCGTCGAGCATCTCGCCCCACAGGGCGGCCTCCTCGGCGGTCTGGATCTTGGGCAGGTACAGGACGATGGACCGGCCCTCGGCCCGCAGCGTCGCGTGGTTGAGCACCACGTACGGGACGAGGTCCGCGATCGAGGCGGAGAACCCGGTCCCGTCCGCCCGACGCACATGGCGGTCGTCGAGGTGCAGGCCGCGGACGCGGAACAGGCGGGTGGTGAAGTCGAGCTGGCGACGCCAGTCGTCGATGATCTCGCGGCCCAGGAGGTCGCGCGCCCAGGCGTTCATCTCGCCCGCGACGCCCTCGGCGACCCGCAGGAAGCGCGCGTCCATCGCCAGGGCCAGCCGCAGGTTGCGCTGGCCGTCGAGCGCCATGCACTCGGTCTGGCCCAGCGCATCCTCGCCATCGAACATCCAGCCGTCCGCGCCGGAGAGGAGCGCGTAGGCCACGTTGCGCAGGCCCTGCTCCACCGTCGAGCGGGGCCTCGTGGCGGGCCCCGTGCCCTGGATCCACTGGCGCCGCAGGTCTCCGGGGATCTCGCTCCCCTCGAACCGGCCCGCGCGCGCGTCGGCCACGCGGAGCTGCGTCCGCCCGATCAGCGCGCCTGGGTCAAGGAAGCCGATCGCCTCGTGGTCGCTCGCCCGTCGCCGCCGGCGGGCGATCCGGCCCGCCATGACCGCGCGGCGCTCGAGATCGAACGGCGCCAGGGCGTGGAGCGCGTCGAGGACGGCGGGCGTGTAGACGTCGGGGTAGGCGTCGCGCACGCCGGCGCGGAGCTGGAGTTCGCCGGGCATGACGGGTCGCGTTCCCCCTGGCGACCGGGCAGGGTCCCGGCCGTGAGCCGCGCCCGATGTCGCGGGTGCGACGGGCCGACGGTCAGTCGTGCTCGTGGTCGCGGGCGCAGTCGGTGGGGCAGGTGCACTCGGGCATCGTGAGCCTGGGCGGCAGGGTGGCGCGCCAGGCCGGCGCGATCGAGGTGGGCCAGCCGCCGATGGTGCTGCCGGGGGCGGTCCAGTACTCCTCGCGGAGGTCCTGCTGCAGGCGGGTGGTCTCGGTGTTCTGGGGCATCGGGGTGGTCTCCTTCGCTGGATGACGAATGCTGCTCGATGCCGTACCATCAGTCCAATCGTTTGTTGCGATCCATTCCATAAGTGCCGCTGATAGCAAGGGCGCCCCCGATGCAGATCGCGCAGGTGGCCGGTTTCCTGGAGGTCAGCCGCTGGCGAAACCTCAGCCGTGCGGCGGAGGCGTTGCACGTGACGCAACCCGCGCTCACCGCCCGGATCCGCCAGCTGGAGGAGGAGCTGGGCGCGCCGCTGTTCGAGCGGTCGTCCCGCGGGATGCGCCTCACGGACGCGGGTCGGGCCTTCCTGCCCTACGCGGAGCGCGCGGTGGAGGCGCTGGACGCGGGCAGCACGCTGGTGGGGGAGCACGCCAGGGGCACCACCGGGCGCCTGACCATCGGAACGGCGCCGGCCGTCGGCGCGTACGTCCTGCCGGGGCTGCTGGCGCGCTACGTGGAGCGGTTCGCGTCCATCCGGCTCGTGGTCCGGACCGGTCACTCCGAGGAGATCGTGGAGCTCGTCGCACGGGGCGAGCTGGACATCGGCCTGATCCGGGAGCTGCACCACCCCGGCGTCACGGTGCGCACCCTGTACGAGGACGAGCTGATGCTCGTGGTCCCGCCCCACCACGAGTTTGCGGGCCACGGCGCCATCGACGTGGAGCGCCTGGCGGACGCCAGCCTGATCCTGTTCGACCGCACCTCGAGCTACTACGACCTCACCAACGCCATCGTCCGGGCAGCTGGGGTGGCCCCGCGGAGCACGATCGAGCTGGACAACATCGAGGCGGCCAAGCAGATGGTGCGCCAGGGTCTGGGCGTCGCGTTCCTGCCCCACACGGCGATCGCCGGTGACGTGGCCCGCGGCGGCCTGCGCGTCATCGCGATGCCGGGACTTCCGCCCACCCGCCGCCGGATCGTGGCCGTGCGCCGGACCGGAGCGGGCGAGACGGCCCCCGCCCTCCGGGGCTTCCTGGACGTCCTGGACCGGATCCATGACGTCCTCCCGGATCGCGGCACGATCCTCGCGTAGCGCCGTCCTGCCCGCCACCATGGGCCGGCGGACCCTCGACGCGGGTCATCCGTCGGCGCACCGTTGACCGCCGGGTCGGGCACCGGCGTACGCTTCAGCCCGCGACGCCGCCGGCCGAAGGAGTCGGACATGACCACGACTGCCGCCCCGGGCGAACGCCGCGTGCGCGAGACGCGCGAGCTCCCGCCGTTCGAGCGCATCGACCTCCGTGACCGGGCCAACTGGGTGGACCTGATCGCCGAGCCCGGCGATGGCCAGAGCCTCGAGATCGACGGCCCGCCCGGCATGCTCTCCCGCGTCCACGCGCGGGTGGAGGACGGCATCCTCCGGATCAGCCTCGCCGCAACCTTGGCCGACGTGCTCCGGGACGCCGTCACCACCAGCCTCACCCGGCGCCACCTCGTCTACCGGGTCCGGGCGCGCCGCCTGCACGAGGTCCGTGTGGCCGGCCTGGTCCGCGTGTCCGTGCACGCCTTCGGCGCCGAGGCCCCCGTCGTCACCCGCACGGAGCCCTACCCGCCGATGGCGCCGCATCCGCCCATCCCGCCGCGCTGAGTCGCCGAAGCGCCGGTCGCCTCGCCTGCCGGCGCCTGTGCAGCCTAGTCCCCGACTGCGGCGTCCTTCCCCGCGACCAGCACCCCGGCGTCCACGTCCCAGGCGAGCCGGACCTCGTCGGCGGGATGCCACTCGGCGTCGCCGCGCCCCAGCTGCTGCCGGACACCGGCCGCCTGGCCGTTGGGGAGCGTCAGCTCGTACTTGCGCGTGGAGCCCAGGTACAGGACGTCGGTGACCCTGGCCTCGATCGTGTTGACGCCGGCCGGCTCCTCGCCCTCGCGGGGGATCAGCCGCAGCCGCTCCGGCCGCACCACGAGCCCCGCCGGCGCCCCACCGGCCAGCGCGGCTCGCTCCGATGCGGCCTTGCCCACCCGCCATCGCCAGGGATCGTGGCTGACCCAGCCACCGCCCGACGCATCGGGATGGAACACGCCATGGAGGATGTTCGACTCGCCGATGAAATCGGCCACGAACAGGGAGACCGGCCGCTCGTACAGGTCCTCGCCACGCCCCAGCTGCTCGATCAGGCCATCGTGGAAGATCGCGATGCGATCGCTCATGACCAGGGCCTCCTCCTGGTCATGGGTGACGTAGATGACGGTGGCGCCCAGCTGGCGGCTGATGTGCATGATCTCGAGCTGGAGCGCCTCCCGGAGCTTCTTGTCCAGGGCGCCCAGCGGCTCGTCCATGAGCAGGATCGCGGGCTCGAACACGACGGCGCGCGCCAGCGCGATCCGCTGCTGCTGACCGCCCGACATCTGGCGCGGATAGCGCGAGGCGTACGTCTCGAGCTTCACCAGCCGCAGGACATCGTCGACCCGGCGGCGGATCTCGTCCTTGGGCCGCTTGCGCATCTGCAGCGGGAACGCGATGTTCTCGCCGGCGGTCATGTGCGGGAACAGGGCGTAGTTCTGGAACACCATGCCCACATCCCGCTTGTGGGGCGGGATGTGACCGACGTCGATGCCGTCCACCTCGATGGTCCCGCCGGACTGCATGGTGAACCCGGCGATCATCCGCAGGGTGGTGGTCTTGCCGGAGCCCGACGGACCCAGCAGCGTCACGAACTCCCCCTGACTCACCTCCAGGTCCACGCCCCGCACGGCGGGCACGTCCCCGAAGGACTTCTCCAGGCCGCGCAGGGCAAGGGCCGGATGGTCGCTCGTTGGCTTGCGACCGGGCGGCAGGTGAGCGCTCATCGGACCGGCCGCTGGCGCCGGACCACGAGGGCCAGCGTGAGGACGATGGTCGTGGTGGCCAGCAGCACGGTCGCGACCGCGGCGACGGTCGGGTCGACCACCTGGCGCACCTGCTCCCACATCACGACCGGCAGGGTGCGGAACTTGGTCGTCGTCATGAAGATGGACACCACCACCTCGTCCCAGGATGACAGGAAGGCGAACAGGGCGCCGGCGAACACGCCCGGCATGATCAGGGGCAGCGTGATGTGCCGGAAGGTGCGGCTTGGGCTCGCGCCGAGGTTGGCCGCCGCCATCTCCAGGTTGCGGTCCAGGGTCTGGAGGCTGGTGTAGACGCTGACCACGACGAACGGCACCGCGAGCGCCGTGTGCGCGAGCGTCATCCCGAGCAGCGTCCCGGTGACCTTGAAGCGCACGAAGAACGAGAACATGCCGATCGCGACCACGATCACCGGCACCACCAGCGGCGACAGGATCAGCATGTTGGCCAGCGGCTTGGCGGGAAACCGGCCCCGCGCGATGCCCAGGGCCGCCCCGGTGCCCAGGATCGTCGAGAGGATCGCCGTGCAGACTGCCACCTGGAAGCTGTTGACGAACCCGGCCGTCCAGGCCTTGTCGACCAGCATCTTCTCGTACCACTGGAGCGACAGGCCTTCGGGCGGGAACGTCAGGATCTTCCCGGCCGTGAATCCCATCGGCACGATGACCAGGCTGGGCCCGATCAGGAACACGATCGTGAGCAGGCCGAGCCCGACCAGCAGGATGCGGTTCGGACGCAGGAAGCTGTCGGTCACGCGTCCTACCCCTCGCCCAGCGCGCCGTACACGTCGCGCAGCCTGACGAAGCGAGACGCGATCGCCAGCACGACGAAGGTCAGGAGCATGAGGATCACCGCCATCGCGGACGCCAGGCCCCAGTTGAGACGCTGCTGTGCCTGGTCCGCGATGAACCGGCTGATCATCGTCTCACGCGGGCTGCCGAGGATCGTGGGGGTGATGTAGAAGCCGAGCGCGAGCACGAACACCAGCAGGCTTCCGGCGGTGATCCCCGGGAAGGACAGCGGCAGGAACACACGCCGGAAGGCCGCGAACGGCGGGGCGCCGAGGTTGGCCGCCGCACGGGTGAGCTCTGGGTCGATCCGCTGCATGACGGTGTAGAGCGGAAGCACCATGAACGGCAGCAGGATCTGGGTCATCCCCAGGATCACCGCCAGGGTGTTGCGGATGAGCGGCAGCGGCTCAGAGATGACGCCCATCCCCTGGAGCACGCCGTTGATGATCCCGGTGTCGCGCAGGATGACCTCCCAGGCGAACGTCCGGACCAGCAGGCTGGACCAGAACGGCACCAGGACGAAGATCAACAACAGGCCCGCCACGCGCGTCGGGACGATCGACATCAGGTAGGCGTACGGGTAGCCGACCAGCAGGCACGCGATGGTGCATACCGTCGCGATGTAGAACGTGTTGCCGAGGACCCGGATGTTGGCCTCGGTGGTGAAGAAGCTGACGTAGTTCGAGACGCCCGCCTCCGGCGGGTCGGTGACGCTCCGGACGATCATCAGCGCCAGGGGCACCAGGAACACGATGACGAGGAACACCAGCAGGGGCATCGCGAGCGAGCCCCAGCGGGAGACGAGCGGGCCGCCTCCTCGGCGGCCCGCTCCCTGCTTCACGTCGGCCGGAGCGGTCATCGACGCTCGGAACCTGGTCTACCTGGCGTCGGTCACTGGGTCTTCCAGGCGTTGAACTGCTCGTCGAGCGTGGCCGTGTTGCTGATCAGCCACTCGTCGTTCATGGTGGCCGTCGTGTCATTGATGTTGGACACGGCGAGGTCCGCCTTCATGTCCGGATTCGGCTCGGCGAACTTGTTGGGCGGGCCGTACGGGATGTAGTTGGACACGGCCGCGTTGTTGTTGGCGCATGACGCCCAGGCCACGAACTGCATGGCCTGGTCCTTGTTCGGGGTGCCCTTCGGAACGACCCAGTAGTCGGCCACCAGCAGCTGCTGGTTCCACTGGATCTCGACGGGCTTGTTGTCGACGTTCTTGGCGCTCCAGGACCGGCCGTTCCACATCTGGGACATCACGACTTCGCCGGACCCGATCTGCTCCTGGCTCTTGGCGCCGCTGGACCACCACACGATGGAGTCCTTGATGGTGTCGAGCTTGGCGAGCGCTCGCGGGACGTCGAGCGGGTACAGGTCCGCGGGAGCCACCCCATCGGCAAGGAGCGCGAGCTCGAGCACGCCGCCGGTGGAGTAGTCGTACAGGCCGCGCTTGCCCGGGAACTTCTGGAGATCGAAGAAGTCGGCCCAGCCCTGCGGCGTGGCGCCGTTCCATGCGGCCTGGTCGGACCGATAGGCCATCACGATCCCGTAGGTGATCGCGGCGACCCGATAGGTGCTCGCGAAGCCGGGCAGGATCTGGTCCTGCGGGATCAGGCTGTAGTCGAGCGCCTCCAGCAGGTCCGCGTTGCCGTCGAGGCCGAAGTCGTTGCCGACGTCCACGACGTCCCAGGTCACCTGGCCGGACTCGACCTGCGACTTGATGGTCGCGTTCGCGGAGTCCTCGCTCTCGATGATCTCGATGCCCGTGACCGCCGCGTACGGCTCGAACCAGCCCTTGCGCTGGGCCTCCTGGTAGGCGCCGCCGTATGACGCGATGGTCAGCGTCGTCCCGGCCGGGGCGGTCGGGTTGGTGCACAGCGGCGCCAGCGCCACCTCGCCCGACGGGGCCTCGGATGCCGGCGCCTCGCCGGTCGGCGCCGCCGACGCGGGCGCCGCCGACGCGGGCGCCGCCGACGCGGGCGCCTGGGTTGCCGAGCTGCCACCGCAGGCAGCCAGCAGCGTGATCGTCGCCATCAGCCCGGCGACGGACCTGAAGCGAACATGCATGAGCGAGCCCTCCTCCTCCGCCACGACCGCAGACACGGCCGCGGTCCGTGGATTCCGCCCCACCTCGACCCCACGGACAACGGGCATCTTAGACCCGTCTCCACGGGCCGTTCGGCCTGTTGCGTTTCGCGATCACGCCGCGCCCGTCGGCGACGGCCGCCTCGCCTGTCCGGCTCCGGGCCCTATGATCGCCCGATCGTGACCGCCCCCACCGTTGACCCTGCGGCGATCCCCGCCGGGCCCCATCCGTACCTCCCTCGCCTGCCGGTCCCGCCCGCGACGCCCGCGGACGAGCTCGACCGCGCGGTGGCGGAGGTCCGCGCCAACGCCGGTGCCTGGATCGGAACCCTCCCCGGTCAGCGGGTCCGCCTGCTGACGGAGGTGATGGAGGCTACGGCGGCCGTCGCCCACGAATGGGCGCGCCTCTCGGCCCTCCACGAGGGACTTCATCCGGACGACCCGGCCGCGGTGGAGGAGCACATCGTGGGGCCGTACCTGTTCCTGCGGGGCGTCCGCCTGCATCGGCGGACCGTCGCGGACGTCGGCCGATACGGACATCCCAGGATCCCGGGACCGGTCCGGACGCTCCCCAACGGCCAGCTGGCGGCCCGCGTCTTCCCCGTGGACGTCTGGGACCGCGCCACGTACATCGGGACCGTCGCCGACACATGGCTTGAGCCCGGCGTGACCGCCGCGTCTCTCCCGCTGACGATGGCCGAGGCCTACCGCAGCCCCGGGCCGGGGCGCGTCTGCCTGGTGCTCGGCGCCGGCAACGCGTCGTCGATCGGCCCGCTCGACATCATCCACAAGCTGTTCGTCGAGAACCAGGTCGTGGTCTGCAAGTCCCATCCCGTGATGGCCCACCTCGCCTCCGTGTACGACGCCGCGCTGGCGCCCCTCGTCCGGGCCGGCGTCCTGCGCCTGGTCCACGGCGCCGCCGCGCAGGGCGGCCACCTCGCCAACCACCCCGGTGTTGACACGCTGCACATCACCGGCGCGGACCGGACGTACGAGGCCATCGTGTACGGCACCGGGCACGAGGGCGCCGAGCGGAAGCGCCGCGACGACCCCATCCTCCACAAGCCGTTCACCGCGGAGCTGGGCAACCTGACCCCGATCATCGTGGTGCCCGGCCGCTGGAGCGAATCGGATCTCGACTACCACGCCACCAACATCGCGACGATGCTGACCAACAACGCGGGCTTCAACTGCACGACGTCTCGGGTCATCGTCACCGCCGCCGCCTGGCCACAGCGCGGGGCGCTGATGGACCGGATCCGCGCCCGGCTCGCCACACAGCCGCCGCGGCTCGCCTACTACCCGGGGGCCCGCGAGCGGTTCGCCGCCTTCGCGGAGGTCCACCCGGACGCGGAGCTGTACGGCGACGCCACCGATGGCCACCTGCCCTGGATGCTGATCCCGGACCTCTCGCCGGATGCCGTCGGCGACCCGTGCTACCGGGTGGAGGCCTTCTGCTCGATCACCGCCGAGACGACGATCGACGCGCCCGACACCGCCGCCTTCCTGGACCGGGCCGTGGACTTCGTGAACGATGCCCTCTGGGGCTCGCTCAACGCCACCGTGATCGTGGACCCGCGGACCGCGAGGGACCCGGTGACGGGGGCGGCCCTCGAGCACGCGCTCGACCGGCTGCGCTACGGCACGGTGTCGCTCAACCACTGGTCGGCGATCGGGTACGGCCTGGGCGTGACGCCCTGGGGCGCGTTCCCGGGCCATACCCGGACCGACATCCAGTCCGGCACCGGGTTCGTGCACAACCCGCTGATGCTGGGCCGGGTCCAGAAGACCATCGTCCGGTCACCGTTCCGCGCCTGGCCCCGGCCCATCTGGTTCGCCGGCCACCGCACGGCCCACCGCCTGCTGCCGCACCTCATCCGCTTCGAGGCGGACCGCTCGCCGCGCCACCTGCCCGCGATCGCCGCCCTCGCGGTGCGGGGCTGAGGCCATCCTGCACCCACCATTGGCGTCCCGGGCGGCACCGGCCCCGCGGCAGACTCCGGGTCAGCGGTCGCCCTGGTGGCCATCTCCGGCCGAATCGGCGAGTCCGCCAAGCTCCTGGAACAGCGTCAGCTGCAGGCCGGCCGGCCCGTCCAGGCGGGCGTTGAGCGATCGCCACGGGGTCACCACGGGCGCGGCGATGACCCGGGCCCCGGCCGCCGCGAGCCGTTCGGTCATCGCGGCCGTGTCGGGGACCTCGAATGCCACCCGAACGTGCCCCGCGACGCGCCGCCCGACCTCGACCTCGTCGATGTACGCCGCGTACCCCGGCTCGGACAGCTCCAGCGTCGCGCGTCCCGCGTCCAGGATCGTCACGCGGCTCGCACCGTCCGGCGACACGTAGGTGCCCATCTCCGCCAGCCCAAGCCCGTCCCGGTAGAAGCGGACCGCCTCCGCGTAGTCCTCGGCCGTCACCGCCAGCCGCAGCTCGCGAACGCCCTGGTCCATCGCCGCCCTCCTGTGCGCCGGTCGCTCCCGAGCCGGAACGAGACGGGCCCGGCAGCGGTTCCGTCGCCACCGGGCCCTGGCCCGCCGTCCCTGGCCAGGGCCGACGGGTTGGGACCAGCCTAGCAGTCACCCCGGGCAGCGACCGCCACCCCGGGCAGGGCCGCACGCGACGGACGCGCCGGACCCTCGGTCCGGTGAGCCTCGCCTGCTATCGTGCGGGCCATGGATGTGCGGTGGCTCGGCCGCGTGCCGTACCGGGATGCCTGGGACCTCCAGAAGCACCTCGCCGCCGCACGGGCGGACGGGCGGATCCCGGACCAGCTGCTCATCCTGGAGCACAACGCGGTCCTGACCCTGGGTCGCAACGCAGACGACGCCCACGTTCTCGCGCCCGGCCCGCTGCTGGAGGTCCGCGGCATCGAGCTCCTGCGCGTGGAGCGCGGCGGTGAGGTGACCTACCACGGCCCGGGCCAGCTCGTTGCGTACCCCATCGTCCATCTCGCGGATCGGGGCCTGCTGCTCCGGCCCTATGTGCGCGCGCTCGAGGCGGCCCTGGCCGACACGTGCGCGGCATACGGTGTGAGCGCCGGGCGACGCGACGGCCACCCCGGATGCTGGGTGGACCCGGACGGTCCGCGACCCCGCAAGATCGGTGCCCTCGGCATCCGCGTGGAGCGCGGCGTCGCGTACCACGGCATCGCGCTCAACGTGGGCGTGGACCTGCGGGACTTCGAGCTCATCGATCCCTGCGGGATGCCCGGCCTCACCTCGGCGAGCATCGCCTCGGAGCTGGGACGAGGCGACGAGTCTCCATCCACCGATGCCGTCGCGGCGGCGGGTGCCGTCTTCGCGCGGGCGTTGGCGATGCACCTGGGCACGGATCTCGGCGGCACTCTGCCTCCGGACGCGGACCCGGTGGCGGAGCGAGGGGCGCTGGACGGCCTCATCGCGGTCCCGGCGGCGTAGGGGCGAGCGGGGAGGGGACGTGAGCCAGGGCCTGTTCGAGCTGCGCAAGGACGCGATCACCGGCTGGTGGGTGGCCACGATCATCGACCGGACGTTCGCCCGCGAGCGGTTCGCGCTGGCCGCCGCCCCGATCGACGATCGGGGCGACTGCTTCAACTGCCGGATCCCGCCCGGCGATGGCATCCGGCTGCGGACGCTCAAGGACTTCGCGTTCACGGTCGCCGGCACGGAGGCCGAGGCACATGCACGCGAGGGCGAGGTCGCCCAGGTGACGATCGCCGACGCCCGGGCAGCGGGGGCTTGGCGCACGGTCGTCGCTCCGCCGGGCGAGCACCGGCCACTCCACGCGGTGGGCACGGCCACCATCGAGGAGCTGCTGCGGCGCTGCCGCGACGAGATCACGGTCGCGCGCAACGCCGGGCACACGCAGCACCTGCAGATCCTCCAGAACTGGGGCGCGCAGGCGGGGGCGCGGACCAACCACCTGTGTTTCGATCTCTACGATCTGCCCCAGATCCCGCACCGGGTGGGCGAGGAGCTGGGCGGCGCGGCGCGCTTCCTGATCAGGGAAGGCGAGTGCCCTTACTGCCGGCTCGTGCGCGAGGAGGTCAGCCGCCCGGACCATCTCCTCTACGCCGACGACCACGCGGTCGCGTTCGCACCGTACGCGGGTCGCTCGCCGTTCGAGATGTGGGTCGTGCCACGCCACCACGACGCCGACTTCGCGCGCGCCACGGACCGGGACATCGCGGCCACGGCGGAGGCGCTTCGCCAGGTGCTGGGCCGTCTGGCCGCGAGCCTGGACGGGCCGCCCTACAACCTGGTGCTCCACTCGGCGCCGCTCCGGGAGCAGGTCGACGCTACTTACCATTGGCACTGGGAGATCCACCCCCGGTTGCGCGAGATTGCGGGTCTGGAGCTCGGCACGGGGCTGCCGGTCAACCCGGTCTCGCCCGAGGACGCGGTGGAGGAGTTGCGCACGGGTCCGGCGCCCGAGCTGCCGCCGGAGCACCCGGCGCGCTGAGCGAGGCTGGGCGGGGTGCGAGGACTTCGGCAAGGAGGCCGTCACACGAGCGGAGAACGGGCCGTCACAGCGGGTTGGAGCGCAAGGCTCCCCATCTGGTCTTGCCGCCCGACGTCCGTACCGGAGAGCCCGTGGTCGCCGATCTCACCGCGCTCGAGCAGTACCGGCTTCTGCCGACCGGCCTCACCGTGAGCGCAGGCTGGGATCGCGACGAGGCGTACCGCTTCGTCGAGGACCTGTTCGCGAAGCACCAGAACGAGATCTACGCGTACCTGTACCGCATGCTCCGCGATCCCGACCTCGCCGCTGACCTCACGCAGGACGCATTCGTCAAGGCGTATCGCGCGTACGACTCCCTCGAGAAGCCCGAGAACGCCCGCGCGTGGCTGTACCAGATCGCCCACCGGGTGGCCCTGGACGACCTCCGCCGAAAGCGCATCGTGCGCTTCGTGCCGCTCGTGGGCGAGGCTCGCAGCACCGCACCCTCCGCCGAGCACCTGGTGATGGACGCGCGCCTGTCCGGCGAGCTGCAGCGGGCCCTGGAGAAGATCCCGGAGCGCCAACGGGCGGCCCTGCTGCTCGCGGAGCTCCACGACCTCACGGGCCTCGAGCTGGCGGCGGCGCTGGGCGTCTCCCACGTGGCGGCGCGAGCGCTCCTCACCCGAGCCCGCGAGAGCCTGCGCCAGGCCCTCGCCGCAGAGAAGGCGGCGGTGCAGGCGGACGAGGCTGCCCGCGACGAGGCTGCCCGCCTGGCTCTCGAGGCGGAGAGGCAGCATCGCTGGGGTCGTGACGCATGAGCCCGCTGTTCCGCCCCAGCCTCATCGGCGATCACGAGCGCGCCCGCGAACTGGCGGCGCGGCGCCTGGACGAACCGCTTGCCCCCGGGGACGTCGCGTGGCTGGACGCGCACCTCGGGACGTGCGCGGGTTGCCGGGAGGTCGCCGACCAATACGACGAGGATCATTTCCTCTTCCGCGGCCTGCGCGATTCCGCACCCGAGCCGCCGCGCGACCTCTGGGCGCGGACGGCCGCCGCGATCGAGGCTGACGGGTCCCGGGGCGTCGTCCGCGGCGGACGCCGCAGCTGGCGGCCGGCGGCGATGCCACTGGCCCCGGTGGCCGGGCTCCTGGTGGTGGCCGTCGCGATCGGCGCCGGGCTGCTCAATGGCATCAACGTCTTCCCCGGGCCGGGCACCACGCCCGGCAATTCGACACCGGGCGCCGCCACGCCCATCCCGTTGACTGCCGGCGACGTGCAGGTCCTGGTCCGTGGTACGGATGGTGCGCTGGAGCTGCGCACGAAGCGGATCGACGAGGTCTGCCCGGTCGGGGCGGACGCTTGCGGGGCATCGGACCTGTCCGACACCACGGCGCTTGCGGACATCGGTGACTTCGAGAAGCTCGGGGCGATCCTGTCTCCGGGCAGCGACCAGCTGGTGCTGATGGAGCGTGGCGAAGGAGCGAGCGGCGTGATCGTCGTCCCGGTCCGCAAGGTCGCGGACCCGACGCCGGCACCCGCAACGGTGCCTCCGGAGGCGACCTCGACACCATCCACCTCGCCCGAGCCGACGGAGCCGGCGGCCACCCCCGACGCGCCCGGATCGCCGACGGCGACCACCGAGCCATCGCCGGAGCCCACCCCCGAGCCCAGCGTGGCCGTCACCTCGGCTCCGGACGGCACCCTCAAGATCGCGCACGACGTGATCCTGGTGGGCAGCGTCGCCGGCTACTCGCCCGACGGTTCCCGGTTCGCGTTCACGGCACGGCCTGCCGATGGATCCGCCGGTCCGGACGTGTACCTGTGGCGGACCGAGGACGCCGAGGCACGCCGGGTGACGGACGACCACGCGTCGCGGTTCGCGGGCTGGTCCGGGAGGCGGATGCTGGTCAGCCGCGTCGTTGACGGGAAGCCCGCCACGGTGCTGCTCAACCCGGCATCGGGCGACGAGCAGGCGGTCCCCAATTCCCCGGCCTGGCGACCGTCCGTCTCACCCGACGGCCGGACCGCGACCTGGTGGGACGGCGGCGTCGCCAAGAACGACGACGGGTACACCTGGCGACCGACGGACGGCCGGCTGGTCATGGGCGCCTGGCCCGAGAGCGCCGGCGAGCCGCAGACCCTCGCAACTGGCAGTCTCACGGACTGGGACGTCCACTGGGACGCCGACGGCTCGGTCATGGCCCTGTGGACGACGACGGGCGGTCCCGGGGAGCCGGGCCTGCTGAGCCTGTATACGGTGGATCCGGACACGGCGACGGTGGATCTCGAGCGTCCGCTGCTGGGACCCGTCCCGGCGTTCGAGGAATTCTCGTTGCGGAACGGCCGGATCGCGTGGAACGCGCCGGGGAGCGGCGAAAAGGCCGTGCTCAAGGTGCGGGCCTGGTCCGGTGACCTCCGCGGCGATCTGGAGCTCCCGACCGACAGCGGGGTCACGATCATCCGCTGACCCGGGGTGCCCTGCCGGTGCGCCGGCGCACCGGGTACGACGCGCGCCCAGTACTCAAGTACCAGCGACATCCAGTACCATCGCCGGCAATGCGACGCACACCGGTCGTCGCGGCCGCGGCGCTCATCGCCGTGGCCGCCCTGGCCGGGCTGCCAGCTCCCGCGGGTTCGACGGAGACCTCGAGCCAACGGGCGGTGGAGATGGCGGCCCTCACGGCACTCACCATCCCGGCGATCGACACCCCGGCTTCCGTGGCCCCGGGGGCGTCCGATCCTGCGCTGCGCTCCGACGGGTACGTTGCGCCCGATTCGACGTTCCTCGAGCGTGGTCGGGCCCCCAGGATCCGGGCCACCCGGCCCAAGGTGGACCAGCCCGCGTCCTCGATGGGCAAGGCCTGGAAGGAGCCGCGGTACACGATCTCGGGGTACGCGACGTTCTACGACCACGGCACGACGGCGATGCGGCTGCCGCGTGGCACCGTCGTCGTCATCTGCGGCGACGGTGGCTGCATCGAGCGCACGGTCACCGATTACGGGCCCCAGAGGCCGAGCCGGATCGTGGACCTGTACCGCGCCGACTTCTTCGACATCTGCGGCTGCGACTGGTTCGCCGGCACCACCTGGGTGACCGTCAGGGTCTACTGACCCTACGGCCGCAGAGGCCCTCCGGGCCGGGCCGGTCGCGCTAGACTGACCTCGATTTCCGCGCCGGTCCCGTGAGGCCGGGTGGCCCCGAGAGGCCGGGAAGGAGGAGCGAGCCCCGTGCGTCGCCGCAGGTGGTCCCCGTGACCGGTCGCCGGATCATGGCGCCCGAGGACGTTCGCCGCGCCGTGATGCGGATCTCCCACGAGATCGTCGAGAAGCACGGCGGCACGGCCGGGCTGGTGCTGGTGGGGATCCAGCGTCGCGGGGTGCCTCTGGCCCGCCGGATCGCCCGCGCCATCGCCGACAACGAAGGGGTGGAGATCCCGGTTGGCGCGCTGGACATCACGTTCTACCGGGACGACCTCTCCCTGGTCGCGCAGCAGCCGGTCGTCAAGGGCACCCAGATCCCGTTCGACCTCAACGGCCGCACGGTCGTGCTGGTGGACGACGTCCTGTACACCGGCCGGACGATCCGGGCCGCCATGGACGCCCTGATCGACTTCGGACGCCCGCAGGCCATCCGGCTGGCGGCCCTCGTGGACCGCGGCCATCGCGAGCTGCCGATCCGGGCGGACCATGTGGGCAAGAACGTGCCGACGTCACGGGAGGAGCTGGTGAAGGTCCACCTGGAGGAGATCGACGGCGAGGACGCGGTGGAGATCGAGCGGGTGCCCGCCCTCGAAGCGGCCGGGGAGCCGCGCCCGTGAGCCCCGAGGTCGAGGCATCGCCCTGGCGCCACCGCCACCTGCTGGACGTGGATGTCCTGGGCCGCGACGAGATCGAGCTGGTCATGCGCACGGCCGACGAGATGCACGAGATCCTGGCGCGGCCGATCCCCAAGGTGCCGGCCCTGCGCGGGACGAGCGTGACGATCCTGTTCTACGAGGCCTCCACGCGAACCCGGGTGAGCTTCGAGGTGGCCGCCAAGAACCTGTCCGCGGACGTGGTCAACATCGCGGCGTCCACCTCGTCCGTATCCAAGGGCGAATCCCTGGTGGACACGGTTCGCACGATCGAGGCGCTGGGCGCGGACATGCTGGTGATGCGCCACTCGGCGTCGGGGTCGCCGCACCTCGCGGCCGAGGTGTTCGGGGGCGCCGTGCTCAACGGCGGCGACGGCTGGCACGGACACCCCACGCAGGCGCTGCTGGACCTGTACACGCTGCGCTCGGTGCTGCCCGAAGGTTCCCTGGAGGGTCGCAAGGTGGTGATCCTGGGCGACATCCTCCATTCGCGGGTCGCGCGCTCCAACATCTGGACGCTGACCGCGATGGGCGCGGACCTGTGGCTGTGCGGCCCGTCCACGCTGCTCCGCGGCTTCGACGCATGGGCGGCCCGGGGCGCGGCCGGCCGGCGCTTCACGGTGACGTCCGACCTGTCCGCTGCGCTGCGCGACGCGGACGTGGTGATGGCCCTGCGCATCCAGAAGGAGCGGATGGCGGGCGGGATGCTTCCGTCGCTGCGCGAGTACGCGGACCGGTACGGGCTCACGCAGACTCGCCTGCGGGCCGCGAAGCCCGACGTCGTGGTGATGCACCCGGGGCCGATGAACGAGGGCGTGGAGATCGCGGCCGACGTGGCGGTGGACCCGCGGTCCGTGATCCTGGCCCAGGTGTCGAACGGCGTGGCGGTCCGGATGGCGCTGCTGTACCTGCTGGCCGGGGCGCACGGCCGGGGGGCCGCCGAATGACAACGCCGCTCGCACCGCTCGCCACCGCCACGCTCCGGGGCTGGGTCGTGGATCCGGCCGCTGGGTTCGAGGCCGCCGCCGAGGTCGTCGTCGAGGACGGCGTGCTCCAGCGGTTCACGCCGCTGGCCGGCTCGGACGCCGAGGGCCTGGGGCCGGACGGCGTGATCATCGCGCCCGGCTTCGTGGACCTGCACGCGCACCTCCGGGAGCCCGGCAACGAGGACGCGGAGACGGTCTCGACCGGCCTGGCCGCGGCCGCCCACGGCGGGTTCACCACGGTGTGCCTGATGCCCAACACGACCCCGGCGATGGACGAGCCATCGGTGGTGACGCGGATCCGGGAGGCGGCTGCCGCGTCCGGCTCCCCGGTGCGGGTGCTCCTGCACGGGGCGGTGACCGCGGGCCGCAAGGGCGAGACGCTGGCGGCGCTGGGCGAGCTGGCCGACGCGGGGGTGGTGGGGTTCTCCGATGACGGCTCCCCCGTGCGCGGGGCCGCGATCCTGCGCAACGCGCTGGTGTACGCGGGATCGCTGGGTCTGCCGATCGTGGACCATGCCGAGGATCCGTCGCTCACCGAGGGCGCCGAGGCGTCCGAGGGGTACGTCGCGACCGTCCTGGGGCTGAAGGGCTGGCCGGTGGCCGCCGAGGCCGGCGCGGTGGCCCGGGCGATCGCCATCCTCGCCGACGCCGTGCGCGACGAGCCGGGTGCACGGCTCCACGTCACGCACGTGTCCACGGCCGCGGCGCTCGCCCACGTGCGAGCCGCGAAGGCGGCGGGCCTGCCGGTGACCTGCGACGTGACGCCTCACCACCTGGCCTTCACCGACGAGTGGATCGCCGGGTCGCGGCGCTGGGCGTGGGAGGCGGTGGACGACGCCGGTGCCGCGCGGGACCCGTGGACGGACGGCTCGCTCGTGGGGCCGCCGTTCGCCACCTCGCTGCGGGTCAACCCGCCGCTGCGCTCGCCGGAGGACGCGGCAGCGTGCATGGCGGCGCTGGTGGACGGGACCGCGGACGCGATTGCGACGGACCACGCGCCGCACACCGAGGTGGACAAGCACGTCGAGTTCGGCTACGCGGCGAACGGGATCAGCGGCATCGAGACGGCGGCGGGCATCGTGCTGGCGGCAGTCTCGGCCGGGAGGCTTTCGCTTGCCCGCGCGATCGAGGCACTGACCATCGGCCCGGCGCGGGTCCTCGGGGAGCGGGGGGTCGCCGCGGGCGTGACGCCCGGCCTGCGTGTCGGCGAGCCGGCGGACCTCGTGGTCATCGACCGTGGCGCCGCCTGGGCGGTGACCGCCGACGCGTTGCGCTCGAAGGGGAAGAACTCGCCGCTCCTCGGGCGGGACCTGCCGGGCGCGGTGACGCTGGTGATCGCGGGGGGACGGGTCGCGCACACCGGCTGACGCCGGGGAGGTGTCTGCGGTGGACGAGCGGTCCTTCTGGCAGGCGACGATGCCGGCGATGCCGGACCGTCGCGGCGGAGCCCTGCCGGACGCGGTGGATGTCGTGGTCGTGGGGGGCGGCCTGACCGGGCTCTCCGCGGCCCGCCGGTCCGCGGAGCTGGGCGCGAGCGTGGTGCTGGTGGAGGGTGAGCGCATCGGCTGGGGCGCCTCCACGCGCAACGGCGGCATGTGTCACCCGGGGTACAAGCATCCGGTCGCCGCGCTGGAGCGGATGCACGGTCGGGAGCGGGCCCACCGCCTGTATCGCGAGACCATCGACGCCTTCGAGCACGTGGCCGCGCTGTGCTCGACCCGCATCGACGCCGACTTCGTCCGCGCAGGCCACCTCGCGCTCGCCTACGCGCCCTCGCACGCCGACGGGCACGCGGCGGCCGTGGACGCGCTGCGGCCCCTGGACATGCCGGCGCATGTCGTGCCGCGCGAGGCCCTGCGCGAGGAGATCGGCACGGATGCGTACTTCGGCGGGCTCGTCGTGGAGCGGAGCGGGGGGCTCCATCCCGGCAAGCTGGTGGCCGGGCTGGCCATGCTGGCCGAGGAGGCAGGCGCCGTCCTGCACGAGGAGACCCGCGCCCTGCGGGTGCGGCGACAGGCGGATGGACGCAGCGTCGTCGAGACCTCACGGGGCGCGATCCTGGCCCGGGACGTGATCGTGGGCACCAACGGCTACACGGGCGGGCTCACGCCGTCCCTGCGGCGGCGGATCATGGCGATCGGCAGCTACATCATCGTGACGGAGCCCCTGGTGCCCGGGCTCGCCGCCGAGCTCAGCCCGCGCGGCCGGATGTTCTTCGACTCCAAGAACTTCCTCTTCTACTGGCGGCTCACGCCGGACGGCCGGATGCTGTTCGGGGGGCGGGCCAGCATGTGGCCGACGTCCATCGCCCGGACGGCGGAGATCCTGCGTCGCTCGATGGTCCGGGTGCACCCACAGCTGGCGTCGGCGCGAATCGCGTACGCGTGGGGCGGCAAGGTGGCGTTCACGTTCGACCGCATGCCACACGTCGGCCGGGCGGACGGGGTGACGTACGCGACCGGCTGCTGCGGGTCCGGGGTTGCGATCATGCCGTGGCTGGGCGTGCGGGTCGCCGAGTGGGTGGGCGGCAGTGCAGCACCCGAGCTGGCGTCGCTGCGGTTCCCACTGGTGCCCGCGCCGTACGAGGGCCGTGCCTGGTTCCTGCCGCTCGCCGGGGAGTACTGGAAGGCGAAGGATCGGCTGGCCGCGCGGGAGGGCGGGCAGGAGATCTGAGGCCGGCGGCCGGTCATTCGGCGCGCGTGAGCACCATCGGCGGATCGCCGGCCGGCGTGTCCGAGCGGGAGGCGTGGCAGGCGTAGCAGGTGGTCCGGCCGTCCGCGTTGACCGACTTGCAGGACGGGCACGCCCACCAGACGTCCGGGCGCTCGGGGGCCAGGCGCCTGCCCGCCTTGCCGCCCACGAACCGCGCGGCGACGATCCCGGCGACGGCGAACACGATCCCGGCCACGATGAGGCTCGCGACATAGGGCGCGAGCGGGTCCCGGTTGAGGTCGTCCGCGGCCGACCGGCCGGTATACGTGCCGATGACCTCGTTGGCGGTGCACACGAGCCGCATGTCGATGCCTGGCGGCGCCCCGTTCTGCTCCCAGTCCGCGCAGCGCGGGTCGCGCGCGGGATCGTCGGCGAGCGCGACGGGGGCCGCCGCCAGCGCAGTGACGACGCCGAGCAGCACGAGGAGCGGGAGGAGGCGGCGCACGGGGATGTTGTAGCGCCAGCGGTCGCCCCGTGTCACTCCCCCGATCGTCCCGCGCATCGGGCCGGTCCCATGCGGCGTCAGGCCAGCCCGCCTCCGTCAACGACGAGCATCGCCCCGGTGACCCAGCCGGCCGACTCCCCGGCGAGGTAGAGCACGGCCCGCGCGACGTCTTCGGGTGTGCCGAGGCGCGGCAGCGGCCGCTGTGCGGACTCGGCGAGGAACGTCGCCTCGTCGATGCCCAGCTGCCCGGCCTCCGACCGCAGCATGGGCGTGTCCGTGTCGCCGGGGCAGACACAGTTGACGCGGATCCCCGCCGGTCCGTGGTCGATGGCCATCGCCCGCGTCATGTTGACCACGGCGCCCTTGGACGCGCAGTAGCTGACGGCGCTGGGGCCGCCCTTGAGCCCCCATCCCGAACCGATGTTCACGATCGACCCGCCGCCGCCCCGCTCCATGACAGGCACCGCGTGCTTGCCCATCAGGAAGACCGATCGCACGTTGACGGCCATGACGCGGTCCCACTCGTCCTCGGTGGTCCCGACGACGGTCGCCCGGCGGACGATCCCGGCGCAGTTGACGACGATGTCGAGGCCGCCCCACTGCTCCACGGCGGTCTCCACCAGGCGCCGGCAGTCCTCGGTCCGGGCCACGTCGGCGGCTGCGGCGAGCGCCCGCCCGCCCGCTGCGCCGATCGCGTCCGCGACCGCCGCGGCCCCCGCTGTGTCGAGGTCGGCGACCAGGACGGCGGCGCCCTCGGCCGCGAGCAGGTGCGCGGTCGCCCGGCCGATACCGGATGCGCCGCCGGTCACGATCGCGCGGCGCCCCGTCAGGGTCGGCATCGCTCGTCCCGGGCTGTGGCGGGCGTGGGATCGGCGCGGGGGGTCGCGAGCGCGCTCATGACTCGGGTGTCGTGCCCGGGCGGACCCAGTCGCGGCTGGCCAGGCCGCCGGCGAGCTCCCCTCCGTCGATCGGGATGATGGTGCCGGTGAGGTAGGCGGCCTCGTCGGATGCGAGGAAGGCGAACAGCGCTGCAACCTCGTCCGGCCGCGCGTGGCGCCCGATCGGGATCTTGGCGTCGGTTGCCGCGAGCATCTCGGGGGTGTACTCGGACTGCTGCATGGGGGTCATGACGTAGCCTGGACAGATCGCGTTGACCCGGATGTCGGGGGCCAGCTCCAGGGCCATGGACCGGGTCAGGAGGATCACGCCCGCCTTGGACGCGTTGTAGTCCGCGTAGAACGGGTGCCCGACGATCCCGTTGGTGGACGCCGTCATGAGGATCACGCCCCCGCTGCCGGTGGCCATCCGGCGGGCAGCCTCCTGAGCGCAGTTGAACACGCCGTCCAGATTGACCGCCATGACCCGGCGCCAATCCTCGGGCGTGATGTCCAGGAACCGGTGGCGGATGCTGATGCCGGCGTTGGCGACGAGCACGTCCACGCCGCCGATCAGCCGGTCCACCTCGGCGAACGCGGCGTCGACGGACGCCCGGTCCGCGACATCCGTGGCCACGACCCCCACGAGGCCGGGGAGCTCCTCCGCGACGGCGAGGTTGCGCGCAGGATCCCGGTCCAGGACGACGACACGGCTGCCCTCGGCGACGAACCGCGCCGCCGTGGCCTGGCCGATGCCGCTCGCCCCGCCCGTGACGACGACCCGGCGGCCGACGAGCTCCGGGTGGCGGGCGGGGTGCCGGCGGTCTGGCGCGAGGGGATCGTCCATTGCCCCGAATGGTAGGGCGCGCGGCGGTCACCGCGAGCGGCCCGCCGGCCGCTACCCCGGGCGCCCGCCGGCCGCTACCCCGGGCGCCCGCCGGCCGCTACCCCGGGCGCCCGCCGGCCGCTACCCCGGGCGCCCGGATATGCGCCGGGTGACTATTCCTGCGTCATCGACAGGCCTGGGAAGTGACCCGCGTCCGACCGGAGGACGTCAACGGTGACGGCCGAGCGTACGCAAGCTCGCACGAGCGGCGCCGCCATCGGATCCGTGGGAGGAAGTGCGCCATCGGGGCCCGAATGGGCCCGGAATAGTCGCAGGCTGGATACGGCGCGGTCCGCGACAGCCCGGATGGCGTGACGCCACCGCAGCGCGCATGGCGCGACGCAACCGCAGCCGGATGGCGTGACGCCACCGCAGCGCGCATGGCGCGACGCAACCGCAGCCCGAATGGCGCGACGCCACCGCAGCCCGAATGGCGCGACGCCACCGCAGCGCGCATGGCGCGACGCAACCGCAGCCCGAATGGCGCGACGCACCGCAGCCCGAATGGCGCGACGCACCGCAACCCTGACCCTACGCCCGGCGGTACAGTGACGGACGTGACCTCCCCTGAGCATCCAACTCCAGCTCGGCCCGTCGCGTACAAGGGCGAGCCGCTCGACGCCGAGCGCGGGCCGGGACTCGGCTGCTTCCGGTTCCAGCTCGGCCTGCTGCTGTTCCTGGTGATCCTGACGCCGCTCACGGTGGCGTGGGGCTGGCCGCCCGCGGCGAGCGCGGTGCTGCTGTTCCTCACCCTGATCCTGCTGCTGTTCGCGGGCCAGACGGTCATCTTCCTGCTCCGGCTCGTCGCTGCCGAGCGCGGTGAGGGGCGTCGCCGGCCGCGGGCCAGCGCGACCCGGACGGTGGGGGAGCTGGAGGACGAGCTGGCGACGCCCGCCGGGGTGGAGGCGACCGACGGGGCTGCGGCGACCGGCGGCACCGCGACCGGCGGCACCGCAGCCGACGGGGCCGCGGCGACCGATCGCGCCGCGACCGCAGCCGACGACACGGCGATCGACGAGCCGGCAATCACGGCGCCCGAGGCCGACTCCCCGGAGGCACGGCTGCCGGACCCGGGCGTGCGAGAATAGGCGCACCCGCGTCCAGGAAACACAGGGAGGCTGCTCGCGTCGTGCCCGTTCTGGCGACCTTCTTCTCCGTCCGTCGAGGCCGCGATCCGTTCTTCAAGTTCTTCATGAAGACGATCTTCCCGCGCCAGGTGAAGGAGTACGAGGAGAAGTTCGGCATCCGGTTCGTGGGCTGGTACAACGTGGCGCACGGCTGGGACTTCGACAACGTCATCCTGCTCGACCTGCCGGACTACGGGACGCTCGACCGCCTGGAGGCGGACGAGGCCACCCGGGCCCTCGGGCACCGGGCAGGCGAATGGATCTTCGAGCGACACCACTCGATGTTTCTCCGGGAGCGCCTCGGAGCCGACCTCGAGTACCACGGCTGAAGGAGGCGACGTGATGGACGTGGGCCGCAACGACATGCTCAGCGAGCTCGCCAACGACGCCGCCCTGGAGCGGACCGACTTCGTCGTGCAGGCGACCGAGCAGCTGCGCGGGTTCCTGGATCGCAATCGGGACCGGATCAGCGCGCTGGGCGGGCTGACGCTTATCGACGAGGACCCGGACTACCTCTCCGTCGCGCCCGACTGCACGTTCCGCGTCCGCAGCCGCTACGAGGATGCGGACACCGGCGAGTGGACCTCGGACACCGAGATCATCGAGACGCCGTCGGAGCTGGTGGAGCTGTACAACCCGGCCGAGATCTACCAGGCGTTCGCCGAGGCCGCCCGCGAGGCGGCCGGGTTCGGCGAGGAGCCCACCGCCACCGACGAGCTGCTGGCCACGGCCGGCATCTCGCCCGAGGAGACCTTCGTCCTGGGTGACGACGCGGGCTATGCCGGCGCCGCCGACGAGTGGGCGGCCGCCCAGCCGGCGGTGATCGACGCCGACGACGAGGAGACGGCGGCCCGGGCCCTGTACGACCTCGCCCTTGACTTCCAGGAGCGGAGCCAGCACAGCGAGGCGCGCCTGATCGAGCAGTTCGAGGAGGCGGCGTCCCACCTCGCCTCCCGCCTGGGCGATCTCGTCATCGTGGACGACGACGACGAGCGGCTGGTGCTCGGCGCCGCCGGCACGTTCCGGGCCGAGGTCCTGCCCGAGGACGGAGACGGCGAGTGGCGCGAGCTGTCCGGCCCGGATGAGATCGTCGAGTTCTACGACCCCACCGACGTGTTCGGGGACCTTGCCGACGCGCTCGCCGAGGGCTTCCCCGCGATCGCGCCCGAGATGGACGAGGAGGCGGAGGGGACCGAGGACGTGGAGGAGGACGTGGAGGACGTGGAGGACGTGGAGGACGTGGAGGCGTCCGAGGACGGACAGCGCCCCTAGCGGCGCCCGGCGCGCCCACCCTCCCGGCCGGCCCGCAAGCGCCCCGATGCGCCCCGCCGGCGCGGAGCTCCTCGAGAGCCGGGAGATCCTGCCCGGCCAGTGGCAGCAGTCATGGCATGCGCCGGCGGTCGTGCCGGGCGCCCGGGCCGGCCAGTACCTGCACGTGCGGGCCGGCGAACCGGGCAGCTTCCCGGTCCGGCGTCCGTACCCGATCGCGACCGCCGACCCGGCCAGCGGCACGCTCTCGATCCAGGTGGATGCGGCGACACGCTTCGGCGGGTGGATGTGCGGCCGGAGACCGGGCGACCGGCTGGACCTGCTGGGTCCGCTGGGGCGGCCGTTCGAGCTGGACCCGCGGTCGCGCCACCTGCTGCTCGTCGCCGAGGGACCGGCGATCGCGGGGCTGCGCCTGCTGGTGGACGAGGCGCTCCGGGACGCGCGGTCGGTCGTGCTGCTGTACGGGGCCCCATCGTCGGCGGCCGTCTACCCGTCCAACCTGCTGCCCGACGAGGTGGAGTACGTCGTCGCCACCGACGACGGCTCGATGGGCATCCGGGGCTCCGTGATCGACCTGGTCCAGGGGTACGAGGGCTGGGCGGACCAGTCGTTTGCGTGCGGGCCGCCGGCGACGCTCGCCGCCGTCGCCGGGCTGGCGGCGGGGCGCAAGCAGCGGCTGGGGGTCGCGACACTGGGCCGCAAGCGTGGCGGCGGCCGGCCAGTGCCCCCGGGCTCAACCGAGGCACGCCGCAAGGCGTTCCTCCAGGTTGCGATCGGCCACGAGATGGGGTGCGCGGCGGGGACGTGCCTGGGCTGCGTGGTGGAGGGCGCCGCCGGCCCCGTGCGGGTCTGTCGCGAGGGCCCCACGTTCGCCGCGGACGAGCTGGACTGGGGGCTGGACCGGTGAAGGCGAAGCGGCGAGTCGTGCCCGGCGCGCCCGGGCCTCGGCGGACGCCAACCGTTCGGCGCATCAAGCCGGCGATCCGGCCCGTGACTGCTAGGCCTGCAGCCGGCCCCGCCCCCTCGTGGGGGTCGTCCGGCCCGGCGACACCGTCGTCGGGGTCGGCCCGGAGCGGCCGCTCGCCCTCTCTCGACGCGCTCGGCGGGCGTCCGGTCTCGCTGGCCGTGAACCTGGGGCGGGGTCTGGTCCTGGCGAACCCGGTGATCGCCGCGGCGGGCCCGTTCGGCTACGGCGTGGAGGTCGCGGACCTCGTGGACCTGGCGCGGCTCGGGGGGCTGGTGACGCGCGGGACGACGATCAGGCCACGATCGGGACATGCCGCGCCGCGGATGGTGGAGGTCCCCGGCGGCCTGCTGACCGGCGTGGGGCTCCAGAACCCGGGCATCGAGATGGTCCTGGAGCGGTACGCGGAGGCGTGGGCCCGGTGGCCGGTGCCGGTGATCCTCAACCTGTGCGCGGAGTCGGCCGGCGAGTTCGCGGATCTGGCGCGCCGCCTGGAGGGCGTGCCGGGCGTCGCGGGCGTGGAGCTCAACCTCTCGTGCCCGAACGCCGCCCGCGGGGCGGCGTTCGGGCTGGACGCGGACGCCGCGGGCTCCGTGGTCGCTGCCGTGCGGCGGGCGACGGACCTGTCGGTGATCGCCAAGCTGACCGCCGCGGCCGCGGACGTGCGAGCGGTGGCGCGGGCGTGCGAGGACGCCGGCGCGGACGCGATCAGCGCGGTCAACACGCTGCCCGGCCTGGCCGTGGCCGCCGATCGGTCCGGGCCGGCCCTGGGTTCCGTCTACGGCGGGATCTGCGGGCCCGCGCTCAAGCCGGTCGCGCTGCGGGTCGTGTTCGAGGTGGCCCAGGTCGTGGACGTGCCCGTGATCGGGATCGGCGGCGTGAGCACGGTCGAGGACGTGCTGGACCTGCTGGCCGTCGGGGCGTCCGCGGCCGGCGTGGGCGTGGCGGCGCTGGCGGACCCGATGCTGCCGGTGCACCTGGCCGACGAGCTGGCGGACTCGTGCCGGGCCCGCGGGCTGCCCGACGTCGCGGACCTCGTCGGGACGGCCCTGCCGCGGCGGACCCCGCCGCCGTCGGCGCGCGGCGCGGAGTACGCCCGCTGATGCCGGACCTGCTGCTCTGGTGGCTGGTCATCGTCAACCTGGTGACAGCCGCCGCGTACGCGTACGACAAGCTCGCCGCGCCCCGGGGCGGCCGCCGGGTCCGCGAGCGGACGCTGTGGCTGCTGTGCGCCGCCGGCGGGGTGATCGGGGCCTGGATCGTGTTCCTCGGCATGCGCCACAAGACACGGCACCGATCCTTCTGGATCGTGCAGTCGGTCGCGACCGTGGCCTGGGCGATGATCGTGGGCCGAGCACTCCTGGGCTGATCCGGCCGGCAGCGCCGCGCAACCAGGCGCCGCTAGCCCTCGCGCTCGAGCACGGACCCGATCGCCATCGCACCCGCCAGCGCAAGCTCGTGCTTCTCGCGGTCCAGCGCGTCCGCATGGGTGGACAGCTTCACGATCACGGCCTCCGCCGGCCGATGTACGACGAGCGCCTGGCCGTGGATGCCGATCCCGCCGTAGACGCCTCGATCGGCATCGAACACCCACCACAGGTCGTGGTAGTGGGAGGTCGGCGTGGCGACGCCCTCGTAGGACAGGGAGCCGCCGAAGGCCTCGACCAGGTCCGGCCGCGGGACGCCGACCCGCCCCACCCACGATGCGGGCAGGACCTGCCGGCCGTCGATCGCCCCGTGTCCCAGGTACATCAGCCCGAACCGGCCGAGGTCGCGCAGGGTGACCGAGATGCCGCCGTCCGTCAGCGCACAGCCGCTCGCGTCCACCGTGATCGATGCGTCGCGCTCGGCGCCGATCCGCGACCAGACGTGCTGCGAGTACAGCCGGGCGAAGCTGTCGCCGCCTGCTCGCTCCAGGACCCAGCCCAGCACGTCGGTGAGGATCGACCGGTACTCGAAGGGGCCCCCGTGCGGGCTGTGGTTGGCCAGGCCCGCCATGTACCCGTACAGGTCGGGGGGCAGGTCCGGTCTCGTGCGCGGCCGCCAGCCGGCCACCTGCTCGCTGATCCGGATGTCGGCGTCGAGATCCTCGTATGCCTCCGAGAAACGGGTGCCGGCACGCATGTCGAGCAGGTGCTCGACGGTGCAGCCCTCGAAGGCGCCGCCCCGAAGCTCCTCCACGTACCGGGTGACGTCCGCCGACGGGTCCAGGAGCCCGGCGCCGGCCAGGGCCCCGACGAGCGCGGAGGTCATCGACTTCGACACCGACTGGAGCAGGTGCGGTGTGGCGTCCGTCATCGCCCCGCCGTACCACTCGGTCACGATCCGGCCCCGGTGGATCACCAGGAACCCGTCGGTGTCGGTCCGGGCCAGCATCTCGCCGACCGTGTGCTCCACCCCCCGGATGCGGAACCGGACCTCGTCCAGGTTCCGCTCCGCCCGGGGCAGCGCCGCCACCGGCGCGCCGCCCCGCGAGATGGTGGCGGTGGGGATGACCTCGCCGATGTGGACGTACGCCCAGCGCAGGAACGGTGGGTCCTGCCAGTTGGCGGGCGTGACCAGCGATCCGTCCGGCACCGGGGACCCGGGCGCGATGGTCTCGGGTGACCCGGCCGCCATCGAGGCGCCGGCCGCCTCGGCCGCCAGGGAGACCATCGCCGGCCCGACCCGGTCCGCGAAGTGGCATGCCGCCCGGTTGTCCGGGCCCACCGGCGGCGGGGTGGTCGTCGCGCAGATCGCACCGTCCTGGATCCGGGCGCGCAGCCAGCAGCGTGGATGGAAGGCACAGCCCGGAGGCGGGTCCGCCGGGCTGGGTGGGTCTCCGGCGATCAACGCCCGGCGAGGCGCGGCTGCGCCGGCCACGTCGGGGACCGACGCCAGCAGGGCCCGGGTGTAGGGGTGCTCCGCGCCGTCGAACACGGCTTCCGCCGCCGTGTGCTCCACGATCCGCCCGAGGTACATCACCGAGACCCGGTCGGACAGGTGGCGAACGACGCCCAGGTCGTGCGAGATCAGGAGATAGGTCAGGCCGTGGCGAGCCCGCAGCTCCAGGAGCAGGTTGAGGATCTGGGCCTGGACCGACACGTCCAGCGCCGACGTCGGCTCGTCCAGCACGATGAGCCGCGGTCTTAGGGCGAGGGCACGGGCGATCGCGACCCGCTGGCACTGGCCGCCGGACAGCTCGTGGGGCCGGCGGTCCAGGTGGCGCCGGGCGAGGCCAACGCCATCGAGCAGCTCCAGCACGGCGGGCTCGATGCTGCCGCGGGCAGGCCGGAGGTGGGCGCGGATCGGCTCCGCCACCAGGTCCAGCACGCTCATCCGCGGATCAAGCGATCCCTGGGGGTCCTGGAACACGATCTGCATCCCGCGCCGCAGCGCCCGGAGCTCGCCGCCGCGCAGCCGTCCGATGTCCCGGCCGTCCAGCTCGATCGTGCCCGCCGTCGGTTCGATCAGCCGCAGGATGCAGCGTGCGAGCGTGGTCTTGCCGGAGCCGGACTCACCCACCAGGGCATGGACCTCCCCGGACACGATGTCGAGGTCCACGCCCGCCACGGCCCGGAGGGTTCGCCCGTCGGCGTGGAAGACCTTCTCGAGGCCGCGGACCCGGACCAGCGGGGAGCCGGCCGCGGGCCCGCCAGCCGGGGTGGCAGCGCTCGTCGCGACGGTCACGACACCGCCCCCGTGTCCGCGAGGTGGCAGGCCACCAGGTGCGCACCGTCCAGCACGCGCAGCTCGGGACGTTCGGTCCGGCAGCGGTCCACGGCAATCGGGCAGCGGTCCGCGAACGCGCATCCCGGAACGACGCCCACGTCCGCGGGGACGCTGCCCGGGATCGCGGTCAAGGCGGCGCGGCGCTCCGAGGCTCGCGGGGCGGCCGCCATCAGCCCGCGCGAGTAGGGGTGGAGCGGGCGCCCGAACAGGGCCGCCGTCGGGGCGCTTTCGGCGACCCGGCCCGCGTACAGGACCACGACCCGGTCGCTCACCACCCGCACGACGCCCAGGTCGTGGGTGATGAACAGCACGCTGAACCCGCGCGCCTCCTGGAGCCGCCGGATCAGGCGCAGGATCTGGGCTTCGATGGTGACGTCGAGGGCCGTTGTCGGCTCGTCCGCGATCAGCAGGCGCGGCCGGCACAGCAGCGCGCTGGCGATCATCGCCCGCTGGAGCATCCCGCCCGACAGCTCGTGGGGGTAGGCGCGCATCACCCGGTCCGCCTCGGGCAGACCGACCTCCTCGAGCGCGGCGCGGATCCGCGCGACGGCCTCGGCCTTGGGCACCGACTCGTGGGCGTCAAGCACGTACCGCATCTGCGCGCCCACCGTGAACACGGGGTTGAACGCCGACGACGGGTTCTGGAACACCATCGCCAGCACGGACCCGCGGAGCTTGCGCAGCTCCGCCTCCGGCAGCCCGAGGAGATCGCGATCGAGGAGCTCGATCGCGCCACGGGTGATCCGCGCCGTCGGAGGCAGGAGGCCGAGCACCGACAGGCCCGTGAGCGTCTTGCCGCAGCCGGTCTCGCCCACCAGTCCCACGATCTCGCCCTCGCCGACGTCCACGCTGACGCCGTCGAGGCCGGTCGTCGTGCCGTCCCTGGTCACGAAGGACACCGCGAGATCGCGCACGGAGAGCAGCGGACGGGTCATCGCGTGCCCCGCGGGTCGAGCAGGTCCACCAGCAGATCGCCGACCAGGTTGAACGCCAGCACCGTGACGAAGATGGCGAGTCCCGGGAACGTGGACAGCCACCACTGGTCGAGCACGTAGGTTCGGCCTTCGGCAACCATCAGGCCCCAGTCGGGGGTGGGTGGCGCAGCGCCCAGCCCCAGGAACGCCAGGGACCCCGCCGCCAGGATCACGGTGCCGACGTCGATCGTCCCCTGGACGAGGATGGGCGTGAGCGCGTTGGGCACGATGTGCTGGCGCAGGATCGTGATGTCCCGGATCCCCATCGACCGCGCCGCCTGCACGAACGTCCGCTCCCGCAGGGAGGCTGCCGTGCCGCGGGCCAGGCGTGCGTACCACGGCCACCACGCGATCGTGAGGGCGAGCGCGGCGTGCTCCAGGCCCGGCCCCAGGGCGGCGACGATCGCCATCGCCAGCAGCAGCGGCGGGAAGGCGAGGAACAGGTCCGTGGTGCGCATGATCAGGGCGTCCAGCCGGCCGCGACGGTAGCCCGCGATCGCCCCGAGTGGAACGCCGATCAGCATCGCCAGTCCCACGACCAGCAGGGAGACGGCCATCGCCGGTCGCGCCCCCATGATCACCCGGCTGAGCACGTCCCGGCCGAGACCGTCGGTCCCGAACAGGTGTCCCGGGCCGGGCGGCAGCATGCGCGAGGCGACGTCGCTCGCTCCCTCGCCCTGGGCCGGGTAGGGTGCGATCCAGGGCCCGAACAGCGCGAGCACGACGACCAGCCCGATCACGACCACGCCGGCCAGTGCGAGCGGGTCGGCGACGACGGCGCGCCGGAAGCGGCGGAGGAATCCCGCCCGGGGCGCCGTGATGACCGGCCGCAGGATCTCGACCGCCATCAGGCGAGCCTCGTCCGCGGGTCGAGCCACGACTGGCCGATGTCCACCACCAGGTTGATGAGGACGTAGGCGAATGCCCCGAACAGCGTGATGCCCATGATCACCGGGAAGTCCAGGTTGAGGATGCCGCGCACGGCCATCGTCCCGAGGCCGGGCCAGTTGAACACGACCTCGACGAAGAACGTGCCGGTCAGGCAGTACGCGAAGGTGAGCCCGATGACGGTGATCACCGGGATCAGGGCGTTCTTGAGCGCCAGCCGGTACGTGATCAGGCGGACGCTGAGGCCGGCAGCCCGAGCAGCGCGGACGTAGTCCTGGCCGAGGGCCTCGAGCATCGAGCCGCGGGTCATCCGCGCGATCAGGCCCAACGGGTAGGCGGCCAGCGTCAACGCCGGCAGCACCAGGTGCCACACCACGTCGCGGAACGCGACCCAGTTGCCGGTGACCGCGGCATCGATGAGGTAGAAGCCGGTGATGTCGGCGATCGGCGCGGCGAACCGCAGGTCCGCGTCCACGCGGCCGGTCAGGGGCAGCAGGTGGAGCTCCCGGAAGAACAGCATCTGGAGCAGCAGGCCCAGCCAGAACGCGGGCAGCGAGACGCCCACGATCGACACGATCCGCACGCCGATGTCCGGCGGCCGATGCTGCCAGCGCGCGGACATCACGCCGAGCACGATGCCCACCGGGATCGCGAACGCCATCGCCACGATGATCAGCTCGAGCGTCGCCGGCAGGCGGCCCAGGATGTCGTCCAGCACCGGCTGCTTGGTGCCGATGGAGGTGCCCCAGTCACCGGTGAGCATGGCCTGCATGTAGCGCACGTACTGGACGGGCAGCGGCTGGTCGAGGCCCAGCTGCTGGCTCACCCGGGCAATGTCCTCGGGCCGGGCCTTGGGGCCGATGTACACGGCGGCCGGGTTGGACGGCACGAGCCGGGCGAGGGCGAACGTGATGACGGACAGCCCGAGCAGCACCGCGGCGGAGCCGGCCAGCCGGCGCAGGATGAAGCGGGTCACGATCTGGTTCCGTGGAGGATGCGGCGCCGGGCCCGGCGGGGGAACCGGGCCCGGCGTTCGCGGTGCGGGCTCAGCCCGCCGGGTACATCGGGTAGAAGAACTGGGCGAACGGGTAGTTGAGGTTGTACTCGAACCCCGCCACCCGGTTGGGCACCGCGGTCACGAACCGGGTGTCGTAGAAGAACAAGCCGGGCGCCTCGTCCAGGAGGATCTTCATCGCCTCGACGTACTTGGCCTGCGCCTCGTCGCGCTTGGTGGCGGTCAGGGTCCCGGCCTCGTCCACGAGCGCGTCGTAGGCGTCGCTCTTCCAGTACGAGAGGTTGAAGAACGGGGCCTCGCTGCTGCGGAACATCGACCACAGGTTGTCCGCGCCGGCATCGCTGTACGTGGGCCAGTACAGGAGGAGGAACATGTCCTGGCGTCCCGCCGGGTCGCCCTTCGCCTGCTCCCACTGCTGGTTGAAGGCGATCGGCGTGATCGTGACGTCCACGCCCAGTGCCGCGTACGCCTCTTTGATGAGCGGCGCGAAGCGGGCCTCGTTCTGGTTCTCGGCGGCGTAGGTCAGGTCGAGCTTGAAGCCGCCGTTCTCGTAGCCGGCCTCCTTGAGCAGGGCCTTGGCCTTGTCCAGGTCCTGCTGGTACTGCGGCACCTCGTCGGACCACGGGAACACGCCCGCGGGAACCGGGCCGTAGGATTGCGTGCCGTAACCCTGGGCGCCGACGGTGATGACGTCGCCGTACGGGATCGCGTACGACAGCGCCTGGCGGACCTTCGGGTTGTTGAGCGGCTCGCGCTCCGTGTTGAAGAAGCCGACGTAGTTGAAGAACGACGGCTCGTCGATGAAGGTGAAGTCCGGGTTGTCCTTGTAGCTCGCGACGTTCTCGAGCGGCAGGGACAGGGCGAGATCGACCTCGCCGCCGTCGAGCATCTGCTGCTGGACCGCGGCCTCCGGCGTGATCGAGACCAGGACCTTGTCGTAGTGCGGGCCGTCCCAGCCGCCCCAGTAGTCGTCGTAGGTGGTGAGCAGGACTTCCTTGTCGGCCGTGTACGACTCGAGCATGTACGGCCCCGTGCCGGCCTCGACGCCGGACTCGAAGTAGGCCTCGTCCGCGGCGGCGGCTGCCAGCGCCTTGGGGCTGACGATCCAGGCGCCGTAGAGCGACGAGGCGACGAGATCCATCGGTGCCGCGTACTTGAGCTTGAGCTCCACCGTCAGCGGGTCCACGGCCGTCACGGTGTCGAGCGGCGCCCAGATGAACGACGCGCCGCCTCGCTCCTTGGCCGCCTCGAAAGACTGCTTGACGGCGTCCGCGGTGAGCGCCTCGCCGTCGTGGAAGGTGACGCCCGCGCGGAGCTTGAAGGTCCAGGTGAGGCCATCGGGGCTGGACGTCCAGCTCTCGGCGAGGACCGGCGTGAGCGGTTCCGACGCGCCCGGCGGATTGACCCGCAGCAGGGGCTCGTAGAAGTTTGCCAGGTAGAGGGCCTCGGTCGAGAACGACTTCACGGGGTCCCAGGTGGTGATGTTCGCCGTGGCGGCGACCTTGAGCACCGCCGGGCCCGACGGCGTCGACTCCGGCGTCGGTGCGGCGGACTCCACGGGGGCGGTGCTCTCGCCGGCGGAGGCCGGGGCCCCGGTGGCGGTGCTGGAGCCGCAGGCGGCGACCGCGAGAGCGCCGGCGGCGAGCAGGACGAGCGCCCGGGATGCCCGGGGATTGGGGAGGAACGACTCCGGATGCATTGGCGCTACCTCGATCCGATGCGCGACGACGGCAGACACGGAAGGACGATCTCGGCGCCCCTCGTCGAGGCGGAGTTTGCCACCGTGGGCCGGGGCGTCCAATACTTCGCTGGTCAGCGTCCATGCCTCATGGGCATGCGTCTACGATGAGGGGCCCCTTGGAGCTTCGCCTGCTGCGCTACTTCCTGGCCGTGGTGGACGAGGGATCGATCACCCGCGCCTCGGCGGCGCTCCGCGTTGCCCAGCCTTCGTTGTCGCGGCAGATCCGGGCGTTCGAAGTTGACCTCGGCCGGGCCCTGTTCGACCGCAGCGACGGGCGCCTGCGGCTGACGCCGGCCGGCCGCCAGTTCGTGCCGATCGCCCGCGACCTGGTGGCGCGCTCCGAGGCGGCCGAGGCGGCGATCCGCGACCTGGACGTCACGCGTGCGGCCGGCCTGTCCGTCGTGGCACCGCACATCACGATCGTGGACGTGATCGCCCCCTTCCTCGCCACGCTGGGGACCGAGGCGCTCAAGGTCACCGTCCGGGACGCGCCATCGCTGGTCGTGTTCCGGGTCATCCGTTCCGGCGACGCGGACCTGGGCGTATCGGTGGGGCCACCCCCGGGCGAGCTGGCGTCGCTGCCCGTGGCCGAGTTCTCGATCCTGGCCCAGGTTCCGGACGGGCACCGCTGGTACGGGCGCGAGCGGCTGCCGCTGGACGAGCTGCTGGAGGAGCCCCTCGTGCTCGTCACCCCGGCCCAGGGGACGCGGCGAGTGTTCGACCAGGCCGTGGCCGCGGCGGGGCTGAAGTACCACGCCGTGGCCGAGGCGGAGCTGTCGGCCGTGGCCCAGACGCTGGCGGCCGGCGGGGCGGGCGTCGCGATCGTGTCCGACGATGCCCGGTACGGGCTGCACTCGATGACCATCGATTCGGACGGGGCCACCCTGTCCATCCCCATCGTGGCCGCCTGGGAGGCGACCCACTTCGCGGCGCCGATGATCGAAGACTGGGCTCGTCGGCTGGCTGCCTTCACCGCGGCCCTGTACCAGGCGTCCGACGATCCCGCGGCTCCTGCGGCCGGCGCCCCAACGACGACCGAGCTCTAGAATCCCCACGTGACAACCCTGAAGCGGACCCTGGACATCGCCGCGCGGCGGGCGGTCGCGGCCCGGACGGAAGCCCTGTTCCGCGCCAGCGGCGCCCTTCGGGACGGGCACTTCGTGCTCAAGAGCGGCCGCCATTCCGACGCGTACCTGGAGAAGTTCCAGGTCCTCCAGGAACCGGCGGCCACGAGCGAGCTGTGCGGGTTCTGGGCGGCCGCGCACCGGACCGTGGACGGCGTGCCCACGGTGGACCTCGTCGCCGGGCCAACGACCGGCGGCGTGATCCTCGCCTTCGAGACGGCTCGCCAGCTGGGGACGCGGGCGATCTTCGCGGAGGAGGTTGCCTCCGAGGGGCCGCCGCGTCGTGAGTTCCGCCGCGGGTTCTCGATCACCCCCGGCGAGAAGGTGCTGCTCGTGGACGACATCCTGACCACGGGCGGCTCGCTGCTGGCGATGATCCCGGCGGTCGAGGCGGCGGGCGGCGAGATCGTGGAGTGCGCGGTGCTCGTGGACCGGTCCGCGGGCCGCGCGACGCTGACCTCGCCCGCGACCGGCCGCGTGTACCCGCTCCACGCGCTATGGCGCCTGGACCTGCCCACCTACGATCCCGGCGCGGACGCCTGCCCCCGGTGCGCGGCGGGCGAGCCGGCCGTCAAGCCCGGCAGCAGCGGCACGGGGATGGACCCGGCGTGAGCCGCGCGACCGGGCTGCCGCGGCGCCTGCGGGTCGCGAACCGGAGGGCGATCCGGGTCCTGGTCGCGGCGGCGCTCGCCTCGGTCGTGGCCGGCTGCTCACCGGCTGCATCATCCGAACCCGGTCCCATCGCGACTGGGTCGATCGAAGCGCCCGCCAGCGGCAGCCCGGCGGCGCCATCGGTGACCCCCGCGACGCCGTTGCCCCCTGCGTCGCCGGTGGAGGGCGTCCTGATCGACATCGACAGCGCCGGCCTGGCCGACGTGGACGGCTTCACCCTCCGGCTTGGGGACGGGCGCACCGTCGCATTCCGCGTGGGCATCCTGGAGAACGGCGACGAGTTCCCGGTGGGCCACCTCGCCGAGCACCTCGCGACGTCGGCGCCGGTCCGGGTGTTCTTCCGGCCCGAGGGGCAGGACCTCGTCGTGTACCGCGTCGAGGACGCCGGGTAGGCTCGGCTCGCGGGAGGACGGCTCCCCGTCAGGAGCCGGCGATGTCCGCGATCGCCTGCGTCAGCTCGGTCTCGGCGAGCACGCCCTCGAACGAGCCCTTGACGACCCCGTCTGCGCCCACCGTGAACACCCAGGGCTCGGACAGCAGGCCCCACTCGGAGACCGCCGGCACGGGCTGGAGCTGGCCGTTCGCGTCCAGCACCGGCTGCAGCCGCCCCTCGGTCATCTCCAGCCGGTACGGTTCCACGTTGATGAACGCGACCGACGGCGGCGCGGACTTGGACACCGCCTTCACCTTGTCCAGCGTTGGCCCGCACTGCGCGGTCTGGCAGAACGACGGAGTCGCGAACACCAGCACGAACGGGCGGCCGGCGGCCAGCGCGTCCGCGACCGACAGCTGGTAGAAGGCAGGGTCCGGTGAGGCATCGGTGGACAGCTTCGCCAGGTCCCAGGCCACGTCGTCGCCGGTGGGCGTGTCGGAGGCGGGCGCCTTGGCCCCCACCGGGACCGTCGTCCCTGTCTCCCGCACCTGGAACCCCACCCCGATCGCCTCCTGCGGCGTGCCCGGTGCCTCGGTCAGGAACACCGCGCGCCAGTCCCCGGCGGCCGGGAAGTCCACGTTCGCGACGTAGACGCCCCGCGATCCCTCGATCGCCCACGTGAACTCGGCGGGTGTCGCGGGGCCGGGCTCCGTCTCGCCGGGCGCGATGAGCGCCACCGCGGCCGCCCGGTCCGGAGTGGCCGCCGGCAGGTTCGTCTCCGGGTCCAGGAACGAGAACACGAAGCGATTGGGGCCGACGACCTGCTGGGAGCTGACGATGACCGGGATCACCGAGGTGTCTGCCGGGCCGCTTGCGACGGGCGCGGCGCTGGCCGCCTGGCCGGCGGGGGTGCCGCCGCACGCAGCCACGACGAGCGCAACGACGAGAACCACGATGGGGAACGCGGTGTGGGCGATCGATCGACGCATGGCAGCGGGATCGTAGCCGGGGTCCGCCGATGGCGCCGCCGGCCGGTTGGCCGCGCCGCTTGCCGCGCCGCCGGACGGCTTGCCGCGTGGTCGGACGGCTTGCCGCGTAGAATGACCGGCGCGCCGCGCCGTCCCGCGCCGCCGCGCCCGCTCCGCGCTCGAGGTCCATCGCCCAGCCGTGACCCGGTACCAGAAGCTCGCCATCGCCACGGTCGCGACGACCGTGCTGCTCGTGACGATCGGCGTGATCGTGCGGGCCACCGGATCCGGCATGGGCTGCCCGGACTGGCCCCTGTGCTACGGGCAGTTGGTCCCGCCGCTGGACGACTACAAGGCGTGGCTGGAGTGGATCCACCGCACCGTGGCGGCGGTCATCGGATTCGAGATCCTGGGCCTTGCCCTGCTCGCCATCCTGGACCATCGCGACCGCCGCTCGATCCTGTGGCCGACGCTGGCGGCGGTGGTGCTGGTGGGCTTCCAGGCCTGGCTGGGCCGCGAGACCGTGCGCCTCAACAACAGCGGCGAATCGGTGACGGCGCACCTGGCCGCGGCGATGGCGCTGCTGGGGCTGCTGGTGTACGTCCTGGTCCGCAGCTTCTACCCGGCGCGGATCGAGGGGCGGGGAACCAGCCAGCGGTTCACGCTACTGGCGGCGTTCACGGCCGCGACCACCTTCGCCCTGCTCCTGTTCGGCTCCAACGTGACCGCGCTCAACGCCGCGCTCGTGTTCCCGGACTGGCCGCTGATGAACGGCACGCTCCTGCCGGTGGGACCGGACACGGCGGCCGTCGCGCGACCGCTCTACGAGGCGCACGCGCTGCACCGGTACGTGGCCGGGGTCGTGCTGCTGTTCATCTGGGGGACCGCGTACGCCGCATGGCGGACGCAACGCTCACGGCCGGTGCTGGTACGCCTGGCGCTGGTCAACGCGGTGCTGTACCCGGTCCAGGTGGTGATCGGCGGGCTCCAGGTGATCACCCGGCTGGACGAGTGGACGCAGACGCTCCACCTGGCGGTCGGCGCGGTGATCTGGGGCGTGGCGCTCGCCGTCGCGGTCATCGCGTACTACGAGTCCCGCTCGGCACGGCCGGCCGTGCCGGCGCCCGGGGGTGGTGCCGCGGGGCAGGATGGGGTCGCCGGATCCGGGGGCGATCCGGCCGCGGGAGGCGGTGAGCGGCGGACCTCCGACACCATCAAGGCGTACGTGGCGCTGACCAAGCCCCGGATCATCGAGCTGCTGCTGATCACGACCATCCCGGCCATGGTCCTCGCGACCCGTGACCTCCCGTCGATGGAACTGGCCGAGTGGTTCCGGCTCGCGTTCTGGACGATGGTGGGCGGCTCGCTGGCGGCGGGCTCCGCCAACGCGATCAACCAGTACCTGGACCGGGACATCGACCTGCTGATGAGCCGCACCCGGCGCCGGCCCCTGCCCGCGCACGACGTGTCACCGGAGAACGCCGTGGTGTTCGGAATCGTGCTGGGCGTGATCTCGATCGCGCTGATGGCCTGGTTCGTCAACCTCGTGGCGGCATTCCTCACGCTGCTGGCGATTGCGTTCTACGTCGTCGTGTACACGATCCTGCTCAAGCGCACCACCCCCCAGAACATCGTCATCGGCGGCGCGGCCGGGGCCCTGCCGCCGGTCATCGGCTGGGCCGCCGTGACCGGCACGGTGGAGATCCCGGCGCTCCTCCTGTTCGCGCTGGTGTTCTACTGGACGCCGCCCCACTTCTGGGCGCTGGCGCTGCGCATCCGTCGCGACTACGAGGCGGCCCGGGTGCCGATGCTGCCGGTGGTGAAGGGCGTGCCCGAGACCGCGCGCCAGATCGCCCTGTACACGATCGTGATGGTGGCCATCAGCCTCATGCTGTTCGCGGTCGCCGAGATGGGTCTGCTGTACCTGGTGGCGGCGGTTGTGCTGGGCGCGATCTTCCTGTGGCGGGCGTTCACGCTGTGGCGCGAAGCCGCGTCGCCCGAGGGCTCGCTGGCACAGGCGATCCGCCTGTACAAGTTCTCGATCAGCTACCTGACGCTGCTGTTTGCCGCCGTCGCCGTGGACAGCCTGATCGTGGGGCGTGTCGCGTGAGCTTCCCGCCGACGGGGACGGCGGTGATCCGCGCGGCGCTCGCGGTCACGCTCGCGGTGGGAACGCTGCTCGGGACGGCAGCAGCGCCCCGGCCCGTCGCCGCATCGTGCGCCCCCACCGTCTCCCTGGAGGAGGCGCTCCTGTTCGCGGACACCGTGTTCGTCGGCTCGGTGACGCAGCTTGCGAACAACAACCGGTGGGCGACCGTCCGCGTCGAGGAGCGCTGGACGGGCGCCCGTGATCTCGGGGACACCGTCCAGGTCCGCGGCGGTCCCGAACCCGGCACGGCCAGCTCCGTGGACCGCGTGTTCGCGCCCGGTCGCTACCTGTTCGTGGTGACGCGCGGCCCGGGCTACCTCGAGGACAACGGCTGCTCCGCGACGACGCCCTGGAGCGACGACCTCGCCGCGCTGCGCCCGGCCGGGGTCACCGCGGCCACGGACGTCGTGACGGGGACCCAGGTGACCGAGCTCGACCTGGGCCCGCTGTTCCCGATCGCTGCCCTGGCGCTCGCGCTGATCGTGGCGGTGATCGCGTATCTCGTGGTGCTGCGCGCCCGGAACCGGCCCCCCGACTGGTTCCGGTAGCCCCGCCTACTCGCCGAGGGTGCCACGCGCCCCGAGCACCGCGCGCCGGCGGCGCGAGACCCGGCCCTCGCGATCGAACAGCCGCAGCGCGACCTGGACGAGCGGCCCGATCGCGAGCGCGAACACGACGGTCCCGAGCCCCACCGTCCCGCCCGCCAGGAAGCCCAGGACCATCACTGCCACCTCGATCCCCGTGCGGGCGCGCCGGATCGACCAGCCGAAGCGGAGGTGGAGTCCGGTCATCAGCCCGTCCCGCGGCCCCGGCCCCAGGTCGGACGCCAGGTAGAGACCCGAACCGATCGCGATGATCACGACACCCGCCAGCATCATCGCGAGCTGTGCCGGCAGGCCGGCGGCTGCGGAGAGGGCGCCCATCGCGACGTTGGTGGCGGTGCCGATGAGCGCGATGTTGAGCAGGGTGCCGATGCCCGGCCGCTCTCCGAGGGGCCACCAGGCGGCGAGGACCGGGATGCCGACCAGGATGCTGACGGTGCCCAGCTGGAGGCCGGTGAGCCGGGCGATGCCCTGGTGGAACACCTCCCACGGACCCAGGCCCATGCCCGCCTCGGCCATCAGCGCGATGCCGAACCCGAACAGCACGAGGCCCGCCACAAGTCCCGGGAGCCGCGGCAGGAACACCTTCGGCGACCAGCGTGAGTCGGGGACGATGGGCAGGGCGCCCCCCGCGGTCGGGCCGGCGTCAGGGGCGGTGTCGGGCATCGGCGCATGGTACCGGCGCCGGATCGTGCAACGCGGTCGACGGCACCGGCCATCCGCTGGAGCCGCTGACCGTCGCCGGCGTCGCGGGGGCCGACCTGGCGATCGACTGCGCCCCCAACGCCGTCCACCCCGAGCTCGCAAGGCTCGACGACATCCTGGGCTCCACCGGGAGGCGGCCCTGGCGAGCTGAACCTCAGGCGGCGGCGCCGGCCCGGGTGATCTCGCGCAGCAGCGCGCCCGCATCCGGCGCCCGCCCCAGCACGCCATGCAGGACCTCGCCCGCCGAGCGCTCCAACCCGAACCGGTAGATCCGCTCCGACACCCACGCGTACCAGCCGGGGTCACCGCCGGACCAGTCACCGCGCGCCGCCCGGATCGCGGCCCGCAGGTCCGCCGCCAGCACGGCCCCGATCGCATAGTTGGCCATGTAGCCGGGCTCCTGCACCAGCTGGCCGCGCATCGCCCACCAGGCCCACTCCGGGTGCGGCGCGAGCCCCAGGTACTCCGACGTGATCTCCGTCCAGGCGTCGTTGGGGCGGCGGTCGGGGTCGGCATGGAGGCGCATCTCGAGCAGGGCGAGCGCCGCGTCCAGGGCGACATCCGCGTACCGGCAGCGCAGCGCCACGGACTCCGGGACCGCCGGCGCGTCCGGCAGCCAGCGTCGCAGCCAGGCAGGCTCGGCCGTGTCCAGCGAGACCAGCTCCGCCAGCGCCTCGGTGAGCGCGTCCGAGTCCGGCCAGTCCGCGAATGCCGGCCGCGTTCGGACGGCGGCGATGTGGATCGCGTGCCCGGTTTCGTGGACCAGCTCCGTCAGCTCGCCGAGGCCGCCCTCCGTGTAGCTCGCCAGGACGGTGGGCCGGCCTCGGTCCCAGCTTCCGTCCGGGCGCTCGTGGGGGCGGGCGCCGAACGTGGTGAACGCGACGGCCACGGGCGGGCGAACCCGGCGCGGGGTGATGTCCAGGCGGACCCCAAGCGCGTCGAGGTCCGCGCCCAGGGCGAGGTGGAGCGCGCGGTTCAGGGACAGGACCCGGTCCAGCGGAAGCGACGCCCCGAGCGCCCGGTCCGCCTCTCCCGCTCGCCACCACCAGTCCCAGGGCTCGACCGGGGGTTCGCCGCGTGCGCGAGCCGGGACCACCACCGCGTCCCGCCAGGCCGCCAGCGTGCCCTCGGCCCAGCCCTCGATCGTCGCCGCGGTCACGCCCAGGGCGTCGGCGTTGGCCGCGATCGGCGAGCGCCCCGCCGACCAGCGGGCGGCGGACTCGCGGAGGAGTGCGCGGTAGGGGGACGGCCCGGTGCCGTCGCCGTCCACGACGTGCCACATCGGCTCCAGCGCGCGGAACAGGCGGCGGCGGGCGTCCGGATCCGGCTCCGTGGCGAGCCGCTCCAGGACCTGGAGGCGCCGCAGCCGCTCGCCGCCGACCCGGATCGCGCTCGACGTCGCCGAGTAGCAGCCCTCGAGCCGTTGCTGGAGGATGTCACCGCCCGCCTCGATCACCGCCGCCCATGCCCTGGCGTCGTGGCACGACGCCGGATCGACGTCCGGCGCCACCAGGTGGACGCCGCCCGGGCCAAGGGCGACCTCGATGCCGGCCTGGATCGCCGCCAGTGCGCGCCGGTCATCCCCGGCCAGCGTGTCCGCCCCGGCCCCGGCCCCCGCGCCGAAGGCCGCCAACGCCTCGCGGACCGCCGCCTCCGTCACCGCTGCCTCGGCCTCGAGGGCTCGCGTGGTGCCCGGGTCCCCGGTCGCGCGCGCCACGTCCAGGCGGTCGCGCGCGTCGCGCGCTGCGAGGTACGCCGCCTCCACGGCATCGAGGGTGTCGGGATGGCTCACCCGGCCATGCTGCCACGGCCCCGACGGCGGTGCCCGCCTGTGTCACGATCCGACGATGGAGCTGACCTTCCTCGGCGGGGCGCGGACGGTGACCGGTTCGCGCCACCTGGTGGACACGGGCCGGGCCCGCATCCTCGTGGACTGCGGCATGTTCCAGGGCGGGCCGGACGAGTCGATGCGCAACCGGGTCCCGCTCGGGTTCGACCCCCGGACCCTGGACGCCGTCGTCCTCACCCACGCCCACCTCGACCACTGCGGCCTGTTGCCGCTGCTGGTCCACGAGGGGTTCCGCGGCCCGGTCCTGTGCACGGCGGCCACCGCGGAGCTGGCCCGGCTGGTGCTGCTGGACTCGGCCAAGCTTCAGGTCGAGTTCGCGAAGCGGGCGGCGCGCCGGGACCGCCGGGACCCGGAGCGGGCGGCGCAGGACGACCTCCGGGACGAGCGCACCTTCGACGACGTCCTGGACCTGGCGGTGGAGGGGGCCGAGAGCCCGGGCGGCGCCGACCCGGAGGACCTGCTGCGCGGGGCTCCGCCGGAGGTGGAGCTCGACTTCGCCGCTCCGCTGTACACGGAGGACGACGCCTACGCCGCCCTGGCGATGCTGCGCACGATCCCGTACGACGCGGAGCGTGAGGCGGCGGCCGGCGTCCACGTCACGTTCCTGGATGCGGGCCACATCCTGGGCTCGGCCATCGTCCGGATGCGGATCGCCCGTCCGGGCGGCGGCCGGGACACGGTCGTCGTGTTCTCCGGGGACCTGGGCCGGCCGCACACCCCGATCCTGCGCGACCCGACGGCCGTGGAGGCCGCCGATTTCGTCCTCTGCGAGTCCACCTACGGCGGCCGGGAGCACGAGCCGGCCGAGCAGGCCGTCGAGACCCTGGCATCCGTCGTCAGGGAGACTGCCGGCCGCAACGGCGTGCTGCTGATCCCGTCGTTCGCCGTCGGGCGGACCCAGGAGATCGTGTGGGAGCTGGACCGGCTGGTGACGGCCGGGCGGATCCCGGACCTGCCGCTGTACCTGGACTCGCCGATGGCGTCCGCCGCCTCGGACGTCTACCGCGCCCACCCCGAAGCCTACGACGAGGAGACGGCGAGGCTCCTGCGAGAGCACGAGTCGCCGCTGGACTACCCCGGCCAGCACGTGACGCGGAACGTCCAGGAGTCGGAGCGGATCGCCCGGGCCGCACCCCCGTACATCGTGGTGGCCTCCAACGGGATGCTCACCGGCGGGCGGTCCGTGCGCCACGCGGAGCGGCTCCTGCCGGACCCGTCGGCCACGGTCCTGTTCGTGGGCTACCAGGGCGAGGGGACCCTCGGCGGGCACCTGGTCCGGGGCGGCGACACGGCGCGGATCAACGGCCGCCAGCTCCAGGTCCGGGCCACGATCCGGACGCTTGACGGATTCTCCGCCCACGCCGACGAGCCGGAGCTGCTCGCCTGGCTGGGCAACTTCATCCGCGGCCGCCGGCCGGGCGATCCCGGGGTGCCGAAGCGGGTGTTCCTGGTCCACGGCGATCCGCCCGCGCAGGAGGCGCTCGCCCCGGGGGTGGCCGCCCTGGGGCTGGATCCGCGGGTGCCGAGCTGGTACGAGACGGTCTCGTTGGATTGACCGTCGGTCGGTCGCGGCCGCCGGGCGTCCCGACGGGCCAGCGACCCGGAGATCCTCGACGAGCGCCGCACCGCGCCGGGTAGCCGGATGGCTACTGCAGGTGGGCGTCGGCGATCCGGTGCACCTCCGCGGCGACGACTGCGTGGCGGGTCACCGCCGCCAGGAACGATTCGCGGTCGAGCACGAGCATCGAGGAATCGCGAACCGCCGTGACCGTGGCGGTCCGCGGCACGTTCCGGATCAGCGCGACCTCGCCGAACCCCTCGCCGGCGGTGTCGAGGTCGCGGAGGTGGCGGCCCGCCTGCGTGACCCGCATCGCCCCGGAGTCCAGCACGTAGTAGTGGTCCCCGTCGTCGCCCTCCCGGATGACGACCTCGCCCGCGGAGGCGGTCTCCCACGTCGCCGCTTTGGCGAGCGCCTCCATGATGGGAGGGTCCAGCGCCTCCAACAACTGCAGCCGCCGGAGCAGGCTGATCGCGCGCGCCGGCACGATCGCCCGCCGGTCGATCGCGCGGAGCCCGGGGACGGCCAGGCCGATCGTGACCGGCAGGACCGTCGCGAAGACCAGGATCGCCGACTGCAGGCCGACGACGCCCACGACGATCGGGACGAGGATGGCGCCCGCAGCGAGGGCGGCCATGATCAGGCCCTCCAGGATGCCGAACACCCGGGTCAGCACGTCGTCCCGGACGGCCCGCTGCAGGATCGTCCGGCCGGCAACGTCCATGACCGCGAGCCCGGTTCCGCCGACGACGAGCACGAACGGTGCGAACGCGCCCGAGGCCGTGACGCCCATCACCGCGAACGTCGCGCCCCAGACGAGCGCGCAGGCGGCGAGGATCGGGGTGATGCGCGGCCGGCCGACGAGCATGAAGGCCGCGGCGCCGCCGATCACCCCGCCGGCGCCCATGGCCGCCGACAGCAGCGCCGCACCCGACTCGCCGGTCTCGAACAGCTCGATGGCGACCAGCACGAACAGGACGTCGACGATCCCGATCATCAGGGTCCTCGCGGCCAGCACGCCCACGATGAGCCTGGCGTCGGCGTGGTGGGCGAGCGCCCGGAAGCCGGCCAGCATGTCGGACAGCCGTCCGTCGGCCACGGCCCCCGAGGCGCTCCCGTCGGTGGTCCCCGCCGTGTCCTCGCCGGCGGCCGGCACCGCCTCACGGGCACCCGGCTCCGGTCTGACGCGTCCCACCAGCAGCGCGGCCACCACCACCAGGGCGGCGAGCACGGCGAGCACGGCGCCCGGTCCGGCAACCGCGAGGATCAGCGCGGCGGCCAGCGGCCCCAGCAGGATCCCGCCGGCCTCCGCGATGCTGGTTGTCGCATTGGCTGCGGTGAGCTCCTCGGCCGTCCGGGCGAGCGTCGGCAGGAGCGCATTGTGGGTGGGCCGCGCGATGGTGAGCGTGATCGACGACCCGATCGCCCCCAGGTACACGACGACCGGTGGCCAGCCCAGCACCATGCCCGCGGCGGTCAGGCCAAGGAGCGTCCCGAGCAGGGCATAGCCCATGGCGAGCACCCGTTCGCGGGCGAACCGGTCCCCCAGGTTCGCGACGAGCGGCGCGACCACGGCGGCCGGCAGCAGTTGGGCGATCGCCACCAGGCCCACCGACGCCGGGCCCGTGGCCTCGTAGGCGTACAGCAGGATCGCGACCCAGGCGCCGTACTCCACGCTGTTGAAGGCAAGGAACGCGAGCTGGAGCCGGCGGAGCGCCGGGTTCCGGATGACCTCGGCGGCAACGCGCAACGTGGCCCGGACCCGACCCCCCACGGCGCTCATGGCCGCCAGTCTGCCACCGGGTCATCTCTCCCATGCGGTCGTTGCGGCGCTTGCGCCCGCGCGTGCCCCGGCTCGCAAGTCCCGGGGGCGGAGCACGGCCTGCCGCCCGGTCGTGCGTTGCGCTCCCCGGTCGTCCGCTGAACGCGCCGGGCCGGTCGTGGGATGATCAGCCGGTGGGCCCCGTTCGATGCGCCCGCAGCCACCGGAGAGCGTCCCGCATGACCGGACCCGTCCTGACCGCCGCCGAGCTCGCCGCCGTCCGGCGCGAGTACCGGGCAGCCTCCCTTCTTCCGGCCCGGACCTACCACGAGCCGGGCATCCTGGAGTGGGAGCGGGAGCACATCCTGCGCCGCGACTGGATGCTCGTCGCGCGGGAGGAGGACGTCCCGGAGCCCCGCAGCTTCAGGCTCCTCGATGTGGACGGCGAGAACGTCATCCTCGTCCGCGGCCGGGACGGCGTGATCCGCGCCTTCTACAACGTGTGCCGCCACCGGGGCACCGCGGTGGAGGAGCGGGAATGCGGCCGTGCCGTCCGCTTTCAGTGCCCCTACCACGCCTGGATCTACGACCTGGACGGACGGCTGATCCGCGCCAAGCACACGGAGGACCTGGAGGACTTCAGTCTCGAGACCTCCGGTCTCGTCCCGGTCCACGTCGCCACCTGGCAGGGGTTCGTGTTCCTCAACCTGGCCGACGGCGAGGTCCCGGCGCTCGAGGACCAGCTGGGCGATCTCGTGGACCATCTTGCGCGGTTCGACTTCCGGACGCTGCGGTCCGCGAAGCGGATCGAGTACGAGGTCGCCGCCAACTGGAAGTTCATCGCCGAGAACTACAGCGAGTGCTACCACTGCCCGGGAGTCCATCCCCAGCTCAACCACCTCACCCCCTACGACCTGGGCGGCGACTTCGACCCGGCGGGAGCCTGGCAGGGCGGCTGGATGGAGCTCGTGGACGGGGCGGAGACGATGGCGCTCGACGTGACCGACCCCCTCCACCACGGGTCGCGGGACGGCCGGCCGTCGATGTGCGGGATCACGACCGAGGACGAGCAGCGGATCTACTACTACGTGCTGTGGCCGCTGGCGTTCCTCTCCATCCACCCGGACTACCTCCTGGTCCACCGGCTGGTGCCACGGGACGCCTCGCACACGCTCGTGGTCTGCGACTGGCTGTTCGAGGAGACGACCATGGCGCGGCCGGACTTCGACCCATCGGAGCCGATCGCGTTCTGGGACCTCACCAACCGCCAGGACTGGCACGTCTGCGAGCTGCAGCAGCGGGGGACGCGGTCCCGCTCCTGGGTGGCCGGCCGCTACTCCAACAACGAGCCGTCGGTGCAGGCGTTCGACCTCATGGTCGCCGCGTGCTACGCGGGCGACCCGGTCACCGGCCGGCCGACCGTTCGCGACCGCTACGATGTCCCGCCGCCCAAGCCGGCGGATCTGGCGACGCGGTAGCCGGGCCGGCGCGGATCCCGGCGCGACCCGAAGGCGGCCCACCTCGCCACCGCCAGCGTCGTTCGCCCGAGGGACCGACCCGCCCGTCCGCAACGGGCCGGACGTGCCTGACCGCCGGCTCTGCGCCGGCCGGACCGTAGCCTTCGTCGCCCCCGCGCGGTATCGTCCGCGCCATGAGCATGCTGCCCGCCTCCGCATCCCTCTCCCGTCCACTGGTCGCCGACGGCGCCATGGGCACGGCCCTGTTCGCGCTGGGCATGCCCATCGGCGAGGCGCCGGAGGCGTGGCTCCTGACCCCGGAGGGATCCCGGGCCGTAACCGAGGTCCACCGCTCGCACGTGGCGGCCGGATCGCAGCTGATCCTGACGTCCACGTTCGGGGCGAACCCGCTCCGGCTGGTGGGGTCGGAGGTCGAGGGTCGGACGGCTGAGGTCTGCCGGGCCGCCGTTGCCGCCGCCCGGGCGGGTGCCGGCCCGGACACGATCCTCGCGGCCTCCATGGGGCCGACGGGTGGCCTGATCATCCCCTACGGCCTGCTGGACGCGGGCGATGTCCGAGCCGCCTACGCCGAGCAGGCGGCCGTCATGGCCGAGGCCGGCGTGGACGTGCTGTGGATCGAGACCATGATGGACATCAACGAGGCCGTGGCCGCGCTCGACGGGGCCCGGGAGGGCGCGCCCGGCCTGCCGGTCGTGGTGACCATGACGTTCGCGCCCAACGGCCGGACGATGTTCGGGAACTGGCCGGACGCGGTGGCCGGCACGCTGGCGGAGCACGGGGCGGCCGGGGTGGGGGCGAACTGCGGTGACGGCTTCGCGCCCGTGGAGCTGGTGATCCCCGCCTTCGCGGCGGCGGCGCCGGGCCTCCATATCGTGGCCAAGGCCAATGCCGGGATCCCGGTCGGGACGGCCGACGGGGAGACGTCCTATCCCGCCACGCCGGACGAGGCCGCCCTGTACGCCCGCCGGGTCGCGGACTCCGGGGCCACGATCGTCGGCGGCTGCTGTGGGACGACCGATGCCCACCTGGCGGCCATCGTGGCGGCGCTCGCCGACCGCTGATCCGGCCGAGGGACGGGCGGCCGGCCGCGAGCCCGGCTGCCGGTGTCGGGTCAGGTCCGGGGCTTCGTCCGGGCGGCGATGCGCTCAATGGCTCCGGCCCAGCCGGGATCGAACGGCTTGCCCGGCGCGTCGAGGTCGATGACGACCGGTGCATGGTCCGATGGCGTGGGCGGGCCCTTGCGTGCCTCGCGGTCGATGTCCGCCCAGGCGACGCGGGCCGCGACCGCGGCCGTCGCATACAGCAGGTCGATCCGCATGCCCTCGTTGCGGTGGAAGTTGCCGGCCCGATAGTCCCACCATGAGAAGCGGCCGAGCTCCTGGTGCATCGCCCGGTACGTGTCCACCAGGCCCCACTCGCGGAGGGCCGCCAGCGCCGCCCGCTCGGGTCCGGACACGTGCGTCCCGCCGTGTGCCTTCACGGCGTCCCACACGTCCTCGTCCGCCGGGGTCACGTTGAAGTCACCGCCCAGGACGAGCGGCTCATCGGGCGAGCGGGTCTCGGTCAGCCAGCGCGCCAGGCGCTCGAACCAGCGCAGCTTGCCCTCGTAGAACGGCGAGCCGACCTCACGGCCGTTGGGCGCGTACAGGCTCGCCACCCGGACCCCGCCGCATATCGCGGACACCATCCGGGCCTCCGCGAGCGGGTCGAAATCGTCCTCGCCCACCGCGACCGCGGCCCCGGCGGAGGAGTCCCGCACCGGCCCGTTGCCGAAGTTGGTGATCACGTCCGCCGCCCCCACCCGGGTCAGGATCCCCACCCCGTTCCAGCGCCCCTCGCCGTGGTGGACGAGCTCGTAGCCCAGCATGCGGAACGGCATCACCGGGGCGTCGGCGTCCGAGAGCTTCGTCTCCTGGATCAGCAGGACGTCCGGCTCCGCCCTGGCGAGCCACCGTTCGACCGCCTCCTGGCGGGCCTTGAGCGAGTTGACGTTCCAGGTCGCGATGCGCATGTGTCAGTACCGGCGGCCGCGCTGGCGGGCCAGGTCGAAGGCGGCCGTGTCCGCCACCGCCATCACCGCCATCGTGCCGGCCTGGACCGGGTCGCTGACCACGAGGTCCACGTGACTGGTGATCGAGCCCACCATGTTGAGCGCGATGATCGGGATGCCGACGGCGCGCAGCTCGTCCGCGGCGCGGCTGATCTCGCCGCCCATCATGGAGCCCGCCAGCACCAGCAGCCGGGCGCGGGGCAGGTCCGCCACGGCCCGGACGGCCGCGGCGATCGTGTCCTCGCCGACGAGCGGGATCGTGTCCACGGAGATGCGCTCGCCGCGCAGGTTGTGACGGTCCGCCTCGGATACGGCGCCCAGCGCGACCTGCGCGACCTGCGCGCCGCCGCCGACGACGATGACCCGCTTGCCGAACACCTTGCCCAGCGGACGCGTGAGGTGCATGCCGAGCACCTCTCTGACGCCTTCGAGCGCCCCGATCAGCGCGGGCTCGTCGGCGTCCTCCACCTCCAGCTCCAGCTCGGCCAGCGGCCGGCCGTCGGCGTCGTCGCCGCCCGCCGCGACGCGCCGAACCGTGGACAGCGTGCGCACGCGGCCTCCGGCCTCGGCCACCCGGGCGGCGATCCGGGCGATGACCGCCGGGTCGTCCACCACCTCCAGGCGGACGGCGACGGTGGACGGCGGCGGCGCGGAGCCGCGGCGGGGCACGGCGCGCCTCAGCCGGAGCGGCCGGCGACGACGTCGCTGATGGACATGTCGGCGGGTGAGGCTCCCATGGGGTCGTGCTCCTCGTACGGGATCCCAAGGGCACCGAACGCCTCGCGGGTCTGCCCGGCGTCGCTGGTGGTGAGCATCAGGGCGCCGTCCGTGTCCTCGGCCACGCCGACGATGCCGGTGATGTTGACCTCGCGATCGGCCAGCGCCTGCGCGACGCGCGCGAGCGCGCCGGGGCGGTCGTCGAGCTTCATGGTGAACCAGATCGTCACGCGGAACCTCCTGGCCGCCCATGGTACGCGGGCGGCGCGCTACGCTGCGACTTCTCATGGTCACCCGCCACTCCGCCGCCTTCTACCGCCTGATCGGGATCATCGGCACCAGCCGGCTGGTCACGCGCCTGCACCCCGTCGCGTACCGGCTCACCGGCGGGCGCTGGATCACGGGTCGCAACCTGGGCGTGCTCAACGTGATCGTGGTGACCACCGGCCGACGCAGCGGCAGGGTCCGGGAGATCCCGCTGTACGCGTTCGAGGACGGGGACCGCCTCGTCGTCATCGGGTCCAACATGGGCCAGGACCGCGAGCCCGCCTGGGTGCGCAACCTCCGGGCGCACCCGGAGGTCCACGTGCGGGTCGGGCGCGCGCTGCGTGCGATGCTCGCCCGCGAGGCGGCCGGCGACGAGCGCGAGCGGCTGTGGCGGCTGGCCGCGGCCGGGTACCCGGGTTACGAGGACTACGCCCGCTGGACGCGGCGTCGGATCCCGGTGGTCATGCTGGAGCCCCGTGACGAGGAGGCGGCCGCCTGATGCCGGCCCCGCTGGGCAAGGTGCCCACGAAGAAGATGCCCAACATCCAGGTGTTCGGCATGGACGACTCGCAGGCGACGCGTGCGGCGCTCCGGTTCTTCCGGGAGCGGCGGATCGTGGTCCACTACGTCGACCTGCGCAAGAAGCCGATCGCGGCCGGGGAGCTGCGGCGGTTCACGGACCGCCTGGGGGCGGCGGCGCTGCTGGACACGGAGTGCCGTGCGTACCGCGAGGCCGGCCTCGCGCACCTGTCCACCGACGCCGCCGGGATCACGCAGCGACTGCTGGCCGACGCCCGGCTGCTGCGCCTCCCGCTGGTCCGCTACGGCGATGAGGTCACGGCCGGTCGGGACGAGGCCACCTGGAAGGCCTGGCTGGCGCGGCCGCGCTAGGAGGGCCCACGCCAGACCCCGCGACCCGGGCCCGTCCAGGCATCCCGGTCGCCGCGTGCCCGCCCCCGCGTGACTGGAGCCCGCCAGCTCGCTCCAAAGGGGGCTCGATCGGACGTCCCCACCGGCCGCTCCAGCGCGATCCGTGTCCTTGACCCGCCAAGTGCCGCCATCCGGCCCGATGGTCCGCCCCATCCACGTCCCCATCGACGGATTCGGCCGATCTGGAACACACGGCCGGGAGAACCGACCGACCACTCCACTGCTGCGACCACCCCCGCCGCGGCCCCGCCGGTGGCATGCTGTCCGCGTCATGACCGACCACGACGCAGAGAACCACCGTTCCTCGCCACGCACCATGCGCCGCGGCCGGGTGTCGATGCGCCCCGAGACCGCGGAGCGGTTCGGCGCCGGGCGGCCCACGGAGGACGAGAAGCTCCTCGGCGCTCCGACGGAGCGTCCCGCGTTCCTCGAGACGGACACCTGGCGCGCGCTGCGGATCCTGTCCGATTTCGTCGAGGGGTTCGAGGCCCTGGCAGGCGTCGGTCCGGCGGTGGCGGTGTTCGGCTCGGCGCGCACGCCGGTGGACGACCCTGGCTACGACCTCGCCCGCCGCATCGGGGCGGAGCTGGCGACGGCGGGTTTCGCGGTGATCACGGGTGGCGGTCCCGGCACGATGGAGGCGGCCAACCGCGGCGCCCACGAGGCCGGTGGCCTGTCGATCGGCTGCAACATCGAGCTGCCGCACGAGCAGCACCTCAACCCGTACGTGGACCTCTCGGTGGAGTTCCACTACTTCTTCGCCCGCAAGACCATGTTCGTGAAGTACTCGGACGCGTTCGTCATCCTGCCCGGCGGGTTCGGCACCCTGGACGAGCTGTTCGAGTCCCTCACCCTCATCCAGACCGGCAAGATCCGGCACTTCCCGGTGGTGCTGGTCGGACACGCCTACTGGGACGGGCTCCTGCGCTGGATGCGCGAGGTTCAGCTTCCGGCCGGTGTGGTCGCCGAGGCGGACATCGATCTCATCCGGGTCACCGACGACCCGGCCGAGGTCGTCTCGATCATCACGTCCTACATGAAGGCGAACGGCCTCGCGGAGTGACTGACCTCGCGGAGCCGCTTCCCGGCATCGCGGTCGTGCCGGGGGCGCGCCCGGCCCGTGGCTACCTGCTGTATCTCGGCGCGGCCACCCTGTTCGCGATCAACGGCACGATCGCCAAGTCGATGATCCTGGCCGGCATCGGCCCGTCCCACCTCAGCCAGCTGCGCGTGACCGGGGCGTTCCTGCTCATGCTCGGCGCCCTTGCGCTCACCCGGCGGGAGACGATCCGCCTGCGACGCCGGGAGCTGCCGATGCTCGCCGTGTACGGGATCGTGGGCATCGCCGTCACCCAGTTCCTGTACTTCGTGTCGATCGAGCGGCTGCCGATCGGACTGGCCCTGCTGATCGAGTTCACGTCGCCGATCATCGTGGCGCTGTGGTTCCGCTTCGGCCTGGGCCAGCCCACGCGACCCTCGGTCTGGGCGGGACTCGTGATGGCGCTGGTGGGGCTCGCGATCGTCGCCGAGGTTTGGCAGGGGTTCACCCTGGACGTGATCGGCGTGACGGCGGCCCTCGGTGGGGCGGCGACGCTGGCCGTGTACTACGTGACCGCGGAGGCCCAGGTCCGCGGCCCGGGTGGCCGGGACCCCGTGTCGCTCACGATGTGGGGCATGGGCATGGCCGCGCTCGCCTGGGCGGTCATCCAGCCGTGGTGGTGGTTCCCGACCGACGCCCTCGGCGGGACGGTGGATGGCTTCGCCGGCAGCCTCCCCGCCCTGCCGATCTGGGGGCTGGTGGCCTGGATGGTCGTGATGGGCACGGTCGTGCCGTTCTCGCTGGTGGTCCTCTCGATGCGCCATCTGCAGGCCTCGCAGGCGTCGACGATGGGCATGACGGAGCCGATCATCGCGACCGCCGTTGCCTGGGTCGCCCTGGGCGAGGTGCTCACGCCGGTGCAGCTCGCGGGCTCCGCGATCGTGCTCGCCGGAATCTTCCTGGCCGAACGGAGCCGGAGCGCGCCTACCCGGGGATCGCCACCTCGATGATCCCGTCCGCGACCCGGACCGGGTAGTAGCGGAAGCGGCGGATCCGGGTCAGGCGGCGGGCGTCGGTCTTGGGTCCGGGCGGGTCCGGCTTGGGCTCGCGGCCGGGCGGCGTCCAGGGGGGTTCGTGGCGGCCGTCGGGCCACAGCCCACCGGTCGTGGGCATGCGGACCGGGCCCCCGGACTCGAGGTCGAAGCGCCCGGCGTGCAGCGGGCAGGAGACGACGCACCCGTCCAGCTCGCCGATCGACAACGGCGCCGACATGTGCGGGCACCTGTCGTCCACCGCGCACACGCCCCGGTCGGTGTGTGCCAGGAGCACATCCAGCTCGCCGAAGGTGACCCGCCGCAGCGCGCCGGGCGGCAGGTCCGCCGCCGGGATCGTGGCGCGGAACGGCGCGTCGCCGGCGCCGATGGCGAGCAGCCCGTCGGGGATCGGCAGGGTGGCGGTCACCACGCGATGGTAGCGCGGGCGACTCGCCCGACCCGACCCGGGCGTCCGCGCGTGCCTAGACCACCGGGATCGGGTCCTCGGCCAGCTCGTCGTACGCCTCGGCACCGACCGCGGCCTCGGCGGCGATCACGCCCGGCACCGTCTCGCGGGGCGCGTAGCCCTTGCGCAGCGGGATCTGGCGCATGAACAGGGTCACGACGACCAGCGCCGCCAGGGAGCTTCCCACGCCGACCAGGAACACCGAGTCGATCGCGAGGCTGAACGCCTGCTGGATCCCGAACACGATGTTCGGGATGAGCGGCTCCACCGTTGCCCGGAACGCCTCCGGCACGCCGGCCAGGATGCTGGCGCCCAGGTCCTCGCCCACCTTGATGAGGTCGGTCGCCCGGCCGTCCGCGTTCTGTGCCTGGAACTGGTCCACGAACTGCTGGGGCACGCCCGCGGCCGCGATCTGGACCGGGATCTCCTCGGCCAGCCTGGTGCCGAAGATCGTGCCCAGCGCGGCCAGCCCGACCGAGCCCCCGACCTGGCGGAAGAACGTGAGGTTCGAGGTGGCGACGCCGAGGTCGCGTACGGGGACGGCGTTCTGGACGACGATCGTGAACACCGCCAGCGTGGGGCCGATGCCGATGCCCGTCACGAACATCCAGGACCACAGGACGGGCAGCTCCGTGTCCGCCCGCAGGTTCGACATCAGGAACAGGCCGACGGCCATGACGGCCAGGCCGGCCATGATGACCGGCTTGTACCGGCCGGTCCGCGACACGATGATGCCCGAGCCCACGGAGCTGATGATCACGCCGGCCAGCAGGGCCAGCGTGTACAGGCCGGACATGGTGGGGGACGCGCCCTGCACGAACTGGAACCACTGCGGCAGGAACACCGCCGCGCCGAAGAAGCCGACGCTGACCAGGAACGTGGCGACGATCGACGACGCGTACGTGCGCTCCTTCCACAGGCCGAGGGGCACGATCGGCTCCTTCGCCCGGGCCTCGATGACGACGAAGACCGCCCACAGCGCGAGGCCGATGAGGATCAGCCCGCCGACCTCGAACACGTCCCAGGGATTGTCCTGCTTGTTGGTGAGGCCGATCAGGAACGCACCGGTCGCGACCGTGAACACGGCGCCGCCGAGGTAGTCGAAGGCGTGCGAGGCATCCGGCCGCTTGACGGTGGGCAGCAGGCGGGCGATCACCGCCAGGGCCACGATGCCGATCGGGATGTTGACGTAGAAGATCCAGTGCCAGCTCGCGTTCTCGGTCAGCCAGCCGCCCAGGAGCGGACCGAGGATCGAGGCGATGCCGAACACGGCCCCGAACAGGCCCTGGTACTTGCCGCGCTCGGCGGGCGTGAACAGGTCGCCGATGACCGCCAGGCTGATCGGGAACAGGGCGCCGGCCCCCAGCCCCTGGATGCCCCGGAACGCGATCAGCTGGGTCATGTTCTGGGACAGGCCGGCCAGTGCCGAGCCCACCAGGAACAGCGTGATGCCGATCATCAGCAGCGGCTTGCGGCCGTAGAGGTCCGACAGCTTGCCGTAGAACGGCACGGTGATCGTGCTCGCCAGGAGGTAGATCGTGATCGTCCAGGTCAGCAGCGACTGGCCGCCGAGGTCGGTGACGATCGTGGGCAGCGCAACCGCGACGATCGTCTGGTCGAGCGCGCCCAGGAACAGCCCGAGCAGGACCGCGAACAGGATCTCCATCTTCGCCCGATGGGGCAGGTCCAGGGCGCCGAAGCCGTGCTCGGGCGCCTCGTCGAGGTGGGCGGTCTCCAACCGGGGGTCCTTTCGTCAGTCGCCGATGTGGCCGGCGTGTGGGGCGATGCCCTGCGAGGCGAGCTCCGCGCGAATGGCGGCGTCGAGGTCCGCGGCAGAGGCCGCGAGGAGGGCGAGCTGGTGGTCGGTCAGGCGCGCGAGCGCCGCGTCAACCACCTTGCTCTTGAGCAGCTCGGCGTCGTCCACGAGGTCGATGCCGGTTCGGGTCGGCCGAACGACGACGACGCGACGGTCGTCCGGCACGCGGACGCGTTCGACGAGCCCGCGCTCCTCCATCCGGTCGATGATCCCGGTGGCGCCCGACATCGAGGCGCCCATGGCCTCGGCCAGGCGGCCCATCGGCATCGCGTCGTGGTGGCGCAGGAGCGTCAGCACGTGGAAATGCGTCATGCTGACGCCCAGCTCCACGAGCCGCCGCGAACCCGCGCAACGCAGCGTGCCGAACGACCGCCCGAGGTCCGCCAGCGCGGCCCCGGCCGCGAGGTGCGGCTCCGAGTCGGGGCCGGCCGGGGGTTCGGCCGCCGGGGCGTCGGTGACGCTGGTAGTTCGCATAGCGTGAAGTATTTACACTACGTGAATAGTTGCGGTCAAGTGGAATGACCGCCGGATCCGGAGGGATGGGCGTGCGGTTCGCGTTGATGATCGAGGCGCAGCAGGGCATGAGCTACGCGGAGCAGCTCGCGGTGGCCCGGCGCGCGGAGGACGCGGGCTTCGAGGCGATGTTCCGCTCCGACCACTACGAGAGCTTCCCCGGCGGATCCGACGAGCCGACGACGGACGCCTGGGCCGTGCTGGCGGGTCTCGCCCGGGACACGGAGCGGATCGGTCTCGGCGTGCTCGTGTCACCGGTCACGTTCCGGACCCCCGGCAACCTGGCCAAGGTCGCGATCACCGTGGACGAGATGAGCAGCGGCCGGATCGAGGTCGGCGTGGGTGCCGGCTGGCACGAGGCCGAGCACCGCCGGCACGGCTTCCCGTTCCCGGCCATCGGGGAGCGGGCGGAGCGGCTGGAGGAGACCCTGGAGATCCTGCACGGGCTGTGGGAGGGCCCGGACGGCTGGTCGTTCCAGGGCCGTCACTACGCGGTGGAGGACGCGCGGTTCCGCCCCCGGCCGGGCTCGTACCCGGGCCGGCAGGGCAGGCCCCGGATCCTCGTGGGCGGGTCGGGCTCGCCACGCAGCTACCGGATCGCGGCGCGCTACGCGGACGAGTTCAACCTCTCCTCGGTGACTCCGGACGCGGCGGCGGGGAAGTACGCGGCGCTGGACGCCGCGCTCCGGGTGGCAGGCCGCGATCCATCGACGTTGACGAAGTCGGCAATGGTGGGCGTGCTCATCGGGCGCGATCGAGCGGAGGTGCGCGCGCGGGAGGCGGCGCTGCTGGCGGGCATGGGACCCGGGGACGCGGGCGAGGAGTGGCTCGATCCGCGCCGCGCGCGGTGGATCTTCGGCACGCCGGACGAGGCACGGGCCGCGGTCGCCCAGTACGCCGGCGCGGGCGTGGAGCGGATCATGCTCCAGACGTTCCTGCCCCGGGATCTCGCGATGATCGACCTTGCCGCGGAGGTCCTGTTCGGCTGACGCGCGACCGCCGTCAGGCCTCGGGCGCGTCGGCGAGGTCCGCCGCCCGGAGATAGACAGGGTCGTCGCGGCGGATCGGGTCCGGGTTCGTGCCCAGGGCGTGCGCAACCTCCAGGGTGACCAGCTGGAGCGGTCCGGCCGCGCCCAGCAACGCCGCGATGGCGCCCGGCATCGCCGGCGCGTCCGGCACGACGATCCGGCCGGCCGGAGTCAAGTCCCCGGGAATCGCCGAGGCGGCCGCGGCACCCAGGATCGCGCCCGCGCGGATGCCGGTCTCGGACGCCGCCCGCAAGGCCTGTCGGGCCCGGCGGGTGCGTGCCTCGAGCCCGCCCCGCTCCAGGAGCACGAGGATCGCCGCCGTCCGGGCCCCGGTCGCGGGCAGGTGGCCGTGCAGGAACGTCTCGAGGTCTCGCGTGGTCGAGGGGACGTAGGCCGCCTCCTCCACCTTGAGCGCGAGCTCCCGGGCGGTCACGCGGTCGGCGCCGGACGCGATGACCAGCAGCTGTGAGGCACCGGCGACCAGCGATCCGATCGCGGCGTCGGGACGGACGCCACCCGCACCGGCCGCGTGCCCCGCCTCGATGCCCTCGGCCAGCCGCGAGGCGAGCCGGTCCGGGTCCGGGGACCCGTCGGCGAGGAGGCCGGCCGTCACGACGGCCGCGGCCATCGGCGACACGTAGCCCACGGTGTGGCACCAGCTGCGGTCCATCTCGACCGTCGCCAGGACGATGTCCGCGGTGGCCGCCGCCGGGGCGCCCGCGCTGGCGGTGATCAGCGCGGTACGAGCCCCGCGGGTCCGCGCCGCCTGCAGCGCGGCGATCGTCGCGGCCGTGCCGCCCTCGTGGCTGATCCCGATCACCAGGCCCCCCGCCGGCGGGTCCAGCGAGAGCTCGAAGGCCTGGACGGAGATGGGCCCAGTGCCGGGCAGACGGGCGGCGCGCCAGCCCTCGTGCAGGATCGCGGCGGCAGCCATGGCCGCGTGCTCGGACGTGCCGCAGCCGGTGACGATCACGGGTCCGCCGGCTCGTGCCGCCTCCGCGACCGCCCCGGCGAGTCGCGCCGCGGAGCCGTCGGCGAGCAGACGTCGGGCGATCCGCGCCGCGAGCGCGGGCTCCGCGGCGATCATCTCGGCCATCGCCCACGGAGGCCCGTCGCGCAGGGCGGGCATCGGCAGGTAGTCCCACGGGTCAGGGGCGGCGGTCAGGGGTGCGTCGGCCTCGAAGCCGACGAGGGCGGCGCGCAGGTCATCCATGCGATGCAGGGTAGGCGACCGGTCGGGTGCGCGCGAGCCGTCCCATCCGGCGCACCGGCCAGTACCGGAACCAGGCACGCCCGACCAGCGCGTCAACCGGCACGGGCCCATAGCGGCGCGAGTCGATCGCCGCTCCGGCGCCGGCGGCCTCCAGCTCCGCGTCCGTCGCGTCGCCGGTCAGCCAGGCCTCGTCATCGCCCATCCGCAGCCGGCCGTCGCCGAACGGCACCCAGTCGCCGGGCCGGGCGACGACCCGCTTGATCGCCAGCAGGCCGGATACCGGCTCCCGGAACACGACCACCGACCCGCGTCGCGGCCAGCGCGCCGTCGTCGGGTCCACCAACAGCCAGTCACCGGGCTCGATCGTCGGCCGCATCGACCCGTCGACGACCGCGACCCGCCACGGCCCGCGCAGTCCCGCGCCCGGGCCGCCGGACCGGTTCGCGCCCCGGACGCGACGAGGCCCCGTCACGTGACGGGGCCCCATCCGCAGGATCCGGGCGTCGAGGCGACGCTGTCTCGGATCATCGACGCGAGGATTCTCAGGCGCGGGCGGCGATCCGCGTCTTCTCCGGACCGCCGGTGGCCTTCCACGCCGCATCCACCTGGTCGATCAGGTCGAGGAGCTGCTGCGCGTCGTCCAGGCTGGTGGAGGCCTTGACCTTGGACACCTGCTTGGTGGCGCTCCAGAACAGCTCGTGCAGGTTGGGGACCGCCTCCAGGTGCTCGGGCTTGAAGTAGTCGTGCCACAGGGTGTCGAGGTGGTGCTTGACCAGGTCGGCCTGGCGCTCCTTGATCGCGATCGCGCGGGTGCGGAACGCCTCATCCTCGCTGGCGGCGTAGCGCTGGATGATGCGGTAGCAGGACTCGGCCTCGATGCGCGCCTGCTCCGGGTCGTACACGCCGCAGGGAAGGTCACAGTGGGCGTGGGCGACGGCCTTGGGGGCGAGGAACCGGGTGAGCAGCGACATGGTTTGACCTCCGGGATCGATGGGCGGGCGCACCGCCGGGGACTGGGGCCGGGCGATGGCCCCGCCGCACCATGAGTGTCCCGTCGGCGCCCGGGCCTGTCAAACGCGCGCGTCGGGCTCGAGGGTTCCTGGGCCGTGGCTCCGATCGCCCAACCGGTCTCTTGGGTGCTCGTCCTACGATTGCCTCGTGGAACCAGCCGTCCGCCCGACCGCCGATCGCGACGACGAGCTCCTGTCGCTTGCGATCTACAACGAGGTGTGGCCCCGCAGCGCCGTCACGCTGGACGAAGTCGACTCGTTCAAACGCAGCACCCTCGCCTACGCAGACCACCTTGCGCAGCTCGGCGGCAGGACCGTCGGGTCGGGCTTCGTGGCGATCCAGCCACAACGGCCGGATGTCGCCTACACGGCCATCACCGTGCTGGCTGCGGACCGTCGTCGCGGGGCAGGTACGGCGCTCTACCGCCGCATCTCCACGTGGAGCGCCGAGCACGGCCTGGACGCCATCGAAGTGAGGCTGGAGGCGGACGATCGGCCCAGTCTCGAGTTTGCGAAGCGTCGCGGCTTCATCGAGATCGGGCATGACAGCCGCATGGTGCTCGAGCTGGCCGGGCTCGACCTTCCGCCCGCTGCCCCGCCCGCGGGGATCGAGATCGTCAGCTGGGCGGACCGCCCCGATCTCTCGCGGGGGATGTACGACGTCGCGGTCGAGGCCTATGCGGACGTGCCGGGTGCCGAGTCCGAAGGGATGGTGCCCTTCGAGGACTGGCTCGCCCACGACATGCAGGGCTCGGGTGACCTGCCGCAGGCGACCTTCGTCGCGCTGGCCGGCAGCGAGGTCGTCGGGTACGCGAAGTTGAGTCTCACCGCGGCGCAACCCACGACGGCATTCCACGACATGACCGGCGTGAAACGTGCTTGGCGCGGCCGGGGCGTGGCCGGAGCCCTCAAGCGCGCCGAGATCGCCTGGGCGCAGGGGCAGGGCTACGAGCGGCTCGTGACGAGCAACGAGCTCCGCAACGAGCCAATCCGCCGCTTGAACGCACGCCTGGGCTATCGAGAGGCGCCCGGCCACGTGCTCGCGCGCGGTCCGCTCTTCAGCGGCTGACCCCTGGGCCGGGTGGGACCGGGGGGAGCGCCTCGCCGACCGCGGCCCGGAGTCGTTCCGCAAGATCGCCGGCCTCCGGGGGGAACCTGAGCCCGGTCCAGTTCCCGGCCCTGGCGTCGCAGCTGGCGGGCGACGTCGGGACCTTCGTTCGCGAGCGGGCGAAGCTCGCAGGGGGACCGTTGACCGTGCCCGGGCCGTTGCCGCGCCGGATCCCGACGCGTACCATCCCCCCACGCCCTGCCGACACGGCCCCGGACGGCATCGCCGGTCGCGGTTCCGTCATCGGGCGGGGCGCTGCTGGTGACCGCAGGTTCGATTCCTGCCCATCCCGCTCGTCGTGCCGGATCGGCGGAGACGCAGCGGGCCGGCGGCCCTGAAGGGCTTCGGGCCCTCCGCCGCCCGGCTCGTGGTCCGGCGCGGCGGGCTGCAGAGCATGAAGGACGCCCCGTGGACTGGCTGATCGCGCTCCTCGCCCTGGTGGCGATCCTCGTCCTCGTCGGGCTGGCCGTCCGAGCCGTCATCCGGGTCACGGTCGTCCACGACTACGAGCGGGGGCTCCGGTACCGGCAGGGAAGGCTGGCGGGCCTCGTGGACGCCGGGACGTACATCGGGATCCGCCCCCTCTCGGACGTCCGGGTGCTCGACGTGCGGCCGACGTTCGTGACCGTGGAGGGCCAGGAGGTGCTCACCGCGGACGGCGTGGCGGCGAAGCTCAGTCTCGCGGCCCGCTACGTCGTGGCGGACCCCGCGGCGGCGATCACACGGGACGCCGACTTCAGACGCTCGATGCACGTGCTGCTCCAGCTGGCGCTGCGGGACGCGGTGTCCCGCCGGACGCTGGACGAGGTGCTGGCCGCGAGGCGGGACCTGGGACCGGAGCTGCGCGAGGCGTGCGCCGGTCAGCTGGCCGCGATCGGCGTGGAGCTGCTGGCCGTGGACGTGCGCGACGTGATGCTCCCGGGCGAGCTCAAGCGGGCCTTCGCCTCGGTGATCGCCGCGCGCAAGGACGGCGAGGCGGCGCTCGAGCGGGCACGGGCCGAGACCGCGTCGCTGCGGGCCCTCGCCAACGCGGGCCGGATGCTGCACGACAACCCGGGCCTGCTCCAGCTGCGGATTCTCCAGGAGCTGGGCGAGTCCTCGGGCAACACGGTGGTGTTCGGCGCGCCCGAGACGGGCCCGGCCGCCGGTGCGCCGGCAGCCGCGCCCCCGACTCGCCCCGGACGCGCCCGCACGTCCACCTGAGCCCGTCGCGATCCTCGCGCCGAACTCCGCGACCGGGAGCCGGTGGCGCCGGACGGGTATCATCCGCGCGATGACCGAGCGAGGGTTCCCGATCGTCGACGGCGCCCCGGCCTGCCCGTTCGTCGCGTTCGAGGAGGACCGCGACGGCCGCGCCACGGCGCCCGATCACCGCCATCGCTGTTTCGCGGAGCCCCGCCCGGCGCCGCGCGCGCTGGCCCACCAGGAGGCGTACTGCCTCTCGTCGGCGTTCCCGGTCTGCCCCACGTTCCAGGACTGGGCCCGCCGGGAGGCCGCGATCGCACGCTCGGGCATGCCGGCGCCCTCCGAGGCCGACGAGGACGACGAGGCGCCGTCCGCCATCCCTCCGGTGCCGCCGCTCGACCTGCCCGACCGCAGCGCGCCGGCAGCGAGCACGCCGCCGCCCATCCCGCCGCGACGTCCGCAGTCCCGTGACTGGGCCGCGCCGCCGCCCTGGGCCGGCGACGGAGCGGTCGGTCCCGACGGTGCCCCGTACGGGGCTGCGGCCGCGTACGCCGCAGGCTCGGCGGCCGCTCGCCCGGCGAGCGAAGACGTTCTGCCGCCGGCATTCCTGGCGTCCAAGCCGGCCACGAGCCGGGACGACGACTGGGGCACGGCCTCCCGCGGCCTTGCCGGCAGCGCGGCGGATCGTCTCGCCGGCCCGGACCCCGACGCCGACGAGGCGTCGTACGCGGCGCGACCGTCGGCCGACGGGCCCGAGGACGATGCCGCCTGGGAGCCGCGGACGGACGCTGCCGGTCCCTCCACCCCGCCCCCGGCCGGTCGGGCGACGTCGCCTCCGGTTCCGGGCCGCCGCGCTCCGGATCGCCCGCCGGCCGCGGCGCCGCGTCGTGCCCCGGCGGGCCACCCGGACGACGAGCAGGCCGACCTGTTCGGTCCGGCGTTCGGGCGGCCGCACCGGTACGAGGCCTACCCGACGCTGCGGACCCGGGTCGGGCTGCCGCGGGTCTCCGGGCCCGCGATGGCGATCGTCGCGCTGGTGTTCGCAGGCGCGGCCCTGTTCTTCGTCGGCCCCATGCTGCTCGGGATCGGGGGCGACGACGAGGCCGCGCGCGCGACGCCGTCGCCGACGGTCGAGACCTCCGCGTCGCCGAGCCCCACGCTCGCGCCCGCGCCGACCCCGACGATCTACATCGTCGTCAAGGGCGACAAGCTCGCCAAGATCGCGGAGCGCAATGGCGTCACGCTGGAGGCGCTGCTGGCCGCCAATCCGCAGATCAAGAACCCAAACCGGATCAAGGTGGGCGACGAGATCACGATCCCGGTGCCCGAGGTCGAGGAGGCGCCCGAGGAGGTCGTGGAGTCCACGGTTCCCTGACCCGAGCGCGGGGCGCCGGGCGCGCCCGCCGGGGCGCCTTCAGCGCGGCGAGAGGTTGATGCTCGTGATCTTCCCGGCCTCGACGCGGAACTGGGCGTCGAGATGCTGGCTGGGGGCTCCGGGCCGCACGACGACGAGGTCCGCCTGGTAGGTGTTGCCGAGGTCACGAACCTCGCCCGGGACCATCTTGAGGCCCTTGTCCGCCCGCAGGAACCAGCCGCCCACCTGCTCGACGCCGCGCAGCGTTCGCGCGTTGTCGCCCACGTGGATGCGCATCTCGGTCTTCTCGTCCATCAGCGCGACCGCGCCGTTGACGTCGCCCGCGTTCAGGCGCTCGAAGAAGATCTCCATCGTGTCGGCGGCTCCCATGGCCCCGAGTGTACCTCCGGGACCCCGCCGACGCGGGATTGGACGCCGCGGCGCCCCGTCAGAAGCCGCCGCCCGCGCCGCCGCCCCCGCCGCCCGAGCCGCCCCCGCCGAAGCCACCGCCACCACCGCCGGACCCCGAGGATGACGGCGAGTTGCCGATCACGCTCAGCGCCGCCATCATGCCGCCGAAGTTCGGGATCGGCGACGAGCTCATGACGCCCGGCGCCCACCCCCCGCCGCCGCCGGCCGCGCCGCCCCCACCGCCGGCACCGTGGTACCACAGCGGGAGGTAGCCGGCCGCTCCGCCGGTCCCGAGGTCCTCCGCGGTGCGCTCCAGGACCCGCTCGACCTCCTCCTGCAGCCCCAGCGCGACGCCCCACACGACGGCGTCGTCCGGGCTCTCGATGAGCGGGATCGCCGACGCGGTCACGACCTCGCCCATCGTGCGCGCCTGGGCCATCGTCTTGTCCAGCGTCCGCCGGTAGGCCTCGAGCATCGCCCGGATCATCGCGCCGGGCATCGTGCGGGCGGGCATGCTGCGGGCGAGGATCAGCAGCGCGACGCCCGCGACCCCCAGGCCCACGGCGACGACCACGAGCCCGTCGGAGGGCAGGTTGAACCCGACGGACCCAGTGATGACGCCGGCCACGATGGCGCCGAAGCCGCCGGCGACCCAGCGCCGCGTGACCCGCCCAGGCGGCTCGCGGAACCAGCCCTGCGCGACCACGTGCGCCTCCAGCTTCTGGTCGAACGCGGACACGTGCTTGCCCAGCTCCAGCATCTGGTCGGGCTCGATGTAGCCGCCGGAGGCGATCTCGTCGAAGCGGTCGCGGAGGAAGGCGGTGGCCGTGTCCATGGGACGGCGGCGCGCCCGCTCCAGCCGGCCGGCCTCCACCGGGTCGGCAGCGGTCGTCCATCCCACGTGAACGCCGACCTTGGGCTTCGAGGACAGGAAGCCGCCCTCCTCGGCCTGGAAGTCGATCAGGCCGCGCGCGGCGAGGTCCAGGCTCGCCGCGGTCAGGGCGCGCCGGGTCGCCCGGCCGTCGCGCACGACCGCGCCGGCCGCCGGGGTCAGGCCGGCCGGCGGCGCCGGGATGTGGATGGACGGGTCGTCGAGGTAGACCGGGTCGCGTCCGTACTGGAGCCAGCGCAGGACGCCCCACCCGATCAGGCCCAGGGCGAGCAGCGGTGCCACCAGCAGACCCAGGATCGCGTTCAGGATGCGGAAGAAGTTGAGCTCGGCGGCGTGCTCCGCCGTCGCGGCCGCGTCGACCTTCGCCAGCGCGGCGAGGACCGCCCCGTCCAGGTCGCATTCGCTCAGGCGCGGGAGCATGTCGTTCTCGTAGACGGCCTGGCGCTCGCCGTTGGTCAGGAACTTGGCCCGGTACCCGGGGCCGGCGTAGAGCTGCACCTGGCCGTGGCAGGGATCGTTCTCGTGGAGGTCGAACAGGATCACCAGGCCGTCGTCGAAGCCCCTCCGGCCCACGCCCCACTGGTCCATCAGCGCCTGCGCGTGCGCATCCGCCTCCGCCGTCGTGACGCCGTAGGGCACGAGCTGCGTGTACACGACGACCTCGGCGCCGGTCCGCGCCTCGATGGCGTCGATGGTGGCCTCGGCGCCCGCGATGGTGGTCGCGGCGGAGGACCTCGGCGGTGTCGTAGACGGCCCGGTCCTGGACGGGCGGCGGGAATGGGGGGCCGGCGGCCAGGGCGGTGGACGCGGCCGCGAGCGCGAGCAGGAGGGCGGCGATCGGGGTGAGCGGGGCGATCGGTGTCAGGCGGGTTCGCACCCGCCAACGATACGCGCGCGGCCTGCCTGCGGCGCCGTTCACGCGTGGCCTGCCACCAGCGCCGTTCACACGTGGCCTGCCACCAGCGCCGTTCACGCGCGGCCCCGTGGCCGGCCCAGGCGCAGCGCCCCGTCCGGCTCCAGGAGGACCTGTGGAGGGCGCGGCCGGCCGTTGTAGGTCATCGCCATCGATGCGGCGTAGGCACCGGCGTCCGCGATCGCGACCAGGTCGCCGCGCCGCATCACGGGCAGCTCGTGGTGCTCGAAGGTGTCCGTGGACTCGCACACGGGTCCATCCACGCGGGTGGGGCCGAGGTCCGGGCCCGAGGCCCGCGCACCGGCCGGTGGCAGGTCCAGCGGGCGGCCGAGGCTGGTGAGCGCCAGGACCCGGTGGCGAGCACCGTACAGGGCGGGGCGGATCAGCTCCGTCATGCCCGCGTCCAGCACGACGAGCCGTTCGCCACCCGTCCGCTCCCGCACGTGGAGCACGGATGCGAGGAGCCAGCCCGCCCGCGCCACCAGGAACCGGCCCGGCTCCACGGCCAGGCGCGCGGGCCGGCGGTCCGGGGGGATCCCCTCCAGCAGGCTCGGCAGCTCCTGGGCGAAGCGGGCGGGAGAGGGAACGGTCCCGGGATCGCCCACCGGGAAGCCGCCGCCCACGTCGAGCGTGTCGAACGCGCCGCGCCCGTCGCCGGCACCCAGCAGCGCGAGCACGGCCAGCGCCCGCCGGACGGCGTCCCGCCACGCGTCCACGGCGCCCAGCGACGAACCGACGTGCAGGTGGATCCCGCGCGCCCGGACCGACCCGCCGGCGGGCAGCGAGGCGGCCGCGGCGCTCAGCTCCGTCTCGGTCATGCCGAACTTGGATGAGCCCCGGCCGACGGCCAGGCCCGCGTGCGTCTCCGGGTGCACGTCCGGGTTGAGCCGGAGCAGCACGTCCAGCGGCGGGCGACCGCCGCGCCCCAGGCCGGCGTCTCCGGCCAGCGCGACCAGCGCCGCCAGCTCGTCTGCGCTCTCCACCGCCACCCAGCGCAGGGGATGGCCGGCGGCGGCCGCCCGCACCGCCGCCCGGAGGTCCGCCGGCGTCTTGCCGATCCCCTCCAGGGTGATCCGGTCGTCCGGGATGCCGGCCCGGCGCGCGGCGGCCCACTCCCCTCCGGAGACGACGTTGGCGTCCAGGCCCAGCGCGCCCAGGCGCGCGACGATCGCCGGCACGTCGTTCGCCTTGAGCGAGAAGGCGCGGAGCCAGGGGTTCGGGAAGGCCGCCGCGAGCTCCGCAGCGGCGGCCTCGAGGGCCGCCACGGACGTGACGTAGGCGGGCGTGCCGAACCGGCGGGCGGCCGCGCGGAGGGAGGTGGCAACCGATCCGTCGCCGACCCGGACGGGAGCCACGACCGTCACCGCCCTGTTGCCCCGCCGACCGCGCTAGTCGTGGACGACGAGCCCGATGACCGTGGAGATGAGGCTGAGCGCGACGGACGCGATGAGCGCGCCGACGACCGCATCGATCGAGAAGTCCGCGGTCGGCCAGCCGCCGACCGTGAGGTTGATCTGGGCGAAGCCCTGGGCGGCCCAGGCGATGGCCAGCATCAGGGCGGTGTTGATGACCAGCCCGAACAGGCCCAGGGTCATCATGTTGATCGGGAACGACAGCAGCTTGATGACGGGCTTGATCACGGCGTTCACCACGCCCACGCCGATCGAGAGCAGGGCCAGCTGGAGCGGCTCCCCGGTGAACTCGATCCAGGTGTCCGGCAGGACGTTGACGAGGATCGCGAACGCGATCGCCGTGACCGCGACCGCGATGACGAGTCCCTTCACGACAGCTCCTCCGAGCGATGGACGACGGCCCCACCGAGGACGGTGAGCCGGACGCCGGTGCCGATGATCGCAGATGGCCCGGCGGTGAGCAGGTCGCGATCCAGCAGGACCAGGTCCGCGTCCATGCCGACCCCGATCCGCCCGCGCCGGTGCTCCGCGAAGGCCGCGAACGCGGATCCGGCGGTGTACGCCTCCAGCGCGGCCGCGACGGTCAGCCGCTCCCCGGGCAGCCAGCCGCCGACCGGCTCGCCGTCCGCGGTCTGGCGGTTGACCGCGTTGTTGAGCGCGAGGAAGGGGTCGTACGGGACCACCGGCCAGTCCGAGCCGAAGGCAAGGCGCCCGCCGGCCTCCCGGATGGAGCGCCAGGCCCACGCCCGGCTCGCGCGTTCCGGGCCGATGTTGCCGGCCCACACGTCGATCTGGTTGGGCGACGGGTCGCCGTGGTACGGCTGCATGGAGGCGACGACCCCGAGCCGGGCGAAGCGCCCGATGTCCGCGGGATCGATGGTCTCGACGTGCTCCACTCGATGGCGCCGTGCGTGCGTGCCGGGGGCGACGCCCCGACCGTGCGGGTCGCCGGCCCACGGCCCGTTGGCGGCCGCGGCGTGCTCGAAGGCGTCCAGCGCCATCCGCACGCCCCGATCACCGATCGCGTGCAGCTCGATCTGCCAGCCGCGGCGGTCTGCCTCCTCGACGAACACGCCCAGCTCGGCGGGCGCCCAGGCCGGCAGGCCGCTCGTGGCGTCGCCCTCGTAGGGCGCCAGCATCGCGGCCGTCCGGGCCTCGATCACGCCGTCCACGAAACCCTTGATGATCCCCGAGCCCAGCGGGTCGCCGCCCCGCAGCCCGAATGCCGCGTCCGCGTAGGCGTCCAGCCGGTCCTGCCACTCGGCGAGCGTCTGCCCGGGCTCCATCACCATCGCCGTCCGGAGGCGCAGGCGGAGGTCGCCGGCGTCCCGGACGCGCTTCCAGAAGGCGAGCTCCGGCAGCTCCGTCCAGGCGTCCTGGGCGGCCGTCAGCCCCTTGGCGTGCAGGCCGGTGATCGCGGCGCGGGCGGCGGCCCGGTCCTCGGCCTCCGTGGGCTCGGGGAGGTGTCGTTCCACGAGGAGCTGGGCGTCCTCCTTGAGCACGCCGGTGGGCTCCCCATCCACGTCGCGGACGATCACGCCGTTGGGCGGGTCGGGCGTGGTGCGGTCGATGCCGGCGATCCGCAGCGCCGCGGAGTTCACCCATCCGGTGTGGCCGTCGTAGCAGCCCAGGTAGGCGGGACGGTCCGGCACGACCTCGTCCAGCAGGCGGCGGTGCGGCAGGCCGCCCGGGAACGGCGCGTACAGCCAGCCGCGGCCTCGGACCCAGGGAGCGTCCGGGTTGGCGGTCGCGTGCCGGTGCACCGCGTCGAGCACCGCGTTGACAGTCTGGAGCGGATAGAGCTCCGCGTGCTCGAGCGAGCGGGCCCCGCCCCGGAGGTGGACGTGGGCGTCGTCGAAGCCGGGCATCAGCAGGCCGCCGCGGGCGTCGTGGACCTCCGTCCCGGCGCCGCGGCCGGCGAGAACGTCCCCGTCGCTGCCCACGGTCGCGATCCGGCCGCCGCTCACGGCGACGGCAGAGGCGCCCTCGACGCCGAGGACGCGGGCATTGACGATCAGCAGGTCATCGCTCATGAGACAGATCGTAGACGCCGCCCGTCGGTCCCGCTTCACCTCGTTCGCCCCGGCCGGCCCCGCCGCCTGGCACCCCCTGGTGCCTGGGCGACTGACCCTCCCCGCCGGCGGTCCGTGCCGTCCCAGCGGATAGACTCGGGCCAGCCACCGATCCTCCGCCGCCGACCCGGGAGACCGCCTTGTCCGCCTTCGACGATCTCGTCGCCCGCTTCCTGGACGAGCTGTTCGAGCTCCAGCCGGACCTGGCCACGTCCATCGGCGACCACCGCTTCGACGATCGCTGGCCGGACACGAGCGAGACGGGGCGGCTCGAGCGCCTCGCCTTCGTCGACCGCTGGGCGGCCCTGTTCGAGGGCCTTGCGGCCGAGGCGCTCACGGCGGACGAGCGCGTCGACCGCGATCTCGTGCTGGGCGAGCTGGCGGCGTTCCGCTTCGCCGAGGCGGAGCTTCGTCAGGATGCCTGGGACCCGCTGGGCTGGGTCTACCTGATCGGGTTCGGCCTGCACCCGCTGCTGGCCCGGGACTTCGCGCCGCTCGCAGTGCGCCTGACGTCGGTCGCGGGACGCCTGGAGGGGATCCCGAAGGTCATCGACGATGCCCGCGCGGTCCTGGGGAGCCACCCGGTCCGCCCCGTGTCCCGGTTGCACGCGGAGATCGCAGCGCAGCGCATCGGCGGGGTGGCCGGGCTGGCCCGGGAGGCCGTGGCCCTGGGCGAGGCGGCGGCACCCTCCGATCCGGTCGTGTATGCCCTCCTGCCCCGCCTTCGTGCGGCCGCGGACCGCGCCGCGGAGGTGCTGGAGGCGATCGGCGAGCACCTCGCGACGGAGGTCGCGCCGAACGCGACCGGCGGCCCGATCCTGGGCGCCGAGCTGTTCGCCGCCAAGCTCCGCCACACGCTCCGGGACCCGGACGCGACACCGGAGGCGGTCCTCGCCCGGGCCGAGGCCGAGTACGCGGCCGTGCGCGCCGAGATGGTCCGGATCGCGCGCGAGATCTGGCCCCGGTGGCGTCCCGGTGAGCCGATGCCGGCGGACGATGGAGCGCTGGTCCGGGGCACCCTGGACGCGATCACCGCCGAGCATCCGGGTGCGGACGACCTCGTCGCGTTCTGCCGCCGGGAGCTCGAGGGCATCGAGGCCTTCTGCCGGGATCGCGGCGTCATCGGCCTCGTGGACGAACCGCTGGAGATCGACTGGACGCCCGAGTTCCTGCGCTCCTACGCGGGCGCCATGCTGGACTCTCCCGGCCCGCTCGACGCCGGCCAGAAGGCGATCTTCTCCGTCACGCCCGTGCGCCCCGAGTGGGGGCCGGCCGAGGTCGAGTCCTACCTGCGCGAGATGAACGATCGCCAGCTGCGGGTGCTGACGATCCACGAGGCGGTCCCCGGTCACTACCTCCAGATGGCCTACGCGAACCGGGGCTCGTCGCTCCTGCGCCGGGTGTTCCGGTCCGGGCTGTTCGCCGAGGGCTGGGCGGTCTACGTGACCCAGGTCATGCTGGACCGCGGGTACGGCGCGGACGACCCGGCGCTGTGGCTCATCCACTGGAAGTTCTACCTGCGGGCCGTCGTCAACGCGATCATCGACGTCCGGATCCAAACCATGGGCATGACCAGCGAGGAGGCGATCGCGCTGATGGTGGACGGCTCGTTCCAGGAGCGGTCCGAGGCGGTGGCCAAGGACGAGCGGGCACGCCTGTCGTCCACGCAGCTGGTCACCTACCTCCTGGGCTCGATGGGGATGTGGGACATCGAGCACGAGGCGCGGCGGCGCGCGGCGGTCGCGGCGGGAGCCTCGCCCGACGCGGTGCCCTCCCCGCGGGTCGTCGGCGGCTACCCGGGCACCCCGGGCTTCGACGAGCGTGCCCACCTCGAGTCGGTCATCGCCCACGGCGCCCCGCCGATCCCGCTGCTGCGCCGGATCCTGCTCGAGGAGGGCTGAGGGAAGGGGTCCGCAGGGTCCAGGCGTGGGGCGCCCGGAACCCGGGAGCTACTCCGGGTCGGGACCCGTCCTGCGACCCTTCTTCGCGTCGCGTGGGCCGGTCGGGAGCCCGGTTGCCGCGGGCAGGCGCGGGGTCTTGGAGCGGGCCTCCTTCGTGGCGCCCGCCGGGGCCCCGGCCCCGAGCGTCTCCCGGAGCCGATCCACGCGGTAGCCGGATGACTCGGCCGCATCGGCCAGGCGCAGGAGCGTTGCCCGGCGCTCCGCGACCGGCATCGCGCCCGCACCGGCGGGGAGGAGCACCTGCTCCAGGCGCTCCGTCCAGGCGAGCAGCTCGTCCCACGACTCGCGGTGGAACCACTCTGCGCCCTCCCAGGCGTTGACCCGGATGAACGGCCGGACGGCGGGGTGCGCCAGCCAGGCGTCCACGAGGCGCGCCGGCAGCGTCGCGGCCTGCCCGCCCAGCGACGACGGCAGCGGCAGGTCCAGCAGCGTGTGCGCCCGCTCCGCCGCCCACCACGCGGCGCCCTCGTCCAGGCCGCGCCCCCGCAGCGCATCGGCCACGACCGGTGCCAGGCGCAGCTCCTCGTACCAGGCCCGGCTCGTCGGCCCGACGGCGGCCCCGGAAGGCAGCGACCCGAGCGGCGACAGCAGCGTCCAGACCCGCAGCGCCGCCGCCTGCGACGGATCCGCGATCCCCGCCACGACGGGCTCGGCGGCAGCGGCGCGGTCCACCACGGCGTCCGTGACCGCCGCCCGGTCGCCGGCGGTGCCGGTCGCTTCGGCCACCGCGCCCACGAACCGCTCCACGGCGTCCCGCGATGGCGCCGCGATCACCGCCCGCAGCGCGTCGTGGACCGGAGCCAGCGCCAGCTCCCGCAGGGCGCCCTCCAGCGATGGCACGCCCCGTCCGCCCAGGCGCTCCGCCAGCCGCCGCCAGACGCCGGCCGTGTCGTGCAGCTCGCGCAGCTCCCACAGCACGCGGGTCTCGTAGGCGCGCAGCGAGAGGTGCAGCCCGCGCTCGCGGATCTCGCTCACGGCCCGCAGGTGCTCGAGACCGGTCCGCTGCTCCCGGAACGCCAGCCAGCGGTCGTCCGCCGGACCGTCGGCCAGCCCCAGCCCCTGCGCCAGCGTCCGCCGCTCCTGGCGCTTCGACCCGTCGGCCGCCTTGACCGCGAACGACACGGAGTCCCGGATCCAGCCGGACGTCTCCGCGTACCGGTTGTGGTACACGACCAGCGACCGCGCCCCACCGCGCCCGTTGGAGTATGCGAACACGTTCTCGTCCACGCCGCCGGCGTCGTGCGCGAAGTCGTACAGCAGGAAGTCGGCCGCCTCGGCGAAGTCCCCGCGCCGGTGGAGGAGGGGCACGATCTCCCGCTCGTGGCGCTCCACCAGCCACGGGTCCGGCCGCTCGTCGAGGCTCGCCCGCCGGAACTCCATGCCGTACTTCTCGGCGAAGCCCTCGAACTGCCCGTGCCCGATCATCGGCAGCCCCGGCAGCGTCGCCAGCAGCGTCGCCACGCCGACGTACTTGTCGCCCTTGCCGAACTGCTCGACGGCGGTCTTCTCGTCGGGGTTGTTCATGAAGTTGACGTAGCGCTTGAGGATCTCGGGGTCGAACTCCAGGGTGTCCTTGAGCACCCGCCGGTAGCCCGCGTTGTCCTCGTCCCGGAGCATGTGCATGAACGCGCTGTTGTACACGCGGTGCATGCCCAGGGTGCGGACGAAGTAGCCCTCCAGGAGCCAGAACGCCTCGGCGAGCAGGAGGGTGTCCGGGACCTCCGCGGCGACCCGGTCCACGACCTCGCGCCAGAACTCGGCGGGCATCGCCGCGTCGAACTGCGCCGCGGTCATCGTCCCGTGCTCCGCGCGCGAGGGGATCGCGCCGCCGCCCTCGCCGGGGCCCGGGAACCACAGCCGCCGGACGTGCTTCTTCGCGAGCACCATCGCCGCATCGAACCGGATGACCGGGAAGCGGCGCGCCACGGCGAGGATCGCCTGGACCACCTGCTCCCGCACCACGGCCTGGCTGAAGTCCAGCTGCGCGGTGTCGTTCCAGGGGAAGCTGGTTCCGTCGTTGCCGTGGTAGATGTAGCGCCGGTCGCCGCTCCAGCGATCCCGGTGCTCGAACACCACGGCCGCGTCGCTGTTGTCCCAGTAGTGGTCCTCCAGGCGGATCTCCACCCGGTCGTGCTCGGCCAGGTTCTCGCCGCCGAAGGTGTAGGCAGGGTAGGGGGGCTCCGGCAGCGACAGGAACCACTCCGGGTGGTCGATGACCCAGTGGGAATCGATGCCCATGTGGTTGGGCACCATGTCCGACGCCAGGCGGATGCCGCGAGCCCACGCCCGGTGGCGCAGGTTCGCCCATGCGTCCTCGCCGCCCAGGTCGTCCGCGATCCGATAGTCGTCCAGCGAGTACGCGGACGCCGCCGCATCCGGGTTGCCGCGCCAGGCCTTGATCCGCTGCGAGGCCTTCGAGCGCTGCCACAGCCCGATCAGCCACAGGCCGGTGACGCCCCACCGGGCCAGCCGGTCCAGCTCCTCGTCAGGGATCGCGTCCAGGGTGCGGATGGCGCGCCCGTACGTTCGCGACAGCTGGTCCAGCCACACGTGCGTGCTCTTGGCGATGAGCACCAGGCGCGGCATCCACGCGGAGTCGCTCGAGAACCGCTCCGGCTCCGCGTCCAGGCCGGTGAGGTCCGGTGCCTCGCCGTGCCCCGCCGCATCGCCGGCACCGCCGCCGCCGAACCGCAGGTGGAGCCCGCGCTCCTCCTCCGCCATGACGTCCAGCGTCAGCAGCATCCGGTCCAGCAGCGCGTCCAGCGCCTCGCCCAGGAGCCCGCGCCAGCGCTCGCGCACGTAGCGCAGCTGTCCGGCGAGCGAGGTCGGGTGGGCGCGGGCCGGGGCACGCAGGAGCTCGATCAGCGTCTCCCCGTCCGGGCCGATCGGGGCCTGGGCGGCGTGGTAGGCGTCGAGGCTTGCCATCGCCGCGTCGCGCTCCTCGCCGGGGAGCGGGGAATCGTCCACCAGGTCCCGCAGGGGCCTTGCGGCGGGGTTCTCGTTGGCCAGCCGCAGCAGGAGCATCGCCTCCAGCTGTGCCGGGTCCGGGCGGCCGGCAGTATCCGGGAACTCGCCCGCCACCGCCTGAAGGAGGTCGCCCAGGGCCGCCTCGCCCAGCGTCTCCCCCACGGCGGCCGTCGCCGCGGGCATGGCCGCCGCCGGATCCAGCTCACCGGCCTTCGCGACCAGCAGGTGCGAGATCTCGTGGAGCAGCGCGAGGGCGGCCAGCTCACCGGCCTGGGCGCTGGGCTCGTCGGGCCGGCGAACCGCGTTGACGGCTGCGGCGACGCGTCTCGCGGCCGCCATGTCACGTGCGAGGGGCGAGGCCGGACGGACACCCGCCGCCGCGGACGCCGTCACGGGCGCCGGGGCGGCCTCCGGGATGGCGAACCGGCGTCGTGCGGTGCTCGAGATGGGCAGCGCTCGCATGGCGACCAGTGTGTCACGGACGCGACGCCGCATCGCGCCCCGCGGGCGTCAGCGCTGGGCGTCAGCACGGGTTGTGCCCGTCCGGGTCGTCAGGCCGGGTCGTCAGGCCGGGTCATCCCCGCGCGCGGCGTCCGCCCGCTCGATCGCCCGGCGAAGGAGCTCGAACGCCGCGGGGTCGAACTCGTAGGTCCACTCGCGCAGGCGCTCTTGCCGCTCGAACCGGGCCTCGAGTCCCAGCGCCATCGCCTCTCGCGAGAGGAGCACAAGGTCCGCCGCGGCGTCGACGCGCGCCAGCGCCGCCTCGGCGTCGGCGACCGCCGGGATCACCTCCACGCCCACCGCGCCCGCGAGCTGGAGGGTCTCGAGGATGCTCTCGATGCCGCGAGAGGACCCGCACACGAGGCCCACCTTGGAGCCCGGCGGCAGCTCCATGACCTCGTGGACCAGCGACATGTAGCCGGGGCCGACCAGCATCGCGACGACCGGCACGCGGCCCGCGACGTAGGCCTGCGCCTCGTCCGCATGGACGGTGATCGTGGCGACCAGGTCGTAGTGGTAGCGGTCGAGCCGGTCGGGCAGCTCCTCCAGGAGCACCGGCGTGACCTCGACCCGCTCCGGGAAGGCCTCCGTGATCCGCTCCGCGTCCACGTTGGCGTCGGCGGTCGTGCACTCCGCGAACAGGATCCGGACGTGGGGTCCGGGCCGCTTGCGCTCCGTGGCCGCGGTGAACGTGGCCTGGGCGACTTCGTCGGGGGTGAACCCAAGCTGGGCCGCGCGGCGCAGGGTCTCCGCCACGATCCCTGCCAGGGCGTCCGATCCGCGCCGGACCGGCGGCCGGTCCACGACCCGCGTGCCGGCGCCGTGTCGTCCGAGAACGTAGCCGGCGTCCGCCAGGCGCCGGTAGACGGCCCGAACCGTGTTGGGGTTGACGCGCAGGACTGCGCCCAGCTCCCGGACCGGCGGCAGGCGCGTGCCGGGCTGGAGCCGTCCCGACTCGATCTGATAGGCGAGCTGCCAGTAGATCTGGGTCGAGATCGGGACGTCCGAACCGCGCTCGATGTCGAGGTCGTGATGAGCCGTGACGGTCCCGCTCGTGGGGGGCCGTTCGGAGGGGGCAACAGGGCCGTTCCGGCCACTTGACATATCGGAATAGTCCAAATAGTGTCGGGCTTGGCCCAGTTGACTATAGCAATCGACGCATCCCGCGCCACTCGACCACATCCTGGCGCCGACCCTCCCCCTCCTTCCGGCGCCACGAACGACCCCCGGGCTCGTCCCGGGGGTCGTTGGATTCCCGGGCCGACGCGGGGAGGCGGCGCGTGGTCTGGCTACTCGTGCGGCGGTGGCTGCCCGACCTCGGCCAGGGCCTGGCGGTAGATCGTCGCCCCGTCGATCCCCAGGCGGGGCGACCGGAGCGCCTCCAGATCTGCGACCAGCCGTCGCTCCAGCCCGCCGCCGGTCATCCCGTCCATCAGCCGGGCGGCGCGGGCAGCGGCGCGCAGCACGAGGTGTGTCTCCGCTCGAGCCGGGTCGTCCCAGTACCAGCCACAGGAGGCGAACATCGCCAGCCGCCAGCGCTGCGCCTCCATGACGTCCAGCAGCCGCGCCCGGTGCGCCGGCGTGGCCGCCGACCCCAGCTCGGCTGCCGCCCACGCCCGCGGCTCGGCCGCGCCGATCACCACGTCCACGAAGCGGTCCCGGGCGGCCCAGGCGTCGGTGAGCCCCGGCAGGTCGGCCGCCATGCGCTCGGTGGCCCCGTCGATGCCGCCGGCGAGCCGGTCCAGCGCCCCGCGGAGCGGCGACTTCCAGCGACCATCCGGCACGTCCGGGCACTCGGCCGTCCAGCGGAGCACCCCGTGGTGGCAGCTCCAGGACGTGCGGTCGCGGATCCGGATCTCTGGGTGGGGCCGGCCCGGCGGCTCCTCGAGCGCCGTCGCAAGGTCCACGACGTCGAAGCTGCGGTCCCGCGTCGCGGCGTCCGGGGCCACCAGGCGCTGCAGGAAGAGCTCTCGGAACGGCTGGTGGTGGCCGTACAGCTCACCGTCGCTGGCGATCAGCAGCATCGGCGATGCGCCGTCCGGCAGCCCGATCGCGAGCCTGGGAGCCACCCGCTCGCGGGCGAAGCGGTCCGCGTCGGCGGTGGCGCCGGGCTCGAACGAGATCGCGCCCGAGAGGTCACCGTCGTAGAACGCGACCGTGATGGCGTGCCCACCGCCGACGTCCACGCGGTACGGCCGCCGCACGTCCACGTGGGGGACGTCGGCCTGCCACGGAGCGAGGATGGTGGCCGTGACGCCGGCCTCGGCAAGGATCCGGAGCGTCGGCAGGTCCACCGCGGTCTCGGGCAGCCAAAGGGCCGTCGGCCGGCGCCCGAACCGGTGCTCGAAGTCCCGGAGGCCCCACACCACCTCGGTCCGCCGGTCGTGCATCGGCGCCAGGGGCAGGATCGAGTGGTGGAACGCCTGCGCGATGCCGGGCCGGGCCGCTGCGGCGAACCCGGCGAGCACGTCCGGGGCCTCCTCCGCGAGGTAGTCGGACAGCGTGGGGCCCAGGTCCCACGACGTGTGCCGGAGCACTCCCCGCTCCGCGTTGGGGCGGTAGCACTCGGCGGTGATCCGCTCGTTCCAGTCACGGAACGGTGCCGCCGAGGCATCCGGCGGGACCTGGCCCGAGAACGGGTCCCGCCGCGGTGGCTGGTAGAAGTGCGCGTGGACGACGAGGCGACCCCGGCTCACGAGCGACCCGCCTCCGCTGCGTGCCGGTCACGAGCGATCGTCGCGACCTGGCGCACCGTGAACCGGCGCGTCTCGCCGGGCGCCAGGCGCACGGGCCACGACAGCAGCAGGCCGCTGCCCTGGTAGGCACGCTCGAAGCCGGACTCGGAGTTGGACACCGTCTCGATCGGGCTCCACCAGGCGTCCGCCGCCGGGTCCACCCGGGTATCGACCGCGACGCCGACCCAGTCGTTGCCGTAGCCGATGGCGGTGACACCCGTGGCCTGGTCCGCCCCATCATGCCGGGAGCGCTCCCCGGCGACCTCGTACCAGGCCGCGGGGTTGCCGCCACCGCCCAAGAGGTGGAGCGAGAGTTCCAGGCCCAGGCGGGTGTCGATCGCCTCGCCGCCGGCGTGGCGCACCTCCAGCTCGATGGCCAGCTCCGGCGCCATCCGGTCGCCCGCCAGCCGGATCGCCCGGCGCACGGTGATCGGCTGGCCGAACGCGGTCCCGTCACGGGACAGCACGACGACACCCGGAGCCACGTCGTCCACGGTGAACGCACCGTCCCGGAAATCGCCATGCTCCACCTCGGTGGCCGTGGCGACCGCCTCCGGGGTCACGTCGGGCGCGAGGAACCGGACCAGTCCGGAGCGGCGCTCGTGGTCGTCATAGTGGAGCCGCCGTGCGAGGCCGTCCTCCTTGGCCAGCACGCGCTCGTGGATCGAGGCCGGCCCCTGCTGCTCGCCACCTCGGTCGTCGTCGTCTGCGCCCGACGCCTCGCTCGCGCGCAGCGTCTCGTGGTAGGCCTCGGGCCGGCGCCGGAGCACGGCCGTCATCGCGTGCCGGGCGGCGCGCAGGTCCCAGCTCCCGATCCCGCCCCCCTCGGACGGCTTGAGCGTGACCACCTGGCCCGCGTCGGCGAGCAGCACCTCCGGCAGCCCGTCCATGTCCAGGTCCCGGAGATCGGCGTTGGCCAACGTGCCAAGCGCCGCGTCCGCCGCGTCCTCGGCCGCGATCAGCTCCGCGTGCGTGGCGAGGCGCATGTGGCCGATGTAGATCCCGCCGAACAGGCCGTGCCAGTAGCAGTCGTTGGACTGGCCGCGGTGGAGGTGGTCCCGGGCGGCGTCGCGGGCCGGGCCGGGGGGCATCGCGGCGACCTTGGCGGACGCCCGGAGCATCTGCTTGTGGAGGTCGTTCACCTCGCGGTACCGGACCTGGAAGTTGCGCCAGAACCCGCCGCGCAGCCAGCGCGCCTCGGGGCGGCGCTCCGCGACCGCCCGGTGCAGCAGCGGCGCGAACACCGCCGTCTCGCGGGGCGGCAGCGCCCACTCGCCCATCTCCGCGTACGACGAGGTTGGGACGTAGACCCGGCCGATCGGCGGCTCCCGCTCCAGCCACTGCGACGGCGTCACGAGGGTGAGCCAGCCGGCATTGGCCTCCAGCGCCTCGAAGAACGACTCGATCCAGCGGCCGCGGCCCCAGCAGTGCTCGTGCGTGCCGGGCCAGGCGCCGAACTTCTCGCCGTCGTCGCCCATCGTCCCCAGCCGGTTCCCGGCGACGGTGGCGTGCTCGCGGAGGTGGTCGATGACGCCGTCCACGGTCCCGAACGGGATCCGGTACCGGAGGCCCTGTTCCGTGCCGAACACGGTGAGCGGGTGGCCCTGGTCCTCGGTCACGTACGCGCCCCAGAGGTCCTCCTCCGGGATCGCTGCGGCGCGGAAGTGCTGGTCGTCCAGGATCGTCCAGCGGTAGCCGGCGGTGTGCAGCGAGGTGGGCAGGTCCGGCTCCCAGACGCGTTCCGCCAGCCAGGCGCCGGTCGGCCGGTGGCCGGTGATCCTCTCCACTACGGAGGCCATGCCGGTCAGCTGGTCCACCCGATCGTGCTCGGGAAGCGACGCCAGGACGGGCTCGTACAGGCCACCGCCCATCAGCTCCACCTGGTCCCGGGCGGCCAGGGCGGCGAGGCGGTCCAGGAACGCCGGGCGCTCCGCGGCCAGCCACTCCAGGAGCGGGCCCGTGTAGTGGAGCGACATGCGGATGGCCGGGTGGCGCTCCAGCGCCTCGAGCAGCGGCAGGTACGCCCGCTCGTACACGTCCGCGATGACCCAGCCGAAGTTGCCGACCGGCTGGTGGTTGTGGATGGCGAGCGCCAGCGAGATGCGCGAGGTGGACGTCACGTCGGTTGTTCCCGGCTCAGCTGGCGGCGGCGCCCGCCGCGTCCGGCTCCGCGTCCGGCTCCGCGCCCGCCCCGTCCGCCCCGTCCGCCGCCGTGCCCGCCCGGGCCGCCGGCAGGTACAGCTGCTCCACGTACTCGTGGAGCATGCGGGTGGTGGAGAAGCGCCAGATCGTGCTGCCGATGGAGTTGCGCATCAGCTGGGTCCAGCGGGCGGGAGCGCCATCGCCGTCCCGCTCGTAGTAGGCGGGGACCAGCTCCTGTTCCAGGATCCGGTACAGGTCCTGCGCGTCCGCCCAGTCCTGGGCGCCCTCGTCCGGGTTCGTCTCCCGCCCGCCGATCGCCCAGCCGTTGTCCCCGGTCCAGCCCTCGTCCCACCAGCCGTCGAGGACGCTCACGTTGACGACCCCGTTGGCGGCCGCCTTCATCCCCGAGGTGCCGGACGCCTCCAGCGGGCGCCGCGGGTTGTTCAGCCACACGTCCACGCCCTGGACCAGGAACCGGGCGATGCGGATGTCGTAGTCCTCCAGGATGAACACGCGGCCCCGGAGCTTCGAGCTCCGGGAGCGACCGAAGATCTCCTGGATCACGCCCTGGCCCGGGCGGTCCGCCGGATGGGCCTTACCCGCGAAGATCAGCTGGACTGGCCGGTCCGCGTCCCACACCAGGCGGGCGAGCCGGTCGAGGTCCGAGAAGACGAGCGACGCGCGCTTGTAGGTTGCGAACCGGCGCGCGAACCCGATCGTCAGGATCGAGGGATCGAGGATGCCCTCGAGCTCCTCGAGGGTGGACGGCGCCTCGCCGTGGCGGGCGAACTGGCTGCGCAGGCGGCCGCGGGCGAAGATCGCCAACTCCAGCTTCTGGCGCTGGTGCGCGTCCCACAGGTCCTGCGTCGGCACCCGTTCCAGCCGCTCCCAGAACCGCGCCGACTTCCGCTGGTCGTCCATGCGGTCGAGGTCTGCGTTGGTCCAGCGCTCCAGGACGTCGCGCACCGGTTGGCCGGTCCAGGTGGGCGTGTGGACGCCGTTGGTGATGCCCAGGATCTCGTGCGGCATCACTCCCCGCCAGGTCTGGTTGGCGGTGTGGGCGTGGAGCCCGCTGACGGCGTTGGCGCCCATCGTGAGGCGCAGTGAGAAGGCGGTCATGTCGAACTGCGATTGGTCGCCGTCCACGCCCAGCCCAAGGTCCAGCACGGCCGTCATGTTCACCCCGCCCGTGTCCGGGCGGCCGTCGCCCTCCAGCAGGGGCCCGGCCACCCGCTTCACGAGGTCTGCGTCGAAGCGCTCGTTGCCGGCCGACACGGGGGTGTGGATCGTGAACACGCTGTTGGCACGGACCGCGGCCCAGGCTTCCTCCAGGGGGGCTCCGCCACTCACCAGCTCCCGTGCCCGCTCCGCGAGCAGGAACGCGGAATGGCCCTCGTTGAGGTGCCAGGTCGCCGGCGCCAGGCCCAGGGCGCGCAGCGCGCGGACTCCGCCGACGCCCAGGACCAGCTCCTGGTGGAGCCGCATCTCCCGGCCGCGCACGTACAGGATGTGGCTGATCGGACGGTCCGAGTCGTCGTTGTCCGGGACGTCCGTGTCCAGCAGAAGGATCGGGACCCGGCCGACCTGGACCACCCACACGGCGGCGACGAGGTCGCGCCCAGGCAGCTGGACGCTGACGGTGAGCGGCCCACCCAGCCGGTCCAGCGCGCGCAGGATCGGCAGGCGTGCGGTCTCGTAGTCCGGGTACGCGTGCTCCTGGTGCCCGTCCGCGTCGATCGACTGCCGGAAGTAGCCCTTGCGGTACATGAGACCCACGCCGACCAGCGGCAGTGCCATGTCCGAGGCCGTCTTCATGTGGTCGCCTGCGAGCACGCCCAGGCCGCCGGAGTAGATTCCCAGCGACTCCTGGAACCCGTACTCCGCGCAGAAGTAGGCGATCGGGCCATGGAGCTCCGTGCCGTGATGACGGGCAAACCAGTGGTCGGAGCCGTTGGCCATGTACGCGTCGAACTCGGCCAGGATGTCCTCGTACTCCGCGAGGAAGCGCGAGTTGCCCAGCAGCTGGTCCCAGGCGATCGGGCCGGACAGCATCGGGATCGGATTGCGGTAGCGCGCCCAGGCACCGGCGTCGATGCGCGAGAACAGGACCCGCGCCCGCGGGTGCCAGCTCCACCACAGGTTGTAGGCAAGCCGGCGCAGGCCTTCCAGCCGGGGCGGCACGTTGAACGAGGCACCCGGCGCCACCGGGATCCGGACGAGGGGCTCCATGAGCGGCCCATGATAGCCCGGCCCGGCGGTACGATCGCCGGTGATGACGATGCGCGTCGCGCTCCTCGCCGCCGAGTGCGAGCCGTGGGCGAAGGCCGGCGGCCTGGCCGACGTGGTGGACGCGCTGGCCCGGGCGCTGGGGCGCCTGCCGGAGGCCGGGTCGGTGCTGCACGCGCCCGTGGATGTGTTCCTGCCCCGGTACCGGTCCGTGCCGGCGCCGGCCTCGGCGGTCCCGGAGCCGCCCCTCCTGATCGAGGATCCGGCAGGCGGCGCCCCGTTGCCGGTCACGATCCTGGTCGTCGAGGCGGACGGGTACCGGCTCCGGCTGGTGGACCACCCGGCGGCCTTCGATCGGGACGGCTACTACGACCACCCCGACGACGCGTGGCGGTTCGCGGTCCTGTGCCGCGCGGCGCTGGCCGCGCTCCGGCGCGACGGCGTTCCGCTGGACGTCCTCCACGTCCACGACTGGCACACGGGCCCCGCGCTGCTCGAGCGGGCGCGCGGCGAGGCGGCCCGCGACCCCTTCTTCACCGGGATGGCCGTGGTCGCCACGCTCCACAACCTCGCCTACCACGGTTGGACGCCGCTGGAGCGGCTGCCGGAGCTCGGCCTCGTGGCGGGCGAGCCGCTGGCCGGCGACAACCCGGACGGGATCGACCTGCTGCTGACCATGGTCGAGCGCTCGGAGCTCGTGAACACGGTCTCGCCCGGGTTCGCCCGGGAGGCCCTGACCCCGGCGTTCGGGATGGGCCTGGACCCGACGCTGCGCGGGCTGGGCGACCGGTTCCTCGGCATCCTCAACGGCATCGACCCGCACGTCTGGGACCCGGCCGCCGATCCGGCGCTGGCAGCCCCGTACGCAAGGGGCGCGATGGACGGCAAGGCGGCCTGCCGGCGGGACCTCCTGGCGCGGCTCGGCTTCGATGCCGACGACGACGGCCCCGTCCTGGGCATGATCGGGCGGATGGACCCGCAGAAGGGGTTCGATCTGCTGGCCGACGGCGCCGCCGAGCTGCTGGAGACAGGCGCGCGCATCGTGGTCCAGGGCAGCGGCCACCCGGACCTCGCGGATCCGTTCCGGCTGCTGGCCGGCGCAGTCCCGCAGCGCGTCGCGCTGATCGAGCGCTTCGACCGGGACATGGCACGCCGGATCTACGCCGGCGTCGACATGTTCCTCATGCCGTCGCGCTTCGAGCCCTGCGGCCAGGGCCAGATGATCGCCCTGCGGTACGGGACGCCTCCGGTGGTGCGGCGGACCGGCGGCCTGGCGGACTCGGTCGTGGACGTGGACGAGCATCCGGGGGAGGGGACCGGGTTCGTGTTCGACGCGGCGACCCCGGCGGCGCTGGTGGAGGCGGTGGAGCGGGCGATCGCGCTGCGCGCCGGGGACCCGGGAGCCTGGGCGGCGCTCCTGGACCGCGGAATGGCCGTGGACTTCCGTTGGGAGGTGGGGCCGGCGCCGCGGTACCTGGCGGCGTATCGCCGCGCGGTCGCGCTCCGGCGGGGGTAGCCGCCCGCGGGGGTCGCGCCCGCGGTCCCCACGCGTCGCCACGGTGCCCGCGAGCTCATGCTCGGCGCCTGGCCGCTCGGTGGCACAGGCGCGTGCCAATGGGACCTGTCCGCCGCTCGACTCGCGCCCCGACATCGCGAAGCTGCGATCGACCCGTGCATGCCAGACGACCAGGTGACACACAGCCGTGCCGCGCGCCGCAAGCGGCCGTCGGGCCGGCCGCGAACCCGGGGCTCGCCCTCGCGCCCGCGCCGTGCGAGAATCGGTGCCGATCCAGATCCACCCGCGGCCACCCCGCCGCCCGGAGGCCACGATGCCGAAGCAGTTCGTCGTCCAGGTGACCAACCAGCCCGGCCAGATGGCCCTGCTCGCCGAGCAGATGGCGGCCCGCGGCGTTGACCTTCGAGCCATCGGTGGGGGCGGCCTCGGCGATGTCGGCCACTTCATCATGACCACCGCGGACGACGACACGGCCCGGTCGGTGCTGGAGGACGGCGGCTGGACGTTCCTGGAGGGCGAGTCCCTGCTGGCGGAGGTGGACGACAAGCCGGGCGGGATGGCAAAGATCGCCCGCGCCCTCGCGGACGCGAACGTCAACGTGCTGGGCCACCTGTTCATCGGCCGCTGGGGTGACCGGGCCACGTTCGCGTTCGTCGTGGACGACCCGGAGAAGGCGCGGCCCATCCTCGAGCGCCGCTAGCTCGGGCGTCGCCATGCGCGTCGGGATCATCGCTCCCCAGGGCTGGACGGGGGAGTACGACGGCTGGGATCCGACGCGGGCATGGGCGCGCACGGTCGCGGTCGCACACGAGGCTGAGGCGCTCGGCTTCGACTCCATCTGGCTGTTCGACCATGTCCAGACGGAGCCCGTGCCCATCGACGAGATCACGTTCGAGGCGTTCGTGGGGCTCTCCGCGCTGGCGGCCGAGACTGCACGCGTGCGGCTCGGGCACCTCGTCCTGTGCGCCGGCTACCGCAACCCGGCGCTGGTGGCCAAGATGATCTCGACCCTCGACGTGGTCTCCGGCGGGCGCGCGGAGCTGGGTCTCGGGGCCGGCTGGAAGGAGGACGAGTTCCGGGCCTACGGGTGGGGATACCCGCCCCTTCGGACCCGCATGGAATCGCTCGAGGACGCGCTGGAGATCGCCACCCGGATGCTGCGTCCCGGGCGGGCGACCTACTCGGGGCCAACCGCCGCGGTGCACGAGGCGATCAACGTCCCCCGCGGCCTCCAGGAGCCGCGCGTGCCGATCCTCGTCGGCGGCAACGGCCCCAACCGGACCTGGCGCCTGGCGGCCCGGTACGCGGACGAGCTCAACGTTGACTGGCTCACGCCCGTGGAGGTCGGCGCCGCCCGGCCGATCATCGCGTCGCGGTGCGAGGAGATCGGGCGGGATCCTGGGTCGCTGCGGCTGTCGGTGAACATCGGCCGGGACGACTCGGCGATCGAGGGCGCGCCCCGGGTCGCGCTCCTGCGCGCCTTCGCGGACGCGGGCGTGGACCGGGTGATGACGCTCGTCCGTGCCTCGGCCGACGATGACGGCGCGCTGGAGCGCTTCGCAGACGACTGCGTCGCCGCCGGCTGCGAGTTGGACGGCCGCTGACTGAACAGGCGTTACGATGTGATCCGCAAGCGGGAGTAGCTCAGCTGGTAGAGCGGCAGCCTTCCAAGCTGCATGTCGCGGGTTCGATCCCCGTCTCCCGCTCCAACCCCACTTTCGTGCTCGACACGACACGCAGCCTGAGAGCGCCTGTGCGAACACGGGCACCCTGAAGTGCACGACCAGGCGATACAAGACCCCGTTTGATCCGCCAGGACGGGCGCACTGTCTGACGTTTCGGAGCCTGTAGGCAGATCGAACGGCACCGGAAGGCTCCGGCGGTCCATGGTGATGTCGTCGACGACGACCGGGCCGTCACCCGGCGGCCCGTGTCGACCGTCTCTTGGTCGGCCAACCAAGCAGCCCAGGCGGATCGACCAGATGCACCCGAAGCGCCTTGCTGCGTCCCTTCTCCTCGCGGTCCTAGTCGCCTCGTGCGTTAGCACCCCGGCCACCCCGGTGCCAGCAGGATCGCCGCCGACGACCCGGAACCCGAGCCCGACCGCGTCGCCGGGCCCGACCGAGGTCACGCCGTCGAGTTCGGGGCCGGCGCCAACAGACAGGCCGGCGACGTCGGCCATCGCGATCGCGGCGGGCAGCTGGCATACCTGCGCGGTCATGAATGACGGTGGAGTCAATTGCTGGGGCTCCAGTGCCGGCACGCTCGGAGATGGCTCGACGATCGCGACTGGGGTCCCGGTTGGCGTCTCCGGTCTCGCAAGCGGCGTGAAGTCGGTCACGGCCGGCCAGGACTACACCTGCGCGCTGACCGATCGAGGTGGGGTCAAGTGCTGGGGTTCCAACGACTACGGCCAGCTGGGTAGTGGCTCCACTGACGACAGCCTCGCGCCGGTCGACGTGCTGGCGAGCAGCGTCAGCGCGATCAGCGCCGGCGACTCCCACGCGTGTGCCGTGATGGACACGGGCGGCGCCAAGTGCTGGGGCCTCAACTACGACGGTCAGTTGGGTGACAGCACCGCGACCGATGGCACCGCGACCGACAGCGCCGTACCGGTCGCCGTCACGCAGACGGACGGGGTGAGCGAGATCGCGGCCGGAGTGGACCACACATGTGCGGTCAACATCGGCGGCTGGGTGTCGTGCTGGATGCACCGCCCCTTTGACAACCTCTCGGACGTCGGGGTGACGGCGGTCGCCACCGGCATGTGGCACACCTGCGCGGTCACCGACGCCGGTGGGGTCAAGTGCTGGGACGACACGGGGGTTACAAAGGACGTCGCGGGCCTGGCGAGCCTGGTGAGCGCGGTTGACGCGGGCACCGCCTTCACGTGTGCCCTCACGGACGCCGGTGGCGTGAAGTGCTGGGGCGCCAACTACCTCGGTCAGCTCGGCAACGGGACAACCGCCGACAGCAGCGTCCCCGTCGACGTCGTGGGGCTTGTGAACGGCGTGAGGGCGATCACCGCTGGTGACAGCCACGCCTGTGCGCTCATGGACGACGGTGGGGTCAAGTGCTGGGGTTCCAACGAGTACGGCCAGCTGGGCAACGACTCGGTGACCGACAGCAGCGTCCCGGTCGAGGTCGACTTCAGGGGTCATGGGCCGACCCTCGACGCTTCGTCGGCGATCGTGCACGCGACCGGCTCGACGGATGTGCTGCTCCGCTACGACCACGGTCCCGACCGCGGTGATCTCTTGGGCGATCACTTCGGCGCGGGTGGACCCTTCGCGCCGGGACCCGAGTTCACGCTGTACGGCGACGGGACCGTGATCTTCAGGGACGAGACGGCGGCTCCGCCAACGGCCAAGGGCTCCATCGTCCGCGCAAGCTCGTTCAGGACCGCCCGTCTGACGGAGGTACAGATCCAGTCGCTCCTCCGACACGCGGTCGGAGAGGGCGGGCTCGGGATCGCCCTTCCCTACTACGACAACGGCGGCGAAGGCTGCGAAGACGGTGCGTGGACCTACCTCCTGCGAGCAGGCGGGATCGACAAGCGCATCGAGAGCGGTGGCTGCGGGGACATGTTCGAGCGCGTCGCCGAGCGCCTTCGCGGCGTGGCTGCCGGCTCGGCGTCGGATGTCTGGGCGCCCGGGACCAACTGGGGCAGCCTCCTCGAGGCGAAAGCGCTGGTCAAGGCGGGCGCGTTGTCGAAGGTGCCCTCGAAGGCCGTCCCCTGGCCGTGGCCCGGCATCGCCCTCGAAGACTTCAAGTGGCGCAAGGATCCCGCCCTGGGACGCGAGGGTGTGCGCGTCATGTCGGCGGACGAGACGGCCGCGCTCGGGGTGCCCGACGGCGGCAGCGTGGTCGAGCGGGTCTACCTGCGTGGCCCGGACGGCAAGACCGTCTACCTCTTCTCCATGCGGCCGAAGCTCCCGGACGAGACGGGCTGACGGCATCCGTTGGGCCCTGCGCACCCGTCCGGCGACGACACGATAACTGGACGCGTTTCGCTCGGGCCCTTGAGCACGGCGCTGTTACGCATAGCCGCTCAGGCCTTCCAAGCTGCATGTCCCGGGTTCGATCCCCGTCTCCCGCTCGACCCCCCCGTGAGCCACGCGCGGCGATGCGATCCCGCGTGGTCTGTGTATTGCCCGCGGCTTGTCCTAGGCGCCAGCAGCGGCTTGGCCCGGCCCTGGTGCGGTCGGGGGTGCTTGACGTCGCAACGATCGCCGGTATGCTTCGAGGCGTGAACGCGCTCGCCCTCACGGGCTGTATGGACCGCCATTGCTCCTGTCGCCGGCGAGTGCCGGTGGGAGTCGAGCGCGCGGTCCGTCGCTAGCGACCGCTCCGCCTCCTCCCTCCGGGCCTCGCGAGCCGTCGATCGGCGCGCCCGCGCGCCGCGTCCCCCCTCGACCCGGAGTTCGCCACGTGTCCATCCTCACGCCACCCGCCCGTTCCATCGATCCCCGCGGCCAGCGGTTCGGCGCCGCCGTGTCGGCGGCCGTCCTGGGGATCGCGTTTGCCGCCGGGCTGCCCTGGCTGGCCGTCCTCGTCGGTGTCAACCTCGCGGTCTCGGCCGTGCTCGGGACGCGCCTGTTCCTCCCCGGCCGCGCCTGGCCACTGGTCCGGCGCGCCTTGCGCCTCGGACCCGCGGAGCCGGAGCACGAGTACCCGCCCCGGTTCGCCCAGGCGCTTGGCGCCACGTTCCTGGGCCTTGCAGGCCTGGCGTTCCTGGTGGGCGCCATGCCCATCGGCTGGCTGCTCGTCGGGGCAGTCGCAGCGCTGCAGGTGCTGTTGGCCGCGACCGGGATCTGCGTCGGCTGCCGCCTCTACTTCCTGCGCTGGTGGGTGCCGTCGCTGTTCGCGCGGGCGCTGCGCCGGACGGACGCGCTGCGGCCTCTCGAGGTGCCGGCGCTCAACAGGATCGGGTAGGGGAACGCGGCCCGGTGGCCGGACCGCGTTCGATGGGTAGCGATGACCGGCCGGCCGTTGGTCCGGCCGGCGAGACCGGAGATCAGGCGCGCCCGAAGGCCGCCTTCACCGCGGGCTGGTTCAGGTAGTACAGGATCACGCCCGCGATCGCGAACGAGATGACATTGCCCAAGAGGCCGCTCACGATGTCGCCCGATGCGACGGCGCTGATCACCCCGAACACGATGCTCGCCAGCGCGAGGATCGTGCCCAGGGACCAGCCCCAGGGCTTGAGCGTCCAGCCGCCGTAGGCGAACGCCAGGTAGGCGACGGCGAAGCCGAGCGTGAGGATCCCGAAGATGAACGCGAGGCCGCCGAACGCGGCGCCTTCCGCGCCGCCGACCATGCCCCCGATGAGCGCGCCGCCGGCGATCAGGCCGAGGCCGCCGATGAGGCTGAAGACGCCCCCGATCAGGGCGAGGATGGCAAGGATGGTCACGCCCGTCGGGCGTGCAGCACCGGTCACGAGATCAGCTCCCTCCAAGGTGACGCCCCGGCGGGCATCCGCCGCGGGACGCCGGACATTCCCCTCAGCTGCCGGCTTCACGGCCGGCGATGCCTGGTCCTCGGTCGGGCGATAGCGGGCGATCTCGTGCGGGCTCCGTTCCGCGCAGCATACGCGCAACGCGCAAGGGGTCGGTGGCCGGATCGGCTACGGTGCCTCGAGGCCATGTCCCTCGAGCAGCGCGGTGTCGGCCAGGATCCGGTCCGTCGGGCCGTCCGCGACCACGACCCCGTCGTCCACGATCACGGTCCGGGGGAAGACCTCCTCCACGAGGCGCATATCGTGGGTGGACACGATCAGCGTGGGAGCGAGCCCCCGCAGCAGGCCGATCAGCTCGCGACGTCCGCGCGGATCCAGCCCGGCAGAAGGTTCGTCGAACACCAGGATCGACGGGTCCATCGAGAGCACCGTCGCGAGCGCCACCCGCTTGCGCTGACCGAGCGACATCCGGTGGGGGACGCGGTGGGCGAACGCCGCCATCCCGACCGCGGCCAGGGCGCGCTCCACGCGGGCGTGGATCTCGTCCGCGGGCAGGCCCATGTGCAGTGGCCCGAAGGCGACGTCGTCGAACACCGTGGGGCTGAACAGCTGGTCGTCGGGGTCCTGGAACACGAGCCCCACCTCGGACCGGACCTGCCGGATCGTGTCCTTGCCCACCGCCAGGCCGGCCACCCGGACGGTGCCGTGCTCGGGGTGGAACGTGCCGTTGAGCTGGAGCATCAGCGTGCTCTTGCCGGCCCCGTTCGGACCCACCAGCGCAACCTTCTCGCCGGCCTCGATCCGGAGGTCCACGCCCCGCAGGGCCTCGAACCCGTCCGGGTAGCGGAAGTGAACGTGCTCCAGGATCACCGAGCCGCGGCCGGCCTGCCCGGACGCGCCGCCGCCGTCCGCCGAGCCCGGGTCGGCCGCGGCCGTTCCGGCGTCCCCGTGCGTGTGCGGGTGGACGTGGACGGTCGAGGCGTCATGCGCGTGGGGGTGCTCGTGCGCGGTCACAGGCGGGGCAGCCACGTCAGGGCGACGGCAACCCATGCCGCCAGGACGAGCAGGGCCGCCGCGAGCCAGGCGAACTCGACGCGCCGGAGGGGGCGGGCGCCCAGGTGGCGGAACTCGCCTTCGAACCCGCGCGCCTGCATGGCCGCGTAGATCCGCTCACTGCGCTCGTAGGCCCGCAGGAACAGGGCGCCGACCATCCTGCCCGTGACGGTTGCCCGCCAGCGGACGGAGCCGCCACCCCGGCCGTCCGGACCGACGGCGGAGCGGGCGTCGCGCGCCCGCAGCATGCGCGAGGCCTCGTCGCCCAGGACCGCGAGGTAGCGGTACATGAACGAGATGATCGAGACCAGGATGCGCGGCAGGTGCAGCTCCCGCAGCGCGTCCACCAGGTCGTGGAACGGGGTCGTGAACGCCAGCAGCAGGGCAACCTGGACGGATAGCCAGCTGCCCACGGCGATGGTCAGGAAACGACGCAGGCCCTCGGCCGAGATCGTGAGATCCAGGGGCCCGAGGCTCACCGTCGCGATGATCTGCTCCTGGACCGTGAAGATCAGCGGGAAGGCCGCCAGCGTGAACGGGAGGGCGATGACGGCCGACCGGGTCAGGCGGAACGGTCCGAGGCCGGCCGTCGCCGAGCAGGCGACGAGCACCAGCCACGTGATCAGCATCGCGAGGCCGGAGCCGATCGGCAGCAGCGAGATCGTGAGGATCGCGGCGATCGCCAGCACGAACTTCACGCGCGCGTCGGCCCGGTGGAACGGGCTCGATCCTTCCACGTAGCGGTCCAGCTCCAGCGCGCGGCGCCCCTATTCCCTGCGGCGCGCGAGAAGCCGGCCGACGCCGATGATCACGAGCATGACGATCGCGATCCCGACCAGGCCGGACACGATCGTGGAGACGGCCGGGTCCTCGATGCCCGGGATCGCGTAGTCGCCCAGCAGGCCGCCGACGAGGTTCTCGGCCCGGTCGATGAAGCCGAGATCCTCCGCCACGCGCTCCAGCCCGTCCGGGTCCGACGAGGCGAGCGGCGCCAGGACCACCACCACGAGGACCGCGATCACGAGACCGCCGATCCACCACCTGCGGCGGGAGCGAGGTTCGCGGGAGGGCTCGGTCGTCACGGGATCCGCTCGGCCGTCAATTGCCGGCCAGCCGGAGCTCGCCGCGATGACGCAGCTCCAGCAGGTCCCGTCGGGTGGCGGCGATGAAGGCGAGGGCGGCGACGGTGATCAGCGCCTCGCCGATCCCGATGAAGACGTGGACGCCGACCATGGCCGGCAGCACGAGCTCCAGCGGCGACGTCCCGGACACCGCGAGTTCCAGCGACATCGCGACCGCGGCCGCCACGACGGACGTCCAGGCCGCGATCGCCGCCGCCGGGAGCCGCCTTCGCTCCTCGCCGCCGAGGACCTTCGCGAGCGCCAGGTAGAGCGCGAACCCGCCGAGCGTGCCGATCGCGCCCATGTTGAAGATGTTCGCCCCCATCACGACCAGGCCACCATCCGAGAACACCAGGGCCTGGACAGCGACCACGCACGCCATGACCAGCGTCGCGACCCAGGGGCCCAGCAGCACGGCCGCGAGGACGCCACCCAGCAGGTGGCCGCTCGTGCCGCCGGCGACCTGGAAGTTGAACATCTGGGCCGCAAAGATGAACGCCGCCATCACCCCCATGAGGGGCACGGCCTTCTCGTCCAGCGAGCGGTTCGTGTTCCGGACGGCAACGGCGATCACCACGGCCGAGACGATCCACATGGCGAGGGCGATCGGAACCGTGAGGAATCGGTCCGCTGCATGGAGGGCCGGTGTCGGATCCCCGCCCGACAGCGGGGCGACGACCGTGGCGAGGGCGAGCATGTCGGTGGCTCCAGGGCGTGCGCGGGCGGCGTTCCCCGCGATGGTAGTCGCACCCGTTTGTTGTTGCAACAGGTTGCATCAATGGCCTGGGCGGGTACCATTCCACCGATGACGACAGGCACGCCCCTCCATCGAACGACTCCGGGCGCGAGCGGGACCTGGTCCGGCGTCCGCGAGCGTCTTCGTGACCGTGGGCTCCGCTGGACACCGCAGCGCCGGGTGCTGGTCGAGGTCCTCTCCCGCAGCGACGGCCACGTGACCGGCGCCGAGCTCGTGGAGCGCTGCCGCGCCGTGGACCCGGCCACGATCCCGTCCACCGTCTACCGCACGCTGGACGTGCTGGAGGAGCTGGGCATCGTCCGCCACGCTCACGGGATCGACGGCCGGGAGGAGTACCACGTGCTGCCGGCCGTGGAGCACGGCCATCTCCACTGCACCGGCTGCCGGCAGACCTGGGAGATCGATGCGGCGGAGGCCGCGGCCCTGGTGGACGTCCTGTGCGACCGGCGCGGCTTCGAAGTGCAGCTCTCGCACCTCTCGATCGCGGGCCTGTGCGCGACCTGCCGCGCGGCAACCGCCGGTGACTGACCGGCCGCACCGGTTCGCCGGCCGGGTGCCCCGGGGCGTCGTGCCGGTGGTGCCGGGGCCCGGCCAGGAGAGCGTCTGGGACTACCCGCGCCCGCCCCGCCTGGAGCGGGTGGCGGATCGGATCCGGGTGGTGATGGGCGGCGAGACGATCGCCGACACGAACCGCGCGTACCGCGTGCTGGAGACCGCCGGTGCGCCGGTCTACTACCTGCCCAGGGAGGATGTCCGGATGGATCGCCTCCGTGCGTCCGCGACCACCAGCCATTGCGAGTGGAAGGGCGCGGCGTCCTACTGGACGTACCTGGCGGACGGGCGCCAGGTGGTGGACATCGGCTGGTCCTACGAGCGCCCCGGCCCGGGGTTCGAGACGATTGCCGGTCACCTGGCGTTCTATTGCGACCGGGTGGACGAAGCGTGGGTCGGCGATGAGCTCGCCACGCCGCAGCCGGGCGGCTTCTACGGCGGCTGGTTGACCCGAAGGATCGTCGGGCCGGTGAAGGGCGAGCCCGGCAGCTGGGGCTGGTAGGCCCGGCGTCAGCGGGCCGCGGCGAGGACCGCGTCGGAGATCGCCGGCCAGGCCTTCAGGGCCCACGGCCCGAATGGCCGGTCGGACAGGCAGGCGAGCGCCAGGTCCGCGTCGGGGTCGACCCACAGGAACGTCCCGCTGCCCCCGAAGTGCCCGAACGTGGCGGCCGAGTTGCGGGTCCCGGTCCAGTGCGGCGACTTGGCGCCCCGCAGCTCGAACCCGAGGCCCCAGTCGAGCGGGTCGAACCGCCCGACGCCGGGCAGCACGCCGCGCAGCCCGGGAAAGGCCACGCTCGTCGCCTGCGCCAGCGCCGCCGGCGGCAGCAACCCGGGCGCCAGCAGCTCGAACGCGAAGGCGGCGAGATCCATGAGCGGTCCCTCGAGTCCCTGTGACGGCCGGCCCACCAGCCGGGTATCCGCCATGCCCAGCGGGTCCAGCACCCACTCCCGGAGCAGGACGCCGAACGGCCGCCGGGCCCGCGCCGCCAGGACGCCCGCCGCGGCATCGATCCCCTCGTTGGAGTAGATCCGCGTCCTGCCGGGCGGGGAGATGGCGGCGGGCCCATCGAAGGCCAGGCCGGCGGCGTGGGCCAGCAGGTGGCGGACCGTTGACCCCGGCGGTCCGGCCGGCTCGTCCAGCGACACGACGCCGCGCGCCACCCCCACCAGTGCGACGTACGCGGTGACCGGCTTGGTCACCGACGCCCAGGGCAGGGGATGATCGATCGCGCCGCGGGCGGCCACCAGGCCCTCCCGGTCCAGGACGGCCAGCGCCACGCGGGCCGCACCCCAGGCGTCTGCCGCCGCCAGCACGCCCGCGTCGAACGGGCGCCGCGACCGCGGGATCACCGCCCGATCATCCCTTCGCCCGAGGAGGGCATGCCCGTCAGTCCAGCGATGGGACGCCCATGATGTTGAAGCCGCCGTCCACGAACGTGATCTCGCCCGTGACCGCGTTGGCCAGGTCGGACGCCAGGAACACGGCCGTGCCCCCGACGTCCTCCTTGGTCACGTGGGCGCGCAGCGGCGCGATCTGGTCGAACGGCCCGTACAGCTTGCGGAAGTCGCGGACGCCCGATGCGGACAGCGTCCGGATCGGTCCGGCGGAGATGGCGTTGACCCGGATCCCGTCCGGCCCGAGCTCGGCGGCGAGGTACCGGACGGCGGCCTCGAGGGCCGCCTTGGACACGCCCATCACGTTGTAGTTGGTGGTCACCCGCTCGGAGCCCAGGTAGGTGAGCGTGAGCACGGAGCTGCCGCGATGGAGCATCGGGCGAGCCGCCCGGGTCACGGCGATCAGCGAGTACGCGGACACGTCCAGCGAGAACAGGAACCCGTCCCGCGACGTGTCCAGGAACGACCCCTCGAGGTCCTCCCGGCGGGCGTGGGCCACCGCGTGGACGAGGATGTCCAGCTCCCCGTACGCCTCGCGCCAGCGGTCCATGACCCGGGCGAGGTCCTCGTCGGACTGGACGTCGGCGGGCTCCACGAAGGTGCTGCCGATGGATTCCGCGAGCGGGCGGACGCGCCGCTCCAGCAGGCTCTCAACCGACGAGAAGCCAACGGTGGCCCCCTGGTCGTGGAACGCCTTCGCGATGCCCCAGGCGATCGAGTGGTCGTTGGCAACCCCGAACACGAGCGCCTTGCGCCCATCGAGCAGTCCCATGCGCGGCTCCTCCTCCGATTACGCTGTGCGCATGATGCCCGAGGCGCCCGCCTTCGACGACAGCCTGCATGCAGCCCTGCACGGGGTCCGGGCGCTGATCCTGGACGCGGACGGCGTGATCGTGCTGCGGGGCCGCCCGATCCCGGGCGCGCAGGACGCGCTGCGGAACCTCGGGGAGCGCGGCATCCCCTTCCGGATCGTCACCAACTTCAGCAGCAGCCATCGCGACACGCTGGCGGCGCGGTTCGGCACCGGGGGCTTGGCCCTGGACCCGGCACGGATCATCAGCGGCGCCTCCGCGGCCGCCGCGTACACCGCGAGCCGGCACGCCGGCAGGCCCCTGCTCGTGCTGGGGGCGCCCGATGCCCTGCGCGAGTTCGAGGGTCAGCGGCTGCTGGCACCGGCGGAGGCGGATGCGACCGGTGCGGGCGGCCCTGACGGCATCGCGGCCGTGGTCATCGGCGACGCAGGCGAGGACCTCTCGTTCGCCAACCTGGACGTCGCGTTCCGGCTGGTCCGCGGCGGGGCGGAGCTGGTGGCCATGCATCGCAACCCGTGGTGGCTCACGCCGCGGGGAGTCACGCTGGACTCCGGCGCGCTGGTCGCGGGCCTGGAATGGGCGCTCGGCCGTCGTGCCCAGGTTACCGGCAAGCCATCGCCGATCGTGTTCCGCCAGGCGGCCGCGGGCCTGGCCGTGGATCTCGGCCTGCGGCGGCTCCCGGCGAACGACATCGCGATGGTGGGCGACGACCCGCGGTCGGACCTTGCCCCCGCGCACCGGCTGGGCATGCGGACGGCACTCGTGCTCACCGGCAAGGTTCCGCCGGACGGGGTGGACGCGGCGCTGGCGGGGGTACGGTTCAGGCCGGACGCCGTGGCCAGGTCACTCGCGGAGGTCGTCGCGGCCCTGGGCTGAGGCGACGGGACGAACCCCGGCCGCAGTGCCCGGCGGACCCTCCGGGGTCATCCGGCCGGGCGCGTGACACGGATGTCGTCGATGCCGGCCTCGACCGTCGACCCGGAGCCGCCGTCGAGCGCCTCGAACCGGATCCGCACCACCCGACCCGCCCAGGCGTCCAGCGGCACGGTCGCGGTCCGCCACCGGCCGGCCAGCAGGCTTGCGGCCCCGGTCCGCTCCCAGGCCAGCGTCCGCGTCCCGTCCTCGGTTTCGATGATCGCCCGCAGATGGTCGGCGGCGGAGCTGTTGGCGGCGTGCGCCCAGAGGTATCGGAAGGTGAGCGTCTGGCCGGCGGCCGAGGGTAGTGCGACCGGCGCGGATCGGACCGTCGTCCGCCCATCGAGGTCGTACGCGTTCGCGCGGTCTCCGGCCGGCAGCCCGGTGGCCAGGGCATACCGTCCAGATGGCGTGGTCGTCCTCTGCAGCGTGACGCCCGCGACGGTCGTGCCGGCCGGGTTGCCGCGGGCCCATCGCCCGGACGCCGGCGCGGTGTCGGTCCCGTCCGGGTTGACGGTCCAGCCCCGCGCCACCTCGAGATCGTCGTCGAAGGCGCCGCACCGCGCGGTCCTTACGGCGGCGCCCAGCACGGCCAGCGGGCACCACGCTCGCTCCGCGAGGTACAGGACGGCCTCCCGGTTGCGGCCGGTCTCGCCCGGGATCCGCCAGTCCCGGGGATAGTCGACGTTGGACAGCTCGATCGTGTAGGCGAAGATCCGGTACCGGCCGTACTCGTAGTCGGCGGTGCTCCCGGAGGCGGGGTAGAGGTCGCTTGCCTGCTGAGCCACGTAGCCACTGGAGGCCGCCATGCGCCGCCCGATCCGCGCCAGCGCCGCCCGATCCTCGACCGTCATGTCCGCCGGCACGTTCGTCCGGGTGTACGAGTACGGCCACATCACCAGCCGCCCGAATTCGTGGAACGAGATCGCCGCCCGGATCTGCTGGCGGCCGTCCACCACCCGGCTCGCGAGGAAGTCCCGCATCGCCCGGGACTCCGGCGCCGAGAACGCCGCCGGCCCGCGGTACTTGGACGACGACGGGGCACCACTCGATCCGGCGCCGCCCCACCGGTAGCCGTAGTTGCGGTTCAGGTCAGTGCCGATGTAGCGGGTCCCCGGCGTTGGCTGCCGGTTCCGGCGCCAGTTGCGGAAGGTATCGCCGGCATGGTCGTACGCATGGCCGTCGGGGTTGACGGCGAACACGATCCACACCTCGCGCGTGTCCACGATCGCCGTGATCCGGGGATCCGTTCCGTAGCCGTCCGCCAGCCAGCCGAGGATGCGGAGCGTCATCTCGAGGCCCATCGGCTCGTTGCCGTGATGGAGGCCGTCGTAGAGGACCTCCGGTTCCGCCTCGTCGGTGCCGACGTTGTCGCTGACCTTGGCGGCCCACAGCTCCCGTCCCCGGTAGCTCCGGCCGATCGAGAACAGGTCCACGATGTCGGGATGCGCGGCCTCGACCGCGGTGATCTCGGCGACCATCTCCGCGTAGGTGTGGAAGCCTTCGTAGCCGGGCGGGAAGTCGGACGCGGCCCGGGCGGGCGCGGCCGGCGCCACCGTCGCCGCCACAGCGGCTGCGAGCAGCATGGAGGCACCGAGGCGGAGGATCGGAGGGACGCGGCGGGTCATGCGCTAGATCATGCATCCTGTGCGGGGGGCGCGGGATGGCCCGTGAGTCCCCGGCCAGATGGCCCTTGGGTCCCCGCCGGCCCTGAGGCACGTTGGCCCGGCCGGAGGAGGCATGCCGCAGTGGCGCCTTCCTTCCGTGCGCGACCAGACCCTTCTGGACGCCGGCACACGCGCCCGGCTACCGTCGGGCACGACAACAGACTGCAGGGATGAGCTGACGATGGATGGCTGGACCGGGCAGTTCCTCAGGGTCAACCTGACGAACCGGACGCACCGCGTGGAGACGTTCGACGAGGAGTTCGCCAGCACCTGGATCGGCGGCCGCGGCTTCGCGGTCAAGATCCTGTACGACGAGCTCGCTCCGGGAATCGATCCCCTCGGACCCGAGAACAAGCTGGTCGTCGCGGTCGGTCCCATCTCCGGCATCCCGGCCCCCAACACGGGCAAGACGATCGTGGCCGCGAAGTCGCCCGCCACCGGTGGCTACGGCGACGGGAACCTCGGCACGCGGGTCACGGACCAGCTCCGCAAGGCCGGCTACGACGCGCTCATCATCGAGGGCCGGGCCGACAGCCCCACGATGCTGGTCATCGACGACGACACCGTGGAGTACCTGCCGGCCGACGAGATCTGGGGCCAGGGCACGATCGCCACCAACGAGTGGATCTACGCCCGGTACGGCAAGGGTGCCGGGGTCCTGAACATCGGCCCGGCGGGCGAGAACCTGGTCCGCTACGCCACGGTCCGAAGCCTGGAGGGACGCTCCGGTGGGCGTCCCGGCATGGGCGCCGTCATGGGCTCCAAGCTGCTCAAGGCGATCGTGGTGAAGGGCACCAAGCCGATCCCGCAGGCGTTCCCGGCCAAGATGAAGGAGCTCGGCCGGGACGATCTCCGCGAGGTCCGCCGGATCGACAAGGAGGCCGCCTGGTCCGTCCAGGGCACGACCGGCGTCCTGCCCTGGTGCAACGAGGTCGCCGCGCTCCCGGTCCATAACTTCCGCGGGACCCACCACCCCGACGCGTGGCAGGTGGACGGCGAGCGGGTCGCGCTCGCCAAGGCCGCCCTCTACGGCTGCCCGAACTGCACGATGCGCTGCGGGATCGCCGTCCTGGACGACGAGGGCCGTGAGTCCGAGGTGGACTACGAGCCGGTCGGCCTCCTCGGGCCGAACCTCGACCTGTTCAACCTCCCCGAGGTCGCGTCCCTCAACTGGCTGTGCGACGACTACGGGCTGGACACGATCTCGGCCGGCGGCGTGCTCGGTTTCTACGCCGACGCCATCGAGCAGGGCGCAACCGAGGGCGAAGCGCGGTTCGGCGACGTCGCGAGCTTCAAGAAGGTCCTGGGCCAGATCGCGCGCCGCGAGGGGATCGGCGACCTCCTGGCGGACGGCACGCGGGCCGCCGCGCTCGCGTTCGGGCACGGCTCCATCGACTACGCGATGCAGGTGAAGGGCCTGGAGATCTCCGCCTACAACTGCAAGTTCATCCCCGGCATGGCGCTCGCCTTCGGGGTGAGCCCGATCGGCGCCCACCACAAGGAGTCCTGGATCATCACCTACGAGGTGAACCAGACCCCGCGCGAGTCGTACGGTCGCGACAAGGCGCAGAAGATCGTCGATCTCCAGCGGATCCGGGGCGGCCTGTTCGAGTCCATCATCACCTGCCGCTTCCCGTGGGTGGAGGTGGGCTGGGGCGTGGAGCACTACCCGGTGTACTTCAACACGGTCACCGGGAAGGACTGGGCGCTGGAGGACTTCTGGCCGATCTCCGACCGGATCTACGCCCTGATCAAGCTGTTCTGGCTGCGCGAGTTCCCGGACACGGACCGGACCGCGGACTACCCGCCCGCTGCCTGGTTCGACCCGGCCTTCGCGGACCAGGAAGGGCCCATCGCGGGGCGGATCCTGGAGCTCGACAAGTACGACTCGCTGCTCCAGCATTACTACGACATCCGCGGCTACGACACGCGTGGCGTGCCAACCCGGGCGACCCTGGAGTCCCTCGGGCTCGGCGCGGAGGCGGACGCAGCGGGGGCCTTCGCGACCCTCACCTAGAGATGCTGGTCACGGTCAAGCTGGTCGGCGGCTTCGTCTACACGGTCGGGTTCAGCCAGAAGGAGCTGGACGTCGAGCCCGGGACCACGGTCGGAGACATCGTCGACTCGCTCGCCATCGATCCTGCCCGGCCGATGATCGTCGCCCGCAACGGCTGGGCTGTCGAGATGAGCGACGAGGTCCAGCCCGGCGACCGGATCCTCGTGTCCCCGATCTTCTCGGGCGGCTGAGCGCGCCCGCGCGCGCCCGGCCGGCAGCGCGGCAGACACCCGTGGGCTGGACCGGATTCGGCCCCGGCCGGTACGCTCCGGGTCCCACCTGCGCCCGCGTCCCGTCCCGGAGGATCCCGATGACCGCCACCACGCGCCCCAAGATCACCTACGCCACCCTGCGCGCCGACAACGAGGAGCTCCACGCCCTGTACGAGACGGGCCTGGATCAGGCCCGGGGCCGGCTCGGCGCGTACCACCGCAACCACGTCGATGGCGCCGACCGCGACGGCGAGGGCACCTTCGAGGTCCGCTCGCCCATCGACACCGACATCGTGCTGGGCACGTTCGCCCGGGGCACGCGGGCCGACGTCCGGGACGCCATCGCGGCGGCGCGGAGGGCACAGCCGGCCTGGTTCCGTCTCGGCTGGGAGCGGCGACTGGAGATCCTCCGGGCCGCCGCGGACCTGATCTCCGAGCGCCAGATGGAGGTCGCCGCCCTGATGGCGATCGAGGTGGGCAAGACCCGGATCGAGGCCCTCGGCGAGGTGGAGGAGACCGCGGACCTCATCCGCTACTACGCCAGGACGGCCGCGGACAACGGGTTCTACGACCACGAGATGGACAACCTGGGCGACCCGGCGGTCCACACGCGCTCCATCCTGCGGCCGCACGGCGTGTTCGCGGTCATCAGCCCGTTCAACTTCCCGATGGCCCTCGCCGTCGGCCCCAGCTCGGCCGCGATGATGGCCGGCAACACCGTGGTCTTCAAGCCGGCGACCGCGTCGGCGATGACGGCGATCGCGATCCTCGAGGCCTACCGCGACGCGGGCGTGCCCGACGGCGTGTTCAACCTGGTCATGGGTCCCGGCAGCACCGTGGGCGCGGAGCTCCAGGAGAACCCGGACGTCGACGGCATCGTGTTCACCGGCTCGTACGAGGTGGGCTTCGACATCTTCCGCAACTTCTCCACCCACTACCCGCGGCCGTGCATCGTGGAGATGGGCGGCAAGAACCTGGCCATCGTCACCCGCAGCGCGGACCTGGACGAGGCGGCGGAGGGGATCATGCGCTCCGCGTTCGGGTTCGGCGGTCAGAAGTGCTCCGCGAACAGCCGGGTCTATGTGGAGCGCCCCGTCCACGACGAGCTGGTGCGCCGGCTGGTGGAGAAGACGGAGCGGCTCGTGGTGGGCAACCCGCTGGAGCGCCCCGTGTTCATGGGCCCGCTCATCGACCAGGCCGCGGTGGATCGCCACCAGGGGGCCGTGGCCGAGGCTCGCCGCGATGGGACCGTGTTCACCGGTGGGGAGCACCTGACCGACGGTGCGTTCGCGCGCGGCTTCTACGTGGAGCCGACGGTGGTCGGTCTGCCGGCCTCGCACCGTCTGTTCCACGACGAGCTGTTCGCGCCGTTCACGGCGGTCGCGGCCGTCGATTCGATGGAGGAGGCGCTGGCCTTGGCCAACGCCGGCGTGTACGGCCTCACGGCCGGCGTGTACTCGGAGGACCGGGCGGAGGTGGACCGGTTCCTGGAGGAGGTTCACGCTGGCGTCCTGTACGTGAACCGCCGCGCCGGCGCGACGACCGGGGCCTGGCCGGGCGTCCAGGCATTCGGCGGCTGGAAGGGTTCCGGCTCCACCGGCAAGTCCGGCCTGTCGATGTACTACGTCGCGCAGTTCCTGCGAGAGCAGAGCCACACGGTCGTGGACTGACCCGAACCGGCCCCACCGGGGCCCGGACGGGTGGCACGGGCGCCGGGCAGCCGGCCCTCGGGTCGCACGGGCGCACGGCCGATCGACCCCTCGGCCGGCTCGGGCGCCCTGCCATCCACGGGACCTTCGGGCCGTCATGCGGACCGCGGCCCTCTGGTAATCTCGTATTCACTCTGCATAGCTTCTATGCGTCCAGCAAGCTGGACCGAACCCAGGAGGCTCCGTGACCACCCCGCTCCAGGCGCGTCCCATCCCGGACATCGTGACCGAGATCCCGGGCCCCAGGGCCCGGGCCCACATCGAGTTCGACCACGCCTGGACGAGTCCCAGCCTGCCCAGGGCGTACCCGCTGGTCCCGGCCCGGGGTCTGGGCTGCGCGATCGAGGACATCGACGGCAACGTGTTTCTCGACTTCGCCGCGGGCATCGCCGTGAACAGCACCGGCCACAGCCACCCTGACGTCGTCGCGGCGATCCAGCGGCAGGCGGCCGAGCTCCAGCACATGAGCGCGAGCGACTTCTACCTGCCGATCTACGCGCAGGCGGCGGCCGAGCTCGCGCGGATCGCGCCGATGTCCGTCCCGGCGAGGGTGTTCATCGCCAACTCCGGCGCGGAGGCGGTCGAGGCCGGTCTCAAGCTGGCCCGCTACCGGACGGGCCGCTCCAACATGATCGCCTTCCTCGGGGGGTTCCACGGCCGGACGATGGGCGCCGTGAGCCTGACCGCGAGCAAGGCCAAGTACCACGCCCACTTCGGCCCGCTGCTCCCCGGCGTCTACCACGTTCCGTTCGGCGACGCGGGCCTCGAGGAGATCGAGCAGCGGGTGTTCAAGCGCCTGATGCCGGCCGAGGAGTTCGCCGCCGTCATCGTCGAACCGATCCAGGGCGAGGGCGGCTACCTGGTGCCGGAGGACGACTTCCTGCCGCGGCTGCGCGAGCTGTGCGACCGGCATGGGATCCTGCTGATCGCCGACGAGGTCCAGTCCGGCGCCGGGCGCACCGGCAAGATGTGGGCGATCCAGCACTGGGACGTGGAACCGGACATCCTGCTCACCGCCAAGGGGATCGGGTCGGGGATGCCGGTCGGCGCGATGATCGCGAAGGCCGACCTGATGAGCTGGGGCGCGGGTGCCCACGGCAGCACCTACGGCGGCAACCCCGTGGCGCTGGCCGCGCTCCTGGAGACCGTCCGCCTGTTGGAGAGCGGCCTGATCGCGAACGCCGCCGTTCGTGGCCGCGAGATCATCGACGGCCTCCGCCCGCTGGTCGCCCAGTTCCCGGGAATCGTGCGCGACGTCCGCGGCAAGGGCCTCATGATCGGCATCCAGTTCGACTCCGGCGACACCGCCGCGGCCGTCCAGCTGCAGGCGTTCGAGCGTGGTCTCCTCGTCCTGGAAGCGGGCGAGGACGTCGTCCGCATGTCGCCGCCACTCGTCGTCTCGCAGGCCGAGGCCGCCACCGCGGTGCGCATCCTGGCCGAGTCCGTGGCGCACGTCGCCGGCCACCGCGCGGAGGACCTGGCGGAGGTCCTGGCGGAACGCCAGGCAGGGCTGATCACCGAGGGGTTCGGCGCATCGGGGTGACTGAGGCCGCCGGGGAGCGCCCGGCGGCCTGAACCCGATCTTCTCCCGGCGCCGGGCTACACTCGGCGCGCAGCAACGCTCGGAGCGGAGGCCCATGCCCGGCAAGGTCGTCTCGATGCGTGACGCCGTCGCGGACCTCGTCCGCGACGGGGACACGGTCGCGATCGAGGGGTTCACCCACCTCATCGGCTTCGCGGCCGGCCACGAGATCATCCGCCAACGGAAGCGGGACCTCGTGCTCGCCCGGATGACGCCTGACGTCATCTACGACCAGATGATCGCCGGTGGCGTCGCCCGCAAGCTGATCTTCTCCTGGTTGGGCAACCCGGGGGTCGGCGGGCTCAACGCCATCCGCCGGCGGATCGAGCCCGCCTCGGTCGGGGAGGGGACGGCGCTCGAGATCGAGGAGTACAGCCATTTCGGCATGGTCGCCCGCTACACCGCCGGCGCGGCCAACCTGCCGTTCATGCCGCTGCGCAGCTACTTCGAGACGGACCTGCCGCAGGCCAACCCGCTCATCCGACCGATCCGCTCGCCATACTCGGATGAGACCGTCTACGCGGTCCCACCGCTCAACCCCGACGTCACGGTCATCCACGCCCAGCGCGCGGACGCGGAGGGCAACACGCAGATCTGGGGCCTGCTCGGGTGCCAGAAGGAGGCGGCCTTCGCCGCCGACCGGGTGATCGTGGTGGTCGAGGAGCTCGTGGATGAGGCGGTGATCCGGGCCGATCCAAACCGTACCGTGATCCCCGGCCTGATCGTGGACGCCGTCGTCGTGGAGCCGTTCGGGGCGCACCCCTCCTACGTCCAGGGGGCCTACGACCGGGACAACCGGTTCTACCTGGACTGGGACCCCATCAGCCGGGACGAGGAGAAGACCCAGGCCTGGCTCCGCGAGTGGGTCTACGACCTGGACGGCCGAGCCGCCTACATCGACAGGCTGGGCACGGAGCGGGTCGCCTCGCTGCGGCCGGGCAGCGCCCCGTCCGGATCCGTGGACTACGGTGACTACCGATGACCGATCCCGTCGCCGCGACCGAGGCGGCCGCGTTCTCCAAGTCCGAGATGATGATCGTGGCCGCGGCGCGGGAGCTCGCCGGCTCTCACGTCTGCTTCGTCGGGGTGGGACTGCCGAACATCGCGGTCAACCTCGCCAAGCGCACGGTGGCGCCCTCGCTCGAGCTCGTCTACGAGGCCGGCGTGTTCGGGGCGCGACCCGCTCGCCTGCCACTGTCCATCGGCGACCCCACCATCGTGACCGGGGCCACCGCGGTCGTTTCGATGTTCGAGCTGTTCGCGTTCTACCTCCAGCGCGGGCTGATCGACGTCGGGTTCCTGGGCGCGGCCCAGATCGACCGGTTCGGGAACCTGAACTCCACCGTGATCGGGGACTACGCGAGCCCGAGGACCCGCCTGCCCGGGTCCGGCGGCGCGTGCGAGATCGCGATCAACGCGCGCCAGGTGTTCGTGATCATGCGCCAGTCCTTGCGCTCGTTCGTGGACCGGATCGACTTCCGCACCTCGCCCGGCAACCTCGGCGGCGCGGAGCAGGCGGAGGCAATCCGGCGCGCCGGCGGCTGGAACGGACGGGGGCCATCCGTGGTCGTCACGGATCTGGGCATCTGGCATTTCGACGAGACGGGGGAGATGCGCCTGGACTCGCTCCACCCGGGCGCCACGCTGGACGAGGTCCGGGCCACGATCGCCTGGGAGCCGAAGGTCAGCCCGACCCTCGGCACGACGCCCGCCCCCACCGCCGAGGAGCTGCGCCTCGTCCGCGAGGAGCTGGACCCGGGCGGCGTCTACACGAAGTAGCGCGCGCTGGTCCGGCACGCCTGGGCGGCGCGTGATGGATCGTGGCCACGGGTTACTCCCGGGGCCGCACCACCAGCACGGGGCAGGCCGCGTGCCGGACCACGTGGTCCGACACGGATCCCAGGAAGAAGCGCCCGACGGCGCCGCGGCCATGGCTGCCCACCACGACCATGTCCACGCTCTCCGCCTCCGCGGCGGACACGATCATGTCGCCCGGGTCACCGTCCCAGACCAGGAACGAGACCGGCACGCCCGCCACGCGCCCCCGCTCGACCAGCTCCTGCGCGATCGCCTCGCGGCGCTCGCGCACCTGGTCCATCCGGGCGTGGTAGCGGCCACCCGGGAGGCGCAGCGACCGCGGGTCGATCACCGACACGACGAGAAGCGAGGCGCCGAGCCGGCCGGCCAGCTCGAACGCCTCCTCGGTCGCGGCCGTGGACGCCTCGGACAGGTCGGTCGCGAGCAGCAGCTTGCTGACCCTGGGAGGCGGCGCGGGGCGGGCGGTTCCGAGTGCCACGGCGGTCATCCGGTCCCTGGTGGCCGTGGCTCAGTCCGGCGGCAGGATGACGAGCGCCGTCACCATGCCGAACATGCCGTCGAGGCCCTCGACGTGCTGGAGGATGTGGCAGTGAAAGGCCCAGACGCCCTGGCGGTCGCAGTCCACGATCGCATCCCACCGTTCGCCGGGGTTGACGCCCAGCGTGTCGCACTGGAATGCGGCATTGCCCAGCGGCGCGCCGTCCCGGGCAACGACCCGCATCCTGAACCCGTGGGTGTGCCACGGGTGCATCATGTTGCCCTCGTTCATGAACCGGATGAGGACCTTCTCGCCCTGCTTGGCGACGATCGGCGTCGTGGCCGGGAAGCCGTGGCCGTTGATCGTGAACCCGCCCAGCGCATCGTTGTGGATGAACACGACGTCCTGGGTGACGCCGTACTTCTCGGCGTAGGTCTCCTTGGGATCCTTGGGGTCTACCACGATCGCGCCGAGCAGGCCGCGGCCGACCTGGTCGGTGGCGTTGTGGTGCGAGTGGTACATGTGTGAGCCGGCCGGCGAGGCCGTGAACTCGTAGGTGTAGGTCTCGCCGGGCACGAACGGGAGCTGGGTGACGAAGGGGACGCCGTCCTGCCGGAAGTCGTCGGGCTCGATGCCGTGGAAGTGGACGCTCGTCGTCTCGGCCAGGTTGTTGGTGAAGTTGACCTTGACCTTGTCGCCCTCGGTCACGCGGAGGAGCGGACCCGGCCACATCTTGTTGTAGCCGAACGCCTTCACCGGCGGCATCTCGGCGTCGATCTGCCACTCGATCTCGTCCACCGTGAGGTCGAACACCTTGGTCCCGTCGGCCTCGACGGTGGTGGGCTCCAGGGGCACGTTGCCGTTGGGCACCTTGGTGAACTCGGGCTCCTCGGTGCTGGGGCCCAAGGGCTCGTCGAGGAACCCGGACAGGCCCAGCGGCCCGGCGAGCTTGCCGACGAACCGGCGGACCTTGACCTGCGCCGCCAGGTCGTGTTCCGTCCAGCCCGGCGGCAGCGCCGGGGCCGGCGAGCCGGACGGGCTCGGGGCGGCCGATGCCGAGGCGGACGGGGCGGCCGATGCGGACGCGCTCGGGGCGCTGCTCGGCGGGACGGATTCCGCGCCGGCGCTGGCCGCGGGGCCGAAGCTCCACGAGGGTGACGTAGCGGGCGCGCAGGCGGCGACGCTGGCCGCCACGAGGCCGCCGCCGGCCAGTCCCGCGGCAACGAGGAACCCGCGTCGCGAGAGTGCGCCGGCAGCCTCGTCGGCGGGATCGGGGGCCGGTTCGACGGGGGACGCGTCGGTCGGCTGGATGGCGGTGGGTTCCACGGGCACTGGATCTCCGGTGCTGAGGGGACGAGTGGGTGGGCGCATGCTCACGGCCGTGGCCGTGCATGCGTAGGGACCAACGGCCCGAATGGCCGGGACGCTGGGCCCGCGCGCGCGGGCGAGGCTGGTAGGCTCACCACGATGACCTCCGTTCGCCCCGACGCTACCAGCCTCAGGACCCGGCCCGCCACACCGGCGCAGCAGGCGGCACCCGCGCCCGGTGGACCTGCGCCCAGCGAGGCTGTGCCCAGCGAGGCTGCGCCCGGGCTGGCGGACCAGGCCAGGATCCCCGGGCTCCCGCTTGCCTGGACGCTCGAGGCGCTCGAGGCGTGGCAGCGCGACCCGACCGAGGACGGTCGCGCCGGCGTCGCCCGGGCGCTGGACGGCATTCTCGCCGTCGCCGGCGCCCGCGGGGCGGTGCTCGAGGTGAGCGCGCCACCCCTGCCGCCGCTCGTCGTGGGCGCCGGCTCGCTGGTGGCGACGCCTCCGGAGGAGGCGCACGGCGACCTCGCGGTCTTCACGCTCGGATCGCACGAGGGGCACGAGACGCTGGGGCGTCTGCTGCTGGACGCACCGGACGGGGCCGTGGAGCCGGTGGTCCGGATCATCGAGCTGGCGGTGGACGCCGCCTGGTCGCGGGCCGAGGTCCACGGGCGCGCGGAGCGGCTGGTCGCGCTGGAGGCGGCGACACGCGCGATCGCCGCGGAGCTGGACATCGACCGCGTCCTGCAGTTGATCGTCGATCGCGTCCGGGTCCTCGTCGGCGCCCGGTTCGCAGCCCTGGGCATCGCCGACGGGCGCGGCCGGATCGAGCGGTTCATCACCAGCGGGATCAGCCCCGAGGGCCGTGCCGCGATCGGCCACGTGCCGCAGGGCCACGGCCTGCTGGGCGCGATCATCCGCGAGGGGCACACCATCCGGGCCGCGGACATCGCCGCGGACCCGCGGCGCTTCGGGTTTCCCGCCCACCATCCGCCCATGACGTCGTTCCTCGGGGCGCCGGTCACGATCAAGGGGAGGTCGGTCGGCAACCTCTATCTCTCGGACAAGGAGGGCGGCGAGCCGTTCAGCGTTGAGGACGAGCGGCTGGTCGAGATGTTCGCCGTCCACGCCGCGATCGCGATCGAGAATGCCCGGCTCCATGACCTGGTCCAGCGGCTGGCGGTCGTGGAGGAGCGGGAGCGGATCGGCAAGGACCTCCACGACGGGATCATCCAGAGCATCTACGCCGTTGGGCTGTCGCTCGAGGACGTGCCCGAGCTGGTCGACGAGGAGGCGGACCGCCCGGACGCGATCGCCCGGATCGATCGTGCGATCGACGCCCTCAACCTCGTGATCAATGACATTCGCTCCTACATCCTGCGGCTGCGCCCGGCGCTGGTCGGCGAGGATGACCCGGTCGAGGCCCTGGCGCGCCTGGGCGAGGAGTTCGGCCTGCACGCGGTCGTGGACCTCGAGGTGGATCTCGAGGGCGGCGCCGAGGCGCTCCGACGCCTGCCCCCGGATCGCTGGACGGACGTGCTGTTCATCGCCCGTGAAGCGCTGTCCAACGTCGCGCGCCACGCCGGGGCGACCCGTGCGGCGCTGGTCCTGGCTCGCGACGACGACACCCTCGTGCTCGTCGTGGACGACAACGGCCGCGGGTTCGACCCGTCGCTCGTGGCAGGCCCGGACGCGCTCGGTCGCCACCAGGGCCTCACCAACATGCGGGACCGCGCGACCGGGATGGGCGGCACGTTCGCAATCGAGCGCCCGGACGGGCCGGGCACGCGTATCATCGTCCGAGTGCCGGCGTCATCGGACGCCGCGTTCGAAGACCGCCGCTCCCCCGGCACCGAGGAAGAGTGACAGTGACCGACCTCAGTTCGCGTCCCCTGCGGCTCCTCGTGGTCGACGACCACGAGGTCGTCCGCCAGGGCCTCGTCGCGCTCCTGGATCGCCGCGAGGGCTTCCAGGTCGTCGCCGAGGCCGGCACCGCCGCCGAGTCCATCGAGCAGGCCCGCCGGTTCCAGCCCGACATCGTCGTCATGGACGTGCGTCTGCCGGACGGCTCGGGCATCGAGGCGTGCCGGGAGATCCGCGCGGAGCTGCCCACGACCCGCGTCGTGATGCTCACCTCCTACCCGGACGAGGAGGCGGTCCTGTCGGCCATCGTCGCCGGTGCGTCGGGCTACCTGCTCAAGCAGATCCGCGCCCGGGACCTCGTCGCTGCGCTGGAGAGCGTGGGACGCGGCGAGTCCCTGCTGGACCCGGCGGTCACCGAGAAGGTCCTGGAGCGGGTGCGGCGGATCGCAACCGGCGCCTACACGGACGAGATGGCCCAGCTGACCGCACAGGAGCAGCGGATCCTGCTGCTCGTCGCCGAGGGCAAGACGAACAAGGAGATCGCCTCCGAGGTCTTCCTGTCCGACAAGACGGTCAAGAACTACGTGAGCTCGATCCTGTCCAAGCTGAACCTGGAGCGTCGAGCCCAGGCCGCGGCGTTCGTGGCCAAGCACCGGCTGGACCGCGGCGGGGGCTGAGCCCCGCTTGGAGGACGACCTCGTCGCCTGGGGGCGAGTGCTGCGCATCGAGACGCGCGGCCGGGTCACGGGGCGGATCGCCCGGGCGGCGGTCGGCTTCGTGGAGCGACCGGGCGGGACGCTGGCCGTCGCTGCGGGCTCACCGGATGCCGACTGGGGCCGCAACCTGCTCGAGGATCCCGCCTGCCGGGTGACCATCGGGGACCGGTCGTGGGCGGCCACGGCGCGCGAGCTCCACGGCGTGGAGCACGCGGCCGCGATTCGCGACCTGATCCTGCGCTACGGGACCCCGGCCGAGAGCCTGGGCGCCGGGCCTGCGTTCGAGCTGACCCGGCTGGCCTGACGTCGCTGCGGGCTTCGCGTCCCGATCCTCGCGGGCGCACCGGACCCGGCGAGGGGGCCATCCGACAGGACGCCCCGACGATCGCGGCGCCTAGAGTGCGGGCATGCGTATCGTGTCGCCCGAGGAAGCGGTCGCGGGCATCAGGTCGCGCGACCAGATCTACGTCCAGTGCGCCGCCGCGACCCCATCCGTCCTCCTGGACGCGCTCGTCGCCCGCGCCCCCGACCTCCGCGACGTCATCGTCGCCCACCTGCATACGGAGGGCCCGGGACCGCACCTCCAGCCCGAGATGACGGGCCACTTCCGCCACCGGGCGTTCTTCATCGGGCCCAACGCCCGCAGGGCGGTCAACGAGGGGCGGGCGGACTTCGTGCCCGTGTTCCTCTCGGATGTGCCGGACCTGTTCCGCTCGGGCACGTTCCCGCTGGACGCGGTGTTCGTCAACGCGACGCAGCCCGACGCCCACGGCTTCTGTTCCCTGGGCGTCTCGGTGGAGGCGATGCACGCGGCCGTGGACGCGGCGAAGACCGTCATCGTCCAGCTCAATCCGGCCATGCCACGGACGCTTGGCGAGTCGTTCATCCACGTCAGCCAGATCGACCTGGCCGTCGAGGTGGATCAGCCGCCGTACGAATCCGCGCGCCCCGTGATCGGCGACGTCGAGCGCCGGATCGGCGCCTACATCGCCGAGCTCATCCCGGACGGGGCCACGATCCAGCTGGGGATCGGTGCGATCCCGGACGCGACGGCACAGCTGCTCACCGACAAGCGGGACCTCGGGGTCCACACCGAGATGCTCACGGACACGGTGGCGGAGCTGGTGGAGGCCGGAGCCGTGACCGGCGACCGCAAGGAGCTCAACCGGGGCAAGATCGTGGTCGCGTTCATGATGGGCACCCAGAAGCTGTACCGGTTCGTCCACGACAACCCGATGGTCGAGATGCGGTCGGTGGAGTACACCAACGACACCGCCATCATCCGGCAGTTCCGGCACATGACCGCCATCAACTCCGCGATCGAGGTGGACCTCTCCGGTCAGGTCGTCGCGGACTCGATCGGCTATCGCATGTACTCCGGCATCGGCGGCCAGATGGACTTCATCCGGGGGGCCGCCCTGGCGCCCGGCGGGCGGCCGATCATCGCGCTGCCGTCCACGGCGGGTGCGGATGGCTCGCGATCGCGGATCACGCCCCACCTGATGGAGGGCGCCGGCGTGGTCACGACACGAGCCCACGTCCGGACCGTGGTCACCGAGTGGGGCATCGCCGAGCTGTGGGGCCGGAGCCTCCGCGAGCGTGCGAGGGCCCTGATCGCCATCGCGCATCCCGATCACAGGGCGGCGCTCGCCTACGAGGCGCGCAGGCACCACGAGCTGTAGGTCCGCGGGATCGCCCGTCGGGACGGCCCCGGCACGCGCCCGGGCGTCCCGCGGAGGCACCGGCCGCGGGGTCGGTCGGACGCCGCCAGGACGTGCCCCAGAATCGAAAACCCCCGCCACGGGCGAGGGATTCGGGTGGGTGCCGGGCGTCCCCTCCGGCACCCACCTCACGAGCAGTCTCGGGGACGCCACCCCAACCTGTGAGTGCCACTCGGACCGCCTTGACGGGACCTGCGGCACCCAACGGCGGGCATCCCGGACGGCGACCCGGATATCCGGGCGGCTGCATGCTTCGCCTGCGCGGAGGTGGCTCTTGCCGCGTTCGCCCGCTGGGCCCAACGGACCGGCGCGAGCGTCCGCGAGCCCCTCCCACGAGGATCGCCATGCGCACCGAACGCGTGCTCATCATGGGCGCCGCCGGCCGTGACTTCCATGACTTCAACGTCGTCTACCGGGACGACCCGTCGGTCGAGGTGGTCGCGTTCACGGCCACCCAGATTCCCGGCATCGCCGATCGCCGCTACCCGCCGGAGCTGGCCGGCGAACGCTACCCCGCGGGCATCCCCATCCGCCCAGAGGCGGAGCTGGAGACGCTGATCCGGGACCTGGGCGTGGACACCGTCGTGTTCGCGTACAGCGACGTCAGCCACGAGCAGGTGATGCACGCGGCCTCGCGCGCGCTGGCGGCCGGCGCCGACTTCGAGCTCCTCGGGCCGAAGCGCACGCTCCTGGAGTCCAGCCGCCCCATCGTGGCCGTGTGCGCGGTGCGCACCGGCTGCGGCAAGAGCCAGACCAGCCGGTACGTGGCCCGGGCTCTCGAGGCGCAGGGTCTCAAGGTGGCCGTGGTGCGCCACCCGATGCCCTATGGCGACCTGGTCGCGCAGCGCGTGCAGCGCTTCGAGACATACGCGGACCTGGACCGCCACGACACCACCATCGAGGAGCGCGAGGAGTACGAGCCGCACCTCGATGCGGGCCGGCTGGTGTTCGCGGGCGTGGACTACGAGCAGATCCTGCGGGCGGCCGAGGCCGAGGCCGACGTCGTGATCTGGGACGGCGGCAACAACGACCTCCCGTTCTACGCGCCGGACGTGCACATCGTGGTCGCGGACCCGCTGCGCCCGGGACACGAGCTGCGCTACCACCCAGGCGAGGCCAACCTGCGCCAGGCTGACGTGGTGGTGATCAACAAGATCGACTCCGCCACGCCGGAGGCATTGGCCGCGGTCCGCGAGGACATCGTCTCGGTCAACCCGGGCGCGGTGATCGTCGAGGCGCGCTCCGCGCTGACCCTCGAGGGCGGCGAGATCCGTGGCCGGACCGTGGCGGTGGTGGAGGACGGCCCCACGCTGACCCACGGCGGCATGACGTATGGAGCCGGCGTCGTGGCGGCGCAGCGGTTCGGGGCGGCCGAGATCGTCGATCCGCGCCCGTACGCCACCGGGGAGCTGGCGGACACGCTGGCGAAGTACCCGGACCTGGACCGGATCCTGCCGGCGATGGGCTACGGCGACAAGCAGGTCCACGAGCTGGAGGCGGCCCTGACCGCAATCCCGGCGGACGTCGTCCTGTCGGCGACGCCGATCGACATCACCCGGGTGCTGTCCGTGCCCAAGCCGGTCGTCCGCGTCCGCTACGAGCTGGAGCCCGTGAGCGGCTCGCTGGACGACGCGCTGGCCCCCGTGATCGCCCGGGCGAAAGGGGGGCCGGCCGGGGCGCGCTGAACAGGGACATTTGCGGATCGGGCCGGCCGCGCGCACCATGCGGCCGGCCCGCCGATTCGCGGGGTCGTCCCCGGACACCGTCCAGGCCGGCGGTCAGCCGGCGAGCTGCTCCAGCGTCTCGCGCCGCCAGCGCTCGGTCGCCTCGACGGCGTTGAACGTGTACAGGTGGAAGCCCGTCACCGCGGCGGCCGGATCGGCGAGCAGCGGCGCCACCCCGTTCACGAACCCCGTCGGGCGGTAGAAGCCGCCGCTGCGGGCGAGGCCGGTGACGAACCCGAGGTTGCGGGTCACGAACCGGCGGGCGTCCTTCACTCCCACGCGTGCCGCGATCGACAGCAGCCGCTGGGGGTCCGACACGCCGGGCACGCCCAGCACGACCGGGGTCGTGTACCCCGCCCCGCGCCGCTCGCCGACCCACCGCGCGATGGCCGCCGTGTTGAACGACAGCTGCGTGGTCACGTGGTCGACGTACGGCGCCTTGTCACCCAGCGCCGCGAGCAGGGCGGCGTCCGGGATCACCGGGTGGCCTTCCGGGTAGGCCGGGCAGCCGAGCGAGGTGAACGGGTGGCCGAGCTCCGCCATCGCCTGGAGCAGGGACAGCCCATCCGGGTAGGCGCCGGGCTCCTCCGCATCGCCGCCGACCACGAACGCGTGGTCCAGCCCGCCCGCCCGTGCCTGGTCCAGCAGCGCCTCGAGGTGCGCGCGGTCGCGGACCATCCGGGCGGACAGGTGCGGCGTCACTCGAAACCCGTCGGCGGCGAGCATCGCCGACCAGTCGAGGGTCGCCTCGAGGCCCTTGGCCGGTGACGCCGTCACCGAGACCCGGGCGCCCGCAGGCAGGTGGGGCACCTGGTCGGCGAGGCTCTTGAGGGGGATCAGCTCGAGCAGGGGGTCCCCGAGGGCCGCAGCCAGGGCGGCCCGCTCGGCGGCGGAACCGGTGGCTCGCGACCGCCGGCCGATCCTCACGCCTCCCCGCCGGCCGTCGGCACGCCCACGGTCGGGTCCCGCCAGCCGCCGTTCTCGACCAGCGCGTCGAGCACCGCCTGTGAATGGGCGCGCTCCACCGCCTCGGCCCGGGCAGCGACGGCGGCTTCGAGGTCCTCGCCGCACGGCTCACGGTCGGACATCCACTCGCCGACGTAGTCGGACTCGGTGACGAGGCCGGCCCGCATGGCCGCCCGGTCGATCGCGGCGTGGAAGCGGTCCGGCAGCACCCGCCTCGCCGCCGCGCGACCGTCCTTCGCGACGACCTGGGCCGGGATGTCGCGCCAGCGGATGACGGTCAGCATGGGCGGCATCAGGAGGCCACTCCCACCGGCCCGAGCGCCTCGATCGCGGGTCGCAGGTCGCCCAGGCCGACCGGGCGCCGCTCATAGGCCAGCCCCAGCCGGTCCGCTGCCGAGCGGGCGCGGCGGTCAAGCTCGGGGTCGTCGGTCTGGGCGAGGTACACGAGGCGCCGGTAGTTGCCGAACAGCTGGGGGAGCAGCCCCGGGTGGCGGTCCAGCCCGAGACCTGTCCATACCAGCGTGTCGAACTGGCGGGCCAGGAAGTCGGTCAGGTAGAACGTCCCGGGCTCCTCTTCGGCCATCGCCGCGAACGCGTCCGACCCGGCGTAGACCTCGTAGCAGTGGGCGCCCGCGAGCCGCTCCACGCCGGTTCCCTCGAGGGCCGCGTCCAGCGCGCCGCCCGTGCCGCAGTCGGCGTAGGCCACGAACATGCGGACGCCGTCACCGCGCTCGGCGCGGACCCGGTCCACCCGCTCGCGGACGGCGTCGGCGATCCGCTCCGGCCGGTTGTGGAGGCGAGCGGGGAGGCAGGCAATGTCCACGCCGGGCAGCCCGGCGGCCAGCGTCACCAGCTCGCGCCCCAGCGCTCCGCAGCCGATAACAACCGTGTGGGCCGGCCCGCCGGGATCGTGCACGCCGAGGTCCTCCCGCCAGTTGTCGTTCCGTGATGTGGAACGATGCCGCATGATGGAACGAGATGTCGGTGGAGGCTAACCGAACCCGGGCCCGGTGTCCAGCGTCCGCTGTCTCCGGGTCGCGTCCGGTCGCGCTACCATCGCCGGACCGCATGGAGGGGCATTGAACCGTGGCGCCCGAACGCTGGGACTACCTGATCGTCGGCGGCGGCTCCGCCGGGCTCGTGCTCGCAAACCGCCTGTCCGCGGACCCCTCGGCGCGGGTCCTCGTGCTCGAGGCGGGTCGCCCGGACTGGCCGTTCGACGTGTTCGTCCACATGCCGGCCGCACTCACGTTCCCGATCGGCAGCCGGTACTACGACTGGGCGTACGAGTCCGAGCCCGAGCCGTTCATGGGCGGCCGCAAGATCTACCACGCCCGAGGCAGGTTGCTGGGCGGCAGCTCCAGCATCAACGGGATGATCTTCCAGCGGGGCAACCCGATGGACTACGAGCGCTGGGCGGCGGACCCCGGGATGGACACATGGTCGTTCGCCCACTGCCTGCCCTACTTCCGCCGGATGGAGGACTGCACGGCCGCGGCGCCCGCCGACCCGTTCCGCGGTCACGGCGGGCCGCTGGTGCTGGAGCGCGGCCCGGCCAGCAGCCCGCTGTTCGAGGCCTGGTTCGAGGCGGCCGTCCAGGCCGGCTACGAGCGCACCTCGGACGTCAACGGCTTCCGCCAGGAGGGCGTCGCACCCTTCGACCGCAACATTAAGCAGGGCCGGAGGTGGTCGGCGCGGCGGGCCTACCTGGACCCCGCCCGACGGCGGCCCAACCTGGTGGTCCAGACCGGGCGCTACGTCACCCGCGTGCTGTTCGAGGGAACGCGCGCGGTGGGCGTGGAGATCGCGCGCGGCAAGGGCGCGGTCGAGCGGATCATGGCGGGCGAGGTCATCCTGGCCGGCGGCTCGATCAACTCGCCGCAGACGCTGATGCTGTCGGGCGTCGGGCCGGCGGCGCACCTGGGCGAGCACGGGATCCCCGTCGTCGCGGACCTGCCCGGCGTGGGCGCCAACCTCCAGGACCACCTCGAGGTCTACATCCAGTACCGGTGCCTCCAGCCGGTGTCGATGCAGCCCCACGCGGTCGAGAAGTGGCGGCGACCGTTCATCGGGGCCCAGTGGCTGTTCCTCCGGCGCGGCCCGGGCGCGACCAACCACTTCGAGGCCGGCGGCTTCGTGCGCTCCAACGACGAGGTCGCGTACCCCAACCTGATGTTCCACTTCCTGCCGCTGGCGATCCGGTACGACGGCTCGTCGCCCAAGGGCGGCCACGGCTACCAGGTGCACGTGGGCCCGATGTACTCGGACGCCCGGGGGACGTTGCGGCTGCGCAGCGCGGACCCGTTCGCCAAGCCCGAGCTGCGGTTCAACTACCTGTCCACGGAGCAGGACCGCCGGGAATGGGTGGAGGCCGTCCGCGTCGCCCGCCGGATCCTCGGCCAGCCGGCGTTCGAGCCGTACAACGGGGGCGAGACCTCGCCCGGCCCGGAGGTCGAGACCGACGAGCAGATTCTGCAGTGGGTCGCGCGCGATGGGGAGACCGCGCTCCATCCGTCGTGCACGGCGAAGATGGGCACCGGCCCCGACGCCGTGGTGGATCCGCTCACGATGCGGGTCCACGGGCTGGACGGGCTGACGGTCGTCGACGCGTCGGTGTTCCCATACGTCACCAACGCCAACATCTACGCGCCGGTGATGATGGTCGCGGAGAAGGCGGCCGACCTGGTCGCGGGCAACACGCCGCTGGCGCCCGACCCCGTGCCCTTCTACCGCCACCAGCCGACGGACGCCTCGTAGCGCCCTGCGCCACGTCCCGCGCCCAGCCTTGACGCGCCGGCATCGCGCTGGTCATCCTGTGCCGCAACCTGCGCCGGGCCCCGCGACCACCGCGTCGCACCGGTGTGGCGCGACCAGCCGAGGGAGACCGTGGCGAGCATGAGCAGCGATCCGGCCCGGGTGCCCGCCGCGACTGCCCCGGGTGGGGCCCCGGTGCCTGCGATCTCGGCCCGCAACGTGTGGAAGATCTTCGGTGCCACGGGCGCCAAGCTGGCGGGCCCGCCGCCGGCCGAGGTCAGCTCCGCGGACTACCGTCGCGACACCGGCGCCACGATCGCCGTGCGTGACGTGTCGTTCGACGTCTCCCCGGGCGAAGTGTTCGTGGTGATGGGCCTCTCGGGCAGCGGCAAGTCCACGCTCGTGCGCTGCCTGACACGCCTCATCGAGCCCACGTTCGGGGAGATCCTGCTCGAGGGTGAGGACATCCGGAAGGCCGATGCAAAGCGGCTCCGGGACCTCCGCCGCCACCGCTTCGCGATGGTGTTCCAGCACTTCGGGCTGCTGCCCCACCGACGCGTGATCGACAACGTCGCGTTCGGCCTGGAGATCCGCGGCGACGCACGCGAGGCAAGGCTGGCCCGAGCCCGCGAGATGCTGGAGCTGGTTGGCCTCGAGGGCCAGGCGAACAGCTACCCGGACCAGCTCTCGGGCGGTCAACAGCAGCGTGTGGGCCTTGCCCGCGCGCTGGCGGTGGACCCCGACGTGATGTTCTTCGACGAGCCGTTCAGCGCCCTGGACCCGCTCATCCGGCGCGACATGCAGCAGGAGGTGATCCGGCTCCACCACGAGGTCGGCAAGACGATGGTGTTCATCACCCACGACCTCGCGGAAGCCCTCAAGCTGGGCGACCACATCGTCGTCATGCGCGAGGGACGGATCGTCCAGACCGGCAGCCCCGAGGAGCTGGTTGGCGCCCCCGCGGACGACTATGTCCGCGACTTCGTGCGGGACGTGGCCAAGAGCCACGTGCTCACCCTGCGCTGGGTGATGCGGGACCCGTTGCCCGGCGACGAGCTCGACGGGCCCGAGTTCCCGTCGAACGCCATCATCCGGTCGTGCCTCGACGCGGCGACCTCGACCGAGAAGCCGATCCGGGTCGTGGATGACGGCGAGCTGGTGGGCGTCGTGGACCGGACCCGGATCCTGGCGGCGATGGCCGGCACGCTCGGCCACCACGGATGACCGCTGCGTCGCTCGTCCAGGGCCGCCGGGCGGCGCTCGGGACCGTGCCGCGCTGGGCCTGGCTGATCGCTCTCCTCGCGGCGTTCGCCGTCCTGTATGCCCTGTTCGCCGGCGACATCGTGCAGCCCCACAGCGAGGACCGGGCGCTGTTCCTGTGGATCAACGACCTTCGGGACTGGGTGCGCGACAACCGCGAGAACCCGGTGTTCGTGCTCCTGTTCATCGGGCCGCGGACCATCATCGACGTCATGGTCGAGGGGCTCTCGGCCGTGCTTCTGGGGAGCGGTTGGCCCGCGCTCATCGCGATCGTCGGCCTGGCCGGCTACGCCGCCGGAGGGATCCGCCTGGCCGTGCTGGAGGTCACGGGGTTCCTGTGCCTCGGCCTGCTCGGCCTTTGGGAGCCGTCCGTGGAGACCCTGGGGGCCGTGCTCGTGGCGCTGCTGTGGTCGGTCCTGATCGGCGTGCCGCTGGGAATCCTGGCCGGCCTGAGCGACCGGTTCAACCGGCTCATCTCCCCCGTGCTGGACGTGATGCAGATCATGCCCACGTTCGCCTACCTCGCGCCGCTGGTCCTGTTCTTCGGCATCGGTGCCGCCGCGGCGGTCGTCGTCACCCTGATCTACGCGATGCCGGCGGCGGTACGGATCACCGCCCTCGGCATCCGCGGCGTTCCGGGGGCATCCGTCGAGGCGGGTCAGTCGCTGGGCGCGACCGGGGCCCAGCTGCTGCTCAAGGTCCGCCTCCCGCAGGCCGGTCGCGCGCTCGGCCTCGGCGTCAACCAGGCGCTGATGCTCGCCCTGTCCATGATCGTCGTGACGGCCCTGATCGACGCCCCGGGCCTGGGCCAGAACGTGATCAAGGCCCTGATCCGGATCGACGTCGGGGCGATGTTCGATGCCGGGCTCGCGATCGTGATCCTGGCCATCGCGCTGGACCGGCTCACCGAGCGGGCCAGCCGCCGCCTCGACCCGCGGGACCGTGTCAGGCGCGGGGCGTCGACCTCGCGCCGGGGCGTGGCCCTCGCGATCGGCGTGGTGGTCGTGCTCGTCCTCATCGGCAACCTGGTGCCGGCCGCTGCCGAGTTCCCCGATGCGATCACCGTCTCGTTCTCCGCGCCCATCGACGCCGTCGTGGACTGGTTGCGCTCCGACGTGGCCTGGTTCACGACGGGGATCAAGGATCTCGTGAGCTATGGCGTCCTCAACCCGCTGCAGACGGTGTTCACCCAGGCGCCGGCCTGGCTCGTGATGGCGTTCGTGGCCGGCATCGCGCTGCTCATCAGCGGGCCGCGTCAGGCCGCGATCGCGGTCGCCTGCCTGGTCCTCGTGTTCGCCATCGGCCTCTGGCAGCATGCGATGGAGACGCTGCTCCAGGTCCTGGTCGCCACGGCGATCACGTTTGCGGTGGGGCTCCTCCTGGGGATCGCCTCCGCCCGCAACGATCGCCTGGCCGCGGGCCTCCGGCCCGTGCTCGACGGGGCCCAGGTCATGCCCAGCTTCGTGTACCTCGTGCCGGCGTTCGTGCTGTTCGACCCGAGCCGGTTCACGGCCATCTTCGCGGCCATGATCTTCGCGGTCCCGGTGGTCATCCGGCTCACCGAGGCGGGCATTCGCATGGTCCCCGAATCACTCGTGGAGGTGGCGACCGCCAGCGGCGCCACGGGCTGGCAGGTGCTGGTCAAGGTTCGCCTCCCGTCCGCCCGTCCGGCGATCCTGCTGGCGGCCAACCAGGCCGTCATCCTCGTGCTCTCGATGGTCGTCGTCGGGGGTCTGGTGGGCGGCGGGGCGCTGGGCTACGACGTGGTCGCCGGGTTCAGCCAGGCGCGCCTGTTCGGCATGGGCCTGGCGGCAGGCATCGTGCTGGTCCTGCTGGGGATCATGCTGGACCGGATGACACAGGGCGCCGCCGGCCGCCGGCCGGTGACGTCCCGTTCCTGATGGGATGTGGAGCCCCGGGCCGGGGTGCGGGATCGCGCCCCCACAGAACGCGCGCGTGGCGGATAATCCACGCTTCGACCCACCGGTTGGGTTTCTGGAGGAGGGCAAGCACTTGATGAAGGCGGCACCCAGGCTGAAGCTCGTTGCGGGCGCGGCCGTGCTCGCAATCGCCGCGGCCGCATGCGGTGGTGGCAAAGCCGAGACGGTCAACATCGCGGTGAACCCGTGGGTCGGCTACGAGGCGAACGCGGCCGTCGTGGGCTACCTGCTGGAGAAGGAGCTCGGCTTCACGGTCGAGTACAAGGACCTCGCCGAGCAGGTCTCATGGGAGGGCCTCGCCACCGGCGAGGTGGACGCGATCGTCGAGAACTGGGGTCACGAGGATCTCAAGGAGAAGTACATCACCACCGACAAGGTCGCGGCCGAGGCCGGGAGCACCGGCATCGACGGGATCATCGGCTGGTTCGTGCCGCCGTGGATGGTGGCCGAATACCCGGACATCACGGACTATCAGAACCTGAACAAGTACGCCGAGATGTTCAGGACCTCGGAGTCCGGCGACAAGGGGCAGCTGCTGCTCGGTGACCCGTCGTTCGTGACCAGCGACGAGGGGATCATCAACGGCCTGGAGCTGGACTTCAAGGTCGTCTACGCGGGCAGCGAGGCGGCCCTGATCGAGGCCTTCCGCAAGGCGGAGCAGAACAAGACCCCCGTCATCGGCTACTTCTACTCGCCGCAGTGGTTCCTCAACGAGGTTCCCCTGGTCGAGGTCAAGCTCCCGCCCTGGACCGAGGGCTGCGACGCCGATCCGACCGCCATCACCTGTGGCTACGCGCCGTACAGCCCCCTCGACAAGGTCATCTCGACCAAGCTCGAGGAGAAGGCCCCCAAGGCCGCCCAGTTCGTCAGGAACTTCACGTGGTCGGTGGCGGACCAGAACTCCGTTGCCAACGACATCGTGAACAACGGCATGTCGCGCGCCGACGCCGCCAAGAAGTGGGTCGAGGCCAACGAGGCCACCTGGAAGGCCTGGATCCCGGAGTAGGGGCTGCCAACCCAGCCGATCACGACCGCCGGCGTCGCCCACGACGCCGGCGGTTCTGCGTCCGGGGAACCCCGGGGCGTCAGCCGGCGACCAGCACCGCCGTCCCGGCAACCCGGCCCGCGGCGAGGCGCTCGAGCGCGACGTTCGCGTCCGCGAGCGGGTGCGTCTCCACGTCCGTCCTGATCCTGATCCGGGCGGCCAGCTCCAGGAACTCGCCGGCGTCCGCCCGGGTGACGTTGGCCACGCTCCGGATCGAGCGCTCCCACCACAGGTCCTCGTACGGGAGCTCCGGGACGCGATCCAGGTGGATCGCGTTGATGGCGACCACCCCGCCGCGGTCCAGCGCCCGGAGCGCGACCGCCACGACGGACCCCACCGGCGCGAACGTCACCGCGGCGTCGAGGGCCACGGGCGGCCGCTCGTCCAGCGCCCCAGCCCAGGCGGCCCCCAGCTCCAGGGCCCGCGTGCGCGACGCCTCGGATCGCTCCGCCACGTACACCTCGATCCCCCACGAGCGGGCCACCTGGAGGGCCAGGCGCGCCGACGCTCCGAAGCCGTACAGGCCGAGCCGGGCGCCGGCGGCGTCGGGCCCGACGCCCGCCACCCGCAGCGCGCGGTACCCGATCACGCCGCCGCACAGGAGCGGCGCCGCCTCGAGGTCCGGGAAGCCGGCCGGCAGCGGCACAGCGAACGCGGCGTCCGCAACCACGGCATCGGCGAACCCGCCGTCACGGTCCCAGCCGGTGAATGTCGCGCTGGCGCACAGGTTCTCGCGGCCCGAGACGCAGAACCGGCACGTCCCGTCGGTGCCCGCCAGCCACGTCAGGCCCACCCGGTCGCCGATCGCCGGCCCGGCAGCGTCCACCCCGGGACCGATCGCCTCCACGACGCCCACCACCTGGTGTCCGGGAACGATCGGCAGCCGCCGGGCTGCCAGGTCGCCCTCGCAGATCTGGAGGTCGGTCCGACACACGCCGCAGGCCGAGACCCGCAGCCGCAGCTCCCCGGGTCCGGGCTCCCGCACCGGCCGCTCGGTCATCGACAGCGGGGCGGAGGCGGCCGGACCGGGCCGCTCCAGGACCATCGTGCGCATGTCCGCAGCGTAGCGCCCGGGTGCGATCCCGCCACCGGCCGGAGGGCCCGTTGGCGGTCGGGGTCGGGACCGGTCACGGAACCCGGCCGACCACAGGGCGCCCGGAACGGGACCAACGGCAGGCGATCCGGCCGCCGCCCTGCCCGACGATTGGCGTGTCCAAAGGAGAGCACCATGCACGGAATGACGCGAACCCGCCCCGCTGTCCACCCGGCCGCCACCGGTGTGAACGCGGTGGTCTGGATCGAGCCTGGGCGTGCGATCGTCGTCCGCGGCTCGGCCACCGGCCAGCCGGAGACCGTGGAGGTCCCCATCCCGCACCCTCCCACCGAGGCCGCCCCGGCGCTGGCGGACGTCGCGCACCGGGTCGGCGAGGTCGATCGTGTCCTCGTGCTGGGCATCGACGACCTGCGCACGGCGCTGGAGCGCGAGATCGTCGCCATCGGTCATCGGCCGGAGTCCATCCGCGAGGAGGCCGTGGCGGGTCCCCTGGTCGAGGCGGATCTCGTCGCCCGCCTGCGCCGCCTGGCCTGAGGCACGTCCCGGCCCCGTAGGGCCGTCCGGCAGGGCGTCACGGCCGACCGGCCCGCCGGCCCGGCGACCGACGGCACTCCCGGCTCGGACCGCATCTCCTCGAGCATGGGCAAGCGGGCCCGGGGCGCGCGACCCGTGCGTGCAAGCCGGTCCGATCGCCAGTGAGGTCGATTCTCGATGTCGCAGCCGGCGCCGGTCGTGCTCACCCGAGACGCGGTCCGCGCGCTCGGCTCCTCCTGGTTCGGGCCAGGCGTTGCGGCCCGGTCCGCGGATTCGCCGCGTGGCCTGCTTCGACTCCTCGACCTTTCGATCGTGCACGCGGGACCCGGGGAGGAGACCGCATGACCCATCTCGCTCCGCCGTCCGTCCGCCTGCTGGTGTGCGGCAACGCGGACCGGGGCGACGACGGCGCCGCGCTTTCGGCCGTGGCCACGCTGCTGCCGTCGCTGCCGGCCGCCCTGCTGGAGCGCCTGGAGGTCCGCCGCTGCGGCCACCTCCGGGTCGAGGACCTGGTGGACGTCCGGGCGGGCGAGCTCGCGCTCGTGGTCGATGCGGCCGTCGGCATCGCGCCCGGGCACGTGGTCACGCTGCCGATCCGCCGCATCGCCGGTGATGCCGCGGCGCCCGCGCCGCGATCATCCCACGAGCTGCCGGTGGACCAGGTCCTGGGGTTGGCCGAGGTCATGCGCCCCGGGGGGCTGCCGGACGGCTCGTTCGTGGGGATCGGCGGGCGCCGCTTCGGCTACGGGCGCCCCCTGTCGCGGTCGGTGCGGCTCAACATGGCCGCCTTCCAGGCAGCAATCGCAGCCGAGCTGTCGCGCCTGGCGCATGTCCCGGTGGAGATCCCGGCAGCCACGACCGCCGGCCCGGAGGCATAGTCGGGCAACGACGGCGACTCGCCGCTGGTCCAGCGGGACCTGAGGGCGAGCTGCCGCACCGCCGGGCCGCACTCGTCCAGTAGCCACGGCGGTGGATTCCCGCGCAGCGCCGCAGACCGGCCGTCCGCCATGGCGCCGGCGCGGCGCGGCACGGCACGGTGATCGACCGGCCGCTAGGCGACGACCGGTTCCAGGCCCGCCTCGTACCCGGTATCGAACGCAGCGATGTCCACCGCCAGCATCTCCGGGTGCTTCGATCCCAGGATCCGCGCCAGCGCCCGGTGCACGCTGTCCGGCTCCACGAACCGCCGCCGGCCGACGAGCGCCCCGAGGGCGACCACGGACACCAGCTTGTCGTCGCCGGCCCGGCGGGCGAGCGCCGTGCACGGAACGGGGAGCACCTCCAGGTCCGTTCGGCGCGGCTCGGCCTCGATGAGCGAGGTGTTGACCACCAGCAGTCCGCCCGGGGCGACGAACGGCGCGTACTTCGCCATCGAGGGCGGGTTGAGCACGACCGCGTGGTCCGCCCGGTCCACGATCGGCGAGCCGATCGGCCGGTCCGCCACGATGACCGTGCAGGACGCGGTCCCGCCGCGCATCTCCGGCCCGTACGAGGGGATCCAGAGCACCTCGCGGCCTTCGAGCAGCCCGGCCTCGGCGAGCACCTTGCCGGCGAACAGGAGCCCCTGGCCGCCGAAGCCGGCGAGGATCGTGGAGCGTTCCATCGTCAGGCCTCCGCGTCCTTCGTCGCCCCGTGGGCCGGGCGGGCGGCCGGGGCCGGCAGAGCCTGGGCGATGCCCTTCCCACGGTCCACGAACACGCCAGTCGGATAGGCGGCCATGACCTCGGACGCCACTCGTTCCATGGCCGCCGTCGGGGTCATGCCCCAGCCCACCGGGCAGGTCGACAGCACCTCCACGATGGCGAAGCCGTGACCCTCGAGCTGGACGTCGAACGCCCGCCGGATCATCGCCCTGGTCCTGCCGATGACCGCCGGATCGCACACCGCGCCGCGCGCCGCGTAGGCGACACCCGGCAGCAGCGACAGCAGCTCGGTCACGGGCAGCGGGTAGCCCTGGAGGGCGACGTCGCGGCCCAGCGGGCTGGACGTCGTGCGCTGCCCGGGGAGCGTCGTCGGCGCCATCTGGCCACCGGTCATGCCGTAGATCCCGTTGTTGACGAAGATCACGGTGATCCGCTCGCCGCGGGCCGCCGCGTGGACGCTCTCGGCCATGCCGATCGCGGCCAGGTCCCCGTCGCCCTGGTACGTGAACACGATCCGGTCCGGGCGGGCACGCTTCACCCCGGTGGCCACCGCGGCCGCGCGGCCGTGCGGCGACTCGACCGCGTCGAGCCGCAGGTACTCGAACGCGAACACCGCGCAGCCCACGGACCCGACGAGGATCGTCCGGCCCTCGACGCCCATCTCCTCCAGCACCTCGGCCACGAGCCGGTGGACGATCCCGTGCCCGCAGCCCGGGCAGTAGCTGGTGGGCTGCGCCGACAGGAGGTCGGGACGGCGGTAGATCGTGCGGGGTGCGGCCGGCGCTGCGGGTTCGTCCGCCGCCGGCCGCCGAAGCGGCAGAGGTCCGACCTCGGGCTTCGTCGTCATCGCACACCTCCCGACGCCGGCTCGTCCGGCGTCACGGCCAGGGTCTGGCGCATCGTGGCCACGACCTCGTCCGGGCTGGGCACCATGCCGCCCGTCCGGCCGTGATGGAACACGGGGACCCGGCCCTCGATCGCGAGCCGAACGTCCTCGACCAGCTGACCGTTCGACAGCTCCACCGCCAGCACGGCCCTCGCACCTGCGGCCACCCGCACGAGCGGCTCCGCCGGGAACGGCCAGAGCGTGATCGGTCGGAACAGGCCGGCCCGCAGCCCCTCCTCGCGGGCCCGCTCCACGGCGGTGCGCGCGACGCGGGCCGCCGTCCCGTAGGCGACCATCACCACCTCGGCGTCGTCGAGGGCTTCGCCGGCCCAGCGCTGCTCGTTGGCGATGATCTCCTCGTACGTCTCGTGGAGCACCGCGTTCGCCCGCTCGAGGTCCTCCGGTCGCAGGTGGAGCGATTTCACGACCCGCGGCGCCCGGTCGCCGGCGCCCTCGATCACCCAGTCGGCGGGGATCCGCGGCACGGACCGGAAGCGGGGCTCGACCGGCTCCATCGCCTGGCCGAGGATCCCGTCCGTGAGGATGATGACCGGTGTCCGGTAGCGCTCGGCGAGCACGAACGCGTCGCCGACGATCTCGATCGCCTCGGCGATGGACGAGGGGGCCAGGACCGGCACCCGGTAGTCGCCGTGACCGTGGCCCTTGGTCGCCTGGAAGTAGTCCCCCTGCGAGGCACCGATGCTGCCGAGGCCCGGGCCGCCCCGCATGACGTTCACGAGCACCACGGGGAGCCGGGAGGCGGCCATGTAGGACATCGCCTCGGCCATCAGGCTGATTCCGGGGCTGGAGCTGGACACGAGGACCCTCGCGCCGGCGGCAGAGGCACCCAGCGCCATGTTGATCGCGGCCAGCTCGCTCTCGGCCTGGATGAACACGCGGCCCTCCTCGGGCATGCGGCGCGCCATCCACTCCAGGAGCTCCGCCTGGGGCGTGATCGGGTAGCCGAAGTAGGCGTCGCACCCGGCGGCGATGGCAGCTTCCGCGATCGCCTCGTTGCCCTTCATCAGGATGCGGTCGGAGCCGGGGAGCGATGCATCGCCGGCCGTGGTCGGGGCGGCGGGATCCGGCGGGCGTTCGGCGCCCGCCGGGCGATCCAGGACGGCCATCGGTCAGGCTCCCTTTGGCCGGGCGAAGATCGTGAACACGGCGTCCGGGCAGACCCGGGCGCATTTCGCGCAGCTGGTGCAGCCGCCCGGATCCACCAGGCGGACGGGGTGATGGCCCATCGCGTTCACCATGCCCGTGTCCAGGGCGAGGACGTGGGGCTGGCAGACATCGACGCACAGGGCACAGCCCTTGCATCGCTCACTGGCAACGAGCACCGGCAGGAACGCCGGCGGGCCACTGTCAATGCGCCGGAGTGGGGCATCGACGAGCGGCGTGGACATGGCCATGCAGGCACCTCCGACCCCGAGCATGGTCCCGGGCGCCGCACCGGGCGAGAGCCGAAGTGCCACGTCCCCGAGGGCCGGTCATCCCGACCCGATACCCCGAAGGTCCGGGGTCCTCAAGCCGGCCCCCCGGCGCGGGTGCGGTCAGCCCACGCCGAGCCTGCGCGGCGCGTCGCCGGCCAGCTCCCGGACGTCGGCGACGAGCTCCTGCTCCGTCAGGCGCTCGGCCGCCGCCGAGTGGACATGGCGCCGACGCCCGAGGCGGCGGTCATCGGCGCGCAGGTTCCGTTCGAGGCGCTCGCGGAGCATCCCCGGCCCGACGACCGTGACGTCGTCCGCGTCCGGGACGTGCCCGGCGACCTCCTCCAGGAACGCCCGCAGGTGCTCGCGTCGTGCCCGCTCGGCCGCATCGGCCTCACCACCGCCGTGGCGCACGGACGGATCGAACCGCACGTGCCCGCTGGAGCGGTGCCTGCCGGGCACGTCGGATCGGATCCGCTCGACGGTTGCCCGGTCCGCCCAGCGCACGATGATCGCCTCCTCGCTGTCGATCCAGACGAGCGTCGTCGCGGCCTCCGTCGTTCGCGCACGCATGGTGGCCTCCGGTCAGCGTGCCCAGGCAGGAGTGTCGTCCTCCTGGGCGATGTCCGCATAGGCGATACCCGAGGTTCGGTCCCAGGCCGCCCGGTCCACGTGCACCGTGTACCGGTGGCTCCCCGCGTGGAACGAGATGGACGGCACCTCGCGGAGGGCGAAGTCGGCGTAGACGGGGACGCCGAACAGCTCCGGGATGGGCGGCATGGTGCCCGCGTCGCAGTCCGGCGCGAGGGCGGCAAACTCGGGCTCGGTCAGCAGGCGCACGTCGCCTGACCCCAGGATCCGACGCGCCTTGGCGAGGTCCACGTGGTCGGGGGCGTCCACGACCAGCAGGGCGCGGCGACCGTCGGCGGTGACCACGGCCACGACCTTGGCGAAGCGGCGGGGATCGACGTGCTCGGCGCGCGCCGTTGCCTCTGCAGTGAATGTCTCGGGGTGCTCGTGGAGCTCGTACTCGACGTGCCGGCTCGCGAGCCAGTCGAGCAGGCCCGCGTGCGGACCCTCGATCCGGGTGCTGTCGACGGTCATGGCGCGCCTCCTCTCCGGGCAGTCCACCCCGGAGCCGGGAGTCTCCGGGCGTCCGATTCGCAACGCAGCATGAACGCCTGGGGCGTCTCCGGCGAGTGGCATCGGTCGGGGTCGACCGGGGCGGATGGCCCCTTGAGGCCATGCCTCCACCACCCGGCCGGATGGCCCCCGCTGCCCGCCCATCGGCCCGGGCCTGTGTGACACTTGGCACATATGCGCAGATGCGCATATGTCAATACTGACGGCATGGACGAGATCACGGCACTCCAGGCGGAAGTCCTCAAGACCCTCGCGAGCCCCCGGCGGCTGGAGATCATCCACCGCCTGGCCGAGGGCCCGTGCGAGGTCCGCCGACTCGCCGAGGAGCTTGGCGCCAGCCAGCCGAACGTCTCCCAGCACCTCGCGGTGCTGCGGGGCGCCGGCATCGTGGACGCCGAACGCAATGGCCGCGAGATCCACTACCGCTTGGCGGACCCGGACGTCGTCGTCGCCTGCAGCATCATGCGCGGCGTCCTCCAGCGGCGGCTCGCCCGGCTCGGGCGACTGTCGATCGTCGATCAGTCGGCCAGCGAGCTGGTCGAGCTCCAGTAGCCACATACCGGACGGAAGGAACCACATCCCATGGAACAGCCCCTCAACCTGGTCCTGTTCTCCGGCACGGACGACAAGCTGCAAGCGGCCGCGGTCCTCACCGCGGGCGCGGCTGCCCTCGGCAAGCCGGTCAACATCTTCCTCCAGTACTGGGCGCTGGACGCGTTCACCAAGGCGAAGATCGGCCTGGACCACGGCCTGGCGCCCGAGGCCGGCGAGGCCGGACGCGCCGCCGTCGATGCGCTGGCCAAGGCCGGCCAGGCCTCCTGGGCGGACACGCTGGGCCAGGCGAAGGAGCTCGGCGAGGTGGACATCCAGGCCTGTTCGCTGTCGATGGATCTGCTCGGGCTCGAGGAGTCCGACCTGGACCCGCTCGTGGACGGCGTGGAGGGCGTGACGGCCTTCTACCTCAACGCCGGCGACGGGCAGATCGTCTTCATCTAGGCATCCACACGCAGACCGGGAACACGGAAGGGAGCACCCATGAGCGACCAGCAACTCGACGCGCGCGGGCTGAACTGCCCGATGCCGATCGTCAAGACGGCGCAGGCCATCAAGGGCCTGGTCTCGGGCCAGACCCTCGAGGTCCTGGCCACGGACCCGGGCTCCACCAAGGACTTCGCGGCCTGGTCCAAGTCGACCGGCAACGAGCTGGTCGAGCAGAGCGTGGACGGCGGCGTGTTCCGCTTCGTCCTGAAGAAGAAGTAGGGGACACCACGATGGTCGTTGCCGAAACCCCCACCGCCGCAACCATGCCGCAGCCGGACGTCGAGCCGGAGGCCGAGACGAAGCCCAAGGGCCTCGCGATCATCTGCTACAGCGGTGACCTGGAGAAGACCTGGGCCGCCATGATCCTGGCCTCCACCGCGGGCGCGATGGCCATGCCCACCAAGGTGTTCGTCACCTTCTGGGGTCTCCAGACCTTCGTCCGGGACGACGTCCGGATCACCGGCGAGAACTGGATGCAGAAGATGATGAGCTTCATGCAGCGCCCGGGCATCAGCCACCGGAAGCTGTCCAAGATGAACTTCCTGGGCATGGGTCCCTGGATGATGCGCAAGCTCGCCAAGCAGTACAACGTCGCGAGCCCCAAGGAGCTGCTGGAGATGGCCGCGCTGATGGGCGTGGAGTTCATCCCCTGCCAGATGACCATGGACATGTTCGGCCTCAAGCGCGAGGACCTGATCGAGGGCATGGGCGAGCCCGTGGGCGCCGCGACCTACCTCTCCTACGTCGGCGACAACTACGCGCCGCTGTTCATCTGATCACCCCGCCACCAGACACCCGGAAGGGAACGCTCCAATGACCGAAACCGCCATCCCGCCCGTCAACGTCACCCTCGACGCCCGCGGCAGCTTCTGCCCGGGCCCGCTGATGGAGCTCATCCGCGGCATGCGCGAGGCCGAGGTGGGCGACGTGATCGCCGTCCTGTCCAGCGACAAGGGCAGCAAGACCGACATCCCCAAGTGGGTCGAGAAGGCCGGCCACAACCTGATCGGCGTGTTCACCCGCGACGGCTTCGACGAGATCGTCGTCGAGAAGGTCCGGTAGGCACGATGAAGCGCGTCGTCGTCCTCGGCGGCGGCGTTGGGGGCACGCTCGCCGCGAACCTCATCGCCCGCAAGCTCAAGAAGCCAATCGCGGCGGGCGAGGCGTCCGTCACGGTCGTCGATGCGACCGGTATGCACACCTACCAGCCCGGCTACATGTACATCGCCATGGGTGGTGAGCGCGCCGAGAAGCTCGTCCGGAGCGAGAAGAAGCTGCTCGACGGCAACGTCAACCTGGTGGTGGACGAGATCACCCGCATCGACGCGGAGGACCAGGCCGTCGAGCTCGCCTCGGGGCAGCGGCTGCTCTACGACCAGCTGGTGATCGCCACCGGCGCCCGGATCATGCCCGAGGAGATCGAGCACTTCGACCAGGAGGCCCACCACTTCTACACCGCCGAGGCGTCGCTGCGACTGCGCAAGGCCCTCGACGCGTTCACCGGCGGCCGGATCGTGATCGGCATCGCGGGCATCCCCTACAAGTGCCCGCCGGCGCCGCTCGAGGTCGCGTTCCTGGTCGAGTCCGAGCTCCGCGACCGCGGGCTCCGGGACAAGACGGAGCTGACCTTCCTGTCGCCGATCAACCGGGCGTTCACGATCGAGAGCGTGTCCGAGATGGCCACCCCGATCTTCGAGCAGAAGGGGATCCACCTGGAGCTCCTGGCCGGGATCGCCCAGATCGACGCCGAGCGCAAGGTGGCCATCACCGACGCGTTCGAGGAGCACCCCTACGACCTGCTGATCGTGGTCCCGCCGCACCGCGGCGCCAAGGTCGTCATCGACTCCGGTCTGGCCCCCAAGTCCGGCTGGGTGCCCACGGACCGCCACACCCTCCAGGTGAAGACGGTCGTCAAGCCCGCCCCCGGCCAGTCGGACGAGGACATCCCGCGCTACCCCAACATCTACGCCCTCGGTGACGCCACCGACCTGCCACTGTCCAAGGCGGGCTCGACCGCGCACTTCGAGGCACCGATCGTCGCCGAGCGCGTGGCGGCCGCCGTCCTGGGGCGGGAGCCCCACGGCAAGGACGCGAGCTACACCGGCAAGGTCATGTGCTTCTTCGAGGTCGGCGACGGCAAGGGGACGCTGCTGCAGTTCGACTACGACCACCCGCCCAAGCCGCCCAAGCCCAACCAGCTGTGGCACCTGGGCAAGATCGTGTTCAACAAGACCTACTGGCACACGGTGCCGAAGGGTCGCATCTAGCCCTGCACCTCCCACGCGGCGACGCGCTCCCCCCGGCCGCCGCCGCGACACCCCATCTGCCCGACGCCCCGGGCGCGGAACCGGTCCTCCCTTCCCCGGCTCCGCCCACCCCGGGGCGTCGTGGCGCCCGGCACGGGCCGCCCCGGCTGCGTACGATCCACAGAGCATGGAACGCATCGACGCGCCGCCTCCCGGCCGGGAGTTGCGCGGCCCGGCCGTCGTCCTGGCCGCCGTGATCGTCATCGGGATCGGCATTGCGCTGGCCGGCAGCTTCGTGGCCCTGGTGGCCTTTTCGGCCCTGGCCGCGATCGTGTGCCGCCGGGGGCAGTTGTGGCTCCTCGGGCGAGGGCTGCCCGGGTGGGCAGCGGTGACCATCGTGATCGGGGCGTTCGTGCTGATCCTCGCCGTGATGGCCCTCGCCATCGTTGCCTCGGCGGTCGCGGTGGGCGTCCAGCTGGTCGAGGAGGTGGAGCAGTCGCCGGCCTGGCTGGACCAGCTGCGGGGGGCCTGGGCATCGGTCACCGGCCTCCCGGACGACTCCTTGCCCGAGGTTGACCCCTCGGCGGTGCTCGGGGCGCTGCGCAGCGTGGCGGCCAGCGTGGTGCCGCTGGTGACGACGCTCGCGATGGCCGTGCTGATCGTGACGTACCTGCTGATCGACGCCGGCCGGCTGTCCGGGCGGATGCTGCGCGCCACCTCCGCGGACGTCATGACTCGCTACGACGCCCTGGCCCGGGACCTGGTCACGTACGTCTGGGTCCGCGCGGTGCTGGGCGGGGCGGCGGCCATCGCGGACACGGTGCTGCTCCTGGTGCTTGGGGTCCCGTACGCGGTCCTGTGGGGCCTCGTCTCGTTCCTGCTCAGCTTCATCCCCAACATCGGCTTCGTGCTGGCCCTCATCCCGCCGACGGCGTTCGCGCTCGTGGAGCACGGGCCGGCGACCGCCCTCGCGGTCGTGGTCGGCTACGTGGTGATCAACCTCGCGTTCGACTACGTGCTCCAGCCGCGCATCATGGCGAGCTCGCTGGACCTCAGCGCGGTCGTGGTCATCGTCGCGATCGTCGCCTGGACCGGCCTGATCGGACCGGCGGGGGCGCTGCTTGCCGTGCCGCTCACGATGGCGATGCGGACGCTGCTGCAGCCGTTCCCCCGCGCTGCGTGGTTCCTCGCGCTGCTCGGCCCGCCACCACGCGAATCCGTCGGCCGCACCGCGCGCGTGGCAGCCGACGACCCGGCGCCGACACCCGCCGGCACTACAATCGACGCGTGATCCCCGTCGGCCCCGTTCGCCCATGAGCGCCCGCGTCTTCCTACGGTCGGCGTCGCCCAACCCGCCGGTTGCGGTCGAGGCACACGGCTCCACGATCGTGGACGCGGACGGCCGCGAGTACCTTGATGCGGCCGGCGGCGCGGTCGTCGTCAACGTGGGTCACGGCCGGCGCGAGATCGCGGCCGCCGCAGCGGACCAGGCCGCGACCCTGGCCTACGCCCACGGCAGCGCGTTCACCACGGAGCCGCTGGAGCGCTACGCGGTGGAGGTTGGCCGTCACCTCCCGGTGACGGACGCGGCGATCTACCCGGTGTCCGGGGGATCGGAGGCGATCGAGACTGCGCTCAAGCTGGCCCGTGCCACCCACATTGCCCGCGGCGAGCCGGAACGCTGGATCGTGTTCGCGCGCTGGAGCAGCTACCACGGCAACACGCTCGGCGCGCTGGACCTGTCCGGACGGCGGCCGCTGCGCCGGCCGTACGAGGGCTGGCTGGGCCGGTTCCGGCACGTCAGCGCCGCCTACCCGTACCGGGGCGGTCTGCCCGGCTCGCAGGCGCTGGGTACGACCGACGAGCTGGTCTCGGAGCTGGACCGGGCGATCACGGCCGCAGGCCCCGGCACGGTGGCCGCGTTCGTGGGCGAGCCGATCGTGGGGGCGACGCTGGGCGCCGCGGCGCCGCCGTCCGGGTACTGGCCGGCGATCGCCGAGGTGTGCCGCCACCACGGCGTGCTCCTGATCGCGGACGAGGTCATGACGGGCTTCGGTCGTACCGGGGCCTGGTTCGGCATGGACCATGACGGGGTGAGGCCGGACATGCTGGTCGCGGCCAAGGGTGCGACGTCGGGGTACTGGCCGTTTGGTTTCGTGGCGGCCTCGGGCGAGATCCACGACGCGGTCACGGGGGCCGGTTCGTTCGTCCACGGGTTCACGTACTCCCACCAGCCGGTCGCCGCGGCGGTCGCCCGGGAGGTGCTGCGGATCCTCGAGGCGGAGTCGCTGGTGGAGGCGTCCGCCGCCAAGGGGGAGCGGCTGCTCTCGCTGCTCCGGGAGCGGCTGGGGGATCATCCGGCGGTGGGCGACATCCGCGGCCGGGGGCTGATGACCGGCGTGGAGCTGGTGCGCGACCGTGAGACGAAGGCAGCGTTCCCGCGGGCGGCGAAGCTGGTGGAGTCCGTGGTGCGGACGGCCCGGGAGCGGGGCCTGCTGCTCTACTCGGGAACCGGCAACGCGGACGGCGTGGACGGCGACATCGTCCTGCTGGGCCCGCCGTTCGTGATCACCGACGCCGAGCTCGTCCGGGTCGCCGACGGGCTGGCCGAGGCGCTGGACATCGCGCTGGCCACGCTCGCGGAGACGACCCGGCCCTGACCGCCGCCTACGTGCGTCCGCGCGACGCCCGGGCGAGCAGGAACGCGCCGAGGACGACCAGGACGATCGGCCAGACGAGGGCGGACAGGCCGGGCACGGCGAGGCTGGTGGCACCGATCACGGCCAGGATCCCGCCCAGGATCGCCTGCCAGCCCCATCCGGCCCCGCTGGCTGCGCGCACCCCGGCGATGAACAGGAAGGCGAGGCCCAGGCACAGGGTGCCGACCCCGGGACCCTCCACGATTCCGGCCGCCTCCAGCAGGTCCGGCGCGGCCAGCGCGGTGATGATCGCGCCCAGGTACAGGGAACCCATCCCGCGGTTGACCACCCACGAGACGAGGAACGCCACGCCCACCGCGAGGAACAGCAGCGACCCCGCCGTCTCGAGCCCCGGGAAGAACTCGCGCAGGAACAGCAGCACCCCGAACACGACGAGGAAGATCCCGAACCACGGCAACCGGCTCTTCCGCTGCGGCCCGCCGATGTCGTCCCACTCCCAGCCATAGACGCGGACACCGCCCGCATCCAGCACCTCGCCCCGGAGGGGCTCCTCACCCGGCTCGCTCATCGGTACCTCCATGCGTCCGGTGCAGCGTAGCGCGCCGGCGGCCGCTCATCGCGGGCTCGGCGGGGCTACGATTTGGGCATGTCGCACGTCATGACCGTTCTCGGACCCGTCGACCCATCCACGCTCGGGTTCACGCTCCCCCACGAGCACACCCAATGCACCCTGTGGCACATCCAGGATCGCTGGGACTACTGGGAGCTCACCCCCGACGAGCCCGTGATGCTGGAGGAGCTGCGCCTGTTCCGGGAGGCGGGCGGCACCGCGCTCGCGGACCTCACGCTGCCCGGCATCGGCCGCAACCCGGCCTGGCTCCGGCGGCTCGCCGAGCGCAGCGGCCTGCACATCGTGATGGGCGGCGGCTGGTACCGCACCGCGTACTACCCGACCGAGCTGATGATCGACCGCCGGTCCGTCGACTCGCTGGCGGACGAGCTGGTCAGGGAGGCCACCGAGGGGGTGGCGGACACAGGAGTCAGGACGGGGATCCTGGGCGAGATCGGGACCGACAAGCCATGGGTCAGCCCGGCCGAGGAGCGGGTGTTCCGCGCCGTGGCCCGGGCGTCCAGGCGAACGGGTCTCGCGATCTCCACCCACGCCGTCCTGTCGGACGTGGGCGCGGCCCAGCTTGCGATCCTCGAGGAGGAGGGCGCGGACCCGGGACGGGTGGTCATCGGCCACGCGGACAGCTACCCGCATCTGGACCACTACCTCGCGCTGATCGCCCGCGGCGCGTCGGTGGAGTTCGACTTCCTGGGCATGTCGTTCACGCCCACCGAGCAGTACGGCGAGGGGCGGACCGTGGAGCTGCTGCTGGAGCTGCTCCACCGCGGGCATGCCGATCGCGTGCTGCTCAGCCAGGACGTGTGCCACAACAGCCAGCTGCGCCGGTACGAGGGCAACGGCTACACGTACCTGCAGACGACGTTCCTGCCCCGGCTGCGCGCGGCGGGCGTGTCGGACGCGGAGATCGACCAGCTCACGATCACGAACCCGCGCCGGATCCTGACGATCGGATAGCGCGGCGAGGGTCGATTCGGAGCGGCCGCCGTGGGCGGCCGCGGAGCGGCGCGTCGCGCGGAGGACGCTAGGCGAGCGTCGCGTTGACCACCAGCTCGACGTTGCCCTTCAGGGCCGCCGACACCGGGCAGTTCTCCTTGGCGTCCTCGGCCAGCTCGGCGAAGCGTGCTGCGTCGATTCCCGGCACCTCGCCTCGCACGGTGATCTCGCTGCGTGCGATCTTCCAGCCTGCGTCGCCCTTGTCGAACGTGACCACGGCGCGGATGTCGAGCCTGGTGGCGGGCGTCCCGTTCTTGGCGAGCCGCGAGGAGAAGGCCATCGAGAAGCACGACCCGTGGGCCGCCGCGATCAACTCCTCCGGGCTCGTCCTGCCGTTGTGGTCCTCGGTCCTCGACGCCCAGGTCACCCCCATGCGGGTGAAGGCGCCGGACGAGACGTAGTCGATCGTGCCGGCGCCCGTGAGCAGGTCGCCCTTCCAGGTGGTCTCGGCGAAGCGTGTGATGGCCATCGGTGTGTGCCTCCTTGTGGGGACAAGGGTGCCACGAACGGGCGACCCGCGGCGCCGGATGGACGGCCGCGGGTCGGGTCTGCGGGAGGCTACGTGCCCTCGATCACCGGTGCCTCGACCGTGGCCGCCTTGCGGCGCCACTGCCGCGCACCGTCGACGAGCGAGTACACCACCGGGACGACCAGCAGGGTCAGGAAGGTGGAGCTCAGCAGGCCACCGATGACGACGGTGCCCAGCTCGGCGGCGATGATCGATCCTTCGTTGAGCCCCGCGGCGAGCGGGATCAGGGCCAGCATCGTCGCGATCGCGGTCATCAGGATCGGCCGGACGCGGGTGCGCCCGCCCTCGATCAGGGCGTCCTTCGTGGACAGGCCCTGCGCCCGCAGCCGCTCGACCAGGTCGAGCAGGACGATGGCGTTGGTGACCACGATCCCGATCAGCATCAGGAACCCGATCAGGGCACTCACGCCGATCGGCCGGCCGGTGATCAGCAGCGCCGGGAAGGCGCCGATCGTGGCCAGCGGGAGGCTGAACAGGATGACGAACGGCGTGACCAGCGAGTTGAAGGTCAGCACCATCGCGACGTAGACGAGCAGGATCGCGACGCCCATCGAGACGAACAGGCCGCCGAACGCCTCGGTCTGCTGCTGCGTGACGCCCGCCAGGCGGACGTCCACGCCCTCCGGCCAGGCCTCCTCCGCGATGAGCGCGTCCAGCTCGGCCTGGACGTCCTGGCTCACCTTGCCCGTGTTCTGGTCCGCGATCTCGGCGCTGATCGAGGCGGCGGGCGCCTCGTCGATGCGGGTGATGGAGCCCTGGGCCTCCACCTCCTCGACCTCGGCGATCTGGCCCAGGGGCACCTTGGCGACGGTGCCGACCGGCAGCGCCCGAAGCTGGTCCACGTTCGTGACCTGGTCGGGATCGAGCTGGACGAAGACGTCGACGGTCCCGGTCTGGTCCGGGGTCTTGACGCTGGTCGCGGTCGATCCGACAAGGGCACCGCGGACCTCGCCGGCGACCTGCGCCGCGGTGAGGCCGACCATGATGGCCTTGTTGGCGTCGGGCCGCACCTGGACCTCGGGCGTCGCCTTGGACAGGTCCGACTTCAGGTTGAGCAGCTCGGCGTTGTCGGACAGCGCCTCGAGCACGAGGTCGTTGGCCTCCTGCACTTTGGCGGGATCCTCGCCCGAGACGATCACGTTCAGGTTGTTGGAGCTGAACCCGACCATCTGCGCCACCGCGACGTCGAAGCCGTCGGTCTTGACCGGGGCCAGCGCCTCGGACAGCGTCCGCGAGTACTCGGTCAGGTCCACGTCGTCGGCCAGGCGGACCGTGATCCGGGCACTGTTGGCCGGCCGGCCGCTCATGGTGGCGACAACGGCCTGGAAGCCCGCCTCGCCCTCGCCCGGGATGCTGGTCTGGACCAGCTCCACCTTCGGGTCGGCGAGCAGGATGGCCTCCGCCTCCTCGGTCTTGATCAGCACGGCGTCCGAGGAGGAGCCGGAGGGCGGCGCGATGGTCACCCCCAGGATGTTCTCCGAGCCCGCGTTGATGAACTGGGTGGGCAGGAGCGGGGCGATGAACCCCGTGGCGGCGAACAGGACGACCGAGCCCAGGAGCACGCCCCACTTCGTCCAGCGGTCGCGCAGGGCGAGCTTGATGGTCGGCGTGTAGGCGCGGATCCAGAACGAGTTCCGGGGCTCCCCGTCCTCGTCCACGTTGAGCTTGACCTTGTCGATCAGCAGGTAGGCGAGGACCGGCACGACCGTCAGCGCGCAGACCAGCGAGGCGAGCAGCGCGAACGTGACCGTGAGCGCAAAGGGCAGGAAGAACTGGCTCACCAGGCCACCGACGAAGCCCAGCGGCAGGAACACGAGCACCGTGGTGACCGTGGCCGAGGTGATGGCCCCCGCGACCTCGCGCGGTCCCTTGAGCGCGGCCGTCATCCGGTCGTCGCCCAGGGCCCGGTGCCGGTAGATGTTCTCGAGCACGACGATGGCGTCGTCCACCACCCGCCCGATGGCGACCGCGAGGCCGCCGAGGGTCATGATGTTGATGGTGATCCCGGTCAGCTGCATCAGGACCAGGGCGGCCAGCAGCGACAGCGGGATGCTGACCGCCGCCACGATCGTCGACCGCAGGCTGGCCAGGAACAGGAAGATCGTCAGGATCGCGAACAGGGCGCCCAGGCCGCCCTCCTTGAGCAGCCCGTCGCGGGATTCGATGATGAACGAGGACAGGTCCGACACGACCACGACGGTCACGGTGTCGGCATTGGCGTCGCCCAGCTCCTTGAGCTTGGCGTCCACGGCCGCCGCCACGTCCACGGTGTTCGCCGAGCTGGTCTTGGACACCGACACCGACAGCGAGGGCTGCATGCCGGTCTCGGGCGTGCCGGTGTACGCATAGCCGGTGGTGGCGACGCCGGCGATCTCCACGCTGCCGAGGTCGCCGATCGTGACCGGCTGCGGCATGACGGGTGCGGCCGGGGCCGCCGGGGCGCCGGGAGCCGCCGAGGCGCCCGGGGCGGGAGCGGCGGGGACGCCGGGGACCGTCGGAACGGTCGGCGGTGTCGCGACGCCCACGACGAGGTTCTCGATCTCCTCGATGCTGCCGAACGTCCCGATCGTTGACACGGGCGTGTTCGTCGCGTCGTCCCGGATCTGGCCGGACGGGAAGGTCAGGTTGTTGGCCGCCAGCACGCCGGTCACCTGGGCGGCCGAGATGCCGTTGGCGGCCAGCTCGTCCGGGTTCAGGGTGACCAGGACCCGCTGCTCCTCGCCGCCGGTGACGTCCACGCTGGCGACGCCCTCGATCGCGAGCAGCTCCGGGGCGATCTCGTCCTGGACGATGCGGGCCGCGTCGGCGAACTGCTCCTCGGAGTTGGCGACGATCGACGCGATGACCACGGGCGAGGCGTTGATGTTGAGCGCGCTGACCTGGGGCTCGACGGTCTGCGGCAGCCCGGCCTCCTGGAGGTTCTGCTCGATCTGGGCCAGCGTCGCCTTGACGTCGGTCCCGTACTCGAACTGGCCCACGACCAGGGCGAGCGAGTTCGCGGACGTGGACTGCATCCCCTCGAGGCGCGGCACGCCGGAGATCGCGCGCTCTACCGGCTTGGTCACCTGCTCCGCGACGTCCGCGGCGCCCGCGCCCGGCAGGGGCACGATCACGGTGATGACCGGGAACTCGATGTCGGGCAGGAGCTCCTGCTTGAGGCTGCCCCAGGCGCCGACGCCGGCGATGAACAGGGCGCCGGCGAGCAGGAGGGTGACGCTCCGCTTGGCGAGGGCGAGCTCTGACAGGCGACTCATGCGGGATCCTTTCGGGCGACGGGCGTTCCGGAGGGGTTGGCGGAGTGGGGGAGGGCGGCCGCGCGAAGTGCGGCGGCCCGGGCGAGGGCGGCGAGGGCGCGGCGGACGCTGTCCAGCTCCTCGTCGCCGAGCAGGACCAGGAGCTCCCGCATGTGCGCGGCGGACAGCTCCCGGAACCGGTCGATGAACCCCGCGCCGGCGGGGGTCAGGCCGACGACCACCTGGCGTCGATCAGCGGGATCCTCGCGACGGTGGACGAGGCCGTGGTCCACGACGCGATCCACGAGGCCGCTGACGGTGGACAGCGAGACGCCGAGGCGGCTGCCGAGCTCGGACATGTGGAGGTCACCCGCCGCACCCAGGAGGTACAGCAGCTTGGCCTGGGGCATCGTGATGGCGATCTCGAGGAACTCCGGCGCGTGGCCGCCGGCCAGGCCGTGCATGAGCACCTCGTAGCCGGCGATGACCTCGTCGACGATGGCGGAGCGATCGGGCGTGGAGATGGCGTGATCCTTCGGGTGCGACCAATGGTTCGGTCAAGGCGAACTATTCGGCTGAAACCATACATCAGGTCGATGCGAAGCGCACAGGGACCGGATGGCGTGCCGGACACGCTGCGATCGTCCCAACCGGATGACGCAGAGGACGCCGCGCGCGCCGAAGATGGCGCAGAGAACCCGCGCGGCCGCATGGCGGGCGCTATGGTTGCGTCACATCACCAAGGAGGGAAAGGAATCAGCATGTTGGGGAACCTTCGCGCAATGCTCGGTCGGCCCGCCCTGCCGGCCCTCGTGGTCCTGGGTCTGCTCGCCGCCGGCTGCAGCCAGCTTGACGACACGTCGTTCGGCTTCTGGGACCTGCTGTGGGGCATGGTCTTCTTCTTCTTCTGGTTCATGGCACTGTGGATCTTCATCTCGTGCTTCATGGACATCTTCCGCCGGAACGACATGTCCGGCGTGAGCAAGGGCATCTGGATCGTCGTCCTGTTCGTCCTGCCGTTGCTCGGCTGCCTGATCTACCTGATCATGCGCCCGAAGGTGACCGCCCAGGACGTGCAGCTCATGGCCCAGGCCGAGGCTGCCCAGAAGGCCGCCGCGGGCGTGACCACGGCCGACGAGCTCGAGAAGCTGGCCCAGCTCAAGGAAGCCGGCGCGATCACCGTGCCGGAGTACGAGGCGCTCAAGAAGAAGGCGATCGAGGGCTGACCTCCTTGCGCCTGCCGGCGAGGCGGCCCACGGCCTGACGGATCGTGGCACCCTCGCCGGCCAACGCGCCGGCCTCCCACGTCGCGCCGGTCTGGCTGGACCGGCTCGCCGCGGTCGGCTGGCGCGTTCTCGTCACGGTCCTGCTCGGGATCGTGCTGGTCGCCATCGCCGTCGACCTCCTGTCGGTCACGGCGTCGATCCTCGTCTCGCTGATCGCGGCGGCCGCCCTCGCGCCGTTGCTGCGAGCTCTCCGCAGGCGGGGCCTGTCCCGCGCCGTGTCTGCCGCCGCCGCCACGGCGCTCGGGCTGGCCGTCGTCGGGGTCGGCCTCATCGCGGTGGTCATCGCGCTCCTGCCGGGCATCGGCGACATCGTCACGGCCGTCGCAGACGGGCTGCGCTCCATCCGGGACCAGCTGGTCGGAATGGCAGCCGGGGACGTCGTCCCCGCCGCTGTCGATCGCCTCGCGGCCGCGGTGGGGGATCTCGCGGCCCTGGACATCTCGTCCATCGTGGATTCGGCGATCCTGGTCGGCACGGTCGCCGTCCTCGCCCTGTTCCTCACCTACTTCCTGCTCCAGGACGGCGAGCTCGGCTGGGCGTGGCTGGTCAGGTCGGTGCCGGCCGAGCAGGCGGAGGAGCTCACCTCGGCGGCGGGCACGGGCCTCGACCGGGTCGGGCGGTTCCTGTACCGCACGGCGTCGCTGGCGGTGATCGATGCGGTCGTCGTTGCCGCGGTCCTCACGCTCCTCGGCGTGCCGGTCGCCTGGCCGCTGGCCGTGCTTGTCCTGGTGGCGGGCTTCGTGCCGTACCTAGGGGCCATCGTCGCGGGCACGATCGTGGCCCTCGCGACGCTCGCCACTGCCGGGCCCGGCGCGACGCTGGTGGTCCTCGCGGCGTTCGGTGCGACCGCCGTCGTTTCGCGGCGCGCCATCGGGCGCACGAGGCTCGGCGACGCGGTGGGTCTCCACCCGGTGGTCGTCCTCGTCTCCATCCCGGTCGCCGCGGCATTGTTCGGCGTCCTGGGCCTGGTCGTCGTCCTCCCGGTCATCGTGTTCGCGGAGGCCATTCGCCGTCCGATCCTCGCGCTGCTCGACCCAGCCCTGCCGGGCGGAGGCACACCGACGGCCGCACGGTCGGACATCGTCCCGGGCTGGCTGGACCGGCTCGCCCAGTGGAGCTGGCGCGCCCTGGTGGTGGTCGGCATGGGCATCGTGGTCGTCCGGCTCGTCGTCCTGGTCCCGGGCATCGCGGTACCGGCCGTGCTGGCGATCGTGACGGCTGCGACGCTGCAACCGCTCGCCGGTCGCCTGTCGCGCGCCGGCAGATCGAGGACGTTCGCTGCGGCCGGGGCAACCGTCGGCGCGGTGGCCGTGGTCGGGCTCGCAGTCGCGGTGACGCTCGTGTGGTCGACCCGGTCGCTGGGCGAGATCCTCGACACGGCTCTTGAAGGAGCGGCCGCGCTCGACCTCGCGTGGGTCGCGGACGCAGTCGCGGAGCTGGCCGGGGGGATCAGCCTGGATCTCCGCGGCCTGTTGGGGGGCCTGCTCGCCCTCCTGCTCGCCACGGCCATCGGGTTGCTGCTGACCTTCTTCTTCCTGCGGGATGGTCCGGCGATCTGGGACCGCGTCCTCGGACCGTTGCGTGGCGCCCGGCGCGATCGGATGGACCAGGCCGGCGAACGCGCCGTGCGCCTGCTGTCGGGCTACATGATCGGCACGGCGATCATCTCGCTGTTCGGCGCGGTCACGACCACGTTGATGATGGCGGTGCTTGGCCTGCCGCTGGCCGTGCCGATCGGCGTGCTGACCTTCTTTGCCGGCTTCATCCCGTACATCGGCTCGTTCATCAGCACGGCCTTCGCGTTCCTGGTGGCGGTCGCGGTGGGCGAGCCTTCGGACATCGCCTGGATGGCGGTGTTCACGATCGTGTTCAACCTGGTCCAGGGCAGCGGGGTGGCGCCGATCGTCTACGGCAAGACCCTGAGCCTTCACCCGGCCATCGTGCTGCTCGCGGTGCCGGTCGGCGGCGAGATCGCGGGGATCCTGGGGATGTTCCTGGTGGTGCCGTTCGCGGCGATCATCTCGGCGACGTGGCGCCTGGTGCGTGACGCCATCGAGGCGGACGCCATGGTGGATCCTGGCCCATCCTGATGCCGATGACGTTCCCCTGTCGCAGTGGGGTCCGGTGCCCGTGATCCGGTCATCCTGAGACGGCTGGCTTCGTGAACCACCCGCGTCCCGTCTCGCCCGCCGCCGCCCGCCGCTTCCTCGTGATGCGGCATCTCCTCGCCCCGCCGCGCTCGCTGCCCGCGCAGCCGGCCTCGGTCATGCGGGTCGTGGACCGCCTCGGCTCGCTCCAGTTCGATCCGCTGGAGGTGGCCGGCCGCAATCACGACCTGACGCTCCTGGCGCGGGTCGCCGGCTACCGGCGCGCATGGACGGACGACCTGCTGTACCGGGACCGCGTCCTGTACGAGACGTACAACAAGATGCTGTCGCTGGTGCCGACCGCGGAGCTGCCGTGGTACCGGATCACCTGGGACGGGGCGCACGAGGCGCACCGGGGCGGCGCCTTCGACGATCACGCGCCGCTGGTGGAGGAGCTGCTGGGGCGGATCCGGGAGCACGGTCCGCTGTCGTCCACGGACGTCGCGCCTCGCGCGTCGATCGACTGGTACTGGCGCCCCACGAACCAGGTCCGTGCGTTGCTGGAGGCCCTGGGCGAGGCAGGGCTCCTGGCCATCGCCCGCCGGGAGGGCAACCGCCGCATCTACGACCTCACCGAGCGCCTGTTCCCGGCCGACCTCCTCGCCCGGCGACCTCCGGAGCGGGACCAGCTACGGCACAAGCTGCTGTCGCGGTACCGGGGCAACGGGCTGCTGGGAGCGACGGGCGAGTCGAGCCTGTGGGCCGGCACGGGGGACGCGGCGATGCGCGCGTCCCTGCGCGCGGAGCTGGTGACGGCCGGCACGCTGATGCCCATCCACGTCGAGGGCATCCGCGGTACGCGCTACGTCGTGGGGGATGAGGCCGGGATCCTGCGCGCGGCCGAGGCCGAGGTGGCCGCCGATGGGGCCGGCCGGCCGGGCGAGCCCGCGCCCGGGGTTGCCTTCCTCGCCCCGCTGGACCCGCTCGCCTGGGACCGTGACCTGCTGCTCCGCCTGTGGGACTTCGACTACCGCTGGGAGGTCTACGTGCCTGCGGCCAAGCGCCGCTGGGGCTACTACGTCCTGCCGCTCCTGTACGGCGACCGGTTCGTGGGGCGGATCGAGCCCCGGATCGACCGGAAGACGCGCACGCTCCGTGTCATCGGGCTGTGGTGGGAGGACGGCTTCGACCCGCTGGACGAGGCGAACACCGGCTTCGCCGGCGCGTTCGCGGAGGCGCTGCGGGCGCACCGCGACTTCGCCGGTTTGACGAAGATCGCTCTGCCGAGAGTCGCCCGCCACCGCGCGTTCGCGGCGGCCGTCCGGGAGCGGCTCTAGCCCGCGAGCCGCCCGATCATGCCCGCGGCGACCGTCTTGTTCGTCCCCTCGTCCACCAGGATGAACGCGCCGGTCTGGCGGTTCTGCAGGTACGGGTCCACGAACAGGGGCTGCGTCGCGCGGAGGCGGATCCGGCCGATCTCGTTGAGCGCGAGCTCCGTCGCCTCCTCGTCCCGGTGGAGCGTGTTCACGTCCACCCGGTAGTCGATCTCGCGCACGATCACCCGCGCCCAGCGGGTCGTGTGCTTGATCCAGTACTTGCGCCCGGCGGCGAGGGTCGCGCTCTCGTCCATCCAGCACACCTGGGCGTCCACGTCCTGCACGACGCTGGGCACGTTGTGCGGGCGGCACAGCATGTCGCCGCGCGAGAGGTCGATGTCGTCCGTGAGCGTGATCGTCACGGCCATCGGCGGGAACGCCTCCTCGACCGGCCCGTCCGCGGTCTCGATCGTCGCGATCGTCGTCTCCAGGCCGCTTGGCAGGGCCAGCACCTCGTCACCCGGCTTGAGCACGCCCGAGGCAACCGTGCCCGCATACCCGCGGTAGTCGAGGACCTCGAAGGACTGCGGGCGGACGACGTACTGGACCGGGAACCGGACGTCCACGAAGTTGCGATCGCTGGCGACGTGGAGGCGCTCGAGATGCGACAGCAGCGGCGAGCCGTCGTACCAGGGCGTGCGCTCCGAGCGCGTGACGACGTTGTCGCCGAGCAGCGCCGAGATGGGGATGAACGTCATGTCCCGGACGCGGAGGCGGGTGGCAAACTCCTCGAACTCGGTACGGATCTCCTCGAACCGGGCTTCGGAGAAGTCCACCAGGTCCATCTTGTTGACGCACACGACGAGGTGGGGTACGCCCAGCAGCGTGGCCAGGAACGCGTGGCGCCGACTCTGCTCCGTGATGCCCTTGCGAGCGTCGAGCAGGATCAGGCCCACGTCTGCCGTGGATGCCCCGGTGACCATGTTCCGCGTGTACTGGATGTGCCCCGGGGTGTCCGCGATGATGAACTTGCGGCGCGGCGTCGCGAAGTAGCGGTAGGCGACGTCGATCGTGATGCCCTGCTCCCGCTCCGCGCGCAGGCCGTCGGTCAGCAGCGCGAGGTCCGTGTAGTCGTTGCCCCGGTCCCGGCTGACCTGCTCCACCGCGGCCAGCTGGTCCGTGAACAGCGACTTGGAGTCGTACAGCAGGCGCCCGATGAGGGTGCTCTTGCCGTCGTCCACGGAGCCGGCGGTGGCGAACCGGAGCAGCTCACCCGCCATGGCCGTCCCCGGCGCGCTGATGCGGGGGCATCGCGGCGTTGGCCGCTGTGCGCGCTCGCTCACGCACGCTCGAAGTGCGCTCGCTCTCGTGCTCGCGTCCGCCTTCCGCTGCGACCACCTGAGCGCGCCTGTCGCTCATCAGAAGTAGCCCTCCTTCTTCCGGTCTTCCATCGCCGCCTCGCTGACCTTGTCGTCGCCCCGGGTCGCGCCCCGCTCGGTGATGCGGACCGCGGCGATCTCGGCCACGATCTTGGCGACGGTGTCCGCGTCGGACTCCACCGCGGCGGTGAGATTGGCGTCACCGATGGTGCGATAGCGCACCCGCCTGACGAACGTCTCCTCGCCCGGTCGGGGGGTGATGAACGGGTTGACCGCGTACAGCATCCCGCCCCGCTCGACGACCTCGCGATCGGCCGCGAGATAGAGCTCCGGGATCTCGACACCCTCCCCATGGATGTAGGTCCACACGTCCAGCTCGGTCCAGTTGGACAGGGGGAAGACGCGGATGCTCTGGCCCGGGAAGACCCGGCCGTTGTACAGGCTCCAGATCTCGGGCCGCTGGTTCTTGGGATCCCACTGGCCGAACTCGTCCCGGAACGAGAACACCCGCTCCTTGGCCCGCGCCTTCTCCTCGTCGCGTCGGCCGCCGCCGAACAGGGCGTCGAAGCCGTGCTTCTCTGCTGCCTCGAGCAGCACCGGCGTCTGGATGCGATTGCGTGAGCCGTTGGGCTCCTCGCGGACGAGGCCCCGGGCGATCGCATCCTCCACCGAGGCCACCACCAGCTTGAGGCCCAGCATCTCGATCCAGCGGTCCCGATAGGCGAGGATCGACGGGAAGTTGAGCCCGGTGTCCACGTGCATGACAGGGAACGGGATCCGGGCCGGCGCGAAGGCCTTGCGGGCGACGTGGAGCATCACGATGGAGTCCTTGCCGCCCGAGAACAGGAGGCACGGCTTCTCCATCTCGGCCGCGACCTCGCGGAAGATGTGGATGCTCTCCGCCTCCAGGCTCCGCAGCTGGTTCAGGCTGTGGGTCGTCATCGCGCGGCTCCGGTCGCGGGCTCCAAGCCGGTCTCGGCCAGCAGCGCCCGCAGCCGGGCGTCGAGCACGGGATGGCAGATCACGAGGTCCGGCGACCAGGGGTCACGCCGGTTGTACTCGAGGGGCGATCCGTCAAGGCGCGTGGCGACAAACCCGGACGCGAGGGAGACGGCGACGGGGGCGGCCGAGTCCCACTCGTACTGGCCGCCGGCGTGGACGTAGGCGTCCACGGTCCCCCGGAGGACGGCCATCGCCTTGAAGCCGGTGGAGCCCATCGGCACGAGCTCGACGTCCCGCCGCTCGCCGAGCCGCCGGGCGACGTCCGGCGGGCGGCTCCGGCTCACCGCGATCCGGAACCGGCGCACACCGGCGAGAACCGCCCGCGCCGCCGCATCGTCCGGCACGGCCGGCGCATCCGTGGCCACCACCAAGCCCTGGGCGGGGAGCGCCACCGCAGCGTCCGTGAGTCCCGCGCCCCGGCGCCACAGCGCCACGTGGACCGCGAAGTCTTCCCGCCAGGTGCCGTCCGGGAGTCGCTCGGCGAACTCACGGGTGCCGTCCAGGGGGTCGATGATCCAGGCACGATCCGCGGCCAGGCGATGGGTGTCGTCGGCGGCTTCCTCGGACAGCACCGCATCGGCCGGTCGGGCGTCCGCGAGCGCGGCAGCGAGCCAGGCCTGGGCGGTGGCGTCTCCCGCGCGGCGGAGATCGGCGATGGCCTCGGGCCCCGCGAGCGCGGACGCGGCGCGGAGGGTCATGAGCGCCTCACCAGCGCCGGCGGCGAGCCCGGCGGCGAGGCGGGCGTCCGCGAGGTCGGACAGGTTGGTGGCCGGCAGGTGGATCACCGGTGGTTGGCGTGCGTCACGCGTGCGGTTGTCCTCACTGAGACGTCGGGGTCGTGTCGGTGGCCGGGCACCGGGGCGGGCCGCGGTTTCGTTGGCCCTCGACGTTATCATCGCCGCATGGTTCGCATGTCCTCCGACCGCCTCGCGGGATCCACGGCGTCGTGACGCTGGACCTGCCGCTGGCGATCGGGGGGCTCCTGGTCGGCACGATCGTCGGGCTGACGGGCATGGGCGGCGGTGCGTTGATGACGCCGATGCTCGTGTTCCTCTTCCGGGTCGATCCCCTCACGGCCATCTCCAGCGACATCGTCGTGAGCCTGCTGATGAAGCCCGTAGGCGCGGCCGTCCACATGCGCCGGGGCACCGTGAACCTCGACCTCGTCAAGTGGCTGTGCATCGGGTCGGTGCCGATGGCGTTCGCCGGCGCCTGGCTCATCTCACTCATGCCGGGCGAGGACGTGGACCAGGTCCTCAAGCGCGTGCTGGGGATCGCGCTCCTCGTGTCAACCTTCGGGCTGTTCATCCGCGCGGCGCTCCAGATGTGGCGCAACCGGCTGCCGCTGGGGGAGGGCCCCGCGCCGTTCACCAGGCCCGGCCCCGTGGTCATCCACCCCCTGCGGACGGTGGCCCTGGGCGCCGTCGCCGGCCTGATGGTCGGCCTGACGTCGGTCGGCGCGGGATCCATCGTCGTGGTCACCCTCCTGCTCATGTACCCGCGCCTCAAGGCTTCGTCGCTGGTCGGGACGGACCTCGCCCAGGCGATCCCGCTGGTCGGCGCCGCGGCCGTCGGTCACCTCCTGTTCGGGAGCTTCTCGTTCGCGATCGCCGCGTCGCTGCTGCTGGGCGCCATCCCGGGGGCATGGATCGGCGCCCACATCTCGAGCCGCGCGCCGGGCGGCATCATCCGCCGAGTCCTCGCCGTGCTGCTGCTGGCGTCCTCGCTCAAGCTGCTCGGCGCTCCCGACGTGATCGTCCTCGGCGCCGCCGCGGGCGCCGTCGCGTTCGCATTCGTGGCCTGGGAGGTCATCCGCAACCGGGTGACCCGCGCCCCGGCGAGCGATGCTGCGGACGCCGCTGCCCCGCCCCAGACTCCTGTCGCCGCCCCCGCCGGTGATCCCCGGTACCTCGAGTCGGACGTCGGGCCGTGACGGAGCCCATCGACCCCGCCGGCGCGAGCGCGCTCGGGACCGCCCCGCGCGTCGTGCTCGATGCCGACGGGCTGGACCGTCTCGAGCTTGTGCTGGGGGGTTGGCTCCCGTCATCCGCCCTGTCCGCCATCGCGGGCATCGACCAGGCGCGCGAGGTCCTGCTGACGGACGCGGAGAACGCGCCGCTCGCCGTGGTCACGGCCGGACGATCGGTCCACGATCTGCCGGACGTCCGACGGCTGGGCGATCTGTCCCGGGGATCGGGCCCGCACTGGGACCCGTCCGTCCGGCTCGGCGCGGCCGAGGTCCGCGAACGGATCGGGCGCGAGGCCAGGGACGTGGTGGCGATCGAGGTGGACGCCCTGCCGACGCTGTCCGACGAGCGCGTCGCCGTCGGCATGGCAGAGGGTGGGGAAGCCGTCGTCGTGATCGTCGGGGTCGGCCGCGGACGGATGCCCGAGGGCGGGGTCGGCTGGGCGGGGCTCACCCGCGCGGCATGGGGGACGGCGGAGGCGATCGAGGCCGCCTACCCGCGCCGACGCGTCGTCCGCCTGGTCCTGCCCTGGCCGGCCGAGCGCCCACCGGACCTCGACCGGGGTGGCATGACCGCCTTCGGCCTCCCGGTCTCGGCGTGGCGCGAGGGCGTGTCCGAGATCCCCGGCCCCGACGCGATGCTGGAGCGTGAGCTTTCCGCGCACTACCCGCCTGCCTCGGCGCGCGAGATCCTGCGGGCCGTCCGTCCGGCCACGGATCGCGGAGCCGTCGTGTTCTTCACCGGGCTATCGGGCTCGGGCAAGTCCACCATCGCCCGAGCCCTCGTCGACGAGCTGGCCGACGAGGACGGCCGGCGGGTCACGCTGCTCGACGGCGACGAGGTCCGCCAGCACCTGTCGCGCGGCCTCGGCTTCGATGCCATATCGCGCGAGATCAACATCGACCGGATCGCCTGGGTCGCGGCGCTGGTCGCGGAGCACGGCGGGATCGCCGTGGCCGCGCCGATCGCGCCGTTCGCTGCCGGGCGCGCCAACGCCCGCGCGCTGGCGGAGGTCCACGGCACGTTCCTGCTGGTGCACGTCAGCACGCCGCTCGAGGTGTGCGAGGCACGGGACCGCAAGGGGCTGTACGCGCGCGCCCGGGCCGGGGAGATCCCGGAGTTCACGGGAATCTCGTCGCCCTACGAGGTCCCCGACGATGCCGACGTCACCGTCGATACCACGGACACGGGCGTCGCTGAGGCGGTGCGGAGGATCCGGGAGGCGCTCGTCGCGCGGCGCTGAGCGACGCTCGGTGCGGGACCGCGTTGCACGACCGCGCGCCGTCAGTCCTCGGCGAGGCCCCCGTCCCGGCGCCGCCCGCGCGACGCGCTGCCGGGCCGCAGCCGGCCGGCGAGCTCGGCCACGAGCCGGCTGCTGCGGACGCCGACGATCTCGACCGGCTCGGCGCGAAGCCAGGCGTTCGGTGCCGGGCCCCAGGCGAGCCTGCCGCGGCCAGGCTCGCGTGGCCGCGGTTCGGGAAGCAGGCCCTGCTCGGCGAGGATCCCCATCGCCACCGAAGCCGCGACCGCCGGGGGGATCACGGCCGACGGCTCGGACTCGTCCCCGAGACGTGGCTCGGCCCCGGGCTCCTGCTGCTTCGCCGTCGCCCCCGCAGGGACGTCGGGCGGCTCGGACCGCCGCAGGTGGCGGGCAGCCGCCTCCACCATTCGCCCGAGCTGGGCCGGGTCGAGTCCCGCGGCCTGGTACGCGTCGCTGAAGGCCCGGATCGCCGCGGCCTCGGCGGGCGCAAGGCGTCGTCCGACGGGGTCCGCCTCCGCGTCCACCCCCCCTGCCGCCCATCGCCGGATCGCTCGCGGCGCGGCATGCCAGGCGCTCGTGGCCGCCAAGGCGACCCGGACCGCGATCGTGCCACCGACCTGGTAGGTGGGGACGCGCGCGATGACGTCCGAGTCGACGTCGGCCCCGGACGGGGTGGCTGCCCGGGTGCGCGCGGCCCCGGTGGACACCAGGATGCCAACGGCCATCATGGCCGCGACCGACGGCGGGATGCCCGGCGCGGACCCCGGGGCGATCTCGCCCGCATCGGGCACCGCCCGGAGGAGTCCCGGGTCCCCGATGATCCGCACGCCCGACGCGACGACCCCATCCGCGATCTCGTTCGAGATCCGCGCCACCGGCTCCAGGGCCCACGACGGCAGCAGGACGCGGGGCTCCTCGGGACTCGGCTCGCGCCGCTTCATCTGCTGCGCGGCGCCGAGGCGCATGACGACCGCGTGCACCGCCCGGCTGCCGCCGGCGCCCCGGAACGCGATGTTGAACGCCCGGATCGCCTCTGCCTCGTCGGCCGTCAGTGACCGGTTGGCGAGGTCGTGGACCGGTCGCAGCGTGTCGTCGCGGACGCCCAGCAGTCCCTCGAAGGCCCGGAGCACGAACCCGTGGTCCCGATCGTCCACGACCACCGCGGTCACGCGTTCGGGCCCGACGGCCTCGACCCAGCGCTCGATCAGCCGGTCGTGGCGCTGGAGCCACCAGAAGCCCGCGTCCGGGCGCGCCTTCCTGCCGGTCAACAGCGACTGGATCCAGGCGTCGAGGGACTCGACGGACCCGCCCTGGACGTCCTGCTGCCAGAAGGAGGGGATGATCCGCGCCAGGGGGCGGACCGTGACCACGATCTGGACTCGCCGCGGGTCAAGCTCGTCCACGATGCGGCGGATGACGTCCGGGCTCGCGGTCGCGAGGAACTCGCTGCTGACGACGAGCCGGGGCTCGCGCGAGCCCCGGATCTCGCGCACCAGGGCGTGCCAGTGCCGGATCGCGGGCGGGCGGTCCGAGTAGCCCGACCCCCGGCGGGTCACGGCTCGGACCGCCGTCGATGGGTTCCGGGACCGGCCGGCGTGCCGGACTCCCTGGAGGAGAAGATCATCGCGGGCGAACCACAGGGCCGCCTGGAGCGCCGTGGTGGCGGTCTTGTGGGGCCCGATGTGCAGCAGCCGGGTTCCCTCGGGGACGACCGGCCCGCGGGCCGCGGCGACGGGTTCCATGGCTCGGTCGTCCATGTCGGTCGGGTCCACCTGTCTACGATACCGCCGCTCCTCTCGGTCCGATCCACTGGCCTCGGTCACCGGGCAGCACCAGCCGAGGTGCCGTACCGTTCCGCGGCCGGCTCGCCGGACCCGGCCGTGCCCGACGCAATGGGCGCGACAGTCCCCGGAGCCGTGAGTCTTCGCGGTATCGTCATTCGCCACCCGAGCGGACGAGCCGTGGTGCGGGCCCCCCATTCCAGCCCGATCGATCCCGGGAGGCGACGATGACCATCGACCAGGATCCGCCCAAGCGGCGCACCGCCATCGGCCGGCGCGTGCCGCACCTCTCCCGTGCCGAGCAGGTGGAGGTCGGAGTCCGCGAGCGCGAGCGCGTCCCCCGCCGCGCCCTGGGGACCTGGGAGCCCGCCCCGGACCGCCCCGACCCGATCATGATCCTCGAGGCGCAGGGGGAGAGCCGGATCCAGGAGCTCCTGCCCATCCGGTACGGCCGGATGGCGGTCTCGCCGTTCACGTTCTACCGCGGTGCTGCCGCGGTGATGGCCGCGGACCTCGCCCCGGCGCCGCGGACGTCGCTGCGCGTCCAGGTGTGCGGCGACGCCCACCTGTCCAACTTCGGGGTCTATGCCTCGCCGGAGCGGACGCTCGTGTTCGACCTCAACGACTTCGACGAGACGCTGCCCGGCCCGTTCGAATGGGACGTCAAGCGGCTGGCGGCCAGCTTCGCCGTCGCGGGCCGGTCCTTGGGCTGGAAGCGGGCGCTCTCCCAGCGGGCGATCACGTTCGCGATGGGCTCCTACCGCCTCCGCATGGCCGAGTACGCGCGCAATGGCGCCCTGGACGCGTGGTACTCGAAGCTCGCCCTGGACGACCTGCGTGCCTACCTGCCGCGCGACCGCCGGGTCGGCATCGACCTCGCCATCGAGCGGGCCCAGCGCCGCGACAACCTGGGTGCCCTGCGGAAGGTGACCGAGGTCGTGGACGGCCGGCGCCGCCTGGTGGACCAACCGCCGCTCATGGTCCGGGTGACGGACCCGGGCCTTGAAGAGCGGCTCCACGACGTCTTCCGGGACTACCGCCAGACGCTGGCGCCGGAGCGACGGCAGCTGCTCAGCCGGTACCGGTTCGTGGACCTCGCCCGCAAGGTCGTCGGCGTGGGCAGCGTGGGGACCCGGTGCTGGGTCGCCTACCTCGAGGGAGCGGACGAGGACGACCCGCTGTTCCTCCAGGTCAAGGAAGCCGGCCCGTCGGTGCTGGAGGCGCACCTCGGCCGGGCCACCGAACGACATTCCGGCCAGCGGGTGGTCAACGGGCAACGCCAGATGCAGGCCGCGAGCGACGTGTTCCTGGGCTGGGTCACCGGTCCGGGCGGCGTTCACTACTACTGGCGTCAGCTGTGGGACGCGAAGCTGTCGGCCGACATCGAGCGGTTCCAGGAGCCCGGGCTCCTGGCCTACGCACGAGCCTGCGGGTGGGCGCTGGCGCGCGCTCACGCGAGGTCGGGCAGCCCGATCTCGATCGCCGCCTACCTCGGGACGAGCGGACGGTTCGAGCAGAGCATGGTGGCGTTCGCGGAGGCATACGCCGATCAGAACGACCGCGACCACGCCGCACTGCTGGCCGCGATCGAGGCGGGCCGGATCGCAGCGACGCCCGGGATCTGACCGGCGCTAGCCGGCGGGGCGGCGGTGCGGCCGCCGTGGCTGCCGCGCCATGCGCCGTCGGTGCCGGGAGTGCAGGCCCGATGGGAGCGCTCACCCGGCTGTCTCAGGCGCGATCGGCGTCTGGGCGCCACCGGCCGCCGGCCGGCGTCGCGTGTCTCGGCGGTGGAGGAGCAGGGCGATGTAGCCCACCGGGATGACCAGGAACCACTGGAAGCCGCGGAACAGCATGACGCCGGCCGCGATCTGGTCGTCCCAGGCATCGCCCGTCACGTACTGGGTGAAGAACGAGATGTACAGCAGCTCAGGCAGGCCCGCCCCCCCCGGGGCCAGCGGGATGACGGTGATCGCCACGACCGCCGCGTAGACCGCCAGGATGATGTCGTTGGGCAGGACCTCGGGCGGGATGCCCACCGCTCGCAGCGACGCCCACAGGCAGACGCCCCAGCCGGCCCGGACGAGCACCTGCGTCGTGACCGCCGGGACGGCCCGGCGCTCGAGCAGGGCCCGGGCGCTGGCGCGGAAGTCGAGCAGGGGCCCGGTCAGGTCGCCGGGCTCCGGGCGCTTCATGCGGTGCGCCACCGCGTCCGTTGCCCGGGTCGCCATCACGCCAACCCGCCGCGCGAAGGCCTCCGAGCGGAGGACCCAGATGCCGACCACGGCGCCGATCGCCACCGGGATCGTGATCAGGATGGCCACCACGAAACCCCAGGCCGCGATCGTGCCAAAGAGGGCCAGGAAGAAGAAGGCGATCGCCGGCAGCAGGATCTTGCCCACCTGTGCCAGCAGGCTGTTGAGCGAGATCGCGAGGGCGGAGATGGCGGGCGGGATCCGCCATGCCCGGAACATCGCGTAGCCCACTGCCAGGCTGAAGGGCCCCGGGATCGTGTTGCCCACCGCGGCCATGGACAGGTAGGCCGTCACCCCGCGCAGGAAGCCCAGGCCCGGCATCAGGGCGGCGATTGCCAGGCCCTCCAGGCCCCAGCACCCGATGCCGATGACGGCTACGAACGCCAGCGCCTCCGGCGGAGCGGCCTGGAACGCATCCAGCATCGCCTGGTAGTCCACCACGCTCGGGAGCAGGATCCCGAACACCACGAACAGGTAGCCGCCGACGAGGACCAGGCGGAGAAAAGCGTCCCGCTTCGACCGCGTGACCTCCTGCTCGGCGGCCTCGTCGGGCTGCGTATCGTCGGCGGCGGCGTCGGTGGGCCCGGGTCCCGGCATGGCGTGGTCATCGCTGGTCATCGTCGGCTCAGCTCGCGGCGGGAGCCGGCGAGGGCCCCGCGATCATCGCGACCCGTGGTGGTCACCCGCCGTCGTAGGGTCCGCCCGGGGGTGGCGGTCCCGGCTGCCCCAACGAGCGCCGGGACGACGGCGAACTTGCGCACGCCGATCTCCTCCTCAACCCTGCGTGCCGACGTCGGCCTGCACAGCACGAGCCGACCGACGCGGACAGCGCGATGATCGCACAACGCGACGGACACCGACCTCGTCCGGATGCGATCTCGGTCGCCCGCGCGGCCGGGTCAGCCGCGCAGGAGCCCCGCCCGCGAGAATGCCTCGAACCGCGCCCGGCGCATGTCCAGCCACTGGTAGCCGAATGCCACGACGGCGAGCGCCAGCCAGCCGAGCAGCGCCAGCGGCCGGCCCTCGAGCGCCCCGAGCGGGCCGTCTCGGAGCTGCCCGACCGTGATCTGGCCCAGGACGAGGTACGCACCGCCGATGACGTACGCGGCCCCGCCCAGGGCGGTCAGGCCGGCGACCAGGAGCGTCGGCACGTCGAGTGCGATGGCGCCGAGCGCGAACACCGCGCCCAGCGCAAGGCCGGCGGCCACGGTGAGCAGCCCGGGCTCGAGCCCGATCGCCACCAGCAGGCCGCTCCCGACGAGGTAGCCAACCGTGCCGGCGAGGATGACGATCGCGGCCCACCAGAACAGGGCCGCGACCACCGCGAACCCGGCTCCCACGAGGAACCCGAGCGCCCAGCCGGCGACGGTGGCGAGCAGGCCCTCGCCGAGCAGGCCGGAGGCCAGCTGCGCGCCCGCGAGGAACCCGGCCACGAAGCCCCACAGCGGCAACAGGAGGAAGAACCCCCGCGCGCCGTACGCGGAGACGAGCGCCCCGACCACGATCGCGACCAGTCCCAGGATGAGTGCCTGCCAGTCCATCTCCCGACCCTCCCGCGCTCGGGCCGCGCCGTCCGCGTGGCGCGCGCGGTGTCATGATCGCAGACGTGGCGACCGCCGGATGGAACGCCGGTGACGGTGTCGTTGACGAACCGGCCGGTAATTCCGATAATTCCACTCGGGATTAGCCCGCGACCCGGATCGACGCGGTCGCGGCGTTCCCGGACCTTCCGGACGCCATCACGCGGCCCATGCCGCGATTGGAGCAGCGATGACCTCGACCCGCGACCTCGTTCGTGACGAGCGCGACCAGTTCGCCTTCCACGACGACATCGTCTACCTCGCCGAGACCAAGCGCGGCCTGACACGCGAGACCGTCGAGGAGATCAGCCGGTTCAAGGACGAGCCGGAGTGGATGCTCGAGTTCCGTCTCCGCGCCTACGACCATTTCGTCAAGCGGCGGATGCCGGACTGGGGCGGTCGCCTGGCGGACATCGATTTCGACAAGATCGTCTACTACCGCAAGCCGTCCGAGCGCGAGGAGAAGTCCTGGGACGACGTCCCGGAGCAGATCAAGGCGACGTTCGAGAAGCTGGGCATCCCGGAGGCCGAGCGCAAGTTCCTGGCCGGCGTCGGCGCCCAGTACGATTCCGAGGTCGTGTACCACTCCGTGCGCGAGGAGCTGTCCAAGATCGGCGTCGTGTTCATGGGCACCGACCAGGCGCTCAAGGAGCACCCGGACATCTTCCGGCAGTACTTCGGCACGGTGGTCCCGCCGGAGGACAACAAGTTCGCCGCGCTCAACAGCGCGGTCTGGTCCGGCGGCTCGTTCGTGTACGTGCCCAAGGGCGTGGAGGTGCCGCTCCCGCTCCAGGCCTACTTCCGGATCAACGGCGAGAACACCGGCCAGTTCGAACGGACGCTGATCGTCGTGGACGAGGGTGCCAAGGTGCACTACATCGAGGGCTGCACGGCGCCGATCTACGCGACCGACTCGCTGCACGCGGCCGTGGTCGAGGTCATCGCCCTGCCGGGCGCGAAGATCCGCTACACGACGATCCAGAACTGGTCCAACGACGTGTACAACCTCGTCACCAAGCGGGCGCACGCGCACGAGCGGTCCACGGTCGAGTGGGTGGACGCGAACACGGGCTCCCGGCTCACGATGAAGTACCCCGCCATCTACCTCCGCGGCGAGGGCGCCACGGCGGAGGTCATCTCGGTGGCCGTCGCGGGCAAGGGCCAGCACCAGGACACCGGGGCCAAGGCCGTCCACCTGGCGCCCAACACGACGTCGCGGATCGTGTCCAAGTCCGTGTCCAAGGACGGCGGGCGGGCGACGTACCGCGGCCAGCTCAAGGTGGCCCCGGGGGCGACCGGTGTCACGGCCAGCGTCCGCTGCGACGCCCTGATGCTGGACGACCAGAGCCGGAGCGACACGTACCCGTACATCGACATCGGCGAGGACGACACGACCATGACCCACGAGGCCACCGTGGGCAAGATCTCCGCGGACCAGGTGTTCTATCTCATGAGCCGCGGGCTGACCGAGAACGAGGCGCAGAACCTGATCATCCAGGGCTTTCTCGAGGTGTTCACCAAGGAGCTGCCGATGGAATACGCCATCGAGTTCAACCGCCTGGTGAAGCTGGAGATGGAAGGCTCTCTCGGATGACGGAGACGGCCGAGCCCTCGACCGCAGCCGGGCGCCCCGCCCGGGCACCTCGCCGCAGCCCGACGGACCTGCCGCTCTCGTTCCTGACCCGCTCGCACGTCGAGGCGATCGCCGTCGGCGAGCCCGATTGGCTGCGCGAGGACCGGCTGGCCGCCCTGGCGGCCTTCGAGAGCCTGCCCCTGGAGAGCAACCTCCTGTACACCACGTACGTGGACCTCCGGGTTGCCGCCCTGGAGGGCATCGAGCCCCACCCCGCGGGCGAGGGCGAGCCTGCGGGTGGCGCGACTCCGCTCCCCGACGACGAGGCCGGGCTCATGGAGCTGCGCGAGGGCGGTCTCGCCGTGCAGGCGCTCTCGGGCGAGGCGCGTGAGGCCGGCGTCCGTCTCCTGTCGCTGCCGGAGCTGGTGGGCACGGACGACGGACTGGCCCGCGAGCTGCTCGAGGGCGGCCCGCTCCTGCCGCCGGACGAGAAGCTGGCCCAGCTGTCGCGGGCCGCGTGGTCGCAGGGGATCGTCGTTCACGTCCCGGCCGGGGTGCGCCTGGAGCGGCCGATCGTGCTGCGCTGGGTTGCCGGGGCCCCGCGGGCGCTCGTCGCCCGCACGTTCATCGTGCTCGGGGACGGCGCCGAGGCGTCGGTCGTGGAGGAGCTTGTCGCGTCGGACGGGCTGGAGCCCGGTTCCCAGGCGCTCCTTTCGGCGACGACCGAGATCCGGCTGGGTTCCCACGCCCGGTTGGCAATGGCAAGCCTCCAGGAGCTCGGGCCGGACCAGGTGCTGTTCCAGCAGCGTCGCGCCGAGATCGGGGAGGGGGCGGACCTCCGGTGGGCGCTGGCCCAGCTGGGTGGCCGGCTGGTCCGCTCGCGCGTGGACAACGTGCTGGCGGGAGACCGGGCCAAGGTGGAGCAGGTCGAGATCGTGTTCGGGGCGAGGGATCAGCTCCACGACCTGACCTCGTACACCCGGCACGTCGGCCGGGACACGACCGGCGAGCTGCTGTCCAAGGGCGCGCTCCTGGACCGGGCCCGGAGCTACATGAAGGGCATGATCACCATCGAGAAGACCGCGATCGGCACGGACAGCTACCTGGGCGAGTTCGGGATGAACCTGTCCCGGAGCGCGCGAGCGGTGGCCATCCCGTCGCTGGAGATCGACCAGCCGGATTGCCGCCGAGCGGCGCACTCGTCGTCGGTCGGCCCGATCGACGAGAACCAGCTGTTCTACCTCGAGAGCCGCGGCATCCCGCCCGACGAGGCGCGCAAGTTCATCGTGCTGGGCTTCCTCGAGCCGGTCGTCGCGCGCGTGCCGCTGGACGACGCCCAGGACCGCCTGCGCGAGGCGCTCGAGGCGAAATGGGCTGCCGGCCTGCGTGGCATCGCCACCTCCGCTGCGTGACGGCGGGACGCCGGCCGCCCGCACCCCGTACGATCTGATCCGTGAGCCGCAGGATCGACCTCATCGGGGTGGGCGACCTCGCCGAGGGCGAGATGCAGATGATCTGGGTGGAGCAGACCGACCCGGTCCTCGTCGTGCACGTGAACGGGGAGTTCCACGCGCTCCAGGGCACCTGCTCCCACGAGTACTTCGAGCTGGACCAGGGGTTCCTGACGGCCGGGACGCTCACCTGTGCCCTCCACCTGTCGCGCTTCGACCTCACGGACGGCGAGCCGCTCGATCCGCCGGCGGAGCTCCCGCTGGCGGTCTACCCGGTGGAGGTGGTGGACGGCCGGGTGACGATCGAGGCGCCGGACGACGGCCCGCTCGACCTCAACGAGGAGGCGTAGGCCTGCACGTCTACCTGGAGACGGACCGGCTGATCCTGCGCCGGTTCACCCCGGTCGATGCCGACAGCCTGGTCGCGCTCGACGCTGATCCCGCCGTCATGCGGTACATCAACGGCGGTCGGGCCACGCCGCGCAGGGAGATCGAGGCGGACGTCCTGCCGGCGTTCCTCGCCTACTACGCCCGCGGCGACCGGTGGGGGTTCTGGGCTGCCGTGGAGAAGGCGACCGCCGAGTTCATCGGCTGGTTTCATCTCCGTCCTCACCAGGGATCCCCGGATGACGAGCCCGAGCTGGGCTACCGCCTGCGCGTGGCAAGCTGGGGCCGCGGGTACGCAAGCGAGGGCGCACGGGCGCTGGTGCGGAAGGGCTTCGATGAGCTGGGTGCGCGGCGCATTCACGCCCAGGCCATGGTGGCCAACGAGGCCTCGTGGCGGGTGATGCGCAACGCGGGGCTACGCCACGTGCGCACGTTTCACCAGGATTGGCCGGACCGTATCGAGGGCGAGGAGCTCGGCGACATGGAGTACGCCCTCACCCGCGACGAGTGGGCCGCGCTCGGTCGATGAGCGTCACTTGGGGCGCAGGGCCCGCAGCCGTCCCGCCACGGACGGGGGCAGCCTGGCCATCGTTCCCGAGACGAGGCGTCTGCCGGCACCCCTGGCGTCCGCGTCGTGTCGACCCGCGAGGTACATCCCGTATGCCAGCCAGGCCGCCACCTCCCGGGTCTGGGCGACCTCGTCGGTCCCGTCGGACGCGCCGCCGGGATCGGGGCCGACGGTCAGGATGGCAAGGTCGCCGATGACGCGGACCCCGGACGACCCGATGGCGGCAACCATCTCGCCCGCGATCTCGCCGGCGCGGTCGAGCGCCCACTGCGGCGTCTCGATTCGGGGCTCCGTCGGGTCCGGTCTCCGCGTGAGGAGATACTCGGCCGCGCGGCCACGGACCGTCCGGTCGATCTCCGCCGGCGCGAAGCCCTCCGTCCGGAGGCGCTGGGTGAGGGCCCTCACCGCCTCGACCTCGATCGCGGTCAGCGACCGGTTCGCGAGGTCCTTCACCGGCGCCAGCGTGCCCGATCTCAGGCCCGTGAACGTCTCGAAGGTCCGGAGCAGGCCGTCGTGGTCGCGATCGTCGACGACCACCACGGTGACCCGGGCGGGGTCCACGACCCCGGCCCAGCGGGAGACCAGCTCGTCGTGTCGTTGCTGGCGCCAGAACAGTGGCGTGATCTTGTCCGGAGGCCGGTTGAGGATGGCGTCCAGCCATGCCTCGTAGGATGCGTCCAGGCCGTTCTTCACGAATTGCTGCCACGCCGACGGGAGGATCTTCGGAAGCGGCCGGAGCGTGACGACCACGTGGTGCTCCCGCGGCGCCAGGTCGCCGATCACCCGGCGGACGGCCCCGGAGTCTGCGTACGAGAGCGCCTCGGAGCTGAGCACGACGCGCGGCTCCTTCGCACGGCGGACCTCGTCGGCGAGCACGTGCCATCGCTGGATGGTCGGCCGATCGGGCGCGCCTGGCGTGCTCCGGGCGACTGCCAGCGCGGCCTGAGACTCGTGGCGGCTCCGACCCGCGTAGCGGACGCCCTGCGCCAGGGCGTCGCGTCGGGCGGCCCAGAACGCGGCCTGCAGCGAGGTCGTGCCCGTCTTCGGCGGACCGATGTGAAGCAGGCAGGTACCTTCCGGCAGGAGCAGGTCCACTGCCGCGTCGGCGGTCGTCGCCGACCGGTCGAGAGGTGCGGTCATCGCCGGCTATCTTGCCACGCGCGGATCGCCCGACCGGCGGGAGGGCTCCGCCGGCCCCGGGTCGTCAGTCGATCAGGGTGCCGCCATTGATGTCCACGACCTCGCCCGTCACGTAGCCGGCATGGCCGGAGGCGAGGTAGGCGACCAGAGCGGCCACCTCGTCGGGCGTGCCCAGCCGGCCCACGGGGACGCGATCCACGAAGTCCCTGGCGTTGGCCAGCATGCCGGAGTCGATCAGCGCGGGCGCCACGAGGTTGGCGGTGATCCCGTCCCGCGCGTACTCGCTCGCGATCGACTTGACGAGGGCCATCAGCCCGGCCTTCGAGGCGGCGTAGGCCGCGGACCGGGCGCCGCCGGACTTGCCGGCCGCCGCACCGAGGGCGACGATCCGGCCGTAGCCCATGGCGCGCATGCCGGGGATCGTCCGGCGCAGCACGTGGAAGGCGCCGGTCAGGTTGATCGACAGCGTCCGCTCCCAGAGCTCGGTCGAGGTCTCCTCGAACCGCAGCAGGGGCGTGATGCCCGCGGACAGGACGAGGACCGAGACTGGCCCCAGGGCCGCCTCGGTCTGTGCGAGCGCCTCGCCCACGGCCGCCTCGTCACTCACGTCGCACTCGATGCCCAGGATGTCGTCCACCTGCGGCGGCACGAGATCCAGCGCCGCGACCCGCGCGCCGTTCGCGACCAGGACCTGGGCGACGCTCAACCCGATGCCCCGGCCGGCGCCGGTCACGACCGCCGCCCGCCCTTCGAGCCCTTCGACGCGGATCACGCTCGCCTCCTCGTGTCGCGGATCGTCGCCGCGGCGCCGCGGCGTGGATACCTTACGCCCCGGGGCCCGGTTCCCGGGCGCATCACGGGCGCATCAGATGACCGGTCCGGCGCTGGCGTCGACCATGGGCTCCAGCTCCGGGTCGGACTGCAGCTGCAGGACGACCGCGCCGGCGAGAACGAGTGCCCCGCCGGCCAGCTGGAGCGGGGCCAGCGCCTCGCCCAGCCACAGCGCGGCCAGGATCACCCCGACGACCGGCTCCCACAGCATGAGGATCCCGGTCCGGGTCCCACCGATCTTCCTGATGGCGGTCAGGAACAGGAGCGACGACAGCCCGGCCGCGGCCACCCCCGCGAGGACGAGCGATGGCCAGGGTTCCCGCGATTGGAGCGGGGCGACCAGGCCGTCCGCCTGGCCGACGGCAATCGCCAGCATGGACGCGCCGACCGCGGACGTGGTCAGGATGACGAGCGTCGCCGCGTCGGCCGGGACCGACCGGTAGCCGTGGCGGCTCACCGTGACGAACACGACCTGGCTGGCCGCGGAAACGAGTCCCAGGAAGACACCGAGCAGGTCGAGGGAGCCGCCGTCGGACGCGTTGAGGCCCCCGACCAGCACGAGGACGACGCCCAGCGACGACAGGCCCAGCGCGAGCAGCCGGATCGCGGTCACGCGCTCGCGCCCCAGCAGGATCTCGGTCACCACGACCCCCGCCGGGTAGGTGTAGAACAGCATCAGGGCGAGTGCGATCGGGATCCGCCCGAAGGCGGTGAAGATCGACGCGTTGAGCGTCAGCCCCATGAAGGCGGCCAGGGCCAGCACCGACTTCCCGCGTGGGCTCAGCCCCCGGATGGCGGTGAGCGACGTGCGCGCCGCGCCCCGCGCCAGCACGAGCACGGCCAGCGCCGCCGCCCCCAGCAGGGCCCTCCACGCCGTGAAGGCGACGCCCTCGACGCCCGCCTCCGCCCCGAACCGGGACAGGGGCCCGAGCATGCCGAACAGCGTCGCGCCGGTGATGGCAGCGAGCGTGCCCAGCAGGAGGTTGCGGTCCCGGACCATTCGGCCGCCATGCTACCGGCCATGGTTGACGCTCAGGAGGGTCAGCGCTCCAGCGGCGTTCCGAGCCCGCGCTTCTCGGCGGCCGCCAGGATCGCCGTGCCGAACACGACATCTGCGAGCCCGGTGCCAAGGTGGGTCGCGACGACTCGGCCCGGAGGGCGGGGCGTGCCGGCCGCCAGGGCCGCGCCGATCATCATCGTCGGCTCCGGGTAGCCGTCGAACTGGCCGGCGTCGCGGTTGGCCAGGTACTGCTCCGTGTGGTCCACGAGGAACAGCGAGGCGCCACGCGCCACCTCCGCCGAGCAGTATGTCGCGTAGTCGACCGGGACAACCAGCGCGTCGGGCGCCAGCCAGTCCGGCGTCATGACCTGGCGCTCCGGAGGAGGCACAAACGAGGCCGCGGTGACGACGACGTCGGCACCCGCCACGGCATCCCGCGCGCTCGGGGCGACCCGGACGGCCGCGATCCCGCCCCCCGTTCGCGCCGCGTCCGCCAGCGCGGCTGCCCGCGCCGGATCGCGGTCGAACACCGTGAGCTCCAGGCCGGGCAGCACGTGACCCAGCACCGGGACATGACTGTGGCCCTGGACGCCCGCGCCGATCAGGGCGGCCCGCGTCGCACGGCCCATCACCGGCGGCGCGAACGCCCGGACGGCCACTCCGGACACCGCCGCGGTGCGCTCCGCGGTGATCGGGCCGGCGTCGAGGATCGCGACCGGCACCCCGGTGAGCGGGTCGTTGAGGAGCAGCAGCCCGTGGATCGCCGGCAGGCCGCGCTCGTTGTTGGCCGGGAAGCCCAGCACCCACTTCATGCCCAGCCGGTCACCCGATCCACCAGTCGCCGCGCCCTCCAGGAAGGCCGGCATCGCGTGCGCGAAGGCGCCCGCGGGACGCGGATGGACGCCGATCTTGGGTGGCAGCTCCGCGCCGGCGGCGAGTCCCCGGAGCGTTGCCTCGGCCAGCGCGAGGCGCTCGGGGATGGCCGGCATCGCGGTCCGGACTTCGGCGGCGGACAGGTAGCGCAGCGGCGGCAGGTCGGTCATGCCGCGGAGTGTAGGCGGAGCCGATCCGCGGGACACGCCCTGCTTCGCTACGCTGGATCCGTGAACATCGCGCAGAGCCTCGAGAACCTGCGGCTGGAGCAGGACGCGATCGTGCTCTACGACGCCCTTGCCGGGATCGAGAAGGATCCGCACCGGTCGGCTGCCTTCCGCCGGATCGCCGAGAACGAGCGCCGCCACGCCGCGATCTGGGCTGCCCGCCTGCGGGAGCTGGGGGCGACAGTGCCCCCCGCGGGGCCGCCGAGGGCAAGGGTCCGGTTCATCATCGTCATCGCCCGCGTGTTCGGCACGCGGGCCGTGTCCGAGATGGTGCGCGCGCTCGAGGGTGATGAAGAGGCTGTCTACATGCGCCAGGAGGCGGCGCCCGAGATCGAGGAGATCGCCGCCGACGAGCGCGAGCACGCCGAGATCTGGAAGCGCCTGGACGGCGAGCCGAAGGGCAGCGGGCGTCGTCAACGGCCACGCCGCGCCACCGCGAGCGAGGTGGTGACCACGGCGGATCATCCGGCCATCGACCGGGGAGTGGCGGGAACCCCGAACGGGATCGCGAGCGGCGAGGGCTGGCACCAGCATGCGCGGTCCGGGACGCTGCGGGCCACGATCTTCGGCGTGTCGGACGGGCTCGTGTCCAACCTGGCGCTGGTGATGGGCGTCGCCGGAGCCTCGGAGCAGGGCAGCTTCATCCTCCTCGCGGGGATCGCCGGCCTGCTCGCCGGCGCGTTCAGCATGGCCGCCGGCGAATACATCTCGATGCAGAGCCAGCGCGAGCTGTTCCAGCGCCAGATCGAGCTGGAGCGCGCGGAGATGGAGGCCATGCCCGAGGAGGAGGAGCGGGAGCTGGCTGCCCTGTACATGGGCAAGGGCTTCACGGCGGAGGAGGCCGAGGCGATCGCCGCCCGGATGTTCGCCGACCCGCAGATGGCCCTGGACACCCTCGTTCGCGAGGAGCTGGGGCTGGACCCGGACGAGCTGGGCTCGCCCTGGGGTGCCGCGATCGGTTCGTTCCTCGCCTTCTGCGCGGGCGCCGCGGTGCCCGTGATCCCGTACCTGCTCGCCGATGGGCCGGCCGCGTTCTACGCCAGCATCGTGCTCAGCCTCGGATCCCTGTTCCTGGTCGGCGCGGGTGTCAGCCTGCTGACCGGGCGCAGCCTGTGGTTCTCCGGCCTGCGGCAGATGGGCCTCGGGGCCGCCGCCGCCGCCGTCACCTACGCCGTGGGCAAGGTCATCGGCGTGGGCATCGCGGGCTAGCGTCGTGAGCGCTGACCAGCTCGCCATTCGCCTCCGCGCGGAGGGGCTTGACCCCGGATCCTGGTCCAACGGGCCGGGTGACCGCTACCCGGCGCACGAGCACGGCTACGACAAGGTGCTGGTGTGCGCCACCGGTTCGATCCGGTTCGGGCTCCCGGCCACCGGTGAGCTCGTGGTCCTCGCCCCGGGCGATCGGCTGGACCTGCCGTCCGGGACCCGTCACGACGCGGTCGTCGGGCCCGCGGGCGTGCGCTGCCTGGAGGCCCACCTGGCGGCCGGGACCCTGGCCGCCCTGCAGCGTCATGCCGCGGGCGCCTGGTAGCGCCGGCCGGGAATCACGACGCCCCGGCGGTTGCCGGGGCGGTCGTTCTGTGGAGTAGGCTGAGCGCCGCGGATCAGCGGCGGACGATCGCCGCCCAGAGGAGCGGATTCTCGTACGGATCGACATGCGAGCCCCGCGGTTCCTCAGCGCTCGTCATGATTGCGACCAGCGAGAACAGCGCGAGGAGCGCGAACACGGCAACGATGATCATCGTCGTGCACCCTTCGCTACGGGGATTCGCCGCGGACCTGGGCAGGTCCCACCGGCCGCTCCAGTGGGGTCGACGTCCCGTTACCCTGTTGATGGGCAGTATACCTACGAATCATAGGTTTTGCAATCGGACTGCCTAATGAATAGGTACTAGATGAGTAAGAACACCAAGCTCAGTGACACCGATGCCCGCCTGGTCGCGATCCTCCAGCAGGATGGGCGGCGGTCGTACGCGGACCTCGGCGCGGACCTCGGCATGGCCGGCCCGTCCGCGCACGAGCGCGTGAAGAAGCTCGAGGCACGGGGGGTGATCCGGGGGTACGCCGCCGACGTGGACCCGGCTGCGGTCGGGCTGACGGTCCTCGCGTTCACCTGGGTCACGCAGGCGCCGGGGACGATCTCGGCGGACCTCACGGCCGAGTTCTCCGCGATCGGCGAGATCGAGGAGTGCCACTACATCGCGGGCGAGGCGGACTACATCCTCAAGATCCGGGCCCGCGACATGGAGCACCTCGGCGAAGTCGTCCGACGGATCCAGGTCACCCGCCACGTGTTCTCGACCGAGACGGACGTCGTGTTCAGCACCGGCTTCGAGGGACGGCCGCGGCTCGTCACCGGGTAGCGGTCCATCCCGGGCTGTAGCCGGGCGGCGCGAGGCCGCCGTCGCTGCACCGCACCGCGCTCCAGATGTCCGGCGCAGGCCCTCTACCGGCCGGCCCGTATGCGTACCAGGCTTGGGTAGCGCCGCCTTCGTCGTCCCCGTCCTGCGTGTCGGGCCGAATCGGGTCCAGCGGAACTCGCAGTCGCCCGCTTGATGCATGGTCAGCATGCGGTCGATGGTATGGACGCTTCACCGGGGCCGGGCGGGGAGCGCCCACGGCCGCCTACGCGTGGCACGCATCGGCCCTCGAGCCGGACGGCGGGCCTCGCCGGATCCCTGTCCCTCAGGAGGGTGTGGGACCGTTCGCGGTGGGTGGCTGCGGGCCGCTATCGCCTGGCGGCGGCGCAGGCTCCAGGGCCACTGCGCCCTCCGGGCCGTCCGCGGCCGCGCCAGCCGCGATCAGCTCCGCCGGATCTACGAGCGCGTCGGGCGGCGGGTATCCGAGGTAGCGCCGGTGCGCGTGCAGGATCTCGGATGCGACCTCTGCGTCCACCAGGGGCTGCCCCAGCGACCGGGCGATCCAGGCGGCCTCGGCCTCGAGCTCCTCGTCGCCGATCTCGCGATCACGGCGGCTCGATTCGGCCAGCACCAGCCAGGTCAGGGCGCCGCCGACAACGATGCCCACGAACAGCAGCCACCAGTTGAACTCCGCGTCCTTGAGAAACAGCCAGGCCAAGGCACCGCCGACCATGATGCCCACGAACAGAAGCGCCCAGTTCGACTTCGTTCTCATCTCGGCCGAGGATACTGGACGGCGGCCCGGTCCAGCCCGCGCCCGCGCGGCGCGCGCTCGGCCCCGCTCGGCCTACACTCCGCCGGACATGGCCATCATGACCCTCCCGATCGCCGCCCTTGCCCCGATCCTCGCGCTGATCGCCGTCACGCCCGACCCGGTCGCGTTCCAGCTCGGCTCGTTCCCCGTCTACTGGTACGGCGTGTGCTATGCCGTCGGCCTCGCCGCCTCGTACGCGGTCATCACCCGCGAGGCGCGACGGCGCGGCCTGGACGCCCGGCTGGTGGACAACGGGATCATCATCGTCGCCGCCGCGGCGCTGATCGGGGGCCGGCTGTACCACGTCATCGACCAGTGGCAGCTGTACCAGGACGACTGGCTCAAGATCGTCCTGCCGCCCTATACCGGCCTGGGGGTCTACGGCGGGATCATCCTGGGCGCGATCGTCGCCTGGATCCTCATCCGCCACTGGAAGCAGTCCTTCTGGCGGTGGGCGGACGTGATCGCGCCGGGCCTGTTCGTGATGCAGGCGATCGGGCGCTGGGGCAACTTCTTCAACCAGGAGCTGTACGGCCCGCCCACGGACCTGCCGTGGGGCATCACCATCGACTGCGCTCACCGCGTTCCCGTCTATCCCTGCGAGACGTACCCGGTCGCGACCACCGGCTTCCACCCGCTGTTCCTGTACGAATCCCTCAGCGGCGCGCTGGGGGCCGTCACGCTCCTGTGGATCGCGCGTCGGTACGGACGGCACATGCGCCCGGGCGACCTGTGGCTCATGTTCCTGATCTGGTACTCGGCGGTCCGGCTGGTGCTGGAGACGCTGCGGACCGGCAACTGGACCGCCTTCGGCGTACCGGTGGCGATGCTGGTCTCGGTCGCCGTCATCGCGGTGGCGCTGGGCGTGCTGGCCTGGCGGCACCGGCCGGCGGCGGCCGCCGGAGACCGGTGGGGCGACGAGCGCGTGCCGGTGGACGGCGACGAGTGGATCGAGGTCGACGAGGACGAGGCCGGCGATAGTGACGCGGACCGGTCCGATGATGGTGCCGGCGCGGCGGACGAAGGCGAAGGGGATAGGCGCGACGATGGCGGCGAAGGAGTCGGTGGCGCCGATGACGGTTCCGGGTCCGGAGACGGCGGAGGCGAGCGACAGCCCGGCTGATGCCGAGCCGGCCGGGGATCCCCCGGTCAGCCAAAGCGCGTCGTCGACCCGCGCCCGCCGGCGCCCGCCCCCGGGGCGCGTGACGCCGGAAGCCCTGGCCGCCGCCCGAGGCGGGGCCGTGGAGGGCCTCGCCTGGCTGGGCCGTGATCCCGAGGCGCGCGCCTCGGTCCTGTACCGCGCCCTGCGGCTGTTCGCACGGTTCCTGCTGTTCGGCCTGTTCCGATTCCGGATCGCCACGTCAGGGCAGGAGCACCTGCCGCGCACCGGCGGCTACTTCCTGATCGCGGCCGCGCATCGCGGCTGGATGGACCCGTTCGTCGCGATGCACGCGATCCCGCTCCAGCCGCGGGCGTGGTTCCTGGGCAGCGGGCCCTCCACGTTCACGGCCCGCTGGCGGGAGGTCCTGATCCACCGGCTGGGCGGCCTGCTGCCCGTGTGGCGGGGCGGGGTGGGCGTGGACAACCACGTGGCCTCCGCGGAGGCGGTGATCCGCAACGGCGCCGTGTTCGTCCAGATGCCCGAGGGAACCGTCAGCGGCCCGCCGGGGCGGATCGGGCCGTTCCGCAACGGAGCCGCGCTGATCGCCCTCCGCACGGGCGCCCCGATCGTGCTGCTCGCGATGGCCGGCACGGAGGAGCTGTACCTGGGAAAGCGGATGGCCTCGCGCGTGCTGCCGTCGACCAGCGCCCGCGCGCTCCTGGGCGAGACCTGGGACGGCACGCTGCCACCGGCCGGGTCCCGCGAGGAGCTGGAGCTTGCCCGCCGGGTCACCGCCCGCTTCGAGGAGATCCTCGGGCCGGTGGTGGAGGAGTTGCACCCCGCCACCGTGGACCCGACCACGCACCCACGGCGGCTGCGGAAGCGCCTCACCTGGCTCCTGCTGCGTCCCGGCCGACTCGACCGGGACCTGCCGGAGTAGCGCGATGCCGCGGGCGCCGGAGCGGGACCCGCCCGGCATCCCCGAGCTCCCGGCCGGCCTGATCGGGACGGCGTCGCCGCGAGCCGGGCTCGCGTACCGGCTGCTGCGCACGGCGTGGCGGGAGGCGGCATTCCTGCTCCGCGTCCGCATCGTCGTCGAGGGCAGGGAGAACCTGCCCCGCGCGGCCGACGGGCGTCGAACGGGCGGCTGGATCGCGGCCGGAGTGCCGCACCGGACCTGGATCGACCCGTTCCTGCTGTGGATGGCGCTGCCCGTGGAGCCGCGCCTGGCGTTCTTCGGGGACGCGCGGACCATGGCCCGCTCGCCGCTCCGCCGCTGGGTGGTCCGGCGGGTCGGCGGCATCCTGCCGATCCCGTCCCACGGCGGCCCCAAGGCGTTCGCCGTCCATCTCGCGGCCGCCGCCGAGGTCCTGCGCGCCGGCGCCGTGTTCTGTCTCTTCCCGGAGTACGGCGGCCCGTCGCCGGTGGGGGAGGCCCGGCCGATCGCGGCAGGCTTCGGCTACGTCGGGCTGCGGTCGGACGCCTCGATCGTGCCGATCGTGATCGGCGGCAACCACGAGCTGTACCTGGGCCGGCGGATCGTTGTGCGGATCCTGCCGCCGGTGACGGCCCGGGACCTGGCGGGCATCGCGCCGGGCGCACGGCTGCCCGCGCCGGGCAGCCGGGAGGAGCGCGATGGCGCGCACCGCGTCGCGGACGGGTTCCTGGCGCAGACGGCGGCGGCGGTTGCTGCCGCCCACACGGCTGCCGAGCCGCCGCCCGGCACCCGCAAGGTCGGCCTCCGTCTGACGACGATGTTCCGCTAGCGCCACGATCGGGGTCCAGGAGGCCGTCTCCGCAGCCAGCGTAGCCCCAACAAGCGGGGCTGCCCGCTCGTTCAGACCCCAGGGGGACGGCGTACACGGTGATGTGCGGGGACGCGGGCCGGCCACGGTCGTCGCCCCGAGAATGGCGCTGGTGTGTCCGGGGCCGGGCCGCTACAATCCCCGAAACCCAACCGCAACCTTGACTGTGGAAGCCGACTCCGTGCGCGATGCCCGGTAAGCGCGGCCGGTCACCGAGCCCATACGGGTCGCCATGGCCCGTGCCGCAGTCGAGGACAGATCCGTGATGACGATGCGTCCCGCCCCCACCGCCGCGATCGGCGGCACGGTGCTGGCCAACCTCTCCACCGCCGAGCTCTATGAGCGCGCCGTCGCGGCCGGCGAGGGCACCATCGCCGCCGAGGGCCCCCTCGTCGTGCGCACCGGCCACCACACCGGGCGATCCCCGAAGGACAAGTTCGTCGTCCGCGAGCCGTGGAGCGAGGCGAAGGTCTGGTGGGGCGACGTCAACCACGAGATCAGCGAGGAGCACTACGATCGGCTGCGCGCCCGCCTCGTCGAGCACGTCGCAGACAAGCAGCTGTACGCGCAGGACATGTACATCGGGGCGCACCAGGCCCACCGCCGGAGCCTCCGCGTCTACACGGAGACGGCCTGGGCGAGCATCTTCGCCCGCAACCTGTTCCGGCGGCCGCCGCAGGCGGACCTGGCCGCCTTCGAGCCCAACTTCACGATCATCAACGTGCCCAGCTTCGAGGCCGACCCAGCCACCGAGGGCACGCGCACCGGCACCGCGATCCTGCTCCACCTGCGGCGCATGGAGATCATCATCGTCGGCACCAGGTACGCGGGCGAGATCAAGAAGTCCGCGTTCACGGTCATGAACTACCTGATGCCGGACGAGGGCGTGCTGCCGATGCACTCGTCGATCAACGTCGGCGAGGCGGGCGACGCCTGCGTCTTCTTCGGCCTGTCGGGCACCGGCAAGACCACCCTTTCAGCAGACCCGCTGCGCAGCCTGATCGGCGACGACGAGCACGGCTGGGGCGACGGCTACACGTTCAACTTCGAGGGTGGGTGCTACGCGAAGACGATCCGGCTGTCGCCGATGTACGAGCCGGACATCTTCGCCACCACCCGGCGCTTCGGGACGATCCTGGAGAACGTGGACATCGATCCGGTCACCCGGGAGCTGGACCTCGATTCGGAGCGGTTCACCGAGAACACGCGGGGTGCCTACCCGCTCCACTTCATCGGCAACGCGGACCCGACGGGCGTCGCCGGCGGACCGAAGAACGTGGTGTTCCTCACCGCGGACGCGTTCGGCGTCCTGCCACCCATCAGCCGGCTGACCCGGGAGCAGGCCGCCTACCACTTCATCAGTGGCTACACCGCCAAGCTCGCGGGCACGGAGATCGGCGTCAAGGAGCCCACGGCGACGTTCTCGGCCGCCTTCGGCGCGCCGTTCCTGCCCCGCCACCCGGGTGAGTACGCCCAGATGCTCGTCGAGCGTCTCGAGCGGTTCGACGTCCCGGTCTGGCTGGTCAACACGGGCTGGACCGGCGGTCCGTACGGGACCGGTCACCGGATGAACATCACCCACACGCGGAACATGGTGCGGGCCGCCCTCAACGGCGAGCTGGACGGCGTGGAGACGGTGGAGGACCCGGTCTTTCGGGTCGCGGTCCCGGTCGCCGTCCCGGGTGTGCCTGCGGAGGTTCTCGTGCCGCGCCGCACGTGGCCGGAACCGGCCGCCTACGACGAGACGGCCCGGAGGCTGGCCGGCATGTTCCACGCCAACTTCGCCAAGTACGCGGACGGCGTGTCCGAGGCGATCCGGACCGCCGGTCCGGCGCCCGTGGGCGAGGACATCGGCGAGGCACGCTAGGGAACCCGCGTCGGGCCGGATGGCCCTCCGCCGTGTCGGCGGCGAGCCGCACAATCGGAGTCCGACAGGCAAGCACGCGACGGGACCTCCGTCGCGCAGGGCAGACCGGAGGCGAACAACCCCGATGGCACGCAACAAGGTCACCGTCATCGGCGCCGGGAACGTCGGCGCCACCACCGCGCAGCGGATCGCGGAGGCCGGCCTGGCCGACGTGGTCCTGGTGGACATCGTGGAGGGCCTGCCCCAGGGCAAGGGCCTGGACCTGGCCGAGGCCGCGCCTGTCGTGGGTCACGACGCGTGCGTGATCGGCACCAACGACTACGCGGATACGGCGGGCTCGGACATCATCGTGGTGACCTCCGGCATCCCGCGCAAGCCGGGCATGAGCCGCGACGACCTGATCGCGACCAACGCCGGGATCGTGGGCGACGTGGTGACGGCGGCGGCCGAGGTCTCGCCGGACGCGATCATCATCGTCGTCACCAACCCGCTGGACGTGATGTGCCACGTGGCGATGCGGGCGTCGGGGTTCCCTCGAGAGCGCGTCCTGGGCATGGCGGGCGTGCTGGACTCGGCGCGCTTCCGGACGTTCATTGCCCTGGAGATGGGCGTCTCGGTGGAGGACGTCCATGCCTTCGTGCTCGGCGGCCACGGCGACACGATGGTCCCGCTGTCCCGCTACTCCACGGTCGCCGGCGTGCCGATCACCGAGCTGCTCCCCGCGGAGCGTGTCAGGGCGCTCGAGCAGCGCACGGCCAACGGCGGCGCGGAGATCGTCGCCCTGCTCAAGACGGGCTCCGCGTTCTACGCGCCGGCCGCCTCCACGTTCGAGATGGTGGATGCGATCCTGCGCGACAGGAAGCGGGTCCTGCCGTGCGCCACGTACCTCGAGGGCGAGTTCGGCGTGGAGGGGCTGTTCGTCGGGGTGCCGGTGGTCCTCGGTCGAGGCGGTCTGGAGCGGGTGTTCGAGATCACGCTCACGGCCGACGAGCGGGTCGCGTTCGACAAGTCCACGGCCGCGGTCCGCGAGCTGGTGGCCGCCCTCCCGGCCTGAGTCGCCCGTCTCCGCGTCCCGCCCGGCTGATCCCGCCTGCCGCGAGGCCCTCGGCGTCGCCCGGGGCCTGGGCACGTACCGCGCGCCCGCGACCCGACGGCGTTCGCCACGTCACGGCCGGTAGACTGCCCCCGTCGTGCCGTCCATCCTCGCCCTGGTTCCCGTCACTGGCGTCATCGAGCTCGCGTTCTCGCCGATCGTGACCATCGGCGACTGGAACGTCCGCCTCGAGACGCTCGCGCTGGCCGCCATCGTGCTCGCCTGCCTCGTGCTCGCCGCCCGCATCGGCCGGCGGACGCCGGTGGATCCCGCCCTGGGTCCGGACGCGGAGGACGCCGAGACCGGGGAGCCGAACCATCTTCGAGCGGACGACCTGCTGTTCATCGCGGTTGCCGCGCTGCCGGGCGCGGTGCTGGCAGGTCGCCTCGGCTACGTCCTGCTCCACCTCGACTACTACCAGGCGCACGAGGGCGCGATGCTCGACATCGGCCAGGGTGGCCTGGAGCTGTCGCTCGCGGTCGTCGGCGGGCTGCTGACGGCGGCCGTCGTGGCGGCCCTCATGGGCGCCCCGGTCGGGCGCTGGATGCACGCGCTGATCCTGCCTCTGCTGCTTGCCATCGGGGCCGGCAAGCTGGCGATGGTGCTGGGCGGCGACGGTCAGGGCCTGCCGTTCGACGGCGACTGGGCGCTGGCGTTCCTGGGGCCCGGCCCATGGGGTTCGCTCGCCCCCTCGGTGCCGTCGCACCCCGCCCAGGTCTACGAGGCGATCGCGACCCTCGCCGTCCTCGCGATCATGACCGCCCTGCTGGCCGCCGGGGCGTTCCGGGGCCGCAACGGATCCGCGTTCCTGCTGGGGATCGCCCTGTGGGCAGTCAGTCGGGCCGTCGTGGCGTCCACGTGGCGGAACCTGCCTGCGCTGGGCTCGCTGAACATGGGCCAGGTCCTCGCCCTCGTGGTCGCCGCCGGTGCCTTCATCGCGCTCCTGGGCGTGGTGCTCGAGAGCGCGCGACGGCGGTCGGTCGCGGGATCCGCGCCCTCCGTCCCCGGCGCCGCGGGCGAGCCCACGTGGCCTGACCCGGAGACGCGGCCGAGGATCTGAGGACAGGGCCGCGAACACGCGTCGAGCGCCCCCGCCGCGGCGGCGGGGGCGCTCGATTGCCCGGGTACGGCGTCGGCCCCCGGGCGGTCCTATCGGTGGTTCAGGGCATCGGCTGGTTCGGCTGCTCGGGCCCGATGCGGAACGGCCGCATCATCTCGTTGTCCTCGTGCTCCACGATGTGGCAGTGCCACACGTACTGGCCGGGGACGAGGAAGGTCGCGCGGACCCTCGTGATCTGCCCGGGGTAGGCGATCACCGTGTCCTTGAACCCGGTCTCCCACGGCTCGGCCGGGGTGATCGTGCCGTCGGGCGTGGCGGGCGAGAGCACATCGCCGGAGTGGGCATCCAGGACGAGACCCTCGCGGTTGACGACCTCGAACACGACCTCGTGGACGTGCATCGGGTGGGCGTCGCCGGTGGTGTTGTAGAACTCCCACAGCTCGGTCGCGCCGACGGCCGGGTTCTCGGTCACCGGTTCCATCCACTTGCGCTCGGTCCAGACGCCGGCCGGCGTGGTCGGGTCGATCAGGTCCGGCCCGACGGTGCCCAGCAGCGCCTCGACGGGACCTTCCACCTCCACGCCATTGGCGTCGTAGCCCATGCCCATCTTCTCGATCAGGGCCAGCGGCCGGGTGACGGTCTCGGGCGGCAAAGGCGTGATCGCCGGCAGCGCCAGGAACTGCGGCGGCGTCGTCGGGTCCGGCACGACGGCCGGGACCACGTTGAACGCCATCACCTGGCCGGTGGTGGCAGGGTCCGACGGCTCGAAGTCCACGCCCGGGACCCCGCCGCCGAACGGCTCGTCCGGCCCGAGGTTCCCCAGCACGTAGCTCCCGACGGGCACGTTGGTGAAGTCGACGATCACGTCTGCCCGCTCGGCGAGGCCCATCAGGATGGTGTTCCCGGCGGCGGTGACGTTCACCGGGGCAGCCAGGAAGCCGCCCTCGTTGCCGATCTGCCACACCTCGACGCCAGGGATCTTGTCGAAGTCCAGGATCAGGAACCGGGACTGGCAGCCGTTGAGGAAGCGGAGCCGGTAGCGCCGCTGCTCCACGGTCTGGAACGGCCAGGTGTTGCCGTTGACCATGATCATGTTGCCGAAGAACTCGGGGTTCCAGATCGGGGAGAACTCTTCCGGCGTCGAGCCGTACGGGATGAAGGGCTCGACGATGCCATCGAAGAACTCGCGCGTGTCCGGGTAGAACAGCGAGCCGTCGACGTTGAACGCCCGGTCCTGGATCGCGATCGGGATCTCGAAGTAGGTCTTGTTGGACGGGAACTTGTCGCCGTCCTTCGGCGCAGGGCCGGGGAGCACGGCGGCGGCGCCCGTGCGGCTGTCCAGCACGGCCTTGTCACCGGCCGGGCCGCCGCGGATGAGATAGAAGCCGGCCGGGCCCGCGTACACGTTGAGGCGGGTCATGCCCAGCGTGTGGTCGTGGTACCAGATGGTGGACGCGCGGTTCTCGTTGGGGTACTGGAACGTCGCGAAGCCCGGGCCCCACGTCGCGCCGTACCCCGCGGCCGCCTTGCCGGCGAAGAAGTCGTACCAGGTGCCCTCGGTCGCGTAGCCGGCGGGGAGGTTGGCTGCCGCGGGCAGGTACCAGGCCTCCGCGTAGCCGTCGCTCTCGTCGCCCACGCCGACGGCGCCGTGGACGTGGGTCACCATCGGCACGGGGCCGGTGTACGAGCCTGGGGTCTCCGTGAAGGTCGGGCGGGTGTCCCGGCCCGTTGTGCCGCCCGGCGGGTTCGCCCAGTGGAGCGTGGGATCGACCGGCAGCAGATGGGGGAGGAAGCTGCCGTCCTCAGCCTTCAGGTCGTTGATCCACTTGACCCGGACGGGCCGCCTCCAGCTGGCCTCGATGGTCAGCGAAGGGGCGTTGTGCAGCAGCAGCGGGTTCTTGCTGCCCGCCCCGTTGACGGCCCCGTAGCCCCACACGGTCGTCGGCGGGTGGTCCGCCGGCAGGATCTGCTGGGAGACCTGCCGCACGGAGATCTCGTAGTAGTCGATCGGCTTGCTGGCGCCGCGTACCTTGAGCGTCGCCGCCTTGGGCATCACCGGCGGGATGAGCATCGGCGTGACGAACTTCGAGACTCCGACCGGGTCCAGCGACCCGCCCGGGATCTCGGCCAGCACCACCTTGACCCCGCCCACGAACTGGTACAGGAACAGGCTCGTGCCGGTCGCCGCAGAACCGGCCAGGAATCGACGCCTCGACAGGCCCATCGCCATCCCTCCCTGCCCGGTCTTCCCCACCGGGCACTACGAGACCGAGGACGTGAGCCAGAACGGGGCGGGACGCTGAAGAGCGCCGGCCGGCCGTGGGCACGCGACCAGTCCCTGCGATTCCGACCGCCCTCCCCCGGGCCGGGCGTGTCTCATAGGCTAGGACGCTCGACCGGGAGGGTAACCGCCGATGGGACTGTTGGGGTAGTCCGATGGTCACCCTGCGCAACAGTGGTGCACCGGCGCACCGCGCCCGGTCCGCGGTGGGCACTCGATCAGCGCGAGGCGCGCAGGATCGTCGCCAGCTCCTCGTCCGTGAGCCCGACCGGGTTGGTGCGCATCGAGCTTCCGCGCGAGCCGGCGACAACGGCCGGGACCTGCACGGCCTGGAGGCCGAAGGCGCCCAGTCCGGGAGCGCCCAGCTCGGCCGTCCAGCGCTCCAGCAGGCCGACCAGGGTCGCCCGGGCCGCGGTGTCCGGCGTGGAATCCGGTAGGCCGGCCAGCAGGCGACCCAGGACGGCGTAGCGCCCGAGGGCAGGGGATGCCGGGTCCCGCTCCGCCAGCGCCGCGACGTTGGCGGCCGTGACCGCGGCGAGCGTCGCGCCGCAGGCGGCACCATGCGGGATCGGGAACAGCGCGCCCAGGGCCGCGGCGAGGCCGTGGACGGCGCCCAGCCCCGCGTGGGCGAGGCAGATGCCGGACAGCAGTGCCGCGTACGCCATCCGCGACCGTGCCGCGGGCGCGTCCGGGCCGTCGGGGTCCGCATGCCAGGCCACGAGGCCGTCCCGGGCCGCCGCCAGGCCGGCCAGGGCAAGCGCGTCGGTCACCGGGCCGGCACGCAGCGACACGAACGCCTCCAGCAGCTGGGTCAGCGCGTCCATCCCGTTGGCCGCGATGGCGTCCCGCCGGATCCCGGCCAGCAGGTCCGGGTCCACGACCGCGTCGGCGGCCACCAGGCGTTCATCGCGGAAGGAGCGCTTGTACCCGGCCGGGCCATGCTCCGAGATGACCGCGTTGCGGGTGGCCTCGCTGCCAGTGCCGGCGGTCGTGGGGACGGCGACGAAGGGCACCGCAGGGCCGGGGTAGGGGAGCTGGGGCCCCACGCCCTCGAGGTGGTCGCGGACGCTCGTTCCCGTGCGCAGCAGGCCGGCCACGGCCTTGGCGACGTCCAGCACGCTGCCGCCGCCGATCCCCAGGACGACGTCCACGGAGGCATCCCGGTGCGCCTCCACGATGCCGTCCACGAGGTCCGGGGCCGGCTCGCCGGTGACACCAGCCTCGCCCGCCACCACCATCCCGGCCGCGCGGATGCCCTCCAGGAGATCCCCCCTGCGCCCGGAGGCGGCCAGCGAGCGCCCCCCGGTCACGAGCAGCAGGCGCCGGCCGTGGCGTCCGACGATCTCCGGCAGGCGGGTCGAGGATCCCGCGCCGAACTCGATCCGGGGCAGTCGGCCCAGCGCGAACGGCGGGACGGGCTCGATCATGCGCCGCTCGGGGTCTCCGGGAACAGCCCGACGTAGCGGACGCCGACCCGCGGCTCCACGAGCCAGTCCGCCACCGCGTGTCGCCACGCGTCGTAGTGCGAGGTCGCCTTGTGCGCCGCCGCCGCCGACTCGTCGCGGTACCACTCGTACAGCAGGAAGCGGGTGGGATCGTCCGCGGACTGCAGCACGTCGAAGCGCAGGTTCCCGTCCTCCCGCACCGACGCCTCGTGGTTGGCCCGCGTCACGTCGACGAACGCGTCGAGGTGCTCGGGCTTGACGTGGACATGGACGAGGGTCACGAACATGGCAGGCCTCCTGCCCCGATCGTACTCGCAACTTGCCTCCGATCGGCCCTGTCGACGCCGTGGACTCCTGGCCGACGCTGGCAACGGACACCATGCGCACCAGGAGTCCCAGGCCGATGGCCCGTCAGTTCGTCGTCCAGCTCGACAACCACCCGGGCGAGCTCGCCCACCTCGTGAAGGTGTTCACCGCGCGCGGCGTCGCGATCCACCACGTGGCATGCGTGGGGACCGGACCGCTCCAGTGCATGTTCGTGACCACGACCGACGACGACGCGGCACGCGACGTGCTCCACGGCCTGGGCCACGAGTTCATCGAGGGCGAGCCGGTCATGGTGGAGATCCCGGACGAGCCGGGGGCGCTGGGCGAGGTGAGCCGCAGGCTGGCCGAGGCGGGCGTGAACGTGACCGGGATGATCCAGGCCGGCCGCAAGCCCGGGCTGGTGGAGATGGCCTTCTGCGTGGACGACGAGGCGAAGGCGCGCGAAGCGCTGGGCATCCACCCGGAGGACTGTGTCGGCTGCTCCAGCTGACGCGCGTGGTGGCCTCGGGCCACGCCTCAGCCGATCAGGCCGACCTCCACGCCCACCAGGCCCCCGAGCCCCAGCTGCAGCGCCCATGCGAGGGCGGCTGCGCCGATGGCGACGAGCGAGGTCGCGAACGCGACCGAGGACACCACGCGCTGCTGGCGGCGTGCCCGCCGGGCGGCAGGGCCGTCGACCTCCCACATCGGATCACGTCGGCGGAGCAGGGACAGCGTCGGCATCGGGGCAATCTCCAGCGGGGAACCCAGTCTCCGGTCCGGGCAGCTCCCCGTGAAGCCTGACCTCCGTCCCCGGACCCCGTCCCGCACCACGCCGGACCGCACCACCGGCCGCCCCCCGCCGTGGTCACCGCGAAAGCCGGTGCGTCCGTGCACCATCGGTCAGCGCAGCAGGCGGTCCAGGAGCTCGTCGGTGGGTGGGTGCACGGCGGTCGCCTCGTCCTCCGCCGCACGTTGCGCCGCCAGCCGCGATGCGGTCAGGCCGGAGGCCAGGGCGGCCCCGCCCGGGGTCGAGACCCGCCATCGCCAGCCGCCGGCCGCGGGGTCGCGACGGACGGCGAGATCACGGCCGTGGAGGTGTGCGGCGAACGATGTACCCGCCTCGCCGATCTGCCGCCATGCCGCCACCAGGACCGTCACGCTCGAGCCGTCTCCGCCAGGAGCATCGCTCCCGGGGTGCGCGACGCCAAGGGCCGACCGGCCGTCAGCCCCCCGCCCGCAGGGCCGACTGCACGGCCGGGATGACCTCGCGCCCGTAGACCTCGATCTGCGCTTCCTCGTCCCCGTTCATCAGGTACAGGTTGAACTGGTCGACGCCCGCGTCGGCGAGCTGCAGCAGCCGCTCCACGTGCTGCTCGACCGAGCCCACCACGCAGAACCGGTCCACGATGTCGTCGGTGACGAACGAGGCGTTGCTGCTGCCCACCTCCGCGTGGTGAAGGTAGTCGTAGCCCTCGCGGTCCCGGATGTACTGCGTGAGCTCCTCGGGCAGGTCCTGCCGCGGGTACTTGTTGACCAGGTCCACCACGTGGTTGGACACGAGCGCCGGGAACCAGCGCGTCCGGTCCCGGGCCTCGGCCAGGTCGCCGACGTGCGCGGGCGCGGCGGCCATGACCGTGACGGCTCCCGGGTCACGTCCGGCCTCCGCGGCCGAGTCCCGGACCTGGGACACGAACCAGCGGATGAGGTCCGGGTCACCGATCTGGAGCATCGCCCCGTCCGCGATCCGGCCGGTCAGCTTGAGCGCAACCGGCCCGTACCCGGCGATCCACACCGGGAGCCGCTGGCCCGGCGCCCAGGGAAGCTCCAGCATCGCGCCCTCGAACTCGACCGGCCGGCCCTCCACCAGCGCACGGATGACGTGGACCGCCTGCTCCAGGTCCTTCATGGACGTCGGCGCCTTGCCCAGCACGCGCCGGGCGGAGTCGCCGCGCCCGATGCCCAGGTCCATGCGGCCGCCGGACAGCTCGGCGAGGACCGCCAGGATGGATGCCGTGACCGACGGCTCGCGCGTGGCGGGATTGGTGACGCAGGTCCCCAGCCGCATCGTGGTCGTGGCCTGCGCCATCAGCGTCAGCAGCGGGTACGGGTCCCGCCACAGCACGTGGCTGTCGAACAGCCAGCCGTAGTCGAAGCCGGCGGCCTCCGCCTGCCGGGTGAGCGCGATCGTGCGGTCGATCGAGTGCTCCGGCTTGAGCGTGAATCCGAACTGCATCGGACGCCTCCTGTTCCCGCGGATCACCGCCCGGAGAATCAGGCAGCTCGGCTGCCCTCCTCCTTGGCAGCCGAGCCGCGCGGGATGATACCGGACACGATCCCAGTGTCCAGCGTGCCGGTCGGCCCTATTTGCGTCAAGCCCGGACGAGGTCGTCGTACTGGTCCGGCCGGCGGTCCCGGTAGAACTGCCAGGTCTGGCGGACCTCGGTCACGAGGTCGAGGTCCATGTCCCGGACCAGGAGCTCCTCGTCGTGCGCGGAGCCGGGTGCCCCGATGAACTGGCCGCGCGGGTCGCAGAAGTAGCTCTGGCCGTAGAAGTCGTCGTCGCCCAGGGGCTCGATGCCCACCCGGTTGATGGTGCCCACGAAGTAGCCGTTGGCGACCGCGTGGCTGACCTGCTCGATCCGCCACAGGTACTCGGAGAGGCCACGGGAGGTGGCACTGGGGATGAACACCATCTCGGCGCCGTTGAGGCCCAGCGCCCGGGCGCCCTCGGGGAAGTGGCGGTCGTAGCAGATGTACACGCCCACCTTGCCCACCGCGGTCTGGAACACGGGGTAGCCGAGGTTGCCGGGCCGGAAGTAGTACTTCTCCCAGAAGCCCTTGACGTGGGGGATGTGGGTCTTGCGGTACTTGCCCAGGTACGAGCCGTCGGCGTCGATCACGGCCGCGGTGTTGTAGTAGATGCCGCTGGTGGCGTCCTCCTCGTACATGGGCACCACGAGGACCATCCCGGTCTCCTTGGCCAGCGCACACATCCGGGCGGTGGTGGGGCCGTCGGGGATGTGCTCGGTGTAGCTGTAGTAGGTGGGCTCCTGGACCTGGCAGAAGTAGGGGCCGTAGAACAGCTCCTGGAACAGCATCACCTGGGCGCCGGCCTTGGCGGCCTCGTGGGCGTAGCCCTCGTGCTTCTGGATCATCGACTCCTTGTCGCCGGTCCAGGTGGCCTGCAGCAGCGCGCCGCGGACGATACGGGGCATGGTGGTGATCCTCCGTTGACGGGTGCGAGAGACGGAAGGATACGCCCCGGTCAGCGCTGCTTGAGGTAGATCTCGGTGAACTCGCGGCAGCGGCCCCGGTCGTCGAGCCGGATGAGGAACACGTTGTGATAGGTGCGCCGGCCATCGGCGTCGTCGTAGCGGCTGGTGCCGGTGGCGACGCCGCGGTCGCCGTCCACGGCCCAGGGTCGGTACTCGGCCTCCCACGTCCCCGGCTCGTCGCGGTTCGCGAGCCAGTTCGCGACGATGGCCTCGCGACCCCGGAGCGGCTCGTCCCACGGGTTGTAGCGGTACTCGGCATCATCGCTGAACAGGGCGCCGATCGCGTCCGGGTCGTACGTGCGCCACGCATCCACGTACGCGTCCAGCCAGCGGGCGAGGTCGTTCTGGGTCATCACGGTCTCCGGTTGCGTCTGCCTGGTTGTAACCGATCATATGCCGCGGACCAGTTACGACACAAGGGGTAGCCTCATCCGCCCGGCGGCGCGATGATTGCCCGGCCCGTCCCGGCCCTCCCGGCGGCGGCGCGGGCCGCTCTCCAGGAGGATCGATGGAGCCCACGAGCCACGACCATACCGACGCCGCGCTGGAGCGGGCATCCGAGATCGCCCGCGCGTTCCTGATGGGGCTGCCGTCCCGACCCGTGACCGCCTCAGCCACGCTGGGGGAGCTCCGGGCGCGCTTCGGTGGTCCGCTGCCGGATGAAGGCGAGGACCCCGTCGCCGTCGTCGAGGCGCTCGCGGCCAACGCCGAGGGCGGCCTGATCGGGAGCGCGGGGCCCCGCTTCTTCGGGTTCGTCATCGGCGGCGCGCTCCCCGCGGCCGTCGCCGCGGACTGGCTCACGACGGCGTGGGACCAGAACGCCGGCCTGTACGTCATCGGGCCGGCGGCGGCCGTGGCGGAGGAGGTCGCGGGTGCATGGGCCGCGGAGCTGTTCGGGTTGCCGGCGGGCGTGAGCGTCGGGTTCACGACGGGCGCGACGATGGCCTCGTTCACGGGGCTGGCGTCGGGACGGCATGCCCTGCTCGGGCGGACCGGCTGGGACGTGGAGCGCCAGGGCCTGTTCGGGGCCCCGGAGCTGCCGGTCGTCGTCGGCGCCGAGGCGCACGTGACGATCCACGCGGCGCTCCAGATGCTGGGTCTCGGCCGCGATCGCGTGATCACCATCCCGGCCGACGACCAGGGCCGGATGCGCCCGGACGCCCTTGCGGACGCCCTCGGGGCCCTCGACCGGCCGGCGCTTGTCGCTGCCCAGGCGGGCAACGTGAACACCGGGGCATTCGACCCCCTGCCGCCGATCGTGGACGCCGTGCGGGCCAACGGTGGCTGGCTGCACGTGGACGGCGCCTTCGGGCTGTGGGCGGCTGCGGATCCCGGGCGCCGTCACCTTGTGGAGGGCGTTGGGTTGGCCGACTCGTGGACGACCGATGCGCACAAATGGCTCAACGTGCCCTACGACTCGGGCCTCGCGTTCGTGGCGGACCCGGCGGCGCACCAAGCGGCGATGACGCTGGGCGCCGCGTACTACGTCGAGACCACGGGCGCGGAACGCGACCCCTACAACTGGGTGCCGGAGTCGTCACGCCGCGCGCGCGGCTTCGCGATCTGGGCGGCCCTGCGATCCCTGGGTCGAAGCGGCGTGGCCGACCTCGTCGCACGGACATCGGACCTGGCGGGGCGATTCGCGAGCGGTCTCGCCGGAGGCCCGGGGATCCGGATCCTCAACGACGTCGTGCTCAACCAGGTGCTGGTCCGGTTCGATGATCCCTCGGGTGACCAGGCCCGTGGGGATGTCCGCACCGACGCGGTCATCGCGGCGGTCCAGGCGGACGGCACGCTGTGGCTGGGCGGCACTCGCTGGCACGGCCTGCGGGCGATGCGGATCTCCGTCTCGGGATGGTCCACCACGGCGGCGGACGTCGACGCGTCGGTGGCGGTCATCCTCCGGCTCGCCAAGGCCATCCCGGCCGCCTGATCCGGGCACAACGCGGGCGTTCCGGCCCATCGGAAGGCAGGTCGCACAGCCCGTCCGGCGTGGCGGCTGTGTGCTGTAATGGCCATCGATGACCGTCGCGTCACGGCGACGAATCGGGCGGCGGAGACCGCCCGGAACGGAGGCTCCATGAGCATCAGCACGACGCCCGGCATGACCAGCGAGGAGATCGTCTCGCTCTCCCGGGCTCACACCCTGTTCTCCTGGTCCGTGCAGGGCGCGCTGGCCCCGATCGCCATCGACCGGGCCGAGGGCATCTACCTGTACACGCCCGAGGGTCAGCGGATCATCGACTTCAACGCCCAGCTGATGTCCGTCAACATCGGCCACGGCGACCGGCGGGTGACCGACGCCATCAACGCCCAGGCCGAGAAGCTCCAGTTCGTCCAGCCCGCGTTCGCGACCGAGATCCGCGCCCGCCTGGGCGCGAAGCTGGCCGAGATCATGCCGGGCGACATGAACAAGGTGTTCTTCACCCTCGGCGGCGCCGAGGCGGTGGAGAACGCGATCAAGCTCGCCCGCTACGTCACCGGCCGCCACAAGCTGCTGGCGCGGTACCGTTCCTATCACGGCGCCACCCACGGCTCGATGACCCTCACCGGTGACTACCGCCGTTGGGCGAACGAGCCCGGGCATCGTGGGCGTCGTCCGCTACCCGGACACCCATCGCTGGGGCGAGAAGGAGTCACGGCCGGCCGACGAGTGCCTCAACGGGCTCGAGGACGTCATCAAGTACGAGGGCCCGCACACGATCGCGGCGATCTTCCTCGAGACGGTCGTGGGCACCAACGGCATCCTCATCCCGCCCGACGGGTACCTCAAGGGCGTCCGCGAGCTGTGCGACAAGTACGGGATCATGATGGTCGCCGACGAGGTCATGGCCGGCTTCGGCCGGACCGGCCGCTGGTTCGCGGTGGACCACTGGGACGTCGTGCCGGACCTGATGACCATGGCCAAGGGCCTCACGTCCTCGTACCTGCCCCTCGGCGCGGTCGGCATGCGCGACCACATCTCCGAGGCCATGGAATCGAAGATGTTCTTCGGCGGCCTCACGTACAGCAGTCACCCCGTCAGCCTTGCCGCCGCCCTCGCCACGATCCGCGTGTACGAGGAGGACGACCTGATCGGCAATGCCGCGCGGCTGGGCGGCGTGATGCGCCGGCACCACGAGGAGCTCGCCCGCAAGCACCCGAGCGTCGGGGCGCACCGGAACATCGGCCTGTTCGGGATTCTGGACCTGGTCCGCAGCCACGAGCCGTGGACGCCGCTCACGCCGTTCAACGGCACCAGCGACGAGATGAAGGCGATCGGCAAGTTCTTCCGGGACAACGGCCTGTACGTGATGATCGCCAACAATTCGGTCCACACGAACCCGCCGCTGTGCATCAACGAGGAGCAGCTGGCCGAGGCGTTCGAGATCATCGACCGCGGCCTCGAGATCACGGACCAGGCCGTCACCGGCTGACGTCCGCCCATCGCGCCAGAACCGACGGCCGGCCCGCGAGGGCCGGCCGTCGTCGTCAGAGCTCCACGAGGGCGATCTCGCGAAGCGGAAACGGCAGCTGTCCGTGGCGCAGCACCGTGGCCAGGCGCTGGGCATCCGCGAGGGTGAGGCCGGCGATCCCGCCCAGGGTGATCTGCATCTGCCCGCCGGTGATCGTCTCACGGATCACCGGAGCGCTGATCACCGCGCCGTCCAGGACGAGGGCGAAGGACTCGCCGACGTGGCGCTCCGTGTAGGCCGCGAACAGCCGGCGGCCCGGGTCCTCGAGGACGATGTCCACGGTCCGCTGGCCGGTCTGGTCTGCGCCGATCGCGGCGCTGGCGACCAGGTCGCCGGAGAGCAGGGGCGGGAACCGGGAGAGGTCGACCGGATCGCCGACGGCCACCTCCACGTTGCCCAGGGGCACGAAGTCCAACCGCCCGGTCGTGCCGACCAGCGCTCGGAGCTCGTCGCCCGCGGACGCCGGGGCGAACTCCACGACGACGCGGTCCGGCTCCTCCACGCGGACACGGAGCGCGGCGACGCCGGTGTCCTGCAGACGTGACTCGACGATCGACCGGATGACCTCGAGGTCCGCGGTTGTCGGCGTCCTGCCGGCGTCGGGGACCGCCTGGTAGGTGACCCGGACGTCGTAGGCCGGCGTTGGCTGGGTGGCCCCGCACCCGGCGAGCAGGATGGTCGCGCCCAGCGCGATGGCCGCCCTGGCCGGGTTCGCACCCCGTCCGTGCATCGCCCGTCCTCCCATGTGCGGGACGCATGCGGCATCGGTACGCCACTGTGACGCGCGACGCCGGTCCCGGTGACGGGCGTACGCTGCGCTGATGGATCGCCGCCTGCGGCACTGGTTGCGGCTGCTCGTCGTGGCGGGGGCTTCTCTCGCGATCGCCACGCTCACGGTCGCGGTGCTCGAGCACAGCTTCGGGGTGGAGAACGCGTCGTCGGCCTACCTCGTCGCCGTGGTGCTGGGTGCGCTGCTCGTCGGCACCGATGCGGCCGTGGTGATCGCGGTGGGTGCCTTCCTCGTCTACAACTTCCTGTTCACCGAGCCGCGGTACACGTTCGAGATCCACGATCCGGGCGTGTTGCTGAGCGTGGTCCTGCTGCTGTTCGTGGGCGTGGTCGTGGGGCGGCTGGCGGCGCTCGAGCGGGAGCGCGCGGAGGCGGCGCGCGCGCGGGAGCAGGAGGCGACGGCCATGTCCCGCGTCAGCCGGGCCCTCGCGACGCGTCAATCCGTCACCACCGCGCTGGCCCAGATCACCGAGACGCTGCGCCACGAGAGCGGCATGGCTCGGACGTGGATCGCCATCGGGGCCGACGAGGCCGCCGAGCGGGTCACCGCCGACACGGGCGATGGGCAGCCGCCCTCCGCGCCGCCGCGCCTGCGGGTGCTCCAGCGGACACCCGGTGACGAGCCGGCCCGCTGGATCCGCGTGCAGCGTCCGGGCGCCGGCGCCTCGTCCTCCGGTCCGGCCGGACCGGCGCCGCTCGATGCGTACCGCATCAAGATCGAGGCCAGCGGGGAGCCGCTGGGATCCCTGTGGGCGCTGCGGGAACGCACCGCGGGTGAGCCGGACCCGGTCGAAACCCGGCTGCTCGCGGCGGCGGCGGACATGATCGGGCAGGCGATCACGCACGACCGGGCAGAGGAGCGCACCCGCGCGGCCGACGTCGCCCGCCAGAGCGACGCGCTGAAGTCGGCCCTGCTCCAGTCCGTGTCCCATGACCTGCGGACGCCGCTTGCGACGATCCGGGCGGCCGCCGGCAGCCTGCGACCGGGCGGCCTGCTCACCGACGAGGACCGCCAGGCCAGCGCCGACGCGATCGAGCGGGAGGTGGAGTACCTCGACCGGATGGTCGCCAACCTGCTGGACCTCAGCCGCATCGAGGCGGGCGCGCTTCGGGCCCGGCCGGACGTGTTCGAGCTGGACGACGGGCTGGAGCGGGCGATCGCGAGGGCCCGTGCCCTGATGGGCAACCGGAGCCTGGAGGTCGACCTCATCGCGCCGCCCGTCCAGGTGGACCCGGTGTTCCTGGACCAGGCGTTCTCCAATGTCCTGGACAACGCCCGCAAGTACACGCCCGACGGCGCCCGGATCCGGGTGGCCGCCACCGCCGCCGGGGATCGGCTGGTGCGGATCTCGGTCGAGGACGACGGGCCCGGCGTCCCGGACGACGTGCTGCCGCACCTGTTCGAGAAGTTCTACCGGGCACCGGGGGCGAGGACCGGCTCCCGGGGCGGCACGGGGATCGGCCTCGCCGTCGCGCGTGGGGTCATCGAGGCCACCGGCGGGACGGTCGAGGCCCGCCGCAGCGCGCTCGGCGGCCTGGCCATCGATGTCGTCATCCCGTCGGCACGGGTGCCGGCATCGATCTCGTCGGGCGAATCGGCGCCATGAGCCCGCTCATCATCGGGCCGACGGTCCTCGTCGTGGAGGACGACGCGGAGACCCGCTCGGCCCTCGCGCGCGTGCTGTCCACCGGCGGCTACGATGTGATCGAGGCGCCCGACGGGCGGACCGCGCTCGAGCGCTGGGCGATGCGGCGGCCGGACGTGGTGCTGCTCGATCTCGGCCTGCCGGACATGGACGGGCTGCGGGTCGTGTCGGCGATCCGCCGGGAGGCCGCCACGCCGATCGTGATCCTGTCGGGACGGTACGAGGAGCGCGAGAAGGTCGAGGCCCTCGACCGGGGCGCGGACGACTACGTCACCAAGCCATTCGGCGTCGATGAGCTGCGAGCGCGCCTCAGGGTCGCGATCAGGCGTGCCGCCGGGCCGGGCGGGGATGCGGCCGGGCGGGTCACCGTCGGCCCGCTGGTGCTGGACGCGGGCCGTCACGAGGTGCGCCTCGACGGCCGTCCCGTCGACCTGACGCCGCGGGAGTTCGAGCTTCTCCGCGTCCTGTTGACCCACCGCGGCAAGGTCGTCACCAAGGGCCGCCTGCTGCGCGCCGTCTGGGGGGAGGCCTACCAGGACGAGGACAGCTACGTCTACGTCCACGTCAGCCAGCTCCGGCGCAAGCTCGCCGCCGCCGACGCGACCGGCGCCCTCGAGGGGCTGATCGTCACGGAGCCGGGTGTGGGCTACCGCATCCGGGATCTCGGGGATGCCTGACCGCTCCAGCTCCCGCGCGATGGCCGGCGACACCTTAGGGAATCCTTAGCCGCCGGCGGCTCCCGACGGGCCGTTCCCTCTTGGCGGCCGGGGCGATCGTGGTGGCATGGACACCGCGACCGGGGTATCGGACGACACGGACACGCCCCTGACGGAGGGCGAGCTGCGGCTCGTCCGCCAGGCGATCCTCATGGTGTCGTCGTACGGCACGCCGCGCGTCGTTGTCGCCGGGCTCCGGTTCGGCAGCCTGATCCTGGAACGCTGTGAGGTGCTGGCGGACGAAGCCGGCGTGCGGATCGTCCCGCTGCCCACCGCGAACGGCGATCGCCTGGACCTTGCCGTGGAACGGCTTGCCCCGTGATCGGGGGCCGCAAGGCGATCACCGGCCGCAAGCCCGGTGATCGCCGCGTCCGAGTCGAGCGGCCGCACACGGCCTTCTTCCGCTACGCGGGTCCGGGCCAGCTCGTCGCCAAGCCGGAAGCGTCGATCCCGCGCTCCCGGCTCGGACGCCGGTTCGTCCGGGGGAAGGCTTGGCTCCTGGGGCGACCCCTGGCCAACGAGGAGGAGATCGGCGAGCGGCTGCCGAAGAAGAAGGCGCTGGCCATCTTCAGCTCGGACGCGATCTCGTCCTCCGCGTATGCGACGGAGGAGATCCTGCGCGTGCTCGTGATCGGCGGCGCGGCAGCGTTCCTCCTGAGCGTCGAGGTCGCGATCGCGATCGCCGCCCTGTTGGCGGTCGTCGCGATCTCGTACCGCCAGGTTTGCCGGGCCTTTCCCAACGGGGGAGGGGCATACGCCGTCGCCCGCGCGGAGCTCACGCCGCTGCTGGCACTGGTCGCCGCCGCCGCGCTGCTCATCGACTACGTGATGACCGTCGCCGTGTCCACCTCGTCGGCGGTCGAGCAGCTGATCTCGATCGTGCCCGAGATCAACGACTTCCGGATCGAGATCGCGCTCGCTTCGATCGCGCTGATCACGGTCGCCAACCTGCGCGGGCTGCGGGAGTCCGGGAACATCTTCGCCGTGCCGACGTACCTGTTCGTGGTGCTGGCTCTGGTTATCGTCGGCGTCGGGGTGATGCGGATCGTGACCGGCCAGGTCGCGGAGCTGCCGCCGCACGACGAGGCGATGGAGCTGGGCACGGAGACCATGGGGCTGTTCCTGGTGCTCAAGGCGTTCGCCAGCGGCTCGGTCGCTCTGACAGGCACCGAGGCGATCGCGAACGGGGTGCCCGCGTTCAAGCCGCCCGAGGCCAGGAACGCGGCCAACACGCTCGTCGTCATGGCGATCCTGCTGGCCGTTCTGTTCATCGGCATCACTGTCGTCGCGGACGCGTATCGGATCGTCCCGTCCGAGGAGGGTTCCGGTGGCCCCACGGTCATCGCGCTCGTCGCCCAGACGATCTTCGGTGTCGGCAGCCCGCTGTTCTACGTCTTCCAGGTCGCCACGGCGCTGATCCTGTTCCTCGCCGCCAACACGAGCTACAACGCATTCCCGCGCCTCGCCGCGCTGCTGGCCGAGGACGGATACATGCCCCGCCAGCTCGCCGTCCGCGGCGATCGCCTCGCGTTCAGCTGGGGGATCGTCCTGCTGTCGGCCGTGGCGGGCGTGCTCCTCGTCTACTTCGGGGGCGTCACCACTCTCCTGATCCCCCTGTACTCGGTCGGCGTGTTCGTCTGCTTCACGCTCAGCCAGGGCGGCATGGTGCGCCACTGGCTCCGGCACCGCCAGACGGGATGGCGCTGGCGGATGGTCGTCAACGCGGTTGGCGCCGCGCTGACCGGCGTTGTGCTGGTCGTCGTGGCTTCGGTGAAGTTCACCTCGGGCGCCTGGCTGGTGGTCGTCCTGATTCCCGTCCTGGTCCTGGGCATGCTGTTCGTCAGCCGGCAGTACGCGGCGTCGCGGCGCCAGCTATCGGTGCGCCCCGATCTCGTGGTGGCGGCGCCCTTGCGAGAGGAGCGCGCCGTGGTCCCCGTGCCCAGCCTCAACCGCGCCGTCGTCCGTGCTGTCAACGTTGCCCGCACGATCGCCGACGACGTGCTCGCGGTCTACATCAGCAGCGACCCCGACGACACGGCGGCAATGCGCGAGCGCTGGGAGCGCCAGGTGCCCGGGGTGCGGCTGGTCGTCGTGGAGTCTCCGTACCGCGCCCTGACGGGCCCGCTCATGGCCTACCTCGACGTCCTCAGGATGGCGTGGCCTCCCGACAAGCCGGAGCCGATCACGTTCGTCGTGATCCCCGAGTACGTTGCCCGCCACTGGTGGGAGCGGATCCTGTACAACCAGTCGGCGAAGCGGATGCGCACGGTGCTCCTGGGCCGGCCGAACACGGTGGTCGTAGGGGTGCCCTACCGGCGCGACGACCCGCTCGACGAGGCGGCCTGAGCCCGCGGGTCGTCAGGCGGGGCGCTCGACCTCGCTGGGGGCCGTTAGGCCCAGTCCAGGCAGGCCATTGGCACCTCAACGAGTCCCGGGTCTCCCTGCGGGTCGGGCCACCCGGCCGGTTCCCGGGAGACGCGAGCGGGAGGACCATGACGGCAGGCAAGCGACACGGGGTCCGCGGCCCCGGGAGCGCAGCCGAACCACCAGTCGTCCCACCGTCCGGCCACTGAGGGCCCGGACGGAAGTGATCAGGAAGGAAGCGTCCCATGTATGCACGGTTCAAGGTCGTCGGCCTCGGGCTGATCATCGCCGGCTTCGTGTTCGCGGGCGTCGGCGGCTACACGTACCTCAAGACCCAGGAGGGCGCCGAGTCGCTGCAGGCGTTCAGCGCCGCGCAGGGGGTCGAGCTGGCCTACAACGAAGAGGGCAAGCTCACCGACCGCGGCGAGACCGCGGGCGCCGAGGCCATCATGGGCCTCCTCGTGAACGACTGGGGCTACACCGTCAACCCCAGCGAGCTCAACCCCAACGACCCGCTCGTGAACACGGCCAGCGAGTACATGTACCAGATGGCCACCATCGCCTACCACACGCTCAACGGAACCCAGACGATCGTGCTCGACGAGCCGGTCGAGTACAAGGGCGAGACCTTCGCCGCCGGCGAGTACGAGTTCGCGGTCGGCGGCCGCTACTGGAGCCAGTTCGACCGCCAGCACCCGCTCGAGGGCCCGGCCCGCGCCGCCGCCTGGACGGGCACGGCCCACGCCCTCATCGCCGAGCTCGGCGTCGGCAGCGTCACCGCCTCTGCCCTGCAGATCGGCCTCGGCGTCGCCGCCATCGCGGCCGCCCTGGGCCTGGGCCTGATCCTGGGCGGCCTCGGCATCATCTGGGCCGCCCGCCCGGAGCCGGCCACCGTCAAGGCCACCGTCCGGGCCGCGGCCCCGGCCACCGCCTGACCCTCCCGCGGAGGGGCCACGCCCCGCCCCGCCGCTCACCTCGACACGCCGGGCTCCCGCGGAGCCCGGCGTGTCATCATGTCGGGCCGATCGGGATGCGGAAGCGATGCGGGGCCCGATGATGACCGGCGACGCTGCCGGACATGCCTGCCAACCACCATGAGCGAGGGACGATGGACGCGGACTTCCTGGACCCGATCCCGGTCATCGGGGTCTTCGTGCTGTTCGCCATCGTCACCCTGCTGTGCTTCGAGATCGGCTTCCGGATCGGAGCCTGGTGGCAGGATCGGATGCCCGGCGAGCAGGAAGGCCCCACCGACATGCTGGTCGGCTCGATCCTCGCCCTCATGGCGTTCCTGCTCGCGGTGACCATGGGCATGGCAGCCGACCGCTTCGACACGCGGCGCGGCCTGGTGCTGGCCGAGGCGAACGCGATCGGGGCGTCGTACCTGCAGGCCAGCTACCTGCCCGATCCCCAGGCCGAGCAGATGCGCGAGCTGCTGCGCGAGTACCTCCCCCTGCGCATCGCCGATGACGGCGCCCGGGTCCAGGAGAACATCCGGCGCTCCATGGAGCTGCACGCGCAGATGTGGACGATCACCGCGGAGGTTGCCCGCAGCGGGCACAGCCCGGACCTGATGTCCACGTTCGGCAGCTCCGTGACCGAGCTCGTCAGCCTCAACGAGACCCGGGTCGTCGCCGGCCTCTACGCCCGCGTTCCGGGGACGGTGGTCCTGCTGCTGCTCGTGGGCTCGGCGGCGTCCCTCGGGATGGTTGGCTACAACGGCGGGCTCGCCAAGCGGCGAAGCGTGCTCAGCGCCGTGGTGATGGTGATCGCCCTGGGCGCGGTCCTGACGCTCGTGATCGACCTGGACCGGCCCCAGGAGGGATTCATCAACGTGAGCCAGCAGCCGCTGCTCGACGTCGGGCAGTGGATCGACCCGCCGTCATCCTGATCCGGATCGGGCCTCCCGCCGGCAGATCGCCAACCGCTGCACCACCTGGTCGTGAAGGTCCAATCCGGCCCTTCCCGGACCGGCAACCGAGGTCATACCGGAGCACCTGGGTCTGCCGCGACTGCGGCGAAACGGTGCTCCACCAGTGGCGGGCGCAATGACGTCAGCGGCCGCGTCCGTCCCGGTACAGCCGCCCGGCCGTGGCTCAAGTCAGCGCGCGCGCCGGTAGTGCATGGCGACCGCGCCGCTGCGGAGCGGCTTCGCCGAGACCAGCTCGAGCCGTCGCGTGCTGGGTAGCCCGCTCTGGTACAGGGTCGGGCCGTGGCCGGCGATCCTGGGGTGGACGAGGAACTTGTACTCGTCGATCAGATCCAGCCGGTCCAGCTCGGTCGCGAGCTTGCCGCTACCGAGGAGCACGCCGGCCGGGGTCGCGTCCTTGAGCTTCTGCACGCCCGTGCGCAGGTCGCCGGCGATGTGGTGGCTGTTGGTCCACGGAAAGTCCTTGCGCGTCGACGACACCACGTACTTCGGCTTGGCCTCCAGCTTGACCGCCCACTCGCGCATCGCCGGAGGCGCCTCCTCGTCGCCGCGGGCGACCGCCGGCCAGTAGCTCTCCATCATCTCGTAGGTGACGCGGCCCCACAGCATCGCCCCGCCCTCGTCCATGAGGCGGGTGAAGAAGGCGTGTGTCTCGTCGTCGGCGATACCCTCCTGGTGGTCGACGCAGCCGTCCAGGGTGACGTTGATGCTGAAGGTCAACAGTCCCATGCGGCGAGTCTAAGCCACGGTGAGAAGGCTCCCGGCGTCGCGCCGGCCCGCGAGCTGGGGCGCGATGGGGCTGCCCTGGTCCCGGCGGACGGACACTCCGCGAGAACCAGGCCGCGACCGAATGCCAGCGTAGCGACCGACGCTTCGCCGGCGCTACCCGACCGCCGGTCGTCGGAGTCGCACCGCCAGTCAAGTGGGGTTCTGGACCAGGACTGCAGGGCTGGTCGTCTGGCGCAGCCCCGTTTCAGCGGCGGCACGAAACGAGTGGCTTCACGACCATCACCCTCGGGTCAGCCGCTGTTGCCCGTCCCGAACTGGCGGTCGCCGGCGTCGCCCAGGCCGGGCATGATGTAGCCCTTCTCGTTGAGCTGGCGGTCGAGCGCGGCCGTGTAGATCTCGACGTCGGGGTGCGCCTTCGTCACCGCCTCCACGCCTTCGGGCGCGGCGATCAGGTTGACGAGCTTGATCCGCACGGCGCCCCAGCGCTTGAGGACCTCGATGGCCGCGGTGGCGGACCCGCCCGTGGCGAGCATCGGGTCCAGGATCAGGCACAGGTCCACGGTCGCGCTGTTGGGCAGCTTGTTGTAGTACTCCACCGGTCGGAGCGTACGCTCGTCGCGGAACAGGCCCAGGTGCCACACCTCCGCCGTGGGCATCAGCTCCAGCATCGCGTCCACCATGCCCAGCCCGGCCCGCAGGATGGGGATGAGGCCGATGCGGTCCGCCAGCTCCTCGCCGGCCATGACCTCGAGCGGTGTCCGGACGTCCAGGGGCCTCGTGCGCGCATCCGCGAGGGCCTCGTAGCCCAGGAGCCAGGAGAGCTCCCGCACGACCTCGCGGAACTTCTTGGGCTCGGTGGCCTCGTCGCGGAGGATGCCGAGCTTGTGGCGCACCGCGGGGTGCTGCGAGACATGGAGGCTGGGCCAGGCTGCCACGGGGATCCCTCGCGCTGCTCCTCGGCCGGCCGGCCGGTTCGGATTGGCCGAATCGTAGCGCGCGAAGGGCCGTGCCGCCCACCCGCCGGGCCGCCGCGCACCCGCCCGATCACTGGACGAGCCTTGCGGGTGTTGCCGCCCAGCACGGAGGCCTGCCGGGCGGTGGAATCGGCCCGAAGCGTCCGCGTGCTCGCCGTCGGCACGCTCCCCTGCCTGCCAGGCCACGCAACGAGTCCGAACGCACGATGGGGTCCTGCCTGCCACGTTTCGGGCCGCGATCACCGCCCGGCAGGCGCGAAAGCCACGTGTTGGAGCGCCGACGCAACCCGAAGCGGTCGCGCCCCTCGCATGACCGCCGGTGAACGCCCCGGCGGCGCGCTATGCTCGGCTCTCATGAGCGCCCGCCCGCGATCGACGACCCCCGGCGCGACCCCCTCTCGCGCGGCGAGCACGGCACGAACGGCCCGGTGGCCGGTCCCGCCGGTGCTGGTCCGCCAGGTCCGAGGCGTGGTCGAGTCCGTGCACCGCGGGGACGTCGTGGAGGTGGACGCAAGCGGGCGGATGCTGCGCGTCCTGGGTGATCCGGATCGCATGGTCAACCTGCGGTCCACCGTGAAGCCGTTCGGCCTGATGGCCCTGCTGCGCGCCGGCGGCCAGCGGGAGTTCGACCTGTCCCCGGAGGAGCTCGCCGTGATGGCATCGAGCCACTCCGGCGAGGACGTGCACGTCCGGACGATCCAGGCGATGTACCGGCGGATCGGGATCCCGCAGGGGCTGCTGGCGTGCGGGACGGAGGGCATGCCGCTGGACGCCCTCACCTCGGCCCGCCTCGCCCGGGACGGCGAGCGACCCGGGCCGCTGCGCCACATGTGCTCCGGGCAACACTCCGTGCTCATCCTGCTTGCCAAGCTGGGCGACTGGGAGCTGGAGACGTACTGGCAGCCCGAGCACCCGGCCCACGTCGCGTACCAGGAGGCGGTCGCGGCCGCCTACGACGTGAGCCCGGCGAGCCTCCGCACGGCGATCGACGGTTGCGGCGTTCTGACGTACGCGTTCCCGCTGCGAGAGGTCGCGCGGGCGTACGCGATCCTCGCGGACCCGACGGCGCTGCCGGCGACCGAGCCCCGCGCCGCGCTGGAGCGCCACTATGTCGCCGTGCGGGACGCCATGCTCGCCCACCCGGAGCTGGTGGGTGGCACCCGGGACCGCCTCGACACCTCGCTGATGAAGGCCGCGCCGGGCCGTCTGGTGAGCAAGGGCGGCATGGAGGCGTTGCGCGCCGTCGGCATCCTCCGCGGCCCACGCACCAACGGCGTGGAGGTGCCGGCGTCGGGGATGGTGCTCAAGATCGAGGACGGCGATGGCTACGACCGGGGCACCTGGGCCGCCTCGGTGGAGGCGCTGCGCCAGGCCGGCGTGCTCCAGGGGCAGGCGCTCCGGGTCCTGGCCCGCTATCACCGCCCGCAGTACATCGATCCCAACGGCCGGACGGGCGCCGAGGCGATCCCCGACTTCGAGCTGGCCCCGGTCGGAGAGCTGGTCGGCTGAGGCCCGGGCGGCCCGACCGCCGGCGCCACGCCGCTCCACGGAGTACGCGTCCCATGCCGTTCCAGGGAGACCCGCACCGCACGCTTGGCATCCCGCCGGGCGCGACCCTCAACGAGGTCCGCTCGGCATACCGGCGGCTCGCGAAGAAGTACCACCCGGACGCCGCGGGCGAGCGCGCCCTGCCCCGGTTCCTCTCCATCCAGGCGGCGTACGAGCAGCTGGTGGACGGCGAGGGGCGGCTGCGAGGGGACGGCGCCGGGGCATCGGGGGCGCCATCGCCGCGACCGGCTCCCGGTGGAGGAGCCCGGGCCTCGCGCGATGCGTGGCGCGCCCGACGGGCCGCCGGAACGAGGACGGGCGGCTCGAGCATGGGGAGGGCTCCGGGTGCCGGGCCGGGCGGTGGGACGGCCGGAACGGGTCCGGGTGCCGGATCGAGCGGCGCGAGGGCGGGTGGCGGCGACGACCCCGGGGGGCGTCGCTTCGCGGGGGACGCGCCTGACGGCCGCCGCGGATCGCGCAAGGCGACCCCGGGCTCGACGACCTATGACGAGGCCGTGGAGACCCCGCTCGATCCGGCCTGGGACGGGGGATCGTGGTACGGCGCGGCCTCGGGGACGTACTGGACCATCAACCCTCGCGAGTACGCGGATCCCCGCAAGCACGGCCCCGAGTACGAGGCCCGGGCGTGGCGGGCCGTGCGCGCGGAGGCCGGGGCCGCCGATGGGCCGCCGGAACCGGATCGAGGCGAACCGGATCGAGGGGAACCGGACCAGGCTCGCGACCCGGGAACGTAGACTGGTCCCATGCAACGACGTCACGACCCCGCCGCGATCTCCGCGGCTGCGCAGGAGTACCTGCTGGCCCTGCGGGTGATGGCGTCTGACGGGCGGACCGCGACGACCACCCAGATCGGCCGCCGCGTCGGGGTCACCACCCAGGCCGCCAGCGAGATGTGCCGCCGGCTGGCGGTGGACGGCCTGGTCGATACGACGGCCAACCGGAGCCTCGTGCTCACGATCGCTGGCCGGACCGCCGCGGATGCGATCTTCCGCCGGCACGCCCTGCTCGAGTGGCTGCTGACCTCGGTCGTGGGGCTGTCGTGGGCGGAGAGCGACGTCGAGGCGATGCGCCTCCAGGGCGCCCTGTCGCCGAGGGTGGAGGCGCGGCTGGACGAGCTGCTGGGCCATCCCGAGACCTGCCCGCATGGGAATCCGATCGACCTCGAAACCGCGCGCCGCCGACCCGCGGGGACCCCGCTCTCGGACCTGGAGTCCGGCACGAAGGCGACGGTGCTACGGATCACCGAGGAGGCCGAGGAAGACCCCGGACTCCTGTCGTACCTCGAGGCCCGCGCGCTCACCCCGGGCGCGCACGTCACGATCCTCGCCCGGTCGGAGTCGCTGGACTCGCTGACGCTGGACGGGCCCCGCGGCCGGGCGACCCTGGGCCTCCGGCCGGCATCATTGATCCGCATGCTGCCCGGCGAGGCGGACCCGGCGCTGTTCCACCGGGTGCCCGCGCCCGCCGGCGGCTAGGGACGCCACGTTGTCCTCCCGCGTCCGGGTGCGCATCGCGCCCAGCCCCACCGGACCCCTCCACCTGGGCACCGCGCGCACGGCGCTGTTCAACTACCTGTTCGCCCGCCACACCGGCGGCACGTTCGTCCTCCGCCTCGAGGACACCGACGTCGCGCGGAGCACGGCCGCGTTCGAGAAGGACATCCTCGACGGGCTCCACTGGCTGGGGATCACATGGGACGAGGGGCCCGGCGTGGCCGGCCTGGAGGAGGCCGGGCCGTATGCGCCCTATCGCCAGATGCAGCGGCTGGACACGTATGCGAGGGCCGCCGCCCGCCTGCTGGAGTCCGACCTGGCGTACCCCTGCTTCTGCACGCCGGACGAGCTGGAGGCCGGCCGCCGGGCCCAGGAGGCCGCACAGCAGGCACCCCGGTACGCCGACCGCTGCTCCGCGCTGACGGCGGAGGAACGGGCCACCCGGGAGGCCGAAGGCCGCCGCCCCGCGATCCGGTTCCGCGTCCGGCCCGGCGTCGTGGGCTGGGACGACCTCGTGCGTGACCGCGTCGAGATCGACACCGCGAACCTCGGCGGCGACTTCGTCATCGTCAGGGCGGACGGGACGCCGCTCTATCACTTCACGGTGGTCGTGGACGACACGGCGATGGCGATCAGCCACGTGATCCGCGGGGAGGACCACATCAGCAACACGCCCAAGCACATCCTCCTGTTCGAGGCCCTGGGCCACCCGGTCCCGGCGTTCGGCCACCTGCCGCTCATCCTCAACCCGGACGGGACCAAGATGAGCAAGCGCAAGAGCCAGACCGCGGTCGCGGACTACATCGCCCAGGGGTTCATCCGCGAGGCGCTGGTCAACTACTTCGCGTTCCTGGGCTGGTCGCCGGGCACCGAGGAGGAGGTCTTCTCCCTCGCGGAGCTGGAGCAGCGCTTCGAGCTGGAGAAGGTCCAGAAGGGCGGCGCCCGGTTCGACCGCGAGCGGTTGGAGTGGCTCAACGGCCAATGGATCCGCCGCCTCGCAGACGAGGACCTGGTCGCGCGGCTGATGCCGTTCCTGGAGGCCGCGGAGGTCACCGGCGAGATCGACCGCCTGCCGGCCGAGGACGAGGTGCGCGCTCTCCTGCCGGTCATCCGGGAGCGTCTGCCGACGCTGGCCGCGATCACGGACGTCGTCGGCTACCTGTGGGTGGACGACCTGGACGTGGAGCCGGCGGTCCTCGTCCCCAAGCGCTGGGACGCGGGGACCGCGATCGACGGCCTGTCCTCCGCCCGTGACGTCCTGGCTGCCCACGACGCCGTGACCTGGGAGGCGGACGAGCTGGAGCCGCCGCTGCGGGCCCTGGCAGAGGCGCGGGGCTGGAAGGCCGGGGACCTGTTCATGGCGATCCGGGTCGCAACGACCGGGCGCACGGCCACGCCGCCGCTGTTCGACACGCTCGTCGCGCTGGGCCGTGAGCGGACGCTGGCGCGGCTCGACGCCGCAGCCGGACGGCTCCGGGCAGCCGCCGGCGCTTGAGCGTGCGGCCCCCCGTGCCGAGCTCCTCGGGCGACAACGCTGCGTTAACGGGGCCGCACCAGACTGGGCGGCGCATGGCACGCACGATCCTCGTCGTGGACGACGAGACGACCCTTCGCGAGACCCTCGTCGAGGCCCTCGAGGCCGAGGGCTACCGCGCGATCCCAGCCGCCGACGGCCGCGAGGCCCTGGTCCGGTTCCGCGCCGACCGCCCGGACCTCGTGCTGCTGGACCTGATGCTGCCCGAGCTGTCGGGCGTCGAGGTGTGCAGGATCCTGCGGGCGGAGTCCGCGGTTCCGATCATCATGCTCACCGCGAAGACGTCCGAGGTGGACAAGGTCGTCGGGCTGGAGCTTGGTGCCGACGACTACGTCACGAAGCCGTTCAGCCTGCGCGAGCTGACCGCGCGCATCCGGGCGATCTTCCGCCGTGCGGAGCAGATGGCCGCGGCGGAGGCGCCCCCCCTCGTGGACCTGGGCCGGGTGCAGATCGACCTGGCGGGCCACCGGATCCTGCGCGACGGGGCGACCCTGGCGGTCAAGCCCAAGGCGTTCGACCTGCTCGCTTTCCTCATGCGCCACCCCGGCCAGGTGTTCACGCGCGACCAGCTCCTGGAGCGCGTCTGGGGATACGACTACGCGGGTGAGACCCGGACCGTGGACGTGCACGTCCACTGGCTGCGCAGCGAGATCGAGGACGATCCCGGCGCCCCGCGGTTCCTCCACACGGTGCGCGGCGTGGGGTACGTGTTCCGCCGGGAGTGACGCCCCCGGGCCGGCTGCGGCCGGGCTGCGCGCCGGAACCTCAGGCGTTCTTGGCGACGATCCGCTCCAGCACCTCGCCCGCGTCCTCGGCCGCGTCGATCGTGTTCTCGAGCGCGGTGTAGATGTCGCGCCACTTGATGACCTCGATCGCCTCGACGCCCTCCCGGAACAGGCGCGCCACGGCGGCCCGCGACAGGCCGTCGGCCTCGTTCTCCAGGTCGTGCACCTGCTTGAGGTTCGCCTCCATGCGGGGGAGGTCGTCCAGCTTGCCGATGGCCTCGTTGAGCTGGTTCGCCTGCGCGACGAGGATGCCGGCCAGCCGGCGCGCGTCGTCCGTGGGCGACTTCACGTCATAGATGATGAACGTCTCGGCGATCTCCTGGATCCCATCCAGGATGTCGTCCACCCGCGCCACGAGCTCGTGGATGTCCTCGCGGTCGAACGGCGTGATGAACGCCCGGTCCAGCCGGACCTCGACCTCCGTGCCGATCTCGTCGCCCCGGTGCTCAAGGACCCGGATCTCCGCCACCCGCTCGTCCAGACGGTCGTAGACGCCGATCATCTCCTCCAGCTTCCGGGCGGCCTCGAGCGTGATCCGGGCGTCCTCGGCGAACAGCTCCTGGAACTTCTCGTCCTTCGGGATCAGTCGCACCATCGTGGTCCCCTTCGCGTGGCGGTTACGGGTGGTCGTCGAACGGCGGCCGGTGGCGGCTCGACCGGGTCACCGGATGCTGAGGGTGTTGAGGATGAACCAGGCGCCGGCGCCGATCAGGCCGGCCATCGGGATCGTGAGCACCCATGCGATGAGGATGCTGCGGGCGACGCCCCAGCGGACGCCCCGCACGCCCTTGCTGGAGCCCACGCCCATGATGGCGCTCGAGATGACGTGGGTCGTCGAGACCGGCATCCCCAGCTGGGCGGCGCCGAAGATGACGGATGCGGCGGTCGTCTCGGCCGCGAACCCGTGGATGGGCTCGAGCTCCACGACCCGGTGACCCATCGTGTGCATGATCCGCCAGCCGCCCACTGCGGTCCCCAGGCTGAGGGCCGTCGCGGAGATCACGATGACCTCCCACGGGATCGTCTCGGCGTCAGGCAGGACCCCGGCGGCGACGAGGGCGAGGGTGATGATCCCCATCGTCTTCTGGGCGTCGTTGCTGCCGTGGGCGAAGGCCATGTACCCGGCCGAGAGGACCTGCAGCCGGCGGAACACCTTCGCCAGCGGCCGCCGCTGTGCCCGGCGGAACAGCCAGTACAGAGTGACCATCAGCACGAAACCGAGGGTGAAGCCGATGACCGGCGAGGACACGAGCGGGACGATCACCTTGTTCCAGATCCCGTCCAGCTTGAGCTGATCGACGCCGGCCCCGACGATGGTCGCGCCCAGCAGCCCGCCGATGAGCGCGTGGCTGGACGAGCTGGGCAGGCCCAGCCACCAGGTGATCAGGTTCCATGCGATGGCCCCCAGGAGGGCGGCAGCGACGATCGCCTGCGTGGTGCTCGCGTCGTCGACCAGGCCGGAGCCGATCGTCTTGGCCACGGCGGTCCCCGCGAACGCCCCGATGAAGTTGAACGCTGTTGCCATGGCGATCGCGTAGTGCGGGCGGAGCGCCTTGGTGGCGACGGAGGTCGCGATCGCGTTGGCGGTGTCGTGGAACCCGTTGACGTAGTCGAAGATCAGGGCGAGCGCAATGACGACCAGGAGCGTGAGCGTGATGCCTTCCACGGTGTCGTGCGGCCTCGGATGCGGATCGCTTGGGGGGAGCGGGCGAGGGGCGGTCGCCCTTGTAACGGGATGGTAGCGATTCGGAGCCTGCGCGGAGGTCCGGCCCGCATTGCCGTCGCCGGCTCCCCGGGCCGCCCCCCGTGCTGCGCCACCGTACCCGCCGATGCGCCGCCGTTGGTGCGTCGTCGGCACGTTCGACGCATGCCGAACGACATCGCCGCCCGGGCCTTCGCCGGCAAGGTCGGCCGGGTCCGCGCACAGCTGGCACCGATCGACGACCTCGACCTGCTGGTGCGCTGCTTCGAGGGCGAAGCCTTCCAGCGGTTCACCGCTCGAGGTGACGACGGTGTTCCCCGGCACGCGGACAGCACGCCCGTGCGGGTTGCCTACGCGCTCCGCTACGCGGAGATCGCGCTCGGCCTTCGGCTGCCGTCCTGGCCGCTGTGGAGTGATCCCGGGTCTGTTTGAGCCTGTCCTCGCCTGTCACCGACCGGTCGCGCTCGACGCGCGGCCGGTATCCTTCGCGCCATGCGCCTGTCCCACCTGTTCTTCACGACCCTCCGCGACGACCCCTCCGAGGCGGAGATGCCGTCCCATCGCCTGCTGCTCCGGGCAGGCTACGTTCGCCAGCTGGGAGCCGGGATCTACTCGCTGCTGCCGCTGGGGTTCCGGGTGACGAAGCGGGTCGAGCAGGTGATCCGCGAGGAGCTGAACGCGATCGGCGGCCAGGAGATGGAGATGCCGGTGGTGCATCCGGCGGACCTGTGGCGCGAGACGGGCCGCTACGACGCGATCGGCCCCGAGATGGCCCGGTTCAAGGACCGGGCGGACCGCGACATGGTGCTGGCCATGACCCACGAGGAGGTTGTCGCGGACCTGCTGCGCGACATCGTGAAGAGCTACCGCCAGCTGCCGATGATCGTCTACCACTTCCAGACCAAGTTCCGGGACGAGCCCCGCTCGCGCGGGGGGCTGATCCGCGTCCGCGAGTTCGTGATGAAGGACAGCTACACCTGCGACCGGGACGAGGCGGGCCTGGACGCGTCGTACTGGGCGCACCATCGGGCCTACACCCGGATCTTCGAGCGGCTCGGCCTGCATGCCATCCCCGTCAGTTCCGACGTGGGGATGATGGGCGGCAGCCTGGCCCACGAGTTCATGGTCCTCAACCCCGCCGGCGAGGACGTGCTCGTGATCTGCGAGGCGTGCGGCTACGCCGCCAACCGCCAGGTCGCGCCCACCATCGCGCCGGACCCGGTGGCCGAGGCGCTGCTGCCGCTCGAGAAGGTGGAGACGCCCGGCGCGACCACGATCGATGCGCTGGCCGCCTTCCTGGGCGTCCCCACCAGTCGCACGGCGAAAGCGGCCTTCTTCGTCGCCGGTGACGGCCGGTTCGTGACCGCGATCGTGCGCGGCGACCACGACGTCAACGAGACCAAGCTGGTCAACGCCATCAAGGCGACCGGCGGACTGCGGCCGGCGCAGATCGAGGAGATCCTCGCGCGGGGGATGGAGGCGGGCTACGGCTCGCCGATCGGCGCCCGCGACACGGTCGTGGTCGTGGACGCACTGGCTGCCCGCTCACCCAACCTGGTCGCGGGGGCGAACCGGCCGGGCTTCCACCTGCGCAACACGAACGTGCCGCGGGACTACGTGCCGGACGTGATCGCCGACATCGCCAACGTGCGCGAGGGTGACGCCTGCCCCGAGTGCGGCGGCGCCGTGCTCCTGCGCAACGGGATCGAGGTCGGCAACATCTTCAAGCTGGGCACCAAGTACACGGAGGCGCTGGGCGCCGAGTACCTGGGCGAGGACGGCGAGCGGCACCCGATCGTCATGGGCTCCTACGGCATCGGCCTGGGGCGGAACGTGGCCTGCATCGTTGAGGCGCACCACGATGAGAAGGGGATCGCCTGGCCGGCCGAGGTTGCCCCGTACCCCGCACACCTGGTGGCGATCGGCGCCAACAAGGACCCACGGGTGAGCGAGACGGCCGAGGCGCTGTACGCAGCGGCCGCGACGGCCGGCGACGACCGCCAGATCCTGTACGACGACCGCGACGAGTCGCCGGGCGTGAAGTTCACGGATGCCGAGCTGCTCGGGATGCCCTGGATCCTGACGGTGAGCCCGCGCTCGCTCGAGGCCGGCGGCGTCGAGGTCCGGAATCGTGCCACCGGCGAGCGGGTCGTGCGCCCGATCGACGTCGTCACCGCGTTCCTCGAGGGACGGGCCGCCTCGCCGGCCTGATCCCGGTCGCCTGCCCCGATGCCCGGGCCGCTCCTCCCGGAGGACGACCTCTACGCGCGGCTCGAGGTGTCCACGGACGCCTCGCCGGAGGCGATCGAGCTGGCCTGGCGGGCGCTGCTGCGGCGCCACCACCCGGACGTCGCCGGCGATCACCCGGTGGCCGTCGAGCGGGCGAAGCGCATCAACGTCGCCCACGACTGGCTGAGCGACCCGGCGCTGCGCGCACGCTACGACGGTGAGCGGCTGGGGCTGGCGCCCATCGTGGCGGGACGGGCCGGTTCCTCGGTGGCGCGCACCGGTGTCCGCCACGGCCGGCCGCCGCGGAGTTCCGCGCGCCGGCCGATGCCCGGTCGCGCCTCCACCCCGCCGACGGCTTCGCGGCGAACCGCCCGCCGGGACGTCCTCCACGGCGACCCGGCGGAGCGGCTGGCGCGGTTCCTGGAGCGCGTCGGACGGCTGACCCCCGACGAGATGGACCGCCTGGCGGCGGCCGAGCCGCCGCCCATCGCCTTCCTGGCCACCATCCGGCGCTTCCTGACGCCGGATGCGCGGGTGGCGTTCGATGCGACCGAGACGGCCCTCGCCGCGCTCGTGCCCCGCGAGCGCTGGACGGAGGTGGGCCTGCGCGAGGGGCTGCTGGGCGTGGCGGCGGAGCTCGTCCTGGCGCCGTTCCTGGACGACACCCTTGCGGAGCCGTTCCGGGGACGCGCACGCGAGCGCCTCCTGCGCGCCTGGGAGGCGTCGGTGGACCAGCCACGCCACGGACCCAACGCCGCGGACGTTGCGGCGCTCCGGGCGCGCGTGGCGGCGATGACGACGGCCGGGACCGCGGCCTTCCTTCGCGCGTCACAGGGCATCGTCGCGGACGAGCGGCCCTGGCCCGCCGGCCTGGATTCCGACGAGGACGAGGCGCTCCGGATCTCGGCGCAGCTGGCGGCGGCGGACGTGGCGGCGGCGTTGGCCGTGCCCGGCCTGGCGCCGGCCAGCGAGGCCAGGATCCGCCGGCTGCTGGGGCGGCTGGGGCACGTGACGGCGCTGCGCCACGGGTTCACGGCGGACGCGTTCGCCGCGCTGATGGCGCCGCTCGGCGCCGTGAACGGTGGGCCGGACCCGGCGACGTCCGGTCCGGAGGTGCGCCGCGCGCGCTGAGGGCAACCTGTGCGATTCTCGGATCCATGGAGGACATCCTCGTCTTCGCCGTCATCGCGCTCGCCGCGGCCCTGCTGGCCGCACTCGTGGCGCTGCGCCGTCGGGCCGCAGCGCTGGATGCCCTCGTTGCCTCCGCGAGCGTCGCCGGCGAGCGCCGCCCGACCGTCGCCGGCGAGGTCAGCCTCGCCGCTCCCGGCCCGCCGGACGACCTGGTGCCGGTCGGCGTCCTGCGCGTCGGGCCGGACCGTCGCGTGGACCAGGCCAACGCCCGTGCCCACGAGCTGCTCGGGATCGCCCCCGGTCGCCTCGTGGGGCGCACGGTCATGGAGTCGTTCCTCGACGCCCGCGTCGATGACCTCGTCGAGGGGCTGGCCGAGGGCGGGACGGCCACGGGCGAAGCCCGTCTTGGGGCCGGCGAGCCGCGGACCGTGGTTGTGACCGCCGACCGGCGGCCCGATGCGGGCACCTGGATCGTCATGGAGGACGTCACGGAGCTCCGCCGTCTCCAGCAGATCCGTGCCGAGTTCATCGACAACCTGGGTCACGAGCTGCGGACGCCGCTGAGCACGGTGAGCCTGCTGGCGGAGACGCTGGCCCGGGACGCGGAATCCGCGGACGTGCCGCCCCGGATGCGGGAGCGGATCGCCAAGGTGGAGGTCGAGACCGGCCACCTGGTCCAGATGGTGAACGAGCTGCTGGACCTCGCCCGGATCGAGGGCGGGTCGCCGCTCCGGATGACCGACGACGTGGACCTCGGCCGCCTCGCGGCGTCGTCGGCGGAGCGCCTCCGGCTGTTCGCCGAGCGCCAGGGCGTGGAGCTGGAGATCCATGCCGACGCTGCGGCTCCCCACGTGCACGGCGACGAGGACCGCCTCGGCCAGGTGTTCGTGAACCTCGTCCACAACGCGGTCAAGTTCAGCCCCGACGGCGGCGTCGTGGCGGTGCATGTCCGGCCCGGTGACGGCGAGGCGGTCGCGGCCGTCGAAGACCACGGCATCGGCATCTCGCAGGCCGACCAGGCGCGGATCTTCGAGCGGTTCTACAAGGCGGACCGCGCCCGGGTCCGAGGCGGCGGCACGGGCCTGGGCCTCTCGATCGCCCGGCACGTCGTGGAGCGCCACGGCGGCCGGATCTGGGTCGAGTCAGAGGAAGGCCGAGGCTCGACGTTCTCGTTCGCCATCCCCGTCCCCCCTCGGCCCTGAGGAGCCCGTGGACCGCCTGCTCGTCGCGACCCTCAACATCCTCAACCTGGCCGACCGCTGGGAGGAGCGATTGCCGCTGCTTCTGGCCGACATGGCGGCGCTCCAGCCGGATCTCGTGGGCCTCCAGGAGGTCGTGTATCCGATGCAGCAGGACCGCCTGCTGGGCGCTGCCGGCGAGGGCCGCTACGAGGCGGTGCGGGGCTGGGCCGGCCGGCCCGAGTACGGCAACAGCCTGCTGGTGAAGGCCCCGCTGGTGGCGACGGACGTCGCGCGCCTGGACCTCGGGATCGCCCGGGCCGCGCATCGCGTCCGCGTGCGGCTGCCCACTGGCAGCGTGCTCGCCTTCGCCGTCACCCACCTCCACAACCCGCCCGACGCCCGGGATGCGCGGCTGGGGCAGGTGGAGGCACTGCTGCCGTGGCTGGACTCGACGCCGGCCCACGACGCGCTGATCCTGGTCGGTGATTTCAATGCCCACCCGGACGAGCCGGCGTGCGCTCGGATCCGCGACGCCGGATTCCGCTCCGCGTACGCCGAGGCGAACGGCGCCGAGCCCGCGGTCACCTGGCCCAGCGGTCTCGTGGCCCCGGCGATGGACACGGACGGGAGGTCTGGGTGCCTGGACTACGTCTGGCTGCGTGGCGACGCCCGGGCGGAGGATGCCCGGCTCGTGTTCGACCGGCCGGCCGTCGGCGACCCCACCCTCTACCCGTCGGACCACCTCGGGATCGCCGCCTGGGTGCGGATCGGGGAGGGAAGCCGCCGGTGACGCTCCGGCTCGCCCATCGCGGAGACTGGCGGAGCGCCCCGGAGAACTCGCTGGGGGCGCTGGTGGCCGCGATGGCCGTGCCCGGGTGCGACGGCGTGGAGCTGGACGTCCGGCTGTCGCGGGACGGGGTGCCGGTGCTGCTCCACGACCTCTCGCTCGCCCGCGTCCAGGGTGTGCCCGTCGACGTGGACCAGCTGACCGCCGCAGAGCTCGCGGGCCATGGGATCCCTGACCTGGAGTCCGTCGTGCAGGCCCTGCCTTCGGATGCCTTCCTGGACGTCGAGCTCAAGGGCGAGGGCCACGGCGAGGCGACCGCGGCGGTCCTGAGGGCGACCCGAGGCGACGAACCCCATCGCGCCGTCCTCTCGTCGTTCGATGCCGCCACGCTGGCCTCGATGGTGGACCGCCTGCCCGGCTGGGCTCACTGGCTCAACACGGAGGACATGGCCCCGGCGACGCTCTCGCTGGCGATCGGCCTGGGCTGCCGCGCCGTATCGGTCCAGTGGGGTGCGATCACGCATGCCGCTGTCGACGCCGCGCATGCGGTGGGGCTGGAGGTGGCTGGCTGGACGGTGCTGCGCCCGGCCGCGTTCGAGCGGCTTCGCCGGCTCGGGCTGGTCGCCGTGTGCGTCGATGGCGCGGCGCTCGACGACCCGGCGCCCGATGACCCGGCGCCCGATGACCCGGCGCCCGATGACCCGGCGCTCGACGAATGACACGGCCTGCCGGCCCCGCGCGTCAGCGGTCCGGGACGACCTCCGGCGGCAGCAGGTAGCGCAGCACGCCCCCGCCGGCCTCAGGCGACCGTCCGGGCAGGTCCACGCGCGCCAGGGCGCCCTTGCGCATCGCGATCGCGGTCGCCCCGGTCAGCTCGCCCAGCAGCTCGCTCAGGTCCGGGTCGTGACCCACGAGGCAGGGGCGCTCGGCGGGACCGACGTCGGCCAGGATGCGCGAGACGATGGCCGCGTCCAGCGGACCCGCGACGCGCGCGTCCACGAGCACGCTGGCGCCCAGCGCCTGGGCCACGATCTCCGCTGTCTGGGCGGCCCGCACCCTGGGTGACGTGATCAACAGGTCAGGGCCCTCGCCGGTCGAGGCGAGCAGCCGCCCCAGGCGCTCGGCCTGGCGCCGGCCCTTGGCGGACAGGGGGCGCAGGTCGTCGTCCCCCTCCCACCGGCTCCAGTCACCGGCGTGCGCATGCCGGAGCAGGAGCAGCGTGATACGCCAGATCCACGGGCCTGCGCTGACCGGCGAACCGCTCCGCGATCGGCGCGTCACGGTGGCCGCCGAGGCAGACCACGGCGAGCCGCGAAGCGTGGATGCCGGTCGACGGCGGACCGGCGTCGTGCGCGTCGCTCACGTGTTGAGGTCCTCCACCTCGCCGGAGGCCAGGAACACGATGTCCTCTGCGATGTTGGTGACCCGGTCGCCGATCCGCTCAAGGTAGTGGGAGGCGAACAGGATCCGGGTCCCGGGCTCCACGTTGGCCGGGTCGTCGCGCATCAGCCCCAGGACCTCCTCGAAGATCGGGTGGTAGAGGGTCGTCCACCTCGTCGTCGAGCGCGGCGACCTCGCGCGCGGCCATCTCGTCCACGTCGACCAGGGCCCGGATGATCCCGTGCACGAGGTTCGCGACCCGCTCGCCCAGCTGCGGCAGGTGCACGTAGTCCTTGAGCGGCGGGAGCGGCGCCAGCTTGCGGGCCTGCTTGGCCACCGACCCGGCATGGTCGCCCATCCGCTCCAGCTCGTAGCTGACGTGATCGAGGGTGAGCAGGTAGCGCAGGTCGCGCGCGACCGGGTTCTGGGTGGCGATCACGGCCGCGATCAGAGCCGTCGCCTTGCGCTGCAGATCGTTGATCTGGCGGTCATCGGTGATGACCCGGAGCGCCGCCTCGGCGTCGTGCGCAACGAGGGCGTCGATCGCGGCGTGGATCTGGTCCTCGACCAGCGACCCCATGCGCAGGACGGTGTCCTTCACCTCGGCGATCTCGCGGTCGTAGCTGGATCGGATGCCGTGGGTGGGCGGCTCGACGACGGGCGGCGCGCTCCTCGGGCTGTCCAGGTGAGACTCGTCGACGAACCACCGTGGCGTCGGTCATGTGGCCCGGGGCGGTCTGCCGCTCGTCGGTGTCCATGGTGGCGTCTCCCTTGCTCAGCCGAACCGGCCGGACACGTAGTCCTCGGTCAGCTGGTTCTTCGGGTTGGTGAAGATCTCCGAGCGTCGGACCCTGCTCGACGACGTAGCCCGCCCGGTCGTCGTCCATGGTCATGAACACCGTGGTGGTCCGACGCGCGGGCCGCCTGCTGCATGTTGTGGGTCACGATGACGATCGTGTAGTTCTCGCTTGAGCTCGTCCATGAGCTCCTCGATCTGGAGCGTGGACCGCGGGTCCAGGGCGGAGCACGGCTCGTCCATCAGGATGATGTCCGGCTCCGCCGCGATCGTGCGGGCGATGCACAGACGCTGCTGCTGGCCGCCGGAGAGGGCCATGCCGGACTGCTCGAGCTTGTCCTTCACGTCGTTCCACAGGGCCGCCCGGCGGAGGCTGTGCTCGACCAGGTCGTCCATCTTGCCCTTGTAGCCGTTGATGCGCGGCCCGAATGCGACGTTGTCGTAGATCGACTTGGGGAACGGGTTGGGTTTCTGGAACACCATGCCGACCCGGCGGCGCACGGCGACGGGGTCGACGCCCTTGCCGAACAGGTCCTGGCCCTCCAGCAGGATGCGTCCCGTCGACGCGAGACGCAGGGGACGAGGTCGTTCATCCGGTTCAGCGTCCGCAGGAGCGTCGTCTTGCCGCAGCCCGATGGACCGATCAGCGCCGTCACCTCGCGCGCCCGGACCTCGATGTTCACGTTCTTGACGGCCCGGAACGAGCCATACCAGCAGCCCACGTCCCGCATCTCGACGGCGGTCTCCCGATCGTCGAGCCGGTCGGGGGCGTCGCGCCGCTCGGCGGCGATCCGAACGGCCGGCCCGTGGCCGTCGGGCGTGTCCGGACGCTCGGGGGCGTCCACCGGTGAGGCCTGCATCGGGGACTCCTCTACCACTGGATATGCCTCGCCAGGCGCCAGCGGACGAACAGCGCGAGGGCATTGAGCACGAACATCAGGATCAGGATCACGATGATCGCTGCGGCGGCGATCCCGTGGAAGTCCTGCTGGGGCCGGGTGGCCCAGTCCAGGACCTGGATCGGCAGGACCGTGTAGCCACCCTCAAACGGGTTGGGGATGAAGTTGACGTAGGTGAAGGCACCCACGAGGATCAGGGGTGCCGTCTCTCCGATCGCGCGCGCCATGGCCAGGATGATCCCGGTCATGATCCCGGGCGCTGCGGCCGGCAGCACCGACCCACGGACCGTCTGCCATCGCGTGGCGCCGAGGGCGAGGGCCCCCTCACGCTGGGCCATGGGCACGGCACGGAGCGCCTCGATCGAGGCGATGATCACGACCGGCATGATGAGCAGTGACAGGGTCAGCGCGCCTGACAGCACCGTGAACCCGAGCCCGAGCGCCCTGACGAACAGGGCGAGCCCGAAGATCCCGTAGATGACCGACGGGACGCCGGCAAGGTTGGAGATGTTCGTGCGCAGCGCACGGTTGAGGGTGCCCTCCGGCGCGTACTCGGTGAGGTAGATGGCGGCGGCCACGCCGATCGGGAACGTGACGAACCCGACGATCAGCGCCACCTGGATGGAGCCGACAAGGGCGGGCAGGATTCCGGCGTTCTCGGGCTTGCGCGACGGGACGCCCGTGACGAAGTCGGCGTCGAGCCACGGCAGCCCCTGGACGAGGACGTCGTACAGCACCAGCAGGAGCGCGAGCATCAGGACGCCGATCGCCGCGATGCAGCCGCCCAGGAACAGCGTGCCGCTGAGCTTGCGGCGCATGAGGTTGGGCTCGAACCGGACGGCCGCCGGCCTGGGGTTCAGGGTGGTCATGATCAGTACGCGGTGCGGAACCGGCTGACGATCCGGTTGCTGATCAGGTTCAGGACCAGGGTCATCAGGAACAGCACCGCCGCCACCGCGAACAGCGCCTTGAACTGGATCGAGTTCTGCGGCGTGTCGCCGAGGCTGATCTGGACGATGAACGCCGTCATCGTCTGGACGCTCTCCAGAGGGTTGAACGTGAGCTGCGGCTGCGTCCCCACCGTGAGCACCACGGCCATCGTCTCGCCGATCGCCCGCGACATGGCGAGGATGATCGAGGCCATGATCCCGGAGATGGCGGCCGGGAAGACGACTTTGCGTACGACTTCGAAGCGCGTGGCACCCATCGCGTAGGCGCCCTCCCGCATGCCCTGGGGGACGGCCCGCATCGAGTCCTCGGAGATCGACGCGATCAGCGGCGAGATGAGCAGGCCAACGACGATCCCGCCGGCCAGGGCAGAGAAGGTACCGATGTTGTCGCTGCCGATGAGCGGCTTGAGGATGTTGGGGGTGAGGAAGTAGAGGCCGAAGAAGCCGAGCACGATCGTCGGGATGCCGGCGATGGTCTCCAGGATCGGCTTGACCGTCGCCCGCACCTTCGGGGTGGCGTACTCGGCGAGGTACACCGCCGCCAGCAGCCCGAGGGGCACCGCGATGACGATCGCGATGAACGAGACCAGCAGGGTCCCGGAGATGAGGGCCATCACGCCGAACCGGTAGGGCTTGATCGACGCGGACCAGACGGTGTCGGTGAGGAAGTCGACCAGGCCCACCAGTTGGAAGAACTCGACCGTCTGGACGACCAGCACCACGATGATGCCGAAGGTCGTCAGCACGCCGATCGCAGCGGCCATGAACAACGAGGCCTCGATGATCCGCTCGACCGGGGAGCCTCGTCGCGTCAGGGTCAGGGGTTGCGAGCGCATGATCCTCGGTTCTCGGGGTCCTGCGACGTGGGTCGTCATAGCCTACGACAGACGCTCCATCCAAGAGGAACGCACCGACCCGATCCGAGGCTCGGGCCGGTGCGCCCCCCAGGAGGAGGAGGGTGTTCGGGATCAGCCGCCGACCGCGGCCTCCCACTTGGCGACCTCGGCCGCGAGCACATCGTCCGGCAGGGCGACGTAGCCGACCTCGGCCGACAGGGCGTTGGTGTTCGCGAGGTAGTAGTCCACGAACGCCTTGAGCTCGGGCCGCTCGGCGGCCTTGCCGGTGTCCGGGTAGATGAACAGGGGCCGGGACAACGGCGCGTAGCTGCCGTCGTTGATCGTCTCAGGGGTCGGAGCCACGCAGCCGGCGCCACCGTCGATCTCGAGCGCCTTGAGGGCGCCCTGGTTCTCGGCGTAGTAGGCGTACCCGAAGAACCCGATCGCGTACTTGCTGCCGGAGACGCCCGTCACCAGCACGTTGTCGTCTTCGGACTGGGTCGCGAACTGGGTCGCCGCGTCCGTCTCACCGTTGATCTCCTCGGTGAAGTAATCGAACGTCCCGGAGTCGGCGCCGGGCATGTAGCGCTCGATCTTCTCGCCGGGGAAGCCTTCTCGGACGTCGCTCCAGAGGAGCGTCTCGGGCGAGTCAGGCCCGTAGATCGTGGCCAGCTCAGCGATGGTCAGGCAGGTTGCGAAGTCGTTCTCCGGGTTGACGACGACCGACAGGCCGTCGATGGCCACCTGGAGCTCGACCCACTTGATGCCGTTGGCGTCGCAGGCGAGGCCCTCGCCCTCGTCGTCGGCCTTGATCGGTCGCGAGGCGTCATTCATGTCGGTCTCGCCGGCGCAGAACTTCTTGAATCCGCCGCCGGTGCCGGAGAAGGCGACCGGGACCTTCACGCCCGGGTTCTCGAGCCCGAACTCCTCGGCCACCGCCTGGGTGATGGGAAAGACGGTGCTGGAGCCGTCGACCGTCACGGTGCCGGACAGATCGGCCATGGACTCGGCGGGCGCCGCGGTGGCCGCGCCCTCGGTGGCGGGTGCGGAGCTGGCGGATGAGCCTCCGCAGGCGGCCACGAACATGGCCGCAGCGAGTGCGAGGGCGCCGATGCGCCGGCTGCTGGTGATCGTCACTGGGTGACTCCTCGGTGTGGACGACCGGCGCTGGCCGCGCCGCTGCCGTCCGGTCCTCTTCTCTTGGCCGTGCTCACTGTCGGGTGCGGCCGTCAACGGGTCATGTCCGGCGTGTTAAGGGCCGGTTAACGCTGCGGGGCGTCCAGGCGGTAGCCGACTCCCCGCACGGTGACGAGGTGGACCGGGTGTCCGGGGTCGGGCTCGATCTTGGAGCGCAGCCAGCGGACATGAACGTCCACCGTCCGCGCGCCCCCCTGATGGCCCGACCCCCAGACCCCGTCAATGAGCTGGCGTCGCGAGAGCGCCCGGCCCGGCAGGCTTGCCAGCATCGCGAGCAGGCCGAACTCCTTCGGCCGCAGGCGCACCACATCGCCGTCGCGGCGCAGCATGTGCCCGGAGAGGTCCAGATCGACACCCGGAGCCACCGGGACGACCGTGTCCACGTTCGGCTCGCTGCGTGCCCCGGCCTCTAGCAGCGCCAGCCGACCGGCCAGCTCGGCGACCGCGACGGTCGTCACCAGCGCGTCGTCGAAGCCGAGCGCGAGTGCGGCCAGCCGCTCGGCGACCGCCGCGGGCGGCGCCAGGAGGACCGCGCGGAGGTCGGCCCGCCGCCGTCGCTCGGCGGCCACGAGCGCAAGCTCCCCGGCACCGGCCGGTGGCTGCGCACACACGACGATGCTGGGTCGTTCCGAGAGCAGGAGATCGCGGAAGCGCCGTGGAGTCGCGATGACGCGCACCCTCGGGCCCGACGCGTCGGCACCGAGTCCCACGGCCGGGCCGCCCGTGGCCAGGACCAGCCAGGTCGATCCGCGCTGTTCGTGGCCTCGAGCCGGTCGGACGCGTGGATCGGCGGGAACGGCCGGGTCGGGCATGCTCACGGCGCCACGGTGCGGTCCGCGGGTCAACGACCGGTTTTCGAAGCGTTAACTCGGCGTGAACGCGCCGCGCGGGGCACGCGGATCACCCGGCTGCGGCAGACTTGCGTCCAGCAGACCCGGGGCCCTGTCGACGGTTCACGTAGGAGCGGCATGAAGGACGATCAGGAGACCAGCGGGCAGGACGCGGTCGGCGGGCCCGACGCGGGCGGGACGGGTGCGGCCACGGACGGGGCGTCGAAGCGGGCGAAGAAGGCCGCCCGACGGAGGGCAAAGGCAGTCCGCCGCGCGGCGAAGGTCGACGCCAAGGCGCAACGGGCAGCAGCGAAGGCAGCCAGGAAGGCGGAGCGAAAGGCCGAGCGGAAGGCGGCCAAGGAGGCCGCTCGAGCGGCGGTAGTCGCCGAGAAGGCCGAACGCAAGCGCGCGAAGAAGGAGCGAAAGGGGGTTCGGCCGGGCGCCGGTGGCGCGGGCGAGGCGACCGCCGCCACGCTCCAGGAGGCTGCCGAGCTCGTTCGCCAGGTCGAAGAGCCTCCCGCGGAGCGGATCGTTCGGCGGGTGACCACACGTCCGAAGTCCGAGCCCGCAGCCGGAGCCGGAACCCGAACCGGCGGCTGAGCCCGAGCCAGAGCCCGAGCCCGCTGCCGAGCCGGAGCCCGAACCCGAGCCGCGAGCCCGAACCGGCGGCTGAGCCCGAGCCAGAGCCCGAGCCGGCGGCCGAGCCCGAGCCAGAGCCCGAGCCAGAGCCCGAGCCCGGCCGCGAGCCCGAACCGAGCCGGAGCCTGAGCCAGAGCCCGAGCCGAGCCGAGCCCGAGCCCGAGCCGGAGCCGAGCCCGAACCCGAGCCGGTCTGAGCCAGAGCCCGAGCCCAGAGCCCGAGCCCGAGCCGGTCCGAACCCGAACCCGAACCCGAGCCGGAGCCGGCCGCCGAACCCGAGCCAGAGCCGGCCGCCGAACCCGAGCCGGAGCCGGCCGCCGAACCCGAGCCAGAGGCCGAGCCCGAGCCGGAGCCCGGCCCGAGCCCGAACCCGAGCCGGCCGCGTGGTCACCGGACGGGGCGGAGGCTCAGCGCGCGGAGATCGAGGTCCCGCCCGGCGCCAGGATCGGGGCCGCCGTGGACGTTGGCGCCAACAGCGTGCACCTGCTCGTCGCTGCCGTGCGCGGCCACGTGCTGCTGACGCTCGCCGACGAATCGGTCTTCCTGGGCCTCGGCGACCGAGTGGCGAACGACGGCTACCTGGGGACCGAGCTGCGCGGCGAGCTCGTCGAGGCCTTGGCCCGTTACGCCCAGACCGCACGCACCCTGGGCGCCGACGAGATCACGTTCGTCGGCACCGAGCCCATCCGGCGCGCGGCCGACGCTGCGACGCTCGTGCATGAGATCGAGACGAGGACCGGGATCACGCTGCACGTGATCGACCACCACGAGGAGGGGATCCTCAACCTCCTCGGGGTCACCCTCGGGTATCCCCTGGGCCACGAGATCGTGGTCGCCGACATCGGCGGTGGGAGCTCGGAGGTCATCGTCGCCGGCCCCGGTCGGCGGGCCTCGACCGAGGGCCTCAGGGTCGGCTGCGCCCGCCTGACACAGGACTTCGTCCGCGGCGACCCGCCGACCGAGGCCGAGATCGAGGCGATGCGCCAGGAGGCCAAGCGCATCGTCGCGGGTCTGCCGGACGCCGCGCCCACGGAGTTGATCGCGGTCGGTGGCACCGCCTCGAACCTGCTCCGGGTGCTCCCCCCGACGGCCGTGGACCGGACGCTCAGCCGACGGCGGATCGCGGTCGCGAACGCGATCCTGATGGTCCAGACCAGCGCCGAGGCGGCCGAGCGCCACCTGATGCGTGAGACTCGGGCACGTCTGCTTCCGGCCGGAGCGGTGATCGCGGACGCGATCCTGGAGCGCTACGGCGCGGACCGGATGCGAGTGTCCGACCAGGGGATCCGGGAGGGCCTGGTGCTTGCGACGATCGTTGCCGGAGCCTTCTGGCGCGATCGCCTGGAGTCGCTCGCGGCCGGCTGGCGGGACTGACGCCCCGGGCCGGCGGCCCGTGACGGGTCAGAGGCCCGCGACCAGGCGCCCCAGCCCGCGCCGGAAGGCGAGGCTCGATACGCCGCGCCACGCTCCGCCCACCGTCCGTCGGAGCCGCGCCAGCTCCCGCTCACGGTCCACGAGGTAGCGGCCGATCGCCGCGCTCTCCAGCTCGGACAGCTCGCCCGCATGCTCCACGAGGAACTGGCGGGCCAGGGTCGCGGCGACGTCCGCGTCGTGGAGCCAGCCCAGGTGGTCCTGCAGCGCGACCACCTTCTCGATGACCTGGCCGGCATCCCGACCGAGGGCCTCGCGGACGAACTCCAGCGTGTAGCGCAGCCACTTGGCGGCGATCCGCAGGTCGTGGAGGGTCGTCACGTCTGCCCAGCGCAGCACCGACTCATACGCGCGGACGGCCTCGTAGGCGGCCCAGATCCGCGAGGGCATCGTGTCCCTCACGCGATGTGGCTGGGTGGGTCCGACGGACAGCACCCCGTTTCCCTCCGCCTGCACGAACAGCACGTAGGTCTCCAGCCAGCGCCGGTACCCGTTGGAGTCCAGCTCCCGGATGAGCACCGCCCGTGCGGTCTCCCGGGTCGTCCGCCAGCTCTGCACCAGGCGGTCGAACGCGGCGGCCTCCGTGGCGGATTGCTGGTCCCGGTACGCCTCGGCCGCCTCGATGAGCACGTCGAGGTCTCGGACGGCGCCGAGGTCCCGGGCAACCTCGCGCAGCCGGCGGCGGTGCCTCGCCGTCCGCCCGGGATCGAACGCCTCGCCGAAGACCCGCCACGCCGCCCGCTGCCGGCGCGTCGCGACGCGCATCGCGTGCAGCTCCTCGCTGTCCTTGCCGGCCCGGGTACCCGGCTCGCGGGCGATCATCCGCGCGAGGTGATAGCGGAGGACCTTCCGCCCGGCCTCGGCCAGGTGGTCGTCGCCGATGACGCCCGGCGTCTTGGCGACGATGATCCGCGGCCGCTCGGGCTCCGGCAGCGGGACGGGGACCGGTGCCTCGCTCGTGGCCTTCGTGGCCTTCGTGGCCTTCGCGGCCTTCGCCGCCCGGCCGGTCGCCGCCGGCTCACCCGTTGTCTCGCCCGCGACCTCGGCCACGTCGGTCGCATCCGCGCTGTCCGGGGCCTCGGCACGTCGCACCGCCGCAAGCGCCCGCTCCAGCTTGGACGTCTCCGCCGGGACCAGCTCCTCGATCTCCGACAGCAGGTCTGCCAGCGATTCCAGCGCCGCCTCGTCGCCCGCGCGCAGCTCGAGCTCGAGCTCCGCGAACCGCTCGATCACCACGCCCCCGGCCACGACCTCCACGTCGTCCACGGACAGCTCGACGACCGTCCCGTCGTGCTCGTACTCGCGCTTGCGGCGCGCCTGCCGGACGACCACCAGGTCCCCGAGCGCGGCGTCGCCCGCGATCTCCAGGACGCGGTCGCGCGCGTCCGAGGCGGGCCAGCCGGCGGGCGGCACGGCCGGATCGGCCGGACCTTCGAGCTCCTCGCGGCGATGGACCTGCGCCCCGCCGCCGATGCCGCGAAGCCCCTTGAGCGAGATGATCGTCCCGTCGCCCGTGGACCGCAGCCGGCACGCATACCCGGCGCCGGCAAGCCGCCCGTCGTCGGTGTCCAGGTAGCGATCCTCGTTGACGACCTGCACGACCGGCCCGCCCGCCGTGAAGCCGGCGAGGTCGTCCGCGGCCAGCAGCCGCTCGCCCGGTCCGGCATCGGTCATCCGGTACTTGAGCTCGACCTCGAGCGGCGGTTCCGACTCCACCGGCGGCTCCACCACGCCCTCCTCGACGTCCGTCATGCCCGCGGGTCCATGGAGCCGGCGCCCGCGTGGGGCCGCCGCGGGACGTCCGCCAGCGCGGCGGCCAGCGCGGCATCCTCCTTGAGGGTCGCGAACGTGTCGATCGTGCCCTCGCCGGCCTGGAGCACCTCGGTCCGAACCCAGTTCCCGCTCGCGTCCAGCTGCCAGGACCGGCGGTCGTCGGCCAGCAGCACCTCGATGATCCGCGCCAGCCCGGCCTGGGCCTCGTGGTCCTCGACCGGCGTCACGACCTCCACCCGGCGGTCCAGGTTCCGCTCCATGAGGTCCGCGGAGCCGATGTACCACTCCGCCCGCCCGCCGTTGGCGAACATCCAGATCCGCGAGTGCTCCAGGAACTCGCCCACGACCGATCGGACGCGGATGTGCTCGGACACGTCCGGCAGGCCCGGCAGCAGGCAGCATGCGCCGCGAACGATGCAGTCGATCTCCACGCCGGCCCGCGAGGCCTCGTACAGGGCTTCGATGACCTGGGTGTCCACGAGCGAGTTGACCTTGAGCACGATCCGCGCCGGCTGGCCCGCCCGGGCGTTCGCCGTCTCGCGCTCGACCAGCTCCAGGAAGCGGGAGCGCAGCGTCATGGGCGCCACGAGGAGGCGGCGGAACGCGCTCTGCCGCGAGAGGCCGGTCAGGACGTTGAACAGGTCGGTCACGTCCGCGCCCAGCTCTTCCCGCACGGACAGGATGCCCAGATCGACGTACAGGCGCGCGGTCTTGGAGTTGTAGTTGCCGGTGCCGATGTGGACGTAACGGCGCAGGCCGCTCCCCTCGCGCCGGACCACGAGCAGCACCTTGGAGTGGGTCTTGAGGCCCACCAGGCCGTAGACAACGTGGGCACCGGCCTGCTCCAGCTTGCGCGCCCAGACGATGTTCGCCTCCTCGTCGAAGCGGGCCTTGATCTCGACCAGCACCACGACCTGCTTGCCGCGCTCCGCCGCGCGGATCAGGGACCGGATGATCGGCGAGTCGCCAGACGTCCGGTACAGGGTCTGCTTGATGGTCAGGACCTCGGGATCGTCCGCGGCCTGGGCGATGAACCGCTCCACCGAGGCCGTGAACGAGTCGTACGGATGGTGGAGCAGCAGGTCCCCGGCCCGCATCTGGGCGAACACGTCGGCCGGCTCGTCCTCGTCCGGCGGCAGCAGGCGCTGGGGCACGACCGGGACGTGCAGCGGCGCCTTGAGATCCGGCCGGTCCAGGTCCACCAGCTGCCACAGGGCGGTGAGGTCCAGCATCCCGGCGACCTCGTAGCAGTCCTCGTCCCGGACGCCCACGCCTCTCACCAGGATCTGCCGGGTGAGCTCCGGCATGGACCGCTCCACCTCCAGCCGGACGGCCTCGCCGAAGCGCCGGCGGCGGACCTCCTCCTCCATCGCGAGCAGCAGGTCGTCCGCCTCGTCCTCCTCGATCGCGATGTCGGCGTCGCGGGTCACGCGGAACAGGTGGGTGTCGAGGATCTCCATGCCTCGGAACAGCTCGTCGAGGTTCGCCTCGATCACCTGGTCCAGGAGCACGAACTTGTCCCGCTCCACCTCGAACAGGCGGGGCAGGATGGGCGGGATCTTGACGCGCGCGAAGCGCGTCTCGCCGGTCTCGGGGTCCCGCAGGCCCACCGCGATCGAGAGCGACAGCGTGCTGATGTACGGGAACGGGTGCCCCGGGTCCACGGCCAGCGGCGTCAGCACCGGGAAGATCTCGTCGTGGAACCGGCGGCGGAGCGTCTCGTGGTGCTCCGGGACGTCGGCGTACTCCAGGATCTCCACGCCCTCGGCGGCCAGCCGCTCCCGGATGTCGGTCCAGATCGCGGCGTGATCCGTGATCAGCTCGGTCACCCGGGTGCGGATCGCGCCCAGCTGCTGCGCCGGCGTCATGCCGTCAGAGGACGTGTGCTGTGACCCGGACTGGTGCTGGCGCCGGAGGCCGGACACGCGCACCTGGAAGAACTCGTCCAGGTTGGACGCGAAGATGGCCAGGAACTTGACCCGCTCCAGCAGCGGGTTGCGGGCGTCGCGGGCCTCGTGGAGGACCCGGGCATTGAACTCGATCCACGACAGCTCGCGGTTGAGGACGGGGCCACGCTGGTCGCGCGCCGTCCGGCGGCGGCCGCGGGTGGCGGCTCGCGGTCCGGGTGCGGATCGAACGGCGGTCATGGCCCTCTGGCGATCTGTCGCGGGCGCGTGCCGACCCGCCGGTCGTGACGGAAAGCGGTCGCGGTGGCACGACCTCCGCCGCGCACGGGGAACGCCCCGGCCGCCGAGGATAGCACGCGGACCTGCTCAGCCCTCCGCGATGCCCTCTGGGACGTACCGCTGCTCGCCGGTCGCCGGATCGACGTAGACCCGCATCGGGACGCGGGTCGTGGGGTCGAGGAAGCGCTCTTCGGTCGGGCGGAAGCGGGCCTCCGGCGGGGCGCTCTCGCCGCCCCCGGGGCCGGGGGGGTCGCCCGAGAGCTCGGCCGCCGACGAGCGGTACCGGAGGCGCTCGAGGATCACGCCAGCCACGAGGAGCACGCCGGGCAGGAACAGGAACAGGGCGGCGAACAGGTCTCCGGCGAGGCCTCCGCCGGTGACGACGACGATCCCAACGACGATCAGGACCACCCCCAGGCCGCCGATCAGCCCGCGGGCGACCGTCACGCCCGAGGCCGCTACTCATGCGCCTGGGCGGCTCCTGCATCCGGCTCGACCACGACCGCCGTGCCGTAGGCCACGATCTCGGACATCGTGCCGGCCAGCTCGGACGAGTCGAAGCGCATCGAGATCACGGCGTTGCCGCCGACCAGGGTCGCGTTCTGCACCATGCGGTCGATCGCCTGGCGCCGGGTGTCCTCCAGCAGGCTGGTGTACTCGTGGATCTCCCCGCCGGCGATCGAGCGCAGGCCGGCCAACAGGTTGCCGCCCAGGCCCCGGCTCCGGACGACGAGCCCGAACACCTGGCCCTTGGTCTCGACGACCCGGTGTCCGGCGACGAACGGCGTGGTCGTGATGATCATCGAGGTTCCCCCATGAGGCCCTGACGCTGGTGCCGCTCGCGGGCGCAGACCAGGCACGGGCAGTGGTCGCGGAGCAGCTGGAAGGTGTGGTAGCCGGTGTGGTGGCCGTCGCCCCAGCTGGCCTGGATCGCGTACGCGCCGACCAGCGCGACGTCCACGAGCCGGGTCTGCTCCACGGTCAGCGTGGGGTTGGTGTCCAGCCAGCCCGGCTGGCCCGCCTCACCCCGGCAGTAGGCGCAGGGGCACAGCCAGCGGAGCGCGACGGCGTCATAGATCGTCTCGTGGCCGTCGGCCCACTCCAGGCGGAGCGTCCCGGCGGCACGGTCCGCGTCGATCCGAAGGGGCGTTGTCCGGCCGGCGTCCTGCACCTGGCGATCGTACCCCTGACCATCATCGGCCCGTGGAGCGGGACCTTCCCCGACTGGCCGATCCGGGCGGGCCAGCTATGCTCCGGTGCGGATGACCACGTTCACGGCACCGGAGCGAGCATGACGCTCGTCGTCGACCATCTCCACAAGCGGTTCGGATCGGTCGTCGCCCTCGACGACCTCGCGTTCGAGGTCGCCCCGGGCCAGGTGTTCGGCTTCCTGGGCGCGAACGGGTCGGGCAAGACCACGACCATGCGCATCGCCCTCGGGGTGCTGGAGCCGGACGCCGGGCAGGTGAGCTGGCGCGGCACCGAGAGCCACCGCCTGCCGCGCTCCACGTGGGGCTACCTGCCGGAGGAGCGGGGCCTCTACCCGCGGATGCGCGTCCTGGATCAGCTGCTGTTCTTCGCCGGCCTCCACGGCGTGCCGCCGGACCGGGCGCGGCGCGAGGCCATGGCCTGGCTGCACCGCTTCCGGGCGGAGGATCTCGCCGGCCGCAAGGCAGAGCAGCTGTCCAAGGGCAACCAGCAGAAGGTCCAGTTCATCGCCGCGGTCCTGCACGACCCGCAGGTCCTGCTCATGGACGAGCCGTTCACGGGGCTTGACCCGGTCAACGTGATGCTCCTGCGGGAGGCGTTCCTCGAGCTGCGGGACCGGGGCCGGACCGTCGTGTTCTCCACCCACCAGATGGAGGTGGCGGAGGCCCTGTGCGAATCGGTTGCCATCGTGGACCGCGGACGGATGGTGGTCGGTGGCCGGTTGCGCGACGTGAAGCGCTCCACGGGGCGGCGGATGGTCCGGATCTCCGTCGCGGACGACCACCGGATGGCCTGGCTTGCCGCGGTCCCCGGCACCCGGATCATCCAGGCCGGGATGGACCGCTCGAGCGTGGAGCTGGATCCGGGCGTCGAGCCCGAGCACGTCCTTGCGGCGGCGATGGCGGCCGGCGCACGCGTGCTCCACTTCGAGGTCGCCGATCCCACGCTGGAGCAGGTGTTCATCGATCACGTTGGCCACCCGGTCGACGCCGAGGAGGCGCACCTGGCGCCCGCCGAACCGGTGGGCCGACCCGCTCCCAGTCCGGCTGGGCCCGCCGCCGAGGACGCGGCGTGACCGGCACGGGCGGACCCGTCGGCCGGACCGAGGGCAACGGAGGCGCCGGCAACGTCTGGCTGGTGGCCCGGCGCGAGTACGCCGAGCGGGTCAGATCGCGCGCGTTCGTGTTCTCCACGCTGCTGCTGGCCGGGCTGGCCGTCGTGATCGCGTTCATCCCGCTGGCCATCCGGTTCGTGGACCAGGTGACCGTCACCCGGGTGGTCGTGGTGGCCCCGGACGCGGAGCTGCGCGGCAGCGCGATCCGGACCATGGACGACTTTCTCAACGCCCAGCTCGAGAGCGGGGCCAGCACCGGGAAGCGGTTCCTGTTCGAGCCGCGTGACGACATCGACACCGCCGCCCGGGAGGTCCGCGAGGGCTCCGTCGCGGGTGCGGTGGTCATCGATCGCAAGCCGGACGGCGGGCTGGACTTCCGGGTCCTGAGCGTGGGCGCCCTGAGCCAGGATCGGGCGCAGCTGCTCCAGATCGGGGCGTTCGCGGTGGGCATCCTGGACTGGACGGCCAGTCAGCCGCCCAACCAGCAGCCGTTCGTGCCACCCGGGTTCGCGGTCGTGGAGGTCGGCGCGGTCACCGGCGGCGGGGCGGGGCAGGCCATCGACACCGCGGAGTACGCGAGCCGCCGGATCGTGGGCATCGTGTTCGTCGTCCTGTCGTTCCTGACGCTCGTGTTCTACGGGCTGTGGGTCGCGGCCGGCGTGGTGGCCGAGAAGGCCAGCCGGGTGATGGAGCTGCTGATCTCCGCGGCGACGGCCCCCCAGCTGGTGACCGGCAAGATCGCGGGCATCGGGCTCGCCGGCCTCACCCAGGTGTCGGTCGTGCTGGCGCCCGCGCTCCTCGCGCTGCTGCTCTCCGGCCAGGTCGGGGATGCGCTGCTGGGCGCGGACCCGGCGGCCGGGACGTCGCTGGCCGGCCTGTCACCGGGCCTGGTGGGCGCGTTCCTGGTGTACTTCGTGCTGGGGTTCGCGCTGTATGCGGCCCTGTACGCGGGCGCCGGGTCGCTGCTCAGCCGGGCCGAGGACCTGCAGATCGTGGCGCTGCCCCTGTCGATCCCGGCGATCATGGGGTATCTGCCGGCCGTGCTGGCTCTCTCCGGCGGGTCCTCGTCGTTCATCAAGCTCGCGTCCTACGTGCCGATCTGGTCCCCGTTCGTGATGATGGCGCGCCTGTCCACGGGCAGCGTGGAGCCGTGGGAGGTGGCGTTGTCGGTCGGCCTGCTGGTCGCGACCGTGCCGCTGGCGACCTGGCTCGCGATCCGCGTCTACCGGGCCGGCGTGCTGCTCTACGGCCAGCCGCCGACGATGCGAACGTTCCTTCGCGCGGTCCGCGGCGGGGCCTGACCCTCGCGGAGATCGGCCCCGGCCGGCAACGCGGGACGCGTGGGACCCGCCTCTCCCTCGGGTACGATGCCGCATGAACAGCGCCGCCGCAGGGTGACCGCATCGCCCGAGCGGCGACGTGCTCCCCGCGACGTCGGCAGACCCGACGGTCGCTCGCGCTGCCCAGGAGGGATCTGACTCGTGGCCAGGAAGAAGAGCAAGGGCGCTGCCAAAGCCAAGGCTGCCGCGGAGCCGGTCGCCCCGAGCGGCGCGACGGAAACGGAAGAACGCCCGGAGAAGTTGAGCACCAAGGCCTATGAGCGCGAGATGCGCCGTCTCCACGGCGAGCTCGTGGCGATGCAGGAATGGGTCAAGGCCACGGGGGCCAAGGTGTGCATCGTGTTCGAGGGCCGGGACACCGCCGGCAAGGGCGGCACGATCAAGCGGATCACCGAGCGGGTCAGCCCGCGCGTGTTCAAGGTGGTGGCCCTGTCGGCGCCGACCGAGCGCGAGAAGAGCCAGATGTACGTCCAGCGCTACCTGCCGCACTTCCCGGCTGGGGGCGAGGTCGTGATCTTCGACCGGAGCTGGTACAACCGTGCAGGCGTGGAGCGGGTGATGGGGTTCTGCACCCCGGAGCAGGCGGACAGGTTCCTCGAGCAGACGCCGGCCGTCGAGAAGGCGATGATCGATTCCGGGATCATCCTGATCAAGTACTGGCTCGAGGTCAGCCCGGACGAGCAGACCCGCCGGCTGCAGGGCCGCATCAACGACCCGCGCAAGGTCTGGAAGCTGACCGACATGGACCTCAAGTCGTACGGCCGCTGGGACGACTACTCACGGGCCCGGGACGCCATGTTCAAGGCGACCGACACGCCCTGGGCGCCCTGGTACATCGCCCACACGGACGACAAGAAGCGGGGACGGCTCAACATCATCAGCCACCTGCTGAGCCTGGTTCCCTACGAGCCGCTGGCTCTCCGGGAGGTCGAGCTGCCCAAGCGCAAGGTGAGCGCCAGGCACGGCGAGCCGGCCGTGCCGCTGAAGGACATCCCCACGCCGTTCTGACGCGGCCGGGACCGCAAGAGCGGAGACACGCCTCCCGGCCGAGACCGCCCGCTACACGCCGGCGTCCGGCTCCTCCTCGAACGGGAGACGACGGAACAGCGCGAGCACCGGGGCCGTGCCGGTCGCCGCCGTGGCGCCGTCCGCGTCGGCATCGCGTCCGGCAGCGCCGTCCGTGCCCGTGCCGTCCGCGCCCGCCACATCGGCGGCCGCCGGCCCCGCCATGATCGACCGCCACAGGCGGCTGTGGACGCCCGGCAGGTACGGGCTCGTCCGCCGCCGCGCGAGCACGCCGGCGATCCCCTGGGCGGTCACCGCGGCGTGCAGGGCGCGCCCCTCGCCCCCGATCGCCGGCACCACGACCACCTCGTCGCCCGGCCGCAGCACCCGCCGGAGCGATTGCCGCCGCCTCTCGAGCGGCCTGCCCAGCAGCCACTGGCCGTCCAGGTGGAGCAGGTCGAACACGAGGCACGCGACCGGCCGGCCGGGCAGCCCGTTCAGCCGCGCGCGGAGGGCATCGTCGTCCGCCCGGCCCCGCTCGTCCACCACGACCAGCTCGGCGTCGAGGACCGCGGACCGCGCCGCAACCCGGACGGCCAGCCCGGCCAGCTCCGGGAGGCGCGCCCCCAGCTCGTGCCCGGCCGCGTCCACGATCCGGACCTCGCCGCCACCGGGAGCATCGGCCGGCCCGACGAACACGAGCACGCGGTGACCGCCCCACGTCGGCTCGAACAGCCAGTCGGGCGAGTCGAAGGGGTCCGGGCGGGGCGTGGGCCACATGGGCGCCACGCCTCCCGGCCTGGGGAGCGCCGGCTCGAGCCGGAGGGAGAGCTGCTCGGCCATCGCGCCACGATGGTAACCGGTGCCCGGACGCTAGACTCATCCCGGGCCGTCGTTCGCGCGGTCCGCGACCCACCGTCAGGCCGGTCCGCCGGCGCCCAGACCCGGAGTCCGTCGTGCCCCGACCCGCCGATCCTGCCGACATCTACCGCCTCCGCGCCCCCACGGATCCGCGGCTGTCGCCGGACGGCCGGCTCGTCGCGTTCACGGTCAGGATCTCCGCGCCCGGGAGGGACGGCTACCGCACGTCCATCTGGGGCGCGCCCGTGGACGGCTCGGCGCCCGCCCGGCAGCTCACCCTGGGCGCCCGCGCGGACGACCATGCCCGGTTCTCGCCCGACGGGCGGACGCTCGCCTTCCTCTCCGATCGCCGCCTCCACATCGAGGAGGAGCCCGAGCTCGCCGTGGGTCACGCGCACCATGGAGACCACGGGGACCGCGAGGGCGGCCGCCAGGTGCACCTGCTCCCGCTCGATGGCGGGGAGGCGCGCCGGCTGTCCGACCTGCCCCGGGGCGTGGAGACCTTCGCCTGGTCGCCGGACGGATCCACGCTCGCGATCCTCACCTGCTCGCTGGGGGCGACCCGCGAGGAGGATGCGCGCCGCCGTGGCCGGCTGCCGAAACCCAAGCCCGGCGAGGTCCCCCTGTCCGACTACCGCTACATCGACCGCCTCGCGTACATGCACAACGCGGCGGGCTTCGTGGACGACCGTGTTGCCCACCTGTGGCTGGTGGACGCCGCGACCGGGCAGGCACGCCCGCTGGTCACGGGCCCGACCGCGGAGGCTTGGCCGGCGTGGTCCCCGGACGGGACGCGCATCGCCTTCGCCGCCAACCGCCGGCGGCATCCGGACATCAACGACCGGTCCGGGGTCTATGCGGTGGACGTGGCCACCGGCCGGGTCACGACCATCGCCGGCGGAGATGACGCCTCGTTCTACAACCCGGTCTGGCTGCCGGACGGCTCGGCGGTCCTGGCCCTCGGCGACCGGTTCCCGCGAAGCGGCTACCGGACCGGCATCTGGCGGTTCGCGGCGGACGGATCTGATGCGGGCCGGGGAGGCGGCCTGGACCTTCTCGCGTCCAGCGAGCTGAAGCCGGATTCGGCGATGAACAGCGACCTGACCATCGGCGAGGGGCCGCGGCTGGCCGTGTCCGGCGACGGCTCGCACGTCCTGTTCACGGCTCCGGTGGACGGCAGCATGGAGCTGTGGAGCGTGGCCACCGGCGGTGGTGCAGCCCCACGCCGCCTCACCGAGGACCGCCACTACCTCTCCGGCTGGGACGCCCTGGCGGCGGGCGGATCGGCGGCCGGCACGCGGGTCGTCGTGGCCGTCCGGTCGACCGCCACCGCGCTGCCCGAGGTCATCGCCTACGAGCCGGTCCCGGGTCGCCGCACCACCACCCTGGGCGAGCCCCGGCCCCTGAGCGCGCTCAACGCAGACCTCGAAGCGGAGCTCTCGCTCGTCGAGCCGCGCGAGCGTCGCTGGCGGAGCGACGGCCGGGAGATCCAGGGCTGGCTGCTCCCGGCAGGCGATGGACCCCGGCCGCTCGTCCTGGAGATCCACGGCGGCCCCCACACGCTGTACGGCTGGTCGCCGATGCTCGAGTGGCAGATCCTGGCGGGGGCCGGCATCGGCGTGCTGGCCTGCAACCCGCGCGGCTCGGAGGGGTACGGCGAGGCCTTCAACCGGGCGAACCTGGGCGACTGGGGCGACGGCCCGATGGCGGACGTCGTCGCCGGCGTGGACCAGGCGATCGCCGACGGCCTGGCGGACCCGGACCGCCTGGGCGTGACCGGCGGCTCGTACGGCGGCTACCTGACCAACTGGATCGTGGGCCGCACCGATCGGTTCCGGGCCGCGGTCACCTGTCGCTCGGTAGCGGACATGGGGATGCTGTTCCTCACCGGCGACATCTCGGGCGGCGAGTGGGCGACGATCGAGTTCGGGCGCACGCCCTGGGAGGACCCGGCGTACTTCCGCGCGATCTCGCCGCTGTCGCTGGCCCCCAGCATCCGGACGCCGCTGCTGATCCAGCACGCGGAGCGGGACCTGCGGACGACGGTGGGCCAGGCGGAAGCCCTGTTCACGGTCCTGCGCTCGCTGCGTCGGCCGGTCCGGTTCATGCGCGTGCCCAGCGAAAGCCACGAGCTGACCCGTTCGGGGGCGCCGTTCCGGCGGGCGGAGCACGTTGCCCAGGTGCGTGACTGGTTCGTGCACTACCTGGTCCGCGGCGAGCGGCGGCTCCCGCGCGCGCCCCGGAATCGCGCCGGGCGCTAGCCGGGTCGCGACGATGGCGGATCGAGCACCGGACCGGGACGGCGGGATCCCGTTCCTCGTCGTCTCGGGGTCGCACCGCGACGTGGGGCGGCAGGTGGGGGAGGCGACGGCGGACGTCCTCCGGGAGGCGGTCGCCTTCGGCGCAAACCTCCCGCCGGGCCGGACCCGCGAGGAGCAGCTGGCACTTGCCGCCGCCTACCGGGACGTCACGCTCCGCGCCACGCCGTGGCTCGTGGACGAGCTTGACGGGGCCGCGGAGGCCGCCGGTGTGGATCCGATCGCGCTGTTCGCCGCCTCGATCGAGGAGATCTGGGACGTGCGTCCGTCCCAGGCCACGGCCGGGACGAGCGTGGATGGGCGGTGCTCGGACCTCGTGGCGGGGCCGCCGGCCACGGCCGACGGACATGTCTGGGTGGCCCACAACAACGACCTGTCGCCGGCCTCGGAGGGGGAGTTGGTGGCTATCGAATGGCGGGTGCCCGGCGAGCCGGTGGTGCTGTCCCTGGGCATCGGGCCGTGGGTCAGCGTGGGCTGGAACGATGCGGGGCTGACCCTGACCGGGAACGAGCTCTCACCCAACGACGATCGGGTGGGCGTGCCGCGCCTGCTGATGGTCCGCGAGCAGCTGACGGCGCGGACGCTGGACGAGGCCGTCGCGATGGCGCTCCGGCCGGACCGCTCGTCGTCCTACAACACGGTCTTCGCGCACCGCGACGGGGGCGTGGTCAACGTGGAGGGTTCCGCGACCGACGCCGAGGTGACGGGGCTGTCGGCCCGCGGCACGTTCGGTCACACGAACCACTACGTCTGCGACCGGATGCGGCGGTACGAGGGCGATCCGGCCTACGCCGTCCGCTCCGCCGTCCGGCTCGACCGGGCGCTGGAGCTGCTCGACGGGCCCGACGGGGCCGGGCCGGCGAGCGGGTCGATCACGCCGGAGTCGATGCTCGCGGCGCTTTCGGACCACGCGACGTCGCCCTCGATCTGCCGCCACGAGGGCGGCGGGGAGCGGTCCGTGACCGTCTTCTGGTGCCTGACCGACGTGACTGCGGGCGACATCCGCTACGGCCGCGGCAACCCGTGCGCCGGCCGCGAGGCCCGCTACCGGTTCGGCTGAGCACGGCGCCGCCCAGCGAGGCGCCGCTCAACCCGGGCCGCCCGCTACCCGGCGCGGACGCCCTCGGGCACGAGTGCGCCCGCCCCGTCCAGGCGCCGGATCCCCGGCACATGGCGGGCGAGGAAGTCCAGCACGACGGCCGTCTGGCGGATCCGCTCCTCGACGTCGTACGAGGAGTGCCCCGTGCCGTAGGTGTACAGCTCGGGTGACACGCCGCGCGCCTCCAGGCGCTCCACGTAGTTGCGCACCTGGCGGATTGGACAGCGCGAATCGTTCTCGCCGGCGAGGATCAGCAGCGGCGCCCTGACGGCATCGGCGTAGGTGATCGGGTTCCGTTCGCGCAGCAGGTCCGGGACCTGGTCCGGCGTCCCGCCGAGCAGCGTCCGGTCCATCGCCTGGAGCGACGGCGTCTCATCCTCGTACGCGGCCAGGTAGTCGCCGACCGGCACCCCGCCGATCCCGGCCACCCACCGCTCCGGGTGGCGCCCCATGCCCAGCAGCGTGACGTACCCGCCCCAGGACCAGCCGGCCAGCACGACCCGGGCCGGGTCGCCCAGCCCGCGCGCCACGATGTCGTCCAGGCCGGCGAGGACGTCCTCCAGCTCCAGGAACCCCACGTTCCCGATCAGGGCGTCGCGCCACGCCTGGCCGAAGCCCTCCGATCCACGGTAGTTGACCATCGCGACCAGGAACCCGGCGTCCACGTGTGCCTGGACGTCCGGCGCCCAGCGGTCCATGTCCACCGAGTGCGGCCCCCCATGGACCCGCATCATCACCGGGTGGGGGCCGTCGCCGTCGGGGTGCACCAGGAACCCATGGACCCGCTGCCCGTTCCGGTTGGAGAACGACCACGTGTCGAACGGCCGGCCCGCGGGTGCCGGCGGACCGTCCGCGGCGAGCAGCGGGGTGGGGGAGCCGACGGCAAGCAGCCGTGCCGGGTGCTCGCCGGCATGGACGCGGTACCACACCGCGCCGTCCGGGCGGACGGCGGCGGCGGTGATCGCCCCATGCTCCGTGTCGAGGACCTCCGTGATCCGCGTCGCGAGGTCGAACCGGTACAGCCGGTGCCGCCCCTCGACCAGCTGCTGGAGGAGCAGCGCGGACGCGTCCGGCCACCAGTCCACCGGCTCCACGATCCCGGCCAGCTCGGGGCGGAGGTCGTCAAGCTCGCCCGTGATCGCATCCCACAGCGCCGGCCGCCGCTCGCCGGCCCGCTCGTGGGTGATGGCGAACCGGTTGTCGCCCGGCAGCGGCGAGAACCCGAATCCCGCGAGCTCCAGCCCGGGGTCCCGCAGCTCCGCCAGCGGCTCCCCGGTGTCGACGTCGATCGCGCGAAGGGCGGGGTGGAAGATGTCGCCGTCCTCCATCACCTCCAGCACGACCACGCGATCGTCCGCAGAGAGCGCACGCCGGTCGCCGGCGAGATGCAGCGGTTCCGGGTGCTCGTGGAGCTTGCGGGCGATGCCGCCAGGCTCGGCCGCCCAGACCGAGAAGCCCTCGGCGTCACTGATGCCGGCCACCGTGCGCGTGTGCCCGATCGCCAGGCCCTCGCTCCAGCCATGCGGCAGCCCCCGGATCAGGGGCTCCGGCGCCGCCTCCCCGTCGAACGGCGCGACGACGAAGCTGCCGGTCTCCGCGCCGCTCTCGTCGAGGAACCACACGACACCGCTGCCGTCGCGGGTCGGACGGCCGTCGGTCACGCCCACCGGGTCCCGCGTGACCTGCCAGCGCCGGCCGGGGGCACGGTCCCAGGCCCACAGCTGGTAGCTGCCGCTCTCCGTGGACGAGACGACGAGCCGGTCCGGGGCGTCGGCGGCCCAGGATGGGAAGGACAGGACGGGGGAGCGGAACCGCTGCTCCCAGCGGGATGTGTCGGACATGGAGCGGGAGGGTACCGCCCGGTTCGGCGTCGCGGGCGGCCGGCGTGCGACCGGCGTGCGACCGGCGCACTCGTCTCGTTCAGCGTCCTGTCAAGCGGCGCGCCCAGCGCAACAGGTCGGTGGCGCGGAGCGCGTCCAGGTCGCCCAGGGGAATCCAGGCGGCGGTGTCCGTGGATTCGTCCTGCTCGTCGCGCAGCTCGCCGCCGGTGACCGTGGCCCGGAACAGGATGCCCACCATGTGCACGCGGTGGCCGCTCCTCGTCTCGGCCGGCTCGTAGACCCGCGAGTACACCCCGGCCAGGCCGTCGATCCGCCCTTGGAGGCCCGTCTCCTCCGCCAGCTCCCGCAGCGCGCCGTCCTGGGGGTCCTCCCCGAACTCAAGCCCGCCCCCCGGCAGGATCCACTGCCCGGCACCGGCCTCGCCGGGCGCGATCCGGACCAGGAGGACGCGGCCGGCCTCCTCGCACCACGCATAGGCGGCCAGGCGGTGGCGCCGGACGACGCCGTCCGGGCCGATCACGCGCTCGACCGGCGGCGGGTCCGCGCCCGGCGGGCCGGCGTCGGTTCCGTCTCCGGCGCGCTCGGTGCGGATCCCGGCGCCGCCATCTCGACCGCGTCCACGATGCCCACCACCAGCGTCCGCACCGGCCCGTCCGCCGACGACAGGATCTGCCGCGCGGAGCTGCCCTCGTCCATCAGGAGCACCATCTCGCCGGGTCCGGCGCCGACCGTGTCCACGGCGATCAGGTAGCCGCCCGCGGGTGTCCCATCCGGCGCCAGGAGGTCGCAGACGAGCAGCTTGCGATGGTCGAACACCGGCGCGCTGATCGTGGAGACCACCGTGCCAACCACCCGCGCCAGCTTCACGGCTCGCGCTCCGGTTCCAGGGTGACCGCGTCCACGATGCCCACGATCGCGTGGTCCACCGGCACGAACGGGTCCGGCATCGCCAGGGCGGCTTCGCGCGCGCCCACCACGTACACGAGCTCCCCTGGCCCGCACGTGTGGAGCGCGTCCGCGGCGACCACGGGGGAGCCGAGCGGCGCCAGGCCGCGGTCCAGCGGCTGGACCACCAGCATCCGCACCCCTTCGAGCCCCGGGGACTTCACGGTGGCGACCACGGTGCCGATGACGCGCGCCAGCTGCACCTCAGGCCTCCCCGCGCCCCGCCAGCCGGTGGCGGAACCGCGCATCCGCCTCCAGGTTGTCACGCATCTCCCCGTGGAGCTGCGGGATCACCCGGGCGATCGCGCGGCCCGGGGCGCCGATCCGCGCCCGGCCGATCTCGACCGCGGCCTCGACGTCCGCCACGGATCCTCCGAACAGGAGGTACGCCTTGCCGCCCAGGCCGTCGGCCAGGCGCAGCTCCAGCAGCCGGACGCGGGCGCCCTTCACCCCCGCGTCCGCCGCGTCGATGACCGCAGCAACGGTCGGTGTCTCGATGATGCCCAGCGCCTCGCCGGTCGACGGCAGCCGCGTGCCGCGCATGGCCGCCACGACGTCCGGGTGCACGTCCGCGAGCAGCACGAGGTCCAGGATCGCGGGGCCGCCCACGGCCCGGCCCGCCTCCAGCGCCTCCTCGACGTCCGCGACCGCGCCCCCGACCAGCACCAGGTACTTGCCCGGGTGAACGGTGCCCGCGTAGATCACCTCGATCGGCGAGCGCTTCGCCATCGCGTCGCCCGCCTCGATCCCGATCGCGATCGAGTCCAGCTCCAGCAGCGCGATCGCCGGCTGCATCGTCACACGATCCGCAGCGCGCCGACGACGGTGATCCGCCGCTCGCGCGAGAAGGTGCGCGGGCGGGTGAGGCCGTCACCGGTCGGACTGGCGATCGAGAACGAGCTGAAGCCCTCGCCGCCTTCGCCCAGGCCGGCGAAGTTGGGCCCATTGGACACGAAGATGCTGCAGTTCATCGCGCGGGCCATCCGCGTGATCGTCTCGACGTTGGTGGAGTGGATCGACGCCGTGTGCCGGAACCCGTGCTCGACCCTCACCGCCAGCTCGATCGCCTGGTCCACCGTGCCGACCCGGACCACCGGCATGACCGGCATCATCTGCTCCGTCCATACGAGCGAGTGCTCCCGCGGCACCTCCGCCAGCAGCAGCCGCGGCTCCGGCTCCGCCTGGACCCCGATCTCGGCCAGGATCTTCGCCGCGTCCCGGCCGATCCAGGCCGGGTTGATGACGCCGGGCTTCCCGGGCGCGCCGAGCTCCTTGAAGATCACCCGCTCCAGGCGCCGGAACTCGTGCTCCTTGAGCAGGTATGCGCCGTGCTGGGTCATCGAGCGGACGAGCCGGTCGGCCACCGAGTCCACCACCAGCACGACCTTCTCGTCGGTGCAGATGATGTTGTTGTCGAACGACGCGCCGCGCACGATGTCCCGCCCGGCCCGTTCCACGTCGGCCGTCTGGTCCACCACGACCGGTGGGTTGCCGGGGCCGGCGCAGATCGCCCGCTTGTCCGTCTTCTGCGCCTCGCGCACGACGGCCGGGCCGCCGGTCACCAGCAGGACCCGGATGCCCGGGTGGCTCATCAGGGCGCGCGCGCTGTCGATGGTGGGCTCGGCGATCGCGGTGACCAGGTCCGGCGGGCCGCCCGCGCCGGTGATCGCCCGGTTGATGAGGCGGATCGCCTCGGCCGAGCAGCGCTTCGCGGACGGGTGGGCGTTGAACACCACGGCGTTGCCCGCCGACACGATGCTGATCGTGTTGTTGATGACCGTGGACGTGGGGTTGGTGACGGGCGTGATCGCCGCCACGACGCCGAACGGGGCGAACTCGGTGACCATCATGCCCAGGCTGCCGGTGACGGCCTCGACCTCGAGGTCCTCCGGACCGGCCGCCTTCATCGTCACGAGGCGGTTCTTGACCACCTTGTCCTCGTACCGCCCGAGGTGCGTCTCCTGGTGGGCCATCCGGGCCAGCTGTTCCGCGTGGTCCAGCATGGACTGGCGGATCGCCTCGATGATCACGCGCCTGCCGTCGAGGCCCATGGACCCGAAGACGCGGAACGCCCCCGCCGCGGCGGCGACGGCGTCGTCGATCGTTGCGTGGATGCCGTCGCCGAGCTCCGCGCCCGCGGCCGCGGCGAGCTCCGCCTCGGCTCTCAGGACGGTGCCGGCGCGTCCGTCCGAGGCGGCGTCGATGCGGCGCCGCACGCGCGCGATGATGTCGGCGATCTCAAGCTCGGACAGCTCGTTCATGGCTACTTCCGGTAGACCTCGCGGCCGCCGATCTCCCAGGTGTCCACGATCGCCATGATCACTGCGTCACACGGGCGGTCCCGCGTCATCTCGGTCTGGCGCGCGGAGCTGCCCGAGGCGTACAGGACGACCTCGCCCACGCCGGCACCGACCGCGTCCGCGGCGACGACGAACCCGGCCAGGTCCTTCCCGTCGGCGTCGATCTGCCGCACCAGCAGCAGCTTCCAGCCCTCGATCAGCGGCTCCTTGCGGCTCGAGACGACCGTCCCGGCTACACGTCCCAGGAGCATGGTTCCTCCGGCTTGGGGGTTCCGGGCCGCGGCCGCATGCGTCCGCGACCCGGTGGGGGTTCCTAGTTGCTGCCGCCCTCTGCGCGGGCCTCGTCGGCGCGGCCGAGTGGCAGCACCAGGTCCACGTTGGTGTGCGGCCGGGCGATCACGTGGCTGGTGACAACCTCGCCCACCTTGGTCGCCGCGCGGACGCCTGCCTCGACGGCGGCCTTCACCGCCGCGACGTCGCCGCGAACGACCGCGGTCACATACCCGCCACCGGTCTTCTCGTAGCTCACGAGCTCCACCTTGGCGGCCTTGACCATCGCGTCAGCCGCCTCGACCATCGCGGCGTACCCGCGGGTCTCGATCATCCCGAGCGCTTCTGCCATCGATCTCTCCTTCGCCGTCCTTGGATCCCTGGTTCCGTGGGGTTACGACTTCGCCTCTCGGCCGTCCAGGCCCTCGATCGACGACAGGGCGGCGCGCCAGCCGACGTCGATGTCCCGCTCCTCGCCGCCCAGGTAGATCCGGCCCATGGAGCCGAACGACCGGACCTCGAGGATGTTGATGTGGGCGGCCTTCTCGGCCTCGTTGGCCGCCAGCGCGGCATAGGCGGCCGGCTCCAGCTCCAGCACGTAGAGCGTCTGGCCGGGGATCAGCATCTGGCCGTGTCGCGTGCGGTTGATGAGCTGGGCCTGGTGGTCGTCGATGCGGCGGATGATCTGGCTCGACAGGATCCGCGGCTTGATCCGATCCGTCTCCTCCAGGCCGATCTCGCGCAGGATCGCGGCCCCCGCCGCCCGCACCTCCGCCTGCGATGGCGAATGGACCTCGAGCATGCCGTAGTACCGCTCGATGATCTGCATGCCGGGCTTGACCGACGTGGACTTGAGGGCGATGTCCGTCAGGCGGTTGATCTCGATGCCCGGCGACACCTCGATCGACAGCGACGCGTCCCCGGCGAGGGGCAGGAACCCCTGGGCGACGGTGCCCAGGAACGCGGCGTACTGCGCCTGGAGGCTGTCCAGGAAGACGTACGCCCGGAGGTCAATATTGCCCATGTGCGACCTTCTCTCCCGTGACGATCTTCACCCCGGCGGAGGCCCCGATCCGGGTCGCGCCGGCGGCGATCATGTCCTGGACGTCCTCGGCGGTGCGGATCCCGCCCGAGGCCTTGACCCCGATCCTGGGCCCCACGGCCTCCCGCATCAGGGCGACGTCGAACACCGTGGCGCCGCCCGAGGCGTAGCCGGTGGACGTCTTGACGTAGTCGGCCTTGGCTTCCTTCGCGAGGTGACACGCGACCACCTTCTCCTCGTCGGTGAGGAGCGCGGTCTCGATGATCACCTTGTTGAGGGCGCCCGATTCGTGGCACGCGTCCGAGACCTTCGCGATGTCCTCCCGGACGACGTCCTGCATGCCGCTTCGCAGGGCCCCGATGTTGAGCACCATGTCGATCTCGCGGGCGCCGTCCCGGATGGCCCGACGCGCCTCCATGGCCTTGACCTCGGAGGTTCCGGCGCCGAACGGGAAGCCGATGACCGAGGCCACGGCGACGTCCGTCCCGCGCACCCGGTCCGCCGCCCGGCGAACCCAGGTGGGGTTGATGCACACGGCCGCGAAGCCGTGCTCGATCGCCTCGTCGCACAGGCGGTCCACGTCCGCGGCGGTGGCATCGGGCTTGAGCAGGGTGTGGTCGATATACCGGGCGAGGTCCCGCGGCACGTCCCCGCCGCGCCCGTGGTAGGCGATCCGGTCCGCCCCGTTGCCCACGACGTCGCGCACCTTGTCCGCACAGTGGGCGGCGCACGAGCCGCCACAGCTGCCGCAGGTGTCGCCCGATGTCAGGGCGGCGAGCACCTCGCGGGTGATCGTCTCGATCAGCAGGTCACGTTCGTCGATCGTCATCGCGTTCCATCCGGGGCTGCGGCCTTGGCGTACTCCCGCTCGATGGCGGTGATCTTGTCCACCCTCGCTCCGTGTCGTTCGGCGCCCCACGGCGTGGCGAGGAACATCTCGACGACCTCCAGCGCGAGCCCCTCGCCGATCATGCGGCCGCCGAGCGTCAGCACGTTGGCGTAATTGTGCTCGCGGGCGTTGCGCGCCATGGACGTGTCGTGGGCGTTGGCGGCGCGGACCCCGGGGACCTTGTTGGCCGCCATGGCGGATCCGATGCCGGCGCCATCCACCATGATGCCCGCCGCGCACGTCCCGTCGGCGACGAGCCTCGCGACCGCGTGGGCGAAGTCGGGGTAGTCGACCGCGTCCGTGGAGCCGGTGCCGCAATCGGTGACGGCGTAGCCCCGCTCGGAGAGAGCCCGCGCGATGGCCTGCTTGAGCGGGTAGCCGCCGTGGTCCGCGCCGACCGCAACCGTGCGCGGGGCCAGCGCGGGCGTATCCGCGGGTGTCGGCGCCGCCCCGGCCCGGGCCGGGGCCGGTCCCGCCTCGACCGTGGCCTCCACGATCCGGCGCACGACCTCGCGCACCTGCTCCTCGGTGGGGCGTTCCTGCCGCGGCTCAGCCATGGGTCACCAGCCAGCGGGCGGTGTCCTCGTCCGTGACGAGGGCATTGAGGCAGCCTGCCCGGATGGCGGCCAGCGCGATCGGCCCGCGGTCCACGCCCGCCGCGAGGCCAACGGCATGGGGCTTGGCCGCCAGGTCCGCCAGCGGCAGGCCCACCGTGCGCTCGTCGAGGTCCGGCAGCGCGATCCGTCCGTCCGCGGCCAGGAACCGCCCCAGCACGTCGCCCACCGCGCCCGCCGCCCGCAGCCGCGCCCGGTCCGCGTCGACCACGAACCCCGACTCCGCGAGGACGCTCTCCGGGGTGGGCACGCCCAGGCTGAACACCGCGAACGGTGCCCGGCGCGCCGCGTCCAGCGTCTCGCCCACGGATGGATCCGCCTCCAGGGCGGCCCGGAGCTCCGCGGACCCGACGATCGCCGGCGCGGGCATCAGCCGGACGGCGGCGCCGGTCGTGGCGGCGAAGCGGTCAACGATCTCGCCCGCGCGGGTGGGCGTGGCGGAGCGGGAGGTGGCCCCGTTGAGCTGGACGATCTCGGTCGCCGTCGTCCAGCGGGGCTCCAGGCGGCTGGCCAGCTCCAGCATCGTCCGCCCCCAGGACACGCCGATCGCCCCCGTGGGCCGGACGGCCGCGAGGTACTCCGCGGCGGCCCCGGCCACGGCCTCCCGCAGGGCGCGATCCGCGGCGTCGCCGCCCGCGACGGTGTCCGTGACGACCGCGGCCGCGAGGCCGAACCGGGTGATGAGCGACTCCTCGAGCTCCACCAGCCGGGCGGCGGGATGGACGATCTCGATCCGGACGATGGACTCCCGCACCGCGCGATCCAGCAGGCGGCCCACCTTGAAGCGACTGAGGCCGAGGCGGTCGCCGATCTGCTCCTGGGTCAGGTGCATCCCGTAGTACATCCGCGCGACCCGGACGAGGAGGCGCGCGTCGGCCCTCCCGCGGGGCTGGGCGGTGGCGAGGGTCATCGACGCTCCGGATAGTGCACATGTGTTGCAAGGAACGCTCAGATGTGCAATACGAGCCTAGGCGCTCACGCTTCCGGTGTCAATCCCCACCGTGGCGGGGCGTGCAGCGCCGCGGGAATGCCCGGGCCGGCCGGCTCGGCAGGGGTCCCTGCGCCCGCGCCGGGCCGGGCTGGCAGCGAGCCAACGGGCGCGCGCCGCGACAAGTGCGCCGCGCGGAGATGCATCCGTTGCGTGGGCACGAGGCCCATGCGCCAGACAGGGCGCTCAGCGGTCGGAACGTCCCACGGTGCGCTCGTTCGGGCGCCAGGCGCCCGGATCGCGGCGGAAGGACCAGCCCGCCCGCACCGCGTATCGGGGCATGACGATCACGACATCCGGCCCATCGACTTCGTGATCATTCAGGATTGACTGAAACTTGCACACGGTCGTATCGTGTGCCCATGCGGCCCGAGGAAGAGGCGTTCGTCGATCGCTGGTCCCGCATCCTCGCTTCGGAGGGCCTGCCGCCGGTCGCCGGGCGGCTGTGGGCATGGCTCCTGGTGTGTGAGCCGCCGGAGCAGTCCGTCGAGCAGATCGCAGAGGCGATCGGGGCGAGCCGGGGCGCGATCAGCGGCGCGGTCCGGATGCTGGAGCCGTCCGGCCTGATCGTTCGGATCAAGCGACGTGCGGACCGGCGCGAGTACTGGCGCACGTCGCCCGATGCCGTGATCCACAGCCTCGAGGCCAAGGAACGGGCAACGCGCCCGTCGCTGCAGGCGCTGGAAGCGGTGATCGAGGCGCTCCGGGATCGTCCGGACGAGTCGCTCGCCCGCCTGCGGGAGGCGCAGCGCCTGTACGCGATGCTCCTGACCATGTTTCCCCAGCTGATCGAGCAGTTCAGGGCCGAACGGGCGGCACTCGCCCCGGCCGCGGTCCCAGCCGGAAAGGACTGACCACATGCCCGCCGTCATCCGCACCGAGCGGCTCACCAAGACCTACGGCACCCACCGGGGCATCGTGGACGTGGACCTCGAGGTGGCCGAGGGCGAGGTATTCGGCTTCCTGGGGCCGAACGGCGCCGGCAAGACGACGACGATCCGCACCCTCCTGGACCTCATCCGACCGACGTCCGGCCGGGCGTTCGTGTTCGAGATCGAGTCGTCCGTCGACCCGGTGAGCATCCACCGGCGGATCGGCTATGTCCCCGGCGAGTTCACGCTCTACGACCGCCTCACGGGCGGCCAGACGATCGAGTACTTCGGCAACCTCCGGGGCGGCGTGGACCCGGCCTACCGGGCCGCCCTGATCGAGCGCTTCGACGTGGACCCGTCACGGAAGTTCAAGGAGTACTCCAAGGGCAACAAGCAGAAGATCGGGCTCGTCATCGCGCTCCAGCATCGACCGGAGCTGCTGGTCCTCGACGAACCCACGTCCGGCCTGGACCCCCTCATCCAGCAGTCGTTCTACTCGCTGGTCCGCGAGGCGAAGGACGAGGGCCGGACCGTGTTCCTGTCCAGCCACATCCTGTCGGAGGTCGAGCGGACCTGCGACCGGGTGGCGATCATCCGCGAGGGCCGCCTGGTGAAGGTGGACCGCACGGATGCGCTGCGGGACCTCGCCCATCACCAGGTGGAGCTGCGGTTCGCGGATGGCGTGCCGGCGGAGGCCTTCGCGAACCTGCCGGGGGTGAGCGACGTCGAGGTCGTGGATCACACCCTGCGGATGCGCGTCTTCGGCCCGATCACGCCGGTCGTCCAGGCCGCCGCACGCTACGAGCTGCTGGACTTCGTCAGCCGGGAGCCCACGCTCGAGGAGACGTTCCTCGCCCAGTACGGCCAGCAGGCCACGGAGGTGAGTGGGTCATGACCGCGCAGCCGGGCGCCGTCCCGTCCGGCCTCGGACGGACCGCCATCCCGCCATTCAGCCGCGTCTACGGCCTCGGCAGCATCTACGGCAAGACGCTCCGGGATTCGCGGCTCGCTTTCATCATGTTCACCGGCCTGATCGCGGGTCTGATGCTCGCCGTCGGCCAGGCGTGGGGCGCCGCGTACGGCACCCCGGAGGCACGCCAGGAGATCGCGAAGCTCGTCGAGAACGTGCCGCCGATCATGGCGGGGATCGCCGGCCCCATCGTCGAGCCCGAGACGATGGGCGGCTTCCTGACCTACAAGTACGGGCCGTTCTTCGCGTTCCTGGCCGGCCTGTGGTCGATCCTCGCCCTCTCCGCCACGCTGGCCGGGGAGGCCCGGCGGGGCAGCCTCGACTTCGTCGCCGCCGCGCCGTTCGGCAAGCGCCGGATCGCCCTCGAGAAGCTGGCCGCCCACGTGACCGTGATGACCATCTCGATGGTCTTCCTCGCGCTCGCCGCCACCGTCGCCGGCTCGGTGTTCGGTGACGCCGAGTTCGGAGACGCGATCTCGCTCGAATCCGGGATCGGGTTCGCCCTGTGGGTCGGCCTCATGGGCCTCGTGTCGGGGGCGGTGGCGTTCGCCCTGGCCCCGATCGTCGGCCGGGGGAGCGCGGCAGGGATCGGCGGCGCCGTCCTGTTCGGCATGTTCATCCTGGGCGGCTACGCGCCGTACGTGCCCGAGTTCGAGTGGATCGCGAAGATCTCGTGGTTCCACTGGACGTACGGACACGTGCCGCTCGCCGGCCAGTTCGACTGGCCGTCGCTCGGGCTGGTCGCCGTGGTCACGGTCATCCTGTTCGCCATCGGGATCGAGTCATTCGCCCGGCGGGACCTCGGGGTGATGTCCGGGATCCCGGTGCCGGGTCTGCCACGGGCGACGCTCGGCATTCGCGGTCCCGTCGGTCGCGCGTTCGGGGACCAGCTGCCGCTGGCCATCGAGTGGGGCATCGGGATCGGGATCTTCGGCTTCCTCCTGGCCGCGGTCAGCCGCACCTTCGCGTCCCAGCTCACCACGGACTTCCCGACCTTCGCCGACATCCTCCGGACCATCTTCCCCGGGGTCGACATCACGTCGTCGGGGTGGTTCCTCCAGCTCGTGTTCGTCGAGATGGGCCTCATCGTCGTCGGCTTCTCGGCCGCCACGTTCGTGGCCAAGTGGGCGTCCGACGAGGAGAGCGGGAGGCTGGAGATGCTGATGACCACGCCGCTGACGCCCGCCCGCTGGGCCCTCGCGGGTGGCGTGGGGGCGATCCTCGCCGTCCTCGTGACGACGGCGATCTATGCGATCGGGATCGGCCTCGGCTCCGTGTTCGCGGAGAGCGAGGCCGCCACGCCGATGGTCGGCACGCTCGCGCTTGCGTGCTACGCGGCCGCACTGGTCGGGCTGGGCATCGCCGTCGGCGGGCTGTGGCGCACCTCGTGGGCCGCCGAGGTCGTCGCGGCCTTCGTGATCGTCACCTTCCTCGTCAGCCTGCTCGCACCGGCGCTGCAGCTGCCCGACTGGGTCGCACAGCTCGCCCTGACCACGCACCTCGGTCAGCCGATGATCGGCGAGTGGGACCCGGCCGGCGTCGCCGCGTGCATCGCGATCGCCATCGGCGGGATCCTGCTCGGCACATGGGGCATCCGGCGGCGCGATCTGGGCGGCTAGCAGGAGACCCGCCGGTGCTCGCGGCGGGTGGGCTGCCGGTCGGCGCCTGGGGCATGGCGAGGCGCGACGTCGCGCGCTGAGCCGACACCACGGCGCGGCGTGAACCCGCGGCGCCGCCCGACTCGTAGACTCGGGGGGTGGATCCCTACGTCCTGGGCTGCGTCGCGCTGGCGGCAGTCCTCCACGCGGCGTGGAACATCCTGCTCAAGACGGCGGGGGATCCGCTATGGACGGCGACCGTGGGCCTGACGGTGGCCTCGGCGGTGCTGGTGCCGCTGGTGGCCGTCGGATGGCTGGCGGCCGGGCAGCCGTCCATCCCGGCCGAGGCATGGCTGATCGGGATCGTCTCGGGCGGCGTGGAGGTGGCGTACTTCGTGTTCCTCGCCGCCGCGTACCGGCGGGGGGACCTGTCGGTCGTGTACCCGATGGCGCGCGGCAGCGCGCCGCTGTTCGCGATCGCGATCGGGGTCGTGATCCTCGGCGAGCGGCTGGCGCCGGGGGCCTGGGCGGGCGTCGCCCTGCTCGTCGCGGGGCTGCTCCTCGTCCAGCGGCCGTGGCGGTTCCTCCAGGCCGCGGCCGCGGCGCACGACCGGTCCGCGGCCGGGTACGCGCTCGCGACCGGCACGATGATCGCGACGTACTCGGCCCTGGACCGGGTGGGGGTCCAGCTGGCCCCGGCGTGGTTCTACGCGGGCATCCTGTGGCCGGCCGCGGCGGTCGGGCTGCTGGCCGTGGCCTGGGTGCGGCCCCGGATCGCGGGTGGGCGGTACACGCCGCCGCCGGCGACCCTCGACCGGCCGAGGGCGATCGCGGGCGGGATGCTCACCCTCGCCGCGTACGGGTTCGTGCTGGCGGCCCTCGCCCGGGCTCCGCTGTCGATCGTGGCGCCGCTCCGGGAGTCGGCCGTGGTCCTCGTGTCCACCTGGGGTGCGCTGCGGCTCCGCGAGACGACGGGAAGGGGCGAGGCGGCTGGCCGGATCACGGGTTCGGCGCTCATCCTCGCGGGGACGGCGGCACTCGCGATCGCCAGCTGATGCGACAATCGGACCACCCGCACGAGAGGAGCCCGATGCCCCGCCTGACCCTCGGCTACAAGGCGTCCGCCGAGCAATTCGCGCCCCGGCGCCTGCTGGACCTTGCGCTGGCGGCCGAGCGGGCCGGATTCGAGTCCGTGTGGACCAGCGACCACTTCCAGCCCTGGCGCCACACGGACGGCCATGCCCCCAACGCGCTGGTATGGCTCGGCGCCGCCGCCCAGGCCACCAGCCGGGTCACCCTCGGCACGAGCGTCCTGACCCCGTCGTTCCGCTACAACCCGGCCATCGTGGCCCAGGCGTTCGCGACCCTCGGCTGCCTCGCGCCCGGGCGCGTGGTCCTGGGCGTGGGCACCGGGGAGTCCATGAACGAGGTCCCGGTGGGCGTGACCTGGCCCGAGCAGTCCGAGCGCTTCGCCCGCCTCAAGGAGTCCGTGCTCCTGATCCGGCAGCTGTGGAGCGAGGAGTTCGTGACCTTCGAGGGCGAGTACTTCCGGACCCACAGCGCGACGATCTACGACCGCCCCGACGAGCCCGTGCCGATCTACATCGCGGCCGCGGGGCCGGCCGCCGCCCGGTTGGCGGGGCGCCTCGGCGACGGCTTCATCTGCACCAGCGGCAAGGGTCCGGAGCTGTACACGGACACGCTGCTCCCGGCCGTGGCCGAGGGAGCCGAGAAGGCCGGCCGCGACGGGACGGCCATCGACCGGATGATCGAGATGAAGGTGTCCTTCGACCCCGATCTCGAGCGCGCCATGGAGGACACCAAGATCTGGGCGGCCCTGGCGCTGCCCGGCGAGATGAAGGTCGGGGTCCACGACCCGCGCGACATGGAGGTCCTCGCCAGGCACGTGGAGCCGATGGCCCACCGCCGCTGGCTGGTCTCCGCGGACCCGGACGAGCACGTGGAGCAGATCGCGCCGTACATCGGCTACGGCTTCAACCACCTCGTGTTCCACTTCCCGGGCGAGGCCCAGGAGGCGGCCATCGCCCGCTACGGCGAGCAGGTCCTGCCCCGGCTCCGCGAGCGGTTCGGCTGAACGGGCCAGCCGGTCTCCGGCCCGGCCCCGATGCCGGCGCACCACCGAACGGACCGCTCGTGAGCGCGCGCCACGCTCGTCCCGGCTGCCCGAGGCCAGGCGCCGGCCGTCAGGCGCTCGCGGCCCGCCCCGCCGCGCCCGTACGGCCGTCGGCCAGCCGGCGGAGGGTGGGCCCGCTGTTGACGAGCGCGATGCCCGCGAGGATCAGCGCGGTGCCGGCGATCCGTTCCGCGGTGACCGGCTCGCCGAGCAGGGTGCCCAGCGCGATCCCGACCACCGGCAGCAGGTAGGCGACCATCGAGGTCCGGGTGGCGCCCCAGCGCTGCAGGACGGTGAAGTAGCACAGGTAGGCCAGGCCGGAGCCGAAGAGGCCGAGCCAGACCACCGCCACGATCGCCTCCGGCGCCGGCTGCACCGTCGCGAACGGCTGCTCCAGCACCAGCGCGAGCGGGACGGCGATCGCGGCCGCGAACGTGACCTGGAACAGGGCCGGGATCATGGGGCGCAGGCCGTGCACGTAGCGCTTCGCGTACACGTTGCCGATCCCGTAGCACACGCTGGAGCCCAGCATCATCAGCTCCCCCGTGAGGTCGGAGTCCGACAGGTTCACGAGGTCCGGGGCGACCAGCACGATGACCCCGGCGAAGCCGATCGCGAGCCCGGCGATCCTCGGGACGGTGATCCGCTCGTCGGGCAGGAACAGCGGGGCCAGCACGATCACCGTCAGCGGGACCGTTGCGTTCAGGATCGCCGCCAGCGCGGAGTCGATCGACTGCTCGCCGGTCGTGATCAGGAAGAAGGGCATGACGATGTTGACGATGCTCATCACGAGCAGGTGGCCGTACATCCGCGGCTCGCGGGGGAGCGGTTGCCGGGCGATGGCCACCACGATCGCCAAGAACGCGCCCCCGAGCAGGAGCCGGCCGGCGATCAGCGTCCACGGGGGCAGCGTCTCGATGCCGACCTTGATCCACAGGTATGACGACCCCCAGAACAGGCCCAGGGCGAGGAACAGGGCCCAGGTCCAGGGGGTGCGGCCGCGCATCGCCGGAGGATACCGGCCGTTGGCCCATCGCGATAGGCCAACCCGGGTCAGGAGGGCGGATCGCCGGGCCGCGAGCGTCGGCCTCGCCCGGGCGTCCCGGCCCGCACCGGCCGGGGCGCAGGCCGCAGGAGTCGCCGGCACCGGGCCGAACGGCCGTTGCCGTCCGCCGCCCGCCGATCTAGAATTCATCAATTGATGAATTCCTAGCCCGGGAGGACCAGGACGATGCTCGACGCGGTGCCAGCGGCGACCCCCGGACCCGGCGTCCAGCCGGCGATCCACGCCGCCGGCCTGGTCAAGACGTTCGGCGAGATCCGCGCGGTGGACGGCGTGGGCTTCGACCTTGCGCCCGGTCGCATCTACGGGCTGCTGGGCCCCAACGGCTCCGGCAAGACCACGCTGATCCGCCTGCTCACGGGCATGGCCAGGGCAACCGCGGGGGAGGTGAGCGTCCTGGGCGTGGCGATGCCGTCACGTCCGAACCTCGCCCGGATCGGCTACATGACCCAGAGCGACGGCATCTATCCGGGCCTCACCGTGGGCGAGAACGCCCGCTTCTTTGCGGCCGCCTACGGGGTCACGGACGACGCGGCCGTGGTGCAGGCGCTGACCCTGGTGGAGCTCGCCGACCGCCAGCGGTCGGTGACGTCCACGCTGTCGGGCGGCCAGCGCCGCCGCCTGTCGCTCGCGTGCGCGCTCACGCACCGGCCGGCGGTCCTGTTCCTGGACGAGCCGACGGTGGGCATCGACCCGCTGCTCCGGGTCCAGTTCTGGGCCCACTTCCGCTCGCTCGCGGACGCGGGCGCCACCATCGTCGTGTCGAGCCACGTGATGGACGAGGCCGATCGCTGTGACGAGCTCCTGTTCATGCGGGCCGGCCGCGTCATCGCCCGGGGGACGGGCCGCGAGCTCCGCGATCGCGCCGGCACGGACGACCTGGAGCAGGCGTTCCTGCACTTCGCCGACGAGAGCGGGGTGGCCCGATGAACGCGCGGCGGATGCGGGCCATCTTCCGGCGCGTCGTCGCGGAGTTCCGTCGCGACCACCGCTCGCTCGGCCTCCTGTTCGTCGCCCCGATCCTCATGACCGGCCTCATCACGTTCATCGTCCGCGAGAGCCAGGAGCCGGACGTCCACGTCGCGATCGTGGACGAGGGCAGCCCGGTCGGCCCGATGGTCACCGACGAGCTGACCGCGGCGTTCGCGGCCGAGGACATCGTCGTGACCGAGGCGCCCGACGAGACGGCCGCCCGCGCCCTGATCGAGGGCGGGGACGCGAGCGTGGGCATCGTGCTGCCGGCGGACCTCGGCCAGGCGTCGGCCACGATCACGATGCTCACCAGCGGCATGGACCCGATCGGCGAGGCGACGCAGCTGGGGATCGTGCGGGGGATCCTGGTGGACACCGCGACGGCCGCGGTCGACGCGCCCGTCCCGGCCGTCGAGCACGTCACCGTCTACGGCGTCCCGACCGACGACCCGATCGCTCCCTACGCGCCCGCCATCGTGGGCTTCCTCGCCTACTTCTTCGTGTACATCCTGACCGGCATCAGCTTCCTGCGCGAGCGGACGGGAGGAACCCTGGAACGGCTGATGGCGACGCCCGTGACGCGGGGCGAGATCGTGACCGGCTACACGCTCGGGTTCGCGCTGTTCGCCGGACTCCAGGTCGGGCTGCTGATGGCCTGGACGCTGGGGACCGTCCACGTGCCGTCGATCGGACCGCTGCCGGAGTTCGCGATCGGCCTCGGCGTCGCCGTCGCCGGCAACCCGGTCACGGCGTTCCTCGTCGTCCTGCTGCTGGCGATCGGCGCCGTCAGCCTGGGCATCTTCCTGTCCACCTTCGCCCGCACGGAACTGCAGGTCGTCCAGTTCATCCCACTGGTCATCGTCCCGCAGTTCCTGCTGTCGGGGGTCCTGTTCCCGGTCAGCGGGCTGCCCGAGGTCCTGCAGCCGTTCGTCTACCTGATGCCCGTGACCTACGCCGTGGACGGCCTGCGGCAGGTGTTCATCGCGGGTGCCGGGCTCGACGCGGCCGCCCTCCAGCTCGACGTCCTGGTGCTGGCCGGGATCGCGGTGTTCTTCGGCGTCATCGCCTCGCTGACGATCCGCCGCGACGTCGCATGAGCGGCACGCGGCCCCGGCGACCGGGTCGTCGCCCCGGTGCCGAGGACACCCGGGGACGGATCCTGGACGCCGCCCGCGCCGCCTTCGGCGAGCGCGGCTTCGACGGGGCCACCATCCGCGACATCGCCGCGCGGGCCGGCGTGGACGCCGCGCTCGTTCACCACTACTTCGGCACCAAGCAGCAGCTGTTCGTGGCGGCGATGGAGATGCCGGTGGACTTCGCGACCGCCGTGCCGGCGCTGCTCAACGGACCGGAGGACCGCCTCGGCGAGCGGTTCGTGGCGTTCGTGCTGGGGCTCTGGGAGCGACCGGAGGTGCGGCCCCTGCTGCAGGGCGTGATCCGGTCCGCGTCCACCGACCCCGTTGCGGCCGCGATGCTCCGACGGCTGCTGGCGGAAGGTCCGCTGCTCGCCCTGACCACCGTCCTCGACCGGCCGGACGCCGCGGTCCGGGCGTCGCTCGCCGGCTCGCAGCTCATCGGGCTCGCTTTCGCCCGGCTCGTCGTCGGCGTGGAGCCGCTTGCGTCGATGGATCGCGACGCCGTCGCCCGGGCTGTCGGGCCGTCGATCCAGCGCTACCTCACCGGCGACCTGGCCACGGCCTGACTCGGGGCGGCGCGTTCGCGCCGTGCGCTCTGCGGCCGGGGCGGCGATCTCGCGGTGCGGCTGCACAGGGCGTCGCCGGGTAGGATGGTCCCGCACGGGGGACGGAGGAACCATGCGACTGTGGGGCGGTCGGTTCGGCGAGGAGCCGGACGAGCGGATGGCGGACTTCACGCGCTCGATCGAGGTCGATGCCGCCCTCGCGCTCGATGACATCGCAGGCTCGATCGCGCACGTCCGGGGCCTCGCGCGGGCGGGCCTGCTGACGGCGACGGAGGCCGAGACCCTGGAGCTGGGGCTCGTGAGCCTGCGACGGGACGTGGAGTCGGGGGCGATCGCCTGGGACCCGGCCCTCGAGGACGTCCACATGAACCTCGAGACACTGCTCACGGAGCGGGTCGGACCGGTCGGCGGCAAGCTCCACACCGGGCGCTCGCGCAACGACCAGGTGGCGACGGACCTCCGGCTGTGGACCCGTCGCGCCGTGGACCGCCTCGAGGTGGGGATCACCGGTCTCGAGCTGGCGTTGGTGGATCTTGCCGAGCGCGAGGGCGACGCCGTCCTGCCGGGCACCACCCACATCCAGCCAGCGCAGCCCGTGCTGCTGGCGCACCACCTGCTCGCCTACGTGGAGATGCTGGAGCGCGACCGAGGCCGGCTCGCGGACGCCCGCCGGCGGCTCAACGTCTCACCCCTTGGAGCCGGCGCCCTGGCCGGGGCCGGCTTCCCACTGGACCGCGAGACCACCGCGCTGGAGCTGGGGTTCGAGGGGGTGACCGCCAACTCGCTCGACGCGGTCTCGGACCGGGACTTCGTGGTGGAGGTGCTGGCCGCCGCCGCCCTCGCCATGGTCCACCTGTCCCGGCTGGCCGAGGAGGTCACGTGGTGGTCGAACCCGCGGTTCGGGTTCGTGCACGTTGCCGACGCGTTCTCCACCGGCTCCTCGATGATGCCCAACAAGAAGAACCCGGATCCCGCGGAGCTCGTCCGGGGCCGGACGGCGGGCGTGATCGGCTCCGTCGCCGCGACGCTCACGCTGCTCAAGGGCCTTCCGCTCGCGTACCAGCGCGACCTCCAGGAGGACAAGCCCGCGCTGTTCGCCGCGATCCACACCCTGGAGACCTCGCTGGCCGTGATGGCCGGCCTGGTCGAAACGCTGGTGATCGACCGTGTCCGGATGCTGGCCGCCGCCGAGGAGGGCTACACGACGGCGACCGCGCTGGCCGATGCGCTCGTGCGTCGCGGCGTCCCGTTCCGGGCCGCCCACCACATCGTTGGGGGCCTCGTCGGCGGAGCGGAGGCGGAGGGGATCGCGACCCTCGCGGGCCTTCCGGACGAGGCGTTCCGGGCCGCCCTTGACGGCTCGGACGACCCGACGGCCCGCGCCCTCGCGCACGAGCGGGGGATCGCGGCCGCGCTCCGTTCGGTCGCCACGATCGAGGGCTCCCTGGCTGCCGCCGACGTGATCGGGGGCACCGCTCCGGACCGGGTGGCCGCCGCGCTGGCGGCGGCGCGGGCGCGTCTCGAGGCCTGACGCCTGAGGGACTCCGGCCGTCCGGCCCTGTCGGGCGCCGTCCGCCGCGCTACGATCGCAGGACTCCGGAGGGACCATGCTTCCGCTCGACACCATCCGCCAGGCGCCCAAGGCCCTGCTCCACGACCATCTCGACGGCGGGCTGCGGCCGGCCACGATCGTGGACCTCGCGCGGGAGTTCGGCTACGGGGACCTGCCCACCCAGGACGTGGACGCCCTCGCCGTTCACATCCGGCGCGGCGCGGACCGCAAGTCGCTGGAGCTGTACCTCGAGACGTTCGCGTACACCGTCGGCGTCATGCAGGAGCGGGATGCCATCGTCCGGGTGGCCGCCGAATGCGCTGAGGACCTGGCCTCGGACGGGGTGGTATACGCAGAGATCCGGTACGCGCCTGAGCTGCACGTGGAGCGCGGCCTGACCCTGGACGAGGTCGCGGGAGCGGTCCAGGAGGGATTCCGGATCGGCGAGCAGCGCGCCGCCGCGGCCGGGCACCCGATCGTGATGCGGACCCTGATCACCGCGATGCGGCAGTACGCGCGGTCCAAGGAGATCGCGGAGCTGGCGATCCGCTGGCGGGACGACGGCGTGGTGGGCTTCGACGTCGCCGGGCCGGAGGCGGGCTACCGCCCCACCCGGTACCTCGAGGCGTTCGACCACGTCCGCCACGAGAGCTTCCACCTGACGATCCACGCGGGCGAGTCGTTCGGGTTGCCGTCCATCTGGGAGGCGCTCCAGTTCTGCGGCGCCGAGCGGCTGGGCCACGGGGTGCGGATCGTGGACGACATCACCGTCCTGCCGGACGGGCAGGTCGCGCTGGGACGGCTGGCCGCCTACGTCCGGGACCGACGCGTGCCCCTCGAGATGTGCCCCACGTCCAACGTGCATACCGGCGCCGCGGCGTCGATCGAGGCGCACCCGTTCGACCTGCTCCGCCGGCTGCGGTTCCGGGTCACGGTCAACACCGACAACCGGCTGATGAGCGGGGTGTCGCTGTCATCGGAGTTCGCGGCCCTGGACGCGGTCCACGGCCTCGGCCTGGGCGAGCTTGAGTGGCTGACCGTGAACGCGCTCAAGTCCGCCTTCGCGCCGTTCGACGAGCGCCTGCGGCTGATCAACGAGGTCGTCAAGCCCGGCTACGCGCACCTCCGTGCGCTCGAGTCGCACGTGGTCATCGCCCCCGCCTGATCCGGGCACCCGGCGCGGCCCCGCGACCCCGCGACCCCGCGACCCCGCGACCCCGCGGCCCCGCGGCCCCGCGACCCCCAGCGTATGCGTACCACGCTTGGCGGACGCTAGTTGCGGGCCATCCCGTTCGCTCGGACGGTCGCCGACCCCCCGAGACGACCCGTATCGACCACCTGATGCGCACCACGACTCCCGGCACAGTCAGCACGCCCTTGGATGGAGGCAGCGTCCCGCCGGTACGTGCCCCTAAGCGTGGTACGCATAGGGGCCGGGGATGACTCTCTACGGGCCGCGGTCTAGCTCTCAACGGAACGCCGGGTGGCCGCACAGAATGGTCATCGCCCGGCGCGACGCCGCGGTCAGGCCAGCGGGACGAGGATCTCCGTGCGCCAGGCGGCGGGATCGGGCTCCTCGCCCGGGTCGGTCCAGTAGACCTCCCACATGGGGCCGGCCGCCATCGCGCCCACCTCGTCCAGCCAGGCCTGGAGCGCCGCATACGTGCCCTCGAGGCCCTCGTAGGGGCCCACGTGGAGGATCGAGGCGGTGCGCCCCCCGGGCAGCTGGCCCGGGTACACCCGGCCCACGTGCGGCGCCGGCCGCAACACTGGGCACCCGACCTCCGCCACGATCGTCGGGCCGAACGCCAGGTACCGCGTGAACGGCGGGCCCGCGACCGTGACACCGGCCTCGGCCATCCGGCTCTCCACCTCGCCGATCGCCTCGCCGATCGCCCCGGGCATGTCGGCCACCGGGACCCGGATACGGATGATCGCGACCTCGCGGGGGTGCAGCTGGTGGACCTCGATGCTCCCCGGCGCCCGCTCGGAGATCACCGTGGGCTCCACGGCGAGGGGGTGCAGCAGCTCGACCATGTTCGCCTCCTGGCGCGGAGGCTGGCACCCGCGTCATGCCGGGGCCAGTTGCAGGCGACGTGAAGGTCCGGGCGGTTCGGCCCATCGGGCCACGCCGAGGGCCCGCCTCGAGACCCGACCGCGGCGCCCGGCACCGATCAGGCCTCGATGAACGCTCAGGCCGAATGACCCTTGGCGTGGCCCCGGCAGCGGGCCACCGTTCTGGAGCGTCCCGCAGGAGGAGCGCGATGTCGACCGTCCGCCACCGCCTGGCTGCCGCCTGTGCCGTCGCCTGGCTCCTTGCCGCCTGCGGCTCCGCGGCACCGGCCAGCGTCGAGCCCACGAGCACCCCGTCGCCGCCCCCGCCGACCGCCACGCCGGCGCCCACAGCCAGCCCGGCTCCCACCCCCACGCCGGCCCCGACGATCCCCGCCTACCTGGACGATCTCGGCCGGATCCTGGCCGCGACCACGGGAGTGGGCAGCGCCCGGATCGACTACGAGATCGGGTTCGAGGGGTCGTCCGCCGCCCCCGACGGGCCGTTGATGTCGGGCGGCGGTGAGTTCGTCGTGGGGGACCAGACCCTGGCACGGATCGACATGGACATGACCACGGCCGGGCTGGGGAGGATGGAGGTCATCCAGGATGGCGACATCTTCTGGATGCGGTCCGATGCGTTCAAGACCCTGGACCCCGAGGGTCGCTGGATCCGCGTGGACGCCACCTCCGACCACCCCAACGCGGCGGCCTTCTCGAGCAGCCTGACCCAGCAGGCGGACCCGTGGGCGGCGATGTACTACCTGATGGGTGCGACGGCGCCGCCCGAGACGCTGGAGCCGGACACGATCGACGGCGAGACCGTCCGCCACCTGGGTCTCCGGCTCCACATGGACGCTGCCATCGAACGCGCTCCGGCGGATGCCCGGGACTACCTGCTCGTCCAGGCGGAGAACGTGCGACAGCAGGGAATCGCCCCGGTGTTCGACGCCGAGGTCTGGGTGGACAGCGCCGATCGCATCCGGCGCGTCGCCTACCGGTTTGACATGAGCTCGCTCAGCGGCGGTGGGCAGATGGTCGCGAGCTACGACATGTCGAGCTTCGGGCTCGACGTGAGCATTGAACCGCCCGATCCCGCCGACGCGGTGGACATCGAGGATCTCGAGTTCAACCCGCAGTAGGCCGGCGGGCCGGAATCCCGTTCCCCGCCGTGGCCGCGGGACCGATCAGCCGGCCCCGGCCCCCGCGCCCTCGGCCACGGTCACGGGCAGGTCCGCGAGCAGCGGCTCCGTCCACGTCCAGGCGGCGCCGTGGTGCTGGCCCACCGCGCCGTGGCGGGCCGCCTCCACCCGGAGCGGCAGCCCGAAGATCTCGATGAACCCGACCGCGGATGCGTGGTCGAACGCGTCGCCCTCGTCATATGTGGCCAGGCTCTTGTCGTACAGGCTGAGCGGGGAGCGCCGGCCCGTGACGATCGCCCGGCCGTGGTCCAGCCGCATGCGGACGTCGCCGGACACGACGCGCTGGGAGGACATCGCGTACGTCCGCAGGTCCCGCGACAGGGCGCTGAACCACAGGCCGTCGTAGATGATCTGGGCCAGCTCGTCCGACACCAGGCGGTTGAAGCGCAGCTGCTCCTTGGACAGCACCAGGCCCTCCAGCGCGGCGTGCGCCGTGTGCAGGATCACGGCGGCCGGGGCCTCGTAGATCTCGCGACTCTTGATGCCCACCAGCCGGTCCTCGACATGATCGATCCGGCCCACGCCGTGGGCGCCGCCGAGCTCGTGGAGCCGCTCCACCAGGGCGACGGAGCTGAGGCGCTCGCCGTCGATCGAGACGGGGATGCCGCCCTCGAAACCGATGACCACGTCCACCGGGTCCGGCGCGTCGCCGGGTGCGACCGTCCACTCGTACGCGTCCGCCGGGGGGGCGACCCACGGGTCCTCCAGGACCCCCGTCTCGCACGAGCGACCCCACAGGTTGACGTCGATGGAGTAGGGCGAGGTCCTGGTGATCGGGATCTCGATCCCCCGTTCGATCGCGTAGTCGATCTCCTGGTCGCGGGTCAGGCCCATCCCCACCCGCATCGGTGCGATGACCTCGAGACCGGGGTCCAGCGCGTGGACGGCGACGTCGAAGCGGACCTGGTCGTTGCCCTTGCCGGTGCAGCCGTGGGCGACGGCATCCGCGCCGTCCTTCTGGGCGACCTCCACCAGCAGCTGGGCGAGCAGCGGTCGGGCGAGCGCCGTGGCCAGCGGATAGGCGCCCTGGTAGACCGCGTTCGCCTGCAGGGCGCGCCAGACGTACTGGCTGATGAACGTCTCGCGGGCGTCCACCACGTAGGCCTTCGACGCGCCGGCGGCCATCGCGCGCTGCTCGACGCCCTCCCTGAGCGAACCTCCGCCGAGGTCCACGGTCAGCGTGATGACCTCGACGCCATACTGCTCTCGGAGCCAGGCGACGGCGACCGACGTATCCAGGCCGCCGGAGTAGGCGAGTACGACCTTGTTCATGCGGGTGCGGCCTCCCGTGCGAGCGCCGGTCCCGCCGGCGCCTGGATCGTTTGGAACCGCCCGAGCCAGCGATCCAGGGCGGGCTCGTCGGGGAACAGGACGATGAGGGTGTTGTCGCCGGCGACGGTGCCCACCTGCTCGGACAGCGTGGACTCGTCGATGGCCTGGCCGATGACGCTGGCGGTGCCGGGCTGGCCCGTGAGGACGAGGATCAGCCCGCTCCGGCCGACGGTGACGGGGATGTCGGCCAGGATTCGGCGCAGGCGCTCGTCCGAGGCGGGACGCGGCGCCGGGGCGAGGTCCTCCGGGTTGACGTAGACGGCGTGGTCGCCGCGGCTGACCTTGGCCAGGCCCAGCTCCGCGATGTCACGGCTGACGGTGGCCTGGGTGACCTCGAAGCCGAGGGCGGCCAGCTCCGCGACCAGCTCGCCCTGGCTGGCGATCGGCCGGCCGGCGACCAGGCGGCGGATGGCGGCGTGGCGGTCGCGCTTGACGATCATCGGCTCAACCGCCGCTCACGTGGGCATGTGCCGACACTCGTGTGCCGAAGGTTCGGTCCTCGAGTGCCCGCGACAGGGCGCGCGGCGCGGCGGCATCGGCGATGACGGCCTCCGCGCCATCCCAGGTCAGGGCGGCGAGCGCGGCCCGGACCTTGGGCACCATGCCGCCCGAGATCGTGCCGTCCGCGATGAGCCCCTCGGCCTCGGCCGGGGTGAGCGCGTCCAGGCGGTTGCCGTCCGCGTCGCGGACCCCGTCAACGTCGGTCATCAGCACGAGCTGGCGCGCCCCGACGCCGGCCGCGATCCCCGCCGCCGCGTCGTCCGCGTTCACGTTGCACACGAGGCCCTCCTCGTCCCGTGCCAGTGGCGCCACGACCGGCACCTGGCCGGCGACGAGGAGCGAGTCGAGCAGGTCGCGCCGGACCCCGGTGACCGTGGCCACGAGTCCCATGCCGGGGAGGCGGTGGCCGATGAGCAGCCCGCCATCGACCCCCGACAGCCCCACGGCGTCGCAGCCCACGTCGTGAAGCGCCGCGACCAGCTCGCTGTTGACGACCCCCCGCAGGACCGCGGCGGCAACCTCCAGGGCCTCCGGGTCCGTGACCCGCAGGCCGTCCTCGAAGCGTGTGGGGACGCCAAGGCGCTCCAGCCACTCGGTCATCCGCTTGCCGCCCCCGTGGACCAGCACGACCGGTCGCCGGCGCGCAACGGCCGCCACCTCCGCCAGGACCTGGCGCTGGTCGGCGAGCGTGGTGCCGCCCAGCTTGACGACGATGACCTCGCTCACCTCGGCGCTCCGCTGGGCGTCACGTCGTGTACTCGCTGTTCTCGCGCACGTACTGCTCCGTGAGGTCGCAGCCGAACGCCTCGCCGGTGCCGTCGCCCAGGCCCAGGTCCAGGCGGACGAGCACCTCGTCGCCGCTCATCGCCGTTCGGACGGCCGCCTTGTCCACCTGGACCGGCCCGCCGGCGGGCCCGTCGAAGACGAGGTGGCCGGCGATCGCGATCCGGAGCCGGGACGGGTCGACGCGGGCCGGTGTCCCGGCGCTGGCCACGGCCTCGGCGGCCGGCATCCCGCCTGCCTCGAGGACGGCGGAGTCGGCGAGCGTGGCGTTGCCGGCCGCTCCCGCGATGCGGCCCCAGTTGGGGTCTCGGCCGTGGATCGCGGCCTTGACCAGCGATGACGAGATCACCGCCCGGGCGACCGCCCGCGCGTCGGCGTCGTCCGATGCGCTGCTCACCTGGCACGTGACGAGGGACGTGGCGCCCTCGCCGTCGGCGGCCTGCTGGCGGGCGAGGTCCCGGGCGACCGCCTCGATCGCGGCCCCGAGGGCGGCCCGGGCCTCGGGGTCCTCGCTCGCATCCGCCGCCCCGGCACGACCCGAGGCGAGGACGAACACGGTGTCGTTGGTGCTCGTGTCGCCGTCCACCGATAGCTGGTCCCAGGTCCGCGCTGCAGCGCCACGAAGCAGGGCATGGAGGGTGCCGGGGCCGGCGGTGGCGTCCGTGAGCACGACCGAGAGCATCGTCGCCATGTTGGGGTGGATCATCCCCACGCCCTTGGCAATACCGGTCACCGTGACGACCACGGCGGGCCCGCCGTCGGCGCCCGGCAGGACGGCGCGCGCGGAGGCGGCCTTCGTCGTCGAGTCCGTCGTGCGCAGGGCCGTTGCCGCGGCGAGGAGCGCCTCGTCCGTGGCGGCCAGCCCACCGCCGGCCGTCGCGGCGATCGCGGCGGCCACGCGGTCGACCGGCAGCCGCGTGCCGATCACGCCGGTCGAGAGGTGCAGGACCTCGTCCGGCGGCACGCCCAGCGCCGCGGCGACCGCCTCGCCGATGGCCGCCTGGTCCGTGTCTCCGGCCGGTCCAGTCGCGGCGTTGGCGCTTCCCGACGTGCAGACGACGGCCCGCGCGTAGCCGGCGGCGGCCCGTCCGCCGCCGGTCGCCTGCAGGTTGGCGCGGGACAGGCGAACCGGCGCCGCGGCGAACCGGTTGGGCGTGAACACCGCGGCGGCCGGCACCGGCCCACCATCGGCGACGATCAGCACGAGATCGGGCCGCCCGGAGGCCTTGATGCCTGCGGTCGTGCCGGCGGCGGTGAAGCCCGAGGGCATGCGCGCCTCCCGCTCGACCGGGGGCCGGTCCGCGGGCAGCGGTGCGAGCAGCGGATCGGGTGCCGCTACCGTGCGGCTCACGGGGCGAGGGGGAGCTGGAGCAGGCCGGCCGGCTCGGGCAGGCCGTGGACGAGGTTGAACGCCTGGATCGCCTGGCCCGCGGCGCCCTTGACCAGGTTGTCCAGCACGCCGATCGCCAGCACGCGACCGGTCCGCTCGTCGACGCGGCACCAGGCCCGGAACTCGTTGCTGCCCAGGACGTGCTTGGTCGAGGGCGGCGTGGGCGTGTGCGTGACGAAGGGCTCGGCGGCATAGGCGGTGGCGTAGAGATCGTCCAGCTCCGCCTGGGCGACCGGCCGGGTGGGACGCACGTGGCAGGCGGCCAGGATGCCGCGGGTCATCGGCACCAGGTGGGGCAGGAAGTCCACGCCCTGGACCCCGGGGTTCGCGTCCGCACCCGGCCCGAGCGCGCCCAGCTCCTGCTCGATCTCCCCGATGTGCCGGTGGGTGAACACGCCGTACGCCTTGACGTTCTCGTTCACCTCGCCGAAATGGAGGTCCGCCTTGGGATCCCGTCCGGCGCCGGACACGCCGCTCTTGGCATCCACCACGAGGTCCCCGATGAGCCCGGCGCGGGCCAGCGGCGCGAGGGCAAGGATGGTGGTCGTCGCGTAGCAGCCCGGGGCCCCGACGATCGCCCCCGGTGTCCGCCCCAGGTCGACCAGCTCGTCCCGGTGCAGCTCCGGCAGCCCGTACACGGCGGTGGCCAGCAGCTCCGGGCGCGGGTGGTCGAAGTGGTACCAGCGCGGGTAGTCCGCGGGATCGCGGAGCCGGAAGTCGGGCCCGAGGTCGATGACCGCCATGCCGGCGGCCAGGAACTCGTCAACGCGCCCGGCCGCCGCCCCGTGGGGGAGGGCGAGGAACACGGCCTCGGCGTCGTCCGGGACCTTGTCGTAGACGTGAAGGTCGCGGGTGGCGAGGTGGGGGTGGATGCCGCCCAGCGGGTCGCCCGTCCTCTCCCGCCCCACGAGGCCGGTGATCCGGACGTGCGGGTGCAGGGCGAGCAATCGGACCAGCTCCGCGCCGACGTACCCGGTGGCACCCACGATCGCGACCCTGACCGGATCGCCGAGCCGCGCGCGGGCGCCGCGCGCGGCGGCAGTGCCGGGGACGAGGGAGTCGGTGAGAGGACGGTCCGCCGCAATCGCCGCGTCCGCCGAGTCCGCGCTCACCGGCGCGCCCGGCCGCTCGCGGGCGGCAGGCTCGGCCGGGCGGGGATCGGGCGGAACGTCATCACGGCATGACTATACATCGATCATGCATAGTCATGCAAGATCCCGGACGTGCTGCACCACGCTCGAGCGCGGGACCTTGAGATGCGCCGATGGAGTGGCGAGCCGGCCGGGTCCGAGGCAGGGATCGTGTTCGTGTCATCCAGAACCAGCACGGCTGGACGGCTGTGGATCCGGCCGTCGGGGGCCGCAGACGGGGACGGGCAGCACCCACGCGGCTGGCTGACCCGGATTCAGCGGGTAGCAGCCGGGTGAGTGCTGTCTGACGCGAACGGGACCGGACGAGGGCTGCAAGCGCGGGCTGGACGACGCGAAGGGGACCGGACGAGGTGTGGCGCGGCGCGGCGGGTCAGCCGACGCCGAGCTCCGCGAGGTGGGCGGCCTCGGCCTCGAACTGCTCGTGGTACAGCCGCGCGTACAGGCCGCCGGCCGCCAGCAGCTCGCGGTGCGTCCCGCGCTCCACGATCCGGCCGCGCTCGAACACCAGGATCCGGTCCGCCCGCAGGATCGTGGACAGGCGGTGCGCGATCGCGATCGTGGTCCGCCCCTCGGTCAGCCGGCCGAGGGCCGCCTGGATCAGCCGCTCGCTGACCGTGTCCAGCGAGGACGTGGCCTCGTCGAGGATGAGGATGCGCGGGTCCTTGAGCAGCACGCGGGCGATCGCGAGGCGCTGCTTCTCGCCGCCCGAGAGCTTGTAGCCCCGCTCGCCCACGACCGTGTCGAGTCCCTCCGGCAGCTCCGAGATGCGGTCGAAGATGGCCGCCGCCCGCGTCGCCGCCTCCAGCTCCGCGTCCGTCGCGTCCGGCCGGGCGAACAGCAGGTTCTCGCGGATCGAGGCGTGGAACAGGTACGTCTCCTGGGTCACGAACCCGATCAGCCGCCCCAGCGACTGCAGCCGCACGTGGCGCACGTCGATGCCGTCGATCGTGACCCGGCCCTCTAGCCACGTCGTACAGGCGGGGGATGAGGTAGGTCGTCGTCGTCTTGCCGGCACCCGACGGGCCCACCAGCGCCACCAGCTCGCCCGGAAGCGCCTCGAAGCTCACCCCCTCGAGCCCGAACGGCGACGGCGTGTACGGCAGGACCTCGGCCACCTCGTCGACCGCCTCGTCGCGGCCACACCGTCGGCCGGGTGCCAGGTCGATCCCCGTCCGCCACGGCCCCGTCGTCGGCCGCGACGGTCTCGTCGTCGTCCAGCGCGATCGTCGCCGCCGGCTCCGCCGGGTACCGGAACGACACCCCCTCGAACGCCACGGCGCCCCGCACCGTTGCGGGCTCCAGCCCGACCGCATCGGGCGCGTCGATGATCTCGGGGTCCAGGTCCAGGTACTCGAAGATCCGGTCGAACAGCGCGAGCGAGCCCTGGATCTCGACCTGGATGTTGAGCAGCTGGCCCATCGGGAAGAACAGGCGGCTCTGGAGCGTGGTGAACGCGACGATGTCCCCGGCCGTGGGCGCCGAGGGATCGCCGTTCATGGCCAGCGTCCCGGCCAGCCAGTACACGAACGCCGGCGTGATCGAGAAGATCGTGCCGATGATCATGAAGAACCAGCGGCCCACCATCGCCTGGCGGATCTGGAGCTTGGCCAGCGACAGGTTGAGCGTCCGGAACCGCGCGATGGACCGATCCTGGGCGCCGAACGTCTTGCCCAGCAGGATCCCCGACACGGAGAGCGTCTCCTCGGTGACGGCGGTCATCTCCGCCAGGCGCTTCTGGGTCTCGCTGCTGACCTCCCGCCGGACCTTGCCCACCCGGAAGGTGAGGTACATGAAGAACGGCGTGACCCCCAGCGACAGCACCGTCAGCCGCCAGTCGATGAGGAACATCGCGATCACCGTGCTGGCGACGATCGCGATGTTGGACGTCACCGAGCTTGCCGTGTCGGTGACCACGGCCTGGACGCCGCCGACGTCGTTCGTCAGGCGGCTCTGGATCTCGCCCGTCCGGGTGGCGGTGAAGAAGCGCAGCGGCATCCGCTGCAGGTGGGCATAGAGCGCGTTGCGCAGGTCCTGCATCACGCTCTGGCCGATGATGTTGTTGAGGTAGGTCTGGCCGATGCCGATCAGCCCCGACACGACCGGCACCACGATCATCAGGCCCACGTACAGGTTGAGCTTGTCGTACTCGCCGCCGACGATGACCTCGTCGATGAGCAGCTTGAGCAGGTACGGGTTGATGAGCCCGAGCAGCGAGGTGGCGAGGATGGCCACCAGCACCACCCCGACCTGGACGCGGTAGGGCCCGAAGAAGGCGACGATCCGGCGCACGGTCCGCGCGCGACGCTCGGGCGGCACGGGGACGAAGTCGTCCGCCGGCGGCCCCAGGCGGCCGGGGCCGCGGCCGGACCGGCCCCCGGAACCGGTGCTGCCCCGCGCGATGGCGCGCGCGCCGCCGCCGGTGAAGCTCATGGGCGCAGGCTCGGGCCGGTCACGACGCGGTGGCGGCCGCGGGCTCCTGGGCGCCCTGCTCCTCCAGCCAGCGCTCGGCGTCGATCGCAGCGCGGCAGCCGTCACCGGCCGCGGTGATCGCCTGGCGGTAGCGGTGATCCTGGACGTCGCCCGCGATGAACACGCCGTCGATCCGGCTGTAGCTGTGCCGGTGGGCGACGAGGTACCCCTTCTCGTCGGTGTCCAGCCAGTCCCGGAACACGTCCGTGTTGGGCTTGTGGCCGATCGCGATGAACAGCCCCTCGATCGGCATCTCGCGCTGCTCGCCCGTCCGCGTGTCCCGCAGCCGGAGGCCTTCCACCTTCGCGTCGCCCAGCACCTCGTCGATCGCGGTGTTGGTGTGGACCTCGATCTTGGGGTGCGCGTACGTCCGGTCAACCATGATCTTGCTGGCCCGGAAGCCGTCCCGGCGGTGGACCAGGTGGACCCTGCGGGCGAACCGGGTGAGGTAGTTGGCCTCCTCCATGGCGGAGTCGCCGCCGCCGACGACGGCGATCTCCCGGTCCCGGAAGAAGAACCCGTCGCAGGTGGCGCAGGCGGACACGCCGCGGCCGCGGAGGCGCTGCTCGCTCTCCAGCTCCAGCCAGAGCGCGGACGCGCCGGTGGCGATGATCACGGTCCGGCCCGTGTACTCGACGCCCCTCGCCCAGGCACGGAACGGCCGCTGCGAGAAGTCCACGCGGTCCACGTCCACGTCCACGAAATGGGTCCCGAACCGTGCCGCCTGGGCGCGGAACTTCGCCATCAGCTCCGGGCCGTCGATGCCGTCCGGAAAGCCCGGGAAGTTCTCGACCTCGCTGGTGAGCATCAACTGGCCGCCCGGCGCGGAGCCCGCGAGCACGATGGGCTCCAGGTTGGCGCGCGCCGCGTAGATCGCGGCCGTCAGGCCGGCCGGGCCGGAGCCGATGATCAGCACGTCAGTGGACGTCCGGCCCTCGCCCGCCCCGTCCACGCCCGGCCCCCCGGCAAGGGGTGCCGCGACGGCGTCGTCGTCCGCGATCAGGGCGATGCCCCCGCCGAACGGGCCAGGGCCATCGGCGTCGCTGCCGAAGTTGATCTTGAGGGCTCCGAAGGGGTTCGCTGCCCCGGTATCGTCCCCGTTCCCGGGCTTGTCCTGGTCGGTCATCGTCTGATTGTCGTCTCTGTGGGTGGGCGCTGCCGGGCCACTGTACCACGCGTGGGCCGATACCCCCGGGGGGTATGTTGCGTCGTGGCCGCTACATCGTCACGAGCCGCCCGATGATGACGCCGGCGAGCGCTGCGGCCCCGGCGATCGCCATCGTCTGGAGCATCGTCCGGTAGACGGGCTCATGCCCGATGCGTCCGCGCGCATAGCCGAGCGCCGCCATCAGGGCGCCGGTCAGGAGCAGTGAGACCACGCGGGCCGTCCCGATGTCGAACAGGGCGAAGGGGATGACCGGGACGCTGGCCGCGAGGATGTCCGCGACGAACATCCAGATGGCATGCGTCCTGGGCGATGCCCCGGTGGCCCCGGCCACGCGCAGCTCCACCGCCGCGACGTACTCGAGGTGGGCGTCCGGGTTGCGCTCGAAGGCGGCCGCCACGACGCCCGCCTCGTCGTCCGTGAACCCTGCCGCGCCCAGCTGCTCCGCGACGCGCCGGCGCGCCGCGACGGGGTCGGCGGCGATCCGGAGCCGCGCCTCGTTCACCAGGGCGACGGCACGGCTGCGCTCAGAGTGCACGTCCAGGTAGGTGCCGGCCATCATCGAGACCGCGCCCGACACCGCGCCGGCCGCGCCGGCGAGAAGCACGATCTGCGTGCTGTCGGTGCTGGCCGCCACGCCGAACACCAGGCCGGCCACCGAGACCGCCCCGTCCTCCATGCCGAAGGCGACATCGCCGATGGACGAGAGCAGCGACCTGCGGACCCGGGCCAGGGTCCGGCGCAGGGGGCCCACCTGACCGCTACAGCGCGCGGAGGCCGGGCAGGACACCCCGCCCCAGCATCTCGATCGCGCGCGGGTCGGCCACGTTGCGGACCGAGAAGATGACGTGCTGGGCGCCGGCGTCGGCCAGCTCGCCGAAACGGTCCACGATCTGTCCGGGGCTCTCGCCGTCGCCGTCGCCGAGATCCGGCCGGACGGACTGGAGCGTGCTCCGCTCGATCTCCTCCGGGTCGCGTCCGATCGCCTCGCAATGGCGCCGCAGGACCTCGTACTTGTGGTGGATCCGGGGCCCGTCGCCGAACACGTTGCAGGCGTCCGCGTACTGCGCCACCAGGCGCAGCGTCTTCTGCTCGCCGCCTCCCCCGATCATGATCGGGGGATGGGGCCGGCTGATCGCCTGGGGCGAGTTCAGCAGCCGCGTCGCCGTGTAGTGACGACCCTCGACCGCGGCCTCGCTGCCGCGCTCGCCCTGCCACATGCCGTGCACGATCCGCAGGGTCTCCTCCAGCATCTCGAACCGCTCGCCCAGGGACGGGAACGGGAAGCCGAGGCTGCGCGACTCCTCCTCGTTCCAGGCCGCCCCGATGCCCAGCCAGGCGCGCCCTCCCGACAGCACGTCCAGGGTCGTGGCGGCCTTGACCCACAGCCCGGGGAGGCGGTAATGGACGCCGCCGACCATCAGGCCGAGGCGGGCCCGGGTCGAGTGCGCCGCCATGTAGCCGAGGGTCGTCCAGCCCTCGAGCATCGGCTCCTCCGGCCGGCCGACGCCACGGATCTGGAAGAAGTGGTCCATCACCCAGATGGAGTCGAAGCCCGCGTCATCCGCGTCGCGCACGATGCGCGCCAGCGCGGGCGCGATGGCCTCGGGTCCACCGGGCCACGTGAACGAGGAGATCTGCAGTCCGGCCTTCACGGATCCAGCGTAGCGCGGCCGGGGATGGGGGAGCGCGCCGCGGGCGCGCGACGCCGCGCCGGCTAGCGGAACAGGTCGTTCTCGGGGGCCATCAGGGCGTCGCGGATCGAGCCCTCGCCGAGCGGCGGGTTCGCGCCGCGGACGAGCGCGACCGGACGGCCGGCGGCCTTGCCCAGCGCCAGCTCCGCCGCCGACGCGATCTCGTCCGCAACCGCGCGCACCGTCGTGCGCATGACGCGCCCGTCCGCGTCCGGTTGCCCGCGCAGGTCCTCGAGGGGCAGCAGGCCGGACACGCCCAGGGCGACGTCCGTGATCCCCCATCGCCAGGGCCGGCCGAAGCTGTCCGAGACGATCACGGGAAGGTCCCAGGCGAAGCGCGCCCGGAGCGCGGCCCGGATGCGCCCGGCGGAGGCGTCCGGATCCCGTGGCAGCAGCGTGACCAGGTCCCCGGAGCCCGGACCCACGTTGGAGGCGTCCACGCCGCCGTTGGCGCACACGAAGCCGTGGTGCGTCTCCGTGATGAGCACGCCGCGCTCCATGCGCACGATCCGGCGCGCCTCCCGGAGCACGACCTCGATCTGCCGCGGGTCGCGGTCCCAGGTCTCGGCCCAGGCGAGGGCCTCCGGCCGGGGGACGACCGTCCGAAGATCCACGACCGCGCCCTCCGCCTTGGACACGATCTTCTGCGTCACGACCAGCACGTCGCCGTCGCGGAGGGGGAGCAGCCCGTCTGTCGTCGCCAGCGCGTCGCCGATCAGCGCGTCCAGGTCGTCCCCGGGACGCACCTCGGGCAGCGGCGCCAGCGCGAGGACCTCGACCCGGCCGCCGGCATGCTCAGTCGCCATCGGCCGCCTCCGCCACCAGGGTCCCGGCCGCCAGCAGGTCGTCGGCCGTGTCCACGTCCAGGGACAGGACACCGGGCAGCTCCGTGAACGCGGCTCCGGCCGAGGTTGCGAGCCACGCGTGGGCCGCCCGGCTGTCGCCGCCGAACGCCGGGTCGATGACGTCCGGCGGGTCGAGCAGCAGGGCGTTCGTCCCGCGCCCGTGGCGGTCCGGCACCAGGATCACGGACGGCGAGCCGGCGGCGTCGCCCGCGGCCAGGAGCTCTTCCAGGGCCGCGGGGACGATCCCCGGGATGTCGGCCGGCAGCACGAGCAGGCGGCCGGCGTCCGGACTCGCGTCGCGGGCCTCGACGATCGCCGGGTTCAGGCCCCGGGATCGCTGGCCGACGGCCCGTGCGCCGGCGGCGGTGGCGAGGGCGAGCACCTCCGGGTCCGCGGACACGACGACCACCTCGGTCACGCCGGGTGCCGCGAGCGCCGCGTCCACGGTCCGCTCCAGCAGTCTCGTCACGAGGTCCCGGCGCTCCTCCGCGTCCAGCACGGCGCCCAGCCGCGACTTCGCGCCCTCCAGCGAGCGCACGGGGACGACGACGGTGGTCGCCGGGGCGGGGGAGCGGGGCACGGTGGGCGCGCGCATCGATGAGATGCTAGCCCTTGGCGACGTGGAGGCCGGAGACCCCGGCGATCGTCCGCACGATCAGGTCGCGCAGCGCGTCCCGGTCCAGCGCGTCTCCCTGTTCCGCAACCGCGACCAGCGCTCCGTCCAGGAGCGTCGCCGCGATCCGCGAGACCTCGCCCACGTCGATGTCCGGGTCCAGCTCCCCGCGTGCGACCGAGTCACGCACGAATGCCGCAGAGAAGGACCGGAGGTCGTCGCTGCGACGGGCGAGTGCGGCTCGGATCCGAGCGTCCGTCGGGGCGGCCGACAGCGCCTGGAGGACCAGCGGGGCGCCGATCGCGTCGAACAGCGCGTCGAAGTACGACCCGATCGCGACGCGCAGGCGCTCGATGGGGTCGTCGATCGGGGCGAGGTGCTCGGCCAGCTCCCGGAGCTCCGCCGGCGTGCCGGAGATGCACAGCTCGAGGAACAGCTCCTCCTTGCTGGGGAAGTACCGGTAGATGAGGCCGACCGACACCCCCGCCTCGTGGGCGATCGCGGGCACGCTCGTGCCCCGGTACCCGCCCGCCACGAACGCGAGACGGGCGCCCTCCAGGATGCGCTCGCGCATCGCCTCGGCGTGGGCCGCGGTTCGTCTCGGCATCGCTCACCCTTCCACTGAAAGCTCGTTCACTTTACCCCTTGACATCCGGGTCACCGCACGTACCATAGCGAATGAACATTCATTCAGCAAGTGCCGGGCGACCGGTGGAGAGGCAGGAGACAGGGATGACCCGGAGCGAGGGGCTGCAGGTGGTGCTCGGGGCGTCGGGCGGGACCGGGCGCGCGATCGTTGACGAGCTGGTTCGGCAGGGACGACGCGTGCGGGCGGTGTCGCGAGGAGCGATCGAAGGCCTGCCGGCCGGCGTCGAGCACATTCGGGCCGATGTCTCCGAGCCGGCCGGGGCCGCCCGGGCCGTCGCCGGCGCGTCGGTGGTCTACCACGCCGCGCAGCCGCCCTACGACCGGTGGGACGGCAACTTCGAGCGGCTCAACGCGGCCATCGCGGATGCGACGGCGGCGGCCGGCGCCCGGCTCGTGTTCGCCGACAACCTGTACATGTACGGCCCCGGTGCATCGCCCATGACCGAGACGACCCCCCTGCGCGCGACCGATCGCAAGGGTGCGCTCCGGATCCGCCTCGCCGCGGACCTGCTGGCGCGCCACGAGCGGGGCGAGCTCGAGGTCGTGATCGGCCGCTCCAGCGATTACTTCGGTCCGCACGGCGAGAACACGGGGCCCGGCGAGCGCGTGTTCGGCGCGGCGATCCGGGGCAGGGCGGCGGGCGTCGTGGGACGCCTGGACGTTCCCCACTCGTTCAGCTACCTGCCGGACCTCGCCCGGGCGATGGTCGTCCTCGGCGACCGCGACGAGGCCGCCGGACGCGTCTGGCACCTGCCGGTCACGGACCCCCTGACCGTGCGCGAGTTCCTGGCCCGCGTCTACGAGGCGGCCGGCACGCCCCTGAAGATCCAGCTCGCCGGACCCCTCACGGTTCGGGCGATCGGGCTGTTCGTGCCAATGATGCGCGAGATCGGCGTCGTGCTCTACCAGTGGAGCGAGCCCTGGGTCAGTGACTGGTCGGCGTTCGAGGCGGCCTTCGGGCCGTTCGAGCGGACCCCGCTGGAGGAGGCGATCGCGACCACGCTGGACTGGTGGCGGCAGCGGCTCGCGACCGAGGCGGCCGCCGCGGCCGCGTGACCCGACGGCGTCCGGACGGCGGCGCGGGCGGCTACCGCGCTCCGGGGTCGGTCAGCGCTCGTGGGCCCGGTCAGTCGCGTGTTCGGGCGCTGCCGGATCGCCTCCCAGCGCCGCGAGCACCTCGCGCGCGAGACGGGCCCGGGCGTCATCGTCGGTCATGATCGTGTCCGTGACCAGGACCCGGGGCCCGAGCGCAGCCACGGTCCCGGCGAGCGCCTCGTCCACCCGGTCCATCACGAACCAGTCCAAGAGGTCCGCGTACAGCCGGGCAACCCCGCTCGCCGAGGCCTCGAGCCCCAGCGACGCCAGCATCCGGTCCGCCGGGCCCTTGAGCGCCCGTCCCCCGACGATCGGGCTGACGGCGGCCACCGGCACCCCCCGGGTGCGGGCCGCGGCGATCGCCTCGCGGATGCCCGCCACCGCGAGCACCGGACCCACGGACACGATCGGGTTGGACGGTGCGATGACGATCGCCGTGGCGCCCGCGAGCGCGTCGAGCACCTCGGGCGACGGCCGCGCCGCCCCGATGCCGGCGAACCTGACCTCGCGGACCTCCGGCTGCTGGCGGCGGTGGACGAAGTACTCCTGGAACTCCAGCCAGCCGTCGTCCGTGCGGACCTCGGTGCGCACCGGCTCGTCGGACATCGGCAGGATCCGGGCGACGATCCCGAGCGCCGCCTGGAGCCCGAGACACACCTCGGTCAGCCGGCCGCCCTGCCGGAGGCGCGCGGTCCGCGCGACGTGGAGCGCGAGGTCCCGGTCGCCGAGGGCGAACCAGGTCTCCTCGCCGTAGGCGCCCAGCTGTGCCATCGCGGCGTGGGTGTCGCCCTCGATGCCCCAGCCCAGCTCGGCCTGCTCGATGCCGGCCAGGTTGTACAGGACGGTGTCGTGATCCGGCATCACGAGCAGCCCGTGGCGCTCGCAGTCGTCGCCGGTGTTGACGATGACCGTGAGGCGGCTCCCGAGGATCGCCTGCAGGCCGTCCGCCAGCCTGGCGCCGCCGACGCCGCCCGCGATCGCGACGACCGGCCCGGCGGTCACGCGCGCAGGTGCGCCAGGACCTCGCCGATCCGGTCGATCGTCTCGAGGTCATAGGGTGCCGGAACCTCCACCAGGAAGTGCGCGAAGCCTCGCTCCAGGTAGGGGCGCAGGGCGTCCGCGATCTCGGCGGGCGGACCCAGGAAGGCCGGCCACTCCGGGTCGTAGTCCTCGCCGTACGCCGCCAGGCGGCCCCGGTAGACGGCCATCGCGGCATCTGGGTCATCGCGGATGACGACGTCGATCGACACCGTCCGCTCGATCTCGCGCTGGTCCCGCCCGACGGCCTCGCAATGGGCCCGCAGGATGGCATCGCTGGCCGTGATCTCCTCGAGCGGCCCGCTGGTGTTCCACTGGTCGCCGTAGCGGGCCAGCGTGCGCAGCGTCTTCTTCGGGCCGGACCCACCGATCATGATCGGCAGGCGCGACTGGATCGGCCGCGGCGCGACCACGGCGTCCTTCATCGGGTAGACGGGACCGTCGTGGGTCACCGTCTCCCCGTCCAGCAGGCGGCGAAGCAGCATCACGGACTCGTCCAGGCGGTCCAGGCGCTCGCCGAACCCGCTGCCGAAGTCGATGCCGAACGCCTCGTGCTCCCGCTCGAACCAGGCGCCGCCCAGGCCGAGGATCGCGCGGCCGTCGGACAGGTGGTCGAGGGTCGTGGCGAGCTTGGCCGTCAGGCCGGGGTTGCGGAAGGTGTTGGCGGCGACCATGAGGCCCAGCGAGGCCTGCGCCGTCACCTGGGCCCAGCCGGACAGGATCGACCAGCCCTCCATGATCGGCCCCTGCCACGGCCCGTTGATCGCGAGCAGGTGATCCCAGGTCCACAGGCTGGCGACGCCCGCCCGCTCGGCCCGGACGGCGGCATCCCGGATGGCAGGCCACGAATCCGTCTGCGGCCACAGCAGGGCCCCGATCCTCACCGACCCCGACTCGCCCACGGTCAATCCTCCAGGTGCTCGTGAACGCCGGTGACGCGGACGAGGAAGGTCACCCGCGGCTGCGAGCGGAACGCCGTGATGGTCGCCTCGCTGGGCCCCTCGGGGTGGTACCGGTGGGCGAGCGCGACGATGTCCTCGCGCGAGACCGAGACGTCGTCGATGACCTCGTCCACGACTCCCGTGAGACCGATCCAGCGGTAGGGGTCCGCGCCGTCGATGACCGACAGCGCGACGCGGCGCTCGCGCAGCAGGTTGGTGCACCAGCGCCGAGGCATCCGGCTGTTGAGCAGGAGCCGGCCGTCGGGTTCGAGCCGGTACCAGGCGACGACCTGGCGGGGCGCGCCGTCGGGATCGATGGTCGCGATGGACGCGACGTTGGGCGCCTCCAGGAAACGGCGCACGGGTTCGGGCAGCGGGGTCTTGTCAGCCATCGGCTCAGGGTATCGCGGGCCGGTGACCCGGCGGCGTCCCGGCGCCCGGCGGGCGTCAGGGGACCGGGGTGGCCTGCGGGCAGCCGATCCAGGACTGGGCACAGTTCTCGGGCCCGCCACCGGGCCCGATACCCGTCGTCGCGCCGGCCCAGTTGCCCAGCGCCGTGAGGAGCCCCAGGCCCAGGCCGATGGCGAGGACGACCGCGCCGGCCGCCCCCAGGGTGCGGCCCCGTGGGGCGCGGGTGATCGGGGCCGCGTCGGGGTCGCCGCTGGCGTCGGTGCCGTCCAGCTCGCGGTTGACGAGGCCGCGCTGCAGGGCGTAGACGACGAGCAGCACGATCCCGGCGGCGATGGCGACCGCGGACACGACGCCCAGGATGCTCCAGCCGGCGCTGATGGTCATGCGAGACGCCTCCCTGCGCGGGCCCGGAACCTCGGCCGGACCGCCACCGGCAGCCTACCGCCGAACGGCCGGGCTCGCCCGCCGTCCCCAGCCGCGGACCCGTGCGAGAATGCCCCGGCATTGCGAAGGAGGTTGTTCGTGGCGGACCTGGCCGAGATCGGGGTCTTCGGGGGATCGGGGTTCTACTCGCTGCTCGAGGACGTGCGCGAGATCAAGGTGGACACCCCGTACGGGCCGCCGTCGGACAGCTTCTTCCTGGCCACCGTGGGCGGCCGCCGGGTCGCGTTCCTGCCGCGCCACGGGCGGCGCCACACCATCCCACCCCACCGGATCAACTACCGGGCCAACGTGTGGGCGATGCGCTCGTTGGGCGTGAAGGCCGTGATCAGCCCCTGCGCGGCCGGCTCGCTGCAGCTCCACGTGGAGCCCGGCCACTTCGTCGTGACGGACCAGTTCGTGGACCGGACGCGGGGGCGCGAGGACACGTTCTTCGACGGCCCGGTCGTGTCCCACCTCTCGTCCGCCGAGACCTACGACCCGGTCCTCCGGGGGATCGCCCTCGACGTCATCCGCGAGCACGGCATCACGGTCCACGATGGCGGCACGGTCGTGGTGATCAACGGCCCCCGCTTCTCGACCAAGGCCGAGTCCCGCTGGTTCACCGACGCCGGGTGGGAGGTCATCAACATGACCCAGTACCCGGAGGCCTTCCTGTGCCGGGAGCTGGGCATGGCCGTCGTCAACATCGCCCTGATCACGGACTACGACGCCGGTGTGCTCGAGGGGACCCACGCCGTGACGGCCCATGACGTGCTCGAAGTGTTCGAACAGAACGCGGCGCGCATCCGGACCGTGGTCCTGGACATGATCGCCCGGTTCCCGGCGGACCTCGACGCGCTTGGCGCCCGCGAGGCGCTCGCGTTCACGCGCGGCGACGGCCACGTGGCATCTCCGGACGACGTCCGGATCTTCGAGACGGGCCTGTAGCCGCGCGATGACATCGGCCCCCCCCGAGGCTCCGGCGCCCGGCGTGGCCCCGCCCGACGCCGCAGGAGACCCCGCCCGCTCCGCGACCGGGCCGGAGCACGGCTGTGTTCGCTGCGGGGCCAGGATCCCGCTCTCGGAATCCATGTGCGAGCGGTGCAACCCGCTGGGCCTCAAGGCGCCGGCCGCGTCCCAGGCCCACGGGACGGTGTTCCTGGGCATCATCGCTGCCGTCGCGATCATGGCCGTCGTCGCGTTCCTCGCCGTCCGGGGCGTGGGGCCGTTCTCCGCGGCGATCGCGGACGTGCAGCCGGACCCGGCGGGCCTCCGGGTCACGATCTCAATCAGCAACGACGGGGCCGCGGCGGGCCGGACGACGTGCCGCATCGGGGACCCGGAGATCCGGGGCATCGGGCCCGAGACGGCCTACGTGCAGAGCCCCATGGTCGAGGGCGGGGCCACGGTGGAGTTCGAGGCCGTGGTGGTGTCGCTGGGCACGACGCCCCGTCCCCTCACGGTGGACTGCGGGTCGTGACGCGGGCCGTCACCGCCACCGGCGACCGCTTTGCGGCCGACGCCGCGTTCGCACGCGAGATCGCGGAGCGTGCCGGACGGATCCTGATCGAGCGTTACGAGCGGGTGGAGCGGGTGGACTACAAGTCCGCCCGAGACGTCGTCACCGAGGTCGACCACCTGTCCGAGGCGATGATCATCGCCGCCATTCGCGAGCGGTTCCCGCGCGACGGGATCCTGGCCGAGGAATCGGGAGCGCACCACCACGTGGACGCGGACGAGATCACCCGCAGCCTCGCTCACGGGCGGACGTGGATCATCGATCCGCTGGACGGCACGGTCAACTACGCGAACGGGATCCCCGTGTTCTGCGTCTCGGTGGGCCTGGTCGTGGACGGGAGGCCGGCGGCCGGCGCGATCCACGATCCGCTGCGCGGCGAGACGTTCTGGGCGACGGCCGACGGGCCGGCGCTCCTGGGCGACGTGCCCATCTCGGCCTCGGCCAAGGAGAGCCTGGTGGACTGCGTGGTCGCGCTGGCGCTGGGCGGCCGGGCGGTGGCGACGCGATCGCGGGCCGTGCGCCGCTCGATCCGGGTGTCGCGCAACATGGGCTCGTCGGCCCTTGCCCTCGCGTACGTGGCCAACGGCCGCTTCGACGCGTTCATCCAGTCCGGGGGGATGTCGGCCTGGGACTGCGCCGCTGCCGGGCTGATCGCGGAGCGGGCGGGCGCCGTGGTCACCGACACGGCCGGCGGCCCGTGGTTCGAGGTTGGGAAGGCGACCCGAACGTTCGGCGTGGTGGCCGCGCCGCCCGCGCACCACGCGGAGCTGCTGCGACTGTCGCGGGAACCCGGGTAGGGTCGGTCAGCGCCACCGGTGCGGGCGATCCCGCAGCCGGACAAGGCCCCACGGTGCAGAAGCTCGTCCACGTCTCGCGGTCGGTGCCCGCCCACTCGAGCTCCGCCACGTCCGCCTGCGGGATCGGCACGCCGTCGGCGGTCGTGCGCAGGCGGGCGAGGTCCCGGTACAGGAGGGCCTCGTCCATCCGGCCGCGCAGCGTGGTCGCGAGCCCGATGGGGTTGCGCAGCCCCGGCACCTCCCAGTCGCTTCCCGCAGCCGGGATGTCCTCGAGGCGCCCGTAGCGGGCCAGTACGGCCGCCGCGGACTTGTCACCCCAGCCCGGCAGTCCGGGAAAGCCGTCCGCCGCGTCGCCGACCAGCGCGAGGCGGTCCGCGACGCTCGATGGCGGCACGCCCCACTTGGCCCGGACGCCCGCGTCGTCGTACACGATGTCCCGCCGGCGGTCCCAGAGAACCACGCGGTCGCCCTGCACGCACTGCGCCATGTCCTTGTCCGGGGTGCAGATGATGACCCGCTCGACCCGTGGGTCCGCCGCGAAGCGCTCGGCGGCGGCGGCGATGGCATCGTCCGCCTCGAACTCGACCATTGGCCACAGGACGAGGCCCAGCGCCTCGATCGCCTCCTCGGCGACCGGGAACTGGGCGAGCAGCTCGGGTGCCACCCCCACGTCCGTCTTGTAGCCCGGGTAGAGATCGTTGCGGAACGAGCGGATCACGCGGTCGGTGGCGCAGCCGACGTGCGTGGCGCCCTGCTCCCGCAGCAGGTACAGGAGCTGCTCGACGAGGCCGCTGACGCCGCTGAGCACGGTCCCGTCCCGGCCCAGCACCGGCGGGCGCGGCGAGAAATGCGCCCGGAACAGCTCGTAGGTGGCGTCAACGAGGTGGACCCGGATCGTGGGTCGCCGGGCCCCGCCCATCACCGTCTGCTCAGCCGTCGGCCGAGCCGGTCTCGACCAGGCGCTTGAGCCGCTCGAGGTCCTCCTGGAAGACGGCGCGCAGGATGGGCGCCTGCACCAGCGCACCCAGCTCCGGCAGGACCGGCGGCACCAGCGTCTCCTCCCAGCGGACGATCGTCGATGAGCCGTCGGCACCCGGTTCCAGCGTGATCACGCCGCCGCCCTGGAACATGCCGTCGTGGCGGATGACGTAGCGCACCGGCGGCTCCACCCTGACGACCTCGACGGGGTCGCTCACCGAGATCCCGAGGATCCTCACGGTGGCCGTGCCCCGGCTGCCGGCGCGGACGGGTCCCGGCGCATCCATCTCGAGGCGCTTCATCTCGCGCATCCACTCGGGCTGGAGCGGGACGTCCGCGATCACCGCCCAGGTCTGCTCGATCGGCGCGTCCACGACCACGAGCATGCGCAGGGGCTCCGGTGGCCGGGTCCCACGGCGGTGCGCCAGCCAGCGGTCGAGCGCGAACGCGACCGCGCTGCCGGCCAGCGCGAGCGCGAGCAGCCGGCCGATCATCGGAGGACCGTGGAGTGGAGCAGGACGCCGGCGTCCTGCATCTCGGCCAGCGCGCGCTCGCCGTCGCCGGGTGCCAGGTCCACGGCAGCCACGGCGTCCACCAGGACCGTCGTGGTGAAGCCGAGCCGGACCGCGTCCAGGGCCGTGGCCTTCACGCAGTAGTCCGTGGCCAGGCCCGTGACCACGACGGCGGACACGGCCGCATCGCGGAGCAGCGCCTCGAGCGGTGTGGGGGTGGCCTCACCGGTCACCGGGTCACGCATCGTGAAGCCCGAGTAGCCGTCCTCGCCGTTGGCGCCCTTGCGCACGATCGGAGCGCCGTCGGGGACGGCGAGGTCCGGGTGGAGCGCGGCGCCCCACGTGTCCTGCACGCAGTGGTCCGGCCAGACACCGCCGTCGTTCGCGAAATGCGGCGTGTGCTCCGGGTGCCAGTCCTGGGTGTATGCCACGAGGGCGCCGTGGTTGCGGGCCAGCGCGACCTGCCCGTTGATGATCGGGACCAGGTCCGCCCCTCCGCGCACGCTGAGACCCCCGGCCGGGTCGGCGAAGTCGTTCTGGACGTCCACCACGAGGAGGGCGACGCCGGGACGGTAGCGCAGCATGGTTGAAGGGTAGCGCGACGGTGACGTGGTTGCCTCCGGCCACCCGAGGGTGCGTCACGCGCCATCCGGTACCCTGCCGCTGTTCGCGGTGCGCGTCCCGGCATCCGCCACGGACCCGCACGCGGCGTGACGGACGCCCGGAGCCCAATGGACATCGACGACTTCAAGCAGCAGCTGCCCGACATCGATGAGGCGGAGACCCGCGAGTGGCTCGCCTCCCTGGACCAGGTCCTGGACCAGGCGGGCGAGAACCGCGCCCGGTTCCTGATGTTCAAGCTCCTCAAGCGCGCCCGCCAGCGCCAGATCGGCGTGCCCAGCCTGACCCAGACCCGCTACATCAACACGATCAGCCCGGAGCAGGAGCCGTCCTTCCCGGGCGACGAGGGGCTGGAGCGCCGGATCCGCAGGCTCATCCGTTGGAACGCGGTGGCCATGGTCCTGCGGGCCAACGTCAGGTTCCCGGGCATCGGCGGCCACATGTCGACCTACGCCTCCGCGGCCAGCCTGTACGAGGTGGGGTTCAACCACTTCTTCCGGGGCAAGGACCACCCGGGCGGCGGCGACCAGATCTTCTTCCAGGGTCACGCAGCACCGGGCATCTACGCCCGGGCATTCCTGGAAGGGCGGCTGACCGACACGGACCTGGACCACTACCGCCGCGAGACCGGCGGCGGAGGCCTCAGCTCGTACCCGCACCCGCGCCTGATGCCCGACTTCTGGGAGTTCCCCACTGTCTCGATGGGCCTTGGTCCGCTGGCGGCCATCTACCAGGCGCGGTTCAATCGCTACCTGCACAACCGGGGCATCCGGGACACCGGACAGCAGCGCGTGTGGGCGTACCTCGGCGACGGCGAGATGGACGAGCCCGAGAGCATCGCCGGCATCGGCCTCGCGGCCCGCGAGGGCCTCGACAACCTGACCTTCATCGTCAACTGCAACCTGCAGCGCCTCGACGGCCCGGTCCGGGGCAACGGCAAGATCATCCAGGAGCTGGAGGGCCTGTTCCGCGGCGCCGGCTGGAACGTGATCAAGGTCATCTGGGGCCGCGAGTGGGACGAGCTCCTGGCGCGCGACGTGGACGGCGTGCTGGTCGAGAAGATGAACAGCACGGTGGACGGCGAGTTCCAGAAGTACTCCGTGGAGACCGGCGCCTACGTCCGCGAGCAGTTCTTCGGGCCAGACCCGCGCCTCCGGCGGCTGGTGGAGCACCTCTCCGACGACGACCTGCTGCGCCTGCGCCGCGGCGGCCACGACTACCGCAAGGTCTTCGCCGCCTACAAGGCCGCCACCGAGTTCCACGGCGCGCCCACCGTGATCCTTGCCAAGACGGTCAAGGGCTGGACCCTCGGCCGGGGCGTTGAGGCGCGCAACATCACCCACCAGGCCAAGAAGCTGCGCGAGGACGAGCTCCGCGTGTTCCGCGATCGGCTGGAGCTGCCCATCCCCGACGCCCAGATCACCGACGGGGCGCCCTACTTCCACCCGGGTCCCGACTCCGAGGAGGTCCGCTATATGCAGGCGCGGCGGGCGGCCCTGGGCGGTCCCGTCCCGCGCCGGGTCGTGCGGGCGAAGCCGCTGCCGGCCCCCTCGGCGGCGGTGGACGACGAGTTCGCCGCCGGCAGCCCGACACCCGTGTCCACCACGATGGTGTTCACCCGCCTGCTCCGCAACCTGATCCGCGACCAGGCGATCGGCCGGCGGATCGTGCCGATCGTGCCCGACGAGGCACGGACCTTCGGCCTGGACCCGCTGTTCAAGGAGGTCGGCATCTACGCGGCGCAGGGCCAGCGGTACGACCCCGTGGATTCCGACCTGCTCCTGTCCTACCGCGAGGCCCGCGACGGGCAGGTGCTGGAGGAGGGGATCAACGAGGCGGGCTCGATGGCCTCGCTCCAGGCGGCCGGCACCGCGTACGCCACGCACGGCGAGCCGATGATCCCGTTCTACATGTTCTATTCGATGTTCGGCTTCCAGCGGACGGGCGATCAGGCGTGGGCGTTCGGCGACCAGCGCGGCCGCGGGTTCATGATGGGCGCCACCGCGGGCCGCACCACGCTGGCCGGCGAGGGTCTCCAGCACGACGACGGCCACACCCACGTCCTGGCGTCCACCATCCCGGTCGTCCGGGCCTACGATCCCGCCTTCGCCTTCGAGCTGGCGGCGATCGTCCGCGACGGCATCAAGGTCATGTACACGGATGGAGAGGACGTCTTCTACTACGTCACCCTGTACAACGAGAACTACCCGCAGCCGGCAAAGCCGGACGGCGTGGATGAGGGGATCGTCCGCGGGCTGTACCGGTTCGCTGCCGCCCCGGACCTGGAGGCGGCGAAGGGACGCGTCCGGCTGGTCGGATCGGGCTCGATCATGGGCCAGGTGCTGGCGGCACGGGACATGCTCGCCGAGCGGTTCGGGATCGCGGCCGAGGTCTACTCCGCCACGTCCTTCCAGCAGCTCCGGCACGAAGCGCTGCAGGTGGACCGCTGGAACCGCCTCAACCCGGAAGGGCCCGCACGCGTCCCCTACGTGGCGCAGGTCCTGGGCGCGGAAGGCGGCCCGGTCGTGGTCGCCACGGACTGGATGAAGGCCGTGCCGGAGATGGTCCTGCGATGGGCGCCACAGCCATACATCGTGCTGGGCACGGACGGCTTTGGCCGGAGCGACACCCGGGAGAGCCTGCGGGCGTTCTTCGAGATCGATCCGCCCAGCATCGCGGCGGCCGCGCTCTCGGGCCTGGCCCGCGCGGGCGCCTGGGACGCAGCGGCGGCAGCGGCGGGCATCCGGGAGCTGGGCGTGGATCCCGACGCGCCCGACCCGCTCACGCGCTGACGACGCCGGCGGACGCCCCGGGAGGCCCTGGACCCAATGCGGCGCGGATCGGCCCTCGAGGTTCTGGGAGTATCCCTGCGGCTGGGCCTGACGTCGTTCGGCGGTCCGGTCGCCCACCTCGGCTACCAGCGGGACGCGTTCGTCGCCCGCCGCGCCTGGCTGGACGATGCCTCCCTGGCCGAGATCGTCGCCCTGTGCCAGACACTGCCGGGTCCCGCCAGCACGCAGCTCATGACCGCCGTCGGGCGGCTCCGGGCAGGCTGGGCGGGCGCGCTCGGGTCGTGGGTCGGGTTCACCCTGCCCAGCGCGATCATCATGACCATCGTCGGCCTCTGGGTGACCGGCGGGCAGCCGCCCGACACGGGACCGGTGGCGGGTGCGATCGCCGGACTCAAGGTGGCCGCGGTCGCCGTGGTGGCGCAGGCGGTGATCCTGATGGCGAGGCGCCTGGCGCCCGACGTGCCCCGGGCGTTGATCGCGATCACGGCGGGCGCCGCCGCACTCGCGATGCCCACCCCGCTCACGCAGCTCGCGTTGATCGCGGGCGGGGCGCTGGTGGGCCGGCTGGTCCTTGGCCGGCTCGCCCGGCCGGAGGCCGCGCCGCCTGCTGATCGTCCGCTGCCGGCCGCCGGCGGCCGTCGGACCGCGATCGCCCTGGGCGTCGCGTTCCTCGCCTTCGTGGGCGGGTTGCAGATGATCGCCCTGGCCACGGGCTCGCCGGATACAAGGTTCTTCGCGGCGCTGGTGGGGGCCGGGTCGCTCGTGTTCGGCGGCGGCCACGTCGTGCTGCCCCTGCTCGACGCGGGCGTGGTCGCGCCCGGCTGGGTCCCGCCGGATACGTTCCTGGCCGGGTATGGCATCGCCCAGGCCCTGCCGGGGCCGCTGTTCGCCTTCGCGACCTACCTGGGCGTGGTCGCCACGGCAGGACCGGGCGGCGTGGTCGGCGGCATCCTGGCGACCGTCGCGATCTTCCTGCCGGGCGTGCTGCTGGTGCTGGCCGCGCTGCCGGTTCTGGGGGCCCTCCGGCGCCGCCCGAGCCTCCGGTCCGCTCTCGACGGGGTCAACGCGGCGGTGGTCGGCATTCTCGCGGCAGCCCTGGTGGATCCCGTGGCGACCGGTGGCATCACGTCTCCGCTGACGGGGGTCCTCGCCGCTGCCGGGGCAGCCCTGCTGCTGGCCGGTCGCCTGCCCCCGATCGCCGTGGTGGCGGGCTGCGCCGCGGTCATGGCCGTCGTCGCCGCCTGACCCCTGACCGGTCTGTCAGGGGACCTTGCTTCAATGAGTCAAGGTCGCTTGACCATGGTTGCGGCGCCAACTATCATCCTCACAACCGCACACCATCCGGCGGCCCGCGTCACCCCGCGTCCCACCCCCGCGTCCCGCCCCGCAACAGGAGTTCCCGATGGATCTCGGGTCGTTCACCAGCGGACTGCTCACCGGCCTCCGCGAAGGTGTCGAAGCCGCCCTGATCGTGAGCATCATCCTGGCCTACCTGGCCCGGACGGGGAACCGCCGCCACTTCGGCAAGATCTGGATCGGCACCGCAGCCGCCGTCCTCGTGAGCCTCGGCGTGGGCGCGGGCCTGTTCCTGACCGTCGGCTCCCTCGAGGAGCCGTACGAGCAGATCTTCGAGGGGATGACGATGCTGCTCGCGGCGGCCGTGGTCACCTGGATGCTGTTCTGGATGCGCCGCCAGGCGAGCTCGGTCTCGAGCGAGCTGCAGGCCGCCGTGGACCGGTCGCTGACCGAGGGCACCGTGCTGGGACTGGTGATCCTCGCCTTCACGGCCGTGATCCGCGAGGGGATCGAGACGGCCCTGTTCCTGGTCGGCCTGGCCGCGTCGGCGGAGTCGAGCGCCTCCAGCGTCCTCGTCGGCGCCGTCGTGGGACTCGGGATCGCCGCCCTGATCGGCGTCGCGATCTACCGCGGCTCGCGCCGGATCGACCTGCGGACGTTCTTCCGCTGGACCGGCATCGCGCTCATCTTCATCGCCGCGGGCCTGCTGTCGAAGGCCGTCCACGAGTTCATCGAGATCGGCTGGATCAACGTCGGCACGGGCACCGCGTTCGATCTCTCGGCCGTGCTGCCCCACAAGGTGATCGAGGGGGCGCCGGACGGGGTCACGCTGATCGCGGGCCAGTTCCTCCGGGCGCTGTTCGGGTACTCGTCCCAGCCGGAGATCGCGACCCTGGTGACCTGGATCGCGTACGTGGCGATCGTGCTCACGCTGTACCTCCGCCCGGTGACGCCCAAGGCCCCGAGCCCGGCGCCGGTCGCCGAGACGAGCGCCGCGTCCTAGGTCAGCCGCCCGGGACCAGCCGGAGCACCGTCCCGCCGAGGTCGGCGAGGTAGACCTCGCCGTCCTCCCCGGTGCCGATCGCCGCCACGGTCCGCCGTGTCTCCAGCAGCACGATCGGCGCCTGATCGCCGTCCAGCGCCGCGTCGATCGTCCAGAGCGTGCCGGAGCAGTAGTCCGAGAACAGGTAGCGGCCACGCAGGCCCGGGATCGCGTCCCCCCGGTAGACCACCCCACCGATCACGGAGCAGCCGAGATCGTGCGGGTACTCGGCGACGGGCTGCGTGACGCCCTCGCCGTCGCAGCCCAGTGGCGGGTCGTAGCAGTGGCGGCCCTCCCAGCGCCGCCAGCCGAAATCGAGGCCGACCGCATCCGCCCTGGCGACGTCCACCTCCTCCCAGGCGTTCTGGCCGACGTCCCCGATCCACAGGTCGCCGGTCGGGGGATCGATGCTCGCCCGGAACGGGTTGCGGAGGCCGGAGTGCAGGATCTCCGGCCGTCCGCCGCCCGTCGCGTACGGGTTGCCGGGCGGGATGGCGTACGACTCGCCGCCGGCGACACCGGAGACGTCGATCCGAAGCATCTTGCCCAGCAGCGACTCCGGGTTCGACGCCCGGTTCTCCGGGTCGCCGCCGGATCCGCCGTCGCCCAGCGCGATCAGCAGCATGCCGTCCCGGTCGAATCCGATCCAGCCGCCGTTATGGTTGCGGTACGGCTGGGGCTCCCGCAGGACGATGCGTTCCGTGGCGGTGTCCGCGACGTCCGGGTTGTCCGCCGAGGTTGTGAACGCGGCGATCACGGTCTCGCCGCCGGCGCCCGAGTAGTGGACGTACACGTCCCGGCGCACGTCGCCCCAGTCGGGCGGAAACGCAAGGCCCAGCAGCCCCTGCTCGCCGCCGGCGGTGACGCGATCGGCGATGTCCAGGAACGGCGTGGCCAGGAGCTGCCCGTCACGGATGATCCGGACGCGGCCGCCCTGCTCCGCCACGTACAGGCTGCCCCGGCCATCGGCCGACGAGGTGACGAACAGCGGCCGGGCGAGGCCGGTCGCGATCTCTTCGAGGGCGATCGCGGGGAGCGAGGGCGGGCCAGAGCCATCCGGGCCCGAGGCGGCCGGCGAGGGTGCGACGGTCGACGGGCTGGCCGGCGAGGGTGCGACGGTCGACGGGCTGGCCGGCGAGGGTGCGACGGTCGACGGGCTGGCCGGCGAGGGCACGGACGCGCAGGCGGCCACGACCAGCGTCAGCACGAGCGCGGCCGCCCGGACGAGCGGGCGCGGCGCTAGGGGGTTGGCCGTCTCGGGCCGGGGAGGCGTGACAGCGCGCATCAGACATCGACAGCGTACCGAACCGAGCCTGCCCGCCGCATCGCGGGCGCCCGCCGCGCCGGCAACCGACCGTCAGCCCCGGGCCCGAACCCGCTCGGCACGTTCGGCGAATCCCTCGGCGTGCAGCGCGCTCGTGCCGTCCTCGTCGTGGCGGAACAGGACGTACGCATCCAACCCGTCATCGAGGAATGGGACCAACCGGCGCGCCCATGCGTCGAGGGCGCCCTCGTCGTACGCGGTTCGACGAAGGCGCAGGTACAGGAACGGGCCGGTCCGGCGGATGTCGGGCGGCGGCTCCATGTCATCGAGATCGGTCGTGCACAGGACCGCACCTGCGCAACGGAGGGCGGCGAACGTCTCGTCCACGTGCCACGACGGGTGCTGGGCCTCGACGACCAGGGGGATCTCGGCCGGCCAGGCACGGAGCATCCCGGCCAGCCGCCCGTCGTCCCGCGGGATCTCGCCGGGGACGCGGAACAGGACGGCCCCAAGGCGCTCCTCGAACGCGGGCAGCGTCGCGGTGAGCCAGGGCACGGCCTCGGCCGGATCCCCGCGCAGCGCCCGGACGCTGGAGCCGCGCTGGGCCTTGACGACGAACCGGAACGAGGGCGGCACGGCCGCACACCAGCCGCGGATGCGCGCCTCGGTCGGGCGGGCATAGAACGTGTTGTTGAGCTCGCACGCGGGCAGCCGCGAGGCGTAGTGGGGGAGCAGGTCGCCGGACCGAATGCCGGGCGGGTAGAAGCGAGGTACCCAATCCCGGTATGAGAAGCCGCTGGTACCCGCCAGGACCCGCCCCGGCGTCGTCACGCCCCGGTGGTCAGGCGTCGGGCGGGTTGCCGGCGGGCTCTGCGGCCGTGTTGCAGCCGAGCCCGTCGATCACCCGGTCCAGCCCGCGCTCCATCGCCGCCTGCTCCGCGGGCGAGACGACGGCCAGGAAGTAGCGCTCCACGCCCGCGAGATGGGTGCGGGACGCCTCGCGGAGTCGCTGCAGGCCGGGAACCGTGAGGAACGCCTCCGCCCCGCGGGCGTCGGTCGCGCAGGCGGATCGCTCCACCATGCCGGCGGCCTCGAGCCGGTCCACGAGCCGGGTGATCCCGCTGCGCGACAGCAGCACGCGCTCCGCCAGCACGCTCATCCGGAGGCGCCGTCCGGGCGCCCGCGCCAGCTGCAGCAGCGCGTCGTACTCCGCCAGCGAGAGGTGGTGCGCAGCCTGGAGCTCTTCGTCCAGGCGCCGCACGAGGCGCGCATGGGCGTGAAGCAACGAGCGCCACGCACCCAGGCGCGGGTCGTCGGGCGAGCCGGCACCGGTCGTCTTCGCTGCCGTGTTCCCGGGGGCGGACGCACCGGCGAGAAGCTCGTTCGTCATCGCTCCAGATCGTACTCCATCCGACATCTCGTTGACGGCGCAATCACTCAGGTACCCTTGGGCCTGCGAGGGCGTCGGACGCACGTCACCCGTGACTCCCGCCTGCACATCCATGCTCGCGATAGCATCGGACTCCCCGCACGCGTGAGGAGTTCCGGTGATCGAATTCGACGTCGAGGCGCTTCGCGCCCGCTTTCCCGCCCTCGCGATCGAGCAGGACGGGCTGCCCGTGGCGCTGTTCGACGGGCCCGGCGGGACCCAGGTCCCGGACACGGTGATCGAGGCCGTCGCCCGCTACTACCGGGAGTCCAACGCCAACCACGACGGGCCGTTCCTCACCTCCCGGCGCAGCGACGTGGTCCTGGACGACGCCCACCTCGCCCTGGCCGACCTGCTCAACGCCGAGGACCCGGCGGAGATCAAGTTCGGCGCCAACATGACCACCCTCACGATGCACCTCGCCCGCTCGATCACGGCGACCATGCAGCCCGGCGACGAGATCGTTGTCACCAGCCTGGACCACGAGGCGAACGTTGGCCCCTGGCGCAGCGCCGCCGCAGACCGGGGGATCACCGTCCGGACCGTGGACATCCGGCCCGATGACGTGACCCTCGACATCGAGGGGTTCGACGCCCTGCTCCACGGCCGCCCGAAGCTGGTCGCGTTCGGCTGGGCATCCAACGCCGTGGGCACGATCAACCCGGTGGCCGAGCTGGTCCGCCGCGCCCACGAGGCTGGGGCGCTCACGTTCGTGGACGCGGTCCACGCCGCGCCCCACCTGCCGATCGACGTCCAGGCGATCGGGACGGACTTCCTGGCCTGCTCGGTGTACAAGTTCTTCGGGCCGCACGTGGGCGTGCTGTACGGGCGCCGCGCGGTCCTCGACGCCCTGCCCAGCTACAAGCTCCGGCCGGCCTACGATCGGTTCGAGACCGGGACGCTCAACCACGAGGGCATCGCGGGCTCGCTGGCCGCCGTGGAGTACATCGCGGAGGTGGGCCGGCGCTACGGCGGCGCGTTCGCCGGGGCCTTCCCAGGCATGACCGGCCGGCGGCTGGAGGCGCACGCCGGGATGGCGGCCGTCCGCGCCTACGAGATGCCGCTGTTCGGGCGGCTCCTGGACGGGCTGGATTCCATCCCCGGCCTCCGCCTGTGGGGAATCTCCGATCGGGCGCGGTTCGAAGAGCGGACGCCGACCGCCGCCGTGACGCTCGCGGGCGTGACCGCGGAGGCGGCCTGCACGGCCCTGGGCGACCGGGGCATCGCGACCTGGTGGGGGGATTTCTATGCCGTGGGCCCGATCGAGCGCCTGGGCCTGGGGCCCGACGGCGTTCTTCGCATCGGCCTGACGCACTACAACACCGCGGCCGAGGTGGATCGCCTGGTTGACGCGCTGCGGGAGATCGCGACGGCGGGCCGGCGCCAGCTCTCAGGGTCGAACAGGTAGAAGATCGTCGTCGCCCACTGCTCGTGGACGTCCGCCCACCGCTCCGCGACGACCTCGCCCAGCGGCGGTCAACCTCCGGGCGCGGCTCCGCAATCTCGACCGGCACCCCGGCCTTGGCGAGCAGCTCGGCGGCGTCCGGCCCGCGCCACGCGATCGCACGCAGCCGCCCGCCCTGGACCCGCCCCGGCCTCGCCTACCCGGCTATCGCCGCACGGTAGCGCGGGCGCCACTCGGAACCAGCCCCCAGCCGGCCCTACGCCGGACCGACGCGGTACAGCGTCCCGGCCAGGTCCACCACGTACAGCTCGCCGCCGGCGCTCTCGCCGAACGAGCTGATCAGCAGACCCGTGTCCAGCAGGCGGACCGGGGAAGCGGGCGAGGAGGCCCCGGCGGCCACCGCGAAGATCTCGCCCGAGCAGTAGTCCCCGTAGACGTACCAGCCCCGCAGCGCCGCGACCGCTGAGCCGCGGTAGACGTAGCCGCCGGTGACCGCGCACCGGCCGTTGGACGCGTGCGAGTACTCCACCAGCGGCAGCTTCTTGCCGGTCCTGTTGCACCCGGAAGCGGGCAGGTAGCAGTGACGCCCCTCCATCACGCGCCAGCCCCAGTTCACGCCGCGGCCTGGCCCGGTCGAAGTCCTGACCGCGCGGTCAACCTCCTCGTATCGACGCTGGCCCACGTCCCCGATCCACAGGTTGCCGGTGGACCGGTCGAACGACCAGCGCCACGGGTTCCGAAGCCCGCGCTGCCAGATCTCGTTGCGGCCGGGCTTGCCGACGTACGGGTTGGAGGACGGGATCAGGTAGTTGCGGGTGGAGGTGGAACCGTTGACGTTGATGCGGAGCATCTTGCCCAGGAGCGAGCCCTTGTTCTGCGCCCGGTTGCCGGGATCGCCGCCGCTGCCGCCGTCGCCCGTGCCGATGTACAGGTATCCGTCCCGCCCGAACGCGATCATTCCGCCGTTGTGATTGGCGTAGGGCTGGTTGATCCGGATGATCGTGCGTCCGGAGCCGGACGCGACCCGATTGGGATCGGTGGCCGACGCCCTGTACTCGCGGATCACGGTGTTGCCCGACGTGTTCGTGTAGTTGACGAAGAAGCGCCGGTTGGTCGAGAAGCGGGGGTGGAACGCGAGTCCGAGCAGGCCCTGCTCGGAGCCCTTCGACACCGACGCGGACAGGTTCAGGAACGGCGACGATCGGAGCTTGCCGCCGTCGAGGATCCGGATCCGACCGGTCTGCTCAACGATGAACAGGCGGCCCGACCCGTCCCGGGCGCTGGTCACGAACACCGGCTTGTCGAGGCCGCCGACGACCTTGGTCAGGCCGATCGACCCGGGCGCCGGGGCGGCCGGGGGCGTGGCCGTGCCGTCAGCCGGGCCGGCGGTCCGCGCCGAGGCGGCGCCGGCCGACGGAAGCGATACGACGAGAGCGCTCGCGATCACGACGGCGAGGCGGAGCTGACGGGTGGGGCGGCGCAGGGATTCGATCATGCCGGTGACGGTATCGCGCGCAGCCGGAACGCGTTCTGCGCGGGCCGTATCCTGCAACGCATGACGACGAACCCGATCCGCGCCTGGGGCGCCCAGAGCATGGTGGCACCGCTGCGCGAGGTGCTGGTGAAGCCGCCCGGCTCCGCCTTCGGGCGAGCCTTCGAGGACCCGGCCCACGGGTTCCTCCGGCCCGTGGACCTCGACCGCGCGCGACGCGAGCATGCGGGCCTGGTCGAGACGCTGGACCGCCTGGGCTCCCGGGTCCACGTGCTGGACGCGGAGACGGACGATCCCGATCTCGTCTACGTGTTCGATCCACTGCTCGTGGCCGACGGCGGCGCGATCCCGCTGCGCCCCGGCAAGCCCAACCGTGAGGGAGAGCCGGCCGTCCTGGAGGCATGGACGAGCGCCCGCGGCATCCCCACGCTGGGACGGATCGAGGCGCCCGGGCCGGGTCGAGGGCGGCGACACGTTCTGGCTCCGGCCCGACCTGCTGTGCATCGGGCGGACGCTGCGCACCAACGACGCCGGCGCCCGGCAGCTGGCCGCCATCGCGGGCGGAGATGCCCGCGTGTTCGACGTCCCGTACTGGAAGGGCGCGGCGGAGCTGGTGCACCTCCTGTCGGTGATCTCGCCCGTGGCCGACGACGTGGCCGTCGTGTTCCTGCCGCTGCTGCCCGCCGGGCTGTACGAGCTGCTGACGGACCTCCGGGTCCGCCTGGTCGAGGTCCCCGAGGCGGAGTACCCGACCCTGGGCTGCAACGTGCTGGCCGTCCGGCCGGGGGTCGTGATCGTGGCCGAGGGCAACGACGCCACGCGTCGCGGCCTGGAAGCGGCGGGCGTCGAGGTCCACGCGATCCCGCTGGGCGAGGTGGGCGAGAACGGCTCGGGCGGGGTCACCTGCCTGACGCGGCCGATCCTGCGCGGGTGAGCGGGGCGGTGAGCCGTGGTGAGCCGGCGGCGAGCCGCCTGCCGCCGATCGACGCGGCCGCGATCCGCCGGACGACCTCGAGGCGCTGGTCCGGATCCGGAGCGTGACCGGCTCCGAGGACGAGATCGCGGCGCACCTCGCGGACTGCCTCGACGCCCTCGGGATGGCGGTGGAGGTGTTCCACCCCGATCCGGCGGCGATCCGCGATGATCCGGCATGGCCGGGCGAGGAGGTGTCCAGGACCACGCTGCCGGTCGTCATCGGGAGGGCCGGCAGATCCGGCGGCCGGCGCCTGGTGCTGTCGGGGCACATGGACGTCGTGCCGCCCGGCGATCCCTCCACCTGGACGGCGGATCCGTGGGGCAGTGAGGTTCGCGACGACCGCCTGTACGGGCGCGGCGCCTGCGACATGAAGGGCGGGGTCGCGTCAATCCTGGGCGCGGTGCGCGCCCTGCGGGACGCGGGAGGGCTGCAACGGTTGGGCGGGGAGCTGGTCGTCGCGTTCGTCCCGTCCGAGGAGGACGGCGGACAGGGCACGCTGGCCGCGATCCGGGCGGGCGCCACGGGCGACATGGCGGTGATCACCGAACCGTCCAACCTGGACCTCGTCGTCGCCCACGCCGGCGCGATCACGTTCCGGCTCACCGTCCCGGGGCGGGCGGCCCACGCCAGCCGCCGGACGGAGGGCGTGTCCGCGCTGGCGAACCTCCAGACGCTCGTCGAGGCGTTGGAGGACGACGAGACCAGCCGCAACGCGGACGAGACGAATCCGCTGATGTCGGCGCTGGTGATGCCGTACCCGACGATGATCGGAATCGTGGCGGGCGGGGAGTGGGCATCCACCGTCATGGATCGGGTCACCGCGGACGGGCGGTACGGCGTGCGGCTGGGCCAGACGCCGACGGAGGCGGAGGCGGAGCTGCGGGCCTGCATCGCCGGAGCGTGCGCGGCACACCCGTTCCTGCGGGACCACCCGGCCGAGGTCGAGATCACGGGCGCGCGGTTCGGGTCGTCCAGCGTGCCGGCGGATCACCCCCTCCCGCTCTCGCTCGCGGCAGCGGTTCGGGACGGGACCGGTCACGAGCCGGCCATGGTCGGCGTCCCCTACGGCTGCGACATGCGCCTGTTCATCGGCGTGGGTGACACGCCCTGCGTCGTGTTCGGTCCCGGGGACGTCCGTCTCGCGCACGGCCCGGACGAGAACGTGCCGCTGTCCGGAGGTCGAGGCGTGCGCGGCCGTCCTGGCGGCCTGGGTGGACCGCGAGCTGTCGCGCGCCGCCGCTGATTGACGCGCCTCAGGTCCGGCGCCGCTCCGCGGCCTCCACGGCGAGGCACAGCCCGTTGGCCAGGCGCATCTGGCGCGGCGTCCGGCAGGCGACGCGGACGAGCGCCGGGGACATCACGACGGCCGCCACGCAGCGGGCCCGTGACGTGGCGACGTTGAGGCGGTTGAGCGAATACAGGAACTCCATGCCGCGCGGCGCGTCCTCGGGCGCGGAGGTGCCCATGGCGTAGATGCTGACCGGGGCCTGCTGACCCTGGAACTTGTCCACGGTGCCCGCGAACGGGCGCGGCAGGCCCGCATCGGCGAAGGCGCGCTCGATGGCCGCCACGTGGGCGTTGTAGGGCGCAACGATGATCACGTCGTCGATGCCGATCGGGTGCGGGTCCCCGTTCATGTCGATCCACCCGGCCCCGGCCGCCAGCAGGCCGTCCACGAGCCGCGCAACCGCCGCCGCCTCCTCCGGGGAGTCCGTGGCGTTGCCGGCGTGCTCGACGGCGATGGCGCGCATGCCCGTCCCGGTGAGCGGCGCGGCGGCCGCGGTGCTCGCGGCGCGCCAGAGGTCCGCCTCGGGCAGGGTCACCCGCTGGCGCTCCAGGCCGTCGACGGGGAGCAGCCGCCCGGCGTAGAACGCGGTGGACGTGAACTCGCACACGTCCGGATGCAGCCGCCACGTCCGCTCCAGGAACAGGCCCTCGGACGGCTCGATCGTGGGCCGGTCCGGCTGGAGGTACGCCGGGTCTGCCAGGAGGTGCGAGAGCGCGCTCCGCTCCGCGCCGGGCGGATGGCTGCCCTGCACGGGCTGGTCCAGCTGCTGGGGATCGCCGAGGAGCACGACCTTCCGTGCGGCCGGGGCGCAGGCGACCACGTTCGCCAGGCTCATCTGGCCGGCCTCGTCCACGACCAGGACGTCGAGGACTGGCTCCGGGGCCGCCATCTCGGCACGGCACCACGTCCACGCCACGGCCCCGACGACGTCCGCCGCGCCGGACCGGAGCGCATGGGCGACGTCCGCGTTCCCCTGCAGCGCCATTGCCGAGGCGCAGGTGGGTTCCTGGCCGGTCTTGGGCTTCTGGCCGATCCGCACCGCCACGCCCGCCTCGCGGGCGGCCTCCGCCACCTCGTCGAGCACCCTGCCGATGACCTTGTGGCTGTTGGCGGTGACGCCGACCCGCTTCCCGTCGTGGACCAGGTCCACGATCATCCGCGCCCCGGTCCAGGTCTTGCCGGAGCCCGGGGGGCCCTGGATGGGCAGCACGCCGGGTCGCATCTCGCGCACGATCCGCCGCGCGGCGTCGAGCGCGGATTCGCCAGAGGCCGCGTAGCGGCGTGCCCGGCGCCTGCCCGGCATCAGGCGGCGTTCGGAGCAGCAGCGCCCGGACCACCGCCAGTCCCGCGTCGTCCCCGTTCTGCGCGGCACCCAGGCCCCCTTCGGCCACCGCCCGCCCGGTCCGCAGCAGGCTCTCGGCCAGCTCCTTGCTGGGCACGATGCCGGTCGGCACGACGGCGCGAGGCAGCGGCGTATCGGCAAGGATCGGGCCGCGCCGGATGTCGATGGTGCGCGCGACCTCGTCGATCGCGGCCACGGTGCCCGCGGACTTCTGCGTTCGCGGATCCCGGATGTCGCTGTCCGTCCCGATTCGATGGTCCTGGGGCGGGAACGAGAACCGGTACACCGTCGAGCGCTTGTCGGGCCACGACGCCACGAGCTCCAGGCCGGCCAGCGGCTCCCGCTCGTCGAGCAGCTCGTCTTCGGTCCGGCCGATGAGGTCGTAGTAGCGCCACCAGGCGGACTTGTCCTCGCGTCGGTGCCACGAGAGCAGCTGGGCGAGCAGCCAGCGCCCCGCGATCTCCGGGTGCACGGCCCGCAGCACCGGGTCCGCGGGATCGTCCGCGGTCAGCACGGCGGCGACGTCCGCCACCGCCTGCTGGTGCTCGGTCAGCTCCGCCCCTGCCTCGGCGTCTTCCGGTGCGGGCCTGGGCAGGATGCCGCCCTCGCTCGCCTCCAGCTGCCGGCGGCGCTCCTCCAGCCAGTCCCGGAGGCGCCAGTTGCTGACCACGTCGTCGCGGTTGTAGTCCTCGATCCCGGCCAGGATCCGCGGACCGTCCTCCACGGGGACGTCCGGGCCCAGCTCCAGCCAGCCCTCGAAGGCGACGATGCTGCTGCCGGCGTCGCGAAGATCGATCTCCCGCGTGAGCGCGTACAGCGGCTCGATCCGCTTGATGGAGTAGCTCTCCACGCTGGCCCGAATGCCCTGGCGGACCGCCCGGAACAGGTCCACGAGGACCCGGCCGCGAAGCAGGCGGTCCACCTCCTCCTCGCGGGTGCCGTGGCGCTGGGCCAGGCGGCCGAGGGCCGTCTTCTCGTACGCCGCGTAGTGGTAGACGTGGAGCTCCGGGTCCTTCGCCCAGCGATCCATGATCAGGTCGATCGTCCGCTCGAACGCCGCCTTCTCGGCCGCCCACGTCACGCGCCCCTCGTCGTCCAGGCTCCAGATCGCGTGGAACTTCGGGACGCGCTCGGACCCGCCCCCGCCTCCGCCCCTGGCCCAGCGCCCGTCCTCCTCGACGCCCGGCTCCAGGATCCCGAACAGATAGTCCACGCCGTCCTCCAGCGCGAACGGATCTCCCTCGAGATCCAGGAACAGGTCCGTCGGCCGGGGCTCCGGGAGGATCAGCAGGCCGCGGTCCGGGACGGGTGTGCCGTCCGGCTGGCGTTCCAGCGGCAACAGCTCGTACAGCGTGCGGCCGGCCTCCTCGCCCTCCACCTGGATGCGGGCCTGCTCGCGGATCCGCTCCAGGGCGCCGGCGCCAACGCCGTCGAGCGACGGAGCCATCGGCAGCTCCAGCCGGGCGAGACCGCGGCGCGTGCCGATCTCGCGCTCCTTGAGCGCGCGCCGCTGGCGGCTCGTGGCACCGGCCACGAGGCTGAGGTCGTCGTCCGCCCGGCGCCGAGCCCGGCAGGACGGACTCCAGCGGCAGACGTCGCAGTGCTCAACCGGCTCCGGGTACGTGCCGACGGGCGGGTAGGCAGGCGTCGGCGCCGTGTCGCCCCGGAGGCCGACGGCCGTCTCGAACTCCGCCTTCACACGGCGGTAGTAGGCCATGTAGTCGTCCACGCGGAGCCGGTCCGTGGGGCGAGCCCTCCCGCCCAGGACGACGTACAGGAACTCCGGGCTCCGGTCCTGGATCGCCGTCAGCTGCTCCACGTAGGAGCAGATCTGGAGGACTGCCGATGCCTTGACGTGGCGCGCCAGCTTGGTGTCCGCGACCTCGTAGTGCCAGGCCCCGAAGACGCTCGCCGGCTCGCCCGGCCCGTGGTCCTTCCGCAGGAGAAAGTCCGCGTGGCCGCGCCAGGTGCCGTCGAAGAAGGTGGCCTGGTAGACGACATCCGCGCGCTCCCGCATCGCGGCCAGCGTCTCCGCGGCAGCGGCGCGCAGCTCGGCGCCGGGGTCCCGGGCGCTCGCTTCGCCGGCCTCACCGGCGTCGCCGGGATTCCCGGCCAGCGGCTCGACCCGTGAGCCGTCCTTGTGGATCTCGACGATCGTCCGGCCCTCGGCCCGGAGATCCTCCAGGTAGCGTCGCTCGTGCTCGAGGCCACGCTTCGCGATCAGCTCGATCGAGGGATCGTTGCGAACGGGCTTCTCCACCAGGCCGTGCATCGCCGCCCGCTCGAGCGCGAGCCGGTGCCCGCACGCGAGGAAGCCCACGAGATCCGTGGCGGCGTACACGGGCCGGCCGTCGATGAGTTGCATCGGGGGCCATCGTACGTGGCGAGCGTGCCACCTTGCGTGTCATGCCGGCCGGGTGCGCGCCGGGGGCAACCGGGGTCAGGGCTCCGGCCGCAGCGACCGCCACAGGTTCACTGCCCACTGCCAGTCGCCCGGGTCGGCGAACGTGATGCGGATCGCCGCGCCGCGGCCGGAGACGGCCGAGAACCCCTCGAGCACCCCCACCTCCAGGCCGGCCTGGGCGTCGGTGCCGATCCGCGCCCGCCCCGTCACCTCGCCGTCCCGGTGGTGCAGCACGTCCGTGCCGAGGTCACCCGCGAACCGGGCCAGGAATGCCTCCGCCGGCATCGGACCGCCGCCCGCCCCGGTCACGACGGCGGCGAGCGTCACGTTGCGGCCGCGCTCGCCGCCCTGCCACTCCTCCGGCGTTCGATGGTCGCTGAACGATCCGGGAACCTCCAGCGTCCAGCCCTCGTGGACGATGGTGACCGGGCGGCGGCGGTAGCCGATCAGCGGCTGGCGGGGGTCCGTGCGCTCCGCCCGCGGCCGGACGCGCTCGACGGCCGGGTCGCCCATGCCGCGCAGGTCGATGAGCTCAGCCCACTCCCGCCACGGGAAGGGGAGCGTGGGCTCCATGGGCATCGCCCGGCGCAGCAGCGTCAGCGCCTCGTCCATCACGCGGCGCTCGGTCCCATCGGCCGGTGGCCGCCAGCGGATCTCGGTCCACAGGATCACCAGCGCCCGTCCGAGCATGTACCGGGCGTCGGTGGCATCGGCCCACCAGGGCCGGATGTCGGCGGCGACGTTCCCGTCCGTGACGGCCCGGACCAGCCACGCGTCGTCACGCGGGCCGAGCGGCGTCGCGATCGCGCCCTCGAACGTGACGCGGGTGCCGGGACGCAGGCCGATCTGGACCGACCGGGCGCCGCCCCGTCGCAGATCGACGATCCGCGCCAGTGACCGCGCGAGGAACGCGCGATGCGCCTGCTCGACCGCGTGGCGCTCCGCCAGCGTCTGTCGCTCTCCGGCAGGGGACGGCTTCGGACCCGCGGCCGCCGGTGGCGGGTCCCCCGGCGCGGGCGGGCTCTCGCGGACCCACTCGATGCCCGCCTGGTCGCCGAGTCGCTCGAGCAGCCGGGCGACGAACGTGTGGTAGCCGGGTCCCGGGGCGGAGGTGTCGGCCGTGGCGACGACCATGCCGACCGGGTCGGCGGTGATCGAGACCGGGTCGGCGGCCGGGTACAGCTCGAGCACCAGCCCGGCGCCCGTCTCGGCGGGATCGACGCGCGCCTCGCGCACGACAGGACCGTACTCGTTCTCGATCCACGCGCGCGCGTCGGCCAGCAGCCGGTCCGGTGCCGGCACCCGGTGGGCGAGGCCGCGCCGCGATGCCCGGCCGATGACCCTGATCGTCAGTCCCAACCTGTTTCCCTCGATGCGCCGCCGACGATAGCCCCACCGGCCGTCGCGGGCGAGGGCCTCGGGTCCCCACTTCGTACCGGGTGACGGAGCCGACAGTCCCGGTCGGACGCGACGGCGCTATCGTTCGCGGCGATGGAGCCCGGACGCAAGCCGCCGAACCGCATCGACGCCGATGGTCGCCGCCAGGTCGCGCCCACGTGGGAGAGCCTCGTCGATCGGCAGATCCGCGAGGCGATGGAGGCGGGCGAGTTCGACGACCTGCCCTACCGGGGCAAGCCGTTGCCGTTCCTGGACGACTCGCTCGCCGGCGACCGGGCAATGGCCTTCCGCGTGCTCCGCAACGCCGGCGCCGCGCCTCCCTGGATCGAGGCCGACAAGGAGGTCCGGGCCCTGCTCGCCCGACGTGACGCGATCCTGGCCCGCGCGATGGACGGGGCGATCTCCGCGATCGCCCACGACCGGGATCGCCGCGAGCTCGGCCGCCTCGTGGTCGACGTCAACTCCGCCATCGCCAGGCTCAACGCGGAGGCGCCCACGGACCGCCAGCATCGCCTGCCCCTGGTCCTCGAGGAGGAGCTGGCGCGCCTGGACGCCCTGCACGGCCGATGACCTCGGCGGCCCGCGACCCTCGCGCCCGGATCCACGTGCGCCGCGCGACGCCCTCGCACGCGCCCGCGATCCGCGACATCGCGCACGGCGCCTGGCGCGACACGTACCGCGGCCTGCTGCGCGACGAGACGATCGAGTGGTTCCTCGACCGGGCGTACTCCCACGAGCGGGTGGACCTCCGGATCGAGCGCCACGAGACGTGGGTGGCGGAGCTCGAGGGCGTTGTCGCCGCGTTCGCGGAGACGGCCGTCGACCCGGACCGGGTCACCCTCGTGGCGATCTACGCGGAGCCCTCGCTCCGCGGGTTGGGCCTCGGGACGGCGCTGCTCGAGGTGGTCACCGGGGCCCATCCGGACCTCCCGGTCGCCGCAGACGTGCTGACCGGCAACCGCCTCGGCGAGGCGTTCTACGAGGCGCGCGGCTTCGAGCCCCGGGAGGACATCGAGGAGCAGCTGGGCGACGAGCTGGTCAGCGAGCGCCGCTGGTGGCGGGAGGCCGGGAGCCGGGCGTTTCCGGTCTAGGAACGGTCAGCGGAACAGCGCCTCGACCGCCTCGCCGAAGACCGCGGTGTGGCGGTCCACGTCCGCACCGGTCGTGGCCGGCGACATCAGCGCCATGTTGTGGAACGGCGTCATCAGCACGCCCCGGTTCATCGCCCACAGGTGGAGGAAGCGCTCCAGCTGCGGGTCGCCGGCCGCCCACTGCTCGGAGCCGTTGCGCGGGGCACGGGGCATGAAGTGGTACTCCGCGCGGGCGCCGAGGCGGGTCACGTTCCAGGGCACGTCGTTGGCGCGCAGCACCTCGTCCACGCCGTCCGCCCAGCGCTCCCCCAGCGGGAGCATCCGCGCGAACGCCTCGTCCGTGAGCACCTCCGTCAGCGTGGCGCGCACGGCAGCAAGGGTCAGGGCGTTGCCGGCCAGGGTGCCGCCGATGCCGCCCACGTCGGAGTCCTCGCGGTCGATGCTCGTCCGGATCTTCTCGCCGATCTCGTCCGTGAAGCCGTAGGCGCCGACCGGGATGCCGCCGCCGATCGTCTTGCCGATGGTCAGCATGTCGGGCGACAGGCCGTGGGCGCCCGTGTACCCGCCGGGGCCGGCGCAGATCGTGTGCGTCTCGTCGTTGATCAGCAGCGTGCCGTACCGGCGCGTCAGCTCGCGGACCCCCTCGTGGTAGCCGGGGTCGGGCAGCACGATGCCGACGTTGGTCAGGGCGGGCTCCATGAGCGCACAGGCGACGTCGCCGTGGGCGAGCTCGCGCTCCAGGGCGTCGAGGTCGTTGATCTCCACGACCCGCGTGGTCTCGGACGGCTCCACCGGGGCGCCGATGTTGCCGCGCCGCTTCTCGATCGCGCCCCCGGCGCCGATCCAGGCGAACGTCTCGTCAACCGAGCCGTGGTAGTTGTGGTTGTGGACGAGGATCTTCGGCCGCCCCGTGATGTGGCGGGCGAGGCGGATGGCGAACCGGTTGGCGTCGGTGGCCGTGAGCGTGAACTGCCAGTAGCGGAGGCCGAACCGGCGCCGCATCTCGTCGCCGGCGACGATGGCGTCCTCGGTCGGGAGCATGTGGGTGATGCCGCGGCGCATCTGGCGCTCGACGGCGGCGATCGTGGGCGACGGGCCGTGCCCCGCCATCGCCCCGGTGTCGCCGAGGCAGAAATCAACGTATTCGTGGCCGTCCACGTCCGTGAACGAGGCGCCGTGGGCCTCCTCGACAAACAGGGGGAACGGGCCGGCCCACTTGACCATCCAGTTCATGGGGACGCCGTCGAGGAGCGAGCCCTGGGCCCGCTCCCAGAGCGTCCGGGATCGCGGGTTCGCGGCCTCGAAGGCCGCCATCTCGGACGCCATGAGGCGCTCGAGGCGCGAGCGGTCCAGGGTTCGTTCGCCAGTCATCGTGTGCTGCTCCTTCCCGGCCGGGGCCGGATCGGCCGGTCGTGCCGGCCGGCTGCGCCGGTGTCGGGATCGATGATCGCCGGTTGCGCGCGGGCGCGCGGCACCGTCGCGCGAGACGGAGCTAGGACTGAAGCCCGCAGGGGCAGGCGTATGCGTACCACGCTTAGTGGACGCCAGTTTCAGGCCGGTACGCGGTCGGTGGGGATGTGATGAGCGTGCCGCGGACGCAGATATGCGCGGCACGCATCAGACCCGGCGCTGGGCGCTGCGGCGAGCAGGCACGGGGCCGGGAATGCCGCCAATCAAGCCTGGTACGCATACGGGGCAGGTTGGGGAGCCGCGAGGTTGGGCGGGGAAGCGTGTAGCCGCCCGCACGGACGGCGGGATCGGCCGGCACGAGGCCGGCCGGCGTGGGGTCAGTGCAGCTTGCGCGTGTAGCCGCAGATCTCGCAGTGGGCGGTGCCGGCGGTCTCGTCGATGACGAGGAACGAGGTGCAGCCGTTGGTCGCGCAGTAGAGCCGGTTGGCGGCGAAGGTTCGACGGCGCATGCGGCGCATCGAGCTGGCGCGGTACGCCACGGCTGTGGTGGTGGCGCGGGTGAGCATGAGTGTGCGGTGTTCCTTTCGTGGCACCCGGACGTATCGGGTCGGGTGCCGAGCCTCTCCAACGGCCGGAAATGCGGTGGCCGGAGCGGCGTTTCAACTGGGCCCGGCGCGGCAGCGGTTGCGCGTGGTTGGCGTCGACCTGGCGGCCGCGAACAATCGGGCGATACCGGTGAAGCATCAGGTCCACGGGCGATCCTGTCAAATGACCCGATCGGGCCATGCCGCGCGGCATCGGCCGGCCTGGGGCACCATGGGGCCGATGACGACCAGCCGGGACGCCGACCCGACACGCAGTTGGGGCGCGTTCGAGACCGAGGTGCCGGATCTCGCCGCGTACGTCCGCGAGCGCCTCGACGCCCGTCGCCACCGCCTGATGGCGACGCTGCGGGCCGACGGCTCACCGCGGATCAGCGGGATCGAGCTCACGATCGCGTTCGGCGAGCTGTGGGTGGGCGGCCTGCCCGGGTCGCGGAAGTTCACGGACCTGCGCCGGGACCCCCGGCTGGCGATCCACAGCGGTTCCGCTGATCCGCCGGACTGGCAGGGTGACGCGCGGCTCACCGGACGCGCCGTGTTCGTGGAGGACGAGGCGACGAAGTCCTCGTTCCTCGAGGCGGCGGGCGGCGGTCCGCCCGGCCCGTTCGAGCTGTTCCGCCTGGGAATCGCCGAGGTCTCGACCGTCCGCGAGGCTCCCGGCCGCGACCACCTGGTCCTGGAGGTGTGGCGTCCCGGCGAGTCGGTGCGGTCAATCGACCGCTACTGAGCCGAGCGGGCGGTCCCGCCGGCCTGTGCGGTGTGCATCCGGACGCACACTCGCGCCGGACCCGGCCCGAACAGGGGCGAAACATGCCGGCAATGTGCAGGACGCGGTACAGGTTCAGCGGGGTCCGGCCCGGACAGGCCGGAAATGTGCGCCGCGATTCACAACCGAGACCGCGCGGGCGTCGGGAGGTACGCCGCGATGCACACGCGGTCGGCCGTGTATCTCCTGTTGCACACATTGCCCGCGCGACCGGGTGGACGGGGCCGGCGCGGCGGGCAGGGATCGCCGAATGCACGCATCGCCGGCATGGCCAGCCGGACGGTGGCAGGGCGGCCCGGCAGGGGCAGGCCGGTCGAACCGGGGCGGGCCGGTCGAACCGGGGGCGGCCGGGCGGATTGACCGGCCGGCGACCGTCCGTCAGGCGGGCGGAGGGTAGCCCGTGATCCGGCGGATCTCCCCGTACAGCGGGCGCAGCCGCTCGTACAGGCGCAGGTAGACGCTGCGGTACAGGTCGTCGTAGATGGCGTGCGTCGCCGGATCCGGGTCCCGCGTCTCGGCGATCCGCGTCATCGCGGCGACCGCCGCCTCGAACGAGGGATGCAGTCCCAGGCCCACGGCGGCGTCGATGGCCGCGCCCAGGCCGGATGTCTCGTGCGTGTGTGGCCGCGAGGCGGGCAGGCCGAACACGTCGGCCGTGAGCTGCACTGCGGCCGGGCTCTGCGACCCGCCGCCGGAGACGCGCAGCTCGCGGATCGGCACCTTCGTCCGCCTGACGGTCCGCTCGGCGCCCTCGCGCAGGGCGTAGGCGAGACCCTCGAGGATCGCCCGGTACAGGTGGGCGCGGGTGTGGACGTCGCCCCAGCCGATCACGGCGCCTTTCGCCTCCGGACCCGGGACGCGGATGCCGGGTGACCAGTACGGCTGGAGCATGAGTCCCATGCTGCCGGCCGGCGTGGCCGCAACGAGCTCGTCGAACAGGGCCTCGGCTTCGACGCCCAGGGCGGCGGCCCGGGCGACCTCCGCCCCGCCGAACTCGCGCTTGAACCACTCGATCATCCAGTAGCCGCGGAACACCTGGACCTCGAGGCTGTAGGCGCCAGGCACGGCGGCCGGGTACGGCGGCACGATCCGGATCACCTCCGTGTACCGCCGGTGGGTCGTGTTGATCGTGGCCGTCGTTCCCAGCGAGATCGACCCGACGTGGGGCTCCAGCGACCCGGAGCCCAGGACCTCGCATGCCTTGTCGCCGGCTGCGGCGATCAGCGGCAGGCCGGCCGGAATCCCGGTGGCATCGGCGGCGGCGGCGCTGATGGTGCCCAGCGGCCCACCCGGCGGGACGAGCTCGGGCAGCCACTCGGGCCGGACGGGCACGGCCTGCCACTTCCAGTGGCCGGCCTTCGCCCAGGTCATGGCCTTGTAGTCGAACGGCAGATAGCCGACCTGGGCGGCCACCGAGTCCGCGAACCGGCCGGTCAGGCGGTGGACGAGGTAGCCCGACAGCAGCAGGTAGCGCCGGACCTTCGCCCAGGTCTCCGGCTCCTCGCGGGCCAGGACGTTGGCCTCGGCCTCGGCCATGACCGTCGCGACCGTCTCCGTGGCGCCGGCCAATCGGATCCCGAGCCCCCACGCGCCACCGATGGGGGGCAGGCCCTCCGCCCGGCGCTGGTCGAGCCACACGATCGCCGGCCGGAGCGGCACGCCGGCCTCGTCGGTGACGACCACCGTCCCGCGTTGGGTGGTGAGCGCGACGCCTGCGATCGCGTCCCGTCGCGCCTCCGGCATGCCCCACAGCCGCAGGCACGCCTCGCTGATCGCGCGCCAGTAGAGATCAGGGTCCTGCTCGCACCGGCCGGGCGGGCCCTGGGCGTAGGGTTCGATGGGCACCTTGGCGCGGGCCAGGACGTTGCCGGCCGGGTCGAACACCATCGCCCGAACGCTCTGCGTGCCGACGTCGAGGGCGAGGATCCGGTCGGCGCTCATCCGTGCCGGTCCGAGAGCAGCACACCCGGGTTCATCAGCCCCTCGGGGTCGAACGTCCGGACCACGGCCTCGAGCGCCGCCATGCCAAGCGGCCCCTTCTCCGCCGCCAGGTACGGCGCGTGGTCCGTGCCCACGCCGTGGTGATGGCTGATCGTGGCGCCCTCGGCGGAGATCGTCTCCGACGCCGCGTGCTTGATCGTCCGCCAGCGATCGAGCGTCTCGTCCGGGTCCGCGGCCAGGCGGAACAGGAACGTGAGGTAGAGGCTGGATCCGGTCGGGTAGAGGTGCGAGAGGTGGGTGAACACGTGGACCCGCTCGCCCCGGGGCGCCAGCGCGTTCGCGACCGAGGCCTCGAGGCGGGCGAGCAGGCCGGGCACGCGCGTCCAGTCGGTGGCGGTCTCCAGGGTGTCCGCCCCATACCCGGCCGCCCAAAGGGCGTTGCGCAGGTACGGCGAGCGGAACCGCGCGCGGGACCAGGTGCGCGCCAGGGCGGGGACGCCCACGGCGCCGAAGGAGCGCAGGATCGAGCGGGTCTCCGCGCGGGCCGCCTTGGCGACCCGGCGCCGACCGGCGACCCCCGTGAGCACCAGGGCCCAGTCGGCGGGGACGCGCCGGCCCCGCAGGTACGCGGACAGGGCACGGATCTGCGATGGTCGGTCGGCGAAGGCGAGCAGCGTCCGGGTTTCGACCGGCGTGGACAGGCGGAGCGTCTCCAGCCCGGGTCGCGCCCGGGCCAGGGCCCGCACCGCCTCGACGCCCGCGGCCCAGCCGGGCAGCGCCCACGCGTTCAGCCGGTCCTCCTCGGGCAGCGGCAGGGTCCGCAGCACGACGTCGGTGAGGATGCCCAGCCGCCCCTCGGACCCCAGCACCAGCTGGCGCAGATCCGGCCCCGCGGCCGAGGCGGGGAAGGGAGGCATCCGCAGCTCACCGGCCGGCGCCTGGAGCATCCCGCCCGCGAACACCTGCTCGATCCGCCCGGCGCCAAGGCTCCGAAGGCCGGATCCGCGGGCCGCCACCCAGCCGCCCACCGTGGCCAGCTCGAAGGACTGCGGCTCGTGGCCGACCGTCAGCCCGTGGGCGGCGAGCGCCGTCATGAGGTCCGGCCCATTCGTGCCGGAACCCACGGTGACGAGGCCGCTCCGCTCGTCCAGGTCCCGGACCCCGGCCAGCCCGCCGAGGACCACGGTGATCACCGGGTCCGGCGACGGGCGCACGGTCACGCCGCCCACGACGCTCGTGCCGCCGCCGTACGGGATCAGCCGCGCGCCGACGCTCCGGGCATGGTCGATGAGCGCGCGGACCGCCGCGTCGTCCGCCGGGCGCGCGACGGCATCCGGCACCGCGTCCAGGCGACCCGAGCGGAGCGCCGTCCAGTCCGCAAACGACTGGCCGCGGGCATGCCGCACGCGGACCTCGGGTTCCAGCGAGAGGAGGGGATGGGCGGCCAGGCGCGACGGGGGCGCCGCGGCCACGACCGCCGCCAGATCCGCGTCCCGCTGCGGAACAGCCGCCCCGACGCGCGCCTCCAGGAACCGGCGGCCGCCGGCGCCCAGGCGGGTGTCGTCCGAGTCGTCGCCCCAGCCGTTCCAGCGTCGCACGAGCGTATCGTGCCCGATCGCCGGCGCCCGGGTCGCGCGGCGGCGCGCGTTCGCCGGCGCCGTTCGCCGGCGGGACACACGGCAATCGCGCGGTGAGCGGACCGGAGTATCGTTCGGGCATGAAGGGCGACCGGGTCGAGGTCGTGGTCGATACGGGCCACGGCACGCAGACGTTCGACATCGTGGCCACCCGGGCGGGCCGCCGCCTGGAGGTCGCCACCGCGCGCGGCGTGGTGGAGGTCACCGAGGTCACCCGCGGCGGCACCCCGGTCCGCACCGGTCGGTTCATGGCCACCCGGGTCGTGGCGCTGGTGGAGCACCCGGCCGTCGAGGGGGACGGCGCCCGGGTCGAGGTGGAGACCCGGCGTCGGATGACCTCCGGCGAGGAGCGGGCGCGGCACGCCCGCGAGCCGGGCCTCGGCATCCCGCGGCGCGCCCCGGCGGACCAGCTCGCGCTGATGGGCGGCGAGGGATCCACAGCGGACTGCTCCACGAGATCGAGATCGATACGGCGGACGACCTCGGCGAGAGCTGATGTCGCGCTGGGGGGCACGCAGGGGGCGATCCCTGACCTTCGGGGTCCTCGCGGTGGCGGGGTTGGGACGTTGTTGTTGGTCGTCGTCCGCAGCCTCGGGCCGGCCGACTGCAGCGATGTGTTCAATGCCGCACGGTGCCAGGCGATGACCGACTACGTGGCGAGGCAGCTCGGTACGACCCGGGAGCAGGTCGATCGCCTCGTGGTGCTGCCCGAGCCGACACCGGAGACCATTGACGGCAACGTGATCCTCCAGACGACATCCGGCGGGCGGCCCGTGGAGGTGGAGGTCACGCTCAACGACGGGACCGTCCACCGGGTGTCGCTGCACTGCTCGGGGATCCCCGGCAACGAGTGCCGGGACGACCCGCAGCTCGAGGCGGGGTCGGTGATGCACGGCGGGTACTACGACACCCCCGAGGACATCACGGGGGGCCGGCCCACCATCACCCCGGACGCGCTGGCGGACGCGATGCCGCTGCGCATCGCCCGGCTGGACATCCCGATCGATCACACCGGCCTGCACGAGATCCCGATCGGCGAGGCGCGGCTGCCCAACGGCATCCTGACCGCCGCGGACTTCGCGCTCGTCGAGCCCTGGCCCACGGGCGTCTCCATCCTCGATGGCGGCGTCGGCCTGAGCATCCGCTCGCTGGACGATGCGGGCGAGGCGATCGGGAACATCTACGAGCACGGATGGCGCCCCGGCGCGGAACGGGTGCAGGCCGTGCTCGTGTTCGACGTCGCGCACTTCGATCCCGGGGCGACGCTGGGGATCCGGGACGTCGTCGTTCGATAGGGGACGGGGCGAGCCCGGCGGTTGCGACCGGGCGAGACCCGCCGGCTCGCGAGCCCTCAGACGGGCGGCCAGGGCAGCGCCGGGCGGCGCGGATCGGGCTGGGGGAACACGCCGGCCTCCAGCAGCCGGTCGATGCGCCGCGCCGTGGCCGTCACCTCGATCGGGTCCAGCAGCCCGCGCAGGATCGCCCCGAGGCCGCCGCCGGCGGCGGAGTCCAGGCCGACCCGCAGCCCCCGGAGCACGTCCGACTCCTCGTCCGTGAATGGCTCGCCGCGCCAGCCCCACAGCACGGTACGCAGCTTGGGGACCGGCGAGAACGTCACCCCGTGGTCCACGCCGTACACGTGCCCGCCCGGGACGGGGAGCAGGTGCCCGGCCTTGCGGTCCGTGTTGTTCACGGCGGCGTCGAACACGGCGATCCGGCGCAGCCGAGGGTCGGACTCCACGACCATCGCCACCGCGTCGGCTGCCGGGTCCGTCCGGATCCAGAGCTGGAGCATGCCCTCCCCGAACGGGCCATCGCGCGGGACGGTGGGCGGGACGATCTCCCAGCCGGTGGCACGCGACGCCTCGAATGCCGCCACCTCGCGCCGGGCAAGCGTGCCGTCCGGGAAATCCACCAGGGGACGCTCGCCGGCCTTGGGCTTGTAGACGCACGTCGCCTCCATGCCCGCCGAACGGGCGACGCACAGCAGCGCGTTGTTGGACGAGCCGTACAGGCGGCCGACGACCTCCAGCTCCCCGTCGCGCAGCAGGGCGAGAGCCGTCTCGATCGGCAGCACCGGCATCGGCAGGTCGAGGTCGACGATCGACCGGGCGTCCTCGTCCTCGTGATCGTCGGGCATCTCGGCGGCCGGCTCGGCGACGTCCGTGGCGTCTGTGGCGTCCGCCTTGTCCGCCTCGTCCACGGGCAAGTCCTCCGGGGTCAGTTCAGGAAGTGCCCGTTGCGCCGCGGGCAGAGGTGGCCCTGGGGATCCAGCGGCTGGCCGCACAGCGGGCACGGCAGCCGGCCCGCGGCCAGCACCCGGACCGCGCGGGCCACGAATTCGCGGGCGGCGAGGGCGGTGATCCGGACGCGGAGCACATCGGGGCCCTCCTCGTCATCCTCGTCCGCCTCGACCTCCTCGTCATCCTCGTCGTCCTCGACGAGCTCGCTGGCCTCGATCAGCACCAGGTCATCGGCGGTGTCCCAGCCGAGCGTGAGCGTGCCGGCGCGGAAGACCTCGTTCACCGGCTCGTCGAGGGGCTCCGGGTCCCCCGGCGGCAGGGGGACCTCCGCCGCGCCCTCGATGCCGCGCCGCTCAAGCTCGTCCAGCAGGTCGTCCAGGCGCTGCGCCAGCGCGGCGACCTGCACCTTCTCCAGCGACACCGACACGATCCGCGACCCGTCGCGGGCCTGGAGGAAGAACGTGCGGTTGCCGGGCTCGCCGATGGTGCCGGCGGCGAAGCGGTCGGGGGTGTCGAACAGGAAGCGGCGTCGGGGCATTCGGAGACCGGGAGCGGGGAGGGAGGGCCGGCAGCAGCCGGGAGGCAAGAGCGTACCGGAAGTCCGGCCGGGGAGCCTCGGGCGGGCCCCGTCTCGGGGCGGCCACCCCGGCGCCGCGCCCCCGGTCAGCCCACGCGCACGGCGATCCGGTGGTGGCCGCGGGCTCCGTCCGGGGCGGGATTGGAGGTCTCGGCCGTCTGGATCTCGCCGGTCCCGTCCGTGGCCCGCACCTGGAGCTGGTGGTCTCCGGGGGCGGCCTGCCAGGTCCACCGCCACTGGACCCATGTCTGCGGGCCGATCGCCTCGGCCAGCGTCGCCGGCTGCCACGCGCCATCGTCCACCGACACCTCCACGGCCGCGATCCCGCGGTCGGGCGCCCAGGCGACGCCGGCCACGGCGACGGCCCCGGCCGCCACGGAGGCGTTGGCGCGCGGGACGTCGATCCGGGACTGGGTCAGGATCGGCGCCTCCTTGGCCCAGCCGCGCGGGACCCAGTAGGCGTCGAACGCCTCGAGGGTCGTGAGCTCGATCTCGGACAGCCACTTGGTGGCCGACACGTACCCATACAGCCCGGGCACGATCAGGCGGGCGGGGAAGCCGTGGCCGGCCGGCAGCGGCTCGCCGTTCATGCGCACCGCGATCAGCGCGTCGCGCGGTCGGTCCGGCGCCGTGACCCACTCGGTCGGGAAGCCGGCGGTCCAGCCGTCCACGGAGCGTGGCACGACCTGGGTCGCGCCCGGCTGCACGCCGGCCATCTCCAGCACGTCCGTCAGGCGCACGCCGGTCCACTTCGCATTGCCGATGAGGTTCCCGCCCACCCCGTTGGAGACGCAGGCGATGGTGACATAGCGCTCCACGAGCGGCAGCTCCACGAGATCGTCGAAGGTCAGGGTCACCTCCCGGTCCACCATGCCGTGGACCCGCAGCCGCCAGCTCTCCAGGTCCACGGCCGGCGTGACCAGCGCCGTGTCGACCTTGTAGAAGGCGTCGTTGGGCGTGACGACCGGGGTGATCCCGTCCACCGCCAGCGTCGCCTCCGGGGCAGGGGTGGGTGCCGGGTCCACCGCAGGCGGGATCGTCACCTGCGCCGTGGCGGCGGCCTCCGAACGGCCGTCCAGGAGGACGCGGCCCAGCCCGGCCCCGACCACCGCGAGGCCTCCCAGGAGCCCGGCCCGGACGAGGAATCCTCGCCGGGCGGTGTCGCTGTGGCCCGGGTCCTCCGCGTTCGTCCCCGTCGGCGTCGCCGCGGCCAGCAGCGTCGAGAGCGTCCAGATCGCGGCCCCGGCCTGGACCCCGGCGACCAGGAGGACGCTGGGCAGGGCCGCGCCCGGCTGACGGAGCGCAGCCAGGGCGCCCACCCCCACGATGGCGAGGATCAGCCCGGCGGCGAGCCGGAACCGCCTGCGGGCGATGATCCCGATCTCCGCGCCCAGCAGCAGCACGGCGGCCGCGACCAGGGCGGCAAGCGCCGGCTTGTCGTTGGTCCCGAAGATCCCGACGAAGACCTCCTTGGTGCCCGGCGGGGCGAGGTCGATGAGTGCCGACCCGACGGCCGACGTGGGCGACGCGGCCGCGGCCATGACGCCCGCGACGAGCTCGCCGATGCCCAGGGCGACGAGCGCCGCCACGACGCCCGCGATGGCGCCGCGTGACCGCGACGGCTCGGGCGAGGGCGACGACGTATTCGAGGGCGCCGGGACGCCGGAGGGCGCCGGGACATCGGAGGGCGCGGGCGACGGCGTCGACATGGGTCGGGGCGCGGGATCCTGGGTGTCCATGGGCGACAAGTATCACCCGGCTGCGTGACGGCGCCGTGACGGGGCTACGCTCGGACCTCCTGGCGCAGGAACAGCACGTAGGCCAGCGCGAACACGAGGACCGTGAGCGCCACCAGGGCCACGATCTGCGGCCACACGAGCAGGATGCTCTGGTCCAGCGACAGGAGCGACGCCGACTGCTCCTGCGAGCTCACGAACTGGCCGAAGTTGCCGAACCCCAGGATCGTGTTCGCCTCCGGGTTCATGAGCGCGGTCACGATGTCCTGGTACAGCCGCTCCGGCGAGAGGCGCAGGAACAGCTGCTGCGCCGTCGTGGAGGCGAAGTAGTCGTCCGCCGTGCCGGCCGTGTTGGGTGGGAACAGGGTGTTGGCCAGGATCGGCAGCAGGAACGCCCCGAACAGCGTCAGCCCGAGCCAGGTGCCGAAGCCCACCAGCGCCGACGAAGCGGCGCCACGGATCACCACCGACAGCAGCAGCGCGAAGGCGAGCCAGAACCCCGCGTACAGGATCGTCGCCAGCAGCCACGCGACGACACGCGCGAGCTCCTCGCCGGACGGGATGATCCCGAGCCGGACGATGCCCAGCGCCGTGATCAGCGTCACCAGTGCGGCGAGCATCAGGGCGATGACCGCGATCCCGGCGGCGAACTTGCCGTTGACCACGTCGTCGCGGTGGATCGGCTGGGCGAGCAGCCGCGACAGCGTCCCGCCGCTGCGCTCGCTGTTGACCGCGTCGAAGCCGAAGGCGATGCCGATCAGGGGCACGAACAGGGCCGCGAACGCGATCGTCGTGATGCCGCCGACCTCGTTCGCTCCCCGTGCGAACAGCCACAGGAACAGCGCGGGCTGTCCGGCCAGCTGCGGGGCGGCGTCGGTGATCACGGTGGACGTGAAGTACATGGGCACGATCGCGGCGATGGCGACCACGACGAGCAGGACCACGAAGCGGATGCTCTCGAGGTGGTCGGCCAGCTCCTTGGCGGCGATCGTGCGCCAGCCGCCCGACGGGGCGCGCTCGGCACGCCGGGCGCGCCGGGAGAGGTCCGTGCGGCGGTCGGTGTCAGCGGGTGCGGCCATCGAGGCCCTCCGGGACGAAGCGGCGGTACAGCTCCAGCAGGTCGGTGCCGCGCCGGCGCAGGTGGATCAGCGAGAGGCCGGCCGCGGCGAGGGCGGCGGCCAGCGGGGCCGCGACGTCGTCGGCCGCCGTCACGACCCGCAGGTGCTCGTCGCGCTCGTGCGGGACGACGGACCGGACCCCGGGCACCGCCAGGGCGACCGCGTCGATCGCGTCCGCCGGACCCTCGATGCCCACCTCCAGCTCGATCGTCCGGTCCGCGCCGTGGGCCAGCTCCTCGAGCGGCCCCGCGGCGACCATGCGGCCGGCCGAGAAGAACCCGACCTGGTCGCACAGCGACTGGACCTGGCCGAGGATGTGCGACGACAGCAGCACCGTCAGCGAGTGCTCCGCCACCAGCCGGCGGAGCAGGCCCAGCAGCTCCTCCACGCCGGCCGGGTCGATGGCGATCGTCGGCTCGTCGAGGATCAGCACCGACGGGCGCTTCACGAGCGCATCGGCGATGCCCAGCCGCTGGCGCATGCCGCGCGAGTAGGTCTCCGCCTTCTTGTCCGCGGCATCCGTGAGCCGGACGTCGTGGAGCAGCTCGTCGATCCGTGCCTCGGCCTCTGATCGAGGCAGTCCGTTGAGCTTCGCCGTGTAGCGCAGGTTCTCGCGCCCGGTCATGCCGCCGTAGAAGCCGACGTTGTCCGGCAGATAGCCCACCCGGCGCTTGACGGCCAGCGGCTCGCGCGTGGGATCCAGGCCCAGCACGCGGACCAGGCCCTTGGTCGGCTCGGTGAGACCCAGCAGCATCAGGACCGTGGTCGTCTTGCCGGCGCCGTTGGGCCCCAGCAGGCCGAACACCTCGCCCCGCCGGACGGTGAGATCCAGCGACTCGACGGCCGTGAACTCCCCGTAGCGCTTGGTGAGGCGGCGGGCGACGATGACGGCGTCCTCGGGCACATCGGCCAGGAGCGAGGCGACGGTGCGTCTCCCACGAGGCGACGGGGCGGAGTCACGCTCGCCGGTCGTGCCGGTCGTGCCGGTCGTGCCGGTCGCATCGGGATCGCGCGGCTCGGCGGTGATCGCTGCCGGCCTGGCCCCGGTCCCGGCGCGGGGCCGCCTCGGCATGCGGACGGGTGGCCGACGCCCGTCGGACGGGGGCGTCCGCTGCTCGGTCATCGGACTAGCGCCGGCCGTAGGTCCGGAAGACCCAGTACAGCCCAGCGAACGTGGCGGCGATCAGCGCGACGCCCACGATCCACCACAGCTGCGGGGTCTCGACGCGGACACGGATCGTCACGCTGTCGTCGGCCTCCTCGCCGGCGGCCTTGATGGCCACGTTGTAGTCGCCGGCGATGGCGTCGCCGGACGGCGTCATCTGCGCCGTGACCGTCTCCGTCGCGCCAGGCGCGATCGAGGCGATCGACTCCGGGTCGAAGGTGACCTCCCAGTTGGTGGGCGCGGTGGCGGATGGGGTGACGGCGGTGACCGGTGCCGTGCCGGTGTTGGTGATCGTGACCTGGAGCGACGTGGCGCTGCCGGCGTTCGCGGTCGTGGACAGCACCTGGTCCGGCGTCGAGAGCGCCAGGGCGTAGGTGCCCGTGATGACGACCTGGAGGTCGAGCGACGCGGTCTCGCCGCCGCCGGCCACCGAGACCCTGAGCGGGTAGGTCCCGGCCTCGACCAGCGACGGGGGATCGGCCGTGACGGTGATCGTGGCGCTGCCGCCGGCGGGAACCGTGGTGCTGGTCGCCTGCGACTGGCCGGACGGCTTGGCGCTCACGGTCCAGCCCGCCGGTCCGACGGCGTCCATGGTGAACGTCGCCTCGGCCGCCGTCTCGTTCTTGAGCGTCACCGTGAACGTGAACGTGGTCCCGGAGGGCCCGCGCAGCTCGGGGAAGTCGGACGACAGCGTCACCTCGCCGGCCACGGCCTCGGCGATCCGGACGGAGAGCGCGAGCGTGTCCCGGAGGCCGCCGGAGGTGGCGACGACGGCGAGGCTGGCGGCGCCCGCGGGCGCGTCGTCGGGCACGTCCACGTCCAGCGTGATCTCCGGCGGGTCCTTGGGATCGACGAACGCCCCGTCCACGACCTGCCCGCCACCCCGGAAGCGCGCCGTCCAGCCCTCCGGCAGGCCGGTCGCCTCGAGATCGACCCGCCGGGCGGCGGCGACATCGATCGTGAGCTTGAACGATGCCGTCCCACCCGGTTCCGCCACCACGGCGGGGAAGGGGGTGGTGACGGTCAGTCCCTCCGCGGCCCCAGCAAGGGGCGCGGCGGGGCCGGCAAGGACGGCCAGGAGGCCGAGGACGAGGGCGGCACGACCCGCCGTGAGGCGGCGGCTCGGCAGCCCGGAAGCGCGCTCCGACATTCGAATCTCCGCGTCTGACACCTGGTCCAGGGGTCGGCTGACCCGTCGTGCGGGAACGCATCACGATCCCGCGGCGACCGCCGGGGATGATAGATGCGAAATCCTGCGCTGTTGCTGGGGCCGGGATCAGCCGGGCGCGGGTGGCGGCGTGGGCTCGGCGGCGGTGTGGGCGTCGGCGCGGGCGGCGGGGGGCGGCGGTGTGGGCGTCGGCGCGGGCGGCGGTGTGGGCGTCGGCGCGGGCGGCGGTGTGGGCGTGGGCTCCGGCGTGGGCTCCGGCGTGGGCGTGGGCTCCGTGGACGGCGACGCGGAATCGGACGGCGATGGGCACGGCACCCACGGCGAGGCGGACGGGTCCGGCGAGCCCGAGGGCGGGACGCACGGGTCGATCGAGACGCTCGGGCTGGGCGAGGCGCAGCCGCCGCCCGTGAGCGGACCCCACGACTTCCCGTACGGCGTGAACCGGCCGTTGTAGAAGTAGGAGGTCGGCGTCCGCTCCGGCCCGCCCCGGACGCCGGGGCCACGTTCGGCCCGCCGGAGCCAGCCGCGGTTGGCGTCCATCCAGGTGCCGTTTCCCGACTCGACCCCCGTGACCTGGAGCACGGCCTCGCCGCACACGCCCTCGGCGAGAGCGGTGGAGGGCGCCGTGCCGGGCAGGAACAGCTCGTCCACGGCCGCACCGCCGGAGGTCAGCAGGCCGGTCCAGGGGTCCACCTTCGCCTCGGCCAGCTCGCCCGGGATCGCGAAGCGGTTGACGCTCCAGCCCTGGGTGGCCTCCTGGAGGAAGCCCTGCCAGACGTACGTCGTGACGGCGATCGAGAACAGCGGGTCGGCAGGCGTGCTGACCAGCGAGTTGTCCGAGTTCCCGTTCCACGCGCCGACGACGAGGGCGTACTCGCCGTTCGCACGCTCCTTGCGGCCGGGCGCCGCGATGTAGCCGTACGCGTTGAGGTCCTTCGCGTCGTTGTTGGTGCCGGTCTTGAGGGTCGCCGGTCGCCGCCGGTCGCCCTCGGTCAGGCGGAACTCGCCCCAGAACGGGTTGACCCGTGGGTTCGTGTTGCCGGCCAGGATGTCGGTGACGATGGCCGCCGCGCCGCCGTCCAGGACCTGGACGGGCTCCGGGCGGTCCGCCTCGGTCACGAGCTCGTTGCCGTCACTGTCGGTCACCCTGATCACGGTGGTTCGCTCGGCGAGGCGCCCGCCGTTCGCGATCGTGCCGTACGCCCGCGCGAGATCCGACGGGAGCACCTCCTCCACGCCCAGCGCGAAGGACAGGCCGGCGTCCACCTCCCCGCCGCGGAACCGGATGCCCATCGCCTCCGCCTGGGCCTGGACCTGCTTCACGCCGATGATGTCCATCGCCTTGACGGCCGGGATGTTGAGCGAGAACCGCAGCGCGTCGCGCACGCGGACCGGCCCCCGCTCCAGGTTGTCGGCGTCGGTCGGCGTGTAGCCGCCCCCGAAGTCCGTGACCACGTCCATGAACATGGTGCCGGCCGTGATCTCGCGTTCGTCGATGCCGGTCGAGTAGACCACCGGCTTGAACGCGGAGCCCGGCTGGCGCCAGCCGTCGGCGAGCACGTCGAACCGGGGCTGGAAGCGCTTGGTCGCCCGGGTGGCGTCCGCGTCCGCGCTGCCCACGTAGGCGATCACCTCGCCGGTCTGGTAGTCCATCGCGATCAGGGCGCCGTTGCGCAGCTTCTTGTCGCGCAGGTTCTTCATCCACGGCTCGTAGTCCAGCCCCAGCGCCCTGGCCGCCGCCTTGGGGTTCTTCGCCTGGGGGACGATGGCCGCCGCCTTGACCCACTTCTCGGCGATCGCCTGGAGCTCGAGATCGATGGTGCTGATGACGGTCAGACCGCCGCGCTCGAGGACGGGGCAGGTCTCCGCCTCCGGGCACAGCGCGGTCGTCAGCTCGCGACGGACCTGCCAGACGAAGTGGGATGCCTTCCAGCGGGGACGGACCTGCGGGGCGAGCACCACGGGCTCCCGGCGCGCGGCCTCGAACTCGGCGTCGGTGATCGCGTCCCCGGTGAGCGGCGTCCGGTCCGCCTGCATGAGGTCCAGGACCATGTTGCGGCGCTGCACGATGGGCGCGTCGTCGGGGACGACGAGCCGGGTCTCCGTGCACGACTCCTCGGGCTGTGTCGGGTCGACGCACTCCTCGATCGCGTTCGCCACCAGGTCGTACGTCGACGGCGCCTTGGGGACCGCGGCCAGGATCGCCGCCTCGGCAAGCGTCAGCTCCTCGAGCTCGGCGCCGAAGTAGCCCTGCGCGGCGGCCTTCACCCCGTATGACTCGTTGCCGTAGTAGTTCTGGTTGAGGTAGGCGGCGATGATCCGCTGCTTGCCCTCGTCGCCTGCGAAGGCCTGCGTGAGCCGGATCGACTGGACGATCTCGCGGACCTTGCGCTCGGCCGAGACCTGGGTCTGGGCGCTGCCATCCGTGCTCAGGAGCCGCTGCCGAACCAGCTGCTGGGTGATCGTTGAAGCGCCACGGGCCTGGCCGCGCAGCGCATCCATTCCGGCGGCGACGATCGCCAGCGGGTCGAACCCGGAGTTGTCCCAGAAGGTCTTGTCCTCCACGGCCGTGGTGGCGTCCACGACCACCGGCGGGATCTGGTCGAAGGCGACGACCTCGCGGTTGAACTCGCCGAAGCGGGCGAGCTCGACCGTGCCCGTCCGGTCGTAGATCACCGACTGTTCGGGGAGGACGATCTGCTCCAGGGTCGAGGGGTCCGGGAGATCGCGGGTCATCCCGCTGAACATGGCGACGGCGAACACGGAGCCCGCGGCGCCGAGCAGCGCGAGGGCCAGGAACAGGAGCAGCGCCATCGCCGCCGCCGCACCCATGCCCCGACGACGGCGGCGGCCGGACGCGGCGGCGCCCCTGTTCGCGGGACGGTAGGGGTCGTCTGTCATTGGAGCGAAGGATGCCCTGCCTCGGCGGATCGTGCCGCCGGGAGGTGCGCGGGCCGCCCGGGCCGGGGCCGGGGCGGCCCTCTGATGGGGGCGACGGTATGGGGCCGATGCGCGGCGGATCAGGCCTTGCGCAGTGCGTCCCGGATCTCGGTCAGGAGCTTGACCTCGTCGGACGGCCCGGCGTCCGCCGGGGGCGCCTCACGGATCACGTACCGGCCGATCAGGAACACCACGAACGCCACGATGACGAAGGTGATCACGGTGTTGAGGAACAGGCCCCAGCGGATCGCGACCTCCGTCGCGGGGTCACCTCCGGTCGCCTCCTGGAGCACGATCTTGAGGCTGGCGAAGTCCACGCCGCCGAGCAGGTACCCGACGGGCGGCATGAGGATGTCGTTGACCAGCGAGGCCACGACCGCGCCGAGCGCGACGGCGAGAATGACGCCGACGGCCAGGGCGAGCGCATTCGACTTGGTCAGGAACGACTTGAACTCGGCGAACATCCCGAACCTCCCTGCGACGCCGTGCCCGGCAGGCACGCCGCCACCATAGCCCCGCGCCACCTGGGGCGGGAGGCCGGATCGCAGGTCGCGGGACGATCAGAGCCCGAAGCGCTCCACGGCCTGCTCCGCCAGCCACCCGCCGATCGCCAGCGAGCTCGTGGCCGCCGGCGACGGCGCATTGCGCACGTGGAGGACGCGATCCGCGCCGGCCAGGTCGAAGTCGTCGACGAGGGTGCCGTCCCGGGCGAGCGCCTGCGCGCGCACGCCCGACGGCCCGAACCGCAGCTGGTCCGCGCGCAGGTCGGGCACGAACCGCTGGAGCTCGCGGGCGAAGGCCGCCCGGCTCGCATCGCGCCACATCTCCGCGAGGCCGGTCCGCCAGAAGCGGCGGGCAAGGCGCAGGAACCCGGGGTAGGTCACGGCCTCCGCCAGGTCCCGGGGCGACACGTCCCGGCGCCGGTATCCGGCGCGGGCGAAGGCCAGCACGGCGTTCGGCCCGGCCCACACCTCCCCGTCGATCCGGGGCGTGAAGTGGACGCCCAGGAACGGGAAGCGCGGGTCCGGGACCGGGTAGAGGAGGCGCCGGATCAGGCCGCGCGCGTCGGGCACCAGCGTGTAGTAGTCGCCCCGGAAGGGCACGATCCGGGGCGAGTCCGCCGTCCGGTCCCCGGTCAGCGCGGCCACCCTGTCCGACCACAGTCCTGCGCACGCGATGACGGCGCGCGCCTCCAGGGGGCCGTGCTCCGTCGCCAGGACCAGGCCGTTGCGTCGTCGCTCGACGCCGGTGACGGCCCGCCCAGTCTCGATCGCGCCGCCGCGCGCCCGCACGTCCCCCGCGTACGCCGCCGTCACACGAGCGAAATCCACGATCCCGGTCCGCGGGCTCCACAGCGCCCGGATCCCGGCGGCGTGCGGCTCCAGCTCCCGGATCCGCTCCGGTCCGACCTCCTCCAGGCCATCGACGCCGTTCGCCAGGCCGCGCTCCCGCAGGGCCGCAAGCCGTGGCAGCTCCCCCACGTCCAGGGCCACGACGAGCTTGCCCGGGAAGGCGATCGGAATGCCGCGCTCCTCGCAGTAGCGCTCCAGCAGGTGCTTTCCCTCGCGGCACAGCCGTGCCTTCTGCGAACCCGGGGCGTAGTACAGCCCCGCGTGAACGACGCCGGAGTTGTGCCCGGACTGGTGTGCGCCGACGTGCTCCTCTCGCTCCAGCACGGCAAGCCGCAGGTCCGGGCGGGCCTCCAGCAGGCGCAGCGCGGTCGCCAGGCCCACGATCCCGGCGCCGATGACCGCGACGTCGACGCTGCCGGCGCGGGTTGACCGGCCGTCCTGGCGCATCGGAGCCGCGGAGTCGCTCATGCCCTTGACTGTACGTTCCCCCAGTCAGTCCGGGGAGAGCTCCCGGAGCAGCCGGTCCACGAACTCGGCCTGGGCGGGGTTGAGCCGCCGGCGGGCCTCCGCGGGCCGGACCCAGGCGACCCGGTCGATCTCGGGGACGACGAGGATGTTCCCGGTGCGCGGCGGCCACTCCACCTCGACGGTCATGCTCACGATCGATCGCGGGTCGAGGTCGCCCTCCACGGCCCAGGCGCGGACGGTCTTGCCGGAGCGCATTCGCACCTCGCCGAGGTCGATGACCGGTCCGTCCGGGGGTTCGTGGCCCAGCTCCTCGCGGAACTCCCGTCGAGCCGCCTCCAGCAGGTCGTCCTCGTGGTCGTTGGGCGCGCCCTTGGGCAGCGACCAGGCGTCGGTGTCGCGGCGCGCCCACATCGGGCCACCGGGGTGGGCGACCAGGACCTCGATCCCGTCGCGCGTGCGACGGTAGAGCAGCAGGCCGGCAGACAGCTTGGGCATCGTCAGATCCGGAGCGGGACGCGGCGCACACGAAAGCGCCCGAAGGAACCGTACCGCACCGTCACGCCCACGACCCTGCCAAGCAAGCTCGGCCTTGTCGCAGCGGCCCCGGTCTCCTCCGCCTCGTCAGCCTTGCGGCCATCGTGGCGGTGGTTCGGGGACCCGGTCCGATGATCGCTCATCGGTCCGGCGTCGGTGCCACCGGCCCCTTCGGGCAGACCGAACGATATCCGGCGATCCCTGCAGGCCACAACGGAGTTGTCCACGAACTTGGGCGCCGGCGACGCGAAGTTGTCCACGATTCATCGACAGCGTGGACAACTTGTGGATGACTGCGGTCCCTGCGAACGGGGAGGGGAGTCGGTCAGCCCTCGTCCGCGACCACGCCACGGGCGGACCTCGCGGGCGCGATCTCGTGGTGGCGCAGGCAGCGGGCCTCGTAGGTCTCCACGGCCGCCGGGCTCTCGAACCCGCCGATGACGATCAACGGGTCGTCGATCGCTGCCGGACGCCCGCCGACGAGGCGCTGGGTGCGGGTGGCCGTGTCGCCGCAGACCACGCAGATCGCGCTCAGCATCGTGATCTGGTCGGCCAGCGCCAGGAGCTCCGGCATGGCGCCGAACGGGCGCCCCGCGAAATCCGTGTTGAGGCCGCTGGCGATCACGTGGCGTCCGCTCTGGCGGAGCGTCTCGACCACGCCCACGATGCTCTCGTCGAAGAACTGCGCCTCCTCGATACCGATCAGGTCGACGTCCCGCTCGCGGGCGAGGGCCAGCATCCGGACCGGCTCCGACTTGGGGACCAGCTCGGACGGATAGCGCGCCTTGCTGCGGCTCTCCGCGTAGCCCGCGGGGGTGCGGTCGTCGACATCCGGGCGGACGAGCAGGATCCGTCGCTTGGCGATCTCGGCGCGGCGCAGGAGGCGCAGCATCTCGTCGGTCTTGCCGGACGACATGCATCCGGCGATGACATGGAGCCAGGGATCGGCGCGGAACAGCACGTCCCGATCGTACCGGCTCCGGGCCACCTGCCGGGCGCCGTGTCCGCCGGCTCGCCGGGCTGGTCTCGTGTCTGGGCCGGCCCGTCCGCTGCCGTGCCGAGTGCCGGGCCTCTCGCTCGCCCGCCTGCCGTGCTGAGTGCCGGCCTCTCGCCCGCCCGCCTGGCAGGCATGCCCGGGGCGCGGCGCGCCGATGTGGAGGGCGGTAGCCTTGCCCGATGGCCGTGATCGCGACCGCGGGTCTCACCAAGCACTACCGGACCCGTGGCTCGCTCCGCCGCGGTTCCCGGACCATGCGCGCGCTCACCGACGTCACGCTCGACGTCCGCCAGGGCGAGGTGTTCGGGTTCCTGGGGCCCAACGGCGCGGGCAAGAGCACGCTGATCCGGGTGCTGCTCGGCTTCCTGCACCCGACGGCGGGCCGGGCGGCGGTGCTCGATCTCGACGTCGTGCGCGACTCGGTCGCCATCCGCGCCCGCGTTGGGTACCTGCCGGGCGGGATCGCCCTGTACGACGGACTCACCGGTGAGCGGCACCTGGACTACCTGGCCGAGCTCTCCGGCCGCCGGCCGGTCCGCCGCAACGCGCTGTGCGACCGCCTGGAGCTGTCGGCCAGGACCCTCCGTCGCCCGATCCGCGACTACTCGCGGGGCATGCGCCAGAAGATCGGCATCGTCCAGGCCCTCCAGCACGACCCGGAGCTCGCGATCCTCGACGAGCCGTCCGAGGGGCTGGACCCGCTCATGCAGCGCGCCTTCTACGAGATCCTCGACGAGCTGCGCCGCGACGGGCGGACCGTGTTCCTCTCGTCCCACGTGCTGGCCGAGGTGGAGCGCGTGTGCGACCGGGTGGCGATCGTTCGCGCCGGGCGCCTGGTGGCGCTCGAGGACGTCGGCGAGCTGATCCGGCGGCGCAAGCGCCGGGTGGAGATCGAGCTTGACGGGCCTGCCCCGGACCTCTCTGCCGTGCCGGGCATCAGCGAGCTGATCGCCGGCGATCGACGCGTCACCTGCGCGCTCGAGGGCGACCCGCGACCCCTCCTGGCAGCCCTGGCCGGGGCGCCGGTCGTCGACCTCACGATCGAGCCCGCGACGCTGGAGGATGCGTTCCTGGAGCTCTACGCAGGCGAAGAGGCCGACGAGGCGGCCGAGGACGCGGGATCAGGCGCGCACCAGTGATCAACGGCCCGCTGCTCCGCCGGACCTGGCGTGCCCACGGCGCGCGCGTCGGCCTCATCGCGCTCGCGCTCGGCGTGTGGGCGTTCCTGATGCCCGTGATCTACGCCACGTTCGGGCGCCAGATGGAGGCCCTGATCGAGTCCGGGATCATCCCGGACGCCATGCTGCGTCTCCTGGGCGGCGGCGTCTTCGGCCTGGACGCCTCGGTCGCCTTGGGCGTGGCGCACCCGTTCGCGATCGCGCTCCAGGTCGTCTACCCGGTGGGGTTTGCCGCCGCGGCCATCGCCGGCGAGCGACAGCGGGGGACGCTGGAGGTGCTGCTCTCCCGGCCGCTGTCGCGGCGCTCGCTGTTCCTCACCCTGCTGCTCGCCATCCTGGGGGTGGCGGTGGTCACGACGGCCGCAACCGTCGCCGGCACGTACCTCGGCGCGGCCGCCTACGGCCTGGTGGGCGACCTCGATGCCGGGGAGCAGGCGTTCCTGGCCCTCAACACGGTCCTGCTCCTGGCCGCGCTCGCCGCGATCACCCTCGCCGCATCGGCCTCGTTCGACCGGCTGACCCCCGCCATCGGCGTCGGGCTGGCGGTCGTGCTGGCGGGCTACGTCCTCGAGCTGCTGGGCCAGCTGTGGCCGGACGCCGAGCCGCTGCAGCCGTACTCGCCGTTCCACTACCTGCGGCCGCTGGACATCCTGTCCGGCCGCGCCGAGCCGTCGGATCTCGCCGTGCTGGCCGCCGTGTTCATGGTGGCGGTCGCGTGGGGCCTGTGGCACTTCCCGCGCCGGGATCTGGCGGCACCGAGCTGACATGGGCAGCGACGGTCCGCCCCTTGTGCAATGGCGGCTGCCCCCGGAGGGCAAGGACGATCGCGGCCGCGACGGGTTCATCCTCCTGGCCGGCCTTGGCCTTCTCCTGTTGCTGGCCTCCGGCGCCGGGTGGAGGCTCGCCCGCGGCCCGGTGGTCTAGAGTGGCCCGATGACGGATGGCGAGCGGCTCCGAATCGGTCTCGTCCTGCCCACCTGGCCGCGGCGCGGTGGCGGCCACGCCTCGTGGCCGGAGATCCGGCAGCTGGCGCTGGATGCCGAGGCGCTGGGCATCGACACGATCTGGGCTCCGGACCATCTCCAGCGCCGGGTCCGGGACCGCCCGCCGTTCGGCTTCCGGGAGTGCTGGACGATCCTGACCGCGGCGGCGGAGGCCACCACGACGATCGAGGTGGGGCCGTTCGTCGCCTGCACGGGGTTCCGCAACCCGGGGCTGCTCGCCCGGATGGCCGCCACGCTGGACGAGGTGAGCGGCGGGCGCCTGGTGCTGGGCCTCGGGCCCGGCAACCCCGCCACGGACGAGACCTGGCACGCGTTCGGCTTCGACACCGCACGGCCCGTGTCCCGGTTCGCGCAATCCGTCGAGGTGATCGCGCGCCTGCTCCGCGAGCCCCCGGTCACTCTCCACGGCGACCTGGTCACGGTCGACGACGCCGACATCCTGCCGCGTGGCCCGCGGGACTCCATCCCGGTCTGGCTGGCGGCAAGCGGCCGGCGGACCCTCGCCATTGCCGCCCAGTGGGCCGACGCGGTCAACGTGAACATGCCCCTGGCGAGCGTCGAGGACGCGGCGGCGATCGTGGATCGGGTTGCGGACGCTTGCGTGCGCGCCGCCCGGGACGCTGACACGCTGGAGGTCACGGGCTGGGCGCGGCTGTCTCTCCTCGCGGACGGCACGGCGGCCGTGCGTCCCGGCTGGATCTCCGGTCCGCCGGAAGAGGCAGCGCTCACCATGCGTGGCATGCGCGCCGCGGGCGTCCGCCACCTCACGCTGTACCTGGGCGACGTCGATGACCCGAGCCCCACCCCGGGCCTCACGTCGCCCGTGTTGGAGCGCTTCGCCCCGCTCCTGGCGGCCCTGCGTGCCTGATGCTCAGTGCGCGTCCGGCTCCTGCATCGGCAGGTAGCGCGCGGCGATCGTGAACAGCAGGGCGCCGAACGCGAGGACCCCGATCACGATCATCCATTCGATCGCGGTGGGGGCGTAGAAGTAGGTCTCCGCGAACGAGGAGCCCGTCTGCGGCGTCCCGATCGGCAGCCCGGGCGGGATGCTGATGTTGGGGTAGGACAGGCCGTTGAGGACCAGGTTCAGGCGGTGGACGAAGATGCCCACGATCGCGATCACCGCCGCGACCGACACCCAGATCGCGTTCCGGCGCAGCCGCCGCTGGACCAGGATCAGGAACGGGACCAGCAGGCCGACCACGACCTCGAACAGGAACAGCGGCAGGTACTGGCTCAGCATCCGCGCCGCCGCCTCACCCTCCGGCGCGCCGGGGTAGAGCGCCGTCAGGTACTCGGCCAGGAGCAGGAACCCCTCCACGGCGATGAACGCTCCCAGCAGCCCGCCCAGCAGGGCGACGAGGTCGTCGGTGAAATGGAGCCGGCCGAGGCGCCGCAGGATCACCGCCAGGACGATCACCAGCCCGAGGCCGGACACCAGCGCCGACGCGATGAACATCGGCGCCATGATCGAGCTGTACCAGAAGCCGCGGCTGATCTGGAGCCCGAAGATCCAGGCCGTGATCGAGTGGAGCATGATCGCGGCCGGCAGCGCGATCCAGGCCATGACGGTCTTCGCCCGCTCTTCACGGGCCATCGTCCGCTCCGACGTCCCGGTCCCGAGGGCGAGCCACGAGCCACGCCGGGAGAGATCCGCACGCGCGTACAGCCAGACGTAGAGCGCCGACAGGAACATGTATACGAACACGATCGCGATGTCCCAGATCATCGGCGAGGTCGGGTTGAAGTAGAGCGGGATGTTGAGGATCCGCTCCGGTCGCCCGAGGTCGGGGAGGATGAACGTGGCGGCCAGGATCACCGCGACCGTGGCCTCCAGCACGGCCAGGCGCGTGATCGGCTTGAACGCCTTGACGCCGAACAGGCGCCCGGCCGACGCGACGATCAGCCCGCCGGCCGAGAGGCCGACGAAGAACATGAAGAACAGGATGTACTGGCCCCACATCACGATGTTGCGCATGCCCGTGACGACCAGGCCGTTGGCGAACTGGTACGCGAACGCGGCGATGCCGATCGCCATCAGGACCAGGAGCAGCCCGATCCAGGCGTACAGGCCGCGGCGGCCGCCGATCCCCGCGCCGGCGGCTGCCGTGGGCGTCGCGGCCGTCGCGGGCGTGGCAGCGGCGCTCACAGCGGCGTCCTTCGGCGCGGCGGCAGGTACTTCACCGCGGGTAGCGTGCCGGCCTCCTCGAGCAGCTCGTACCCCTCGCGCTCACGGATGAGGGTGACCAACCGGCCGTCGGCATCGTTCAGGTCCCCGAACACCCGCGCCCCCGTGGGGCACGACCAGACGCAGGACGGGACCTGATCGTCGGCGATCCGCTGGACGCACATGGTGCACTTCTCGACCGTGCCCAGCGGCCGGGCGCCGACCATCCCGGTCTCGTGCGGGGTGGGCCGCACGGGGGCGCCCCAGTTGAAGTTCCGGACCCCGTAGGGGCAGGCGATCATGCAGTACCGGCAGCCGATGCACCGGTCGTAGTCCTGCATCACCAGGCCGTCATCGCGGTGGTAGGTCGCCTGGACCGGGCAGACCTTGACGCACGGCGCGTTCTCGCAGTGCTGGCAGGCCAGCGGCAGCCAGTGCATCTCCAGGGCACCGCCGCGGACCTCCTCGGGCTGGTCCAGCGCCTCGCCCTCGGTCAGGATGCGGTTCCACCACATCCCGAGCGGGATGTCGTTCTCGCTCTTGCAGATGACCGCGCACGACCAGCAGCCGATGCACCGCTCCTGGTCCACGGCCATGCCCCACTTGGGGGACGCCGAACGCGGCCCGATCTCGCCCCACGCGCGCGAGGCGTCGGACAGGGCGTCGACGGGGGAGACCTTCTCGTCGGTCATCAGGCCTCACCCGCTTTCTCGACCTGGCAGCGGCAGTCCTTCCAGCCCGTGGACGGCGACCACATGTTGCCCACGAAGTGGACCTCGTGGATCGGGTTGACGGCGGACGAGGTGAGCTCGTTCACCCCCTTGCCACTGCGGAACTGGCGCGGCCACCAGCCCTCGTACAGGGTCACGGAGCCGGGCTTCTCGGACTCGCTGACGTGGGCCCACGCGACGACCTCGCCGCGGGTGTTGCGGACCCGGATCTCGTCACCGGTCTCGATGCCCCGCTCGTAGGCGTCGGGCGGCGAGATGAACACCTCCGGGCGCCCGCCGTGGATCTCGCCCAGCCATTCGTTGTTGGCATAGCTGGAGTGGATCCGCCACTTGCTGTGCGGGGTGAGCAGGGTCAGTGGCCAGTCGGCCGGGTCGTGGATCTCGTCGTCGAACGGCGGCTTCCAGGTGGGCACCGTCTCGCCCAGGTCCCGGAAGCGCTGCTCCTCCTTGTAGAACTCGATGCGCCGGGTGGGGATGAACTTCGCCGTCGCCTCCAGGGGCGTCGGCAGTGACCGCGGCGGGAACGGGACGAGCTCCTCGATCTGCTGCTTGAACATCACGTCGGGGTCAGGCACGTTCAGCCGGACAGGCCCCGCCTTCAGCTGGTCGAGAGTGATGCCCGCGGTGGGCCCGCCATCCTTGCCACCGGCCTCGAGGATCGCGCTGATCGCGGCCTCCTCGTCGATCTCGAAGAACTCGGCGGCCTTGGCGGGATCGATCCGGCGCATCAGCTCGCGCCAGATCCACACCTCCGAACGGGACTCGCCGACCGGCTCGATGGCCGGCTGCTGGAGCTGGAGGAACGGGTGGAGCGGCGTGGCCGTGAGGTCCCACTTCTCGTACCAGGTCGTGGCCGGCAGGACGATGTCCGCCCACTCCGCCGTGTGGGTCATCTGGTGATCCACGACCACCACCAGGTCCAGCCCCGCCAGCGTCTCGTGCAGCCGGTTCACGTCCATCGCCTGGACGAACATGTTGGCGAACGTGCAGAACAGGCCGTGCCAGCCGTTCTCCGGGTAGGGCACGTCCGGGTGCATCGTCTCCGTCCGCCCGCGGACGAAGTAGATCGACGGCACCACGTGGGCCTTCGTTCCGCCCGGGCTCCACCAGGGCGAGGTGTCCACGCGGACCTTGTACTGGCCCACGTAGACGGAGAAGCCGCCGCCCGACTTCCCGATGTTGCCGGTCAGCGCCGCGAGGAGGGCGAAGGCCCGGCCGGTCAGGTCGCCGTGATACCAGTGGTTGGCGCCGCCGCCCATGAGGATCGCGGCCGGCTTCACGCCTGCGTACGCGCGTGCCAGCTTGACGATCCGGTCCGCGTCGATGCCGGTGATCTCCTCCGCCTGCTCCGGGGTCCACCTGTCCAGCTCCGCGCGGACGAGGGCGAAGCCCGGCACCGCCTGGACCACCGTGCCATCGACCAGGGTGATGGCGTAGCGGCCCTCGAGCGCGGGCTCCACGCCGTCGGGGAAGCCGAGCCGATCGGTGCCCACGAACACGGGCGCGCCCGAGGCCGTGTCCCAGGCCACGAACCGCACGGGTGCCTCGGATCCGTCGGGCGGCGGCTCGATGGCGACGAGGTCGGCCTGGCGCAGGCGCACACCCGTGTCCTCGCGCACGAGCAGCGCGGCGTCGGTGTAGGTGCGCATGAAGGCGGCGTCATGCGCCCCGTCCTCGATCACCTGGCGGCACAGCGCGAGCCCCAGCGCCGCGTCCGTGCCGGGCCGGATCCGCAGGTGCGCGTCTGCCTTGGACGCGGTGGAGGAGAAGGACGGGTCGATGACGACCATCCGCGCGCCCTGCTCCAGGGCGTCGAACAGGAAGTGGACGTCCGGGATCCGGGTCTCGACCGGGTTGGCGCCGATCAGCAGCAGGAAGCGGCTGTTCGCCCAGTCCTTCGCCTCGTGCTCCGCGTTCTGGACGCCGAACGTGATCGGCATGCCCATCGGCAGGTCGCCGTTGAAGTCGAAGCTGGTGCCGTGGCTCATGCCCAGCAGGGCGGAGGCCCGGTAGTTGGCGCCCTTCTGGATGTACCCCGAGCCCGGGACCTGCCCGAACACGTGGATGCTGTCCCAGCCCCACTGCTCGCCGATGGCCTTGAACCGGGTGGCGATCTCGTCGAGGACCTCCTCCCAGGTCGCCTCGCGGAACTGGCCGGACCCGCGCTCGCCGGTGCGCACCAGCGGCGTCATGATCCGGTCCTTGCCGTAGATCTGGTTGAGGTACGAGAGGCCCTTCATGCAGCCGCGCGGGTTGTACACGTCGTCCGGGTAGTCCGCGGCCTGCTGGACCTTGACCACGACGCCGTCGCGCACGAACGCGAGCTGCCCGCAGGAGCCCGTGCAGTTGGGCGAGCATGTCGTCCGGACCACCTTGTCGACGGGCATGCTGCCCGGCACGTCGTAGTCGCGGGCGGCGAGCGCGTCCCCGGCACTCGTGGGCAGGAGCCCGGCCACGGTCCCGGCGGCGGCGCCGGCCGCGGCACCCCGCAGGAACGTGCGGCGGTCGATCGTGGCGCGCGGCTCGGCGTCCGCGCCCGTGTCCCGGCTCATGCGCGGATTCCGGGTCGCGCCCGCGGGCAGCGGGGATCGAGCATCGCGTGGTCGGCGGCGCCGCACAGCGCGCATCGGGTGGTGCTCGTGCCGTCCGCGGCCGGTCGCATCGCCGTGACCGCGCGGCCGACGGCCTCGCTGGCGACGCGGGTGCCCCGTTCCGCGATGGCGAACGCGGACACGGCCCCGGCGGCGATCAGCAGGTGGCGGCGCGTCAGGGGCATCGCAACGACTCCAGCCAGGGCGGGCCACCGGACCAGTTGGGCGGCGGCGCGGCCTCCAGTGTCGGGACGCTCCGACAAACGATAATCAGATTACTAATCATTTGTCCAGCCGGCCGGGCGCTCATCGCGGCGGCCCCGCCTCCACGACGGCCAGCAGCTCGTCCAGCGAGCCACGCATCGGCGACAGGCTCTCCAGCCACCACGTGGCACCGGCCGCCTCGTACGCTGCCACGAGGTCGCGCTGGCCTGCCTCGGAGCGCGCGAACAGGGCCATCTCGAACGGCTCCTCGGCCCGCCCGATGGCGTCGCGCTCCTCGTTGACCCGCCGGACCATCGCGCCGAACGCCTCCGGGGACAGCACCATGTCGTCGCCCTCGTCGGAGGTCGCGAAACCGACCCAGCCATCCCAGCGGGCGGCCCGCCGCAGCGCCGCCGGCTTCATGCCGCCGAACCAGATCGGCGGGCGGGGCTCCTGCACGGACCGCGGGCCCATCACGGACACGTCCCGCACGAGGTAGGCGGGCCCCTCGTGGCTGACCGGTCCACCGCGCAGGAACGCGTCCACGAGCTCGAGCCCCTCGTCCATCCGGGCCAGTCGACCCCGGATCTCGAAGGGCTCGCCGAACAGCTCAAAGTCCCCGGGATCGCCGCCGGCACCGATGCCGAGCACCAGGCGGCCGTCGCTCCAGCGGTCCAGCGTTGCCGCGGACTGGGCCACCAGCTGCGGGCGGTGGCGCGGCAGCGCAACGACGGACAGGATCAGGCGGACCCGGCTCGTGGCGGATGCGACCGCCGCCAGGGCGACGAATGGGTCCGGGGCGGGCGAGGCCATGGAGACCCCCAGGCTGTCCCAGGTGGACACGCCGTCCCAGCCGGCAGCCTCTGCGGCGACCGCAAGGCGGACGATGGCGTGCGGGTCGGCCAGGTCGCCGAGGGGCGCGATATCGATCGCGTAGCGCACCGGACCCGCCCTCTCCGGCGCCTACGCGGGGATGAGGCCGGGCGGAGTCGCCCAGGACCGGAGCGCGGTCATGTAGTTGCCGCGCTCGAAGGCGGACGGGTCCTCCACCGACGCCTGGGTGGCGCTGCCCCGGAGCTGGGACACGGACTCGTACTCGTGCTCCTCGAGCCACTCGACGAGCTCGGTCTCGATCGCCCGCAGGTGGGTGGGGCCGTTTCGGAGCAGTGCCGACGTGGTCATCGCCACGTCCGCGCCCACCATCAGCGCCTTGATCGCGTCGGCGCCCGAGTGGACCCCGGAGGTGGCGCCGATCGAGAAGTCGTCGCCCAGCTGGGGCCGCAGGATCGCGATCCAGCGCAGCGGCAGCCGGAGCTCGCCGGGGCGGCTCAGCTCCACCCGGGGCACGACCTCCATCGACTCCAGGTCCAGGTCCGGCTGGTAGAACCGGTTGAACAGCACGAGGCCGTCCGCACCCGCGCCTTCGGCGAGGGCCGCGAAGTTGGCGAGGGCGGTGTAGGAGGGGCTGATCTTGACGGCCAGCGGGATCGACACGGACGCCCGCACCGCGGCGATGAGATCCAGGTCCTCCTTCTCGCGGTCGCCAGCGGCGATCGTGGGGTCTGCGGCCACGTGGTACAGGTTGAGCTCCAGCGCGTCCGCGCCTGCGTCCTGCATCAGGCGCGCGTACCGGACCCAGCCGCCGGTCGTCGTGGCGTTGAGGCTGGCGATGACCGGAACGGACACCTGGGCCTTCGTCTGCTCCAGGCGCTCCAGGTACCGGTCCCCGACGCCCGGCAGCTCATCGATGGTGGGGAAGTAGGCGAGTGCCTCCGCGTGCTGGTCCGATCCGGCCTCGAGTGCACGGTTGAGCTGGATCTCCTCGTTGAGGATCTCCTCTTCGAACAGGGACGGCAGCACGATCGCGCCGATGCCCAGATCCTCCAGGCGGCGCGCGGCCGCGGGCGTGCCGGTGAGCGGCGATGACGACGCGACGATGGGGGACCGGAGGTCCAGGCCGAGATACCGGGTGCGCAGATCGACGCTCACGCCAGGTCCTCCTTCCCATCGGTGCCGGGCGCGGCGACCGCCTCGGCGTCGGTTGGGGCATCACCGTTGTCGTGGTGCACGTGGGGCACCACGCGGCGGATGCCCGCCAGCTGCTCGTAGTAGCGCCAGCGCTCGTCGGCGTCGGCCTGGGCGAGCTCGGCGAGGTGCGCGGCCCGCTCCGGATCCGTGCGCTCCAGGATCGCGAACCGCGTCTCGGAGGACACGAAGTCCCGGATCGGGATGGTGGGCTTGCCGGAGTCCAGCTTGAACGGCTGGCCGTCATCGCCCTCGCTGGGCTGGTAGCGGTAGAGCGGCCAGTAGCCGCTCTTGACCGCGTCCTTCTGGTGGGACATCGACTTGCTCATGTCGATCCCGTGCGCGATGCAGGTGGAGTAGGCGATCACGAGCGACGGCCCGGGCCACGCGTCGGCTTCGAGCAGCGCCTTGATCGTCTGGGCGTCGTTGGCGCCCATCGCCACCTGGGCCACGAACACGTTGCCATAGGAGCGGGCGACGGCGCCCAGGTCCTTCTTGCCGGTTGACTTGCCGGCCGCCGCGAACTTGGCCACGGCGCCGCGCGGTGTCGCCTTGGAGGACTGGCCGCCGGTGTTGGAGTACACCTCCGTGTCGAGGACCAGGATGTTGACATTGCGGCCGGAGCTCAGGACCTGGTCCAGGCCGCCGTAGCCGATGTCGTAGGCCCAGCCGTCGCCGCCCACGATCCAGACGCCGCGGCGAAGGAGGTCACCGGACAGGGCGGCCAGCTGGGCGGCGTCGTCGGCGTGCTCCCCCCCGATCGGCTCGAGCGCGACCCGGAGCCGCTCCACCCGCTCGCGCTGGGCGACGATCTCCGGTTCGGTGACCTGCGGCGCGTCCAGGATGCTGCGCGCGAGGTCCTCCCCGACGACCGGGGCCAGGCGCTCCAGGAGCTGGCGGGCAAGCTTCTCCTGGACGTCCAGCGCCAGGCGCATCCCGAGTCCGAACTCCGCGTTGTCCTCGAACAGCGAGTTGACCCACGCGGGGCCCTCTCCGGCCGCGTTGACCGCCCACGGCGTGGTCGGCAGGTTCCCGCCGTAGATCGACGAGCAGCCGGTGGCGTTGGCCACGATCATCCGGTCGCCGAACAGCTGGGTGACGAGACGCAGGTACGGCGTCTCGCCGCAGCCACCGCAGGCCCCCGAGAACTCGAACAGCGGCTCCAGCTGCGCGGCGCCCTTGACCGTGTCGCGCGGGATCGCGCCGCGGTCAAGCTGCGGGAGGGACAGGAAGTGGTCCCAGCGCTCGCGCTCCAGGTCGCGGTGCGCCAGGACGGGCTCCATGTTGACCGCCTTGTGGGCGAGGTCCGTCTTGCTCTTGGCGGGGCACACGTCCACGCACACGCCGCAGCCCGTGCAGTCGTCGGGGGCCACCTGGATGGTGAGCCGGTGCCCGGCGAGCTCGCGGGACCTGAACTCCTTGCTGGGGAACCAGCCCGGAGCGTTGGCGACGGCCGCCTCCGGGTACACCTTCATGCGGATCGCGGCGTGCGGGCAGACCATCGCGCACTTGCCGCAGTCGATGCAGATCGCCTCGTCCCAGATCGGGATCAGCTGGGCGATCGCGCGCTTCTCGTAGCGGGTGGTCGCCGTGGGGAAGGTGCCGTCCACGGGCATCGCGCTGACCGGGAGCAGGTCGCCGTCGCCCGCGATGAGACGGGACGTCACGAACCTCACGAAGTCCGGCGCGGTGTCCGGGATGAGCGGGATGACATCCCCCGCGGCGGCCACCGGACCCGGCGTGACGTGGGCCATGCGGGCCAGCGACTGGTCGATGGCCGCGAAGTTGCGCTGCACGACGGAGGAACCGCGCTTCGCGTAGGTCTTCTTCACCGAGTCCTTGATGCGCGCGATGGCGTCCTCGGCCGGCAGCACGCCCGAGAGCTGGAAGAAGCAGGGCTGCATCACGGTGTTGATGCGGTTGCCCATCCCGACCTCGGTCGCGACGGCGAACGCGTCGATCACCCACAGGTCGATGCCCTTGTCCACGATCTGGCGTTGCGCCTCCACGGGGAGGTGCTCCCAGACCTCGTCCGGGCCGTAGGGCGCGTTGAGCAGCAGGGTGGCCCCGGGCTTGGCCAGGTCCAGGACCCGCTTGTTCTCGATCAGGTTGAACTGGTGGCAGGCCACGAAGTCCGCCTGGTCCACGAGGTACGTGGAGCGGATCGGCTGCGGGCCGAAGCGCAGGTGCGAGGTGGTGATCGAGCCGGACTTCTTGGAGTCGTACTCGAAATAGCCCTGGGCGTACAGATCCGTGCCCTCGCCGATGATCTTGACCGAGGCCTTGTTGGCGCCCACGGTCCCGTCCGAGCCGAGGCCGAAGAACAGCGCCTGCACCTCGCCGGCGGGGCGGGCGTGCCGGAACTCGCGGTCGATCGGCAGGGACAGGTTGGTGACGTCGTCGAAGATGCCGATCGTGAAGTGGCGCTTCGGCCGCGCCGATGTCAGCTCGTCGAACACCGGCTTGAGCATCGACGGCGTGACCTCCTTGGAGGCCAGGCCGTAGCGCCCGCCGATGATCCGGGGCATCGCCGCGAACGGCGCCTCGTCGGCGTCCATCGCCTCCGCGAGCGCCGACACCGTCTCGAGGTACAGCGGTTCCCCGACGGCGCCGGGTTCCTTCGTCCGGTCCAGCACGGCGATTGCACGCACGGTGGCCGGCAGGGCGGCGATCAGCTCCGCGGCCGGGAACGGGTGAAACAGGCGAAGGCGGACCATGCCCACCTTCTCGCCGCGCGCCACCAGCGCGTCAACCGTCTCCTCGACGGCGCCGGTCGCCGACCCCATGACCAGGATCACGCGCTCCGCATCCGGGGCGCCGTGGTAGTCCACGAGGTGGTACTCGCGACCCGTCCGGGCGGCCAGCTCGTCGAACACCTGCTGGACGATGCCGGGGACGGCCAGGTGGTAGGGATTGGCGGCCTCGCGGCCCTGGAAGAACACGTCGGGGTTCTGGGCGGTGCCGCGCAGGACCGGCGCCTGCGGGTCCAGCGCGCGCCGGCGGTGGGCCAGCACATCCTCCTCGCGGATCAGCGCCCGCAGGTCGTCCCGGGACAGCGTGGCGATCTTGTTGACCTCGTGACTGGTCCGGAAGCCGTCGAAGAAGTGCAGGAACGGCACCCGGGCGCGGAGCGTGGCCGCGTGCGCGACCAGCGCGAAGTCGTGGGCCTCCTGGACGGAGCCCGCGGCGAGCATCGCCCAGCCGGTGGACCGCGCGTGCATGACGTCGCTGTGGTCGCCAAAGATCGACAGGGCGTGGGTCGCGATCGCCCGCGCCGCGACGTGGATCACCGACGGCGTGAGCTCACCGGCGATCTTGAACATGTTGGGGATCATCAGCAGCAGGCCCTGCGACGCGGTGAACGTCGTGCCCAGGGCGCCCTTCTGGAGCGCACCGTGCATGGCGCCCGCGGCCCCGGCCTCGGACTGCATCTCCACCACGTCCGGGACCGTGCCCCACAGGTTCGGCCGGGCAGCCGCCGCCCAGTCGTCGCAGTGCTCGGCCATCTGCGAGGCGGGCGTGATCGGGTAGATCGAGATCACCTCCGACAGCGCGTAGGCGACGCGCGCCGCCGCCTCGTTGCCGTCGAGGGTCTCCCAGTGCTGATCCATGGTTCCGGCATCCTTTCGGGCGGCGGCTGCCACCCGGGTGTGTGGTGGCGAGAGGGCGCCGGCCGACGCGATCCGACGGCCGCGCGTACGACGACAGTGTGCCCCCGACAGGCCGCCAGGTGGTAGCCGTTCGGACCGCGTTGTGCAGCCCGCCGGTCACGCGATCGGCCCGGATGGCCCGGGACGGTCGGCCCATCCGGCCCGTCGGACCCCCTGCCGCGCAGGCGCCGAGCGCGGCGGCGGGCGCGTCGTCGCGGGTCCATCGCGGCTCCACGGATTCTCCACGCGCGCTCCGGCTCACCTCCACGCGCTCCCTCCATCGTCCGCGGCAGCCCCGCCCGGGGCCCGGACCGGAGGACGAGCGTGGCCGCGATTGCCCAGGCGAACCCGCTGACCAGGCGCCGCCCGCGGGGGTGGGCGCGGCTGCGCGACCACCGGACCTGGCGGCGGATGACGCTCATTGCGACCTCCGCGATCGTGGCCTGGACGGCCGGCGTCCACGCGCTGGTCGGCTTCGGAAGCGCGTCCGCGGAGGCCCTGTGCCCGTTCGGGGGGCTGGAGTCGCTGTACCGGTACGTCACGAGCGGTGGACGATACGTGCCCCACGTGCATGGCTCCAACATGGTGCTGTTCCTGTCGCTGATCGTGCTGGCGGTGGCGCTCCGCTCGGCCTTCTGCGGCTGGCTGTGCCCGCTCGGGTTCCTGCAGGAGGTCGTGACCGCCGGCAGCCACTGGGTCCAGCGCCGCGTGCCTCCGCTCCGCCGCGCCGTCCGCGCCCTCCAGGCACGCGCCCCCTGGCTCGCCGCCGTCGATCGGCCGATGCGGCTCCTCAAGTACGTGGTGCTGGTCTGGGCCGTGTGGGGAGCGGCTGCCTTCGGCGTGATGGTGTTCCGCGACTGGGACCCGTGGGCGGCGCTGCTGGAGATCGGTGCCTGGTCGCTGACCCCGGGGCTGATCGTCCTGGGCCTGGTGCTCGTGGCCTCGCTGTTCGTGGAGCGGCCGTGGTGCCGCTATGCCTGCCCGCTCGGGGCCGTCAGCGGGCTGGCCGCGATCGCGAGCCCGATGCGCCTCCAGCGTGACGCGGGCCTGTGCTCCGCCTGCGGCGTCTGCGACCGGGCCTGCCCGATGGGCCTGCCGGTAGCAACCTCCACGACGATCACGAGCGTGGACTGCATCGGCTGCCTGGAGTGCGTGGGCGTCTGTCCGCGCGTGGGTGCGCTCGAGGTGAGGATGGGCATGCCGGTCGTGGGGGCGAGACGGGCGGAGGCGCTGGCCATGGCGCACGCCGTGCCGATCACGGAGGCTGGACGATGAGGTTGAACCCGCTGGCCTACGGCGTATTGGCGGTCCTGCTGTTCGCGGCGCCCGTGGCGGGCGCCATCGCAACCGGCGCCTGGCAGACGACGGGTGGTCCCGGCATGGGTGCCGGTGGCGGGGATGGTCAGGGCGACGGCCAGGGTGGATCCGGCGTCGAAGGTGCGGGTGGCGGCCAGGGCGGCTTCGTCCTGCCCGACCACCCGGACGTGACTGGATGTCCGCGGCCGGACGCCGATCGGCGACGTTGCCGCGGCGTGGGACCTCCCGCTGGCCGAGGTCCTGGCCGCCTTCGACCTGCCCGCCGACACACCTGCGGCGACGCAGCTCCGGGAGCTCGAGAGCGACACCTTCAGCGTCCCCGCGTTGCGGGAGTGGCTGGCGGCGCGCGAGGGCGGCTGACGCAGCCCGCGATCGGGCCGGCTCGGTACAGCCGGGCAGGCGCTGATCCTCGTGCTGACCCCCGGACGGCCTGCCGGTCAGCGTCCCCGTCGCCGCCCGAACAGCCCGAGAACCGACACGATCAAGGTCTCGACCAGGGTCCAGGCGATCAGCGCGACGATCGCCGCGATGTCCAGCACCGATCCCTGCGCACCGGTGATCTCGTCCTGACCGAGGATCCCCCGGAACGGCGCCACGAACGGCTCCGTGACCGAGATCACCCAGTCCACGATCTCGTTGTCAAGGTTCGCGTTCAGCAGCAGCAGCACGATCCGCACGAACAGCAGCGCCTGCAGGATGCCGAACAGGAACGCGACGATCCGTGACAGCGTGCCCGACAGGGATCTGCCGCGCCGCACCGGGGCGGCGGCCGGGGCTGCGGCGGGTGCCTGCGTCGGGACGGGGACCGGAGCCGGGACGACCGGGGCCGGAGGCGGCGGCGACGGCGGCTGCGCGGCGGGCTCGACCGCAGGCGAGGCCGGCGACTCCGCAAACGCGGGCGGTTCTGTGGACGCCGGCGGGGCGTCCGGGATGTCGGACGAGTTGACCTGGGGTGCCGGGGGCGCCTCCGGCTCCGGCGGCGTGGCGGCCGCGCCGGTGTCGCCCTCTGGCGCACCCGGTCCGTTCATCTCGGTCATCTGAGCACTCCCTCGTGGCCGCGCAGTTCTGTCGCCATCCTACCGTTGACTGTGCATGCGGTGTCGCCCAGGGCGCGACGGCGCGCATCGGCGATCGCTGCTAAGGTCACGGCCGCAACGGACATCGACAGGGGTTTTCAGCTGCATAGCGCCGACCCGGCAGGTCTCCTGCCGTGCGGTCGACACCCGCGTCGATCGACCATCGCGCCCTGACGGGGAAGGGCGCGCTCCCTCTCTCTCATGCCGGACGGCGCCGTCCTGTCGCCATGGTGGGCCGACCGCCATGTCCTGGCAGAGAGGAGCAACTTGCACTTCACCAATGGCCTTCGGGCCGTCAGCCTCGCGACGATCGTCGCCTTGATCGGCGTCTCCGCCGTCACCGCCCCGGTTGCGGCCACCGATCCCGCCCCCGCGCCGACTGCCACACCCGAGCCGACGCCGGATCCCAACCCGACCACCTCACCCGAGCCCACACCCGAGCCGACGCCGGATCCCAACCCGACCACCTCACCCGAGCCCACACCCGAGCCGACGCCGGATCCCAACCCGACCACCTCACCCGAGCCCACACCCGAGCCCACACCCGAGCCGACGCCCGACCCGGGCCTCGCCGACCCGACCCCGCCGGTGCTGGAGACCACGACCACGCTGGTCGTGGCCGCCACGCCCGTAGCGAAGCCGAACCTCGGTGCCCGGATCGTGCGGATCGCCCTGGCGCAGCGCGGCAAGCGCTATGTCCGCGGCGCCACCGGCCCGCGGGCGTTCGACTGCTCCGGCCTGGTGCGGTACTCGTATCGAAAGGCGGGCATCTCGAGGCGCCTGGGCGGCGGGCACTCCGCGCGAACGATGCTCCGCTGGGGCCGCAGCCACGGGCTGACCAGCCGGCGCCATCCGCAGATCGGCGACGTCGTGATCTACGGCAACGGGAGTCATGCGGCGATCTACATCGGCAAGGGACGCGTGATCAGCGCGCTCAACCCCCGCCAGGGGATCCGGATCACCCGGCTGCACGCCCTGCGGGCACCGTTCACCACCTTCATCCACACGCGCAAGTACACACGCTGATCGCCTCGCGACGCCGGCCTGTGAACGGCTCGGCGCCGTGTCCTACCCCCGCGCCTGGACCTTGGCCCAGGTGTCCTTCAGGGTCAGCGTCCGGTTGAGCACGAGCGCCCCGGGCGCCGAGTCCGGGTCCGGGCAGAAGTAGCCCAGGCGCTCGAACTGGACGGTCTCGCCCACCGGCACGTCCGCTACGGACGGCTCGACGAGGCACCCGGTGAGGATCGTCTCTGAGTCCGGGCGCAGGTCCGCCAACAGGTCGCCGTCGGCACCCGGGTCCGGCCGGGCGAACAGGTAGTCGTACAGGCGCACCTCGGCCGGGATCGCATGGGCGGCGGACACCCAGTGGAGCGTCGCCTTCGGGCGCCGCCCGTCCGGCGCATCGCCGCCGCGGGTCGCCGGGTCGTAGGTGCAGCGCAGCTCGACGACCTCGCCCGGACTCGTCCTTGACCACGTCCGTGCAGGTCACGAAGTAGGCGTAGCGCAGCCGCACCTCGCGCCCGGGCGCCAGGCGGAAGAACTTGGGCGGCGGCTCCTCCATGAAGTCGTCGCGCTCGATGTACAGCTCCCGCGAGAACGGCACCCGGCGGGTCCCCGCGGCCGGGTCCTCCGGGTTGTTGACGACCTCGACCTCCTCTGTCTCGCCCTCGGGGTAGTTCTCGATCACCACCCGGAGCGGGTCGAGAACGCCGAACCGGCGCGGCGCCCGGCGGTTGAGCACCTCGCGGATCGAGTGCTCCAGCAACGCCATCTCGTGGACGCTGTCCGCCTTGGCGACGCCGATCTCGGTCGCGAAGTTGCGGATGCCCTCGGCCGGGAAGCCGCGCCGGCGAAGGCCGCTGATGGTCGGCATCCGCGGGATCGTCCCAGCCGCGCACGCTGCCCGTCGTTGACCAGCCGGAGCAGGAAGCGCTTGCGACATCACGGTGTAGGTCAGGTTGAGCCGGGCGAACTCGTATCTGGCGCGGGTGCGACGGCACGGGCAGGTGTTCGATCAGCCAGTCGTACAGCGGCCGGTGGACCTCGAACTCGAGGGTGCAGATCGAGTGGGTCATGCCCTCGATCGCGTCGGACTGGCCGTGCGCGAAGTCGTAGGTCGGATAGATGCACCAGGCGTCGCCCGTCCGCGGGTGCGCGGCGTGCACGATCCGGTACAGCACGGGGTCGCGCAGGTTGATGTTGGGCGACGCCATGTCGATCTTCGCCCGCAGGACCCGTGCCCCGTTCTCGAACTCGCCCGCCCGCATCCGCTCGAACAGAGTCCAGGTTCTCCTCCACGGACCGGTCCCGCCACGGGCTGTTGCGGCCCGGCTCCGTGAGCGTGCCCCGGTGCTCACGGATCTCGTCCGCCGTGAGGTCGTCCACGTAGGCCTTGCCGCTCCTCGACCAGGTGCGACGGCCCATGCGTACAGCTGCTCGAAGTAGTCCGACGCGTAGTACAGGTGCTCGCCCCAGTCGAAGCCCAGCCAGCGCATGTCCGCCTCGATGGCGTCGATGTACTCCTGTTCCTCCTTGACCGGGTTCGTGTCGTCGAAGCGCAGGTGGCACCGGCCGCCGAACTCGTCGGCGATGCCGAAGTTGAGGCAGATCGACTTCGCGTGGCCGATGTGCAGGTAGCCATTGGGCTCCGGCGGGAAGCGTGTGACCGGCGCCGCGATCCGGCCCGCGGCGATGTCGGCGGCGACGATGTCGCGGATGAAGTCGGACCGCTCCGGGGCGGGGGAGGGGGTGGTCTCGGTCGTCACCGCGGGCGCCTCCGTCATCGTGTCGGGGGAGAGGCGGCTCTCGCGGCGGCGCACCACACTCCCGGGGGGAGTTGGCTGGCGCGCCAGGATTCGAACCTGGAACCCCCTGATCCAGAGTCAGGTGCCATACCGTTAGGCCACGCGCCAGCGACCGGGGCGCATTCTACCGCACCCACGCGGCATCTACGCCGGCGGTCTATTCGGGGATGACGACCGGGAAGCCCTCCCGCCGCGCCGCGAGGGCGAGCCGCTCGTCCAGGGTCACGAACGTCAGGGTTGCCGGGTCGCCATTGGCGGCCACGATGGCAGCACCAAGCTGGAACGCATCCGCGGCACGCAGCGGGTGGGTCCGGCACAATCGTTCGGCGGTGGACCGCACACGGGCCGAAGGTTGGATCTCCTGCCACGCGGTCGCCAGTGCTGCGAGTCGAGTCGTCGCCACCGGCACGTCGCCTGCCGCGAGCGATCTGTCGCGATCCCGGCGTGCGATGGCCGACGTGCACTCGACCGCCGTGCCCCACCAGACGACCAGTTGTGGCTCCTGCACGTACGTCGCGTGGACAACCGCACTCATCGCCTCGGCGACCAGGAGAGGGACGATCGCCGAAGTGTCCCAGAACCTCACCATCCCGACCGCCGCTCCTCGAGAACCGCGTCGACGATGCTCGCACCGTCACGGAGCTTCGGCCCGGGCGTTCGAATCAGGTCGAGCGGCGGCTTGCCGGTGCCGCGACGGATCAGTCCATCCCGCTCGAGCCGAGCGAGACGCTCATCCCAGTCCACCTGCCCCGCGACTGGCTCCAGGACGGCAACCGGCACGCCCCGGTCCGTGATCACCACGGACTCACCTGCCTTCACGCGGTCGATCAGCGCGGACAGGCCGTTCTTGGCCTCGGTGATGGACGCCGTCTTCATCTGGCCATAATGGCCAGATCGATGAGGGCCGTCAAGCCCTCATCGGTCTCACGATGGTCCGCTAGGCGACCCACTCGAGGCCGAGGCGGGCCATGGTCTCCGGGGTGGGGTTGCCGGTGGCGACATCCCAGCCGGCCAGCCGGTAGTACTCGTCCAGGGCGCCCTCGATCACCGCGTGATCCAGCGCCACGCCGGACGTGGGGCCGGGGCCGGCGAGCGGCTTGAACATCTTGGCCGGCAGCTTGTCCTGCGCCCGGGTCAGGCCCTCGCGGGCATTGAACGCGCGCAGCATGTTCAACCGGCGCTCGCCGATCGCGATCAGCTCGTCGACGTCGAAGTCCTCCCAGCCGGTCACCGAGCGGACGAACTCGACCGTCTCCGCGGGCCCGTACAGCGACCAGGCCGGGCCCCATACGAACTGGCAGATCGAGGCCGTGTCGAGGAAGGAGTAGAACTGCTGCGTGCGCAGCGCGTACCGGATCTTCTCCGAACCGAGCGAGTCGTACGGCAGCCGCTCGTTGAAGCCGAGCAGCGCCAGGCGCTCCATGTTCAGGTCCGTCGCGCCCTCCTCGACCATCCCGTCGTGCTCCGAGGACTGGTGGTCCGCGCCGAACGGGTTGACCGCGTAGATCAGGCCCAGCGACCGCTTCGCCTGGGGCATGTGGGCCGGCGCCTCCGCACCCTTGACCGTGATCAGGTTCTCCTGGCCCTTGCCGAGCAGGTCGGCGGCCTTGCGGGACCCGTTGGCGAGCACGTCGCCGAAGCCCTCGCGGGTGGCGATCATCTCGGCCAGGCGGACCATCGCGGCGGCGTCGCCGAACGGCGCCCGGAAGCCCAGGTCCGCCTCGGTGATCAGGCCCTGCTCGAAGCACTCCATCGTCCAGGCGACGGTCGCCCCGGTGCCGATCGTGTCCAGGCCATGCTCGTTGCAGATCTTGTTGGCCAGCGAGATGGCGTGCAGGTCATCGACGCCGCAGTACGACCCGAACGTGGCCGTGGTCTCGTACTCCGGGCCGCCGTGGCGCCGTTCCACGGGGCGGCCCTGCCACTCGGTCTCGACGACGCGCTTGCACTTGACCGCACACGCATAGCAGGTGTCGGTCTCGGCGAGGATGGTCGCCGTCATCGTGGCGCCGGAGATCTTCTCGTACGCCTCGAACTGGCCGGCGTTGTAGTTGAACGTGGGCAGGCCGCCCGCGGCGTGCTGTCCCTCGAGCACGCCCTCGGTGCCGTTGACCTGCAGGTCCAGGACGTCGGCGTTGTTGTCGATCTCGCCCGAGCCCCAGCGGGCCAGCGTGTTGAGCCGCTTGCCGTCGAACACGGGCAGCTTCTTGCTCTTGCCCCGGACGACGACGGCCTTGAGGTTCTTGGACCCCATCACCGCGCCCATGCCGGTCCGGCCGTTGGCCCGGTTGCCCATGCTGATGATCGCGGCGAGCCGGACGAGCTTCTCGCCCGCGGGGCCGGCCTGGGCGATCTCGATCTTGTCGTCGCCCAGCTCCGTCTTGAGGATGTCGTCCACTTGGGACGTCGTCTTGCCCCACAGGTGCCCGGCCGGGCGCAGCTCGGCCTCGCCGTCGTGGAGCCACAGGTAGACGGGCTCGGCCGCCCGGCCGCTGATGACCAGCCCGACGTAGCCGGCGAAACGGAGCTCGGCCGGGAAGAAGCCGCCCCCCTGGCTGTCGCCGATGCCGTCCACCAGCGGCGATCGCGCGCTCACCGTCACGCGACTCTGGCCGGCGATCGGGGTCCCGGTCAGCAGGCTGTCCATCATCGTCATGACGTTGGACGGATCGAACGCGTCGGTGCCCGGCTTGACGTCCCGGAGGATGTAGTACAGCCCCATCGCGGAGCCGCCGAGGTACTTGCGGAAGAACGACTCGGGCGGGGTCTCCACCTCGAGCGATCCCTTGGTGAGGTCGACGTGGAGGATGCGTCCGGTTGTCATGCCTGGCATCAGTCTGTCTCCCGCTCCGTGGACCGGCCGCGAAGCTCCGGGCCGCCGCTGTGGCGACAGTGTAGGGCTCGCGGCGGCGCCCGGCACGGTCGTCCGTCTACGCCGCCCCGGTCGTCCGTCTACGCCGCCCCGGCCGTCACCTCCCGCGCTCGCGCCGCCGCCTGCCGGTCTGCGCCGTCCGCGAGCGCGGTCCCCAGCACCTGGGCCAGCTGGTCCCACTCCACGAGGAACGCGTCGTGGCCCTTGGTGGAATCGAGCTCGCGGTACCGGGCGTCCACGCCGGCGGCGGTCGCATCCGCGACCAGCGCCCGGACCTGGTCCGGCCCGTACAGGATGTCGCCGTGGATGCCGAGGCCGGTCAGGCCGGTCCCGCCGTCTGCCAGGGCTCGCAGCGCGGACACGATGCCGCCCCGCCCGCGACCCACGTCGTGCCCGTCCATGACCCGCACCAGGGTCCGGTACGAGTCCGGGTCGAACCGGTCCACGAGCTTGCGGCCCTGGTGCTCCAGGTAGGAGGCGATCGAGAACCGGCCGTCGTCCTCCCGCTGGCGGGCGAACCGTCGGTCGAAGTCCGCCTCGGAGCGGTAGGTGGTCATGGCGAGCTGGCGAGCGAGCGCCAGGCCGTCGGTCCCGAAGCGGTCCACCAGCTCCAGCTGGACGTGGTTCCAGGCGAGCGCGAGGCCCGACGTGCGCGCCGGCGCCGCGATGGGCACGACGTGGCCGATCCCGCCCGGCCGCTCGAGGGCGGCCTCCAGGGCGACCATGCCGCCCAGCGAGCCCCCGGTGGCGAGCGCGAACCGCTCGATCCCGAGCGCGTCCGCGAGCGCCCACATGGCGCGGGCCTCGTCGCGCGCGGTCACGTCGGGGAAGTCGTTGCCATACCGGGCCCCGGTGGCGGGGTCGGTCGTGGCCGGCCCGGTGGAGCCGTAGCAGCCGCCGAGCAGGTTGGCGCACAGCACGCCGGTGCGCGTGGTGTCGAGGGCCCGCCCGGGCCCGATGAGGGGCGCCCACCAGTCGCCGGCCGCGTCGGCGGATCCGGTGAGCGCGTGGACGATGAGCACCTGCGGCGCGTCCGGGCCGGGCCCGTCGTGCCGGTAGGCGAGCGTCAGGGGCAAGGCTTCCCCGCCGCCCTCGAGCGCGAACGGCCCGAGGTCGGCGGATCGCACGGCCCCGGCCCCCAGGGGAGGTCGGGGAGGACCGGGGCGCCCGCTCGCGACCCGCGTCATGGCGGCGGCTCCTAGACCGACGCCGCGAGCTCGCGGTCGGCCGAAGGGTCGGTCGCGGCGCGCAGCGCCTGGTCCAGGTCGGCGAGGATGTCGTCGATGTGCTCGAGGCCCACGGACAGCCGGATCAGCTCCGGCGTGACGCCGGTCTCGACCTGCTCGGCGGCGTCCAGCTGCTGGTGCGTCGTGGAGGCCGGGTGGATGATCAGGCTCTTGGCGTCGCCCACGTTGGCCAGCAGGCTGAACAGCTTCACGCCGTCGATCAGGCGCTGGCCGGCTTCGACCCCGCCCTTCACGCCGAAGGTCACGAGCCCGCCGAACCCGCCGCGAAGCGTCGCCTTCGCGATGTCGTGGCTGGGGTGCGAGGCGAGGCCCGGATAGCTCACCCACTCGACCTCGGGGCGGTCCTGGAGCCACTGGGCGACCGCGAGGGCGTTGGCGCTGTGGCGCTCGATCCGCAGCGGCAGGGTCTCGAGGCCCTGGATGAGCTGCCAGGCGTTGAACGGCGACAGCGCCGCGCCGAGGTCCCGCAGGCCCTGGACGCGGAGCTTGAGGATGAACGCCAGGGGTCCGAACGCCTGCGTGTACGAGACCCCGTGGTAGGACGGATCCGGGGCGACGAAGTCCTCGTGGAACCGGGGCGAAGCCGCCCAGTCGAAGCGGCCGGAGTCCACGACCACGCCGCCGATCACCGTCCCGTGGCCGCCGATCCACTTGGTGGCGGAGTGGATGACGATGTCGGCCCCGTGGTCGAACGGGCGGGTGAGGAGCGGGGCGCAGGTGTTGTCCACGATGAGCGGCACGCCGTGCGCGTGCGCGACGTCGGCCACGCCCCGGATGTCGGCGACGTCCAGGCGCGGGTTGCCGATCGTCTCGAGGTACAGGGCGCGGGTGTCGCCGTCGATGGCCGAGGCGTAGTTCGCGGGGTCCGATCCGTCGACGAAGCGGACGGTGATGCCCAGCCTGGGCAGCGTGTAGTGGAACAGGTTGTACGTGCCGCCGTAGAGGCTGGAGCTGCTCACGATGTTCTGACCGGACCGGGCGAGGTTGAGGATCGCAAGGGTCTCCGCCGCCTGGCCGGACGCGAGGCCCAGTGCCCCGACGCCTCCCTCGAGGGCGGCGATGCGCTCCTCGAACACGCCCGTGGTCGGGTTCATGATCCGGGTGTAGATGTTCCCGAACTCCTGGAGCCCGAACAGGCGCGCGGCGTGCGCCGCATCGTCGAACACGTAGCTCGTGGTGGCGTAGATCGGGACGGCGCGGGCCTTGGTCGTGGGGTCGGGCGACTGGCCGGCGTGGAGGGCCTGCGTCTCGGTATGCAGGCCGGGCAGTGCGCTGGGGTCGAAGCTCATGACGGTGGTTCTCCGGGGTGCTTGGCGGGTGGAAGGTCGTCGAGTGGCCCGGGTGGGTCTGGCTCGGCGGCTGTCCGTCGTGGCGTCCGGAGAACAAAAAGAGCCGCGAACCCTGGTGGTTCGCGGCCCCGGGACCTCGGCTCCGAGATCCCCGCTGTCACCTGCTGACGATCAGCGCGGGAGATCCCGGCGCCCGTCCTCCACACGACGGGGCCGCCCACGCATGCACATCAGCCAGGAGACGGTGGTGTGGCTCATCAGGCTGCGCATGGTGCGGGACGAGCCACCTATTCGTCAACCCCGGGTTCGCGGCCCACGCGTTCGCGCCGGGTGACCGGACAGGGCGAAGGCCCGCCGGTGTCGGCGGGCCTTCGCGCAGGGTGGCGCCGATGTGTCAGCTGCTGCTGCTCGGCGATGCCGGTGCCTCGGCGGGCGGGGCGCCCCACATGCCGCCGCCGTGACCGAAGCCGCGGCCGAACCCGTGGCCGCCGCCCTTGCCGAACCCGCGGCCCAGGCTGCGCAACTCGTCGGTGGTGATCTTGCCGTCGTCCATCAGGCCGGTGGCCTGGCGGAGCGGGCTGTCCTCGGGGAGCTTGTCCAGCTCGTCCTGGGTGATCTGGCCGTCGGCGAGGAAGTCCTGGAGCTGCTGGCGGGCCGCCTGCCGCTCGGTGCGCCGTGCCTCCTTCTCGGCCACCAGCCCGTCCAGGATGGCCGTCTTCTGGGCCGCCGTGATGGTGCCCTTGCTCACGAGGTCGTCGAGCACCTCGGCCAGGGCCGTGTCCTCGATCGACTTGCCCCAGCCCGGTGCCGCCGACGGCGACGGCGACTCGACGGCCGGGACGACGGCGCCGGCGTCCCCGGACGAGGGGCCGGCGGACGCGGCGAGGACGGCGCCCGCGGCGCCGACGACGAGCAGCGCCGCAAGGGGGAGGACGAGGGTCTTCTGGAGCTTCACGAGGTGCCTCCGCTGTGGGGGGTGGTGACTGGCGTGGTCGGGTGGGTCGCTGCCTGGATCGTGGTCTCGTCGCCTGAAGGCGTGCCGGGGAGCGGCTGTGCGTTGGCTGTGAACGGCAGGCGCACGACGAACGTGGCGCCCGCCGCCGGGCGTGGCCTCGTGCCAGATCTCGCCGCCGTGGGCGTCCACGACCGCCGCCGCGATCGCGAGGCCCAGGCCCGTGCCCCCGCCCTCCCGCGACCGTCCGGCGTCGGCACGATAGAAGCGGTCGAACACGCTGGCGCCGTGCGTGCCGTCGATGCCCGGGCCGTGGTCCACGACCCGGATCTCCGCCAGATCGGCAACGCGGCGCAGCACGACCTCGAACGGCGTCCCGGCCGGCGTGTGGATCCGTACGTTGGCCACCAGGTTGCCGGCCACCTGGCGGAGGCGGTCGTCGTCACCGGCGACGACCACGCCGGGATCGATGGCCCCCACGATGGGCCGGGAGGGCTCCTGGGCCCGCGCATCGCCGACGGCCTCCGTGGCGATCCGCGACAGGTCCACCGGATCGCGGCGGACCGGGCGGCCCTGGTCCAGCCGCGCGAGCAGAAGGAGGTCGTCCACCAGAGCACCCATCCGCCGGCTCTCGGTGCCGATCCGGTCCATCGCCGTGTCCAGCTCGCTCGGGTCCTCGAGGCCGCCCGCCCGGTACAGGTCCGCATAGCCGCGGACCGTCGTGAGCGGAGTCCGCAGCTCGTGCGAGGCGTCGGCGGCGAACCGGCGGAGGCGCTCCTCGCTGCGCGACTTCGCGTCCAGGGCCGCCTGCTGGGCGGCGAAGCCGGCCTCGATCCGATCCAGCATCGCGTCGAAGGCGGTCCCCAGGCGCCCGACCTCCGTCCTGTCGTGGGGGATGCCCGCCCGATGCGACAGGTCCCCTTTGGCGATCTCCTCGGCCGTGACGGCGATGCGCTCCAGCGGCAGCAGCCCGCGCCGGACGACGAACCAGGCCACCAGCAGCAGGCCGGCCATGGCCAGCCCGCCGACGAGCAGCAGCGTCCGGACGAGCGCCGTCGTGACGGCCTCGATGCCGGACATGGGCGCCGCGACGGCGATGACGATGCCCGGGCGCGCCTCGGCCATGAGCACGCGGTAGCCCATGGAGCCGTCCGCCGACGCCCGCTCCACGATCGGGCCGAATGCACCGGGAGGAATCCCGTCCGGGTAGGCGGGCAGGGCCGGCAGCGGATCCGGGTCGCCGGCGAAGCCGGACGGGAACGCGCGCTGGATGTTCCCCCGGCGGTCCAGGCGCATGACCGCGAGGCGCCGCCCTGCCTCGTCGTCGGACGCCGCGAGACCGGCGAGCCGCTCCAGCCGGCCCGCGCCCGTGTCCAGGGCCCGCAGCTCGGCGTCCACCCGGTCGACGAGGCTCGCCCGCACCAGCCCGACCAGCAGCACGCCGGCGACCAGCAGGGCAACGGCGAGCATCACGGCCAGCGACAGGAGCAGGCGGGCGCGCAGGCTCACGCCGTCGGGCCCTCGGCGCGGAGCACGTAGCCGAAGCCGCGGACCGTGCGCAGCAGGCGCGGCTCCACGTCGTCCATCTTGCGGCGCAGGTAGCTGACGTAGGTCTCCACGACGTTGTCCTCGCCGTTGAAGTCGTACTGCCAGACGTGGTCCAGGATCTGCTGCTTGGAGAGGACACGCTCCGGATTGAGCAGGAAGTAGCGCAGCAGCCGGAACTCGGTGGGGGAGAGCAGGACCTCGCGCCCGGCCCGCCACACTTGGTGGCGGTCCTCGTCCATCTCCAGGTCCCGGTAGCGGAGCCGGGCCGTCGCCTCCTCGCCGCCACGGACGCGCCGCAGGAGCGCCCCGATGCGCAGGGTGAGCTCCTCCAGCGAGAAGGGCTTGGTGACGTAGTCGTCGCCGCCGCGGATGAACCCGGTGATCCGGTCGTCCTCGGTGTCGCGGGCGGAGAGAAAGATCACGGGGACGAAGTCGCGCGCGTCGCGCAGGCGCCGGCAGACCTCGAAGCCGTCGATGTCGGGGAGCATGACGTCAAGGACCACGAGGTCCGGGGCGGCCGTGGCGGCGGCGTCCAGCGCACCCATGCCCGTGGAGGCAGTCGTGACCCGGTACCCCATGTAGCGCAGGGCCGTCGCCAGCAGCTCGGTGATCGTGGCCTCGTCGTCCACCACCAGGACGTGGGCCTTCGCCTCGTGCATGATCCCAGTTGACTCCCGGTTCCTGAGAGGTTCCTGTGAGTTCGCCGGGAGTATGCGCCGCCCTGGAGCGCCTATCATCCGCCCATGTCGAACCTGCCCGAGACGTTCCGTGCCTTCGTCGTCGATCGCCCCGACGGGGGCGCCTTCACCCGCGGCGTGCGCGCTATGGCCACGGCGGACCTGCCGCCGGGCGAGGTCGTGGTCCGGGTCGCCTGGTCCGGGGTCAACTTCAAGGACGGGCTGGCCGCCCGCGAGGACGGGCGCGTCGCCCGGTCCTACCCGCTGGTGCCGGGGATCGACCTCGCCGGCACGGTCGTCGCGTCCGAGGACCCGGAGCTCCCCGTCGGTTCGGAGGTCCTGGCCAACGGCTACGAGATCGGAACCGCGCGGCACGGCGGGTACGGGGAGCTGGCACGGCTGCCGGCCGGTTGGGTCGTCCCGCTGCCCAAGGGCCTCACGGCGCGTGATGCGATGGCCATCGGCACGGCCGGCTTCACGGCCGCGATGAGCGTGGCGGCCCTTGAGGAGCGCGGGCTCCGGCCCGGCGACGGACCGGTCCTCGTCACGGGCGCGTCCGGCGGGGTGGGCTCGGCCGCGATCGCGATCCTGGCGACCCGCGGCCACGAGGTGTGGGCGGCCACCGGCAAGCCCGACGAGCACGACCGGCTGCGGGACCTCGGGGCGGCCGGCTTCCTGTCGAGAGACGAGGTGACCGCTCCGGGCCGGCCGCTCGAGTCGGTGCGCTGGGCGGGGGCGGTGGACACGGTCGGCGCGGCGACGCTGCCGTACGTGCTGCGGACGCTGCGGATCGGGGCGGCGGTGGCGTCGTCCGGGAACGCGAGCGGCGCCGAGCTCAGCACCACCGTGTTCCCGTTCATCCTCCGGGGCGTCGCCCTGCTGGGGATGGACTCGGCGAACATGGCGATCGGGCCGCGCCGCGCCCTGTGGGAGCGGCTGGCCACCGATCTCGTGCCGCGAGGCCTGGGCGACGGGATCACGGAGGTGGACCTGGACACCGTCGAGCCCGCGCTGGACGCGATCGTCGCCGGGCAGGCGCGCGGCCGATGGGTGATGCGCGTCTCGGGCTGAGCCCGGGGGTCAGTCCAGCTCGCCGCGCAGCTGGGCGAGGGCGCGCTCCAGGGGTTCGCCTGAGGCGCCATCCGGGTAGGGACCGGCGGCCACCGCTTCCTGCAGCGTCGCCTCGCCGGCGTGGACGCCCTCCGCCAGCGCGACGATTGACCGCAACGCGACCAGCGATTCCTCGACGAACGCGCGCCCGGCATGCGCTCCGTGACCCGGCACGACCACCGTCCCGTCGCCGACCAGCGGCAGCAGCGCCTCGGTCGTGGCCGGCCACTCCAGCGGGTAGCCGTCGCCGAACCAGGGTGGCGCCCCGTTCTCGAGCAGGTCGCCGGCACACAGGACGTCCGCGTCCGGCACGCGGACGACGATGTCGTTGTCGGTGTGGCCGCGACCCAGCCAGGCCAACTCGACCACCCGTGAGCCGAGCTCGACCGTCACCCGGTCCGCGAACGTGCGATCGGGGGGATCCAGCTCCACCTCCGCGAGGTCCGCGGCCAGCGCCGGGAACTCGGCCGCTGTCGTTGCCCGCTGCCTCTCCCCGGATCGCTCGATCATCGTCACGCAGCGTTCGTGGCCCCAGATCACGGCGGGCCGGAACACGCGGTTGCCGAAGCAGTGGTCGTAGTGGCCATGGGTGTTGACCAGCACCGGCACCCGGGGCGAGCCGAGGTCCGCGAGGTCCTCGACGATCTCCCGCGCCTGGCGGTGGGTGGTCCGGGTGTCCACGAGCATGGCCTCGCCGCCGTCCAGCACGGCCACGATGTTCTGGTCGTAGAAGCGGTAGCGTCGGACGAACACCCGGTCGCCGATCTCGGTCCAGCGCGTTGCCATGCCGCCGATCGTAGCCGCGCCGGACCCGATACGCTCCCCGGCAACGAGGAGGTCGCGCATGACCCTGACAGAGCTGCCCGAGGCCGCCGAGACGCCGGCCCAACCCGTCGATCCGTCCGTGTCCACCGCCCGCATGCCGGACGGCACGCTGCTTCGGACACTGCACTGGAAGGTGACCGGCGACCCGTGGGCGGTCGCGCTCATCGTCCATGGCCTTGGCGAGCACATCGGCCGCTATGCGAACGTGGCGCGGCCGATGGCCGCTTCGGGGATCGACGTCCACGGCTACGATCACCGCGGCTTCGGCGGGTCGGCGGGACCGCGCGCCTGGGTGGACTCCTGGAGCCAGTTGCATGACGACCTCGAGCAGCGACTGACGACGCTCCGGGCGGAGTGGCCGGGCCTGCCGGTCGTGCTGTACGGGCACTCGATGGGCGGCCTGATCGCGGCCGGGTACGTGCTGGCAGATCGCCCACGGGCGCAGCCGGACTGGCTCGTGCTCTCGGCCCCCGGGATCGAGGACAGCATCGCTCGCTGGAAGCACGTGGCGGCAAGCACGCTGAACGCGGTGGCGCCGCGGACGCGGATCTCAAACGGCCCGCTCCAGGACGGCCTGTGCCGTGACATGGCCGTCCGCACGGCCGTTGCCCGGGACCCGCTCAACCAGGGCTCGTCCACGGTCCACTTCGGTCACGAGGCGTTCGCGGAGCAGGCGCGCGTCCGGGCGGCGATCGACGCGACCGACCGGATGCCGGTGCCGACCTACGTGCTCCACGGCTCCAGGGACCCGATCGTCTCGGCCCGGTCGTCGGAGCGCCTCGGGTCCAAGGCGAACGTCACCCGCCGGGTCCACGAAGGACTGCTCCACGAATGCCACAACGAGCCCGAGCACGACCGGGTGATGGCCGAGGTCGTTGCGTGGCTCCGCGATCAGCGCGGCCTCGGGGACGAAGGCGACGGGGAGGCGGCCACCCGACCGGGTGTAGACTCGGGGGACAACTGAACACCGCCTCCGGGGAGCGCGCGCAGCGCTGAGAGTGTGGCCCGTGGCCACAGACCCGCGGAACCTGATCCGGTTCGTACCGGTGTAGGAAGCAGGCCCGCCACGCGTCGACGCCGTCCCCGGCACCGGGGGCGGCGTTCGTGCGACGTGGAGGCTGAGGATCGATGACAGGCGTGGTGTCCCCGCCCGCGGCCGGGGGGGTCGAGCCGGCCCGCTGGCGTACGCGCGACATCGTGGTGACCGCGATCATCGGCGTGACGTTCGGGGTCGTGTTCTGGGCGTGGGGCCTGGCGTGGGCGTTCCTGGACCCGGTGTTCGCGTTCGCGCCGCCGGCCAAGGACCTGCTGTATGCCGTGTGGCTGGTGCCGGCGGTCCTGGCCCCGCTGATCGTCCGCAAGCCGGGTGCCGCGCTGTTCGCGGAGATGGTCGCCGCGGGCGTGTCCACCCTCATCGGCAGCCAGTGGGGGCCGGACACGCTCCTGTCCGGCTTCGTCCAGGGAGCGGCGGCGGAGCTGGTGTTCGCGTTCACGCTGTACCGGATCTGGACGTTCCCCGTGCTGGTGGCGGCAGGGGTGGCGGCCGCGGCCGGGGCGTGGATCCACGACTGGGTCGTCTGGTACTCGGAGGTGGCGGTCGAGGTGCAGCTGGTCCGCGGCGCGCTGATGGCGGTCTCGGCGGCGGTCATCGTGGCCGGCGGCTCGCTGGCCCTCGTCCGGGCGCTCCGCGGGGCGGGCGTGCTGGAGGGCTTCCCGGCTGACGACTGACCGCGCACCCCGGCCGGCGGGGCACGCACCCGGCTCCCCGGCTCCCGGCGCCATCCGCGCGGACGGCGCCGGCTTCACGTTCGCCGGGCGGTCGGCGTCGGCCTTCTCGGACGTCTCGTTCGAGGTGCGGCCCGGGGAGTGCCTCCTGGTCGTGGGACCCTCGGGGTCCGGGAAGAGCACGCTGGCCCTGGCGATCGCGGGCCTCGTCCCGCGCGAGTACGCCGGTGAGTGGCGGGGCCGGCTGCGCGTGGACGGGCAGGATCCCGCATCCGGGCCCGCCGGCGGGCAGGGCGCCCGCGTGGGCCTCGTGTTCCAGGACCCGGACAGCCAGCTGGTCATGGAGCGGGTGGAGGACGACGTCGCGTTCGGCCTGGAGAGCCGGGGCTGGCCGCCGGAGGCGATGCGTCGCAGGGTGCCGCAGGCACTGGCCGAGGTGGGGCTGACGGGGTTTGAGCGCCGGCTCACGGCGCGGCTCTCGGGCGGGCAGCAGCAGCGTCTGGCGCTGGCCGGGGCGCTCGCGCCGCGCCCGGGGATCCTGGTCCTGGACGAGCCGACCGCCAACCTGGACCCGCCGGCGGCACGCGCGTTCGCGGCCCGCCTTGGAGCGCTGCGGGCATCGCGGGCCGTGACCATCGTGCTCGTGGAGCACCGCGTGGACGTGGCCTGGCCGCTCGCGGACGTCGTGCTGGCGCTCGGGCCGGACGGCCGCCCGATCGACTTCGGCCCGCCCGCGGCGGTGCTGGCGAGGTCTCGGGAGCGGCTGCTGGCCGCCGGTGCCTGGCTGCCGGACGAGGACGCGACCCCGCCCGCGGGCGAGGTCACCCGCGCACACGGCGTCCCGGACGCGCCCGGGGCGACCGGCCCGGCCGTCGTCACCGCGCACGGACTCTCGTTCGCCTACGACGGGCCGCCCGTGATCCGGTCGGTGGACCTCGCGCTGTCCGCCGGTGAGCGGGTGGCCCTGATCGGAACGAACGGCTCGGGGAAGTCCACCCTGGCAAGGCTGCTGGTGGGCCTGATACGTCCCGCGGACGGGCGCGTCCGGCTGGGGGACGTGGACCCATCGAGACTCGCCCCGGCGGAGCTTGCCCGTCGGGCGGCGTTCGTGTTCCAGGACCCGGAGCAGCAGTTCGTGACCCTGCGGGTGGAGGACGAGGTGACGCTCGGGCTGGGCGAGGCGGCAAGTCGCGAGGCCGCGGCCCTGATGGACCGCATCGACATGCCGCTGGCGCAGTTCGGGGGTCGCAGCCCGTACTCGCTGTCCGGTGGCGAGCAGCGGCGCCTGTCGCTGGCCACGGCCCTGGTGCGGCACCCCCGCCTGATCGTGCTGGACGAGCCGACGTACGGCCAGGACCGGCGGGGCCATCAGGCCCTCGTGGACATCCTGGCCGAGCGGGTGGACGCCGGGGCCGCCGTCCTGGCGGCCACCCACGACGAGCGGTTCATCGAGGCGTTCGCGAGCCGGATCGTGCGCCTGGAGGCCGGGCGGATCGTGGCCGTGGAGATGGCCGACGAGGGGGCTCGCGTGACGGCGAGTGGGGGCGGCGCGCGACGCCGGGCGGGGTGGTCGCGTGATCACCGGCCGCATCGAGCCCTCCGAGCTCCAGCTGCTCAGCCCGCTTGGGCGGACCAGCCCCGTCACGAAGCTGGCCGTGGCGCTCCTCCTGCTGCTGGGCCTCACGCTCACGACCGACGTCCGGCCGCCACTCGTCGTCACGGCCGGGACGCTTGCCGCGGGCATGTTCGCCGGCGCCATCCCGGGCCGCCGGCTGGCGGCCGGCCTGGCGCCGCTGTGGCTGGCGGCGCTCGGGATCGGCGTGTTCAACGCGCTGTTCTCCGCGTCCAACGCGAATCCATCACTGCCTGTCGCGTTCTCGTTCGGCCCGATCGACGTGACCTGGGCGGCCCTGGGGGCGGGCGCGGGGCTGGCGGCGCGCGTGATCGCGATCGCTTCGGTCGGGGTGGTGTTCACCCAGACGACCGACTCGACCCGTCTCGTTGACGCCCTCGTCCAGCAGGCGAGGCTGTCGGAGCGCTTCGGCTACGGCGCGCTTGCCGCCTACCAGGCGATCCCCCGGCTGTCGGCCCAGCTGGCCACCCTGCGCCAGGCACGCCGGATCCGCGGCCTGCGGTGGAGCTGGCATCCACGGATCCTGGTGGGTCTGCTGGTGCTGGCGATCCGGCACGGGGACCGGCTGGCGCTGGCGATGGACGCCCGGGCCTTCGGCTCCGGGCCGCGCTCGCGCTACCGCGAGGTGGCGTGGTCCCGGCTGGACCTGGCGGTCGCGGGCGGCGGCCTGGCGCTGCTGGCCGTCGCGCTGGCGAGCGGAGGCTAAGGGTCCTACATCCCCTCGCGGAGCAGCCGCCAGACTGCCCGGGCGCCGGGCCGCTGGCCGTACAGCAGGACGCCGACGGCGTAGATCCGCGCCGCGATCCAGATCGCGACCCCGATCGCCGCGGCCAGCAGCACGATCGAGACGGCGATCTCCCACGGCTGGGCGACCCCCGTGGCCGCGCGGCCGAGCATCATGAACGGGCCGAGGAACGGGACGAGCGTCAGGATGACGACCCAGCCGGCGCGGATGTCGATCAGCCCCATCGCGGCGTAGACGCCCACGATGTAGCCGGCGGTCGATATGAGCGTCAGGGGCATGACCACCGCGTTCACGTCCTCCTGGCGGCTGACGAGCGAGCCCGCGGCGGCGAACAGCGAGGCATAGAGCAGGAACCCCAGCACCCCGTACACGCCGAACAGCAGCAGCAGGCCTGGCGTCAGGCCCTCCGGCAGGTCGATCGCACCAGCGCCCTCGCCCAGCACGACCGTCGCCACCGTTCCCTGGGCCAGGATCGCGAGCACCCCGGCCACGACCACCGCCGCGTACTGCACGAACGCGACGGCCCCAACCCCGAACACCTTGCCGGCCAGCAACTGGAACGGGGTGGCGGCGTTGAGGACCACCTCCAGCACCCGCGAGGTCTTCTCCTCGACCACGCTCATCGCGATCCAGTTCCCGTACATCACGATGATCATGAAGATCAGGATCGTCATCCCGAAGGCGAGCATGTCCTGCCCCACCGCGGCCATGCTGCCCTGCGTCGGGTCGGTGCGGGCGGGATCCGGCCAGGCGACGTCCAGCTGGGCCGGGACGAACAGCGTCGCCTGGTCCGCCGGGGCGACGCCCAGCCGGTCCAGGCGGTCCCCGACGGCGAGCGCGGTGGCGGCCTGCCCGATCAGGCCGGCGGTGCGGCCCGAGGCGGGCTCGTTGGTGTAGAGGGTGAACTCCAGCTCGCCGTCGGGGCCCCGCTCGATGGCGAGCACGGCGCCGAGCTCGCCGCCGACGACGTCGCGGCGCGCAGCATCGAGGTCCCGTGCGACGGTGACGACGAAGTCCGGTTCCCCTCCGCCGGCCCCGTCCCCGGTCCCGGGCTGTGCGTTGAGCAGCGCCGTCATCGTGGTCGCAGCGCGTGCCGCCAGGTCTTCGGCCGGCGCCACGACGGCCACCCGGGTGGCGTTGGTCCGGTCGATCTGGCCCATGATGACCGGGAGCAGGGCGATCACGATCACGCCCAGCACCAGCAGCAGCGTCCCCAGCACGAAGCTCCGCGTCCGGACCCGCACGGTGAACTCGCGGCGCGCCACGGCGAGGATGTTGGACAGGCCGCTCATGCCGCGCCCTCCGGCGCCTCGGCCAGCGTGCGCTCGCTGCGGTCGAGCGCGCCCACGCGCTCCACGAACACCTCTTCGAGGGACGGCTCCGCGACCTCGAACCGGAGCACGTCGCCGCCCCGGGCGATGGCTGCCCGGAGCACGGCCTGCGGGTCCGAGCCCGCCGCCACGCGCAACTCCGCGTAGTCCTGTCCGTCGCGGGTGACGGTCACGTCCGGGAGCGCGCGCAACCAGCCGAGGTCGCCATCCGAGGTGGCGACGCGGATCACCTGGTGGCCGGTGGAGCGCTTGACCTCGAGCGTGGTCCCGGAGGCCACGATCCGGCCGTGGTCGATGATCGCGACGGAGTCGCACAGCTCCTCGGCCTGCTCCAGCTGGTGAGTGCTGAACAGCAGGGTCCGGCCCCGGTCGCGCAGCTCCAGGAAGGCGGACTTGAGCAGCGCGACGTTGACCGGGTCCAGGCCCACGAACGGCTCGTCCATGAGCAGCACTTCGGGGCCGTGGAGGATCGTCGCCACGTATTGGACCTTCTGCTGGTTGCCCTTGGACAACGTCTCCGCGCGGCGGTCCGCGTACTCCGCGATCCGGAACCGAGTGAGCCACGCCATGGCGTCCTTGCGTGCCCTCGTGCGCGTCACGCCGTACAGGGACGCGAAGTGGACCAGCTGGTCGATCACCGGCATCCGCAGGTACAGGCCGCGCTCCTCGGGCATGTACCCCCAGGTCCGGCGCGGCCAGTCGTGGGCGGGTCGCCCGTCCAGCGTCACGGTGCCCTCGTCGGCCTTCATGAGGCCGAGCACGATGCGCATGGTCGTGGTCTTGCCGGCGCCGTTGGCGCCCAGGAACCCGAACACCTCGCCGGGGCGGACCTCGAGGGACACGCCGTCGAGCGCCTGGATCGTGCCGAAGCGCTTGTGGAGACCGTCGACGACCAGGGCCATGGCATGGTCCAGTGTCGGTTGGCCGCCCTGCGGCCGACCCCTGCCATCCCGGCCGAACCCGGGGGGCCGTGTGACGGCTGCGCGTTCCCCATCGGCCACGGGCCGTCCCCTGCAACGGGGTTCCGTCCGGCCCGGTCGCATGCGATCATCGCGCCCTCCCAGCGGAGCCAGCACGAAGAACGAGGTGCCACGGTGGCGGACGGCCGGACGATCGTCTTCTTCCCCGAGGGAGCCTACGGCCCGACCAACAACTGCGTCGGCATCGGCAACGTGCTGCGGGCGCGCGGCCACCGGGTCGTGTTCATCGTCGAGGAGTCGTTCGCGGGCAACCTGGAGGCCCAGGGGTTCGAGGAGCGGCTGATGCGCCTTGGCCCGCCCCCGACCGAACCGGAGGTGCCCGGCCAGTTCTGGATCGACTTCATCCGGGACACCGCGCCCGTGTTCCGCAGGCCCACCATCGAGCAGCTGGGCGAGTTCATCGCGCCCACCTTCCAGGCGCTGATCGACGGCAGCAAGCACGTCCAGCCGCGCCTGGCGGAGATCGTGGACGAGCTGGCGCCGGACGCGATCGTGGAGGACAACGTCGTCTCGTTCCCAGCCATCATGTCCACCGGCCGACCCTGGGTCCGCCTCCTGTCCTGCAACCCGGCCGAGATCAAGGACCCGCTGGTGGCACCGTTCTCGTCCGGCTACCCGGCCGCCGACCGGAGCGAGTGGCCCGCCTTCCTGGCCGAGGTTCGCCGTACCCACGGCGACATGTGGGCCGATTTCGACGCCTTCTGCCGGGCCGCCGGCGCGGGCGGTTTGACCTGGGGCGACAGTGGCCCGGACTTCATGCACGAGTCCCCGTACCTCAACCTCTACTCCTACCCGGCGGAGGCCGACTACGCCCGAGCCAACGCGCTCGCGCCCACCTGGCACCAGCTGGACTCCACGGTCCGGGCGGTGGATGCCACGTGGGAGCTGCCGGAGTCCCTGGCGGCACGCCCGGGGGCGCTGATCTACCTCTCCCTCGGTTCGCTCGGCTCGGCGGACGTGGAGCTCATGCAGCGGCTCGTGGACGTGCTGGGTGGCACGGACCACCGGGTGATCGTGTCCAAGGGCCCGCTGGCGGACCAGATCCGGCTGCCCGACAACATGACCGGCGAGTCGTTCCTGCCCCAGCCCGCGGTGCTGCCGCAGGTGGACCTGGTGATCACGCACGGCGGCAACAACACGGTCGTGGAGTGCTTCCACAACGGCAAGCCGATGATCGTGCTGCCGCTGTTCTGGGACCAGGTTGACAACGCGCAGCGGGTCCACGAGACCGGCTTCGGGCGCCGCCTGTCCACGTACGGCTTCCGGGACGAGGAGCTGACCGGGGCGATCGACGCGCTGCTGGCGGACGAGGCGCTCCGGGCGCGGATGGCCGGGATCGCCGCCCGGATGCGGGCCGCCGGCGGGACGGCGCGCGCCGCGGACCTGGTCGAGCGGGTCGCGGTGACCCACAAGCCGGTAACCCGGTAGGCCGCGGTTGCGGACGCCGTTGACCCGGGAGGCGATCGCCGCGGCGATCGGGGAGCTGGACCCGGTCGCCCTCGCGCAACGCCGCTGGTATGCCGCCAAGGGCGAGTCGCCGTCGTCCGCACGCCTCGCCCACGCCTTCGCACTGGCGGACGACGTGGCGCTCGCGCTCGTGGACCTGACGGTGGGGACGCGCACCGACCGGTACGCGATCCCGTTCGTGCGCCGCGAGGGGGCGGCCTCCGAGGCAGCCGAAGGTGACGGCGCCTGGCGGGCGCTCGCGGCGGCGATCGCGGGCGGGCGCACCATCCCGGCTGTCGCCGGTGATTCCGGGGAGAGCGCGTCGGTGGAGGCCGCCCTCGTCTGTCGGCCGTCGCCGGGCCTCGCGGATGCGTGGGACGGTCCGCTTGACGGGCTGGCGATCACGCCGGAGCGCCCCCTCGGTCGCGACCAGTCCAACACGTCGGTGGTGCTGGGGGAGCGGCTGCTGCTCAAGGCCTACCGCCGGATCCAGCCGGGGCTCAACCCGGATCTCGAGCTCACCGCCTACCTGTCCGAGGAGGCCGCATTCCCCGGCGTGCCGCGCCTGGCCGGCTGGGCAGAGGTCGTCAGCCGGGATGCGGGTGCAGCCACGGTGGCGATGCTCCAGGTGTTCGTGGGCCATGCCGAGGACGCGTACGAGGTCACGGCGGAGCGGCTGGCGGCGATGGTCGGGGCGCCCGGGACGGTGAGCCTCGAGTGGGCGACCGAGGTTGCGGAGGACCTGGGCACGATGGTGGCCGGACTGCACGCGGCGCTCGCCTCGCCGCCCCCGGATGCTCCGGACTTCGCGTCCCGCCCGGCGACCCACGACGAGCTCAAGGCATGGCGCGCCGACGCGCTCCGGCAGCTGGGAGCGGCGGTGACGGCCGTCGCGACGGTGGACCCGCCCGCGGCTGAGGAGCTGCGCCGGGAGTCCGGTGCCATCGCCGCCCGGCTGTCGAGGTTCGAGGCCACCGTGACCGCGCCGCTCGTGATGCGGATCCACGCGGACCTGCACCTGGGCCAGGTGCTGGTCGCCGACGACGGGTACCGGATCATCGACTTCGAGGGCGAGCCGCTGCGGCCGATCGAGGATCGGCGGCGGCCGGACTCGCCGCTGCGGGACGTGGCGTCCATGCTCCGCTCGCTGGACCACGTGGCGCGCAGCGCGCGACGCCGGGCGGAGCGGGCCAATGGCGGGCCGCTGGACCGCCCGGGGCTGGACGTCGACGCCTGGATCGAGCGGGCCCGGGAGCGGTTTCTGGCCGCCTACGCGAGCGGTCTGCGGCAGGCCGGATCGCCGATCCACCTCGATCTCGATCTGCTGGACGCGTTCGAGGTCGCCAAGGAGGCGTACGAGTTCGTCTATGCGGCAACGGTGCTGCCGTCGTGGCTGTGGGCGCCGCGCGAGGGAATGCGCTGGCTGCTCGCCCGGGGCGGGCCGTGAGCCTGCGGCCACCGACGGGCCGCGTCGATGCGTTCTCGCCGACATCCTCGCCGGCCCGGAAGCGGGCGACGTCGATGCGCACGTCCCGCTGCCGGCTACGGCGCTCGCTGACCCGGCGGTCCGGTCGCCGGTAGAGCCGCTCTCGCCGAGCTTCTCGCCGCCGAGCTGTGGCGGCGCACATCGGCTCGGGAAGCCGGCAGACCGGCTGACCACGTCGGCCCGTGCCGCCGCGCCTGGGCCGGAGTCCGCGATCCCCCCGGCGCCCCGTCCCGTCCCGTCACGTCGCCCGGCGTTCTGTCCCGTCACGTCGTCCGGCGCCCCGCCCGGCGAGTCGGCCGCGCAACGACCCGGCACGACGTCCGTCACGTCGCCCGGCGAGTCGGCCGCGCAACGACCCGATGCGTGGTACCGGGCATCTTGGCCACCGCGACGATCCGCCCTCGGGGATTCACTTCGGAGCTCATGCTCGGCCGACGTGGACCGGTGGCCGGCCTCGTGGCCACCTACCGATGCGATGCGTCCTGGGCCACATGCAGTTGGCCTTGCACGCAGGCGACCGGTGTATGGCCAGGCTGGCGGCTCGATCGCGTCGATTGCACGCATCCCGTCGGTGCATGGCCAGGTTCCGCCCGCCCGCTGGCGGATAGCACGCGCCGCATCGGTGACTGGCCGACTGGTGCGGCGGAGGGGGAGGCGCGGCGTGGGGCGGGGGCGGGGGCGGCGGAGGCGGAGGCGCGGCGCGCGGCGCCGGCGGAGATGGAGGCGCGGCGCGGGGCGGGGGCGGACCCCGCCGGGCGCCGCTACGCGATCCCGAGCAGGCGCGCGAGCACCATACCCACGCCGATCGCGAGGGCCAGCGACGCCGCCGTGATCCCCAGCGCCCCCTTCGTGCCCAGCTCGCCGCGCAGCGCCGCGAGCGTCGCGATGCACGGGATCGAGATGCTCGACACCACCGCGAACACGAACAGCTGGGCCGGCACCATCAGCTCGTCGAGTGTCGCCTCACGGCCCAGCTCGATGGCGGCGAACACGAGCAGCAGCTGGAGGGCGAGCTCCTTGCGCAGGAAGGCGAACGCCATCGCGACCCCCGCGATCGCCGGCAGCCCGAGGCCCGCCTCCACGGCCGGCCCGATCGCGCCGGCGATCCCCTGCCAGGCGCCGGCCTCGTAGATCAGGCCGAGCACCAGCGACCCGGCCAGCATGATCGGGGTGGCCGTGACCACGAACGAGCGGAACCGGAACCAGGCCTTCGCACCGACGTGGCGGAGCATCGGCCGCCGGAGCGGCGCCAGCTCCAGGATCAACGACGGCTGGCGGCCCGGGATCAGCGCGTTGGCGCCCAGCCCCGCGGCGATGGTGGCGGCGGCCACGACGCCGAACGCCGCGATCGCGACCGGCACGCCCGCGTACGGCGCCAGCGCCGCGATCACCACCGCGGACCGCGCGGAGCACGGGGTGAGCGTGATCAGGAACGAGCCCAGCACCCGCTCGCGGCGCGTCCGCAGCACGCGGGTGCCGTAGATCGCCGGGACGTTGCAGCCCGCGGCGGCGAGCAGCGGGATCGACGTCCGTCCCGGCAGGCCCAGCCAGCCGAACACCCGGTCCATCAACACGGCCGCGCTGGTCAGGTAGCCGGAGTCCTCGAGGGCCGCCAGCAGCAGGTAGAACGTGAGCACGTAGGGGATGCCGACGGCGAGCATGCCCAGCATCCCGCCGTCCGCGGCCCACAGCACGCTGTCGGCGAGGATCGGGACGGGCAGCATTGCCGGGATGACGGCCTCGAGGAACGGCGAGACCGTCGCCGCCCAGACCTCGCTCAGCAGGCCGGCGAGCCAGCCGCCCACGGTGATGACCATCAGGAAGGCGGCCACGCTGACGCCCAGGAACAGCGGGATCCCCGGCCAGGGCGACGTCGTCCAGCGGGCGAGCCGGTCCGCGAACGGCACGGCCACGTCGCGGCGCAGCTCCACCTGGCGCGCCCAGTCGGCGGCGGTCCGCCAGCGGACGGGATCGAGGTCGCCGGTGAGCCGGATCGTGGCGGCACCGCGGGCCGAGATCGCGCCCCCGAGGACGCCGACCTGGAGCGGGGCCGCGACGGCCGCGGCGCCCAGCGACCGCTGCGCGTCCACGACCCACGCGGCCTCGGAGCCGAGGCGCTGCTCGAGCGCCCACGGGTAGAACGGGGCGGGGATCGTGGAACGCGGAGAGGCCGTCCCGGCACGAACGGCGACGCGCTGCTCGCCGAGCCGCACCGCGTCCGCGAGGCAGACATCGACCCCCTCGCCCGTCCGCCCGCACGTCGCGTGGACGGGCGCGTTGAGCAGCTGGGCGAGCCGGCCCGTCTCGATGCGGATTCCGCGCTTGTCGGCCTCGTCCACGAGGTTCGCGGCCATTACGAGCGGCAGGCCCAGGTCGCGGCAGGCGAGCGCGAGCGGCAGGTGGCGCTCGAGATTGCCGGCGTCCGCCACCACGAGGATGGCGTCCGGGGCGGCCTGGAGCAGCAGCTCCCAGAAGGGCCCATCGCCTGCCGGCTCGTCGTCGAGGGTGCGGGTCCCGGGCAGGTCCACCAGCCAGGCCGAGCGCCCGCCCACGGTGACCCGCTGACGCTGGAGCGACACGGTGGTGCCGGGCGCGTTGGCCGTCTCGACGAACCGGTGGCTGGCGCGTGCGAGGAACGTCGACTTGCCCACGTTGGGCCGGCCGACCAGGACGACGACGGGGATCCGCCGGGTGTCCTCCTCGATCCCGGGGTCGGCCTGCGCGGCCCGGGCGCCCGCGGGCGCGGCCGGGTGACAGGACGTCGGCGTTGCCATCAGCGACGCTCGGGCCAGGCGTCGACCGCCGTGATGACGCCCCGCGCGACGTCCGCGGACAGCGCCAGCCGGGTGCGCCCGAGCTCCACCACCACCGGGCCGCCGAGCGGGGTCCGGGCGACCACGACCAGGGTGCAACCGGGATGGACGCCCTCGCGCTCCAGCTCGGGGCGCCCGGACCCTTCGACGCCGACCACCGTGAGTCGCCGTCCCGTCGGGGCGTTCGACAGCGACACGGTCATTGGGACGACGCTGACAAGGGCACTTGATTCCGGGGTGCAGGACGCCTTGACCATCAGTACCAGTAGGCGGTGCGGGCCGGCCGGGCCGATAGGGAGGAACCGCCCGTGCTGACCGGGTCCAACGGCACCCCCCACGGGCAAGCGCCTGGCGCGGTCGGCCGGCCGACCGGTCCGCGCCGGGAGAATGATCCGCACGGACGCTCCGGTCCGCCTCTCTCGAACGCGGTGCGCCCATGCACCACGTCCCGGGCTGGACGATGCCATCGGCGGGGATTCCCGGGCCGGACGGCCCTGTCTCGGGCGCTCCACCCGGCTCGTAGGATGGTGGAACCTTCGAGCAGGTTTGGGAGATTTGGGAGGTTCTGGGCCGGATGGGAGCACGGAACGCCACGGCGGATCCCGGGTGGGTGACCCTCACCGAAGCGTGCCGCATGCTCGGCGTCTCCCCGTCAACCGTCCGCCGCTGGGCCGACACGGGGATGGTCAGGACCTTCGTCACTCCCGGCGGGCACCGCCGCTTCTCCCGGGCCGGGCTTGCCGCCCTGTTGCCGGCCCGGCCCGCCGCCCACCCCTCCCTGGCGGCCCTCGGCGAGACACCGGGCCGGATGGCCCGCGGCTACCGCCGGGCGAGCGGCGGGAGCGCGGCACCGGCTCCCTGGATCGCCGAGCTTGACGTCGAGCAGCGCGAGCGCTTCCGGCACCACGGCCGCGTCGTTGTCGCCGCGCTGATCGCGGCGCTTGATGCGACCGACGAGCGGTCCCGCGCGCGGAACCTCGCGAACGCGGAGGCGGCGTGCATGGAGTACGGCCGCGCCGCCGCGGGGGAAGGAATCGCGGCCTCGGTCACCCTGGGCCTGTTCCTCCGCTACCGCCGCCCATTCCTCGACGAGCTGGGCGCCGTCGCCCGTCGCCGGGAGCTGGACGCCGCCACATGCGCATCGCTCCTGGCCGACGCGACGTCGGCCCTCGACGACCTGCTCCTCGCAACCGTCCGCGGCTGGGAGTCGGCGGCGCTCGCGCCCCGCCGCCGTCCCCGGCGTCCCACCCCGACCAGCAACGGGAGTCCCTCGTGATCGACCCTCCGACCGACCTCGGCCTGGTCGCGCTCGTCGCCCATGCCCGCCACGTCCCCAGCGAGGCGCGCGAGGTGTTCGGTGACGCGGCCGCGGCGATCGCCCACGACCCGCGCTCGATCCTGCTCCGCACCTGTCACCGCGTCGAGCTCTATGTCTCGGTGGATCCCGCGAGCGGCCATCCCGCCCTGACGCTTCCGGAGCTGCCGGACGGCGGCCGCCGGCTCGAAGGGATCGCCGTCGCCAGGCACCTGTTCCGGGTCGCCGCCGGCCTGGACAGCGTGGTCCTGGGCGAGGACCAGATCCTCCACCAGCTCCGGGACTGCCTCGGGGATCGCCACATTCCCGGTGCATCGCGCTGCCCGGTGGAGATCGGCTCGGCCAGCACCGATGCCATGGGCCTCGACCCGGTCCTCACGCGCCTGTTCCAGACCGCGGCCCACCTGGGCCGGGAGACCCGGTCCTGGCGCGAGGGCGCGCCGAGGTCGTTGGCCGACGTCGTGCTCGACCGCATCGTCGAGGCCACGGGCCCGATCGCCGGGCAGCAGGTCCTCGTGGTGGGCGCCGGCCGCATGGCCCGCCTGGTCGCCCTGGCCGCGTCCCGTGCCCACGCCGATGTGCTGGTGGCGAACCGCAGCGACGATCGCGCGGCGGCGCTCGCCTTCGACGCCGGTGGCGCCGTCGCGGCCTTCGGCGCCCACGCCCCCCTGCCCGAGGTCGACGCCGTCGTGCTCGCGATCGCCGGCCAATGGCCGCTCTCGACCGGCGCCCGCGCCGATCTGCTCGCCGGGGGCCTCCCCGTCGTGGACCTGTCGTCCCCTCCGGCCGTGGACCCCGACCTACGGGCGCTCCTGGGGGCCCGGTACACATCCGTGGATGACATCGCGCGCGGACCGCGCCATGAGCTGACCGGCCGGCTCGGCCGCCGCTACGAACGGGCCTTGGCCGAGGCCGAGGCCACCTTCGCCAACTGGGTCCGGGCCCGGACCTCGGTGCCGGCCATCCGCGCGCTGAGCGCGCTCGCCGAGGAGCGTCGCACCCAGGAGCTGGACCGGCTGTTCCGGCGCCTGGACCTCGAAGAGCACGACCGGGAGCTCGTCGAACAGATGAGCCACCGCCTGGTCGCGGGGCTCCTCCACGCCCCCCTGGCCACCCTGCGGGAGGATGCGGACGGCGATGCCGACCGCGCCGCCCGGGTGCTGTTCTCGCTGTAGGGGGTGGTGCGTCCCATGAACCGAACCCTGCGCATCGGCACCCGGGGCAGCGCGCTGGCGCTGGTCCAGGCCAACTGGGTGGCCGCCCGGCTCGCGGAGCACGGCGTCGCGGCCGAGATCACGATCATCAGGACCGAGGGCGACGACCGCCCGGTGGACACGGCCTGGGGCGAGGGCGCGTTCGTCGGCCGGATCGTGGCAGCGCTGCTGGACGGCTCGGTGGACGTGGCCGTCCACAGCGCGAAGGACGTCCCCACCGATGAGCATCCGGGACTCGTGATCGCCGCCTACCCGCCCCGCGAGGACCCGGGCGACGCGCTCGTCTGCCGCGTCCGCGGCACGACCCTCGAGACCCTGCCCCACGGCGCCCGGGTCGGAACGGACAGCCCGCGCCGGACCGCGTTCCTGCGGGCAGTCCGTCCTGACCTGGAGATGCACCCCCTGCACGGCAACGTGGACACGCGGCTCGCGAAGCTGGACCGCGGCGACAGCGACGCGCTGGTCCTGGCGGTCGCGGGCCTGACCCGCCTGGGCCGCGCCGACCGCATCGACGACGTCCTGCCGGCGGCCGTGGTGGCCTCCGCGCCGGGCCAGGGCGCCCTGGCGATCCAGGTGCGGTCGGACGACGCCGAGGCGGTGGCCGCCGTCGCCCTGCTGGACGATCCCGACACCCGGGTCGCCGTCGAGGCCGAGCGGGCCCTGCTCAACGGCACCGGCGGTGGCTGCCGGTCGCCGATCGGGGCGCTGGGGCAGGTCCGGGACGGCGAGCTCCAGCTGGTCGCCGGGGCGGAGCGGACCTGGACGCCCGCCGACGGGGCCGCGATCCCGGTGGCCCCCGTGGCCTGGGTCCGGGGCCGCGCGCCGGTGGCCGAGCATCGCGCCATGGCCGCGCGCCTGGCGGCGCGGATCGTGATCCTGCGGCGGGCGCCGCGCGTCCTGACGGCGAGGCCGGCCGGGCAGGCCGTGGCCCTCCTGGACGCGCTTGCCGAGGCGGGGGTCGACGCCGTCAACGTGCCCGCGATCGAGATCCGGATGGCGGAGGCCGGGGGACCCCTCGACGACGCGGTAGCCGCCGTGGGCAACGGGGACTGGGTCGTCGTCGCCAGCGCGAACGGGGCCCGGGCGGCGCTGGCCGCCTTTGAGCGGACCGGGTCCCATGCGTCCACGACGCTGTGGGCCGCCGTCGGCGAGGCCACAGCCGAGGTGCTGGCGGCGGCGGGCGTCTCCGTCTCGTTCGTTCCGTCCGTCGCGACCGGCGAGACGCTCGCCGCCGAGCTGCCGGTGGCGGCCGGCGACCGGGTGCTGGTCCCGCGCGCCGACATCGCCGGGCCCGGGCTGGCAGCGGCCCTTCGAGAGCGGGGCGCGGAGACCACCGATATCGTCGCCTACCGCACGGAGGAGGGCCCGCTGGAGTCTCGGCCGCTGCTCGAGCAGGCGCTCGACGACGGGCCAGGGGACGCGCTGGTGCTGACCAGCGGGTCGACCGCACGCGGGATCCTCGCCCTGGCGGCCGACGAGTCCGTCCGTGAGCGCCTCCGCCTCACCCCCGTCGTCGCCATCGGCGAGCCCACGGCCGCCGCTGCCCGCGCGGAGGGGTTCGCCTCCGTCGTCGTCGCCCCCTCGCCGGCCGCGCCGGCTCTCGCCGCGTTCATCGCCGAGTCGCTCGGCATCCAGCCTGCAGCCAACCCCGGAGGAGCCCGATGAGCCTCGTCCTCGACCAGCCGGCCGCCGCCGAACCCGTTCCGGGCGTGCCGGCACCCGGGCATCGTCCGCGCCGGACACGGCGCTCGGACGCGTTGCGGGCATTCGTGCGCGAGACCCGGATCCACCCCCGCCAGCTGGTGGCGCCGATGTTCGTCACCCCGGGCCGGGGCGGGCGGGAGCCCGTTGGCTCGATGCCCGGCGTGGAGCGGGTGACCCCCGACGAGGCGCTGCGCGACGCGCGGACGCTGCAGGCACTGGGCGTCGGCGGCGTGATCCTGTTCGGCCTGCCGGCCGACAAGGACGCCGTCGGCACCGGCGGCTGGATCCGCGACGGCATCGTCCAGGAGACGCTCCGCCGTCTGCGAGACGCGGACCTGGACCTCGTCCTGATCGCGGACACCTGCCTGTGCGAGTACACGGACCATGGCCACTGTGGCCCGCTGCTCCCCGACGGCCGCGTGGACAACGACGCGGCGATCGAGCTGTTCGCCCGGGCGGCGATCTCCCAGGCCGAGGCGGGCGCGGACATCGTGGCGCCCAGCGGGATGATGGACGGCCAGGTCGCCGCGATCCGCCACGGCCTGGACCAGGCGGGCGCCCACGACACCGCGATCCTCGCCTACGCCGCCAAGACGGCGTCTGCGTTCTACGGCCCCTTCCGCGACGCCGCCGGTTCCACGCCCGCGTTCGGCGACCGGCGCGGCTACCAGATGGACCCGGCCAACGGCCGCGAGTCGATGCGCGAGATGGCGATCGACGTCGCCGAGGGCGCCGACATGCTGCTGGTCAAGCCGGCCCTCCCGTCGCTGGACGTTCTGGCCGCGGCCCGCGCCCGGTTCGACGTCCCGATCGGCGCCTACCAGGTGAGCGGGGAGTACGCGTCGATCGAGGCCGCCGCCCAGCGCGGATGGCTGGACCGCCGGCGGGCGCTGACCGAGAGCACGACCGCGATCCTGCGCGCCGGCGCCGGCTTCGTGGTCACCTATGCCGCGGCTGACCTGGCCGCGTGGTCCCGGGAGGCCTGACATGACGACCACGACCCCCGACCTGGGTGCCGGCAGCGCGCCGGCCGCGTCCCCCCAGGCCGGCCTCCGCGCCCGGGCCGCGGACCTGTTCCCGGGCGGTGTCAACAGCCCGGTGCGGGCCTTCCGCTCGGTCGGCCGTCCGCCGCTCGTCCTGGACCGGGGTGAGGGCCCCCGCGTCCGGGACGCGGACGGCCGCTGGTACCTGGACTACATCGGGTCCTGGGGACCGGCCATCCTTGGCCACGCGGCCCCGTCGGTCGTGGAGGCGGTCCGCGCCGCGGCGCTCGACGGGTTCGCCCTGGGCGCGACCGGCCCTCGCGAGGTGGAGCTGGGCGAGCGCGTCCGGGCGGCGATGCCGTCCATGGAGCGGATGCGCTTCGTGTCCTCCGGCACCGAGGCCGTCATGAGCGCGATCCGGCTGGCCCGGGGCGCGACCGGGCGTGACCTGGTGGTCAAGTTCGGCGGCGGTTACCACGGCCACGGCGACAGCCTCCTGGTCGAGGCCGGTTCCGGGCTGGCGACCCTGGCCATGCCGGGATCCGCGGGTGTCACCCGGGGCGCGGCGCGCGACACCGTCGTGATCCCGTTCAACGACCGCGATGCCGTCGCGGAGGTGTTCCGGGCGCATCCCGGGCAGGTCGCCGCGATCATCGTGGAGCCGGTGGGCGCCAACGTCGGCGTCATCGCGCCGGAGCCCGGGTTCCTGGAGGCGCTGCGCGAGCAGACCAGGGCGGACGGCGCCCTGCTCATCTTCGACGAGGTGATCACGGGCTTCCGGGTCGCCCACGGCGGCGCCCAGGAGCGGTACGGCGTCGTCCCGGACCTCACCACGCTGGGCAAGATCGTGGGCGGCGGCATGCCGATCGGCGCGTACGGCGGCCGGGCGGACCTGATGGCGCACGTCGCACCCGAGGGGGGCGTGTACCAGGCCGGCACCCTGTCCGGGCACCCGGTGTCGATGGCGGCCGGCGTGGCCACGCTCGACCGCCTCACGCCGATGGCCTACGAGGTTCTCGAGACGACGGGGGCCGCCCTGGAGGCCGGGCTGCGGCAGGCGGCGGCCGATGCCGGGCGGGACGTCGCGATCGCCCGCGTGGGATCGCTGCTGACGGTCTTCTTCCGGTCCGGCGTCCCGCGCAACGCCGAGGAAGCGCTCGCGTCGGACCGCGATGCCTACGCCCGCTTCTTCGGGACGATGCTGGACGAGGGCGTCCTCCTCGCGCCGTCCCAGTTCGAGGCCTGGTTCATCTCGGTGGCCCACGGGGACGCCGAGGTGGCGGAGACGCTCGCAGCCGCCCGGAAGGCATTCGCCGCATGAAGGCCGACCTGCGTCCCCCCGTCGCGGCGCCCGTCGTCGGTGCCACGCCCGGAACGCCCGCCCCGCGCCCGGACGCGCGCTACCTGCGTGCCGTGCGCGGCCTGCCCGCCGACACGACGCCGGTGTGGTTCATGCGCCAGGCCGGACGCGCGCTTCCCGAGTACCGCGCCATCCGGGAGCGGGCCACCCTGCTGGAGATCACCCGTGATGCGCCGCTGTGCGCCGAGGTGACCCTCCAGCCGGTCCGGCGCCTGGGCGTGGACGCCGCGATCCTGTTCGCGGACATCACCACGCCGCTCGCCGGCATGGGCGTGGCGTTCGACATCGTCGAGGGCCGCGGTCCCGTCATCGAGCACCCGGTCCGGACCCTCGCCGACGTGCGGGCCCTGCGGCCGTTCCAGCCCGAGGCCGCCGTCGCTCCGCTGCTGGAGGCGATCTCGATCATCCGACGCGAGTCGCCGGTCCCCCTCATCGGCTTCGCCGGCGCCCCGTTCACGCTGGCCTGCTATCTCGTGGAGGGCGGCCCCTCGCGGGACTTCCTGCGCACCAAGCGCCTGATGCACGAGGACCCCGAAACGTGGGCTGCGCTGCTCGACGCCCTGGTGGAGGCGACGATCGTCTATCTGGCTGCGCAGGTCGCCGCCGGCGCCGAGGCGATCCAGGTGTTCGACTCCTGGGTCGGCGGGCTGTCCCCGCTGGACTACGAGCGCCGCCTCCTGCCGTGGATGCGCCGGCTGTTCGAGGGCATCGCCCCGCTGCGCGTGCCCGTCACCCACTTCGGGGTGGGCACCGCGGGCATTCTCGGCCTCCAGGCGCGGGCCGGAGGCGACGTCATCGGCCTGGACTGGCGGATCTCCCTGGCGGACGGCCGGCGGCTCGTCGGCGACCGGGCCGTGCAGGGGAACCTGGACCCGGTGCTCCTCCTGGGGCCCTGGGAGGGCGTCGAGGAGACGGCCCGCTGGATCACAGAGCAGAACGCCGGGCGGCCCGGCCATGTGTTCAACCTGGGCCACGGCGTCCTGCCGGGCACGGACCCGGACCAGCTGTCCCGGCTCGTCGATCTCGTCCACAGTCAAGGAGCGTCCCGATGACCCGCGATGCCGTCCTGCTCATGGCCTACGGAAGCCCGGACCGCCTGGACCAGGTGGAGGCCTACTACACCGACATCCGTCGCGGCAGCCCGCCGCCACCGCACCTGCTCGAGGAGCTGCTGGACCGCTACCGGGCCATCGGCGGCGGCTCGCCGCTGTCGCTCATCGTGGAGGCGCAGCGCGCGGCGCTCGCCCAGGATCTGGAGGCGCGCGGCCTGCCGGTGCCGGTCTACGCGGGGATGCGCCACATCGAGCCGCGCATCGGGGACATCGTGCGCGGCATGGCCTCGGATGGCGTCCAGCGGTTCGTCGCCATCGCGCTGGCGCCCCAGAAGTCATCCAATGCCGCCGGCTACCGGCGGGCCGTGGACGGCGCCCTCTCCGCCCTGGGCGGCGACGCGCCGGACGCGGACTTCGTGGACTCCTGGCACGACGAGCCGCGATTCATCGAGGCGCTGGCGGACACGACGAGGGAGGCTCTCGATCGGTTCCCGGATCCGTCGCGGGTCCGCGTGATGTTCACCGCCCACAGCCTCCCCGCGCGCGTGGTCGCCGAGGGCGACCCGTACCCGGACGAGCTGGCCGCGACCGCCCGTCTCGTGGCCGAGCGCCTGGGCCTCGCCCGCTGGGACTTCGCCTTCCAGAGCGCCGGGCGCACGGGCGAGCCGTGGCTGGGACCGGACATCCTGGACGAGATCCGACGCCTGGCCTCCGAGGGTGTCGGGGAGCTGGTGATCCGGCCGGTGGGCTTCGTGGCCGACCACCTCGAGGTCCTGTACGACATCGACATCGAGGCGCTGGCCGTCGCACGCGAGGTCGGGGTCCGGTTGGAGCGGGCGCGCTCGATGAACACGGACCCGGTCTTCATCGCCGGCCTGGCCGACATCGCGGCCCGGGCCCTGCGTCCCGTGGCGGTCGCCTGAGCGGCCGGAGGAGCTTCCCATGACGACTGCGACCCGCCCCATGGGCCACTCCGGCGGCCACCCGGGTGGTCACCCCGGAGGGCATCCCGGCGGCATCACCGGCGTGGGCGCCGTCCGCACCGAGGGCTATGTCTACAACCGGGCGCCGATGCTCGTGTACTGGGAGACGACGCTCGCCTGCGGGCTCGCCTGCCGCCACTGCCGTGCCGACGCGATGGCCGAGCGGAACCCGCTCGAGCTGACCACCGAGGAGGGCTGCCGGCTCCTGGACACGATCACGACCTTCGGCCGGCCGTTCCCGCACGTCGTGTTCACCGGGGGCGACCCGCTCAACCGGCCGGACCTGCACGAGCTCGTCCGGGCGGCGACCGAGCGGGGGATCGGCGCCTCGCTCGCCCCGGCCGCCACGCCGCTGCTCACCCAGGAGGTCATGGAGAGCCTCCGGGACGCCGGCATCCAGAACATCAGCCTGTCGCTGGACGGCTCCGACGCGGTGCGCCACGACGGTTTCCGGATGGTCGAGGGCACGTTCGACAAGACGCTCCAGGCGGCCCGCTGGGCCCGTGCCGCCGGCCTGCCGATCCAGGTCAACACCCTGGTCACGGACCAGACGCTGGATGACCTGCCCGCCGTCTACGAGCTGCTCCTGGGCATGGACATCATGCGCTGGAGCCTGTTCATGCTGATCACGACGGGGCGCGGCAGCGCCCTGCGGGAGATCAGCCCCGTGGAGTCCGAGAAGCTCAACGCCTGGCTGTTCGGGCTGTCGAGGTCGGCGCCCTTCCAGGTCAAGACCACGGAGGCCACCCACTACCGCCGGCACGCGATCCGGGAGATGCAGGCGGCCGGGATGGACGAGCAGGCGATCCTCGCCACGTCGGTGGGGCGTGGCTTCGGCATCCGCGACGGCAACGGCATCGTGTTCATCAACCACGACGGCACCGTCAACCCGTCCGGCTTCCTGCCGATCCCGCTGGGGAACGTGCGCGAGGCGTCCATCGTGGACCTGTACCGCGACCACCCGGTGATGCGCGCCCTGCGCGACCCGGAGGCCTTCAAGGGCCGCTGCGGCGCCTGCGAGTACGCGCGGGTGTGCGGCGGGTCACGGGCCCGAGCCTACGCCTGGACGGGCGACCCGCTGGAGTCCGATCCGCTGTGCCCGTACGTGCCGTCCGGCAACGCCCCGGCCTACGGGATGCCGGCCGCCGCCGCGGCGGACGCCTGAGCCGTCCGGTGAGCGTCCTCGTCGTCGGCGGCGGCATCACGGGGCTGGTGGCCGCGCGCGCGCTGGCACGTGACGGTGTCCCGGTCGTGCTGGCGGAGGCGGGCCCGCGCCTGGGCGGCAAGGTGGTCACGGAGCGGTTCGAGGGGTTCTCCATCGAGCACGGGCCGGACTCGTTCCTGGCCACGCGCCCGGCGGCCGTCACGCTGGCCCGGGAGCTGGGCCTCGGCTCGGAACTGGTCGGGACGCGGGACCCGCGCGCCGTCTACATCCGCCATCGCGGCGACCTGGTGCCGATGCCCGACGGTCTTGGCCTGGTGCTGCCGACGAAGGTGATGCCGTTCGCCCGATCGCGGCTGTTCTCGTGGCCGGAGAAGGCGCGGATGACGAAGGATGTCGCCTGGCCCCGGCTGCTCGACGGCGAGGACGTCGCCGTGGGCGCGTTCCTGCGGGAGCGCCTGGGAGACGCGCTGGTGGACCGCCTCGCCGGGCCGCTGGTGGGCGGCGTCTACGGCACCCCGATCGACGAGTTGAGCCTCGACGCGGTGGTGCCCCAGCTGCGGGTCGCGGAGCGCGAGCACCGCAGCCTCCTGTTCGCCGGCCTGGCGGACGGCCGGGCGATGCGCCGGGCGGCGAAGGCGCGCGCGGCCGCGGCAGGTGCGGCGTCGGGTGGTTCGGCCACGAGCGCGACAGGCTCGCCGGCCCCGAAGCCGCTTGGCGTGTTCGTCTCGCTGCGCGGCGGCATGGATCGGCTGACGGATGCCCTCGCCGCCTCGGCGATCGAGACCGGCGCCGACGTCCGGACCGGGTTCGGCGTCAAGGCGTTGTGCCGGGCCGGCTGGGGTGTCTCGGCCAGGTTCTGCGACGGCACCTGGGCCCGCTTCGACGCCGCCGTCCTCGCCACCCCGGCCCCGGTATCGGCGATCCTGCTCGACGACGAGCTCCCGGCCGCGTCGCGGGCGCTCGACGGCATCCCGCACGGGACCAGCCTGCTCGTCACCCTCGCGTACCCTCGCGAACGGGTGGGGCGCGACCTCGTCGGCCACGGATACCTCGTGCCGCCCGCGGAGGGCGGCCCGATCGCGGCCTGCACCTGGTCGTCGGAGAAGTGGCCCGATCGTGCGCCCGCCGACGCGCTGCTGGTCCGCGTGTTCGTCCGCGACGAGGATGCCTGGACGTCCCTCCCTGACGAAGCGCTGGTCGCCGCCGCCCGCGCGGACGTCGAGACGACGCTCCGGATCACCGGGGAGCCGACGTTCCTCCGCGTGTCGCGGCACGCGGGCTCCATGCCCCGCTACACGGTGGGGCACCTGGGGCGGATCGCGGCGATCGAGGCGGCCCTCGCCACGTGGCCGGCCGTCGTCACCACGGGCGCCTCGTACCGTGGCGTCGGCCTCCCGGACTGTGTGACGCAGGGCCTGGCCGCGGCCGCGACGGTTCGCGAGCGGCTCGCCGGGGCGGGCGTGACGGCGCCGGCGCTCCGCTGCCCGAGCCTCGATCCCGTCCCCGTCGCCTGACGGCCGCCAGCCGCGGCGAAGGTCAGCCCGCGTCGAGGCGCGCCCGGAGCTCCGGCAGCCGGTCGATCGTCTCGAGGTCCCATGGCGGCCGGAGCACGAGGATCGGGTGCTCGAAGCCCACGTCGCGGTATTCCGCGAGCCGCGCCGCCACGTCGTCGAGCGAGCCGCCAGCCCCGAGGTCCTCCTCGCCCTCCTGGGGCATCCCGGCATCCAGCCAGGCGGACCACGCCCGCTCCGCCTCCTCGCGGTCCCGCCGGATCACGACGTTCACGTTGACCGTCCGCTCGATCTCGCGCGTGTCCCGGCCCGCCGCCTCGCAGGCCGCCCGCAGGATCGCGTCCGCTGCGGCGACCTCGTCGGGGGTGCCATAGGCGTTCCACAGATCAGCATGGCGGGCGACGAGGGGCAGCGTCTTCCTGGGTCCGGAGCCGCCGACCAGGATCGGCAGCCGGGCCTGGACCGGGCGGGGCGCGCACAGGGCTTCGCGGAAGGCGTAGAACCGGCCCTCGTGCGTCACCTGCTCCCCGTCCAACAGCCGCCGCATCAGGGGCACGGCCTCCACCAGCCGGTCCAGCCGCTCGCCAACACCGGCGCCGAACTCGAACCCGAAGGCCTCGTGCTCCCGCTCGAACCACCCCGCGCCGATGCCGAGGATTGCCCGCCCGCCGGAGACGTGGTCGATCGTGGTCGTCATCTTGGCCGTCAGACCGGGGTTGCGTAGCGTGTTGGCCGACACCAGCAGGCCCAGGCGCGGTCGTGTCGTGATGGCGGCGACCGCCGCCAGCGTCGTCCAGCCCTCGAGCTTGGGGTCCCGCCAGTCGCCCTCATCGGACAGCAGGTGGTCGTCGATCCACAGGTCGTCGAAGCCGGCCGCCTCCGCGCGCAGGACGGCCTCGCGCAGCTCCGGCCAACCCGTCCGCTCCACCCACAACGCCGCCCCGAACCGCATCGCCGTCGATTCGCCTCCTCCTGGTCTCTCGCCCGTATCGTAGAGGCGTGGCCACTCCACCGGTTCCCGCCGACGCCGTCCCGCCCGCGCTGCGCGACGCGGTGCTGGCCTGGTATGACGCCGAGGGCCGCTCGCTGGCGTTCCGGGCCACGCGAGACCCGTACGCGGTGCTGGTCTCGGAGCTGATGGCCCAGCAGACACAGGCAGCCCGTGCCGCGGAGGCGTGGACGGCCTGGATGGCCCGCTTCCCCACGGTCGAGGCGCTGGCCGCGGCGCCGGTCGCGGACGTCGTGCGCGCGTGGGCCGGGCTGGGCTACAACCGGCGGGCGGTGCAGCTCCACCGGGCCGCCGGTGAGATCGTCGCCCGGCACGGGGGTGCGGTCCCGGCAACCGTCGAGGCGCTCGAGTCCCTGCCCGGCGTCGGGCCATACACGGCGCGGGCCGTGGCGGCGATCGCGTTCGGGCAGCCGGTGGGCGCGGTGGACACGAACGTGCGCCGGGTCCTGGGCCGAGTGGTCGCGGGCGGCCCAGAGGCGTTGTCGCCGGCCGCGCTCCAGGACCTGGCGGACGCGGTGGTGCCGCCGGGCCGGCCCGGCGACTGGACACACGCGCTGATGGACGTGGGCGCGGGGTTGTGCCGGCCACGGACGCCGCGGTGTGGAGACTGCCCGGCCGCCGCCTGGTGCCGGTACGCGGCGGGGGAGCGGCCGGTGGTTGCGTTGGATCCCGAGCCCCGGACGCGACGCCCGGAGCCCCGCTTCGAAACCACCACGCGCTGGCTGCGCGGCCGGGTGCTCGCCCGGGCGCGAGCCGCAGAGCCCGGTGCCTGGATCCCGTTCGGCGTGGCGATCGGCGACCACGGCAGGCACGCCGTGCGCGAGGCGGTGACGGCGCTCGCGATGGACGGACTGCTCGAGATGCGCGAGGCGGGGGACGACCCCGAGGCCCGGCTCCCGTACGGTTGATCGTCCGCGCACGGGGCCGTCCGGCGTCGGCCCGCAGGGCCGGGCGCCTCGCCCGGGCCAGGCACCCTCGCCCAGCCCGAGCGCCCTTCCCGGCCCGCGTTCGACGCTGCGGACTTGGCCAGATACCGGTGCGAGGCGTCGTAGCTGCGGACTTGGCCAGATACCGGTGCGAGGCGTCGTAGCTGCGATCTTGGCCACCCCGGGGGAGCGCGGGCGAGTCTCACCGTGCCTGCTCGACCGGGGGCCCCGGCCACGGGCGTGGCCAAGTACAGACGAGACGCGTGATATGACAGGAGCATCTGGCCCAGCACGCATCCCATCGGTTGATGGCCGACCCGAGAGCGGCAATTTGCGAGATAGCACGCGTGGCATCGGTGGGCGGCCCAGATCTGCGGCGGCCGGGCCAGGTACCACGCGCCGCATCGTTGAGCGGCCAGGTGGGTGGGCAGCACCAAGACGGGGCGCAACCACGTGAGGCACGGGTCGCGCGGTACCCTCTGAGCGTGCCCTCCGCCGCCGTTCCCCTGCCTGCCGACGATGCCGAGCTCGCCGCGCTCTCCCTCGACGAGCTGGAGCTGCGCTGGGCGGGTGCGGCCGGGCGGACCGCGATCTCCGCAGAGCAGATGACCGGAACGGACCGCAAGGCGCAGTCGCTGGGCGTGCGGGGCGAGATGCTCATGGAGCATGCCGGGACCGCCGTGGCCGCCGCCACCCGGGCGCTCGCCGTGCACAACCGGCGCGAGGACCGGCCGGTGCTGATCCTCGCCGGACCCGGCAACAACGGCGGCGACGGGTTCGTGGCGGCACGCCGCCTGGCGGGCTGGGGGATGACGGTCATCGCGGTCCTGGTGGGGACGGAGGAGCAGCCGCGCACTCACGACGCGGGGCTCAACTGGCGCCGGCTGGAGGGCCTCGAGGGCGTGACCCGGATGCACGCCGGGGTCGCGCGCGACGTGGCGATCCTCGGCCAGGGCATCGAGAAGGCAGGGGTCCTCGTGGACGCGCTGCTGGGCACCGGCGTCCGCGGCCGGTTGCGCGAGCCGGTGCGGTCCGCCGTCGAGATGGTCGGGCATGCCCGCCAGGAGGGGATCCCGGTGCTCGCGGTTGACACGCCCACGGCCTTGGATCTCACCTCCGGTGAGCCCTCGGACCCGGTGGTGCGCGCAGACCTCACGATCACCTTCCACCGGCCCAAGACCGGGCTGCAGACCAGGGTCGGGCGGGCCCTGGCGGGCCGCGTCCTGGTGGCGCCGATCGGCGTGCCGCCGGAGGCGGACCGTGGCTGACCGCCAGCCCGGCCTCCGCGAGGTGGTCCTGGTCGCGGCAGCGGTGGTCGCGACAGTGCTCGTCGCTGCGGCCGTCACCGCCCTCCTGCCGCGGGAGGGTCAGGCGGTCGTCTTCCAGACCCCGCTGCTCATCGCGGTGCTGATCGCCGGAACCGCGGTCGTCCTGTGGCGCATCCTGCGCGCCCCGCGCACCTGAGGCCCCGTCGATGACCGCCCCATCCGCCCCCCGATCGCCGGACTCGCCGCTCACCCGCAGGTCCGCGGACCTCCAGTCGCTCGCCGGCGAGCGGTGGGACCTGCTGATCGTCGGGGGCGGGATCGTCGGGGCGGGTGCCCTGCTCGACGCCGCGAGCCGCGGCCTGCGGGTCGCCCTCGTGGAGCGCGACGACATCGCGGTCGGGACCTCGTCCCGGTCGTCGCGCCTGATCCACGGCGGGCTCCGCTACCTCCAGCAGGCCCAGGTCGGGATCGTGCGCGAGTCGCTGGCCGAGCGCGCACGCCTGCTGCGGCTGGCGCCCCACCTGGTCCGGCTCGAGGACTTCCTGTTCCCGCTCTACGGCCCGCCGGCCGTGACTCGCGCGTTCTTCGCTGCCGGCATGACCATGTACGACCTGCTGGGCTCGGCGCGGACGGGCGGGTTCCACCGCCACCTCTCCAAGCGCGGTGCCCTGGACTGGGCGCCGCATCTCAGGCCGGAGGGACTGCGGGGCGCGATCGTCTACCACGACGCGATGGAGGACGACGCGCGCTTCACGCTCGAGGTGGTCCGCACGGCCCAGGCGATGGGCGCACTGGCCGTCACCCGCGTGAGCGCAACCGGCCCCATCCGCGACGGAGACGTGGTCGTGGGCGCGATCCTGGAGGACGGCCTGACCGGCGCCGCGTTCGAGGCCCGGGCGGCCTGCGTCCTGGACGCGACGGGCGTCTGGAATGCCCAGCCGGACCGGCCGTTCGGCGCCGCCTCGTTCTCGGTGCTGCCGTCGCGCGGCACCCACCTCGTCATCCCTCGGGACCGGCTCCCTGCGCGCGGCGGGATGACCCTCAAGATCCCGGGGCGGGTCGCGTTCGTCGTCCCCTGGCCGCGCCACTGGATCATCGGCACCACCGACAAGCCGTACCACGAGCAGGTGGATCGGCCCACAGCCGGCGCTGCAGAGGTGGATGAGATCCTCGGGACGCTGAACGGAGCCCTGGACCTCGGGCTGACCCGGGACGACGTCGTGGGCACGTTCGCCGGGCTGCGCCCGCTGATCGCGCCCTCGGACTCGAGCTCCACGGTCAAGGTCTCGCGCGGCCACAAGATCAGCGTCGAGGGCCGCGGCCTGGTCCGGGTCAGCGGCGGCAAGTACACGACCTACCGGGCGATGGCGCTCCATGCGGTGGACGCCGTCCTGGGAGACGCCGCCCGTTCCCGGCCGAGCGCGACGGCCGACCTGCCGATTCACGGCGCGGCAGCCCGCTCCGACCTGGACGCGCTCGCGGCCCGCCTGGCGGCCGGGGGCTTGGGCGCTGAAGCGGCGGACTCGCTGGTGGGCCGTCACGGTACGGAGGCCGGGGACGTGGTGGAGCTCGGCCGGGCCCGGGACCTCCTGCGGCCGCTGGCGGCGGGGTTCCCGTATCTCGAGGCCGAGGTCGCCTGGGCCGTGGAGCATGAGCTGGCGCTGTCGCTGGACGACCTGCTCTCCCGCCGGATCCGGCTGGCCCAGGAGCTGCCCGACCGGGGAGCGGCCATTGCGCCACGGGCGTCGGAGATCGCCGGGGAGATCCTGGGCTGGGACGAGGGACGCCGGGTGGCGGCGGTCGAGGCGTACCTCGAGACCGCGCACCGCGAATACGACGTGCCGCCGGCCGCCTGACGGCCGGGGAGGGGAGACCGATGGAAGACGATCGATTCGTCCTCGCCCTGGACCAGGGCACGACGTCCTCGCGCGCAATCGCATTCGACGTCCGCGGCGCACCGGTGGCCGCAGCCCAGCGCGAGTTCCCGCAGGGGTTCCCCTCGCCCGGGCACGTGACCCACGATCCGGAGGACATCTGGGACAGCCAGCTTCGCGTCGCCCGGGAGGCGGTCGCTGCCGTCGGGGGCGCGGGGCGCATCGCCGCCATCGGCATCACCAACCAGCGCGAGACGACGATCGTGTGGGACCGGGCCACCGGGCGCGCCGTCGCGCCCGCGATCGTGTGGCAGAGCCGGATTACCGCGCCGTTCTGTGAGCGGCTCCGCGCGGCGGGCCACGAGCCGTTCGTCCGCGAGCGCACTGGGCTTCCGCTGGACGCGTACTTCTCCGGCCCCAAGATCCGCCACATCCTGGAGGAGGGGGGCCTGCGGGCACGCGCCGAGCGCGGGGAGCTGGCGTTCGGGACCGTGGACGCGTGGCTTGCCTGGCGCCTGACCGGCGGCCGGGTCCACGCCACGGACGTCTCCAACGCCTCGCGGACGCTGCTGCTCAATCTCCGGACCCTCGACTGGGACGACGACCTGCTGCGCCTCATGGACGTCCCTCGGGCGATGCTGCCCGAGGTTCGTCCATCGTCCGCGGTGTGGGCCGAGACCGATTCCGCGGTCTTCGGTCGCCCGATCCCGATCGCGGGCGTGGCCGGCGACCAGCAGGCGGCGATGTTCGGCCAGGCCTGCTTCGATCCAGGTGACGCGAAGAACACCTACGGCACGGGTGCCTTCCTGCTGGCCAACGTGGGCGATGCACCGGTGCCCTCCGCGCACGGCCTGCTGTCGACCGTGCTGTGGCGCCTGGGCGAGGACGGCCCGGTCGCGTACGCGCTGGAGGGTTCGGTGTTCATCGCGGGAGCCGCAGTCCAATGGCTGCGCGACGGGCTGCGCGCGATCGCGACCTCGGACGGGATCGAGGCCTTGACCCGCGGGGTGGTCGACACGGGCGGGGTCTACGTGGTGCCTGCGTTCGTGGGCCTGGGCGCGCCGCACTGGGATCCGGACGCGCGGGGCCTGATCATCGGCATCACGCGCGGCACCGGGTTGCCGGAGATCGGGCGGGCAACGATCGAGTCGATCGCGTACCAGGTGCACGACGTGGTGGAGGCGATGGAGGCCGACCGCGGCGCGCCGCTCGCGGACCTCCGGGTGGACGGGGGTGCGGCGCGCAACGACGAGCTGCTCCGGTTCCAGGCGGACCTCCTCGGCGTGCCGGTGGAGCGTCCGCGCGTCACCGAGACGACGGCATGGGGCGCGGCGTCCCTGGCGGGCCTCGCGGTCGGTGTCTGGTCCGGCACGGACGAGCTCACCGTCATCCGCGCCGTCGATCGCCGGTTCGAGCCAACGATGGCGCCTGAGCGGCGGGATGCGCTGCTACGTGGCTGGCGTCGCGCCGTGGAGCGATCGAAGGGCTGGGGGTCGCCGGTCGGCTGAGTCATGTTGCCGTGTGATTCGGCGCCGCCGCAGGCGCGGGTCCGCCGGGTCCCGGATACGGCGGCTCATTTTGGGGTATCGCCATGGCCGGGCGCACCCTCTACACTCCGCGCGTGCACCGATCGCCGTGCACGCACAAACCTGTTCGCACGTTCGAAACCTCGGTCTCCTCCCGCACCGGCTCGAGGAACGCGGCACAGAGGCGGCGACACCTGGAGGAGATCGGCACGTGGCCGACAAGACCCTTACCTGTTCCGATTGCTCGATGGAGTTCGCCTTCACGGAGCGAGAGCAGGCCTTCTATGCGGAAAAGGGGTTCACGGAGCCCCGGCGGTGCCCGTCATGCCGCGCCAGTCGCAAGGCGGCGCGCAACGCGGAGGGCGGTGGCTATGGCGGCGGCTCGTACGCCGGCAGCTACGAGTCCGACTCCGGGTACGGCGGCGGCGGGTACAGCAGCGGCGGCTACGGCAGCCGCAGCAGCGCCCCCCGCGAGATGTTCACGGCAACCTGTTCCAGCTGCGGGCGCGAGGCGCGGGTCCCCTTCCGCCCGACCAACGGCAAACCCGTCTACTGCTCGGACTGCTTCCGCAGCCAGCGCGGCGGCTGAGCCTCGCCTCACTGGAACCGGGTCGCGTTCGCCGCGGCCCGGTTCTTCGATTCCAGGCTTGGCGCCCGGTCCCCCGGTTCCCGCACCGCGGCGCCCGGTCCCCGAGGCTCCTCGCGGCAGCCCTCGCGACCAGTTCGGCACGGGTGCCTCCCTCCCTGCCCCAGGCCCGGCAACCAGTACAAGGACGACTGCTCGTCCCGGCGAAATGCCGTTCGTGGGGCCGAATCGGGGTCGCCGTGGAGCCGGTAGGTGACAACCGGTCACGGCTGAGCGATTGTGGCGGAAACCACGCCGGGTCCGACCGACGAGCACGCGTCCTCTGACTGGATGCCGGGTCGACGGACGCTCAACGCGTCCGACGCTCGCGCGGTGCTCCGGCGCGGCCGATCCGGTTGAGACGGACCGCCGGCTGTCGCCGTCTTCGTCTGCGACGAGCTCGGATTGCGCCCGAGGCGCCCGCCCGGAACGCCCGCCCGAGGCGCCCGCCCGGAACGCTCGCCCGAACCGACCGCCCGAGGCGCCCGCCCGAACCGACCGCCGAACCGACCGCGGCTCAGTCCCGGGCCAGGAGATCCAGGTCGAATCGCCGCTCCGTGCCGTGGAGCAGGCGGTCGATGTTGTCCGCGTGGGCGATCCAGACCATCGCCGTCCCGATCGCCGCGTACAGCAGGTAGGCCGCCGGCACCGTCCCGCTTGCGGCCAGCCACCACAGGGCGATCAGGACCCCCCCGGCCGCGATCGAGAGCAGCGAGCCGAGCGACACGTAGCGCGTGACGAGGATCACGACCACGAACACCGGCGCCCCGACAAGGATCGCAGGCGGGAAGATCACCAGGATCGTGCCCACGCTCGTCCCGACACCGCGACCGCCGTGGAAGCCGAGGAACAGCGAGTGCGTCGAGCCGAGGATTGTGGCCAGCGCGCACAGCACCTCGACCCCGGCGCTGCCGGCGACGTAGCGCGCAACGAGGACCGGCACCGCTCCCTTGAGCACGTCGCCGGTCACCACCAGCAGCGCCCGCTTGCGGCCCATCGCCCGCAGGGCGTTCGTGCCACCGGTCCGCCCGCTACCGAGCGTGCGCGGATCCTGTGCGCCGGTCGCCCTCGCGACCAGCACCCCGAACGGGATCGAGCCGACGATGTAGGAGGCCACGACGAGGACGAGCGCGACGATGATCTCGCTCCCGTTCATCGCTCGGCCGCTCCTCCGGGACGCGCGGCCTGTCCGGCCGCCGGCCCGGAATTTAGCACCGCCCCCCGCGGTCCGGGGGCCCGGCCGGGATTCGGGCCGGCACCGGGGTCCGGCCCGTCGCCCCTCGGCGCGCGTAGTACGATCGCCCCGACGTCTCGTCCCTCACCCGTCCGCCGCGGCGCCGGCTCGCCGGACCGTGTCCCGGACCGCTCGGAGCACCCCTGACCCATGGCTGTCGGCTCCTCCAACGACTTCGACCTCGTCGTCCTCGGCGCCGGCACCGGCGGCTACGCGGCGGCCTTCCGCGGCTCGCAGCTGGGCCTCCGGGTCGCCCTGGTGGACGAGGACAGGCTTGGCGGCACCTGCCTCCACCGCGGCTGCATTCCCACCAAGGCGCTCCTGGAATCGGCCGCCTTCAACGCGCGCCTCCGGCACGCGGGGGACTTCGGCCTGCGGTTGGCCGGCGAGACCACCGTGGACTACCCGCAGATCGCGAAGCGCCGCGACCAGGTCGTCACCCGGATGTGGAAGGGCCTCGGCAGCCTGGTCAAGAAGTACGACGTGACCTGGATCCAGGGCCGCGGCCGGCTGGAGGGCGGGACGCGGGTGCGCGTGCAGCTGGTGGGCGAGGACGGGACACCGGGCGCCGGCGGGGAGCGGATCCTCAACGGCACGGACGTGATCCTGGCCACGGGCTCGCGGGTGAAGTCGCTGCCGGGCCTCGTCCCGGACGGCCGGCGCATCGTCACCTCGGACGATGTCCTGCGCATGGACTCGATGCCGGCCAGCGTGATCGTCGTCGGCGCCGGGGCGGTGGGCGTGGAGTTCGCGTCGCTGTACCACGACCTGGGCGCGTCCGTGCAGCTCATCGAGTACCTGCCCGCGATCGTCCCGCTGGAGGACGCGGACGTGTCGAAGGAGCTGGAGCGCTCGTTCAACCGGCGCGGGATCAAGGTCATGACCGCCGCCCGGTTCGATGCGGCGAGCGTGATCACCGGCGAGGATGGGGTCCGGCTGACCGTCGGACCCGAGGGCGGCGAGGCGAAGGAGATCTCGGCCGAGATGCTGCTCGTCGCCACCGGCCGGGCCACCAACGTGGAGGACGTCGGCCTGGAGACGACCATGGCCGACGTGGATCGCGGCTTCGTCAGGGTGGACGGCCACATGCGGACCAGGGAGCCGCACCTCTACGCGATCGGCGACATCGTGGGCGGTCTGATGCTGGCCCACACCGCCGCGCACGAGGGGATCATCGCGGCCCACGTGATCGCGGGCGAGGCCGACGTCCACCCCATGGACTACGTGAAGCAGCCGCGCGCGACGTACTCGCGCCCAGAGATCGCGTCCGTGGGCCTGACCCAGCAGCAGTGCGAGGACCGGGGCCTGTCCGACCAAGATCGCGAAGATCCCGTTCCAGGCCATCGGCAAGGCGATCATCGGCGGTGAATACGAGGGCTTCGCCAAGATCATCGGCCACCGGGACACGGACGAGACGCTGGGGATCCACCTGATCGGCCCGCACGCCACGGACCTGATCGGAGAGGCGTCGCTCGCCCTGTCGCTGGAGGCGACGCCGTGGGAGATCGGGGCCGCCACCCACGCGCACCCGACGTACTCGGAGATCCTCGCCGAGGCTGCCATGGCCGTCGACGGCCGCTCGATCAACTTCTGACGATGGACGGGCCGGTCATCGATCCCGGGAGCGCCGCCATTGCCGGCCCCCTCGCGGCCTCCGTCGGCCTGACCGACGCCGATCTCGTCGGCATGTACCGGCTGGTCGCGCTCGCCCGGGCGGTGGACGAGCGGTTGTGGATCCTCAATCGCGCGGGACGGATCCCGTTCGTCATCAGCGGCCAGGGCCACGAGGGCGCGCAGGTCGGGCTCGCCTGGGCGTTCCGCCGCGGCCACGACTGGATCGCCCCCTTCTACCGCTCGATCGCGACCTGCCTCACGTTCGGCATGACGCCCCGGGACCTGATGCTCGCGCAATACGCCAGGGTCTCGGACGAGGGGTCCGGCGGCCGCCAGATGCCGGGCCACTACGGGGGTCCGGCGCACAACCTGGTGTCGGTCTCGTCGCCGGTCGCGACCCAGATCCTGCACGCGGTGGGGATCGCGCTGGCGGCCAAGATCCGGGGCACGGGCCAGGTCGCCGGCGCGATCATGGGCGAGGGGAGCTCCAACCAGGGCGACGTCCACGAGGCGCTCAACTTCGCGGCCATCCACCGGCTGCCGTTCGTGTTCATCGTGGAGAACAACGGCTACGCGATCAGCGTGCCCGCGGACAGGGAGATCAGCGTCCCCGACGTGGCGATGCGCGCCTCCGGCTACGGCATCCCGGGCGTGGTCGTGGACGGGACCGACGTCCTTGCCTGCTACGCCGCCGGGCGCGAGGCCGTGGAACGGGCCCGCAGCGGCGGCGGCCCCACGCTCATCGAGGCCAAGGTGACGCGGCTCACGGCGCACTCCTCGGACGACCAGCAGACAAAGTACCGCTCCGAGGACGACCTGGCGGAGGGCCGCGCCCACGACCCGCTGCCGATCTTCCGAGACCGCCTGCGTGGGGCCGGGGTGCTGACCGAGGAGATCGAGACCCGACTGGCCGCGGAGATCGCGGCGCTGGTGGAGGACGCCACCGACCACGCGGAGGCCGAGCCGGACCCGGATCCCGCCACCGCGCTCGACTGGGTGTACGCGGAGCCGTGGCCGGGCGAGACGCCGCCGCCGTGGCACCCGGATCCCGGCGCCGCCGGCCCGACGGAGGGTCACGGCTGATGGCCATCCGGACGTTCATCGAGGCGATCCGCGACGGCATGGCCGAGGAGATGCGCCGCGACCCGACGGTCATCGTGCTCGGCGAGGACGTCGGCAAGAAGGGCGGCGTGTTCCTGGCCACCGACGGCCTGTGGGCCGAGTTCGGCGACGACCGGGTGATCGACACCCCGCTCACCGAGTCGATGATCGTCGGCGCGTCGATCGGCGCCGCGGTCAACGGCCTGCGCCCGGTCGCGGAGATCCAGTTCGCGGACTTCATCTTCCCGGCGTTCAACCAGATCGTGTCCGAGGCGGCCCGGATGCGCTATCGCTCCAACAACGGGTTCACCGTGCCGATGGTGATCCGGGCGCCGTACGGCGGCGGCGTCCACGGGGCGCTCTACCACTCGCAGTCCGTGGAGGCGTTCTTCACCCACGTGCCCGGGCTCAAGGTCGTGATCCCGTCCACTCCCTACGACGCGAAGGGCCTGCTGCTGAGCGCGATCCGTGACGACGACCCCGTGATGTTCTTCGAGCACAAGAAGATGTACCGCTCCGTCCGGGGCGACGTGCCCGACGGCGAGTACACGGTGCCCCTGGGACAGGCGGTCGTGCGGCGGGGCGGGCGCCACGTCACCGTGGTCGCGTACGGGCTGATGGTCCACTACGCCCTCGAGGCCGCCGAACGCGTGGCAGGGGAGGGGATCCAGACCGAGGTCCTGGACCTGCGGACGCTGCGGCCGCTGGATCGGGCGACGCTGCTGTCCTCGGTGCGCAAGACCGGCAAGTGCCTGGTCGCCTACGAGGACAACCGGTTCGGGGGGTACGGGGCGGAGATCGCGGCGATCGTCGCCGAGGAGGCGTTCGACTATCTCGACGGCCCGGTATCGCGGATCGCGGGGCCGGACGTGCCGGCCATGCCCTACAACCACCTGCTCGAGGACTGGTTCATGCTCAGCCCGTCCAAGATCGCCGACGCCATCCGGAAGCTGGCGGCGTATTGATGGCGGCGGACCTCCCCGCCGTCGAGGCGCGGCTGCGCGCGGTCCTGGCGCCCTACGAGGACCGGCTCGAGCACGCCACGGTGTACGGCATCCCCGTCCTCCGTCGCCCCGGTGCCACCGCTCACCAGTGGTTCGCGTTCGTGAAGCCGGCGTCGAAGCACGTGGGCTTCTACCTGCTGCCGGTCCACGAGTGGGACGATCTCCGGGGCTCCATCCCGCCCGGCCTGCGCAAGCGCCTCACCGGGCAGTCCACGTTCAGCTTCAAGGCCATCGACGAGACCGAGATGGCCGAGCTCGAGGCGCTGGTCGCCCGCGCCTTCGAGCGCTACATGTCCGCCGTGTGAGGGCCCTCGCGGGGCCCGCCATGCCCCGTTCGCGACACTCCGGCGCGTCATGCGCGACACTAGGGCCCGCATGACCCGCGCCTCCAGAGCGCCCCATCGGAGGAACTGACCCAGTGGCCAAGGTGACGATGCCGCAGCTCGGCGAGAGCGTGGCGGAAGGGACGATCGGGCGCTGGCTCAAGCAGCCCGGCGATACCGTCGCCAAGTACGAGCCGCTGCTCGAGGTGATCACCGACAAGGTGAACGCCGAGGTGCCCTCGCCGTACGCCGGGGTGCTCACGGCGATCCTGGCCGAGGAGGGCGCCGTCGTCCCGAACAATGCCGAGATCGCGATCATCGAGACCGCGGACGAGGCGGGCGGGACGATCCAGGTGACTGCGGCGGTCGAGCCGGCGCACGGCCCGGCCGGATCCGACGAGCGCCCGTTCGCTGCAGCGGCGCCGGTGGCCGATCCCGCGGCTGTCGAGGCTCCCTCGCTCGCTCCGACGCTCGCACCCGCCCCGGCGACGATGGTCCCCGTGATGGACGGGGATCCGAACGCCCGCATGACCCCTGCGGTGCGTCGCCTGCTCCGGGAGCACAGCCTTGAGCCTGCACAGATCCACGGCACCGGCGGTGGCGGGCGGATCACTCGAGAGGACGTGCTCGCCTACGTCGAGGCCGTCAGGACCGGGGCCGTCCCGGCCACGCCCGCGCCGACAGCCCCGTCAGCGACCCCGTCCTCGGCGCCGGCGGCTGCAGCCTCGGCGCCCTCCGCGGCATCCACGGGGTCCGCCATCACGTTCCCACCCGGCGCGGACGAAGTCCTCGTCCCGATGACCCAGATGCGCAAGGGCATCGCCGCGCAGATGACCAGGGCGCTCCTGGCGCCCCACGCCTATGTCCAGATGGAGGTGGACGTCACGCGCCTGGTCGCCTTCCGCGAGCGGGTGAAGCGGGCCTACCAGGAGAAGGAGGGCATCTCGCTCTCCTACGTGCCGTTCGTGGTCAAGGCATCTGCGGCCGCCCTTCGGCGCAGTCCCACCTTCAACGCCATCTGGACCGAGCAGGGCCTGCTCGCGAAGCGCCGGGTCAACATCGGTGTGGCGGTCGCGGTGGACGAGGGCCTGATCGTGCCCGTCATCCGGGACGCGGACCAGCTCTCGGTCCACGGGCTCAACGTCGCCATCGCGGACGTCGCCGGCCGGGCCCGCGCGAAGAAGCTCCGCCTGGACGACTTCGGGGGCGGCACGTTCACGGTGGACAACACGGGGTACCTGGGCACCAACCTGGTGATGCCGATCCTCAACGTTCCCGAGGTGGGCATCGTGACCATGGAGGCGATCGCCAAGCGCCCGGTGGTGGTGTCCACCGACGACGGCGACGTGATCGCGATCCGCTCGATCATGAACATGGTCCTGGGCATCGACCACCGTGCGAACGACGGGGCCGGTGGCGCCGCGCTGCTGCGCGACATCAAGGCCTGGCTCGAGGCCGCCGGGCCGGAGACGGAGATCTACTAGCCCGATGGCGCGCGATCTCCCGGTCATCGACACCGCCCCGGGCGGCGGCCACCACGCCAGCCCGGCCGAGATCTCGATCGCCATGGGCGGCGGCTCGTTCGGTCCGGCCGCGGACGGGAGCGGGCCGCTACGCCGCCACCCGGACTGGATCAAGTCCCGGATGCCGTCGGGCGACAACTTCCACGACCTCAAGGGCCTGCTGCGTGGCCTCAACCTCAACACCGTGTGCGAGGAGGCCGTCTGCCCCAACGTCGGCGAGTGCTGGGACCAGCGAACGGCCACGGTGATGATCCTGGGCGACGTCTGCACCCGCGCGTGCGGCTTCTGCGCGATCAAGACCGGGCGGCCCACCTGGTTCGACGACGACGAGCCGCGCCGGGTGGCCGAGGCGGTGGCCGCCATGCACCTGGACCACGTGGTGGTCACCAGCGTCGCCCGCGACGACCTGCCCGACGGCGGCGCGGGCGCCTTCGCGGCCACGATCAGGGAGCTGCGGGCGCGGAGCCCGCTGATGGGCGTCGAGGTCCTGATCCCGGATTTCAACGGCGAGGAGGCGCCCCTGCGCACGGTCATGGAGGCGGGGCCGGACATCCTCAACCACAACCTGGAGACCGTGCGCCGGCTGCAGCAGCCGGTCCGCAGGCGCGCGCGCTGGGACCGGACGCTGTCGGTTCTCGAGCGGGCGAAGGCGTACGCGAACGAGTACGGGCACGAGGTGCACACGAAGAGCAGCCTCATGGTCGGCCTGGGCGAGACGCGCGCCGAGCTGACTGAGGCGTTCGAGGCGCTGCGCGCGGTCGACTGCGACATCCTCACGATCGGCCAGTACCTCCGCCCGACGCTCGACCATCTGCCGCTCGAGCGCTACTACCACCCCGACGAGTTCGCCTCGATGCGCCAGGAAGCGCTGGCCCTCGGCTTCCGCCACGTGGAGTCCGGCCCGCTCGTCCGCTCCAGCTACCACGCCCGCGACCAGGTGCCCGGCGCGGAGCTGCGGGCACTCCGCCGTCGGGCCACGCTCGACGCCGAGGGCCGCGTCGTCCCTGCGGCCGGCTGACGCGCGCCTGCCCCTGACGGACGCACGCCTGTCCCGGGCCGCTCGGCTAGACTTCGGGGCCATGGCCGCAAGCCTCTCCCGCAAGGTCCCGCTCGCCGAGCTCCACTGTCATCTGGGCGCGGCCGTGACCCCCGCGATCATGTGGTCGATCGCCCACGCCCAGGGGATCAAGCTACCGACCCGCGACTACTGGGAGTTCCGGGACCTGATCACGGTCCACCCCCGGCGCCCCAGGAGCTTCGACAGCTACCTCCAGCTGTTCCACTGGACCGAGCTGATCCAGTCCAGCCCGATCGCCGTCGAGCGCGCCGTGTACGAGGTCATCGGCGGGGCGTACCGCAAGAACAACATCACCACCATGGAGCTCCGGTTCAACCCGATGAAGCGGAACCGGGGCGGCGAGCAGGACCTCGACCACATCATCGCGGCCGCCGTCCGGGGCATGGACAAGGCGACCCTGGAGTACCCCGTGAAACCCGGGCTGCTCTTCTGCCTGGACCGCGCGTTCCCGTTCGAGCTCAACGAGATCATCGCGGAGAAGGCGATCACCTGGCGAGACCGGGGCGTCGTCGGCATCGACATCGCCGGTCCCGAGTCCGCCACCTTCCGGGTCGCCGACTACCGCAGGGTGTTCCGCCGCGCCCGCCAGTACGGTCTCGGGATCACGGTCCACACCGGCGAGTCCGGGCCGGCCGAGGAGGTCGCACGCGTCATCGAGCTGCTGGAGCCGGACCGCATCGGCCACGGGGTGAAGGCCGCCTACGATCCGCGCGCGATGGCAATGCTCCGCGAGCGGGGGATCGTGCTCGAGATCTGCCCCACGTCCAATCTCAACACCGGCGTGGTCTCCGGTTGGGACGAGTTCCGCTGGATCTTCGATCAGTTCCATCGCAACGGCGTCCGCTACACCATCAGCACCGACGGCCCGGAGATGCTCAAGACCTACATCCGCGACGAGCTCGCCACGCTCGGGCGCCTGGGCATCCTGTCGGTCCAGGAGCAGGTTCAGATCGCGGCGACGTCCCTGGCCGCATCGTTCGTGCCCAACGTCTCGGACGTACCGCTGCCCCGCCTGGAGCCTGCCCGCCGCAAGGTCGTCGAGCGCGAGGAGGGCTGACGCCCACCCCGGCCGCCGGCCCGCCCACCGCACCCCGGCCGCCGGCCCGCCCACCGCACCCCGGCCGCCGGCCCGCCCACCGCACCCCGGCCGCGCTCCCGCTGAGCCGCACTCGCCTGCCGTTGCCCACCACGTGTCGCGACGGGTTGTTCACACCAAGCGGAACTGCCGATCCGATCAGGCTATCGCCCCGGCCCCCGGACTCGTTCCGCATGGCTGGAACGACCCGACCGTGTGCGTGGTGGGCTATCGCCCCGGCCCCCGGACTCGTTCCGCATGGCTGGAACGACCCGACCGTGTGCGTGGTGGGCTATCGCCCCGGCCCCCGGACTCGTTCCGCATGGCTGGAACGACCCGACCGTGTGCGTGGTGGGCTATCGCCCCGGCCCCCGGACTCGTTCCGCATGGCTGGAACGACCCGACCGTGTGCGTGGTGGGCTATCGCCCCGGCCCCCGGACTCGTTCCGCATGGCTGGAATGACCCGCACCTCCGCGCGGTGGCGGACGCCGGCACCTGCGTGATCGGGGCCGGTCGATGATGGACGGGGCGGGCTCGCGCGGGGCGTGCGACTTCGATGGACCCGCGGTCAGGCCTCGGCTGGTGGCACCATCACCCGGTACTCGCAGCAGCGGTCACCGGCCGCGATGTGCCGCTCGCGCGTGACCTCGGCACCCAGCACGCCCCGGAACAGCTCCAGCTCCGCGGCGCACGCGGCCGGGTTGTCACGGGCGGCCTCCAGGACCGCGCAGTTGTGCTCCACCAGGCGGATCTCACCGTTGTCCAGCACGGCCTCCGACAGGTAGCCCAGCTCGTCCTGGATGAGCGCGAGCTCCCGGACGCGCTCCCGTACCGGCGCGCCGGGGGGCAGCGACGCGGCCATGCGCTCGCGCACGCGTTCCTGCGTCTGGCGGCTGCGGGCGGCGAACACCTCGTCAAGGAGCCGGCTGCCCCCGACCTCGAGGATGGCGGCGAGCAGCCCTGTCGCCAGGCCGTCGTAGTTGGTCGGGAACAGGTCCTGGGCATCCGGGGTGACGTCGTAGAGGTGGCGTGGCCGCCCCACGCCGTGGCGGACGGCGGTCCGGCTCACCAGTCCCGCGCCGTCGAGCGCCCTGAGCTGTTGCGCCACCCCGCTCCGGCTCGCCGCAAGCGCAGCGGCGATCGCATCGGGCGTCGACGGCCCCACCCGCCGGAGGTGCAGCAGGATCGCCCGGCGCAGGGCGGACGGAGATCCGTTTCGGTGCGGCGGGACGCTGGGCTTGGTGGGAGGGTGGGCCGGCTCGGGCATGCCGCGGCGAGGCTAACAGGTACGGGCCGAGGACGTCCGGAAGGGGGCGCCCGGCCGCCCTAGCGGCGAACCTCCACAAGGCGGACCATGAGCCGGTACTGGCTGTTCCGGCCGACGCATGTCTGGAGCGTCATGGACGGCGAGCTCAGCGATGCCCAGGCCCACTTCGCGTCGGTGGTCGGGGCCGTGACCCGCCACCACTTCACCCGGTACACGTGGACCCGGCCCTTCGCATCAGCGTAGTAGGCCTTCATGCCCTTCGCGAGCCGACCCGAGACGTAGGCGTCGTGGAGCGGCTTGAACACGCTGTGCGCGTGGCCCATCAGGTACACGTTGTTGGACCCTGCACAGCCCCAGCGGTAGACGTAGTTGTCCGGCGGGCGGGATCGGCTGCAGGAGAAGGCGTGCACGGAGCGGTTGATGCGCAGGGCCGGGATCCAGACGTGGTTGCGACCGCGGTACTCGGCCGGGGAGCCCGAGCCCGCCTTGGGGGACTTGGCCGCCTTCGCGACCTGGGCCGGAGCCGGTCGCTCTGACGGCGCGGGCGCCGCCGCCGCCTGCGACTCCACGACCGGCGCGCGGGAACCGGCCCGCGGGGCTCGCCGGTCGGCCACGCCCGATCCGGAGCCGCGCGTGCCGTCGAGATCGGTGTCACCGGGTGCCCCGGTGCCGGCGAGAACCCGTGCCCCGGAGGGGAGTTCCGCCGGCACGTCCGGGGAACCGCGCCCCGCGACGTTGACCCGGGCGGCGGCTGCAACGGCCGAGACGGACTCGACGGCCAGGAGCAGGGCGAGGACGGTCGAGATGGCGCGACGGCGGCGCGGGCTGATCTCCATGCCGCCGAGGATCGGCGCGCCTGCGCACCGCGGCGACGGCCCGGTGGTCCCCGGTGGATTGGGACGGTCTTCCCGGTACCGGTGCGGTGCTGTGGACTCGTGTGGGGACGGGTCCAGTACCCGGCCAGGACCTCAGCCGCCGGTGCCTGCCGCCCCCTCCAGCACGGCCCGCAGCGTCGCCTCGAACCCCGGCGCCCAGGGGCCCTGCCCGGCCAGCACGTACGGCGACTGCTGGACCTCCTCGTACGTCTGGGGGTCCGTCACCCACGCCTGCGCACAGGGGCCAACCTGATCCCGGTGCCGTTCGAATGCCGCGCGGTTGCGGAACACGTACAGGCGCATCGTGAGCGGCGTCGCCTGGTCCAGTCCCTGCGCCGTGAAGCTGATCGCCGCCGGGATCAGGTCCGGGTTCTCGCAGCCGGCATCTCCGGACACCCAGTCGCCCACCTCGATCTTCGCCGCGTTGAGGCGGCCGGTCAGCCCCGGGAAGTCGGTGGGCGTCGCCGGGGCCTCGGTCACGGTGATCGACCCGCACGCCGCGACGAGCAGCGCAACCGCCGCCATTGCGAGGCGCTGCGCGCGGGAACGACCGCCGGGCGAGTCTGACACGACGTCGAGCCTAGCACTATGAAGTGGCCCGTCCCGGATGCAGCCCTGCGCGACTGCGGACCGGGCGGCCGAACGGCCCTTGTCCGGCGCCGATCTTGCCCGGATGCTGGCCGCGTCGATGGCGTCCGAGGCCGCGCGGCCGCCAATCCCGGCGGAGGAGATCGTGATATGGCCACCCAGGTGACGCCCGGCAGCCGCCCCTCGATCGCGCGGGTTCGCCTGCTGGCGCTGCTTTCGAGCCTGATCGTCATGGCGTCGCAGATGCCTGCCGCCGCGCCCGTGCTGGCGACGTCTCCCGAGGCGAAAGGCGCGGGTGCTCCGTCTCCCGCCGCCCCGCCGGATCGAGTCGATTCCCCGCCCTCCATCGCGCCCGAGCCGCTCAAGGAGCCGGCCCTCGACTCACGGGTCGGGGCCGTCATGCGGACCGAGCGCGAGGACGGCGCCCCGGACGCCATCGAACAGGCCAGGGCCCTGGGGTTGACCGTGGACAAGGGCCGGGTTCGCGTGGTGATCGAGTCGACCCACCCTGCGACCGCGAAACGGAGCGCCGCAGGCGCCGGCGCCGATGTGGAGGCGTCCACGGACGGGCTCGTCCAGGTCCTCGCGACACCCGGTCAGCTGAACCGCCTGCGGCGAGCCGACGGCGTCGACTACCTGCGGGCGCCATTGTCGAATGTCGCTGCCGGCGTGCCGGGCGAGGGCGTGTCCGCCACGGGGGCCGCAGCCTGGCATGCCGCGGGCATCGACGGGGCCGGAGTCAAGATCGCGGTGATCGACCTGGGGTTCGCGGACCTGGGAGCCGCGCAGGCCAACGGCGACATTCCGAGCGATGTCGTGACCGCCGACTACTGCTCCGGCGAATTCGCCACGGCGACCGATCACGGTACCGCCGTCGCCGAGATCGTTCACGAGATGGCCCCTGCAGCCGAGTTGATCCTCATCTGCATCGATACCGAAGTGCGACTGGCCGAGGCAGTGGACCTCGCCAAGAGCCTCGGCGTCGATGTCATCAACCACTCCGTGGGCTGGTTCAACACGGGACGCGGCGACGGGACCGGGGCGGCGGGCATGCCCGACGCCACGGCGGCTGTCGCGGCAGCGGCCGGGATCCTGTGGGTCAACGCGGCCGGCAACGAGGCGCAGACGCACTGGTCTGGCACGTTCGCCGACGCCGGCAGCGGGTGGCACGACTTCGGCGGCGGGGACATCGGCAACTCGTTCTATGCCCAGTCGGGGTCCTTGACATGCGCCTTCCTCAAGTGGGACGACTGGCCCGGCTCGGACCAGGACTACGACCTCTACATCGCCGATCAGGCCGGCACGGTCGTTGCCGGGTCGGAGGGCATTCAGTCCGGGACCCAGTCGCCGGTCGAGGCCGCCTGCTTCGTGAACCTCGGGGAAACGGCGCCGTTCTTCGTTGCGATCGCCCGGTACCTGGCGACGGCAGCGCCACGGTTCGATCTGTTTGTGTCCGGCAGCGGCGACATCCAGTACCCGGTTGCGGCAGGCAGCCTGCTGGAACCCTCGTCCTCGCCCGCGACCCTTGCGGCCGGTGCGGTCTGCTGGTCCGCAACGTCAATCCAGCCCTACAGCTCGCGCGGCCCGACGATCGACGGCCGGATGAAGCCGGACCTTAGCGGTCAGGACGGCGTCTCGGGCTTCACGTACGGCGCGACCGCGTCGTGTGGGGCCGCCGGAGGCTTCGGCGGCACGTCGGCGGCTGCGCCGCACGTGGCCGGAGCTGCCGCGTTGGTGATGCACCGGTACCCCGCCTACGGCTCCAGCCAGGTCCGTTCCCACCTTCTCTCCGGCGCCCTCGATCTCGGGCCGACGGGACAGGATTCGATCTTCGGCGCCGGCCTGCTCCGGCTGGCTGCCCCCAGCACTCCCGTCGAGCTGGCGACGACGCCCAATCCGTCCTCCATCGGCCAGGAGGTCACGCTCACCGCGACGGTGACCCCGGCGACGGCAACCGGCAGCGTGGCGTTCCGGGACGTGACGGGCGGCGGCTCGGTCGACCTGGGTGCCGCCCCGCTCGTGGCCGGGGTCGCGACCATCACGACCTCATTCCCCGTGGTCGGCACTCGCCAGCTCGTCGCCGCGTACGCGGGCGATGGCTCCAATCCACCCGGCGTGAGCCAGCCTGTCCAGCACGGTGTCACCGGACTCGTCCTCACCCCAACCTCGACGTCGCTCGCCCTCGCGCCGAACCCGGTGACCCGGGGATCCGACGTCACGTTCACGGCGACCGTGATCCCGAACCCCGCCTCGGGATCGATCACCTGGATCATCGACGGCGTGGAGGCGGAGACGACACCCGTCGGGCCCACCGGCACGTCCTCGATCACGCGCACCTACTGGGAGACGGGCATCCACAGGGTGCGAGCCCGGTTCGTCGAGGGGACGCAGTTCGCCGGCAGCGAGAGCCCGCCGGTTGACCTCAACGTGGTCGAGAGCGCCTCGGTCAGCTTGTCCGCGACCCGCAGTGCCGCGGTCTCCGGAGAGACGCTCATCACGTTCACGGCGACGATGGGCGAACCCGACGCCTGGGGCTCGGTGACGTTCGTCGACACGCTCGGCACGACGAGCGCCGGCCTGGGCACGGTCGAGCTCGTCGAGGATGACGAGGGCGTCCTGCACGCGATGCTGTCGGTTCGCCTCAAGGGCACAGGCACGCACCAGGTCCATGCGTCGTACGGAGGCAACACGTCGTACGGTCCGGCAGACTCGAACCCGGTCGTGATCGCGGTGACCCCGGACATCGCGGTGAGCGCCTCCGGGGTCGGCGTCTCGCACGGCACCTTCTACCCGTACAAGGACGGCTACCGCGACAAGGTGGCGATCCGCGGCACTCCGGGCGAACCGGTGTCCGTGGCCATCAAGGTCTACAACGGAAGCGGGAAGCGCGTGCGCTCCTGGTCACTCCCGACGCGCTTGACGGCGTGGTCGGTCGCCTGGAACGGCAGGACGGCATCGGGCAGCCGCGTGCCCGCCGGCAAGTACCGGGTCGTCCAGACGCTCCGTGACGCGCTGGGTCACACCAAGAAGGTCACCTCGTACACGACGGTCTCGAACAAGCGGCTCTACTGGTACTCGGGCTCGAAGACGAAGTACGCCGACACGGGGACGTTCTACGGATACGGAGACGGTGCCGGGGCCTATCGCAGCAGCCGGTATCGCGGCGTGATCCTCGACGGGGGGTACTGCGGGTACGACTGGGAGACCGGGGAGGAAGTCTGCGACCTCGCGGTGGGCCGCCATCGCTTCACGCTGCCGACTGCAGCGGCATACTCGTCGATCCGGCTCAGCGTCCTCGGGCGCAGCTGGTCCGGATGGGGCGCCGGATACGAGGGGATCGAGGACTACGCCGCGGGCGAGATCGACGCGGCGCGCTCGATCGGCTACTCGTTCACCTGGTACACGACCTCGTCGGTCGGGAGCACTGGGCACGTGAACGGGTCGCGGGTCGTCACCGGGTTTGTCTGGGCCTCTGGAGGGAACGAGGGCGTGGTGGAGTACCAGAAGGTCCGTGTCACCTACCGGTACGCGCTGCTGAAGTAGGCCATCCGCTCCGCCGCGGCCGGGTCATTCGCCCCGGCCGCGGCGCTTCGCCTGATGAAGGCGCGCAAGCGTGTCCTCGGCCCCCGCGCCGTGGGGGTCCGCCGCGGGTGCCGCGGGCGTTGTGGAGGGGGTGGGGGCGGCCGGAGCGGAAGTGGGTGTCGCCGGAGCCGCCGCTGCGGCCGACACCGGCTTCGGCGCGGCTGTGGCATTGCCGCCCGCCTCCGCCGCGGATCGCTCTGCCGACTCGCGCAGGATCGCCGAGCGCGCGCCCGCCGAGCCGGCGCGCTCGCGGGCCGCCAGCATCCCTTCGACGTGCCGCTCGCGGGCCGCCACCCGCCGGCCGCGCACCCGGTCGCCCACCCAGCGGCGCCCGTCGGCCAGCTCGCGCCGGCCCAGGGACACGCGCCGCAGGGCGATGTCCAGCGGCCACAGCAGCAGGGCCAGGACCAGCAGCCACGGCCACAGCTCGGTCGGCTGGCTGGTGGTCCGCAGATCGTGGGCCCAGAGGGCGCCCGGCGACTCGACCGGCTCGCCTCCCGTCGCCGAGCGGATCGCCGCCAGGAGCGGCTCGTTCGCGCCCAGCAGCCGGTACTCGGCCGCGGTGGGCGCCACCAGGCCCAGGGTCCGGCCCAGCGCCGCGGCGCCCGGCTTCGTCTGGGTCACCCGCACGGCGTACGCGCCGCTCTGGAGGCTGACCACCGGCGCCTCGTACACCCCCGGGGCGACCTGGGACAGGTCCACCGCCGTGGTCGCGAGGTCCGGCCCGACCATGGCCGCCCGGGTGGCGTAGAAGTCCCGCGGGGACCCGTCGCTGTTGACGCTCTCCACGCGCAGGAAGCTGCGGCCGCCCCGCTCGACGAGCGCCGCCTCGATCCCGCCGGCCTCCTCGCCCGGGAACGTCCAGCCCACCATCTGGCTGAAGAACCGCGAGAACCCATCCCACGGGATCCAGTTCCGCGCCCAGCGCCCGGTGGAATCGGAGGTCCATGCCACGGACCGCCCCAGGCCGTACTGCCATTGGGCGAGGACCGGGTCGTCACGCGCCGAGACCAGCACCGTCTGGGCGGCGGGCTTGGCGGTCGTCCCGTTGTAGCCCAGCAGCCGCGGCATGCCGCCTTCGATGCCGCGCAGGATCGGGGACGTGGAGGTCAGGATCGGGAAGAAGGCCTCCTCGACGATCTGCTGGCCCGAGACCTGCTGGGTCTCCTTGAGGAAGATGTCGGGGATCGAGGCCGGGTTGGCGGCGTTGTAGAAGCGGCCGCCGCCGTCCTTCGCGAGCTTCTCCAGGAACGGGTTGGAGCCGCCGCCCGCGCCGACCGTGGACAGCGTGATCCCCGCCGCCTTCATGTCCTCCAGGATCCTGTCGTACTGGCCGCTGCTGGACCAGCCGTCGGTGAGCAGGATGATGTGGCGCCGGGTCGCTGTCGCCTCCTTGAGCGAGGTCACCGCCTGGTCGAGGCCGCCGAAGATGTTGGTCTGCCCGAGGGCCTGGATGCCCGCGATCCGCGCCTGGAGGTCCTGGAGGCCGCCAAGGGGGGCCGTCTTGACGACCCAGTGGGCGGACTCGTCGAACGCCACCACGCCCAGCTCGTCCTGGCTCGTCAGGGCGGACGCCGCCCGCAGGATCGCCTCCTTGCCGATGTCCACCTTCTTGACGCCCGCGATGCCGGCCGACCCGCCGCCCATGCCGCCCTCGAAGCTGTTGCAGTGGCAGGCGTCCATGGAGCCCGACTTGTCGATGACCACGACCAGGGCGACATCCGGCTGCTTCTGGCGGTCGCGGACGCCCATCTCCACGGGGAGCGTCTCCTCGAGCGGCGTGTCCGCGTAGCCCCCCGCGCCGTACGCGCGCGGACCGCCCACCGTCACCAGGCCCCGGCCCAGGTCCCGGACGTACACCTGGAGGGCCGCCATCGCCTCGTCGGTGAGCCGCAGGCGGGGCACGTCGACCAGCACGATCGAGTCGTAGTCCGCGAGCCCGGCGAGGTCGCCGGGCAGGCCCTCGGGGATGATCGTGTCCACGGCCTGGCGCTCGGTCTCGAGGGCCCGGACCAGCTCCGCGGCCACGGTCTCGTCGCCCTTCACGACGAGCACCCTGGGCTCGCCCTTGACGATGGTGTTCGCGTCCGCGCGGTCGTTCTGGTTGAAGGTGTCGCGCGCCGCCTCGACGACGATCCGGAAGCGCAGGAAGCCGGCCTCTGCGGTCGTGAAGGCCATCTCGACCTGGTTCGGGCCCGCGACGAGCGGTGCCGCGTTCGGGGACACCATCTCGCCGTTGACCGTCACGTCTGTCGGCGTGGCCAGCTCGCCGTTGACGAACAGGCGAAGCGTCGCGGGCTGGGCGACCGTGGAGGTGATGTCGGCCGTGACCCCGACCCGCTCGCCCAGCCGGGCCGTGGATGGCGCCGACAGCCGCTCCACGACCACCTCGTCGCGGCCCGCGAGCCCGGTGAGGACCGTGTTGACCTGGATCCCGCGCGCGGCCGCAAGCGCCGCCTCCGTCTGGCCGGAACCCGTGGTGTCGTTGCCGTCCGAGAGCAGCACGATCCGCTTCTGGGCGTCGTCCGGGAACAGCGCCCCGGCCAGGCGCAGCGCAGCCCCGATGTCGGTGGCGCCCTTGACCGGGGTCGATGCGATGCGATCGATCTCGGCCAGGTCCGACGGCAGCCGCTCCACCAGCGCGTCTCCGCCGAAGGCCACGATCCCCGCGACGTCCTCGTCCCGCTTCTCCTCGATCGCGGTCCGCAGGTACGCGAGCGACTCCTCGCGCCCGGCGGTGCCCACCGAGTCCGACAGGTCCACGACGAACACGACCGCCAGGCGATCGACGGGCAGCACCAGCTGGACGCCGGCCAGCGCCCCCACGAGCGCCGAGAGCAGCAGCACGCGAACGGCGAGCGCGGCGCGCCGCCGCCCCCGCCCCAGGCGCCGCCGCGACATGACGTGGAGCGCCACGACGATGGCCGCCAGGACGGGCAGCAGCGCCAGCGCGAGCGGGGCGTCGAACGAGATGCCCATCAGGCCGCTCCGCCCGCCTGCCCGGGACCGCGGAGGCGGGCCGCCACGGCCCTGCGCAGGCGCGCGAGCGTGTCGCGCTCGTAGACCAGCCACTCCGCGGTGAGCACGAGCAGCGCGATGAGCACGATCGGGATCCACAGCTCGTCACGGGCGTTCGGGCGGTCCTGCGGCGCGCCGCCCGCCCCGGATCCGGTGCCGGGGCTCGGCGCCGCCTCGCCCAGGGCGGTGATCTTCGCGATGTCGCCGGGCGCGATCGTGGACTCGTTGACGTCGAGCAGGTCCACGGCGAACCGGGCGGGCGCGCCGGGGTCGGCCGGGCGGAACGATGGCGAGACGCCGGGCGAGGCACCCGCGGAGGCCGGCGCCCCGGACGGCGACGACGAAGGCGGTGAGGACGACGGGCTCGCCGAAGCCTCCGGATCCGGGATGCCGGTCACCGTGTACACGCCCAGCAGGTCCGTCCGCGCGAACGTCACCACCGCGGCATCCGCCGTCGGCGCCACCAGCTCATCGGCCGAGCCGTCCGGCCGCTCCACCCGCACTCCGACGGCACCCGCCGGGATGGCGAGGGTCACCGGTGACCCGGGCGCCACCGCGTCCGCCGGCGCTGCGGAGCCGCCCATGAGCTCGCCGGCAAGGTTCGCCAGCAGGATCGGGAAGGCGACCTGGAGCGGCAGGTCGGACCGCCGTGGCTCGAATGCCAGGACGGCGGCCGGCTGCCCGGCGAGCGTGCCCGCGTACAGCAGCGGCGCGCCGGACGGTCCCGGGATCACGTTCCTCGCCCAGGCCGGCAGCTCCAGCTTCCTCGCCTCGGCGATGTGGGTCGTGGTCAGGTCCACGTAGCGCAGGGCCGGGTCGGACGGGTCAAGGGCGCCGATGCCCGGGTTCGTCAGGATGCCCGTCACGGTGCCCAGTGGCGAGGTTCGCGGCGGCGCGATCGCGAGGACCGGCTTGGCCGGCAGCTCCGCGGGCAGGAACCGGTTGAAGATCACGAGCTCGAACTCTTCGAGGCCGGTGAGGCTGTCCCAGTCGTTCCCGGCCCGGTAGTAGAGCTCGGTGTCGGGCAGGTAGGACAGCGCGGTCTCGAGATAGGGGTCCGGGTCGCCGGCGAGGAGCACCTGCCGCGGCTGCGAGGGTGGCACGATCGCCCAGGCCCGGTCGTCCACGGCCAGCGGGTCCGCAGCGACGGCCGACGACTGGTCGGCGGCCGCCAGGCGGACCTCGACCACGGTGGCCGGGTTCAGAACCTCGTCGATGTCGTCGATGGAGACGTCCGTGCGGCGCTGCGGATCGAGAACCAGCGTCCGAGCCTCGCGCAGCTGGCCGTCCGCGTAGAGCTCGATCCGTCGCTCGGCCATCTCGAGGCCCAGGTTCGCCACCGACACGAACGCGGAGTGGGTGAGCCCGGAGGGGGCCGTCCGGACCGCAAGGGCGACGATCGCCTGGTTGTCCGCGTCGCGGCCCACCTGGAGCACCCGCACCGGCGCCTCCAGCGTGCCGGCCGGCGGCTGGGCCAGCGCAGCGTCCGTGGCCACCACGATCTCGGCGTCGCCGGATCGTGCGGCCAGCGCGGACGCGAGGCGCAGGGCGTCGCCCAGGTCGCCGACCGAGGAGGTCGGCTGGATCCCGGCGATCGCCCCCTTCACCCGGCCGATGTCCGAGGTGCCGTTGGCCACGACCTTCGCGGTGCGCCCGGCCGACACCACGCTGACCTTGCCCCCCGCCGGAAGGTCCCGCAGGGCGTCGATCGCCGCCGCCTTGGCCGCCTCCAGGCGAGTGGGCGTCACGTCCGTCGCCTGCATCGACGCCGAGGTGTCGATCACCAGCACGATGTCACGCGCCAGCCCCGCCGGCCGCTCCACGAACGGGCGCGCCGCGAGCAGGGCCAGGATCACGACCAGCAACAGCTGGAGGAGCAGCAACAGGCTGCGCCGGAGCTTCTGCCAGGGGGCGTTCGCCTCCACGTCCGCCACCAGCTTCTGCCACAGCAGCGTGGACGGGACGGGAGCCTCGTCGCGGCGCAGCTTGAGCAGGTACATCGCGACGACCAGGGGCAGGAACAGGAGCCCGGCCAGCGCCAGCGGCGCGAGGAACGGCATCGCGCCCTACCCGACCACGCGCCGGCGGCGAAGCTCGGCGAACACGAGGTCCGCCAGCGGCACGTCCGTCGACAGCGGCACGTACGCGGCCCGGCGCTTGGCCGCGAGGTCCGCGAACGATTCCTGCCAGGCGGCCAGGCGCGCCCGGTAGTCGTCCAGCGTGGCGAGGTCCACCGTCACGTCGATGCCCTCGCCGGTCTCGCTGTCCACCAGCCGCAGGTCGCCCTCCAGCGCCGGATCCAGCTCGTCCGGGGCGAGCGTGTGCAGCACGATCAGCTCCGAGCCCGTGGCCGCCAGCTCGCGGATCACCCGGTCCGCGGCCGGGTCCAGGAGGTCCGAGACCAGGACCACGACGCCCCGCCCCCGGAGCATCGCGGCCGCGTGGCGCGCCGCCGCGAGCAGATCCGTGGGGCCCGCGCCGGGCTGGATCGAGGACAGGTTGGCCAGCAGCCGGAACACCCGCCCGGAGCCACGAAGGCCTCCCAGGCGCCGGGCCGTCCGTCCCGCCAGGGCCGTGACCACGACCCGGTCCTCGGACGCCAGGGCGATGTAGCCCAGCGCGGCCGCCGCCCGCTTCGCGAACAGCAGCTTCTGGGGCCGCCCGAAGGCCATCGAGGGGCTGGCGTCGAGGAGGAACGTGATCGTCACGTCCTCCTCCTCGATGAACAGCTTGACGAACAGCTTCTCCAGCCGTGCGTAGACGTTCCAGTCCAGCTGGCGCAGGTCGTCGCCCAGCGAGTAGTCGCGGTAATCGGCGAACTCCACTGACTGGCCGCGCTTCACGCTCCGCCGCCCGCCCTTGAGTCCGCCCCGGACCGGCTGCTTCATGAGCACCCCCAGCCGCTCCAGCTGGCGCAGGAAGCCCTCGTCGAACACGGTCGGGTCCAGGTCGTTGGGCAGGAACCCCTTCACGCCCGCGGGTCGGTCGGGCGTCTGCTCGGCGGGCGCAGGTGCGCCCTCGGCCGGGTCCGGGCTCGGAGCGGGGGAGGTGGTCATGGTCGCCGGGTCCTCGGTCGCCGCCTACTCCACGGCGGGCGGCGCCACCTCGTCCAGGATGGTGCGGACGACCGCCTCGGACGTGATGCCCTCGGCCTCGCCCTCGAAGTTGAGGATCACTCGGTGTCGCAGGGCGGGCAGCGCCGCTGCCCGAATGTCGTCGGTGGACACGTTGAACCGGCCGTCCATGAGGGCGAGGATCTTGCCCGCGGTCACCAGCGCCTGCGCCCCGCGCGGCGACCCGCCGTACCGCACGTACTGCCGCACCAGGCCGGGCGCCCGTCGGTTGTCAGGGTGGGTCGCCGCCAGCATGGACACGGCATAGGCGGTGATGTGGGGCGCGATCGGCACGGCGCGGGCCAGCCGCTGCATCTCCACGATCTCGCCCGCCGTTGCCACCTTGCCGGCCGTCTCGGTGTCGGCGCCCGTGGTCCGGTCGATGATCGCGATCAGGTCCTCCTCGGACGGGAACGGGACCATGACCTTGAGCAGGAACCGGTCAAGCTGTGCCTCAGGGAGCGGGTAGGTGCCCTCCATCTCCAGCGGGTTCTGCGTGGCGAGGACGAAGAACGGCGGATCGAGCGGGTAGCGGGCCCGGGCGACGGTCACCTGGTGCTCCTGCATCGCCTCCAGCAGTGACGACTGCGTCTTGGGGGTGGCCCGGTTGATCTCGTCGGCCAGCACGAGGTTGGCGAACACGGGTCCCGGCTGGAAGCGGAAGACGCGCGAGCCGCCCTCCTCGACCAGGATGTTGGTGCCCGTGATGTCGGCGGGCATCAGGTCCGGCGTGAACTGGATCCGGTTGAACGTGCAGTCGATGACGTCGCCGATCGTCCGGATCAGCATCGTCTTGCCCAGGCCGGGGACGCCCTCGAGCAGCGCGTGGCTGTTGGCGAGCAGGGCAACCAGCGTGTGGCGCACCAATTCCCGTTGGCCGACGATCACCTTGCCGACCTCGGCCTCGATGGCCCGTGCGCGCTCGGCGAACACCTCGGGCGCGAGCCGGGTGGCGGCGTCCGGCGGGGGAGGGGCGGTGGGGGCGGGAGAAGCGTCCATGGGTCCTCCGGGGTGGCGTCGGTCGGGCGTGGCCCGGCCGACGCTCAGCGGCTGGGATCGAGCGAGCTGAAGTAGTCGCGCACGTAGTCCTTGACCGATAGCGGGACGTACGTCCGGTCGAGCGTGGTCAGCGCGTAGCCGTAGAAGTCGCCGTACACCTGCTGGTACGGCACGAAGGCGCCGTTGTTGGAGCCCTGGCCCTGCTGGTTGCCCTGCTGGGTCTGGCCGTCGCCGCCGCTGCCGGCGACATACGAGGGGTCGCCGGGCCGGCCCAGCCGGTCGAACGGCGCGAACACGGAGCCGATGTCCTCGCCCAGCTGGCTCGGGCGGTTGGGGTTGACCGGGCCGCCGGGCATGCCGCTGGACGAGCCCGATCCCAGGTGCGACGCATTGGAGCCGCCGCCGCCCAGCGACCCGCCGCCCTGGCCCTGCCCTTGGCCCTGCCCCTGACCTTGCCCCTGAGCCCTTGCCCTTGCCCTTGCCCTTGACCCTGACCCTGACCCTGCCCTTGGCCTTGCCCTTGACCCTGGCCCTGCCCTTGGCCCTGCCCCTGACCTTGCCCTTGCCCTTGACCCTGGCCCTGCCCCTGGCCGGAGCCGGGGGACTGTCCGGGTTGGCCGCTGCCCTGGCCCTGGCCTGAGCCCGGTGACTGGCCGGGCTGCCCCTGGCCCTGCTGACCCTGGCCCTGGCCCTGCTGCCCGGCCTGGTCGCCCTGCTGCCCGCGGCCCCCTGCGTTTGCGAGGTTGCGCCTGGCGTCCTGCAGGTCCGATGCGGCGGCGGACAGGTCTCGGTTGACCTGGGTCCTCGTGCCGGCCGAGGTGAGTGCTTCGCCCAACCTGTCGAGCGCAGCTCGCGCGCCGGCCGTATCGCCCTGGGCGAGGCTGGACGCCGCGTCGCGTAGCGCCTGCCCGGCGGCCCCATCGGCCTGGCTGGCCTGGCCCTGGAGCTCCGCCAGCGTCCGCGCGAGGTCGTCGAGCTCGGCCTTCGTCATCCCGTCGAGCTCCTCGCCCAGCGCGCCCAGGTCCTCCTTCGCCTCCTTCGGGTCCCCGCCCGCGTTGGCCTGCGGGTTGCCGGTCGCCGCGCGCGACAGGGATCGGGACAGCGCGGCCAGCGAGGCCGCCCGCTGCTCGTTGGCAGGGTCCAGCTGGGCGCGGACCTCGTCCTCCACCGCGCCCAGGCGGGCGAGGTTGAGGTCAAGCTCGCCCGGGTTCGTGCGCAGCCGCTCCGCGAGCTCGCGGAGCTCCTCCGCCAGCCGCGTCCGCGGGTCGTTGGCATCGGCCCCCTTGCCCTCGAGCTCCTTGGCGACGTCGTCGATACGTTCCGCCTGCCGCTGCGCCTCCTCGCGGATCTGCCGGTTCTGGGCGATCACCGCGTCCTGGGGGTTGGGCAGCAGGAGCGCCGGCACGACGAGCACGGTCGCGACCAGCGCGACCAGCGCCGGGCGCCGGGCGAGGCGCGGCCGGAACAGCCCCGGCTCGACGGCCCGCAGCCGGGTCACGGCATCGCGCCGCTGGCGCCGGATGAACCGGGTCTCCGCTTGGGCGAGGTCGAAGCCCGCTCCGACGCTGATCAGGTCGCCCTCGGCGTCCGCCGCCGTGTCCGGGCCGGCAGTGGCCGGCATGGAACCCGCGAAGGCGAGCGCGGATGCGACGCGGTCGCCGGTGCCGCCCTCCGCGTCCAGGGCCAGCGCCGTCTCGCCCAGCGTCGGGCGTGCCCGAACGACCATCACCAGCAGCACGAGCAGGCCGATGACCGGGACGGCCAGCGCGACGATCGGGGCGTTCTCGAGCGGGAACAGGCGCTGGGCGATGGCGAGCACGAGCTCCGCGACCACGACGGCCGCCAGCACATACCAGGCGCGGCGCACGCCGCGCCGGAGCCACAGCTGCCGCCGGTGGTGGGCAAGGCCGGCACGGAGCTCGGCGAGGGGCGGGTCGAGCGTCACGCCGAGCGTCGCCGGGTCGGCCGGGATCATTGCGGGCGAAGGGGCGGCCCCGGATCGTGAAGCAAGGGATCGGATGCCCCGGAGACGCAGGCTCGGCATCAGGCGTCGCTCCCTTCGGACCTGCGGCGGCGTGGCCGGCGGAGGCGCCAGCGCCGGGTCGGCGAGACCAGCTGGACGGTGAGCACGATCAGCAGCAGCGTGACGATCGCGGCTGCTGCCATGCTGCGCGGCCAGAAGCTGTCCCGCGGCGGTCCGAACGCGCCAATGCCCCCGTCGAACGGCACGGCCCCAATGTCGCGGCTGGTGACGCCGCCGACGATCTGGCAGGACCAGCCGAAGTCGGTCTCGGTGCCGCAGATGACGTCCAGCTGGGACACGAACGGGTTGAGGTACAGCAGCGCCTCGGGTGGTCGGCGCGTGAGCGAGTCGAGGAATCCCCGCTCGCGCCCGCCCACGTTGTCGGGCAGGAACCCCTGCTGGCCGACCATGACCGTCCAGAAGACGAACAGGATCGTGGTCCCCACGGTCAGCGCCAGCAGCGTCACGAGGTTGATGACGGTTGCCGCCTGTGTGCGCTTCACGAGCGCGGACACGAACAGCCCGATCGTCCCGAACACGATCGCCGTTCCCACCAGCACGGCGTAGGCACGGATCACGTCCTCCGGCCCGACGCCGCCGAAGGTGAACACGAGCGCGGTCACCGGGATCGACGCCAGGAGCAGCAGGAACACCCAGCTGAGCGCCGACAGCAGCTTGCCCAGGACGATGCCCAGGGTCGAGATCGGGGTGGTCGCCAGCAGGTCCAGGGTCTGCTTCTCGCGCTCCAGGCTGATGGCGCCCGCCGTCGAGGCCGGCGCCAGCACGAGCACGACCAAGGTCAGCAGCAGGACGAGGCCGGTGAACAGCCCGCGCCCGATCTGCGCCGAGGCGGAGAAGGCCGCCCCGAAGTTGGACGCGACCGTCCGCTCCGCGAACGTCTCCACCATCCAGGCGAACCCGGCCACGATCAGCAGGTACACGGTCAGCATCACGAACGCCCGGCGGCCGCGCATCCTTCCGCGCAGCTCCTTCACGCCGACCGCCGCGACCCCCGCGAAGATCTCGCGGAGTGCGCGCAGCCGCCGCCGGGGCGCCGCGTGGCCGGTGGTCGCCGTCATGTCCGCCACCCGGACATGGCGCCCGGCGCCGCGGGCGGGGGAGGCGGTACGGGGGGCTGCGGGCCCGGCGCCGTCACCTGGAGGAACAGCTCCTCGAGGTCGCTGGCCGCCCGCGAGTAGGACACGATGCGCAGGCCGCTGCCGATCGCCGACGCCAGCAGCCGGGCGGCCGCCTCGTCGTCGCCGTGGAAGCCGATCTCCACCGTGCCGTCGGTCAGGATGTCTGCCGTCACCACGTCGCCCTGGGCCGCGAACCACGCGCGGGCGGCCTCCAGCGCCTCGCCCTCTGCGAGGACGTGGGCCCGGAACACGGCTCCCACGCGCAGCCGCCGCTCGATGTCCGCGACCCGCCCATGGGTCAGCACCTGGCCACGGTCGATGATCGCCACCGAGGTGCACAGCTCCTCGAGCTCGGGGAGGATGTGTGACGAGACGAGGATGGTCTTGCCCATCGAGCGCAGCTCGCGCAGGAGCTCCCGCAGCTCCACCCGCGCGCGCGGGTCCAGCCCGGACGCCGGCTCGTCGAGCAGCAGCACGGCCGGGTCGTGCACCAGCGTGTGGGCCAGGCACAGGCGCTGCTGCATGCCGCGCGAGAGGGCCTGCACGTAGGTGTCGCGCTTGGGGCCGAGATCGACGAGCTCCAGCAGGTCGCCGATCATGCGCCGGCGCCGGTCCGCCGGCAGGCCGTAGCAGCGGGCGAAGAAGTCCAGGTACTCCCAGACCTTCATGTCGTCGTAGACACCGAACACGTCCGGCATGAAGCCGAGGACGCGCCGCACGTCGTTGGGGTTCCTGCGGACGGACACCCCCGCGATCTCCGCGTCGCCGGCGTCGGGGACGAGCAGCGTGGCCAGGATCCGCAGGGTTGTGGTCTTGCCCGCCCCGTTGGGGCCCACCAGGCCGAAGATCTCGCCCTCGGCCACGTCCAGGTCAAGCCCGCCCACGGCGACCGTGCGGTCGTAGCGCTTCACCAGGCCGCGCGCGGTGACGATGCCGCTCATCGGACCACCCCCGAGATGGCGATCGGAAGCTGGAACCCGATCCCGTCCTGGTACTCGTTCACGAACCGGATCCGGATCTCGCCGCTTGAGGGATCCACCCAGCGGCCGGCGTCGGGCAGCTCGTAGGCGCGCCCCTGGGTCATGTGCTCGAACTGGACCCAGGCGCCCGTGGGGACGTCGAGGACCTCGATGTCGGGGAGCCCGTCCACCGGTCGCGCGCAGCCCTCGGAGCCCGGCTCGCAGCGCACGGCCTCTTCCAGCGCCTTCGGGTCGCCCGCCGGCAGGGCGGTGTCGCCGCCGAATGTCAGGGCGAGCACTACCCGCTGCGGCACGAACGTGCCGTCGAACTGGATCGGGCGGTAGGCCATCTCGAGGGTGCCGATCCCGAGGCTGATCGTCCAGGGGTCCTTGCTGAAGAAGTTGGCATCGCCCTCGACGATGCTGCTGCGCATGAGGTCGTTGCGGAACGTGACCTCACCCGCGACACGCATCGGGACCGGCACGTGGTACAGGACGTTGGCAAGACGCTGGAGCCGCACGTCCTCGATCTCGAACGGCACGACGGGATCCTGGCCCCAGGCGAGGACGACAGGGGAGTCCGACGCGAGGGAGGCCTGCCAGCCGGACGCCGGGTCGAAGGTGAGCTGGTCCAGCACCGAGCGACGGATGAGCTTGCGCTGCTCCGCCTCGTTCATCGCGCCGCCGTTGAAGTTCCACTCCACCTGGCCGACCACGCGGTCCGACAACGAGCCCTGGTTGAGTGGGTTGGCGACGAGGTTGAGGCTCACGTCCGCGGTGGCGCCCGGGGCAAGGTCCTTGAGCGCCACGGCAGAGGCGCCGAACACGAGCGCGGGCGCGACCAGGGTCCGGTCGGAGTGGTTGGTGACCGTGCCGGTGATCCGGTTGTTCTCCAGGCGCAGGTCTGCGGTGACGTTGGGGCCGCGAGCCTGCGCCTCGGCGCGCACCGTGCGCATGGAGCCGTACCCGACCGCCATGTCGCGGATCCGCGACGGATCCCCCTGGAGGATGTCCAGGCCGCCCGCCGCCCCGCCGCCGAACACGTCGCCGCTCATCGGGGCGGCGAGGAGGGCGTTGCCCGGCACGCGGACCTGGAACGACGCCCGTGACGGGCTGAACACGCCGATATACGACTGCGCCACCGCCTCGTCGGTTCCCGAGGCGCCCCGGACGATCGCGACCTCGTGGACGATGACGTCCGAGCCGCGCAGCAGGGCGCCGAAGCCGAACGAGCCGATCGTGAACACGAGGGTCAGCGCCGGGACCGTCGCCCAGGCCCACTCGCGGCGATCCAGCCGGCTGAGGACCAGGTAGTTGACCGGCCCGACCAGCAGGATGTAGCCGGCCAGCAGCACGATCAGCCCGCCGATCGGCGGCAGGGCGAGGCTGGGCAGGTTGGACACCGCGCTCACGATCTGCGAGTCGTCCGACAGCGAGAGCGTGCCTCCACCCCGCGCGGGCAGTACGCGCCGCCAGAGCGGTGCGTCCCAGGTGTCACCCTCGGCGATCCAGGAGGTCGTGGGGTCGAATCCGAGGATCGTGACCGATCCGGCCCCGAACGTCATGTCGGCCGCGATCGCACGGTCGCCGGAGGTCGCCAGCGTCCGGCCGGCAGACGCGTCACCGGCGAGGGCGGCGAGGGTCCTCGCGCCCGGGGGGAGGCCGCCCAGCACGGGCCGAATCGAGGCCGGGTCCACGTCCAGCACCGACGTCGGGCGGTACGGGAGGAGATCGTCCGGGAACGCGCTGAGGGCGTCCGCGCCCGAGGTGCCACCGGCGATCACGAGCCGTCCGCCCCCGGCGATCCAGCCACGCAGCGCCGCGAGCTGGCCAGGGGTCAGCGCGGACGCGTCCTGGTCCTGCCACACGATCCGGTCCAGTGCCGACCACGCCTGGAGACGCTCGGGGAGATCCGCGGGGGTGAGCGGCACGATGGCCGGCAGCTGGCCGTTCTGCGACGGCAGCAGGTCCAGCTCGCCGACGATCCGAGCCGGGTTCTCGGCCAGGACCCCGACCACGAGCTGGAACGGGTCGTGCAGCGCGATGGCGACAGTGGACTTCGCAACCTGGCGGCCCTCGCTCATGAGCTCCACGGTCATGTTGCCGCCGAAGGTGGTCGGCTGGGCGTACAGCAGGAACTGCTTGCGGGAGCCCGTGGCGAGCTCAACAGGCGTGCCAAACCGGGTCCGGGCGTCGATTCCGCCGGCGATCCGCAGCTCGCCCGTGACCGTGGGGCCGGTGTTCTCGACGTCCACGGCCACCGCCAGCCAGGAGCCCTGCCTCACGTGCCCCTGGAGGAGAGCGTGAGCTTCCATGGTCACGCCCTCCGTGGCCACGACCGGCGCCGGCAGGGCGGCCAGGACGGCAAGCACCGCGGCGGCAACACCGAGCGCGGTCCGGGTCAGCGGGTTCGGGCGATGAAGGGGCACGCGTGATCCTCGACCAGGGAGGGGGCGGTCGCTGGAACGACGCGCATACCCGTCGGAAAGTTGCACATGCGGGGATCCCCGGGCCGGACATCCGGCGCTCCAGCGTCGCCGGTGGCCGTTCGACGGCGCCTATCGTACGATGCACTGGCCCCATGGCCCCTGCCCAGCGCCCGCGCCCGTGCGCGCACGCCGTGCCCGTAGAGGAACCCGTGCCCGACATCCGCCCGTTCCGAGCGCTCCGCTACGACCCGGACGTGGTCGGCGATCTCGGTGCGGTCGTGGCCCCGCCGTACGACGTGATCGGCCCGGATCTCCACCGGGAGCTGCTCGCCCGCCACCCGCGAAACGCCGTCCGGCTGGACCTTCCGGGCGGGGAGCCCGGAGAGGATCCGGACGAGCGGTACCGGCGTGTCGCCCGCTGGATGACGGCCTGGCGGTCGGACGGGACGCTGCGCAAGGATCCCCGGCCTTCGCTGTACGTCTACGAGCAGGCCTACCGCGTCCCGGGCACCGGTGTCGAGCGCATCCAACGCGGCTTCTTCGGCCGGCTCCGGCTGGAGGCGTTCGGACCCGACTCGGGCGTACTGCCCCACGAGCGAACGCTGTCGGGGCCGCGCGAGGATCGCTACCGGCTCCTGCGGGCGACGGGCGTCAACACCTCGCCGGTGGTCGTCCTGTTCGAGGATCCCGGGGGGGCGGCCGCCCATCTCGCGGATGTCGCCCAGGGTGACCCGCTGATCGCCGTCACCGACGACGACGGGGTCCACCATCGTGTTTGGCCGGCCGTCGACGACGCGCTGCCCGGCGGCCGCGTCGCGATGCTCGTGGGCGCGGCCGGGGCCGGGCCCGTGGTCATCGCCGACGGCCATCACCGCTACGAGACGGCCCTGCGGTATCGCGACGAGCGCCGCACGCTCCGCGGAGGGGAGCCGGATCCGCCCTTCGACTTCGTGCTGGCGTTGTTCCTGGATGCGGCCGGCGAGCTCACCGTGCTGCCCACCCACCGCTTGGTGCGCCACCTGGGCGATGGGGGGCCGGGACGCCTGCGGGATGGGCTCGGCGAGCTGTTCGAGCTGACGCCCGTGGCCATCTCGGAGCTCGTCGCGCAGTACGAGGCGGCGGGCAGCGTGGCCGGCGGCGAGGGTCGCCTGGGACTGGTCACGCGGGACGGTGCCTGGCGCCTCGTCGCGCGTCGCCCGGCGTTCGCCGGGATCCGGCACACCGGGGGTGCCGCGGTGCGAGGGCTGGACGTGTCTCTCCTCGCGACGGCGCTGGAGCACGTGGCCGACATCGACGCGGCAGCCGTCGCCGGCGGCGAGCGGATCGGCTACACGAAGTCGGCCGCAGAGGCGGCCGCGCTGGTCGAGGCCGGCACCGACGGTGCCGACGCCGCGTTCCTGGTGGAGCCCACGCCCGTGCGATCGATCCTGGCTGTCGCCCGCGAGGGCGACGTCATGCCGCAGAAGTCCACCTGGTTCCATCCCAAGGCCCTGACCGGCCTCGTCATCAACCCCCACGAGTGGTAGGGAACCACCAGCCACGATGACCGACCTCAACGCCCCCGACCGCCTCCTCGCCCGCACCCCGGTCCCGCCCAGCGGCCGGCCCGTCCGCAAGGACGAGATCGAGCTGACCGAGCGCGGCCTGTACATCGAGTCCTGGCTGCCCGAGCGGCGGTCGCGCCGCAAGCCGATCCTGTTCGTCCACGGGGAGCTGGGCGGGTCGTGGGTATGGGAACGGTTCCTGCACCACTTCGCCGCCCGCGGCTGGGAGGGGCACGCGCTCAACCTCCGCAATCACTTCTGGTCCCAGTCCGCCGATCCGGCCACCCTGGACATCGAGACGTACACCGAGGACGTCGTGGCCGCGATGGAGCGGCTGGGCCCGGGCGTCGTCGCCGTGGGGCACGGGCTGGGCGGCCTGCTCGCGCTCAAGGCGATCGAGCGGGCGTCGGTGTCAGCCTACGTACTGCTGGCGCCCGAGCTGCCCAAGGACCTGCGCGACCCCATCCGGCCGCACGTCGTGCGCGACATCCCGGACGCCTACGGGCGGGCCGCGCTGGGCTGGGACACGCTGCCCGAGAAGCTGGTTCGCGAGCACCGGGACCTCACGCTCGCCGATGTGCTCCGGATCCAGCACATGCTGGGCCAGAAGGCGTTCGAGTCGGGGCGCGCCCGGCGCCAGGTGCTGGCGGGCGTCCCGGTGGACCGGGGGGCGCTGCCGGACGTGCCGCGCCTGGTCGTGGGCGCCGGCCTGGACCGGTACGTCCCGGAGCCGGACGTCGAGCGCCTGGCGGAATGGCTGGACGCCGCGTACGAGCCGTTCGGCGCGCACTCCCACTTCGGGCTGGTGCTGGGCGAGCAGGGCTATCTGCAGGTCGCCGAGACCCTGCGCGGGTTCCTGGAGTCGCACCGGCTCTGAGGCCACGGGTCCTGTGCCGGCCAGTGACCCGCCGACGACGGGAACGGTTCCCATCACTCGGTGCGTTTGCCCGATTCCGGGAGCTCTTGGTATCCTGCCGCCCGACCCGGTTTGCCGGATCGATCAGCGCCGCATTCGTCTAGAGGCCCAGGACACCGCCCTCTCAAGGCGGAGATCATCGGTTCGAATCCGATATGCGGTACCAGAGAACCTTCCCAACGCCCCCGGACCGCGCCCCGGGGGCGTTCCCTTTGCGCCGCGTTCGCGCGAGCGGTGGACCGCGATCGAATCAACCTCCGAGCTGGGAACAGACCTCCGGGTCGGCACAGTGGGCGACCTCGCCGCCGACGATGGTGGCGATGACCGTCAAGGCCCGGATCTCGTCGGGCGTGGCCGCCGTCACGTCGCCGCTCAGGATCGTGACGTCACCGAGGGTGCCGGGCGCCAGGTGACCGCGCCTCGCCTCGTCGCCCAGCGCGTAGGCCGCGTCCAGGGTGACCGCGCGCAGTCCCTGCTCGGCGGTGAGCAGCTGGTCGAGCAGCCACGGCGGTGTCTCCGGGCTCGTGCGGACCCGACCGTCCATCCCGGCGGCGATGTGGTCCACGGGCCGGCCCATGTCATCGGTCAGCTTGAAGTCCGGGAACGTCCACGGCGCGTCCGTTGCCGAGGCGACGTGCAGCCCGGCGTCCATGAAGTCGCGCCAGCGCGCCACCCAGTCCCTCTCGGCGCCGGGCTCGTCGCGGTCGAACTGGGGGAGGATACTCGTCGCCCAGCACCCAGTCGGCGGCGCCGTCGAGGTGGATGACCGTGGCGATGTCCAGGGCGACCATGCGGGCCAGCTGCTCGTCGGTCACCTGGATGGCGTGCTCGATCCGGTGATGGAGCGGGTTCGGCCCGCTGGGACCGAGCGCGGCCTCGAAGGCGTCGAGGACCAGGTCCATGGCCGGTGACCGCGCGCTGTGGACCGAGACCTGCCAGCCGGCGTCGTCAGCGCGGCCGATCGTGGCGGTGAGGTCCTCCGGCTCCCAGTTGATGGCTCCACCCAGGCCATGGTCGAGGTGGATCTTCACGCCCCCGACGCGGAGGTGGTCCTCGACGATGCCGGGCTCGTGCCCGGTGTACCAGTCGCCGAGGAACTCCTTCTCGAAGTTGAGGGCGAGGTAGCCGTCCACGCGCAGCGGCATGGCATCCCCGGCGGCGAGGCCGGTGAGCTCCTTGAGCCGCTCCGGGTTGACCCACTGCTCGGAGATCGAGGTCCAGCCCCGGGCGAGGGCCGCATCCATCGCCTCCGCCGCCGATCCCAGGCCGTAGTAGTCGCGATCGCCCATCCAATGGGAATGCGCGTCGATGAAGCCAGGGTAGGCGACGTTGTCGCCAAGCTCGATGACGGGCACCTGGTCGCCGGCGAGCGCCAGCACCTCGTCGCGGCTGCCGACCGCCGCCACGACCCCGTCCTCGATGAGCAGGGCTTCGGCTACGGGCGGCTCGTCCATCGTGACGATCCGGCCGGCGAGGACCAGGCGTCCTGGCCGAGGCGTGGTCGCGGAGGCGGGAGCGCCCGACTGCGGTGCGGAGGTGCTGGCCGCCGGCGACGGGGATGCGGCCGTGCCCGGCGCGCAGCCGATGACCACCACCAGGCCGACCAGGGCGACGACGAGCCTCGCGCGCGTGGCGAACATGGCGTGCATCCTCAGAGAAGGAGGGACGCGGGCGGCCCGGCCAGGCCGCCCGCCGATCGATTCGGAGCGAGTGGTCGCGGCTACTCGAAGGTCGTGGACTCGACGATCGCCCGCACTTCGGCGACATGCTCGGCCGGCGTCCCCTTGTAGTACGCGGTGTCGATGACGGTGAGGACGCCACCGACGTCCAGGATCCACAGCTCGTCGATCTGGCCCGGGCCCTGGTGGTACCGGGCGGGATCCACCTCGCCCGGCACCGTCCAGCTGCCGAAGTAGCCCTGGTCGCAATCGGTGAACTTGCCGGCGGCATAGGCGGCGTCATCCGGCACGTGGAGCGTGATCGACTTCCCCTTGTACCCGTCCACCGTGATGTCCACCGGCTCCGTCGCGTCGCGCGACGCCTGGCCTGACAGGGCCGCGACGAGCGCATCGACCGTCGTGGCGGGCGTCTCCGACCTGGTCGTCGACCATTTGCACGGGTCCCCGTACACGTACAGGTCCTCGCCCGTGAACGTGATCATCCCGGCGCCGTCCGGCGGATCGGCCCCGCTGTCGTTCTTGATCAGGACCCCTCCGTCGCCGGACCAGCCGGGCGCGGGAACGGTGACGGTACCTCGCACGCCGCCCTGATCGATCAGAACATGTGAGCTGCCGACCGGCAGGCCGGCGCTAGCCGATGCGGACGGCGCCGCGGCCGATGGCTCCGGCGTGGGCGTGGGCGCCGCCGTCGGTGACGGCGTCGCCGAGGGAGGGGCCGCGCCGGCTCCGCCGGACGCCGGTCCGAACTGCTGGGCGCCGACGACCAGGATGGCGACCACGGCGGCGGTGCCGAGGCCGATGGGGACGAGCTTGTTCATGATGTCGGGCATCCTCCACGGGCCGAACACGGCCCGCTGTCGTTTCTGCTCAATCTCGGCACGGACGGCGTCGTAGACCTGGTCGTGCAGCTGCTCTGCGCCTTCCAGGACGAAGGCGTGGATCAGGCGATCGGGGTCTCGGTGCGCGCTCATGCCAGTCGCTCCTGGGTATCCGCGGCCGCCCGGGCGTCAGCCTCGATGCTGGCCCGGAGCGCGCGGGTGGCGTGGTGCAGGCGGGACTTCGCCGTCCCGAGTGGAAGTCCGGTTCGTACCGCTACCTCCGGGATCGAAAGCCCGAGGTAGTGGTGGAAGACGAGGACGGCGCGCTGCTCGACGGTGAGCCTCCGGAAGGCTCGTTCGAGCAGGTCACGGTCGTCCACGGTCAGGTATGCGTCGGGGCTGTGCGTGTCCCTGACGGGGAGGATCCGCAGGCCCTCGGACCACCGTCTGCGATGCCTGGCCTCGGCATAGCACGCGTTGGTGAGGATGCGGTGGAGCCACGGTTCGAAGCGGGATGGGTCCCGCAAGGACCGGATCTCGGTCCAGGCCGTGATCAGGGCGGCCTGGACGGCGTCCTCCGCCAAGTCGATGTCGCGGAGGATCCGCACCGCGATCGCCAGGCATCGGTCGCCGGCCATGCGCGCCAGGGAGTCGAACGCTTCCGCGTCGCCCCGTTGCGCCTGCTCGACCAGTCCGTCCCGCACCTGTCACTCCGTCCCGTATCAGTCGGCCCTGGGTGGACCGATTGGTATAGAGAGTGATCGGGGCAGCCTAACGGTTCAATCCCGGCCGAATCGAACGCAGACTTGCCCGGGACACAGCCCGGCAGCCGCGGCGGTTCCCGTAGACTCCACGGCATCCGGAAGCCGCAGCAGGTTCGTTGGCCCGTGCCCGTTCCGCCCGAGCGACGCCTCGTGATCCTCGCCGAGGGCAACTTCGGATTCCACCACGGCAAGACGGCGATGGGCGTGATCCGCTTCGGGCAGGACAAGGTCGTGGCGGTGATCGACTCCACGCAGGCGGGGCGGAACGTCCGCGAGTGGCTGGGGGACTCCGGGCGATACGACATCCCGATCGTGGCCTCGCTGAGCGACGCCCTGGGCTTCCTGCCGCGCGCGAACGGCCTCCTGATCGGCATCGCCCCCACGGGGGGCAAGCTGCCGGATGACTGGCGGGCGGCGATCCTGGCCGCGATCCGCTCCGGGCTGGACATCCATTCCGGGCTGCACACGTTCCTGGGCGACGACCCGGAGCTCGCGGAGGCGGCCCGGACGTCCGGGGTGCGGCTGGTGGACTACCGCCGGCCACCCGAGCGGATGGAGACGGCCATCGGCCGCCGCCACGGGATCGACAAGCGCGTGATCCTCACCGTCGGCACCGATTGCGCGATCGGCAAGATGTCGGTCGCCCTGGAGCTGCGGCGGGCCGGCACGGCGGCCGGGCAGTCGGTCGCGTTCGTGCCCACCGGGCAGACCGGGATGATGGTGGACGGCTGGGGGGTGGCGGTCGATCGCGTCATCTCGGACTTCGTCCAGGGGACCATGGAGTGGCTGGTCGAGGCGGGGGAGCAGCGTGGCGACTGGGTCCTGGTCGAGGGCCAGGGATCGCTGGACCACCCTGCGTACAGCTCCGTCACGCTGGGCCTCATCCACGGGGCCACGCCGCACGCGATGGTCATGGTCCACAAGCCGGGCATGGCCGATCACGACTTCGACCATCTGCCGGACACCCGCTTCCCGATCGCGTCATTGCCCGGGTTCATCGCGATCCACGAGCAGGTCGCGGCGCTCGTGGCGCCGTCGAAGGTGGTCGCGGTCGCCCTGAACACCTCGCTGATCCACGACGAGGCGGAGGCGCGCCGGATCATCGAGGCGACCGCCGCGGAGACCGGGCTGCCCTGCGACGACCCGGTCCGGTTCGGCGGTGCTGCGCTGTGGCGCGAGATCGAGGCGGCGGTGGACGGGCTGCCGTGGGTGACCCTCGCCGAGGAGGCGGAGCCGGCGCCCGGCCAGCCGCACGGGATCGGCGGATGACCCTGTCCCTCACGCTCCGGACCCTGGTCCTGCCGCTGCGCGACCCGTTCGTGATCGCTCGCAGCTCGCACGGCGAGGGGCGAACCAGCACGACGGTCCTTGCGGAGCTGCGCGACGACGCGGACGGCCCCGGCGGCCCGGTGGGCCTGGGCGAGGGCTACCCGGACAGCTACTACGGCGAGACGCCGGCGACGATGGCGGTGGTGGCGCCGCGGCTGCTCGAGGCAATGGGGCCCGTCGCGCCAGGTCTCCGCGGGTCTATCGACGAGGCGCGAGCGGCGCTGGAGGCAGCGGCCGCAGCCATGGACGCGTCGATCGCGCACCACGGGGCGGCCAAGTGCGCCATCGACATCGCCCTCCACGACCTGGTCGGGAAGCGGCTGGGGGTTCCCATCGGCACGCTCCTGGACGTGCCGGGCGAGATCGTGCCCACCGATTTCACCCTGGGCATCGACACGCCGGCGGTGGTCGCGGACCGGGCGAGGCGGGCGGCGGACTTCCCGGCCCTCAAGATCAAGCTGGGCGGGCCCGCCGACATCGAGACGCTGGAGGCCGTGCGGGCCGTCTACGCGGGGCCGATCCGGGTGGACGCGAACACCGGCTGGACGCCCGAAGACGCGGTGGCGCTGCTGCCGGAGCTGGTACGCCTGGGGGTGGAGCTGATCGAGCAGCCGTTCCCGGCGCGCCGGCTGGACCAGATGCGCTGGCTCCAGGAGCGCTCGCCGCTGCCCATCGTGGCGGACGAGAGCGCGGTCACGATCGAGGACCTCGACGGCCTGGTGGGCGTCGTCGCCGGCGTCAACGTCAAGCTCGCCAAGTGCGGCGGGCCGGGGCCCGCGAAGCGGATGCTGGAGCGGGCACGGGCGCTGGGATTCCGGACGTTCCTCGGCTGTATGGAGGAGACGTCGGTCGGGATCGCGGCCTCCGCGGCCGTGTCGCCGCTGGCGGACTGGGTGGACCTGGATGGCTGCCTGCTGCTCGCCGAGGACCCGGTGACCGGGCTCGAGATCGGTCCCGACAAGCGCTGGCGCCTGTCCGACGCGCCCGGCCTGGGCCTCGCGCTTCGGGGTTGACGGCACGCCGCCGGATGCCGCGGCACCGCAGGCGGGGGAGCGGTAGCGCATCGGGGGCCTCGTGCATCCACAGCCTTGGCCCGGTTGCGTCCGGCTGTCCACGGGTCCACGGGCGGTGTGGACAAGTCGTGGGACAACATGGTGGAGAAGCCCCTACCGGTTCGCGGCCCGGACGCCGTAGCATGGACCGGTGCCCGGCTCCGTGGACGGAGGGAGACGGAAACGGGACACCACCATCGCCTGACAGCCGGCGGCGGGGCACGACCCGCCCCTGCGCCGGCCGAGCCCGCCCACCACCGGGAGAGAGGACCCGTATCGATGCTGCCCGCCCCCCACGCCGCTTCGCCCACCCCCGAGGCCGAGGCGTTCGTGCGGTTCTGCTACCAGCGACGCCGCGTCGGCTGGCCGGAGCTGTACGACGAGATGTGCGCGGTGGCCACGCGCGGGTTGTTCCAGGGCATGGGCCACGATTCGCTGGCAGAGATCGGCGTGGGCTTCAGCCTGTTCGAGACGCCGCGCCTGGCACAGCTGGTGTCACGGATCGTGGCGGAGGAGCAGGCGGCCCGGCGGGCGGCGCGGGCGGCCCTGATCGAGGCTTCCCGGACGGCGGACGAGGAGCCGTCGGCGGTCGTGCCGCAGCTGGCGGGCGCCGCGTAGCGCCTGGGGAGCAGATGGCAGCGCGCCCGGAGCGCCGGCCCCGAGCGGCGCGTCAGGCCCGGATGCGCCTTCGGGCCATCTCGCCCTCGATCTGTCGTTCCGCCTCCACGTAGCGGTCGATCCGTTCGCGCAGCTCGTTGGCCTCCGGCGTGTACAGGTGCACCTGCTGCTGGAGGATGTACGACAGCCGACGGCTGGTCATCCGAACGTGGTCGAGGTTCTTCATCAGGACCAGGGGGTCCATCGAAGCCAGGTCTGACGGGGGATACATCTGGTTCATCGAGGTCTCATGCTATCCGAACCACGGACGGGGCGAGGACGCTTCGGGCGCCCCGTCTTCCCTGCCGCGTCGGGCAGTCCCTACCAGCGACCGCCCCTGGCGCGGCCTCCGCCGCCACCGCCGCCACCGCGACTGCCCGTCGGACCCGGCAGTCCGAATCCGCCGCCGGGCCGGCCGCCGCCCATCGGTCCGCCCCACGAAGAGCCGCCCCAGCCGCTGCCACGGCGGCCGCCCCCAGCCAGCACGCCGCCGATGATGCCGCCCAGGATCGCGCCCGCGATGTCGGCCCCGGGGCTGGCCGGAGCCGGGCGGGCGTACGGACCCGCGACCGGACCACGCCCCGGATCCCAGGCATCGAACTCGGACGTCGCCAGCCGGTACGCTTCGTCGGCGAGCTGGGCCGCACGCCGGGCCGCCGCGGCCGCCGCCTCGGGGTCCGTGGCCGCGAGCCGGGCGGCGTCCGCAAGATTGGCCTCGGCCTCGGCGGCGCGCGTCCGGGCCGTGCGACCCACCCCGTGACGGCGCGTGGTGATGTAGTCGATCGCCCGGTCCACGCGGCCTCGGGCGGACGTCACCGCCGTCGCGGCCAGCTGGAGCCGGCGCTGCCGCTGCGCCTCGGACGCCTGGAGGCCGGCGGTGATCGCATCCGCCGCCCGGTTCGCGGCCGTCGCCCGCTCCAGGGCGTCGAACGGGTCCAGGGGCTGTGCCTCCGCTGCCCTGCGCGCGTCCTCCAGCAGGCGCTCCGCGTCCGCGACGGCCGCGCCCGGGTTGCTGCCTTCCGGCGCCCCCTGGCCGGTGCCGGGTGGGCCGGCCATGGGTGGCAGGGCCGCGGTGCGTGCCAGGCCGTCCCGTGCCGTTGCGACGTCGGTGGCCGCGGCTGCGAGCTCCTGGGGCAGGCGTGCGGCGGCCGCGTCCAGGTCCGCGGCCAGCCGCTCGACGGCCTCGATCAGGCGGGTCGCGGACGCCGCCGCCTCCTGGGCGCGCCGGAGGGCGATCGTCCTGCCGGTCCGGTCCGCTTCGGGCAGGGCGCGTCCCCGCTCTCCCTCCGCGGCGGCGGCGGCCAGGGCCTTGTCCGCCTCGACCAGGTTGCCGGTCACCGGCGCCAGGGCGGGCGTGGCGTACGTTCCCGCAAGGCGCTCGAGCGTTGCCGCGGCGGCGGCGTGACGGGCATGCAGGACGTCGAGCGCCGCGGGCAGCGCGGCCAACTGCTCCGGCGCGGTCCGCTCCAGGTCGCGTAGCTCGGCGAGGCGCGTGGCCTGCGCGGCCAGCAGCTCGCCGGCGGCCGTCGTCCGGGCGACGATCTCCTGGAGCATCGCCCGGCGCTCCTCCGGCGTCTCCGGCACCGCGTCGTCGATGAGCTGCCGGATTGCGAAGGCGGCGCGCAGCTCCTCGCGCGCCTTGGCGAGCGCCTCCCGGTAGGGCGCGGCCACCGCCTCGCCCCACTGGGCCTCCGCAAAGCCCACCTCCTGGTCCGCGTCGCGGACGGCCTCATCGGTGGCGAGGAGGCCGCGGTTGGCCTGGCGGGCGAGGTCGTCCCGCTCGCCCGGCGGCCGGGATCCGCCGGGCCGCCTCGCGGCGGTGCGGCGCGCCAGCAGCGTCCGCCCGACGAGGAGCAGCCCGCCGGCGATGAGCACGAACGCGAGGATGGCGCCAAGGTTGATGCCGCCCCCGGATGCCGGCTCCGGTTCGGGGGTTCCGCCGCCACCCGGGGCCGCCGTCGCCGGGACGGCGGTTGCCGGAGCGACCGTGGCCGGCGGCTCACTCACGGGGACGCTGGCGGCTGCCGCGCCGATCGCCTCGCCCGCCGCGATCGCCGCGCCCGCAAAGTCGCCATCGGCCAGGAGACCCTCGGTCACCCCCAGGGCGGCGTCGATCTCGTCGTCGGTGATCCCGTCCAGCGCGTCGCTCACCCAGATCGCCTGGGACCGGTCCTCGATCGCGACCAGGAACAGGGCGTCGTTGCCGCCCAGGGAGTTGGCCGCGGCCGTCGATTCCGCGAAGTCCGTGGCGCTGTCGGGCAGCGTGGTGTCGATGTAGGCGACGAATACCTGGACGTCGTACGAATCGCGGATCCCGTCCAGCGCATCCTCTGCGGCCCGCTCCTCACTGCCGCTCAGCACGCCCGCGTCGTCGGTCACGCTGTCGCGCAGCCGCGGCTCGTCCGCCGCGAGGGCCGCGGCCGGAGCGAGGAGGAGGAGCACCAGGAGGGCGGCCGAAAGGACACGGATCATGGTCAGGCCCGAATCCTACCCCGGTGCCCGGGCGACGAGGTGCCGGGACGACCCTAGATCGCGCGCAGCCTCGTCGGCGGCCACGTCCAGTCCACCGGCAGGTCCGCGGCGGCCAGGGCGCGGCGTCGCCCGGCCTCCGTCGCGCCGAGGACGAGGATTCGATCCGTCTTGGTGGCCCGGCCCGCCTCGTCGCCCCACAGGCGGGTCATCTTGCGGTTGGCGGCCACCTCGTCGCGGATCAGGCCGGCCAGCCGGAACCCGGCCGGGTACGCGGCCTCCTCCCAGGCGCGCTCGGCCAGGCCGATCCCCGAGGACGACGGCTTGCCGCGGTCCATCTCCACGTCGCCGATCACCAGGACCGCGATCCCGTCGTCGGTCATCGCCGGCCGCAGGTCCGCGAGCACCTCGCGCAGGAAGGCGAGGTACGGCGCCCGGTGGTGGGCGTCGTCCAGGGCGGCGTCGATCGCGTCGGCGTCGAAGCCCAGCAGCCACGTCCGCAGCCAGTTGTAGTAGCCGTACTTGAGCACCCGCAGATAGGGCGGCGAGGTCACGACCAGGCGGGCGCGATCCGGAAGACCGCGGGCGCGCAGGGCGGCGCGGGCACGGCGGCCGGCAGTCCGGGCATCGCCCAGCAGCGCGATCCCCCCCGTCGCCGGCAGCGGTTGGCGGTAGAGGCGGTCGAGCTTTGCGGACAGGGCGTCGAACACGTCTCGCTCCGGCGACGAGAACCCCGACGCGGCCACGTAATCCCGCACGTATCGCGGGGCCATGCTGAACGTGTTGGGCATGATCGTGGACAGGTAGGACGGCGTCTTCCCGTGCAGGATCCCGGACATGGCCCCGGCGAGGAAGCGGTCCACGCGGTCATCGAGCCGCAGGCGCGAGCGGACGTAGAGCAGCTGTCCCAGCGTCCGCGGGTGGAACGCGAGCGCGACCTCGTCCGAAACGGGCTCCGCGCGGGCGTCCGGTCCGTCCCCGCTGCCCGGAGCCGGCACGCGCGCGGACGGGTGCCGGGGCGTGGCCACGACGCGCTCGCCGAGCGTCACCCAGGCCGGCCCATCGGCCGCCCAGCCCAGCCGCAGGGCGGCCAGGCGGGTTCGGGCCTCCGCCGGCGTCGCCGGCTCCACCTTCGACGCCGTCAGCAGGTGCGCAAACGGGTTGAGGTCGTTACCCACGCCGATCCGGCCCTCGGCCGCTGCCTGGAGCGGGGTCGTGCCGCGCCCGGAGAACGGGTCCAGGACCACGTCGCCGGGGCGGCTGTAGCGCGCGATGAAGGCATGGGGGATGGCCGCCGGGAAGCTCGCGAGGTATGAGCACATCGGGTGAAGGCTGTGGTCCCCACAGGCGTGCCTGTGCCTTCCACTCCGGCTCGATGCCGAGGGCGGGCAGCGCGCTGGGCAGCTCCAGGGCGAGCTGGGCGGCGGTCGATCGTGTGGTCTGGTCGGGCATTCCCGGGCTCGACGGACCGCGCGGCCATGGGCTCGCCGCGCGAAGGGCCCGGAGCGTAGCACGTGCCCCGCGGGGCGGTAATGGGTCGAACGACCTACCCCGCCGCCCGTGGAGACACGCCCGTGACTGGCATGACGCCGCTACCGTCGCCTGCCTGTCGCGACGTGTCCGAGCGGAGCCGTCGGCCGGCCGATCTACGGGAGCGCCGGATCAGCAGTCGCGTCCATGACCTCGACGGGACCTGCAGCGACCGCCCGGACTCGCCACCACCGTGCGAGCGTGGCAATGCCGGCGATCAGCATCCCCGCGCCGATCGTTGACACGTCGTTGAGCCTGCCTCCGGTGGTGGAGTAGAAGAGCTCCCTGAGGACCAAGGCGAGCGCCTCCGGCAACACCTCGTTTCCCGCGGCGGCGAGATTCCACCAGAGCCACAACTGGGCCATGAACAAGCCGCCGACGACAACATAGGCGAGGCCGACGACAACGGACGCCGACCTCCATGCCAGCCATCCAAGCAGCAGCACGGACCCGGCAACCAGGAGGCTCTCCAGCGCGGTCAGCGCGGCGAGCGGCGAAAGATCGCCTGTCCTTCCTGACTCCTGAACACCGGGCAGGACCGTGTTGTCGAACCAGACCACGATGACCAGCGCGATCGCCGCAGCCGCCAGCGCCACGAGCGTGAGGAAGCTCCTGCTGGCCAGGCTTCGCATGATGCACCTCGCTTCCCTGGACGCATCGATGAGACGCCCTGCGTCTCCGGACGTTGTGCATCCTCGGGTGCCCACCCTGCTCGTCTCGCCTTGGCCGCGACCGAGCCTGGCGAGCGTGGCCGGGCGTCAGTCTCCCGGCGCCTCCGGCCGGCTTGCCCACATCAACTGCCGGCTCCGACCTCGAGGACTTCGGCGACCTTGCTGTTGTGGCTGTAGTCGCCCGCCACGAGGACCCTGCCATCGACCAACAGGGTCGCGGCGTAGCCGACGCGGGACACCTGCGGGTTCGCGGTGGCGGTCCAGTTGCCGGTGCCCGGGTCGTAGAGTTCGGCGGAGGCCGTGCTGTCCCAGAGACCGTCGTCGACCACGAGCACCGTGCCGTCCAGGAGGAGGGTCGCCGTGTGGTAGATGCGGGCCGTTCCCATGCTCCCGGTGGCGGTCCAGCGGCCAATTCCCGGGTCGTACAGCTCGGCGGAGGCCCAGGCGCCCGGCTCGCTGCAGGCGCAGCCGCCCGTGACGAGCACCATCCCATCGGGCAGCAGCGTCGCGGTGTGGCCAATGCGCCCCTGTTCCATGCTCCCGGTGGCGGTCCAGCGGCCGGTACCCGGGTCGTACAGCTCGGCGGCCGTGAAGCCAGGGTCGCCGCCGGCGACGAGCACTCGGCCGTCGACCAGCAGCGTCGCGGTGAACAGCCTGCGGACCTCGATCATGCCTCCGGTCGCGGTCCATTCCCCGGTCGCGGGGTCGTACACCTCGGCGGTAGCGCTGTAGGGCCCACCCTCCATGGACGTGTCCTCGGCACCGCCACCGACCACGAGGACCCTGCCGTCGAGCAGGAGCGTGGCCGTGTGGCCACCCCGGCCCGCGTTCATCCTCCCGGTCGCGGTCCATCGGTCGGTGGCCGGGTCATACAGCTCGGCCGAGGCCAGCGGGTCGGCGCTGTTCACGTAGCTGCCCGCCACCAGCACCTTGCCGCCGGGCAGCAGGGTGGCCGTGTGACCCCAGCGCGGCTCCAGCATCCCGCGGGTGGCGGTCCACTTCCCGCTCACCGGGTCGAACAGCTCGGCAGCGGCGGAGACCTTGCCGTCCAGGCGGTCGTTGACCACGCCGCCGGCTGCGAGCAGTTGTCCACCGGGCAGCAGGGTGGCGGTGTGGTAGGCGTGAGGCGTGATCATGGTTCCGCCCGTATGCCACGCAGCCGCCGTTGTCTCGGGTGGTGTTGACGGCATGGCCGCCGAGGCCTGGGCCGGCGGCGTCGGGCTGGGGCTTGTGGACGCCATCGCCGACGTCGAGGCAGTCGGATCCACCGACGCGGTCGAGGGCGATGGCGTGGGCACGGGCGAGGGCGTTGCGCCGGTGGCGCAGCCGCCCAGGAGTGCCAGCGATGCCAGGACGGCCGCGAGTCGTGCGGCCAAGGTCTGCCAACGCATGGCGCTCTGCCTCCGGGACGCCCGTGGCGGGTCGTTCCCTCCCGCTCGCACGCTGAGACGCGGCACGGAGTCATGGTGCTGCGCCCTCGACAGGCCCCGGTGGCCACCAGAGTCTCGGCATTGGTCTGACGACAGGATCGATGTCTGCGGCGGGCTACGAATGCTGGAGGTCTCAGTGCCGTCGATGGACCACATTCGTGCGTAGACTGAGCACCTAACCGACGCCCCCGTAGCTCAGTGGATAGAGCAGCCGCCTTCTAAGCGGTAGGCCGCAGGTTCAATTCCTGCCGGGGGCGCCACTCCCGCGTCACGCCATGGGTGGCGATGCTGCCCAACATCGATCGACTGGCGAGGACCAGTCCGGCGAGCGGCCGATGGTCGGCACAAGGATGGGCATGCGCCGGCTCCGTGCGCCGCGACGCGACCGGGAACCGCGGCAGCAGCGATACTCGCCGCCATGGTGCGCGCGACCCAGGCCCGAATCCTCCGCGATCATCTGGCCCTGGTCCTGACCGTCACGTCCCTGGTCGTATGGTCGAGCCTGTATCTGCTCCTCGGACCGACCCACCCGTACGGCGACCTGTCGAACGGGAACTACACGGACCACTTCTCGCACATGAACACGGCCCGGCTGTTCACGCACGCCGGACCCGCCATCTGGATCGGGCCCATGCAGGACTCGGCCATCCCCCTCACGCCGGAGCAGCGTGCGGCCTTGCCCGCCGATCTCACGCCGGAGGGCGGCCAGGAGTACCCGGTCTTCACCGTGCCCGGCTGGCCCGCCGACAAACCGTTCGTCTCGAGCTGGTCGACCTATCCACGGTTCCATCCTCCCGGCGCCATGGTCCTCACCGCGCCCGTGGCGGCCCTGTACTCGTTGACCGACCTGTCGTTCTCCGATGCCAACCGGCTGCTCATCCTGTCCTTCCTGGCACTGGCCCACATCTCGATCTTCGTCCTCCTGAAGTTCTGGCATCCGTTCGACGGGATGCGGCCGGTCGGGTTCCTGGTCCTGTTCATCGTCTATCTCGAGCTGGTGCACTGGTCGCTGGAGGGCTTCTACGAAGGCGTGATCATCGCCCCGCTCGTGTTGTCCGCGAACTTCTTGGCCCAGCGAAAGGGATTGCAGGCGATTGCGATGTTCACGCTTGCTGCGGTCCTGCATTTCCGCGCCTACTTCTTCGCCCCGCTCGCGATCTACGGGGCATTCCTCGTCGTTCGAGATCGGCAGTGGCGGACATGGACCCGCAGGGAGATCGACCTGGCCGGGGTCACGGTCGCGCTTGCCACGATCTCGCTGGGGGTCTTCTTCCGGATCTCGCCGTGGCTGCGCGAGATGAACAGCGACAACCCCGTTGGTGTCACGGTGGCTGACCCGGACATCGCCGCGATCGCGGTGCTCCTGCTCGTGGCAGCGATCGTCGCGGCCGTGTTCACCTACGCGCGATCCTGGCTGGACCTGGTGTTGATCGGCTGGCTCACGACGACGAGCCTCCTGCTGCAGCAGACGTGGTGGTGGGACGTCCTGACCATCCTCGCGTGGCTCGCGATGCCGATCGCAGCGTCAGCCGCTGCTCGTCCCTCCGCAGCCAACCGGCTTGCCCTCATCCGCGACGCGCGCATCGTTGCCGTCGTGTTCATCGGCTCGTTCGTGTTCAAGAACGCGTCGATGCTCAATCCGTCGTGGCTTCAGCTGTTCTTCTGATCGAACTGTTGCTCGCGCGAACCGTCGTTCGAGCGGGATCTACCGGGCGCCGGGCAGCAGGTTCGATCCCCGATGGGGGCGCCACTCCAACGCGGCGGCCGGACCTCAGGACGGGCCGAGGCGAGCGGGAAGCCGCGTGACGCGCCGGCCGGTGGCGTGCGCGATGGCGTTCATGATCGCCGGGGCGACGGGCATGTTCGCGCACTCGGCGACGCCCTTGGCCTCCAGCTCGGGCGGCTCGCCCGGGTCCCGCACCAGGATCACGGTCATCTCGGGGACGTCGTGCACGGTCGGGATGCGGTACTGCCGGAACCCGTGGCTCTTGCCGGGCACGAAGTCCTCGGTGAGCGCGAAGCCGACGCCCATCACGATGCCGCCCTCGATCTGGCCGACGACGCCCTCGGGGAACACGGGCCGACCGACGTCGTGGGCGGCGACGATGCGCAGGACGCGAACCCGCCCGGACACGGTGTCCACCTCGACCTCGGCGAGCTGGGTGCCGGTGACGTGCATCGCGTAGGGCTCGCCGAGGCCGGCGCCCGGATCGAACGCCGGAAGGGCGGTGTCGAAGAAGCCCTCGAACGAGTTCGCCTGACCCGACGCGGCCCGGGCCCTGGCGACGTCCGACAGTCCCAGTCGGGCCCCGGGCTCATCGCGGCCGACGACGTCGCCGTCCCGGATCTCGAGCTCTGCGAACGGCCGGCCGAGGAGCCGGCTCGCCGTGCCCAGGACGGCCTCCCGGAGGTCCGCGGCGGCGTTGCGCACGGCGTTGCCCACGAGGAACGTGACCCGGCTGCCGACGGCCGGCCCCGCGTCCGGGCACAGCCCCGTGTCGCCCGCGAGCACCCGCACGCGTGCGAATGGCAGGCCGATCTCCTCGGCCGCGATCAGGCCCAGGGCCGTGGAGCTGCCCTGGCCGAGGTCCGCGACGCCGGTCCGCAGTCGGACGGAGCCGTCATCGAGAAGGTCCAGCGCCGCGCGCCCGGGCCCGCGCCCCACGGTGAGCGCGGGATCCTGGCCGGGGACCGGGCCGCCGCCTCCGCCGCCGATGCCGTACCAGATCGAGGCGAGCCCGACGCCCCGGCGCACGGTGCCGGACGCCTCGTTCGCCGCCGCGCAGCGCACCAGCGCCGCCTCCCAGTGTGGCCGGACGGCATCGATCGTGGCGCCGAAGGCGGGATCCCGCTCCAGCACCTGGCCGGACAGCAGCCGGTCGCCCGCCCGCAGCCGGTTGCGGTCCCGGAGCTCCAGCGGGTCCATCCCCAGTCGCGCCGCGAGCAGGTCCATCAGCGACTCGAGGGCGAAGGCCGCCTGCGTCGTGCCCGGGCCGCGCATGCAGCCCGAGGTGGGGTTGTTGGTGAACACGGTTCGTCCGTGGAGGTCCACCGCCGGCCAGCGGTACGGGCCGGCGGCAGAGCCGAACGCCTTGACGATCAGCCCGGGCCCGAACGAGGCGTAGGCGCCGGTGTCGGCGAGCACGTCCACCTCGAGCGCGACGAGGTCGCCTTCGCGCGTGGCGCCGGCCCGGCACCGGATCCGCGTCGGGTGCCGTTTGCCGGTGGAGGCGAACGATTCCGCCCGCGTGTACACGATCCGTACCGGGCGTCCCGTCCGCAGGGTGCCCAGCGCCGCCAGGCACTGCCCCGCGATCTCGGTCTTGCCCCCGAACGCGCCGCCGATGACGGTGGGCACAACGCGCACCCGCCCCTTGGGCAGACCCATGGTTCGCGCGATCTCTGCCTGCTGGTAATGGGCGTACTGGGTGGGCGTGCGCACGATTAGCGTGTCGCCGTCCCAGTGGGCCACCACGGCCTCCGGCTCCAGGTAGGCGTGCTCGTTCCACGGGGTCTCGAAGGTGGCCTCCACGACGACGTCGGCACTGGCCAGGGCCTCCGCAACGTCGCGACCCGCCCGCACCCAATTGTCGGCGAGGAGGTTCCCGCCCGGGTGGATCGCCGGGGCGCCGTCCGCCAGCGCGTCGTCCACGGACGTGAGGGCAGCCAGGGGGCGGTAATCGACCTCGATGGCCGCGAGCGCCGCGGCCGCAGCCTCCGGTGAGTCCGCCACGACCAGGGCGACCGGGTCGCCGACCTGTCGAACCCGGGACGCGGCCAGCACCGGCTGGTCCTTGAACCGCCGCCCATAGGCGTTCTCGCCCGGGACGTCGGCGGCGGTCAGGACGGCCGCCACGCCGGGCATGCGGGCGGCGCGGCCCGTATCCAGCCGGGCGATGTCGGCGTGCGGATGCGGGCTGCGCAAGACCCTGCCGTGGAGCGTGCGGTCCAGCACGAGGTCCGCGGCGTAGACAGCACGGCCGGTCGCCTTGTCCAGAGCATCGGAGCGGAGGGCGCCGCCGCGGTCACCGAGGGCCGTGGGCGGGCCGTCCGACCCCCCTGCCGACGCCGGCCAGGCGCGCGGCGCCCCACCGTGCCCGTTCGCCGCCCACTCGATGGCGTCCACGATCGCGTTGTAGCCCGTGCACCGGCACAGGTTGCCGCCAAGCCGGCGGGTGATCTCGGCGCGGGTGGGGTGGGGGTTGCGCTCCAGCAGCGACGCCGCGGCCATGATCATCCCGGGCGTGCAGAACCCGCACTGCGTGGCGTCGGCAGCCGCGAACGCAGCCTGGAGGGGATGCGGGCGCTCGGGAGAACCCAGCCCCTCGATGGTCAGCACGTCCGAGCCGGAGACCTCGACCGCGGGCACCCGGCAGGCCCGCACCATCCGCCCGCCGGAGATGACCGTGCACGTGCCGCACGTGCCGTCATCGCAGCCCTCCTTGGTCCCGGTCAGCCCGAGGCCCTCGCGCAGCACGTCCAGCAGGCGCCAGTGCGCCGGGACGTCCAGCCGGCGCGGCTCGCCGTTGACCACCAGGGAGAGGCCCGTGCGCTCGGTCATCGTGACGATTATCGGGGCCCGGGGTGGCCCGGGGCGGCGGCAGGGCGCAACGTCAGGCCGCCCACGCACGTTGCATCGGCGGCAGCAGGCATCCTGGGGCACGACGATCGTGGACGACGGCCGCGTGATCTGGATGGACGACGCCGAGCAGGGCACGATCGTGGAGCGTCGCCTGACCGACGCGGGGCTTGACTGGGTGCGGGCACGCCGGGACGAGACGGGCGTTCTGCGCGCCACCGGCGATCACGGCGCGACCCTGCGCCCCGGCGCCGAGCGGCCGGCGATCCGCGTCGGCCGATGGTCCGGCGAGTTCAGCGACCCGTGCCCGACCCCACGGCATCGCGCTCCCGCAGCTGGGCCTGGAGCTCCACGACCTCGTGGCTGAGCTCGCGCACCCGGTGGGACATCGTCTCGATCATCCGGAACGCGAGTGACGGGTCCTCGTTGATCCGGCGCAGGAAGTTGCGCTTGTCGAGGGTCAGGATCCTCGCCCGTCCCTTCGCTCGGATCGTCGCCGAGCGGGGTGCATGATCGAAGATCGCCATCTCGCCCAGGAGCTCGTTGCGGCCCGCTGATCGCAGCACGACCGCGGTGCCGTGCTCCTCGCGGATGATCTCCACCTCGCCGTCCTGGACCATGAACATGCACTCGCCCACGTCGCCCTGGTGGGCCACGATCTCCCCGTCGGCGTAGAAGCGCCCCAGCGCGGCCTCACTCACGATCGAACCTCCTCGCCGGCCGGGGCCGGGCTGCGCCGCATGGTCTGCACCAGCACCCCGGGCATCGCGATCGCTCCCCGGAAGATCAGGGCCGGATGGATCATCCGGCGGAAGATGTCGCTGTAGGGGGCGCTGCCCGAGAAGATGTCCCACATCACCCCGGACATGCGGGGCGTCCGGCCGTTGGCCTGCTCGTCCTGGGTGATCCTCAGGATGGCGACCCGAATGATCCGCAGCTTCTGCGCGACGCGGGTCAGCATGAACGCCAGGTGGCCGATCCGGTTGTCGCCCGAGATCGAGCGACACACGGGCTGGTAGTGCTCGCGGAACGCCCGTTCCGACACGCCCTCGAACACGGCCGTCCGCGCGGCCGCCTTGGCCGTCCGGTAGGCGGCCCCCAGGCCGTCCTTGTACAGGCGCGTCACGCCCGCGTCGCCGATGAACACCACCCGGTCGGCGTACGGCTTCTCGACGCCGCGGACGTTGATGTGGGGCAGGCACTGGCAGGACTGGACCTTGGGGTCCCAGCCCGGTGGCATCACGGCGCGGACCTCGGGCGTCGAGGCGAACATGTCGCCCGCCGCGTTGTCCAGGTCGTCCCCGAGCATCGCCATCGTCACGTAGTCGCCCTTGGGGATCAGGGCGGCGAACTCGAGGTGGGGGAGGTCCAGCAGGAACACGTGCATCGACGTCCCCAGCGAGGCAGTGATCGCCTCCTCGCCCAGGTAGTACTCGCGGATCAGCGTCTTGGTCACCTTCGGGCGCAGGTAGCCGATGCCCAGCTCCTCGAATGTCTTGAGGATGGAGGTGTTGACTCCCGTTGCGACCACGACCAGGTCGTACGCGACGGGCTCACCGCCCTTGACGTGGAGGACGGGCCGGCCGTTGTCGTGGGTCACCTCCTCGATCCGGGCCTGGACGACCCGGGCGCCGCGATCCGTCGCGTTCTCCAGGAGATGATGGTCGAAGGACACCCACCGCGCCTCGGTCATGTCGCGCGGCCCGCCACCGCGGTGGACGGCGCCGATCCGCATCTCCTCGTTGGGGGTGGCAATCTTGACGCTGCCGGCGTCGGTATGGAGGTGGTACGAGTCGATCCCGCGCTGGATCACGTCGTTGCCCAGGAACACGCCGTCGAGGGCGAGGTTCTGGACAAGTGTCTCGGACACGATCCCGCCGCACATGTTGCAGCCCACCGCACCGGCCTTCGCGAACACGCGGGGCTCGTAGATGTCGACCTCGAAGCGCAGGTCCACGCGTTCCGCCATGTCCAGCAGGAAGTACGTGAACAGGGAGCCCGCCGGCCCACCGCCGATCACGGCGACCCGGGAGCCGTCCTCGAGAACCGGTTCGGACTCGGCGGGTGCATGCGCGCGAGCGGCGGGCGCTGACGTGGTCACGATCGCTCCCCTCGTGCTGTGCCCCGGTCTCGCAGCATCATCCTAACCGGACGACTGACGAGGAAGTGACATTCGGCACCAGTTGCCGACCGCGATCGCGAGATCGGCCGCGTGCGGCGCCCGCAACCGGAGCGGGCCGGGTCCGGACCGGCGACGGTCCGTCACCGATCCACCCCAGATTCGCCCAGCTTCTGACCGTCTGTCACGGGCACAAGGGGCCGACCGGCCTGCGCCCGGCGGCGAGCCGTCGGGCATCCTTCGGCAGTCGTCATCGCGACGGCGGAGGATCGGATCGGGCGCAGGCTTTCCCCGGCTCGCGCGCCGCGATCGTTCCAGATACGCGCCCTTCGGCAGGACCCCCCACCGGCCGGAGGGCGCTTCCGTCCCCGGTGCGCCCAGGCACCGGGTTCTGGCACGGTGGTCGTGCAGCGGCGGCTCGCGCGTCCCACAATGCGGGCGTCGGCGACGCGGCTCCGAGGAGCGCGCGGGCGCCGAACCGGGGGCCGGCGAGCGTTGCCGCATCGACGCATGGCTGTGCCCCCATGCGCCGCGAGGGCGTCGTCGGCCCCCGCCTTGCACTGCGTGCAGCAGCACCTCGCGGGGACCCTCCCCGGCCGCTCCGCGCTCCACCCGACCCCACCCGGTGGTACCACCGGCTAGTCGAGAGTACGGCTTGATGCGCGTGCCCCGCACCGGGACACTCCGCCCAGCAAGGAGCCGCACCGCCCCGCAGTGCCCTTTCGCGGGCGTCTCGGCCCCCGCAGACAGCAGAGGCAACACCACATGGCGTCAATGGCGATCAACGACCTCGGACCGATGCTCACCGCCAGCGAGGTGGCGGAGATGCTCCACCTGCACGTGAACACGGTGAAGCGCCTCGGCGACCGCGGCGAGCTGCCGTTCTATCGCGTCTGCAAGCGCGGGGACCGCCGCTTCCGGCTCGAGGACGTGATGGCGTTCCTGACCCGGAACCGCTAGCCGACCGGTTCGCCCGACCCGACCCCGTCCCGGCGGCCACCAGGCCGCGCCCGCACCCCCGCTCCCACCTACCCGCGGAGGGCACCCTCGAACACCGCGAGTGCCTCCTCGACCTCGGGCACCGTCACGTCCAGGGGCGGGATCCAGCGGATCACCTGGTGCTGCAGCCCGCAGGTCAGGAGCAGCAGGCCGGCGTCCGCGGCGCGGTTTGCCACCGCCTCCGCCGTCACCCCATCCGGCTGCCGCGTCGCGCGGTCGGTGACGAACTCGACGCCGATCATCAGCCCGGGCCCGCGCACGTCGCCGATGCCAGGGTGGTCCGCCATCAGCTCCCGCAGGCCGCCGGTCAGCTCCGCGCCGCGCGCCCTCGCGTTCGCGACGAGGTCCTCGTCGCGGATCGTCTCGAGGACCGCCACGCCGGCCGCGCAGGCCACCGGGTTGCCGCCGTAGGTGGTCCCGTGGGCACCCCGTCCCCACCGTTCCTGCAGCTCCCGCCGGGTCACGATGGCCGACAGCGGAAGGCCGTTGGCGATGGCCTTGGCCACGCACACCACGTCCGGCACGATCCCGGCGTGCTGGAACGCCCACATCGCGCCCGTGCGCCCCAGCCCGCACTGGACCTCGTCCGCGATGAGCAGGATGCCGTGCTCGTCGCACAGGGCGCGCAGGCCCCGGAGGAACGCGGCCGGGGCCGGGTAGTAGCCACCTTCGCCCTGGACCGCCTCGATCAGCACGGCGGCCACCTGGGACGGGGCCACGACGGTGCGGAGCAGCTCCCTGATCTGGCCCAGGCAGGCCTCGGTCGCGGCCGCGTCGTCGTCGGCAAAGTCCCGGTACGCGGCCGGGAAGGGGACGTGGTACACGCCCGGCAGCAGCGGCTCGTAGCCCGCCCGGTAGTTGAGGCTGGAGCTGGTGACGCTGGTGGCGCCGATCGTCCGCCCGTGGAACGCGCCGCGGAAGGCGACGATCGCGGGCCGCCCGGTGACCCGGCGCGCGAGCTTGATCGCGCCGTCGATCGTCTCCGACCCGGAGTTGAGGAACAGCACCGAGTCCAGCGGGTCCGGCAGCGTGTCTGCCAGCATCTGCCCGAGCGTCACGGTGGATTCCGCGAAGCCGATCGCGTGGACGGGGCCGATGAGCCGGTCCACCTGCGCATGGATGGCAGCAGTGACTCTCGGGTGCGTGTGGCCCAGCGCCGTCACGGCGATGCCGTTCGCGAAGTCCAGGAACCCGCGGCCGGCGGTGTCGTACAGGCGGTGGCCGATGCCGTGGGACCAGCTGCGGTCCATGTAGCGGCCGAGGACCGGCGACGTGCTGGGGGCGGCCAGGGCGGCAAGGTCGAGGGGGTCGAGGGGGTCGAGGGGGTCGAGGGAGTCGGGGGAGCGGTCGATGGTGTCCACGGGCCGAGTATAGGGAGGCGTCCTGGCCGTCCGTCAGTGCCGGCCGACCTACCGTGGCACCGGGCGCGGCGGTAGCATGCCGGTACGACTGCAGCCGAGGCACCACCCGTGATCGACTTCTCCCTGACCGACGAGAACCGCCTCGTCCGCGATGCCGCCCGCGCCTTCGCGGAGGCGGAGATCCTGCCCTTCATCCGCGAGTGGGACGAGAAGGGCGAAGTCCACCGCGAGGTGTTCGCCAGGATGGCCGAGATGGGGTTCCTGGGCGCGCCGATCCCGGAGCAGTACGGCGGGTCGGGCATGGACTACATCAGCTTCGCCCTGCTGTGCGAGGAGCTTGAGCGCGCGGACACGGCGTTCCGCGTGGTCCAGAGCGTGCACGTGGGGCTCAACAGCCTGACGCTCCTCCAGTGGGGGACGGAGGAGCAGAAGCAGCGCTGGCTGGTGCCCCAGGCGAAGGGTGAGAAGCTGGCCACGTTCGGGCTGACCGAGCCGGGTGTAGGCACGGACGCCTCGAACCTGGCCACGACGGCCCGCCGTGACGGAGACGCCTACGTCCTCAACGGGCACAAGATCTGGATCTCGCTGGCGGACCTTGCCGACCACTTCCTGGTGTTCGCGACGGTGGACCGCGAGAAGCGCCACAAGGGCATCACGGCCTTCGTGGTCGAGCGCGGCATGCCCGGCCTGACCACCGGCACGCTCCACGGCAAGCTCGGGATCCGGGCCGGCAACACCGGGCTGATCGACTTCGAGGATGTCAGGGTCCCGGTCGAGAACCGGATCGGCGAGGAGGGCGAGGGCTTCCTGATCGCGATGAGCGCCATCGACCAGGGCCGGTTCACGGTCGCCGCGGGCGCCGTGGGGCTCGCCCAGGCGTGCCTGGACGCCTCGCTCAAGTACGCCCACGAGCGCGAGACGTTCGGCGAGGAGATCGGCCGGCACCAGCTGGTCAAGCAGATGATCGCCAACATGGCGCGCGGCACGGAGATCGGGCGGCTGCTGGTGCTCCGGGCGGGCTGGCTCAAGAACCAGGGCCTGCGCAACACGCGGGAGACCTCGGCGGCCAAGTGGTGGGCCACCGACCACTCGGTGCAGGCGGCCCTGGACGCGATCCAGATCCACGGCGCCAACGGGTACTCCAACGAGTTCCCGGTGGAGCGCTACCTGCGCAACTCCAAGGCCGCCGTCATCTACGAGGGCACCAGCCAACTGCACACGCTGATCCAGGCCGATTACGCGCTCGGCTACCGCGAGGACCGGCCGCTGCGCTGCGAACCCTGGCCCGCGCAGGGCTTCGAGCGCCCCGCCTGACGGCCGACGCGCGGCGCGGTCCGGCGCCTAGCTTCGTCCGGCGGACACCATCGGCAGCTCGCGGCCCGGTCGCCGACCGCCCAGCGCGGCCACCGGGCCCGGGGTGGCCACCTCGGCCAGGATCTCCGCGATGTCGAGGCTGGTCACACCGGCGTCGTCGGGGCCGGTCGTGAGCTCGGCCAGGCCGTCCCGGAGCATCACCAGGCAGAACGGGCAGCTGGTCGCCACGGTCGTGGCGCCGGTCGCGACGGCCTGCTGGGCACGCGCCGAGTTGATCCGCGTCCCGCGCGACTCCTCCATCCACATCCGCCCGCCGCCCGCACCGCAGCACGAGGTCTGCCGGCCGCGCTCCGCCATCTCGCGCAGCTCCAGGCCGTCGACCGCCCCGAGCACCGCGCGGGGCTGCGCGATCACGCCGTTGTACCGGGCGAGGTAGCAGGAGTCGTGGAACGTGACCGTGCGTGTCGCCGCGCCTTCCGGGGCGAGTGTCGCCAGGCGGCCGCCCGCGATCAGCTCCGAGAGGTACGTCGAGTGGTGGACCACGGTGTAGTGGCCGCCGAACTGCCCGTACTCGTTGGCCAGCGTGTTGAAGCAGTGCGGGCAGGCGGTCACGATCCGCGGCGGCCCGTACTTCGCCAGCGTGTCCACGTTCTGCATCGCCAGCATCTGGAACACGTACTCGTTGCCCATCCGCCGGGCCGGGTCGCCGGTGCACGCCTCCTCCTGGCCGAGCACCGCGAACCGGACGCCGGCCGCGTCCAGGCAGGTCACGAACGCGCGCGCCACCCGCCGGGCCCGGTCGTCGAACGCGGCCGCACAGCCGACCCAGTACATGACGTCCAGGTCGGCGATCCCGCCCGCCCGCGCGACGTCCGCGGCGACCGGGACGTCGAACGGCAGCCCCTTCGCCCAGTCCAGGCGCGCCGACGGCGGCTGGCCCCACGGGTTGGCGACGCTCTCCATGCCCCGGAAGGCCGCGGTCAGCTCGGGCGGGAACTTGCTGTCCTCGAGGACGAGGTTGCGACGCAGGCCCACGATCTTGTCCACGTGCTCGATGAGCACCGGGCAGGCCTCCACGCACGCGCCGCAGGTGACGCAGTCCCAGACGGCGTCGTAGCTGATGGCGTCGCCGATGATCGGCGCGGCCAGCCGGTCGGCGTCGGGGGTGATGCCGCCGAGGCCGTAGGTCTCGCGCACGATGGGCGAGTTGGGGATCAGGTCCACGCCGCGCTCGGCGGCCTCCGACATCCGCCGCACGCCCATGATCAGCGAGCGCGGGTTGAGCGGCTTGCCACTCCGGTGTGCCGGGCAGGCCTCCTCGCAGCGGCCGCACTCGGTGCAGGTGAAGCCGTCCAGCAGGTCCTTGCGCGACAGGTCCGCGAGGGTCCGGATGCCGAACGTCGCGGCCTCGCTCTCGAGGTCCATTGCCGGCAGCGCGCCGCGCGGCTCCAGCTTGCGCAGCCAGACGTTGACGAAGCTGGTGTAGACGTGGAAGTGCTTGTTGAACGGGATGTAGATGAGGAACGCGGACAGGATGATGATGTGCGCCCACCAGAAGGCGCCGAACAGCGTCTCGGCCGTGGCCTCGCCCACGACCGCCAGCGGGACCGCGAGGGCGTTGGCGAGGAAGGCCCAGTCGAGGTCCCCGTACGCGACCACCTCGAAGGTCTGGGCCAGCACCTCGGTGCTGACCACGAGGAAGATGAACAGCAGGATCACCAGCGACGTCCGCGTGAGCAGCAGCCGCCGGGGACGGGTGACCAGGCGCCGGAACGTGGCGTAGGCCACGGCCAGCAACGCCGCGATGGCAACCGCGCTCTGGACGAAGAGCAGGAGCTTCCACAGGAGGCCGTCGAGCGGCCAGTGGAGGACCGCCTCCATGAGGCCGCCGGTGACCATGTTGATGTTGCCCAGCAGCAGGATCGTCGAGCCCAGGAACAGGCCCAGGTGCATCACGCCGACCCGCCGCTCTCGGAACATCCGGGACTGCAGGATCGTGTACCGGACCAGCCCTGCCGTCCGCCTCGGCACCTCCTCGAACGCCCCGAGCCCGTCCGCGCGGACGGCATCGATCACCCGCAGGTGCCTGGCGACGATGAGCAGGAACACGCCGAACGCGCCCCAGAAGACGGGGAACACGAGCGGCCAGTACGGTACGTGCACGATCGATTCGGCCATTGGGCGACCTCCCCCGCGACTATAGCGGGAGCGACGGGTGCTCAGGAGCCCGCGGCGGGCTCCGGGGCGGCGACGACCTCCACCCGCGCGGGAACGCGGCCGGAGACACGCCCGCGCGCGGTCACGATGAGCGCGACGGCCACCACGATCACGATCGCGGCCAGGATCGTGCGCACCGTCAGCGGCTCGCCCAGGATCATCGAGCCCAGGATCACGGCCACCACCGGGTTGACGTACGCGTACGTGGCGATCCGGGACAACGGGGCGACGCCCAGCAGCCAGCCGTACGTCGTGTAGCCCAGGAGGCTGCCGACGACCAGCAGGTAGGCGAGGCCGATCCAGCTCTCGCTCGACACCGCCGCCGGCTCGAAGCCGGGCAGCTCCCCGGCCAGGACGGATGCGGCCAGCAGGATCAGCCCGCCGGCGACCATCTGCAGCCCGCTGGCGAACAGGACCGGTGCCGGCAGCACGGCGCGGCGCGCGGCGTACAGCGAGCCGAGGGACCAGAAGATGGGCGAGGCCACGAGGGCCGCCAGGCCGGCCGGGTCAAGGGTCACGGTGCCGCCCGCCGGCCAGGTCAGGAGCGCGATCCCGACCAGGCCAAGGCCGATTCCGGCCACCCCCATGGCCGGCAGCCGCTCGCCGAAGAAGACCCGGGCGAAGATGGCGAGCCACATCGGCATGAGGCCGATCATGAGCGCGGCGATCCCGGACGGGATCGTCTGCTCCGCCCAGGCCACCATGCCCATGCCGCCCAGCAGCAGCAGGCCGCCGACGATCGAGGTGTCGCGGATCTCACGCAGGCCGGGGCGCCGGATGGTCGCGCGGTGGCGCCAGGCCACGGCGGCGGCGAGGAGCAGGCCCGCCGGCACGAACCGGAGGAAGCCCATGAGAAACGGCGGGATCGTGTCCACCGCCAGCCTGATGCCCAGGTACGTGGAACCCCACACGACGTAGAGGACGATGATCCCGGCCCAGATGGCGGCGGGGCTGGCGGCAGGGCGCATGGAGGCTCCCGGGGAAGAGGATTGGCGGAGTGTAGCCGCCGGCAGTCGGTTTGCGCCAGTCAACTAGGCCAAGTTGGCGCGGACGTGGCAGCGGGCCGTGCCCGGCGTGGCAGCGGCCCGTGCCCGGAGGAGCTCAGGCAGGCGCCTCGACCGCCGTCGGGCGGCACACCCGGCAGGCGCGGTAGCCGGCCGCGGTCGCGTCCCGCAGGGAGCGGAACGGCACCCGGTAGCGCGGCTCGATCCGCCTCGCGTTGCGGCACGTCGGCCAGCACACGATCCTGGTCGTGGCCGAGGCCAGCAGGCGCTCGCCGCGGTGGGCCGCCGTCTCCAGGGCGTCCGGGTCCAGGCCCTCCGTCGCCAGGATCGTCCGCTTGTTGTGGGGCCCGCCGAGGCTGTACTGGCCGATGGCACCGTCGGTGCGCACGACGCGGTGGCAGGGGACGATGAGCGGCACCGGGTTGTGGCCCAGGGCCGTCCCGACGGCCCGCACGGCCTTCGGGCGCCCGATCTCCGCCGCGATCCACCCGTAGGGCCGAACCTCGCCGCGCGGGATCTCGAGCGCCTTGGTCCACACGGCGACCTCGAACTCGGTCCGGCCGCGCAGGTCCAGCGGGATGCGCACCCGCCGCTCCCCGGCGAGGCGGCGCGCGATGGCATCCGCCAGTGACGTGGGCAGGGCCTCGGCCAGCGTCGTCCGGCGGCCGGTGCGTGCCTCGTGGCGGGCGGCGGCGGTGGGGCCGTCCGGCGCCTGCTCGACCTCCGTCACACCACGGCCGTTCCACGCGACCCACAGTGTGCCCAGCGGGGACGGGACCGGGCCCATCCGGTCGGCGAGTCCGACCTCCACGAGGACGGCGTCCGTGACACCGGCGGGCGCCGGGACGGCGAGGGAGGCGAGCGCCCCGGGGGCATCGTCGGCGAGGGCACGGGTCGTCGGGCGGTTCATGCGGTCATCTCCTCGAGTCCGGTCTCGGCGGCGGCCGCCCGCAGGAGCGCGAGACCCCGGTGGACCTGGGCCTTGAGCGTTCCCTCCGGTCGGCCGAGAACCTCGGCGAGCTCGGCATAGGACAAATCATCGACGTGGCGCAGGACGACGGGCACCCGGTAGCGCTCCGGCAGCCCGGCCAGCAGCGCGCCCAGCCGCTCGCGCTCCGCGGTGCGCTCCGCGGCCCCGGCGGGATCGGACGCGTCGCCGGCGGAGGGCTCGAACCCGGCCTCCACCAACGGCGCCAGCGGCATGGTGGGTGGCCGTCGGCGACGCGCGCGGTTCCGGGCCAGGTTCACGACGATCGTCGCCAGCCACGGACGGAGGCGGAGCTCCCGGATCCGCTCGGGGGGATAGCCCTCCAGCGCCCGGTAGGCTCGGACCAGCGCGTCCTGCGCCACCTCCTCGGCGTCGTGCGGGCTCCCGGTCAGGCGCAGCGCGATCGCGTGGCAGCGGTCCACGTGGGTGCGGACCAGGGCCTCGAACGTTCCATCCAGGTCGTGCGCGAGTTGTCGTGCGAGCTCCGTGTCGTCCATCACCATCCAGAACACGCCCGATGGCGGTGTGGTTGCATCCAACCCGCCGGGTGCCGGGCGGCGGCGAGGCGGATCGTAGTCCGCGTGCGCGTGGCCGCGTGTCACAATCTGCGCGATGCGCCTCGACGACCGCTTCGACGACCTGGTTGTCAGCCTCGGCGGCTTCTACCGGACGTGGTTCATCTACGTCGGGCTGGAGCTGGGCCTGTTCGCCCGGCTCGAGCGCGCCGGCTCGGAGGGGCTTGAGCCGGCCATCCTGGCCGCCGACACGGGCACGGACCGGTCCCTCGTCGAACGCTGGGCGTGGGGCGCGGACGCGCACGACCTCGTTGACCTCGAGGACGGCCGCATCCGGCTGTCAGCCGAGACGGCCTCGATCCTGCTGGACGCGGACAAGCCGGAGTATCTCGGCGGCCAGTTCCTGTTTGCCGCCACCGGCAGCCTGGACTACGGCGCGCTGCTGGGCGTGTTCCGGACCGGCCTCCCGATCGTGCACCGGCCGGACCGCTACCGCGCGGCCATCGAGCGGCTGACCATCCAGGACATCGCCGTGTTCTTCCAGGAGGTCCTCGCGGTGCTGCCGCAGGTGGTGGCCGACCTGCGCCCGGGGTCCCGGATCCTGGACGTTCACTGCGGCGGCGGCCGATGGCTGATCGCGATGGCCAAGCGCTTCCCGGCGATCACCGCGCTGGGCGTGGAGTTCGAGCCGGATTCGGTGGAGCGCGCGCGGGCGAATGTCGCCGCTGCCGGAGTCTCGGACCGGGTCACCATCGAGCACGGCGACGTGCACGCCGTCGGCAACCACGGCGCATTCGAGCTCGCCTACTTCCAGTACGCGCTCCATGGCCTGCAGGATCCCGTGGCGGCCGTTCGGTCCGCATGGACCGCGGTCCGCCCGGGCGGCTGGCTGATCGCGCTGGACTGGTACCTGCCCACCGATCCGGACGAAATGCGGACCCGCCACGCGGAGCTCATCGCGGGCGTGCAGCTGGACGAGCTGCTCAGAGGCACCCGCCTGGTCACGCGGTCGGAGGCACTGGGCTGGTTCGAGGCCGCCGGGCTGCCCGTGCCGGACCTGCTGGACCTGCCGTCGGGCGCGTCGGCGATCGTCGTCCGCCGGGACGACGTCTAGCTCAGCCCTTCACCTCCAACGATCCCGTCATGTTCGGGTGGATCGCGCAGTGGAAGGGGTACGTGCCGGGCACGTCGTAGCGCACGGTCTTCGACGCGCCTGCGCCGAGCGACCCGCTGGAGCACGACCCGTCGTCGAACGTCACCGTATGCGGCGCGCGGTCCCGGTTGGTCCACGTGATCGCCTCTCCCGCCGGCACGCTGAGGCCGGCCGGGAACGCGAAACCCGCGACGACGGCGGTGGTGGCCCCGTCCCCGTCGACGACCTCACAGCTCGAGCCTGCCTCGCTTGGCGGAGCCGGTTCCGCGGTCGCGACCGGTTCCGCGGTGGGCGCCGCCGTCGGGGCCTGCGGCCCGGGCGTGGCCGGCGCAGGCGGTGCGCCGCCGCCCGCACAGGCGGCGAGGACGAGCGTGGCCGCTCCGAGCCACGCCGCGAGTTCGAGCTTCCGGGTCATCGGGACGCTCCTGCTACGGGGACGGGGGACCTGGCCCTGCACCGAACGGTACGCGCCGGCGGCGAGCTCGGTTTCACGTGGTGCGCCCGCAGCGCCCCGTTGGCTATCGTGGCCGGGTGACCGACAATCGCTCCGTGGACGCCGAAACCGTGCTCCGCCTCGAGCGGCACGAGACCGACGCCCACGCCATCCCCCGGCGCGAGGTCCGGGATCTCGGCGATGCCCTGGTCCTGTACGACCCGGACGATCCGGACCCGTTCTGGACCCGGATGGTGAGCGTTCGCTGGCCCGATGACCCGACCGCCTTCGACCACCGCCTGACGCAGGCCCTGGCCCTGTTCGGCGTCCTCGGCCGGCGGCCGCATATCTGGCCCTCGATCGCGCACGGCCGCCCGGCCGACCTCGCGGCCCGGCTGGAGGCGAACGGTTTCCGGGATGTCGGCGGCGGCCACATCATGGCCCTGCACGATCGTGCGGCCTGTCCACCGGTCGCCGCTGCTGACCTCGGGCCGGGCGTCTCGATGCGGACCATCATCCGTGCCGCCGACACCCACGCCGGGGACGTGGATGCCGCGGGGGCGGTGCTCGCGGAGTCGTTCGGCGCGCCGCCATGGCGTGCCCGCGACCTGGCGGCGGATCTGCGCGTCACGCTGGACGACCCCAGGGTTGCACTGGTCCTCGCGTGGATCGACGGCGAGCCGGCGGCGGTGGCCAAGGCGACCACCTTCGACGGCTGTTCATACCTGTCCTCCATCGGGACGCGGCCGGGCTTCCGCGGTCGTGGGCTCGGTGCCATCGTGACCCGGGAGGCGGTTGCGGCGGGTCTCGCCGGGCGAGCGGACGTGGTCTATCTCGGCGTGTTCAGCGGCAACGGCCCGGCGTATCGCCTGTACGAGCGCCTCGGCTTCCAGTCGCTGGGCGAGTCACCCGACATGCTGCTGGAGTGGTGACGTCGCCCATCGCCCGCCTCACGTGGCAGGCGGCCGACCCGGCAACGCTGGGCGCGGACCTGGAGCGCCGGCTGGGGGCGCCGACGGTGCCGGGGCTGGAGATCGTGCCGTGGCTCAGGGAAACCCCGACGGACGTGCCCACGGCCGCCGGGCGCCTGGTGTTCGAGCCGGTCGAGGAGGGCTCGACAACGCTGCCGACCGCCGCCGGGCCGCTCGTGCTGGTGGGTGTCGCCTGGGCCACGGTGGAGCTGGACCGGGCGGAGACGGAGCTGTCGCCGTGGCTCGAACCGGCCGGTGACGAGCCCGGCGATGCGATCGAGCCCGGGGGAGGGCTCGACCCGCACCTCGGCGCCCGCGTCCGGAGCCGGGCGACGTCGGACCTCCCCGGCGGACACCTCGTCCTGGCGGAGCCCGCGACCGAGGGCAGGCTCGCCGCGTCGCTCGCCCGCGACGGGGAGGGGCCGTGCGCGGTGTACGTCCGGCCGGTCGGTGGCCTGGAGGCCTGGCTGGCGGCCGCCCGGGCGCGCGGCGCCACCGTCTCCCGCATCGGCGCGGGTCCCTTCGGCCGTTCCGTCCTGGTGCCGGGCGCCGCCATTGCCGGGCCGCACGTCATCGTCGTCGAGGGCTCCCCGCACTCGTCCCCGGCCGCAGCGGCGGGTACCATCGCGCCATGAACGACGCAGCCACGGTCACCTTCCGGGACGCCACGGCGGCCGACGCCGGGCGTCTCGCCACCCTGCTCACCGACGAGGGATACCCGGCCGGGGCCACGGATCTGGAGAGCCGCCTCGCCCGCTTCACCCGGCCAGACCGCGTGGTCGTCGCGGAGGCCGGCGGCGAGGTGGTGGGCTTCATCGCCATCGCGTTCGTTCCCCGGTTCGAGAGCAACGGCCAGTTCATGCGGATCATCGCGATCGTCGTGGACCCGGGCGTCCGGGAGCGCGGCATCGGCCGGATGCTGTTCGGCGAGGCGGAGCGGATCGCGGTCGAGGAGGACGCCGCGTTCTTCGAGATCACCGCGGGCCATCACCGGCCCGAGGCCCGCCAGATGTACGAATCGCTCGGCTACGAGGCCGGCGTCACCGCCTACCTGCGCAAGCGCCCCTGAAGCTGGCCGGGCACGCCGTCCGGCGCTACCAGCGCTCCTCGTGGACGAGGTCCTCGATGGACCGCCGCCCGCCCGCGCGGTTGGGCCGGGTGAGGACCGCCGGATCGGCCGGGTACCCGAACGACAGGATGTACTCGCAGTGCATCCCGGCCGGGTAGCCGAGGAGGTCGCGCGCCAGGTCCTGCTCGTACACCGTGGCCGGGCAGCTGCCGACGCCCACCTCCCAGGCGACCAGCATCATCTGGGCCGCAGCACCACCCAGGTCCCAGGTCACGCTGAGGGGCGTGTCCGGCGCCCGGGGGTCCGGGGTCACGAGCGCGACGGCCACCGCCGCTCCAGCCACGTGTCCCGCCCAAGGCCCGACTTCCGACAGCGCCCGCAGGCGATCCCGGTCCCGCACCGCGACGAACGCCCAGCGCTGCAGGTTCTTCGCGCTGTGGGCGCGCCGACCCGCGTCGAGGATGCGGTCCAGGTGGGCAGGCTCAAGCGGCCGCTCGGCGAACTCGCGCACGGCGCGCTTGGCGTGGACGGCCTCCCAGGCGGTCACCGGACGGGCGCCCCCGGCCCGGTCGGGGTGGGGGAGTCATTGTGCTGGCGCCCGCCGGGCCGCACGACGCCCGCAAGCGACCGGAACCCGCCCGGCTCCTCGTCCAGCGTGGACAGCCGTTCCGGGTCCGGCAGGCGAACGGCCGGGACGGCCTCCGCGCGGGCCGCGGCCTCGTCGGGCGGGTAGGGGCCTCCGAGCGTCCTCGCCAGGAACCGAGCGATCCCGGCCCGGTGCTCGGGGAACTCGTACAGCCACGAGTGGTGACCACCGGCCACCTCGAGCGTCTCGGTCACGGCGTCCGGGCGCGCCCGCCGGCGGATGGCCGCCAGCCGGTGGAGGTCGGCCACGGGGACGACGTGATCGTCCGACCCGTGGACCAGCATGACCGGGACCTCGATGTCGCGGACGGCCCGGCTGGCGCTCACGTCCGACACGCGGTGGCCCCGGGGCTTGAGGTAGACGCGGGTGGTCAGCCACGCGAGCGGCCACGCGATCGGGTCGGGGAGCGGCAGGCGGGCGAGGCGGAACGTCTGTCGGGTGAGGCGGTGCGGATCGGCGGGCGTGGAGAGGGCGATCACGGCGGCGACATCCGGGTCCCCGGCGGCCGCGACGAGCGATCCGGCGGCTCCCATGGAGTGGCCGAGGAGTGCGGCGGAGGTGACCTCCGGGCGGCCCAGGATCGCGGCCACCCCGGCGCGCGCGTCCGCGGCGAACTCGCCCACGGACATCGGCAGCTCCTCGGGGCCGTTCGTCCCGTGGCCGCGCACGTCCATGGCCAGGACGTGGAACCCGGCGGCGTGGAGGACCTGCGCATGGGGAAGCGTGCGATCCCGCGCCGACTCCCACCCGTGGACGAGCACCACCCCGGGTGCCGCGGCGGAACCGGCGGGCATGAACCAACCCGGCAGCGTGAGGCCGCCGCTCGTGGGGACGTCCACGTGCTCGAACGCGAGACCAAGCGCATCGGGGGTCCAGGCCGGCGGGTGGCGGCGCGGGTATCCGGCACGCACCCGGTACACGAGGGCGAACCGGTACGCGGCGGCGAACGGCAGGGCGGCGATGGCGGCGACGAGGCCGGCGCGCCGGCGTCGGGGGATGCGGGGCATGCACACAGGTGACCGTGCAACCCGCCCGTTGTCAAGCGCGCCTCGCCGTGTCGGGCGCCGTACTCCCTCCGGCGGCGTCGGCAGATGACCGGCCACAGCGGCCACCGGAGCCCGAGCGTGGCTCCGGCTACGGCGCCCGAACGCGGCGCCGGTGCTCGCGGTGGCCCCGGCTACACTCTGGCCGTGCCCCACAAGGATCCACATGCCGTGCTCGGCGTTCAGCCCGGAGCCTCGCCCGAGGCGATCAAGGCCGCCTGGCGCACGCTCGCGCGGCAGAACCACCCGGACCTGACCGGCGACGACCCGGAGACGGCCCGTCGGGCGACGCGTCGCATGGCGGAGATCAATGCCGCGTACGCCGCCCTGACACGGGCCGGCGAGACCACCGAGGGTCGGGCGGCGGCGAGGCGGCATGCCCGCACGGGGGCCGGCGACCGGGCCGGATCCGACCCGGCGACCTCGGGGACGGCCGGGCGCACCGGAGGCCCCCCTCCGCCGAGGGCCACGCGCCCCGTCACCGGCCGGCTGGACCTGTCGGGAACCTTCCGGCCGCGCAACCAGACCACGACGCCGCCCGGAACCCGCATCCCGCTGACCGGGCAGCCTCCGTATCGACACGGCCGATCCGCTCCCGAGCTGCGCGCCTCGCAACCGTCGGGTCCCATGGAGCGGGACCGCCTGGCCGGGCACCTGGCGCCGGAGCCCCCCTCGCTCGATGACGCGTTGGAGCTGGAGGTCGGCTTCGGCAAGTTCCACGGCCATACGCTGGGTGAGATCGCCGCCTTCGAGCCCTCCTACATCGACTGGCTGGCAAGCACCGTCACCCGGGACCCGGACCTGGCGCTGGCCTCGCGCGTGATCCGCGACGAGCTGGACCGGCGCGGGATCCGTCGCGTCCACAGGGAGCCCAGGCCCGGCTGGCGCTCCAACCCGTTCGGGTAGGGGCACGGCCGGCAGGCTGGCGCTGCCGCCCGGACATGAACGCGCCCCCGGCAATCGCCGGAGGCGCGGATGAAGTCGCGATGAGTGCTGCCGCCCTGCTTCCGGGCCTGCTGGCCGGACGCTCCTTGGTTACTCGGCTCGTGACCGGTGGCTCGGTACCCCCGGGCCGTCGAGCGTCCCCGACGGCCGGGTCGTCCAGCCTCCGATCCGTGGCCGACGCCCCAGGCTTCCCCCGGTCGTCGCAGGGTCGGCGCGTTTCGAACGCGAACCCAACCGTACGAGCCCGCCGCCGCAAAGGCAATGACCGGCATGTCCCGGGTGCCGGGCGGGCGAAGGTCAGGCGCACGCTGGCACCGCCGGGACGATGGGGTCAGCGAGGGCCGAGACCATCGGATGCCCGGCGGCGCGGCCTCTCGATCGCCGGTACGCTTCGAGCCGTGCCGCATCCCCGCCCCGGCTCCCCGATCGTCCTGCTCCTTGCCGCCGCGGCCCTCCTCGCGGCCTGCGGCGGCTCCGCGATCCCGGTCGTTTCGTTCGATCCCGCCGCCGCCTGCACGACCGATGGGCGCATGCCCGGCGCGTACCCGGAGCTGGAGGCGCTGCTCCCGCCCGCCTACGGCGGCAGCTCGCCCATCAACGTCGACTCCGGGCGCAACTGCACGCCGGACGCCCTCGGCACGCTGGCCGACGTGGGCATCTCGGAGGTCCGGTTCGCGGGCGCCACGTGGGAGCTGGACGGGAGCGCCGCCCTGACGACCGCGCTGTTCGAGGCCGAGGGCCTGACGCCGTCGGCGATGATCGACTTCTACAAGGCCGGCGCCCTGTCCAACCGCAAGACGGAGCGGCTGGCGGACGCGGAGACCACCGTCGCGGGTCGGACCGGCCGTCGCCTCGATGTCCTCCAGGCCGACGGCACCGCCCAGACGATCGTGGCCTGGCCCGCGGAGGAGCCGGGCCGGGTGATCGTCCTGCTGGCCTCGGATCTCGGGGACACGAGGGTCCTGGAGGCGCTCGAGGAGCTCGCAGGTCCCTGATGCCGGCACGCCAGGGCCAGGTCACCACCGGCGCGAAGCGGCCCGGGGACCGTCTGCTAGAGTCGCCGCCATGAGCGACCGTCCCGACGCCTGGGCCAAGCGCCGGCAGGCCTGGCGGATCGAGCGCCTCGCGCCCTCGCTCGACCGCCTTCCCGAGCGGCTGCCCCGGTTCTCCACGCTCGGCGACCTGCCGATCGAGCCCCTGTACGGCCCGTGGGACCTGGCGGGCGACCCGGGCGGCGACGACCCGCCCGGGCCCGGCGGCCCCACGGCCGTGGACCACCACGGCGACCCGCTCCGTGCCGGCGACGGCCGCTACGCGGACGCGGACCTGCTGCGCGACGTGGGCCTGCCGGGAGAGCCCCCGTTCACCCGCGGCATCCACCCCACGGGGTACCGCTCCCGCCCATGGACGATGCGCATGTTCGCGGGCTTCGGCAGCGCGGAGGACACCAACGCCCGCTTCCGCCAGCTGCTCGAGGCCGGCCAGACCGGCCTGTCGATCGCCTACGACATGCCCACCCTCTACGGCTACGACACCGACGATCCGGAGGCCGAAGGCGAGTTCGGGACGTGCGGGGTGGCCGTCTCCAGCCTGGCCGACATGGAGCTGCTGCTCGCGGGCCTGCCGCTGGACCGGGTGAGCACGTCGATGACGATCAACGCCCCGGCGGCGCCGATCTGGGCGATGTACATCGTCGCGGCCGAGAAGGCGGGGGTGCCACGGGCCGTGCTCGAGGGCACGATCCAGAACGACATCCTCAAGGAGTACGTCGCCCAGAAGGAGTTCCTGTACCCGCCCGGGCCGTCGATGCGGCTGGTCGTGGACACGATCGAGTTCGGGACTCGCGAGATGCCGCGCTGGAACACCGTGTCGATCAGCGGCTACCACATCCGCGAGGCGGGCTCGACGGCCGTCCAGGAGCTCGCGTTCACGATCGCGGACGGGATGGCCTACGTCGAGGCGTCGATGGCGCGCGGCCTGGTCGTGGACGAGTTCGCGCCCCGCCTCTCGTTCTTCTTCAACAGCCACAGCGACTTCTTCGAGGAGATCGCCAAGTTCCGGGCCTCGCGCCGGATCTGGTGGAAGCTGATGCGCGAGCGCTATGGCGCCGAGAGCGAGCGCTCGACATGGATGCGGTTCCACACCCAGACCGCGGGCGTGTCCCTCACGCCGCAGCAGCCGCTCAACAACCTGACCCGGGTCGCCACCCAGGCGCTGGCCGCCATCCTGGGGGGCACGCAGTCGCTTCACACCGACGCCTACGACGAGGCGCTCGCCGTGCCCACGGCCGAGGCCGCGCTGCTGGCCCTGCGCCAGCAGCAGGTCCTGGCCGAGGAGACGGGCGTCGCGTCCACGGTCGATCCGCTGGGCGGGTCATGGTTCGTCGAGTCGCTCACCAACCGGGTGGAACGCGAGGTCTGGCGCTACCTCGACGAGATCGACCGGCGGGGCGGCATGGTGGCGGCCATCGCGGAGGGCTACCCGCAGCGCGAGATCGCCGATGCCGCGTACCGGTTCCAGCGGGAGTTCGACGCCGGGGAGCGGGGGATCGTGGGCGTCAACCGATACGTCCAGGACGAGCCGATCAGGGTGCCCGTGCTCCAGGTGCCGGAGGGATCGCTGGAGCGGCATCTCGCCCGCCTCGGGCGCACGCGGGCGGACCGTGACGGGGTCGCCGTGGGCGCCGCGCTGGCGGGACTGCGCGAGGCCGCGGCCCGGCCGGACAGCACGGAGTCCAACCTGATGCCCCACTTCCTGCGCTGCGCAGAGGCGTACGCGACCCTGGGCGAGCAGTGCCAGGTCCTGCGCGAGGTATTCGGGGAGTACCGGGAGCCCGTCTCGGTCTGACGGGCGGTCCGACCGGCGGTTCGCAACCGGACTACCATGCCGGCATGTATCTCGATGCCCTCTCCTTCCTCGAAGACGAGCGTGACGCGTTCCGTGCCTACGAGGCCCTGGGCGCGCTGACCGACGAACAGCTGGAGGTCCCCGTGGAGGCCGCGGGCGGCTGGTCCGGGCGCGACCTGATGGGCCACATGATCCTGTGGCAGGAGGCCGCGCTGGATACCGCGAAGGAGCTCGCGGTCGGCGAGACCAGCCCGACGATGGAGCGGCTCAACCGGGAGTGGTCCACGCCCGGTGCAGGTGACCTGATCAACGAGGAGGCGATCGCCGAGTTCCGCGGGCTGCCGCTCGCGGAGGTTCGGCGCCGGTTCCGGGAGACGGCCGGCGAGCTGCGCGGCTACCTCACGGTGGTGCCGGAGAGCCGTTGGGTGAAGAACGCGGAGCACCAGGAGTGGTTCTTCGGCGAGACGATCGAGCACTACGAGGAACACGCGAAGGATCTGCGGGCGATCCTGGAGGCCGCGGGCCGGTGACGGGGGGCGGTCCCGCGGCCGACGACGGCCGCAACGGGCACGACCCGGCGGCGGACGAGGACGAGGAGGAGGACGCGCCGCTCGATGCGGCCGAGGCGGCCGAGGGCGCCGCGCTCGCCGGGAGCGACGCCGACGAGTCGCTCGACGAGCGGGTCGGCGCGGTGCTGGAGGATCTGGACGGCGTGACCCGCACCCGGGACGGCGGGCTGGAGCTGCTGGCTGTCGGCGGGCGGATGTTCGCGGTGATCGGGGCCGAGATGCTCGAGGTCGCGCTCGACGGGCGGGTGGCGGCTGCCGCGCTCGCGACGCCGGACACCCGCGCCTCGTCGCGGGGCACCGGCTGGGTCGCCTTCGCGCCGGCCGTCACGGACCGGTTCGCCCTGGACCGCGCGGAGGCCTGGGTGCGCCACGCCCACCGGCGGGCGGCGGGCGCGCCCGGCGGCTGATCAGCCGGCGGAATCGAAACGGCCCCGGTCGCCGACCGGGGCCGTGGTCAGTGCGTGGACGCTACGCCTGGGCCTTGGGCGCTGCCAGCGTCGTCAGGCCGAACGCCTGCTCGAGCTGCTCCATGGGGCGGAAGCCAACAACGCCCTGGGGCTGGGCGCCGGGCTTGAAGAACGCGATGGTGGGGATGCTCATGATCCCGAACGCCTGCGACAGGCGCGGGTTGGCGTCCACGTCCACCTTGACCACGTCCACGACGCCGTCGTACTTGGCGGCGATCTTCTCCATCTCCGGGGCGACCATCTTGCACGGTCCGCACCAGGCCGCCCAGAAGTCCACGACGACGGGCTTGTCGTTGTTGAGCACGAGCGCCTCGAACGTGTCGTCGGTCGCCTGCTTGATCTCCGCCACGAGGCGGCTCCTTTCTCCCGCCGGGCGGCGGGACCTGCACATGCCCGTCAGCGGGCGATGATCTGGAGTAGCTGGTATGCCTCCAGGACGCGCGGGTCCGAGAGGCGGTAGTACACGGTGTTCCCGTCCCGGCGAGCCGTGACGAGCCCGGCCGCGCGCAGCACCGCGAGATGCTGACTCATGTTCGGCACCTGGCAGCTGACCCGCGTGGCAAGGTCGCCCACCGAGGCCTCGCCACCGGCGAGGGACTCCAGGACGCACAGCCGCTTGGGGTCGCCGAGGGCGCGCGCGACGGCAGCGGAACGCTGTCGCTCGGTCTCGCGGCGCATGTCGGTGTCGATCACGACGGAAGTGTCTCACTGTTTGCGCAATCACGCAAGTCACTTCGCGACCCGTCGGTCTCGAGTCATACTCCGGGTGTGTCCGGCGCTTCCGTCACCCTGTCCTCGATCCGCGAGACCCGCGCGATCCTGCGCGGCCGCATCCACCACACGCCGATGCTGTCGTCGCAGACGGCCGCCAGGATCGCGGGCGCGGCCTCCGGGGCGCGCCTCGGGGACGATCGGCTGTACCTCAAGGCCGAGCATCTCCAGAAGACCGGCTCGTTCAAGCCACGGGCGACGCTCGCGCGGATCTCGTCGCTGACGCCCGACGAACGGCGGCGCGGGGCGATCACGATCTCCGCCGGCAACGCCGGGCAGGCGTACGCGTGGGCGGGGCGGGAGGCGGGCGTCCCCGTGACGGTCGTGATGCCCGAGGGGGCGGTGGCATCGAAGGTCGCTGCGTGCCTGGAGTACGGGGCGGACGTCGCGCTCCACGGATCGACCATCGCGGAGGCGTTCGCGCATCTCGAGGCGCTGCGCGAGGAGCGCGGGCTCGTGCTCGTCCACCCGTTCGACGACCCGGAGGTCCTGATGGGGAACGGTTCCTGCGGGCTGGAGATCCTGGAAGACCTCGCGGACGTGGACGTGGTGGTGGTGCCGGTCGGCGGGGGCGGGCTGATCGGTGGGGTGACCGTGGCGCTCAAGGAGAGCCGCCCGGAGATCCGCGTGTACGGGGTTGAGCCGATCGATTCGGACGCGCTCCGCAAGGGGATTGCCGCCGGCGAACCCGTCCGGCTGTCGCCGCAGAGCGTGGCGGATGGCCTCGGCGCCCCGGCTGCCGGGCACCTGGCGATCGGCGTCGGGCGCCGGTACCTGGAGGACGTCGTGCTCATCGACGACGCCACGATCCTGGCCGGGCTCCGGTTCGCGGTCGAGCGTCTCAAGCAGGTCCTCGAACCCGCCGGGGCCGCCGCTCTCGCCGCGGTTCTCGCGGGCGCCGTGCCCCTCCGCGAAGGCGACCGCGTGTGCGTGGTCCTGTCCGGGGGCAACGTGGCCATCGACCGGCTGGGCGAGCTGCTCGCCGCCGCCGGGCCGCTCCCCACCCGGTGACCGACGAGCCCCCGCCGGGGACGGCGGCGCCGGAGGGGTCCGCCGTCCCGCTCGAGCCCCCGCCGCCGCCCGGCGTCACGAGGCTGCGCTTCGACGGCGCCGCCGCCGTCCCGCTCGAGCCCCCGCCGCCGCCCGCGAACGCGGGCGGCGTGCTCGGGGCACCCGCGCCGCCGGTGGTCTCCGAGGCCGTCCTGGCGATCCCCCTGGGCACGCGCCGGCTGGTCGCCACGTCGCTCGACCTGCTGACCCGAAGCGATGCCGGCCTGCGCTCCGCCTCGTTCTACATCGGGCTCATGTTGCTCGTGACCGTGGGGCCGCTGGCAGCCCTGTTCGGTCTGGCCTGGGTGACGCTCGGTGAGGAGGCGCTGTTCGCAGCCGAGGACACGACGCCATGGGCCGGCTGGCTGGGCCTGGCGGCCATCCCGGCCACGCTGGGCTACATCGCGGCGTCGACGGACGCGATCGTCCTTGCCACGGCGGTCATCGGCGGCCGCGCCGAGGGCCGGCCGCTGCGCCTGGCATCGTCCATCGCCGTCGTTCGCCGCCGGTTCTGGCGCGTGCTGGGCGCGCAGGTGGTGGTCGGGATCCTGGTGTCCATCGCCTCGTTGATCGCGAGCGCGCTCGTGATCGCGGCGCTCGGGCCGGTGCCCGCGCTCGACTACGGGATCGAGCTGGCCGTCGGGCTGGTCGTCGGCGCGCCGTTCGTATACGTGACGGCCGGCATCGTCCTGGGTGAGGTCGGCGTAGCGGAGGCAATCGCGCGCTCCCTGCGCCTGGTGGCCGCTCGCAAGATGCTGGCCGTGGTCGTGACGCTGTTCGGCCTGCTGTCGCAGCTGCTCGTCGTGCTGGGGCTCGGCCTGGGGCTCGATGTCCTGTTCCGAGTGGGCGTCGGCACGGGCCTCGAGACCGATTTCCCGCCCGTGCTCGTCATCCCGGTGGTCGCCGCACTCGTGTTCGCCATCGGCACGCTGACGTTCCTGGTCGAGGCGATCGCCGCCGCGCCGGCCGTGTACGCCTTCGCCGCGCTCACGCACTACACCCGTGGCCTGGAGCTGGGGCGCAGCGCCCCGCTGCCGGTCCGCCGGTTCTGGCAGCCGTTCGTGACCCCCGGGCTCGCCCTTGGCGCGGCGGTCGCGCTGCTGGCCCTGGTCGGCGGGATCGCGTCGCTGCAGCCGTAGCCGTCACGGGTCGCGCTCCGGCGCACGGGCCCTAGTCGATCCCGAGCTCCGCGAGGCGATCCTCGTCCTCGATTCCCAGGTGGTGGGCGAGCTCGTGGAGGACCGTGACACGGACCTCGTCGGCGAGATCGTCTGGATGTGGGAAGTCCTCCTCCAGCGGCAGCCGGAACAGGATGATCCGGGTGGGGATCGGGGCCCAGTCGGCGCCCCACTCGCTGCGCGGGATCCCCTCGTACAGGCCGTACAGCGTCTCGTCCGGCTCCAGGCCGTTCTCGCGCAGCTGGTCGGGGCTGGGCTCGTCCGCCACGACGATCGCGATCTCGTCCAGCGCTTCGCGGAACGGGGAGGGGATGCCGGCGACGGCTCGCGCCACGAGGCGCTCGAACCGCTCGTGGCGGGCGGGTCTCGGGCGATGGGCGGCTGATCGCGAGCCCCGGCGGCGCTTGGTCATGGTGCCCGTATGCTAGCCGCGATGGTCCCACCCCCCGGCGCCGATCCGGGCTCCCCGCTGCTGCCCCTGGATCTCGACCCGTCGTCCGCCCCCGATGCCGATCCGGCGGCGGTCCCGGACGGGTTCGTCGTTCTCGATGCCACCGGGGTGCGGATCCACTTCCACGACTGGGGCGGGCCCGCGACCGCCGTCGCCGTCCTGCTGCTGCCGGGCCTCGCGCAGCCCGCCTGGTCTTGGGCGCCGGTGACCCGGCGGCTGGCCGGTGCGCGGCGGACGATCGTCGCGGACCTGCGCGGGCAGGGCCTGTCGGATGCGCCGGCGGAGGGGTACCAGCTCGACAGCCTGGCGGCGGACGCGATCGCGGCGGCCGAGGGCGCCGGCCTGCTCGATCCGGTGGTGATCGCCGGGCACGGCTTCGGGGCGATCGTCGCCGCGGCCGCCGCGGCGACGCTTGGAGATCGGTGCGCCGGCCTGGTGCTGGTGGACGGCGGCTGGGAGCGGCTCGAGGTCACCACCGGGATCGACGTGGCTGAGTTCCTGCGTGGCCTCGACGAGCCGCCCGAGGTCCTGCGATCGATGGACGCCTACCTCGGCGACCGGCGCGGCTACGACCCGCGCAGCTGGGATGCGGACCAGGAGCGAGCGGCCCGGGACGCCGTCGTCGAGACGGCCGCTGGGCACGTGGTCCGGGCCGTCCGCCCGTTCGTCATGGAGGCGCTCGTTCGCACCATGTTCGACTACGACCCGGTCGTCCTCCTGCCCGCGGTCACCGCGCCGGTCACCGCGCTGGTCGCCCTCGGTGCGGGCAATGCCGATGCCAGGCTGGCCGAGCTTCGCCGCACGGCCGACGCCCGGGTGGCCGCCGGCCGGCCGCCGATCCGCGTGGCGGGGTTCGCCCGCGACGCCCACAACCTGATGCGATATCGCCCGGCGGAGGTGGCCGCGGCGATCATCGCCGCCGACGCCCGCGCCGGCTGACTGTCCGCGCCATTCTCTCCCAGGCGGGCGCTATTCGAGGGTCCGTGGTCATTCGGCCGCCAGCCGGGCGGACGCCGGACACCCGCCGCGATACCATCGCCGGACCATGACCGACCGATCCGACCAGCCCGAGATGCGCGACCTGCCCGAGCACATCCGTCTCATCGTCGAGGAGATCGAGAACGACATCGGCGACGAGGACGAGGTCCCGGCGGCGGCTGCGACGACCGGGACCAACGGCAGGATCGAAGCCGCGGTTCGCCAGATCCTGATCGAGATCGGCGAGGACCCGACGCGCGACGGGCTGCGCACGACACCGGAGCGAATGCACCGGATGTACCGCGAGCTGACGGCCGGCTACCACGTGGACCCGGACCGGCTGATCAACCGCGCGGTGTTCGACGTGGACTACTCGGAGATGGTGATCGTCAAGGACATCCCGTTCTACTCCCTGTGCGAGCACCACCTGCTGCCGTTCTTCGGCAGCGCCCACGTCGCCTACGTGCCCGACGGTCGCGTCGTCGGGCTGTCCAAGATCCCCCGGATCGTGGAGATGTACGCGCGGCGACTCCAGGTCCAGGAGCGGATGACCCAGCAGATCGCGGACTTCCTGATGGAGCGGCTGGCGCCCAAAGGCGTCGGCGTCGTGCTGGAGGCCACGCACCTGTGCGCGGCGATGCGCGGCGTCCGCAAGCCGGGCACGGTGATGACCACCGCTGCCGTGCTCGGCATCTTCCGGCGCAACGACAACACCCGCGCGGAGTTCTTCGCGCACCTCGCCCGGCCGGCACCGGGGGCCTGAGCCGGGGCCGTCAGGGGCTGCGCCGGATGGCCGCCGCCGCGGCGACCGCGGTCTGGATCGACGTCTCCGTGTACCAGGTGCCCAGGTAGTCGCCGGCCAGGTGGACCCGGCCAAGCGGTCTCGTGAGCGCCGCCTGCAGCCGGCTCCGCCCGACACGCGGGTAGGGGAGCCCGCGCTCCCAGCGCCGGACCACGACGTCGGCCACAACGTCGCGTGCCTCCGGGTAGAGGCTCACGAGATCCTCGCTGAAGCGGCCGGCGACCGCCTCATCGTCGAGGTCCGCGAGCCGGCGGGCGAACCCGGCAGCCGCGTAGACCATCAGGCTGCCGCCCGGCCGGCGCGGACCACCGGGCGTCCGGAGCACGTTCGCGGTGTTGAACAGCATGCTGAACGAGCGCTTCGGGGTGGCGAGCGCGTACAGGTCGTCCCAGGGCATCGCGCTGCGCTCCCCCGTGAGGAACGCGCCGACGACGTACGGGCCGTACGGGATCGCCTCCAGCGCGGCGGCCGTGTCCGCCGGCAGGTCCGCGACGATCTCACGGGTCACGAAGGCGGGCGTGGCCACGATCGCGGCGGCCGCCCGAACCTCGTGCTCCCTGCCGCCCTCCGTCCACGTGACGCGAACCCCGGATTCATCCCGCCGGACGCCGGTCACCCGCGCGCCCAGCCGGACACGGTCGCCCAACCCGGCCGCCAGCGCCTCCGTGAACCGGCCCGAGCCGCCGAGGATGTTCCGGGACAGGCCGGCCTCCCGGTTCCACACGAGGTGGAAGTACCCGACCCCGTACCCGGCGGCGAGCTCCTCCGGCTCCCCCGACGAGCGGGTCAGGGTGGACCGGAACAGCAGATCCACGTCCTCTGGCAACGGGCCGGCGAAGTCGGCGAACGGGCGGTCGTCCATGAACCGCAGCATCCGCAGCTGGCGCTCGGCGGGGTCCTCGCCGGGGACGGGGGCCGCGATGGCGGCGTAGCGGCGCACGGCCAGGCGGAGCCGGATGCCCGCCCGCACCAGCGCCACCCGGGAGCGCAACGGCATCGGCAGCCGGAACGGGAATGTCTCGACCCCGCCCGAGCCCACGATCTTCCCGTTGAGCGCGACGGCCGCCAGGCGACCCGGGACGGAGGCCGCGGCGACGCCCGTCTCCGCCAGCAACCGGTCGGTCGCCGAGCCCGGTCCCCCGAACACGTGGGCGCCCCAGTTGAGCCAGACGTCGCCCCGCGCCTCGGAGCGGATCCGTCCACCGAGCCGGTCGCTTGCCTCGAGCAGGAGCACGTCCCGGTCGCGCAGCTCCCACGCGGCGGCCAGCCCCGCGATGCCGCCCCCGACCACCACGGCGTCCATCGTCCCGTCCGCTGCCACGTCGCTCCCTCTCCGCTGGCCCCCGCGGGGCGCCCCGGACCGGGGCCCTGCCCGCAAGACTACAATCCGGCCATGACCGATCGCCCGCTCAAGGTGCTCATCGCCAAGCCCGGCCTCGACGGCCATGATCGCGGGGCCAAGGTGCTCGCGCGCGGCCTGCGCGACGAGGGCTTCGAGGTCGTGTACACGGGGCTCCGCCAGACCCCCGAGATGATCGTCACCGCCGCCCTCCAGGAGGACGTGGACGTCGTGGGGCTGTCCATCCTCTCGGGCGCCCACATGACGCTCGTGCCGCGGGTGTGCGCGCAGCTCCGGGAGCGTGGCCTGGACGACGTCCTGGTGACCATCGGCGGGATCATCCCCGACGACGACGTTCCCTTGCTGCGCGAGGCGGGCGTGGCGGGCGTGTTCGGCCCGGGCACGACCATCCGCGAGGTGGCCGACTTCATCCGCGCCAACGCCACGCCGCGCGACTGACGGTGGCGGAGGTCGCGGGTTCGCCCGACGCCGCGGCGCGCGCCCGCACGCTGGCCGACGCCGCTCGCGCCGGGGACCGCCGCGCGCTCGCGCGGCTGCTCACGGCCGTCGAGAACCATACGGCGGTCGCCGAGCATGCCCTTCGGGCGCTGTACCCAATGGCCGGATCGGCGCACCTGGTCGGGATCACCGGGCCGCCGGGCGCGGGCAAGTCCACCCTGGTCGCGGCGCTCATCGCGGAGCTGCGCGCGGCGGGCCGGACGGTCGCGGTGGTCGCGGTCGATCCCTCATCGCCGATCACCGGCGGCGCCCTCCTGGGCGACCGTGTCCGGATGCAGTCGTACGCGTCCGACGACGGGGTGTTCATCCGCTCGATGGCATCGCGCGGGCACGCTGGTGGCCTCGCCGCCACGTCCACGGCCGCCGCCGCCGTTCTCGACGCGTCGGGCTTTGACACCGTCCTGCTGGAGACCGTGGGGACCGGCCAGAGCGAGGTCGAGGTCGCGGCCGCCGCGGACACGACCGTGGTCCTGGAGGCGCCCGAGATGGGCGACGAGGTCCAGGCGATCAAGGCGGGCCTGCTGGAGGTCGCGGACATCGTGGTCGTCAACAAGGGCGACCGCCCGGGAGCCCAGCGGACGGCGGCGCAGCTGCGGGCGATGCTGGTGCCGGCGCCCGCCCGGGAGGGCGAGGAGCCGCGCCGCCCTGCGCCCAAACGGCCGGACGTCCTGGTGACGACGGCGACGACCGGCGAGGGGATCCCGGCCCTGCTGTCCGCGCTCGACCATCACCGCGCGGTTGCGCGCGACGCCGCGACGCGCAGCGCGCGGCGCGTGCGGGCCGAGTCGCAGGTGCGATCGGTGCTGCTGGAGCGACTGCAGGAGCGACTCGCCGCCCCGGCCATGGCCACCGTCACCGACGAGGTGATCGACGCGGTCGCGGGCCACGACCTCGATCCATACGCGGCCGCGGATCGACTCCTGGCCGCCCTGTCCAGCGAGGAGGCACGATGAGCATCGAGCGGGTCTTCGTCGCGGGCGCCGGCCTGATGGGGCACGGCATCGCCCAGGTCCACGCGGCGGTTGGCAAGGCCGTCACCCTGTTCGAGCCGGAGCTGGCACGGGCCGAGGCGGGCCGGGCGCGGGTCGCCGGCAACCTGGAGCGCGCGGTCTCCAAGGGGAAGATCAGCGCCGGAGTCCGAGACGCGACCCTCGCCCGCATCTCCGTGACGTCGGACCTCGCGGCCGCCGGGGATGCGGACCTCGTGGTCGAGGCGGTGTTCGAGGACGAGGCGGTCAAGACCGAGCTGTGGGCAGCCCTTGACTCGGTCGCCCCGGCGGATGCGCTGTTCGCCAGCAACACCTCGTCGATCTCGATCGACCGGCTGGCAGCCGCCGTGGCGGAGGCTCGGCGTGCCCGGTTCGTGGGGATGCACTTCTTCAGCCCGGTCCCGGTGATGCCCCTGGTCGAGCTCATCCGCGGATCCGCCACGTCCGACCAGACGGAGGGTGTAGTCCGCGCGCTCGCCGCGGAGCTGGGCAAGCAGGTCATCGTGTCCGCGGATCGCCCTGGGTTCATCGTCAACCGGATCCTGATGCCCCTGCTGGCGGAGGCGATGCGCGCCTTCGAGGAGGGGACGGGCACGGCCGAGGACATCGATACCGGGGCGAAGGTGGGGCTCAACCACCCGATGGGGCCCCTGGAGCTGGCGGACTTCATCGGCCTCGACGTGTGCCTGGGCATCATGCACGTGCTCCACGATGGCCTCGGGCAGCCGCAGTTCGAGCCGCCCCGGGTGCTGGTCGACCTCGTGGCCGCGGGCCACCTGGGCCAGAAGACGGGCCGCGGGTTCCACCTCTATCCCCGGTAGCGGACGCGGCCGTGTGACATCGCATGGCACCGCGTGTACCATGGTGGCATGACAGATCCTGACGTTGCGAGCGTTGCCCTGACCCTCGGTGTCAGCGAGCGGACTCTCCGTCGATGGATCCGCGAAGGTCGGATCGCCAGCTACAAGGTCGGCGGTCGCGTCCGGATCCCGGAGCGGGCCGTCCGAGAGGCGGCGGTCCCGTACAGCGGATCCCCAGGCATGGACCTGCCGCCGTCGCCTGGGACTGACGCGGCGCATCGAGCCGAGTGGCTCCTCGGCGCGCTGGACGATCCCGGCGGGCGCGCCGACGCGCTCCGGCGCCGCCGCGAGGTCGCCGCCGCGCGGATGGACGAGATCGCCGCGCGCTGCCGGCCGCCCTCCGGGCCGGGAGACACGGCGGATGCGTACCTACGCGAGGACCGGTCCGAACGTGATCGACACTGGGACGAGGTCCTCGGCCTTGATCGTCCCTGACACGTCGATCGTCGCCCGCTGGTACCTCGCCGACGAGCCGCACCGTGACGCCGCGCTCGCCGTGCGCGACGCGATCGCCATGGGCCGGGTGGACGCGGTCGCCCCGCCGCATCTCCCGATCGAGCTGGCGACCGCGCTCGTGCGCGCCGCCCGCCGGGGGCGCTTCGAGGCGGGCTCGGTCCCGGACGCCCTCGACGCGCTGCGGGCGTTCGACCTCGAGACGGCAGACGCGATCGGCGCCGCCGCGGAGGCGGCCAGGATCAGCCTCCGGACCGGCATCCATCCGGCGGACGCGCTGTTCGTCGCCATCGCGATGGAGCGCCGGGCCACCCTGGTGACCGCGGATCGCCGGCTGCTCGCCGCCGCTCGCGAGGTGGGCTGCGATGCCCGGGGCCTGGACGAGCTGGGGGAGGCGCCCGGGGACGTGTAGCATCGGAGGACTCGAGGAGGAGCTGCTGGTGAGCGAGTCCAATCCCGGGCCCAACGGCCACGTCTACCTCGTCAGCGCGGCGCGCACGCCGATCGGCAAGTTCGGCGGGGCGCTGTCGGGCGTCCCGGCCGTGGACCTCGGCGCGACGGCGATCCGTGCCGCTGTGGCGCGGGCGGCTCTCCCCGAGGGCGCACGCATCGACGAGGTGCTCATGGGCCAGGTGCTCCAGGCCGGTGCCGGTCAGGCTCCCGCCCGCCAGGCGCTGCTCCGGGCCGGCCTTGCGGACGCCACGCCCGCCACCACGATCAACCGGGTCTGCGGCTCCGGCCTCAAGGCGATCATGCTCGCCGCCGCCTCGATCCGCGCCGGTGACGGCGACCTGTACATCGCCGGCGGCATGGAGTCGATGAACCAGGCGCCGTTCCTGCTGCGCAGGGCGCGCTTCGGATACCGGCTGGGCGCCGGCACCCTGGACGACTCGACGGTGCTCGACGGCCTGTGGTGTGCCATCGAGGACTGCCACATGGGCACCCATGCCGAGCGGGTCGCGATCCGGAGCGCGATCAGCCGCGAGGACCAGGACGCGTTCGCGCTGGGGAGCCACCAGAAGGCCGTCGCCGCCCAGGACGCCGGGCGCTTCGACGGACGAGATCGCCCCCGTGACGATCCGGGACGCCAAGGGCCGCGAGACGATCATCGACACGGACGAGGGGCCGCGCCGTGACACCACCGCCGAGGCGCTCGCCCGCCTGTCCCCGGTGTTCCCGCTGCCCGACGGCGAGGACCGCGGGGACGCCTCGGCGGGCACCGTGACGGCGGGCAACGCGCCCGGCATCACGGACGGAGCGGCGGCCACGGTCGTCGCGTCCGAGCGCGCGGTGGAGGAGCACGGCCTCGCACCGCTCGCTCGCATCGTCGGCTATGCGCAGGCCGAGGTGACGCCCAAGTGGCTGTTCCTGGCCCCGATCCAGGGCGTCCGCGGGCTCGAGGCGCGGACCGGGCTCTCCGTGGACGCCTTCGACCTGATCGAGATCAACGAGGCGTTCGCCGCCCAGGTGCTGGCGGACGGCCGCGAGCTGCGCTTCGACTGGTCGCGGGTCAACGTCAACGGCGGCGCGATCGCGCTGGGCCATCCGATCGGGGCCAGTGGCGCCCGGATCGTGGCCACGCTCCTCCACGAGCTGCGCCGGCGCCAGGGCCGATACGGGATGGCGACGCTGTGCCTGGGCGGCGGGGGGTCCGTCGCCATGGCCTTCGAACGGGTCTGACGCGTCCATCGGACTCTAGGCGCGAGGCCCGCCACGCGCGACGATGTGTTCGGCTCGCACGCGACGCGCCTGCGCCCGCGCCCGGGGCCGACCACGGAGGGCACCGCGATGACCGAAGCCCCCGCCCCGCCTGAGACCGTCCTTCGCCTCACGCCCGACGAGCTGGCGGTGCTCCGCGTCGCGCTGCAGATGCTGCGCGCCACGCTCGGCCGCGACGAGGCCGACGAGCTGGCCGACGTCCAGGCACTGCTCCGACGGCTCGAGACGGAGGCCTGATGCCGCGTCCCGGCCGCGGACTGCGCTATCCTTCCGCCGGTCCGGGCCCGTAGCTCAACGGTAGAGCAAAGGACTCTTAATCCTTAGGTTCAGGGTTCGAATCCCTGCGGGCTCACCACCCCCTGACGCACGAAAAGGGCCCTCCGGGCGACCGGAGGGCCTTTCGACTTTGCCCGGGCGCGCCCAGCGCCATGCCAGCCAGGGTTCCGGCAGCACTCGGTAGGGCGCCCATCTCATGCCGGGACCCGGGACGAGACCGCGCTCGACTCAGCGCGAGCGCCTCCAACGACCGCCTGGGCGCGAGCCGGCCCCTGAGGGTGGCCCGCTCGTCAGCGCGCGACCGGGACCGGTGCCGGGCCGAAGCGCATCCCGAGCGTCTCCGGCATCGTCGCGAGCAGCGGCATCCGGACGACGACGTCGATGGCGACGAACGCCAGGAACACGTACTGGGGCCCGACGCTGTCCCAGATGAAGCCCGCCACCAGGACGAGGATCGCGCTGAGGAGCATCCGTACGACGCGGGCGATGCCGATCCAGCGACCCATGTGGGCAGCCGGCACCAGCTCGCGCTCCATCGCGGCCTGGATCGGACCCCCAAGGTAGAAGAACGCCTGGAGCGCCCCCGCCGCCACGAGGACGGCCGGGCCCGGCGCCCAGATCAGCAGCAGGTTGGACAGCAGGAACAGCGGGATCGTCAGGAACAGGACCCGCTTTCGGCCGGTCCGGTCTGCGAGCCGCCCCAGGGGGACGGCGAGCACGATGGCCACGACGGCACCGGCGGCGGTCATGGCACCCAGCACCAGGGCATCGGCGCCCTTGACCTCGTGGGCGTACACCTGCGAGAAGGCGAACACCATGCCGACCGGGAGCTGCCCGACCGCGGCGATGACCAGCCACCGCTTCAGGTATCGACCATGCATCACCTCGCGCAGATCGCTCAGCACGGCGGAGCGTGGGCCTGCCCGGCCGGCGACCCCCCACCGCTGTCGCGAGAGCTGCGTGAACACGATCACGAACGTGAGGGCGGTGATGCCGAGGCCGATCACGAACAACGGCCGGATGGCATCGGGGTCGATGCCCCCGGACGAGAGGACGATGACGGCGCCGAGCATCGGACCGACGATCCCGAGCAACCCTGCCCCGACGGTCTCGCAGATCATCATCGCGGTCGCACGGTCGGCGTTTGCCAGGCAGTTGCCGCAGATCGTCGCGCAGCTGTGGCCGCTGATGGAGTAGCCGAGCCAGTAGGCCATCATCGCCACGATCGTGACCGGCCAGCTGTTCGCGAGCGCGTACGTCAGGTACGAGACGGCCAGGAAGCCGATGCCCACGAGGTAGAAGGACCGGGGACCATGGCGGTCGATCAGCCAGCCCGTGAGCGGTCCGGCCAGCCCGGCGACGGCCATCCCCAGGCTGTTCACGAGGCCCAGCTGGGTGGCCGTGGCTCCCAGCGCGACGATGTAGATCGACAGGTACGGGAACACCATCTGGTAGGCGAGCCGGTCGAGCGACGTCCGCACGACGGTCACGTTCCAGTCACGTTGCTGCCGGCGGAGGAACTCCGCCGCCGGCCCGCGCATCCCCAGGGACCCGAGGGTCACTTTCGCCTCTCGCCAACGCTGCTCGTGGCGGAACTGGAACGCGAGCCGATTATGCGGCCGGTGCCCGGGCGGACGTGGGACGCGTCCGACCTGGAGGGGCTCGCCCAGGCCCGGCCACGCCCGCTCCGGTACGCTCCGCCTGCCGGCCAGGCAGTCACTCAGGGAGGCATGTCGTGTCAATCACCCGGATCGAACCCGGAGCCCGCCTGTCCGAGGCCGTGGTCCACGGGGGCCTCGTCTACCTCGCCGGTCACGTCAGCTCGGATCCGTCCGCCAGCGTCGGCGATCAGACGCGCGAGATCCTGGCGGAGATCGACCGACACCTGGCGCTGGCCGGGACGTCGAAGTCGCGGCTCCTCACCGTGTCCATCTGGCTCGCCGACATGTCCACGTTCGCCGAGATGAACGCCGCCTGGGACGCATGGGTGGATCCGGACGCCAAGCCCGCCCGGGCGACCGTCGAGGCGCGGCTCGCGTCGGCGGACTACAAGGTCGAGATCGCGGGCATCGCCGCCGTCTGACCCCCAGCCGGGGCCTGCCGTCTGGTCCGGGCATGCCGTCCAGCCCGGGCCCCCTTGCCATCCGGGCCCTCCGGCGGTGCCCTAGGCCATCCCCGCGGGCGACCAGTGGCCCATGGAGAACCGACGCGCGTCGCCCATAGTCGGTACCAGCGTCCCCTGATCACGCCACGGCCGATGTGGGGCCTCCGGCACCCGCCCGCCGCGGCAAGCGTGAGAGCGTGACGTATGGTGGACGACGGGCTGTATGCCGCCCTGGTGCGGCGCGGGATGTCCCGTCGCGCGTTTCTCAAGTTCAGCGCCGCGATGGCCGCCGCCCTCGCGCTCCCGCCGTCCTACGCGCCGCAGATCGCGAAGGCGCTCGAGAACGCGAAGCGCCTGCCCGTGATCTGGCTTCGCGGCCAGGACTGCGCCGGCTCGACGGAGGCGTTCCTGCGGGCGGCCGATCCATCCACGGCGATGCTGCTGCTCGAGACCCTCGCGGTCGAGTACCACGAGTCGCTGATGGCTCCGGCCGGCGACGCCGCGACGCTTGCCCGCACGTCCGCCATGGAGAAGTATCCGGACGGCTACGTCCTGGTCGTGGAGGGATCGATCCCGACCGCGGCCGGCGGCGCGTACTGCCTGGTCGGCGGCAGGCCGTTCGTGGACATCGTCCGCGAGGTCGCGGACGGGGCGATGGCCACCATCGCCGTGGGGGCGTGTGCCTGCGATGGCGGCGTCACCGGCGCAGGCGGCCTGATCGGCGGCAACCCGACAGGCGCGTCCAGCCTGGCCGACGTCGTTTCCGGCGCCCCGACGGTCGCCCTGCCGGGCTGCCCGCTCAACGTCGAGAACCTGGTGGCGACGATCGTCCAGTACCTCACCACCGGGGAGTGGCCGCCGACCGATATTGCCCGCCGCCCGTTGTTCGCGTATGGCCCCCTGATCCACAACGAGTGCGAGCGACGGCCCCACTTCGAGTTCGGCGAGTTCTCCGCTGCCTGGGGCGATGAGGGCGCCCAGAAGGGCTGGTGCCTGTACAAGGTCGGCTGCAAGGGCCCGGAGTCGTTCGGGAACTGCGCGTCCGTGCGGTTCGCCAAGGGCACCTCGTGGCCCGTGCGGGCGGGTCACGGCTGCATCGGCTGCACGATGCCCCACTTCTGGGACTCGATGAGCCCCTTCTACCTGCGCCTGCCCGCACCGCTGCCGACGTTCCCGGCCCTCACCGTGGACGTCGCCGGTGCCGCGCTGCTGGCCGGCGTGGCCGGCGTGGCCGCCGTCCACGGGACGGCGATGTACGCGGTCCAGCGGCGGCGCCGCGCGGGTGACCGGCGGGCGGCGCTGGCCGCTGCCCCTGGCGAGCCCGACGGAAGCGCAGGCCCGCTGGTCGCGGTCACCGAGCGACCGGCACCGGACAGGGCGGAGCCGCCGGGCGGGCCGGATCCGTCGGCGGACGTCGCGCCGGCCGACGTCGCGCCTGAGGATGACACCAGGGGTGACGCGGGCGTCACCCAGGCCGATGACGGAGCCGGGGAGGTGCGCTGACATGGCCCGCCTCGTCATCGATCCCGTCACCCGCGTCGGCGGCCACCTCCGGGTGGAAGCGGACGTCGCCGGCGGCCAGGTCCGGGCCGCCTGGAGCTCCGGGACCATGTACCGCGGCATCGAGAACGTCATCATCGGGCGGGATCCGCGGGACGCGTGGATGGTCGCGGAGCGGATCTGCGGCACCTGCACCGGCGTCCACGCCCTCGCGTCCGTGCGTGCCGTGGAGCGGGCGTTCGAGGTGCGGATCCCGGCCAACGCGCGGCTGGTCCGCAACATCCTCGCGGCAACCCTGGCCGTCCGGGATCACGTCACGACGTTCTACGTCTCGCAGCTGACGGACTGGGTGGACGTGGGAGCGGCCCTCGAGGCGGACCCGGACGCGACGTCGCGGCTTGCCCAGTCGCTGTCGGACTGGCCGCAATCCCGCCCGGAACACTTCCGGCAGGTGCAGGACCGGTTGGCCGCGGATGCCGCGGCCGGCACGGGCGGCCCGTGGTCGAACGGCTACTGGGGCCACCCGGCGTACCGCCTGACCCCGGAGCAGGATCTGCTGCTGGCCGCCCACGCCCTGGACGCCCTGGATTGGCAGCGCGATCTGATGCGGTTGCACGCCGTGTTCGGCGGCCGCGATCCGCACCCGCAGTCGTACCTCGTCGGCGGCATGTCCCTGGTGCCCGACTGGGGGGGGCCGGAGTCGCCCGGCACGCACCCACCGGTCCCCAACCGCGACGCGCCAAACGCGCTGAGCCACGGCGGCCTGACGCTGGCCCACGAGATCATCACCACCTCGAAGGCCTTCCTCGACAAGGTCTTCCTGCCGGACGTCTCGGAGCTGGTGCGCGCCTACAGGGACTGGACCCGGCTGGGGGCCGGCGTCGGGCGGTTCGTGTCGTTCGGCGAGTATCCCGAGGACGATGGTGAGGAGCCGACGCTCTATCTGCCCTCGGGCCGGGTCACCGCGCCGGAGCTCGCCGTGGTCGAGGCGATGGACGCGGAGGCGATCGTCGAGAGCGTCGCGCACGCGTGGTATGCGGATTCGACGGGCGCCGAGACCCTTCGCCACCCGGCCGACGGCGAGACCAGCCCCGAGTACGCGGGCCCGCCGCTCCCGTTCACGTCACTGGACGGCGCGGATCGGTACTCGTGGCTCAAGGCCGCGCGCTACAACGGCCTGCCGGCCGAGGTCGGACCCCTGGCCCGCCTGCTCGTCGCCTGGGGCCAGGGACACGAGGCCACGGCCAGCGCGCTGGGCAGCGCCATGACCGACCTGTCGATGCGGCCGGAGGAGCTGACGAGCACGCTCGGGCGGATCGTGGCCAAGACCGTGGAGGCGCAGCTGCTGGCCGGCCGTGCGGAGGACTGGCTGGACGAGCTGCGCGGCAACCTCGCGACGGGTGACATCGCCGTGGCGGATCTCACGCGCTGGGAGCCGGACTCCTGGCCGACTCCCGCGGAGGGCTGGTCGCTGGGCGAGGGCCCGCGCGGCTCCGTCGGGCACTGGACCCGGATCGAGGACCGCCAGGTCCGGCACTACCAGGTCGTGGACGCCTCGACGTGGAACCTCTCGCCGCGCGACGGCACCGGCTCGCCGGGACCGATGGAGACGGCACTGGTCGGCACGCCCGTCGTCGATCCCGCGCAGCCGCTCGAGATCCTGCGAACCGTCCACTCGTTCGACCCGTGCGCCGCGTGCGCCGTCCACGCGCTCGGCGGCCCCACCGGCCGGATCGGCGTCCGGACGTATGCCGGGGAGGCCTCACGATGACCGCCATCCGTCAGCGACTCCGCCTTGGACGCCCGCCCCGCCCGCCCCGCCTCGCGCCGGCCGGCGGCCCGGCGGACAGCCGCGCCGCGGAGGCCGCGCACCACGTGGAGCGTCCCGACGAGCGGGTCCGCCTGTACGTGTGGCAGAACCCGGTCCGGATCACGCACTGGCTGACGGCGACCTGCATCGGCGTGCTCAGCGTCACCGGGCTGTACATCGCGGACCCGTTCCTGATCCCGCCCGGCGGCGACGTGATGTCCCAGATCCGGTTCATCCACATCATCTCGGCCCTGGCGTTCCTGCTGTCGGGCCTGCTGCGGACGTACTGGCTGCTGGCCGGCAACCGGTTCGCGCGCTGGTCTGCCTTCATCCCCACCAACCGGTTCCAGGCGCTGGAGCTGTTCCGCCAGGCCGGCTTCTACGCCATGATCCGGCGCGAGATCCCCAAGGTCCTGGGCCACAACCAGCTTGCCGCCACCGCCTACCTGGTGCTGTTTGCCCTGCTGCTGGTGGAGGTGGTCACGGGCTTCGCGCTGGACGGCCTGATGGGCGCCGAGCCCGGCCGCACGCTGTTCGGCTGGCTCCGGGAGCTGCTGGGACCGCAGCTGCTGCGCTTCGTCCACCACGCCGCGATGTGGGCGATCCTCGCGATCGCGCTGTTCCACATCTACAGCTGCATCCTCGTGGACCACGTCGAGCGCAACGGCCTCGTGTCCAGCATCGTCAGCGGCTACAAGTTCCCCACCCGCGAGGAGGTCGCCGAGTCCCGCGATGGCGGCCCCGACCTCCTGGCCCGGGTCGAGCAGGAGCAGGCGGAGTGAGCACCGTTGGCGACACCCTGGTCGCGGTCGGGGTGGGAAACGTCCTGCTGGGCGACGACGGGGCGGGCATCCGCGTCATCGAACGGCTTCGCAGGGAAGTGGCCGAAGGACGGGTCGCCCTGCCGCCCGGAGCGCGTTTGGTGGACGGAGGCACCCTGGGGCTGGGGCTGCTCCGCGAGCTGGATGGTGCCCGGGGTCTGGTGTTGCTGGATGCGGGGTGCCACGATGAGCCGCCGGGCACCGTGACGGTCCACCGCGGCGACGAAGCGATCAGGGTGGCGACGGCAGGCAGGGCCGGTGAGAGCGGCGTCGGGGAGCTGGTCGCCGTGGCCGGGCTGCTGCGCGTGCTGCCTCCCCTGGTGTCGATCGTCGAGATCGAGGCGGGCGAGATCGCCATGGGGACGTGCCTGTCACCGGCCGTGGAGCTGGCGATGCCGCGTGCCGCGAAGGCGACCCTTCGCGAGCTGGTGGCGATGGGTGGCGGGGCCCGCGAGGCCGGTCAGCGAGGGCGGGCCGAGCAGGCGGGAGTGAGCGCATGAAGACCAGGGTGGACCTCGGCCTGCGATTCCTGATCGTCGCCAACTTCATCGTGGTCGGCGTGCTGGCGACGGCCATGGTCGGGGACTGGCTGCGCATCGAGCCGCCGTGGGTCGCGAAGCCCGACCCGTCGGTCCAGGCTTCGCCGACGGCAGCGGTGTTCGAGATGGGCCTCGCCCACATTCCCACCTCGGCCGAGTGCGTGCTGTGCCACGAGGCGGGCGGATCCGCCGGCATGAAGCCGGTCCCGGCCATCGGCCACCCGCTCGAGGGCTGGACCGCGTGCCTCGCGTGTCACACGAACGAGGACCTGGGCCGGAGCGCGCCGGGCCACGAAGGCATCGACCAGGGCGAGTGCCTCAACTGCCACAAGGAAGCCCAGGAGGGGCCGGCGATCACCCAGGCCCACGCGGATCTGCACGAGGCCTGCCTGGACTGCCACGGCGACTTCGCCCACCTGCCGACCAGCATGGTGGGGCGTGACCAGGACGAGTGCTGGCTGTGCCACAAGCCCAACCCGGTGCCGCCGATGCTGAAGCCGCATCCGGACCGGCCCGACCTGACCTGTCGGACCTGCCACCAGGCCTCGGACGTGGGGGCGCTGCCCATCGACCACGCCCTGCGGGCGGACGAGAGCTGCGTCCTGTGCCACGAGCTGCACGTCGCGCCGTCGGCGTCTGCGTCGCCGTCCTCGGTACCTTCTTCCTGATCCCGCCACGCATCGCCAAATCTGGGTAGGCGGCGCGAGGTACCTCTGTTCAGGGCGCTCAGCAGGTCGTAGTATCGCGGGATGAGCAGGGAAACGTCCGGGATGCTGCGGGCCGGCCAGGCGGCCGAGATGCTGGGCGTGACGGTCGAGACGCTCCGTCGCTGGGAGGTCGAGGGCCGCCTCCACCTAGAGCGGTCGCGAGGTGGCCAGCGCCTGGTGCCGATCGCCGAGGTGACCCGCCTCCTCGCCGAACGGCGACGCGTCGCCATGGACCGGCCGATCGTCGCGCAGTCGGCACGCAATCGCTTCCCGGGCATCGTGACCCGGATCGAGCAGGACCGGGTGGCGGCCGTGGTCGAGGTTCTCGCCGGCCCGCACCGCATCGTCAGCCTGATGACGGCGGAGGCGGTGGACGAGATGGGGCTCCGGGTGGGCGACGAGGCGGTGTGTGTCGTCAAGGCGACCAACGTGATCGTGGAGGTCCCGTCGCCAAGGGAGTCCCGGGCATGAACGCCCCGCTCGGCGTCCTGGTCGCGTGGGCGCTGCTCGTGGCGGCCTGCCAGGCGCCGGCCGTGGACGGCGACGCCGGGGGAAGCCCCAACGTGCAAGCACCCCTCCGCGTCGCGGCCGCGTCCGACCTCCGGTTCGCGATGGACGAGCTCGTCGTGGCCTGGGTCGCGCGCAATCCGGCGGCGCCGATCGACGTCATCTACGGGTCGTCCGGGAGCTTCTTCGCGCAGATCTCGCAGGGGGCCCCGTTCGACGCCTTCTTCTCGGCCGATGCCGGGTACCCGCGCGAGCTGGAGCGGGCCGGCCTCGCGGAGCCGGGCTCGACCCGCGTGTACGGGATCGGCCGGATCGTGACCTGGGTGCCCGCCCCCTCGGCCGCGGATATCGAGACGCGCGGGCTCGCGGCGCTGGCGGATCCATCGGTGGGGACCGTCGCCATCGCCAACCCCGACCACGCGCCGTACGGACGGGCCGCGATCGCCGCGCTGAGCAGCGCCGGCGTGCTCGAGGCGGTGCAGCCGAAGCTGGTGATCGGCGAGAGCGTCTCGCAGGCCGCCCAGTTCGTCGAGACCGGCGCCGCCGATGCGGGGATCATCGCGCTGTCGCTCGCGCTTGCGCCGGCGCTCGTGGACCGGGGCCGCTACGCGGTCGTTCCGCCCGACCTCTACCCGAGGCTGGAGCAGGGGGCGGTGGTGCCCCTGGCGGCCGCACAGCCCGAGGCGGCGCGCGCGTTCCTGGATTTCGTCCTCGGTCCGGAGGGGCGCGCCGTGCTCGACCGCTATGGCTTCCAGCCGCCGGAGGCGTGATGGACTGGCGGGCGGTGGAGCTCACGCTGCGCCTGGCGGCCTCGACGACGGCCGTGCTCCTCGTGGTGGGCATGCCGCTCGCCTGGTGGCTCGCTCGGACGAGGGTGCGATGGCGTCCGCTGGTGGAGGCGGTCGTTGCCCTGCCGCTCGTGCTGCCCCCCACGGTCCTCGGGTTCTACCTGCTCCTCGCGATGGGTCCCGAGGGGCCGCTCGGCGCAGCTCTGGTCGGGCGCCACCGGCGGCCGCCTGGTGTTCAGCTTCGAGGGTCTTCTCCTGGCCTCGGTCATCTACAGCCTTCCGTTCGCCGTCCAGCCCTTCAGCGTCGCCTTCGCGGCGGTCGACCGGACGCTCCTGGAGACGTCCTGGACGCTCGGCCGGTCCGGCCAGGCGACCTTCTTCCGGGTGGTCGTGCCGTTGTCGGTGGGCGGGATCCTGTCGGGCCTGGTCCTGTCGTTCGCCCACACGCTGGGCGAGTTCGGCGTCGTCCTGATGGTGGGCGGCAGCATCCCGGGCGAGACACGAACGGTCTCGATCGCGATCTACGATCGCGTCCAAGCGCTCGACTACGGGGCGGCCGCCGCCACCGCGCTGCCGCTGCTCGTCTTCTCGTTCATCGTGCTGGCCGTCACGTACAGCGTGCGTGGCATGAGCGTCGTGCCGTGGGCTCGACCCCGCTGACGATCGACGTCGAACGTCGATTTCGTCGGGGTCCGACGATCTCGGCGGCGATCGACGTCGACCTTGGCGCCGCCGGTTCACTCGTGCTGTTCGGGCCGTCCGGGGCCGGCAAGTCCACCGTGCTGCGCTGCCTGGCGGGGCTCGAGCACCCGGATCGGGGGCGGATCGCCGTCGGCGACGAGACGTGGTTCGACGCCGGGCGGCGGATCGACCTCCCGCCGCAGCGCCGGAGGGTCGGTTATCTCCCCCAGGGGTTCGCGCTGTTCCCCCATCTCGACGTGCGGGCCAACATCGCCTACGGGATGGACGGCAGCTCCGGCCGGGCGCGCTCGTCGCGGATCGGCGACCTGGTCGGGCGCCTGCAGCTGGAGGGCCTGGAGCGCCGGCGCCCGGCCGAGCTCTCCGGCGGTCAGCAGCAGCGGGTGGCGCTCGCCCGGGCGCTCGCCCGCGAGCCGCGGCTGCTGCTCCTTGACGAGCCCCTCTCCTCGCTCGACGCGCCCACCCGGGAGGCGCTCCGCGGCGAGCTCCGCGGGCTCCTTGCCGCGGGCGGTGTGCCGGCGGTCCTCGTCACTCACGATCGCAGCGAGGCGCTCGTCCTGGGTGACGGCGTGGCGGTCATGGCCGACGGCGTCGTGCGCCAGGTCGGCCCGACCATCGACGTCTTCGATCGCCCGTCCGACGAGACCGTCGCGAGGATCGTCGGCGTCGAGACGGTCCATCCGGCGATCGTCGTCGAATCATCGGACGGCCTGGCCCACCTGCGGGTCGGCACCGCCGAGCTCACCGCCGTCGGTGAGCGGGCACCCGGCCTGACGGTCCTGGTGTCGATCCGGGCAGAGGACGTGATCGTCGTCACCGAATCCGATGTCGACGGGCCGCCCCTGAGCGCCCGGAACCGGCTGCCGGGTCGAATCACGGCGACCGAGCCGGCCGGGCCGCTGGTGCGCCTCCGCATCGACTGCGGGTTCACGCTCATGGCGGCCGTCACGCGCCTGTCCGTCGAGGAGTTGGGCCTGCGGCCCGGCCGGGCGGTGACGGCGATCCTGAAGGCGCCATCCGTCCACGTCATCGACTGACCGGTCACCGCGCGACGACCGGGACGTCCTGCCGATCTGCGATGATCCATGCCATGCCGGAGACGATCGTGGTCACCTGGGAGCAGCTGGACGCCCTTGTTGCGCGGCTGGCCCGGTCGGTGGGGCGCGAGCACGACCTGGTGCTGGCGATCACCCGGGGCGGGCTCGTGCCGGCCGGGATCCTCGCCTACCGCCTGGACCTGCGCGAGATCCTCGTTGCCGGCGTCGAGTTCTACCGCTCCGACGGTGGCACGCACGCTGCCCCGGTGGTGGGCCACTTCCCCGATGCCTCGCTCCTTGCCGGGCAGCGGGTGCTGGTCGTGGACGAGGTCTGGGAGACCGGCGAGACGATGACGGAGATCCTGGGCCGGGTCCGCACTGCCGGCGGCACCGCGGTGTCGGCCGTGGTCCACTACAAGCCCGGCCGGTCCCGGGTCGGAGGCGCCCCGGACCACTGGGCCGCGACGGTCGAAGACTGGGTGACGTACCCGTACAAGGCGGGCGGCTGAGCGTCGAGAGGCGTGAGCCCGGGCCCTGCGCGGCCTCGCCCGCCGGGCCGGCAGGCGTCCGGATGGACTACGGGTCGCTGCGCCGAACCCGGCACCGGGACTTGCCGGATACGCCCCTCTCATGACACTCTCATCGGCAGACGGTTGACTGGTCAACCATCTGGCGACGGCCGCGTACGGCCGCGGCACGTCCACACCGCACTCCACGGGAGCCCTCGATGACGACACCCCGGACAACATCCCGACGCGGCCCGCTGGTCGCCATCATCGCGGTCGCAGTCCTGCTGGCCGCCGGGGCTGGGGTGTGGTACCTGTTCCTGCGACCCGCGGGGCCGGCGCCGGTGTCGCTGGCGACGCTGCCTCCGGCGAGCGCCGCGACATCCCCGGAAGGCGGTCAGTCGCCGGTGGCGGAGACCACGGCGCCGACGCCCGGGACCAGTCCCGCCGCGTCGGCAGCCACGGGCGGCGATGGCGTCTCCGGGGCGTGGGCGGTGGACGCGGGCGTGGGCTCGTTCTCGGACTTCTCGGGCAGCTTCGTGGGCTATCGCGTGCGCGAGGAGCTGGCCACGATCGGGGCAACGGAGGCCGTGGGCCGGACGCCGGACGTCACGGGATCGCTGACGATCGACGGCACCACCGTGACCGCCGGCGAGATCACCGCGGACCTCACGACGCTCCGGAGCGACGAATCCAACCGGGACCGGCAGCTCAGCCGCCAGGCCCTGGAGACCGGGCAGTTCCCGAGCGCGTCCTTCGTGCTCACCGCGCCGGTGGACCTGGGCAGCGTGCCGGCGGAGGGCGAGACCGTGGACGTGACGCTCCCCGGTGACCTCACCCTGCACGGTGTCACGCGAGCCGTCGAGGTTCCGGCCCAGGCGCGCCTCCAGGGGGGCGTGATCACGGTCGTGGGCTCACTCCCGATCGCGTTCGCCGACTACGACATCGAGAAGCCGCAGTCGATGGTGGTGCTCACGGTCGAGGACAACGGCACGCTGGAGTTCCAGGTCCACTTCTCGAGGTCCTGAGCGCACCTCCGCCGCGGCTCCGCCTGCCGGCGGTCCTCGTCTCACGACCCTCTCACGCGACGCGTGTTGACTGGGACCGCCGATCAGACCGCCCAACCCCGGAGCCGCCCCGATGAACCTGCCGACCGCCCCCGCCGAACCCGTGTCCCCGCCGGCCGCGCGCGGTAGCGTCCGCACGATCCTCGTCGCCTCGCTCCTCAGCGCCCTCCTGGCGTCGTCGGGCACGGCAATCCTCGTGACCCGGCTCATGCCCGGCGTCGCAGCGGCTCCAGTCGACACGACCGGGTCCGGAACCGTTGTGAGCACCACGACGGTGGCGGCGCAGGACCTGACCGAGATCGTCGCGGCGGCACGCGAGTCGGTCGTGACCATCACCGCGGATGGGTTGACCACCGGCGGGTTCTCGCCGTTCGGCCAGCCGGCCACGGGCGTGGGATCCGGGATCGTCCTCACCCCGGACGGGTACATCCTCACCAACCGGCACGTGGTGGACGGTGCGCGGACCCTGACCGTGGAGCTGGTCGATGGGCGGACGTTCGAGGCAACCCTGCTCGAGGTCTCTGGGCACACCGATCTCGCCCTGGTGAAGATCGACGCCGCGGGCCTGGCGGCGGCCAGGATCGGCGACTCCGGCGCGATCCAGGTCGGCCAGACGGCGCTCGCCATCGGCAGCCCACTCGGGACCTACACGGAGACCGTCACCCGCGGGATCGTCTCGGGTCTCGGGCGGGAGATCACCGTCGCCGACCAGGCCACGCGCACCGAGACCACGCTCACGGGCCTGATCCAGACCGACGCGGCGATCAACCCCGGCAACAGCGGTGGGCCGCTGCTGGACGCCGACGGCGCCGTCATCGGCGTCAACACCGCCGTCTCGACGGTGGCGGAGGGCCTGGGCTTCGCGATCCCGGTCGCCGAGGCGGCCGACCTCATCGACCTCGCGACGGGCGCGACCGGCGCCTGAGCCGTCCCTGCTCTCAGCGCCCTCTCAGGAGCGGCCGGGATCTTGTGGACTGCGTCGCCGGACACCTGGAGGCATACCTGCGCCCATGAAGCTCAAGCTGCTCGTTATCGTCGCCCTGGTCGCCATCGGCGGCGGGGCGGTGTTCATCGCCCTCGACGGCAGCCTGCCGGGGGGCGGGACGGCCACCGGAACCGAGTACCTGACCGCTGAGACGACCACCGGCGACGTGATCGACGAGGTCGCCGCCACCGGTACGATCGCCGCCACCGAGACCTACGCCCTGGGGTTCGGGGCCTCGCCGCAGGCCGTGGGCGAGAGCACCCCGAGCGTCGGCTCGGGGACCTGGACGGTCGAGACCGTGAACGTCGAGGTGGGGCAGGCGGTGAAGGCGGGCGACGTCCTCGCGACCGCGTCGACGGCCGACCTCGAGGACCAGCTGGTCAGCGCGCGGACGTCCCTGCAGGCCGCCAAGGTCCAGGAGCGGGCCGCGAAGGCCGCTCTCGACGACGCCGAGGGCACCGACGCCACCCGCCAGGCCAAGGTGGGCTCGTACAACGCGGTCAACGCGCGCCGCCAGGCGGAGGCCGACGTGGACGACCTCGTGGCGAAGATCGCACTCGCCACCCTGACCGCCCCGATCGACGGCACGGTCACGAACCTCAACCTCACGGCCGGCCTCGACGCCACGGGCACCGCCCTGACGATCGCCTCGGCGCGGTACGAGGTGACCGCCGACGTGGTCGAGAGCGACATCGCCGCGATGTCGGTCGGGCAGGAGGCGACCGTGGCCGTGGACGCCATCGCCGCGACGATCGGCGGGACCGTGTCGGCGATCGCACCGGCCGCGAGCGCCGGGTCGTCCGGGGTCGTGTCGTTCCCCGTGACCGTCACGCTGACCGGAGCACCCGCCGGGCTGCGGGCCGGCATGACGGCCGACATCACGATCGTGACCGCATCGGCGACGGAGGTGCTCACGGTCCCCAGCGAGGCGCTCCAGGGAACCGCCGGCAGCTACCGGGTGCGGGTGCTGGGCGCCGACGGGGTACCCGTCTCCAGGGCCGTCACCGTTGGCCTCGTGACCAACACCACGGCCGAGGTCACGTCCGGCCTGGCCGAGGGCGAGACGGTCGTGACGGGCACGGCCAGTGACCAGCTCGCGGGGAGCAGCGACAGCAGCGGCCGGTTCCCGGGGGCGGGCGGCGGCGTCGTGGTCGAGGGCGGGCCGGGCCCCGCCTTCAACCGTCCGTGACGGGCCGCGGGGCCGTGGCCATGACTTCTCCGATCATCAGCCTCCGGGGCGTCGGGCGCACCTACGACATGGGTGCCGTCGCCGTCGAGGCCCTGCGTTCGGTGGACCTGGACGTGGATGCGGGCGAGTTCGTCGCGATCATCGGGCCGTCGGGATCCGGCAAGAGCACCCTGATGCACATCCTGGGCTGCCTGGACCGTCCGACGGCTGGGACGTACACGCTGGCCGGCGCCGCGGTCGAGGACCTCGACGACGACGGCCTGGCCCGGGTCCGCAGCCGGACGATCGGCTTCGTGTTCCAGAGCTACAACCTGCTGCCGCGGACGAGCGCGCTGGACAACGTGGTCGCCCCGCTCCTGTACCAGGGGGCCGGCCGGCGGGAACGGGTGGAGCGGGCGCGCGCCGCGCTGGAGCGGCTCGGCCTGGGGGATCGCGCCGGCCACGAGCCATCCGAGCTGTCGGGCGGCCAGCAACAGCGGGTCGCGGTCGCGCGGGCGATCGTGAGCGACCCGGCCCTGATCCTCGCCGACGAGCCCACCGGCAACCTGGACCAGGCGTCGGGACGCGACGTCCTGGACGTCTTCCGGGAGCTCAACCGTGCGGGCCGGACGATCGTCCTCATCACCCACGACGCGGAGGTTGCCGAGGCCGCCGGCCGCCGGGTCCACATCCGGGACGGGAGGCTGGTCGCATGAGCCTCCTGGATCTCGTCGGGCTCGCGTTCTCACGCCTCCGCACGGGCCGGCTCCGCGCCGCCCTCACGATGCTGGGCGTGATCATCGGCGTGGCGTCGGTGGTCGCGCTGGTGGGCGTGGGGCAGGGGACCACCTCCAACATCACGGAGCGCCTGTCGAGCCTGGGCACCAACCTGCTCACGGTCAGCGCGTTCGGCGCCGCCGGCGGAGCTGCCTCCACGCTGACGATCGGCGATGCGGACGCCCTGCGCACCATGGAGGGGATCGCCGGCGTCGCCCCGGAGTCGCAGGCCCAGGCCGCCGTCGCGACTGGCGGCGAGACCGTGACGACGGCGGTGGTTGGAACCACCGCGGAGTACGCGGCGGTGCGCGCCTTCGACGTGTGGCAGGGGACGTTCCTCAGTGACACGGCCGTGGAGCTGGACCTCCGGGTGGCCGTGCTGGGCGCGACCACGGCCGAGGACCTGGGCCTGGACGAGACGTCGCTGGGCACCGAGATCACGATCGGCGGACTGCCGTTCAAGCTGATCGGCATCCTGCAGCCCAAGGGCGGCGCCACGTTCCAGGACCCGGACGACCAGGTGCTCGTGCCCATCGGCGTCGTGGCGCGGCACTTCACCGGCGATGACGGCGTGCGCACGATCGGCGTGAGCGTCGCCGACGGCGCGGACATGGACGCAGTCCAGGCGTCGATCACAAGCGAGCTGCGCTCGCGGCACGACCTGGCGTCGGGCGACGACGACGACTTCTCGATCTTCGACCAGGCGCAGCTGCTCGAGACCGCGTCCTCGATCAGTGGCACGCTCACGCTGCTGCTGGGCGGGATCGCCTCGATCTCGCTGGTCGTGGGCGGGATCGGGATCATGAACATCATGCTGGTCTCGGTCCGCGAGCGGACCCGGGAGATCGGCATCCGCAAGGCCGTCGGGGCGCGCGGGCGCGACATCCTGCTCCAGTTCCTGATCGAGGCGCTCACCCTGTCCGGGCTGGGCGGCGTGGTCGGCGTCGCACTCGGCCTCGGCGTGTCCGCGCTGATCGCCCGGGTGGGCGACATCACCTTCGCGTTCAGCCCGGCGACGGTCGCCGTGGCCCTGCTGTTCAGCCTCGCCGTCGGCGTGGTGTTCGGCGTCTGGCCTGCCCGCCAGGCGGCACGTCTCGATCCCATCACCGCCCTTCGCTACGAGTAGGAGACCACGCGATGACGACGCCCCCGTTCGACGGCTCCGCCACGGAGCCCGTCCCGCCCGCCCCGGCGCCGGTCGCCGGGCCGGAGCCCGTGACCGCCCCGACCCCGCCCGTCGCGCCCGAAGCGGAGCCCGTCCCCGTGATCGCGCCGCCGGCACCCGCCGTGGCCCGTCCCTCGCGCGGGGCATCCGGCGGCTCGCGGCTGGTCAACATCGCCCTCGGGGTCGCGCTGGTCGTGGGCGTCGCGGGCGTGGCGTTCGCCGCGGGCCGCGTGACGGCGCCCGCGAGCTCGGGCGGGACGGTGGTCTCCGTGGTGGACGGCTCGATGCCCGGCGGTGGCGCGTTCCCGAACGGTGGCGAGCTCCCGGACGGGTTCGTGCCCGGGAACGGCGAGCTTCCCGGCGGCGGCGTGAGCGGGAACGGCAACGGCGGCCGCGGGGTCGTCGGCTTCGCCTCGGGGCCAACGGTCGAGGGCACGGTCGAAATCGGTGACCGGGGAGTCGATCACCGTGAAGCTGGAGGGTGGCCAGACGATCACCGTCGGGCTCGACGAAGAGACGACGTACCATCAGCAGGCCGACGCGGAAGCCTCGGACGTGGCCGCGGGCAAGTCCGTCATCGTGCGCCTCGGCGGCTTCCGGCCCGGCCAGGGCGCCACCGGCAGCGGCGCGGCCACGATGGGATCCGCGAGCGACGTCACGGTGGTGCCCTGAACGAAGGGATCGTCAGCCCCCATGCATCTGCTCCTGGTCGAGGACGACGTCCGGCTTGCCCGCGCGCTGAGCCGCCTGCTCACCGATGATCGCCATGTCGTCGAGCACGCCGCCGACGGGCAGACGGCCCTGGAGCTGGCGGCGGCGATCGACGGCCTGGACGTCGTGATCCTGGACATCGGGCTGCCGGACATGTCGGGGATCGAGGTCGCCCGGCGTCTGCGGAGCGCCGGGGTGGACACTGCCATCCTCATGCTCACGGCCCGGGACACCGTGACCGACCGGGTCACGGGCCTGGATGCCGGCGCCGACGACTACGTTGTCAAGCCGTTCGCCTACCAGGAGGTGGCTGCCAGGCTGCGGGCGCTGGGCCGGCGGACGGAGCCTGGGCCTCGCCGTGCGGCGCCGCTGCTCCGCGCCGGGACGATCACGCTGGACGAGACCACCCGCCGGGTCACCGCCGCGGGCCGCGACGTGGATCTCAGCCCGCGGGAGTTCTCCCTGCTGGAGGCGCTCCTCCGGCATGCCGGCCGAACCCTCTCCCGCGACCAGCTGCTGGACCTGGCCTGGCCGTTCAACGTCGCCGTCACGCCCAATGCCGTGGACGCCTACATCCACTACCTGCGCACGAAGCTGGGCGAGGCCGGCGTCCAGGTCGTGACGGTTCGCGGCGTGGGCTACCGGCTGTCCGATGGTTGACGGCGGGCGGGCCGAGCCCGCCACCGACGCCGCGGATGGGACGGCGCTCGCCGAGGAGGCGCGGCTCGTCCGGCGGGTCCGCTGGCGCCTGGTCGCGTGGAGCGGACTCTCGACCCTGGTCGTGCTGGGCGTGCTCGGCGCCGCCCTGTACGCGGCGGTGGCGAGCACCCTGGCCTCCGCCAGCGTCGCGCAGCTGACCGACCGGGTGGATCCCTGGGTGGCTCGACTCGAGGGCCAGGACGCCGGTCCGGATTCTCCACCGGGGTTCGGCTTCCTGCCCGGTCGCGGCAACACCTTCCTGTTCGCCTTCGACACCGCGGGCAACCCCGTCCAGCTGGGTCGCGAACCGGTGATCGTGCTGGCCGGCCTGCCCGAAGAAGCGAGCCTCGAGGCGGCCCGCAGCGCGCCCGACGGCCGGGACGTGCGCACCGACGAGTTGGACATGCTCGCGGCGACCGTGCCGGTCCGCCTGCTCACCCAGCGGCTGGTCTACGCGCAGGACGGGCAGACCTACTTTCTCCAGGCGCTCCAGGACCGCTCGACGGAGGTCGAGACGCTCACCGCGCTGCTCCGCGTGCTGGTCGTCGGCGGGTTGCTGGCCGTGGTGGCCGCGCTTGCCCTGGGGGCCGTCTACGCGCGCCGCGCCCTCGTCCCCATCCGCTCTTCGCTCGCCGCCCAGCGGGATGCGCTCCGCCGCCAGCGCGAGTTCGCCGCCGATGCCAGCCACGAGCTGCGGACGCCGCTGACCGTCATCCGCTCCTCCGTGGAGCACATCGGCCGGCACCCGGAGCGGCCCGTCTCCGCGTCGGCCGACGCGCTGGAGGACATCGATGCCGAGGTCGCGCACCTCACCTCGCTGGTGGACGACCTGCTGCTGCTCGCCCGCTCGGACTCAGGCACGGTTCAGCTGGAACGAGGGCCGGTCGACCTCGGCGAGGCGGCCGTGGGTGCCGCCTCCGCCCTGGCGCGGACGGCCGAGACCCGGGGCGTGCACGTCACCGTGGACCCGGAGCCGGCGACGGTCGACGGGAGATCCGACCCGGCTCCGCCAGGTCGTCTCGATCCTGGTTGACAACGCGATCCGGCACAGCCCGCGCGGCGGGCACGTGGGCGTCATCGTTCGGGCCGCCGGCGGGACGGCCTGGATCGAGGTCGCCGACGAGGGGCCGGGCGTCCGCCCGGAGGACATGCCCCGGGTCTTCGACCGGTTCTGGCGGGCCCAGGGCGCGCCGTCCGGTGGGACCGGCCTGGGCCTCTCGATCGCGCGCTGGATCGTCGAGCGCCATGGCGGCCGGATCGGGGTGGCGAACCGCGACGGCGGGGGTGCCGTGTTCCGGGTGGAGCTGCCCGTATCCCCCGGGTGATGCTGCCCGTCGCGCCACCCCCGCGTGCTATCGTCAGCGCATCCTGAGATCCGGTCCCGTGAGGCCGGTGTGCCGGTCCCGAGAGGCCGGGTAGGAGGTCAGATGCCCTCGTGCATGCCCGTCTGCGGCGCCCGCCCGCCGCGGCCCGCCGGGACCTGAGTGATCGTTCCACCGTCCGCCGGTCATCCGCCGCTGCCCCGCGCCGACGCGCTGGTGGACCCGCGCGTGGGCGATTCGGGTCCGGCGCTGCTCGCCCTCGAGGACGGCACCGTGTTCGCCGGCATCGCCTTCGGGGCTCCGGTGGCCGCCGGCGGCGACCTCGTCGTCAACACCTCGCAGACCGGCTACCAGGAGATCGCGACCGACCCGTCGTACGCGGGCCAGGTGGTGGTCATGACCTACCCGCTGATCGGCAACTACGGGCGCCTGGCCGCGGACGACCAGTCCGAGCGACCGTGGCTCCGCGGTCTTGTCGTCGCGCATGCGACCGCGGCCGTCCTGGACGACGCCCGTCAGCTGGCCACGCTGCTGCGCGCGAACGCGATCCCCGCGATCGCGGGCGTGGACACCAGGGCCCTCGCCCGCCATCTGCGGGCGACGGGTTGCCAGCGCGCGCTCATCACCGCGCCCGGCACCCCGGACGTCACGGCCGCCGTCGACGCCGCCCGCGGGGTGGCGCGCTGGGAGGACCAGGACTTCGTCGCGCAGGTGTCGCCGGCCGCCATCCGCGAGGTGGGCGACGATCCCGACGCGCCGCTGGTCGCGATCGTGGACTTCGGCCTCAAGGCGAGCATTGTCAGCTCCCTGCGGCGCCGCGGAGCGCGGGTCCGGGTGCTCCCTCACACCGCGTCGCCCGGCGAGGTGCTCGCGCCGGACGTGGCGGGCGTGGTCCTGTCGCCCGGGCCGGGAGATCCGGCGCGGTTGGACGGTCCTGTTGCCCTGGCCAGGGCCATCATCGGCGACGGGCGCCCGCTGCTGGGCATCTGCCTGGGCCACCAGATCGTGGGGCGGGCGGCGGGCGCGGAGACCCGGCGGCTGCGCTTCGGTCACCACGGGGCAAACCACCCGGTCCAGGACCTCGACACGGGGTACGTCCAGGTCACCGCCCAGAACCACGAGGTCCAGGTGGTCGGGGACAGCCTCCCGGTCGCGTCCGGCTTCCGGGTGAGCCAGCTCAACCTCAACGACCGGTCGGTGGAGGGCCTCCGGCACGCGGAGAAGCCGATCGAGACCGTCCAGTACCACCCCGAGGGCGCCCCGGGGCCGCTGGACGCGCTGGCCGTGTTCGACCGGTTCGTGGACGCCTGCCGGAGCGACGCATGATGGGGGCCCAGCCGTCCGCCCGCGCCGCCCGGCCGAAGCCGTCGTCCGTGCTCATCCTGGGCAGCGGCCCGGTCGTCATCGGGCAGGCGGCGGAGTTCGACTACGCGGGCACCCAGGCCTGCCGCGCGCTGCGCGCCGAGGGCGTGCGCACGGTCCTGCGTCAACTCCAACCCGGCCACGATCATGACCGACCCGACCGTGGCGGACGCCGTCTACCTCGAGCCGCTGACCGTGGACGCGATCGAGGCGGTGATCGCCCGCGAGCGGCCGGAGGGCCTGCTGGCGGGCCTCGGCGGCCAGACGGCGCTCAACCTGGCGATGGCCCTGGCCGAGGCCGGCGTGCTGGAGCGCCACGGTGTGCGGCTGCTGGGAACGCCGCTCGAGGCGATCCGGATGGCCGAGGATCGGGAGGCGTTCCGCGATCTGCTGGACCGGATCGGGCAGCCGTACGCGCCGTCGGCGATCGTGGAGGGCGCCACGGACGACGAGCGGGCGGCGTCCGCGGATCAGGCGCTGGCGGAGATCGGGCTGCCGGCCATCGTCCGGCCGGCGTTCACCCTGGGCGGCACGGGCGGCGGCATCGTCGAGACGGAGGACGCCTACCGGGAGCGCGTCCGGGCCGGGCTTCGAGCGAGCCCGATCCGCCAGGTGATGGTCGAGCGCTGCCTCGTCGGCTGGCAGGAGGTCGAGTACGAGGTGATGCGGGACCACGAGGACACGTGCATCGCCGTGTGCTCGATGGAGAACGTGGACCCGCTCGGCGTCCACACCGGCGATTCGATCGTGGTGGCGCCGGTCCAGACACTCACCGACACGGTCCACCAGCGGCTGCGGAGCGCCGCCCTGGCGATCATCCGGGCGCTGGGCGTGGAGGGCGGCTGCAACGTCCAGTTCGCGCTGTCCCCGGACTCCACCGAGTACGCGGTGATCGAGGTCAACCCGCGCGTCTCGCGGTCGTCGGCGCTGGCGTCCAAGGCGACCGGGTACCCGATCGCCCGGGTGGCGGCGCAGATCGCGGCCGGCCGGACGCTGGCCGAGATCCCCAACGTCGTCACCGGCACGACGGTCGCCGCGTTCGAGCCGGCCCTCGACTACGTGGTCGTCAAGCTGCCGCGGTTCCCGTTCGACAAGTTCCCCGCCGCGGACCGGCGCCTCGGCTCGCAGATGAAGGCGACCGGCGAGGTGATGGCGATCGACCGGACGTTCGGGGCGGCGCTCAACAAGGCGCTCCGGGGCCTCGAGCAGGCGGGCGCCGGGGCGCTGGGCGAGGATCCCTCGTGGCGGCCGTCGTTCGACTACCTGGCGGCGGTGTACGCGGCGTCCGGGGGCGAGGCGGGTACCGAAGCTGGGGCCGGCGCCGGCCTCGACGGTCTCGCGGACCTGCCCGCGGCCGATGCCGTGATCCGCTGGACCGACGAGCGCGGCGAGGCCTGCGAGAGCACCCGCTTCGCCCAGCGGTCCGCCGCCCCGATCGTCCTGCGCCGATTCCTCGAGCCGTCCGACTCGCGGCTGTGGCGGGTCCTGGGCCTGTTGCGCCGCGGCGTGCCCCAGGAGGTCGTGCGCACGGCGACCGGAATCTCGCCGTGGTTCCTGTCCGAGCTGGGGCGAAACGTCGCGCTCGAGGCGGACGTCCGCGCGTTCGGTGCCGCGATGGCCGATCCCGGGAACGCGGAGGCCGCGACGCTCCTCGTCACGGCCAAGCGGGCCGCGTTCTCGGACCACGACCTGGCCGGCCTGGCCGGGGTGAGGGAGGGCGAGATCCGCGCGGCGAGGCTGGAGCTCGGTCTCGTGCCCGGCTACGCCATGGTGGACACGTGCGCCGCGGAGTTCGCAGCCGAGACGCCCTACTTCTACTCGACCTACGCGTCGGCCGGCTCACCGCCGGAGGCGCCTCCGGTGCCACGACCCGGCGCCCTGGTCATCGGCAGCGGGCCGGTACGGATCGGGCAGGGGATCGAGTTCGACTACTGCGCGGTCCATGCCGCCGAGGTGCTCCGCCGCGAGGGCTGGAGCGCCGTGATGGTCAACTCCAATCCCGAGACCGTGTCCACCGACTTCGACGCATCGACGCGCCTGTACTTCGAGCCGCTCGACCCGGAGAGCGTCCTGGGCATCCTGGAGTTCGAGGCGGGAGCCGCCCCGGCCGCGGCCGACGGGTCGTCCGGCGGTTTCGGCCCGCTCCCCGCGGTCGTGGCGTTCGGGGGCCAGACGCCGCTCAACCTGGCGGCGCCCCTGGTGGCGGCGGGCGTGCCGCTGCTGGGCTCGGACCTCGAGGCGATCGACCAGGCCGAGGAGCGGATCCGGTTCTCGGCGCTGCTGGACCGACTGGGCATCCCCCAGCCCGAGGGCGGCATGGCGGAGTCGATCGAGGAGGCGCTCACCCTCGCCGAGCGCATCGGCTACCCGGTGATCGTTCGGCCCAGCTTCGTCATCGGCGGCCTCGCCATCGACTTCGCCTACTCGCCGGAGGATCTCGCCCGCCACCTGGCCGCAGCCGCCGTCGTGGACCCGGACCGCCCGGTGCGCATCGACCGCTTCCTCGAGGGGATCGAGGTGGACGTCGATGCCGTGTGCGACGGCGAGCGGGTCCTCATCCCCGGGCTCCTGGAGCACGTCGAGCGAGCGGGCGTCCACTCGGGGGATTCGATCGCCGTGTTCCCGCCGCAGCACGTGGCCGAGGGCGACCAGGCGCTGATCGTGGCCACCATGCGACGCATCTGCCTCGCGCTGGGCGCCCGCGGCCTCGTCAACGCGCAGTTCATCGTCCGCGACGACGGCGTCTACCTGATCGAGGTCAACCCGCGCGCCAGCCGGACGGTGCCGTTCCTGTCCAAGGTCACCGGTGTGCCGATGGTGGAGCTGGCCGTCCGGGTCGCGCTCGGCGCGACGCTGAAGGACCTCGGCCGGCCGGACGGGCTGCTGCCGGAGCCGGCCTTCGTCGCCGTGAAGGCCCCGGCCTTCTCCACCGCCAAGCTGCGGGGCGTGGATCCGTCGGTCGGGCCGTTCATGCAGTCCACGGGCGAGGTCATCGGGATCGCCGACGACCCGCGGGTCGCCATGGCGAAGGCGCTCACGGGTGCCTCGCTCATCCCCCCGCGGCGGGGCGACGGCGAGCCGCCGCTGGCCCTGCTGTCCCTCGCGGACCGCGACAAGTGGGGCCTGGCGGACCTCGCCCACGCGCTCGTGCGCGCCGGCTACCGCCTGGCCGCGACCGGCGGCACTCGGGCGGCGCTCGATGCCGAGGGGCTGGCCGCCGAGCCGGTCGCGAAGCTGGGCGCGGACCCGGTGGGCGACGAGGTGGGGATCCTCGGGCTGATCGCCGGCGGCCGGGTCCGGCTGGTGGTCAACACGCCCACCCCGCGCTCGGGCGCGGTCCGGGACGCGGCGGAGATCCGGCACACGGCCATCGCCGAGGGCATCCTGTGCCTGACCGCGATCGAGACGGCGGTCGCCGCCGCGGAGGCGCTGGACCCGGAGCTGACCGCGAGGATCTCGCAGGTCCGGCCGATCACGGACTGGGTGCCGGGCACGGGCCTCGCCTGATCAGACCGGCCGGCTGATCCCGGGCACTCGCCCGGCCGCGTCCTCCTCCACCACGATCGCCTGGCCCAGCGACCACAGGGTCAGGGTGGTGAGCGCGACCATCAGCAGCGCCAGCGGGATCTCGCGCCGGCGGATGTTCCGGGCCGGCGCCGGCTGAGAACCGGGGATGCGGCGATGGCGCAGGTCGCGGGGCTCCTTGCCGTTGGCGAGCCGCTCGATGTCCCGGGCTGCGGTCACGTGTCCGGCCCATGCCCCCAGCATGTGACCCCCGACCACCGAGGCAAGCTGGATCGTCCACAGCATGCCGGCCGGCAGCCACGCCCCCGACGGTTCGTAGAACGCCGTGCCCAGGAGGTCGGCGCCGGTCTGCAGCGGGTCCGACACGGCGATCACGATCCGCTGCCCCTCGATCAGCAGGTAGGTGAGGTAGTGGGCGACGAGATAGCCCACCGCGATCGGCAGCAGGCCGGCCCCGATCGCTCCCGGGCTCACGCTGCGCGCGACGGCAAGGGCCGCGAACGTGATGAGACCCAGGAACGCGGCCAGCAGCAGGGTCTGGGCGGCCAGCCCGGGGGCACCGAACAGATCGCCGAAGGCCACCGTCTGGGAAACGGCGTCGAAGATGATCGACCCGGTTCCCAGGGCGACGAGGACGATCAGGGGCGTGGACCAGGTGGCCTCAAGCAAGCCGCTTGCGAACGGGCGGCGGCGGACAGCGCGGTCGTCGACGGCATCCCCGGCGGCCGGCACGACGCCCAGCGGCGCGAGGCGATTGAGCGTCCGGAACCAGACCGTGAACGTCTCGCCCTGCGCGCGCCACCGGTCCCGTCCGAACTGGGCCATCAGCAGCAGCGTGAGCGCCGTGTACCCGGCCAGGACGACGGTCAGGGTCGCGTTGCCCGCGACCGCCACCAGCTCCAGCCAGATGAAGAACGCAAGGCCCGCCACGGCCGGCCAAAGGCGCAGGCCGTCCGGCAGCTCGCCTGCGGACCAGCCGCGAATGCCAAGGCGCCGCGCGACCCAGGCCAGCAGGTCGTACAGCGTCGCGAACGGGTCCACCCATTCCCACACGGGCGCGAGCAGCGCGGAGACGATCGCGATCCCCACCCAGCCGTAGACCCACAGGAACAGCCCGGCCACCGCGGCGTCCGACGAGCCGCCGGCCAGCCCCTGGGCCATGATCCAGGCCCAGCCGGCGAGGCCCAGGGCCCGCAGGAGCACGCGGAGTACCCGCGGCACGGCGACGACCCGCGTGTCGGTGGCGGGCGTGGCGCGCAGGTCGCGGGCGAGCACGAACGTGAAGGACAGCGCCACGGTCATCGCGGCGCCGATGACGTAGACGGCCAGCGGCAGCGGGCTCTGGTAGGCGGGCGCCAGGCCGTGGGCGGCCGCCGCGGGCGCCATGCCCACCACGGCCACGGTCGCGCCACCGGCGCCCAGCAGGCGCGCGCTCGCCCGGCGGAGGCGGCTGCCCTTCATCAGGCCCGGCGACTGCGGCGCAGGACGAACAGGCCCACGCCGGCCACGACGACGACGGCAACGACGACGGGCAGCAGCATGTCGCCGGCCGAGCCGGCAGCGCCTCCGGCGGGTTCCGCGGGCGCTGCCGTGAGCGTGGGGCTCGCAGCGGCAGACGGCGGTGGCGCGCTGGGGGCCGGCGCCGAGGGCGCACCGGGGGAACCGGGGGCAGCGCTCGCCGATGTGGACGGCGCGGATGTCGTCGTCGGGGCAGGCGAGGGCGGCGCCGAGGCCGGAACGGCAACCGTGAACCGGAGCTTGCCCCGCTCGATGTGCCCGTCGTCCGATGCGGCCGTCCACTGGATCTCGTACGTGCCCGGCCCCAGGTCCAGCCCGGCCAGGACGAGCACCGCCGGATCGTCCGCGACGCGACCGACGCCCACGGCGCCGTCCGGGCCGACGAGCCTGAACCGGCTGCGCTCCGGATCGATCGCCTCGGAGAAGGTCACCGTGACCATGGTCGGCGGGGTGGCCAGCACCGCCCTGTCCGCGGGGTCCGAGGTCACGAGCTCGGCATGGGCAAGCACCGGGGCGGCGACAACCAGCGCCAGAAGGGCTCCGGCCAGCATGGGGGCGAGGCTTGGGCGGCTCACGGGTGCGGAGTCTACCGGCGGTTGCCGGGAACCGCCGCCGGGCCGGATCGGCTGTCGGCACCGGCCGACATACAATCGGCCGCAGCCCACCTTCGCCGAGGACCCGCTGCGCATGCCCGTTCCCACAGTCGAGTTCACCGATGAGCGCCTTGCCAACGGCCTGCGCCTGATCGTGGTGGAGGATCACCTCGCCCCCGTGGTTGCCGTCAACCTGTGGTACGACGTGGGGTCCAAGCACGAGGTCCCGGGCAAGACCGGCTTTGCCCACCTGTTCGAGCACGTGATGTTCCAGGGCTCGGCCAACGTGGGCAAGGCGGAGCACATGGCGCTGGTCCAGGCGGCCGGCGGCACGCTCAACGGGACCACGTGGCTGGACCGGACCAACTACTTCGAGACCTTGCCCTCGCACCAGCTGGAGCTCGCGATCTGGCTGGAGGCGGACCGGATGGGAACGCTGCTCGAGGCGCTCAGCCAGGAGAACCTCGACAACCAGCGCGAGGTCGTCAAGAACGAGAAGCGCTGGAGCTACGACAACCGCCCGTACGGGACGTGGAACGAGAAGCTGCTGGGCCACCTGTTCCCGCCGGAGCACCCGTACCACCATCCGACGATCGGCTCGATGGAGGACCTCGACGCGGCCTCGCTCGAGGACGTCCGGGCGTTCTTCCGGACGTACTACGTGCCCAACAACGCCGTGATCTCCGTGGTCGGGGACTGCGAGCGTGCGCAGGTGCGCGCATGGGCGGAGCGCTACTTCGGGCCCCTCGCGCCCAACCCTTCGATCCCACCGCTGCCGGACATGACCCTCCCCGGGATCATCGGGGAGGAGCGTCGCGAGACCGTGGCCGACCGCGTGCCGCTGCCTCGAATCTACGTCGGCTTCCGGGCGCCCGTGTTCGGCGACCGGCGGCTGGACGCGCTGGACCTGGCCGGACAGCTCCTGGCCGGAGGCAAGGGGAGCCGGCTCCACCGGCGCCTGGTCCGCGAGGAGCGGCTCGCCCAGGACGTGGCGGTGTTCACCCTGCCGTTCACGGGCGGCGCGTCGGTGTGTGCGGGTTGGGCGACCGTCCGCCCGGGCGTGGACGTCGCGGTGGTCGAGGCGGCGTACCTGGAGGAGCTGGAGAAGCTGGCCACGGAGGTCCCCAGCGACGACGAGCTGGACCGCGCGAAGGCCCTCACCGAAGCCGACGAGCTCGGCTCGCTGGCGCGGGTCGAGGAGCGCGCGGACCGGTTGTCGATGTACGCCACGCTGTTCGACGATCCGTCGCTGGTCAACACGCTCCTGCCGCGCTACCTGTCGGTGACCCCGGAGCAGATCCGGGACGCGGCCCACGCCGTGTTCCGGGCGGACAACCGGGTCGTCCTGACCTACGTCCCGATCGCGGGCGGCGAAGGCACCCCCGGCGCGGACGATCCGTCCGGCGAGGCGGCGGCATGAGCGGCGGCGGCATGATCTCCGAGCGCCCGGTCCCCGGTCATCCGCGCCCGTATGAGTTCCCGAGCACGGAGCGCACCACGCTGGGCAACGGCCTCCGGGTCATCGTGACGCCGATGCCGGGACGAGCCCTTGTGGCGGCGTCGCTGACGATCCGGGCGGGCGCCGCAGACGAGCCGGGGGCGGTTGCGGGAGCCACGGTGCTCGCGGCTCGGGCCCTGACCGAGGGTACCGAGGTCCGGGATGCGATCGAGCTGACCGAGGCTGCCGAGCGACTGGGTGCCTCGCTGCACGCCGAGGCGGGCTGGGATGCCACCTCCGTGGGCCTCGACGTGCCGGCAACCCGCCTGGCGCCCGCCCTCGACCTCATGGCCGAGATCGTCCGGCGGCCGGCGTTCCCGCCGTCCGAGGTCGAGCGCCTGCGCGACGAGCGGCTGACCGACCTCCTCCAGGCGAAGGCCGACCCTCGCCGACGCGCCGACGAGGCGTACGTGTCCTCCATCTATGCCCCTTCGAGCCCGTACCACCGGCCCGCCGGCGGCACCGCCGAGACGGTCGGGGCGCTCGGGGAGGCCGAGCTCCGGGCCATCCACGTCCGCGAGTACGCACCGGACCGCGCGGCCCTGGTCGTGGCCGGCGACGTTGATCCCGACGAGGTCCTGCGGATCGCCGCGGGCCTGTTCGGCGACTGGCGGACCGGTGAGCCCGTCCCCGGCACCGGGATCGACGACACGGGCGCCATCGACCACCGGTTCGTGCGCGTCGTCCACCGGCCGGGCGCCGTCCAGACCGAGATCCGCATCGGCCACCCGGGCTTGGCGCGGCGCCACCCGGATTTCCACGCGCTGTCGGTGATGAGCGCGATCCTGGGCGGGCTGTTCAACTCCCGCCTCAACATGAACCTGCGGGAGGAGAAGGGCTACACCTACGGGGCCGGGGCCGGGTTCGACCTCCGGCGGGGCCGGGGCCCGTTCACCGCCCGCGCCGCGGTCAACACGGAGGCGACCGTCCCGGCCCTCCACGAGTTTCTGATGGAGCTGGACCGCATCCGGGAGGAGCCGGTCACCGGCGCCGAGCTCGTCGCCGCGCGTGACTACCTGGTGGGCGTGTTCCCGCTCCGGTTCGAGACTCCGGGTCCCGTTGCCGGGTCCCTCGCCGGCCTGTTCGTGCACGACCTCCCGGACGACGAGTTGGCGAGCTATCGCCCGGCGATCGAGGCCGTCACCGCCGACGACGTCCAGCGGGTCGCCCGGGCGCACATCCGCCCCGACGTCGCGGCCATCGTGCTGGTGGGCGATCACGGCCAGTTCGGCGCCGCGCTCGACGCCGCCGCCATCGGGCCGGTGGTGGTGGAGCGCGACGAGGAGCCGACCGCGCGCGGACCGCTGGACGCCGCCGACGAGGAGGTTGGTCCGGTGGACGTCGACGAGGCGCCGGATGCCGCGACGGGTGCCGGCGACGGAGGCTGAGGGCGGGGGAGCGGACCGCGCGCCGACGACCTCGGACAGCGAGCCGGCGGTCTTGGGCGAGCGCTCCAGCGGCCGGATTGCCACACGCCTGCCGGCGCTCGGCTCGCCCGTCTTCCGGCGATTCCTCGCGGGCGCCTTCGTGGGCTCGGTCGGCTCGTGGATGCAGGCCACCGCCCAGGGCTGGCTCGTCCTGGACCTGACAGATTCCGCGGCGGCGCTGGGCCTCGTGTCCGCGCTCCAGACGCTGCCGGTGCTGTTCTTCTCGGTGATCGCCGGCGTCATCGCGGACCGGGTGGACCGCCGCCGCCTCCTGGTCTCGACCCAGCTGGCCGCCGCCGCCCTCGCGCTGGTGCTCGCCGTGCTCACCACCAGCGGCGTCGTCGCGTTCTGGCACGTGGCGGTGCTCGCGCTCCTGGCCGGGACCGCGACCGCGGTCCAGACCCCGGCCTACCAGGCGATCGTATCCACGCTCGTGGACCGGGCCGCCATCGGCAGCGCGGTGGCGCTCAACTCCGCCCAGTTCAACCTGTCGCGGATCCTCGGTCCCTCGATCGCCGGAGCCGTGATCGCGGCCGGCGGGCTGCAGCTCGCCTTCTGGGGCAATGCCATCGCCCTGGTCCTGGTCGCCGTCGTGTTCCGCACGCTGCGCGTGGGCCGACCGCCGGAGCTCGCCCGCGCGCAGGCGTCGATGTGGGCCAACCTGCTCGACGGCATCCGGTACGTCCGGTCGCGACGGACGATCACCGTCCTCGTCCTGCTGGCTGCCGTGCCCGCGCTGTTCCTGCTCAACTACCTCGTCCTGCTGCCGGTCTTCGCCCGTGACGTGCTGCAGATCGGCGCTCCCGGCCTGGGTCTGCTCTCGGGCGGGATCGGGGTTGGTGCCCTTGCCGGGGCCCTCGCCCTGGCGGCGTTCCGTCCCTCGGGCGGGAGCGGGCGGTCGTTGCTTGCGGGCCTGCTCGTCGGGTCCGTGGCGCTGGTCGTGTTCGCCGTGTCCCGCAGCGTTCCGGTCTCGCTGGTGGCGCTGGCGATCCTGGGCGCCTGCCAGGTCGTCTACTACGCGACGACCAACACGCTGCTCCAGGTCCTGGTGCCGGCTCGTCTTCGGGGCCGGGTGATGAGCCTGTACATCCTCACGTCGTGGGGTCTGATCCCGATCGGCAACGTCATCGCCGGCACCGTGGCGGAACGATCGTCGCCGTCGCTCGCCCTCGCGGCGGGCGGGGTCGTGACGCTCATCGCCACCGCCGGCGTCGCCATCGCCTTCCCGGAGATCCGGCGACTGGAGGCCCGGGCGGCCGAGCCGCAGCGTTCACCCGCGGGCGCCTGAAACCTTTGCGCGGGCAACCGCCTCTGGAGAGGTGCAGGCGGCCCCAGTCAGGGAGGCCGCACACACCGCCGGGAGCCACCAAGACGATGCCGACCAACAACCGGATGATCCGCTCGATCGGGGTCTCGATCACTGCCCTGTTCCTCGTGGCGGGTGCGGCGTTCGCGACCAGCACCTTCATCGACGGCGGCCGCGGGGACGACACCTCGCCGGCGGCCCTGGACGAGACCGCCACGGACGATGCGACCGACGCGCTCGAGACCGCGGAGACCGAGACGGAGGAGCCGTCCGAGAGCCCCGAGGCCGAGGACGCGTCCGAGGAGCCCTCCGCGAGCCCCGAGCTCGAGGACGAGGCGGAGGACGCCACCCAGACCAGCGAGCCGACGGAGTCGCCGGACGCCACCGACGACCACGGCGGCCTGCGCGACGACGACGACTCTGACGATGGCCCGGACGCTACCGACGACCACGGCGGCGACGACGACGACGATGACGACGACGACGATGACGACGACTCCGACGATGACTCGGACGACGATGACTCGGACGACGATGACTCCGACGACGACGGTGGGCACGGGTCCGACGACTGACCCGACGGTCCTTCTCCCCGAGGGCCATGACCTCCGTCCAGCGGTGGGAGCCGGTCCGGTGCGCGATGATGACGTCGGGCGCCGGGCCGGCACCCTCCGGTTCGCTCTCCGGAGCGGCCGGGTCACCGCGCAGCACGGGGGCAGGAACCACGGACGGGACCAGGGTCGTCGGGGCCGGGAACGAGGCGACAACAGATGACCGCAGCATCGTCGAGGCCGTGCTGGCCGGCGACCGGGACGCTTTTCGCAGGCTCGTCGAGCGCGAAGGCCCCTCGGTCGTCGCGGCCTGCGCGCGGGTCCTCGGCGATCGCTCCGAGGCCGAGGACATCGCCCAGGAGGCATTCGTGATCGCGTACCGCTCGCTCGGGTCCTGGCGCGCCGACGGCGCGTTCGGTGCCTGGCTGTCGCGGATCGCCGTCCGCCTCGCCGTCCGACGCGCGGCCCAGCGCAAGCAGGTCACCTGGCTGGACCCGATCGCCGCCGAGGCGGACCAGCCCGGCCGGGACCGGTTCCGCACCGCCGGCGGTCACGATGCCGTGGATCCCGCCCACACGATCCTGCGCTCTGAGCGTGACGCGCACCTCCGGGCGGCCGTCGCCTCGCTGGACGAACCCTACCGAGAGGTCGTTGCGCTGCGCTTCTTCGCGGAGCGATCCCTGGCAGAGATCGCAGAAGCGACCGACCGGCCCCTGAACACCGTGAAGACGCACCTTCACCGTGGCCTCGCCCGCCTGCGCCGGGAGCTCGAGGACCACGACCGATGACCGGACCCGGGCCCGGCGGGTATCCGCAGCCGTTCTCCGCCTCCGAGCTGGACGGCTCCTCCGGCGTTGAGCCGGAGGCGCTCGCCGGAGCCGCGCGTGTTGCCCGGGACCTGGAGGCGCTGGCGGCTCGTACGCCCGTCATCACGTCGCCGGACTTCACCGACCGCGTCATGGGCGCCATCGCCGCGGAGCCGGCCCCGGCCCCGGCCCGCGTCGCGACGCGGGCGCTGCGCCATGGCGCGATCGGCGCGCTCCTGCTCTCCCTCCGCGACGCGTGGCGCGTGACGTTCGGCTCCGGGTTCCCGATCGCCGCCCGCGCCCAGGCCTTCGCACTCGTGCTGGTGTTCGCGGTCCTCGCGACCGGTTCCGGCATGGCCACCGCGGGCGCCCTGGGCCTGCTCGGCGACGCCGACCGGAGCCCGGTGCCGTCCGGGGATCCATCTCCCGGACCGGTTCAGCCGTCACCCGATGTCTCGGCCGGTCCCTCATTCTCGCCGGACGGCAGCACGGAGCCATCGCCTTCGCCGTCACCCGATCCTGCGGCGTCCGCCGACGCGTCCGCCTCGCCGGACGAAAGCGAGGATCCCGAGGGCAGCGAGCGGCCGGACGGGACCGATGACGGCGGTGGCGCCAAGGAGACGCCCAAGCCGACCGAGACGCCGGACGACGACGACGACGACCACACGCCGTCCCCGACCGAGACGCCGGACGACACCCCCGAGCCGAGTCGGGATACGCCGCGCCCCAGCGAGACTCCTGATCCCTCAGACGACTCCGGGGACTGATCGCCGCAGGGTTTGGCGGGCCGCGTCGCGGGACGGTAGGCTGGACCCGTGACCGCCTGCCCCGCTCCTTCCACATGACCGCGCGTCGAAAGTGGTGGTCGCCCAAGCGATGGGCGCTGGCGATCCGGCGGCGCGCGACGGGTGGCGCGGGCCCTCACGCGCGAACGAGAGTGCCGCCTCCCCGGACCCCGGAGCCACGCCCCAGGGAAATCTTCGTTGGCGGCACGGGCCGCAGCGGGACCACGATCGTCGGCAGGCTGCTGGGCGCGCACCCTGCCTATCGCATGATCCCTGTCGAGGTCAAGTTTCAGTCGGCTCCGCACGGGCTCTGCGACCTCGCGGACGGGCGGACGAGCTTCCGCGACTTTCGGAAGCTCATGCTCAGCCGCTGGTGGGACCGCACCGTCGCCGACGGCAGCCGGCGGGGTGTCGCACGTCTCGTGTCCCGCGATCTGGTCGAGGATGCCCTCGACGTTCTGCGGGAGGAGCTCGAGCTGGATCCGTGGCACGCCGCCGCCGAGTTCCTGCACCGGCTGCTGGACCCGATGGCGGTCGCGGCCGGCGCGAGCGGCTGGGTCGAGATGACCCCCACGAACATCGTGAAGGCGGACGGCCTGGTGCGCATCTTCCCGGACGCCAAGCTCGTGCACGTCGTCCGGGACGGCCGTGACGTCGCCTGCTCGGTCGCCTCGCAGTTCTGGGGCCCGAACGATCTCGACGCGGCGCTGGACTGGTGGGCCATCCGCCTCGAGCGTGGGCTCGCCGCGTGCGAGCGGCTTCCGGCGGACCGCGTGATTCTCGTCCGCATGGAGGACCTGATCGCCGGCGACCGCGAGCGCGAGTACGCTCGGCTGCTCGCCTTCCTGGGTATCGACGACGACCCGGCGATGCGGCGGTACTTCGACACCTCCGTCATCCCGGACCGCGCTCACATCGGCCGCTGGAGAGAGCAGGTCCCGCCGGAACGGCGGGGCGCCTTCGAGGCGCACTACGAGGCCCTGGTGGAGGGGATGCGGTCGCGGGGCCGCCTCGTCGGGTCACCGGAAGCGGCGGCCGGTGAGGGACAGGCAGGCCGATGATCGTCGTCATCGGCGTTCCGGCCTGGCGTGCCGCCGAGCCCGCAATGCCCGCCGGTCGCGCCTGCGGGATCGCCCTCGCAGCGGCGCGGGCCGGAGCGCCTGTGGAGCTGGTGGGTCGGGTCGGTGACGACGCCGCAGGGGACGCGCTCATGATCGCGCTGGCGCAGGCGGGCGTCGGCCATGTTGCGGTGCTCCGCGATCCAGCCCGCCCCACGCCCATCGCGCGGCCTGCGACCCCGGATGCGGAGGTGCCGCCGGCGGATCCTGCCACGGCCGTCGCCGCGATCGACCCGGAAGCAGCCCCCCGGCTCGAGGCCGCGGACGTCGCGCTGGGCCTCGGCTACCTGCCGGACACCGATGTCCTGATCGTGAGCGACGACGCGCCTCCAGACGTGCTGCCCGCCTGCGTGGAGGGGGCACGCTTCGCGGGAGCGCGCCTGGTGCTCGCGCTGCGGCCGGGCGAGGACGCGCCCTTGGACCTCCCGGCCGACGCGATCGTGTTGATCGCGCCCGACGAGGACGGCGACGCCTTCGCCGTCCTGCTCGGGCGGTTCGCCGCGGCGCTCGACGCAGGCGAGGAGGCCGAGGCGGCATTCCGCGCCGCCACGGCCGACGGCTGGGAGCACCAGGGGGCCTGAGCTCGCCGGCCAGGGGGTGTTGGCGGCGCGCAACGCACAAAGGTCCCAGCGGTGCGCGGGTGCACTGACCGCAAGGTACTCCGCAAGGAGTGGTACCTACGGTGCCGGGGCGTCCACCCCCGGACACGCAGGCTGCCATGACCCGTCGTTCCCTCCTCCCTCGCCACCTCGCTCGCGGCCAGAGCATCGTCGAGTTCGCGCTCGTGCTGCCGCTCCTCGTGTTCCTGATGTCCGGGATCATCGACCTCGGCCGGATCTACACGACGATGCTCAGCGTCGAGTCGGCCGCCCGGGAGGCCGCCGACTTCGGGTCCTTCGGCGCCCAGAAATGGAACGCGGCGGCGCTGAGCGCCACCCTGCCCGACGGCATCACCCCGGACGGCACCGTGCAGCGGATGGAGCGTCGCGCCTGCGTCGCCGCCAGCAACCTGCCCGACTACATCGGCCCGGACGGCGACTGCGCGAACCCCGAGTTCTCGTTCAAGCTGTCAACCGACCGTGGCGTCACCTGGGCCGACTACGACGCCGCCCTCGGGTGCGACGACGCGACGCGGGAGCCGCCCTGCTGGGTGAAGGTCACGCTGGAATACGACTTCCGCCTGCTGATCCCGCTCAGGATCGAGGCCTTCGGCAACCGGTACGGGCTGCCGGACTCGATCACCTTCGAGCGGTCCAGCGTGTTCCCGATGACCGACCTGAGCCTCGAGCCGTGAGCGCCCGGCATCGAATCGGCCACCTGGTCGGCCAGCGGTCCGCGGGGCAGGCCATGGTGGAGTTCGCCCTCGTCGCGCCGATCTTCTTCCTGCTGCTGTTCGCGATCATCGAGGGCGGTCGGTTCATCGTCTACTACGAGACGCTCAACAACGCGACCCGGGAAGGGGCGCGCTACGCGATCGTCCACGGCAGCAACTCGTCATGCCCCAGTGGCCCGATGCCGCCGGGTGTGACCGCTCCCGGCTGCCACGACGCGAGCGGCGCCCGCGTGGTCCAGCGGGTGGAGGACACGGCGTTCGGTCTCCTGGGTGGCGCCGTCGCGGTGACGCCGACGTGGGGGCCGCTGGGCAACGGTCGCGAGGCCGAGGTCCGGGTCGAGGCTTCGTACACCTACCAGACCCTGGTGCCGATCATCCCGTTGCCGTCCATCACGATCTCAGCGGAGTCGACCCTTGTCATCAACAACTGAACGCCCGCGGCAGCGTGGCCAGGTCCTCGTCCTGTTCGCCGGAGCGGTGACGACGCTCCTCATCATCGCGGCCCTGGCGTTCGACGTCGGCGTGATGATGCTCGAGCGCCGGGACCAGCAGAACGCCGCCGACGCGGCCGCGCTGGCGGGCGCGCGCTACGTGCTTGACAGCGCGACGGGGACGGTGGACTGCACCTCCGTCAATGGCGCCGCGCCCGGAGCGAACAACCCGCACGCCACCCGGTGGGCCGCGTGCAACGTCGCGCTGCGGAACGATTCGGGCAACGACGAGACGGTCCTTGTCCACGTCCCGCCGATCCACGGCGAGTTCCGTGGCCTGCCCGGGTTCGTGGAGGTTGAGATCGACTCGGCAAGGAACTCGGTGTTCGGCGGGATCGTCGGCCGCGCCGTCTGGCCGGTCGGGGTCATGGCCGTCGCGGCGAACCAGCAGGGGGTGGCCTACTCGTTCGGGATGCTCGCGCTCAACCCCACCGAGTGCAAGGCGATCCACATCTCGGGCGGCGGCATCGTCAACTCGGCCGCGAACGTGCAGTCGAACTCCACCGGCTCCGGCTGCGGCGACGGAGAGGACATCGGCTTCAGCCGAACCGGGGTCAGCACCCTCAACGTGACGGCCCCGGACGCGGTCTGTCGCAGCGGCGGGTCCATCCAGGACCAGGGAGCCGGGACGATGACCTGCACCGAGGCCGAGTACTCGTTCGCGCTGCCCGATCCGCTGCGCAACCTCCCGGCTCCTGCGAAGCCCGCGCTTGCCGCGCCGATGAAGGAGTGGCTCTCCGGCTCCATCGTGAACAATCCGAGCAGCATCCCGAAGGGATGTCCCGGTGCGACCGGATCCAACGCGCCATCCGAGGTCAGCCCCCAGACGTGCGTCCTGGGTCAGGGTGGCACGCAGGCCGGGCGGGAGTGGATCCTGAGCCCGGGCCTGTACCCCGGCGGCCTGGGCCTCAAGGGTGGGGTCACGGCGTACCTGCTGCCGGGGATCTACTGGATCGGCGGCGGCGGGTTCCAGACGTCGAACGGTGCCTCGGTGATCTCCGTGGACGACGAGACGGACCGCACCCGGGCCGTGTGCACGGTCGATAGCGACCCGCTCACCCCGCCGTGCGTGGGTGGCGGCGGAATCCTCATCTACAACAGCAAGCTCGCGGGCAGCGCTGCCGCGCCGATCAGCCTTGGCGGCGGCGGGGCGACGCTCAGCGTCCAACCGTTCGACTACCCGTTCGGCGACTCGACGATCGACCTCGTCATCTTCCAGGACCGGACGGTCTCCACCACGGTGACGCTCAACGGCAGCAGCGCCCAGGCTGCTGAGGTCCGTGGCATCGTGTACGTGCCGGCGGGCGAGGTGAAGGTCAACGGTTCGGACAGCGTGTTCACCATGGACCAGGTCATCGCCGACACGTTCCTGATCGACGGCAGCGGGGGCACCGTGAACGTCCTTCGCGAGACCGGCGTGGATGCAGAGATCTCCGCGGTGGGCCTGGTCGAGTAGGGGAGCCCGAGCTCAGAGCAGCGTGGGCGGCCCGGGCTCGGACTCGAGGCGCTCGACCAGGGCAGGGCCCTGGTTGCGGACGCTGTTCACGAGCAGGGGCACCGCGTAGGCGTCCAGCGGCAGGTCGTCGCGGGGTTCGAGCAGGGCGCGGAGCTCGCCCGGGTCCGCGGGCGCGGGGTCCAGCCAGCGGGCCCACGACTCGTGTGCGATCACGACCGGCATCCGGTCGTGGATCGGGACCATGTACGCGTTGGGCCGCGTGGTGACGACCGTGAAGGTCCTGTGCCATTCGCCGGTCTCGGGGTCCTGGCGCCCGGTCCACAGGCCGGCCAGGGCCAGCGGGTCGCCGGACGGATCGCGGACTAGCATCGGGTGGCGCTTGGACCCCACCCGCTGCCACTCGTAGAAGCCGTCCACCGGGACGAGGCACCGCCGCCGGCGGAAGGCGTCGCGGAACAGGGGGCTGGTGGCCACGGTCTCGGCGCGGGCGTTGAACGCACGCGAGGCGATGCGCGGGTCGTCGGCCCAGGCCGGGACCAGGCCCCAGCGGTACCGCACCACCGCCCGGCGGTCCTCCCGCTGGACGACCACGGCCGCCTCGTCCGTGGGAGCGACGTTGTACCGCTCGCCGGGATCGGCGGCGAGATCCTCCGCGTCGAAGATCCGGGCGATCTCGGAGGTCGGGCGCTGCTGGGTGAAGCGGCCGCACATGGTGATCGAGTGTAGCGACCGTGCCAACGGCGGCCGGTGAGTGGCGCCGCCGGCCGCGGCTCCAGGCTCCGCGCCCGGCCGCCCGCGGCCCGCCGGGACCGCCTCCTGTACCCTCGCTGCCGATGACAGATCCGCTTGGCCACGACCTCGGGGCCACTCTCGCGCACGACGGGCCGCTCCCGCGCGAGGCGGCGCTGGCTGCCCTGGACCGTGCCGCGGCCCTGATGGTCTCCGCGGACTTCGTGGACGCCGCGCGCCTCTACCAGCGCGTGGTCGGGTTCAACGACCCGGCCGTCACGGCGGCCGCGCTGCTGGGCCTGGGCGAGGCCTTCCACCGGCTGGACGACGACGCCCAGGCGCTCGCGACGTGGGAGGAGGTCACCCGCCTGCCGGAGACGCCGTCCACGTATCCCGCCTGGCGGAACGTGGCCGCGGCGCGCGTCCGCTCGGGGGACCTGCACGGCGCCATGGCCGCCTATCGCGCTGCCGACCACCGGGCGCCGCCCGAGGACAAGCCGGAGATCGCCTCGCGACTCGGCTGGCTGTCCAAGGAGGTGGGCGACCAGGGAGCCGCCGGGCGGTACTTCGCCCGGGCCCGCGGGGACGCCGGAGTGTCCCTCTCGATCGTCGTGATCGCGATCACGACGATCACCTCGCTCACGGTGGACTTCGCGGGGGCGCCCGGGCTCGCGCTGGGCGAGCTGCTCATGCTGGACAAGGTCGCGGTCGCCGACGGCGAGCTGTGGCGGCTGTGGACGGTGGCGCTGGTGCACGCGCCGATCTACGTGATGCCGTTCCACCTGCTGTTCAACATGTACGCGCTGTGGCTGGCCGGGCCCCTGGTGGAGCGCCTGTACGGGCGCTGGCGGTTCCTCGCCTTCTACCTCGTGTTCGCGCTGGGTGGATCGCTGCTCACGTTCGCGTTCGGGGAGAGCCGGGGTGGGGTCGGTGCGTCCGGGGCGATCTTCGGCCTGTTCGGACTGCTGTTCGCGGCCCAGCGGATCCACCGTCCGATGCTGGACCGCTCGAGCCGCTCGTTCCTGGGGCAGCTGGGCGGGCTGCTGGCGATCAACCTGCTGTTCGGCCTGCTCGTCGACGGCATCGACAACTTCGCCCACATCGGAGGGCTGCTCACGGGTCTCTGGCTGGCCGTCCTCGTCGCGCCGACCCATGTGCCCACGCTGCGCTCCCTGTGGCTGAAGGCGGGGCCGGTGCCGGGGACGACCGTGCCGGCGTTCGGCACCGGCGGGACCCTGCTCGTCCGGCTCGCAGGCGTGGTGGCGATGCTGGCCATGTTCGCGCTGCTGTTCGCGCTCGGCGTCGAGGCCTGGGGCTGACGATGTTCGCAGTCGTGCACGGCGCCTGGCCCCGGGTGACCGGCGAGGATCCTGCGGCGGCCGCAGCGCGGGTGGTCCAGATCCAGGAGGCGGCCGGGATCGACCTCCTGACCGACGGGCAGGTCCGCTGGCCGGACCTGGGCGAGGCGGCCCTGGCGGGGATCGAGGACGGTTCCCGACCCCTGCTCGAGGCCTGGCGCGCGACCGCGGTCCTCACCGAGCGTCCGGTCGCCCAGGCAGTGCCGGGCCCATACTCGCTCGCCCGGCGGGAGCACGCGGGTGCGCTCGGCGAGGCGGAGCTCCGCGAACGGACCCTCACCCTCGCCGACGCGCTGGCCGCCGAGGTGTCTGCCCTCGCGGAGGCGGGCTGTCCCGTGGTCATGGTCGAGGAGCCGTGCGCCGTGGACGTCGGCGAGGACACGGCGGAGCGGGCGCTGTTCGCCGAGGCGCAGCACCGCCTGCTGGCGCTATCGCCCGACGCGCACGCGATGCTCGTCGTCACCGGGGGCACGGCGCACGAGGCCGGGGCCGAGACGATCGCGGCTGCTCCGTACCGTTCGTTCCTGCTCGACCTCATCGACGGCCCGGACAACTGGTACCTCGCCCGCGCGCTGCCGGGCGACCGGGGGATCGTGTGCGGCGCGCTCCGCGTGCCCGAGTCGATGCCCGCGGACAGGGTGCTCCCATCCGACGACCCGGCCGCGCTGCTCGTGTGGGCGGCCGGGTACGCGGCCTCGATGGGCGGACGCGGACCGGCGAGGGTCGGCCTTGCCAACGCCGGACCTCTGCGGGCCGTCGGCCTGGAAGCGGCCGTCGCGGCGGTCAATGCGCTGGGCCGGGCGGCGCGCATGGCCGCCATGTCACGCGAGGAGGCGGTCGTCGCCGGCCTCGACCCACGAGCGTTCAACCGGCCCGCACCGCGATCCGCCGGCCGTCCCAGCCGCACGTGAAGGAAGCTCGATGACATCGTCGTTCTGGCACGGGTTCGCCGACATGCACGCGGTGAAGGATGCCGAGGTCGTGTTCCGCGAGGCCGACGGCACCTGGGTCACGGACACCCTCGGCAACCGGTACCTCGATGCGACCGCGGGCCTGTGGTACTGCAACGTCGGCTTCGGGCGGGCCGAGATCGCGGACGCGGTGGCGGACCAGCTGCGGCGGCTGGCGGCGTACTCGTCGTTCGGGGCGTTCACCACGGAGCCGACCGTGCAGCTTGCGGCGCGGATTGCGGCGATCGCGCCTGTCGAGGACGCGGCGGTGTTCTTCACCTCGGGCGGGTCGGAGGCGATCGACACGGCCGCCAAGCTGGCGCGCCGGTACTGGGACGTGGTCGGGCGGCCGGAGAAGCGGATCATCGTCTCGCGGGAGCACAGCTACCACGGCATGGCGGCGTTCGGGACGTCGCTGGCCGGGATCCCGCTCAACAAGTCGGGGTACGGGCCGCTCGTTGGCGACGTGCTCAACGTTGGAGCCCACGACCTCGCCGGGCTGGGCCGCCTGTTCGAGCAGCGCTCGGCGGAGATTGCCGCGTTCGTCGCGGAGCCCGTCATCGGCGCCGGTGGCGTCATCCCCCCCGAGGACGGCTACTTCGCCGGGGTCGCGGAGCTGTGCGCGCAGCACGACGTGCTGCTCATCGCGGACGAGGTGATCACGGGGTTCGGCCGGACCGGGGAGTGGTGGGGGAGCACGCGGTACGGGATCACGCCGGACCTCGTGACGTTCGCCAAGGGTGTGTCCTCGGGGTACGTGCCGCTGGGCGGGGTGATCGCGGGGCCGCGGGTCCGCTCGCCGTTCTGGGACGAACCGGTGCCGGGCGCCGTGTTCCGTCACGGGTACACGTACTCCGGGCACGCGGCGGCGTGTGCCGCCGCGATGGCGAACCTGGACATCGTCGAGCGGGAGGACCTGATCGGGCGAGTGCGAGCACTGGAGCCGGTGCTGGCACGGGAGATGGGGCGGCTCGTGAGCGCACCGCTCGTCGGCGAAGTGCGCACGGTGGGTCTGACCGGTGCCGTGGAGCTGACGGACGCGGCAGTGGCCGGCGGCCCGGGCGCCGTGGAGGCGGTTGCGACCGCGGCGCGCCGGCACGGCGTGCTGACCCGCGTCCTGCGGGGTCGTGCGCTCCAGGTGTCGCCGGCCTTCGTGATCACCGAGGCCGAGCTCGCGACCCTGGTGGACGGATTCGAGGCGGCGCTCCGGGACGTGGCGGCGGGGTAGCGCGCCTCACGGGTCGCCATCCGGCGCGCCGGAAGCGCCGTAGCCTGTGCATGACTATTCCCGGGGTATCGGCGCGTCATCGGACTGGCCGGAATGCCGTCGATGAGCGTGGGTCGTTCAGGCGGTCCGAGCGCAGGCACGGCGGAGTGGCCGACCGAGTCCCTGGGCGGCCTGCCCAGCGCGGTCGGGGCCCCGATGTGCCCGGAATAGTCACAGGCTGAGTATCCGGACGAAGGGCGACGGACGACGGACGACCGACGGGGCGCTCCAGGAGCCCGGCCCACGCAACGATGTTGCATCAGCAACCGCGCGGTGCCACCATCCGGGTCTCGCGAGCGCGGGCCGGGTCCACGGGCCGGAGGGCGGACCGAGGACAACGCCCCAACGCCGCGCCGACACACTCCCAGCGTCGCCACCCCCGGGCAACGGGGGAAGGAGGGTCGTCCCGGTGACCGAGCTGCACGTCACGCTCGAGGTGAACGGCGAGCACCGGGAGGTGGACGTGGAGCCCAGGCGGCTCCTCGTCCAGGTGCTCCGCGAGGACCTCAATCTCACGGGCACCCACGTCGGCTGCGACACCAGCCAGTGCGGGGCGTGCACCGTCCACGTGGACGGCCGGGCCGTCAAGTCCTGCACGATGCTCGCCGTCCAGGCCGACGGCAGCACCGTCCGGACGATCGAGGGCCTCGCCGACGGCACGACCCTCCACCCGCTGCAGAACGCGTTCTGGGAGAAGCACGGCCTCCAGTGCGGGTTCTGCACGCCGGGCATGATCATGGCCGCCGCCGACCTGCTGGCCCGCAACGCGGAGCCCACGGACGCGGAGATCCGCCACGCCATCGAGGGCAACATCTGCCGCTGCACGGGCTACCACAACATCGTGGTCGCGATCCGGGAGGCGGCCCGCGTGATGCGCGACGGCACTCCCGCCGCGGCCACGGCGTAGGGGAGGGACGACGTGACCACCGACGTCCTCGGCGCTCCGGTCAAGCGGGTCGAAGACCCGAAGTTCATCACCGGCAAGGGCCGCTACCTCGACGACATCAAGCTGCCCGGGATGACGCACCTGGCGATCCTGCGCAGCCCGTACGCCCACGCCAACATCCGCTCCATCGACACGACCGAGGCGGCGGCGATGCCGGGCGTGCTCGCGGTGATCGTGGGCGCGGATATCCCCTGGAACCCGCTGCCCCTGGCCTGGCCGGCCGGCGGCGCCAGCGGGATCGCCAACAACGTCAGCACCCCGCGCATCCTGGCCACGGATGCCGTCAAGTGGACCGGCGAGGGCGTGGCGGCCGTGGTCGCCGAGACCCCGGAGCAGGCCGTGGACGCCCTGGAGCGGATCCACGTGTCCTGGGAGCCGCTACCGGCGGTCGTGGACGCGGAGAAGGCCACCAGGCCGGGCGCCCCGCAGCTCCACGAGAACGCCCCCAACAACGTCGTGTTCCAGTGGAACGTGGGCGACAAGGCCGGTACGGACGCGGCCTTCGAGAGCGCCGAGGTCGTCGTCAAGCAGCGGCTCGTCAACAACCGCCTGATCCCCAACGCGATGGAGGTCCGGGGCGACATCGGCCTCTACAACCCGGGCACCGAGGAATACACGGTCTGGATGTCCAGCCAGACGCCGCACATCCAGCGGCTGCTGCTGGCCGCCTTCGTGACGGGCATCCCGGAGCACAAGATCCGGTGCATCAGCCCGGACGTGGGGGGCGCCTTCGGCTCCAAGATCTTCTGCTACGCGGACATGGCGCTGGTGATGTTCGCCAGCAAGGCCATCGGCGGCCGCCCGGTCAAGTGGGTCGAGAGCCGGCGCGAGAACTACCAGAGCACGATCCACGGCCGGGACCACATCACCTACGTCGAGGCAGCGGCCACGCGCAACGGCGAGGTCACGGGCCTGCGCGTCCAGACGTACGCGAACCTCGGCGGCCGGCTGTCCACCATCGGCCCCGGCATCCCGACCACGCTGTACGGCCGGATCCTGTCCGGGCCCTACAAGATCCCGAACGTCCACTGCGAGGTCACCGGCGTCTACACCAACACCACCTTCGTGGACGCGTACCGCGGCGCGGGCCGCCCGGAGGCCACGTACGTCGTGGAGCGGGCGATGGACCTGGTCGCGGACGAGCTGGGCATCGACCCGGCCGAGGTCCGGCGCCGCAACTTCCTGCCGCCGGACAGCTTCCCGTACGACAACCCGTCCGGGCTGCTGACCGCGGTCAACGGCTCGAAGCTGTACATCGACTCCGGCAACTACGAGCCCGCGATGGACAAGGCGCTGGCGATGGCCGGCTACGCCGACGCGGCGGCGAAGAAGGCCGAGGCGAAGGCCCGCGGCCGCCTGCTGGGGGTCGGTCTGTCCACCTATATCGAGGTGTGCGGCGTCGCACCCTCGAAGTGGATCGGCGCCGTGGGCGAGGGCTGGGGCGCCGCGATGTGGGAGTCTGCGAACATCCGCGTCCACCTCACGGGCAAGACGGTCGTCACGGTCGGCACCCAGCCGCACGGCCAGGGTCACGAGACGACCTACGCCCAGATCATCGCCCACGAGCTGGGCATCCCGATGGAGGACATCGTCGTCCAGCACTCGGACACCCAGGGCACGCCGTTCGGCTACGGCTCCTATGGGTCCCGGACGTCCAACGTGGGCACGGGTGCGGCGCTCAAGGCGGCGGCCAAGATCCGCGAGAAGGCCCGGCGGTACGCCGCCCACATGCTGGAGGCCGCCCCGGACGACATCGAGGTGGATGGCGCCGAATACCGCGTCAAGGGCAGCCCCGACAAGAAGAAGACGATCCAGGAGATCGCCTTCGCCCTGGATCTCGCGTTCGACACCCCCGAGGGCATGGAGCCGTACCTCGACGAGACGGCCTACCACGACACGCCCAACTGCACGTTCCCGTTCGGGACCCACGTCGCGATCGTGGAGATCGACGAGGAGACCGGCGTCATCGACCTCGTCCGCTACGTGGCCGTGGACGACGTTGGCAGGAAGATCAACCCGATGATCGTGGACGGCCAGCTCCACGGCGGCATCGCCCAGGGCGTCGCGCAGGCGCTGTGGGAGGGCGCCGTCTACGACGACGACGGCCAGCTGCTCACGGGCTCGATGCTGGACTACGCGCTGCCGCGGGCGTCGTGGCTGCCGGCGTTCGAGCTGGACGAGACCGTGACGCCCAGCCCGGTCAACCCGCTTGGCGTCAAGGGCGTCGGCGAGGCGGGCTGCATCGCCAGCACGGCCGCGGTCGCCAACGCGGTCATCGACGCGCTCAGCCCGCTGGGCATCCGCCACCTCGACATGCCGTACACGGCGCAGACGGTCTGGGGCGCCATCCAGACCGCGAAGGGAGGCCAGGCATGATCCCGGCAGCGTTCGAGTACACCCGGGCCGGCAGCGTGGACGAGGCGCTCCGGATCCTATCCTCGGATGATGCAGCGAGGGTGATCGCGGGCGGCCAGAGCCTGCTGCCGCTGATGAAGCTGCGGCTGGCTCAACCGGGCACGATCGTGGACATCGGCCGGCTGGACGAGCTCAGGGGCGTCCGCCGGATGGACGACGGGCGGCTGCGGGTGGGCGCGCTCACCACGTACACCGAGCTGATGGACTCGCCGGCCCGTCATTACGGCGTGCTGCAGGACATGCTGCCGGGCATCGGTGACGTCCAGGTCCGCAACCGCGGGACCGTCGGCGGTGCCGTCGCCCACGCGGATCCCGCGTCGGACCTGCCGGCCGCGCTCCTCGCGCTGGATGCGGAGCTGGTGCTCCGCTCGGCGGCGGGGCCGCGCACGGTGCGGGCGGACGGGTTCTGCGAGGGCCCGTTCGCGACGGGCATGCGCCACGACGAGCTTCTCACCGAGATCCTGCTGCCGGCCCCGCTGGAGAACGCCGGCTCCGGGTACGCGACCCTGGAGCAGCCGGCATCGGGATACGCGATGGTCGGCGTGGCCGCGGTGCTGATCTTCGGCGCGGACGACCGGGTTGCCTGGGCCGGCATCGGCGTCACCGGCGTGTCGGACCGCGCGTACCGCGCGGCCGGGGTCGAGCAGGCGCTGATCGGATCGGATGCCTCGCCGGCCGCGATCGCCGCCGCCGTGTCGCGGGTCATCGACGGGCACGAGGTGACCTCCGACATCCACGCCGGTCGCGAGTTCCGGGCGGCGATGGCCGTCGTGTACGCGCGGCGGGCCATCGAGGCCGCTCTCGCCCGGCTGGGCTGAGGGGCTGGGCTCCGGGACCGGCGGGTGCGGCTCGAGCGGATCGTCCCGGGTCGCCGCCCGCCCGACGGCGTCGAGGGGGCTGTGCTTGCACGCGACCTGCGCGTCGGCGGTGAGCGGTGGTCGAAGGGCCGGCGGCTGTCGGCCGGCGATCTCGATGCCCTTGCGGGCGCGGATTCGTCTGCCCCGGACCTTGCTCCCGGCGGGATCACGGTCATCGTGCCCGAGCAGGGCGACCTCCACGAGGACGAAGCCGGACTCCGCCTGGCCGCGGCGGTCATGGGGCCCGGGCTGGTGCAGCGGGGACCTGCTGAGAGCCGGGTGGACCTCGTGGCCGCGGTCCACGGCGTCCTTCATGTCCGGGTGCGCGAGCTCGAGCGCCTCAACCGGATCGACCTGCTGGAGGTGTTCACCGTGCTCGACGGGTCCGTCGTCCGGGCCGGCCAGCTGGTGGCGTCCGTGAAGGTTGCGCCTCATGTCCTGCCGGCGGCGGTCGTTGACGCCGGCGTCCGGGTCGCCGACGGCGGGCGGCGGCCGCTGGTCCGGGTGGCGTCGTTCGTGCCCCGACGCGTCGGGGTGATCGTCAAGGAGAGCGTCCGCGCCGCCGACCGCAGCCGGTTCGAGGCCAGCGTCCGGGCAAAGGTGGAGACCCTTGGCTCGTCGGTGGTCGACGTGCGCTACGTGCCGGACGAGGAGTCGGCCGTGACCGAGGCGCTCCGGGCCCTGGCGCGGGGGCGGATGGCCGTCGACGTCGTCCTCACCGCGGGAGGCCGGTCCACCGACCCGAGGGACCCGCTGTTCGTGGCGATCGAGCGGGTGGGTGGGCGGCTCATCCGGCGCGGCGTCCCCGCCCACCCCGGCTCGATGCTGTGGCTGGCGCGGGTTGCCAGGACGGCGGTGCTCGGGCTGCCGACCTGTGGCGCCTACTCGCGAGCCACCGCGGCCGACCTGTTGCTGCCCCGCCTGCTCACCGGCGAACCGCCCAGCCGGCACACGGTCGCACGCCTGGGCCACGGCGGGATCCTGACCCGCGACATGCGCTTCCGATTCCCGGCCTACGCCCGAGACCTCGAGGCCCCAGACGGTTGACCCGCCCGGCGAAGGCAACCGCCGGACGACCCGTGCGATCGCGGCACCAGGGGGTGTAATCAGGGCGTGCATTCCGCGTTGTACGGGTATCGGATCCGATACAGCGGAGGGTTCTCGATGCGTCGATCTCGCCTGGCCACGCTCATCGGCGGGGTGCTCCTGACCGCGCTCATGGTGCCGTCGGTCGCCCTGGCCGGCACGGTGCCTGCGCCCGACGGCACGACGGCCGCCACCCCGACCGTCGCCGCCTCACCGGCGATCAAGCTCGGCTGCGCGCTCGTCATCCCGGCCCCGGTCAGCACCACGCCCCGCATCGCGTGCCGGTGGACCGCGATCGAGGGCGCCGCCGTCGCCGAGTACCGGGTCTGGCGCCGTGTCGACGGCGGCACGGCCCGCCTCGTGGCCAGGCGCGGCCCGAGCGCGCTGCGGTATGCGGACTTCAACATCCGGCCCGGCCACGTCTACACGTACCGCATCGTCGCGCGCGATGCCCTGGGGAATCGCCTGGGCACCAGCGCGGCTGTGTCCGTCCGCTACGCCCGGGCGCCCGAGGCGCTGCGCTTCAACTGCTACTACCGGATCGATGCCGCCATCTCCGGTGTCGCCTGCCGCTGGGCGGCGTCAACCCGTCCCGCCGCCGTTCGCTACGTCCTGTTCCGGTCCGTGGACGGCGCCGGGCGCGAGGCCATCTACCGGACGTCGCTCGACGGCCGGCGGTCATTCCTCGACACGGATGTCGCCGGCGGGCAGAAGATCCGCTACGCGGTCGTCGCGCTCGCGTCCAACGGCCGGGTGGTGGGCCTGAGCCGCGTGGACGCGGTCCTGGTGCCGTAGGCGGGCCGCCGGCGCACGCGGTCACCACCGGCGTGGCCGGGACCGGCACACTGGTGCAGGTGGACGGACGGACGGTCGATGAGCCCGATGAGCGAGCGCTGGTGGAGCGGGCCCGAACCGACCCGGCGGCATTCGCCGAGCTCTATCGGCGCTACCTGCCGCGAGTCCATGCCTTCGCCTACCGTCGCACCGGCGTCGTGGAGGTCGCCGAGGACATCACCTCGGCGGCCTTCGAGCGCGCCCTTCGAGGCCTCGGGTCGTTCCGCTGGGAGCGAGGCGGCTTCGGCCCGTGGCTGTTCCGCATCGTGTCCAACGAGCTGGCAGACCACTACCGGCGCAGGGGCCGGGCCGCGTCGCCACGTGCGGCCGGCGCCGCCGCGAACCTCCACGCAGACGCGCCGCGGGATCCCGCCGAGGAGGCGGACGCCCGCGACGCCGTCGACGAGCTGCGAGCTGCGATGGACACCCTGAACCCGCGCTACCAGCGCGCCCTGGAGCTTCGCTACCTCGCGGGGCTGACCTCCGACGAGGCGGCCGCCGCCATGGGCACCTCGAAGGCGACGATGGCCGTCGTCGTCCACCGGGCCACGCGCGCCCTGCGACGAGCCATGGCCCGGGCGGAAGAGCCGTGAGCGACGACATCCGCCGCTCCCTCGAGGAGGCAGGTCGCCGGCCCGTGCCGGAGCCGGACCCCGCCTTCGCGGACGCGCTGGGGGCTCGGCTACGGGTCGTGGCCGCGGGCCTGCCGCCCGCCGCCCCGGAGCCGCCGCACCGCCGGTTGCCCGCGTTCGGGCGCCGCCCGTTCGGCCTGGGCGTCGCGATCGTCACCGCCGCAATCGCCGTCGCCGTCCTCGTGGTGGGGTCGCGCCCACCGGCCGACCCGCGGCTGACCGCGCCGGTGAACGTGGAGGTGGCACTCGCAGGCGGAGCGACGCTCGAGGATCCCGACGGCCTGCGCCTGCCCGAAGGGGCCGTGATCAGGGTGGGTGAGGGAGGCTCCGCCCGCATTGGCGATGTGCTGCTCGGCCCCGGCGATGTCGCCACGATCACGAATGGCCGCCTGGAGGTGGAGCACCCCACGGCCGGGGCGCTGCCGGGACCGGCCGCCTCCCGCTCGCCGCGCCCGTCGGCGGTGCCGGGCGCCACCCCACGGCCACCGGAGACGCCGGCTTCCCGGTCCACGCCGACCCCGGCGCCCGTTCCATCTCTCACGCCCGCCCCCACGCGGGCGCCGGCGACGCCTGCCGGTTCGAGCTCCCCGTCCACGGTGACGCCGTCGCCATCACCGACACCGACGCCCGCGATCGTCCGGCCGAGGCTCCGCGCCCGCCTGATCGACGGGCCGCGGGTCGCGGTGACCTGGACGGAGACCTGGCGTGCCAGCTCGTACGTCCTGATCGCGAGCGGCTCGCGGCTGGGCCCGGCGCCCGATCCGGTGTATCCAGGGTCACGCATCCTGGGCACGTACGCGGCGCCACCCACGGACCCGCTTCGGTTCCGTGTGCCGGACGGGACCGTGGAGCTCAGGCTGCGCGTCATCGCGCTGCGCCGCGATGGCTCCGTGCTGCGGCGCAGCAACATCGTCACGGTGGCGGTCCCGCAGACCGGCGGCGGGTAGCCGGGCCGTGCCGCGGACCGGATCGGTGTAGGATCGCGGCCCATGGAACCCGACCGCGCCGCCGTCACCGCCGCCGATCGCTCGGCCGCCCGCGCCCTGCGGCCCGAGGCCACCCGCAGCATCGAGGGCCTGGGCGACGAGTTCCGCCGTCATGGCTACATCGCGGAGCGGTCGCTGGCGACCACCGTGTTCCTCGCCCTGGAGCTTGGCCGGCCGCTGCTCCTCGAGGGCGAGGCGGGCGTCGGCAAGACGGAGCTGGCCAAGGTCCTCGCGGCGGCCCTCGGTGCCCGGCTGATCCGGCTCCAGTGCTACGAGGGCCTGGACGTCAACACGGCGGTCTACGAGTGGAACTACCCGCGCCAGATGCTGGAGATCCGGCTGCTCGAGGCGCGCGGCGACATCGCCAAGGCGACGGCCCACGACATCTTCGGTCCGGACTTCCTGCTGCGCCGTCCGCTGCTCCAGGCGCTGGAGGCCACCGACGGCGTCCCACCGGTGCTGCTGATCGACGAGATCGACCGCGCCGACGAGGAGTTCGAGGCCTACCTGCTGGAGATCCTGTCCGACTTCCAGGTCACGGTGCCCGAGATCGGCACGATCCGCGCCGTGCAGGCACCCCGCGTCGTGCTCACCTCCAACCGCACCCGGGAGGTCCACGACGCGCTCAAGCGTCGCTGCCTGTACCACTGGATCGACTACCCTACGGCCTCCAAGGAGTTCGAGATCGTCCAGGCCCGGGTGCCGGACGCGCCGGTCCGCCTGGCCCGCGAGGTGGTGGGCTTCGTGCACCGGCTGCGCGAGGCGGACCTGACCAAGGTGCCCGGGGTGGCCGAGACGCTGGACTGGGCGGCAGCGCTGCTGTCGCTGGGCGCCGCGGAGCTCGCGCCGGACCTGGTGGACGAGACGCTGGGGGTCGTCCTCAAGTACGAGGAGGACATCCGCCAGGTCCGCGGCGCCCCGGCCCGCCAGTACCTGGCCGAGGCGACGTCCCAGGCCTGAGCCTCGGCCCGAGGTGCTCAGCCTCGATGAGCGGATCCGCTCCAACGCGCGGCAGCTGGACTTCCCGGTCCGGCCGGGCTGACGCGGACCGCCGCGCCTCGCCACTCCGGCGACGCCTCGTCCCCGTTCGTGGCACAGTCCGCGCATGACGGGCTCCGCGCACCCCGCGATCCTGGTCGCCGACACCGGCGAGGCCATCGACGGCCGTCGCCTGCTCGCCGAGGCGGTGGGATTCGGGCGGGCCCTGCGAACGGCGGGCCTCACCGTTGACCTGGGCGCCGCGATCGATTTCGCGCGGGCGCTCGGGCTCGTGGACGTGGGCAACCGCGGGATCGTGCGGGACGCGGGTGCCGCCGTGTTCGTGCGCCGGCGTGACGAGCGCGAGGTGTACGACCGCGTGTTCGACCTGTTCTGGCGGCGCCGGGGGCGCAAGCTGGCCGCCGGCCGCCCGGAGATGCCCGCATCGCCGGACGCAGACCGGGAGGAGGGGGAGCCCGGCGCCTCCGACGAAGCCGCCGAGGGCAGCGAGACCACCATGACGGAGCTCGCCCGCCTCGGCATCCAGGTCGCCGCCGACGCGGACGAGGACGCCGAGATCGAGGGCGAGACCATCTCGCCCGACGCGTACTCCCGGGGTGAGGTCATGCGGCACCGGGACTTCGACCGCATGACCGCCTCCGAGCTGCGGGACGCGGAGCGGTTCGTGGACCTGCTGCGCCCGACGCTGGAGCGCCGGCGCACCCGCCGCCACGAGCTCCATCCCCACGGCCGCCGGCTGGCGCCGCGCGCGATGTTCCGGCGCAACCTCGCCACCGGGGAGCTGACCGAGTGGGTCTGGCGGCGCCGGATTCGCGAGCCGCGCCAGCTCGTGGTCCTGTGCGATATCTCGGGATCGATGGAACGCCACTCGCGCCTGCTGCTCCGGTTCGTCCAGGCGCTTGCCCGGACGAACGAGGTCCGCACCGAGTCGTTCGTGTTCGGGACGCGGCTGACCCGGGTCACGCGGCTGCTCAAGGACCGCGACCGGGATCGGGCGCTGGACAAGGTGGCGGACGCGGTCACGGACTGGGCGGGCGGGACGCGGATCGGGGAGTCGTTCCGGGACTTCAACCACCGCTGGGCCCGGCGGACCCTGCGCAGCTCGGGAGTGGTGATCGTCGTGTCCGACGGCTGGGACCGCGGCGACCCGGCGCTCGTGGCGGCGGAGACCGCGCGCCTCCGCCGCAACTGCCATCGCCTGGTGTGGCTCAACCCGCTCGCGTCGTCGCCCGGCTACCAGCCGCTCGCAGCGGGAATGAAGGCCGCCTACCCGTTCATCGACGACTTCCTGCCGGCGGGAACCCTGGCCTCGCTGGAGCGGCTGGGACAGGTCCTCGCCGGGGCGTCGCAGGGAACGGCGCGGCGCGGGTCTGCCGTCACCCATGCCACATCGGTGACGCCGTCGCTGGGGCTGTTCGCACCGGACGCCGGGACGCCGCGAACCCTGGACGGCACCCCCGTCCCGGCCGACCGCGCGAGACCGTTGGAGTAGGGAGGAGCCGCGATGCTCGAGCTGGTTGAGACCCTGGAGGCCTGGCGCGCCGAGGGAGCCGGGATCGGCCGGGCCGTGGTGGTGCGGACGTTCGGCAGCGCGCCCCGGCCCGAGGGCGCGGTCCTCCTGGTCGCCGACGACGGGCGCCTGGCGGGCTCGGTGTCCGGCGGCTGCGTGGAGGGTGCGGCGGCCGAGGAGATCCGGGCGGCGCGCAAGGCGGGGCTCGAGCGGGTGGTCCGCTACGGGATCAGCGACGAACAGGCATGGGACGTGGGCCTCGCCTGCGGAGGCACCATCGACGTGCTCATCTCTCCGGCCGTCCCGGAGGCGGCGTACGCGGCCGCGCGGGAGACGCGCGAGGGACGCGGGGACGGGCGTGCGGTCGTCACGCAGCTGCCCGCGGACACGCCCCCGGCGGCGTTCGGCGCACACGCGCCGGGAGCCGGCGACGCGCCCGCGGAGCCGCTCGTCGTCCACGACGACGGGCGCCTGGACGGCACGCTGGGCGATCCGGCGGCAGACGCCGAGCTGGTCGCGGCCGCGGCGGACGCGCTCGCGAAGGGTGTGTCGCGGACCGTGGAGATCGCCGGCCGCCAGCTGTTCCTGGAGGCCTACCCGGTCCGGCCGCGCCTGGTCGTGGTCGGGGCGGTGGAAGTCGCCCGGAGCCTGGTGCGGATCGCCAAGGAACTGGGCTACGAGACGGTGGTCGTGGATGGGCGGGCGGCGTTCGCGACCGAGGCTCGGTTCCCGGACGTGGACCGGCTGGTCGTGGGGTGGCCGGACGAGGTGGCGGATGCGATCGGGCTGGGTCCGGCGGATGCTGTCGCGATCCTGTCCCACGACGTGAAATTCGACGAGCCGGCCATCAGGGAGGCCCTGCGGCGGGGCTGCCGCTACGTCGGGGCCGTGGGCTCGCGCAAGACCCAGGCCGACCGGCGGGCGCGCCTGATGGCGGCGGGCCTGGCGACGGACGCGCTGGACCGGTTGCGCGGCCCAATCGGTCTCGACCTCGGCGGGCGGCTGCCCGCCGAGACGGCGCTTTCGATCATGGCCGAGGTTGTCGCCGAGCGGCGGGCCGGCACCGGGCGCCCGATGCGCGAGCTGGCGCGGGACCGGGAGACGGCCGGCGGGTGAGGGTCGTCGCGATCGTCCTCGCCGCGGGAGCCGGCACGCGGTTCGGCGCCCAGAAGCTGCTGGCGCCGCTGGCCGGTCGGCCGGTGCTCCAGCACGCGCTCGACGCGCTGGCCGCGGCGGGCCTCGGGGACGTGGTGGTGGTGCTGGGCGACGACGCGGCGGCGATCGAGGCGGCGATCGCCTGGCGGGCGGAGCGACGGGTCCGCAACCGGAGGCCGCAGGACGGCCTGTCCTCTTCGCTGCGCGTGGGCCTGGATGCTGCGGCCGAGGATCCGGGGGTGGATGCGGTGCTGGTCGCGCTCGGCGACCAGCCGGCGCTGCGCGCGGATGTCGTCGCGGCGGTCCTGGCGGCCGCCGACGGCACGATCCGTCCGATCGTCCGTGCCCGCTACGAGGACGACGAGGCACCGAACCCGGTCCTTGTCCGTCGCGCGGCCTGGGCGCTGGCCGCCGGCCTCGATGGCGACCGCGGCCTCGGACCGCTGCTCGCACAGCGCCAGGAGCTCGTGGCGGAAGCTCCGGTGACCGGGCACAATCCGGACGTGGACACCCCCGCCGATCTCGATCGCCTCGCCTCGAGCCGGCGCGCGCCGTGACCGCGGCCGACAACCCGGCGCCTGCGCCGGCCGACAACCCGGCGCCTGCGCCGGACGACAGGACACCCGCGCCGGACGACACGACGCCCGCGCCGGCGCGGGACCTCGAGGCAACCTGGGCCGCCCGCGTCCGCGCGAACCGGGAGCAGGCGGAGCGGCTCCGTGAGACACAGCCCGGAGGTGACTTCTACGCGCCGGTGTCGGCGCTGTTCGTGGCCGATCCGCACCGCACGGACGAGCCCGCCCTGGCGCACCTGCAGGCGATGACGGACCCGGACGAGACGTGGCTGGACATCGGGGCGGGTGCGGGCCGGTACGCGCTGCCGCTCGCCCTTGCGGCGAAGTCCGTGATCGCCGTGGAGCCCTCGGCCGGCATGCGGAAGGGGCTCCGGGCCGGGCTCGCGGAGCACGGCATCGGCAACGTGCGGGTCGTGGCCGGGGCCTGGCCAGAGTCCCTGGGGCGGCTGGGACACCTGCCCGCCGCCGACGTCTCCCTGATCGCCCACGTCGGGTACGACATCGAGCCGATCGGTCCGTTCCTGGACGCGATGGAGGCCGCGACCCGCCGCCAGTGCGTGGCGGTGCTCACGGACCGCAGCCCGGCGTCCGCGGCGGACCCGTTCTGGCCACTCGTCCATGACGAGGAACGGATCGCCCTGCCGGCCCTGCCGGAGCTGCTGGAGGTGCTGCACGCGCGCGGCCGCCGGACAGAGGTGATCCGCATGGAGCGGCCGCCGCGGACGTTTGATTCCGTGGATGCGCTGACCGCCTTCCTCCGCCGCCAGCTGTTCATCGCCGAAGGCAGCGCCAAGGACGCCCGCTTCCGGGCCGCCCTGCCGGACCGGATCACGGAGCGCGACGGCGCCTGGACCCTGGTTGACCGCCCGGCCGGTTCCATCGGCATCGTCACCTGGGGTCCGCCGGGCCCCTGACGCGCGGTCCCCCGAACCTCGGCAAATCGGGAGCCGGACTGACGCCGCGATCCGCCAGCCGGGTCATGTCCGGGCCCCCATTGACTGGGCAATCATGCGCGCGGATACTCGCGTCTCGCCGCACTCCAGGCGTCCCCAGCCTCGGGCCGCGTCGCGCTCCGCCGGCGCCGCCCGGTCGCATGTCCGTCACATCGACATCGACCCGCGTCCCCGCGGGAAGGAGGCACGCAGCGCATGATCCCCGGTCAGTTCGACTACGTCCGTCCGGGTTCGCTGGACGAGGCGCTGCGGATCCTGCGGGACCGCGAGGGAGAGGCGAAGGTCCTCTCCGGGGGCTACAGCCTCCTTCCCCTGATCAAGCTCCGGCTCGCGCAGCCCGCCCTGCTCGTGGACATCCAGGGCATCGGGGGCCTGGACGGCATCTCCGAGACGGAAGACGAGGTGCGGATCGGCGCCCGCGCCACGCACCGCCGGATCATGGAGCACCCGCTCGTCGTCGACCACATGCCGCTGCTGCGCGACGTCGCGGGTGGGATCGGTGATCCGCAGGTCCGCAACTGGGGGACCATCGGCGGCTCGTGCGCCCACGCCGACCCGTCGTCGGACTGGCCCGCCGCGCTGATCGCGACCCGCGCGTCGCTCGTCTGCCGCAGCGCCACCGGCGAGCGCGTGATCCCAGCGCGGGAGTTCTTCCTGGACACGTTCTCCACGGCGATCGAGCCGACCGAGGTCCTCACCGAGATCCGGCTGCCGCGCCGCGCCCCGGCATCGGGGGCGGCCTACGTGAAGCTGGAGCGGCGGGCCGGTGACTTCGCGACGGTGGGCGTTGCCGCGCTCGTGCGGCTGGGCGGCGACGGACGGATCGGCGGCGCCGGGATCGCGCTCACCGCGGTCGCCGAGACGCCGTTCGCAGCCACCGACGCGGAGGGGGTGCTGGTCGGCCGGGAACCATCGGAGGAGGCGTATCGCGCGGCCGCGGCCGCGGCCGCGGCCCAGAGCCGGCCCGTCAACGACAGCCACGGACCGGCCGAGTACAAGCGGGCGATGGTGGCGGAGGTGACCAGCCGCGCACTCCGGCTGGCCGTCGATCGCGCCCGCGCGTACGCATAGGAGTCCAGCGATGACCACCCAGCATGTCTCGGTCACCGTCAACGGGGTCGCCCGCGAGGCGGACGTCGAGCCCCGCCTCCTCCTCGTCCACCTCCTCCGCGACGTGTTCGGCCTGACCGGCACGCACACGGGCTGCGACACCAGCAACTGCGGGGCGTGCACCGTCCACGTGAACGGTGAGAGCGCAAAGTCGTGCACGATGCTCGCGGTCCAGGCAGATGGCGCCTCGATCACCACGATCGAGGGCATGGAGCAGGGCGGCAAGCTCCACCCGCTGCAGCAGGCGTTCTGGGACTGCCACGGGCTGCAGTGCGGCTTCTGTACCCCGGGCATGATCATGCAATCCGCCTGGCTCCTGGAGCAGAACCCGGAGCCCACCGATCACGAGATCCGCGAGGGGATCGCGGGCAACCTGTGCCGCTGCACGGGCTACGTGAACATCGTCAAGGCGGTCCAGCAGGCGGCGGCGGAGCTCCGGGCGGCGCCCGAGGCCACGCCGGCGGCCGGCGCCTGAGCGCGGAGGAGACGTCGATGACGCACGAGGCGCAGGCGCCCACGACCACCCCCGAGGTCGGGGGCATGGGCCACTCGATGAAGCGCAAGGAGGATCCCCGGTTCATCCGCGGCCAGGGCGAGTACATCGAGGACGTCGTCCTGCCCAACATGGTCTGGATGGACATCGTCCGCTCGCCGTATGCCCACGCGAAGATCAAGTCGATCGACGCGAGCGAGGCCCTCGCGATGCCGGGCGTGCTGGCGGTGATCACGGGCAAGGACCTCGAGGCCGCCGGGCTCCACTGGATGCCCACCCTTGCCGGCGACAAGCAGATGGTCCTGCCGGTCGACGAGGTGATGTACCAGGCCCAGGAGGTGGCGGCGGTCATCGCCGAGACCCGCTACCAGGCGGCCGACGCGATCCAGGCCGTGTACGTGGACTACGAGCCGCTGCCCGTGGTCGTGGATCCGTTCAAGGCGTTGGAGCCCGACGCGCCGGTCCTCCGGCCGGACCGCGGCCCGGACAAGCAGACCAACCACATCTGGCACTGGGAGTCGGGTGACCGGGCCGCCACCGACGAGGCTCTCGCCGCGTCGGACACGATCGTCCCGATCGACGTCTACATCCCGCGGATCCACGTCGCCTCGATCGAGACCTGCGGCTGCATCGCGGACTTCGACCCGGTGCGCGGCCACTTGGACTTCCACGTCACGAGCCAGGCCCCGCACGTCTACCGCACGGTCATCAGCCTCGTCTCCGGCATCCCGGAGTCCAGCATCCGGGTCAAGACCCACGACATCGGCGGCGGCTTCGGCGGCAAGGTGCCGGTCTATCCGGGCTACGTCATCTCGATCGTCGCCTCCCTCACGCTGGGGCGGCCGGTCAAGTGGATCGAAGACCGGTCGGAGAACCTCCAGGCGGACTCGTTCGCCCGCGACTACCACATCCACGCGGAGCTCGGCCTGCGCCGCGACGGCACGATGACCGGGCTGCGCGTGAAGACGCTCGCGGACCACGGCTACAGCGACGCGGCCGCGGACCCGTCGAAGTTCCCGGCCGGCCTGTTCAACGTGATCACCGGCTCCTACGACATCCCGCAGGCGTTCGTCGAGGTGGACGCCGCGTACACCAACAAGCCGCCGGGCGGCGTTGCCTACCGCTGCTCGTTCCGGGTGACGGAGGCCGTCCACACGATCGAGCGGCTGGTGGACGAGAGTGCCCGCGCCATCGGCATGGACCCGGCCGCGTTCCGGATGAAGAACTTCATCCGCAAGGACCAGTTCCCGTACCACACGCCCACTGGCTGGGAGTACGACTCCGGCGACTACCACACGGCGCTCCAGAAGGCGCTGGACATGATCGGTTACGACGAGCTTCGGAAGGAGCAGGCCGAGAAGCGTGCCCGGGGCGAGCTGATGGGGATCGGGATCTCATCGTTCACGGAGATCGTGGGCGCCGGCCCGTCCCATACCTTCGACATCATCGGGATCAAGATGTTCGACTCGGCCGAGATCCGGGTCCATCCCACGGGCTCCGCGATCCTGCGCCTGGGCGTCCAGAGCCAGGGCCAGGGCCACGAGACCACGTTCGCCCAGATCGTGGCCGAGGAGCTGGGCATCCCGGCCTCCAAGGTCATGGTGGAGGAGGGCGACACGGACACGGCACCGTACGGCCTGGGCACCTATGCCTCGCGCTCCACGCCCACCGCCGGCGCGGCGACCGCGATCGCGGCCCGCAAGATCCGCGAGAAGACGCGCCACCTCGCCGCGCACCTGCTGGAGTGCTCGGCCGACGACCTGGAGTGGACGCCCGGCCAGTGGAGCGTGAAGGGCTCCCCGGACCGCTTCAAGACGATCGCGGAGCTCGCCTTCGCGGCCTACACCAATCACCCCCAGGGAATGGAGGCGGGCCTCGAGGCGACCGACTACTACGACCCGCCCAACCTGACCTTCCCGTTCGGGTCCTACATCGCCGTGGTGGACATCGACAAGGGCACGGGGCAGGTCACCGTCCGGCGGTTCGTGGCCGTGGACGACTGCGGCAACATCATCAACCCGATGATCGTGGACGGGCAGATCCACGGCGGCCTGACGATGGGCCTCGCCCCCTCGCTGTACGAGGAGATCCCGTACGACGAGAACGGCAACAACCTCGCCGGCACGTTCATGGACTACCTCGTCCCCACCGCGCTCGAGACGCCGGCCTGGGAGACCGCCAAGACGATCACCCCCTCGCCGCACCACCCGCTGGGCGCCAAGGGGGTGGGGGAGTCGGCGACCGTCGGCGCCCCGCCGGCGATCGCGAACGCCGTGGTGGACGCCCTGTCTCACCTCGGCGTCACGCACATGGACATCCCGCTCACGCCCCACAAGGTGTGGCAGGTGCTCCACGAGAAGGGCGTGGCCTGAGGCCATGCGCGCTCGGAACCTGTCCGGCCGGATCGCGGAGCTCGAGGCCGCCGGGGGGTCGTTCGCCGTCGCCACGGTGGTGGCGGTCCAGCGACCGACCTCCGCCCGGCCGGGAGCCCGCGGCATCGTCCACCCGGACGGCACGATCGAGGGCTGGGTGGGCGGCAGCTGCGCCCAGCCCGTCGTCGTCCGCGAGGCGCTCCGCGCCCTCGTTGACGGGCACCCGCGGCTGCTCCGGCTCTCGAAGCAGGCACCGGCCGAGGGCCGGCGCGCCGACGGCGTCGTGGAGCTGGTCATGTCCTGCCACTCGGGTGGCACCCTGGAGATCTACGTGGAACCGCGTCTCCCCGCCCCGTCGCTGTGGGTCGCCGGCACCACGCCAATCGTGGGGGCCCTGGTGACCCTGGGCAGTGCCCTCGGCTGGCGAGTGTCGGTGTTCGATCCGATCGCTGATCCGGATGCGTTCCCCGATGCCGAGCGCGTGTCCACCGAGACCTCGCTGGGCCGGGTGGACCCGGAGCTGTCCCCGTACGTGGTCGTCGCCACGCAGGGGATCTGGGACGAGGAGGCGCTCGCATCTGCCCTGCGGCGGGACGTCTCGTACGTGGGGCTGGTGGCCTCGCCCACGCGGGCGGCGCACGTGCGGGCGTGGCTTCGCGAGGAGACGTCGATGCCCGAGGACCGGCTGGCCGCCCTGCGCGCCCCGGCCGGCCTGGACTTCGGGGCGGAGACGCCCGAGGAGATCGCGCTGTCGATCCTCGCCGAGCTGGTGCAGGTGCGCCGCGGCCGGGCGCCGTTCGTGGCCGTGCCGGGGCCGGCGACCCTCGCCGGGGAGGCAGGAGCGGCCGCAGCGGCTGCGGCCGGCCCGGAGCCCGTCGTGGACGACATCGTCCTGCTGGACCCGGTCTGCGGCATGACCGTGGACCGCGCTCATGCCCGGCACCTCGCCGAACATGACGGCGTGGTCTACGCGTTCTGCGCGATGAGCTGCAGGACCGCGTTCATCAAGGAGCCGACGGCCTACCTCGCCGGCTCGGCAACGTCCGGGGCCTGAGCGCCGGGCCCACCTCGGAGGCATCGATGCAGTTCTCCGGCACCGTCGAGATCGCCGCGCCCCGTGACCGCGTCTGGGCATTCCTCATGGACCCGAACCAGGTCGGATCGTGCGGGCCGGGCGTGGAGTCGATCGAGGTCGTGGACGCGGACCACTTCAAGGCGAAGGCGAAGGTCGGCGTCGGCTTCATCTCCGCGCGCTTCAACGTGGACATGACGATCGCGGAGCGCTCCGAGCCGGAGCGGGCCGTGATCAAGGCACACGGCCAGGCGCCGGGCTCCGCGGCGGATGCCGTGGCCACGATGGTGCTGGCCGGCCCGGCCGAGGGTCCGACGAGCATGGACTGGTCCGCGGACGTCACGATCTCGGGCACGCTGGCGTCCGTGGGGGCACGGATGATCGAGGGCACGGCCAACAAGATGATCGGTCAGACCTTCGACTGCATCCGCGCCAAGCTCGAGGCCGGCTGAGCGTCCCCGCGACACGCCGACGCCGGACCGTTGCGTGCGTCAGGTGCACACAACCGCGGCGGTGTGCATCCGGACGTGCATCCCGGCGCCTCGTCAGCCGGTGTCGTGCATCGGGCCGCACATCCTTGACGTGCCACCGGTCCGCCTCGGCAGCCGTGTGGGTCGGGCTGCACGGCTGCGGCGGGACCGCCAACCTTGAGGAAGCTGGGCGGTCCGGAGGTGTCCCGGGATGCACACCCGGACGCGACCACCGCCGAAGGGCGTGGCGCGCCCTACCCGTCGCGGAGCACGGTCCAGTGCGAGACGTGCTCGAGCGCTTCCTCAACCGTCCGCTCGACGTCCACGCGCGCAAGCGGGTATCCGGCCTCGTGCAGCAGCTGCTGGACCCGTTCGCCGGCGCGTGGCCCATCCGGGCAGCAACCGGAACGCTCCATCTCGTCCCGGGCGCTCTCGAAGGCGTGGACGAAGTCGGGATCGTCCCATGGGACGAGCTTTGCCTTGACATGGACGATCGTGGTCATCTCGGCGACCTCCATCCCCCATTCTGCGCAGCGCCAGCGCCCCCCGCGAGGGCCGTCGGACCCGCCCTCGTCGGGCCGGACGCGCCCCGTGCGAGACTTGCATCATGGAACGGCTCCACGCGGTCGTCGGCCCGCTCGCCACCAACGTCCACCTGCTGGCGGATCCAGCCTCCCGTGAGGCGATCGCCATCGACACCGCCATCCCGTGCCTGGACTGGATCGCCGGCGCGCTCGCGGAGCGTGACTGGACCCTGAAGCTGATCGTCAGCACCCACGGCCACTGGGACCACACCGGCGACAACGCCGCGGTGGCGGAGCACACGGGGGCCCGGATCGCCGTCCACCCGCTGGACCGGCACCGGCTCACCAACCCGGAGCCACTGTACGCCCCGTTCCCGATCCCGCCCTGCGTGCCGGCTGTGGATCTGGCGGAGGGCGGCGAGGTCCGGTTCGGCGAGATCCGGCTCCGGGTGCTCCACACGCCGGGGCACACGGAGGGCTCCGTGTGCCTGCTGGACGCGGACCGCGGCGACCTCTACAGCGGGGACACGCTGTTCGCCGGCGGCTGGGGCCGGGTGGACTTCCCCGGCGGCTCGGCGGAGGAGATGGCCGCCTCGATCAGCCGGCTCTCGGAGCTGGAGGACCGCTTGCACGTGCTGCCCGGGCACGGTGCGGCCACGACGATCGGCCGCGAGCGTCCCTGGATGGAGCTGGTGCGCCGGGACGGCCGGCTGCCGATCTGACGCCGGGCCGAGTGGACCGTCCCGACCGGTCCGGCCGGCGGCCGCAGCGGCCATCGGACCCGGACTCGCGCTACGCCCCGGCCCCGTCCTGCCCCACCGCTGATTCGGCACCCGCGGACTGCCAGCCCGACGGAGCCGGCCCGTCGATCGGGCGCCCGTACACCTGCCAGCGGCGCGCGACCGCGAACCCGAGGCCCTCGTACAGTTGAAGCGCGCCGGTCGGGTTCGAGCCGTCCACGCCCAGCCATGCCTCGTCCACGCCCCGCTCGCGCAGGACCCGGAACGAGGCCGCGCACAGGGCCTTGGCCAACCCCCGGCCGCGCCACGGTCGCCGAACCGACACCTGGTCCAGCCAGCCGCGCCGCACGCCGAGGGTCGCGTTCTCCTCGTGGTAGATCGTGTTGATCACGACGCCCGCCACCTGGTCGCCGTCCCAGGCCACGCACCACAGGGAGGTGTCCGTGGCCGGTGCCGTGAACAGCGCAACGAACTCGCGCTCGCCGCGCTCCCGGTGGCCCCAGTGGTCCTGGAACGCCTCGTTGTTGCCGTTGAAGATCGTCCTGTGGTCCGCGGTCATGACCGGCCGCAGCTCCAGGCCTGCCGGTAGCGGGTGCTCCGGCAGATCGGCCGAGAGGAACCGGCGCATCTCGAACCCGTAGCGGATCGAGGCGTAGCCCTGCGCCGCCAGCAGTGCCCGATCGCCGATCGCGACGTCCAGGCAGAAGCTGCGCAGCTCCCGCGGTCCGGGCCTCGTGTCCGCGGCCATCTCGTCGGTCAGGCGGGCGACGTTCGCGCACCAGATCGCAGCACCGACGCCTCGCCGCCGGATCTCGGGCACCACGGCGCCCCAGGTCTCGCCGGTGAGCACGCCATCACGCTGGACGCGGTACCCGAAGCCGAACGCGACGACCTCGCCGTCGAGCTCGGCGACCAGGGCGTCGCGCTCCATCTCGAACACGTCGAGCGACCCGAAGTCGGAGGCCATCTCGGCCCCGCTGCGGTTCTCCTCGACGCCGTCCGCGGCATGGCCCCGGTTCACCACGGCGGCGATCGCGTCCCAGTCACCCGGCCGCCCAGGCCGGAGCACGAGGCCCGGGATGTCGGGCGTGGCACGGAGTTCCGGTTGGCCCGTCGCGGGCGCACATGCCGTGTTCATCGATCGTCACCGTACTTCGTCTTCATGTGGATGGCCACCGAGGCGTGGATCGCCTTCCAGCGGCTGCGCTCCGCGGCGCGGAGGAGGGGATCGGCGGCCCGGGCGTGGTGCGCCGCCTCCCGCTCCAGCTTCCGGTGGCTCTGGAATCGGCGCGGATCCAGGGTCCCGTCGGCGACGGCCGCGGTCACCGCGCAGCCGGGCTCGCCGTCATGGCGACAGTCCCGGAACCGGCAGCCCTCGGCCAGCTCCGCGATGTCGGCGAACGCGGCGTCCATCCCGTCCGCGGCGCCGGCCACGCCCAGGGATCGGATCCCGGGCGTGTCGATGAGCAGTGCGCCGCCGGGCAGCCGGACCAGCTCCCGGTGGGTGGTCGTGTGCCTGCCGCGGGCGTCGTCCTCACGAACGGCGGCCGTGCGGAGGTGCTCGCGGCCCAGGAGCATGTTGACGAGCGTGGATTTGCCGGCGCCCGACGAGCCCAGCACGACCGCCGTCCGGCCCGGCGCCAGGTGGTCCACGACGAGGTCCGCCACGCCGTCGCCGGTGAGCGCGGAGATCGGCCGGACCTCGACTCCCGGTGCCACGGCCTCGGCGGCGAGGCGGTAGCCGGCGGGGTCCGCGGCCAGGTCCGCCTTGTTGAGCAGGATCACGGGCGTCGTGCCACCGGACCAGGCGACGGCCAGGTACCGCTCCAGGCGCCGCAGGTTGAAGTCGCCGTCGAGGCCCGTGACGACGAACGCCACGTCCACGTTGGCGGCCAGCACCTGCTCGTCGACGGAGCGGGCGCCGTCGCGCCGGCTCGCGTCGCCGTTGCTGCGGCCGAACACCGAGCGACGCGGCAGGACGGCCGAGATGACCGCTGGCCCGCTGCCCGTGCCAGCGCCCGGTGCGACGGCCACCCAGTCGCCGACGGCCGGCAGGTCGGCCGGGCCAAGGGCATCGTTGCGCAGCCGGCCGGCGATCACGGCATCGCGATCGCCGGCCCCTGGCAGGGCGACGACCCAGGCGTCCCGGTGGGCGGCGGACACCCGGGCCGGCCGCCGGGACGCTGCGTCGAACGGCATGAAGGCGGCGGCCCAGGCCTCGTCCCAGCCGAGATCCTCGAGGGTGAAGGGGGCCGCGGGGGCCGCGACCCGTGCGCTGTCGTCCATCGTCAACCCACCCGCTTGAGTCGGCCGGTGCGCTTCGCGTACCGCTCCGCGCGGCCGAAGGCCCAAAGGCCTGCCGGGATGAGCACGATGCCCATCACGATCAGGGGCACGACGTCGTGCATCAGGGCGGTGACCGGGGTCCCGTCGAGCAGGCCGGCCCGCACGCCGTCGAGGACGTACGTCGCCGGCGACAGCCGCGAAAGCGCCTGCATCCACTCCGGCAGGATCGCCACCGGGTAGTAGACGCCAGACACGAGCAGCAGGCAGGACTGGAGGACGAACGTCATCTGCGCGCCGCGCTCCACGTAGAGCAGCGGCAGGATGGCGGCCATCATCCCGATGCCGACGAAGCTGAACGAGCCCAGGAGCACGAACACGACCGCCGTGGCCATGTTCATCGTCGCGGGCTCCAGCTGCTGGAAGAACACGATCAGCACGAGCAGGATCGCCGCCGTGTGCACCAGGCCGTAGCCCATGGCGTACACGCACGACCCCAGCAGCTGCGTCCAGCGCCGGATCGGCGCCATGAACGTGTACTCGAGCGTGCCCTCCCACCGCTCCACCGCGATGGTCTCGGCGATCCATGAGAAGACGACGGACAGGTAGTTCCAGAACACCGCGCCGATGATGAGCATGAGCAGCAGACGGTCGTCGCCCGACGCGGCGCCGATCAGCGAGATCGAGAGCGCGCCCGCGACGGAGTAGACGAGGAACGCCAGCTCCCACCCCCAGTACCGGCGGGTGAGGAAGAAGTTGCGCTCGAAGAAGGCGTACGACGCCTTCATCTCGTGCACGAGGAGTGCCAACGGAGTATCCCTTTCAGGGGTGCGAGGGCCCCCGCCCCACCGGTGTCAGCCGGTGGGGACGGGAGCGCCGAGGTGCTCGCCTCCGACGCGGTGGCCGAGCCGGACGAGGGCGCGGCCGAGCGCCAGGCGGAGCGAGCGGTCGGTGTCGGGCTCGGCCCGCACGAGCCGCTCCAGCCGGCGTCGCTCCAGCGACGCGGCCAGCTCGAGCTCGACGTGCCGGGCGTGCTCGTCGATCTGGTACATCAGGGATCCTTTCATCGGGTCATTCGGTGTCGTCCGCCTCGATGTCCTCGTCGAGGGAGCGACCGGTGAAGGTCATGAACACGGCCTCGAGGGTGGGCAGCTGCCCGTGGTCCCTCGCGACGAGGCGCTTGAGGCCGTCGGGCGTGTCCTCCGCGACCACGCGACCCCCGTCGAGGATCGTGATCCGGTCGCACAGGCGCTCCGCCTCGGCCAGGTCATGGGTGGTGAGGACGATCGTCGCGTCGTGCATGGCGTTCACCTCCTCCACGAATGCCTGGACGTCGAGCTTGCTGCGCGGGTCGAGGCCGGTGGTCGGCTCGTCGAGGAGCAGCAGGGTCGGGCTCGTCAGCAGGGCTCGCGCGATCGCGACCTTCTGCTGCATCCCCCGGCTCATCTGCTCCACCGGGCGGCCGAGGCGGCTCTCCGCGATGCCCAGCCGGCCGAGGATCGCCGTCGCGTTCCGCTTCGCCTCGCGGGCATCGAGGCCATAGAGGCGGGCGGCGAACAGCAGGTTCTCGATCGGGCTCAGCTTCTTGAAGAACGCCGCGTCCACGCTGACCCGGTTGATGAGCCGCTTCACGGCGAGCTCGTCGCGCTCGATGTCGTGGCCGAACACCTCCACCCGGCCCTCGTCCAGGGTCAGCAACCCGGAGACGAGGCGGATGAGCGTGCTCTTGCCGGAGCCGTTGGCGCCCAGGATCCCGTGGATCGTGCCCCGCTCCAGGCGGAGCGAGACGTCGTCGATCGCGAGGACGGGGGGCTTGCGCCGGTTCACGTTGAAGCGCTTGGAGACGTGCTCGACGAGGAGGGCCGGCGGTCCGGCGGGGGTCCGGAACGGCAGGAGAGTCGGGGTCGCCGACTCCCAGGCGTCCGGGCCGGCCGGGATCCGCGCGGCGGGCTCGATGCCGGCGAGGGGCGCCGGCAGCGGGCTCGACGTCGGATGGGTCGTCTTCGGTTCGGGCGCGAGGGTCGTCGTCATGGGACTCTCCTGCGGTTGGTGGATGGCTCGGTGGTTCGCGAGCCGGGCCGCGGGGTCCCAGGCATGGGACGAGCCGCGGGCCCGGTTGTCCGGGGGGGCCTGCGGCTCGTGTCGGGTGGCGTGACGACGCCCGAGAATCACTTGAGCCGCGGACCCGGTGGCCCACGGCTCGGTTGGTCGCTGCTGGGGCTCCTGCCCCGCGTCCTACCTGCTGGTGGGCACACCTCTCCCGCCGACGGCGCCGCAGACGGGCGCGATCGTGCGCAGATCAGAGAGGGTGATGTGCACCATCTGGGGTTTGTACCTCCTGGGCAGGACGAGCGATCTGCTCGACCGCCGCGCAGTCTACGCGCGTGGTCCCGGCGGCGTCAAGATGGAAGCGATCCGCGAACCTGGGGCGCCACCGGCGGAGGCCATCGGCCCGGGGTGCGGATCGCCCGGCGCGTCTCGCGGCGGATCGCCAACGCCTCGCCGACTCGGCCTTGGCACACGGAGGTGCCAGAACGCCCACCTCACCGCACGAGTGGGCCACCGATGGCCGGATACTGGGTGCAAGCCACGCTCGCGATGCCCGCGTTGGCACTGTCGCGTGCCACGTCCGGCGCATCTGGGCGCGGAACCCGCGCCGCGTCACGGGCGTCCTCCCCGTGGCGCCCCCACCAGTCGAGGTTCCCGAACATGCGCCCGTTCGCCCGCCCGGCACTCGCTCTCGCCGCCATCGTTGTCCTGGTCGCCGCGTGCAGTGGCAGCGGCGCATCGCCATCGTCCTCGCCCTCTGGCTCGCCAGCACCGGAGACCTACTGGCTGCGGATGCGGACGACCCAGGCGATCCCGCCGATCGACCTGTTCGCGGTCCAGCCGCCGCTCGTGATCACCGGCGACGGCGTCGTGGTCTCCCAGGGCCCGGTCCCCGCCATCTACCCCGGACCGCTCCTCCCCAACACCGTTGGCCGCGCCATCTCCGACCGCGGCCTCGACCTCATCATCCAGGCCGCCGACGCCCTGGGTCTGCTGGACGGCGGGACGGACTTCTCGGGTGACGAGCCCGCGCTCATGGGCGGCGTGACCGGCCTCATCGAGCTGACCGTGGACGGGGCGCGGATCGAGCTGACCGGCAATCCCGACGCGCAGATCGTGTGCGCCACCGCCCCGTGCGAGCCGGCGGCCGGCTCCCCGGAGGCATTCGGGGATTACTGGCGCCTGCTCCTGGACCTCCCGTCCTGGTTGGGCGCCGAGCTGGGACCGGAGGCCCCGTACGTGCCGCCGGCCTACGCGCTCCTGGTCGGCCCGGCGCCGCAGCCCGAGGCCGGGCTGCCGCAGGCGCCCGCGGACTGGCCGCTGGAGACCCCCATCGCCACGTTCGGCGGGCCCGTCGCCAATGGCTCGGCGCGCTGCGGCAGGGTCGATGGCGACGACGCGGACGCGCTACGGCCCACCATGCAGGCGGCCAACCAGCTGACGCCGTGGGTCCAGGATCCCGACACGAGCGCGACCTTCGGGCTCACGGTCCGCCCGATGGTGCCCGGCGAGGACGTGTGCCGCGAGATCTTCGGCCCCTGATCGCCTCCGGCCGGCGGGTGGCTGCGTCTACAGGCCGAGGCGGGCGACGATCCTGGGCAGGCCACCGCCCGCCTTCGACGTCGTCTCAGCGGCGACCGTGAAGCCGGCCCGCTCGAACATCCCGGCCGTTCCCGTGTACGCGGACGCCGAGGCCATGCGCGCACCGCCCGTCTGCACGGGGTAGCCCTCGAGCGTCCGGGCGCCGTGCTCCCGGGCGTAGGCGACGGCGGCGTCCAGCAGCGCGCTCGCCACCCCGCTCCGCCGCGCCGTCCTCGCCACCACGAAGCAGTTCACGACCCACACGCCCTCCCCGGGGAGCTGCGGGATCGTCCGTGACCGGGCCAGCCTCGGGAAGTCCTCCCGGGGCCCCAGGCCCACCCAGCCGACGGCCTTCCCGTCCCGCAGCGCGACCAGCCCGGGCGCCGGACCCGACGCCCGCTCGACGAGCGCCAGCAGATCCTCTCGGTTCTGATCCCTGCTCGTGTTCGCCCAGTTCGAGCCCGGCTTGCGCCAGTACTGGCACCAACACCACCGAGCATCTCCCCCTGCCTCGAACAGCTCGGCGAGCGCGGGCCACGAGTCCCGCGATGCGGGGACGATCTCCACGTGAGGAGGATAACAACGCCCGGTCGCCCGCCGGGGCTGGTCGCTGGGGCTCAGCCGAGTCGCTCGACGACCAGGACGAAGTCCACCCGCTGCGCCCAGAGAACGTGGAGCGTCACGTTGGGGATGATGGCGACAACTTCGCCCTCGAGGTCGTTGAGGAACCGCTCGAGGTTGGCCTGGTCCCTGGTCATCCGGAGATCGAACCGATGAACTCGGTAGCGCATCACGATACCTCCGGCCCCAGCATAGGATGGCACCGTCCTTCCGATCCAGAGCCGAAGGGTCCACGGCCCCATGGGCACGCAGGCCCAGGAGCCGGCATGGCTACCGGGGTTCTCCGGCAGCCCCGCCTGGCGCCAGCACAGCTTCGGGTCACAGCCGGCCGCGAACAGGTCGGCGAGCGCGGGCCACGAGTCTCGCGACGCGGGGACGACTTCCATGACGCGCAGGGTAGCGCTGCCGAGCAACGAGGCGATCGTCGTCCGGAGGGCACGCCCGGCCCGGCTCCGGCTATTCGAGCGGTGTTCGCTCGTCGAAGCGGCCGGGATGGCGGATGGACCACCCCTTCGTGCGCCACGCGCGCACGAAGACCGCCCACACGATGGCGGCGAATCCGATGAAGGACGCGATCACGAGAGGAACGACGACCGGGGAGGATGGCGCGACCGTGCCGATGAACAGGCCCACCGCCAGCAGGCCCAGGCAGACGACGAAGATCCCCGCCAGTGCTCGGCCCATCACGGGCCCCCCTCTCTACAGGTGAGACCCACCTGTGTCGCCAGTGAGACGCTTGCTCGCCTGCTCGCGTTGCGCACGAGGATTCCGGCCCGCCCGGGCCTCCCTTGACCACGACCGGCAACGGCTCCCCGGTGCATGTCCATCTCCGCATCCGACGGCCGGGCGATGGCCTCCGCGGCGATGCTCATGACGTCCGGCGGACGGTCGATATACTCGGGCGCGTCGGCGTCGGCACGCCCGTCCCGGGCATCCGCCATCGCTGATGCCCGGCCGGCCAACGCCGGCTGCCGTCGTCACTCCAACCGGGAGACCGCGTGCGTTGACGTCGTCGCTCGCCGCCACGCTGCTGGTCAGCCTTCGTCGCACGCTGGCGGCGTGGCCGATCGTCCTGGCGGCCGGGCTGACGTGCCTCCTGGCCTCGAGCCTGTTGGCCGCGGGGCCGATGTACGCGAACGCCGTCTCGATCGCGGGCCTCCACCGCGTGCTGGCGGACGCGCCGCCGGCGAACGCGAACGTCGGCGTGTCGATGCGGGTGGAGCCGGGACGCCTGGACGAGGTGGACGGCGCGGTGGTCGGGGAGCTCTCCCGGGCGCTCGCGGGCGTCGGCGGTCCCATCGTGCGCCACGCGCGATCGGACTCGTTCGCGCTGCCCATGGACCTGCCCGGTGACACCACGGACCTGGTGGAGCTCGCCTTCGCTGAGGGGCTGGAGGATCACGCGTCGCTGGTCGAGGGGGCGTGGCCGCGGGACGTCGCCACCGGTCCGGTCGAGGTCGCGGTCGCGGACCAGGCTGCCGGTCCGCTGGAGTTGAACGTCGGGGACGTCCTGTCGCTGACCGGCCGGGAGCGGCCGGATCACGTCGTGCCCGTCCGGATCACCGGCATCTTCGCCATCGACGACCCGGCCGCCGAGTACTGGTGGGGAGACGCGCAGGTGCTCGACGGCCTCATCACCAGCGAGGACTTCGCCACGCACGGGCCGTTGTTCACCACGCGCCGGGCCCTGTTCGAGCGGGCGACGGCCGGCCGGTCGCGGGCGGAATGGCGCGCGTTCCCCGACCCGGCGGGGCTCTCGATCGAGGAGACGGGCACGCTGCGGACCCGGGTGGAGGGGCTGGACGGTCGCGTGGAGGCGGCGACGGGCGGCATCCCAGCCACCGTCGAGACGGCGCTGCCGGCGATCCTGGCGGCCGCGGACCGGTCGCTGCTGGTGAGCCGGACGGGCGTGCTGGTGCTGATCGTCCAGCTGGCGATCCTGGCCGGGTACGCGGTGCTGCTGAGTGCGGCGCTGCTCGTGGATCACCGCCGGATGGACACGGCGATGCTGAGATCGCGTGGCGCCGGGCCGCGGCGGATCGCGGCGATGGCCCTTGCCGAGGGCCTCCTGCTGACCGTCCCGGCGGCCGTCCTGGGCCCATGGATCGCCCTCGCCGCCCTCGGGCTGTTCGACGTCATCGGGCCGCTCACCGAGATCGGCCTGCGGATCGACCCGTCCGTCGCCCTGGATGCGTACGTCGCCTCGTCGGCGGCAGCCCTTGGCTGCCTGGTTGCCCTCGTCCTGCCCGCGCTGCCGACCCGCCGCTCGTTCGCGTCGGTCAAGGGCAGCCTGTCGCGGGACGCGACCCGGCCTGCCGGCCAGCGCCTGGGCCTCGACATCGCGCTGGTCGCGGTCGCCGCGATCGGCCTGTGGCAGCTCCGCCACTACGGGGCCCCGCTGACGCGCTCCGTCCAGGGAACCGTGGGGATCGACCCGCTGCTGGTGGCCGCGCCGGCGATCGGCCTGCTCGCGGGTTCCGTGGTCGCCCTGCGCCTCCTGCCGATGATGGCCTCGGCCATCGAGCGCATGACCGCGCGGGGTCGCGGGCTCGTCTCGTCGCTCGGGGCCCGCCAGCTGGCGCGGCGCCCGCTCCGCTACACGCGGGCGGCCCTGCTGCTGATGCTGGCCATGGCGATGGGCGTGTTCGCGGTGTCGTACACCTACACGTGGACGGCCTCGCAGCGGGACCAGGCGGACCACCAGGTGGGGGCGGAGATCCGGGTGGAGCCCGGGACCCGTGCCGGCGCGCCGCCGCGCTGGGCGCTGGACCAGGCGTACGCGGCCGTGCCCGGGATCACGGCCCGGATGCCGGTGGATCGGTCGTCGGTGGCGGCATCCCGGTCCGCCACCGGCGAGCTGCTCGTCCTGGACGCGGCGGCCGCACCGGCGGTGGTGACCCTGCGCCCGGACCTGTCCGAGACGCCCCTCGCGGATCTGATGGCACCCCTCGTGGCCGCCCGCCCGGAGGTGCCGATGGCGCGCCTGCCGGACGGGACGCGCCGGCTGCGGCTCAACCTGCGATCGTCGGTCGATTCCCTCGAGCGGATGACGACGAATCCCGAGGACGGCACCGTGACGGTGGTGGACGTCGATCCGTCGGTGGCGGCGCTCCGCCCGCACCTCGCGACCCGCGTCGTCGTCCGCGACGGGACCGGGCAGCTCCACCGGTTCCACGGGGAGTCCACGCAGATCGGGAGCCCGCAGTCGGTCGTCGTGGAGCTGGGCGGCACGGAGGCCGGCGACCGTACGTTCACCGGCCCACTGGAGCTCCTGGCCGTGGAGCTTGTCGCAACCCTGCCGTCCGACCTGCGCATCGTACGGGGTGACTTCGCGGTGGAAGGCGTGGATGCCGCGCCCGCGGGCGAAGCGGTGGAGTCCTGGGCGCCCGTGTCGCTGGGAATCCCGGGCGGCTGGCGGGCGACCTCGTCGGTGTACGGCCTGCCGCACGACCGGGTGGAGATGGCGGCAGCGGGAGACCGCTCCCTGCGTGCGGCCGTCGGGGCGCCCGGCCTGCGCGCGCTGCCCGGCGTGGATCGCTACGGCCGCGGTACGACGATCACGTTCGCCCCGGCCGTCCTCGACGTCCTGGGACGTGAGCCGGTGCCGGCGATCGCCACGGCTGCGTTCCTGGAGGCGAGCGGGCGCGACGTGGGCGAGACGACAACGGCCCAGATCGCCGGCGTCCGACGGCCGGTCACGATCTCCGGCGTGGTGAGCGGCTTCCCGACGGTGGAGCCCGACGCCCCGGCGCTGGTGATGGATCTGCCGACGATCGCGCTCCTGCGGTTCGCGGGCAGCGACGCGGTGGATCCGGCGACCGAGTGGTGGTTCGCCGCGGGCGAGAGCCAGCGCGACGCGGTCGCGGAGCGCCTCGCGGCTCGGCCGATCGCGAGCCGATCCGTGCTGACGGCCGACGCGCGGGGGCGGGCCCTGGCGACGGACCCGGTGGCGCTGGGGATCATCGGAGCGCTGGCGATCGGCTTCGTGGCGGCCGCGCTGTTCGCGGTCCTCGGGTTCGTGGTCAGCGCCGCCGTCTCCGCGAGGGAGCGCGTGAGCGAGTTCGCCCTGCTGCGCGCGATCGGCCTGTCGCCGGCCCAGCTGTCGTCCTGGCTGTCGCTCGAGAATGCCGTGCTGGCGGCCGTCAGCCTGGTCGCCGGGACCGCCCTCGGGCTGCTGATGGCGTGGCTGGTGCTGCCGTTCGTGACGGTCACCCAGGGCGGGGCGACGCCCTACCCGCCGGTCAAGGTGGCCGTTCCCTGGGCCTCGATCGTGATCCTCGAGGCGGTGGCCGTGGTCACCCTGGTGACCACCGTCCTCGTGCTTGCCTGGCTCCTGCGGCGGATCGGCCTGGCCGCCGTGCTGCGGACGGGCGAGGAGTGACGGTGCGAGCGGTCACGACCACCGCCGCCCTGCTGCGCCGGATGCGCGTGGAGCGCGGGACGCTCCTGCTCCTGTTCTGCCTGGTGGCCGCGACGAGCTTCATCGTCGCGGCGGGGCCGCGCCTGTTCGACCGGATGGCCGACGACGGGCTCCGCTACGAGATCGCGACGGCAACCGCGCTGGGGCGCAGCCTGGAGTTCACGGTCGACGGGGCGATCCAGGCCCAGGCGGACGATCCGTTCGCACGTGTGCGCGCCGGCGGCGAAGACGTGTGGCGCCGTCTCCCGCCCTCGGTCCAGGAGCTGATCTCCGACCGGGGCTTCGTCGCGGAATCGCCCCGCTTCTATCTCCCGGACCCGCCGAACTTCACCACCATGGTGACGCTCGCGTACCAGGACGGCGTCGCGGATCGCGTGACCGTCGTGGAGGGCCGGATGCCGGCGCGGGCGGCCCCGCCCGAGGAGGACGATCCGGACGCGGTCCCCGTCATCGAGATCGCGATGTCGGCGGCCACGGCCGAGGCGACGAGCATCGTCGTCGGCGACCGGCTGCGCGCCACCGTCAACGGGGCGGACCCGATGCTGCGCCGGATGTTCCCGCGCCCCACGACCACCATCGACCTGGAGGTCGTGGGCCGGTTCGAGGCGGACGACCTCCAGGACCCGTTCTGGTTCGACGACACGCGCCTCAGCGAAGCGGGCATCGGGGGGACGGAGGAGTACCCGATCGCGTATGCCACCGCACTGTTCGCCCCGGACGCCTACCAGGACGTCCGGGCGCTCGAGCTGCCCTCCCGGTACAGCTGGCGGTTCATCACGGACCCGTCCCGGATCGACGCCGGACGCCTGGAGACCCTGGTCCCGGACCTGCGCCGCCTCGAGACGACGTTCGGGTCCACGACGGGGACACCCGGCGATGTCGTGTACCGGTCCGGCCTGCTGGGCCTCGTGGACCGGTTCGTCTCCCTGCGGTCCGTGGCCGGTGCAACGCTCTCGGTCGCCACGCTCGGGCCGCTCGCGGTCGCGGCGGGGGCCGTCGGCATGGTCGCCCTGATCATCGTTCGCCGCCGCCGGACGGCGCTCATCCTGGCCCGGGGTCGCGGCGCGTCCTCGGGCCAGCTGCTGCGCGCGCAGGGTGCAGAGGGACTGATCGTCACCGTGCCCGCGGCGCTGCTCGGGCTCGGGGTGGCGTCGTTCGCGGTCCCGGCCCGGTCGGCGTCCGCCTCGATCGCCGGGGCGCTCGCCGTGGCGGCCGTGGCGACCGCACTGACGGTGGCGGCCACGTGGGCCCCGGCCCGTCGCGCCCGGCGGGACCTGGAGCGGGAGGACGCCCCGGCGAGCGGGCCCAGCGCCCGGCGGCTGGTGCTCGAGGCCACCCTCATCGGCATCGCGGTCGCGGCGACCTGGCTGCTGCGCGAGCGCAGCCTGACGGGGGCGGTGGCCGAGGACGGGGAGGCGGGCTTCGATCCGTTCCTGGCCGCGGCACCGGTCCTGATCGGGATCGCGGTCGGGATCACCGCGATCCGCCTGTACCCGATCCCGGTCCGTGCCCTGGCCGCGCTGACCGCCCGGCGCCGGGACCTCGTGCCGGTCCTCGGGCTGCGCAGCATCGGGCGTCATCCGGGTGCGGCGTACCTGCCGCTGCTGGTCCTCACGCTGACCGTCGCGATCGGTGTCTTCTCGTCCGCGGTGCAGACCACGATCGAGCGCGGGCAGTTCGTGGCCTCGTCGCTCTCGGTCGGCGCCGACTACCGGATCGACGTCCCGGTGGGCGGCGCCCTGGCTCAGGACCTTGACCTGGCCGGCATCGAGGGGATCACGGCGGTGGCCCCGGCCGTCAGCCTGTCGGCGCTCCCGGCTGGTGACCCGGGAGGCAGCCGGATCCCGGTGCTGCTGCACGCGATCGACCCGGCAGCGCAGGCGGCGGTCGTCGCCGGGACTCCCGCCGAGGTGGCCTTGCCGGCCGCCGTCGCGGCGTCGCCGACGGCTCCGGGGATCGGAACGCCGGAGGACCCGATCCCGGTCCTGGCCTCGGCTCGGCGGGCGCGCGACGGGCGCGGCTGGGCACTGGGGGACGTGTTCGGCCTCCAGGTGCGCGGCAAGCCGCTGTCGTTCCGGGTCGCGGGCGTGGCCGAGTCCTTCCCGGGCATCACGCCCAACGTGATCTTCGCGGTCGCGCCGCTCGCGTCGGTCCAGGCGGCGCACGGGGGATCGGCCCTGCGGCCGAACCGGGCGTTCGCCAGTGGCGGGCCCGAGGCCGGCGCGGGGCTCGAGGCGGCGCTCGCGACGACCGTGACCGCGGATCGCCTGGTCTCGCGTCACGAGCAGTTCGCGGAGCTCCACGACGCGCCGCTTGTCGGCGCTGTGGGCACCGGGTTCGGCATCGCGCTGGTGGTCGCGGCGGCGTATGCGGCGCTGACCGTCGTGGCGGTGATGGCGCTCGACGCGCAGCGGCGGGCCCGGGAGCTGGCGTACCTGCGGACGCTGGGTCTGTCGGACCGGCAGCTGCTGGGTCTCACGGTCGTCGAGCACGCCCCCCCGGTCGTGCTGGCCCTCGCCATCGGGGTCGCTCTCGGCCTCGCCATGACCTGGCTGCTGGCACCCGGCCTCGAGCTCGCCGTGTTCATCGACCCCGTCGCGCCGGTCGTCCTGCGCGTGGACGCTGCATCGGTTGCCGCCGTGATGACGATGCTCGTCGTGGTGATGGTCGCCGCCGTGGCGGCGAGCTCCGTCCTCGCCCGCCGCCTGGGCGCCGCCGATGCGCTCCGGATGGGGGACGTCTGATGGAGCGATGATGAGAGGTGACATGACCGAGCCGCAGCCCGAGATCATCGACCTGCCCGGGGCCGAGGCGCACGCCCGCGCCCCGCGCCCACGCTTTGGGGAGCGCCAGCTCATCGTGTGCGACGGCCTGGTCAAGATCTACAAGGTCGCCGACCTGGAGGTGGTCGCGCTCCAGGGCCTGGACCTGCTCGTGGAGCGAGGCGAGTTCGTGGCCATGGTCGGGGCGTCGGGGTCCGGCAAGAGCACGCTGCTCAACGTGCTGGGCGGGCTGGACGTGCCGTCGGCGGGCCGCGCAGTCGTGGCCGGTCACGAGCTCACCCAGCTCACGTCCCGCGAGCAGACGCTCTACCTGCGGCGGGTCATCGGGTTCGTGTGGCAGCAGACGGCCCGCAACGTCCTGCCGTACCTCACCGCGCTGGAGAACGTGGCCCTGCCGATGGTGTTCGAGGGCGTCCCGCCGAGGGTCCGCGGCGCACGGGCGAAGGAGCTGCTGGCGCAGGTGGGCCTGGCCGACCGGGCTGATCACCGGCCGGACCGCCTGTCGGGTGGTGAGCAGCAGCGCGTTGCCATCGCAATCGCGCTGGCCAACGAGCCGGAGGTGGTGCTGGCGGACGAGCCGACGGGCGAGCTGGACACCGCGACGTCCGGGGAGATCTTCGAGCTCCTGCGGCAGGTCAATCGCGAGCACGGCGTGACGATCGTGGTGGCGACCCACGACCCGATGGTCAGCACCCAGGTCAGCCGCACCGTGTCCATTCGCGACGGCCGGGTGAGCAGCGAGGTGCTCCGGCAGCGGACGATCACGGAGACCGGCGACCACCACGTGGAGGCGACGGAGTACGCGGTGCTGGACCGGGTCGGCCGGCTGCAGCTCCCGCGGGCACACGTGGAGGCCCTGGGCATGGAGCGCCGCGTGCGGCTGGATCTCGAGGAGGACCATATCTCCGTCTGGCCGGACCGAGTCGCCACGGGCGAACCCTATGCGCGCCCGACAGCGCCGGGCGACGGGTCGGCGCCGCGCGCCGAGATCCCCGCGCACGAGACGCCCGCAGAGCCCGCGGCGCCGCCGGCCGCGCCCCCGGTGCCTCCGGCATCCGCCGTCCCCCCCGCCCCCGAGACACCCGCTCAGCCGCCGCCGGCCGACGACCACGCGCGGTGGAGGCGGAAATGACGGACGGCCCGATGATCGAGACCCGCGGCCTCGGGCGCGAGTTCCGCATGGGCGACACCGTCGTCCACGCGCTCCAGGACGCGGACCTGCGCGTCGCGCGGGGCGAGATCGTGGCCGTTCGGGGGCGATCCGGCTCCGGCAAGACGACCCTGCTGTCGCTGATCGGCGGCCTGGACCGACCGACCACCGGCCTGGCCCTCATCGACGGCGTCTCGGTGGGCGACATGGGAGCCGCAGAGCTGGTGGAGCTGCGGCGTCGCAAGATCGGGTTCATCTTCCAGGCCTTCGGCCTGCTGGCGATCCTGTCCGCCGCCGAGAACGTCGAGGTGCCGCTGCGCCTGGTGGGCGCGGATCGGCGTGAGCGCGAGGACCGGGTGGCCGTGCTGCTGGAGCTGGTGGGCCTGGGCGGGCGCGCCGGCCACCGGCCGCACGAGCTCTCGGGCGGCGAGCAGCAGCGGGTCGCGATCGCGCGCGCACTGGCGAACCGGCCGGACGTGCTGCTCGCGGACGAGCCGACCGGCCAGCTGGACTCGCACACCGGCCGGTCGATCATGGGCCTGCTCCGGGCCGTCGTCCAGAGCGAGGGCGTCACCGCGCTGATCGCCACCCACGACCCGATGCTGATCGATCTCGCGGACCGGGTCGTCGAGCTGCGCGACGGGCGGATCGTGGACGGCGCCTGACGCGGTCCGCCGCGACGAAGCCCTCGCGGTGGCGTAGGATCGACATGCCCGGCCCTGACCCGGGTCGGGCCGCGAAACCGAGCGATCCATGGAGGGAGTCGGCATGCTGCGCCGCGTACTCGTCGGAGGCCTCCTGGCCGTCAGCGTCGCCGCGTGCGGCGGCTCGTCGCCGACCCTCTCGCCCGAGCCCGTGACGCCGGCGCCCACGGTTGCACCCGTCGCGACACCGGCAACGGAGCCCTCGTCCGAGCCTGCCGAGTCCGCGTCGCTCCCGAGCACCGCAGTGGCGGCCTGCGGCGCCGTGGGCCTGCGCAAGGGGGCGGCGACCACGACGCCGCTCGTCGGGCGCGTCGGCATCGGCACGAAGGTGCGGATCGCCGAGACGGTGGTCGGCGAGACCTACGAGGCGGGGCCCTGCGGGACCGACGGGGATGCGTGGCACAAGATCGACCGGGTGGGCGGCAAGTCGGTCAAGTCGCTCTACGGCGTGCAGTTCGTGTACTCCGCCGCCGGGTTCTACGAGTAGGGCCGCCGGCCGAGTGAGCCTCTCACCCCCGGGCGGCGCGGGCCTGGTCCCGCCGCGCATCGCCGCGCTCCTCCGGGACGGCGTCCTGGACGAGGAGCTGGCGTCCCTCGTCTGGCTGCTCGTGGAGTCCCGGCTGCCGGTGATCGTGGCCGGCGGTTCGGCCGCCCGCCGCACCACCGTGCGGGCGGCGCTGCTGGACCTGCTCCCGCCCGGGGCGCGCGTGGTCCGGCTGCGGGGGGAGGACGAGACGTTCGACTGGCTGCCGGAGGCGGCGGCCCTGGGCTGGCGCGGACCGGTCACGTCGCTTCCGGGTGCGGGGGCCGCCCCAGCGGACCCGGCGTGGACCGTGCTCCTGGCCGATCTCGAGGACCGCCCGCCGGACGGCACCTGGGGGGAACGGGCGCGGCTGGCGATCCGGGCCGTCACGATCGGGTACGGGATGGCAGCCACCGCCGCCGGCGACCGCCTGGAGGACGTGCTGGGCCGCCTGGCGGCTGTCCCGGTGGCGGCGATCGACGACGAGCTGACGCGGCTGGGCATCGTTCTCGTGCTGGCGCCCGAAGACGACGATCCCGGGCGCTGCCGGGTCGCGGCGGCCCACTACCTGCGCCCGGTGCAGCGGGACATCCACGGCCACGTCCAGCGGATGCCACCGGCGGTGCTCGCGACATGGGACGCGCGGACCGGCCGGTTCGAGCATTTCGCCTGGGGCGTCGCCGACGAGCTGGCCGGCCGGACGGGTCGCAGTGTGCCGGAGCTGGAGCGGGACCGGGCCCACCGGGCCGCGCACCTGGCGGGGCTCGCGCGGGGCGAGCCCTCGACCTGACGCGCGGCGGGTCCTCCATCCGGCGCGACGCGAGCCCGCGACCCGAGACGCGCGGGCGCACGCGCTTCGACCGCTGCTAGCATTCGCGGCTGCGCCGCTGGTCGCGGCGGATGACGGAGGAGGCGCCGGTGGACCTGTTCGGGATCCTGCTGTTCCTGCACGTGCTCGGGGCGATCGTCGCCTTCGGGCCCGGTTTCGTCTCGATGATCGTGGGGCCGATGGTGGCGAAGGAGCCGCAGCACGCCAACTTCTACGCCCGGACGCAGGTCGCGGCCGGCACGAAGCTCATCACGCCGGTGGCCATCAGCATGGCCGTGACGGGCGTGTTGATGATCATGGCCCGCGGCGACCTGGCGGCGATCACGGGAGGGAAGCGCTGGCTGGAGACGGCGATCCTGCTGTACGTGGTGTCGGTCATCGCCGCCATGGCGTACCAGGCACCCGCCGGCCGCCGGCTCGTCGAGCTCACCTCAACGCCGCCCGCCCCCGGCAGCGCACCCGATCCCGCGCTTCCCGCCACGGCGCGCCGGGTCCGCATCGGTGGCATGGTGCTCGTCCTCCTGACAGTGGCGATCACATTCCTGATGGTGGTGAAGCCCTTCTAGCGTCCCGATCGGCCGGTCGCCCTCCCGTAGGGGCCCGTCGCGATACGGGATTCCGGCGGCGAGCCGCGCATGGTCCCGGTCGGTCACGCGGCTCCTGGTCGCGCCACGGCCGACGGGCGCATGACGGGACGAACCCGCCGCCGGGCGAACCCATCCGTCACGCGGGAGGCCATCGCCGCGCAACGGATCGGCCACCGGGCGCCCGAAGCGCCGCGCGCTGCGCCGGTGCGGTCGCGTGGCGACCTGAGGGAGGCGCGGGCCACTCTCGGGCGCGATGGCGGCGCCTCGCCCGGACCTTGGGCCTGCAAGGGCGGGCCATCCGGCCCGCGAGGGAGGTCCGGTCGCGCAGGAGGCAGACCCCGAAACGCCCGTCCGATCGCCGCGCGCATCGGGCATGCTCGGACGCGTCTGCACGTCCGCGACCGGGCTGCGCCGTTCACCGTCGCGTGACCGCGGATACCATCTGTGCCGACACCCGCAGGAGATCCATCCCGATGCCGCACGTCGCCTCGACCCCCGTCGACCTCCTTGCCCGCCTGGCGGGCATCGCCCACGTCGAGGGCGGGCGCCTGATCGTGGACGACATGCCGCGCTTCCGCTCGGAGGCCGCCGCCGACCTCGCCTGGACGGCGGCGTTCACCGCCGACGAGCCGACCGCCGAGGCAGCCCGCTGGATCGTGTGGGAGGCGAGCCAGGCACTGGGCGCTCGCTCCGCCAGCATCCAGGACCTGTACATGGCGCGCGCCCGGGGCGAGGTCTCCGGGTTCACCGTCCCGGCCGTCAACCTCCGCGCCCAGGTGTTCGACATGGCGCGGACGTTCCTCGAGACGGCGGCCCGTGCGGACGTGGGCACGATCATCTTCGAGCTTGCCCGCAGCGAGCAGACCTACACCTTCCAGCGGCCGATGGACTACGCGACCTCCGTGCTCGCCGGTGCCATTGCGGCCGGCTGGTCGCACCCGGTGTTCATCCAGGGCGATCACTACCAGTTCAACGCGAAGAAATACGCGGCCGACCCCGAGGTCATGACCGAGGAGATCCGGCGCGCCTGCCGGCTGGCCCTGGACGCCGGCTACCGCAACATCGACATCGACAGCTCCACGCTGGTTGACCTCTCCAAACCAAGCCTGGACGAGGAGCAGCGCGAGAACTACACCCGCGCCGCGGAGCTGACCGCGCTCATCCGGGCCCTGGAGACCGACGGCGTGACCGTGAGCGTCGGCGGTGAGATCGGGGAGGTGGGCAAGCAGAACTCCACGCCCGACGAGCTGCGCGCGTACCTGGAGGGCTACAACGGGGAGCTTGCACGGCGAGCGCCGGGCGCGAGGGGCCTGTCCAAGGTGAGCGTCCAGACCGGCACCTCCCACGGCGGCGTGCCCCTGCCCGGCGGCGGCGTGGCGGAGGTCAAGCTGGATTTCGACGTCCTGGGGCGGCTGGGCGTCCTGGCCCGGGAGTTCGGCCTTGCCGGCGCGGTCCAGCACGGCGCCTCCACGCTCCCCGACGAGCTGTTCCATCGCTTCCCGGCCGTGGAGACCGCGGAGATCCACCTCGCAACCGGGTTCCAGAACGCGCTCTACGAGCACCCGGCGTTCCCGGAGGCGCTCCACCGCGAGATCGAGGCCTGGTGCTTCGCCAATGCCCTCGACGAGCGCAAGCCGGACCAGACGGACCAGCAGTTCGTGTACACGTCGCGCAAGAAGGCGATCGGGCCGTTCAAGCGGCAGCTGTGGGAGCTGGAGACGAAGGACGAGATCCTGGCTGCCCAGGCGCGCAAGATCGCCTTCCTGTTCACGGAGCTCAAGGTCAACGGGTCGCTGGGGATGGTCGACCGATACATCGCGCCGGTCGCCGTCTCACGCCCGGTCCCGGACGCGCTGCGCGACGCGGCCGGCTGAGATGACCGGCGGCGCCGGCGACGTCACGGCGGACGGTGGGTCCGCGCCACTGCCGGTCACGATCCGTCTCGAGGCACCCGGAGACGAGCCGGGGGTTCGGGCCGTGGAGCTCGCGGCCTTCACAGGGCCCGAGGAGGCGGACATCGTGGACCGCATCCGCACCGAGGCCCCCGAAGGCTGGCAGTCGCTGGTCGCCGCCGATCAGGGGGGCCGCATCGTGGGCCACCTGTTGCTCTCGCCGTGCGACGTGACGGACGCGCAGGGTTCGGTCCTCGGTCGCCTGCTGGCGGTGGGTCCCGTTGCCGTCCTGCCCGAGGTCCAGTTCCGGGGCGTCGGGTCGTCGCTGATGACGGCCGCGATGGGTCTCGCGATCGCGCGGGCGGTGCCGGCGCTGGTGCTGCTGGGCTACCCGTCCTACTACCCGCGGTTCGGGTTCTCGCCCGCCCGAGCGCTGGGCCTGGAGCCGCCGGCGAAGGCCTGGCCGGACGAGGCCTGGATGGCCCGGCTGCTGCCGGCCTGGACCAACGACCTCCGCGGCACCGTGCGCTACCCGGAGGCATTCGAGCCGCTCTCGTAGCTGTTGCGAGCCGGCGGGCGTTGACTCGGGGAGGCCGCGGCCCCAGCATCCGCGCCGGGGGGGGGCGCCGGGGCAGCGGCGGGCGGCGCCGCTCCGCCCACGCATGGACCGGAGGTTCACCGCGCATGACGACCGGATCGCGAGTTCCCGCCGATGGCGAGCTCCACGGCGAGCTCCATGACGAGCTGGTCCGGGCGATGCAGCGTGTGCCCGATCTCGCCGGACGGCAGCTGGCCCTGACCGCGCTCTCCGGCGGGATCACGAACCGCAACTTCCGCGTGGACGTCACCGGCCTCCCCGAGCGCTTTGTGATCCGGCTGGGCGGCAACGACACCCACCTGCTGGGCATCAGCCGGGAGGTGGAGCACGCGGCCACGGTGGCCGCGGCCGGCGTGGGGGTCGGCGCGGAGGTCGTCGCGTTCCTGCGCCCCGAGGGGATCCTGGTCACGCGGTTCATCGAGGGCGCGCCCATCGCGGACCTCGACATCCACCATCCCGACACGATCGCCCGCGTCGCGGACTCCGTCCGGCGGTTCCACGAGGGGCCGGCGATCCCGGGCCTGTTCATCCCGCTTCGCATCGTGGAGGCGTACCGCGCCCTGGCCATGGAGCGGGGTGTTCAAATCCCCGACGAGTACGGGCTCGCCCAGGCGATCGGGCGGAGGATCGAGCTCGCGCTGCTCACCAACCCAGTGGAGCTGCGACCCTGCCACAACGACTTCCTGCCCGGCAACCTGATCGACGATGGTCATCGGATGCGGATCGTGGACTGGGAGTACGCCGGGATGGGCGACCCGTTCTTCGATCTCGGCAACCTCAGCATCAACAACGGGCTCACGGCGGACGACGACGCCGCGCTCCTGGCCCACTACGATGGCGCCCCGCCGCGTCCCGACCGGCTGGCGCGCCTGGTGCTGTTCCGCGTCGTGTCGGACTTCCGGGAGGCGATGTGGGGCGTGCTCCAGCAGGGCATCAGCACCCTGGACGCGGACTTCCGCGCCTACGCGGCGGACCACTTCGATCGCCTCCTCGCCAACGCCGCCACGCCGCGCTTCGAGCGGGCGCTGCGGGAGGTCGGGGGCTGACGACCGGCCGCAGCCGCTGAAGGGCGCCCGGCGCCGGTTGCGTGTAGCGTCTGGGGATGCAGGGGAGATGGCCGGCAAGGCGCGTCGCGCTGCTCATCGTCGCGGCCCCGCTCGTGGCGGCCGGGCTGATGCTCGTGGCGGCCGGGCTGATGCGGACGCTCCCCCGGCCGGGTGGCGGAGACGTCGCGGCCGGGTCGCCTCCGATCGTCGCGAGCGCGGGACCATCGAGCCGTCCCGCCGCGTCGCCGAGCGTGTCTTCGGCGCCGTCGCCGTCACCCTCACGATCGGCATTCTCTTCGCCGGATCCCGTCCTGGTCGGAGCCGGTGACATCGCGCGCTGCGATACCTCCGACGACGAGGCCACCGCGGCCCTGCTGGCCCGCCTGCCGGGCATCGTGTTCACCCTCGGTGACACGGCGTACGACGCCGCCAGCGAGGCGGAGCTGCGCGACTGCTACGGGCCGTCCTGGGGACGCTTCCTCGAGCGGACTCGGTTCGCGGCCGCGGGCAACCACGAGTACGGCAGCCGGGACGCGGCGCCGTTCCGGACCTTCTTCGGACGGGCCGCAGAGCGGGACGGCGTGACCTGGTTCGGCGAGGACGTGGGGGCCTGGCACGTGATCGTCCTGGACGCCAACTGCGACGCGCTGGGCGACGGCTGCGACCCGGATTCCCCGCAGCTCCGCTGGCTCCGGGAGGATCTCGCCGCCAGCCGGGCGCGATGCACCCTCGCCCTGTGGCACCAGCCCCGCTTCAGCAGCGGGATGCATGGCAACGACCCGTCCGTGGGTCCGTTCTGGGATGCCCTGTACGCGGCCGGTGCGGATCTGGTTGTCAACGGTCACGACCACGACTACGAGCGGTTCAGGCCCCAGGATCCCTCAGGGACGCCGGACCGTGAGCGTGGAATCACGCAGCTCGTGGTGGGGACCGGGGGCGGCGACCTTCGCGACTTCGGCCCGCCGGCCGCCAACACCGCCGTGCGGTCGAATATTGCCCACGGGGTGCTGGAGCTGACGCTGCGGCCCTCCGGCTGGGCGTTCCGGTTCGTCTCGGTGGACGGTTCGTTCAGCGACCAGGGGACCGGGACCTGCCACTGACGGGTACTCTGCGGCGATCGACGGTCCGCAGGCCGGCGAGGGAGGGAACCCAGCGGTGACCGAGCACGCGCGGGCGGTGATCATCGGCGGCGGGGTCGGCGGGACCTCGATCGCGTACCATCTCGCGGAGCTCGGCTGGACCGACATCGTCCTGCTGGACCGCGCGGAGCCCACGTCCGGCTCCACGTTCCACAGCGCGGGGCTGGTGGGCCAGCTCCGGGGATCGGTGGCGCTGACCCGGATGATGATGTACGGGGTTGACCTGTACCGGCGGCTGGCGGGGGAGACGGGTGTGGACCCCGCCTGGCGTGAGGTCGGGTCCCTGCGCCTGGCGTCCACTCCCGAGCGGTTCGAGGAGCTCCAGCGCCAGGCCGGTTGGGCCCGCACGTTCGGCCTGCCCCTGGAGCTGATCACGGCAGCGGAGGCCCGGGACCGGTTCCCGCTGATGACCGTGGACGGCGTGCTGGGCGCCGCGTGGCTGCCGACCGACGGCTGGCTGGACCCGTCCAACCTCGCGTACGCGCTGGCGGCGGGCGCGCGACGCCGCGGAGCCCGGATCCTGGGTCACCACCGGGCGACGGGGATCGGCGTGCGCGACGGACGGGTCACCGGCGTGGAGGTGGAGCACGCCGGCGAGCGCTTCACGATCGAGACGGACGTGGTCGTGAACGCCGGCGGGATCTTCGCGCCCGAGATCGGCCGCTTGGCCGGCGTCAACGTCCCGATCATCCCGATGGCGCACCAGTACCTGCTCACCAACCCGATCGCGGGCGTGACCCCCGACCTGCCGCAGCTGCGCGATCCCGACAACCTCGTGTACTTCCGCGAGGAGGTTGGTGGACTGTGCATGGGCGGCTACGAGCGAGACCCGGCCCCGTGGGGCCTCGACGGGATCCCGGCCGACTTCAACCACCGCCTGCTGGACCCGGACTGGCCCCGGTTCGAGGCGATCATGGCCGGGGCGATCCGGCGCGTGCCCGCGATCGCCGACGCCGGCATCACCCGGATGATCAACGGCCCCGAGGCGTTCACACCCGACAACGAGTTCATCCTGGGCGAGAGCGAGGTGCGCGGGCTGTTCCTGGCGGCCGGCTTCTGCGCCCACGGGATCGCGGGTGCCGGCGGCATCGGCCGCCAGCTGGCGACCTGGATCGTGGAGGGTGAGCCGGAGCTGGACCTGTGGCGGATGGACGTCCGGCGGTTCGGGGCCCAGTACCGGAGCCGGGAGTACACGCTCGCCCGCTCGATCGAGAACTACGCCACCTACTACGACATCCACTACCCCAACGAGGAGCGCCGGGCCGGCCGACCGCTTCGCACCTCCCCCGCCTATCCGCGGCTCCGGGACCTGGGCGCGGCGTTCGGGGAGAAGTCGTCCTGGGAGCGTCCGAACTGGTTCGCGCCCAACGCGGCGGGGGCGGGGATCGCCGACGTCGCGGCACTGGAGGCGCTCCGCCCGCGCGGGTGGGCGGGCCGGCACTGGAGCCCGGCGATCGGCGCGGAGGCGCTGGCGACCCGGGCGACGGCCGCCCTGTTCGACGAGACCTCGTTCGCCAAGATCGAGGTTGCGGGGCCGGGTGCCGCCGGGCTGCTGCAGTGGCTGTGCGCCAACGAGGTGGACCGGCCCGTCGGCACGGTGACCTACACGCAGCTGCTCAACCGCCGCGGCGGGATCGAATGCGATCTCACCGTCACCCGGATCGCCCCGGACCGGTTCCTGCTCGTGACCGGGACGGCATTCGGCAACCACGACCTGGCCTGGATCCGGCGCCATGCCCCGGACGACGGCAGCGTGCAGGTGAACGACGTGACGTCGTCGCTGGTCGCGTTCGGTCTGTGGGGACCGCGGGCGCGGGACATCCTGGCCGCGACGACGACCGACGACGTCTCGAACGCCGCCTTCCCGTACCTCTCCGCCCGCCGGATCACGGTGGGCTCCGTGCCCCTGCTCGCGGTCCGGGTGACCTACGTCGGCGAGCTGGGCTGGGAGCTCTACGCGCCCACGGAATACGGCGCGGCCCTGTGGGACCGGCTGTGGGCCACGGGCGTGGGCCACGGCCTGGTTGCCGGCGGCTACCGGGCGATCGATGCGCTGCGGCTCGAGAAGGGGTACCGCGCCTGGTCGGCCGACATCACCCCCGAGGAGACGCCGGACGAAGCGGGCGTGGGCTTCGCGGTCCGGCTGGACAAGGGGGACTTCCTGGGGCGGGATGCCCTGGTCGCGACGCGCGCGACCGGTCCCCGGAAACGGCTGCGCTGCCTGGTCCTGGACGACCCTCGTGCCGTGTGCCTGGGCAACGAGCCGGTACGCGTGGACGGGCGCATCGTCGGCCGGGTCACCTCTGGCGGCTACGGGTTCACCGTCGAGCGGAGCATCGCGTACGCATACCTGCCCCCGGATGCGGGCGTCGGCACGCGCGGCGACGTGGACGTGTTCGGGACGTGGATCGGCTTCGAGGTCGTGCGCGAGCCGCTGTTCGACCCGGCCGGCGACCGCATTCGGACGTGACGGCTGGCATCATCGACCGATGACCGACCCTGCCTTCGGACCCGCCTGGTCCGCCTCGCTCGCCCGCGTCCCGGAGTCAACCATGTGCGACTGGCTCGCCCTCGCCCTCGAGGCCTGCGATGCCGCCGACGAGATTGCCCGCCGGCACTTCCGCCGGGACCTGGACCTCGAGCGCAAGCCGGACCGCTCGTTCGTGACCGTCGCGGACCAGGGCATCGAGCGCGAGATCCGGTCGCGCATCCTCGCCCGCCACCCGGATCACGGCCTGGTGGGGGAGGAGTACGGGACCCAGGCGGGTGGCGCGGTCACGCGCTGGTTCATCGACCCGATCGACGGCACCCACAACTTCATCCGTGGGATTCCCCTGTTCGGGACGCTGCTCGCCGTTGAGCACGAGGGCGAGATGCAGGTCGGCGTGATCTCCGCGCCTGCCCTGAACGAGCGCTGGTTCGCGTGGCGCGGTGGTGGCGCGTGGAATGTGGGCCGGGACGGCGAGCGGCGGATCCGGGTGTCGAGGGTGACCGCGCTCGAGGATGCGCAGCTGGTCTACGGCAGCGGCCGCGACAACGTGGCCAGCGGCCTGATGCCGGGCTTCGATTCGCTCATCGCGTCCTGCTGGCGGGAGCGTGGGTTCGGCGACTTCTGGGGCTACGCGCTGGTCGCCGAAGGGGCCGCGGAGGCGATGTTCGAGACCGGGATGAGCCCGTGGGACCTCGCCGCGCCGCAGATCCTGATCGAGGAAGCCGGCGGCCGGGTCACGGACGTGGACGGCGAGCGGCGGATCGATGCACCGTCATTCGTGGGCTCGAACGGCCACCTCCACGAGGAGATCCTGGGGCGCCTCCGCTCCACGGCGTAGCGGCGGACGCGCTGGATCGTGCCTAGCGCTCCGCGTCCCCGGGCCGCCGCCGCACCGCGAGCACCACGATCCCGGCCGCCGCCGCCGCTCCGGTGAGTCCCACGAGAAGCCCACCGATTGCGGCCCCGAGACCGAAGCCCACCAGGCCGCCCATGGCGGCACCGGCAACCGCCCATCGCCCTCGCGTGTCGCGCAGCCCGGCTGCCGGCGGCGCGGTCTGCCGGGCGAGCGCGCCTTCCGAGACCTCGCCGGACGCCATGTCCACGACCAGCCCGGCGTCCAGCGTCAGCGCTTCAACGACATCGGGGGTCACGAGGTCGGCCACCACGGCCGCCGAGGCCGCATCCTCCAGGGCCTCCACGATGGCGACCCGGTCCTCGATCGTCCCCTGGGAGATGCCCCAGTTGAGGCCACCCCAGGTGGGATGGAGGCCGCCCGCGTCGTAGCGGCGGAACACCGTGTCACGCGCCCTGGCGCGAGCCTCCTCAAGCAGGACCGTCCGATCGGCGGCGTCGGCCGCCTGGACCACGTCACGCAGCAGCGCGGCACGCGCCGCCTCGTCGCGCCGCCGCAACCCGACGCGCTCCAGCTCAAACGGCGTCAGTCGATCGAAGCTGGTGAACAGCTCCTCGAGGCGCGCACGCGCAGCGGCATCGGCCCCTGGCGCCGGGGTCGGCGAGCGCTGGCCCACCGGATCGTCTGTCATCCGCGGATGATGGGCCTAGGCTCCGGCCGCGTCCAGTGCCTCGGCCATGATCCCGAGGGCCATCTCGACCTCCTCGGCCGTGGTGACCAGCGGCGGGATGATCCGGACCACGTTCACGTACGTGCCGGCCGTGAGGATCAGGAGCTTCCGGTCGAAGCAGGCCTGCTGGACTCGCTTCGTCAGCTCCGGGTCGGGGACCCGGCCGTCGCCCTCGCCGGGTCTGACGAACTCGATTGCGACCATCAGGCCCAGGCCGCGCACGTCGCCCACCGACGCCCGCCCTGCGCAGATCCCGCGGAGGCCATCCAGGAACTGCGTCCCGCGTTCGCGCGCGTTCGCGACCAGGCCCTCGTCCTCGATCACGTCGAGGGTCGCCAGGGCGGCCGCGCAGGACACGACGTTGCCGCCGTAGGTGCCGCCGTGGGACCCGGGCGGCAGGCGGTCCAGGATGTCCCGCCGGGCGAGGATCCCCGACAGCGGCATGCCCGACGCGATGCCCTTGGCCATGACCACGACGTCCGGCTCCACGTCCCAGTGGCGGACGGCGAAGATCTCGCCCGTCCGCCCGAAGCCCGTCTGGACCTCGTCCGCGATGAGCAGGATCCCGTGCTGCGCGGTGATCTCGCGCAGCCGCGGCAGGAAGCCGGGCGGCGGCACGATGTACCCACCCTCGCCGATGACGGGCTCCACGATGATCGCTGCCACCTTGTCCGGGTACACGAGCTGGTGGAACAGGAGGTCCAGCTGCGCCTCCCAGTCGCACGTGCATGCCCCCGGGTCGTGTGAGCCTCCGGCTGCCCGGTAGCAGTACGGGTAGGCGGCGTGATAGACGGAGCCCGGCAGCGGCTCGAAGGCACCGCGGTAGACGTCCTTGGCGGCCGTCAGGGCCATCGTCTGGGCGGTCCGGCCGTGGAACCCGTAGCGGAACGCGATGATCGCAGGGCGCCCGGTCGCGACCCGGGCGAGCTTGACGGCGGCCTCCACGGCCTCGGCGCCGGAGTTGGACAGGAACGCCCCCCACGGCCCACCCGGGAGCAGGCGGGTCAGGCGGTCGTAGAGGCGCAGGCCGGCCTCGTGGTAGACGATGTTCTGCTGGCCGTGGATCAGCTTCGCCGCCTGTGCCGCGATCGCCGCGCTGACCCGCGGGTGCGCATGGCCCGTGTTGGTGACGCCGATGCCCGACGTGTAGTCCAGGTAGCGCTCGCCCTCCGGCGTGACCAGCCAGGAACCCTCGCCGTGATCCACGACGAGGTTCGTGATCCGGCCCCACACCGGGGGCACGACCGACCGGTCGGGGAGAGCGGGCTGCGTCGCGTCGCGGGCCGTTGCCGAGCCTGGTGCCCCGATCATGGTTCGTTCGCTCCTAAGGTTCCGCCCGGAAGCGGGCCGCCTGCCGTTCGACCCACAGGCTGCGCAGCGTCGACACCGCCACGAGCGCGACGGCCGTCGTGAAGATGATCGTGCCGATGACGTGGACCTGGGGCGGCAGGTTGTTGCGGATCGACGACCAGACCCAGATCGGGAAGGTGTTGGCGGTGCCCGAGGTGAAGTTGGTGATGATGAAGTCGTCGATCGACAGCGAGAACGCCAGCAGCGCGGCGGCCATGATGCCCGGGAAGATCAGCGGGAAGGTGACCTTCCAGAACGTGACCCACTCGTTCGCACCCAGGTCCATCGCGGCCTCCTCGAGGTGGCGCGGGAAGCCGGCGATCCGCGCCCGGACCGTGACCACCACGAAGGAGATGCAGAACAGGATGTGGGCGACGAGGATGGTCTGGACGCCGAGCGGGAAGAACGCCCCGCCGGTGATCGTCCGGAGCGGCTCCTGGGCAGTCACCACGAACATGGTCAGGAGGCTCGCGCCGAGCACGATCTCGGGCGTGGCGAGGGGGACGAAGATGAAGCCTTCAGCGACCCCGCGGCCGCGGAACCGGTAGCGCTCGAGGCCCAGCGCGATCATGGTGCCCAGGATGGTCGAGACCACCGTGGACACGAAGGCGACCATGAGGCTCGTCCCCAGCGCCGAGGCCAGCCCGAGGCGCCCGAGCGGGTTCATCCAGGCATCGAGCGAGAACTCGCCCCACACGAAGTTGAACCGGCCGGGCGGGTCGTTGAACGAGAACACGATGATGATCGCGATCGGCAGGACGAGGTAGCCGATGGCGAGGATCGTGAACACCGGGACCGTCCAGCGGTCCACGAACCGCGCGAGGCGCTGGTCCCAGGGCCGGTTGGGGCGCCCGATCGGCTCCACGTTCGCGCTCATACCCGGGCCGCCGCCGTGAGCTCCTCGGTGCCGAGGCGCCGGGCGTAGAAGAACAGGGCGACGAGGATCCCGGCCATCAGGATGAACGACAGCGCGGCCGCGGTGGGGTAGTCGTTCTGCGCCAGGTACCGGTTCTGGATGACGTTGCCGATCATCTGGGTCCGGGGATTGCCCAGCAGCTCCACGTTGACGTAGTCCCCGATGGCCGGGATGAAGCACAGGATCGAGCCCGCGAACACGCCGGGCAGCGACAGCGGCCAGATCACCCGGATGAACGACTGGGAGATCAGGAACCAGCCGGTGATCGCGCCAACGGCGAAGCCGACGCCCGCCACCGTGGCGAGACCCAGCGCGAAGTCGGCGGCCCGGTCCAGCGGCATGTAGCCCAGGATCGACATCGAGATGATCGCCAGCGCCGCCCCGGACAGGCCGCCCAGGATGGCGCCCCATGGCCGCCACGGCCCGGCATACAGATCCTTGGCCGCCTCCACCAGCCGGCGATCAACCTTCTCCAGCGCGACGTACAGCGGCAGCACCATGAACGGCAGGAACTCGTAGGTCAGTCCCGACACCACGGCCAGCGGCGTGCCCAGGATGGAGAAGTTGTCGGGCACGATCCCAAGGCCGTGGAGGAGCCCGAGGAACGGCCCGCGCTCCCCAAGGATGATCTTCCACGAGATCGTCCGCAGCAGGAAGCTGGTGAAGAACGGGGCGATGACCAGGAACAGGAGCAGGTTCTTGAACCGCCCGCCCCGGAACGCGATGCCGTAGGCCAGCGGATAGCCGACCAGGAAGCAGGTCAGGGTCGCCAGGCCGCCGAACATGAGCGAGTTGAGGAACTGGCGCTGGAATCGGGTGATGGCATCGGTGTAGTTCGACCAGTTCCAGGTCAGCTCGAAGCCCTGCCGGACGGAGCCCTCCGACAGGGACATCAGGACCATCTGGATGTTGGGGAGGACGAAGAACAGCACCAGCCAGAGGATGCCCGGGAGCAGCAGCAGGTAGGGCGCCACCCGGCGCCGGGCCGGCCGGCGGCGCCGGGTGGACGGCTGAGCGGTCATGCTGGTCGGCGTCTCGGGCTGAGGAGGGCCGGTTCAGACGCCCGACAGCTCGGCGTACAGCTCGTTGATCGCCTTCTCGGTCTCCTCGTCCCAGGTGGGCGCCGGCACCTGCTTGGCGACGACCTCGGGGGGCGGGAACAGCAGCGGGTTCTCGGCCAGCTCGGCGTCAAGCTCCTTGATCGCGTCGACGACGCCCTTGACCGGCGAGATGTACCAGATGAAGTTGGCCAGCCGGGCCGCCCGGTCGACGTCGTACACGAAGTCCATCATCAGCTCGGCCGTGTACTTGTTCTCGGCCGCCTTCGGGATGACCATGTTGTCGTTCCAGGCCATCGACCCCTCGTCCGGGTAGACGAACACGTCGTCCGGCCCGCCGGAGGAGGCGAGGTCTCCGGACCACACGATGGCGGCCCACACGTCGCCCGAGCCGAAGTCCTGCAGGTACTCGTTGCCCGTGAACGCCTTGATGTGCCCGTTGTCGACGAACGGCTGCAGGAACTCGTTGACAAGCTTCGCGTCGTCGGCGTCCATCTCGCTGGCCGGCTTGGCCGGTGCCTTGCCCTGCGACTGCAGGTACAGGAAGATCAGCGGATAGGTGTCCCGGAGCTCGGTCAGCAGGGTGACCTTACCCTTGAAGGCGGGATCGAACAGGTCGCCGATGCTGGTCAGATCACGGCCCGTCGACTTGGCGTTGTAGCCCACGCCGGTCGCGCCGGACTGCCACGGGAAGTGGTACTTCATGTCCGGGTCCCAGACCAGGCCCTTGAGCTCGTCGCGGATGTTGGCCATGGCCGTCGGGACGTGCGCAGGATCGATCGCCTCGGCCCAGCCGGCGTCGATCACCTTGGCCGCCATCCAGTCCGTGAGGACCAGCAGGTCCCAGCCGGTCGGCAGTCCGGCCTGGAGCTGGGGCTGGATGGTCGCCATGAAGCTCTCGTTGTCTTCGATCACCGCGTTGGCGTAGTTGACCTCGACGTTGTACGTCTGGGCGAACTCGTCCAGGGTGGGCGAGGGAAGGTCGTACTCCCCGTCACCGACCTCGGTCAGGTCGATGTAGGCGTCCCAGTTGGCGAAGTTCAGCGGACCGGTCACCTCCGGAGGTGCTGCGCTCGCCTCGGGCGTTGCCTCCCCGCCGGTGGCCCCCGGTGTCCCCACCGCGCCGGTGCCGGGGGCGGTGGTCGCACCGCCGCCACCGCACGCCGCGAGGAACGCCGACAGGCCGACGAGCGAGCCGCCCTGGAGGACGGCGCGCCGGCTGATCGGATGCTCGACCATCGTTTCCTTGGCCATCTTCGTCTCCTCCTGCCGGGTGCTCATGCTGCCGTCTCGGCCGCAGCCGGTTCGTCCTCGATCACGAAGGTGTGGTCTGGCGTCCAGGACATGATGACCTGCTCCCCCGGGGTCCAGAGCTCGGATCGGCTGGCTCGCTCGACGTTCTGCTCGTAGACCGTCACCCAGGCGCCGCCTGCGATCTCGACCTGGTACTGCGTGCTGACGCCCATGTAGGAAGCGTCGCGCACCCTGCCCGAAAGCCTGTTGTGCCCCTCTGGGATGGCGTCGGCCGGGTCGTTGATGCGAATCTTCTCCGGCCGCACGCCGATCTCGATCGAGCCGGACTGCGTGATCCTCGCGCGCGGCACGCTGACCCGGGTGTCGTCGGGCAGCCTCACGATCGCGTAGTCGTCGTCTCCGCCGTCGGATTGCCCGGCCAGGAGGTTGCTGATCCCGAGGAAGCCCGCCACGAAGCGGGTTGTCGGGCGCTCGTAGAGGGTCTCCGGGTCACCGAGCTGCTCGTAGCTGCCGCTGTTCATCACGGCGATGCGATCGGACATCGTCATCGCCTCCTCCTGGTCGTGGGTCACGTAGATGAACGTGATCCCGACCTCCTGCTGGATCCGCTTGAGCTCAACCTGCATCTGCTTGCGCAGCTTGAGATCGAGAGCTCCCAGGGGCTCGTCGAGCAGCAGGACGGCCGGCCGGTTGATGAGCGCCCGGGCCAGGGCGACCCGCTGCGCCTGGCCACCCGAGATCTGCGTCGGCTTGCGCTTGTCGAAGCCCTCCAGCTGCACCAGCCGGAGCATCTCCTCGACCCGCGACTTCACCTCGTCGCCCTTGACGCCCTTGCGCCGCAGGCCGAAGGCGACGTTCTCGAAGATCGTGAGATGCGGAAACAGGGCGTAGTTCTGGAACACGGTGTTCACGTCGCGCTGGTACGGCGGGAGCCACGTCACGTCCCTGCCCTGGAGCTCGATCAAGCCAGAGGTGGGCTCCTCGAACCCCCCGATCATGCGCAGCGTGGTTGTCTTGCCGCAGCCCGACGGTCCCAGCAGGCTGAAGAACTCGCCGTCGAGCACCTCGAGGTTGATGTGGTCGACCGCGACGATTGCGCCGCTCTTGTCGGGCGGGATGTACTGGGCGACGCGGCGACCAGTCGCATCTCCGCCGTAGACCTTGGTGACATCGGTCAGCCGAATGGCGACTTGGGGCACGGGGTCGTCGCTGCTCCTGGCCAGGTGACGGGTCGAACACACTCGCATGGGCAGCCCGACGCGCACTCGCGGACGACTGGGACGTCGCCGGGCGATCAAACCATAGGTTCGCGGCTGGCGGGGTGTCAAATCCACGATCCGACCGTCGTTGGGGGACCGCGGCTGCGAGATTCGCAGCGAAGACACGGTCGAGGTCGGCGCTTCTCGCCTGGATCGCGTGCCCGAGGCCTCGCCGCGGACGACCGCCCGCTGCGGACGCTGGGGCCCTGCATCCGGCAGGTTGTGCGATCGCGGGTACGATATCGGCGCCCTGACCGCCCGAAACCCAGGCGGGCCCATCGCCAGTTGGAGCGCCCCCCGATGAGCACCATCACCGAGGCCGCCGTTCTCGATGCCCTGCGTACCGTGCAGGAGCCAGAGCTGGGCGGCGACCTGGTCGGCCGCAACATGGTCAAGGACATCGCCATCGACGGGTCCGATGTCGCGTTCACGATCGAGCTGACCACGCCGGCCTGCCCGCTCAAGGACGAGATCGAGGCCGACGTGCGGCGCGCCCTGGCGCCTGTCGGCGTCGGTGGTGTCGCCATCACCTGGGGGGCAACCGTCCGGCGCGCGACGCCTCGGGGCGCGGAGCAGCTGGTCCCGGGCGTCAAGAACGTGATCGCCGTGGCGTCCGGCAAGGGCGGCGTCGGCAAGAGCACGGTCAGCGTGAACCTCGCCGTTGCCCTGGCCAGGGCGGGCGCCACCGTCGGCCTGCTGGACGCGGACATCACCGGCCCCAACATCCCGATGATGCTGGGCGTCGAAGGCCAGCCGGTCTCGAGCCCAAGCAACAAGATCGTTCCGCTCGAGCGCCACGGCGTGAAGGTGATCTCGATCCAGTTCTTCGTTCCCGAGGGCCAGCCGATCGTGTGGCGGGGGCCGTTGATCGGCGGCGCCATCCAGCAGTTCCTGCGAGACGTGGAGTGGGGGGAGCTGGACTACCTGGTTGTGGACCTGCCGCCCGGCACGTCCGACGCGCAGCTGACGCTCGCCCAGGCCGTGCCGATCAGCGGCACGGTGCTGGTGACGACGCCGCAGGACGTGGCCTTGTCGGACGTCGGCAAGGCCCTGGCCATGCTCAAGCGGCTGAACGTGCCGATCATCGGGATCGTGGAGAACATGAGCGCCTTCGTGTGCCCGCACTGCGGCGAGGCAACCGAGATCTTCGGCCGGGGCGGCGGCGAGCGGTTCGCACAGGAGCACGGACTGGACTTCCTGGGCAAGGTGCCGCTGGACATCACGGTCCGCCAGGGTGGCGATGTCGGCGTCCCCGCGGTGGCCCAGCGGGAGCCCGGGCCGGCGGCGCTGGCGCTGGAGGCGATGGCCGGCCTGGTCGCGGCCCGGATGAGCGTCCGGGCGGCCACGGCGCAGACGCCGGTCCTGACCATCAGCTAGAAGCCGGCGCGTGCATCCGGCAGGCGGCAGCCCGCCGGCCCCGCGCCCTTGCTGCGTCCGATTACCATCCGGGCATGAGCCAGCTCCGCACGAGCGCAGATCCGCCCGTGCTGCAAGCCGCCCTCGAGGCGATGCCACTGTTCGGAACGCTCGGCCAGGAGGACCTGGCCGCGCTCGTCGCCGGGTCCCGGACGCAACGGTATCGGCGCGGCGAGGTGATCTTCCGCCAGGGCGACCCGGGCGACGCGCTGCACATCCTGCTCAGCGGGCGGGTCAAGATCTCCAGCCCGTCGGACACCGGCGTCGAGGCGATTCTCACGACCCTCCGGCCGGGCGAGTGGTTCGGCGCCCTCGCGCTGCTCGACGGGGCCCCGCGCAGTGCGTCAGCCACGGCGGTGGACGCTGCGGAGACGCTGGTGCTGCCGCGGGACCGCTTCCGTCAGCTGGTGGACGAGGTGCCGTCGATCCGTGACCAGGTGCTCGCGGCGTTGGCCCACGAGCTGCGCCGCCTGACCCGGCACGTGGAGGAGCTGCACTTCCTGGACATCGCCGGGCGCCTGGCGGCTCGCCTTGCCTACCTGGCCGAGGAGCAGGGGGCGCAGGCCGACGGCGGCGAGCTGCGCCTGGACGGCCCGCTGACCCAGGGCGAGCTGGCCGCGATGGTCGGCAGCACCCGCCAGAGCGTCAACCGCCTGCTGGGCAACCTGGTCGCCGACGGGCTGATCCGCGTCGAACGGGACGCGATCGTGATCCTGGACCTGGACGGGCTGCGTCGAGCGGCCCGCCGCTAGGCGTCGTTGGCGCGTCGCCGGGCGTCAGGGGCAGGCCCCGGGGCTCGCAGGACCGCCAGCAGCACCGAGGCCGACGCGATCGCCGCCCGGTCCGCGCCGCGGCTGCCGCGCAGGAAGGCGAGCTTGCGCTCCCGGTGCGTGCCGCCCGGCAGGGCGATCCCGATGTCCACGTGCATGTCTCCGGCCGCTGGCGTGCCCCGGATCGCGAGGCCCACGTCCGCACCCGCGGCGGCCCGCACCCGCGCGGCCTCGGCGACGTCGTCCACCTCCGTGGGCGTGGCCTCGTCGATGACCTCCGCGCGCCGCAGCCGTGCCATGCCACGAAGCAGGCCCACCAGGGCGCCCTGCGTTCCGTGCTCGACGGTCGCGAGGGTCCAGCCCCGCGCCTCGAGAATGGCCTCGATCGCCCCCGCCCACGACGTCTCGCCGCGCGCCCAGACGTTGTCGCCGAGCACGGCGAGGACGGCGGCCTCCGCCTCGTCCGCAAGATCCTGGGCCGACCGGCCGCCTGCGCCGCGGGCGGAGATGCGGACATCCACGGCCTCGTGGCGGGCGTAGGTGGCCACGATCGGGTTGGCGGCTCGCAGCAGCGCCTCGCCCAGCCGCTCCGCGACCTGCGACTCGCCGATCGAGGTCAGGCGCAGCGTCCGGACCACGCTGTCCGCGCCCACCCCCCGCGCGGCCAGGCGCGGCAGGACCTCGGTCTCCCACATCGGGCGCAGCTCGCGCGGTGGGCCCGGGAGGTTCACGATCACGCGGCCGTCGGGCCGGTCCACCCACCAACCGGGTGCCGTCCCGTTGCCGTTGGGCAGGGCCGTCGCGGACGGAATGAGCCACGCCTGCTTGACGTTCGTCTCCGGGAACGGCAGACGGCGTCGCGCCCACAGCTCGCGCAGCCAGGCCAGCGAGCCCTCGTCGACGGCCAGTGTCTCTCCGCACACGGCGGCCACCGCCTCGCGCGTGAGGTCGTCCGGCGTGGGTCCCAGGCCGCCCGTCGTGACCACGAGGTCGGCGCGCGCGAGGGCGGTATGCAGCGCCTCGGTGACGACGTCAAGGTCGTCCGGCAGATCCGAGATCCGCGCCACGGTCACCCCGTGCGCCACCAGCGAGCGGGCCAGGGTGCCGCTGTTGGTGTCGGTCGTCTCGCCCACCGTGAGCTCCGTCCCGACGGCCAGCAGCTCGGCGACGAGGATCGGCCGGGGCGCGGGGCGGTCAGTCGGCTCGGGCATCCACGGAGCGTAGCGCCGCGCGACCTGACGCGCGATGGGCGCTGGTATGATTTGGCCCGTCCGTGGCCATGCCCGACCCCCGCGGAGGACGACCCCTGGATCCCCAGCCGCCCGATCGCGATCCCGAACGCACCCCGCCGAACCCAGAGCCAACGCCGGGCGGCGCCGACTCGGCAGCCGGCAGGGGCCCCGGCCCGACGCCGTCGGGCGACCGCTCCAGGCCACCCGGCCTGCGGGGCCAGGTTCGCGCCACGCGTGACGCTCTCGTGGGCCTGGTGCGTGCCCACGTCGAGCTCGGTCGGGCCGAGATCGATGAGATCAAGGGGGAGATCGGCCGTGCCGCCGGCCTCGGTGCCGTCGCGGTCGCCTGCCTCATCCTGCTCGCCTTCTTCCTGCCCATCGGCCTGCTCCTCTTCTTCGGGGAGTGGATCTTCGGCTCGATGGGCTGGGGGATCGCCTACGGCACGGAGCTGCTGGTCACGGTCGCCCTGCTGATGATCCTGCTCGCCGTGCGAATCCCGGGTCTCGCCCGGGACTTCCTCGGCGCGCTGTTGATCGGCATGGCCGTGGCGATCGTGTTCGGACTGAACCTGCCGCACGCCCTGTGGCAGGCCATCGGGGACGCCGTCGGCGCGGGCGATCCAGCATGGCGGCCGCTGCTGGTCGCGGTGCTCGTGGTGGGCGGGATCGGCGGCCTGCTCGGCCTGGTCGCGGCGACGCGCTCGGGCGGGACGGGTTCGCGCGGGCTGCAGCCGGCCGTCGCCGGGTTCGTCGGAGGCTTCGTCGCCGGCGCCCTGTTCGGCGCGATCACGGCCATCGCGTACCACACGCAGGGAGCGGCGGCCGTTGGCCTGTTCATCGGCCTCGCGGCGTGGCCTGCCCTGATGGGCGCTCGTGTTGCCCGCCAGGGCATCGACGGGGAGGCTCTCAAGGCCCGCTTCTACCCGAAGACGACCATCGACACCGCACTGGAGACCATCGAGTGGGCGAAGGAACAGAGACCGGGCGCGCCCAGGTCGTAGCCGCCGAGGCCCAGGTCCTGGCGGCACGCGCCCTCCTGGAGGACGAGATCGTCCGCCTCGAGGCGTCCGCGCGCGCCGCCGTGGATGTGCGGGCAAAGGTCAGGCGCAACCCGGTCAGGACGGCCGGGTTTGCCGCAGGGGCCGTGTTCGTCGTGGTCGGCGGTCCAAGGCGGGTGCTCCGCCGTACCCGGCACGCGATCTTCGGCCGGCCCGCGCCGCTGCCGCCGTCGATGCTGCCCAGGGAGATCGACACGGCGATCGGGAGCCTGGGGAGCGACGGGGACAAGGTTCGGGGCACGATCGAGCGAGAGTTCGCCCGGTACCTCGACGAGAGCGCGCCGCGCAGGCGACGCCAGAACGTCCTCGGGGTCGCCGGCGACCTGCTCCTGGTCATGGGTCGCTTCTTCGCGCTGCGGTACGGACGGCTGCTGGCCGAGGAGGTCTTCAAGACCGACGCCGAGTCGTTCGGCAGGCAGATGGACCGGGTCCGCGCGAAGCGGGCCGAGATGGCGAGTCCGCCGAAGGGCGACTCCTGAAGGGCGACCCCACGACGACGACGCCCACCGGCCGATGCCAAGTGCACCGGGCCATCCACAGGTGCTGGTAGGCGAGGTCGGGGTCGAACCGACACGTCCCTCACGGGACACCGGCTCCTAAGGCCGGCGCGTCTGCCATTCCGCCACTCGCCCCTGCCGGCAGTCTACCGGCCCGCGTCACGGCTCCACGTCCCGCCGCCCCGCCCGGCGACCCACCCTATACTCGGCCGGCGATGAATGTGACCGCCACCCCTGCCCCCAAGAGCTCCGTCCTGCTCGAGATCGAGGTCCCCGCCGACCGCCTCGACCGGGCCATCCGTGACGCCACCGGCCGCCTGTCGCGCCGCACCCGCGTCGCCGGGTTCCGCCCGGGCAAGGCCCCCCGCCCGATCCTGGAGCGCGTCCTGGGGCCCGGCGCGGTGCTGGACGAGGCCGTGGAGCACCTGGTTCAGGACGCCTACCGCGAGGCGCTGCTGGAGCAGGGGATCCTGCCCCTGACCAACGCGGACGTGGAGGTGGTCCAGGCCGAGGAGGGGAAGCCCCTCGTGTTCAAGGCCACGGTCCAAGTCCGGCCGGAGGTCGAGCTGGGGGACTACGCCCACTTCAACTTCGGGCCCGAGATCGAGGCCATCGACGACGCCAAGGTGGACAAGGTCGTGGAGGAGCTTCGCGATCAGAACGCCACCCTTGCGGCGGTCGAGGATCGGGGCGCCAAGGAGGGCGACTGGGCCGTCATCGGCTTCGTGGGCACGAAGGACGGCGTCCCGTTCGAGGGCGGCTCCACGGAGCGTATGCCCCTGATCCTGGGCGAGGAGCGGCTGATCCCGGGCTTCGAAGCCAACCTGCTGGGCCTGCGCCCCGGTGAGTCCACCGCGTTCGACATCACCTTCCCCGAGGACTACCCGGAAGAGGCGCTCGCCGGCCAGCCGGTCAACTTCGCCGTGGATCTCAAGGAGCTGCGCGAGAAGATCCTGCCGGCAGCGGACGACGATTTCGCGAGCAACATGGGCGCGTACGCGGATCTCGCCGCCCTGAAGGCGGAGATCGGCGAGCGGCTCCGGCGCAACGCCCTGGACCGCGCCCGCCACGAGTTCAGCGATCGGATCATCGAGTACGCCGTCGCCAACTCGACCATCGACCTGCCCGACGTCCTGGTGGACCAGGAGGTCGAGGTGATGCACGACGAGTTCCGGGCCACCCTGGCCCGCCAGGGGATCGGCGAGGATGCCTACCTCAAGGCGACGGAGAAGACCGAGGAGGCGCTCCACGCCGAGTTCCGGCCCCGGGCCGAGCATCGGACCAAGGTGCTGCTCGTGCTGTCCAAGATCGCCGAGGCGGAGGGGATCGATGTCCCGGACGCGGACGTCGAGGCCGAGATCGAACGCGCCCGGGAGCGCTACCAGGACCCCAAGACGATCCGCTACTTCGAGTCCGAGCGCGGGCGCAACTTCATCCACAGCTCGCTGCGGCGGACGAGGGTCGTGGAGACGCTGGTGGACCGCTGGCTCGCCGCCCACCCGGACCATCCTGCGCTGCCGCATCTCGAGGATGACGCGCCGTCGGCCGTGGACGCCGCCGGGGCCCAGGCGGCCGCCGCCATCGATGCCACCGACCCGGGCTCGATCCCGGGTGCCGAAGCCGCCGGCGAGTGATGCGGGCGATCGACCGAACCGAGGGGAGACCCACCATGCTCGTCCCGATGGTCATCGAGTCCACCAGCCGCGGGGAGCGCGCGTACGACATCTACTCGCGTCTGCTCCGCGAGCGGATCATCTTCCTGGGCGACGCGATCGACGACCACCTCGCCAACCTGGTGATCGCGCAGCTGCTGTTCCTGGAGTCCGAGGACCCCGAGAAGGACATCAGCCTGTACATCAACTCGCCCGGCGGCGTGGTCACGTCCGGCCTGGCGATCTACGACACGATGCAGTACCTGCGGGCGCCGGTCAGCACGATCTGCATCGGCATGGCGGCCTCGATGGCGGCCGTGCTCCTGTCCGCCGGGGCGAAGGGAAAGCGCTACGCGCTCCCGCACAGCCGGATCATGATCCACCAGGGCTCGGGCGGGTTCCGTGGCAACGCCCCGGACGCGATGATCCAGATGAAGGAGTGGGAGCACCTGGTCCAGGTGAACCACGAGATCCTCGCCCGCCATACCGGCCAGCCGCTGGAGAAGGTGGTCCACGACACCGATCGGGACTATTTCATGGGTCCCGAGCAGGCACGCGACTATGGCATCATCGACTCGGTCTACACGCTCACCGGCGACTCCCTGATCGCGCAGGCGCATGACGCGGGGATGGCCGGCGGTGAGGGTGGCAGCCTGCCGGGACCGGACGCGCCGGGGCCCGCGACGGCGGACCGCTAGTCAGGAGGCACCGTGCCGGCGTCCACCACGGGCTCCAAGGGAACGAAGGTTCCCTACCGCTGCTCCTTCTGCGGCAAGAGCCAGGAACAGGTCCGCAAGCTCATCGCAGGGCAGGGCGTCTACATCTGCGACGAGTGCATCAACCTGTGCCAGGAGATCATCGAGGAGGAGATGCTGGAGGCGCCCAAGCCGCGCCCGGCCCAGCAGAAGCTCCCCAACCCCCGGCAGATCACCTCGTCGCTGGACCAATACGTCATCGCGCAGGAGAAGGCGAAGAAGGTTCTCTCGGTCGCCGTCTACAACCACTACAAGCGGATCAACGCCGGGTCCGCGGTGGACGAGGTCGAGCTCCAGAAGTCCAACGTGCTTCTGGTGGGCCCCACGGGGTCCGGCAAGACGCTGCTGGCCCAGACCCTGGCCCGGGTGCTGGACGTGCCGTTCTGCATCGCGGATGCGACCTCCCTCACCGAGGCCGGCTACGTGGGCGAGGACGTCGAGAACATCCTCCTGCGCCTGATCCAGGCGGCGGACTTCGACGTGGCCCGTGCCCAACGCGGGATCATCTACATCGACGAGATCGACAAGATCGCGCGCAAGGCGGACAACCCCTCCATCACCCGGGACGTGTCCGGCGAGGGCGTCCAGCAGGCGCTGCTCAAGATCCTCGAGGGGACGCTCGCCAACGTGCCGCCGCAGGGTGGCCGGAAGCACCCCCACCAGGACTTCATCCAGATCGACACCACCAATATCCTGTTCATCTGCGGCGGGGCGTTCGACGGGCTGGAGAAGATCGTCGAGGAGCGGGTGGGGAAGCGCTCGATCGGGTTCGGCTCGGAGAACGTGGTGTCTGCCGCGGATCGCGCCCGGATCATCGAGCGGCTGATGCCCGAGGACCTGCTCAAGTTCGGCCTGATCCCGGAGTTCATCGGCCGGCTGCCGGTCATCGTGACGCTCTCGCCGCTGACAGCCGAGGACCTGATGCGGGTCCTGGTGGAGCCCAAGAACGCCGTGACGCGCCAGTTCCAGAAGTTCCTGTCCCTGGACAAGGTGGAGCTCGTGTTCACCGATGGCGCCCTGAAGGCCGCGGCCGAGGTCGCGCTGGACCGCAAGACCGGCGCGCGCGCCCTGCGGTCCATCGTGGAGGAGGCACTGCTGGAGGTGATGTTCGACATCCCGGAGCGCTCCGACGTGCGCAAGTGCATCATCACCGAGGAGACGATCCGGGCCGGCCGCTCCCCGCTGCTGCTGACCAAGTCGGACTTGGACAAGGGCGTGGACGAGACGAACTACGAGGGCTGGCTCACCGAGCGGGGCGCCTCCGCGTAGCGCGTCGGGCGCGGGCCGCCGGCGCCCCTCGACCCGCCCGCTCCTGCCGCGACCACGGGTCGTCGTCCGTCCCGGATGTGCTGCATGCATCGCCCCGGGCAAGCCGCAGCGCGCCTGGGTGCGGGTGCTCACGGCGGGTGGTGAGCCGCCGCGCCGGCCCGGACGCTGAGCGCTGCCCGCCCGAGGCAGACGCCGGCAGGGGCCCGACCCGGGCGGCCGATTCTGCGCGTGCTACACTCCCGGCCTCACGGCGACGACCGAGAGGAGTAGGTCCGGCACGGCCACGGAGCGAGCGCGGGACGGTGAGAGCCGCGCGGGCCCGACGGACACGAAGGTCGCTCGCGAGCCGTGCGGTTGACGCCCGATAGCGCGTCGCGAGGGCCTGCGGAGCCACCGGCCGCGATGTGCGGAGCCGGTCCCGGGCCGAACCAGCAGGTGGTACCACGACCCCGTTCGTCCGCTGGACGATCGGGGCCTTTCGTTTCCGGCCCGGAAGGGCCGGCCAGCGCCGGAGCCCATGATGACGACGACGCCGAACCACGAGCTCGCGAAGGCCTACGCGCCGGCCGAGTTCGAGCACGACATCTACGAGCGCTGGCTGGCCGCGGACGTGTTCGCCCCCGACGGCGTCGGATCGACGGCGGATCCGGCCCTGCCGCCGTTCGTGATCATCCAGCCGCCGCCCAATGTCACGGGCAGTCTCCACCTGGGACACGCGCAGCGGACGACCGTCGAGGATCTGATGATCCGGCACGCCCGGATGGTGGGGCACCCCGCCCTCTTTCTGCCCGGCCTGGACCATGCCAGCATCGCGGCCCAGTTCGTCCTGGACGGGATCCTGGCGAAGGAGGGCGAGAGTCGCGCCACCCTGGGCCGGGAGCGCTACCTGGAGCGGATGCACGAGTTCGTGGCCGCGACGCGCGAGGTGATGCTGACCCAGCAGCGGCGGGTCGGCGGCAGCTGCGACTGGGACCGCCTGCGGTTCACGATGGACGGGGTGTCCGCGCGCGCCGTGCGCGAGGCGTTCCTGCGCCTCTATCGCGCGGGCCTCGCCTACCGCGCCGAGGCGCTGGTCAACTGGTGCCCCGGCTGCCACACGAGTGTCAGCGACCTGGAGGTCATCCCCACGCCGGAAACCGGCTCCCTGTGGCGGGTGCGCTACCACCTTGTCGATGAGGCGACGGGCGCCCCAGACGCGGACGCGACCCTCACCGTGGCGACCACTCGCCCGGAGACGATCCTGGGCGACACCGCGGTGGCGGTCCACCCGGACGATCCCCGGTACTCGGCCCTGGTCGGGCGCCGGGTCCGCATCCCGTTCGTGGAGCGGGACGTGCCGGTGATCGCGGACCCGGTGGTGGATCCTGCGTTCGGCACCGGTGCCGTCAAGATCACGCCAGCCCACGACCACGACGACCACGAGACCGGGCGGCGCCACGGCCTGGCCATGCCCACGATCCTGGACGACGCCGCGCGGGTTGCCGGCAGCGCAACGTCCTACGACGGCCTGGATCGGTACGAGGCCCGCACCCGGATCGTCGCCGATCTCGCCGCCCGCGGAGACCTCGAGGGGGAGGCGCCCCACGAGATGGTGATCGGGCGCTGCCAGCGCAGCGACGACGTCGTGGAGCCGCGCCTCAAGACCCAGTGGTTCGTGCGCACCGGGCCACTGGCGGAGGCCGCCCTCGAGGCAACCCGATCCGGCCGCACGGCGATCCTCCCGCCCCGCTTCGAGAAGGTGTGGGAGCACTGGATGACCAACATCCGGGACTGGAACGTGTCCCGCCAGCTGTGGTGGGGCCACCGGATCCCGGCCTGGTACTGCCCGGACGGCCATGCCACGGTGACGGCGGACCCGGACGGCCCGCCGGCCTGCGAGACCTGCCGCCGACCCGCCGCGGACCTGCAGCAGGACCCGGACATCTTCGACACCTGGTTCAGCTCCGGCCTGTGGCCGTTCTCGACACTCGGCTGGCCGGAGACGACGGACGACCTGGCCCGGTACTACCCGGGCTCGGTCATGGAGACGGGCTACGACATCCTGTTCTTCTGGGTCGCCCGGATGATGATGCTGGGCCTCGAGCTGGCCGGCGACGCACCGTTCCACGCGGTCTACCTGTCCGGCCTGGTCCGGGATCCCTACGGCCAGAAGATGTCCAAGACGAAGGGCAACACCGTCGATCCGCTGGGCATGATCGACGAGGTCGGCGCGGACGCGCTGCGGTTCGCCCTGGTCCACGGCGCCACGCCGGGCAACGACCAGAAGTTCGCCATGGCCCGGGTGGAGAACGCCCGCAACTTCGCCAACAAGCTTTGGAACGCGACACGCTTCGTCCTGGGCGCACGTCCCGCCACGATCCCTGCGGACACGGAGCGGCGCCTGCCGGACGCGACGCACCTGGGCCCCGCCGACCGGTGGGTCCTGTCGCGGGCCGCGGCGACGGTCGCCGCCGTGGACCGGGCGATGGCCGATTTCGCCTTCGCCGAGGTCACCCGGACCCTGTACGAGGCGATCTGGAACGAGTACTGCGACTGGGGGCTCGAGCTGGCCAAGGTCCGCCTGGTCGACGAGCGCCTCTCGGACGCGGAGCGCGAGGCGACCTGGTGGGCGTTGGTCGAGGCGCTGGACACCTACCTGCGGCTGCTCCACCCGGTGATGCCGTTCATCACCGAGCGACTGTGGGAGGCGCTGCCGCACCGCGCCACGGACCCGGAGCTGCTGATCGTCGCCCGCTGGCCCGGGGTGGGGGAGCGGGACGATGCGGTGGAGTCGGCCGTCGGCTCGCTCGTGGAGCTGGTCCGGGCCGTGCGCAACGCGCGTGCGGACGCCCACCTGGAGCCCGCGGCGTGGCTGCCACTGGACGTGTACGTGGAGCCGTCGCTGGGCGAGGCCCTGGAGTCGCTGCGGCCGGCCCTGGAGCGCCTGGCGCGTGCGCGCCCGCTGCGGCGGCACCTGACCCGCGAGGCACTGCACGGGACCGCGGGCGCCGCCGGGGGCCTGGCCGTGATCGCCGGTCCCACGGAGGCGGTGATCGGCACGACCACCGGGGATCCCGCCGCCTCCACCGACCGCGCCCGCCTGGAGAAGGAGCTCGCCGACGCCGAGCGCCTGCTCGACGCGGCTCGGGTCCGGCTGGCGAACGAGGCGTTCACCGCGAAGGCCCCGCCGGCGATCGTCGAGGGCGCCCGCGCCCGGGAGGCGGAGCTGGCGGAACAGGTGGATCGCCTGCGGTCACGACTCGCCCGATGACGGCGGCGCTCGGCCGCCGCCGTCATCGGGGTCGGCCGCCGGTGCCGTCGGGACGGCGCGCTGGTAGCATGGCCGCGATCCGTCAGCAGGCAACGTTCCGGAGGACTTCGTGCCCCTCGAGTTCCTGAAGCGCCGCGGCGCCGAGCCGGAGAAGGTCGCGGCGGCTCCCAAGCCCGCCTCCCGCAGCATCGGGCTGCCCGAGGAGGTCGTCGCGCAGGACTACCAGCTCAAGCTCTACTACGCCGGCAAGAGCACCGAGGGCGTGCGCATGGCTGCCGGCCCGCAGGCCTTGGCAGAGCTGCCCGGCATGCTCACCGGGATCGCCATCGGTGACATCGAGGTCGTGGAGCCGCTCCCGATCGAGTTCGCCCAGGCGGTGCCGCAGATCGTCCGGCCCTCGGAGGCCATGCAGTGGCTGAACGCCAACCACCAGCTCTCCCCGGTGACCCGTCACGCCCTTCACGTGCTGGAGGTGATCGACGCCATCGACATGGCGTTCGACACGTTCGCCTGCGGGCTGTTGGACGGGGAGGTGGACACGTCCGGCTACCCCGAGTACAACGCGGTCATCGGGGGTGTCGCGTCCCACTGGGACGAGGCCACCGGCGACATGATCGTGCGGGCCGTGGTGGGCTGGGGCGGCCGTGGCGTGCGCGGCGACACGGACCGCATCGCGCAGAAGATCCTGGCCGGGCTGCTGACGAACGTGCTCGCCAGCCAGCATGCGGTGGGACTCACCGCGGTGGACCGCCCGGTGCCGGCGGCCGGACGAGGTGGCCTGGTGTGCGCCCACTGCGGGTTCGCCTCCGGCCACGAGCGCGCCTTCTACTGCCCCAAGTGCGGGATGCGGCTGCTCCGCGGCTGAATCCCATGGCCGATGGCTCGCGAGAGCGTCGCCTCGGCCATTGGAGAGACCACTGATGCCGATCTACGAGTACGTCTGCACCGCCTGCGACCACCGCACCGACATCCTCCACGGGATCAACGACCCGGTGCCGCACTTCTGCCCGTCCTGCGGACGCGAGGGGGCGATGCGCAAGCTGTTCGCGCCGCCCGTCATCCACTACAAGGGCTCCGGATGGGCGAAGAAGGATCGCGGCGGCTCGTCATCGCGTTCGAGCTCGTCGCAGGGATCGTCCACGAGATCCGGAGACGCGGCCGGGTCCGACGATCGGTCGTCAGGCACGGACTCGTCCGAGTCCTCGTCCAAGCCATCGTCCACCCCACCCGCGTCCGGACCTGGAGACTGACCCCGATGCCCGCCGCCGCCGACTGGATCACGCTCGCCGAGGCCGCCGAGATCCTGGCGGCCGCGAACATCCACTTCCGGCCGGAGACGATCGGGACGTGGGCCCGGACGGGCCGCCTGTCGAGCATCAAGCTCGGGGGCCGGCGATTCGTCCGCCGGGGCGAGGTGCGGGCGCTTGTCGCCGCGCCACGCCGCGTCCGCGCCGAGGACGTCCAGCCGGGCCTGTTCGAGGACCTGACGTCCTGATGCCATGAGCGAGCAGGGTGGCGGTCAGGTTGCCGTTCATCACCGGCTTCGCGTCATGGCCGAGCGGGTCGTCGCGCGCATCGGGGGCGTGCCGGCGGTCCGGACGCTGCTGGCCACGCTCGCGGTGTACGACCGCGCGGGGGGCGGCCTGATGGCCGGCGGCCTGGCGTACGCGGCGTTGGTGGCCCTGCTGCCCGGACTGCTCCTGGTGCTATCCGTGATCGGCATGCTGGTGGACGATCCGGCCGTTCGCGAGGACATCGTGGAGCTCATCGGGACGGCCGTGCCCCCGCTCGAGGAGCTGGTGCGGATCGCGCTCGATGCCGTGTCGACGGGCGCGGTCCCGACCGGAATCCTGGCCTTCCTGGGCCTGCTCTGGGGATCGAGCCGGTTCTACGCGGCCCTGGACTACGCGTTCGCGAGGATCTTCCACAATGCCCCGCAGCGGAACGAGATCGTGCGCACCTTCCGTGGCCTCGTCGTGACGGTGCTGTTTGTGGTCGTGCCCATCGCGGCCGTCATCCTCTCCTCGGCCGTGACCTGGCTTCTGGACCTCGCGCCCGATGGAGCGACCCTCGGTTCGCTGGAGCGGCTGTTCTGGCGGGTGGCGTCGCCGTTGGGCTCGGTGGTGCTGTTCGTCGGCGCGACGGCGGTCGTCTACCGGTTCGTCCCGGGTATCCGCGTGCCGGCACGCGCATACCGTTTCCCGGCGCTCCTGGTCGGGCTCGCCCTCGCGGCCTTCACCCAGCTGTTCGCGTTCATCGCGCCGCTGATGTTCCGGGTCACGGCGGTGTACGGGACGATCGTGGCCGCGTTCGTCCTGCTGGCGTGGCTCTCGATCGCGTTCAACGCGCTGCTGCTCGGGGGGTCGTGGACCTGGGTGCGCGCGGCCGCGCTCGCGCGGCCGGACGGAGCGCCCGTCGATCCGGTGGCGGTGGACCCTTTCCCGGGTCCCGCGGACTGACGGTCGAGCCTCTACGCCTGGCGGCTGCCGCAACGTCGGCAGAACCGCGCGTTCGCCGACAGCGACAGGCCGCAACTGACACAGGGCTGCGCCTGGGGGGCGGGACCGCTTGCGGCCAATGGCCGGGGCGCCGCCCCGAACGGCGCGGGGGTCGCGCCGAGCACTTCCTTGGCAGAGGCAGCCCACAGCGCTGCGGCGTCGCCCTGGGGGAGCAGCGGTCGTCCGGCCAGCGTCATCGGGACGTCGCGGCCGTTCGCGGGGCCAGCCCAGGCCGGGGCCGTAGGCCACTCCGGGGGCGGTGCGTCCTCAGGGGCCACGGTGAGCCAGGGGGCCGGAGCGGGCGGCTGGTTGGGAGCGGGCGCCGGCCCGGCGTCTCGGGAAAGCGGCGTCGACGGCGGAACGGGCCAGGTTGGCTGTTCCACGTGGTCCGCCGGAGACGCCTCGGGCGATGCACCGGCCGCCACCGGCTCGGGTTCGGCTGCCACCGGCTCGGGTTCGGCCGCCACCGGCTCGGGTTCGGCCGCCACCGGCTCGGGTTCGGCTGCCACCGGCTCGGGTTCGGCCGCCACCGGCTCGGGTTCGGCCGCCACCGGCTCGGGCTCCGGCTGAGGCTGCCCCTCGGACGATCGGGCGGCCTCCGGACTCGCGGCGACCGCCGCGAGACCTGCCGCGGCAAGGGACGCGGCGACGGGCGGCTTCACGTCGGGCGGCACCGATACAGGCTCCGCCGATTCACCCGCCGCGGCCGCAGCCGCCGGCACGGCCCCCGACTCGACCAGGGGCGCGGCCTGCTCTGCGCCGGGCTCGGTGGGGGCGGGCGGCTCGAGGGGCACGGCCCCGCCGGTCGGTTCGGCACCGAGCTCCTCGGACGCGAGCGCTGCCTCGTAGGCGGCGATCGCCTCCTCCAGGCTCTGTCCGGGGGCCACGCCGACGACACCGGGCGGCGCCTGCGACGCGGCCCCTTCGCTCGCGCCGAGGGCCTCGGCAACGTCAGGTTCGCTGCGCTCGGGAACATCGACGGCCTCGAGGACCTCAAGATCGCTCTCCACCTCGTCGGTGACGGCGGCCGTGGCCGCCGCGGCGATCGCCGGCGGCGGCTCCATGACCCGGGCGAGACGCTCCGCGGGGAGATCCATCTCCGGCCAGGCTTCGATCCCGGGGACCTCCTCCTCGTGGCCATTCGCATCGGCGATGGGCTCGAAGGCGGCGGTCGCCAAGGACGCCGTGAGGACCTGCGCGGCCTCCTCCTGGCCGGGAACCGGGGCGCACGTCAGGCAGCGGCCCTCGGGCTGGTTCCAGCAGTCCCCGCAGGTGTACTGGCGACAGGTCAGGCAGAAGTTGAAGGTCTGGTGGAAGGCGTCGAGCTGGTGGGAGGTCGCCGCGATCTCCTCCTCGCCGCGCGCCTCAGCCATGGCCTCCGAGAACGAGGACTCGTCCGACATGACGAAGTTCCGGACGCCCTTGGACAGCGTCCGCACGCGGCCGAGGCGCGACATCCGCGGCGCGCTTGACTCGAACGTGTACCGGGTGCCGCACCGTTCGCAGAACGACTCGGTGAGGATCTCCGTCATCAGGCCCCCGAGCGAGCAGATCGAGACTGCCCGGCCACCCGGCCGAGCAGGGCCAAGAGTATAGCCCTGCCTCCACGGTGGCCTCGGTTCCGAGGTACTCCGCGTCCACGCCGTTCGTCCGGGAATGCGCCTGACCGGGGTCCGCGAGGCGCCTCTGGTACGGTTGCGGCCGCCATGTCGTACATCGCGGATCTCGAGCGGCTCCTGGAGCGCGTGTTCGAGCGGTCCTCCGCGCGGCTCTTCCGAACCGGGATCCAGGTCGTCCAGCTGGAGCGGCGCGTCGAGCGCGCCATGGAACACGCCCGCCTGCAGGGCGACGGGCGGACCGGCGTTCCCAGCCGGTACCGGGTCCGCCTCGAGCCGCGTGACCTCGCTGCGGTCGCGGAGCAGGCCGGGGGTGCCGAGGCCCTGGCCGGCCGGCTGGCGGATGCCGCGCTCGCTTTCGCCCGCGCCCACGGCTACCACCTGGCGGGTCGACCCACGGTCTCGCTGGTCGCCGACCCCGCCGTCGCCCCGGGCGAGATCGCGGTCGACGCCCAGCTGGGGCACCAGCCGAATCCGGCGCCGGTCGCCGATCCCTCGGTTCCGACCGCGACCCCCTCGACGACGTCCGCGGACGGGGCTGCGCCATTCGCCGGGGTCCGAGATTCTGGAGCCCGCCTCCGCGAGACCGGCCGCGACGACGCCGTCGCCCGTCCGGCCGCTGACCGGGTCGTGGACCCGGCGCTCACCGGGATCCGTGGCGAGGGCGACCGGACGCTCGTCTTCCGGAGGCCAGTGCCGCCCCCGCCCAGGGCCCGCCTGCGCGTGACCACGCCCGACGGCACCGAGCGCACGATCGAGGTTGACGGCACTGCGCTCAGCATCGGCCGCGCCCCCGACAACGGGCTCGTCATCGGGGATTCGCGCGTGTCCCGGCGCCACGGACGGCTGCAGGCGCGCCATGGCGCGCTGGTCTACGCCGACCTCGGCAGCACCAACGGCACCCGCGTCAACGGCATTCGCGTGGACGAGATCGTCCTGGGTGCCGGGGACCGCATCCTGCTCGGGGACACCGTGGTCGTGGTCGAGACGCTCCCCGGCTGACCATGGACGGGTACCTGCTGACCGTCTGGCTCGTGCGGATCCTGTTCCTCGTCCTGCTGTACGCATTCCTGTTCGCGGTCGTGCGCGTGCTGCTGCGGGACCTGCGGGCGGCGTCGAGGAATCGCGCGGAGCTGGGCCGGCTGGTCGTATTGGCATCGCCTGGCGGGGAGCCGCCGCCTGGCGCCGCGTTCCCGCTGGACGTGATCACGACCCTGGGGCGTGACGTCAACAACGCCATCGTCGTCGAGGACCCGTTCGTCTCGAGCGAGCACGCGGTGCTCACCTACCGGGGCCGCAGCTGGTACGTGGAGGATCTCGCGAGCACCAATGGGACGTACGTCAACGGCACGACGGTTGAGACGGTCTCGCCGATGGCGTTCGGGGCCGAGCTCCAGCTGGGCGAGGTCCGCTTCCGGCTGGATCGGGCGCGACCGTGAGCGCCGCCGCCGCACGACCGTCGGGCATCCGCTCCGTCCGCCCGCGACTCCGGCGCACCGAGCTGCTCCTGCTGGGCATCGTGGCCGTCACGCTTGCCGTGGGCGCCGCGTCGCTCGCGATCACGCAGCGCCTGGTGGCCGCGCAGCTGGCCGGTACGGCGCCGCCGGGCATCGACCCCTTGCCGCCGGATCCCCGCGCCCTGGTCCTGTATCTGGCGGCGCTGCTGGGCGTCCACGCGGCGTTCGTGCTCGCCGGGCGGCGGATCGACCAGGTGCTGCTGCCCACCGTCGGCCTGCTGGGAGGGATCGGGCTGCTGCTGATGCAGCGCCTGCCGCAGGACCTCGTGGTGCAGTCGCTCGGCCCGCTGGAGCTCGCGCTCGGCCAGTTGCAGCTGGCATGGCTGGTTGTCGCCCTGGCGGTCACCGCGGTCCTCGCGCTCGGGGTGCGCTCGGATGCCTGGCTTCGCCTCTACAAGTACACCTGGGCGGCGGCCGGCATCGTCCTGCTGCTGCTGGTGTTCGTGTTCGGCAACGAGGTCAACGGAGCTCGCCTGACCCTGTCGATCGGACCCTTCTCCGGCCAGCCGTCCGAGCTGCTCAAGGTGATCCTGGTGGTGTTCCTGGCCGGGTACCTGTCCGAGAACCGATCCTTGCTGACCGAGGAGAGCACGCGCCTCGGCCCCATCCGCCTGCCACCGATCCCGTACCTCGCGCCGATGGTGGCGATGTGGGCGATCGCGCTGGGGGTCGTGGTCGTCCAGCGTGATCTGGGCGCCGCGCTCCTGCTGTTCGCGGTGTTCCTTGGCCTCCTGTACGTGGCGACCGACCGCCCGTCGTACGTCGTCGGCGGGGTGCTGCTGTTCCTCGCCGGCTCGTGGGTGCTGTACAACCTGTTCGGCCACGTCCAACTGCGGGTGGACAACTGGCTCGACCCGTGGGCCGATCCCCTGGGCGCCGGGTTCCAGGCGGTCCAGGGGCTGTACGCGTTCGGCCGGGGCGGGCTGCTGGGCGTGGGACTGGGCGCCGGCCTGCCAACGATCGCGGGACGGCTGCCGGTCCCGGCGGTGCACACCGACTATCCACTGGCGGCGCTCGGCGAGGAGATCGGGCTGATCGGTCTGCTCGCGGTCCTGGGCCTGTACCTCGTCATCGTGCTGCGGGGGCTTCGGATCGCCGCCGCCGCCCACGACGACTTCCGCGCGCTCCTGGCGGCCGGGCTGTCGCTGGTGGTGGGCGTCCAGGCGTTCATCATCGCGGCCGGCAACCTCAAGCTCATCCCCCTGACCGGGATCACCCTGCCGCTCGTCTCGTACGGCGGCTCGTCGCTGCTGGCCAACGCTCTCGTCGTCGGCCTGCTGCTGGCACTCTCGGACCGGGGTGCCGAGCCACCCGAGCCGCCCCGGCCCGCCGGCGTCGGGCAGGGCCGGCTCGGTCGATTGCGCCGGAGCCGGGCGTGAGCGGGCAGGTTCGCCGCGTGCGACCGATCGGGCCGAGCGTGGTCAGGACCGGCGTCGCTGTGGCGTGCGCGTTCGCGGTCCTTGCGGTGGGCGCGGGCTGGTGGCAGGTGGTCGAGGCACAGCGCCTCTCGACCGCCGGCGACAATCCGATCGTGATCGCCGCCGCCCGACGGACTCTCCGGGGCCCGATCGTCGACCGCGACGGGCGGTGGCTGGCGCGCAGCTCCCGGGATGAGAACGGCGAGGCGCTCCGCGAGTACCGGGATCGATCGATCAGCCACGTCGTGGGCTACGCGTCGCGGCAGTTCGGCGAGGCGGGTCTCGAGCGCGCGTACAACGCCGAGCTGCTGGGCCTCTCCGGCAGCGCCCCGCTGGGCGGCCTGCTGGACAAGTTCGACCCCACGCCGCGCGACCCGCTCGGCCTGCGGCTGACGATCGACCTGCGGCTGCAGCGGGCGGCCGCGGAGGGGTTGGGCCGGAACCGCGGCGCCGTGGTCCTGCTCGATCCGTCGACCGGGGAGGTGCTGGCGCTCGCTTCAACCCCGACCTATGACGCATCCGCCATCGCGGACCCGGAGACGGCTGCCGGCGCCTTCGCGGCCCTGCGCGAGGACAAGGCGCAGGCACTCCTTCCCCGCGCGACGCTCGGGCGCTATGTGCCGGGGTCGGTGTTCAAGATCGTGACCGCGGCCGCGGCGCTTGACAGCGGCACCCTGTCGCCGGCGACCACGTTCCCGGAGCAGCCCCCGGCCGAGGAGGACGGCCTGCTCGTGGAGGGGTACCGGATCCGGGACGGCCACCACCCGCAGACCGGCGACACCGCGCTGGACCTGGTCGGGGCGACGGAGGCCTCGTGCAACATCTGGTACTCGCTGGCCGGCCTCGAGACCGGCGGCGACCGGCTCGTGGACTTCGCCTCGCAACTGGGCTTCGGGGCGGCGATCCCGTTCGACCTGCCGGTGGCCGTCAGCCGGGTCACGGACGGGGACGGCGGCGCACCCGGCGGGTTCACGGACGACGTGGAGCTGGCCTCGGCCTCGTTCGGGCAGGGCGAGACGTTCGTCACGCCGCTCCAGATGGCCCTGGTCGCGGCGACGATCGCCAACGACGGAACCTCGATGCGGCCGCACCTCGTCGCCGAGCTGACGGGCGCCGGTCCAGGTGCACGGACGATCGACGCGGACGCCTGGAGGCGCGTGCTGTCGGCAGAGGACGCGCGCTCGGTCCAGGCGGCGATGCGGCAGGCGATCGAGGGCCGGATCGGGCGCCAGTTCACGCAGGGGGCGAAGGTCCCGGGCGTGCCGACCGCCGGCAAGTCGGGCACGGCCGAGCTGGGCGGCACGGGCGAGCCGCATTCCTGGTTCATCGGCTTCGCCCCGGTGGATGACCCGCGAATCGCGATCGCCGTGCTCGTGGAACGGGGCGGCCGAGGCGGCGATCGGGCCGCCCCGCTGGCCGGCGAGATGATGCGCCGCTACTTCGAGCTGTACGGGCGTCCCTGAACGCCACGCGGGTCCGACGCGGTACGCTGCCCGGGTGAGTGAGCCGCAGCGTCCCGATCCCGCCGCCGAGGACGGCCCGAAGCAGGCGGGCGCACCCGATCGCACCCCCGGCACCCCCAGCGCCGATGGGCCTGCGCCGGATCGACGCCCGCGGCCCGTCGTCGAGCGCGTGGGCATGGCCGCGATCGCTCTCGTCATGGCCGTCCTGTTCGCGCTCGTTGGTGCGGCGGCCTTCATCGGCGGCGAGCCGTTCCTGGGCGTGATGGGCGTGTGCGGCTGCCTGATGGTGCTGTGGGTGGGCGGCATCTCCGCGCTCCGCGGCTGACCGCACCCGCGGTGCCCGGGAGCCTGAGCACCCGGCGGCAAGCCCTCGCGAGACCGATTCGGATGCCGGTCGTACACTTGGCCGACCGGTAGGCGTCGCCGCGTCCCGCGGTCCCGTTGCAGCGCCGTCACCGGGGGAACCGCGCCGGGCGTCCGGGACGTCGGGGCGGAAGCAGCCGCTGCAGGTGCAGCCGCACACGACGGGAGTCCGATGAGCAACATCCAGCAGGCCGGCGACCGGGTCCTCGCCAACGTCGAACGAGTTATCGTCGGGAAGCACCACGAGGTCCGCCTCGCCCTGGTCGCCCTGCTGTGCCGGGGCCATCTGCTGATCGAGGACGTGCCGGGCACCGGCAAGACCGTGCTGGCCAAGGCGATTGCCAGGAGCCTCGGCTGCTCCTTCCGGCGCATCCAGTTCACGCCGGACCTGCTGCCGTCGGACGTGACCGGGCTCTCGATCTACAACCAGAAGACGCAGGAGTTCGAGTTCCGACCGGGGCCGATCATGAGCCAGGTGGTGCTCGCCGACGAGATCAACCGCGCCACCCCCAAGACCCAGAGCTCGCTGCTGGAGTGCATGGAGGAGCGGCAGGCGACGATCGACGGCGTGACCCACCCGATGCCGGACCCGTTCCTCGTCATCGCCACCCAGAATCCGATCGAGTACGAGGGCACGTTCGCGCTGCCGGAGGCACAGCTGGACCGCTTCATGCTCCGCATCCGGCTGGGCTACCCGGCCCTCCTGGACGAGATCGTGATCCTTGACGAGCAGAAGCGGACGCACCCGCTGGAGGATCTGTCCGAGGTCTGCTCGGTGGAGGAGCTGCGGAGCCTCCAGGGCTCGGTCCGGGAGATCTACGTCGACCCGGCGGTCAGCGACTACATCGTCCGCCTGGTGTCCTCGACACGATCCCATCCCGACGTCTACCTGGGCGCCAGCCCGCGCGGCTCGATCAGCCTGTACCGCTCGTCGCAGGCGCTGGCCGCCCTGCTGGGGCGCGACTACGTCATCCCCGACGACATCAAGGCGCTGGCCGAGCCGGCGCTGGCACACCGCGTGATCATCAAGACCTCGTCGTCCATCCACGACGTCAGCGCCGCGCACGTGATCCGTGAGCTCCTCGACTCCACCCCGATCGAGGCGGCCCGCCAGACCGGTGGGCCGCGGGAGGTCCAGCCGGGAACCCCGGCCGCCTGACAGCCGGGGCGACCGCCCCAGTCCAAGACCGCGACCCAGGGAGGACCGACCGCTTGTTCCGTCGGCTCCAGCTTCTCGTCCTGGTGGTGATCCTCGTCGTCGCCGCCTTCTCGACGGGTGAGCCGTTCCTGTTCTTCCTGCTGTACGCGGGGCTGCTCGTGGGCGGCGGCAGCTACGCCCTCACCCGCCTGGGCCTGACCGACCTCGAGGCCGGGTATGCCGTCGGCCAGCTCAGCGGGCACGTGGGCGATCGCATTCGGGTCACCTACACGCTCCGCAACACCGGCCGCCTGCCGAAGCCGTGGCTGGAGGTTCACAACCCGACGACCCTGCCCGGGGGCCTGCCGGGGCGGGCGATCTCGCTCTCGGGCCGAAGCGAGCGATCCTGGCTCGTCCGAACGCCGCTCGCCCGTCGCGGGCATTTCCGGGTGGAGCCCCTCCAGATCCGAGCCGGCGACCCGTTCGGCTTCTTCGAGGCCTCGGCCAGCGTGGGCCAGGGTCTGACGCTGGTCGTCTACCCGCGCATCGAGGCCCTGCCCCTGTGGCGCCTGCCACCGGCCAACGTCGAGGGCGCGCATGCATCGCCGGAGCGGACGCTCCAGACGACACCCCTCGCCACCACCGTTCGGCCGTACGCCCCCGGCGACTCGATGAACCGGATCCACTGGCGCTCGACGGCGCGCCTGGGCGAGATCCAGGTGAAGGAGTTCGAGCTCGAGCGGACCGCCGACGCCTGGCTGTTCCTGGACCTCGACGCGTCCGCCGAGGCCGGCGATGGCGACCGGTCCACGACGGAGGTCGCGGTGCGGGTGGCCGCGTCCATCGCCGACAAGGCGATCGCCGAGAACCGGGCGGTGGGGCTCACGGTCAACGCCCATCGGCGGACCATCCTGCCCGCGGATCGCGGCGCCCGCCAGCGGCTCAAGATCCTGCAGCTGCTGGCCGCGGTGGAGGCCGACGGGAGGTCGCCGCTCTCGGAGACGCTGGTCACGGGGCTCAGCCGGCTTCGGCGAGGGATGACGGCGATCCTGATCACGTCGTCGACCGACCCGTCGTTCATCCGACCGGTCGCCGCGCTTCGCTCGCGGGGCATCGGGACCGTCGTGGTGCTGCTCGAGGCCGCGGCGTTCGAACCGGCGCCGGTGGACACGCCGGAGGCGGAGGCCCAGCTGCAGCGGGCTCGCGCGCTCCGACACGCCCTGGCGGAGTACGAGCTGCCGGTCTTCACGGTCGGCCCTGACCAGGTGCTGGCGGAGGCCCTCTCGCGATGAAGCCGTTCCGACTCCACCGTCCCGAGGAGGGCTGGCTGCCGCCGGCCATGATCCTGGTCATGGTGCTGGTCCTGGCCTGGGCGGTGGACGAGCCGGGCTGGGTGAACGGCCGTGCGTCGCTGACGGACGGGCTGCCCCTGATCGCCCTGCTCGGGCTCGCGGTCGGGATCCTGGGACCCAAGCTGGGCTGGAGCCGCTGGACCACGCACCTGGTCGGCGCCGTGTTCGCGGGCATCCTGATCCCGGTGCTCGCCGGTTGGGCCTATCTTCCGGGCAGCTCGATGTCCGAGGCGTTCACGGCGACGGCCTCCGGGACCGTCAACGCCTACCTGGACATCGCGTGGCGGGGTCGCCGGTTCACCAGCGAGGAGATCCACTACATCCTCGTCCTGGGGATTCTCCTGTGGGCGACCGCGCAGTTCGCCGCCTACGCCGTGTTCGGCCACCGCCGCCCGTTCAACGCGGTCATCGCGGTCGGGCTGGCGCTGGTCGCCAACATGGCCCTCACCAGCCGCAACCAGCTGCCGCTCCTGGTGGTGTTCACCGGCGCCTCCCTGTTCCTGCTCATCGGCATGCACGCGTTCGACGAGCGCACCACCTGGATCCGCCGGCGGATCGGCGATCCGTCCGGCCTGGCCGGCCAATACCTCCGCGGCGGCACCGTGTTCATCGTCGCCGCCCTGGCCGGCTCGCTCGCGCTCACCACGCGGGCCGCGTCGGACCCGCTCGCGGACGCATGGAAGGGGCTCGACGACCAGCTGATCGAGATCGGCGAGACCGTCGGGCGGCTGTTCCCGGTGGGCGGCGACCTGCGGGCAGGAGCCGGCGTCAGCTTCGGCACGAGCGCGCAGATCTCCCCGCAGTGGTTCAGCAACCAGGAGGTCGCCTTCGTCGCGGTGCTGCCCGCCGCGGAGGAGGAGGCCATGAAATGGCGGGTCAGGGCGTACGACCGGTTCGAGCTCGGGGGCTGGGAGCAGACCGACATGCGCGGCACGGACGTGGAGGCCGAGTTCCCGCTGCTCGCCGGGACGCCCGAGGACCCGTCGACCGACCTGACCCGGGAGGTCACCGTCGACGTTCAGCCGGATGACTACGGGCAGCACCTCCTGCTCAGCCCGGGCACCCCCGTGTTCGTCACCCGGGACGCAAGCGTCCGGCTGGGCGGGAATGAGCGCTGGTTCGGCAGCGTGGAGCTGGACGAGCCGAGGCCCGGCTACCGGGTGACCGCGCGGATCCTCCGGCTCGGCGACGAGGACGTGATCAGCCAGAACCGCCTCGAGGCCGCGTCCGAGGCCTACCCGCCGGAGATCACCGCCCGGTTCACGGACGTGCCGCCGGGCGCGATCGGCCCGGATGCGACGGCGCTGCTGGCGGAGATGCGGGCGACCGCGGAATCCGAGGATCCCTACCACCTGGCCAGGGCGTTCGAGACCTTCCTCCAGGACGACCCGCGCTTCCGGTACACGACGGATCTCCGGGATGTCGACTGCCGGGACCCGAGCGCGGTCGAGTGCTTCGCCCGCACCAACGAGGGCTACTGCCTCCACTACGCGTCCACGATGGCGATCCTGCTGCGGGCGGCGAACCCGGCCAACCCGATCCCGACCAGGCTCGTCCAGGGATTCCTGCCCGGCAAGCGCGTCGCCGGGCAGGAGACGGTGCGCAACGACGGGGCCCACGCCTGGGTGGAGGTCTACTTCCCGGGCTACGGCTGGATCCCGTTCGACCCCACCGGCGGCGGGGTGGGGCAGCCATCGGTCATCCAGGAGGGCCCCGAGGTGGCGCCTGCCTCGCCGACGCCCGCGTCCGCCCCGGGCACGGAGCTGCCCGACCCGACGCGCCGGATCCCGCGGGAGGATGTCGACGGCGGCGCGCTGGGACCCCGGCCCGGCGGCAGCCCCGGCGACCGGACGCTGCTCATCCTCGCCACCGTTGTCCTCGCGCTGCTGGTCGTCGGGATCGCCCTGGCCGCCCGGCTTCGCGGTCCGCGCGGCGAGCTGAGCCCCGACGGCGCCTGGCGGACGCTGTCGCGCGGCGCCGGGCGCCTGGGATTCGCGCCGCGACCCACGCAGACGGTGTACGAGTACGCGGCCACGCTGGGCGAGCTGGTGCCGGTGGCCCGCGACGACCTGCGGGTCGTGGCGGACGCGAAGGTCGAGACCGCCTACGCGCGCGCGGACCTCGCCGGCGATCGCCTGCGTGCCGTGGGCGAGGCCACCCGACGCCTCCGGCTGTCGCTGCTGCGGCTGCTGTTCAGGCGCGGCCCGGGGCGCCGGCGCCGATAGCCGCCGCCGGTGGCGGCCGTCACATCGCCCCCGACCGCGCGCGCCGCTCCGCCTCCTCCTGCGCCTGCTCGTCGAGCAGCGCGGCCAGGTGCTCGGTGAGGTTGTGGGCGCGCAGGACTGCCCGGCCGCCGCGGAACTCGACCACCGTGATCCCGCACAACGCGAACGTGAACATCCAGAACCGATCCAGCGGCAGATCGAACAGGGTGAGCAGGACGATCTTGAACACGCCGTCGTGGCCGACGAGGATCGACCACGGCTGGCCCGCGGCCGGCCCGACGCCCACGTACCCGCCCACCTGGGGTCGGTCGAGGCTGCCCCGGGGGAAGTCCCGGCCGAGGCGCTCCAGGATCGCGGCCAGGGCCGGCCGGACCCGCGCCCGCACGTCGGCGATTGACTCCCCGCCGGGCGCCCACGCCTGGTGGGGATGCCGCCGCCAGGCCGCGAGCTCGGCGGGCCAGCGGCGCATGATCTCGTCGTGGGTCTCGCCCTCCCACGCGCCCTGGCCGATCTCCATGATCCCGGCCTCGGGGCGCACGGCGGATCCATGGTCCATGGCGGCCGCGACGGCCTCCGCCGTCTCCCGCGTCCGGGCGAGGGGGGAGTGCACGATCTCGAGCGGGAGCCCGATGGGCAGCGGGAGCGCCGGTGGCGCGTGGGGTTCGGCCAGCCGGGCGGCGGCCAGCGCGGCCTGCCGGCGTCCGACCGCGGACAGGGGCGTCTCCGCCTGGCCCTGGAAGCGGTTCTCGCGGATCCACTCGGACTCGCCGTGACGCAGCAGGACCAGCGTCGCGTCCAGGCCCTCGGGGATCAGCGGTGCGACGGTCGGAGCTGCGGCCGCATCGCCCGTCATCGGTCGCGTCCCAGGCGGATCGTCCAGACGTCGATGACCGCCGCCTCCCGGCGGATCGCATCCGCAACGGACTCCGGCACATCGTCGTCCAGGGCCAGGACCATGAACGCGTCGGCCCGCGGCGCCGAGCGGGCGAGGGTCATCGCGCTGATGTTGACGTCCGCCTCGCCCAGGATCTGGCCGATCCGACCCATCGTCCCGGGCTGATCGTGGTGGAGCGTGATGAGCATGCTGTCCGCCGGTGCGAGGTCCATCGCGTACTCGTCGAGCCGCACGATCCGGGGCTCGCCGTTGGCGACGGTGCCGGCGACGACCGCCGTTCGCCCGCCGGCCTCCGCCGCGAGCGTGAGCCGGGCGGCGAACGGTCCCGCGTCGGGTGTCTTGCGCTCCTCCAGCGTGATCCCGCGCGCCTTGGCCAGCGACGCTGCGTTGACCAGGTTGACACGCTCCGTGATCGTGGTCTCCAGCAGGCCGCGCACGGCCGCCGCCACCAGCGAGGACGCGTCGTGGGCCGCGGGCTCGCCGGCGATCTCGAGCGTCAGGCGCTGGGGTGCGGTCCGCAGGAGCTGGGCGACGAATCGACCCAGCGTCTCGGCGAGCGGCAGGAAGGGCGCGATCGCCTGCGCGGTCTCGGGCGTGAGCAGGGGTGCGTTGACCGCGTGCCGGGCCGGACGCCCGTCGAGGACCGCGATGACCTCTGCCGCGACCTCCTCGGCCACCGCGACCTGCGCCTCCGCGGTGGACGCGCCGAGGTGCGGCGTGAGCAGCGTGCCGGGTGCGTCCAGCAGCGGGGAGCCGGCCGGCGGCTCCGTCTCGAACACGTCGAACGCCGCGCCGCCGATCCGGCCCTCGCGCAGGGCGGCGGCCACGGCCGTCTCGTCCAGGATCCCGCCCCGCGCCACGTTGAGCAGCAGCACGCCCGGCTTCATCCGGGCGATCGTGTCGGCATTGACCAGGCCTCGGGTCGCACGGGTCATCGGCACGTGGACGCTGATTGCGTCGGAGCGCGCGACGAGGTCGTCGAACGAGACCAGCTCCACGCCCAGGCCGGTCGCCTGGTCGGCGGTCACGAACGGGTCCGTCCCGATGACCGTCATCTCCATCGCCCGGGCTCGCACGGCGATGGCCTGCCCGATCTTGCCAAGGCCGACGATGCCCAGTGTCTTGCCGCGCAGCTCGGTGCCGGTGAACTGCGAGCGCTTCCACTCGCCACGGCGCATGGACGCGTCCGCGGCCGCGATCCGGCGGGCCAGCCCGTAGAGCAGCGCGAGGGTGTGCTCCGCAGCGGCGATCGTGTTGCCGGTCGGCGCGTTGACGACGGTGATCCCGGCCCGCGTCGCGGCTTCCAGGTCCACGTTGTCCACGCCGACGCCGGCGCGGCCGATGACGGCGAGGCGAGTCCCGGCCGAGATCAACCCGGCGTCAACCCTGACCCCGCTGCGCACGATCAGGGCGTCGTACTCGGGCAGGATCGCGACCATCTCCGCCGGGGAGAGGCCCAGTCGCTCGTCCACCTCGTGGCGCGCGCGCAGCAGCTCCAGGCCCTCGACGGCAAGGGCCTCGGCAACGAGGATCCGCATCACAGCGCCCGCTCGGCGGCCCGCATCATCGGAGACCGTCGGACGGACGCGGGCCGGGCCAGCCGGCCGGGGATGCGGAGGTTCGGCTCGAAGCGGGTCACGCAGGATCTCCTGGCAGTCGCGGGGATGCCACGATGGTGCCCGACGGTTCCCGTACCGTCCAGCGCGGGCGGGGAATCACGGACCCGGGACCGGCGAGCCGGCCCCGGGTCCCGACGAGCGACGGACCGTCCCGCCGGTCAGCCGCGCTTGACCACCACGGTGGCGGCCTGGACGTCGTGGAACCCCTGGCGCTTGGGGCTCTGCGACACGCTGTACAGCAGGTAGAGGGCGTAGCCGATGGCCAGCAGGCCCACCAGGGACCCGAGGACACCCAGCACACCCGGCGCGTAGCCGAGGGCCGATCCCAGGGCGAAGGGGCCGAACAGGAAGGCCCAGCGGCGGATCGCCTGGTCGCGGGTGAGCGTGGCACCGTCTGCTGCGTTGACCGTCTCGAGGCTGAGCATCTTCTGGCCCGGGGACGCGCGCATCGTGGTCCAGAAGTAGACGAAGTAGATCGCGCTGCCCACGAGACTGAGCGCCACGAGGAGCACGGTCCCGATCAGCTCGACGACCCCGCCGCCCGCGAAGATGCCCACGACGATGATGCTGCCGAGCACCACGGCCACGATGAAGAAGATGATGGAGTCGATGATGTACGCGACGATGCGCATCACCAGGTCTGCGTAGGTGACGCCCGGCGCCGGGCCCGCGGCCACCGGCGCCCCGAACCCGCCGGGCGCCGGCGCCTGGGGCGGGGCCTGCCACCCGGCCTGGACGGGCGGCGGCGCGGGCGCCTCACCCGGATCTCCCGGGGCGGGGGGCCCACCAACAGGTTCCGTCATCCGAACACCTCCCTCGCCGGCGTCATCCGCGCCGCATTGGCGGAGGATACGACCGACGACTCGCCCCCGGAGGCCTGTTCCGCATTCGCACCGTGCGCCGAGGTGGAATGTGAATCGGGAGAGTGAACGGACCCTGCCCCGCACATGAAACGGGACGATGTCGCCGGCCCGGGCGGCGGTGTTCACGATCGGCGGTTCCATGTCATCATCTGCTCGCCCATCGGCGTCTCGCCATGCCTCGAGGAGTGAACCACCGATGCGAATCCGCGCAGCGAAGCTCGAGGAGCTCGTGCCGAAACCGAGAGAGCGCGCCCTGTCACCCCGCCAGCTCGCCGCCCTGCAGCGCGAGGACGAGATCCGCAAGGCGCTGGCCAGGCTCCGATCGGAGGAGGACGTGATCGCGGTGGAGCTCGATCCGCCGGAGAAGATCCCGACCATGCGCGCGGCGGTGAAGAAGGCGATCGCGGCCCACAAGCCGGGCACCAACATGGCGATCCGCGGCCGGACCATCTACCTGTCCACGGGCAAGCTGCCGGGCGGCCGCCGGGGCCGGCGCCCGAAGGCCGGCTGACGGCGACGCGGCACCACGTCGCACCGGGCAGTCCCCGCCCGTCTCTCGGGCGGCCAGTCCCGCCTCGGAGCCGGATCGCATGACCTCCTCCCGCCCGCATCGCCGCCGCCGCCGGCGGTACGCCGTCGTCGCGGTGCTGGCCGCCGCGGCGCTGCTCGGGATCCTCGCCCTGTGGTCCAACGTCCTGGGGGTGGGCGACCGTCTGGCCGGTGTCGCCCATCGGATCGAGCTGATCGTGGATCCACCGCCGGACCGGCCGATCGAGGCGGAGGTGCGGGTCACGCCGCGGCCGGTCCCCACGCCGGCGGGAACCGTGACCCCGGTGCCGTCGCCCACCGGCTCCGCTGATCCAGCGGCGCCTGCGCCCGCGCCGTCCGCGACGCCCAGACCCACGCCGGAGCGCGCGAGCGTGGACGTGACGCTGCTGCGTCGTCCCGAGCGCTGGTTCATCAGCCAAACAGACAAGGATTGGTGCGCGGTGGCCGGCACGCAGATGGTGTTGGCGATCCATGGCCGTGCACCGCTGACCGCCGCCTTCCAGCGGGAGCTGGCGTCCCGGATCGATGAGTGGGAGAGCCGGCGCGACAGCCACAACGGCGGCTGGGGCCCGGCCGCGATGGTCGGGGCCCTGGAGGCGCACGGAGTGCACGGCTACGAGGTCCGCGCCTACGACCGACGCTCGGACGCGCTACGTGATGCCGCGGTCGCGATCTCCACCTATCACGCGCCGGTGATCCTGCTCACCTGGAAAGGGGCGCACACCTGGGTGATGACCGGCTACCGTGCGGACGGCGATCCCACGGTGTTCGACGACGCCCGCGTCACCGGGACCTACATCCTCGACCCCTGGTACCCGCGCGTGTCCTCGATCTGGGGTCCCTCGGACCCGGCCGGGACGTTCCAGGACGGCGCCGAGATGCGCCGCAACTACCTGCCCTGGAAACGACCCGAGGGCAAGTACCCGAGCCGCGACGGCCTGTTCATCGCGGTCATGCCGACGGTACCGCTGGACCGCTGACCGGGCTCCGGAGCCGGCGCACGACGGCCCCGACCAGCAGGATCGTCTTGGCGGCGGAGCCCGCCGCGAAGCCCAGCGGGATCGCCAGCACCCCCGCAGGTTCGACGAGCGCGAGCGTGATCCCGACCGTCACGCCGAAGCCGGCCAGCGAGGCGAGCACGGCCAGGATCGTGTTGTGGGTCGAGTACACGGACCGCGCCAGCAGGTGGCCGAGCGCCTCGAACGGCACGGACAGCGCGAACGCGGCGAGGATTCCCGCCGTGAGCGCGACGTCGTCGGGGCCGAACTCCCCGCCGCCCAGCAGGACGTCGATCGCGATCGGCCCCACGATCACGAGGCCGACGGCGGCTGCCACGGTGACGACCGCGATCGTCGTCGCGTTGGTCCTCACGAGGCGCCGGAAGCCGGCCCGGTCCCCGGTCGCCCAGGCTGCCGAAAGCGCCGGGAACGCCGCCACCGAGATGGCGACGCCGATCAGCGACACGGGCACGCTCTGGAAGTTGCGCGCGAAGCTGACGGCCGTGACGCTGCCGGCCGCGAGCGTGGTGGCGACCGCGGTGAAGAACAGGAACGTCAGGGGCTCGATCGGATGGGCGAGCATCTTGGGCAGCATCAGGCGCCCGAACTCGCGCAGCTCGGGCATCCGCAGGTCCAGGCGGGGCCGCAGCCGGATGGAGGTCCGCCGGATCCCCACCAGGCGGATGCCCAGGTGCAGCAGCGCGCCCGCGACCGCGCCGACGGCGGCGGCGCGAATGCCGATCGAGTCGTGGAGCAGCACGGTCCCCGCGACGATGCCGGCGTTGTACAGGATCGGCGCCAGCGCGTAGAACAGGAAGCGACGCTCGGCGACCAGGATCTCGCCCAGCGTGATCGAGGCCGCGAACAGGATCGGCGTGGCGAGCATCAGCTGGAACAGCTCGAGATACCGGGCCCGCTGGGCGGGATCGAAGCCCGGAGCCACGAGGTCCGCCGTCGCGGGCGCCACCGCGAGCAGCACCAGGCACGCCGCCGCCATCACGGCGACCGCGAGCGTGAGCACGGTCTGGGCGAACCGGGTGGCCGCGGCGGCATGGTCGCGCCGCAGGGTGCTGAAGATGGGCACGAACGGGGCCGTCAGCCCGCTCGCGACCAGCACGTCGAGGGCGAGCTCCGGGAGCACGAACGCGGCGTTGTAGGCGTCCAGCTCCGCGCCCGCCCCGTACGTCCGCGCGAACACGCGGTCGCGGACGAGGCCCATCGCGTAGCTGGCGAAGGTCAGCACCGACAGCAGCACCGCGCCCTGGGGCAGGAAGCGCGCGACGAGCGACCGGCTGTAGCTGACCACGTGCTCCTCCGGGGGCGGGTTCGGCGCGGCTGTGACGCGCGGTGCCCGCCGGGTGGGACGGTACCGGGTCGGGCGACCGTTGGCGACGGAACCGGGCCCGCATCCTGCGCGGTCCCCGGTCCTGCCCTCGGGTCGTTGACCCGTCGCACCGGCAAACGTCACCGACGCACGGGGGCGACGTCACCGCAGGCACCCCCGGCCACCTCGACCGCACATCGCACCGTGACCAACGTCCGGGGGTCGCCCGGGACCCCGCCCGGTGCGCGCACCGCACGGGGCGGTGCACCCGGGAACATGGTCCCATCGTGCGGCTGGTACGAGCGCCCGGACAGCCCGACTCTGGCGGTGCGTACCGGGGGGACGCCACGTCGGCCGGAGCCGGCGCGCCACCACCGCCGGGGGTTGAAGATGCACAGGGCCACGCTCCACAGGGGACCGATCGCGATCTCGCTCGCGCTGGCGGCTGCCATCTCGGTGGGCGTCTGGCCGACGGCCCCGTCGACCGCGATCGCGGCGCCGGGCGATCCGATCCTGGACGTCGAGCTCGACGTCGCGAGCGTCGTCGTGGGTGCCACGGTCCAGCTCACCGCGACGATCCACGGTGCAGACGGGAGCCTGCTGACGGGTCCGTCGACAAACACCCAGGTCCGCTTCGACTTCCTCCCGGGCAGCGCAAACGCGCCCGTTGGTGGGGGCGGGGCGGACATGCGGTGCCACACCGGCCTGGTCGGCACCTGCACCGTGAGCTACGTGGCGGCCGCCGTCGGCACGGACGTCATCTGCGCGAGGACGACGAACGGCAGCGACACGTGCTTGGAGGATGTCGCCGCCCCCGAACGGGTCGATGCCTTCGACACCGTGCAGCGGACGGTCGTGGCCGCCGACCCGACGCCCGCACCCGACGCCGACCCGACGCCCGCACCCGACGCCGACCCGACGCCCGCACCCGACGCCGACCCGACGCCCGCGCCCGACGCCGACCCGACGCCCGCGCCCGACGCCGACCCGACGCCCGCGCCCGACGCCGACCCGACGCCCGCGCCCGACGCCGACCCGACGCCCGCGCCCGACGCCGACCCGACGCCCGCGCCCGACGCCGACCCGACGCCCGCGCCCGACGCCGACCCGACGCCCGCGCCCGACGCCGACCCGACGCCCGCGCCCGACGCCGACCCGACGCCCGCGCCCGACGCCGACCCGACGCCCGCGCCCGACGCCGACCCGACGCCCGCGCCCGACGCCGACCCGACGCCCGCGCCCGACGCCGACCCGACGCCCGCGCCCGACGCCGACCCGACGCCCGCGCCCGACGCCGACCCGACGCCCGCGCCCGACGCCGACCCGACGCCCGCGCCCGACGCCGACCCGACGCCCGCGCCCGACGCCGACCCGACGCCCGCGCCCGACGCCGACCCGACGCCCGCACCCGACGGCAGCCAGGACCCGAAGACGGCCCTGGTGCTCCCCGTTGGCGAGGGCGGGCCCTCCGGTCCGCGCAGCTCCGGCGATGGCCCGGCCGGGCCGCGCAGCGACAGCATGGTTGGTCCGGCACCGGGGCTGCAGCCCGATGGGCCCTCCTCCGCCCTGGGCATCGCGCTCGAGGGCGCGGCGCGGCTCTTCCGGCCGGAGGTTGCGGCGACCGTCGCCACGGTCTTCGGGTTCCCGATCCTCCTTGCGCTGCTCGTCCTGCTGTTCCTGCTCGTGCAGTCCCGGGTTGACCACCGGGACCCGAAGCTCCGGGCAGCGCCGCTGACGCTGGCCGACACGCTCGTCCCGTTCGCGGATGACGCACCGTGACGGCGGATCGGGCGAGGACCGACTACGCGATCCTCGGTGACCGGCTTCGCTACCTCCTGGGCCTGCGGTTCGCGCTTGCCGCCGTCACCATCGGCCTCGGGCTGGCGAGCCCCGCGACGCTCGGCGTTCCACTCCCGTCGCTGGTCACGACGGCGATCGCCTACCTGGGCCTGGCCCTCGCAATGGAATGGGTCGGCTGGCGATGGCCGAAGGCCACGTTCGCCACGATGACGGTCATGCTCCTGGTCGACGGGCTGTTCCTCGCCGCCACGATGTACGCGACGGGCGGAAGCGGGAGCCCGATGCGCTTCCTTGTCTACCTCCATCTCGTCGCCGTGACCCTGCTCGCCTCGTACCGGACGGGGCTCAAGATCGCACTCTGGCACTCGCTCCTGCTGTTCGTCGTGCTGTACGCACAGGCGGCGGCCCTGCTGCCGCCTGTGGAAGTGCTGCCAGGCCGGGCTATCGAGCTCCAGGGCACGCCGGCCCTCAACGTCACGGCCTTCTGGCTGTTCGCCCTGGCGACGGCGGTGTTCTCGGCGCTCAACGAACGCGAGCTCCGCCAGCGACGCACCGACTTGGAGACGCTCGTCGCCGTTGGCTCGCGACTCGACGATGAGGGCGATCCGATCCACCAGGCGCAGATCGTCCTGGAGGCGCTTGCCGAGCGCTACGGCTTTGTCCGTGGCGTCGTCCTCGGCGCATCCGACGACCGGCTGCTCGCCCTGGGCTCGTTCGGCATGCCATTCACGCAGCATGGGCAGCCGCTGCCCGTGGACCCGATCGTGGAGCGAGTGTGGGCGACGCGTGCCCCGCTGGCCGTGCGACGGCTGAACGCGGACCGCGACCCGGTCGTGGCAGGGCTGCTGCCCGAGGCGAGGAACGTCATCGTCGCGCCGATGTTCGCCGATGGCCGACCGGTGGGCGCCGTCATCCTCGAGCGGCCCGGCCGGGCAGTGGCCGGGATCGAGCGCCGGATCATGAGCGTCGTCGCCCAGCTCGCGTCGATCGCGGCGCTGAACCTGCGCAACGCCGTGCTGCTCAAGCGGGTCCAGGACCTGGCCGAGCGAGACTCACTCACGGGCGCCGCGAACCGGTATTCGTTCCAGGCCAGCCTCAAGCGCGTGCTCGACGATGGCCAGGAGCCGGACCGGATCTCGGCGGTCCTGTTCATCGATCTCGACGACTTCAAGATCGTCAACGACAGCCTCGGTCACGCGGCAGGCGACGAGCTCCTGGTGGCGGTGACGCGGCGCATCTCGTCGCTCGTCCGTGACGACGACCTCGTGGCCCGGTTGGGGGGCGACGAGTTCGCCGTCCTGACGCACGACCAGCCAGACCTGCGGCGCTCGCGCGCGATGGCCGAGCGCCTGGTGCGCGACCTCCGCGCGCCGTACCTGGTGGCCGGTCAGCCGGTGTCCATCTCGGCCAGCATCGGCATCGCCGGCGCCCGGGACGCGATCGACGGTGCCGGCGACATGGTCCGCAATGCAGACGTCGCGATGTACATGGCAAAGGCCGGCGGCAAGGCAGGCTTCGCCATCTTCGATCCAGGCATGCACCAGGCGATCCGGGAGCGGCACGAGCTGGCGCTGGAGCTCAAGCAGGCGGTCGACCTCCAGCAGTTGGTCCTTCGCTACCAGCCCATCATCGACCTCGCCACCAACCGCCTGGCAGGCGTCGAGGCGCTCGTTCGCTGGCGGCACCCCGAGCGCGGGCTCATCCCGCCCGGCCAGTTCATCGAGATCGCCGAGGAGGCTGGCTCGATCCTGCCGATCGGCCGCTGGGTGCTCCGCGAGGCCTGCCGCCAGGCGGCGGCATGGGGGGCGCAGGCCTCGACCCCGGCGGACATGTTCGTCGGCGTCAACGTATCGGCCCGTGAAGTCCAGGAGCAGGGGTTCATCGAGGGTGTCCGGGAGGCGCTGTCCGATCACGGCGTCGCCGCGTCGCGGCTGGTCATCGAGATCACCGAGACAGCCCTGCTGCGGGCGACGCCGACGACGGTCGAGACGCTCCAGGACCTGCGTGACCTGGGGGTGCGGGTGGTCATCGACGACTTCGGCACCGGGTACTTCTCGCTGAGCCACCTTCGCCAGTTCCCTGTCGACGCCCTGAAGATCGCGGGCGAGTTCACGCAGGAAGGCGAGTCGGAGACCGCGACCCGCTCGTCTGCGCTGGCGGCGGCGATCGTCGCGATGGCCCGATCGCTGGGCATCGACACCGTGGCTGAGGGTATCGAGACGCCGGCCCAGGCCGAGCGGATGCGATCGCTCCGCTGCACCTACGGCCAGGGGTTCCACTTCGCCCATCCGATGCTGGCCGACGAGATTCCGGCTGCGGCACGGGGCGTCGAGGCGGCCCTGGCGGAGGCGGCCGCGGAGGCCGAGGTGATGGCCGAGATGGAGGCCGGGCGCGCCACGACCCCGCGTTCGCGTCGCCGCGCGTCGGCACGGCGGACTGGGCAGCCCGCGGCCACGCGAGCGGCACCCGCCTGACAGTCAGCAGTCGGCGTCTCACCGGTTTCGGCGCGCCTGTGACGCGCGGTGCCCCCGAGTGGGCCGGTACCGGCCCTGGTGGGCCGGGCGTGACGTGAAGGGGCCCCGCATCCGGCGGATGCGGGGCCCGGGTGGGTCGAGGTGGGGGATCGCTACTGGGTGACTGGGGCGTGATCGGGGTCGGGCGAAGGTTCGAGCGTGCCGGGCTTGAAGTTGCCCTTGCCCTTGACGCCGTTGACGTCGGAGGTGTTCTGCGCGTACTGGAGCGTCGCATAGGCGACGGCATCGGAGTTCACGTCGAGCGCCGAGAGGTTGATGTTGTCGAAGGTGTCGCAGGCTAGGTGGTAGCAGGGGTCGTACTGGTCGCCCGCGGTACCGCCCCACATGGCGGCCTCGTCGGGCGTCTTGATCCCCTCGGCGCCGGTGAACAGCCCGCCGGCGGGGATGCCGACCGCGATGAACGGGCCGTAGTCGGACCGGCCGCTGAAGTCGGTGCCCTTGAAGGGGATCCCGCGCTGAGCGTAGAAGCGCTCGAAGGTCTTCTCGATCTCGGCCGAGCCCGCGGGTCCCGGACCGGCGCCGGCCCCGTCGCTGTCATCGCCGTCGTAGACGAAGAAGACATGGTTCGGCGAGCCGATCATGTCGAAGTTGAGGTAGAGCGTGATCCTGTCCACCTCCTCCGGGCTGAGATTGTTGACGTAGTGGGTCGATCCGACCAGGCCCGACTCCTCGGCACCCCAGAGGGCGAAGCGGACCTTGTTCCGTGGGTTGGCCTTGCTCATCTGCTGAGCCACCTCGAGGATCGCAGCCGAGCCCGAGCCGTTGTCCTGGATCCCCGGGCCGGCGTTGACGGAATCGAGATGGGCGCCGACCACGACCACGTTGTCCGGGTCGCCGCCGGGAGTCTCTGCGAGGACGTTGGAGGTGGTCGCGATGCCGCGGAAGGTCTCGGTCTTGAGGCGCATGATGAGGCCCGGGGTCGCCGCCAGCTGCTGGCCGACCGCCTGGGTCACCGACGTCACCGGGATGTTCAGCGTGAAGCCGTTGCCGAGTGTGCCGTTGAGCACTCCCGCGGCATTGTTGTAGATGACCACGCCCGAGGCGCCCGCGTTGTAGGCGTTGGTCGCCTTGATCGCGAAGGTGCAGGTGCCCCGGCTGATGAGCGCGATGTTCCCGGCCGGGAAGCCGGCGAAGTCGGCCGCGTTGCAGCCCCGGAAGTCGCTCACGGTGCTGACGGCTGCCGTGACGTCGCCGCTGCCCGAGTAGCTGAAGATGTTGTTCGTGATCGGCCCGGCCGGCGGCGGCGAGACCTGCTCCAGGATCGACGGCGCGAGCGAGATGAACGTCTGGAACTGGAACTCCTGGACGGTCACGTCGTAGCCGGCGGCACGGAACACCGCTTCGGCATAGTCCGCAGACTGGTCGTAGCCGGGCGAGCCCGACACCCGAATGCCGTTGTTCGCGTCGGCGATCGTCTGGAGCGCGGCCTGGTGCTCGCGGACGCCCTCGAGCGTCACGCACTCGAGCAACTTCTTGAAGTTGTCGTTGGTCCGCGTGTCGCAGGCGGGGTCACCCGCCGACACGAGCGCCGCGGGGACGACGACGACCGCGGGCGCGGCCAGCACGAACGCCACGAGGATGCCGATCCTGCCGAGCCGTCGCCGGCCGGGATTGGTGCGCATCGAGACCCCTCCTCCATCACGCCCCGGCATCGTGGTCTCGCGCGGGGTGGGACGCGGCCCCGCGCGAGATGTCGACTGGATGGGGCGAACAATGGCGAGCCTTGCGGGTGCCGTCCAGACCTTCGTCCAGGCGTTGCGCCCAGCGAACCGGCCGGGGTCAGGACCCGGCTTCTTCGGAGCCCCCATCGCCGGCGTCCCGGCGCTGCCCGTCGGCCATGGCGCGGCGGTTCGTTTCACGGAGCCGCGTGACCTTCGCCGCGGAGCCCATGCCGTCCACCTGGGGCCCGGGGACCGGGTTGCGCGGCGTCCGACCGCGGGCGCGGGCATCGTCCCGCGCCGCCTCCCGGGCCGCCATCCGTTCGCCGATCGTGCGCTCGTACCCCTGGTCCGAGGGCAGGTAGTAGCGGCGCCCGGCGAGCTCGTCCGGCAGGTACTGCTGGTCGACGTCGTGACCCTCGAACTCGTGGGGGTAGCGGTAGCCGACGCCGATCCCGTGGTGCTTCATCCGACGGTCCGCGGCGTTCCGCAGGTGGAGCGGGACCGGCAGCGAGCCGCGGTCCACGACGTCCGCGACGGCCGCCCAGTAGCCAGTGCCCGCCCGGTTGGACTTGGGCGCCGTTGCGATGTAGGCGGCGGCCTGGGCGAGGGCGTACTGGGCCTCCGGAAGCCCGACGTGGTCGAGCGCCTGGGCGGCCGAGATCGCCACCTGCAGGGCCCGTGGATCCGCGTTGCCCACATCCTCCGAGGCGCTGATGATCAGCCGGCGGGCGATGAACCGGGGGTCCTCGCCGGCCGCGACCATCGCCGCCAGCCAGTACAGCGCGGCGTCCGGGTCGCTGCCTCGCAGGCTCTTGATGAACGCCGACACCGTGTCGTAGTGGCCGTCGCCGGCGCGGTCGTAGCCCAGCACCCGCTGCTGGGCAGCGGCCTCGACGTCGGCCAGGGTGGGGGAGACGGCGCCCCCTTCCGAACGGTGAGCCTCGTCCTCGGCCAGGGCGATCGAACCCTCGAGCACGTTGAGCGCCTGGCGCGCGTCGCCGCCCGCGAGGTCCACGAGGTGGTCGAAGGGTTCAGCTGCGAGCGTCACCCCGCCGCGCGGACCGAGTGGACCGGCCAGGCCGCGCTCTGCGTCCTCGAGGGCGCGGCGGATGATCGTGGCGACGTCCTCGTCGGCGAGGGGCTCCAGGCGCCAGACCCGCATCCGCGACAGGAGGGCGGCGTTGACCTCGAAGTAGGGGTTCTCGGTGGTGGCGCCGATCAGCGTGACGGTGCCGTCCTCCACGTGCGGAAGGAGCGCATCCTGCTGCGCCTTGTTGAAGCGATGGATCTCGTCGATGAACAGGACCGATCGACGACCCTCGAGGGTCAGCCGCTCCTGTGCCTCGGCGACGGTCGCCCGGACCTCGGCCACGCCGGACATGACCGCGGAGATCGTGTGGAACCGGGCACCGACCGCGTCGGCAAGGAGCCGGGCGAGGGACGTCTTGCCGGTCCCGGGCGGACCCCAGAGAAGCAGCGATGCGAGATGGCCCCGGCCCACCGAGCGGCGGAGCGGGCCCCGCTCGCCCACGAGGTGGTCCTGCCCGACGAACTCGTCCAGCGCGCGCGGCCGCATGCGGGCGGCGAGCGGCTGTCGTTCGGGGGGCGGGCGGAACAGGGCCTCGGGTCGGGCGCCGGGAACCGCGCGCCTGGTGGGCATCGGGCCGGCCGTTGGGTGGCCTGCCGGCCTCAGGCGATCGTGATCACGCCCGCGACGTCGATCACGAGCCAGAGGGCGATCAGGATGCCGAACAGGAGGGTGGCGATCCGGACGATGTCCTTCACGTCCCTCGCCACGTAGGCGTACTCGGTTTCGGCGCGGACGGCGAGGGTGCCGGCGGGTGCAACGTCGCGGACCGCCGTGCCGCGCTCCCGTGTCCGCTTGCGGGACTGCTCGGCGGCGCGTTCCTCCGCCAGCAGCTGCGCCTCAAGCTCGGCGGCGCGCGCGGCCTCCGCGTCGGTCAGGCCCGTGGGGCGGGGCGCGACGGGTGCGGCGGGCTTGGACGCCGCCGGCGCCGCGGCGGATGCCGCTGCCGGGCGTCGGGAGATCGGCCGGCGCTGGCCGGGGCGGACACTGCCGCGGGCGCGCTTCGCCATGGCGTGGCTGAGGCCTCCTCGGTCGGGGCTGCCGCGGGCGCGGCACCGTCGGCGGCAGAGGATACACCGGTCCGGGGACCGGGGCCGTGAGTGGTGCGAGAGAACCTGCTGGTAGACTCGACCCGCCCCGGACGGAGGACCTCGTGGACGATCTCAACGCGCTCGTGAGCCCATCGATCGGCGCCATCGCCGTGGCGCTCGGGATCGCTTGTGGCGTGCTGATCGTGGCGGTGGTGATCCTCTGGCGCCGCACGTCCCGGCTGGACCGGCGTCTGCAAGGGCTGACTCGTGGCGCGGAGGGGCAGAGCCTCGAGGCCATCCTCGACGCGCACCTGGACAAGGTGTACGCGGTGGCCCGCGACGTGGACGAGCTTGCCGCGCGCTCGGCTGTCCTGGAGGCGACCCAGCGGCGGACCCTGCAGCGCATCGGGCTCGTGCGGTTCAATCCCTTCGAGGACACCGGCGGCAACCAGAGCTTCGCACTGGCCGTCCTCGACGCGCGCGGCGACGGGTTCGTCGTGAGCAGCCTGCACGCCCGGACCGGCACCCGCGTCTACGGCAAGGCGGTCGCCGGCGGGCGCTCGGAGTCCAACCTCTCGGCCGAGGAGGCCGAGGCGGTGCGGCTCGCGCTGGCCACCGGGACGGGCGCGACCGGCGGCTCCTGATCGCCGCGCGGCCGTGACACCGGAGCTGGCACGGACTCACGCCATCCTGGCGGCATGCCCCCTATCGAGCGTCCCACGCGACCCGCTCCCCCTGTACGTCCGGCGCCCGCTGCGGGCGCCCGCCCCGTGAAACGCCGTTCTCCACGGGGTGACCCGGCCCAGCTGGTGCAGATCCCGGTCTGGGGCCAGGTGGAGGTGACCGCGGACGAGCCGGAGCCCGAGTCCGGGCTCGAGAGCCTTCTCGCCGGGTTGAACCCGGAGCAGAAGCGCGCAGTGACGCACGGCGACGGGCCGCTGCTGGTCGTGGCCGGCGCGGGCACGGGCAAGACCCAGGTCATCACGCGGCGGATCGCGTGGCTCATCGCCACCCGCCGAGCCCGTCCCGCGGAGATCCTCGCCCTGACCTTCACGGACCAGGCGGCGGACGAGATGCAGGTCCGGGTGGACCAGATGGTCCCGTACGGGTATACGGACACGGCGATCTCCACGTTCCACGCGTTCGGTGACCGGCTGATCCGGGAGTTCGCCCTGGAGCTCGGGCTGCCGACGGACGTCCGCGTCCTGTCGCGGCCGGAGACCGTCGTGTTCATGCGGGAGCGCCTGTTCGAGCTCGGGCTGGACGAGTACCGGCCACTGGGGGACCCCACCCGGTTCCTGGACGCGCTGGCCACGCTGTTCTCGCGGGCCAAGGACGAGGACGTGTCGCCGGACGCCTTCCTTGCCCACGCGGACCGGTTGGGCGCCGGCGCACTGGAGGCCGCACGCACGCTCGAGGCGGCCGGAGGGGACGCCCTCGAGGCGGACCGGAGCGCCGCGGCGGCGCTGGACGAGGACGCGCGCCGGACCCGCGAGCTGGCCCGGGCCTACGGCCGCTACCAGGCGCTCCTCGCCTCCGTCGGAGCGGTCGACTTCGGGGACCAGGTCGCCCTCGCGCTGCGCCTGCTGCGCGAGTCGCCGGCCGCGCGGGACGTCGTTCAGCGCCGGTTCCGGTATGTCCTGGTGGACGAGTTCCAGGACACGAATCGCGCCCAGGCGGAGCTGGTCGCGCTGGTCGCGCAACGGCACCGGAACGTGACGGTGGTCGGGGACGACGACCAGTCGATCTACAAGTTCCGCGGCGCCGCGATCAGCAACATCCTGGAGTTCCGGGAGCGGTACCGGCATGCGAAGGTCGTCGTCCTGCGGCGCAACTACCGCTCGCGCGGCCCGATCCTGGACGCGGCCTACCGGCTGGTGCGCCACAACGACCCGGACCGCCTGGAGGTGCGGGCGGGCATCGTGAAGCGCCTGGTCGCGGAGCGCGGGAGCGAAGGGGCTCCGGCCGTGCGCCACGAGGCATTCGCGACCGGTGCAGAGGAGGCGGACTGGATCGCCGCGGACATCGCGCGGCGCGTGCGGGACGGGGCGGCGCCGCGAGATATGGCGATCCTGGTCCGGGCGAACGCCACCGCGGACCCCGTCATGCGCTCGCTCAACCTGGAGGGAATCCCCTGGCGGTTCTCGGGGACCTCCGGCCTGTACGCCCGGCCGGAGGTCAAGCTGCTCCTCGCCTTCCTGCGCGCGATCGCGGACCTCGAGTCGTCGGTGGACGTGTACGCCCTGGCCGCGTCGGAGCTGTACCGGCTGGGCGGCGAGGACCTGGTCGCGATCGTGAACATGGCGCGCCGCCGGAACCGGTCGGTGTTCGAGATCCTCGACGAGCTTGGCCGCCAGCCCGGGATCCTGCGCCTCTCGCCGGAGACGCGAGCCTCGGCGGCCGTGCTGGTGGCGGACCTGCGGCAGTACGCCGCCCTGGGCCACGAGCGGCCGGCCGGCGAGGTCATGTATGCGTTCCTCAAGGGGACCGGCTGGCTGGGACGCCTCGCCGGCGCCGAGTCGGTCGCGGCGGAGGAGGCGCTGTCCAACATCGCGCGTTTCTTCGACATCGTCCGGGCGCAGTCCGCCCTGCTCGCGGACGACCGTGCGGTGTTCGTGGCACGTCACCTCCAGACGCTGATCGCCGCGGGGGACGACCCGCCGACCGCGGATATCGACCCGGACGCCGACGCCGTCGCCGTGATGACCGTGCACAAGGCGAAGGGCCTCGAGTTCCCGATCGTCTACCTGCCCGGGCTCGTCACCGGCCGCTTTCCGGCCGTCGGGCGGCGGGAGCCGCTGGCCCTGCCGATCGAGCTGGTCAACGAGACGCTGCCGGAGGGTGACTACCAGCTCCAGGAGGAGCGCCGGCTGTTCTACGTGGGCATGACCCGGGCGCGGGACGAGCTCGTGCTGTCGCACGCGGCGGACTACGGCGGCCAGCGGGCGCGTCGCGTGTCGCCGTTCGTGCTGGAGGCGCTGGACCTGCCGGTGGCCGCCGGCGCGGCGGGGGCCGGCGCGAAGCCGGTCTCGCCGCTGGAGCGCCTGGGAGGGCTGGACCGGACGGAGCCGTCGCCGGCCGCCGTCCGGGTGCGCGGGGACGAGCCGCTGATGCTCTCGTTCTACGCGATCGACGACTACCTGACGTGCCCGCTCAAGTACAAGTACGCCCATCTGCTGCGCGTGCCGCTGGCGCCCCACCACTCGATCATCTACGGCTCCGCGCTCCATGCCGCCGTGTCCGAGTTCCATCGTCGCCACGCGCGCGGCGACGTGATGACCGAGGACGACCTGTATGCGTCGTTCCTGGGTGCCTGGACCAACGAGGGGTTTCTGTCGCGGGAGCATGAGGAGGCGCGCCTGGCCGCGGGCCGCGAGGCGCTGCGTCGCTTCCGGGACGCGCAGCTCGCGCCCGGTGCGGTCGTGCCCGCGTACGTGGAGCGGGAGTTCAGCTTCCTGCTGGACGGGGATCGCGTCCGGGGGCGCTTCGATCGGGTCGACATCGTGCCACGCGATGCCGAGGGACCGGGGACGGCGCCAAGTGAGGGACCGGCGCCGGTCGCGGACGTCGTGGAACCCACCCTGGAGCTTTCGCCGGAGCTGGTGACGATCACGGACTACAAGTCCTCGGACGTGCGTGACCCCGCCAAGGCCCGGCAGCGCGCCAGGGACTCGCTCCAGCTGTCGATCTACGCCATGGGCTACGAGGCGATGACCGGTCGCCTGCCGGACGCCGTCGCGCTTCACTTCCTCGAGTCGGGTCTGGTCGGGTCGGTGCCCGTGGACCGCAAGCGCATGGACAAGGCGCGAGGGTCGATCCGGGCGGCCGCCTCAGGGATCAGGGCCAGGGAGTTCGCGGCCAAACCTGACCGCCTGTCCTGCAACTACTGTGCCTTCCGGGAGATCTGCCCGGCGAGCGCGGTGCGGTGACCGTGGCGCCGCTGCCGCCCGATGCCCGCGCGGCGATCGACGCCGTGCTGGACGCGGCCGCCGGCGGGGCGGTGGTCGAGGCGGACAACCTGGAGGTGATGCGCGCGTTGCCTGCGGGCGTGGTGGACCTCGTCTACGCGGATCCGCCGTTCGCGAGCGGCCGGTCTCGGCGCCTGGCCTCGATCCGGACCGGGACGGGTCGTCGGACCCGGCGCGGGTTTGGGGGTCGCGAGTACCGCTACGAGGTGGTGAGCGACCTCGCCTGGCAGGACGACCTCCCACTGGACGAGCATCTCGACGCGCTCCGCGTCAGGTTGATGGAGATCCGCCGTGTCCTCGCGGACCACGGATCGCTGTACCTCCACCTGGACTGGCGCACGGTTCACCACGTCCGCCTGCTGCTGGACGAGGTGTTCGGCGCCCAGCGGTTCCTGAACGAGCTCGTGTGGGCCTACGACTTCGGCGGCCGGTCCACTGACCGGTGGCCGCGCAAGCACGACACGATCCTGTGGTACGCGAAGGGGGACCGCTGGCTGTTCGACCGCGACGCGATCGACCGGATCCCGTACCTTGCTCCCGGGCTGGTGGGACCGGAGAAGGCGGCGCGCGGCAAGCTGCCGACGGACGTTTGGTGGATGACCATCGTCCCGCCGGGATCCGCAGAGCGGACCGGCTACCCCACCCAGAAGCCGGTGCGGCTCCTGGAGCGGATCGTGGCTGCCTCCAGCCGCCCGGGGGATCTCGTGCTGGACCCCTACGGGGGCAGCGGGACGACCGGGGTTGCCGCCGCCCGGGCCGGCCGCCGGTGGCTGCTGGTGGACCGGAATCCGGCGGCGGTGGCGATCGCCCGGGCCCGGCTCGCCGCGGAGCAGGCAGGCGGAACGTGATCGAGGCGATCACGTTCGACTTCGGGAACACGCTGGTGCCGGTGGCCGGCCCCGGACTCCGAGGCGTGGTCTCCGCCACGGCGAACGAGATGGCAGTGCGACTCGGCCCATTCGACAGGGAGGCCGTCCTGGCGGCCTGGGCCGAGGAGCGCGAGCGGCAGTTCCGCGAGGAGGTGCCTCGGTTCCGGGAGGTGGACCTGGGCGAGCGGATCGTGCGAGTGCTGGCCCGCCTGCGCGGGATGCAGCCGCCACCCGCCGATGTGCCCTGGGACCAGGTGGCCGCCGCCCGCCTGAGTGAGCCCGAGGAGGTGGCCTGGATGATCGAGGTCTACTCGCGGGCATTCGTGGACGCGCTGCCGCCGCGCCCGGAGGTGGGCGACCTGCTGGCGCGGCTCGCGCTCCGCCACCGGCTGGCGATCCTGTCCAACTGGCCGCTTGCGGCGACCATCGACCGGTATGCCGAGGCCGCCGGCTGGATGCCGGCCCTGTCGGCGATCGTCGTCTCCCAGCGGGTGGGGGCGATCAAGCCGCACCCCGCCATCTTCGCTGCCGCCCGGGCGGCGCTCGGCGACCCGCCGCCGGGCAGCATCCTGCACGTCGGCGACGACTGGGCGGCCGATGTGGTGGGCGCCAAGGGCGCAGGCTGGCGGGCCGCCTACCTGACGGGGAGGCCGGACGACTCGCCGCTCCCCGGCAGCGAGCGGGACGGCTCAGTCAGCCCGGACCTCGAGATCGCGAGCCTCGAGGACCTCGAAGTGGCCCTCGCGCGCCCGTAGCCCGTCCTTCGGCGCAGGACCACGCTGGGCTCCGATCCTGGTCCGGCGACGCCGTGTCCTGCCCGGTCGGTAGACTCGACGGCTGATGGAGACTCGCGACCGCATCGTCAACCTCGCGCTGCTGACCGCCGCGGGTCTCGCCTGGATCCTGGTGGCGCTCGTGGTGACGACTCGCGATCCCTATCAGGACCCGATGGCCGGCTACCTCGGGGCGCTGCTGATCGGCTTGGCCGCGGGCTTGGCGGCCGTTCCGCTCGCGTGGCTGGTCGTGTTCGGCCGGCACCGGCGGATCGCCTACCAGGGCGCCTGGATCCGGGCCACCAGGCGCGGGGCGTGGATCGGGCTGTTCGTCTCGGTGGTCGTTGTCCTGCGCCTCGTGGACGCGTTCCAGCTGCCCATCATCCTGTTCCTCGCCGCCATCTTCGTGGTCGCCGAGGTCACGCTCTCGGCCGAGCGCTAGGAGGACCCGTGACACCGCCGCTCACCGCCGCCCGCCCCGCCGAACCGTTCGCGGACCTCAAGGCCCGCGCCGCCCGAGCCGTCGAGGATGCCCGGGCCGAGATCCTGGATCTGTCGCACCGGATCCACGCCACCCCGGAACCCGCGTTCGAGGAGCATCGGGCCGCGGCGTGGGTGGCCGAGGCCGTCGCCCGCCACGGCTACGCCGTCGAGCACCCGGCCGGCAGCCTGGCCACCGCGGTGCGGGGCCGGATCACCGGGGGCCTGGGCGCCGATGGCCCGCGGATCGGCGTGCTCGCCGAGTACGACGCGCTGCCGGGGCTGGGGCACGGGTGCGGCCACAACACGATGGCCGCATCGGGCGTGGGTGCCGCGATCGCGCTGGCGGCGGTCCGGGACGCATGGGCCGGCGAGGTCGTGTTCCTCGGCACGCCGGCAGAGGAGCGGGGGAGCGGCAAGGCCATCATGATCCGCGACGGCCTGTTCGAAGGCCTGGACGCGGCGCTCCTGTTCCACCCGTGCGACCGCAATCACGTCGAGAGCGCGGCGCTGGCCTCCGAGGACGTGACGGTCACCTTCACGGGCGTCGCCTCGCACGCCGCATCGGACCCGTGGAGTGGCCGCAACGCACTGGACGCGATGATCGCGCTGTACGTGTCGGTCGGCCTCTGGCGCCAGCAGCTGCCCACCCACTGCCGCGTGCACGGGATCATCCAGGAGGGCGGAACCGCGGCCAACATCATCCCGGATCGCACCCGCGCCTGGTTCATGATCCGCAGCGCCGACCAGCCGCTACTACGAGGTCATGAAGGCGCGCTTCCGCGCCCTGTGCGAGGCGGCAGCCCAGGCCGCCGACGTGGCGGTGGAGGTCGAGTTCTCCGGCGGAGCCACCACGATCAAGCCCAATCGCACGCTCGCCGCGCTGTGGGTGGCGAACGGCGAGGCCTACGGGATCCGCGACGAGGGCCCGGACCCGACCTCGGGCTCCACGGACATGGGCAACGTGTCGTGGGTGCTGCCGGCCATCCACCCCGACCTGTCGATCACGGACGGCCCGACGCCCGGCCACACGATCGAGTTCCGCGATGCCGCTGCCCAGCCCACCGCGGACCGGACGGTGCTCCTCGCGGCGACGCTCGTGGCGCAGACGGCGATCGACCTGTTGGGCGATCCGGGGCAGGTCGCGGCGGCGTGGCGCGAGTTCCGCGGGGAGGGGTAGCGGCTCATCGTCGGTCGTTCGCGCTACGATGCCGCCCTGCGCGCCCCGCTGGACGGCGGACCCGAGCCGGCGGCGCCCCGCGAGAGGACCACACGTGGCGCAACGCCCGCAAGATCCGGCCGACGTCGATTTCGCGGCGCGCAACGGCTGGGACCGCCCGTACGAGACGTTCGACGACTTCGACCTGCCCACGTACGTCGGGCTGCCCACATTCCAGAAGCTGCCCTGGGTGACGGATCCCTCCGAGCTGCGCGCCCGCAACGTGGACGTCGCGATCGTCGGGGCACCATTCGACGATGCGGTCAGCCACCGGCCGGGGGCCCGGTTCGGGCCGAGGGCGATCCGGGAGGCGCAGTACACCTCGGGCTCGATCCACTCCCTCCAGCTGGGCGTGGAGCCGTTCGAGATCCTCGAGGTCGTGGACGCGGGCGACGCCAACATCATCCCGGCCTGGATCGACCGCGCCCACGCCCTGATCTACCGCAAGGTCCACGAGGTTGCCGCGACCGGGGCGATCCCGATCGTCCTGGGCGGCGATCACTCCATCACCTGGCCGTCGGCGACGGCGATCGCGGACGTTCGGCGGCCCGGCAGCATCGGCATCGTGCACTTCGACGCCCACGCGGACACCGCAGCCGACGACTGGGGCGTCCTGGCCGGCCACGGCACGCCCATGCGGCGGCTGATCGAGTCCGGCGCGGTCAAGGGCCGCAACTTCGTCCAGGTCGGCCTGCGCGGCTACTGGCCGCCGGTCGAGACGTTCGAGTGGATGCGCGAGCAGGGCCTGCGCTGGCATCTCATGCGCGAGATCGAGGAGCGCGGTGCGGAGGCCGTCATCGACGACGCGATCGCCGAGGCGCTCGACGGGCCTGACGCGGTCTACATCTCCGTGGACATCGACGTCATCGACCCGGGCAGCGCGCCGGGCACCGGGACGCCGGAGCCGGGCGGGATGCTGCCGCGCGAGGTGCTCCGGGCGGTCCGCCGGATCGCGTCCGCGGTGGAGATCGCGGGCATGGACATCGTCGAGGTGTCGCCGCCCTACGACCATGCCGAGGTGACGGCGATGGCCGCCAACCGGGTCGCCCTGGAGCTGATCTCGGCCCTCGCGGCGAAGCGCCTGGCGGGCCACCCGATCCGGTTCGAGCGGCCGTGACCGGGACGCCGTGGTCGTGACCGGATCCGCGGCAGCCGCCCTCGCCCGGCTGTATGACCTGGACCTGGCCGAGGACCCCGGCGACCTCGACCTGTACCTTGCGCTCGCGGCGCGGACCGGTGGTCCCGTGCTCGAGCTGGCGGTCGGCACCGGCCGGCTCGCGGTCCCCCTCGCGGCTGCCGGGTTCGACGTGACGGGCGCCGACACGGACCCGGCGATGCTGGCCCGGGCCCGCCTGCGCGCGGACGACGCGGGGAGCGCGGTCGGGCGACGGATCCGGCTCGTGGAGGGCGACGCGCGGGCGTTGCGGCTGGCGGACGCTGGAAGCTTCGGCCTCGCGTTCATCGGCTTGAACTCCATCTTCCTGGTCGGCGATCGGGCCGGCCAGGCGGCCGCCGTGGCGACGCTCGCGGCCCACCTCGCGCCCGGCGGGCTGGCCGTCCTGGATGCATGGCTGCCCGACGCCGACGACCTCTCGCGCTACGACGGTCGGCTCGTGCTCGAGTGGATCCGCGATGATCCACAGACCGGGCGGACCGTCACCAAGACCGGCAGCGCGGCGTACGACCCGGCAACGGGCAGCGTCCGTTTGACGACGATCTTCGAGGAGGGTCTGCCGGGCGAGCCGGCGGTCCGTTGGATCCGGACCGACGACCTCCGGCTGGTGGGGCCGGACGGGCTGGCCGGCTACGCGGAGGCCGCCGGCCTGGAGGTCGAGCTGCTCGCCGGCGGCTACGATCTCGATCCGCTCGCACCCGGCGCGGAGCGGGTGGTGCTCCTGGCGCGGCGGCCCCGCTGACCCATGCGACCGGGTCCCGATGGGACCATCGGGCGGCGGGTCCGGCGGCCGGGTCGCGTGGTAGAGTCGCGCCGATGCCGGACCAGATCCGCCTGCTCGTCGTCGAAGACGTCCCCCAGGTCGCCCAGTACATCCGCGGGCTGCTCAACTCGCAGTCCGCGATCAAGCTGCTGGACGTCGTCAACGACGGGTCCCGCGTCGAGCGGCTGATGGCCGAGCTCCGCCCGGACGTGGTCCTCGTGGACGCCCTCCTGCAGGGCCGTATCAAGGGCATGGCGCTCGTGGAGCAGATCCATCGCTCCCCGAACCGGGTGCCGGTGATCGTGCTCACGGTGCCCCAGCAGCCGGTGGCGACCGGCGTGGACCAGGGGATCCACGGGGTCCTGACGATGCCGTTCACCGGGTACGAGCTGGTGACCCGGCTCCAGGCCGTCCACCAGGCCGCGGCCGTGGCGGACAACGCGGGCACCGCGCGGATGATCACGGTCTTCGCCCCCAAGGGCGGCGTGGGCAAGACGACGATCGCCTTCAATCTCGCGGTGGGGATCGGCCAGCTCGGGCAGCGCGTCGTGCTGATCGACGGCAGCATCCAGTTCGGCGACATGCGGGCGGTCCTCAAGGTCCCCCTCGAGACGCCGTCGCTCCTGGACCTGCCCACGGACCGGATCCAGGAGTCGGACCTGCAGGACGTGCTGTGGCGGGACCCGTCGGGGATCGACATCCTGCTCGCCCCGCCGCGCGTCGAGATGGCCGAGATGGTGACCGTCCGCGACCTCGAGAAGACGCTCTCGCTGCTGCGCCGGGTCTACGACTTCGTGATCGTGGACACGCCCGCGGTCGTCAACGACGTCAACCTCGCCTTCCTCGACGCGTCCGACACGATCCTCGAGGTCGTGACCTACGACTCGACCACGATCCACAGCACGATGGTGATGGCCGACGCGTTCCGGATGATCGGCTACCAGCCGACCAAGGTCCGCTATATCGTGAACCGGGCGGATTCGCAGGGCGGGATCGACCCCGGGGTGCTCGAGCGCGCCCTGGGCCGCAAGCCGGAGTACCACGTCCGTTCCGGCGGGCCGCTGGTCACGAACGCCAACAACGAGGGGATTCCGTTCGTGCTGGCCGACCCGTCCGCGGACATCAGCCAGGACGTGATGCGGGTGGCGGCCGAGCTGGTCGGCCGGGGCGCAACCGCCGCGGGCCACAGGTAGCGGGCACCCGTGTCCGACCCTCGACCGCTCGGGATCTTCGACTCGGGCGTCGGCGGGCTCACGGTCCTGCGCGAGATCCTGCGCCGCTCCCCCCACGAATCCACGATCTACCTGGGCGACAACGCGCGCGCGCCGTACGGCACCCGAACCGACGACGAGGTCCGCCGGTTCTCCGCCCAGGCGCTGGACGAGCTGGCGCGCCGTGACGTCAAGGCGCTGGTCGTGGCGTGCAACACGTCCACGGCCGTGGCGCTGCGCGACCTGCGCGCCCGCTACGACCTGCCGGTCCTGGGGGTCGTCCGCCCCGGGGCAGCCGCGGCGGCCCTGGCGACCCGGAACCGCCGGGTTGGCGTGATCGCCACGCCGGCCACCGTTCGCTCGCACGCGTACTTCAACGCGATCAAGGACGAGAACCCCGCCGTCGAGGTCTACGAGCACGCCACGCCCCGGTTCGTGCCCATGGTCGAGGCCGGGATCCTGTCCGGGCCGGAGCTCCAGGCAGTCGTGGACGAGGAGCTGTCGCCGCTGCTGGGCGAGCGGGACGGGGCGGGGGAGTTCGTGTTCCCTCGGCCGCCGTCCGCCAAGATCGACACGCTGCTGCTGGGCTGCACCCACTACCCGCTGCTGCGACCGATCCTGACGGCCGCCGTGGGGGACCGGGTGGCGATCGTGGATTCGGCGACGGCCACGGCCGCCACCCTGGCCGAGCTGCTCTCCGTGAACGGCCTCGAGTCGCCCGGCACGACCCGTGGCACCGCCGCCGATCCGGGCGCGGCGGGTCATGCGCGACCGGCGGAGCGGTACGACGGCCGGCCGGCGACGCACACGCAGCTCACGACCGGGGACGTTCAGCGCTTCCGCGCGATCGCCTCGCGGATGTTCGGCGATTCGTTCCCGGACGTCGATCCGGTCGAGCTGGCCGGGACCGCCTGATGCCGGCCCGGGGTTCGGCGGGCGGCGGTCGCGGCGCCGCCGGCGGCCGCCGGGGCCCGGCCGGGATCCCCGAGGAGCGGCTGTGGCAGGTCGGCTTCCTCGTCGGGTCGGTTCTGGGCGCCGCGATCACGGTCGCCGGACGGGAGCTCGAGCGGTCCGCCCGCCGGGCGGGACTCGTCGACTGGGGCCGCGTGGAGGCGATCGCGGTCGCGCGCCTGCGAAACGCTCCCGGCGCGCTCCCGGAGGCGGAGCTGCGTGCCGTCGAGGGCGAGTACGCGGAGGCGATGGCGCGGGTGGTGCCGGCACTGTCCCGCCATCTCGGGGTGGAGCTGCCGGGGGTCGTGGACCGCGTCGCGGTCGTGGACCGTGCGGCGTGGGTCCGGGCGAACACCTCGGCGTTCGCCGCCCTCATCGGCCGCCTGGAGGACGAGCTGCTGGACCAGCTGCTGCCGTCGGGCGGCGGCATGGGCAAGGCGACGATCACGCTCGCCAACCGCTGGGTCACCACGCGCCAGCTGGGACTGCTGCTGGGCTTCATGGGCCAGCGGGTGCTCGGCCAGTACGACATCGCCCTGCTGTCGGCCGAGACCACGCCCGGCCGTCTGCTGTTCGTCGAGGAGAACGTCCGCCGGACCGCGCGGGCGCTGGACGTCCCGGTCGGCCCGTTCCGGACCTGGATCGCGCTCCACGAGACGACCCACGCGTTCGAGTTCGAGGCGCACCCGTGGCTCCGCCCGTACCTGGCCGATCGGCTGGAGCGGCAGGTCTCGATGCTGTCCCGGGACGTGAAGGTCATGGGGCGGGACGCGATGTCGGCGATCGGGGCTGCGCTCCGGGGCGACAACCGCCGCGAGGGACAGCACTGGCTGGAGCGGCTGATGTCCGACGAGCAGCGCCGCCTGTTCCGGGAGACCCAGGCGGTGATGAGCCTGCTCGAGGGGTTCGGCGACCACGTGATGGACGAGGTCGGGCGGGATCTCGTGCCGGGTGTCGAACGGATCTCGGCCCGGTTCCACGGCCGGCGCGAGCAGCGCACGCCGTTCGAACGCGCGATGCTGCGCATCACCGGGATGGACCTCAAGATGGAGCAGTACCGGAAGGGCGAGGCGTTCGTCGCGGAGATCGAGCGGCTGGCCGGCGCGGCGGCGCTGCGGCGCCTGTGGGATGGGCCCGAAACGCTGCCGACGCCCGAGGAGATCGAGCGACCGGCCGACTGGGTCCGGCGCCTTGGACTGAACCGGATCGCGGGAGGCGTGTCGTGACCGACGAGTCGGCGAGCAGGATGGACGGTGCGGCGGCGGGCGACCCCGGGCGCGGGTCCGGACCCGGTGGGGTCCCGGCGGCAATCGGCCTGACGCCCATCCTGGCCGCTCGGTACCGGGCCCGGGATCTCGAGGCCATCCAGGCGGCCGCGCCGGGCGCACGCCTGGTCACGATCGGTTTCGACGGCCACGCGGAGGGACCGCTCGACGACGTCGAGGTGATGCTCCGCGGCCGCCTGCCGGCCGAGACGTTCGACCGGATCCTGGCCCGCGCGCCCTCGCTGCGCTGGGTCCACTCCGCGACTGCGGGTGTCGAGCGCGTGCTCACCCCGTCCAGCCGGTCGCGCGGCCTGGTCATCACGAACGCGCGGGGCGTCTTCTCGCGCCCGATCGCCGAGTACGTGATGCTGATGATCCTGGCCGTGGCGCGCCGCCTGCCGCAGCTCCTGGAGCTCCAGGCCGAGCGGACGTGGCAGCCCCTCGAGTCCCGCGAGCTGCGCGACGTCACGGTGGGCATCGTGGGGCTGGGATCGATGGGCCGTGCGGTCGGGGCCCTGGCCACTGCGTTCGGCTGCCGGGTGATGGCAACGCGACGTCGGCCGGAGGCCGGCCATCACGCTGCGGACGGCGCCGGCGACGAGCCGTTCCTCGGCACGCTCATGCTGGATCGTGTCCTGCCGCCCGAGCGCTTGTCCGAGCTCCTGGCCGAGTCGGACTTCGTGGTGCTGGCGGCACCGCTGACCTCGGACACGGCAGGCTTGATCGGGGATGCGGCGATCGCGCAGATGAAGCCCGGCGCCTGGGTGATCAACGTCGCCCGAGGCGAGCTGGTGGACGAGCGTGCGCTCGTCCGTGCCCTTCGGGACGGCCGGCTCGGCGGCGCGGTCCTGGACACGTTCCGGGAGGAGCCGCTGTCGCCGTCGTCGCCGCTGTACGAGCTGTCGAACGTGATCCTCACGCCGCACACGTCCTGGTCGTCCACGCGCGTGCTGGACCGCTCCGTGGAGCTGTTCTGCGAGAACCTGCGCCGGTACGCCGACGGGCGGCCGCTGCTCAACGTGGTGGACCCGAGCGCGGGCTACTGAGCTTCGGCACGAAGGCCGCAGCGGGAGCTGATGCGGGGCACAATCAGCCCATGCAGATCGCGATCGTCGGGCTTGCCGGGTGCGGCAAGACCACCGTGTTCAACACGCTCACCCGGGGCCACGCCGAGACGGGCGGCTACGGAGGGCTCCAGCTCAACGTGGGCGTGGTCAAGGTCCCCGACGCCCGCCTCGAGCGCCTGGCCGAGATCTTCCGGCCGAAGAAGATCGTCCACGCGGACGTCACCTACGTGGACCTGCCGGCCCCGCCCGCCTCGTCCGAGGGTCACGTCGGCACCGAAGAGCTGCCCGCGGAGCACCTGGCCCGCCTGCGGGAGGCGGACGCGCTGATCCACGTCGTCCGGGCCTGGGACTCGCCGGCCCACCCGCATCTCGCCGGCTCCGTTGATCCAGCGCGAGACCTGGAACAGCTGGACCTGGAGTTCGTGCTGTCCGACCTCGCGATGATCGACCGGCGGCTGGAGCGGCTGCACGCCGGTGGTGGGCGCCACGGCACGCCCGCGGAGCGGGAGGCGAACGAGCACGAGGAACGGATCCTGGTCGTGCTCAAGGCGGTCCTGGAGGCCGGTCGCCCGATCCGGGACGAGACGCTGGATCCGGACGACGAGAAGGCGATCCGCGGCTTCCGGTTCCTGACCCAGAAACCCGTGCTCATGCTGCTCAACGTGGGCGAGGGCGACCTGGCGGCGGCGCCTGCCCTCGTGGAGCGGATCGCGGCCGGCTATCCGCACCGGCACGCGCAGGTGGACTCGCTGTCCGCGAAGATCGAGATGGAGCTGGGCGAGCTCGAACCCGACGAGGCGGCCGTGTTCATGGAGGAGCTCGGCCTGGCAGAGTCCAGCCTGGACCGCGTGATCCGGCTCTCGTACCAGCTCGTGGGGCTCATCTCGTTCCTCACCGCCGGCCCGGACGAGGTGCGGGCATGGCCGGTCCCGGACGGGTCGACGGCGGTGGACGCCGCGGGCGCGATCCACACCGACCTCGCCCGAGGCTTCATCCGCGCCGAGACGATCGCCTACGAGGACCTCCTGGTCATGGGCACCATGGCCGAGGCCAAGCGCCACGGCAAGGTCCGGTCCGAGGGCCGGTCCTACCGGGTCCGCGACGGTGACGTGATCGAGATCCTGTTCAGCCGCTGACCGCGGCGGAGGTTGCTCCGGCCCCGGCGGGGCTGGCCTGGACCGGCGATGCGCCGATCCGGGGCGCCCGGCCTCAGTTCTGCCGCCCGCCCGCCTCGAGGTCCGCGAGGATCATCGCGTAGTCCACGCCTTCGTCGGGCGCCTCGAGGTCGGCGAGGAAGTTCTCCTCCTCGTCCCGGGACACGTTGACCGCGGCCGTCAGGCGGTCCTCGGTGATCGCGATGAAGTCGTGGTCCCGCTCCAGCTCCTCGGCGATCGCCTCGACCAGCGTGTCCTGCTCGAATCCATCCAGGACGCGCCGGCGGATCGACTGGACGAGCTGGAAGAACTCCTCGGGCTCCATCTCGTCCTCGCGGGCGAGCAGGAGGTCGGCGAACACGTCGTTGTCGCCTTCGTGCAGCTCGTAGAAATGCATGGGATCCTCGGGGTGCGCGGGTTGGGCGGGATTCCCCCGCCCGGACAGGCGAGAATGGAACCCAAGTATAGGCGGCGCTCCCTCGCGGACCGCCGGGAGGTGGGATGAGCAGCACGCCCGCGGTGGTGGTGGTTGGCTCCGCGTGCCGGGATCTCGTCGACGATGACGAGCGGGGCTGGCGGCTGGGCGGAGGGGCGTCCTTCTCCGCGCTCGCGCTCGCGCGCCTGGGTCTCTCGGTCGGAGCCCTCGTCGTGGCGGACCCGCTCGCCGAGTCCTCGACCGAGATCCAGATGATCCGTGACGCGGGCGTCGAGGTCGTCGTCGTGCCCGGCCTCCGGGGTCCCGTGTTCATCAACACCGAGACACCGACCGGGCGGATCCAGCACACCCCGCAGGTGTCGGACCCGGTGCCCGTCGCGGCGCTGCCGCCGCACTGGCGCGGCGCCGACGCCTGGGTGTTCGCACCGGTCGCGGCCGAGGTGACCGACGACTGGGCCCCCGTCCCGCCGGAGGGCGCCCTCGTCGCGCTGGGCTGGCAGGGCCTGCTCCGCGTGCTCATCGCCGGCGGGCCGGTGACCCACCTCCCACCGGGCCCTTCGCCCGTCGTGAGGCGCGCGGACCTCATCGGCGTCGGTCGCGACGACTTCGACGTGTCCGTCACGCCGGCCGACCTGCTCCAGTTCGTCCACCCCGGGGCCACCCTGCTGCTGACCGACGGGGTGCACGGGGGTGTTGCCGTGGACGCGGGGCCGGGCGCGACGGAGGCACGCCGCCGCCCGTGGCGCAGCATCCCCATTGCCGCGTACGTGGACGCGGTGGGGGCAGGCGACACGTTCCTCTCGGGTGTGTTTGCGGCGCGGGTGGAACCTGCGCTGACCTCGTCGTGGACGGGCGAGGACCCGGATCTGCGCCTGGGCGCCGCGATGGGATCGCTCATCCTCGAGGGCCCGGGCCTGTTCGGTGTGGCCGACCGGGAGACCGCGATCGGCCGGATGTTCGGCGGCACCAACCCGGACTAGGGAGCCCCCTCAGCGCTGCTCCGGGAGCGCCGGCGCAGGCGGTCCACCAGGCGGCGCCCGCGGCGCTGCAGGTCCGCCTCGAGGCGTGGGTGGGGGCGCCCGAGCGCCCGCTCACGCTCCAGTGTGCGCCACGCCGCGCGGGTTGCCGCGAGCGCGCCCGCCGGATCGCCGAGGCGGTGCTCGCGCAGCTTCGCGACCTCGATCCACGCGATCGCGCCGAGGCCGCCCCCGCCCGCGGCCGCCATCTGCCAGGCCTCGGCAGCCTCAGCCCAGCGGCCGAGGCGCCGGAGCACACGCGCCCGTTCCGCGGCCAGGTGCTCGTCCGTCCAGCGGTCCGGTGAGCCCCACGCCGCCGCGCCCGGCGCCGGACCGAGCGCTCCGCCCCGTCCGTTCGCCAGGTGCCCGCGCCACCCGGCCCGCGGCGGGGCGCCGCCGAAGTGCGGGCGGGTCCTGGCCTCCCACCACGGCTCCAGCTCATCCGCCCGCGCCTCCCGGATCCGCGCCGGGGTGACGGGCGTCCGGCCGAACGGATCGCGGGCCGGGGACGGGGAGGCGAGCGCATCGTCGAGGCAGTCCAGCGCGTCCGCATGGCGCCGCTCCCGGCCGTACGCGCGGGCGAGGCCCGCCAGGTCTCCGCGGGGCGCGGCGAAGCGCTCGCTACGCTCGCCGTACCGCCGTTCCACGTGGGCCAGCAGCAGCCCCAGCGAGCGGACGTCCTTCTCGTTGTGGATCACGACCCCGGCCAGCCGCTCCACCGGGCCGCCGCGCAGCACATCAAGGTAGATGCCCGGGATCTCCCAGCCCTCGACGTCGCCAGTCCGGCTGATCCCCAGCAGCTCGCCCTCCACCGTCTGCAGGCGGGCATCCTCCATGCGGTGACGAAACACGCGCCGGACGAAGGGCAGCAGGTCCAGGTGACCCGCGTGGACCGGCGCGGCCCGGCCGGCCAGCCGGTACCGGGCCTCGATCAGCGGCCAGTCGAAGCCGCGGCCGTTGTAGGTCACCAGCCAGGTCTCCGGCGTCACCCAGGCCTCGATCTCGGCCAGGAGCGCCGGCTCGTCGGCGTGGTCGGGCAGCAGAAGCTGGGTCTGGCGGAACTCGCCACCGTCCCAGCGGGCGAGGCCGACCAGGAACGCGAGCGTGCCGGCGGCCGTCGCGAGCCCGGTGGTCTCCGTGTCCAGGCAGACCAGCGGCGCGTCCGCAGGCGGATGGCCGGGCAGGCAGGCAAGCCGTTCCCGGTCCAGGGGGATGTCGACCGCGGCCACGACACGCCGTACGAGCGCGCCCGCCGGCGTGTCCGCGACATCCGCGCCGAGCGCGATCGCCAGGCGTGCCGCCAGCGCCGCGCTCCGGCGCCCCGCGAACGGGGCTCGCGCCGGTGGCTGCTCCGGTCCGACGGGCGGCCCGCCGGCCCGGGCGAGAGTCGCCCGCAGGTTCGCCAGCCGCCGCTCGCGGCCGACCGCCGCGAGGGGCTCCGCCGTCATGCGACCGCGGCCCGCTCCCCGGCCGCCGCGCCCAGCGCCGCGAGGAGCCGCAGGGCGAGTGCCTTGCCGTCCACCTCCGGCTCCAGCCGCGGACCGGTGCAGGCCGGGCATCCCGCGTCGCACGGGCAGGCTTGGAGCAGCTCGGCTGCCCCCGGCACCAGCTCCGCGTGGCGAGCGAACAGGCGCTCGGACAGGCCCACCCCGCCGGGCATCGCCTCGTACAGGTAGATCGTGGGCGCCTCGTGGTGCGGCGATCGCACCTGGGACACGAGCCCGAGATCCCGCGGATCCACCATCAGCAGCACCGCGGCGACCGCCTGGATGGCCCGCCCGGCGCCGATCAGCGCCACGTCCAGCTCGTCCCGCCGCCAGCCCTGCGCCGCCCCCTCCGCGGTCAGCCAGTAGGCCGTCGTCTGGAGCTCGATCTCCGGCAGGTCGATGGGCCCCCAGCCCACGTTCTCGTCGGTCACGAACTTCAGCTTCTTGTAGAGGGTCACGAGGCTGGCGACCATGACCTCGCCGTGAACCCGGGTGCCGCCGGTGGCGGGTGACGTCGCGAACACGTCCAGGGGCTTGAGGGTCACCGCCCGGTTGGCGTACGTGTAGTGGTCCGCGTCGATCCGGTGGACGTACGCCTTCCGCTCGCCCCACTCGAGGCGATCCACGTGGTACTGGGCCGACTCGTGCATGTAGATCGCGTGCTCGTGGACCAGCACCTGGGCGCTGAACAGGTCCACCTCGCCCAGGACCCGCGGCCGGTCGGGGGTCGTGTCGATGATCACGACGTTCTCGGGGGCGGCGGCTCGCAGGGAGACCTCGGACGCGGGGAAGTTCTCCGAGCTCCAGTACCACCGGCCGTCGTCGGCCTGGCGCACGTGCCCGCCCTCGCCCAGGAAGGCGAGCAGCTCGTCGGCGGGGCCGGGGCCGAACCACTCGCCGGGCTCGAACGGGAGCTCGAACGTTGCCGCCCGCAGGTGGGCGAGCAGGACGTGCAGGTTGTCCGGGTCCAGCCGCGCCTCCTCCGGCCGACCGCCGAGCACGAACTCCGGGTGGTGGATGACGTACTGGTCAACGGGCGCCGGTGACGCGACCACGATCGCGACGCTCACGTCCCCCCGACGTCCGGCCCGGCCCATCTGCTGCCAGGTGCCGGCGATCGAGCCCGGGTAGCCGGCCAGCACGGCGACGTCCAGCCGTCCGATGTCCACGCCCAGCTCCAGGGCATTGGTGCTGACCACGCCCAGGATCTCGCCGTCGCGGAGGCCCCGCTCGATGGCCCGCCGCTCCGTGGGCAGGTAGCCGCCGCGGTAGCCGCGGACGCGGGTCCGCGGACCCAGGTCCTGGCGCAGCCGCTCGCGCAGGTTGGAGAGCATGATCTCCACCGCCACCCGGGACTTGCCGAACACCACGGTCTGGCGGCCGGCGCGCAGGAACGGCAGGGCCCAGCGCTCCGCCAGGGTCAGCGCGGAGCCGCGCGCCCCGGTGGAACCGTCCAGGATGGGCGGGTCCACCAGCAGGATGTGCTTCTCGCCGGACGGCGCGCCGTTGCGGTCCACGAGCTGCACCGGGCGTCCGGTGAGCGTCTCGGCCAGCTCCGCCGGGTTGCCGATGGTGGCCGAGCAGCAGACGATGACCGGGTGGCTGCCGTAGTGCGCGCACAGCCGCAGAAGCCGGCGCAGCACGTTCGCGACGTGGCTGCCGAACACGCCCCGGTAGGTGTGCAGCTCGTCCACCACGATGACCCGCAGCTGCTCGAACAGCTGGAACCACTTGGTGTGGTGGGGGAGGATCGCGGAGTGGAGCATGTCCGGGTTGGTGACGACGACCTGGCCCGCCTTGCGGATGGCGGAGCGGATGGGCGCCGGCGTGTCCCCGTCGTAGCAGGCGGCCGAGACCTCGAGCCCGGCGTCCCGGACCAGCTCCCCGAACTCCGAGACCTGGTCCTGTCCGAGGGCCTTGGTGGGGAACAGGAACAGCGCCCGGGCCGACGGGTCCTCGGCCAGGGCCTGGAGGACGGGCACCGTGTAGCACAGCGACTTGCCGGACGCCGTGGGCGTGACCACCACGATGTCCCGGCCCTCGTGCACGGCCTCGATCGCCTCCGCCTGGTGGACGTACGGGCGCTCGATGCCGCGACCGGCGAGCCCGGCCCGGATCCGCGCGTCCAGCCAGTCCGGCCAGTCCCCGTGAACCGCCTCACGGACCGGGATGACCTCGTGATGGACCACGCCCCGGGCCAGCGACGGCTCCGCCAGCAGCCGGTCCAGCACGGCCTTCGTGGGCGCGGGGGCATAGGTGCGCATGCCGCCTCCGGTTCGATATCGAACAGATGAGCGAATTGTGCCGCGAGTCTACGACACCGTAGGCCGGACGTGGTGACAGCTCTGGTGTCACGGCCGTGCGACACCGGCGCGGATACCGAGGCACCGCCGGGAGGCGATTCCGATTTGACACGCCGATTCGGGCGCAGCTACCCTCGGCCCGATGCCTCGACGTGCCGCGCGCCCGACCGCCGCCGCCGACCCCCGGGAGGACCCCGCCGAGGAGGCCGCCCCGGATCCCACGGTCGCCTCGCCGACGCCGGCTGCGGCCGCCGCGTTGGGATCGCTGGCGGACCTGCCGGTCGCCGGCCTGACCCGACGCCGGGTCGCGCTGCTCCTGGGCGCGCTGCTGGCCGCCTGGGTGATCCTGCTGTTCGCCCGCCAGGTCGGAGAGGCCAGCGAGGCCAGCTCGCGGGCCGACGCGATGCGTGCGTCCAACGCGGCGCTCGAGGTCGAGGTGTCGGCGCTCCAGGGCGAGCTGGCCCTGATCCAGCGCGAGGCCTACATCGTGCAGCAGGCGCGGCAGTACCGGTTGGGCACGTCGCGCGAGATTCCGTTCATCCTGGCCGACGACGCCCCGCCGCTGGCGCCGGACGCGCCCGGCTCGGCCGCCGTTCGGCTGGGGGCCGTCACCGAGCGGACGTCGCCGCTGGAGTCGTGGCTGGACCTGCTGTTCGGGTCCGGCGAGGACCCGGGCGAGCCCACGGAGGCGTCCGCCGGCGGCTGATCCGTCGGACCCTTCCGGGGTCGCGTCTCCCGGTGCCGCGATCGGGCCGAAATGGCCTTTCGCCGCGTGCTGCGGGCGCCTATGCTGCCCGGAGGCGCCTCAAGGCGGGTCGCCAGGGGAGGTGTGGACGTCGGATGATCACGATCCCGGTTGAGGACTGGGTGTTCGCCGTCGCGGCCCTGGTCGGGGGTGTGCTGCTGCTGATCATGGTGGTGTTCGACGACATCGTCGGCGGCCTGCTGGACGGGTTCGGCTTCGATGTCGGCGGGACGTCGATCACGCCGATCCTGCTCGGATTCATCGGGATGTTCGGGGCCGGTGGCCTGTTCGCCACCCAGATCCTGGACGTCCACGGCGGGCAGGCGGCGATCATCGGCGTGATCTCCGGGATCGGCGGAGCGGCTCTCGCCGCCGGACTGTTCGGGCTGCTCAAACGCAGTGAGACCGAGGAGCCCTTCAACCTCACGGACCTGGTGGGTGGTACGGCCTACGTGTCGGTCGCCATCCCGGCCAGCCGGTTCGGCAGCATCCTGGTCAAGGCCGAAGGCCAGACACACGAGTTCGCGGCGACGTCCGACCAGGACATCCCGGCCGGCCGGACGGTCACGATCACGGGAACGGCCGGCAGCGGCGTCATCGTCCGGGACGATACGTCGATCGTCACGCACACGGCTTCGGCCGGGGAGGGCTAGGTGCTCGACTCGCTGTTCAACTTCCTGGGCGGTGGGGTGCTCATCGCACTCATCGGCGTCCTGATCATCGTCCTGATCGTCGCCTACGCGACGGGTCGCTTCAAGGTCGCCGGTGCCAACGAGGCCCTAGTGAGGACGGGCGGCACCCAGCTCAAGGTGGTTCGCGCGGGCCGCGTGATCGTCCTCCCGCTCATCCACAAGCTTGGCCGGCTCCACCTCTCGGCCCGCCAGATCAATGTCAACCTCTCCGACGCCGTCACCAAGCAGGGCATCAAGGTCGCCGTGCAGGGCGTGGCGACGGTCAAGATCGGCGGCGACGACGAGTCCATCCGCAACGCCGCCGAGCGGTTCGTGGACCGCGAGGACCAGATCGACTCGATCGTCAAGAACGTGCTCGAGGGCTCGCTCCGCTCGATCGTCGGCACGCTCACGGTCGAGGAGCTCAACTACGACCGCCAGAAGTTCCAGCAGGAGGTCCAGAGCGCGGCCAAGGGTGACCTCGCCACCTCCGGTCTCACGATCGACAACTTCACGATCCAGGCCATCCGCGACGAGGTCGGCTACATGGACCTCATCGGCCAGCAGGAGACGGCGCGCCGCGAGCGCGACGCCCGGATGGCCAAGGCGTCGGCCGACCAGGAGGCCGCCGTCCGCGAGGCCGAGGCCCAGCAGATCAAGCTCAATGCGCAGCGGGACGTCGCGCTCCGCGAGGCCGAGGTCGAGGCGCTGACCGCGGCCGCCGAGGCGAAGGCCGCCCAGGCGGGCCCGCTCGCCCAGGCCGAGGCCCAGCAGGAGGTCACCCGCCGCCAGACCGAGCTCGCCCAGCTGGAGGCGGATCGCAAGCAGAAGGAGCTGATCGCCAGCACGATCCGCCCGGCCGAGGCCGAGGCGGAGGCCCAGGTCCGCCGCGCCGAGGGCGACAAGGGCGCACGGATCGCGCAGGCGCAGGCCGAGGCGGAGCGCGTCAAGCTCGCAGGCCAGGCCGAGGCCTCCGTCCAGGTCACCAAGGGCGAGGCGCTGGCCCGCGTCACCCTGGTCAACGCGGAGGCGACCGCCAAGCAGACGACCCTCGAGGGCAACGCCGAGGCCGGGATCACGTTCACCAAGGGCGAAGCGGAGGCCAAGGCGCTGGCCCTGCGCGCCGACGCCTACCGCCAGTTCAACGAGGCGGCCATCATCTCGACCGTCCTCTCGATGCTGCCGGAGATCGTCCGCGCCGCCGCAGAGCCGATCGGCCGGATCGAGAGCCTGACCGTGCTCTCGTCGGAAGGCGCGTCGGACATCGTCAAGACCACGACCCGGACGCTGGCCGAGGCATCGGCGACCGTCAAGGGCCTGACCGGGATCGACGTCCCGGAGCTGCTCCAGTCCGCGCTGGGCAGCGAGACCGCGGCGGCGCCGATGACAAGGGCCACGGCCGTGACCCGCCGGGCGAAGCCGGACGAGGACGAGGGTGACAAGGGCGGCGGGGCCGGCGGCGGCGCAGGCGACGGGGGGACCCCGGCCGCCGGTGGGTCGGGGCCGGCCGGGGACGCCGGCGGATCGGCGGCCGGCGCGTCCGCGCCGGGGGTGCCCGAGGCTCCCGTCGCCACGGCCGCGGCTGCGCCGGCCGCCGGCGAGTCACCGGAGGAACGCTTCGCGAAGGCCGCGGAGTCGATGCGCACCGCCGGGACCATGGCGGCCGCGCCGGCCGGTGACGCGCTCGGGGGACTGACATCCGCCCTGCCGCCACATCCGCCGGTGTCGGACGTCCGGCCGTCGGACCGCCGCCGCAAGGCCGCCAACGCCGTCCTCGGCGCCGCAGGGCTCAGCGAGCAGGCGAGCCTCGAGGAGGCGGCCGTGAAGCTCGCCGAGGAGCTCCGCCGGATCCCCGGCATCGAGCGCTTCGGGGGCACGCGGCTGTCGGATCTCGAGCGGAGCGGCCCGCGCACCTTGCGCACCCTGTGGCGCGATGCACGCGGCGAGCTGCAGGCCCGCTACGAGGACGTGACGATCGGGATGCTGCTCGACCGGTACGAGCAGGCGCAGGGCGGAACAAGCCCGGAGCGTTGAGCTCCGGGTACCCCGACGGCCCTGACCGCTTGGCCGATCTGGCCTACAATCCGTGCCCGTGGCTGGGTAGCTCAGTGGTAGAGCAAGCGGCTCATAATCGCTAGGTCACAGGTTCGAATCCTGTCCCAGCTACCACGTCGATCATCCGACGCCCGGGCTCGCCCGGGCGTCCGTATGTTCCGGCTGCGACGGGCGGCCGCTCGGAACGAACGCCGCCGGGGCTCGGACGATCGGGCCGACGCGCGCCGGGCTCCGATCCGGGAACGTGGCGAGACCTGAACCGGACCTCAACCGGGATTCAGCGACCCCGGCGCTATACTCGCCCGCGTGCCGGCTGCTGCCGGTCGTCGGACCCGGAGGCCTGTCCGTTTTGAATGCCAAGTTCCTGCGCAACGGAATCGTCATGCTCGTCCTGGTGGCGGGAACCGTTGCGCTGCTCTTCACGTGGGTGAGCCAGTCCACTCCCCAACCGTCCAAGGGCTACTCGGACTTCTACGAGGACGTGAAGTCCGGCGCGGTGATCGAGGTCACCCAGGACGGGGAGACCCTGACGGTCAAGACGGGTGGCAGCACGTACACGGTGGTCGTCAGCAACTCGATCACCGGCGACGTCTACGCGGACATGCAGAAGGCCACGGCCGAGGGAGGCCAGCCCAAGGTTCCGCCGTTCACCAAGAAGCCGACCCAGGACACCGGGTGGATCGGCCTCCTGCTGACGGGACTCCTGCCGCTGCTCATCATCGGCGGCTTCATCTTCTTCATGATGCGCCAGGCCCAGGGCACCAACAACCAGGCTCTCTCGTTCGGCAAGAGCCGGGCGCGGATGTTCCTGGGCAACAAGACGGTCGTGACCTTCGCGGACGTCGCCGGGGTGGACGAGGCCAAGACGGAGCTCCAGGAGGTCGTGGAGTTCCTCAAGTACCCCGAGAAGTTCAACTCGCTGGGCGCGCGCATCCCGCGCGGCGTGCTGCTGGTGGGCCCTCCGGGCACGGGCAAGACCCTGATGGCCCGCGCCGTGGCCGGCGAGGCCGGGGTGCCGTTCTTCTCCATCTCCGGCTCCGAGTTCGTCGAGATGTTCGTGGGCGTCGGCGCCAGCCGCGTGCGCGACCTGTTCGACCAGGCCAAGCGCAACAGCCCGTGCATCGTGTTCGTGGACGAGATCGACGCGGTCGGCCGCCAGCGCGGGGCAGGCCTCGGCGGCAGCCACGACGAGCGCGAGCAGACGCTCAACCAGATCCTGGTCGAGATGGACGGCTTCGACACCAACACCAACGTGATCGTCGTTGCCGCCACCAACCGGCCGGACGTCCTGGACCCGGCGCTGCTGCGCCCCGGCCGGTTCGACCGCCAGGTCATCCTGGACCGCCCGGACATGCGCGGCCGCGTGGCGATCCTCAAGGTGCACACCAAGGGCAAGCCCCTCGACAAGGGCATCGTGGTCGAGGAGATCGCGCGCCAGTCGCCCGGCTTCTCCGGCGCGGACCTCGCCAACCTCGTCAACGAAGCGGCGATCCTGTCCGCGCGCCGGAACAAGAAGGTCATCGGCATGAACGAGTTCTCCGAGGCCCTGGAGCGCATCGTCGCCGGCCCGGAGCGCAAGAGCCGGGTCATCAGCGACGAGGAGAAGCGGATCATCGCCTACCACGAGGGCGGCCACGCCGTCGTGCAGCGGATCCTGCCCAAGTGCGATCCGGTGGCCAAGGTCACGGTGATCAGCCGCGGCATGGCCCTGGGCTACACGATGGCGCTGCCCACCGAGGACCGCTACCTCCAGAGCAAGACGGAGTTCGAGGACAAGATCGCCGGCCTGCTGGGCGGCAACGTCGCGGAGCGCCTCGTGTTCGATGACACGACCACGGGCGCCAGCAACGACATCGAGAAGGCGACCGACCTCGCGCGCCGGATGGTGACCGAGTTCGGCATGAGCGACCGGCTCGGCCCGCTGTCGTTCGGCAAGCGCGACGAGCTGGTGTTCCTGGGCCGCGAGATCGGTGAGCAGCGGAACTACTCGGACAACGTCGCGATGATGATCGACGAGGAGGTCCGGGCGATCATCGACCGGGCCTACGAGCGGGCGACCGAGGTGCTGACGACCCACCGGGACCGGCTTGACCGCCTGGCGGAGAAGCTGATCGCCGAGGAGACGGTCGACTCGGACGGGTTCGAAACGCTGTTCGATGGCCTGCCTCCCAAGCCCGCCCGCACCGCCGGCATCCCGCGCGTCATCGCACCCGGCACGGATGGCGGTACCTCGGCGGGTCCCGGCAGTCCCACCCCTAGCCCGTCGCCGCAGCCGGCCTGACGGCGGCGCCGGAACGGCAAGGAAGGGCGGACGCGGCGGTCCGCCCTTCATCGTGTCGGGCGACGGGCGCCCGGCGCCGCGCTACGATCGTTCCGCGCCCCGCGAGCCACGGAGATCCGATGAGCGACTTCACCTTCAGGTCCGAGCCGCCGCCGAGCGAGCCCGAGTCGCCGCCGCCGGGCGAGCCCGAGGAGCCGCCCGAGGCGGCGTCGCCGGTTGCCGGGGGGGCACCGAGCGAACCCGAGGCGGCCCCGGGCGAACCGGAGGCGTCGCCGCCCGAGCCGCAGCTGCCGCCCACGCCGTCACCGAGCCCTCGCGGCCACGCGTTCGGATCCACGCCGATCCACCCGGCCGTGGAGAGCGCGCTCGTGATGTCTGCCGAGGCGCGGCGGGAGGCCCTGCTGGAGCTTGCCCGCATCCCGAGCGTCTCCACCCTGCCCGTCCACCGGGAGGCCATGGTCACCGCAGCCGAGTGGGTGGCGGACCGGCTCCGGCGCGTCGGAGCCCAGGGGGTGGAGGTCGTGCGCACGGATCTCCATCCGATCGTCACGGGCTCGATCCACGAGGCCCCGGACGCTCCGACGGTGCTCGTCTACTGCCACTACGACGTCCAGCCGGTGGACCCGGAGGACCTGTGGGAGACGGCGCCCTTCGACCCGTTCATCCGGGACGGGCGGTTCGTCGGCCGCGGGGTCGCCGACGACAAGGGCCAGCTGGTGATGCACCTGTCGGCGATCGAGGCTCTGCGTGCCGCGGGTCTCTCGCCCGCCGTGAACCTGACGTTCGTGTTCGAGGGCGAGGAGGAGTTCGCCTCCACCAGCCTGTTCCGCTGGATCGATGCCAACCGGGACCGGCTCGCCGCCGACGTGGCCGTGATCAGCGACACGGGGTTCTTCGAGGGCAACGTGCCCGCGATCACCGTGGGCCTGCGCGGGATCATGTACGCGCAGATCGACGTCGTCGGACCGCCCCTGGACCTCCATTCGGGCTCCTACGGGGGCACCGTGCAGAACCCGGCCAACGCGCTGGCCTCGATCATCGCCGCGCTCAAGGGTCCCGACGGTCGGGTCCGCATCCCCGGCTTCTACGACGACGTGGTGACGCTCTCCGACGCCGACCGTGCCGCGATGGCCGCGCTGCCCTTCGACGAGGAGGCGTTCCGGGCGGGGATCCCGGTTCCGGCGCTGGTCGGAGAGGCCGACTGGACGACCCTGGAGCGCAAGGGCGCTCGCCCCACGCTGGACGTCAACGGCATCTGGGGCGGCTTCTGCGACGAGGGAGCCAAGACGATCATCCCGGCCCATGCGCACGCGAAGGTGTCCACCCGCCTGGTGTCGCACCAGGATCCGACGCGCATCTATGAGGCGTTCCGGGACTTCGTGGCGGAGATCGCGCCGCCTGGCGTGACCGTCACCACGCAGTACATCCACGGAGGCAGCCCCAGCCTCACGCCGACCGACCATCCCGCGACCCGCGCCGCGGCTCGTGCGATCGAGGCCGTCTACGGACGCCCGCCCGTGTACATCCGCGAGGGTGGCTCCATCCCGGTCACCGCGGCCTTCGACCAGGTCCTCGGGCTGCCCGTGGTCCTGCTCGGCTTCGCCAATCCCGGCGCCAACACGCACGCCCCCAACGAGTGGTTCGGGGTCGAGAACTTCGAGCGCGGCACACGGGTCATCGTGCGCCTGTGGGACGAGCTGGCCCGCCTCTCCGGCTGACGGCAGCCGCCGCGGCGACATTGCCCGCCGGGGCCGGCCCGCCGCCGGTACATGACGGAGCGGACCCGTACCATCGGGTGGTGCTGGGTCCGCGAAACGCGGTGCTAGGATGCACCCACGGCTACCGCTGGCGGGAGGACGCGATCACGTGACGACGGAGACGGGGGCAACGCCGAAGTCGGCCTGGCGCCTTGATGGACCGAACGGGAGCATGGCCCCGCGCTCGGCCATGGATGTGCTGGTCGACCTCAACGAGAAGGTCGCGAGCGGCCGGGTAGGGGAGTACCAGCCCGTTCCGCTCGGGTTCACGCCGCTGGACAAGACGATCGGCACCGGGCTGCGGGCCGGCGAGCTGCTGCTCATCGGCGGTGCGCAGGGCACCGGCAAGACCACGATGGCCCTCCAGATGGCGCGCAACATCGCGTCCGGCGGACAGGCCAACGTGCTCTACCTGTGCTTCGAGCACGACGAGCTGTACCTGCTCAATCGGCTGATCGCGGCGGAGTCCGCGCTCGCCCATCTGCCGCACAAGACCGGCGCGATCAAGATCCAGGACGTCCGCAAGGAGATCCTCGGCACCTGGATGGCGGAGGGCGGCGGGGCCGCCCAGCTGGCGGCCAACCCGCGCCTGCGTCCGTCGCTCGACCGCATCGCTCGCTACGGGCAGAACCTGTTCCTGCTGCGCGGATCGCAGACGGCCAGCACCATCGACGGCATCCGCGAGCTCGTCAGCCAGCACCGGGTCCTGTCCGGAGACCGCCGGCTGGTGGTCGTCGTGGACTACATGCAGAAGGTGCCGGTGATCCCCGAGCCGCCGACCGAGGCCGAGAAGGTCACGTTCGTCATCAACGGCCTCAAGGACATCGCGCTCACCGAGGACGTCCCGATGATGGCGATCGTGGCCGCGGACAAGGAGGGCCTCAAGGCCTCGCGGCTGCGCAACTACCACCTGCGTGGCTCGTCGGCGATCAACTACGAGGCCGACATCATCCTGATCCTCAACGAGAAGTACAACATCGTCGCCAAGGTCAACATCGAGTTCAACCCGTACCAGGCGCAGCGCTTCCGGGACTGGGTGATCGTGTCGGTGGAGAAGAACCGCGGCGGACAGGACCAGGTGGACCTCGAGTTCGAGAAGCACTTCGAGTTCTCGTGCTTCGACCCCAACGGGCGCACGGTGCAGGAGAAGCTGATCGAGGAGCGCCTCTACAACGACTGACGCACCGACTGATCCGCCGCCATCGCGGCGTTGTCGCCTGCGGTCCTCGTTCACGCACATCCAGGTGCGCTCGCTCCGGTTCTCGGCTCCGCCTTGCGCTGACGACGGCTGAGCCGGCGCCGCTGCGGTGCTGATCCGCCGCCATCGCGGCGTTCTCGCCCCGGCCGCGCGGTAGAGTTGGCTGATGAGCACCGCCAACACGGACGCCTTCCCGGGCGTCGTCGAGATCGTGGTCGAGATCCCGCGGGGGAGCCGCAACAAGTACGAGTTCGACGAGGTTGCCGGCGTCTACCGCCTGGACCGCGTGCTCTCGTCCGCGGTGTTCTACAACTTCGACTACGGGTTCATCGAAGGAACACGGGCGGACGACGGGGACCACACCGACGCCCTGCTGATCATCGACGAGCCAACGTTCACCGGCTGCCACGTCTGGGCACGCCCGATCGGCGGCCTCGAGATGCGCGACGAGAAGGGCTTCGACTTCAAGACCCTGTGCGTCGCGATCGGCGACCCGCACCAGCAGCACATCGAGCGCCTGGAGCAGATGCGCCCGCACCGCCTCATCGAGATCGAGCACTTCTTCAACACCTACAAGATGCTCGAGAACAAGGCGGTCGAGATGGTGGGCTGGCGCGACCTGGAGCGGGCGCTGGAGGTGCTCACCGAGGACCGTGCGCGCTGGCACCGGGAGCACGGTGCCTGAGGGCGCCCACCGGCTGTTCGTCGCCGTCCCCGTGCCGCCGCAGGCGCGTGACGCGTGCCGCACGCTGATCGACGGCGTCCGCCGTGGACCTGCCGGGCGCGGGGTCCGGTGGGTTCGGACGGAGAACCTGCACCTGACCCTGCGGTTCCTGGGCGACACGCCTGCGGACCGGGTGCCTGCGGTGGCGGAGGCGGTCAGGCGAGCGGCCGGTGACACGCGCGCCTTCGACGTCCGGCTCGCGGGCGCCGGATCCTTCCCGTCGTCGGGCCGCCCGCGGGCGCTGTGGCTGGGCATCGTCCAGGGCGCCCCGGAGCTCGGCGCGATCGCATCGGCCCTGGAACCACCGCTCGCGGAGCTCGGCTGGCCGCCGGAGGGCCGTCCGTTCCGGCCGCACCTCACCGTGGCTCGCACGGACGCGGCTTCGATCACCGACGGCGCCCGGACCGCGGCGGACCTGGTCGCGGCGGCCGCCGGCTGGACGGCGTCGTTCGGGGCCGATCGCGTCGTGCTCTACCGCAGCCACCTGCGGGCCGGACCGCCGGTCTACGAGCCGGTCGCCGAGGTTCTGTTGGTCGGCTGAGGCCCGGGCGCGCCGCGCGACGCCCGTTGTCGCGCCCGGCATGAGGCGGTACCCTCCTCAATCCCCAGCCCCACCTCGGAGGACTCCCCGCGATGGCCACCGCCCCCTCCAGCCGGACGCAGTTCCCGCTCGCCGAGGACCGGATCCCGAGGGCCTGGTACAACATCGCGGCGGACCTGCGGAACCCGCCGCCGCCGCCGCTCCACCCGGGCACCCTCCAGCCGATCGGGCCCGCGGATCTCGCGCCCCTGTTCCCGATGGCACTGATCCAGCAGGAGGTCAGCGCCGAGCGCGAGATCGAGATCCCGGACCCCGTCCGCGAGGCGTACGCGCTCTACCGGCCGTCGCCGCTCCACCGGGCGCGCCGCCTGGAGAAGGCGCTCGATACGCCGGCCCACATCTACTACAAGTACGAGGGCACCAGCCCGGCCGGCAGCCACAAGCCGAACACCGCGCTCGCCCAGGCGTTCTTCAACAAGCAGGAAGGCGTCAAGCGCCTGGCGACCGAGACCGGCGCCGGCCAATGGGGGAGCGCGCTGGCGTTCGCAGGTGCCGTGTTCGGGCTCGAGGTCAAGGTCTACATGGTGCGGGCCAGCTACGACCAGAAGCCGTACCGCCGGATGCTCATGGAGACGTACGGAGCCCAGGTGGTAGCCAGCCCCAGCCCCACCACCAGCTACGGGCGCAGCGTGCTCGAGGCCACCCCGGACTCGCCCGGCTCGCTGGGCATCGCGATCAGCGAGGCGGTCGAGGACGCGGCCACGCGCGACGACACGAGGTACTCGCTGGGATCGGTGCTCAACCACGTCCTGCTCCATCAGACGGTGATCGGTCTCGAGGCCATGGAGCAGATGGCGATGGCAGGCGAAGAGCCGGAGATCATCATCGGTTGCGCCGGCGGCGGGTCCAACTTCGCGGGCCTGGCGTTCCCGTTCCTCGGCCGTGTGCTCCGCGGTGAGGCCAGCTACCGCGTGATCGCCGCCGAACCCGAGGCCGCACCGTCCCTCACCCGGGGCGTCTACACCTACGACTTCGGGGACACCGGGCACATGGCGCCGATCGTGAAGATGTACACCCTGGGCTCCGAGTTCATCCCGGAGCCGATCCACGCCGGCGGCCTCCGCTACCACGGCATGTCGCCGCTCGTGTCGCAGCTCAAGGCGGAGGGCATGATCGAGGCGCGGAGCGTCCACCAGCGCGCGTGCTTCGAGGCCGGCGTCCGGTTTGCCCGTGCCGAGGGGATCCTTCCCGCGCCCGAGCCGACCCATGCGATCAAGGTGGCGATCGACGAGGCGCTCGCCGCCCGCGAGGCCGGCGAGGCGCGCGTGATCCTGTTCAACCTGTGCGGCCACGGCCACTTCGACCTGTCCGCCTACGAGCGGTATCTCCAGGGCCGTCTCGAGGACTACGAGTACCCGGCCGAGAAGGTCGCCGCGGCCCTCGCCGATCTGCCGCGGGTCGGCTGACCGCGCGGGCCGCGGGACCTGGCGCCGCCGCCATGTCGAAGCTCGCCTGCCGAACGTGTGGCCGCCAGGTCTTCGTTGCCGTTCCCCTCGAAGCGCTGCACGCCGACGACCGCCGCTGCCCGCGCTGCGGCATGCGCCTGGACCGGGAGCGCCGGGACGCCGACCGGAGGCTGTGGGAACGGCGTCGCACCCGTCCGGAGGATCCGGGACCGCCTGCCGCCACCGGGGAGCGACGCGTCCGGGAGCGCCGGAAGCGGCAGCGGCGACGATAATCGCCCGATGCGGATCGCATTCCTCGGGCTCGGGCTGATCGGCGGGTCGATCGCCCACGCCCTGCGCCCGGGTGCCTCGGGCGGAGAGACCCCTGAGATCGCGGCCTGGAGCGAGGGCGGCACCGGACCTCGGGCGGCGCTGGCCGCGGGGGTCATCGACGCCGCCGCGGCCACCCCCGGCGCGGCGGTCGAGGGTGCCGACCTGGTCGTGCTGGCGGCTCCGCCGCTAGCCTGCGTGTCGTTGCTCGGCCGCCTCGGCCGTGACGGCGACCTGGGCGCGCGGCTGCTGCCCGGCGCGACCGTCACGGACGTCGCCTCCACGAAGTCGGCGCTGCTGGCGGCGGCCCGGGTGTCCGGCGCGCCGTTTGCCGGCGGTCACCCCATGGCCGGCCGCGAGACGAGCGGTTTCGGGGCGGCGGACGGCGACCTCTTCCGCGACCGGGCATGGGTCGTCACCGAGGCCGTCAACGGGGGTGATCCCGCCCGCGTCCGGGCGCTCGCGGGAGCCTGCGGCGCGCGCGTCGTGGAGATGGACGCGGCCACCCACGACCGCCTCGTCGCCGCGATCAGCCACCTGCCGCTGCTGGCCGCCGTCGCGCTCGTGGAGGCCGTGGCGGGCGTGGAGGGGGCGCGCGGCGACTGGGGCGCCGCGTCCGGCCTGACCGCGAGCGGTTGGCGGGACACGACGCGCCTCGCCCGCGGTGACGTGACGATGGGCGCGGAGATCGCGGTCACCAACGCGGCGGAGATCGCGACACGGCTCCGGGACCTGCGCTCGGCCATCGATGCCTGGATCGAGGCGCTCGAGGCACCCGGTGGCCCGGACCCGGACGCGATCCGCCGCCGCCTGGCCGCCGCCCGCCGCCGCCTGGAGGGCTGACGGTGGGCGACCCGGGCGAGCTGGTGCTCGTCGTGCCGCGGGAGATCGTCGTCCCGGGCAAGGGCTGGCTGGGTGTCCGCCGGGAGGGGATGGACGCCGCGCTCGAGGCTGCCGCCCGGCACGGCTTCTTCATGGCCCGTGAGGCCGCCGAGCATGACCCGACCCACAAGCAGGTGATCCCGTACCTCGTCCTTCGAGACGGTGAGCGCTGGTTCCTCATGCGCCGCACTCGCGCCGGCGGGGACGCGCGCCTCCACGACCGCTGGTCGATCGGCGTGGGCGGACACCTCAACCCGGGCGATGCGGACGTCGAGGGCTGCCTCCGGCGCGAGTGGGCGGAGGAGCTGGTCGCGGACTTCGTGCCCGGGTTCGCGCCCGTCGGGCTGCTCAACGACGACACCACGGCGGTCGGCGCCGTCCACGTCGGCTTCGTCTACCGTGCCGATGCGGCCGGGCGGGAGGTGGCGATCCGTGAGACGGACAAGCTCTCCGGCTCGTTCGCCTCGACCGCGCAGGTCGCCGCCGTCCGCGAGGACATGGAGACCTGGAGCCGGCTCGCCTTCGACGCCCTGGCCGGCTGACACGATGGGACGGCTCCCTCGTCGGTCGCGGCGGGGCTCCCGACGGGAGGCCCTGACCGCAATCCGGTGCGCCAGACATCGAGGAGGTCAGGGCACCGGATCCCGTGCATGTCCCGCCGCACCGTCACGGGCGTCGCCTGGACAGCGACCTCGGCCTGGATGCGGGGACGCCCACCCCCATGACGCTCCGGGGGCGCGGTTTCTCCAAGGGCGAAGCGGCCATTTCTGAGCGCGGTCGGGCCGAATGCCCCGCGTCGAGCGCGGCGGGCGGTGAGATACTCAGGCCGAGGTACCGAGATTGCACGCGCCGTCACCGATCATTCGCGGCCTCAGCCGGGTCCTGGTGCTGCTGGGCCTGCTCCTGCTCGCGGCTCCTGTGCGAGGCGCGACGCCGGAGGTCGTCGTGCTCTCGGCGACCGGGGTCGTGGACAGCGTGCTCGCGGGCTACCTGGAGGAGGGGATCGCGCAGGCGGCCGAGGGCGGTGCGGCGGCGGTCGTCGTCGAGCTCAACACCCCGGGCGGGAGCCTCGATGCCACGCAGCGGATCACGAGCGCCCTGCTGGAGGCACCGCTCCCCGTCATCGTGTGGGTCGCGCCGGCAGGCGGGCGTGCCGCCAGCGCCGGGACGTTCATCACGCTTGCCGCCCATCTCGCATACATGGCACCCGGCACGAACATCGGGGCGGCCTCGCCCGTCGGCAGCGGTGGCGAGGACATCGAGGGGACGATGGGCGACAAGGTCCGGAACGACACCATCGCCAACATCACGGCGATCGCGGAGGCGCGGGGCCGCCCGGTGGACTGGGCCGTGCAGACGGTGACGGACGCACGATCCTCACCTGCAAGCGAGGCCGTGGAGCTGGGTGTCGTGGACGGGATCGCAAGCACGATCGAAGAGGTGCTGGAGCAGGCGGACGGGCAGGAGGTGACCGTCGCCGGCCGGACCTATCCCCTGGAGCTCACGGGGGCCACCGTGACCGAGACATCGATCAACCCGCTCCAGGGCCTGCTGCATCTGCTGTCGGACCCCAACATCGCGTTCGTGCTGTTCACGATCGGCGTGTACGGGCTGATCTTCGAGCTCCAGAACCCGAACTTCGTGACCGGGATCCTGGGCGCGCTCGCGATCATCCTCGCCTTCATCGGGTTCGGCAGCCTGCCCCTCAACCTGGCCGGCCTCCTGCTCCTCGCGCTCGGCGTCGTCCTGTTCGTGCTGGAGACGCAAGTCGTCAGCCACGGGCTGCTCACGATCGGGGGGATCATCTGCTTCGTGCTGGGCGCATCCGCCCTGTACACCCAGCCCGGCGACCCGACCGGCCCGATCGTGGAGGTCGCCACGCCGCTGATCGTCGTGTCCACGGCGACCACGGCCATCCTGATGGGCCTGCTCGCAGTCGCCGCCGTCCGCACCCGGCGGATGCGGGCCCCGGCGGGCACGGTCGGGGCGCCGGTCCCGATCGGCGCCAGCGGGATCGTCCAGTCGCCGCTTGCCCCGGTGGGCACGGTGTTCCTTGCCGGCGAACCCTGGAGCGCCCGGACCGCGGACGGAGCGTCCCTGCCGCGGGAGGCGCACGTCCGCCTCGTCGCCTTCGACGGCCTGACGGCCGTCGTCGAGCCTTCACCAGAGCCACCGTCCTCGGCGCCCGCCGACGACACCTGATCAAGGAGGCACCCATGGAGCTCGCCGTCTTGCTCGCGACTCTCGCGTTCCTCGCGGTCGTCGCGCTCGTGCTCCTGTACCTGTCCGTCCGGATCGTGCAGCAGTACGAGCAGATGGTCGTGTTCCGCCTCGGCAAGACGGACCCAAGCCTGGTCCGGGGCCCGGGCCTGCGGTTCCTGATCCCGGTCGTGGACCGGCCCGTCAAGGTGGACATGCGCGAGCAATTCATCGAGGTTCCCAGCCAGACCACGATCACCCGGGACAACGCGCCCATCAACGTGGACTTCCTGATCTACTGGCGGATCGTCGACCCGCTCAGGAGCATCGTGAACGTCGCCTTCTTCTCGGGTGCCCTGCAGGGCGTCGCGACGACGACGTTGCGGGCCGTGATCGGCGACATCCTGCTCGACGAGGTGCTGTCCCGCCGCGAGCAGATCAACGAGGTCCTGCGCACCAAGCTGGACGAGGTCACCGAGCGCTGGGGCGGCAAGGTGACGACTGTCGAGATCCGCGAGATCACCCCGCCCCGTGACGTCCAGGACGCCATGAACCGGCAGCTGTCCGCGGAGCGGACGCGGCGCGCAGTGATCACGGAGTCCGAGGGCAATCGGCAGGCCGCGATCAACGTCGCCGAGGGCCAGAAGCAGTCCGAGATCCTCAAGGCCGAGGGCGAGCGCCAGGCTGCGATCCTGCGAGCGGAGGGCTTCAGCCAGGCGCTGGAGCGGATCTTCGCCGCAGCCCACCTGGTGGACGAGAAGACGATGGCCCTCCAGTACCTCGAGGCGCTCAAGGCGCTGGGCGCCGGCCCGTCGACGAAGTTCCTGATCCCCACGGAGTTCTCGCGTCTCGCCGAGCAGATCGGCGACTACGTCCAGGGCGGGATCGCTCCCCGTGCGACCGGCGGTGTCCCACCCGACACCGTCGCCTGATGCGCCGCATCCTCGTCGCCGCCGCCGCGCCGGTCGTCGCGGCCCTCTCGGTGCGGCCGCTGGCGGACCGGATCGCAACCCGCCTGATGGACGCGCCCCGCCGGCTGCCCGAGGAGGCGGGAATGACGTCCGCCCTCGATGCGCTGGGCGGCGAGGTCGTGCGGCTGCGGGCACGGGACGGGGTGCGGCTCACGGGGCGCTGGCTGGCGGCGGACCCGGGTGCCCCGGGAGCTGCGGGCGACGACGCCGCCCCCGACGCCGCGCCGGCCTGGACGCCGGACCCGCGCGAGGCGATCCTGCTGCTTCACGGCTGGAGCGGTTCGGCCACGCCGGACCTGGTGGAGATGGGCCCGTTCCTGCGCCGGACGGCGGGCGTGCTGGGCCTCGACTTCCGCGGCCACGGCGGGTCCGACGATGGGCCGACGACGTTCGGCCTGCTCGAGGTCGAGGACGTCGCCGGCGCGCTCGCGTGGCTGGGCGAGCGGGGGATCTCGCGGGTGGCCCTCGTCGGCTCCTCGATGGGCGGCGTCACCGCGATCGCGGCCGTCGCCGTGCTGGGTGACGGGCGCCTGCCCTCCGCGGACCTCGATCCCGCCGCGCCGGTGTCGCCGGGGCCGCCGCCGCGTCCTCGGATCATCGCCGTCGTGGCCGATTCGGTGGAGCCCGAGCTGGAGCCGCTGATCGCCCGCCGGATCGGCCGGCCGCTCGGCCGCCTGCTGGCCGGGCGGGCCTTCGGCCGCGTCGCGCGACGGGTGGGCGGCGATCCGCGGCAGACGCAGCCCATCGCCATGATCGGCCTCCTGGAGGAGCTGCCGCTGCTGCTGGTCCACCTCAATGCCGACCCGCTCATCCCGCTTGCGGAGGGCCGGCGCCTGGCCGCGGCCGCTCCGCCCGGCGCCCGCCACCTGGTGATCGAGGGCGCCGGGCACGGCGCGGCGCACGCCGCGGACCCCGCCCGCTACGAGGCGGAGGTGGGCGCGCTGCTGCGGGGAGCCTTTGCCGCGGCGCGAGCGTAGGCGGGCGGTTCGGGCACGACCCCTATACTTCTCGGCGGCACCCATCGGGGACGAGCGCGGGGCTCGTAATCGCCGGTGCCATTCCAGGAGATCGGATGACCGGGAAGGTCCTCGTCGTCGATGACGACGCGAGCGTCCAGCGCCTCCTCCAGTACACCCTCAAGCAGGAGGGGTACGAGGTCGTCCTCGCCGCTGACGGGGCGGAGGCCATCGCCCTGTGGGCGAGCGAGTCCCCGGACCTCGTCCTGCTCGACGCCACGCTGCCGACGCTCGACGGTTTCGAGGTCGCGACGCGGATCCGGGCCGAGGAAGGCCCGGGCTTCCACGTCCCGATCATCATGCTCACCGCGGACCGTGACGTGCAGCAGAAGGTCCGCGCGCTGCGGGCCGGCTCGGACGACTACCTGATCAAGCCATTCCATCCGGCCGAGCTGCTTGCCCGGATGAAGAGCCTGATCGCCCGTTTCGCGCCCGGCGACACGCTGGTCGGGCGTCCGCCGATGGGCCGCATCCACGCCTACTACGGTGCCAAGGGCGGTGTCGGCACGACGACGATCGCGATCAACGCCGCGATTGCGCTCCACAACCTCGGGCGGCGGGTCTGCCTCGTGGACGGCAATCTCCAGTTCGGCGACCACCGCGTGTTCCTGGATCTCGGCCTGGACCGCAAGAGCATCGCGGATGTCGTCAGCGCCCCCACCATGGACGCGGACCTGATCCGGCGCATCGTGCAGCCACACGAGTCCGGCGTGGACCTGCTCCTGGCGCCACCGACCCCCGAATCCGCGGATCTCGTCACGGCCGCGCACATGCACCAGATCCTGGACCTGCTTGGCGGCATGTACGACTACGTGATCGTGGATATCGACAAGCGGCTCGAGGACGTGAACCTCATGGTCCTCGACATCGCGGAGACGATCTTCGCGGTCATGACGGCCGACCTTTCGTGCCTCAAGAACGTCCGCCTGGTGCTCGAGACCATCGGCCACCTCGGTTACGAGGCGAACAAGCTCAAGCTCGTGCTCAACCGGTCCAACGCCTTCACCGGCATCAACGTGAAGAGCGCCGAGGGTGCGCTCAAGCGGCCGATCGAGTACCAGATCGTGAACGAGTACCGGGGTGCGATCTCCGCGCTGAACACGGGGGCCCCGTTCATGCTGGGCAAGGCGGACTCGGTCCTGGGGCGGTCGGTGCTCGACTTCGCGCGGGCGGTGGACAAATCCGGTCCGGCGGCCGTGGCCCAGCTGGCCCCCGTCGCCGGGAGGTAGCGCCGGCAGCCGGTCCCGGCCGGGAGCGTCCCTGATAAGTGCGTGGTGAGCGCCTGGGCCTACCGTCTGCCCCGTGCTTGCGACCCTGCTCTCCGCCACGCTCCACGGGATCACCGGCCGTGTCGTGCGGGTGGAGGTGGACGTGGCGCCCGGCCTGCCGGGGTTCACGATCGTCGGGCTGCCGGATGCCGCCCTGTCCGAGGCGCGGGAGCGGGTCCGCGGGGCGCTCCGCAACGCAGGATTCCACCACCCGCCGCGCCGGATCACGGTCAACCTCGCCCCGGCCGAGCTGCGCAAGGCAGGCGCCTCGCTGGACCTCGCCATCGCGCTCGGGATCCTGCTGGGCTCGGAGCAGGTGCGCCCCCGGCCCGGTCGCGTCGGGCTGATCGGGGAGCTGGGTCTGGGCGGGGAGGTGCGGCCCGTACCGGGAATCCTGCCGATGTGCCTGTCGCTCGCCCGTCACGGTGTCCGGCGCGTCCTGGTGCCCCGGGAGGCCGTGGCGGAGGCCCGGCTCGCCCCCGGCATCGATCCGGTCGCCGTGGCCAGCGTCTCCGAGGCGGCCGAGGCACTGCGGGCGCCGCGCTCCCGGCGGCCCGCCCCGATGCCTCTGCCACGCGCCGGGGAACCCGCCGGGACGCCGGAGGCGCGAACGGACGCCACCTCCGCAGGCGTACCGGCGGAGGGCGGCCGCTCCGCAGCAGACGGCGTCGTGGACCTGGCGGACGTCCGCGGCCAGGTGGTTGCCCGCCGGGCGCTGGAGATCGCCCTTGCCGGCGGCCACGCGCTGCTGCTCATCGGACCGCCGGGCGCCGGCAAGACGCTGCTTGCGCGGACCATTCCCGGGCTGCTCCCGGACCTCGGGGACGCGGCGGCCCTGACGGCGACGATGGTCGCGTCCGTGGCCGCTGTTCGCCCGCTGGATGCCCTCGTTCGCCGGCCACCGGTCCGCATGCCACACCACACAACCTCGTATGCCGGGATGGTCGGTGGCGGGCCGCGCATGTCGCCCGGGGAGGTGACGCTGGCCCACGAGGGCGTGCTGTTCTGCGACGAGCTGCCGGAGTTCGGTCGGGACGTCCTCGAGGCCCTCCGGCAGCCTCTGGAGGACGGTGCGGTCAGCGTGGTGCGCGTGGGACGTGCGGAGACGTTCCCGGCCCGCTTCACGTTCGTGGCCGCGATGAACCCCTGTCCCTGCGGCCAGCATGGGTCCGCGGACCGCAGCTGCTCCTGCCCGCCGGGGATCCCGGAGCGGTACTTGCGCAAGGTGTCCGGGCCGCTGCGGGACAGGATCGACCTGTGGGTCGTCGTGGACCGCGTCCCCCCTGCGGTCCTCGTGGCCGGGACGGCGCCGGAGTCGAGCGAGACCGTCGCCGGGCGGATCGCGGACGCCCGCGCCCGCCAACGGGGACGCGCCGGCGAGCAGCCGAACGCGCGCGTGCGTGGCCGCGCGCTGCGCGAAGCCTGCGCCCTGGACGCATCGACGCAGACCCATGCGATCCTCCTCGCCGAGCTGGAGGGCCTGTCCGGGCGCGGCACCGATCGGCTGCTGCGCGTCGCGCGCACGATCGCCGATCTCGACGGCTCGGCCGGCGTCGAGGCGCGACATCTCGACGAGGCGGCACGGTTCCGGGTCCCGGTGGACCGGATGGCGCTGGGACGGGCCGGGTGATGCTGGGGATCGGGCGCTCCGGGCCGACCGGGGGCGAGTCGCCACCGGACGCCGCCGCAACGCGCAGCGCCGGCACCGGCCCGGGGATCCCCGATCGGGAGCGCGACGCATGGGTGGTCCTGGCCGGGGTCACCGGCGTCGGCCCGGTGTCGTTCGGGCGCCTCGTCGCCGCCTTTGGGAGCGCGTCGGCCGTCCTGGTGACGGCCGGCGCGCCCGGAGCGGTCGCGCGCCTCGTCGACGCGTGCATGGACCCGGACGGCGGCCCGGCCACGCTCGGCCCGGACGCGGCCCGGGCGATCGCCGAGGCGGCACAGGAGGCGGAACGGCGGCTGGCGCCGGTCCGGGCAGCGGGCGTGCACGTCATCACCCTCGCCGACGAGAGCTACCCGGCGCGCGTCCGCAGGATCGAGCTGCCGCCGCCGGTGCTGTTCCTGCGGGGGGACCCCGCGTCACTGGACCGGGAACGGGCAGTCGCGATCGTCGGGACGCGACGACCCACGGAGGCGGGCCGCCAGCTGGCCGCGCGGATCGCAGAGGCCGTCGGCGGACTCGGGGCCATCGTCGTGTCAGGTCTCGCGCTCGGAATCGACGGTGCCGCGCACGCCGCCGCCATCCGGTCGGGGACGCCGACCGTCGCGGTGATCGGCGGCGGTCACTCGCGGCTGTACCCCGCTGCGCACCGAGGGCTGGCGGACGCGATCGTGGCCGGCGGCGGCGCCGTCGCGAGCGAGTTCCCGCCGGACACCATCCCAACCCGGGGGACGTTCCCGCGTCGGAACCGGATCATCAGCGGGCTCGCGGACGCGACGGTCGTCGTGGAGGCCGGGGCCCGGAGCGGTGCCCTCACGACGGCCGCCTGGGCGCTGGAGCAGGGGCGGGGGCTTCACATCGTGCCCGGGCGGGTCGGGGACCCGGCGGTCGCCGGCTGTCTCGCGTTCCTGCGGGAGGCAGCCGGCGAGGCCCGGATCGTGGTGGGCGTCGCGGAGCTGCTCGAGGACCTCGGACTCCTCACCAGCCGCGGTGCCGCGCGCGGCGACGCCGCGACGACCTCGGGGCTGGAGCAGATCAGCATGGATGCCCTCATCGCGACCCTTGCCCCGGCGGAGCGGTCGGTGGCGCGGGAGCTCGTGGGTGGCACGGGCTCGGTGGACGAGCTGGCGGCCGCCACGGGATACCCGGGCGCCACGTTGCTCGGGGTGCTGACGTCCCTCGAGGTGCGGGGCATGGTGTTGGAGGCCTTCGGCCGCTACCGGGCGGCGGGTCCGCTGGCCCGCACGGGCCAGGTGGATCGCCCCAAGACCCTGCGCCGCGGCGGCGGCCGGCGGCGCGCGGCGTGAGCGAGGTTGCCCGTCCGTGCGGGGCGGTGCTACGCTCCGGTCGACTTCCAGCCCGTTGCGGCCCCCGCACAATCACTGGCTGGAGGTCAGGCCCGTGTCGCTGGGCATCGGCTGCGCGGACCTGGAGGAGACGTATTGCGGAAGCTCGGCGCGCTCGCGCTCGCCGTCCCGGTGGTGGTCGGCATCTACCTCGCATCCCTCGCCCGCGCGGGCATGGTGGGCCGCATCGGTTCGGGGATCGCTGCGTTCGCGATCGTTGGCTTGGTCGTCGTCGCGAGTCTGCCGCCTGCGCCCAGCAGTGCCGCCCCCGTGTCGGGCACGCCCGAGCCGGTGGATGCCCGGTTCCTCGATGCGGTGCAGACGGGGCACGGGCTCGCGTCCCCGTTCGTCGTCCAGTTCGACGCCCCGATGGATGCCGCGTCGGTCGCCGCTGTGCTGCGCCTCGACCCGGACGGCCCGATCTCGCTGGCCTGGGACGCGTCCGGGAGCCGGCTGACCATCGCCCCCGTGGAGCACTGGACGCCCGACACGCTGTACCGGATCACGATCGGGGCCACGGCCCGCGCCGCCGCCGGTGGCACGCTCGGGGCGCCGCTGCGCGCGCTGGTGCTCACGGAGGCGGCGGCGGAGGCCCGCCTCGAACCGATCGCCAAGGCCGGCAAGGCCGTCCTCCTCGACACCGCCTTCCGCATCGCCACGACCCGCGAGGTCAGTGCCGAGTCCGTCCGCCGCGCGCTGCGAACCGAACCGGCCGTCACCGGAGAGGTCGTCGCGGGTGACGCCCCGGGCGAGCTCCTGTTCCGGCCGACCGCCCCCCTCGCACCCGGGACGACCTACCGGATCTGGCTCGAGGGTCTCCGTGATACGGATGGCATCGCGTTCGGCGCCCTGCCGTCGATCAAGGTGAGGACCGTCGCAGCTCCACAGGTCGTCCGCTTCCGGCCGCGCAACGGCAGCGAGGGGGCGGCCCGCACCGACGCGATCTCGGTCCGCTTCACCGAGGCCATGAACCGGAAGGTCACGGCCGCGGCGTTCCGGGTGACCGTGAACGGCAAGGCCCTCGCCGGCAGGACGAGCTGGGCGGAGGCAGGGACGGTCCTGGTGTTCATCCCCGCGCAGCCGCTGCCATACGACGCCAAGGTGACCGCGGCGGTGGGGGACGCCGCGTCCTCCAGGGCGGGCGTGCCGCTGGCCGGTTCGGCGTCGGGCACGTTCACGGTCGAGCCGAAGCCGAAACCGAAGCCGACGCCCAAGCCGAAGCCCGCCGCGCCGGCCCCCAAACCGATCACCAAGTCCGGGGGCGGCGGGGCCGTCTCGGGGAGCTGGCGGGCCGTGGAGTCCTACTATCTGAAGCTGATGAACTGCACGCGCACCGGGGGCTGGGTGACCTCGGACGGGGACTGCTCCTCGCCCGGCGGGCGGAACGTCGCGGCCCTGAGCCTGAGCGCCGGGATCAGCGACAAGGTGGCCCGGCCGTACGCCAAGCTTCTGGCAACGCGTGGCATCTGCAACCACTTCATCGGGGGCAACCCCGGCGACCGTCTCCGGCGCGCGGGATTCACCAGCTACCGCTGGGCCGAGAACCTGGGCTGCCGGTCCGGGAACCCGTACTCCGCCGTCCTCGGCTCGCACCGCTACTTCCAGAACGAGAAGCCGTACAACGGCGGCCATTACCGGAACATGATGAACCCGGACTACGACCGGGCAGGCATCGGCGTGTGGGTCTCGAGCGGGCGGGTGCGCCTCGTCGTGGACTTCTACCACCCCTGACCCACCGGTCACCGCTCCCCGGGGGGACCATCGGGCGGGTGACGTGTCCCGGTGCGCACGCGAGGATGGCCCCGTGATCCGCAACGTGTGCATCCACGTGTCCAACGAGCAGCCGCTCCTGGCGGACCTGTACGACGTGCCGACGGCCGCGGACGCCGGGCTCCTGTGCACGAATGTGCGAATGCTGGACGGCAAGCGCCCGATCTTCATCGACAGCATCGAGGCCTCGTTCTTCTTCCCGTACCACGTCATCCGGTTCCTCGAGATCCCGGTCGGGGCGCTTGACGACCACGTGGCGGCGCCGGCTGCCGGAGGACCCCCCGCGGAGCGGGGGAGCGTGCGATCCGGTGGCAGGGGCAACGGCCACTCGCCCGCGGTCGCCGCGCCCGCCGACCAGCTCCTGCCGGTGCCCGTCGTGGGGCCCGGCGACGACGCCGCCGATGCCGACGGCGACCTGGAGCTGGAGATCGACGAGGGCTTCCTCCAGCGCATTCGCGACATCTGAGCGAGGGCAAGCGGCGCGTACGAGGGCCGGTGCTACACTCCCGGCCGCCATGCCCAAGCACCTCGTGATCGTGGAATCGCCCGCCAAGGCGCGGACGATCGAGCGCTACCTCGGCCCGGACTACCAGGTCCTCGCGTCGTACGGCCACGTCCGCGACCTGCCGGAGAATCCCGGCAAGGGCAAGTTCGGGGTCGATGTGGACCACGATTTCGCGCCCGAGTACGTCATCCCCGAAGACCGCCGCAAGCAGGTCGCCGCGATCGAGAAGGCGGCCCGGGGCGCGGATGACGTCTACCTGGCCACGGACCTCGATCGCGAGGGCGAGGCGATCGCCTGGCACGTCGTCGAGGCCGCGAACGTCCCGGCCGGCAAGACCCGGCGGGTGACCTTCGTCGAGATCACCGAGAGCGCGATCCGGGAGGCCTTCGCCAGCCCCCGCGCGATCGACCAGAACCTGGTCGACGCGCAGCAGGCTCGCCGGATCGTGGACCGGCTGGTCGGGTACACGCTCAGCCCGCTCATCTCGCGCAAGGTCCGCCCGGGGCTGTCGGCGGGCCGGGTCCAGTCGGTTGCCGTGCGGCTGGTCGTGGAGCGCGAGCGCGAGATCATCGCCTTCGTCGTCCGCGAGTACTGGTCCCTGGAGGCGCTGCTGGTAGCTCCTGACGGCGCCCGGTTCACCGCGGACGTGGTGCGCATCGGCGGCAAGACGCTGGCCATCGGCGACGGAGACACCGCGAACGGCCACGCGACGGCGCTGCGCGCCCTGCGCCCCGTGGTCGACTCGGTCGCCACCCGGCAGTCGAAGCGCAACCCGTCGCCGCCGTTCACGACCAGCACCCTCCAGCAGGAGGCGAGCCGCAAGCTCGGCTTCAACCCGAAGCGGACGATGTCGATCGCGCAGCGGCTGTACGAGGGCGTGGACACGCCGGATGGGCACGTCGGCCTGATCACCTACATGCGGACGGACTCGACGGCGATCGCCGGCGTCGCCATGTCAGAGGCGCAGGCGGTGATCAAGGAGCGCTTCGGGGAGCGCTACGGCACCGGCAAGGGCCGGTTCTACAAGACGAAGGCCAAGGGCGCCCAGGAGGCGCACGAGTCCATCCGCCCGACCTCGTTCCAGCGCGATCCGGAGTCCCTGCGGGCGCATCTCGAGGCCGAGGAGCTCCGGCTCTACCGGCTCATCTGGCAGCGGGCGATCGCGTCGCAGATGGCGCCCAAGGAGCTGGAGACGACCACCGTCGAGCTGGCCGCCGGTGAGTACCGGCTCCGGTCGTCGGCCACGCGAACGCTGTTCGACGGCTTCGCCCGGGTCTACACGGAGGGTCAGGACGACGTCGCCGAGGAGGCCGAGCGAAGACTGCCCGCGCTGCACGAGGGCGACGCGACGACGGTCGAGTCCGTGACCCCGGCCCAGCACTTCACCGAGCCGCCCCCGCGCTACACGGAGGCAACGCTCATCAAGGCGCTCGAGGAGCACGGCATCGGACGCCCGTCCACGTACGCGGCCACGATCTCGACGATCACCGACCGCGGCTACGTCCGGGTCGCGGAGCGCCGGCTGCACCCGGAGCTGGCCGCCTGTTTCGTGACGGACTATCTCGTCAGCGGGTTTGCCGACTACATCGACCCCGGGTTCACGGCGGCGATGGAGGAAGACCTCGACAAGGTCGCCCGCGGCGAGCGGGAGTGGGTGCCGCTGCTGCGCGAGTTCTACCCACCACTCAAGGGCCTGGTCGACGGGCATCGGGGTGACGATCCGGTGACCTACCCGACGAGCGAGGTGTGCTCCGAGGGGCATCCGCTGGTCATCCGGCTGGGCCGCAACGGGCCGTTCCTCTCGTGCTCGACCTTCCCGGAGCACAAGGAGAGCCGGCCGGTGCCGGCCGGCCTGCGGATCGAGGGTCCCTGCATCGTGGTGGGGGAGGAGACCCCCACACTTGAAGGCGAGGGCGATCCCTGTCCTGAATGCGGCGAGGGCATCCTGGCGACGAAGCGCGGCCGCTTCGGCGCCTTCGTCGGCTGCTCCCGCTACCCCGAGTGCCGGTACATCCGCAAGGACGGCCCGCCGCCCCCCGACCAGCTCCCGTTCTCGGTCCTCTGCCCGAAGAACGGGGACGGGCCGATCACGGCGCGTCGCGCGCGACGGACCGGCAACGTCTTCTGGGGGTGCTCGAAGTACCCCAAGTGCGATTTCACGACCAACGACGAGCCCACGGGAGCCGTCCACGACGCCCACGACGATGGGAAGGGGGCGGTCGCTCGCCGGGGCGATGCCGGCCTGTGCCTGACCTGCGGCGCGGCCGTCCCGCTGCCGGAGGGGGACCTCGTGGGAGCGAGCCTGCCCGGCGGACCCCCGGATCCCGCGGCCCTGGAGCGGCCGGCGAGGGCCGGCGGGCGGCGTGGCGGTGCGCGGACCGGTGGATCGGCCCGCCGGTCGGGCCGGGCGGCGGGCACGGGGACGCGCTCGGGGGCCGGCACGCGCAAGACCCGGGCCTGAGCGCGGGCCACGGCCGCGTGACCGGCAACGAGGCCCTCCGGCGCTTCCTCCGCTCCCTCGAGGCGCGCGACGCGTCACCCGAGACGCGCCGGTCCTACGAGACGACGCTTACCGCGTACCTCGGCTGGCTGGAGGCGCGCGGCGCGGACTGGCGGACCCCGGCGCGCGCCGACCTGCGCGCCTACCTCGCGGAGTTGACCGAGGGCCACGCGAAGAGCTCCGTCGCGCAGCGGATGGCCGCGATGCGCGCGTTCCACCGCTACGCGGCCCGGTCCGGGATGGCGCCCGGCGACCCGTGGGGCGCCATCGCCACGCCGCGCCTGCCCCGGCGCCTGCCCCGGGTCCTGGAGGTGGAGCAGGTGGAGCGGCTGATCGACGCGGTCCACGCGGACCTCGACGCTGCCGAAGCCCGCGCCTCTGCCCCCGGACGCAGGGACCCGGCGCTCGCCCGCGGGCTCGCCCTCCGGGACCTCGCCCTGGTCGAGACGGCGTACGCCGCGGGTCTGCGGATCAGCGAGCTGGCGGCCGCGGAGCTCGGCAACCTGGATCTGCGTCGCGGCGAGCTGCGCGTGATCGGCAAGGGACGCAAGGAGCGGATCGGCCTCCTCGGCCGGCCGGCCCGCGAGGCCTTGGCGGCGTACCTCGAGGAGGGCCGGCCGGAGCTTGCGGCGCGCGGTGGCTCGGACGCGGACGTGGCGGCCGCGGTCTTCCTCAACCACCACGGCCGTCCGCTCGGGGTCCGTGGCCTTCGCGCGCGGCTGGACCGCCTGCGCCGCCTGGCCGGCCTGCCGGACGGGATCTCGCCCCACACCCTCCGCCACAGCTTCGCGACCCACCTCCTGGAGGGTGGCGCGGACCTGCGGGTGGTCCAGGAGCTGCTGGGCCACGAGAGCCTCGCCACCACCCAGGTCTATACGCACGTATCGCCGTCGCGCCTGCGCGACGCCTACCGGCTGGCGCACCCGCGCGCGCGGGCCACCTGATGGACCCGGTCACGCCGACCGCCGACGACGGACCCGTGGAGGCCGCAGGCCCCACCACGGCGGGCTCCACGACGCGCGCCCTCGCGAGGGCCGGGATCGTGGTCACGGCGGCGTTCGTGCTGTCGCGGATCCTGGGCTATGCCCGGGTGATGGTGATCGGGGCGATGGTCCCCGTGGGCCCGGAGCTGGACGCGTTCTTCGCGGCCTTCCGGATCCCGGATCTCCTGTTCCAGCTGGTGGCGGCCGGGGCGCTCTCGTCGGCGCTCATCCCGGTGATCGCGGGCCTGTTCGCGAGCGAGCAGGAGGCCAGGGCCTGGCGGGTCGTGTCCACCGTTGCCACGCTGATGCTCGCAACCCTGCTGGTGCTCGCCGCGATCGTCCTCGCGCTCGCCCCGCAGCTCGTCACCGTCATCGCCCCCGGCTTCGACGCGGCCGGCTCGGCCAAGACCGCGGAGCTGACGCGGATCATGGTCCTCTCGCCGCTGTTCCTCGCGGCGGGCGCCGTCGCGACGAGCGTGCTGAACGCGAAGGGCCGGTTCGGCGCGGCGGCCATGGCGCCCCTGGTCTACAACCTGGTCATCATCGCCGGCGCGGTGCTGCTGGTTCCCTCCTTCGGGGTCACGGGCCTGGCGATCGGCGTGGTCGCGGGCGCGGCCGGCCACGTGCTCGTCCAGCTGCCCGCCCTCGGCCGGCTCGGGGCCCGGATCCGGCCGCGCCTGGAGCTCGGGGACGCCCAGGCCCGCAAGGTCCTCCTGCTGATGGTCCCCCGGGCGGTCGGCCTGGGCGCGACCCAGATCGTGTTCGTCGTGATGACCAGCCTGGCGTCAACACTGGAGGCAGGCTCGATCAGCGTGTTCAGCTTTGCGTTCGCGGTGCTCCAGATCCCGATCGGGGTCATCGGGATTCCGCTGGGGATCGTGCTCCTGCCCTCGCTCTCGCGCGAAGCCGCCACGGGCGGCGTGGCGGGGTTCCGGCGCCTGCTCGTCGGAGGTCTCGGCCTGCTGGCGTGGGTCATGATCTCGGTCACCGCGCTCGCGATGGTGACGGCCACCGACGTGGTGCGCCTGCTGTTCGACCACGGGGCGTTCGACGAGGCCGCCCTGGAGCGCACCGCGACGACCCTGACCGTGTTCCTCGCCGGCCTGACGGCCCACTCGCTGATCGCGGTCATGGCGCGGGCCTTCTACGCGCGGCAGGACACGGCGACCCCGGTGGGCGCGGCGCTGGTCGCGGTGATCTCCAACATCGTGCTCGGGCTGCTGCTCATCGAGCCGCTCGGCCTGGCCGGGCTCGCGGCGGCGATCGCCGTCTCGGCCTGGATCGAGCTGTCGGTGCTCGTCGTCCTGCTCCGACGCCGGGTTCCGGGGCTCGGCCTCGGCCACGTGGGAGTGGTCATGGGCAGGACGCTGGTGGCGGCCCTGGCCGGGGGCGCGGCCGCGTTCGCGGTCATGGAGATCCTGGTGGGAGCCTGGGGCGATGACCCGGGCCTCGTGCTGCTGCTCTCGCGCCTGGCGCTCGTCACGGCGGCCGGGGCCGGAGTGATCGTGGTCGTGTCGCTCGCGTTGCGGATCGAGGAGCCGCGCCGTATCTTCGGGATCGTGGTGGACCTCCTCCGACGCCGTGGCCGCGCATGACGGCCCGCCGCACCGGCCCGGACGCCCGCCCTGCCGCGTCGGCGCCGCTGCCCGACGACGCGCAGACGGCGGCGTGGGACGCCTTCGTCGAGGCGAACCCCCGCGGGTCCTACCTCCAGCTGTCGGGCTGGGCGCAGGTGAAGGCGGTGAACGGCTGGACGGCCCGCCGGCTCCTGGACGTGGAGGCGCAGCCGGTCGGCGCACAGGTGCTCCTCAGGCGCCCGGGTCCGCTGCCCTGGGCATTCGCGTACGCACCCCGCGGGCCCGTGCTGGATGCCTGGGACACGGCGGGCGTCGCCCGGCTGACGGCACTCGTCCGCGAGGGGCTGCGGGGCGGTGTCCGGGTCAGCCACCTGCGGATCGATCCCGAGGTGGAGCAGGGCGCAGGACCCGACGAGGACGGTGCCGTGACGGATGCGCTGCGGGCCGCGGGCTGGCAGCCTGCGCCGCCGATCCAGCCCGTGTCCACCCGCGCGATCGACCTCACCGCTGACGAGGCGGTCCTGTGGGCTGACCTGCGCAAGAAGTGGCGCCAGTACGTGAACAAGGCGCGCTCGGGGGGCGTCAGCGTCGTCGAGGCGGGGCCGGAGCGCCTGGGCGAGTTCTACCGGATCTACCGCGAGACGGCGGACCGGGCAGGTTTTCTGATTCGCGCCGAATCCGCGTACCGCGACGCATGGGACGCGTTCGGGCCGCAGGGCCGGGCGCGCCTGCTGTTCGCGGAGCTCCCGGACGGCACGCCGGCGGCGACGCTGTTCCTGGTTCGTGCCGGAGCCCGCGTCGTGGAACCGTACGGCGGCATGACGGCCGCCGGCGCGGACAGCCGCGCCAACTACCTGCTGAAGTGGGAGGCCATCCGCGGCTCGAAGGCGGCGGGCGCCACGACCTACGACCTGTGGGGGCTCGCGCATCCCGGCATCGCCCACTTCAAGACCGGCTTCGGCGGACGCGAGATCCGGTACGTCGGTGCATGGGACCTCGTGCTCGACCCGCTCGGCCGCCGGACGTTCGCCGCGGCGCAGCGCGTCCGCGTACGCGTCGAGCGGCTGCGCCACGGGTTGCGCGGTGCCGGCGGCGAGACGGCGGCCGGCTACGCGGGGACGGCTCCGGCGGACGGCGGGCCGGAGGCCGACGGGTGACCCCGGGAGCCCGGCGATGAGCGCCGCGGTCCGGGAGTTGGGCGCGCACGAGCTGGAGGACTGGGACGCCGCCGCCGTGGACGCCCCGGGCGGACACGTGTTCCAGTCGCGCGCCTGGGCTGCCCACCGGGAGGCCGGTGGCTGGGGGCCGCGGTTCCTCGCCTCGGGCGAGGTCCGGGCGCTGGCCCTCGTCCGACCATGGCCGCTGCTGGGCGGCGGTTCCGCCTACCTGCCCCGGGGTCCGGTCGGTGCCGGGACGCCGTGGTCCGGGGACGGGTCGGGCGCGGCGGTCGGCGAGGGGTTGGTCGCGGCGGCGCGATTCCTGGCCACCGACGGGGTGGACGTGGTTGCCGCGGACCCGGAGGTGGCGGCCACCGACGCCCCCTACCTGGCGGCGCTCGACGCGGCCGGGTTCCACCCCATCCCGGAGATCCAGCCGTCCCGCCACCGGATGGCCCTGGGGTTGCCACCCGGCGCGGATGCCGCGGGCGTGCTCGCCGGCGTGGCCAAGGCGACCCGGCAGCGCATCCGCCGGGCGGAGCGTGACGGCGTGGTCGTCGTGCGCCACGACCTCCGTTTCGCGGAAGCCGAGGGCTTCGCGCCGGCACGGGAGCCCGCGGAGGACGCCCTGCACCGGTTCTACGACCTGCTGCTCGCGACCGGCGAGCGGCGCGGCTTCTCGTTCGGTGGTCCGGCCGGGTTCGTGGGCTGGTGGCTGCGCGCATTCGACGCCGGACACCTCGTCTATCTCGAGGCCCGCGAGGCAGATCCCGCCACCGGCGCCGGCGACGTGCTCGGCGGGCTCGTCCTGTACCGCCACGGCCGCCGGTTCTCCACCGCACACTCGGCGGACGTGGCGGCCCGCCGACGGGAACACCCGGGAACGATGCACCTGCTCCGCTGGCGGGCCATCGAGCTGGCGATGTCGGAGGGTCGGACCGAGATGGACCTCGGCGGGGTGGACGTGGCGGGCGCGCGTCGCCCGCCGGAGCCCGGTGAGCCGACCCACGGCCTGTACGAGCACAAGCGATCGTTCGGGGCGGAGTGGGTGGCCCTCGCGGGCGCTCGGGAGCGGGTCGCAAGCCCGTGGCGCTACGCTCTCGGGCGGGGCCTCGCGCGCGCCTCGCGGTCGCTCCCGGCCGGGCGTGGCGCACGGGTCAAGGGGACCCCATGAGCGCCCCCGGCACGATCGCCGGCCTGGTCGCGGCCGCCGAACCCCGGGAGCCGCGCCCCCTGGGCGCCCTCGTCTCGAGGCTCGAGGCGGCGGGCCTGCTTCGAGAGATCCGGGCCGCCGCCCGCGAGGCCCAGGCGACCGCCGCGGCCGGCGTGCTCGTGCGGGGCGTGGCGGAGGACTCGCGGCTGGTTCGCGCGGGGATCCTGTTCGTGGCTGTGCCCGGGTTCCATGTCGACGGCCACGCCTTCCTGGGTGCCGCCGCCGACGCGGGGGCCGCCGCCGCGATCGTCGAGCACCCGGTCGACGGCCTGCCCGTCCCGCAGCTGGTGGTGGCCTCGGCCCGTCCAGCCCTGGCCGGCGCCGCGGCCTGGTGGTCCGGGGACCCGTCACACGATCTCGTCACCGTCGGGATCACGGGCACGGACGGCAAGACCACGACCTCGTTCCTGGCCGTCGCGGCCCTCGAGGCGGCGGGCATCCCGACCGGCCTCGTCGGGACCGTGGAGACGAAGATCGGGTCCATGCGCGAGCGGCACGAGGCCCACGTGACAACACCTGCCGCCCCTGAGCTCCAGGCGACGCTGCGCGCGATGCGCCAGGCGGGGGACATCGGCGTCGTGCTGGAGACGACCTCGCATGCCCTCGAACTCGACCGCGTCGCCGGGGTGGCCTACGACGCTGCGGTGCTCACCAACCTCACCCACGAGCATCTCGAGCTGCATGGCACGTTCGAACGCTACGTGGCCGCCAAGCTGCGCCTGTTCGAGGCGCTGGCCGAGGGCCCCGGCAACCCGGTCAAGACGGTCGCGGGCCGACGGTTCCCGAAGGCTGCGGTCGTGAACCGGGACGACCCGTCGGCCCCGTTGTTCGAGGCGGCCGCCCGGGCTGCCGGCGCACGGCTGGTCACCTACGGGGCGGCCGCGACTGCCGACGTCCGCGCCACGGGCGTCGAGGAGGACGCCCGCCGGCTCCGGATCCGGTACCAGGCGCCGTCCGGGCCGGGAGCCGTCGCGCTCCGCCTGGCCGGACGGTTCAACGTCCACAACGCGCTGGCCGTGGTCGCCCTGGGCGAGGCGCTGGACCTCGACCCGGCGGAGGTCCGATCCGGTCTCGAGGCGGTGCCGGGCGTGCCGGGGCGGATGGAGCGGATCGAGGCCGGTCAGCCGTTCGCCGTCATCGTGGACTACGCGCACTCGCCGGCCTCGCTTGGGGCGGTGCTGGATGTGCTCGGATCGATCGCGGCCGGCGGGGGCGGTGGCCTGATCGCCGTGTTCGGTTCGGCCGGGGAGCGCGACACGGCCAAGCGGGCCGTGATGGGCCGCGTGGCGGCGGAGCGCTGCAGGCTCGTGGTCGTCACCGACGAGGACCCCCGGGGCGAGGACCGTCACGCGATCATCGAGGAGATCGTTGCCGGCGCGGAGGCGGCGGGTCTCACGCGAGGCGAGGACGTCCTCGCGGTCGCGGACCGGCGGGCGGCGATCCGGGAGGCGTTCGCGCGTGCTCGCCCGGGCGACGTCGTGCTGCTGGCGGGCAAGGGACACGAGCAGGCGATCCTGTATGCGGACGGCGACGTCCCGTGGGACGAGGCGTCCGTCGCCCGCGAGGAGTTGGCCGCCCTGGGTCACGGGGGCGTTTGAGGTGCGCGGCTGCCTGTTCGTCGTCCTGCTGGGCGCCGTCGTCGTGGCGCTGATCGTCGTGGTCGGCCTCCCCGCGTTCGCGGCCGGAGTCCTGACCGCCGGCGTGACCGCAGCCGGCCTCCAGGCCGACGACACGACGGTCACGGTGGCCAGCGATCCGCCGACGGACCTGGTGGGGCTGCGCGCCGATCGCGTGCGCGTCCGGGCGACGGACGCCACGTTCCGGGGCCTGCGGATCGGCGCCCTGGACGTGGCGCTGGAGGACGTCGGGATCGTGGATCGCACGGTCGGCGCCGTGGAAGGGCGGCTCACGGACGTCGTCGTGCCCAACATCGGAGCGCAGGAGATTGACCTCGGCACCATCACCCTGTCCGGGAGCGGGGATGCCGTCACCGCCACGGCCGTGGTCGGATCGAAGCAGGCGAGGCGCCTCGTCGCGAACGCCCTCGAGTCCGAGCTCGGCGACCGGCCGTCAGCGGTGACCCTGGAGGCGCCCGACCGGATCACCATGGACATCGGCGTGCCGGTCAACGGGCGGCTCGCCGTGACGTCCGACGGCGACCTCGTCGTTCGGGTGTCCGACGGCCCGGCCCAGGGCCGCGAGGTCGTCCTCGTCCGGGGCAGCGAGGACCTTCCGATCCGGCTCACCAGCGTGACGGTGACGGCGGGCGGCGGCCTGCGGCTGATGGGCGAGCTGGAGATCGGCCTGCTGGGTTGACCCATCGTGAACGCCTCGCGCGGCGCGCGGGGTAGACTCCCACGCATGGCCGAGCCCGTCGTCCGCGATCCCGAGACGCCGCTGTCGGCGACACGCGGCACAGCCGCCGCGCCCGCCACGGCCGGGCGGCGGCGCGGTCCGCGCCGGGAGGCAGCCGCCGGCCAGCCGGCCGGCGAACGGGCGGGCGACCTGGATACACTGCGCCGGACGCTGCTCGCCACGCTCCGGGAGCACCACCAGCAGGCCGATCTCTCGATCGTGGACCGTGCCTTCGACCTCGCCGTCGCGGCGCACACCGGCCAGGTCCGCGCGTCCGGGGAGCCGTACGTGACCCACCCGATCGCGTCGGCGCAGATCCTCGCGGAGCTGGGCCTGGACCCGGTGGCCGCCGCCGGCGCGCTGCTCCACGACGTCCCGGAGGACACCGAGTACAGCCTCGCCGATGTCGAGGAGGGCTTCGGTCCGGAGGTCGCGCACCTCGTGGACGGCGTGACGAAGCTGTCGCGGTTCAGCACCCACAGCCACGAGCAGCGGCAGGCGGAGAACATCCGGAAGATGTTCCTCGCGATGGCGGACGACATCCGGGTCGTCCTCATCAAGCTCGCCGACCGGCTCCACAACATGCGCACCCTGGACGCCCTCGGCCGCGAGAAGCAGCAGCGGATCGCCCGCCAGACGCTGGAGATCTACGCGCCGCTCGCGGAGCGCCTCGGGATCTGGCAGGTCAAGTGGGAGCTCGAGGACCTCTCGTTCAAGGCGCTGGAACCCGAGGCCTACCGGGAGCTCGCCAAGCTCCTCGACACGCGGCGCACGGGCCGCGAGACCTACATCGAGCGGGCGATCGAGGCGCTCCGCCCCCGGCTGGGCGAGGCGGGGATCGAGGCCGAGCTCCAGGGGCGACCCAAGCACCTGTACAGCATCTGGAAGAAGATGCAGCGCAAGGCGGCGGAGATCGGCGAGATCTACGACGTGTACGCGATCCGGCTGCTCGTGGACGAGGTCCGCGACTGCTACGCCGCCCTGGGCATCGTCCACTCGCTGTGGCGGCCGATCCCGGGCCAGTTCGACGACTACATCGCGGTCCCCAAGAACAACCTGTACCAGTCGCTCCACACCGCGGTGATCGCGCTGGACGGCAAGCCGCTGGAGATCCAGATCCGGACCCACGCGATGCACCAGGTGTCCGAGGTCGGGATCGCCGCCCACTGGCGATACAAGGAGGGGACGAAGGCCGAGCGCGATTACGACGCCAAGCTCGCCTGGCTGCGCCAGCTCATGGACTGGCAGCGGGACGTGTCCGATGCCACCGAGTTCGTCGAGGGCATCAAGCTCGACATCTTCCAGGACCAGGTGTTCGTGTTCACGCCCCGGGGCGACATCAAGGACCTCCCCGCCGGGGCCACGCCGCTCGACTTCGCCTACCGGATCCACACCGACGTCGGCCACCGCACCATCGGTGCCAAGGTCAACAACCGTCTCGTCCCGCTCGACTACCGGCTCAAGAACGGCGACATCGTCGAGATCGTGACCACCAAGGGCGAGCACGGCCCGTCACGCGACTGGCTGAACCTGGTCCGGACCTCCCACGCGCGGGAGAAGATCCGCCAGTGGTTCAAGAAGAAGGACCGCGCCGAGAACATCGTCCACGGTCGGGAGTCCCTGGACCGGGAGCTGCGTCGCCTCGCCCGGACCAGCATCCAGGCGGTCGGCCTGGACCGGATCGCGGAGGCCGGCAGGACCTACCAGCACGACACCGTGGACGACCTGTTCGCCGCGATCGGCTACGGGGCGGTCTCCGCCCAGCAGGTCGTGATGCGCCTGGGCGTGCTGGACGATGTCGAGATCACCCTGCCGACCGTCGCACCGCCCCAGCCGCCGCGCACCGGCGGGGTCCGCGTCAAGGGGGTGGGGGACCTGCTGGTCCGCTTCGCCAAGTGCTGCCACCCCATCCCGGGGGACCCGATCTCGGGCTTCATCACCCGCGGCAAGGGGATCACCGTCCACCTGCGCTCGTGCCCCACGGTGATCAACGAGCGTGAGGTGAGCCGCCTCATCGACGTGGAGTGGGAGGCGGCGCCCGCGCAGACCTACCCCATCGCGATCCGCGTCGAGGCCTACGACCGGACCGGCCTGCTGTCCGAGATCACCCAGGTCATGGCGGAGAACCGGGTCAACATCCTGGCCGCCAACGTGGGCGTCAACCCGGACCAAACGGCCGTGGTCGCCATGACCATCCAGGTCGCTTCGGTCGCCCAGCTGGCGAAGGTGATGGGGCGCGTGGAGCAGCTGAAGGATGTGCTCAGCGTCCAGCGCGACCTGAGCTGACCACGGCGCCGGCGGTCGCCGGTGCGGTGGGTCCCTCGGCGCTCCCCGGTCCCCGGGCGCGGATCCGGCGCAGCCACGCGGTCGCGGTCGCGCCGATGAGCACGCATGCAAGGCCGGACACCGCGAGCGACGCCTCCACGCCATAGCTGGAGGCGATCCAGCCGGCCACGAGCGCGCCGATGGGCGACGACCCGACGAACACCGTCGTGTAGACGCTGATCACTCGCCCCCGCAGCTCGTCGGGGACGCTGAGCTGGATCGTCGCGTTCGCCGTGGCCGCCATCGAGATCGCCCCGAAGCCCATCAGCGCCATCGCAGCCATTGCGGGCCAGAAGTCCCCGATCCGGGAGGCGGCGAGGAGCGACACCCCGAGCAGCAGTGCTCCGCCGCCGATCACTGCCGGGCGGGAGTGGCCGGAGAACGCGATCAGCAGGGCGGCCGTGAGCGAGCCGATGCCGCTGGCGGTCATCAGGAAGCCGTAGCCGGTGGCATCGGTGCCCAGCACCCCGCGCGCCATCGCCGGGACGACGACGCCGAAGTTCATGCCGAACAGCGACGCGAGGCCGACGATCACCGTGGCCATCAGGACGAGGTCCGTGCGGCGCACGTAGCCGATCCCCTCCGCGAGCGTGGTCCAAACGCCGCCCATGCTGGTCGGCCGGGCGAGCAGGGGCGGCAGGTCCAGCTCCTCGTCGCGCATCAGGCCATAGGCCGCGATGACCGCCAGGAACGAGATGCCGTTGAGCAGGAACGCCACGCTCGTGTCACCACCCGCGGCACCGATGACGATCCCCGCCACGGCCGGGCCGATGATCCGGGACCCGTTGAACACCGCCGAGTTGAGCGCAACGGCGTTGGCCACATCGCCGCGACCGACCATCTCCACCACGAATGCCTGGCGGGTCGGCATGTCCACTGCGTTCGTGATCCCCAGCAGGGCGGCCATCACGATGATGTGCCAGATCTCCACGTGCCCGGTGACGACCAGCGCGAACAGCCCGAAGGCCAGCAGCATCTGGACGACCTGGGTGGCGAGCAGCGTCCGGCGCTTGGGCAGCGAATCTGCGATGAGCCCGCCGAACAGCCCCAGGATCGTGACCGGCAGGAACTGCATCGCCGCCACCACGCCCAGCAGGAACGGGTCGCCGGTGAGCTCGAGGACCAGCCAGGCCTGGGCCACCATCTGCATCCATGTTCCCACGAGGGACACGATCTGCCCGCCGAAGAACAGCCGGTAGTTGCGATGCCGGAACACGCGGCTGGCGTTGCCCAGCGCGAGGCCGGATCGCGCCGGGGGGCCCCCGGCGCGAGGCATCAGGTTCACGGCTGGCCCGCCTCCGGATCGCGCCCCGGCGGGCGGCCGTCCCGGAGATCGCGAAGGTGGGCTTCGAGGTGGGCACGCCGTGCCTCTGCTTCGGCGATCATCGCCTTCAGGCGGGCGGCCTTGGTGCGCAGCGTGACGACCTGCCGGTCAACGCGCGCGATCGCCTCGGTGAGCATCTCCCGCCGCACGGCGGGATCCGGCGTCACCCGGAAGTGGGTCCGAACCCGGTCCCGGGCGGCCTCGTCCTCCAGCAGCTGCCCGATCTCGGCGAGCGAGAACCCGGCGTCGTCCCGGAGCCCGCGGATGAACCGCAGGCGCTCGAGATCATCGGCGTCGTACAGGCGGTAGGCGCCCTCGGATCGCGCGGCCGGGGCGAGCAGGCCCAGCTCCTCGTAGTACCGGATGGCCCGTGGCGTGAGCCCGGTCTCGCCGGCGACCTCCTGGATGCGCAGCAGGCGCGGCGATTCCTTCGCGGGCGCGCCCGGGGGGTCGAGGTGGGTCACCGGCCCAGTGTACGACAACCTTCACGTGGACGTGAACGTTGCCGGAGTCGCGGGCGTATGCTGGCACCATGGATGTCGATCCCGATTCGCGAGCCCGCACACACCTCGCCAACGAGCGCACGTACCTGGCCTGGTTTCGTACCGGGATCACGCTGGTGGCGCTTGGCCTCGCCGCCGCGCAGTTCCTGGCGCCCGGCACGACGCAGGGCGACGTCTTCGTCCGCGGCCTGTCGCTGATCGTGATCATCACGGGCGCGTTCCTGATGATCGTGGGTGCCCAGCGATACGCGCAGGGCAGACGCAGGATCGACGAGGCGGCGTTTCGACCCGCGGCGAGCTCCATCCTCGTGACCGCGATCGCGGGCATCGTGACGGCGGCGCTCGCGGCCCTGTTCATCCTGTTCGCGCCCACCGGCTGACGGGCCGCGCCGGGGAGCCCTCGAACGCACGTGCTACCCTTGGGGCCTCGCGGCCTCTTGCCGCGCTGCGCCGCGTGGTCGGATCCCCCTTCGAACGGACCGTGCGTCACCGCTGTCCCAGTTCGGGGAGCGAAGGAGGCCCGTCATGGCCACCGGTACTGTCAAGCGGATCGTGGCCGATCGCGGCTTCGGGTTCATCGCCGCCGAGGATGAGAAGGAGTACTTCTTCCATCGCAGCGGGTTGGATCCCAGCTTGGAGTTCGATCGCCTTGCCGAGGGCACCAGCGTCGAGTTCGACGTCGAGACCAGCCCCAAGGGCCCCCGGGCCGTGCGAGTGCGCCCTGCCTGACCCCGGTCGCGGCGCCCGCCCGTGCGGCGAGCGCCGTGGCGACGCCGGCCGCCGCCCGAGCCCGCGCGGGGCGCGGCCGGCCCCTCGTCGACGGGAGCTCGCATGACCCGGATCGCGTTCGCCTCCAGCTACCCGCCGAGTCGCTCCGCCGTGGCGATGTACACGCGCAACCTGACCGCGGCCATCAGCGTTCGCGAGATCATCGCGATCTACGGCGAGGAAGACCCTCGGCCGTCACCGATCGAGGTCCATCATCGGATCCGGCGTGACGAGGCCGAGGACTATCCCCGGGTCGCCCGGGCGCTCAAGGGCCGGACCGAGGTGGTGGCGATCCAGCACGAGTTCGACAGCTGGGGCGGGCAGGACGGGAGCAGCGTGCTCGACTTCGTCCGGGCGCTCGACATGCCGGCGGTTGCCACGCTTCACTCGGTACCGGGGACACCGCGCCGGAGCCAGATGGCGGTCATCTCGGAGCTCACCCGGATTTCGGCAGCGACGGTCGTGATGTCCCGGTCGGCCGTCGGCGTGCTGGGGGACATCTACGGGGTGGACACCAGGCGGATCGAGGTCATTCCGCACGGTGTCCCGGACCTCCCGTTCGTCGACGCGGAGACCATCAAGCCGGCCGTCGGGCTCGCCGGCCGCGACGTCATCCTGAGCTTCGGGCTGCTGCGCCCGGGCAAGGGCTGCGAGCTGGTGCTCGCGGCGCTGCCCGGGATCGTCGCCAAGCACCCGAAGACGATGTACGTCGTGCTGGGCGCGACACACCCGGAGACCGCTCGGCGAGACGGTGAGGCCTACCGCGAGTCGCTGGTGGCCATGACCGCCGAGCTCGGGATGACCGGCCATGTCACCTTCGTGGACCGGTTCGTCGGGCGCGTGGAGCTGACCCGTTGGCTGGAGGCGGCCGACGTGGTCCTCACGCCGTACCGGGACCTGACCCTGACCGCAGCGGGCACCCTGGCGTACGCCCTCGCCGCCGGTCGTGCCGTCGTCTCGACGCCGTTCCCCTATGCCGTGGAGCTGCTCGCGGACGGCCGGGGCGTGGTCCTCGCCTCGGCGCAGGCCCGCGATCTCACGCGGGCCGTGATCGGCCTGCTGGACGACCCGGACGCGCGCACGGCCATCGGCCGGCGTGGTCACGAGCACAGCCGCCCGATGAGCTGGTGGCACACCGCCACCGCGTACCACGCCCTGTTCGCTCGCGTCGTCGCCAGCCGGACGCGCAGCGTGCCGCTGACGCCGCGGCAGGTCTCGCTCGGCGGCTGAGCCGCGGCGCCGTCGGCGCGCCGCCGTTCGCCCGAGCCGCCGTCCGGGCTCTATCCTTCGGATCGATGCCTGCCTTCCGCGCCCCCCGGGGCACCCGAGACCTGCTGCCCGACGACCGCGCCGTGTTTGACCGCCTCCAGCGGGTCGGCAGCGACCTGGCGGCGCGCTACGGCTACCGGCCGATCGAGACCCCGCTGTTCGAACAGGCGGCGGTGTTCGAGCGCGGCATCGGCGAGGTCACCGATGTCGTCGAGAAGGAGCTGTTTCGGCTGGCTCCGCGGAGCGAGGAATCGGAGGCGTGGGTGTTGCGCCCGGAGCCGACCGCCGGCATCTGCCGCGCGTACGTCCAGCACGGGATGCAGACCTGGCCACAGCCGGTCAAGCTCACCACCGCGGGACCGATGTTCCGCTACGACCGGCCGCAGGCGGGGCGGTACCGCCAGTTCTGGCAGTTCGACGTCGAGGCGATCGGGGATCCAGGGCCCGGGATCGACGCCGAGATCATCGAGCTCGGGAACAGGTTCTACACGGAGGCGGGCGTCCGGGACGTGGAGGTCCTGGTCAACTCGATCGGCGACCCCGCCTGCCGGCCGGCGTACGTCGCGGAGCTCACGATGTACTACCGGCGCCACGCCGCGTCGCTGCCGCGGGCGGAGGCGGACCGGCTGGAGCGCAACGCCCTGCGGCTGCTGGATTCGAAGGACCCGGCAATGACGGAGCTCAACGCGGCGGCGCCGCGCATCACCGACCGCCTGTGCGAGGCGTGCGCGGCGCACTTCGCGTCGGTGAAGGCGCACCTCGCGGCGCTGGGGATCCCGTTCCGCGTGGAGCCGGGTCTCGTCCGGGGGCTGGACTACTACACGCGGACAGCGTTCGAGTACTACGTCGCGGGCCGCGAGGGTCAGCAGCAGGCGCTCGGCGGCGGCGGCCGCTACGACGGCCTCGTGGAGCTGCTCGGCGGCCGGCCAACGCCGGGCATCGGGTTCGGACTGGGCCTGGACCGCGTGGCGCTCGTGCTGGTGGAGCAGGGCGACGGCGCCGGTGCCGCCGCCAAGGCCGAGGGTCCGCTCGCGGTGGTGGTCGGAGCGGACCCCGCGGACACGGTCGGCCGCCTCCGGGTCGCGACGGAGCTGCGCGCAGCCGGCCTCCGCGCGCGGGCCGATCTCGCCCCGCGAAAGCTGGGCCGGCAGCTCGAGGCCGCCGGCCGGGAGGGCGCGCACTTCGCCGTGATCCTGGGCGACGAGCTTGCGGCCGGACAGGTCCAGGTCCGTGACCTGGCCGCGGGAACCCAGCGGACCGTGGCGGTGGGCGACCTCGCGCGGGAGCTCGCCCGGGCCGAGGCGAGCCACCGGCACGGCTGACGCCGGCTGGCAAACCCCGGTGGTGGCATACGATAGTGGGCCACCAAAGCCCTCAAGCCGGAGACGCCAGCCAGTGCCCGATCACGACACTGCCCTCGCCACGCCGTACCGCACCCACACCTGCGGAGCGCTGCGCGCCGGTGACGCGGGGGCGGCTGCGAAGCTCTCCGGCTGGGTGCATCGCCGCCGCGACTACGGGAAGCTGGTGTTCATCGACCTGCGCGACCGCCACGGGATCACCCAGGTCGTGGTGGACGCCGCCGACGCGCCCGACGCGCACGAGGTGGCGACCGGCCTGCGCACCGAGTTCGTGGTCACGGTGGAGGGCGAGGTCGCGCTCCGGCAGCCGGGCATGGTGAACCCCAGGCTGGACACCGGCGAGGTGGAGCTCCAGGCCCGCCGGGTCACGATCCTCAACGAGGCGAAGACCCCGCCGTTCTACGTCAACGACCCGGACGCCCCGATCGACGAGAGCCTGCGCCTGCGCCACCGCTACCTGGACATCCGCCGGGAGCCGATGCAGCAGCGGCTGCTGCTCCGCAGCCGTCTCGTCCAGGCCATCCGGGAAGTGCACCACGCGAACGGGTTCGTGGAGGTCGAGACGCCCAACCTGATCAAGAGCACGCCGGAGGGCGCGCGGGACTTCATCGTCCCGTCCCGGCTCCAGCCCGGCACCGTGTACGCGCTGCCGCAGAGCCCCCAGCAGCTCAAGCAGCTGCTGATGGTGGCCGGGATCGACCGCTACTTCCAGATCGCGCGCTGCTTCCGGGACGAGGACCTCCGCGGCGACCGCCAGCCGGAGTTCACCCAGCTCGACCTCGAGATGAGCTTCGTGGACGAGCCGGCGGTGATGGCGTTCATCGAGCACATGGTCATCGAGGTCACCCGGGCGACCGTCCCGGAGCGCCCGATCCGGCAGATCCCGTTCCCGGTGTTCGAGTACGAGGAGGCGATGGAGCGCTTCGGCTCGGACAAGCCGGATCTGCGCTTCGGCATGGAGCTGTTCGACCTGGCTCCGGCGCTGACGGCGGCGGACGGGTCGCCCGCGTCAGGCTTCCGCGTGTTCGACGACACGCTGGCCGGTGGCGGGCGCGTCAAGGGCATCACCGCTCCCGGCATGGGCGCCGTGACCCGACACCAGGTCGACGAGCTGACCGAGCTCGCCAAGCGGTTCGGCGCCCGTGGCCTCGTCCACCTCTCGGTGGCGGAGGACGAGGTGCACGGCCCGGCCGCGAAGTTCCTGGCGCCCGCCACGCAGGCGGCGATCCGGGACTTGGCGGGCGCCGGCGACGGGGATCTGGTTCTCGTGGTCGCCGACGCCGCCGAGAAGGCCAACGACGTGCTGGGCCGGCTCCGGGTGGAGCTGGGCGCGCGGCTGGGCCTGGCGGACCCGGACGAGCTCGCCTACTGCTGGGTCCACCGCTTCCCGATGTACCAGTGGGACGAGCCGTTCCAGCGCTGGGACGCGACCCACAACCCGTTCAGCGGCGTGGTGCCGGAGGACGAGGCCCTGCTGACGACCGCTTCGGGGGACCTGGACGTCCGCTCGCCGCGGGACCCCGCCGGCCGGGCCCGCGCGATGCAGTACGACGTGGCGCTCAACGGTTGGGAGCTGGGGGGCGGTTCGATCCGGATCTGGCGGCAGGACCTGCTGGCCCGGAGCTTCAACCTCCAGGGTTACACGCTGGAGCAGATGCGGGAGCGCTTCGGCGCGATGCTGGAGGCGTTCGAGTACGGCGCCCCGCCCCACGGCGGGATCGCGCTGGGCATCGACCGCTGGGCCGCGCTCTTTGCGTACCAGACCAACATCCGCGAGGTGATGGCCTTCCCCAAGACCCAGTCCGGCTCGGACCTGATGCTCGAGGCACCGTCCGCGCCGGACGAGGATCAGTACGCGGAGCTCGGCCTGCGCTTCGTGGGGATCCGGGAGCCCGGCTGATCGAGCGCGGCCGGGCGCTCAGGGCGCCGGGGCGAGATCCCGGAGCATCGCCAGGGTCGCCTCGACAACCTGCCGCTGCTGCTCCTCGCGGCTGATCGCGGCCGGCGGGTCGTTGGGCTGTCCCGTGTACCAGCCCATCTGCTCGTGGTTGCCGCCCTCGATGGGCGTGAAGGTCGAGCCGGCCGGGACCACGGCGGTTGCCTCCGAGCCCGACATCCGGGCAGCCCCCGCATCCAGCGTGCCCCAGGCGGACACGACCGCGAGGTCCAGCGCGGACAGGTCCGTGGCCGCGTACGACGCCCAGAACGCGAGGCCGCGGGCCGCGTCCGGATGCGAGGCGAGGAACTGGGCGGCCATCGACCCGCCCAGCGAGTGCCCGGCGAGCGCCCAGGTCTCGACCTCCGGGTGGGCCTCGATGGCGCGCGCCGCGGCGTCGATGTCGAACACCGCGAGGTTGAGCGGCATCTCCGGCACGACGACGAGGTAGCCCTGGGCGGCGATCGCCTGCGCCGCGGGACCGTATGCGGCGGCCGGGACCTTGCCGCCCGGGTAGAACACGAGGGCGCCTTCGTAGACGCCATCGGCGGGCGTCCACTCCAGCCGATCGCCGGTGTCGGTGAAGGTGACCAACGGGGTGGACGCCAGCGACGCCTCCGCCTCCGGCAGGAGGGGCTGGGGCTGGACGTACCAGGCGAACCCCGCCACGAGGAGCGCCAGGACGCCCAGCAGGAAGAGACCCACGGTCCGGCGCCGGGGCCGGTGGATGCGCGACATGGAACCTCCGGGTGCGACGGTCCGGAGTGTAGCGGCGCCCGGGAACGCGAAGGCCCCGCGACCCCGGAGGGGCCGCGGGCCCTGGAGATGTCAGGTGTCGAGGCGCGACCCTACTTGGCCGGCCGGACCTCGATCTGCATGAAGCTGTTCTGGGCGCTGATGCTCTGGATCCGGATCTGCGTCCCCGTGTTCGGGGTGATCACGCTGCCGAGCGGGTTGGTCGGGTCGTAGTACAAGTTGCGGTCATCGAACAGCGGGTTGGCGGGCAGGCTCGGGACCGGGGACAACTCGCTGTTGTGGTGGATGTTCGGAATCCCGTCCGTCGGCGCCAGCGTGAAGGTGGAGTCGTAGGTCTGGATCCGGTTCCGCCACCGGACGCCGTCAACTCGGTACAGGGTCTGGGGATGCGCGTCCACCGGCAGCAGCAGGCCTTCGCCTGGGTGCAGCCCGGTGTTGTTGTCGGCCTGCGAGGTGTCCCAGTAGTTGATCAGCAACCCGTCCTGGTAGGCGAAGTGGTCGACCCAGTTGCCCAGGAGCGGGTCGTTGGCATAGCCGAAGTAGTACGGGCCGACCCTGAGGCCGGCGTCGTAGCCCTTGTAGGTCCGGTACTCGGCCACGTAGTACTGGCTGAACAGCTTGTCCTCGGTGCCGGTGGTCACCCGGAAGCCGGTGAACGTCCAGCCCGCGTCCGCCTCGGCCCCGTCGAGCGGCTGATCGCTGATCTGGATGTTGTCGACCATGAAGCCGTCGTAGTTGACGCCGCCGTCGCTCCGGTACTGGAAGCCGACCATGACGTCGCCGGCCGGCAGGCTGGCGGTCAGGTCCACCCAGCCACCCGAGAAGCCCTCGATCCCGTTAACCTCTACAGTCGAATTGGACAGGTTCGTGGGCACGGTCTGCCACGTGGCGCCACTGTCGGTGGAGACGATGACGTTGGCGTAGTCGTAGTCCTCCTCGATGCCGTAGTTGACCTTGGCGGCGAGGGTGGCGCCCGCGCCGAGCGTGAACGCCTTCACCATCCGGTTGTTGAGGTTGTTGGCGGAGCCGCTGAAGTAGAAGTAGCTGCCCTCGTACGGATCCGCGATGTGCGCCGTCACGGGCTTCTGCGGCAGGACCACGAACAGGCCCTGCGCCTGCTTGGTGTTGAACTCCATGGGGCCGAGCTTGTGCACGGACTTCACGCCCGCACGCGCGACCTCGTAGTTCAGCCAGCCGAGCTGGAACTTCTCCCAGACGCCCATGTGGGCCGGCTTGTTGCCGATGGTGTCCTTGCCCTCGTCCACCCAGGACCCGGAGGACATCAGCGTCCAGAAGCCGGTTCCGTTCTCGCCGTAGTAGTCGTACAGGTCCGGCAGGCCGAGGTCATGGCCGTACTCGTGCGTAAACACGCCCACGCCGCCGTCCTCGGGCTGGATGGTGTAGTCGCCGACCCAGTAGCCGCTGTCACCGACCTGGATGCCGCCGAGCATGTTGAAGGTCGGGCCCCAATTGCCCCAGCCCTGGTAGCGGGCGTACCAGCTGTGGCTCCAGATCGTCTCCGGGGCGCCACCCTCCTCCTCGCCCAGGCCGGCATGCACCGACTGGAACGTGTCGATGTAGCCGTCGGGCTCGTCGAAGATGCCGTTGCCGTTGTAGTCATACCGGTCGTAGACGTCGAACCCGGCGAGGTACGCGTCGATCTCCGCCGGGGTCATGCCCGCGGCGATCTGCATCTCGTACCAGCCGTTGACCGAGTCCTCGAGGAAGAACCAGACGTTGGAGTCCGGGCTGTCGTCGTAGTCCGCGAGGTCACCGGGGACCTCGATCCACTCCGTCACGTCACCGGCGACCGTGTAGCGGTTGGACGACTGCTCGATGTAGAAGTTGCGCATCGAGTTCGCGCCGGGCGCGTCGTCGAACAGCATGTCCATGTAGTAGTCGCGGCCGAAGTCCGGGACCCAGATGGACGTGTTGTCGTAGTTCCGGTCAGGTTCGGGGATCTCGTTGTGGCCGACGTCGGCGAACTCGCCGAGGACGGTCCACAGCTGGCCCTCGCCCTCTCGCGCGAGGTCGACGTACTGGCCTTTGGCGACCTCCTTGACCTTGCCCTGGGCCTTGCCCGCCAGCTTGGCCTCGATGGCCATCTTCTTGAGCTCGGCCTGCTTGGTGCCGAGCGGGTCGGGCTTGTTGTCCGACTTGAAGTTGGCGGTCTTGTCGGCATCCGTGGCGCCGGCGGCCGGCTCAACGGCCGCGGCCGGGGCCGCCACCGCGATCGCCAGCGCCGCTGTCGCGAACAGCACGAGCAGCCGGCTGCGCTTGTGGGAGAACGCCATGTGCCTTCCTCCATCCACTGTCTCGCCCCGGGCGACGGATCCGTGGGCGTGGCGGGACGCCGTCAAGGGTCGGGGCAGCGAAGGCGCGGCAAGCGTGCTCCGGGACAACGGGCACACGCTTGGGGGCACACCAACGCGGCACGGCGACCGCACGTCCTCGTATGGCAGCCAGTCTCCGGGGGTCCCGAGTCACGGCCTAGGGCCGATGGTCCCAAGGTGACGGTCCGGGTCACTACGTGGTGCGCACCGGCACCACGGGCTGGCGGGCCAGTGGGCGGTCAGGCCTCGTCCGGAATTTCCGCGGCGGCCGCACCCCACTCGTGGGCATGGGCGTCCGCGGGCTCCGGCGGGCCGTCGTAGGGTGGGAGCGCGGACCGGGGCGTCGCCGCGTCGTGGGTGACCCCCGGGTCGCCGGTCTCGACCGTCCGGAACGGGACGCCGGCAGCCTCGAGGTCGGCGAGCAGGTCGTCCGGCATCCGGGACGGGGACATCCCTCGCAGTGCCTCGAGATGCGCAACCGGGAGCAGCACGGGCCAGCCCGCCTCGCCCGCGTACGCGGGCCGGACCGCCTCGTCCCGTGTCTCGCCGTGCGCGGCGATCAGGGTCGTCACCGTCTCGGCGTCCACCCAGGCCATCCGGGCGGGCCACACGAGGGCCGCCTCCGTCTCCGCGACGAGCGCCACGGCCCCGCCGATCCCGTGCACGATCTGGCCGACCGGGCCGCCCTCGATGGCTGCCGGTTCCACGAGTGTCGCGGTCGAGTTCGCGAGCGCCCGTGAGACCGCCCCGTCCGGGTCTGCCGAGACCACGACCACGGGCGTGGCCCCGCCTGCCCAGGCGACGCCGGTCAGGCGCCCGACCGCGGGCGTGCCGCCGGCGTCGGCCAGCGCGGAGGCCGGGGAGGCGGCGAGGATCACGGCGGCGACGGTCATGGCGCTCCTCGTGCGGCGGATGCCGAGTGTATCGCCCCGCTCCGTCGGACGATTCGCGCGGCATGTGCGACACTGCGCCGGCCCATGAGTGACACGCCCGGCTCCACCATGCCCATCGCGACCCCGACCGCCGACGCCATCGATGCAGCGGTCGTCGCCCGCAACGACCTGCGCAACGTGGCGATCGTCGCCCACGTGGACCACGGCAAGACCACGCTCGTGGACGCGATGCTCCGCCAGACGGGCGTGTTCCGCGACAACCAGGCGGTCGTGGACCGGGTCATGGATTCGATGGACCTGGAGCGCGAGAAGGGGATCACGATCCTCGCCAAGCAGACGACCATCGACGTGGGGGGCGTCCGCCTCAACATCGTGGACACGCCGGGCCACGCGGACTTCGGTGGCGAGGTGGAGCGCAGCCTCCTGATGGTCGACTCGGTGCTGCTGCTCGTGGACGCGGCGGAGGGACCGCTCCCGCAGACGCGGTACGTCCTCCAGAAGGCGATGGCCCGCCGGCTGCCGGTCGTGGTGGCGCTCAACAAGATCGATCGGGGCGACGCCCGACCGGCCGAGGTCCTGGACGACGTGTACGAGCTGTTCATGGATCTCGGCGCCGACGAGCACCAGATCGAGTTCCCGGTCGTGTACACGAACGCCAAGGCCGGCACGGCGACCCATGACCTCGCCGTGCCCGGCAGGGACCTGCGCCCGCTGCTGGATGTGCTGGTGCGGGTCACGCCCGCCCCGGTGTTCGAGCCCGGGCACCCGCTCCAGCTGCTGGTGACCAACCTCTCGGCCAACGACTACGTGGGCCGCATGGCCGTGGGCCGGATCCGGAACGGGACGATCCGGGTCGGGCAGCGGATCGCCGTCCTGCGCGAGGAGGCGGACGATACCGCGGGCACGGTGGAGCCGGGTCGGGCGGTCACGCTGACCGGCACCGTGACCAGCCTCCAGACCGCCCACGGCATGGACCGCGTGGACATCACGGAGGCCGGCCCGGGTGAGATCGTGTCGGTCGCGGGGCTGCCCGAGGTGACCATCGGCGACACGCTCACGGACCCGGCGGACCCGCGCCCGCTGCCGCGCCTCGACGTGGACGAGCCCACGCTCCGGATGACGTTCGGCGTCAACACCTCGCCCCTCGGCGGGCGCGACGGGAGGTACGTCACGTCACGCCAGATCCGGGCCCGCCTGGAGCGGGAGGTGCTGGGCAACGTGTCGATCGAGGTGAGCCCGACGGAATCGGGCGACACGTTCGAGGTGCGCGGCCGTGGCGAGCTCCAGCTGGCCGTGCTGATCGAGCAGATGCGCCGCGAGGGGTACGAGCTCACGGTCAGCCGCCCGGAGGTGATCCTCCACGAGTCCGGTGGCATGGTGCAGGAGCCGTACGAGCGGATCACGATCGACATCCCGCCCGACTTCATCGGCGAGATCCAGCAGGCACTGGCCGGGCGCAAGGGCCGCCTGGAGCAGATGACGACCGATGCCGACGGGCGCGTCCGGATGGAGTTCGTCCTCCCCGTGCGGGGCCTGATCGGGTACCGGGGCCAGCTGCTGACCGACACCCGCGGCACGGCCCTGCTGCACCAGATCGGCGAGGGGTACGGCCCCTGGGCCGGCGAGGTCACGCACCGCACCAACGGCGTCCTCGTCAGCGACCGGGCAGGCACGTCCAACGCCTACGCGCTGTTCAACCTCCAGGACCGCTCGGAGCTGTTCATCGGGGCCGGGGTGGACGTGTACGAGGGGATGGTCGTGGGCGAGAACGCCCGGGCCGGCGACATGGACGTGAACCCGACCAAGGAGAAGAAGCTCACCAACATCCGGACCCACGCCCACGACGAGGCGCTGCGCCTCACGCCGCCGCGGCCGCTGACGCTGGAGAGCGCGATCGAGTTCATCGGCGCGGACGAGCTGGTCGAGGTGACCCCGGCCGCGATCCGGCTGCGCAAGCGCGTGCTGGTGAAGCACGAGCGGGAGCGCGAGCGCGGCCGAGCCTACGACCTCGCCCGCGCATCCGAGCGGAGCGGCTGAAAGCGGCGCCCCCAGCCGCTCCCGGGGATCAGCCCTTCTGGGACTTCCGGGACTTGTAGGCGAACGCGGCGGCCGCGCCCGCGGCGCCCAGGATCACCACGAGCAGGAACCCGCCCCACGGCGATCCGTCGCCCGAGCCCTCGGTGCCTTCGCCGGACGGCGCCGGCGTGGGGGCCACGGTCGGGGTGGGGGACGGGCTGGGCTCGGGGAGGAGCGTGATCTGGACATCCGAGCGGGCGTTGTCCTTGGTGATGACCGGGACGCCGGCCGCGGCGGCCCAGTAGTCGAACCCGTCGAAGATCGTGCCGCGCACGATGTAGTCCGCCCCCGGGTCGATCGCGAGCGGGTCGTACGGCACGCTGAACGGCACCGGCACGAGGCCCGGCTCGTTGATCATCTGGAACCCGACGGTCTCGCCGGTGTCGACGCGGACAATCAGGGCGGCGCCCCAGCTGTGGGAGTCCGCGGTCGGGTCAAGCCCGACGGCGGTCATCGTGCCCGTCACCGCGGCCTTGAGCAGGTCGGGGCGGAACTCCAGCGGCAGGACGATGTCCTTCAGCTCCGGCTGGGGGACCTTCACGGCCACGCCGATCGGGGTCACCCAGGCCAGGTCGCCGTCCACGATGCCGGCGTGGAGCCGGTAGGGCGTGTCCTTGGCGATCACGTCGTACTCGTATCCGAGCTCGAAGGCGACGGGCTCCGGGCCGCCCTCGATGACCGTCGAGGCGACGATCGTTCCCTGGCTGGGCCCCTGGGATCCCTCGACCAGCACGACCACGGACCGGGCGTCGGGCGACAGGTCGTGATCCTCGTCGTAGACCAGGGTGCCGCTGATGACGCCGGACGTCGGCTCGGCGGTGGGGGCGGCGGGCGCCGAGGGTGACGCGGTCGCCGAGGCCGACGGGGCCTCCGACGGGGTCGCCGTCGGCGTGGGGGCGGCCGTCGGCGCCTCGGTGGGGGCGGCCGTCGGCGCCTCGGTGGGAGCGGCGGTGGGTGCCGCCGTCGGTGCCGCCGTCGGTGCCGCCGTCGGTCGTGCGGTCGGTGCCGCCGTCGGCGCCGGGGTCGTGCCGCCAACCGGGGCGACGGACAGGGCCACGTTCTCGACGGGCGCTCCGTTCGTGATCACGGGCACACCCGCGGGGCTCTGCCAGTTGCGGCCGCCGTCGACGATCGCCGCTGCGGCCACGTACGCCGCCTTGGGGTCGATCACGCCCGGGTCGAACGCGATCTGGAAGGGGATCGGCTCGGTCGTGATCGTCGGGATCAACTGGCGCGCCACCAGCGTGCCGGTCGTCGCGTTGCGGACCACGGCGATCGCGACGGCTTCGGGCGTCAGCGCGCTCCTGTCGGTCCGGCTGACGGAGCCTGCCACGAGGGCGGTCGCCGACGCCGAGAGGGAGACGACCGGCAGCGTGATCCCGGTGGTCGGGCCGCCGGTGATGACCGGCACCGGCTCGGTGGTCTGCCACGTCCTGCCCGCGTCCAGGACGTCGGCGAACAGCGCGTAGCTGTGGGCGGGATCCACGATGCCGTCAGCCACCGTGATCGTGAATGACTGCGGGAAGGCCGCGGCCACGATCCGCTGCTGGGCGACGATCGCCCCCGTGTTGGGGCCGGCCTGCTGGTCCACCAGCGTGACCACGGCCACCGCGTCCGGGGTGAGCGCGATCTTCTCCTTGCTCGTGACGGTGCCGCTCACCGTGACCTCGGCAGCCGTGACGGGCGACTGGGTCGCGAGACCCTGGGCGAGCAGCGCAAGCAGGACGAGCGCGAACAGGAAGCGATGCATGGGAGCCCTCGTTGCTGCCGGGCGGTCCGCGGCCCAGCGGGCGGGAGTGTACCGAGGATGCCTGACCGGCGCCCCAGTCGGCGTCGAACAAGCAGCCCGGACGGGCGACGCGGCACCCGGACGTACAATCCGCGGACGATGCCGGTCTATCTCGATCACGCCGCGACGACCCCGGTCCGCCCAGAGGTCCGCGAGGCAATGCTGCCGTTCCTGGGCGAGGCGTTCGGCAACCCGTCGTCCGCCCATTCCTTCGGGCGCCGGGCCCGGGAGGCGCTCGACGACGCCCACGAGCGCATCGCGCGGGCCATCGGCGCCGATGCGCGCGAGATCGTGTTCACCAGCGGCGGCACCGAGGCGATCAACCTCGCGCTCAAGGGAGCCGCATGGGCCGGCCGGGCGAAGGGCCACCGGATCGTCACCAGCCCGATCGAGCACCACGCCGCGGGTCACGCCCTCGCGCACCTCGAGAAGTTCGGCTTCGAGGTCGCGGAGCTGCCCGTGGACCGCTACGGGCGCGTGGACCCCGACGACGTGGAGCGGGCGCTGACCGACCGGACGATCCTGGTCTCGGTGATGGCCGCCAACAACGAGGTGGGCACGATCCAGCCGGTGGCCGAGGTGGCGGAGGCCGTCCGTGCGCGGAAGGGGATCCTGTTCCACGTCGATGCGGTCCAGGCGGCGCCGTGGCTGGACCTGGACCTGGACGAGCTCGGGGCGGACCTGGTCTCGATTGCCGCCCACAAGGCGGAGGGTCCCAAGGGCACCGGCGTGCTGTGGATCCGCCGTGGCACCCACATCCTGGCCCAGCAGCACGGCGGGTCCCAGGAGCGGCACCGCCGAGCCGGCACCGAGAACGTGGCCGGGACCGTCGGGATGGCGGCCGCGTTCGAGCTGCGCGTTGCCGAACGAGCCCCCGCGGCCGCCCTCGTCCGGGCGCAGCGGGACCGCCTGCTGGCGGCCGTTGCGACCGATGGGATCCAGCTGACCGGCCACCCGGTGGAACGCCTGCCGCACATCCTGTCGGTGATCGTGCCCGGCGTGGACGGCGGGTCGGCGGCGCTGGCCCTGGATCTCGAGGGTATCGCGGTCTCGACGGGGTCCGCCTGCGCGACCGGGTCGGCGGAGGTGAGCCACGTGCTGTCGGCGATGGGCTACCCGGATGACGAGGCACGTGGCGCCCTGCGGCTCAGCCTCGGGCGGACCACCACGGATGCGGAGATCGACGAGGCGATCCGGGTCGTGCCGGGGGTCCTGCGCCGCCTCCGCTCGGCGCCTGTCGGGAGGGCATCCGACGTTGTGGCCGCCGCCGCGCAGACAGTCACGCCGGAGGCAGGCCCGTGACCCGCATCCTGGTCGCGATGTCCGGCGGCGTGGACAGCTCGGTCGCGGCAGCGCTGCTCCACGAGCAGGGTCACGAGGTGGTGGGCATCTGGATGCGCCTCCACGATGTGGCGGACACATACTCCGAGCTCCGCCGGAGCTGCTGCTCCGCCGATGCGGCGGACGACGCCCGCCGGGTCGCGGCGCGGCTGGGCATCCCGTTCTACGTGATGAACCTGGAGCGCGAGTTCGCGGCGGGAGTGATCGAGCCGTTCGTTGCCGCGTACCTGGGGGGCGAGACGCCCAGCCCGTGCGTGGACTGCAACACCGTGGTCAAGTTCGGAGCCCTGCTGGGGCGAGCAAGGCACCTGTACGGCTGTGAGGCGGTCGCAACCGGCCACTACGCTCGGCGGACGGTGGTCGAGACGCCGGAAGGCCAACGCGCCCGCCTCGCCCGAGCCGCCGACAGGGACAAGGACCAGACGTACTTCCTGTACGGCCTTCGCCAGGACCAGCTGTGGCACAGCCGGTTTCCGCTGGGCGATCTGGCCAAGCCCGAGGTGCGCCAGATCGCGCGCGGGCTGGGTCTGGCGACCGCCGACAAGGCGGAGAGCCAGGAGATCTGCTTCGTCCCCGGCGGCGACCACCGCGCCGAGCTTCGGACGCGCGGCGACTGGTCGCCGGAGCCCGGCCCCGTCCTCGACGCCGACGGGCGGCGTGTGGGGGAGCACAATGGGGCCGCCGGGTTCACCGTGGGCCAGCGCAAGGGCCTGGGCGTCGCCCTGGGAGAGCCCCGCTACGTGTCGCTCGTGGACGCGGCGACCAACACCATCGTCCTCGGCCGGCGGGAGGACCTCGAGACGCGCCGGATCCCGCTCGATGGCGGCACCTTCATCGCGGGCGATCCGCCCGAGGGCCGGGAGGCCGGCGGCACCTGGCGCCCCTTCCGGGCCAAGGTCCGGATCCGCCATCGGGCGCCCCTCGTCGAGGCCACGATCCGCCCCGCGACCGACGACGAGCCGGCACGCGGCGGACGCTGGGTCGTGGAGACCGACACGCCGGTCTGGGCGCTCTCGCCGGGGCAGGCCTGCGCCCTCTACTCGGGCGATATCTGCCTCGGCGGTGGCCGGATCGCCCGCCCCCACGGCCCTGCCGCCGCGGGGGACGGGATCCAGCCCTTGGCCACCCTCGCCCCGGCATGACAATCCCGCCGGCCGTTCCGCTGGCCCTGCTGGTCGGCCTCCTGAACACCGCGATCTACGCGTTCATCCGCGGGAATGCCGGCGGACAGGTGCCCGTCGTCTTCCTCGCCGCGGCGCTCGGCGCCTGGGCGGGCGCGGCCATCGGGGGGCGGCTCGGGGTCGAGATCCTCACGATCGGCGACTTTGGGCTGGTCCCCGCGTCCGTCGTCTCCTGGCTGGGCATCGGGATCGTGGCCATCATCGCGACCCTCGGGCCGCAATCAGGAAAGACGGGCTGACATGGCAAGGCACGACGACCGGACGCCCGCCGGAGACCGGGCGAACGAGCCCGGGGTCGCGGGCGCCATGGCCGACTTCGCCGAGCTCCTCGGCGGCGACACGAGGCGGTCGCGCCGCTTCCTCCGCGGCCTGGTCGCGGGTGCCCTCGTGGGTGCCGTGGTCGCGGGCGGCTCGCTAAGGCGCCGTCGGGAACGAGCACGGGTCGGGACGGACGACTCCGTCAGCTGACGGCGCGCAGGCCCTGGGTGTCCTGGAGGGCGAGCAGGTCCCGGAGGTCGCTGGACTTGAGCGGCTTCGCGAACAGGAACCCCTGGGCGAAGTCGCAGCCGAGCTCCCGCACGACGGCCTCCTGGGCCCGATGCTCGATCCCCTCGGCGACGACGGACAGGCGCAGGGTCTTGGCGAGGTCCACGATGGTCCTGGCGACCGCGACCGCGTCCTCACTGTCGGCGATGTTCTCGATGAACGACCGGTCGATCTTGAGGATGTCCACCGGCAGGCGCCGGAGGTACGCCAGCGATGAGTACCCCGTCCCGAAGTCGTCGATCGCGATCCGCACCCCGAGCTGCTTGAGCGCCCGCAGGCGATCGAGCGTGGGCCCATCCTCGTCGAGCGCGATGGACTCCGTGACCTCCAGGATGAGCAGCGACGAGTCGGCGCCGTGCTTCGCGACCGCGTCCCGGACCTGGCCGACGAGGGCCTCCGACTCGAGCTGACGGCCGGAGATGTTGACGGTCATCGCCTGGAACGACGGGTGGGCGTCCGCGCACGTCCGGAGCTCGGCGCACACGCGGTCCAGCACCTGGGCGCCGATCTGGATGATCAGGCCGGTCTTCTCGGCGATGGCGAGGAACTCGGCGGGCGGGACCTCTCCCCGGCTCGGGTGGCGCCACCGGACGAGTGCCTCGGCACCGATCACCCTCCCGCCGTCCAGGGCGATGATCGGCTGGTAGAGGACGTCGAACTGGCTGCGCTCCACGGCCCGCCGCAGCCCGCTCTCGACGGCGGCGCGCTTGGTGGCGGCGAGGTAGGTCGCCGGGTCGTAGACCTGCCACTGGCCGCGGCCGCGCCGCTTCGCCTCGTACACGGCCACGTCCGCGCTGCGGAACAGCCATTCGGCCTTGCCCCGACGACCGAGGTCCACCGCGATCCCGATGCTCGCCCGCACCTGGACGTGGTTGGTGCCGATGCGGACGGGCGCCTCCAGGGCACGGATCAGCCGCGTCGCCACGGCGATGGCGGCGGCCTCGTCGGGGAGGTCCTCCAGCAGGACCGCGAACTCGTCGCCACCCAGCCTGGCGACGGTCGCCCCGATCCCGACGCCGGCCCGCAGCCGCTGGCCGACCTCCACCAGGAGCTGGTCGCCCGCGGCGTGCCCCAGGGTGTCGTTCACGGCCTTGAACTCGTCGAGGTCAATCATGAGCATGCCCACGAAGGTGTTCGCCGTGCCCTGGCGCTCCACGGCGTGGCGGACGCGGTCGCCGAACAACGCCCGGTTCGCGAGGCCGGTCAGCGGATCCCGGAACGCCTGCTGGACGAGCTGTTCCTCGAGCCGCTTGCGGTCGGTGATCTCCAGGAGGTAGCCGCTCCACGACACCGGCCGGCCCCCGGCGTCACGGATGATCGTCGCGACGTCCCGGACCCAGATCGTGGCACCGCTCCGGGTGATCATCCGGTACTCGGTGACGGACCGGTCCCCGTTGCCGTCCAGGGCTGCCTGGTCGATTGCCGACGTCGCCTCGATGTCCTCGGGGTGGATGTGGCTCCGCCAGATGCCCGGTGTCCCGGTCCACTCCTCCGGGCTGCGGCCGAGCAGCTCCTCGATCCTCGGGCTGACGTACGTGGCATTCCTGTCGAGCTCGATCGAGGCGCGGTAGACGACGGCGGGCATGGTTTCCACGAGCTCCCGGTAGCGGCGCTCGTGCTCGGCCAATGCCTCGATCGCAGACGTGCGCTCCGTCACGTCGCGGCCGAAGACCGTGTACCAGGTCCGGCCGTCGAGATCGTAGGTGGTCATCCACAGCTCGGCAGGGAAGCACTCGCCGGCGGCCCGGACGGCCGTGACCGGCACGGTGCGGCCGGCCAGGCGACGCCACGCCGCAATGGCGAGGCGCGACCCGCCGGGACGGGAACGATCGCGAAGGCCCGGGCCGAGCAGGTCGCCCGCCTGAAGGGACAGGGCTTCGGTCTCCGACCAGCCGAAGATGCGCGTCGCCGCCGGGTTCCAGGCAATGATCCTGCCCCCGTCGTCGAGCGTGATGATCGCGTCGGGCGCGGTGTCCAGCACGTGGCGGAGGCGCGACCCGGACACCTCGGTCCGCGGCGGCTCCGGGTCGGCAGCGGGCGAGGACGCCGCTTCCGCAGGTGCCGGGTGCGGGACGTGGGCCGCCGTGCCCGTCGGGCGCGCGACCAGCCACACCACGGCATCGCCGGGGCGCTCGGCGCGGACCACGGACCACGCGGCCGAGACCTCGATGGCGACGCCGTCCCGGCGTCGGTGGATGGCGTCCCGGCGGATCGGGGTCTCGCTCGCCATGGTGTCGTCGAGCACGGCCCTCGTGCGCAGCCCGTCGATGGGATCCACGAACTCCAGGAACGGGCGGCCGACGGCCTCGGTCGCCGGGCATCCGTACATCGCCTCGGCCGCCGGGTTCCAGGTTCGGACAACCCCGTCGGGGGTCATCGACACGACCGCGTCGCGTGCGGCCGCGGCGACCGCCTCCAGCCCGTCGCGCGCTCGCCCGGTCTCGAGGCGGGCTCTCCGGGCGTCACGAGCACGCCGCCACGCGCGCAGGACCGCAGCGGCCAGCAGGACACCCAGGAAGGTCGCCACGGCCGCCGCGCCGAGCGACGCCGAGGCGCCGTCGACTGGCACCGGCCACGGCAGCAGCGAAGGGGAGGCCGCGAGCGCAAGCAGCGCAGCCGCGATCCCCGCCGCGATGCAGGCGACGAAGAGTGCAACCCGGATCGCACCGGAGAGCACGAGGGACACGGCCGCCCGCGGGCTCGATGCGACAAGGGAGGGCCGGGACTTGGACGGCACGGTTCTTCCTGCAGTTGCCTCGATTTGGCGGGCACGCCACCCCGGACGACGGGCCTCGCCTGTCTGGCGCGAACGATGACGAGGGTGGTGCGCCCGGGAAATGGGCCGGTCGTACGGGTGGTCCCACCCGTGTGGATGGCCGCCGGAGGCGAACGGACAATCCGGCACTGGCGCCCGCCGCGGCAGGGACGAAACATGCGGGGACCACGAACGTTTCAACAGCACGATGACCGATCCGAGGCTCCACGGGCAGCCCTCCCTCGCGGTCCGCGTTCCCACCCACGAGGTCGTGAGATCGCGGCCGCCATCGGCAGGACAGAGGTCGCAACGAGGACGCTCCTGCGGATCCCGGCCGGAATGTCGGAGTGGCAGAGCCCCATGTTCCTGCCGGTGGAGGACGGGATCGTCGTGCTGGGCGGCGAGCCGGGCACGATGCTGCTGGGCACGGTGACGGCCGCCGCGCCCTGAGCGCCCGAGGACGGCGTTGGCCGGCCGCAGCCGGCACGGTCCCGTTCGCTACCATTGCGGCGATGTCCACCCCCGAGCTCTCCCCGAGCATCCCGTACCTTCCTGCGGCCCAGATCCGGCGCCGGTTCCTGGAGTTCTTCGCGGAGCGCGGCCACACCATCGTGCCCAGCGCGAGCCTCGTCCCGGGCGGTGACCAGACCCTGCTGTTCACGAACTCCGGCATGGTCCAGTTCAAGGACGCGCTCACCGGGATGGAGAAGCGGGACTACGTCCGGGCCGTGGACTACCAGCGCTGCCTGCGCGTGGCCGGCAAGCACAACGACTTCGAGGAGGTCGGGCGGACGCCCCGCCACCACACGCTGTTCGAGATGCTGGGCAACTGGAGCTTCGGCGACTACTTCAAGCGCGATGCGATCCACTGGGCCTGGCAGTTCCTCACCCGGGACCTGCGGATCCCGGCCGACCGCCTGGCCGCCACCGTGTACACCACCGACGACGTCGCCCACTCGGTGTGGAAGGACGAGATCGGCCTGCCGCCGGAGCGGCTCGTGCGCTGGGGGGACTTCCCGGCCGGTGACGAGAAGAACTGGTGGCGGATGGCGGACGTCGGGCCCTGCGGCCCGTGCTCCGAGCTCCACTACGACCGCGGCGCCCACCTGTCCGAGGGGCCCGAGTGCATCCCGGACCACAGCGAGCACTGCCCACGCTGGCTCGAGGTCTGGAACCTCGTGTTCATGGAGTTCGAGCTCCACCCCGACCGCTCGCTGACTCCGCTGCCCGCGCCCGGCGTGGACACCGGCATGGGCCTGGAGCGGATCGCCAGCGTCGTCCAGGGCGTGACCTCCAACTACGACACGGACCTGTTCGCCCCGATCCACGCCCGGATGCGGGAGCTCCTGGGCCACGACCCGGAGGGTTTCGAGCAGGAACGCTTCAGCTACCAGGTCATCGCGGACCACTCGCGAGCGGTGACGTTCCTCGTCGGCGACGGCGTCCAGCCGTCCAACGAGGGCCGCGGCTACGTCCTGCGCCGGATCCTGCGCCGGGCCGTCAGGCACGGCCGCCTGCTGGGCCGCCAGGAGCCGTTCCTGGGCGAGACGGCCAGGGTCGTGATCGATACCATGGCGGAGGCGTTCCCACACCTCGCCGAGCGAAGGGACGAGATCCTGGCCGTCATCGAGCGCGAGGAGCGCCAGTTCAACCGCACCCTGGAGGCGGGCATGGGCCAGCTGGAGGAGGCGCTGATCCCGCTGACCTCCGAGGCGCGGACGGTCGGGCGGCAGGCGGACTCGCTGCCGGCGGACGCCCCGGTCCTCGACGGCGACGTCGCCTTCCGGCTCCACGACACGTACGGCTTCCCGATCGACCTCACCGTGGAGCTGGCGGCGGAGTACGGGGTGCGCACGGACCTGGCCGGGTTCCAGGACTCGCTGGCCGAGCAGCGCGAGCGCAGTCGCGCGCACACGAAGGCAGGGATGTCGGAGGCGGCCGAGGCCGGCGCCCGGTACGCGGCGATCCTCGGGCGGACCGCGCCCACCGAGTTCCTGGGCTACGACGCCACGTCCGCCGATGGCCGCGTGGTCGCGATCCTGCGCGACGGCACCGAGTACGAGACGCTGGAGGCGGTGCCGGAGATCGAGCTGCGGGCCGACGCCGCGGCCCGTGCGGAGCTGGTCCTGGACCGCACCCCGTTCTACGCGGAGAGCGGCGGCCAGGTCGCGGACACCGGCGTCATCCGGGCCGCGGACGGCGCCCTGCTGTTCGAGGTGGACGACGTCCAGCGCGTGGCCGGCGTGCAGACAGCCGGGCTCACGGTCCATCGTGGCATCCTCCGGGGCGCGGTTCGCGTGGGGGACGTCGTGCGGGCGGAGGTGGACGCAGAGCGCCGCGCGCACACGATGCGCAACCACACGGGCACCCACGTGCTGCACCGCGCCCTGCGCAACTTGGTGGGCGAGCGCGCCCGCCAGGCCGGGTCGCTGGTGCACCCGGACTACCTGCGCTTCGACTTCCCGTTCGAGCGAGGGCTTACCGACGACGAGAAGCTGGCCATCGAGCGCGAGGTCCGCCGGATCGTGCGCGAGGACCGCCCGGTCTCGATCGAGTGGATGACGATGGCCGATGCGCAGGCAGCCGGCGCGGACGCGTTCTTCGACGAGAAGTACGGCGAGCGGGTGCGCACCATCCGGGTCGAGGGCTTCAGCCACGAGCTGTGCGGCGGCACCCACTGTCGCGCCAGCGGCCAGATCGGCAACTTCGTGATCACCGGCGAGCGGAGCATCGGCTCCGGGGTGCGGCGCATCGAGGCGGTGACCGGCGCTGCCGCAGACCGTCTCATGGAGGCGCGCTTTGCGGCGCTGGAGCGCGCCGCCGCGGCCGTGGGCGCCCGGACGCCGGAGGCCCTGGAGGAGCGGATCGCCGCGCTCCAGGACGAGGTTCGGGAGACGAAGCGCCGCCTCCGAGCCGGTGCCGCGGCCGGCGGCCGCCCGGGCCCCGGCGACCTGGCGGCGAGAGCGGAGGAGATCGCGCCCGGCGTCCAATTCGTCGGCGCGGCCCTGGACCTCGACACGATCGACGCTCTCAAGGGTTTCGCCAAGGACGTCCGCGGCTCGCTTGCGAGCGGGGTCATCGCCCTTGGCCTCGACGCGGAGGAGCCGCAGCTGTTCGTGACCGTGAGCGACGACCTCGTCGCGCGCGGCATCGCGGCGGGGGCGCTGGTCGGGACGGCCGTGCCGGCGATCGACGGGCGCGGCGGTGGACGCCCGCAGATGGCCCAGGGGAAGGGCTCGCGCCGGGAGGGGCTCGGAGACGCGATCGCCGCCGTGCGCGACGCTGCGTCACGCGCCGTCGCCGGATGACGACGCCCGCGGTCCGGGCGGGAACGGCGTAGATGGCGTTCCTACGGCGCATCTGGAACCGGGACGAGAGTCCCGCGCCCGCCGCCTGCACGGCGCTCGACGTCGGCACGGAGTTCGCCAAGGCGCTCGTGTTCGAGATCGACGACGCGGGCCACGGCGTCGTGCGCGGCGTCGGCCGCAAGCGCCAGGGTCTCTCGCACATGCAGTCCGGAACGGTCGCCGACATCGCCGCAGTCGTCGACAACTGCGCGGTGGCGCTGCAGGAGGCCGAGGAGATGGCGGGCTTCCGGCCGACGCAGGTCGTGATCGGCATCGCCGGCGAGCTGGTCAAGGGGTTCACCACGACGCTCACCCAGGAGCGCAAGAAGCCGGAGCAGCCGATCTCGGACGCGGAGCTGGTGAAGCTGATCGACAGTGTTCAGCGCCAGGCCCTCCATGAGGCCGAGCGCTCGATCACCTGGGAGACCGGGCTGCCGCACGTGGACGTCCGGCTCGTGCACAGTGCCATCGTCGGCGCCTCGATCGACGGCTACGGCCTGACCAACCCTGTCGGCTTCCAGGGCCGGCACGTCAAGATCGGGATCTTCAACGCGTTCGCGCCGCTGGTCCACCTGGGAGCCCTCCAGTCGGTCGCCAGCCAGCTGGACCTGGAGCTGCTCGAGGTGGTGGCCGAGCCGTACGCCGTGGCCCGCGTCCTGGGCGCCGACCAGGTCCGCCAGGCGGGGGCGCTGTTCATCGACGTGGGTGGCGGCACGACGGACCTCGCGCTCGTGCGCCAGGGCGGGATCGAGGGCACCCGGATGTTCGCCCTCGGCGGGCGGGCGTTCACGAAGTCGATCGCGGACCGGCTGGACCTGCCGTTCCCGCGCGCAGAGGCGCTCAAGGTGGACTACGCCCGCGGCCTGGCCATCGCGGAGCGCGACGCCGTGGCACAGGTCGTGGCGGACGACATCGCCGTCTGGTCTGCCGGCGTGGAGCTGGTGATGGAGGAGCTGTCCGCGGGCGAGATGCTGCCGTCGCGGATCTACCTCTGCGGTGGCGGCTCCCGGCTCCCGGAGACGCGCGAGGCGCTGGTGGCAGAGGCATTCTGGAAGCGCCTCTCGTTCGCGCGCCCGCCGGAGGTGACGATCATGTCGCCCGCCCTGATCGAGTCGATCACGGACGAGACGGACCTGCTGGTGGACCAGCAGGACGTCACCCCGCTCGGCCTCGCGTACCAGGCGATCGAGCTCCACACGTCCGAGGACCCGCTCGACGCCGCCCTGCGGCGGGTCCTGCGGGCGATGAAGGTCTGAGGGTCGCGATGACCGGACACGTCGCCTCCCCGGCGCGGCGCGGTCAGGCGCGGTAGGCTCGCCCCGGCATGGCGACGATCATCTATCTCGACGTCGAGGACGAGATCACCTCGGCGGCAACCCGCATCCGGACCGCCGACCAGACGCGCGTGGCCCTGGTCGTGCCGCCGGGCTCCCGCCTGGCGACGTCCCGGATCAACTTCCGGCTGCTCGCCCGCGAGGCGCTTGTCAACGGACGCCGGCTGGACGTGGTCGCGCCGGACGCGTCGGCGAGGGCCCTGGCGGCGTCCGCGGGCCTGCCGGTGTTCGCCTCGATCGGCGAGTACGAGAGCGCGCTCGACGGCCCGCCCGACACCGCGGATGCGGCGACCGTGCCGATCGCGCCGGTGGGCGCGGCGGCCGCCGGGGTTGCGGCCGCCGGGGCGAAGGCCGTGACGACGGTCGCGAGCGGTCCGCGACCCCGTTCCGCATCGGCGGAGGGGACTCCGGGCGCTGGCACTCCACCGCCGGACCCGGTTCCGGGACCGGTCCCGCGCGCCGAGCCAAGGGTGGTGCACGGACCCCGCCGGCGTCCGGGTGCCGCTCTCGTCCTGGGTTTCGGGTTGCTGCTGCTCTCCGTCGTGGTCGCGGGCGCCGCGGCCTTCGTGTTCCTCCCGTCCGCGGAGATCGTCGTGCGCCCGCGGATCGAGGCGATCGGTCCGATCTCGCTCACGGTGCGCGCGGACCCGGCGGCCACGGCCGTGGACGCCGAGGCGGGGACGATCCCTGCCCAGGTGGTGGAGGTGCCCGTCGAGACCTCCGGTGAGTTCCCCGCGACCGGCAAGCGCGTCGAGGAGACGACGGCGTCCGGCGGCGTTCGGTGGACCAACTGCGATCCGAGCGCCTCGTACACGATCCCGCGCGGGACCACCGTCCGGACGCGGAGTGGCGTCGCGTTCACCACGGACGAGACGACGCTGCTGCCGGTCGCCGCGCTATCCGGCACGCCGCCGAACCTGAAGGTCAAGTGCCAGTCCAGCGAGGTCGCCGTCACAGCGGTCAAGCCCGGGCCGACCGGCAACGTGGACGCGGGCGCCATCCGGATCATCCCGGCGCGCTACGACCGCAATCTGATCAGCGTCACCAACCCCGCGGCGACCGACGGCGGAGCCCGTGAGGAGTTCCAGCGCGTGACCCAGAAGGACGTGGACGCGGCGCTCGGGCAGCTGGCTCAGGACCTCGAAGCCCAGTTCGCGACCGACGTGGAGGACGGAGCGGGCGCCCCACCGGGAGCAACCGTGTTTCCCGGCACGGCGACGCTGGGCGAGCCGGTCCCGACGGTCGATCCGGCGACGCTGGTGGGCGAGGAGGTCGAGGCGTTCACGCTGGGCCTGGCCGCCACGGGCCGGCTGCTCGCAGTGGACGCGTCGCCGGTCGAGGCGATCGTCGAAGCGCGGCTCCAGGGCTCGATCAAGCCCGGCTACTCCCTGGTGGACGGCTCGACGCAGGTCGAGGTGGGGGAGGGGAGCGTGGTCGGCGGCGAGGTCACGTTCCCGGCCACCGGGACGGCGCAGCAGCTTCGCCCGCTCGACGCGGAGGCGCTGCGCACCGAGATCATGGGGCTCGGAGAGATCGAGGCGCAGGAGGTGCTGGCCAAGTACGGCGATGCGGAGCTCGTCCTGTGGCCGGACTGGGTCTCCAGCGTCCCCTCGTTCCCGCAGCGCGTGGTGGTCGTCGTGGGCGAGCCGGTACCATCGGGATGATGTCCATGCCGTCCTTCGCCGTGTCCCCTCGCTCCGCGGCCGTCCGGCTCGCCCGGTGACCCGGATCCTGGGCGTCGACCTCGGGGAGCGGCGGATCGGCCTCGCGATCGCAGACGCCGGCGCCGGCGGGGCCCGCCCCCTGGCGACGGTGACCCGCGCGAGGACGCTCGATGGCGACGTCGGCACCCTGGAGCGAGTCTGCCGCGAGCAGTCCGTGACGGAGCTGGTCGTCGGGCTCCCCGTCGAGGCGAGCGGTGTCGAGGGCGCGATGGCCGCGGCCGCGCGTGACTGGGCGGCGGCGATCGGCCAGCGCCTGGCGCTGCCCGTCTCGATGCGCGACGAGCGCCTCAGCTCCTTCGAAGCCGAACGCCGGCTGGGACGCATGCCACGCGGGCGGTCCGGCGGGCCGCCGTCGCGCACCCAGCGGAACGCCCACCGGGCGCGAATCGACCGCGAAGCCGCGGCCGTCATCCTCCAGGACGAGCTGGATGCGCGCGGCCACGACGCCGCTCCGACAAAGGCGACGACAGGGTCGGGCGCGACGGACCGGCAGGGGGAAGGATGACGGTCAGGGATGGGCGAGGCGCCCGGCAGCCCGCGGCGACGCCTGGCCCCAACGCGACGCCGACCCGGCGCACGAACCCGTACGCCCGCACGGGGCGGTATGGTCGCGGGCCCGGCGACCAGCGGCGCTACGAGCGCTACCGGGACCGCAGCGGCGGCCTGTGGAGCGTCGTCCGCTTCGTGCTGTTCCTCGTGGTGCTGGCCGTCGTCGTCCTGGTCACGATGGCGACGGTCGCCCGGCCGCTCGCGCGTGCGGTTGTCGTGCCCTGGGCGGAGGGCAATCCGGCGGCGCTGCGGATCGGCCTGGTCGCGGACTTCGTGCGCGAGGACCTGGGAGCCGCGCTGACCGAGCCCGCCAGCGACGACCCGACGCGGGTGCAGTTCACCGTCGAGGACGGTGACACGCCGGCCACCCTGGCGCCGCGGCTGCTCGAGGCAGGGATCGTCGCCAGCGAGCGCGCGTTCCTGTTCGAGGCGCAGACCGGCGGCCTGGCGCCGAAGCTCTCGGCCGGCAACTTCGACCTCGCCCTCAACCTGACGCCGGCGGAGGTCGTCGCGGGCCTCGTCGAGAACCGGATCGTGATCGCGACCCAGGACGTCACCTTCCGCGAGGGGCTGCGCCTGGAGCAGATGACGGCCAAGCTCCAGACGCTCACGGGCACCCGGGTGGACCCGGAGGCGTTCTACCGCCTGGTCACCAAGCCGACCGACGAGCTGCTGGCGGACTTCCCGTGGCTGCTGGACGAGAAGGTGCGTCCCAAGGGGGCCACGCTGGAGGGGTTCCTGTATCCCGCCACCTACACGCTGCGCACCGACGCCCTGGATCCCACCACGGCCGAGGACCTCGTGCGGACGATGCTCAAGACGTTCTACGACCGCGTCGGCCCGGACCGGCTCAAGGTCCCCGATTCGCGCAAGCTCTCGTTCTACGAGGTGCTCACCCTTGCCTCGATCGTCGAGCGGGAGGCCGTCCTGGACGACGAGCGTCCACTGATCGCCGGTGTCTACCAGAACCGCATCGACCGGGTGAAGTCCGTCAAGCACGGACTGCTCCAGGCGGACCCGACCGTGATCTACGCGGTGGATACCGCGAACCTGGGCAAGTACGGCCCGGAGTGGGCGAAGTACGTGTTCTGGACGGTCCCGGAGGGTGGGATCAAGTCCCAGCAGCTGCCCGAGGCCCTCACGGGCTTCGACACCTACGCCGTCCGGGGACTGCCGCCGGCACCCATCGCGACACCGACCCTGGAGTCGATCGACGCGGCGCTTCAGCCGAACACGAAGGCCGGCTACACATACTTCGTCGCCATCCCCGAGGGGAAGGGCGCCCACGACTTCAGCAAGTCCCTCGCGGAGCACGAGAAGAAGCTCCGCCAGTACGGCTACTGATCGTGGTCCCGGACCGGCTCGCCGCTCTTCCGGCACCCGCGGACTTCGCGGCACCCCCGGACCCGGGCACGCGCCGGCGCTGGACGGAGGCGGACCGGGCACACCGGCCCACCCGCCTGGCGGCGCTCCGGGAGCGGATGGCCGCCGAGGGCGTGGACGCGTATTTCGGGGTCCGCCGCGAGCACATGCGCTGGCTGACCGGCTTCTCGCTGGCCGAGGGCGAGGACCGGGTTGCCGGTCACTCCGGCCAGTTCCTGGCGGGCGGCGACGAGGTCGTCCTGGTCACGGACTCCCGGTACACGATCCAGGCGCGCCGGGAGGCACCGGACGCGGCGGTGGAGGAGATCGGCTACGACCTGCCGGCCGCCTGGCCGGGGCTGCTCGAGCGCCTGGGGGCTCGCCGGGTCGCCGTCGAGGCCGACGGCGTCTCCCATGCCCTGTGGGAGCGGCTGGCGGCGGCCGCCCCGGACGCGGAGCTGGTGCCCGTCGAGGGCTGGATCGAGGCGCTGCGGGCCGTGAAGTCCCCGGACGAGGTGGAGCGGATCGCGGCGGCCTGCGCCGTGGCCGACCGGGCCCTCGCGGCGCTGCTGCCGGAGATCCGCCCCGGCGTCACGGAGCACGACCTCGCCCTGCGGTTGGAGTGGCTGATCCGCACCGGCGGCGCGGAGGCGCTCGCGTTCGACGTCGCGTGCCTGGCCGGGCCGGAGGCCGCGCTGCCCCACGGGTCGCCCGGCGACCGCCCGGTCGTCGACGGTGCCGTGCTCCTGTTCGACTTCGGTGCCCAGGTGGAGGGGTACCGGAGCGACATGACGCGGACCCTGTTCGTGGGCGAGCCCGCCGCCCGGGATCTCGCGGTCTACGAGCTCGTGTGGCAGGCGCAGCAGGCGGCGATCGCCCTGATCGAGGCCCGGGTCATGGACGGCGCGCCGCCGCCCACGGGGCTCGAGGCGGACGCGGTCGCGCGGGCGGCGATCGACGAGGCAGGACGGTGGCCTGCCTACCAGCACGGGCTGGGGCACGGCATCGGCCTCGCCACCCACGAGGTGCCGCGCCTGTCGCGGTCGGCCCCGGACGCGCCGCTGCCCAGCCCCACCGTGTTCTCGGTGGAGCCCGGGATCTACCTCGAGGGCGAGACCGGGGTGCGCATCGAGGATCTCGTCCACCTGGACGCCGATCGCGGGATCGTGGAGCGCCTCACGCGGTTCCCGCGGGACGTCATCGTCGTCGGGGGCTGACCCTGAAGGGTGCAACGGCGATTGCGCGGACGCGTCACACGCTGGGAGGCCACGGGTGACGGCCGTACGTCGGCAGTCCCTCGAGGAGCCTCTGGTACGATCCGGGCGTCATCCCATCGCGACCGACGCCGGGCCACCGCGTGCCAGCCGCGGCCCACGGCGCGAACCTGGAGCACCAGCCCGACATGATCAGCACCGGCGAGCTGCGCAAGGGCGTCGTCATCGAGCTTGACGGCGACCTGTGGCAGATCCTCGACTACCACCACATCAAGATGGGTCGCGGCTCGGCCCAGGTCCGGATCAAGCTGCGCAACGTCAAGAAGGGCAGCACCGTCGAGAAGTCCTTCCAGGCCGGCGAGCGCTGGCCGCGCGCCCAGATCGACCGGCGCCCGGTGCAGTACCTGTACCGGGACGGCGACGACCTCCACTTCATGGAGACGGAGTCGTACGAGCAGTTCCACATCCGGGCGGACCAGCTGGACGACGCGATCCCGTACCTCAAGGAGGGGATGACCCTCGACCGGACCTCCTACCAGGGCGAGACCCTCGGCGTGGAGCTCCCGGTGACCGTCGACCTTCTGGTGGCCGAGACGGAGCCGGGGTTCGCCGGTGACACGGCCCAGGGCGCGCGCAAGAACGCCACCATGGAGACCGGGCTCGTGGTCACGGTGCCGCTGTTCGTGAACGAGGGCGACACCCTCCGGATCGACACCCGCACCGGCGAGTACCAGACCCGGCTCTGAGCCCTGACATGACCGCCCCGGGCGGCACGTTCGGGCTGCGCGTTCGGACGGTCAGCGAGGTCAGCCGTGCCGTTCGCGAGCAGATCCGCTCGGACGAGGGCCTGCGGGACGTCTGGGTCGAGGGCGAGATCGGCCGGGTCACGGTCAGCACGGCGGGACACGCGTACTTCACGCTGAAGGACGCTCGCGCGCAGCTCCAGTGCGTCTGGTTCCGCGACGAGCGCGTCCGGTCCGCGTTCCAGCCCCAGACCGGCCTCCAGGTCATCGCCCACGGGCGGATCGACCTGTTCGAGCCCCAGGGCGCGCTCCAGCTGTACGTGGACACGCTCCAGCCGTCGGGGTTCGGCGATCTCGCGGTCCGCTTCGAGCAGCTCAAGGCGAGCCTCGCCGCCGAGGGCCTGTTCGACGCTGCTCGCAAGCGTCCCCTGCCGCCGCGCCCGCGGACGATCGCCGTGGTCACCTCGCCGACGGGAGCCGTGTGGCGGGACGTGTGCAACGTGCTGGCCCGGCGGTGGCCGCTGGCGCGCGTGGTCCTGGTCGCCTGCCGGGTGCAGGGCGAGGGCGCCCCGGCGAGCATCGTCACGGCGCTCCGGCGGCTCGACGGCTGGATCGAGCAGGAGGCGGCGGCGGGACGAGGGGCGGACGCTCCCGCCGTCACGATCCTCGCCCGCGGCGGCGGGTCCCTGGAGGACCTCTGGTCGTTCAACGACGAGCGCGTGGTGCGGGCGGTCGTGGCCCACCCGGTCCCGGTCGTGTGCGGCGTGGGCCACGAGGTGGACGTGACCCTCGCGGACTTCGCGGCGGACGTCCGTGCGCCGACGCCGTCCGCGGCGGCGGAGCTGGTCGTGCCGGACCGCGCCGAGGCCGCCGCCACCGTTCGGGCGACGGGGCGGCGGGCGGAGACGGCGGCCGTCCGCTGGGTGACCGCTGCCGGTCGCGACGTGGCCGCGGAGCGGCGGGCGCTGGAGCGCCTGGAGCCGCGGGCACAGCTGGCGGCGTCGCGCGAACGCGCCGGGCTCCTGCTGGACCGGGCGGCCCGGGCCGTCGGGGAGCGCCTGGACGGCGATGCCCGTCGGCTCGTGACCCTGTCGGACCGCGCTCCGCGGATCGTCGCCGGGAGGGTCGCCCTTGCGCAGTCCCGTCTGGCGGCCGCGACGGCGTCGCTGGCGGCGCTGGCCCCGCAGGCGACGCTGGACCGCGGCTACGCCATCGTCCGTCGCGGGCCGGACGGCGCCATCGTCCGGGACCCCGGCGACGCACCCTCCGGAACGCGCCTGGAGCTGACGATCGCCCGCGGCAGGCTCGCCGCCACGAGCGAGGGGCCCGACGCGTCCAAGCCCCGGACACCGTGACCAGCGGCGCCCTCGCTATCATCGTCGCCGGCCCCGCCGCGGCCGAGCCCCAGGAGGACCCGAAGTGACGGACGTGACCGGCGCCGCCGAGATCCCCGCGGACGACCTCGCCTACGACGCGGCGTTCGCCGAGCTGCAGCGGGTCGTCGGCGTCCTGGAGACCGGTGGGCAGCCCCTGGAGGCCACCGTCTCGCTGTACGAGCGGGCCGTCGCGCTCCAGCGCCGCTGTGAGCGCCTGCTCGCGGAGGCGGAGCTCCGCGTCCAGCAGCTCACGGCCGGACCTGGCGGGGCGCTCACCGCCGTCGACGTCCGCCCCGAGGAGGCTTCCGAGGAGTAGGGAGCCATCTTCATCGTGCTACCATCGGGTATCGAATAATCCGTCCCTCGGACACCTCCGACGCAGGAGCTCACAGGCCCGTGCCGATCCTCGACCGCCTCCAGGACCCGTCCGACCTCCGCGGCATGTCCCAGGCGGAGCTGGAGCAGCTCGCCGAGGAGCTCCGCGAGACGATCATCCGGACCGTTGCCCTGACCGGCGGGCACCTCGGTTCGTCGCTGGGCGTCGTCGAGGTCACGCTCGCGCTGCACCGGCTGCTGGAGTCGCCGAGGGACCGGATCGTATGGGACACGGGCCACCAGGCCTACGCCCACAAGCTGCTCACCGGGCGACTGGCCCGCTTCCACACCCTGCGCCAGATCGACGGAGTCGGCGGCTTCCCTCGCCGCAGCGAATCGCCGCACGACGTGATGGACGGCGGCCACGCGGGGACGGGCCTGTCGATCGCCCAGGGCCTCGCCACCGCCCGCGACATGCGCCACTCCATGGAGCGGATCGCGGTCGTGGTCGGCGATGCGGCGCTGCTGTCCGGGCTCTCGCTCGAGGCGCTCAACGACATCGGCCACCGCCAGACGCAGCTCCTGATCGTGCTCAATGACAACGAGATGTCGATCAGCCCGTCCGTCGGGGCCCTGTCGAAGTACCTCTCGGAGATCAAGCTCTCGATCGCGTGGCGCCAGAGCAAGACGTTCTGGGACACCGTGACCGAGGCGGTTCCGGTCGTCGGGCCGCACCTGGTGGAGCTCTCGCGCCGGATCCGCCAGTCCGTGGTCTCGTTCGCGCAGCCTGGGCAGCTGTTCGAGGATCTCGGGATCACCTACGTCGGCGTGATGCCCGGCCACGACCTGCGGGTCCTGGAGGAGACGTTCCGCCGCGCGCTGTCGCTCAACGGCCCGGTCATCGTCCACGTCCGGACCCAGAAGGGGAAGGGCTACCGGCCGGCCGAGAAGGACCAGGTCTCGTTCCACGGGGCTGCCCTGCCGCCGATGGCCGTCGCTCCCGGGGCCGATGCCCACGGGCGGCTCATCGCGGAGACCGGCACCAACGGGGAGTCGATGGCGTCCGCCGCGGCCGGCGGGGCACCCGTGACCCTGTCCCGCGACGCGGTGGACGGGGCGCCACCGTCGGCGTCGGTCATGGCGGACCGCCGGACGCCCGCCCACAACGCGGAGGGCACCGCGGAGGCTCCGACGCCCGTCGCCGGTTCCGCCGTGAGCGACGTCCGGGAGAAGGTCCCCAACTACACGGCCTTCTTCTCGCGGGAGCTGGTCGCGCTGGGCGCGAAGGACCGGCGGATCGTGGCGATCACGGCGGGCATGCCGACGGGCACCGGCCTTGCGAAGTTCCAGGGGGCATACCCGGACCGGTTCATCGACGTGGGCATCGCAGAGCAGCACGCGGTCACCCTCGCGGCCGGCCTCGCCCTGGCGGGCATGCGCCCGGTCGTGGCGCTGTACTCCACGTTCCTCCAGCGAGCCTTCGACCAGACCGTCCACGACGTGTGCCAGAACGACGTCCCGGTGCTGCTCGCCGTAGACCGCGCGGGGCTCGTGGGCGAGGACGGAACCAGCCACCAGGGCATGTTCACGCTGCCCGCCCAGCGCCAGCTGCCGCACCTCGTGATCGCCAGTCCGCGCGACGAGCAGGACCTGCGGGCGCTGCTCCGCACGGCGCTCACCCAGGACCACCCGTTCGCGCTGCACTATCCGCGCGACGCCGGGTTCGGTGTCCCGGAACGCGACCCCGCCCCCGTGCCGGTGGGCCGCGGCGAGGTCCTGCGAGAGGGCCGGGACCTGCTGTTCGTGGGCTTCGGGCCGATCGTGCACCGGGCCGAGGAGGCTGCCGACATCCTGGCGGCCGAGGGCTGGTCCGTGGGCGTGATCAACGCCCGGTTTGCGAAGCCGCTGGACCGCCAGCTGATCCTGGACCAGGCACGCGGCAAGCGGCTGGTCGTCACGTTCGAGGAGAGCGTGGTCACCGGCGGCTTCGGGACCGGCGTCCTCGAGGCGTTCGAGGAGGCGCGCCTGGCAGACCCCGCCTACCGCGACATTCCCGTCCGTGTCCTGGGGATCCCCGCCGACCGGTTCGTCGATCACGGGGCCGTCACGGACCTTCGACGGCTCATCCGCCTCGACGTGCCGGGCCTGGTCGAGCAGGTCCGGGAGGCGATCGGGCAGCTGCGGCTGGAGCCGGGCGGGAGCGCGGCTTCGGCCGGTGGCGGCAAGGGACGCAAGGGCCGGGACTGAACCCGCCGCGCGGGTAAGCCCCGGTGACGCGGGCTGTGCCACGATAGGGGCGATGGGCGCCGCCACCGCGAAACGGATCCGCCTCGACCAGCTTCTCGTGGAGCGTGGGCTCGCGCCCACGCGCAGCCGGGCACAGGCGCTCGTGCTTGCGGGCAAGGTTCGGGTGGGCGCGGGCGATGCGGCCCGCCTCGATCTCAAGTCGGGCGACCTCGTAGACGGGGCCGCGGACGTGACGGTCGCCGCGGGCCGCGAGTACGTCAGCCGCGGGGCGCACAAGCTGGCCGCCGCCCTGGACGCCTTCGGCATCGAGCCGCGCGGCCTCGCGTGCGCGGACGTCGGCGCGTCCACGGGAGGGTTCACGGACGTGCTCCTCGCCCGCGGTGCGGCTCGCGTGTACGCGATCGACGTGGGGTACGGCCAGCTGGCCGACCGCCTTCGCCGGGACGCCCGGGTCGTGTCCATGGAGCGGGTGAACGCGCGGACGCTCGGTCAGGACACCCTGCCGGAGCCCGTGGACCTCGCCGTCATCGACGTGTCGTTCATCTCGCTGGCGCTGGTCCTGGCCCCGGTCCGTTCCATCCTGCGGGACGGGCGAGGGCCGATCGTCGCGCTCGTCAAGCCCCAGTTCGAGGCAGGCCGGGCGGACGCCAAGGGCGGCGTCGTGCGCGACCCGGCCGTCCACGCGCGGGTGCTCCGCGAGGTTGTCGCCGCCGCGGCGGACTTCGGCCTCGGGACGCGCGCCGTCGTCGCTTCGCCGATCCGGGGGCCCGAGGGCAACCGCGAGTTCCTCGCCCACCTGCAGGCCGGGCCGTCGTGCGCGGAGATCGAGGATCGGATCGACGAGGCCGTCGCGGCCGCCTGGGAGGGCCCGGCATGACCATCCGGCGGATCGGTTTCGCCTACAACCCCACCAAGGAAGAGGCGTCCGAGCTCCGCGAGCGGGCGGGTGGCTGGTGCCGCGTCCGCGGCGTCGAGCACTGGGCGGCGCCGGCCGGGGACCTGGACGCGCTCGTCCGCGGGCTGCCGGGCACTGACGTGCTGGTGGTGCTGGGCGGCGACGGCACGTTCCTGCGGGCGGCGAGGTCCGTCGCCGAGGTTGACGTCCCGCTGCTGGGGATCAACCTGGGCAAGGTGGGCTTCCTGTCCAGCGCGGAGGCGCACGAGCTGGAGCGGATGCTGGACCGCCTGGCCGCCGGCCAGTACACGCTCCGCGAGCGGATGGCCCTGGCCGGGGACATCCTGGCGGACGGGCAGCCGCCGACGCCCACGTTCACGGCCCTCAACGACATCGTCATCGCCCGCGGCTCGCTGGCCCGGGTGGTGCGCCTGGACGTCACGATCGACACGTCGCACCTCGCGACGTTCGTGGCCGACGGCCTCGTCGTGTCCAGCCCCACCGGCTCCACCGGGTACTCCTTCTCGGCCGGCGGCCCGATCCTGGATCCGCAGAGCCGGAACCTGGTCGTCACGCCGATCGCCGGCTACCTGTCCGCCCTCCGGTCGATCGTCGTCTCGCCGGACCAGGTCGTGCGATGCCGCGTCCTGGACGCGCACGAGGCGCTGGTCTCGATCGACGGTCACGAGGACCGGCCGCTCCGGGTGGGGGATACGGTCGAGGTGCGGGCCCTGGACCGGCCGATCCGCTTCGTCGAGCCGGCGGGAGCGCTCCCGTTCTGGGACCTGCTGCGGACGAAGGTCGAGCTGCTGCCGTCCTGACGATGGCGACGGACACCCACCCGGGGCGCGGCGGCCGGCTGCTGGAGCTGGCGGTCACCGATCTGGCGCTGATCGACCGGCTGCGCCTGGTGCTGGAGCCTGGCTTCAACGTGCTCACGGGCGAGACCGGCGCCGGCAAGAGCCTGCTGATCGACGCGCTGGGCCTCGCGCTGGGCGCGCGCGCGGACACGGCGCTGGTGCGCCACGGGGCGGATGGCGCGCGCGTGGAGGCGCTGTTCGACCGGCTGCCGGAGCCGCTGATCGCCGTCCGCGAGGTGGCCGCCGGGGGCCGATCCGTGGCGCGCCTGGACGACGAGACGGTTACCGCGGGACGGCTGGCCGCGGCCACGGGGGACCTGGTGGAGATCCACGGCCAGCACGAGCAGCAGCGCCTGCTGGACGACGACTGGCAGCGGGACCTGCTGGACGCGTACGGCGGGCACGGCGACGCTCGAGCGCGGGTGGCGGCCGCGGTGGAGCGCTGGCGGGCGAACCGGGCGGCCCTCGCTGAGCTCTCCATGGAGCCTCGCGAGCTGCTGCGGAGGCTGGACATCCTGGAGCACGAGGCGGCCGAGATCGCGGGGGCCGGCCTGCGCGACGGAGAGGCGGCGGAGATCACCCGGCAGCTGGCGGCCGCCCAGCACGGCGAGACGATCACCTCGGGAGCCGCCGCCGCGAGGGAGATCCTGGCCGCCGAGGGCCGCGGGGCCCGGGACGTGGTCGCCCGCGCGGAGCGGGAGCTCCGGGGGCTGGCCCGCCTGGACGAGCGGTGGGCCGCCTTGGCGGACCGGCTGGCGGGCGTGGAGGCCGAGATCGAGGACGTCGCGGCGGAGGCTCGGGGGCTGGCGGGGACCGTTGACCACGATCCCGCGACGCTGCTGCGCCTGGAGGATCGCCTGGGCGAGATCCACCGGCTGCTGCGTCGCTACGGGGACGACGAGGCCGCGGTGATCGCCCACGGGGAGCGCGCGGCGGCCGAGATCGAGCGGCTGCGAGGCATGGAGGACGAGCGAGCCCGGCGCGCTGCCGAGGACGCGCGGCTGCTGCTGGAGGTCGCGGATGTCGCGGCGACCCTGTCCATCCGGCGGGCGGGAACGGCCGCCGGGCTGGGGGCCGCGGTCTCGGCCGTTCTGCTGGAGCTCGGGTTCCCGGCCGACGCCTTCGAGGTCGCGCTGGGGCGGAGGCCGGCGGCCCGCGACGATGCGGCGGTGGAGGTGGACGGGGATGCCGTCGCATTCGACGCCAGCGGCATCGATAGCGTCGTGTTCCGGTTCCGGCCCAACCCAGGGGAGCCGGCCCGGCCGCTGGCCCGGATCGCGTCCGGCGGCGAGCTGTCGCGGGTGGCGCTGGCCGTGAAGCAGGTCCTCGCGGGCGCGGACCGGACGCCCGTGCTCGTGTTCGACGAGATCGACACCGGCATCGGCGGCCGGAGCGCGGACCCGGTGGGGCGGAGCCTGTGGACCCTCGCCCGCGAGCACCAGGTGCTGTGCGTCACCCACCTGCCGCAGATCGCGGCCTACGCGGACGCGCACTTCCGGATCGCCAAGCGGGAGCGGCGCGGTCGGACCGTCACGGAAGTGGTGCGCCTGGACCGCGGGGAGCGCGTGGCGGAGCTCGCGCAGATGATCGGCGGATCCACCGGCGGCGAGGCCGCCCGCCTGTCCGCGGGCGAGCTGCTGGACCGCGCGGAGGCCTGGGCTGCCGGCCGCCCCGCCGACGTGCCGGCCTGAGCGCGACAATCGCCGGGTGACCGAGCCGCTGGACCGGGCCATCGAGAGCTATCTCGGCGTACCTCCGCGTGGAGCGGGGTGTCGCCGACGCCACGATCCGGGCCTACCGCGGGGACCTCACCGACTTCGCGATGAGTCGAGGCGCGGAGCGGGACTGGGCGAAGGGGCCGGAGGTGGCCCAGCGGTACCTCGCCGCCCGCGCCCGGCGTGGCCGCCCGCACGATCCCGGCCTCGCCCCGACCAGCCTCCGCCGCCGTGCCGCCGCGATTCGCGGCTTCTACCGGTTCGCGTTCGGCGATGGCCTGATCGGTGTGGACGTCGCCGCGCACCTTGACCTGCCGCGCCAGCCTCGCCTGCTGCCGGAGACGCTGACGGTGGACGAGACGGTGCGCCTGCTGGAGGCCGCCGGCGGCGAGCCCCCGGCCATCCGCGAGCCGGTCGAGGCCGACGGGATCGCCCTGCGCAACCGGGCTCTGCTGGAGCTGCTGTACGCGGCGGGCCTGCGGGTCTCCGAGGCCCTGTGCCTGGACCTCCGGGACCTCTCGATGGACGGCGGGTTCGTGCGCGTCATCGGCAAGGGCGACCGGGAGCGGCTGGTGCCGGTGGGAGACGTGGCCCTCGAGTGGCTCGCCCGGTACCTCGCCTGGCCCCGCCCGGGATGGCTGGCCGCCGGCGACGTGCCCGACAGCCCCGACGGCCCACTGTTCGTGACCCCGCGGGGCCGCCGCCTGGCACGCCAGACCGCCTGGTCCGTGGTCAAGGCCGCGGCCGGCGCAGCGGGCCTCGGCGACCGGGTCTCCCCGCACACGCTCCGCCATTCCTTCGCGACCCACCTGCTGGAGGGCGGCGCGGACCTGCGGGTGGTCCAGGAGCTGCTGGGCCACGCCAGCATCTCCACGACCCAGCTGTACACGCACCTGACAGGAGAGCGCATCCGGGAGGTCTACGCCCGGGCCCATCCGCGGGCCTGAGGGCGACCCCACCCGCGGGCCGGAGGGCGACTCCGCCACCGCCCCCGACGCCCGGGCCGGGTAGGATACGCGGGTCCCTCAGCCGCCCCGTGAGGCCCGCGTGTCCCTCGACCCCACCACGATCGTCCTCGACGTCATCCTGATCGCGATCTTCCTGCTGGTCGCCTTCCCGGTCCACGAGTTCGCACACGCCGCCGTGGCCTACCTGCAGGGCGACGCCACCGCCAAGCTGTTCGGTCGGATGACGCTCAATCCCATCGTCCACTTCGACCCGGTGGGCGGGATGATGACGGTGGTCACGATCCTGATCTCCCCGTTCCTGTTCGGCTGGGCCAAGCCCACGCCGGTGAACCCCGCCAACCTGCGCGACCGGCGCAACGGCGAGGTGTGGGTGGCGCTGGCCGGGCCCGCCTCGAACCTCGTGATGGCGGTGCTGGCGGCGTTCGTGTTTCGGGCCCTCGTGGCGATGGAGGCGCCGCTCCCGCCCCTCGCCTGGAACGGGCTGTGGCTGTTCGTCGTGTTCAACGTCGCGCTAACGCTGTTCAACCTGATCCCGATCCCACCGCTGGACGGCTCGGCCATCCTGTTCCGGCTCCTGACCCCGCATCAGGCGTGGCAGGTCAGGCCCATGCTCGCCCAGTACGGGATCTTCATCCTCATCGCGTTCGTCCTGCTCGGGAGCCGCTTCCTGTCGGAGCTGATCTTCGGTGTCGCGACCTTCCTGGTGGGCGCGTAAAGCCCGCCAGCTCCGGACGCACCTGGCCGCCCGCGTGACCGCAGACGAGCGCCGGGCCGTCGCGGCGTGGACCCGTCCCGCGGAGCTCGCCCTGTTCGACGCGATGCACGTCGCGGACCGGCGCCACGGCCTGGACGTGGTGGCGAGCCTGCGGCGGGCCGGCGTCACGGACCGTGACGTGCTGGCGGCCGGCCTGCTCCATGACTGCGCCAAGGGGGATACCGGTGCCCTTCCTCGCGTGGCCTGGTCGCTGGGCGAGGCGTTTGGGCCGTGGGTCGTCCGCGCAGCCGCCATGATCCCCGGCTGGAGGGCGCCGCTGGACCGGCTGCGCGACCACGCCGATGCATCCGCCGCGTTGCTCGAGGCCGCCGGGCTGCCGGCGCGGGCCGTGGACCTGGTCCGACACCAGGCGGCCCCCCGGGATCCCGAGTACGGCCGGCTCCTGCTGGCCGCGGACGAGGCGTCGTGATGACCCTGGCCACGTCACCCACGATCGCATTCGGGGAGGGCCGGCGCCCGGAGGCCGCCACCCGCGTGAGCCTGCCGGCGTTCGACGGCCCGCTGGCGCTGCTGCTGTCGCTGATCGAGGCGCGCCAGATGGACGTGCTGACCGTGCCCCTGGGTGCGCTCGCGGACGCCTACCTGGACGCGCTGGCGGGCCTCGATGGGGACCGGATGGGCAACGTCTCGGCGTTCGTCGCCGTCGCCAGCCAGCTCATCCTCATCAAGTCGCGGGCGCTCCTGCCGCGGCGACCCGTGGAGGGCGCGGTCCCGCTCGCGGACGAGGGCCCGGACCCGGAGGCGGAGCTACGAGCCCGCCTGATCCTGTACCGCGCCTTCCGCGACGCTGGCGTCGGGCTCCTGGCGGAGGCGCAGCGACGGGTCGGGCTCTTCCACCGCGAGGCCCCCATCGCCCATGCCGCCGGCATCGCCGGCGCCCGGCCGCCGGAGGCCGAGCCGCTGTCCCCGAACCTGCTCGTGGCCGCGCTGGACGGGATCGCCCGGATCGCGCCCCCGCCGCCGCCCCCGCCGGAGACGATGCCGCGCTCGATCACCCTCACCCAGCGGGCGGCGATCATCCGCCGGGCGCTCCGTGGGGCGCCGCTCGTGGTGCTCCAGGACCTGCTCCGCGGCGTGAAGGACCGGGTCGTCGTGGCGGTGACGTTCCTCGCCCTCCTGGAGCTCATGAAGCGGCGCGAGATCGTCGTGGAGCAGGCCGAGCCGTGGGGCCCGATCGTCGCCCGCCGGACGACCGCCGAGGAGCGCGCCGCCGCCGGCCTGGGCGACGCGATCGACGAGGAGGCTCCCCTCGACGAATCGCTTGAGTCATTCGCATGAGCGAGATCGAGCGGATGGCGCCGGACGTTGACCCTGCGCCGGGCCCGGACCTCGATGCCGCCCGGGACCTCGATCCCATGGCGGAGGTCGACGCCACGCCGGGGCCGAACGCGGAGCCGGCCGGCGAGCTGACCGAGGCGCAGCTCGAGGCCCTCCTGTTCGTCGCGGAGAAGCCCCTGTCGCGTCGGGAGATCGCGGCCCTCGCGGGCGTTGACCGGGCGACCGTGGACGAGCGCCTGGGGGACCTCGAGGTCGCGCTCGGCGGCCGGGGGATCCGCCTCGTCCTCGCGGGTGACCGCGTCGAGCTCACGACGGCGCCGGAGGCGGGCGCGCTCATCGCCCGCTACGTCGGCGCGGACGCGATCCACCTGTCGCCCGCGGCGCTCGAGACGCTGGCCATCGTGGCCTACCGGCAGCCGGTGACCAAGGCGGCGATCGAGCGGATCCGGGGCGTGGACTCGGACTACACGGTGCGGACGCTGCTCCACCGGCGCCTGGTGACGGAGCTGGGACGTGCCGACACTCCCGGCCGCCCCTTCCTCTACGGCACCGGGTTCGAGTTCCTGGAGCGATTCGGGCTCACCTCGCTGGACGAGCTGCCGCCGCTGGACCTGGACGTCGCGGCCCACCTGGTGGACGGCGAGGGAGGAGCCGCGCCGGCCGGCGCCTCCGCCGACGCCACCACCGCCGGGGCAGCCGAGGCTCCCGACGCCGCCACCCGCGACGGCACCGCGGCCGACGACTGACCGTGCCCGCCGAGCGCATCTCCAAGGTCCTCGCTGCGTCCGGCGTCGCGTCCCGGCGCGGGGCGGACGGGCTGGTGACCGCCGGGCGCGTGCGCGTGGACGGCAGGCCGGCGGTCCTGGGCGAGCGCGTGGACGCGGACATCCAGGTGATCGAGGTGGACGGCCAGCCCATCCACGCCCCGGCCGGTCGCCCCGTCTATCTCGCGCTGCACAAGCCGGCCGGGGTCACGTCCACGGTCCGCGACCGCCACGCGGAGCGGACCGTGCTGGACCTCGTCCCGCGGGATCTCGCCCGGGGCCTGCGCCTGTACCCCGTCGGGCGGCTGGACCAGGATTCGGAGGGCCTGATCCTGGTCACCAACGACGGCGACTGGGCGGAGCACGTGCTCCATCCCCGCTACGAGGTTGAGCGCGAGTACGCGGTGGCGCTGGCCGCGCCGCTCACCCGGGACCAGGCGGAGGCGCTGGAGCGGGGCGTGGAGCTGGCCGAGGGAGCCGCCACCGTGACCGGGCTCCGCGGCCAGACCCGCACCGAGGACCGACGGCTGGCCGACATCCTGGACCCACCGCCGGACGCGCGCCTGACATGGGTCCGGGTCACGATCCACCAGGGATGGAAGCGCCAGCTCCGGCGGATGTTCGCCGAGGTCGGCGCGCCCGTCCGCCGGCTGGTCCGCGTCCGGATCGGCACGCTGCGCCTGGAGAGCCTCGCGGCCGGCGACGTGCGCCCGCTCACGCCCGCGGAGGTCCGTCGGCTCGCATCGCCGGCACCCGGGCGCCCGCTACCCTCGCCCCGATGAGCAGCGGCGGCTCGGCACCCGGCGGAGCAGCGCGAAGGATCGTCGTCGCGCTCGACGGGCCCGCCTCCTCGGGCAAGAGCAGCGTTGGCGCGGCGGCCGCGACCCGGCTGGGCCTGCGCTTCGTGGACACCGGGCTCCTGTACCGGGCGCTGACGGCCCTCGCGCTGCGGGAGGGCGTGGCGACCGACGACGCCGCCGGCCTCGTCGCCTTGGTGGGTCGCGTCACCCTCGAGGACGACGGCACCGGGCGCCTGACCCGGGTGGGGCTGGACGGCGAGGACGCGACGGACCTGGCGCGGACCCACGAGGTGGACGCCGCCGTCTCGGCCGTCGCCCGCGTAGCCGAGGTGCGGGCCGCGCTGCATGCCCCGGCAGCGAGCGCTGGCGGAGGGCGGCGGGATCGTGGTCGCGGGGCGGGACATCGGGACCGTGATCCTCCCGGACGCGGATCTCAAGCTGTACCTGGACGCATCGGTGGAGGAGCGGGCGCAGCGCCGGATCGAGGAGCGCGGCCTGGACCCGGCCGGCGAGGAGGCACAGCGGGTGCGCGATGAGCTCGGGGCGCGGGATGCCCGGGACAAGGGACGCGCCGTGGCCCCGCTGCGGGCCGCCGACGACGCCCGGCACGTCCGGACCGACGGCAACAGCTTCGAACAGACGGTGGAGGCCGTCGTCCAATTGATCGTCCAGGCGGAGGCCGACCGGTGAAGGCAAAGAGCTCGCTCCTCGTGACCGCCTCGCGCCTCGACAACGACAACTCGACCCTGGTGCGGATGATCGCCCTCGTGGCGCGGATCGGGTCCCGGCTGTTCGCGAACGTCCGGGTGGACGGGCTGGAGCGGATTCCACGCACCGGCGCGGTGATCCTGGCCGCCAACCACATCTCCAACGCCGATCCCGTTCTCCTGGGCGCCTACATCACGCCCGCCCTGCACCGGCGGCGGATCCACTGGCTGGGCAAGAAGGAGCTGTTCGACTGGCCCCTGTTCGGCTGGCTGGCGGCCCACGGCGGCGTTCACCCCGTTGACCGGGCCACCGCCGACGTGGAGGCCTACCGCCTCGCAACGCGGATCCTGGAGGCCGGGTTCGTTCTCCTCATCTTCCCGGAGGGCACCCGGAGCCCCACGGGCACGCTCCAGGAGGCCAAGGACGGCACGGCCACCCTCGCCCTGCGGACGGGCGCGATGATCCTGCCGATCGGGATCAGCAACTCCGATGCGGTGTGGCCCAAGGGGCGCAAGCTGCCCGGTCCATTTCCGCGCCGCACGATCCAGGTCCGGATCGGCGAGCCGTTCGCAGCGGCGGAGCTCGTGCCGCCGGGCGCGGACCGCCGGGCGGCGAAGACGGCGGCGACCACCGGGATCATGGGCCGCATCGCGGAGCTCCTCGACGAGCGCCATCGCGGCGTGTATGCGGATGCTGTGCGAACATCGGGTCATGGGTAACGTCGAGCAGGTCCGTATCGCCAAGCGCACCGGGTTCTGCTACGGCGTTCGGGAAGCGATCGACAAGGCGAAGGAGTCGGCTGCGGCCGGCAAGGCGACCCATACGCTGGGCCAGGTGGTCCACAACGAGGGCGTGATCAGCCAGCTCCAGCAGATCGGCGTCCGGAGCGTGGACACGCTGGACGATGTGGATCACGGGGCCGCCGTCGTCATCCGGGCGCACGGGGTCAAGCCGGAGGTCTTCGAGCGGGCCGAGGGCCGCGGCCTCGAGGTCATCGACGGCACCTGCACCTGGGTGATCCAGGAGCAGCGCCAGCTGGAGCAGCTCGTCGAGGAGGGCTACTCCATCGTCCTGCTGGGCACGCCCAAGCACCCCGAGGTGGTCGGCCTGCTGGGCTTCGCGCCTGACGCGATCGTGGTGGACGAGGAGGAGGACTGGGATCGGATCCCGCGCCGCAAGCGCATGGCGCTCATCACCCAGTCCACGCAGCCGCCCTGGAAGTTCGAGAAGCTGGCCGCGTTCATGGTCTCCCGCGCCCACGAGCTGCAAGATCATGAACACCGTCTGCCCGGTCACGATCCGCCGGCAGGAGGACACGCTCGAGACGGCGCGCGAGGTGGACCTCATGGTCGTGGTGGGCGGCCGGCACTCCGCGAACACCAAGGAGCTCACCCGGCTGTGCGGCATCGTCGGCACGCCGGCGATGCAGATCGAGAACGCCCGGGACCTCTCGGATCCGGAGGCGTTCAACGGCGCGCGTGTCGTGGGTGTGACCGGCGGCACCTCCACGCCGATCGAGGATCTGCGGGACGTCGCGGAGCGCATCTACCAGCTCGCCGGCACGGACGAGACCCGGGGCCGCGCCGCCGTGTTGGCCCGGGAGGCGCTGGACGCCGCGGCCACCCCGGCCGGTCGCACCACCTCCCTGCCGGTGCTGGACGCGACGCCCCTCGGGGCGGGCTGATCCGTGTCACGCCGATCCGCCGGGCTGCCGGTCGTGGCCCTGGTGGGCCGTCCCAACGTGGGCAAGAGCACCCTGTTCAATCGGGTCGTCGGGGATGCGCGGGCGGCCATCGTGGAGGACCGGGCGCGGACCACGCGAGACCGTCTGTACGGCGATGCGGAGTGGAACGGCCGGCGGTTCGTGGTGGTGGACACCGGTGGGCTGGAGATCTCGCCCGGGGACCCGATCGAGGAGCAGGTGCAGCTCCAGGCGCGGCTCGCGATCGGGGAGGCGGACGTCATCGTGTTCCTCGTGGATGCGGCGACGGGACCCGTGCCCGCGGACGAGGACGCCGCGGACCTGCTCCGCCGCACGACGAAGCCGGTGCTGGTCGCGGCCAACAAGGCCGACAACCAGAAGCGGGAGTTGGACGCTGCCGAGTTCTACGCCTTCGGCTGGGAGGACACGTTCGCGATCTCGGCCAGCCACGGGCGCGGCGTGGCGGACCTGCTGGACGCCGTGGTCTGGGCGCTACCCCCCGAGAGCGAGGCCGAGATCGCGCGCAAGGCCCGCGAGGAGGAAGCCGAGGCGTGGGCGAAGGAGATGGCTCGCGCGCGCCCGACCCCGTACGTGGTCGGGGGCCCAGGGACCGCCCCGGACGAGGACGACGAGGGAGACGACGAGGGAGACGACGAGGACGGTGGGTCCGGTGACGCCGGCGAGCCGGGCTCCATCGACGACGTCTCCGCCCGGTGGGACGCTGCGATGGCCGCCGACGACGACGAGCCGCCCGCCATCGCGTTCGTCGGTCGCCCGAACGTGGGCAAGAGCAGCCTGCTCAACGCGCTGTTGGGCGAGACCCGGACGATCGTCTCGGCCACCCCGGGGACGACGCGGGACGCCATCGACACCACCATCCCGTGGGGCCGCAGCGAGGTCGTGCTCATCGACACCGCCGGCATCCGCAAGCGCGGCAAGGTCGCCTCCGGGCCCGCCGCGGAGCGCTACTCCACGCTGCGGGCGCTCAAGGCCATCTCCCGGGCGGACGTCGCGGTCCTCGTGCTGGACGCCGCGGACGGGCTCACCGCGCAGGATGCCCATGTCGCCGGGTACGTGGTGGAGGAGGGCCGGGGCCTGATCATCGCGGTCAACAAGTGGGACATCGTCGAGGACAAGACCCACAAGACCTTCGACGAGTTCGTGGTCAACCTGCGCCGCGAGCTCCCGTTCCTGGACTACGCACCGGTCGTGTCCATCAGCGCCAAGACCGGGCAGCGGGTGGGCAAGGTCCTGGAGCTGGCCGTCGACGTGTGGGGCGAGCGGCGCAAGCGGGTCTCCACCGGGGAGCTGAACCGGCTCGTGGCGGCCGCGGTGGAGCGCACCCCGCCGGCCCTGGTCCGCGGGCGCCGCGCCAAGATCCGCTACGCGACCCAGGCCGGCGTGGCGCCGCCGACGTTCGTGTTCTTTGCCACCGATCCGGCATCGATCCACTTCAGCTACCGCCGGTACCTGGAGAACCGGCTGCGCGACGCGTACGACTTCACCGGCACGCCCGATCCGGCTCGTGTTCCGCGAGCAGATCCGCGCCAGGCTGACCGGCAAGCGCGCCCCGAGGAAGCGGCGGGCCTGATGGGCGGGGCAGGGGAGCCCGGCCGCCCGGGCGCGGGGCCCGCCCGCGTCGCCGTCATCGGCAGCGGCGCCTGGGGCACCACCCTCGCCGCGATCGTGGCCCAGCGGGAGCCCGTCACGCTCCTGTGCCACTCCCCGGGGACGGCGGCACGCATCTCCGAGACCCGGCGGAACGAGGCGCGCCTGCCGGGCGTGGACCTGCCGGCGGACCTCCGCGCCACGGCCGATGTCTCGGCGCTGGCGGATGCCACGGATCTCGTGATCTTCGCCGTCCCCTCCGCGCACCTGCGTGAGACCGTGGGCCGCGTCGCCCCGCACGTGCCGTCCTCCGCCGACCTGCTGTCGGTGGTCAAGGGCATCGAGCGCGGCTCGCACCTGCGGATGAGCGACGTCATCGCGGAGGCCGGGGGCTTCGACGCTCGCGCGGGTCGCCGCCCTGTCCGGTCCCAACCTCGCGCTGGAGGTTGCCCGTCGCCTGCCCGCCTCGGCCGTCGTGGCGGCGGAGGACATCGCGCTCGCCGAGCGGATCCAGCACCGGCTCGCCCGCCGGAGGTTCCGGCTGTACGTCAACCGGGACCTCCTGGGCGTGGAGCTGTGCGGGGCGCTCAAGAACGTCATCGCCATCGCCGCCGGCGCCGCCGAGGAGCTGGGCTTCGGCGACAACGGCAAGGCCGGGCTCATGACTCGCGGGCTGGCCGAGATGACGAGGCTCGGCATCGCCGCGGGCGCCAACCCGATCACCTTCGCGGGGCTGGCCGGCATCGGGGACGTCATCGCCACCTGCGGCTCGTCGCTGTCCCGCAACCACCGCCTGGGCGTGGAGCTGGCGCGAGGCCGGTCGTGGGCCGAGATCGAGTCGTCGCTCCCCGGCGTCGCCGAGGGTGCGTACACCGTGGACGCCGCCCTGGCCCTGGCCGGCGAGCTGGGCGTCGAGATGCCGATCGCCCGCGAGGTCCACCGCGCCCTGTTCGAGGGCAAGAGCGTCCAGCGCTGCCTGGTGGACCTGCTGGCCCGCGAGTCCAAGGACGAGCTCGCCGACTACGACCGCTGGGCCGCCGGCCTGCGGGGTGGGGGAGGAGCGGCGACCGGCGCCTGACCCCGCGGCCCTCGACGGCGGCCCTGCGGCGCTCCCCAGCCGTGCGCCCTGGCGGCGCTCCCCAGCCGTGCGCCCTGGCGGCGTTCCCCGCGGCCACGAACCCGGCCAGATACCGAGGCCGCGCGTGGTATCCACCCGCCACCCGTGAGCACAATGCCAGTCAACGACGGGGCGCGTACAAACCCTCCCCCGCGGCGCTCCGAAGCGGCCACCGACCGGTCCCGCGCGTGCTAGGCCACATCGACCTGGCCCACCACGCACCCCATCGGTATCCGTGCCCCTCGCGACGCCATCGGACGGCCCGGCAGATGCCTCCAAGCACGACCCGGTCGGGACAGCCGCCTGGGGCCTGGCCAAGTCACCAGCGACCACGCGTGCCATCGGTATGTGGCCACCTTGGTACCGGGACGCTCCCATCGCCGCGGGACCGTCGGGTCGCGGGTGGTAGACTCGACCGCCTCGGGGCGTGGCGCAGCCTGGTAGCGCACCTGAATGGGGTTCAGGAGGTCGAGCGTTCGAATCGCTCCGCCCCGACCACTCTCTCACGCACGAATTGAGGCCCTCCGGTTGCCCGGAGGGCCGTTCGTTGTCGGCGCCGGACCTCTGTCGGCCGGAGGCGACCTCGCGTGACCTCGCGCGGCCCGGCGGCGAGCTGCCTCCGCCGGCCTCAGCAGGGCATGTCGTAGTCTTCCCACACGTACCACTCGCCGGGCTCGGCGATGGCGAAGACCGAGTTGCCCGCACTGTTGTAGGCGGCCAGCACGATCGAGTAGTAGCCGGGCCCATCAGGGTCGGAGGCGATGTGGCCGATGTCACAGCCGGCCCACTGCGTCCAGCTCCAGCTCACCTTGCCGTCGGAGGCCGGTGCCGTGGCGAGCAGCGTGCGAGCCGACCTTGGCAGCGTGGTGTGTTCGACGAGGCATGGCCCCCTCGTGCCCGGCTTGGCGTTGGCAGGCTCGGCGAGACACTCGGTGATCCCGTAGACCCGGATCTCGAGGCTCTTCTTGAGGGGCGCCTTCCAGGTCACCGTCTGGGTGTACTTGGCCTGGTGACAGGAGTCGCTGAGGCAGCGCATGCGTTCCCGGAACGCCACGCCAGTGGGTTCGGGCGGCTTTGCGGCGAGCTTCGTGGTCGGGGACGGGGTCGGTGTCGCCGCCGGGGTCGGGCTGGCGACGACGATGGTCGGTGAGGGGCTCACCCTGGCCAGCGACGCCGGCCGATGGGAGGGGCTGGGGCTGGGTTGTGGCGAGGGAGTGGTCACCGTCCCAGCGCTGCACGCGGCAAGGATCACGCCGAGGATCGCGACCACGGTCGCATGTCTGCCGATCATCCCGAGTCTCCTCTGCAACCCGGACGCAACCGATGGACGTGCGAGCGCGGCGGCCTGTGGTGCGGACGCAGGATCCGTTCGCCGCGAGGAACTGTCAGGGGGCTGACTTCCGGTCGGCGATTGGCCTACGCTCCACAGTGCAGGTCGGCCGGGAGGAAGGCGTGACGATCGAGCAGGGAGAGGCGCGACGGGTCGAGTATCGGAGGGCCACGGCCGCCGACATCGAGGCTCAGCACGCGGTCTTCGTCGCCGCCGAGGGCGACCTCATGCAGCGCCACGGCTTCGGGTGGTCGGCGCCGCCCCCGGTGGACGCGATCGCTCCGGGCCTGCGTCACCAGCTGCGCCACGATGGCGAGCGGTGCTTCGTTGCCGAGGCCGACGGACGGGTCGTCGGCTTCTCGGGCGCCTTCGTGCGCGGCGACACGTGGTACCTGGGATGGCTGTTCATCGACCCGGGCCATCAGGGTCTCGGGATCGGCCGCCACCTGCTGGAGCTTGCGCTCGAGCGGGCACCGGCACGCAGGATCACGATCACCGGCAGCATCCAGCCGATCTCCAACGCCCTGTATGCGGGGTACGGCCTCCTGCCGACAACGCCGATCCTCGGGTTCGAGGGCCCGGTGACGCTGGACGCGCGGCCCGACCTGCTGGCGTCCGAGCCGGTGGACGCCGCCATCACGCAGCTTGACCGGGCCGCGTACGGGTTCGAACGTGGCGTCGATCACGCGTACTGGGCGTCCCGGGCCACGCCGACCCTCTGGCTCCGCGACGGCCTGCCGGTGGCCTACTCGTACGCCTGGCCAGGTGGTCGGATCGGTCCGCTCGGCGGCATCGACGAGGCTGGTGCCGCCGCGGCCCTGCAGGCCGAGCTCGCCAGGCAGCGCCACGCGCGCGTCGCGATCCCGGGGACGTCGCGGTCGCTCGTCCGGGTCGCGCTCGCCGCGGGGCTGCGCCTGATCGCGCCAACGGGCCTGCTCCTCCTCTCGGATGGCGTCGAGCCTCCGCGGTCGCTCGCCATCTCGAGCTACGGCCTGTTCTGAGGAGGCCCCTCGAGGGGGCCACTGGAACAGCACCGGGCGCACGAGGGTCGGCGGTCCGGACGCGTGCGACGTGGAGGGTCTCAGCCTCTGGGATCACAATCGTCGCTAGCGCGCCGACCCCTTCAGCGACCCGGTCATCTTCGGGATGCCGGGGCGGTAGACCGAGCATTGGACGGTCCGGTCGCCGCTGGCCCATGCCTCGCGGCCCGGGGAGAGGGAGAAGGTTCCCAACTCGGACTCGTCGTGATTCTTGCCGACGTACTCGTCGAACGCGGGCATGCACGCGCTGTCCACGAACGCGCCAACCGCGGCATCGTCGGGATACGTGCCCTCGCGCATCGTGCCGATGTAGTACAGCTCGTACTCGTGCGCGTCCGCACACGGCCGGGCGATCACGATGTCGACCTCCTCGACCGTCGGGTCCTTGAGGTCGTAGCAATCGCCCACCCGCAGGTCATAGACCGACATGTCGCCGGTCTTGAAGATCTCGCCGGTCCACGATCGTTCCGCGTCCGTGAGCCAGGAGCGGATGGGGCCCAGGGCAACAAGGACGACGAAGATGACGATGCCGGCGCCGGTGCGCAACCAGGTGAACGCCGCCGACGGCATCGACGACTCTGGATCGGCGGCCGGCGGCAGCCAGAGCGTCCCCGGGGCGGGTGTGGCCGGGGGAGGCGGCGCTTGGCCGTACGAGCCGGCGGTCCATGGCCCGACCGGCACGACCGAGCCGCGCAGGAGACCGCATCTCCCACAGCCCATCGACGTCTCGTCGTTCGACGAGGAGCACCGCGGACACTTCCACCGTTTCGCCATGCTACCTGCTCCCGGCGACATGATCGGAGCTCCAGGGCCGGCCTGCGAGTGCTGGAGGTCTCGATCGACGGTGCCACGACGAGCCGACGCGCCGCCCGCCGAGCCCCTGCGCGTGGTCCAGCGGCTCCGATGACGTCACTGGACCGCGTGCGGCAGGTCCAGGAGTCAAAGACGGGCGGAGGGTCATCCGGGTCGGGTCAGCCATCACATGTCCATTCGACGTCGAGGGTGAGTGGCCCGATCCCCGCGGGAGCCGCCCGGAGGGCAACTGCCCACCCATGGCCGGCAACCTGGATCGGTGCGGGGCCAGCTGCCGAGATGGAGGCGTTCTTGTCGCCGGTTGGTGGGTAGAGGACGAAGCTCGCGGTCGCATCGGGCCATACGGTCACCTCGAGGATCGTCTCGCCGTCGTCCATCAGCCCCGACAGGAACCCGTCCGGATGCTCCGGGGTCGGGCAGTCGTCACCTCGGATCGAGAAGATTCCGCTGAGCGAGCCGCTGAGCTTCGCCGCGCCGCTCGCGCCCGCGGGCGCCGACGGCGGCCCGGCGGGGATCGGTTCACAGGACCATTCGACGCTTCCCGAGACGGCGACCGGCCAGTCGGCTCCGATGAACGTCGTCCCACCTGACCGGAGGTCGGCGAACGGGAGCGAGCCGCTCGTCCGATCGGCCGCAATCGTCGCAACCGCGACGTCGACCAGGCCCGAGTACTGCGGCAAGCCGGCGTCGGCGGGGAGGTCTTCCATCCCCTGTCCGAATTCGAGCGACGCGAGCGCGCTCGGGACTCCGGCCTCGTCGACCATGAAGGTCAGGCTCGCGTAGATTCGGTGGCCGCCGACCTGGCCAGCCTGGTTCGCCGCGATGACCGAGACCGTGGCCGAGCCTTCCGCGATCGTGCACCGGGCGGCGCCTCCGAGCGTGGTGGCCGGAGAGTCGATCGTCAGCGTGAGGCGACCGTCGACTGCCATGGCCGGACGGGCCGTGGGGCTGCCGCCGGGCTCGGCCGGCGAGATCGTCGCGACGGGCGCCGCGGTCGTGACCGGTGTCGGGACCACCGAGACCGGGCCCGCATCCGTCGGGGAGCCCGAGGTGGTCGACTTGAGGCTCGGCAGAGCCGCGGCAGAGCAGGCCGAGGCCATGATGGCCGCGACAGCCAGCGCCACCACCCGCATGGACCACATCGTCAGCCGGCGCATCCACTTGTCTCCGGCGTCAGGATGCCCGGGCGTAACTCCGCCAGCAATCGCGTGACCACCGGGTTCACCTGCCGGCTGGAACTCGTTCATCGTTCGATTCCGTGCCATGACCTCGGTCCCCGGGTGCGGCGTGCGATCGGCGCCCTGATCAGAGGCGGATGACCGCCCTCGCAGTCGCGCCCCCGGATGACGTCTTCGCAGGCGGACCGTGACACGAGGACGAATGCCTCTCCCCCGGACTCATCGGGCGGAACCTGGCACGAGCCATGCGGACGGGAGGGTCAGGAGTTCCCGGCACCCCCGAACTCGGACCCCGCCTCTCAGCCGGAGCGCCGCCTCCAGGTCAATCGGTCCGCGGCGCTGCCGAGCTCGACTTCGGCATCGCCCCAGGTGAGAACGAGGAGGAATGCCGCGACGAGGCTGGCGGCCAGGCATATGAGCGCCGCGGCAATCGCCGGGCCGTAGGTGCCGACGAAGCCGATGAGGTGATCCATCTCACGCGCCTGCCGGCTGCGAACGGACCAGGCAGACTGCCGAGCCGCGGGCGACACGGGTAGGATCCCGAGATCGGCGACTGGCGCAAACGCGACATCGCAAGTGAGGCGGCGTCATTCGGGTGCCCGCCGAGCAGCCCTTGACAGTGAGGCGAGGCCGGCGGCGACCGGCAGCAGGGCTGGCAGCCACCCGAAGGCGATCCGATCGCTCCCGAATCGAAGTCCAGGAGCGACGACGATGGCGCCGGCAACCCAGGCGACGGCCACCAGGACCGACCATCGTGCGAACGCGGTCGTGGGCCGCGCCGCCCCGACGGTCCCGCTGCCGGCCGCGAGGAGGGCGCCCACCGCGAGCAACAGCCCCATGGTCCTCTCCTCGGGGTGTTCTCCCATGCCCAGCAGGAACGCAGCCAGGAGACCCGAGATGATCGCCGCCAGGATCCAGGCGATGGCGGCAAGCCGCAACAACTTCATGGTCCCGCTCCGCTGCGATCAGTCAGCACTCACAGGACGCGCATCGCGCGGTCGCGTTGCGTCAGGGTGCTCACGCCCGACCCTCCGCGCTGCCGCTGAACGATCGGCAGGATCAGCGGGCGACTCGGTCCGTTCGCCTCTGGCGCTCCGATCCACCAAGCCGCAGGCTCTGGTGTCACAGAAGCGGGCGCACAGCGTCTGCCTGGTGCGGGAGGCTCTCGCACGCGGCCCACACCCGATCCCCGGGACGGTGCCGAGTCACTGGTGAGACCGATCCGCGCACGGAGGCGGTGTCGATCGCCATGACCAGCCAGCCGCACGGGTTCCACCTCTCGATCCTCCCGTCAACGCGGACGGGCCGCTGGACCGTCCTCCTCAGCGTCCTCAGCCTCATCGCGTTGTCCATCTTCTTCCGGATCGCTCGCCCCGACGCCGACGCCGTCATCGGAGCACTGATGCTCGGCTCCATCCTGGCCACGGCGATCGCGGGCATCGGCGGCCTGATCGTCGGGCTGGTCGCCATCCTCCGGAGCCACGAGCGCGGACTCCTGCTTGTGCTGCCGATCTTGTGGGGCCTCGTCGTCGCGTCCTTCACGCTCGGCGAGCTCGCGTTCCCGCATTAGCGCGCCCCCCGCGGCGTCGGGCGATCGGCGACATGGTCCGGGTATCCCGGGAGATTGTCTGCGATGCGAATGAGGCGCCGGAACCGATGGACCGGGGGGCCCTGCAACGCCGACGCGAGGCAGCGCGTCGTACCGGCCAGGAGGCAACCGTGGACGTCATTCTCGACCTGGTCGGACAATACGGGGTGCTTGGCGTCGTGCTGGCGGTCGTGGTCGTGTTGACCATCGCTCGCGCCATCGGCGGGCTCGCGTCACCGCCGCCGCCGGAGGGACCGGCACGGGTGGACCACATCGGGCCTCGCTGGCCGTAGCACACCCCGGGTCCCATCGATCGGGCGCCCGGACACCTCCCGGACGAACGTCGCAGGGCGGCCTCGCACGACACGCCCCTCTTGCACGGTACGATCGCCGCCGGCGTATCCGGTGCGCACGGTCCCGCGCCGTATCCCCGCTCGAGGTTCGCGATCATGAAGCCCAGCGCTTGGCTGCTGCCTGCCGTTGGCAGCGTGCTCCTGCTCCTTGCGACGGCCTGCACGGCCTCGCCGTCACCCTCACCGTCGCCGGCGATCCCCACGGTTGACCGCCTCGACGGCACGTCGTGGCAGCTGCTCCGGATGGGTGACCAGGACGTGCCGGACGGCGTGGAGGTGACGCTCGAGCTGGCCGGTGGACAGGCATCAGGGTCGGCGGGCTGCAACCAGTACAGCGGTGCGTACGCCATCAATGGCGCCTCGATCGACTTCGGGTCGCTCGTGTCCACGGAGATGGCATGCCCGGAGCCGGCGATGGCTTTCGAGAGCGCGTACCTCGCAGCCCTCGAGGCCGTCACGAGCTGGGCGGTGCCGCAGGACGCCGCGATGGGCACGCAGCTGACGCTCATCGGCTCGGAGGGCTCCAACCTCGTGTACGGCCCGCCCGCCGGCGGCTGACGAACGATCCCGGGCAGGGGCGACGATCCCGGGCGCCGCGCCTTGCCGGCGACCGCGATCGAGGCCCGTTCGACGCGCCCGGCCAGCACATGGAACAGCAGCGCGGCACCCGCCGGTGGAGGTGCAGCTGGCCGGCAGGTCGGCCGTCGTCAGCGTCGGCAGGCTTCTTGTGCAACGACTCTGGAGCCCTGGCGTCTCCACGGTTGCGGGAGGCTCTGACGCGCGGTCCATACCCCGGCCGCCGGGACCGCGAAGAGCCACTGGCGAGACCGACCCGCGGGAGCCAGGAGGTCCGAGGACCATGAAGAGATCTTGGGTGCCCGTCGTGCTGGCGGCCGCCCTGAGTCTCGCGGTGGCTGCACCCGTCGCCGCGGCGAGTCCATTCGTCGACGCCTCGATGGACAAGGGCAGCTCGGCGTGGGGCGATACGGGGACGTGCACGGAGGACGTCCCGGAGGCGGGCGACTACGCCTGCGAGTACAAGAGCGTGCATGTGTTCGACGGCTGGAGCCGCTACAACGGCGAGCGGTTCCGAGGCGACACGCTGTGCGTGAGCGTCGGGTGGTATGCCTACGACGCCTCCACCCAGACCTACGAGGATTCCTGGACGGGCGGCTGCCTCGAGGGCGCCGGCGTCCACATCGACCGAGGCCTCACCTCGGCCTCGGGTGCGGGGGCCATCCCGACCGAGTCGCAGAGCTGCACCTGGGACGACGTCACCGGCGAGGGATCGTGCACCGATCCCGAGCCTGCCGGGGATATCGCGGTGGACCTCGCCTGGACCGGGGTTCCGCCCGTGTACCAGAGCACATACCGCGGCCGCGACGTGTTCGGCGACTGCACCTCCACGTACTACTCGAAGGGGGCCTCGAGCGAGGCGACCTTGAGCGGCACGCTCGATGGCGTCGCCACGGACTTCGAATTCGCGCAGATCAACTCCGGCAAGAGCCGCTACACGTCTTCCTGTCACGAGTGACCAACCGACAATCTCCGCTCCAACCCCGTGGGTTCCGCCCGCGGAAGTGAACTTGACGCGACCCCGATGCTCGATCGGGGTCGCGTCTCCGCGCGAAGGGGGACCGGCCCGTTCTCGCCACCGATGCGGCGAACAGGTGCGGACGCCGGTATCGGGCTAGGCTTCACCGCATGGACCACCCTGCGATCCGGGTCGGGAACGTGGAGGTCGTGCCCCTGTGCGACGGCTGGGCGCCGCTGCCGCTCTCGCGCGAGGCCCCCGGCCACAAGGTGGACTGGTCCGCCGAGCGCGAGGCGTACCCGTGGGCGTTCGGTCCTGCGGGCGACGGCACCTGGGCGTGGCATGTCCACGCGTTCCTGCTGCGCCTCGATGGTGGAGTGGTGCTCGTGGACAGCGGCATCGGGCACCTGGGACGCCCGCCCTACGACGTGACCGGGCGGATCGATGATCAGCTGCGTGCCGGCGGCGTCGGCCCAGCGGACGTGCGGCACGTGATCCACACACACCTCCACTCCGACCACGCCGGGGGCGCCTGCCTGCCGGATGGGGAACCCCGGTTTCCGAATGCCGTGCATCACGTTCACCCGGCCGACTGGGCGTTCTTCGCGGCCGCGGACGACCCGGAGGACTTCCAGGGCCGGACCGCGATGCGCCGTCTCGAGGAGCTCGGGATGCTGGACCTCGATCCGGAGGACCGCGAGGTCGCCCCGGGCGTGCGGGTCATGCACAGCCCCGGCCACACGCCCGGACACCGCAGCGTGCTGTTGGCCGCGGGCACGCTCTCGATGCTGTTCACGGGCGACCTGCTCCATCTGCCGATCCAGGTTGCCCACCCGGACTGGCCGTCCAATCACGACGAGGAGCCCGAGCTAAGCGTCGCGTCGCGGATCGGGTTGCTGACGCGGGCGCGGAACGAACGCTGGGGCGTGGCCGTGAGCCACTTCGGGCAACCGTTCGGGGACGTGATCGGCGAGGGGCGCCGCCAGCGGTGGGACTCGGCCCGCGACGGAGCCGGTTACTGATCCTTCGCGGTGTCGCCGGTGTCCTCGGGCGTGCCGTGGTTGCAGTAGGCGTCCGGGAAGGCGCGCATCAGCAGGCGGAGCAGGTCATGGAGCTGCTCGCGCTCCGGCTCGGTGAGGACCGATGCCAGCAGCGCCTCGCGGCGGGCCTGGGTCTCGACCGTCGTGCCCCACCGCGCATGTCCCAGCTCGGTGGGCTCGACCAGCGTGCCCCGCCGGTCACTGGGATCCGGTAGGCGACGGACGAGTCCGGCGGCCTCGGCACGGTCCAGGCGGTTCGTCATCGCGCCGCTGGACAGGCGCATATCGGCGGCCAGCTGGCCGGCGGAGCGGCGGTAGGGAGGACCGTAGCTGCGCAGGCGCCCGAGGAGGTGGTACGAGCGACGGTCGAGCTCGTACTGCTTGAGGGTCTCGTCCATGGTCCTGTCGAAGGCACGGGCGAGGAACTGGATCCGTTCGATGATTCCCTCCGTCAGCGGGTCGAGGTCCGGGATCTCGCGCGCCCAGACGGTGAGCATGTCGTCCAGGTGATCGCGCTCGAGCAGCTTCGTCGTCTCCATGCCATGAGTATCCACATCGGATCAATCAATGTCCAGTATCTATTTGTCATATCTCTTGACATCGAAGGACCTATGCGCTAGAGTGATCATGGTTCGAGATCAAGACTCTCCACGTGAATGGATGGAGAGGTGGAGGGCGAGAGATGCGTGGATCGATGCAGGCAATGACGTCATTCGAGCTGGAGGCCGTCCGGCGGCAGGAGATCCTGCTGGCTGACGCCGACAGCGGACGGCGGAGACAGGACGGAGCGCACGGACGCCCTCCAGGCGAGCCGCGCGGTCGCGCGGAGGCTGGGGGCCGTGACCGGTGCGCTGGCCGCGCTCGTCGCCGGCGGGGGAGCCCGGGCGGCCGGCACGACCCGGACCTGATCCGCACGGGCTCGGCGAGCATCCAGGGTCGCCCGGGAAGATGAGCGCGCCCACCACATTGCCGCCGGTCGAGCCCGCGTCGTAGAGAGCGTGCCGCGCGGCCGGCCGACCGGATGCGCGCACGAGGCGCCTTGCCGCAGCGGGCGGCAGGCGGTCATCGCAGTCCCTGGTGCGCGCCGGCACCATGGAGCGCGCCCGCGTCCCGCTGGTCACAATGGGCCGGTGAGGCGGATCTTGTGCCTGTGCCACGACGTCACGGACGCCGATGTCGCGCGCGCCGTCCGCCTCGGCTACCGGCACCCGGAGACGGTCAAGCGGTTCACCGGCGCCCTCATGGGTCCCTGTCAGGGGCGGACGTGCGCGGCCCTCGTGCTGGACGCGATCGCTCGGGAGACGGGGGTGGACCGCGCCTCGCTGCGAACGCCGACGGCGCGCCCGCCGGCGTTCCCCGTGCGGATGGGTCTCCTCGCCGGTGAGGCATCCCCGGGCCGCGACCCGGGTGGCCCCAGGGAGGCGGAACCGTGAGCGTGCCAGGTGTCGCCTCGGGGCCGCTCCGCGCCTCGTACGACGCGGTGATCGTCGGGGGAGGGGTCGGGGGCTTGGCACTCGCCTTCGAGCTGGCGCAGCGAGGGATGCGCGACGTTTGCGTGCTGGAGGCCTCGTACCCGGGCGCCGGTGCCAGCGGCCGCAACGGGGAGCTGGTCCGATCCGCCTTCGCCTCGCGGGAATGGGTGACGCTGTTCGATGCGAGCCTCCGCAAGTGGCACCGACTGTCCGATGCGCTCGAGGCGAACACCCTGTTTACCAGGGCGGGCTACCTCGTCCTCGCGAGCACAGGTGAGCAGGTGGAGATGCTGCGGCGCTCGGCGGCCGGCCACCGCGATCTCGGTGTCCGAACCCAGCTGCTCGATCCGGGCGCCGTGCGCCACGCTGCGCCCGCGCTCAACCCTGCTCTGGTGGCGGGGGCCCTGTTCCAGCCGGATGGTGGCTTCGCCCACCACGACGCCACCGTGTGGGCCTACGCGCGAGCGGCGGCGCGCCTGGGCGTCGAGGTCCACGCGGCGACGACGGCCATGGCGATCCTTCGCGCCGGTGACCGCGTGACCGGCGTGGACACGACCCGCGGCCGGATCTCGACGGCCCTGGTGGTCGATGCCGCCGGCGGGCGGGCGCGCGACGTGGCAGCGCTCGCGGGCGTGGCGATCCCGACCGTCACCCAGCGCCTCGAAGCGCTCGTGACGGAGTCCGTCCGCCCATTCCTGCGACCCGGCGTGGCGCTCCTGGACCTGCTGGGGTACGGCCATCAGACGACACGCGGCGAGTTCGTGGGCGGGACGGAGATCGGCGGTGCACCTCCGCTGGATGCCATGCGCACGTCCCTGGACGGGTTGCGCGATGCCTGCCGGAAGTTCGTCCGGGCGTTCCCGGTGCTCGCGGGCGTCCGCGTGATCCGGCAGTGGGCGGGGATCGTGGACGTGACGCCGGACTTCGCCCCGATTCTCGGCCCGGCGCCCGGCCTGACGGGCCTGTGGCTGGACTGCGGCTGGACGTACGGGTTCATGGGAGCGCCGGGCGCCGCGGACCTCCTCGCGCGGGCGATCACGACCGGCCGGGTGCCGGACGCCCTGCGGCCGTTCCGCGCCGAGCGGTTCGCCGAGGGTCAGCCGGTCGTCGAGGCTTCGCTCGTGTTCGCGCCCGATGGCGCGGACTCGACGGGCGACGGCCGGACCGCGGGAATCCGGTGAGCAGCGAGGCGCGCTTCACGTTCGAGGGGCGGCAGGTCACCGCCCGACACGGACAGTCTCTCGCAGGCGCGCTCCTTGCCGCGGGAGTCCGGACGCTTGCCTGGAGCCCGAAGTACCGCCGTCCCCGCGGCTATCGGTGCGGTACCGGCATGTGTCCCGGCTGCACACTTCGCGTTGACGGCCTGCCAGGGGTCATGGCGTGCATGACGCCGGTGCAAGGAGGCGAGCGCGTCGAGCGCATCCGACCCGCGCTGCGGTGGCTGCCTGCGGACCGCCTCGGGTGGCTGGTGCCGGCAGGGTTCCAGGGGGCGCGGCTGTTCCGGGGCTCCCGCAGCTGGCAGGGCGCCGAGCGGGTGCTGGCGCACCTCGCCGGCCAGGGGCCGCTGCCGGAAGCGGATGCGGCGGCGATCGGGTCGTTCGCCGAGCGATCGGTGGACGTGTTGGTCGTCGGGGCCGGGGAGACGGGCCTGCGCACGGCAGAGGCAGCGGCACGCGCCGGCGGGACGGTCCTCGTGGTCGATCGTGACTGGGCGCCGGGCGGCGCCCTGCGACTCGAGACGGGCGGAGCCGCGGTTGCGGATCGGTTCGCGGCCGTCGCCCGCGAGGCGGGGGCGGAGATCCTCCTCCGGTCCACGGCGATCGGCGCGTTCGACGAGGGCACCCAGGGCGTGATCACGGAGCAGGGCCTGCTCGCAGTCCGGGCGGCGCGCACGGTCCATGCGTGCGGCTCCCGGGACCGGGAGGTCGCCCTCCCGGATGGCGACCGACCGGGGGTCATGCTGTCCTCGGCCGTGCGGCGGCTCGTCGCCCGTGACGAGGTGCGTCCAGGCCGCCGGGCGTTGATCGTCGAGCACGACCCCGGCACGGCCACCCCTGAGGCGGACCTGCGCGACGCCGGGATCGAGATCGCGGCGCGCTGCACGCCGGCCGAGGTGCAGGCGATCCACGGGCGGACCGCCGTGTCCGGCGCCACGATCGACGGCCGCCGCGTCGCGTGCGACCTCGTGGTCATCGATGCTGGACGTCGCCCCAACGACGAGCTCGCCCGGCAGGCGGACGTCCCCGAGGAGCCGCGGGTCGGCTAGGATCGGGGCGCGTCCGGAGGGCATGCGCGAATGAACGAGCAACAGATCGCCAAGGGGCAGATCCCGGACCAGGCGCGCGTCGTGATCATCGGCGGCGGGGTCATCGGGGCGAGCATCGCCTACCACCTCGTCAAGCTGGGCTGGACCGATGTGGTGCTCCTGGAGCGTCGGCAGCTGACCGCCGGCACGACCTGGCACGCGGCAGGGCTGATGACCTCGGCGGGCATGGCGTCCGAGACACAGCTGTGGATGGCGCGCTACACGCGGGACCTGTGCGTGAGCCTGGAAGCCGAGACCGGCCAGGCGACCGGGTTCCGACCCATCGGGCACCTGCACCTCGCCTGCTCCCCGCAGCGCCTGGAGTCGCTTCGGCGAGAGACCGCGTTCGTGCGCGGGTTCGGGGCTCCGACCGAGGAGATCTCGGCGGCCGAGTTCGCACGGATGTGGCCGGCGGCGAAGACGGACGACGTCCTGGCCGCGTTCTACGTGGCGGACGAGGGCAGGGTCAACCCCGCGGACCTGACGCAGGCCTACGCGAAGGGCGCCCGTCTCGGCGGCGGGCGGATCGTCGAGGGGGTCACGGTCACCGGCGTCACCCAGGCCGGGGGACGGGTGACCGGCGTCGAGACGGACCAGGGCCCGATCCGCGCCGAGTACGTCGTCAACGCGGCCGGCCTGTGGGGTCGCGAGGTGGGGGCGATGGCGGGCGTGTCCGTCCCGCTCCAGGCCGCGGAGCACTACTACCTGATCACGGACACGGTGGACTGGGCGCACCCGGACCTGCCGATCGTGGAGGACCCGGACAACTACGGCTACTACCGCGAGGAAGGCGGCGGGATCATGGTCGGCCTGTTCGAGCCCAGGGCGGCCGCCTGGTCCCTGGACACGGTGCCCAAGGACATCGCCTTCGCCAGCCTGCCGGTGGACTGGGAGCGGATCACCCCCTACCTGGACCACGCGATGGACCGCCTCCCATCCCTGCGCGAAGCCGGGGTGCGGACGATGTTCTGCGGCCCCGAGAGCTTCACGCCGGACGTCCTGCCCCAGCTGGGCGAGGCGCCCGAGCTGCGGAACTTCTTCGTGGCCTGCGGGCTCAACTCGCTGGGCATCATCCTCAGCGGCGGCGTGGGCAGCATCACGGCGCAGTGGATCGCGGACGGTGTGCCGCCGATGGACGTCACCGGCCTGACCGTGGACCGGACGCAGCCGCACGAGACGAGCCGGCGCTTCCGCCGGGATCGCGCAGTGGAGCAGCTGGGTGTGCTGTTCGGGGATGCCGCGTTCCCGACCTGGCACGGCTGGTCGGCCCGCAACGTGCGCCGCTCCGTGATCCACGACCGGATGGCGGCCAATGGGGCGCATTTCACGCCGTCTTCCGGGTGGGAGTACGCCGACTGGTTCGACGTGGACGGGACGGACCCGGAGGAGCCGCAGGGCTTCGGGCGGAACGGGACGTTCGCCTACCTGGAGGCGGAGCACCGGGCCGTGCGCGAGGCGGTGGGCATGCTGGACATGTCGGGCATGGCCAAGTTCCTCGTGCAGGGCCGTGACGCGGAGCGCGTTCTCAACCGGGTGTGCGCCAACGACGTGTCGGTTCCCGTCGGCCGCCTCGTGTACACGCAGTGGCTGAACGACGCCGCCGGGATCATCGCGGACCTCACGGTCACCCGGCTGGCCGAGGATAGGTTCCTGCTCGTGGTGACGGACACGATCCACCGGCGGATGGCGCCCTGGATCGAGCGCCACGCCCGCGACGACGAGTTCGTGACCGTGACCGACATCACGGCCGGCATCACGCTGATGACGGTCCAGGGCCCACGGTCGAGGGAGCTCCTGGCCACGCTCACGAGCGCGGATCTGTCCAACGAGGCGTTCCCGTACCTCACCGCCCGGGAGATCGACCTCCACTACGCGCGCGTCCTGGCCATGCGCGTCACCTACGTCGGGGAGCTGGGCTGGGAGCTGCACGTGCCCGCCGACCAGGCGCTGACGGTCTACGACGCGCTGCTCGAGGCGGGGTCTTCGTTCGGCTATCGCAACGTCGGCATGGGTGCGCTGAACAGCCTGCGCCTCGAGAAGGCCTACCGGGACTTCGGCCTGGACATCGACAACAGCGACACGCCGCTGGACGTGGGCCTCGGGTTCGCCGTGGCCTGGGACAAGCCCGGCGGCTTCATCGGACGCGATGCGCTGCTCGCGGCGAGACACCCCGGGCCGCCCAGGCGGCGCCTGGTCCAGGTCCTGTTGGAGGACCCGGAACCGATCCTGTACCACGGCGAGCCCGTGCTGCGCGACGGACGCTGGTTCGGCCACGTGCGCTGGGGCGGCTACGGCCACACGCTGGGCGGCGGCGTGGGCCTGGCAATGGTCGAGGACGACGCGGGAATTCCCACCGAGGCCATCGACAACGGGCGGTTCGAGGTGGAGGTGGCCGGTGTCCGATACCCCGCTCGCGCCTCCGTCCGGCCGATGTACGACCCCGACCGGCTCCGGATCAAGGCCTGACCACTGGCACGACGCCGTAGCATGAGGACCGGCGGCGCCGACGCCACCAGGGAGGATGCCCGATGACACTGCAGGGACCGGGCGGCGAGCCCGAGGACCCGGGGACCGGCCCGGCCGACGACGAGACCAGGACGGACTGGAGCGGGCTGGGGCCCCCGAGCGGACCGGAGCCCCAGGCAGCACCGGAGCCCGCGGCCGCACCTGAGCAGGCGGCGCCGATTCCCTCGACCCCGCCCCCGCCACCGGGTGTCGGCGCCCCGCCCCCCGCGGATGCGTCGCCACCGGTCGTACCGCCTCCCGCACCGGCCCAACCGCCCGTGTACGGGGCGCGCCCGCCGGCCGCCGGTGCGCCGCCGGCCGGCTACGAGGCACCCGATCCCGGTCAGCCCGCGCCCGTGGCCTGGGCGCCCCCGGAGATGACTGCTGCGCCCACCGGTCTGGAGGTCCCGGGCGCTCCCGGCCTGCGCTTCGGCAGCGTGCTGCACCGGTTCATCGCCTATTTCCTGGACGGCCTGATCATCGGCATCGGGGCGGGCATCCTGGCCGGCATCGCGGGTGCCCTCGCGGGAGGAAGCCTCGTCAACGTGATCACGATGGTGATCTTCCTGGGCGCGGAGTTCCTGTACTTCGTCGGGTTCTGGACCGGCGGCAGCCGGGCGACCCTCGGCATGCGCGTGATGAAGCTCCAGATCGGCCAGGCGTTTGACGGCCGCACGCTGACGATCCAGCAGGCGGTGATCCGCTGGGTCGCGCTGGGCCTGCCGTTCCAGGCCCTGGCCTACGTGCCTGAGCTGGCCGGGATCGCCGGCCTGGCGGGCCTGTGGAGCCTCGTTCTGCTCGTCAGCACCGCGATCAGCCCCACGCGCCAGGGGATCCACGACCGGCTCGCGAACTCCGCGATCGTCCAGCCGGTGGGTGCCTCCACGCCCGCCACGGCGTGCCTGATCCTGCTGCTGCTCTTCGTCCTGGTGCCGATCGTCATGATCATCTCGTTGATCTTCCTCGGCTCCCAGGTGTCGGACATCCTCGTGGAGAGCGGCGCGTTCATCCAGCCGTGACCCCGGCCGCCCGGCCTACACTGGGCCGGTGACCGAACGCCACACTCCGCCCCCGCCCGGGCAGGCCCATGGCGCGAACCTGGACCCCGCCCAGCTCACGGGCGTCAACGACATGGACCCCGACGCGTTCCGGGCTGCCGCGCACGTCGTGGTGGACCGAATCGCGGACTACCTGGCGGGGGTCGAGGCGTACCCGGTGCTGCCGCCGATCGAGCCCGGGTCCATCGTGCCGCAACTCCCGACGCACGCCCCGGAGCAGCCGGAGCCGCTGGCGGCGATCCTCGCGGACGTGGACCGCCTGGTGTTCCCCAACGCCACGCACTGGCAGCACCCGGGGTTCTTCGCCTACTTCGCGACCACCGCCTCCGGTCCGGGGATGCTGGGCGAGTTCCTGACCGCCGCCCTGGGCCAGAACCCGATGCTGTGGCGGACCTCGCCGGTCGGCACGGAGCTGGAGACGGTCGTGGTCCGCTGGCTGCGCGAGGCCCTCGGGCTGCCGGACGCGTTCGACGGCCTCCTGACCGACACCGCCTCCACGTCCACGCTGATCGCGCTGGCGGCGGCACGCGAGGCGGCGGGGCTGGATGCAGCGGCAAAGGGCCTCGCCGGCCGGGCCGGAGTGGGGGAGCCCCGGATCTACGCATCGGCGGAGGCCCACAGCTCGATCGAGAAGGCGTGCATGACCCTGGGCCTGGGCCGGGCCGCCCTGGTGAAGGTTCCCGCCAACGACCGCTACGAGATGGACGCGCGGGCGCTGGCCGACGCGATCGGCTCGGACCAGGCCGCCGGCCGGCGCCCCATCGCCGTCGTGGCCACCGTCGGCACCACCTCGTCCACCTCCGCGGACCCGGTCGCGGCCATCGCGGAGGTCGCCGCCGGCGAGGGGCTGTGGCTCCACGTGGACGCGGCCTACGCCGGCGTGGTGGCGGTCATCCCGGCCCGGCGTGGGCCCTTCGAGGGTTGGGAGCTCGCCGATTCGATCGTGGTCAACCCCCACAAGTGGCTGTTCACGCCGCTGGACGCGTCGCTGCTGCTCAGCCGGCGCATGGACCAGCTCCGGGCGGCGTTCAGCCTCGTCCCCGAGTACCTGCGCACGCTGGACCGGGCCGCCCCGGTCCTGGACTACAACGAGTACCAGCCGCAGCTGGGGCGGCGGATGCGCGCGCTCAAGCTGTGGATGCAGATCCGCTGGTTCGGCCTGGAGGGGCTGCGGCGGCGGATCTCGTTCCACCTGGAGCAGGCGGCGGCGTTCGCCGCCTGGGTGGACGCGGACCCGGACTGGGAACGCCTTGCGCCCGCGCCGTTCTCCACGGTCTGCTTCCGGTACCGGCCCGCCGCGCTGGCGGAGCGCGCGGAGGAGCCGGAGGTCCGCGCCCGCCTGGACACGCTGAACGCGGCGATCATGGACGCCGTCAACCGCACCGGAGAGGTGTTCCTGTCGCACACGCGGCTCGCGGACCGGTTCACCATCCGCATGGCGATCGGCAACCTGCGCACGGAGCCGCGCCACGTGGCGCGCGCGTGGGAGCTGCTCCGGCGCGAAGCCGCCGCCCTCGCGAAGGAGATCCCGTCATGACCCAGCCGATCGAGGTCCTGTACTTCTACCGCACCCGCTGGGGCACCCACGACGAGTTCGTGGAGCTGTTCCGCCGGAATCACTGGCCCCTGCTGCGCGAGGAGCTTGCCGCCGGCCGGTACGCGAACGTGGAGATGTGGACGCCCCGGTTCCACGGCGAGGGCCGCGCGGACTGGGACGTGCTGGTGTCGATCACGTACCGCGACTGGGCCGCGCTCCAGGAGCACCGGGACCCCGATCTCGCGATCCGCCTCTACCCGGACCAGGAGACGTTCAAGGCCGAGGAGCGGCGCCGGTTCGCGCTGCTCGAGGCGCACTGGGACGTGGTGCTGGACGCGCGGCCCCTGGAGCGGTAGGGCGAACCACGTCGCTCGGCGGGCGACCGCCCGCCTGGAACCCCGCGCAGGCGTGCCGGACGGACCGCGGCACGCAGCGGGCCGTCGTCCGCGATAATGCGGCCTGACCCGCCGACTCACCGGAGGCCGCCCACCCCGTGCCGCCCATCACCGAGCTCTCCCGCATCGAGCCCGTCCACCTCGCCCGCCTCGAGAAGCAGGGCGTCTTCACGACCGGGATCCTGCTGGAGATCTCCGAGACCCCCACTCGCCGCCAGACCCTGGCCGACCACGTCGGGGCGACCCTCAACGACGTGTCCACGTGGCGGGACGAGGCGCTGATGCTGAACCTCGCGGGCTTCGGGCCGCACGAGCACCAGCTGTTCGTCCAGGCCGGCATCGGGGGCCTGCGTGACCTGCTGGGCGTGGACCTGGAGACGTTCCAGGTCCGCCTCGCCCGTGCCGCGGAGGAGCTCAAGTGGGAGACACCCCCGGAGCTGATGAGCGAGACCTGGTGGGAGCAGGCGCGAACCCTGGAGGAGGCATAGGCACGAGCGGACCGGGCGAGACCGTGACCTCCGGGCCGACAAGAGCCGGGACAGACACCTGATGTCCTCGCTCCGCGGCGCCGTGGCCGCGCTCGTGGTGGGCGTGGCGACCGCCCTGGTCCTCCTCGCGCTCGCGATCCTTCCGTTCCTCAACCCGGCCTGGGTCGGGTTCGCCCAGGATCGCGCCCAGGCTCCCGCCTGGACCGGGTTCGCGCCGGACGACCTGCGCGCCGTCACCGGCGCCATCCTGGCCGACCTGGTCGTCGGCCCCCCGGACTTCGACGTGGAGCTGGGCGGCGCACCCGTCCTCAAGCCGGCCGAGCGTGACCACATGCGCGACGTCCGGACCGTGTTCGGTGCCTTCTACCTGGCCGCCGCGATCTCGGCGCTGGTGCTGGTCGTCTGGTACGGGCTTGCGGGCGGACGCGGCCGCGCCCGCCTGTGGCGCCGGATGTCCCGCGCGGGGCTGGTGGTCGGCGTGGCGACGATTGCCGGCGGGATCACGGGCCTGGTGTTCTTCGATTCCGCGTTCCTCCTGTTCCACGAGGTGTTCTTCCCGCAGGGCAACTTCCTGTTCGACCCGCGGACCGACCGGCTCGTCCAGCTGTTCCCGGAGCAGTTCTGGCTGGAGTCCACGATCGGCGTGGGAGTCGTGCTGGTCGTGCTGGGCTTCGCCCTGGCCTGGCTGGGCGGGCGTCGCGCGGCGGTGCTCGAGGAGCGGTGGGCGGGGACGCCGGCGACGCTGCACGGGCTGCCGGTCGGCTAGCATCGACCCGAGCAGGAGGACCCATGGATCGCAGCGACCCCCCGCGCGCGGAACGCCGGCGCCTCACGCACGTTGACCGCCGGGGGCGGCCGCGCATGGTGGACGTGTCCGCCAAGCCGCCGACCGCCCGCAGGGCCGTCGCGGAGGCGGAGGTCGCGGTCGGGCCGGAGACCCTCAGCCTCGTGATCGACGGCGGAGGCGCGAAAGGGGACGTGCTCACCGTGGCCGAGCTGGCCGGCGTGATGGGCGGCAAGCGGACCGCGGAGCTGATCCCGCTGTGCCACCCGCTGGCGCTGACGGACCTCGTGGTGTCGATCACGCCGGACCGCTCGGCGGGCGTGCTGCGCATCCGGGCCGAGGCCGCCACCACCGGGCCCACGGGTGTCGAGATGGAGGCCATGACCGCGGCCTCGGTCGCCGCCCTCACCGTCTACGACATGGTGAAGGGCGTGGAGCGCGGCGTGGAGGTGCGGTCGCTGCGCCTGCTGTCCAAGACCGGCGGCAAGAGCGGCGAGTGGCACCGGCCCGCGACCGGCGACCGACCGAAGCCCGCGCGCCGGCCCGCCGAGCGCATGGCCGGCCGCGTCGGCAAGCGGAAGGGCCCCGCTTGACCGGCGATTCGCGCGATCCCGGGTCTCGGTCGGCGCTCGTCCTCACGGTCAGCGATCGCGGCGCGGCCGGCACCCGGTCGGACACGTCCGGCGAGGCGCTGGCAGACCGCCTGGCGGAGCTCGGCTTCGCCGTGGAGCGCCGCATGGTCCCCGACGACCGGGAGGCGATCGCGGCGGCGCTCGTGGAGGGCTGCGCGACGCACCGGCTGATCGTGACCACCGGCGGCACCGGGCTGACGCCCCGGGACGTGACGCCCCAGGCGACGGCCGGCGTCCTGGACTACGAGATCCCAGGCATCGCGGAGGCGATCCGCGCGGACGGCCGCCGCTCGACGCCTTTCGCTGTCCTGTCCCGCGGCCTCGCCGGTGCGAGGGGCAGGACGCTGATCGTCAACGTCCCGGGCTCACCGCGGGGCGCCATGGAGTCGCTCGAGACGCTGGTCCCGGTGCTGGACCACGCGCTGGAGACGCTGGCCGGGCCCCACGAGCACGACGGTTGACGGTCAGCCCTTGAGGGCGGCCCCGCAGGACACGCAGCTGCGGTCCATCCACAGGTTGCCCATGCCGCAGCGCGGGCAGATCTTCATCCCCTCGGTGGACGTGGCGAACGGCGAGTCCGCGGGCGTCTGCTCCTCCTCCTCGCCCTGGATCCTGGCGCGGATCAGCACGATCGCGACGATGACGACCACCAACGCCACGATCAGCGGCAGCGCGTACATCTGGTCCATGCTGCACCCCTTCCGGGCGGGCGTGCCGAACCCCCGGTGGCCGGCCACCTCCCGCGCTGGCGCTCCGCCAGCGTAACGGCGCCGGGTGCCCCTGTCATCCCGGACGATCTTCTGGTATCGACGCGCCCGCCCCCATGGCGATCTGGCTCCGGTTCGGCGCTGCTACGATGCCCCCGGTGACCAGCAACCCGCCCGTCCATGGCTCGGTCCGGCTCACGGAGGAGCAGATCCTCCTGCGTGACGCCGTGCGCGTGCTCGCCGACGACCAGGTGGCGCCCCGCGCCGCGGACATCGACCGCTCGGGCGAGTGGCCCGAAGACATGCGCCGTCTCCTGGCGGACCACGACATCCTGGCGATCCCGTTCGCGGAGCGCCACGGCGGACTGGACGGGGACCTGCTGACCCTGTGCCTCGCCATCGAGCAGGTCAGCCGCCACTGCGCGACGACCGGGCTGATCCTCGCGGTGCAGTCGCTGGGCGCGATCCCGATCCAGGTGGCGGGCACCGACGAGCAGCAGGACCGCTGGCTGCCGGGCCTCGCCTCGGGCGAGCAGCTGGTCGCCTTTGCACTCACCGAGGCGGACGCGGGCTCGGACCCGTCCGGGATTCGGACGCGGGCGATCCGCGACGGCGACGAGTACGTCATCAGCGGCTCCAAACGGTTCATCAGCCACGGCAGCGTGGCGGACCTGGTGATCGTGTTCGCGGTCACCAACCCCGACGCGGACAAGGCCAGCCACCGGCTGTCGGCGTTCGTCGTCGAGTCCGACCGCCCCGGCTTCACCGTCCCGCGGCTGGAGCACAAGATGGGAATCCGGGGCTCGCCCACGGCAGAGCTCGCCTTCGACGGGGTCCGCGTGCCGGTGGCCAATCGCCTCGGCGACGAAGGGCAGGGCTTCGCGATCGCGATGCGGACGTTCGAGCGTTCGCGCCCGGGGATCGCCGCCCAGGCCGTCGGCATCGCCCAGGGCGCCCTGGAGGTCGCTGCAGCCTACGCCACCGAGCGCCGCCAGTTCGGCAAACCCATCGGCGAGCTGCAGATGGTCCAGGCGATGCTCGCCGACATGGACGCGGCCACGGAATCCGCCCGCCAGCTGCTGTACACGGCGTGCGTCGAGATCGAGGCCGGCTCGCCGGACGCCGCCCGATGGGCCGCGATCTGTAAACTCGTGGCCGGGGACGCTGCGATGCGCGTGACCACGGACGCGGTGCAGGTCCTCGGTGGATACGGCTACGTCGAGGAGTACCCCGTCGAGCGGATGATGCGCGACGCGAAGATCACCCAGCTCTACGAGGGGACCCAGCAGATCCAGCGGCTGATCGTCGCCCGGGCGCTGCTTGCCAAGCACCCATGACCGGTCGGCGCGCAACGCAAGAGGGAGCAGTGATCGCGTGCGAATCCTTGTCCTGACCAAGCCCGTACCGGACCCGGCCGCGGGCGCCGAGCGCCTCGGCCCGGACCTCCGGCTGGACCGGGCCGCGTCACCCACCGTCGTCAACGGCAACGACGAGTACGCTCTCGAAGCCGCCCTGCAGCTGGTGGAGGCCCACGGCGGCGAGGTGGCGCTGCTCACGATGGCGCCGCCCAACGGTGTCGAGACCATGCGCAAGGCGCTCGCGATGGGCGCGATGCGGGGCGTGCTGGTGACGGATCCGGCGCTCGAGGGAGCGGACCTGCCCACGACGATCCGCGTCCTGGCGGCAGCCGCGGCGACCGAGACCTTCGACCTCCTGCTCGCGGGCCTGGACACCTCGGACGGGGCCGCCGGCGCCGTCGCCGCAGGGGTGGCGCTCCGCCTTGGCCTGCCGCTCCTCTCCAACGCCGCCACCATCGAGCCCGACCCGGCCAGCGGGCGGGTGCGGGTCAGGAAGATCAGCGCCAAGGGGTACGACCTCATCGAGTCGCCGATGCCCGTGGTGATCTCCTGCACCCAGGCGCTCGGAACGCCGCGCTACCCGTCCCTCAAGGGGATCATGGCCGCCCGCTCCCGTGAGATCGCGATCCGCTCGCTGGCGGACCTCGGGGACGGGCTCGCCCCGACGGATGGGACGTGGGCGACGCGCGTCGTCGGGGTGGAGAAGCCCCCCGCGAAGGCGGCCGGACGGGTCGTCCAGGCGCCGTCCGCCGACGCTGCCCGCGAGATCGCCGACTTCCTTGCCGACCGGAGGCTCATCTGATGGCGCCCGTGATCCTTGCCGTCGGGGAGGTCGCCGACGGCCGCCTCACCCGCCTGTCCGCCGAGGTGGCAACCATGGCCCGCGCGCTCGCCGAGGGTGCCGGCGGGCGCTTGATCGGCCTCGTCGTGGATGCCGAACCGGACGCCGCGGCCGCGGATCTGGCCGGCTATCTGCCCAGCGTCGTTTCCGTGTCCTCGCCGGCGACGGCTCGGGAGGTCTGGACGCCGTGGGCCGTGGCCGAGATCCGGCGCCTCGTGGACGAGGGCGTCACGCACGTGCTGCTGGGCGCGTCCGCGGACGGCCGCGACGCCGCCGGAGCGCTTGTCGGACTGCTTGGCTGGGGCCTGCTGGCCAATGCCGACGGGGCCACGTGGGAAGGCTCGGGTCCGATCGTGGTCAGCAACATCCTGGGGGGCAAGACGATCGCCAGCAGCGCGCTCGAGGCGGCCACGGGGATCGTGACCGTGCGCCAGGGCGCGGTGGATCCCGTCCCGGCGCCCGCTGCCGGCACCGTCGAGGCCCGTGCATCCGGGGCCGAGCCGGCCATGCCGGCGGTGCCCGTGCTGGAGCGCGTCGCCGAGGCCGGTGCCGAGGTGTCCCTCGAGGAGTCGACGGTGGTCGTGTGCGGCGGGCGCGGTGTCGGCAGCCCGGAGGGGTTCGCCATCGTCGAGGAGCTTGCCGCCACGCTCGGTGGCGTCGTCGGCGCGACGCGCGCGGCGGTGGACGCGGGCTGGATTGCCTATGCGCGGCAGATCGGGCAGACCGGCAAGGCCGTCAAGCCGGTCCTGTACGTCGGGCTGGGCGTCTCGGGTGCGATGCAGCACCGCGCCGGCATGCAGCGGTCGGGGACGATCGTGGCCGTCAACCGGGACCCGGACGCACCGATGGCGGAGATCGCGGACCTGTTCGTGGTCGGAGACCTGTTCGAGGTGGGTCCCGCCCTCGCCGCCGAGATCCGCGCCCGGCGCGGCGGCTGACGGCACCGGACCGCGACGGGGAGCGGGACGGTGACCGACACCACGCCCCTGTGGCTGGTCATCCTCGGCGCCCTCGGCATCGTCGCGGCGCTGGTGGTGCGGCGGATGTCGCAGCTGGCGGCGCGCACGCGAGAGCTGGAGCGGTTCCAGCAGGCAGTGACGCAGCTGGACCTGGAGTTCGCCGCCACCACTGGGCCCGTCGTGACCGCGCTCGATGCGATTCGCCGCCACGCGGGCGATCCGGGTGCCCTCGCTGACGGCCTTCCCGCCACCTCCGACGCCATCGACCGGTGCATTGCGGACGCGCGCGCACTCCGACCGCCGGGGATCCTTGCCGAGCACGCTTCCGCCCTCGTGCGGGAGCTGGAGCGCGCCGCCCGAGCGATCCAGCTCGTGGAGCACGGCCTCGACGCCCTGCGATCCGGTCGTGGACCCCGGGAGCTGGATGCCCAGGTGTCGCTCAAGCGCGGTGCGCTCTACCTCAGGCACGCCCGCGATGCCTTCACCGATGTCGTCAAGATGGTGGTCGCGGTCGATCCGGCTTCCCTTGCCAACCCGGCCGCGGGGCGACCGGCGTCACCGCCGTCGGGGGTTCCCACCTACCTGGTGGAGGGCGCCGACCCGGAGCCGGACGCGGCCTTCGACCCCCGCATGTAGTGGTATCCTCGCCGCAGACCACAAGGGCTAGTGGTTGGCGATACGGAGGGCCCTGTGCGCTGCCCCCAGTGCGGGACCCGGGACACGCGGGTCGTGGACTCGCGGGACCTGGACGAGACCGCGACCATCCGCCGGAGGCGGGAGTGCGGCGCCTGCACCGCGCGGTTCACCACCTACGAGCGCGTGGAGGCCGCCCGCCTGGTCGTCGTCAAGCGTGACGGCGTGCGGCAGGAGTTCGATCGCGACAAGCTGGCAGCCGGCCTCGCCAAGGCGCTGACGCGCCGTCCCGTCCCGGAGGACGCCGCGGAACGGGCCGCGGACGCGATCGAGGCGGAGCTGCGGGCGTCCGGCAGCTCCGAGATTCCCAGCTCACGCATCGGGGCGATGGCGATGGACCGCCTCCGCGCGATCGACCACATCGCCTACATCCGGTTCGCCTCCGTGTATCAGAGCTTCGAGGACCTCGAGGACCTCAAGCGGGAGGTGGACTCGCTGTTCGCGGAGGGGCGGGCGCCCAAGAAGGGGAAGAAGGCCACGTGAGCGTCCTCTCGGACCGGGACATCCGGACCGCGCTCGAGTCCGGACGCGTCGTCATCCGCCCGTACGACGCGCAGGACCTCCAGCCCTCGTCGGTGGACCTGCACCTGGACCGCAGCTTCCGCGTGTTCCGCAACAACCGCTACGCGTACATCGACCCGCGCACCTCGCAGCCGGGGCTGACCGAGCTCCTCACCGTCGAAGGCGACGAGCCCTTCATCCTGCACCCCGGCGAGTTCGTGCTGGGCCAGACGGTGGAGTGGGTGGAGCTGCCCGACGACATCGTCGCGCGCCTGGAGGGGCGCAGCTCCCTCGGCCGGCTGGGCCTGCTCATCCACTCGACCGCGGGCTACATCGACCCCGGCTTCAAGGGCACGGTCACCCTCGAGCTGTCCAACGTGGCCAACCTCCCGATCGCGCTGTACGGCAGCATGCGGATCGGCCAGATCTCGTTCTTCCACATGAGCTCGCCCGTGGAGCGGCCGTACGGCAGCAAGGAGCTGGGGTCGAAGTACCAGGGCCAGACGGAGCCCACCGCGTCCGCGATCCATACCGATCGCGAGCGGGCCGGCGGGGGCTGACGTGACGGGGATCAACGACGCGGTCGACTGGCGCGCGGACCTGGGCGGTGGCACGACCGTCGCGCTGGTCCAGGCCGGCACCTTCCGCACGGACTCCGGCGCCATCTTCGGACCCGTGCCCTGGATCCTGTGGCGGGACTGGGCGGAAGGGGAGCTGGACGAGAACCGGCGGCTCCTCCAGGCGCTCAACTGCCTGCTGGTGGAGACGCCCGCCGGGCGGGTGCTGATCGAGACCGGGATCGGTGAGCGGATCGGCGACAAGGGGCGCGCGATGCGCGACTACCGGGGCGAGCCGGTGGTCCCCGCCCTGCGGACGGCCGGCTACGACCCCGCCACGGTGGATTTGGTCGCCCTGAGCCACCTCCACTTCGACCACGCGGGCGGCCTGCTGACGGCGGACGGTTCGCGGGCGTTCCCGCGGGCGAGGATCGTGGCCCAGCGCGCCGAGTGGGAGATCGCGCTGGGGGGCAACAGCCGCCTCGTCGCGTCGTACGACCAGCCGGAGCTGCGCCTGGTCGCGGACTGGGGCGCGGAGGGCTGGGCGGAAGGGGACCGGGAGCTGCTGCCCGGCGTGTCCGTCGTCCGGACGGGGGGCCACTCCGCCGGCCACCAGGCGATCGTCGTGCGCGGGACCGGATCCGGTGCCCGGACGCTGGCCTTCTTCGGTGACCTGTGCATGCGCCCCTGGGCGGCCAACCCCCGCTGGGTGACGGCGTTCGACGACTTCCCGCTGGACAGCGTGGAGGCCAAGGGCGAGCTGTTCCGGCGCGCAGTGGAGGACGGCTGGCTGGTTGCCCTGTCCCACGAGGCGCGTACGCCGGTCGGCCGCCTCGTCCCCGACCGCGACCGGTTCCGGTTCGAGGGCCTCTAGCGGCGCGGTATGCTGCGGGTGACGGTCGCGCGCCCTGAGGGATCAAGCGGGCGCGGGCCGAGCACGGGAGAGAGGACACATGGATCTGTCAATCGAGGGGATCGTCATCGGCGTGCTCGGCGTCGTGCTGGGCGGCGCCTTCGCGGTCGCGGGGTACCGGTGGTTCCTGATCCTGCTGCCGATCTGGGGCCTGTTCGTGGGCTTCATGTTCGGTGCCGGCGCGACGGCGACGCTGCTCGGGGAAGGATTCCTCGCGAGTGTCATCGGGATCGGCGTGGGCGTCGTGATGGCCCTGATCTTCGCGCTCCTCAGCTGGTTCTACTGGTGGGGCGCGGTCGCCGTCATCGGGGGCACCCTCGGCTACGGCGTCATGCACTGGCTGCTGGAGGTCATCGGGTTCAGCGCCGACGGCTGGCTGATCGTCCTGATCTCGATCATCGCGGGTGTCGCGGTGGGTCTCGTCGCGCTGCTGATCAACGCGCCGAAATACGTGGCCATCATCCTGACCGCCTTCGCCGGGGCGGCGTGGTTCACGGCCGGCATCGCGCTGTTCTTCGGCCTCATCCTGCCCGAGGACATGCCCAACGGGTCGCTGGTCGCGATCTACATGGCCGAAGGGTGGCTGTGGATCCTGATCTGGGGGCTCGTAGCCGCAGTCGGCATCGTCGCCCAGCTGCAGATGACCAAGCGCTGGGAGCAGGACATCGTCGCGGTCTACAGCACCCGCAACCCCATGTGAGACTCGCGGCGTCCCTCCGGGCGCTGCCGACGCATCGCGAGGCTCCGGGTTCGCCCGGGGCCTCGCGGCGTCTCAGGACGGGGACGAGTCCGGTGCCGACGAGGGCAGCCAGGCCCGGATGCGGTCGCGCGCCGCGTCCTGCGTCAGCGGGCCGTTGACGACCTCGCGGATCCGACCGTCGGGATCGATGAACAGCTGGGTCGGCAGCGCGAACACGCGATACCGGTGGAAGATGTCCGCCGAGGCGTCGAAGGCGATCCGGTAGCCCAGCTCGTAGCGGTCGGCGTAGGCACGCACGTCGCCCGGGGTGGTCTCCTGGACCGCGATGCCCACGATGGCCAGGCCGGCCTCGCCGAACTCGGTGTCCAGGTCGCGGAGCACCGGGGTCTCCGCCTGGCATGGCGGGCACCAGGATGCCCAGAAGTTGAGCCACACGAGCTTGCCCCTTAGGTCCGCGAGCCGGACGGGGTTGCCGTCGAGATCCGTGAGCGTGACCACCGTGCCGTCCTCGCGGGTGACCTCCAGCTCCGGGGCGAGGTCACCCGGCCGGAGCCCCTCCACGGCCGGGCCGACGATGTACGGCGTCGCCGCGGGCAGGGGCGTGGCGCCCCCGGGACCCGGCGCGATCGGGCGCGTGGCGAGCGACAGGCCCGCCGCGGCCACCACGATCACCACCAGCACGGCGAGCAGCTGCCGGCCGGTGAACGGGCCGATCAGCCCTCGTCGTCCAGCCGGGGGCGATGCCCGGAGGCCGCCGTCAGGAGCCGGGGGACGCGGGTCGCTCACACGAACGAGGTGAACTGGAAGTAGCGCGGCAGCAGGACCAGCAGGTCAAGCATCATCGCCAGCCCGATCGCCACCACCAGCAGCCCGCCGACCAGCGAGACCGCCCGCCCGTGCCGCACCAGCGGGCGCATCAGGCGCGGCGCCCGGTCGTAGAACAGGGCGATCAGCAGGAACGGGATGCCCAGGCCCAGGGTGTAGGCGATCAGCAGGACCGCTCCCTGGAGGGCGGTGCCGGACGAGGCGGCCATGGTCAGGATGCCGCCCAGGATCACCCCGATGCACGGCGTCCAGCCGACGGCGAACACGGCGCCCAGGGCGAACGCCGCGCCCAACCCCGCCTTCGTTCCCACCATGCGGCTGCCCAGGCGTCCGCCCGCGCCGGAGCCCGCGGGCGCCAACGTCATGCCCCCGGTCATCTCCGTCAGCCCGGCTGCGGCGCCGGCGTCCAGCGGCCGCCAGGTTCGCTCCAGGATGGGAATGTGGATCAGGCCGGCGAGGCTCAGGCCCATGACCACCAGCAGCGCGCCGCCCCAGAAGCGGAATGCGTCGATGTAGTCCGCGATCGCGCCGCCCGCGAAGGCGGCGGTGATGCCCAGCAGCGTGAACACGGTGCCGAACCCGACGACGTACGCGGTCGCGTGGCGGACGGCCGCCCAGCGTGACGGGGAACCGCCCTGCTGCGCCGCGACCGCCACCGCCGTCAGCTGGCCCAGGTACGCGGGCACCAGCGGCAGCACGCAGGGCGACAGGAACGAGATGACGCCGGCGGTCAGGGCGACGAGGATCGTGTAGTCGCCGGTCACCGCGGTGCTCCGGTCGCGTCGCCTGCGCCACCGGTCCCGGTGCCCGCGCCGTCGAGGGTCTCCGCGAGGAACCGCCGCAGCTTCGCCGGGCTCGTGACCAGTTCCAGCTCGCGCCCGTCCAGCGCCACGACCGGGATCGTGAGGGCGTACCTGCGCTGGAGGGCCTCGTCCGTGTCGATGTCGCGCTCCTCGACGGTCGGCAGCGGGAGCCCGCGCGCGGCGCGCTCCTCCAGCAGGGCGCCCAGCATCTCGCGCACGTCGTCGCACAGGTGGCACGCGGCGCGACCGTAGAGGACGAGGCGGGGCAGGGGAGCGTTCACGCCCGAATTGTAGGCGGGAGTCGCCCGGACGCCCCGAGCGCGCGGCGAGCCGCCTAGAATCCGGGCATGCGCCAGGTGACCCTCTACGACCGCGTCGGCGGCATGGAGTTCTTCGAGCGCCTCGTGGACCGGTTCTACGACGGCGTCGAGGACGACCCGGTGCTGCTCGCCCTGTACCCGGAGCCCTCGGACCTGGCGGGCGCCCGCCGGCGGCTGACCCTGTTCCTCGTCCAGTACTGGGGTGGGCCCACCACGTACCTCGAGGAGCGCGGTCACCCGAGGCTCCGGTCCCGGCACTTCCCGTTCTCGATCGGCGTGCCGGAGCGCGACCGCTGGCTGCACCACATGCGGGCCGCCATCGACGAGTCCGACGCGACGGATGACGTCAAGGCGGAGCTCCACCAGTACATGACGGTGGCCGCCGACGCGATGCGCAACCGCGAGGACGCGGAGCCGGCCGCCGGCTGACGGCGTCCGGCCCGGTACCCTTGCACCCATGCCCGCCGAGTTCATCTACACCACGTACCGGCTCGCCCGGCACTACCCGCCGGACCGGACGGTCCTCGAGGACATCTCGATCTCGTTCTTCCCGGGCGCCAAGATCGGCGTCATCGGCGCCAACGGCGCGGGCAAGACGAGCCTCCTGCGGATCATGGCCGGCCTCGACGACGGGTTCACCGGCGAGGCCCGGCTGACGCCAGGCTTCTCCGTCGGCTACCTCGCCCAGGAGCCGCAGCTGGACCCGGCCAAGGATGTCAAGGCCAACGTGCTCGACGGCGTGCGCGAGGTGGCCGGGCTCATCGAGCAGTACAACGCCGTGATGGCGAAGTGGGCTGAGCCCGACGCCGACTACGAGGCGATCGGCGCCGAGCAGGCCGCGCTCGAGGACCGGATCAACGCCGCCGACGCCTGGAACCTGGAGCGCAACGTCGAGATCGCGATGGACGCCCTGCGTTGCCCACCTGACGACGCTGACGTCGCCACGCTCTCGGGCGGCGAGAAGCGGCGCGTCGCCCTGTGCCGGCTCCTCCTCCAGCATCCGGACCTGCTGCTGCTGGACGAGCCCACCAACCACCTCGACGCGGAGTCCGTGGACTGGCTGGAGCGGTTCCTGGGCGAGTACGCGGGCACCGTGGTCGCCATCACGCACGACCGGTACTTCCTGGACAACGTCGCCCAGTGGATCCTGGAGCTCGATCGCGGCCGCGGCATCCCGTTCTCCGGCAACTACTCGAGCTGGCTGGAGCAGAAGCTCGCCCGGATGGCGATGGAGAACAAGGCCGCCGACGCCCGGGCCCGCACCCTCGCCCGGGAGCTGGAGTGGGTCCGGATGTCGCCCAAGGCCCGCCAGTCCAAGGGCCGGGCGCGCCTGACCGCCTACGAGCAGCTTATGGCGGAGGCGCAGGACGAGAAGGCCGTCACCCGGGAGCTGGAGATCGCCATCCCGCCGGGGCCGCGCCTGGGCGACACCGTGATCGACGTCCGCAACCTGCGCAAGGCGTACGGCGACCGGCTGCTGATCGAGGACCTGACGTTCTCGCTGCCCCGGTCCGGCATCGTGGGCATCATCGGGCCCAACGGCGCGGGCAAGACGACGCTGTTCCGGATGCTCGTCGGGCAGGAGGCGCCGGACGTCGGCGAGATCGAGATCGGGAGCACCGTCCAGCTCGCCTACGTGGACCAGGGCCGCGACGACCTGCGCCCGGATCGGACGGTGTTCGAGGAGATCACCGACGGCGTGGAGGTCGTGCGCGCCGGCACGCGCGAGGTCCCGGCTCGGGCGTACGTGTCCAGCTTCAACTTCCGAGGCCCGGACCACCAGAAGCTGGTCGGCACGCTGTCCGGCGGCGAGCGCAACCGCGTCCACCTCGCCAAGCTCCTCCAGGCCAACGGCAACGTCCTACTGCTCGACGAGCCCACCAACGACCTGGACGTGGACACGCTGCGGGCCCTGGAGGCCGGGCTGGAGTCGTTCCCGGGCTGCGTGGTGGTCATCAGCCACGACCGCTGGTTCCTGGACCGGATCGCGACGCACATCCTGGCCTTCGAGGGCGACAGCCAGGTCCGCTTCTTCCAGGGCAACGTCAGCGACTACGAGGCGTTCCGCCACAAGGAGCTGGGCGCCGCCGCGGACCAGCCGCACCGCATCCGGTACAAGCGCCTCACTGCCTGAGGCGATGGCGGCGCCGGCGGGGGTAGGATTGGCCTCCGCGCCCCCGTAGCTCAGTGGATAGAGCGCAGCCGTCCTAAGGCTGGCGTCGGCGGTTCGAATCCGTCCGGGGGCGCCAGCTTCCCACGGGCCTCCCCGAAGAGCAGGCGAGCAGGGGACGTCCCCTCGAGGGCGGAATCCCTGCAGTGGGTGCTCCCAGCCCATGTCGAGATGTTTGAGATCCGACCCCTCGTTCCCCGACCAACTCTTCCAGCGTGCCGCGCGTCAATCGGCGACCGAGCTACCTCTTGATGTAGATCATCACCAGTGGGATCATCCCGGCTCGTTCCGCCGCCGCCGCCAATTCCGGCGAGAAGGAACGCTGCGCCGCCTGGAAGGCCTCCATGTCGGGGACGTCCCAGGTGCTCGCGACGTGGTTGCTGCCATCCATCGCAACGTAGCTGGACCCGTCCGACGCCACCGCCGACAGGGCGGCGGTCATGTCCGCCTGGATGGCCTTGGCTTGAACGCCGACCCTCGGGACCGACGACGAGTATGGGCGCGGATGTGGTTCCTGTCACAGACGGGGTCAGCCGGATGGTGACCATGCGGACCGCCCCGAGAGGCAAGACCATGGCCCGACCCGCCGCCACCCGTTCGATGCGTGGTTCCGCGCCCACGTGGGTCACGTGCACGGGACCGATCTCGCCGCGGGGACGCACCTCCCGGAGCAGATCCTCGACGACCGAGCCTGAGGTGTCCGGCCGGCCCGGGACCGAACGCCGGGCTCCTACGGGGTCGCCTTCGCCAGCGCGGCACGGATCGGCGCGTCGATGAACCGGGCGGCCGACCGGGCATAGGTCGCGGTGATGTGCGACGCGTCGAAGTAGGCGACCACCGATCCGATGACCGCCGGGCACCTCGTCTCGGTGCAGAGAAGGGGAGTCGTGTCGAAGGTCGTGATGCCGGGCAGCCCGAGCTCCACGGCCACGTCGTACAGCGGATCCGAGGAGCGCCACTCCTTCCTGGTCCCCGCGCACGCAGTCTGTTTCGACCGATGCGAGGCAAGGCAGTCGGGAACCGAGTCCAGCGTTCGGCCCGGGAATGGGGTGTCCCGAAGGATGAGAACGTTCGTGCCCGCGCGGCTCCACCTCTTCAGGTATGACCGGTACCCGTCCTCGGCGGCCGCCCGCGAGCTCTCGTCCTCCCCACCGTCGGCCGCCACCGACTGGCGCTGCGAGGTGATCACGAGGTCGAACTTGTCGCCCTTCGTCCTCTCCATGACCCACTTGCCATACGCATGGCAGCCGGACGTTCCGCCCCATAGCTCCAGCCTGGCGTCCGTCGCGTTGCACCGCGATGCGAGAAACGTGGTGATCGTCCACCCGTTCCGCTTGGCCAGGACCTGGAGCGCCGGCAGCCACTGCCCGGCGTGCGAGTTGCCGACGAGGGCGATCTTCACCTTGCCGCTCCCGTAGCGACAGATCGTGCGGGCCGTGAACGGCGCATAGATCCAGCAGCCGTCTCGGTAGGCGGCGGATACGTCCCCGCCCGCGGCCACGGGATCGGGCCGCATCCGTCCGGCCGGATCCTGGGGACAGGCGTCGAACCCGCGGACGATCGAGGCGGCTCCGAGGCAGGTGCGAATGCCCGAGTTCGGATCGGGGGAGGGACTCGGCGAGCCGGCCTCCGCCGTGAGGTCCGGCTGCGTGGTGCTCACGTCGCCCGGCGGGGGCGATGCCTCCGCCACGGACTCCCCGGCCTCGAGGGGGCCTTCCTCAACGGTGATATCCGGCTCCTCCGCCGAGGAGGACGAGTCGATCACGGCGCCGTCCCATTCGTCCCCGGCCTCCCCAGGGCGCTGCTCGCCGGCCAGGGCCTCCGGGCTGACACTGCTCGCGATCGCCTCATCGATCCTGGTCTGCCCCGCGAGGTGAAGGCCGACGCCCATGAAGGAGACGACGAGCATGCCGGCGGCCGCGAGCCGATAGGTGGGCATGAGCGACTGGAGGGAGGGAGCGAACCGGACCCTGTCCTCGACCAGGACCTTCGTGACCGTGGCCAGCACGAGCGACAGGGCGAGGATCGGCAGCGGATCGACCGCACCGAAGGCATAGGGCCAGAGCACGATGAGCGGCCAGTGCCAGAGGTAGATCGAGTAGGACGTGTCCCCGATGTGCTGCATCGGGCGGATGGCCAGCAGCCGACTCGGCGAGCGCCGTCCCTCCGCCGACGCGAGGATCACGAGGGCAGCCCCGAGCACGGGGAGCAGCGCGGCGGTCCCTGGAAACGGTGTCGTCTCTGTGAAGACCACGCCGGCCAGGCAGATCATCGCGAGCCCCACCCAGGCGAGGCCATCGCCGAGCGATGCCAGGTGCTTCGATGACGCCATCGGTGCCATCGTTGCCACGAGACCGCCCAACGCGAGCTCCCAGACACGCGTCGGGGTGATGAAGTACGCGCTCGCCGGGTTCTCGGCGGTGGCCGTGGCGGACACGAGCAGGGAGCCGCCGACAACCACGAGCATCGCCAGTCGCACCACCGGACGAGGACCCAGGGAGAGTCTCCCCGCAAGCCAGTACGCAACCAGCAGGATCACCGGCCAGACGAGGTAGAACTGCTCCTCGATCGATAGCGACCAGTAGTGCTGCACGGCGGTCGGGGCCGTCTCGGCGGCGAGGTAGTCGACCGAGTTCACCGCCAGCGCCCAGTTCTCCACGTAGAGCGCCGAGGCGAGGATCTCGGTCGCATTGACCATCCAGCGTGTCTCGGGGGCCAGGATCCTCGTCGCGATCGCGGTGACGGCCAGGACGAGCAGGGCTGCCGGCAGAATCCGGCGGATGCGGCGGCCCCAGAACTCGAGCAGGTCGCGGGCGGACCTCGGCGGGTGCTGGAGCAGATGGCCCGTGATGAGGAATCCCGAGATCACGAAGAAGACGTCCACGCCGACGAAGCCGCCGGTGACTGCCTCCGGCCAGAGGTGGAAGGCGACCACCAGGAGGACCGCGATGGCTCGAAGACCCTGGATGTCGGGACGGAACCCGGCAACGCTGGGGGCGATCGGGCGTGCGTGCATCAACGCGCGGCCCATCGGCCGCGCATGCGGCTCGCGTTTATCGCGTCGCTGGCGTGTGGAGCTCACGATCGGGACACGCAGGGTGCGGTCGCGCGGCGCGCCCGAGGATGCGTGCGCCAAGCGCCTGCCCGCCATGCGCCAGTCCCTGCCGGGTGCGGGATGCTCACTGGTACGTCTTGCTCCGTGGGCACCACATGAGCATGCCACCTCAGGGGCTTTCGGGCCGCGCATATGCTGGAAGCCGAGCGCGCCAGCAACCGTGCCCCGCGCCCGTTCCGGGAGTCGCGCATGAGGGTCGGATACGTCGTCCTGTACGTGAATGACGCGGAGGCCTGCCGCACGTTCTGGGTCGAGCAGGTCGGCATGGTCGAGAAGCGGCGGTCCGAAGCGGGGAGCTTCACGATCGCGCAGGTCGGGTTCGCCGACCAGGCGTTCGCGTTCGAGCTCGTGCCGCTCGAGCTGATGAAGGACAACCCTGACGGCCTCGACCTCGCGACGCCGTCGATCTGCTTCCACGTCGACGACCTCGATGCCACCCACGCCGCCCTCGTCGGACACGGGGTGCAGGCGTCGGACGTGAGCGAGCACCAGGGCGTGCGGAGCTTCGCGTTCTCGGACCCCGAGGGACGCTGGTTCGCGGTCACCGCACCATGACCGGAACGGCCGCGCCCCGGATCTACACGATGACCTTCGCCTCGGTCTACCCGCTGTACCTCGCGAAGGTCGAGAGGAAGGGCCGCACCCGGGAAGAGCTCGACGCCGTGATCCGCTGGCTGACGGGATACGGCGACGCCGAGCTCGAGCGGCACCTCGCCGCAGGCACGACCTTCGCGGACTTCTTCGCGGCGGCGCGGCTCAACCCCAACGCAGGGCAGATCACGGGCGTGGTCTGCGGGGTGCGCGTCGAGGCGATCGAGGACCCGCTCATGCAGCAGATCCGGTACCTCGACAAGCTCGTTGACGAGCTCGCGAAAGGCCGGGCATTGCAGAAGGTGCTTCGCAGCTGATGGCGTTCGTGCCGGCGGCCGCCGACGCCATGCGCAACGCGAGGACGAGGAGCCGGCCCGCGGCTGGCGGTCCGGCTGTCGCTGGCTCGACTCAGCGACCGGGGACCTCGAGGGTGGTGAGCTGCGATTCGTGGAAGGCCACGATGTCGGACTCGTACCCCTTCGGCCCGACGAAGGCGACCGTGTAGCCGTTGCGACCCTCGATCAGCAGCGTGAACACGAAGTAGAGCTCCTCGCCGTTGACCGTGTCGTGGTAGGCCACCCGCCACGCGTCCTCGCCTGCCGCGGTGGTGGCCTCACTGACCTCGGGCTTGTTCGGGGTTGCGTCCAGGAACGCCCGGACGTAGGCGTCGAGCCTGTCCGACGCGGCCTTCGGCTGGCGCTCGCGCAATCCGATCGAGAACTGGGTGGAGGAGTACCCGAAGACGTCCGGCTCGTCGGCGTTCTCGGCCTTGCTCAGCTGCCAGTCCGCCGGGTAGCCGATCGAGTAGCCGTGCTGCTTGGACGCGAACCGCGCCCAGATCTCGTCCGGCGGCGCGATGGTGACTGTCGGATCCTCGTCGAAGGCGAAATCCATCGTCATCGAGGCGGGAACCGGCGTGCCGCCGCTGTCCACGGCCCACTCGAGGCTCACGGACATCACCGCGAGCGAGCCGTCGTCCCGGGCGTAGAAGTCGAGCGTGCCCTTGGCGTCGGCCATCGACGGATCGGTCATCCCGAGGTCGGCCGCCGTGATGGTGCCGGCGTTGCCCGGGACCATGTGGTGAAGCTGCTGGCCCTGCACCGTGACGATCCCGGAATCGCGGGCCGTCAGGGCGGCCACGCCGATGGTCCCTGCAAGCCCGGTGTCCGCTGTTGGATCCTCGGTCTTGAACCATGGCCCACCGTCGGTGGACGTGTATTCGTCGCCGTTGTGCTCGATGGAGGCCGAGGTGGAGCTGAAGACGTTGGGGATGTCGATCATCATCTCGGACGTCGAATCCTTGCCGTCGATCTGCATCGTGCCGGCGATCGAGCCCTCAAGGTTGCCGATGGTCATGGAGCCGCTGATCCGACCCGCGCCCTCGAACTGCGGGTCGATCATCCGGGCGGTGAACAGCTTGGACACGTCCGCGACCGGTGTGGGCGATGGAGACGCCGTGGGTGCCGGCGTGACCGCGACGGTCGGGCCGGTTGTGGCGGTCGGCGCGGGTGCGGCAGATGCCGCCGGCGAGCCTCCACACCCTGCGGCAAGGAGGGCCGCAAGAATGATCGGAAGCAGCGATCCTGCCCTGGTGCGCACGCTCATCAGTCGTTCCTCACGCACTTGAGACCCCGGTGGCTCGGAACGATGACGCGGCAACAGCCAGCGCGTGACGGGCGTTCGGCCCCAATTGCCGGGTATTGTGCGACCCGAAGTCGCTGCCGATGGGACGAGGCACCCGCTGATGGGCGATAGTGGGGGCGACACGATGGACGCATCGAGGCTCGTTCGGGCGCTCACCGCCTACACCGCGCGCACGCTCCCGGATCTGCTCCGGTTGGGCCCCGCCACCAGCGCCCTGGCGCCCTGGATGCTGACCGCGCTCGTTGCGCCATCAGCGTCGGGCGAGGATCGGGCTGCCATCGAGGATGCCCTTGGCCTGGAGGCCGCCGAGGCCTCGCAGGAAGTGGGACGGCTGCTGAGCAGCGGGCCGGCGTCCCTCCGGGCAGCGGTCGCCATATGGCGGTCTAGCCTCCTTGCGACCGACGGCGACTTCGGTCGCTGGGAGGCGTCCATCCCCGACGGGGCTGCTCGCGGCCCGGTCCCGCCCCAGTCCGACGCAGACGACTGGACGCGGCGGCAGACCCTGGGCCTGATCAACGAGTTCCCGCTCAAGCTCGGCGCGGATACGCTGTGCGTGTTGGCCGCGGCCATCGCAACCCGGGTCACCTGGATCAGGCCGCTCGAGGTGGTCGCGGCTCCGGCCAACGCATGGGGGGTCGGCCGCATGCTGGCCGCGCGGGTGCGCGGGGTGATCGACACGCCGGTTGGTCTCCTGGCCGTGGCATCAGCCGAATCCAGCGACCGCCTCACGGTGTACTCGTTCATCGCCGACAGGGGAGTGGGACGCGATGAGATCGCGACCACGGCCCTGCGCCTGCTCTCGGAGTGGTACCTCGAACGACGCGAGCCGGAGTGGATCCCGGCGGACAGGTTGGCCGCCGAGGGTCACGCCTGGACCGTCAGCAGCGGCCCCGGTGGCGGGGATGCCCTCGTGCCCGCGTTCGAGGAGCGTACTGGCGGGGCCGACATCTCCGGTCTCGCCGGGGTCCGGGAGGCTGCAGCGATCCTCGGCCGCCTCGCGCTCGAGGCCGCCCCGGCGCAGACTCGCCGCATGGCCGTGGACGGCGACGTGGAGGCCGCGATGAGCGCTCTGGCCCGCTACGACCGACGCGGGTTCGAGGCGGCAGCGATCGCGGCCATGGCCGTGCCGGCTTCGATATCCGTGGCGCGGCCCGTCCTCGACCTGCACTTCGACCGGCCACACCTGGTCGTCGCGGTCAGCACCGACGAGGCCTATGCCGGACTGCCGCTGTTCGTGGCCTGGGTTGACACCGGCGTCCGGGAGCCGGAGGGTGAGTAGGGTCGCGTCGGGGAAGTACCGGGGAAACGCACCTACGGCCAGCGACGACGCAGCGGTCCACAGGGCCGGCGCCCGTGGCCGGCGCCGTGCCTAGGCCCGCTCGCGAAGGTCCACGCTGAAGTCCAGCGAGGCTCGGAGCCCAGCCAAGGCCTGGCTCCATCCCCCGATCGCCTCCGCCCACGCGTCGATGCCTCCCGGCTGGTCGAGCGGGAACGGCCCATCCTCGAGCTCCAGCAACGTGCCGTAGCCGGCGGGCGCGAAGGTGACCCGGACGGTGGTGACCAGGCGCTCGTCCGGCAACCACGGCCAGCGGAACACGAATGTCTCACCGGCCCGCGCCTCGATGACGTCCCACCAGACCCGCTGGTTCTCCCACACGAGAACGGTCCGGGCACCGACGGCGAGCCCGCCCTCGACGCGCTCCGGGAACCAGCGTGCGAGCTCCTCGGGATCGGCCCAGGCACGGGACACGCGCTCGCGCGGCGCGTTGAGGCGCAGCGACATGCGGACGGTTCGCAGGAGCTCGGTCCCGGCAGGCAGCCGTGCGGCGTCATCGCTCATGGGTCAATCGTAGTCCGGGGGCCGCCGGCCCGCACGCTGCCCATGGTCGGGCCCGTCCAGCGGGTCGCCGATATGTGACGCCTGTTCCCCCAGCTGGGCCTGCTGCAGCCAGCTGTTCGCCGGCCGGACGCAGCCCGCACGTGTACGTCGCCCCGTGCCCATGCCTCGCCGAGGGTCGAGCACGCCCACGCGACGCGATCCGGCATAGGTATGCTGGCACCTGCCGCAGGCGCGCCGACCGGTGAGCCCCTTTGAGGCAGAGGACCATGCGCTTTCAGGACTCGCTCGATTCCCTGCCGATCCTTGGGGTGTACGCGGCGTTCGCCATCGTCGCGCTGATCGCGTACGAGGTCGGCTTCCGTGTCGGACGCTGGTGGCAGGGGCGAACGCCGGACGAGTCGGAGGGGCCTGCGAGCATGCTCGTGGGTTCACTCTTCGCCCTCATGGCATTCCTGCTCGCGATCACCATGGGGATGGCGTCAGACCGTTTCGACGCGCGCCGCGGCCTGGTGCTCGCCGAGGCGAACTCGATCGGCACCACGTTCCTCCGCGCCGGCTACCTGCCGGAGCCGGCCGCGAGCGACAGCCGGGAGCTGCTGCGCGAGTACGCGTCCCTGCGCACCACGATCAACGACCTCGAGGACACGATGAGGCGGATCGCTCGGTCGGTCGAGATCCAGGACGCGCTGTGGGCAACCGCGGAGGAGCTGGCCAGAGCCACGCCCGAATCGGATGTCCTGGCCATCTACATCGAGTCCCTGAACGAGACCATCGACCTCAACGAGACCAGGATCACGGCGGGCCTGTACGGGCGCGTGCCGGAGACGGTCGTCATCCTGCTCATCGTCGGCTCGGCCCTGACCCTCGGAATGCTCGGCTTCAGCGCGGGCCTGAGCCGGCGGCGAAGCCCGCTCAGCGCGATCGTGATGATCGTCGTCCTGGGGGCCGTGATCACCCTCGTGGTCGATCTGGACCGGCCACGCGACGGGTTCCTCCAGGTCAACCAGCAGCCGCTCATCGACCTCCAGGAGCAGCTCGGCCCGCCGTCGTCGTGACGAACCCGCTCGCCTGGGCGGGCCCGGCCGGCTGAGACGTGCCGGGGCGGAAGCCGAATGGGATGGAGGCCCTTCAAGCCGCTGGGTGCGGCGCGCCGCGCAACGCCCCGTCGAGGTCGGCCCACAGGTCCTCCACGTCTTCGATGCCGACCGACAGGCGGCAGAGCGTGGGCCCGACGATCGCGGCGTCGCCGGCGTAGCGCGCGCGGCGCTCGATCAGCGACTCCACGCCGCCGAGGCTGGTCGCGTGGGTCACCAGGCGCAGCCGCGCGAGGAACGCCTCGGCCTGCTCGACGGTGCCCGCGACCTCGAACGACAGCATCGGACCGGCGCCCGCCGGAAGCACCCGCAGCGCCCGCTCGTGCTGGGAGTCGCCGGGCAGGCCCGGGTAGTGGACGCTCGAGACCCCGGGGTGCGACGCGAGCCGGCGGGCGAGCTCGGCCGCGGACGCCTCGGCCCGGTCGAGCCGGACGGCGAGCGTTCGCAGCCCGCGCAGCGCGAGGAAGGCCTCCAGGCTCCCGGGGATCGCGCCGTGGTCGTGGCGGTGGGCCGCCAGGCTGTCGGCGTGCGCATCGTCCCTGCACACCGCGGCCCCCAGCAGCAGGTCAGAGTGGCCACCGATCAGCTTGGTGGCGGAGTGCAGGACGATGTCGGCGCCAAGGTCGAGCGGGCGCTGGCGCAGCGGCGTCGCGAACGTCGAGTCCACCACCGCGATCGCTCCGCGCTCGCGCGCGCCCGCCGCGATCGCGGGGACGTCGGCCACCACGATGAGCGGGTTGGCGATCGACTCGACCCACACCATGCCGGCGCCATCGGCGGCGGCAAGGATGGCGGCGGTGTCGTCTGCGGGTGCCATGCGGACGTGCAGGCGCCCGTGCGCCTGCAGTCGCTCGAAGATGTTCCTGACGCCGTAATACGTCACCGACGACAGCACGACGGTCCCGCCCGCCGGCACCAGGTCCGCGATCGCGGTTGCCGTGGCGAGGCCCGATGCGAACGTGACCGCCCGGCCCCCGTCCAGCGCGCCGAGCGCGGTCTCGAGCGCGCCCCACCCGGCGTTGCCGTCGCGTCCGTACTCGACGCCGGCGTCGTGGACGTACGTGGAGCTCATGGTGATGGGGGCGTTCATCGGCGCACCGGGCGCGCGGGCGGGCCGGCCCGCCTGCACGGCGACCGTGTCGGCCGTCCAGGCCGGGTCCAGGGTCACCGGGGTGGGGTAGGGCGACTGGGTCATGCTCGTGTCCTCGATCAGGCGCGGGGCGCGGTGAGGACGCGCCTCGCCGCCTGGGCTGCCGGGTCACCATCGTGCACCATGCCGATGCCGTCGCGCCCGGGTGCACGTCCGTTTGCGACGTGCGCGACGCGCTACGATGACCGCCATGATCGACCTTGTCCTCACGCTCATTGGACCTGACCACCCCGGGATCGTGGATGAGGTGTCGAAGGTCGTTGCCGCCAACGGGGGCAACTGGCTGGAGAGCCGGATGGCGCACCTCGCCGGCAAGTTCGCGGGGGTGCTCTGCATCGAGGTTGCCGACGAGCAGGCGGCCGCGCTGGAGGCGGCACTCGGCGAGCTGAGCGCGAGCGGCCTCCACGTCATCGTCGAGCGGAGTTCGCCGCCGGATGGCGCGCCCCGGCAGGTCATCGAGATCGAGCTGCTCGGCATGGATCGACCGGGTCTCGTCCACGAGGTGTCGGAGCTGCTCGCGACGCACGGGCTCAACGTCGAGGATCTTTCGACCGACCGTCCGCCCGCGACCATGTCCGGCAGCCACATGTTCCATGCGCACGTCCGTGCGGCAGTCCCGGACGGCGTGGACATGACCGAGCTGCACCGGGGCCTGGAGCGACTGGCGGGGGACCTGATGGTGGAGATCCGCCTGGCGGAGGCCATCGGCTCGGCACGCTGACCCCCGGGTGCCGCCGCCCGGCTCGCTCGAGGGTGCCGGCGACGAGCCCCCATTGGGTTGAGAAGGTTGCAGAAGGGAGCATCCCATGAAGGTGCTGGTTGTCGGGGCGGGCATGCAGGGCCAGGTCCTCACCTGGAACCTGGGACGCAGCCCCGTGGTGACCGAGATCGTGGTTGCGGACTACAACGAGGAGCGCGCCGGGTTCGTCGCCGGCCAGGTGGGCGCCGGGAAGGCGACGGCGATCCGGCTCGACGCGTCCGACGTCGATGCCGTCGCCGCGGCGGGAACGGGCGCCAGGCTGATCGTCAACGCGGTCGTCCCGCAGTTCAACATGCCGATCCTGCGTGCCTGCCTGAAGGCCGGCGCCAACTACCTCGACATGGCCTCGGGCCAGACCCCGACCCAGACGATCGACGAGGCATGGCTGGAGCAGTCCGCCCTCGGTCCGGAGTTCGAGGCTGCCGGCTTGTGCGCCCTGCAGAGCACCGGCATGGACCCCGGCGTGACGAACACGTTCGCCGCCAACGGCTACGAGGACCTCGACCGGTGCCACGAGATCCGGATCAAGGACTACGCCCTGTTCGACTCGCCGGTCCCGCTCCAGGTGTGGTCGCAGGAGACGTACTACACGGACTGCGCCCAGCCGCCCCTGCTGTTCGAGAACGGCGAGTTCACGCGCGTCGAGATCTTCGGTCGCGAGGAGACCTACCTGTTCCCGGAGCCGTTCGGTCTCGGGCTCTGCATCGCCCACGACCACGAGGAGGTGACGACGCTGCCGCGCCTGCTGCCGAAGAGGTTCGGGGACAAGGGACTGCGGTACGTCGACTTCAAGATGGGCACCGACGAGGCCTCCCTTCGCGCCGATGCGGCGTTCGTGCGCTCGGGGATGGCCGGCAAGGACCCGGTGACGCTGCAGAGACGGGACGAGGGTGCGGCCGATCGACGTCTACGTCGCCACGCTGCCGCCCAACCCGCCCGCGGACGAGGTCGCGCGGCTCGCGGCCTCGGGCCAGATCCTCGACGTGGGCATCCAGCTGGTGGACTGCATCGGCGAGAAGGACGGCCAGCCGCACACGATCCACTACGAGGTGGTCGGGCCCGACATCCGGCGCGCCAACGAGCTGATCCCGGGCGCCACGTCCGTCTCGTACGGGACCTCGACCCCCGCCTCGATCTACGCGGAGTTCATCCTGGACGGGCGGATCGCCCAGCCGGGCGTGATCGCTCCGGAGCTGCTGGACAGGTCCGTTCGCGACGCGTTCATCGAGGAGATGGGCCGCCGCGAGATGGTGGTGACGCGCAAGGACGTGCGCCGGGTCAACTAGGGCCGACCGGGTACGCGGCGAGGGTCAGGCGATGCCCTTGGCATGCGCCCGGCTGACTTCTGCGACGCACTCCTCCACGATGTCGCAGCCCAGCGCGAACAGCTCCGGGGGCTGGTTGAGGGCCGGGGTGGGGCGGAACCAGTTGAACGCCGGCTCGTAGATCGGCACGACACCCCGGCGCTCCATCGCGTACACGATCTCGCGCGTGAGGTCGTGCGCCGGGGTCTTCGTGTCCTTGTCCTCGACGAACTCCACGCACATGTAGGCGCCGATGACGCGCACGTCGCCGACGATCTCGTACCGGTCCTTCATGGCGCCGAACTTCGCGTTGGCGACCTGCTCGAGGTTGACCACGTTGTCCAGGACGTGGTCCCGTTCGATGATCTCCAGCAGCTTCGCCGCGACCAGGCAGGCGGCCGGGTTGCCGGCGAACGTGCCGCCCGTGTACAGCTCGCCGGCGGCCTCGCTCATGCGGTCCGAGCCGAGCGTGCAGGCGAGCGGGATGAGCCCGCCGCTGATCCCCTTGCCCAGGCTGAGCAGCTCGGCCTCGACGCCCGGGTAGTGCTCGATCGCGAACCACTTGCCGGTGCGCCCGACGCCTTCCTGCACCTCGTCGTTGTACAGGATCCAGCCGTACTTCCGGCACAGGTCGGAGAGCCGCTTCGGCCACTCCGGCGGCGGAATCTGGATGCCGTTCTCGCCCTGGATGAGCTCGACGGCGACGCCGGCGATGCTCTCGGGCGTCGCCTTGTACTTGAGGATCATGTCCTCGACGTAGTCGAGGCAGGCGACGTCGCAGGACGGGTACTCGAGGCGGTACGGGCAGCGGTAGCAGGTGGGGAAGGGGGCGTTGATCCAGCCGCTCATGAACGGCTCGATGGCATGGTTGTAGTGGGCGTTGTGGGGTCCCATCGCCCCGGTGCCGTAGTTGCCGCCATGGAAGCTGCCGAAGAAGGTGAGCACGAACGGGCGAGCAGGCCCGGCGGCCTCCCGCATGATGCGCACCGCGTTCTCGGCGACCTCGCTGCCGGTGGTGTCGTAGACCACCTTCGTCAGTGGCGGAGGCGCGATCTCGTGGAGCTTCTCGGCCAGCGTCCACTGGTGCTCGACCCGGAGCGCTGACAGGCACTCGGTGCCGTAGTCCCGCAAGCCCTGCAGGGCGGCCTCGACCAGCTCGGGGTGGTTGCCGCCGAGCGGCGCGCTCGACCAGCCGTTGATCCAGTCGAGGTAGCGGTTGCCGTCCACGTCCTCGATGAACCACCCGTCGCGGTACCGGCCGACGAAGTGGTTCGGCGGCCAGCCGCCGATCAGGGACACCCCCAGCAGGATGTCGTCAGCGCGCTTGAGCAGCGCCTCGCTGCGCGGGCCCGGGGGTGGGGTGTGAACGTTGGGGCGTGTCTGGTCGCCCATGCTCTCGCCTCCTGACGTCGGCTGCTCGTTCGCCTGCCCCGGATCCGGCTTCGAACCCGAGGCCGACCTGTGCGTACGGTAGATCAGGCGACGTAGTCGGCGAGGTGTCGGCCCGTAAGGGTGCTGCGGGCTGTGACCAGGTCCGCGGGCAGGCCGGCGAACACGACCCGGCCGCCATCATGCCCCGCGCCGGGGCCGAGGTCGATGATCCAGTCGGCGTGGGCGATCACCGCGAGGTGGTGCTCGATGACGATCACGGACTTGCCGGCATCGACCAGCCGGTCCAGCAACCCGAGCAGGTGCTCCACGTCGGCGAGATGCAGGCCCGAGGTCGGCTCGTCGAGCACGTAGATGCCACCGTCGGTGCCGATCTGGATCGCCAGCCTGAGCCGCTGGCGCTCGCCGCCGGAGAGCGTGGTGAGCGGTTGGCCCAGGCGCAGGTAGCCCAGCCCCACGTCCGCCATCCGGGCGAGGATCGCGGTCGCCGCCGGCGTCCGGGCGTCACCGGCGGCGAAGAACGCCAGCGCCTCGCTCACCGACATCGCGAGGACCTCGCTGATGTCCCGCCCGGCGAGCCGGTACTCCAGCACGCTGGCGTCGAACCGCCGGCCCTCGCAGTCCTCGCACACGGTGGAGACCTCCGCCATCACGCCCAGGGACGTGACGATGACGCCGGCGCCGTTGCAGCCCGCGCAGGCGCCCTCTGAGTTGGCGGAGAAGAGCGCGGCCCTGACGCCGTTCGCCCTGGCGAACGCCGCCCGGATCGGGTCCAGCAGCCCGGTGTACGTCGCCGGGTTGCTGCGCGACGAGCCCTTGATCGGCGCCTGGTCGATCGACACCACTCCCGCGTTCGCCGGCAGGGACCCGTGGATCAGCGAGCTCTTGCCCGATCCGGCCACGCCGGTCACGACGCACAGCACGCCGAGCGGGATGTCCACGCCCACGTCCTGCAGGTTGTTGCGGGTCGCGTTGCGGATCGGCAGGATGCCCGACGGTGTCCGGGTCGCCGGCTTGAGCCGGGCCCGGTAGGCGAGGTGCCGTCCGGTGAGCGTGCCGCTTGCCCGCAGGTCCTGGACCGTCCCCTCGAAGCACACCGTGCCGCCGTCGGAGCCTGCGCCCGGCCCGAGGTCCACCACGTGGTCAGCGATCGCGATGACGTCCGGCTCGTGCTCCACCACGAGCACGGTGTTGCCCTTGTCGCGCAGCTGCAGCAGCAGCCGGTTCATTCGGGCGACGTCGTGGGGATGGAGACCCACGGTCGGCTCGTCGAAGATGTAGGACACGTCGGTGAGGCCCGAGCCGAGGTGGCGGATCATCCGGGTGCGCTGTGCCTCGCCGCCGGAGAGCGTGGCGGAGGGGCGGTCGAGCGAGAGGTATCCCAGCCCGATCTCCACGAACGCGTCGAGCGTCTGCGCGAGGGTGGCGAGCAGCGGCGCCACCGAGGGCTCGTCCAGCCCCCGGACCCAGTCGGCGAGGTCCGTGATCTGCATCGCGCAGGCGTCCGCGATGTTGAGCCCATGGATCCTCGACGAGCGGGCTCCCTCGTTGAGTCGGGTGCCGCCGCAGTCGGGGCAGGCGGCGAACGTCACCGCCCGCTCCACGAACGCGCGGATATGCGGCTGCATCGACTCCACGTCCTTGGCCAGCATCGACTGCTGGATCCGCGGCACCAGGCCCTCGTAGGTCATGTTGATGCCCGCGATCTTCATCCTGACGGGCTCGTGGTACAGGAAGTCGTGCCGCTCCTGCTCGGTGTACTCGCGGACCGGCTTGTCGGGGTCCACGAAGCCCGACTCGGCGTACAGGCGGTAGCCCCAGCCGCCGGCGGTGTAGCCGGGGACGGCCATGGCCCCCTGGGCAAGTGACTTCGTCTCGTCGAGGAGCTGGGAGAGGGCGAAATCGGAGACGGTGCCGATGCCCTCGCAGCGCGGGCACATGCCGCCGATGACCGTGAAGGACTTCCGCTCGACCTTCCTGCCGGCGCGTTCGACGGTGATCGCGCCCGCGCCGCGGACCGAGGGGATGTTGAAGGAGAAGGCCTTGGGCGTGCCGATGTGCGGCTGGCCGAGCCGGCTGAACACGATCCGCAGCAGGGCGTTGGCGTCGGTGGCGGTGCCCACCGTGGAGCGGACGTTGGCTCCCATGCGCTCCTGGTCCACGATGATCGCCGTAGTCAGCCCTTCGAGCAGATCCACGTCGGGGCGCGACTGGTTGGGCATCAGGCCCTGCAGGAAGGCGCTGTAGGTCTCGTTGATCAGGCGCTGCGACTCGGCGGCGATGGTGGCGAACACGAGCGAGCTCTTGCCGGAGCCGGAGACGCCGGTGAACACCGTCAGCCGGCGCTTCGGGATCTCCACGCTGACGTTGCGGAGGTTGTTCTCGCGGGCGCCGTGGACGCGGATCAGATCGTGGCTGTCGGCCGGAAGCATCGGGCCACGATAGCAGCGCCGTTCGTCCGCGCCGGCGCCCCGAAGGGGCGAACCGGCGCCCGGTCAGGGCGAACGGGGGAACGTCATCCGGTCAAGCTCACGGGCGATCCGGTAGGCGTAGTCGACGATCGTCTGCCAGTCCCGGAAGTCGCCGAAGCGGTGCGTCTGGAGGACCTGCGGGTCCAGGGCCGCATCCCGGGCCAGCCGCCCTCCGAAGGTGTGATGGGCGCGTGCCCCGATCCCCGCCGTGATCTCCGCGCCGTGCGGGGTGATCGGCTGATCGGCCTTCGCCAGGCGGCGATCGAGCGGGCCGCCGCTGAACAGCCAGACGGGACGGGCCTTGAGGTCCTCCCGGAAGCGATCCACGAACCGCCGCGCGTCACGCTGCCAGTACGCCGAGTAGAGCGCGCTGCCCAGGACCACGGCGTCCCAGTCGGCGAGGGTGGTGACGTCGCGGGCCGGCACCGCCAGGGCGCGATGGCCGTTGTCGCGCAGGACATGCGCGATCGTCTCGGCGATCTCGCCGGTGGATCCGAGCTTGGTCGCGTAGGCGACGAGCACGCGAGCTGTCACGGGACTCCCGCTGCGATGGCCGCGCCGGCCGGTTGGACGCGACAGCATATCTTGCCGCCCGGCAATCGAACCGGCGTCGGAGATCGGATCCCGCATCGGGGGCCGCCGGGGGCCTTCCGACTCTGGCCGTCGTCCGACGTCCGGCGCATGCTCGAGAGCGACCGGACGAGGGTCGCGACGTTGCCGTCGCAGGGGAGCACGGAGGCGCCATGTCCCGCTATGCGAGGTGGGCCCGGCGAGAGCACAGCGAGGCCACGCGGATCGCAGCCCTGGTCCCGCTCGGCCCCGTCTTCCTGGGCCTGATGCCGTTCCTCGTGGCCGGGATCGGCCCGCGCCTCGACAGGCGGCTCGGTCTGCCGCCCATCGGGATCGCACCCGTCAACCGCGTCCTCGGCGGGCTGCTGACGATCCTGGGGTTCTCGCTCGCCTTCTGGTCGATCGACGCCCAGCTGGGGAGGGGCCGCGGCACACCGCTGCCGGTGATGCCCACCCAGAAGCTGCTGACGGACGGTCCGTTCCGCTACTGCCGCAATCCGATGACGCTGGGGACCATCCTGGCCTACCTGGGCATGGCGGTCGCCGCCCGGACGACCGCCGGCACCGCGATCGTCCTCTCCCTGACCGCGGCGCTCCTGCTCTACCTGAAGCGCCTCGAGGAGGGTGAGCTGGCCGAGCGCTTCGGCGAGGCCTACGCGGCCTACAAGCTGGAGACGCCGTTCATCGTGCCGCGGCGTCCGGGACGCGGGTGACGACGGGCGACGACAGCGTCGTAGCATGGCTCGATGGTGACCGACGACGATTCCCCCGGCCTGACCGAGAGCGCCGCCCGCAACCGCGTGGCCTGGGATGCGTTCGCCGACGAGTACCAGGCGAAGCACGGCGCTTCGCTCGCCGAGACGGGAGGGCTGCTCTGGGGCACGAGCCGCGTTCCGGAGGCTGAGCTGCGCATCCTCGGCGACGTCGAGGGCCGGGACGTCCTGGAGCTCGGCTGCGGCGCCGCGCAGTGGTCGATCGCGCTGGCGCGCCGCGGCGCCCGATGCGTGGGCCTGGACGTCTCTGGGCGTCAGCTGGAGCACGCCCGGCGCCTGATGGCCGAGGCCGGGATCGACTTCCCGCTGGTCCATGCGAGCGCCGAGTCCGTGCCGCTTCCGGACTCCTCGTTCGACATCGTGTTCTGCGACCACGGGGCGATGACCTTCGCGGATCCGTACCGGACCGTGCCGGAGGCAGCCCGCCTGCTGCGACCCGGCGGCCTGTTCGCGTTCAACCACCACTCGCCGATCGAGACCATCTGCTGGCCGCTCGGCGCCGAGCGGGTGGGGGAGCACCTCGCGCTGGACTACTTCGGCATGCACCGGATCGACGACGGCGAGGACGTGATGTTCCAGCTGCCGTACGGGGAGTGGATCCGCCTGTTCCGCGCCAACGGCTTCGTGATCGAGGACCTGATCGAGCCCCGGCCGGCCCCGGATGCCACGTCCACCTACCGTGACGCGGACGAGCTGGCCTGGGCCCGGCGCTGGCCCGCGGAGTGCATCTGGCGCCTGCGTCGCTCCTGACGCTCAGGCAGTCACCGGCTCCGGGACTCCGTCCGGGACCCGCTCCGGCCCGTCCGGTGTCTCCGCGGGCACGCCCAGCGCCTGCCACTCGCGCTCCATGGCGGTGGCCAACAGATCGAGGTCCGGGAAGCGGTCCGCGTCCGCGCGCACGGTGATCGCGAGCCGCCCGGCGTAGGACAGCGCCACGAACGAGAGACCCAGGTTCCCCGCGAGGGGTGCGATCGGGAGCAGGTCGAGCACGCGGGTGCCGAGGATGTCGATGGCGACCGGTGGGCCGGGCAGGTAGGTCTCCGCGAGGTTGACGAGCCGCTGGTGCTCCATCGAGCGCCGCACGAAGCCGAAGCGCCCCATCCACGCCCGGAGGATGGGTTCCGCGGCCACCATCGGGCTCGCCTTCGCCCGGGCGGTCTCGGCGGCGATGAGCCGCAGCCTGGCATCGGGGTCCGCCTCGGCCAGCGGTAGCGGCACGTGGAGGGTGCCGATATCGTTCCCGGCCGCGCCCCCGCGGTCCGCGCTGAACAGGGCAACGGCGACGCCCGCCCGGGGCCGGAGCTGCGCGACCGGCTCACCGCGGGCCTCGAGCAGGGCGCGAACCCCGCCCGCGGCCAGGGTGAGGACGACGTCGTTGACGCCGCAGCCGCGGGCCCGGGCAACCCGCTTGGCGGCGCGCTGGTCGATCCGGAGCGCCCACAGCCGCCGGCGCGGTCCGACCGGGGCGTTGAGCGAGCTCCGCTCCGAATTGCGCGACAGTGAGGATGCCCGGCGGGCGTAGCGGAGAATCTCCGCGAACGCACGCCACGTGGATGGCCGGACCAGCCGCGGCAGGGCACCGATGGTGGTCCGGACGTTGTCGCCGACGAGCGCACCCCAGGGCGCAGCGAGCACAGGCACACGCCGCTGTTCCGGGTCGGGCCCAGCTTCGCCGAGCGGTGCCTCGAGCAGGTCACGGACCAGGCGCATGGCCGTCATCCCGTCCGCGAGCGCGTGATGCACGACGACGAGCAGGCCGACCCGACCGTCCGCCAGCCCGGTCAGGAACCACATCCGCCACAGCGGGTGGGCGCGATCCAGGTTCGGCGCGATGAGGCGCTCGGCGAGCGAGAGCAGGGCAGCCTCGTCAGCGTGGGGCGAGAGCGCGGCCTCCCCGACGTGTCGGTCGATCCCGAAGTCCGGGTCGTCCACCCAGAGCGGGCCTCCGGCCAGCCGGCCCGGGTGGTGCACGACTCGCCGGAGCCAAGGCAGCGCGACGAGCCGGGCGTCGATCTCGCGCCGGAGCTCCGCAAGCCGCAGCCGCCCGGATGGATCGAGCAGCGTCCGCCCGTCCAGGTCGGCCAGGATCCCGATCTGGAGCGGCCGGTCCGGCGTCTCGGCCCGCAGGCAGTGCCGGTCGTAGGCGGACAGGCGCGGGTAGCGGGAGCCGCCGGTCCCCCGCGCCGTCAGCCCACCCCGGCCCACAGCGCGCGCTCGAACGGCCGCGGATCGTCCACCACGGTCGACACGGTGTCGAAGCGCATCGTGGCCCGCCGCTCCGCATCGTACCGGGGCCAGCCGGGATCGCCCGTGGCGGCGAACCGGACCCAGGCCCCGTGCATGGCGTCGGCGAGGGACTGCGGCGCGCCGCTCCCCAACAGCGGCCCCAGCATCTGGGCGGGCCCGAGATCCAGGGTGTCGAACACGAAGCCGATCTCCAGGGCGTGGCAGGCGCCGAACGCGCCCCCCATCTCGGGGGAGCGCCAGGCGAACTCGTACATGAAGGTGCCCGACGGGGCGGGGGCATGGGCCTCCGCCAGGCGGATGCCCGGGATCCGGCACCACCAGTCCGTCTCGATGGCGCCCAGCAGCTGGCCGGGCGCAGCGCCGGGGTATGCCGCCCGATAGGCAGCCACGTGGTCGGCGGACAGCCCGTAGGCTGCCGCCGCCGCGAACCCGTGGTCGGACACGGCTCCCATCAGCACATCGTCGCCGATGGCGCCCAGTCCGTTGGCGACGACGAACAGACCCCAGTCGTCCAGGTTGGAGCCGACCAGCACGTCCACGCCGGCGGCGGAGCCGTGGGCGATCCGTTCGATCGGATGCCCGGGCACCACGTCGCCGTCGATCACCGGCTGCCAGGGCAGTGCGCTCGCGATGACGTCAAGGCCCCACCGGGCCGGGTCGGGATGGGCGCCGAGGTCCGCCTTGAGCGCCCCAGCGGTGGCCAGCACCTGCTCCGGCGGGAACGCCGCGATCGCCTCGCGCCGGGCCGGGGCGCCGAGACGCGCCGCCAGCTCGTGGCCGACACGCTCTGCCACCGGAACGGGGATCACCCGGTCCGCGGCCCCGCTCTGGCAGATGGCGCGCCGGAACAGGCCCTCGGCCCGTGGCACGGCGAGCAGCGTCCCGACGCTCATCGCGCCCGCCGACTCGCCGAAGATGGTCACGTTCCCCGGGTCGCCGCCGAACGCCGCGATGTTGTCGCGCACCCACTCCAGCGCCGCGACCTGGTCCAGCAGCCCGAGGTTCGCGTCGCCATCGGCGAGGTACAGGAAGCCCTCCGGTCCCACGCGGTAGTTGATCGTGACGCACACGACGCCGTCTCTCGCGAAACGGCTGCCGTCGTAGGTGGCCCCGGAGCAGACCTCGAACATGCCGCCCGGGAACCAGACCATCACCGGGAGGCCGCCGGCGCCCGGGTTCGGCGTCCAGACGTTGAGGTTGAGGCAGTCCTCGCCGGGCGTGGCCGGATCCCAGACCAGCGCGGAGGACGGGTCGTCGGCGGGCATGCGTGGCTGCGGCGGCTCCGCGCCGAATGCGAGCGCATCGCGGACACCGTCCCAGGCCTCGGCCCGTTGCGGCGGCCGCAGGCGATTGGCGCCGAACGGCGGGGCCGCGTAGGGGATACCCAGGAAGCGGTGCACGCCTTCGACGACCCGGCCCCCCAGGCGGCCGTGGGAGGTCGTGACGACCGTGTCGATCACGAGCGTTGCGGTCATGGCCTGCTCCTCCGAGGGCGCCCGACGGCACCCTGCGCCGCATGAGGACGCCTTCACGGCAATCCTGCCATGCGCGACCCGTGCCCCACAGTGCCGAAGGTCTGCCGATCCCGGCCGATGGGCGCTCCGGCGCGATCGCCGCGGGCTCGGCGGCTGCGGGGAGGAGGCTACGACTCGGCGAGCAGCTCCGTCTTGGCGGCGGCCAGCTCCGCCCGCGCCGCGTCGTCGGGGACGGGATACCGCGGGTCGATGCCGGTGATCGCGTCCAGGATCACCGCGCCGGCAGCGATCCGGGCGAACCACTTGCGGTCGGCCGGGATCACGTGCCAGGGGGCCCACTCGGTGCTCGTGGCGCTCAGCATCTCCGAGTAGGCCTTCTGGTAGTCGTCCCAGCGGCGGCGCTCGCGCGCATCGCCCGCCGAGAACTTCCAGTTCTTGTCCGGTTCGTCGATCCGGGCCAGGAACCGCTGCCGCTGCTCCTCCTTCGACACGTTGAGGAACAGCTTGACGATCCGGGTCCCGTTGTCGGTCAGGTAGCGCTCCCAGTCGTTGATCTCGCGGAACCGGCGCTGCCAGACGTCCTTGCCCTTGGCGGCAGGCGGCAGCCGCTGACCGTCCAGGATCTGCGGGTGGACCCGGACGACCAGGACCTCCTCGTAGTAGCTGCGGTTGAAGATCCCGATCGTGCCGCGCGCCGGCAGGCGCTTCGCGCACCGCCACAGGTAGTCATGGTCCTGCTCCTCGGCGCTCGGGACCTTGAAGCTGGTGACCTCGACGCCCTGCGGGTTGACGCCGCTCATCACGTGCTTGATCGTGCCGTCCTTGCCGGCCGCATCCATGGCCTGGAAGATGACGAGCAGCGAGTAGATGTCCTGGGCGGCGAGCCGTGCCTGGTACTCCGCCAGCAGCGAGACGCCCTGCTGGAGTGTCTCCTTCGCATCCGCCTTCTGGACGAAGTCCGCGTGGTAGCCGGGGTCGAAGTCGCGCATCAGGCGGACTCTGCGCCCGGGCGCCACGCGCAGCGGCTCGACCAGCTTGCGGAGCAGCTCGGCTCGGTCGTCGGTCATCAACGATGTCTCCGTGGGGGCCGGAATCTGCCGGCCGCGGTGCCCTGGCGGGCAGGCGACCGGACCCCGGACCGGTGGGGCCATCCTAGCGCCACGACGACGATGGTCGCGGAGCCGTTCGGGCCCATGGCACCAGTCGGTATTCTGGGGCGATGGATGCCTCCGCCTCGATCGTCATCACGCTGGCCCTGGTCTTCTACTCGATCGGTGTATGGAGCGAGCGGCTGGCGGGCCGCCTCAAGCCCTGGCACCTCGTGTTCTTCTGGCTGGGACTCGCCTGCGACACGCTGGGCACCGGGATGATGCTGGACTTCGCCGGTGGGCTCACCGCGGACGTTCACGGGGTCACCGGCGTGATCGCGATCCTGCTGATGCTCGTTCACGCGATCTGGGCCACGATCGTCCTTGCCCGTCGCGACGAGCGGCTCATCACGACCTTCCACCGGTTCAGCGTCGTGGTCTGGGCGATCTGGCTGATCCCGTACTTCAGCCCCATGTTCGTGGCCATCGGGAGCTAGTCGGTTGGGGGATGACCGCTGTGGACGCCATGCGGCATCATGCGTGGCGCGATGACCACCGACGTCGACGTCCTGGAACCCGTGACCGAGGCCGCCGAGCCCGTCGCGATCGACGAGCCCGCTGCCGTTGACGGTGGGGCGACCGTGGTGCGACGGCGGTCCCGGACGTGGCTCCGGGTGCTGGCGGGCTTCGTCCTGGGGCTGGTCCTGTGCGTCAGCGCGGCCGCGGCCGCGCTGATCGCCTGGGACGCAAGCTACGAAGGCCGCGTCCTGCCGGGGGTCCATGCGGGCGGCGTTCACCTGGCGGGCATGGACCGAGCCCAGGCCGCGGCGGCCCTGGAGGCCGCATTCGCCGGGTACGCGGACGGCCGCATCGTCGTCCGGACCCCGGCCGGCGACGTCTCGCTGGCATACGGGGACGTCGGCCGGCGGGTGGACGCTGACGCGATGGTCGCGGAGGCCCTGGCCACCGGCCGCGATGGGACGCCTGCGGAACGTGCGATCGGCCAGATCCGCCTTGCCCTGTCGGGCCGTACGATCCAGCCCCGCCTGCTGCTGGACCGGGACGCCGTCGCGGCCGGGGTGGCGGCGGCGCTCACCGGCCAGGAGCGCGAGCCCCTGGACGCGTGGATCGGCATCGACAAGGACGGCGTCCACACGACGCATGCCCGGGCCGGCCGCACCTTCGATGTGGCCGCCGCGACCGCGATGGCCATGGACGAGGCCGCGCGGCTGGACGCGCCAGCCCAGGTCGTCGTCTTCGCACCGGCGATCGAGGTCCCGGCCGGACTCGGCGACGCGGACGTGGACGCCGCCCGCGCCGCCACCGAGCGGATGGTCGCGGATGTCAAGGTCACGTTCGGGAAGAAGACCTGGAAGATCAAGGCGGCGACGGTCCGCGCATGGCTGCGCCTTGACTCCGCGGCTGACGGCGTCATCGCGCCGACCGTGGACACGGCGCTCGTGGAGAAATCGCTGGCCAAGGTTGCGAAGGCCGTCAAGCGGGCGCCGCAGTCGGCGGTGTTCCTGGGCGGCAAGGGCGGCCGGATCGTGGGCGTTGCGCCGGGCCGGGACGGGCGGCGACTGGACGGTCCCGCCACGGCGGCCGCGATCGTTCAGGTGCTGGCGACGCGGACGCCGGGTGTCGAGCTCCCGCCCGTCAAGGTCGTGACGGCGGCGATCCCGCCCAAGCTGTCCACCGAGGAGGCCTCGAAGAAGGCGCCGCTCATGCAGCGGCTCGGCTCCTGGAAGACCTGGTTCCCGGTCAGTGAGCGGAACTACTTCGGCGCCAACATCTGGCTGCCGGCCAAGTTCATCGACGGCACCGTCCTGTCGCCCGGCGAAGGGTTCGAATGGTGGCGGGCCGTCGGCCCGATCACGTCCGCGCGCGGTTTCGGCCTCGGCGGCTACATCGCCGGTGACCACACGGAGCCGACGGGTGCCATCGGCGGCGGCATGTGCTCCAGCTCCACGACCCTGTTCAACGCCGCGCTCCGGGCGGGACTGCAGATGGGCGCCCGCTCCAACCACCGGTACTACATCAACCGGTACCCGCTGGGCCTGGACGCGACGGTTTCGGGTGGGCTCGGCCGGGGCCAGACGATGTCGTTCACGAACGACATGAAGAACCCGGTCGTGATCCGTGCCTTCCGCTATCGTGCCAAGGGCCTGGGCTGGGTGCGCTACGAGATCTGGGGCATCCCGGACGGGCGGAAGGTCAGCATCGGCCGGCCGGTGGTGAGCAACCTCCGCAAGGCGACCACGAACACGGTCTACGTCTCGTCGCTGCCCAAGGGCGTCCGGGAGCAGACGGAGTACCCGGCCAACGGGATGGACGTGTCGGTGACCCGGGTCGTCCGCAACCGCAGCGGCCGTGTCATCCACCAGGAGACCTACCGGTCCCACTACACGCTCTGGAACGGCCGGATCGAGATCGGGGCGTAGGCCGGTCAGCGCTCCGGGGTTGGCGTCTCCAGCGCATTCGCGATGGCGCGCGCCCAGTCGCGAATGGCGTCCCAGTCGCGGAAGTCGCCGACCGGATGCGTGAGCAACACGTGAGGGTCCAGGCCGGGGGTGTCCGCGAGCAGGCGCCCCCCGAACGTGCGGTGGCCCCGCGCGCCGATGGGGTCCGTCGTGAGCGCCACCGACGGGGCCGCGGGCAACGTGCCGGCGTCGGCGGAGCGGTCCAGAGGGCCGCTGCTGAACAGCCACACGGGGCGCCGCTGGAGCTCCGCCAGGTGGCGCGCGACGAAGCGGTTCGCGTCGCGCTGCCAGTGGGCGGCGTACAGCGCGCTGCCGAGGACGATCACCTCGTACGGCTCCAGGTCGGTCACGTCCCGCGCCGGCGCGACGGTCGTGTCCAGGCCGGCGTCCCGCAGGACACGGCCGATCTCCTCTGCGATCTCGCGGGTGGAGCCGTGCTTCGTGGCGTACGCCACGAGAACCCTGGTGCCCATCAGACAGGCACGGCGAACGAGACGATGACGACCGCCAGGGAAGCCGCGATCTCGACGATCCCGACGTGGATCGGCCGCAGCGGCTTCGGGCCGCTCGCTCGGCGCCGCTGCACGATGGGCAGAGCGGCGGCACGCACCGCCAGCCCGCTCGCCACGACGGCATAGGCCGCGGGCAGCGTGAGAAGCGCGACGACGGCCAGCAGCACGTGGAAGCCGACCGACAGCGCCGCGAACGTCTCGTTGCCGCGCTCCCGGAGCACGGACCGCACGACCAGCACCGTGCCGAACAGGTACCCGGCCGCGACCAGGGTGTAGGCGACGACCGGTTCGACCTCGAACGCACCGGACACCCAGGCGGCCGCGGGCACCAGGACCAGGGCCTGCACGACCTGCACCAGGCTGTTGGCGAGGTCCCTCGGCGTCCCCGGCCGGGCGCCGCCGAACACGATCAGGGCGGTGGGGACGATGACGGCGACGGCCAGCAGCAGCGGCGGGAAGGCGACGACGAGCACGAAGCCGAGGATCGCCGCGGCCAACCCGTAGACCGCCATCGGCGCGCGGTACGCCGGCGGCCGCCGAGCCCGGGACCATGCCTGCGCGGTGGCCGAGCCGAGGAAGGCCGCCAGGGCGGCAGCGGTCAGCACGAGATGCCACGGGCTGGGCCGGCTGGCCGCGATCCCGAGCAGGATCGGCAGCAGCAGCATCGCCCAGGCGCCGTGCTGACGCGGGATCCACAGGTGGCGGGTCGGGATCGGGCGGGCGGCAGGGCGGGGGACGGCAGTCACGCCGCCACCGTACCGCACCTTCGTGCCGGGTCGCGCTGCCGTCATGACCCCGCCGCCGGCGCGAGTCGGTCCGCCATCCGACCGAGGGCGAGGTAGCCCCCCGCGATCACCAGCAGCATGAGCGCCGATCCGGCCCACAGGGCAGCGCCCGGGACGGCGTCGAGGACGGCGCCCGCCAGCGGCGGGCCGGCCGCCGCGCCGAGGCTGCCGGCGGCCAGCGCGATCCCCTGGTATGTCCCGCGCCGGGTTGCCGGCGAGAGCTCGGACACGAACGCGGGGACGACCGGCATCAGGAGCATCTCTCCGAGCGTCACGAGACAGATCGTGATTGCCAGGCCGAGCACCGCGACCGCGGGCGAGAGCAGCGCGACGACGCCCATGCCGGCGGCATACAGGAGGACCCCGAGCGCCATCACGCGCGGCTTGGACCTGCGCTCCGCGGCACCCGCGATCCGCAGCTGGAACAGGACGATCAGGAGGCCGTTGATCCCGAACAGCACCCCCCACACCGGCGTGGGGAGGTCGAGGCCGGTGGCGGCGTGGATGGGCAGGGTCGTCACCCACAGGAAGGTCAGCCCATGGGTGGCGGCGTACAGCGGCAGGAAGGCGGCGAACACCCGCAGGCGGCGGGGCGCGTCGGGAGCGGGAGGGTCCGCGGCGTCAAGGGATCCAGCGCCCGACGTCGCACCACCGGGAGCGGGCACCCGATCCGGCCGGTCTGGGCGCGTCTCGGGCAGCCAGCGGAACGCGATCAGCGTGTAGCACCCCACGAGCACGCCGCTGATCCCGAACAGCAGGGGGTAGCCGAAGGATGAAAGCCCGGCCCCGATCACGGGTCCCGCGATCCAGCCCAGCGCATTGGCGACCGCCAGCAGGCCGAATGCCCGCGGCCGGCGAGGCTCGTCGACGGTATCCGCCACGGCGGCCCGGGCCGCCGGCAGGAACGCCGGGTCCACGCAACCGAGCAGGAACATGACCAGGCCGACGTGCCACAGCTCGGTGGCGAACGCCATCGACATCACGAGCAGCGCCGTCATGGAGATCGAGCCGATCAGCACAGGCCGCCGCCCGACCCGGTCGGCCAGCCACCCGCCGCCGATCCCCGACACGGTCGAGAGCAGCGAGTATGCCGCGATCACCAGGCCCGCCTGGGCGGCCGTGGCGCCCAGCTCCTGGACCAGGTAGATCGTCAGGAACGGGAAGAACAGGCTGAAGCCGAAGCTCGCGACGAGGTCACCGCTGGCGAGCACGAGGACGGTGCGCGGGAACTCGCCGAGCACGCCCCGCAGGGCGCCGACCGGCCCGGACGCGTGCAGCCCAGGATCACGGGTGATGGGCACCAGCCAACTGTGCCATCAGCCGCGCTCGGGCTCGCGGGCCGGATGGACGCCTATTGGCCACCGAACGGGCTCAGAGCTCCAGCAGCGAGCCGGCGGCCATCAGCACCAGCGCCAGCAGCACGAGCGCGAGGACGGCCGGGCTGCCGAGGCGTCCGAGCGACCACGCAGGATCCCGGACCGGACCGGTTCGCCGCGCGCGGAGATACATCGGCACGACGATCAGCGCGACGACCAGCGCGGTCGCGCCGGCCGCGAGACGCAGGAACTCGAGGAACTCCGCCGCCACGAGCCAGACCAGCACCAGCGACGGGACCGTGGCCGCCAGCCAGGCGCCCCGGGCCGGGATCCCCGTGCGCTCCCGGAGGATGTCCGCCAGGGCCAGCGACACCGACCAGTAGCTGGTCACCAGCGCGGCGACGATGAGCAGGGACCCGATGGTGCCGGACCATGATCCGATCGCGTCCGCGATGCCGATGATCGCGACCTCCGTGACATCCAGCGAGACGCCGAGCGCCACAAGCGCCACGACAGCCGTGAGCAGCCCGTTCAGCGCAAGGCCGGCCAGGATCGCCCGCACGGCCGCCCGGCGGTCCTCACCCAGCCCCGCCACCACCTGGGGCACGCTGTAGAAGGTCCAGTAGGCGTACATCACCATCGCGTACAGGGCGAGCCATTCAGACGCCGTGCCGGAGGGCCCGGCCTCGAGCGCGACCGGCGTGCCGAGCGCGCCCACGCAGATGGCGGCCGTGAGCCCGAACAGGACGAGCGCGCCGAACCGTTCGGCGATCCCGACCGCCTTGAGGCCGAAGAACACCACGCCCGCGGAGACGGCGTAGACCACGAGCTCTGCGATCGGCCGCGGGATCGCCAGCAGGTCCGCCACGATCTCGCCCGCGCCCGCCACGTACGCCGCGAGATTGGCGAGGAACGCGATCCCGAGCAGCGCGAACGACCGTCCACAGCAGCGGACGACCCCACCGGCCACGGAACACGTACAGCCGCATGAGCTCCACGACCTGGAGGTCGCGCCCGGTGCGGAACAGCACCTCGGCCAGCATCAGGTGGACGAGCGAGCTGGCGGCCCAGGCGATGGGCAGGATGATCGCCAGCCCCACCAGTCCCGTGCGCTCCGCGAGGTACGGCACGGCCATGATCCCCGCGCCGACGCCCGCCCCGACCATCAGCGAGGTCGCCTCCACGAACGTCAGCCGCCGGTCCGTCATCGCCGCCTCCGTCCGGTCACAGGGTGCCGATCTCGATGTACGGGATTCGCGCGTCGAGGCGCGCTGCCGGGTCGTCGTCCCACGAGAGGGCGTACAGGTCGCTGCGATAGGTGACGTGCAGCCAGCGCCGCCCCACGCGCAGGAGTGGGTCCTCGTCGGCGAGACCGAGCATGAGGTAGGCCTTGCCCTGCGCACGGGCGCGTGCCGTGGTCGCCGCCAGCAGCAGCCGCATCACCTCCGGATCGTCGTCCGCGACGCAGGTGCACGCAGCGAACGACAGCGGGATCGCCGACCCGGGCGGCGTGAGCGAGCGGGCGCGGATCAGCCGGGCGGCCAGGTCGTAGGCGGGCCGCAGGCGCCGAAGCGCGGACCCGTAGCCGTCCACGACGTCCTGCTTGAACGAGGCCTGATCCCAGGACGCCATGACGCCGACGACCTCACAACCGCGCAGCACCACGGTGACGTCCCCGGGGTCCAGGCCCCGGAGCGTCCGCCCGCCCGTGAAGTCGGCCTCCGCGTAGGCCGGGTACAGCTGGCGGCGAGGCCCCTGCTCCCGAAGGAAGGAGACGACCGGCTCGACGCCAACGCTCGAGGCCGTGGCGACCTGCAGGCCCGGCACCCGGAGCGGCCGCCGTCCACGCAGCATGATCGCGCAGGTCGTGAGCCCGGCCAGGCGAACCGAACGCAGGCCGCCCGGGGGGCGCCGCTCCAGGAGCACGCCGCGCGCTCGCGGGTTCTCGCGCGCGATGACGCCGATGTACAGCATCCCGGAGCGGGCTGGCGTCGCGGAACAGCGCCATCGACCGGTGCAGCAGCCATCGCCCTCGGAAACCGTCGGCGACCCTGATCTGGCCGATGTACCCGATCCGGGTCTCGATCCCGTTGACGAACGCCGGATGCTCGGCGCGGCACAGAACCCCCGCCAGCCGGCCGTCCGCGCTCCGGCCGACGAACACGTCGCACGGGTCGCCCATGATCGTGGTGCCCAGGAAGTAGTCCGGCTCGCGGGCGAACCGGACCGCGACGGCGCCGGGCATGGGCGTGGCGGCGACCAGCCGCCGGATGTCGGGCTCGTCGTGCGGGGTGGCGAGGTGGACATCAACGTCCGTCGGGCCGGGCGATCGCGGGCCCTCGATGGCGGTTCTCGTCGCGGGCGCCCTCATCGCAGGCCCAGTCGGAGGCCCTGACGCTTCCATGCCTCCTGCCGGTAGAGCGGGTTGTAGGCGCAGTACAGCGCGAACCGGAACGGCGAGGACATGTTGGTGCGGGGGTCAAGTGCCCGCCGGACGATGGACGCGGCGCTGCTCCAGCGGCGGCGGCACGCCCACGCGGCCTCGGTCAGCTGGTCAGCGGTCATGCGGGCCGGGCGGAATGCCGCGGCGTTGAACCGGTAGTCAGGGTGGAGCCACCAGCGGCCGTCGTACAGCAGGCGGCCCTCCGCGGCCAGGCGGGCATACAGCGCCGTGCCCGGATAGGGCATCAGCACGTTGAAGGCGGCGAACGTGAACCGGTTGTCGATCGCCCACTCGCACGTGGCGAGGATCGACTCGGGCGTGTCCCGGTCGTAGCCGAGCGCGAATGCGGCCCACGTCTGGAGCCCGTGCTCCCGGATGGCGGCAACGGCGCCGGCATAGCCGTCGAATTCGGCCAGGTTGGCGCCCTTGTGCATCTGGCGCAGGTTGTCCGGGTCCAGGGTCTCGAACCCGATCACGTTGCCCAGGCAGCCGCTCTCGACGAACAGGCGCATCAACTCCGGGTCCCGGACCTGGTCCACGCTCGCCTGGGACACCCACCGGATCCGCAGCGGAACGAGCGCCCGCAGGAGCGCCTTCGCCGCCACGGGATCCGAGATCAGGTTGTCGTCCACGAAGAAGAGGTTCCGGCGAGACTGGGCACGGATCTCGGCGACGACGTCCGCTGGGGGACGGGCGTACTGGTGATGCCCGAAGTAGTGGCCCACCGCGCAGAACTCGCATCGGTACCGGCAGCCCCGCCCAAACTGGAGCAGGCTCAGGGGCAGGTAGCCCTTGCCGGCGAACAGGTCGCGCCGCGGGAGGGTGCCGCCCGCCTGCGGCGGTCCGACCGGGGCGTCATACCGCGGCCGGAGCCGGCCGTCGTGGGCGTCCGCCACGACCTGTGCCCACAGGGTCTCGGCGTCACCGGTGAACACGGAATCGGCGTGCTGCGCCACCTCGTCGGGAACGAGGGTCGGGTGCATCCCGCCCATCACGACCGGGACCCGGCGAGCCCGGAACTCGGCGGCGATCTCGTACGCCCGGCGCGCCGTGAACGACTCCACCGTGACTGCCACGAGGTCCGTGGGCTCGTCGAAGTCGATGACGTCCACGCGGTCGTCCAGGAGGCGCACGTCCACCCCGGGCGGCGTGAGCGCCGCCAGCACCGCCAGCTGGAGCGGCTCCATCCGCGCGGCGTCCACGAAGGGCGCGCCGTCGGCGAGACGGCCAAGGGTGGGCTTGATGAACGTGACCAGCATCCCCGCCCCCTGTGCGAGTGCCCCGACGATGGCCCGCAGTCACCCGGCACGCAAGGGCCGGTGGTCCCCCCGTCGGGATCGCCGCTATCCTCGGGGCGCATGCCGTCCGAGGAAGCCCCCCAGCCGGTCCGAGACCTCGCCGAGGCCCGCTCCGCCGCGCGTCGCGCTCACGACTGGGCGACCGCCGACCGTCTGCGCGGCGAGATCGAGGCCGCCGGCTGGCGGGTGACCGACGCCGCATCGTTGTACAGCCTTGAGCGGGCCGCTCCGCCCGACGAGGTGGAGGAGGGCACCACCCGGTACGGGTCCAGCGCGTCCGTGCCGTCGCGGCTCCACGACGAACCGGTTGGCGTGGCGTCGGTCGTGCTGGTGACCGAGGACGCGGGAGCGGGCCTCGCCCTGACGGTCCGCGTGCTGGCCGAGCACGGCCCCGATGGGACGCAGCTGGTCGTCGTCGCGAACGCCCCCGCCGAAGCGGAGGGCGCCGCCATCCGGGATCTCGAAGCCACCGATCCGGGGGCGCCCGGTGTCGGCACCGAGGTGGTCTGGACGAGTGCCCGCCTGGGCTTCGCGGCGGCGCTCAACGCGGGCATCCGCCGGACGGCGGCACCCGTCGTCGTCCTGGTCGGTCCCGGCGTGGAGCTGGCGGGAGACGTGGTGACGCCGCTGATCGCCGCCCTGGAGGATCCGTCGGTCGCCGTGGCCGGACCGTTCGGGTTGATGTCGCGGGACATGCAGCGGTTCGAGGACGCGCCGGAGACCCGGCTGGACGTGGAGGCGATCGGCGGCGGTGTGCTGGCGTTCCGGCGCCACGACTACCTGCTCCGCGGCCCGCTCGACGAGCACTTCCTGGTCCCCGACGATCTGGGCCTGTGGTGGAGCCTGGTGCTCCGAGACACCGTCGCGGACGAGGACCCGGAGGAGCACGCGAGACGGGCCGTCCGCATCGATCTGCCGGTCAGGCGGATTGCCGTCGGCCCGCCGGTGACGGACCGCAGCCCGGAGCAAGGCCGCCAGGCCCGACGCAACCGGTACCGGGTGCTCAAGACGTTCGCAACGCGCCGCGACCTGCTCGTCGGAAGCTGACCGGGTCGGTTGCGAGTGTCGGCCAACCGACACCGACGCCCATAACGAAACCGCCGGTTCGTCGTTCCAATGGCAGAGGCCTCGCGGATAACATCGTTCCCCCGGCGGTGTGGCACGGCGAGGCCTCATTTCCTGCGCGCCGCGTCCCTGGCCCGGGCGCCGGGGCCTGCCGGGCGGCCTCCGGCGCCCTCCCGCCTATACTCCGGCCGTGCGTCGCTGGGTCTGCATCGCGGCATTGCTGTTCGGGTTCTCCGGCGATTCCTATGCCTGGATGGCCCGGCCCAGGATCCCGGTCCCGGTGGAACGCCTCCTCGGCGAGCAGACGGCGGGCGACGGCCTGCCGGAGGGGGCGTGGTGGAGCCTGACCTGATGATGGACGGCGCACCGCCGGAGCCGCCGTCCCGCTGGCGGCGCTTCCTCCTCGCGGCAATCGCGACGCTGGTCGCCGTCGCCATGATCGTGACGCTCTGGCCGCCGCCGGTCGGCACCGGCGAGCCGGCAGAGGTCGCCGCCGCGAACGGGGACCCGGATACCGTCACGATCCTGGCCGGGGCGCCGCTGTCCATCGATCCCGCCCGCCACGGCGACCTCGGCAGTGCTGCCTACGTCAGCCAGCTGTACGAGACGCTGACAGCCGTGGACCCCACGCTCACCGTCCGGCCCGCCCTGGCCGAGTCCTGGACCGTCGAGGAGCAGGGGCGTCGCGTCGTGTTCACGCTTCGCGAGGGGCTGACCTTCAGCGACGGCACGCCGCTCAGGGCGGACGACGTGGTTCACAGCTGGCGGCGCCTGTTCGACCCCGCGGACCCGTCGCCGCTGGCGTCGCTGGTCGCCGACGTCCAGGGTGCGCGGGATCTCCTTGCCGGCCGGACGTCGGACGTCGCCTCCCTCGGCGTGCGCGCGGACGGCGACCGGACCGTGGTGGTGGACCTCGAGCGGGGTGGGGGAGACCTGCCGGCGATCGTGTCCGGGGCGCCGTTCGCCGTCGTCCCGCCGTCCGTGGGTGACGGCGAGATCCAGCTGACCGCCGGCGGGCTCGTCGGCAGCGGTGGCTACCTCCTCTCGAGCGTCGAGCCGGACGCCATCGTCCTCACCGCCAACCCACGCTACTGGGCCGGCAAGCCGGCCGTCGAGACGGTCCGGGTGCTCAACTCGACCGGCGGCCGGAGCACCGTGGACCTGTTCGCTGAGGGTGGCGTGGACGTCGCGCCCATCGGGTTCCAGGATGCCGGCTGGATCGCCTTCGATCGCGACCTCGGCCCGTCACTGCGCAGCGATCCGTCGCTCACCGTCGCCTACTACGGCTTCGACACGACGCGGCCCCCGTTCGATGACACCCGCGTCCGGCAGGCGTTCGCCCAGGCGGTGGATTGGCGGCGCCTGGCGCGCCTCGACGACGTCGGCTCGTCGGTGCCCGCCACCGGACTGGTGCCCGCGGGTATGCCGGGCCGGCCGGAGGGCGACTACCTGCCGCCCTACGACCCAGAAGGCGCGCGCGAGCTGCTCGCGGAGGCCGGCTACCCCGGCGGCGCCGGGCTGCCCGCGATCTCGTTCATCGAGAACGGCGTGGGGTACTCCGCAGCCGTGGTCGCGATGCTCAGGGAGAACCTGGGCGTGACGGTGGACTACGCGACGATGGACTTCCAGGCGTACCAGGAGCGGCTGGAGACCGATCCACCCGAGCTGTGGAGCCAGTCCTGGGCCGCGGACTACCCGGGCCCCAACGACTTCCTGGGCGTCCTGCTGGAGACCGGGTCCACCGCGAACGCCGGCGGCTGGTCCAACGCCGACTTCGACGCAGCCATCCGAGACGGGGGCGCGGCCGCGACCCCGACGGAGGCCCTGACCGCCTACACGCGGGCGTCGGAGATCGTCCGGGACGAAACGCCCGTCGTGCCCGTGTCCTATGGGACGTCGTACTCGCTGGTCCGCGATGGCCTGCTGGGCGCCGCCGAGAACGGCCTCGGGATCATGCGCCTCGCCGGGCTGGCCTGGGAGGACGCGCCGTGACCCGCCCGTGGCGGATGGTGCCGGCGGCGGCCCTGCTCGTCGTCGCCGCGTCCGGCCTGCTCCCGGGAGGACTCGTCCGCGCCGCGGAGATCACGTTCGGCACCCCGGAGGCGACCTCGACCTACGGCGAGTCCATCGTGTTCACGGTTCCGTTCACCGCGGACGGAGACGTGGAGCGCGTCGAGCTGCGGCTCCTGTACCCGGACGCCATCGGTCCGCATGTCCTCGCTGTGCCGGTGCCGGCCGGCGGGGGCACGCAGACCCTGCGCTGGGACCTCGACATCGCCGGTGGCGGCCTCGTCCCCAACACCCCGATCCGGGCGACGTGGGCCGCGGTGACCGGCGACGGCGAGGTCGTCACGAGCCGCGAGACCACCGTGCTGTACGAGGACACATCGCGGGACTGGAAGACCGTCAGGGGCGACGTCGTCGCCGTGCACTGGTACGAGGGCGACCGCGCGTTCGGGGAGCGGGCGCTGGAGATCGCGGAGACGGCGATCCGGGACACCGGGGCGCTGCTCGGGGTGGAGGAGTCGGAGCCGGTTGACTTCTTCATCTACGGGGACGACGAGGCGTTCCGAACCGCGCTGGGTCCCGGGACGCGTGAGTGGGTCGCCGGCACCTCGATCTCCGGCATCCGGACGCTGTTCGGGCTCCTGCGGCCGGACCAGATCGACGACCCCTGGGTCGAGATCCTCGTCACCCACGAGCTCGTGCACCTGGTGATCGACACCGCCACCGACAACCCCTACCGGGGGCCTCCCCGATGGATCCACGAGGGGCTGGCGACGTACCTCTCCGAAGGCTACACGGGCGACAGCCGGTCCGCGGTGGAAGGGGCGGTGCGCTCCCGCGAGCTCCTGCCGCTCGACGCGATGGGCGGGCAGCTGCCCACCGATCCGGGCAAGGCCGGTCTCGCCTACGCCGAGAGCGTGTCGGCGATCGACCACCTGGTGCGCACGTACGGCCGGGACGCGCTGTTCGGGCTGATCCGCGCCTACGCGGCGGGGGTCACCGACGACGAGGCGTTCAGCCAGGCCCTGGGGCAGGACCTGGCCGGGTTCCAGGCAGCCTGGCTGGCAGAGCTGGGCGCCGAGATGCCCGAACCCTACGGCCCGCAACCCGCGCCGCCCGGGCCGCTTCCCGAGGGCTGGGAGAGTCCCGCCGGAACGCCGGCGCCGGGTGCCACGCCGGCCGCTCCGCCGATCGGTCCATCCATCGCGCCGGGCACGCCGGCGATCCCGCCCGATAGCGGCGCCGATGGTGGCCGAGGCCCGCTGGTCCTGGCCCTGGTCGTCATCGCCTTGGGCGGCGCGGCCCTCGTCCTGGTGACCCACCGCCGGAAGGCTCCCGCGTGATGCAGCTGCCCGTCCGCATCCGGGCGATCCCCAGCTGGCAGCTGACCCTCGGCCTGGCGCTGCTCGTGCTGGGCTTCCTGATCGCCGCCCAGCTCGCGTCCGAAGGGCCGCGCATCCGGTACACGAGCCAGGAGCGGACGCCGCTCGTGGAAACGGTCCTGGACCTCCAGAAGCAGCAGGACGGCCTCAAGGAGGAGATCCTGACCCTCCGAGCGTCGATCCAGGACCTGGAGGCCGCCGGCGAGGGCGGCGCGGCGGTCACGCAGAAGCTCAACGCCGAGCTGGAGGCGGCCCGGATCGCCGCTGGGCTGGCACCCCTGACGGGCCCCGGTCTCGTCATCCAGCTCTCCGACTCCACCGCCATCGTTCCGCCCGGGGACAGCGAGCGCGACTACCTCGTGACGGGAGCGGACGTCCTGGCCGTCGTCGAGGAGCTGTGGCTCGCCGGTGCCGAGGGGATCGCGGTCAACGGCGAGCGCGTCTCGGTCGGGACGGCGATCGTGGATGTCGGCGGCTCGATCCTCGTCAACTCCGCGTACGTGGCAGGCCCGTACCAGGTCACGGCCATCGGGGCGCCGGAGATGTTCGACCGGCTGACCCGCTCCGCCGGCTTCGTGGACTTCATTCGCGCCCGCTCGGAGACCTTCGGCATCGGCGTCTCCTACGCGGTGCCGGAGTCGGTGGATCTGCCGGCGTACGCGGGATCGGTCGGCCTTCGCTCCGGGCGGGTCCAGCCATCCCCCTCGCCATCGCCCACGGCGACGGGAGCGCCCTGATGCGGCGCTCGTCCGGCCGTCTGGCGGTGTCCGCCGTGCTCGTCCTGCTGGGTTTCCTGGCCGTCGTCCAGGTTCGCTCCCAGGCGCTCGACCCGGGCCTCTCGGCCCTGTCCGCCCAGGACCTCACGATCCTGGTCGCCAACCTCACGGCTCGCAATGGCCAGCTCCGCGAGGAGATCGCCAAGCTGGAGCGACAGCGCGCCAACACCGAGGCCGTCGTCGAGCGTGGCGACTCGTCGGCCGGCCAGATCCGCAGCGACCTCCAGCGGATCCAGGGGTGGTCCGGCGCCCTGCCCATCGTTGGTCCCGGAGTGCGTGTCGTGATCGAAGGACAGGTGCCCGGCGATGCGGTCAGCCAGCTCCTCAACGAGCTGCGCAACGCCGGCGCCGAAGGGCTGGCCATCGGGGACGTCCGCGAGGTGCCGGGCGTCGTCGTGAGCGGTCCGGCGGGCGACCTGACCGTGGGCGGCATCCCGCTCGACGATCCGATCGAGCTCTACGCCGTCGGCCAGCCCGCATCGCTGAGCGGCTCCCTGAGCCGGGCCGGGGGCCCGATCGCCCAGCTCGCGGCCCGCTTCCCGGACGTGCCGATCAGCGTCATCGCCCTCGACGAGGTCACGCTGCCGGCCACGGATCGGGACCTCGCCCCTGCGCTCGGACGACCCCGGATCTGAGCAGCCCTGCTACCCTCGGGCCGATGTCCGGGCACCCCGTGGTCGAGCTGCTCCTCGGTGATGTCCTGCGGCTTCGTCGCCGCCACCCGTGCGGTGGGGAGACATGGCTGGTGGACCGTCTCGGCGCCGACATCGGCCTGCGCTGCGAGACGTGCAGGCGTCACGTCCTGCTCGAGCGACCGGCCCTGGAACGGCGGATCACCGGGTTCGTCCGCCGCGGCGACCCTGCCCTCAGCGCGGCCGTGACGCCGCAGCGCCCGTGAGCGAGCCGCTGGCCAGCGCCGCCGCGGCCCCGGACGTCCCCGAGGCCGAGGGCGAGGCGGCGGCAAACGCTCTCGAGGTCTTCCGCAACCGGCCGTTCCTGCTGCTCTGGCTCAGCCAGCTGTTCACCCAGGTCGGCGGCAACATGGTCATCTACGGCCTGACCGTCATCATCTTCGACGCGACGGGGTCGAACACCGCGGTCGGCCTGCTCATCCTCACCTTCCTCGTGCCGGCTGTCCTGTTCTCGGCGCTGGCCGGCGTCTACGTGGACCGGGTCGACCGGCGGACCATCCTGATCATCACCAACGTCCTGCGGGCCGGGGCGTTCATCCTGACCTTCCTCGCGGGAGGGTTCCTGCCGGCGATCCTCGTGCTCAACGTGGTCGTCTCGACGATCACCGTGTTCTTCGGGCCGGCCGAGGCGGCCATGATCCCGTTCCTCGTCCCGCGCAGGCAGCTGGTGACCGCGAACGGGATCTTCACGCTCACGCTCAACGCCGCGTTCGCGCTCGGCTTCGCGCTCCTCGGCCCGATCGTCGTGACCATCGCCGGCGCACCGACCCTGATCCTGCTGGTCGCCGCCTGCTATCTCGTGGCCGCCGGGTTCTGCTGGACGCTGCCGTCCAACCCGCCCTCCGCGGAGCTGTCGGCCGACGGTGGCCGCGGCGTCGTCGGTGATGCGGAGCAGGCGGTCGGGTCCACGATCGCCCAGCTCCGCGAGGGCGTCACGTTCATCCGGGCCAACCGGATGGTCGGCTGGTCGCTCGTCTACCTGGGCATCGCGGCGTCGCTGGTCGGCGTCCTGGGCGTGCTCGGCCCGGACTTCGCCACCGAATCGCTGCAGCTCGAGACCAAGGACTTCGTCGTGGTCGTCCTCCCGCTCGGCTTCGGCATCGTGACCGGCATCCTGCTCCTCAACTCCTTCGGCCACCTGCTCCCGCGACGCCGGATCATCGAGTTCGGCCTGGTGACGCTCGGCCTGCTTCTCGTCGCCCTCGCGGCAGCCGGCCCGATCTCCCGGTTCCTCGAGACGGCGGAGGAGACGACCGGCCTGCCGGACCTGTCCGCGTTCACCTCGCTGCTCGCGGTCGTGGTCCTGATCGCCCTGCTGGCGGGCATGGCGTACGCGTTGGTCGCCATCCCGTCGCAGACGCAGCTGCAGGAGGACGTCCCCGAGGACGTCCGCGGCCGCGTGTTCGGCGTCCTCAACATGCTCGTCTCCGTCGCCAGCTTCCTGCCGATCATCATCGTGGCGCCCTTGTCCGACGTGATCGGCACCACGACGGTCATCATCGTCGTCGCCGCGCTGATCACGTTCTCGGGAGTCGCCTCGATCCTCACGCGCGGCCCGCTCAAGCCTGCCGAGGCCCACGCGCCGGCGACCGGGCTGGAGACCGCGGCCGGGTTCGATCCGGTCGCCGTCGCCACCGTCACGGAGCTGGGAGCGGAGGAGGAGCGGCGCGCGGGGCGGCCGGCATCGGAACCCGCGCCTGAGCCGTCCGAGGCCCTGGACCAGCCCGATCCCGATGCGTCAGAGGCTCCCGACGTGGAGGGTGAAGTCCGCACGGGATGACTCCGACCGATCGCCCCGCCGTCATCCTGACCGGACGGATCGCGACGCTCGCCGGCACCGACGGCCCCGGCTGGGTGGAGGCGATCGCGGTTGCCGGCGGTCGGGTGGTCGCCGCCGGAACCCGGGCGCAGGTCGCAATGCTCGCCGGTCCCGGGACGCGGTGGATCTCGCTCGGCCCGGACGAGGTCGCCATCCCGGGGCTCACCGATGCGCATCTCCACCTCGTCGAGGCAGGACTCTCTCGCGCGCGTCTGGACCTCTCCGACGACGACTCGATCCAGGAGGCGCAGGCCCGCGTGCGCGCGGGCACCGTGGCCGCCGCCGACCCCGAGAGCTGGATCGAGGGGGCAGGCTGGGACGCCGACCGCCTCGGCCGCTGGCCGACCGCGGACGATCTCGAGGTGGTGGCCCCAGGTCGCCGGATCGCCCTGTGGGCCCACGATCATCACGCGCTCCTGGTGAGTCATCGGGCGCTCGCGGAGGCCGGCATCGACGGGGACCGCGAGGACCCCGGGGGTGGCGTCATCCGGCGCGACGAGCGGGGCCTGGCCACGGGAGTGCTCCACGAGACGGCGGCCCGCCTGGTGAGCGACCGGATCCCGCCTCCGTCCGAGGCGGCGATGGAGGCGGCGCTGCGGCCGCTGGTCCGCGAGATGCTGGCGCTCGGGGTCGTCGCTGCCCACGACCCCGGGGGCCTGTCCAGACAGCGCGGCCTCCGGGGGCCGCTCGCCGTCTACCGTTCGCTGGCCGGCCGCGGCGAGCTGGGGATGCGCGTTCATCCGTGCATCCGCCCGGAGCAGATCGAGGCGGCCGGCGCCGAGGGGCTGCGCAGCGGAGGCGCGCTCGGGCCGGACCCGCTGGGCCGACTGCGCATGGGCTGGCTCAAGACGTTCGCGGACGGGACGCTCGGCTCGCGCACGGCGGCACTGCTGGATCCGCTGGACACGGTCCCCGGCCACACGCCGCCGCCCAACGCGGGCTACGGTGTCTGGCTGACCCCGCCCGAGGTGCTGCAGGAGCAGGTGGCCAGGGCGGTCGCCCTCGGCATCGCCGTCCAGGTCCACGCCATCGGAGATGCCGCCGTCCGTGTGTCGCTGGACGTGCTCGGGCCGACCGCGGGCGCCACCCCGCTGATGCCCCGCATCGAGCACGCACAGCTGGTCGCAGACACCGACGTGCCCCGCTTCGCCGCGCTCGGTGTCGCCGCCTCCATGCAGCCGGTCCACGTCCGCTCGGACGCCGCCAAGGCGCGGGAGCTGTGGGGTCCGCGAGGGGAGGCGCGTGGCTACGCGATGGGTGCCCTCGCGGCAACGGGCGCCGTCGTGGCGACCGGCACGGACGCGCCCGTCGAGCCCGTCGACCCATGGCCCGGGATCGCCTGCGCCGTCACCCGCAGCGCGCCAACGTGGCCGGCCGGGACGCCGGCCTTCGGCCCCCACAATGCCCTGTCGCTGTGGCGGGCGATCCGGTCCGCCTGCGTGGACCCGGCGATCAGCGCGGGAGAGGCCGATCGCGGGCGGCTGGTGCCCGGGCACCGGGCGGACGTCGTCGTCCTGCCGGGCGCCGCGCTCTTGGAGCCGGTGGAGCCGGGCGGCGCCCTGTGGCACGCGCGACCCCGGCTCGTGCTGATGGACGGCGAGGTCGTCGCCGGCGGCTGACGCGGCGGCACGGCTACGGCGGAGGCCGCCCCGGCGGCGCCTTCCAGGCACGGTCCGGGGCCACGGCCGGGCTCAGCGCCCGGAATCCAGGCGCTCCCTCGCCTCTGCGAACAGCCCGTTGAGGATCCGGGACGTGCTGGGGAAGGCGTGGATCGTGTCGGCCAGGACTTCCATCGGGACCCGCGCCCGGATGGCGAGCACGCACTCGTGGATCGCCGCCGAGGCATCCGGACAGGCCATCGCCGCGCCGACCAGCTCCCGGCTCGCCCGATCCACCACGACGGTCACGTGGCCCAGGTCCGCCTCGATCGAGTATCCCTTGGCGCTCCGTGCGAAGTCGGTGACGCATTCAAAGGCGTCGATCCCGGCGGCCTGCGCCTGCTCCAGGCTCATGCCGACCGACGCGGACTCCGGGTCCATGTACGTCGCGCGAGGCAGGGCGCGATAGTCGGGGCGGACGTCCTCGCCCAGGGCCATCCGCACCACCAGCTCGCCCTGGTAGTGGCCCTGATGGGTGTGCAGCTCGGGGCCTGCCGGATCGCCAGCGACCCACAGCCCGTCCGCCAGTCGCAGGCGACCGTCCCGTGGATAGGCGTCGGGGCCCTCCGTCCGGACGCCGTAGTGCTCGAGGCCAAGGTCGCGGACCGGGAACACCCGCCCGGCCGCGAGCAGGATGACATGACCATCGGCGGTCGTCCCGTCGTCGAGGTCAACGGCATGGGCGCCGCCGGATCCCTCCCCGGCCCTCGCCCGGACGGCCCGGACTCCGGTGCGGACGGTCACGCCGTCGCGCTCCAGGGCGGCCCGCACGACCGCCGCGTTCCGTGGGTGCTCCGTCGGCACCAGGCGAGGGCCGGACTGGACGATCGTGACCGGGACGCCGAAGCGGGCGAACACCTGGGCCAGCTCGCAGCCGCTGGGCCCGCCCCCCAGCACCAGCAGGCTGCGCGGCAACTCGCGGGCGAGCGTCGCCTCCCGGTTCGTCCAGGGTGCCGTCTCCGCGAGACCGGGCACCGGCGGGACCTTGGATGCCGAGCCGACGGCGACGACCACGTGGCGGGCGTCGAGGTCACGCCCCTCGCCATCGCGGGTCACCGTCACCCGGCCCGGCCCGGTGATCCGCCCGTCGCCCCGGAGGACCGTCGCCCCGGCCGACTCCAGGGCCTCGACGTGGGCCCGGTCGTCCGGCTCCTCGGCGTCGGGGGCGCGGTTCACCATCCAGTCTCGGCGGGCCGATGCGCGTTCCCAGGGGTAGTCCGCCCCGGCGGCGTGCCGCTGCGCCGCGTGGAGCAGCGCCTTCGAGGGCACGCAGCCGATGTGCGGGCAGGATCCCCCGAACCAGCCGCGGTCCACGATGGCGACGCTCGCACCGAGCGCGCGGGCCTTGTGGGCAGCCGCCTCGCCGGCGGGCCCCGCACCGATGATGACGAAGTCGAAGCAATTCATGGCCGACATGGTCCGTGAGCCGTCAAGGGTGCCCGCGCTGGCGTCTCGCCTCGTACAACAGGACCGCCGCCGTCACGGACACGTTGAGGCTGTCGGCCACCCCCAGCATCGGCAGGCGCACGGCCAGCATCCCGTCGCCCGCCCAGGCGTCCGTGAGCCCGCCGGCCTCGCTCCCCAGCACGATCGCGAGCGGGCCCCGGAGATCGGCGTCCGTGTACTCCAGGGGCGCGTCCACGCGTGCGGCGATCACCCGGATGCCGTCCCGCAGCAACCGGCGGCGGACGTCATCGGAGGACCCGGCGGCGATCGGCACCGTGAACACCGTGCCCAGCGATGCGCGGATCGCGTTGGGGTTGAACAGGTCCGTGCGCGGGTCCGCGGCGATCACGGCGTCGGCACCGGCGGCATCGGCGGACCGCAGCACGGCACCAAGGTTGCCGGGCTTCTCGACGCCCTCGAGGACGACGACGAGCGGATCGGCCGGCAGCAGGAGCGACTCCAGCGACACGTCCGGCACGCGGACCGTCGCCACCACGCCCTCGCTCCGGTCTCCGTACGCAAGGCGGTCCAGGACCGGGCCCGTCACGGCGACCACGGCCGCGCCCCCGGCCGCCGCCCGGGCAACCGCATCCTCCCCGGCCGCGGACAACCGATCCGAGGCCACGAAGACCTCCACGACCACGGCCCCGCCGGCCAGCGCCCTCGCCAGCTCCCGCGCGCCGTCGACGAGCGTCAGGCCGGCCTCGTCGCGCGCGCGGCGCTCGCGGAGCGCGATGGCCGCACGCAGGCGGGGGTTCTTCGTGCTGGACAGGACGAGATCGGTCACCGGGCGATCTTCGCAGACCGCCGTGGTCAGCGGGCGGGGGAGTGGGCCCAGGCACCGAGGCGGAGGACGTTCCCGCTCCGCGCCACGAGCTCGAGATCGGCGCCCGCGGCATCCACGCCCAGGTGCTCGCGGACCAGCCCGGCGAGGCGTCGCCCGTCGTAGCCGGGCGTGTGCGCGCTCAGCAGCACGAGGGCCGGGCGAGGTCCCGCGAGGGCCGCCAGGTCGTCCAGGAGGGCCGGGAGATCGGTCTCGATCTGCCAGGCGCCCTGGCCGTGGCCGTACGTCGGCGGGTCGAGGATCACCCCGTCGTAGCGGCGGCCCCGTCGTCGCTCCCGCCTGGCGAACGCGCGTGCGTCGTCCACCAGCCACCGGACCGGGCGGTCGGCCAGGCCGGACAGCTCCGCGTTCCTGCGCGCCCACGCCACCGCCGGCCGCGACGCATCCACGTGCGCCACCCGGGCACCGGCCCGCGCGCAGGCCAGCGTGGCCCCGCCCGTGTACGCGAACAGCGACAGGATCTCCGGCGGCCGGCCCAGCGTGGTCATCGCTCGCCGGATCGCCTGGTCCAGCCAGGACCACGTCCGCGCGTGCTCCGGGAACACGCCCACCTGGCCGCCCGCGGCGGGACGGCATTCGAGCGTGAGCCGGGCAATCCGGATCGACCACGGCTCGCGCTCTGCGCCCCGGATCCAGCCCGCGCGCCCGTAGGCGAGGGGCGCCCGGTGCCACTCCGGCTCCGGCAGGATCGCCGGCATCACGGCAGCAGGCGCGGGACGGTCCACGACCACGGTGCCGAACCGCTCCAGGCGCCGACCGTCGCCGCAATCCAGCAGCTCGAGGTCGCTCATCGGCCGGCCCGTGGCAGGTCGTCGCCGCCGTCGCTGCCGTCGCCGCCAATCGTGGCATCGCGTTCCACGCCCTCGTCCACCGTCCCCTCGGGCGGAACCGGCTCGTCCTCCCAGTCCAGCCAGTGCACGTCGGGGTTCTGGGCCAGGTAGGCCCGGACGACGCTCCCGACCGTCGGGTGGAAGTGATCTGCCCCCAGGCGGTCGTAGATGCCGTACACGCGGAGCCTGTCCTTGACCCGGCCCTTGAGGTCCGCGAAGTGGAGCTCGGTTCCCCGGCGCCGCAGTTCCGTGATCAGCTCCTCGAGCATGTCGGCCGCCGTCGTGTCCACGTCGGTGATCGGCTCGGAGGCCACCGCGAACCACCGGGGCGGCGGCGTCGCGGCGTCGACGATCTCGAGGACGTGCTCGCGGAACGACTGCGCGTTGGCGAAGAACAGGGGCGCGTCCCACCGGTAGAGCGTGAGACCCGGGACCAGCCGCGCCTCCGGGTGGCGGTGGATGTCGTGGTAGCCCTTGTAGTTGGGCACGCGACCGAGCACCGCGTCGTACGGTCGCCACGCGCGGCGGATGAAGTTGAGCAGGGACAGGCCGACGGCGACCAGGATCCCGGGCAGGGCGCCGAACACGATGACCGCACCGAAGGCGATGACCCCGAGGCCGAGCTCGGTCCGCCGCAGACGCCACAGGTGCCGCAGTCCCTCGATGTCCGCGAGGCTGATCGCCGCCGAGACCACCACCGCCGCGAGGGCGGCCGTGGGAACGGGCGCCAGGAGCCCCGGCAGGGCGATCAGGATCACCCCGATCGCCAGCGCACCGATGAGCCCCGTGACCTGCGTTCGGGAGCCCGCCTGCTCCGCCACCGGCGTCCGGGTGGCGCTGCCGCTGGCGGAGAACCCGCCGAACAGCCCGGCCGACACGTTGACCACGCCCAGCGCCGCCAGCTCGTGGTCGGCGTCCACCCGTTCGCCGCGACGCGAGGCGAAGGCGTGCGAGATGACGCTGGTATCGGCGAACGAGATGAGCGCGATGGCGAGCGCCGTCGGGAACAGCGCGACGAGGTCCGTCCAGGACACGGTGGGGAGGCCCAGCCCCGGCAGCCCCCGCGGCACCTCGCCGACCACGCTGAGCTGTTCGGACAGGTTGAGCGCGATGACGATCACGGCGCCCAGGAGCACGGCCAGGAGCACCCCCGGGAACCGGGGCGCGATCCGCTTGAGGCCCAGGATCACGAGGAGGCACAGGCCGCCCACGAGCGCCGAGGCCACGACCACCTCGCCATCGAGGATCCCGCGCACCAGCTCGACGATCCCGCTCACGACGTCATTGGCCTCGACCGAGAAGCCGAGCAGCTTGGGCAGCTGGCCGACGAGGATCGTCAGCGCGATCCCGTTCATGTAGCCCACCCGGATCGGCCGTGACAGGAGGTCCGTGACGAACCCCAGCCGGGCGACGGCCGCCGCGATGCAGAGACCCCCGGCCATGATCGAGAGGGCCGCGGCCAGGGCCATCGCCCGGTTGCCGTCCCCGGCCGCGAGCGGGACGACGGCCGTCGCCACGAGCGGCAGGAGCGATGAGTCCGGCCCGAACACGAGGATCCGGGACGGACCCACCAGGAAGTACGCGAGCAGCGCGCCGATCGTGGCGTACAGGCCGGCGATGGCCGGCAGCCCGGCGGCTTCCGCGTAGCCCATGCCCACTGGCACGAGGACCGCCGTCAGCGCGAGGCCGGCGATCCCGTCGTCGCGGAGCTTGCCACGCGAGTAGTGGCGCAGCCGCGACGGGGTGGGGAACGCCGTCGCCAGGAGCGCGGCGAACCGGGATCGGTCGAACGGGCGGGGGCCGGTCATCGCGGGACCACGATGGGCTCAGTCTCCAGGCGGGGCGCGGCGGGCTCGGATCGCCGCCGTGCCCGAATAGTGCCCTGCCCGTGCCGCGTCCGTCACTCGATCCCGCGGTCGCCCCAAGGACGATCGGCGGGCGGAGCCGGAGCCACGGCAGGGATTGCCGGCGTGAAGAGTTCGCTCCGACGGTAGTGTCAGCTCGGCGCCGACGTCCCCTAGGCAGAGACGTTCGGCTCGTCCGCCCGGTGTCAGGAGCCGAGCACCAGCCAGTCGCCGGTGGCGCCGCGGAAGTCGCTGTCCGGGACCGTGTCCCATGGATCGCCCCACCTGCCTCCACCCACACGCAGGATGCGGGTCGCCCAGGCGCCGATCCGGATGACGCGGGGGTTCCGGAGCGCGTCCAGCGGGACGGTCAGGACGATCGTGTCGCCGGCCACGTCCGCGGTGCCCGGGAAGTCGGGACCGAGGCGCTCGACCGGTGGCTCGTCCCCGTAGGCCTCGGGGTAGGTCCAGTCCCGGAACCCCGCCACGTAGCCCAGCGCCCCCCGGCTGTGGAGGGCGACGGTGTAGCCGACGCCCACGCCGGGATCATCGCGCTCGGGAACCGCGTCGCCGTCGGTGTGCAGGAAGACGTAGTAGCGCAGGCCCGCGATCTCCGGATCCGACGCTTTCGGCAGCGCGCCGGCGAGCGTGAGCGTCAGCCGGAGGGTCGCCCCGTCCGCCACGGCCTCGAGGGAGCGGATGTCGATGTGGGCGGGCGTGGCGACCGGGTTGTCGTCGCCGTCGAGCAGGTCGCCGGCCGGATCCTCGAGCGTCCCCTGCGCCACGAGACCCGGCCCGGCGGGCTGCACCGGGAGGCTGAGCGCCGAGGTCCCGCACCCGGCGAGGAGCAGGACGCCCAGGAGCATCGAGACACGGGCCGTGGACATCGTCGCCTCCAGCTGGTGCCCATGTGACGCCGAGGCCCGCCCGATGTTACGAGCCCTCCTTCGTTCCACCGGCGAGCGTCCTCCGGCGCCGGTCTGCGACCTCGACCTGGAGGGCGCATGACCGATGGCCTCGATCCGGCTGGCTCACAAGAAGCCCGCTGCCGTTCGCGGTGGCGCTCGTCATCGCCGGCGTCGACATCCTCGAGACGATGTTCCTCCTGTTGGTGATCTCCATCCGCCGCGACAACCAGAGGCGCCAGTGGTCAGCGGACACACGCGCGGCACGATCTTGACAGGGCCGGTCGCGGTCAGCACGCTTGCGGCCCAACTGCGGAAGTCAGACCGCAACCTGTCGCACCGTGTCGGGCCCGACAATCAGGGAGGAACGTTGGTCGCAGTCGGCGATTGGCTGAGCGCGATGAAGGCGTCGGCCCGGCCCTCAGGGAGTGACACGGCCCTGGACCGCCTCTTCTGGCTGGCCGTCGTCCTGTGCGGCATCGCAACCCTGCTGGTGCTCGGCGGGAGCATCCATGGTCACGAGGCCCAGCCGGCGCCGGATCTCGTGCTGGATACCGTCGCCATGATCGTCTTCACCGCCCTAACGACGCTCTCGTGGGCCCGCTTCCGTGAACGCCAGGTGGTCGCCGCCGCCTACCACGCAGCTGCCTTCATGGCGCTGGCCGTCGCCTACGGCATCGCGGTCGTCATCACCCTCCAGCAGGCTGACAGCCTCGGCAGCCTGGGGGAACCGGAGCGTGTCCAGATACTGGTGTTCGCGGTCGCCCGGATCTTGGCGGCTGTGCTGTTCGTGCTGGCGGGCGTCTTCACGCGACGACCGACGTACGGCTGGCACCCCCCATGGATCCTGGTCGCGCCGACGCTCGCAGTCCTCGCTGCCGCCCTCGTGGGCCGGCTCTTCGACCCACCGCCGGATGCGCTGCTCATCATCACGTACGAGGATCCCAACGGGCTGCCGCACATCACGCCGTTCGGGGCGGCGCTCCATCTCATCACGTCCGCTCTGTTCTTCGTGGGCGCGTACGTCAGCCGGGACCTGTGGCACGCCGGGCGTTCCGTGCTCGACGGCTGGATCTCCGTCGCTCTCGTGTTCGCCGGGTTCGCCGAGCTCCACTGGGCGCTGTACCCCAGCGCGCATCCGGGCCAGGTATCGACCGGAGACGCCCTCCGCCTGGTCGCCTCCGCGTGCCTGCTGGCGGGACTCGCCAGTTCGTTCCGCGCCAGTCAGCGAGAGCTGCGTACTGCCAACTCCGAGCTCGCCGCGCTGCGTGACGCGGAGGTGGAGCGCGCGGCATTGGAGGAGCGGACGCGGCTGGCACGGGAGCTGCACGATGGGCTGGCGCAGGACCTGTGGCTGGCAAAGCTGCGGGCGGGCGAGCTGCTCGCCATGGACAACCTGTCGGTCGAGGCGCGGCGTGCGGCCGAGGGCGCCGCGGCGGCGATCGATGTCGGGCTGGGCGATGCCCGCGAAGCCGTCGCCGCCCTGCGCAGCTCGGCGCATGCTGACACCGGCTTCTGCAGCCTGGTGCGCCGCGCTGTTGAAGACCACGGGGACCGGTACGGCCTGCGGGTCGAGTTCACGTTCGACGGCGAGCACACGACGCGCATCGCCGCGCGGAGCCAGGCTGAGATTCTCCGGATCACACAGGAGGCGCTTGCCAATGTTGCCCGTCATGCCGACGCGACTGTGATCGGCGTGCGCCTCAAGATCCGCGATGACCGGATCACGCTCCGTGTGGCGGACAACGGACGCGGGTTCGATGTCGCGGCGGTGGGGCCCCAGAGCTATGGCCTCGCGTCCATGCGCGAGCGGGCTGCACTCATCGGCGGGCGGCTCAGGATCGCGTCGGCCGTCGGGTCGGGCACACTGGTCGTCCTGACCGCGCCGTTCTCGGCACCGAAGTTGCTCGCCGCCGCGGAGCAGGCATGACCACGCCTCGATCCGACTTGATCCGGGTGATGGTGGTCGATGATCATCCGCTCGTGAGATCCGCCGTTGCGCGGGCCATCGCCGACGACGGCATGGTCGTCGTCGCTGAAGCCTCGTCGGCAGAAGAGGCACTGGTGCTCGCGCCGAGGGTCGCGCCCGACATCCTGCTCCTGGACATCGCACTGCCTGGCATGTCCGGGGTCGAGCTCGTCCGCGAGCTGGCACCACGGCTCCCCGCGACCAGGATCGTCATGCTCACCGTTTCATCGGCAGATCGCGACGTGGCGGACGCGATGCGCTACGGCGCAAGCGGCTACCTGACCAAGGATCTCTCGCCGGAAGCCCTCGCGCGATCACTGCGGGCGACGCAGACGGGCGAACTCGTCCTGCCGCGGCGGCTCGCCGCCCGCCTCCTCGTCAAGGTCCTGCGGCGGAGCGGTCCCAAAGAGACGGCCGGAGTGCTTTCGGTCGAACGCCTTACCGCCAGGGAGCTGGACATCCTCCGCCTCCTCGCGGACGGTCTCAGCGATCGTGACATTGCCACGGCACTCACGATCTCGAGGCGGACCGTCGAGTCGCACGTGAGCAGCATCCTGCGCAAGCTCGACGTCAGGAATCGCGCCGAAGCCGCACGTCGCTACCGGGACGAGGCCTGAAGACCGCCCAACCAGCGCGCCGCCGCTGTCGTCAGCTGCCGGACGCAGTCCTACTCGGCCGTGGACAGCCTGGCGGCATCCCGCACAGCCGCGATCTCGACACGTAGGAGGAGCGGGTCGTCGGTCCGGATCTCGACGCCTCGACCGTCACCGACGACCAGCCGAAGTGCCCCTGGGGCCGCGACCGCCTCCCTGATGGCCAGGAGCGGGACTTCGACCGGCACGGTGCCGAGATGGACGAGACGGGCTGTCGTGACGTACAGGTCCCCGAGCAGCCCGTCACTCGGGCTGCGGGCGGTGAGGCGGCGCTCGATGTAGACGGCACGGCGCACCGCGACGACCCGCTCCCCGGAAGCGAGGAGCACACCAATGCGGGCGTCCGGCTCCACGGGCACGATCCCCTGCTCGCGGAGGCGCCGCCGAGCATCGTCCGCCGAGGCCGTGTCAACCGACACGTCGTCATCGCGCTCGGGATCCGGCGGACGGTCCACGGCCGAACTATGACTGGGAGGACCCGTCATCGCTACCGGGAAGACCCGGACGAGACGCGGGTCTTGTGCGTCCGTAGTGCCGGTCACACGGAGCCAAAGACCAGTAGACGCGTCCGTGTTGTCCCGGATGGCTGGTATGGCGCACGCGTCTAGCGTCTTGTGCCAGTCGCTCCGCGCGCCTTCCTCGATGAAGCATCCCACGGCGCAAGCGGGGTTCTCACCTGCCGAGCAAGGTCGGGAGGTGGAGCGGATGAAGGAGAGGGGTATCGAATGAGCAGGAGACGACTGGTGGCCCTGGCCGCCGCCCTCGTGCTGTTGGTGTCGGCAGTAACGCCGGGTGTGGCGCAGGTGAGCCCGGCCGGTACGGACGCGGTACCCGCACCGGCGGCTGTCGTCCCGCCCAGCCCGGACGCCGCTCCGGCCCCGGCGCTGCCAGCGAGCGCAGTCGATGAGTCCAAGGTCCCCCACTACTTCGGGCCGTACCCGAACTGGGCCAACAGCCAGTTCACCCTGCCCGACGTCGCCGTGACGATCGACGGTGACGGCGCCGGCGCCACCGCGACCGCGACGGTCGGGGCGAACGGCGCAGTAACCGACCTCACGCTGGTCGACCCCGGTAGCGGGTACACGAGCGCGACGGTCGCCTTCGGCGGCGCGGGCACGGGCGCCGCGGCGACGGCGGCGGTCGCGGCATCCGGTGCCGTCACGAGCGTCACGCTCGACACGCCGGGCGCCGGCTACACGGCCCCCACCGTCTCCTTCTCGGGCGGCGGCGGCACCGGGACGCTCCTTCAGATCGGCAACGCCCTCCAGGCGAGGACCTACGCCACCGACTACGCGACCGCACCGGGCACCCTCGGGCCGGTATTCGTCGTCGTGCCGGCACCGATGCCGGCGGTTGGCACCGTCCAGTCGATCCAGTACTTCAACCAGGCCACCACGGGGTCGAGCCCGACGCCATCGGCAGGGAACCTGTTCCACGCGTACGTGCTCAAGGCGACGGGCGTCGCCAACGAGTACACGGTCGCCTGGGACAGTGGGGAGCTCACCGTCCCGACCACCCTCGATCCCGTGGGCGAGGTCGTGTCGATCCCCGTCCCGGACATCGCGGTGACCACGGCCGACCGGATCGCCTTCTACGGTGAAGGGATTCCGCTGGACGACGCCGGTACGGGCAGCGACATCCTCAGCTACCCGGCCAGCATCCTGCCCAGCGGCACGGTCACGCTCGGTGGGACCGACTTCCCGATCTACAGCCAGACGCGTACCTACTCCATCGCTGCCAACGTCCTCGACGCCTCGGGCGTGATGCCCTTGACCCCGGCCAAGGCCACGGCCTTCGGCGGCGTCGACGCGATCACCATCGCGCCCGGGAGCGAGGGCAGCGGCTACTCGTTCCCCACGGTCGACATCGATTTCCCGGACGGCACCGACGGCATCCAGGCAACCGCCCATGCCGTCTGTATCGAGATGGACTGCGCCCCGGCCGCCGATGGCCAGACAGTCACCATCACCGGCATCGTCGTGGACAACCCGGGGTCCGGCTACTCGGCCGCCCCGAACGTCGTCGTCCGCAACGGCACCCTGGCCGACCCGATCAACCCCCCCAACGGCTTTGCCCCCGCGGCCGCGTCGGCCACGCTGGCGATCAGCTCGATCGTCGTGGACGATCCCGGCGACGGCTACGTCTCGGCCCCGACCGTCACGGTCGGTGACCCGGATGGCGCGGGCGCCACGGCCACGGCCGCGGTGAACGCAGGCGCGATCAACGGGCTCACCGTCACGGCCGCCGGCTCCGGCTACATCACGCCTGGCATCAAGAAGTTCGAGGACGCCCTGCCTGGGCTGTGCGCGCCGCCGGATTGCCCTGCCTCGGGCAAGTACATCCCGCTCGCGGTGCCCGAGCTCAAGAAGTACGGGGGCATCGAGGCTGACGAGTACGTCATCGGCCTGGTGCAGTACCGGACATCCTTCTCCTCGAGCCTGCCGGACACGCTGGTTCGTGGCTATGTGCAGCTCGAAACGCCCGACAACGCCGACATCAGCCTGAGCGTCCCGCTCCAGAACGAGCTGCTCGACGGCACGAAGGTCCCGGTCATGCAGGCCGACGGCATCACCCCATGGCTGGCCGTCACCCCGCCCCAATGGCTTGGCCCGACCATCACAGCGACCAAGGACAAGCCCGTCCGGATCGTGTTCCACAACCTGCTGCCCACGGGCGAGGACGGGAACCTGTTCCTACCGGTCGACACCACCCTCATGGGCTCAGGAGCGGGCCCGGTGGCCATGCCGGATGCGGCGGACTTCGGCACCGTCATGGACGAGATCCGCAACCCGGCGTGCAGCCAACCCGAGAAGTGGGGCAACATGGACTGCTTCCGGGACAACCGTGCCACGCTGCATCTCCACGGTGGCATCACGCCGTGGATCAGCGACGGCACGCCGCACCAGTGGATCACGCCTGACACCGAGACCACGAACTGGCCGCAGGGCGTCAGCGTCGGCAACGTCCCCGACATGAACGTCTGCGAGGCGGCCGATGACGGCTGCCAGACCTTCTACTACACGAACCAGCAGAGCGCCCGACTGATGTTCTACCACGACCACGCGTGGGGCATCACCCGGCTCAACGTCTATGCCGGCGAGGCGGCCGGCTACCTCATCTCGGATGACACCGAGAAGGCCCTCATCGCGTCCGGGACCATCCCGGCCGACCAGGTTCCGCTGGTCGTCCAGGACCGGACGTTCGTCCCCGACCCCGTCCAGCTCGCCCAGCAGGACCCGACCTGGGACACCGATCGCTGGGGCGGGATGGGCAACTTCTGGTACCACCACGTCTACATGCCCGCGCAGAACCCGGGCGACCCCGGCGGCATGAGCGCCTATGGGCGCTGGATGTACGGGCCCTGGTTCTGGCCGCCGGCCACCCCGCCGAACGGTCCGATCGACAACCCGTACTACAACATGGACCCGAACGCGGATCCGCCGTTCAGCCAGCCGCTGGCCGTGCCATGCAACCTGGACGACCCGACCACCTGGCAGTACGACACCGATCCGTTCTGCGAGCCCAAGGAGATCCCCGGCACGCCGAACATCTCGGTCGGCATGGAGCAGTTCAACGACACGCCGATCGTCAACGGCGTCGCGTACCCGACGGTCACCCTGGACCCGAAGACGTACCGCCTGCGCGTCCTGAACGCGGCCAATGACCGCTTCTTCAACTTCCAGTGGTACGTGGGCGAAGCAGCCACGGCCAGCACCGACCTGAACAAGGGCGGCGAGCAGATCGGCCCAACCGAGGTCGCCCTCAATCCGGCGGAGGTCGCCGCCGCCCAGACCGACCCCGTCGTCTTCCCCACCCCGGTCGCGGGTTCAACCGGACCGGACTGGATCGTGATCGGGACCGAGGGCGGCTTCCTGCCGGCCCCGGTCGTCAGGGACGGCCAGCAGCCCACTACCTGGATCACGGACCCGACGCGGTTCGACGTCGGCCTCGTGGACAAGTTCTCGCTCCTGCTGGCCCCGGCCGAGCGGGCCGACGTGATCGTCGACTTCAGCAAGTTCGCCGGCAAGACGCTCATCCTCTACAACGACGCACCCGCCGCGTTCCCGGCCCGCGTCCCCTCGTACGACTACTACACCGGCGCACCGGACCAGTTCCCCAACGCCGCCCCTGGAATCCTGCCCGGCTACGGTCCGAACACGCGGACCATCATGCAGGTCAAGATCGCGGCCAAGACCCCGGCACCGGCCTTCAACCTGACGAAGCTGCGCACGGCGTTCAGCCACAAGGCCAACGGGAGCGGCGTGTTCGAGTCGGGCCAGCCGCCGATCATCGTTGGACAGGCCGCCTACAACTCCGCCTACGGCACGAGCTTCGCTGCCAGCAGCGACTGCAACGCCCCCGGCAGCACCCTCACCCGGTGCGACGGGTACGTCCGCATCAACGACGGCACGAAGGTCGGCTCGACTTGGGGCTTCAACACGCTCAAGGCGCCCAACGCCAAGATGTCGATGAAGCTCGAGCCGAAGGCCATCCACGACGAGATGAACTCGGCGGCCTTCGACGAGTTCGGCCGGATGACGGCGAACCTGGGCATCGAGGCCCAGCCGCCGACGCCGGGGCAACAGAACGTCACGCTCTACCCGTACGTCAACCCGGGAACCGAGCTGATCGACGCCACCAACCTCCCGAGGCACGACGTCATCTACGACGCAACGACGGGCCTGCCCGTGAGCGACGTGAAGATCCAGCCGATCTCCACGGCTGCCGACGGGACTCAGATCTGGAGGATCACGCACAACGGCGTCGACACGCACCCGATCCACTTCCACCTGTACGACGTCCAGGTCCTGAACCGGGTCGCCTGGGACAACAACCTCAAACAGGTCGACGCGACTGAGCTGGGCTGGAAGGACACGGTTCGCATCAGTCCGCTCGAGGACACGATCGTCGCGCTGCGGCCGATCATCCCCGAGCTGCCGTGGGAGCTGCCGAACGCCGTCCGGCTGCTCAACCCGATGATGCCGTCGGGGTTCACGAACCCGGACGCGAACATCCAGATCCCGTTCAACAACACCGATCCGCAGGGCATCCCGACCGCGGCGATCGTCAACGACCTCGTCAACTTCGGGTGGGAGTACGTCTTCCACTGCCACATCCTCTCCCACGAGGAGATGGACATGATGCGGCCGGTCTCGGTGGCGATGCCGCCGGTGACGGCCGACGGGCTCACCGCGTCGATCCTCGGGGTTGGCAACGAGCGGCGCGCGCACGTGACCTGGAACGACAACTCGATCGCCGAGACGGCGTACCTGGTGCAGCGGTCCACGGACGGCGTCGCCTGGTCCACAGTCGGCACGAGCCCGTCCCCCTTGAACGTTCCGAACATCGTTGGGACGCGCACGTACGACGACTTCACGATCTTGCCGTCCAGGACCTACCAGTACCGCATCGTGGCCGAGAACACGATCGGCTACCTCGGCTCCGGCGGCGCCTTCCCGAGCATGACGGTCACGTCGGTCTCAGCGGTGGTGACCGCGGTGGTCCCGCTCGATCCGCCGGTTGCCTCCGTGACGCCCGCGTCACTCGCCTTCGGATCGGTCACCACGAATACAACGTCGGCCAGCCAGGATGTCACGGTCACCAATGCCGGGCAAGCTGACCTCATCGTCTCCGGAGCCACGCTCGGTGGCACGGACGCGACGCAGTTCACCATCACCGGCGACACCTGCACGACGGTCGCCGGGGGCGGCACCTGCACCATCAGCGTGGCGTTCGCGCCGACCGTTGACGGCCCTGCGTCGGCAACCCTGAGCATCACCCACAACGCGGCGGGGGCCCCGTCCTTCGTCCCGCTGAGCGGAACTGGCGTCCTGCCCGGGCCGCTGGCCGTTGTGACGCCCGCGTCGCTCGCCTTCGGACCGGTCACCACGACTACAACGTCGGCCAGCCAGGATGTCACGGTGTTCAATACCGGCGTCGCGGACCTCAACGTAACCGACGCCACCATCGTCGGCGCCGAGTTCAGCATCACCGCGAGCACGTGCACGACGCCGATCGGGCCGATCACCGGCTCCTGCACCATCAGCGTTGTCTTCGCTCCGAGCACGGTCGGTGCGAAGTCGGCCACGCTGAGCATCGCCCACGACGCGGCGGGGTCTCCCTCGCTCGTCCCGCTGACGGGCACGGGCCTTGCCCCGGCCCCGCTGACCACCTTCTCCATGCCGATGACCCAGAACCTGGGCTCCAAGGCCGTGGGCACCAGCACCCTCAAGACCGTGCTGGTGAGCAACAACGGTCCCAATCCGCTCATCATCGCAACGGCCATCGCGGAGGCGCCCTTCAGCAACGTCACCCTGGGGACCTGCGCCACGCCGGTCGCGGTGGGGAAGACCTGCAAGCTCAACGTCACCTTCGCGCCGACGTCCGTTGGGAACTTCTCGATACCGCTGGTGGTGACTGCCAACGCCACCAACAGCCCGCAACAGACCCTCCTCACGGGGACCGGACGGTAGGGGACCGTCTCCGCAACCGAAGACAGCAACTCCCGGTGCCGGCCTCCGGCCGGTGCCGGGACCGTCCACGACGCCGCCGCCGGAGGCACCGTGGCTTCCGCCCCTCACGATGAGCGTGGCGACGTCTGCGCCACCTCTGACGCGGGCTCGGCGGACGCGTTGGCACGCTGTCATACCAGCAGACGTCGTCGCCGTTGTTGACCCGGTGCGTCAGATCCTCAGTGAAGGTCACGGTGTAGGTGCCCGCGTTGACCGGGTCTCCCCACCGGCGATCGGCCTCTGCAGCATCCGGACCCGATCAGCGTCGAGTACCGGTCATCGGCGGCGGCTGCACGGTTGGTGCGCATCCGGCCGTCCGCCACAGCGGTCAGTCCTCCTTCCTGCCCTTCGGATGGCACTTCAGGCAGGCGGTGAGCGAGTACCCCGCGATCTCCTTGTGGTGCTCGTTCATCTTCGCGTTCGAGTGGCACCGGCTGCACGAGTAGTCGGTCAGCGAGGACGGGTGGCATTTCACGCACGACCCACCGGCGCCGCCGTGGCTCATCGGGAACGGATGCGGCCCGTTGAACGAGGCGGGCGTCCAGGCCCGGGTCGAGTGGCAGGACCCGCAGCCCCCGCGGAGGACGGTGCCGTGCGAGGCCGGCCTGGCATGGCATGCCGAGCATGTGCTCGGCGTGCCCTGGAACTTCCCGCCCGTATGACAGCCCTGGCAGGACACGCTGCGATGGGCGCCGGTCAGCGGGAAGGACGACCGGTCGTGATCGAACGTCCAGTCAGCCCACGACGTGGTCTTGTGGCAGGTGGAGCAGGACTTGCCGAAGGCACCGCGGTGAGGGTCGTCACCAGCGTGGCAGCCGATGCATGACCTGGGCGTCCCGACGTACCTGCCGTCCGGATGACAGGCCGCACAGGCGGGCTTGGCGTGCCCACCGGTGAGGGCAAACCTCGTCTGGCGATGGTCGAAGGTGACGTCCATCCAACCGGTGGCAACGTGGCAGCGGGCGCAGTTCCCGGCGAACTGCCCGTCGTGCGGGTCGTCCGCGACGTGACAGGCGCGGCAGGTGAGGCCGATCCCGGTCCACTGCCGGGCGACGTGGCAGGACGCGCAGGGCGGGCCGACATGCCGCCCGACGAGCGGGAAACGGGTCCGGTCGTGGTCGATGCTCGCGTCTGCCCAGGTTGCCGGTGTATGGCACTCCACGCACGACGTGCCAAGGCGGCCCTCGTGGATGTCGTCGGCCGAATGGCAGGCGACGCACTCCGTCTCCGTTGCCTGGAGAGCCTCGAGGGTCGTGGCCCCCTGGTGGCAGGCGCTGCACGGCAGATCGGCATGCTCGCCGGTCAGCGGGTACGTGGGATGGTCGAACGCGGCACCGTAGGCGTCGATGCCGTCATGACAGTTCAGGCAGGCCGTGCCGAAGGTCTCAACGTGCTGCGCCATGTACGGTGGATCTCGCTGCTCGTGACAGGGCAGGCAGGCGGGCGGTGTGAACGATGTCGGCGAGGTGGGGTGGCAGTCCAGGCACCCGAAGCTCCCGGCGTCGGCGCGGAGCGGGTGCGCGAGCAGGGAGTAGCCCGTCCGGTCATGGGGGAAGGCGCCCGGATCCGCGACCGTCAGCGAGGCCGTGACGCCCCGATGGTCCGTGTGGCAACTGCGGCAGTCGTCCACGGAGGCAAACCGGCCGTGCAACCCCGAACCGGAGGAGATCTCCTGCAGGACGCGGGTATGGCAACCGAGGCACCGGTCGGCCATGCGGTCGCCCGACAGGGGCGTCGCGTGACAGGCGTCGCACCGGGATTCCAGCTCGGCGTGCGAGGCCACGCCCTCGATCGGGCTGCCTCGCGCGACCGCGCTGAGCGACCCTGGGCTGAAGATCCCGTTGCCGGTGGCGACAGCGGCGCCGACGACCGCGATCCCGACCAGGATGACGGTGGCCAGGGCCGAGAAGGTCATGCACCCCAGCGGACGGCCCATCTCGTCGCCTCAGCGCAGCAGCGTCGCGTAGTACATGGCACCGGCGATGTGCGCGAAGGCCATCACGAACAGGGCCATCCCCAAGGGGATGTGAATCGCGTGCCAGGTCGCCAGCATGCGCCGCGCCCACCGGAGCGCCGCCATCTGCCGCTCCAGCTCGCGCAGCCGGCGCGTCGCCGCCTGCTCCCGCCGCCGTCCCGAGCCGGGTGACGCCCCGTTCTCGGGCGAACGCTGCGCCGCCTCCTGCCGCGCGGCATCGAGGAGCACCTGCAGCTCTCGCGCCTCGACGATCGCGCCGTCCGCGGTGCGCGGCACCGCGGTGTAGATGTACCGCCCGACAAAGCCGCTGGCCACGACGACGACCGTCATGGCGGTCAACGCGCCGGCCAGGCCGTTGAACGTCCAGGCAGAGTGGAGCACCACGAGATAGGGCCCCACGATCCCGGTCCAGATGTGGAACCGCAGCCAGGAGCGCATCGTGCCCCAGGGCCGCCGCATGGCCCGCTTGCGCAGGGAATACAGCGTCTCGGTCATCAGCATCATCGTGAGCCCGACGATTCCCAGGGAGTGACCGACGAGGCCGCCCGCCGCCGGGACAGCGACGGCACGCACGTGACTGGCGTACACGACGGTGATCGCGATGATCGTCAGCAGCGCCAGCACGAGCTCCCTATAGCGCGACATGGGGGCCCGTCCTCTCCAGCAGCGCCTCGAGCGCGGGGCCGATCTCCGCCGGCCGCTGGACCAGCCGGTCCCGCACGGCGCGGATGTCAACCTGCTCGCGGATCAGCCGCTGCAACGGACGCGAGAGGGTCTGGTCGCCCATCACGATGGCGCCCAGGATCCGGTCGTCGCCCAGCACCAGCCGGAGGTGGTTGGCACCCGCGTCGGCCACGACGGCGAAGGCGTCCAGCTGCTCACGCCAGGCGTTGCTGTCGCCCCGGGCGATCGTCACCAGGTCCCCCTCCCGGCTGCCCGTGCCGACGGCCCCGATAAGCGTCGTGGTCACCCCGCCGATCTTCGTGACGTTGAACGGCGCAGGTCGGCGGTACGGCCGGATGACGCCGCTCGTGTTGTCGCCTGCGGCCCGGCCCTGCTCGATGGCGACGGACCACAGGCTGTCGATGCCGCGCTTGCCGGTGGCCGGGTCGGCCACCTCGGCGGCGTCGCCGGCGGCGAAGATGTCGGGGTCACTGGTCTGGAAGGTGTCGTCGGTCCAGATGCCGCGGCCGGTCTCGAGGCCCGCCTGCTGCGCCAGCTCGATCCGCGGTTGCGTGCCGATCGCCACCGCCAGGAGGTCGCACGACAGCACGGCCCCGGTCTGGGTCTCGACCGCAGATACCCGGTCCCGACGCCCGATCACCCGGGCCAGCTCCACGCCACGGTGGATCCGGATCCCGTCCTCGACGAGACGCTCCTCGACGAGCGTCGACTCGTGCGGGCTGAGGACGCTCGCCCAGTAGCGGTCACCGCGCATCAGGTAATGGGTCTCAACACGTTGCGCGGCAAGGCCCTCGGCCAGCTCGATCGCCGTGATCCCGCCGCCGACGACGCATGCCCGCTTCGCCCTTCGGGCCAGGCGCAGGATGCGACGTGCGTCATCGAGATTGTCGAGGGTCGCGACGCCGTCGAGGTCGCTGCCTGGGATCGACGGCCGCACCGCTCGGGCCCCAACGGCCAGCAGCAGGCGGTCATAGGTCATCGTCCGGCCGTCGGCGAGCGCGATCCGGTGGTCCCGGGGCTCGATCCTCTGCACCGTGGCAACCGACCGTTGGATGCGGGCCTGCTCGTAGACCGAATCCGGACGAGAGAAGAGCCGCTTCTCCGGGATCACGCCCGTCAGCAGGTACGCCAGGCCGGGACGGGAGTAGAAACGATGGTCCTCGGCTCCGACGATTCGGATGTCACCGGACGGGTCGTTGCGGCGGATCGTCTCCGCCGCCGTCAGGCCGGCCGGCCCATTCCCGACGACCACGTACCGTCGGGCCATCTCAACCACCACCGGCGGCGGAGTCCGCGTTGAACACGGACGATGATTTCGAACCGCAAGGTGCCACGCGGGCAGCGGGCGACGCACTCACCGCAGGTCAGGCAGTAGCTGTCGGCAATGGTCTGCCCCAGGCGGGCGCGGGTGCGGACGTCGATGCCCAGGGGGCAGTTGAACGTGCAGATGCCGCACTCAACACAGCGGACCGGCTCGGCGACGACGACCGCCGAGACCATGGCTCGCAGCTTCTGCTTGTCCCGATGCAGCAGTCTTCCGGGCAACGCCCCCGTCTCCCAAGCGGCTAGCCGCGGCTGTCGGCACCGGCGGCCGCAGACCGGGCACAACGCCCCTCCGGCAGATGATCGGCAGGGGACAGGTGGTTTGGCGAGTGACAAACAGCCCGCCGTAGGTGCGACGTTGTCGCGCGCGTCTTGCGGAACCGCGCGGTCGTCGGGACGGTAGGGTTTCACCTGCCGCCAGCCGTCGGATCGCGGGTATCTGGCAACCGGGCCCACGGTGCCGACAGCTGGCGATCGTGTTCTGGCGTGTGTTCGTCCGGCGCATCGATCGGAGAGAGCCGTTGATCTCGTCTCCCAGATCGCCTGGGGTGACGACTTCCGGTACACTCCGCGGCCGAAGGGCGATTAGCTCAGCTGGTTAGAGCGCATGCTTGACATGCATGAGGTCACTGGTTCGAGTCCAGTATCGCCCACCACAACGCGCAGACCGGGACACGCCCGTTCCGCCGCCCGCCAGAGAGTCGCGACCCGAGGCTGAGAGCCGCGACCGGAAGCGCCGGGACCACGGCACCACCCGCGAGCGGCCGGCGAACCGGCCCGGGATCCGCCCGTTAGCGCGGCATGAGCGCACGGCGGCCGCCCTCGGGCCGGTGCCGTGAAGGCGGGTGGAACCGCGGGAGGTCGGACCTCTCGTCCTGTCGGACGGGAGGTTTCGTGATTCTCGGGAGGCAACCGATGGCAGAGGACCAGGCCGGCGCGGCGCCGATCGCCGCGGCGGACGAGGAACCGGAGTTCGAGGCGCCGGACCGCGGGTCGGCGGACGAGCTGCTGGACGCCGGCGCCCACGCGCCGATCGACGCGATGCGCCACAGTACGGCCCACGTCATGGCGGAGGCCGTGCTGGCGCTGTTCCCGGGCGCCCGGCTGGGCATCGGCCCGGCCATCGCCAACGGCTTCTACTACGACTTCGACCTGCCCCGGCCGCTCACGCCGGACGACCTCGCGGCGATCGAGGAGGGGATGCGCGCCAGCGTCGCCGCGGATCACCCGTTCGTCCGCCGCGAGGTGCCGTTCGACGAGGGTCGCGCGCTCGAGGATGGCGCGGGGCAGGCACTCAAGGTGGAGATCCTGGACGACCTGGCACGGAAGGCGGCCGAGACCGGCGACCCGATGCCGCCCGTGACCTTCTACGAGCACGGCCCGTTCCACGACCTGTGCAAGGGCCCGCACGTCGCGTCCACGGGCCACATCGGGCCGTTCAAGCTGCTCGCCGTGGCCGGCGCCTACTGGCGCGGCGACGAGAAGCGCCCGATGCTCCAGCGCATCTACGGCACCGTCTGGGAGACCCAGGAGGAGCTGGAGCTCTACCTCTCGCGCCGCGAGGAGGCGAAAAAGCGCGATCACCGCAGGCTTGGCGTGCAGCTGGACCTGTACAGCTTCCACGACGTGTCGCCGGGCTCCGCCTTCTGGCACCCCAAGGGCCAGCGAATCTGGCGGACGCTGGAGACGGCGATGCGGGAGCTCCAGGAGCGGCGCGGCTACCAGGAGGTCTCGACGCCGATCCTCGTCTCGGAGCGGCTGTGGCGGCAGTCCGGCCACTGGGACCACTACGCGGACAACATGTTCATCGTCGAGGCCGAGGGCCAGAAGTTCAGCCTCAAGCCGATGAACTGCCCAGAGTCCACGTTCATCTACCGGAGCCACCTGCGCTCCTACCGGGACCTGCCGCTGCGGCTTAGCGAGTACGGGCGCCTGCACCGCAACGAGCGTTCGGGCGCCCTCTCGGGCCTGACCCGCGTCCGCCAGTTCATCCAGGACGACGCCCACGTGTACGTCCGCCCCGACCAGCTCACCGACGAGATCGAGGCGCTCCTGGGCGAGGTCCGCGAGGCGTTCGGATGGTTCGGGCTGGAGCCCCGGTTCGCGTTCGCCACCCGACCGGACAAGGCGATCGGCGATCCCGCGTTGTGGGACCTGGCGGAGCGCCTGATCCGCGACGCCCTCGACCGCTCGGGCGGCGACTACGTCACCAAGCCCAGGGACGGCACCTTCTACGCGCCCAAGATCGACATCTACATCGACGACGCGCTGGGCCGCGAGTGGCAGATGGCGACCATCCAGGTGGACCTCGTGATGCTGCCCGAGCGATTCGACCTCACGTACATCGACGAGGACGGCCAGCCGAAGCGCCCGATGGCCATCCACCGGGCGATCTACGGCTCGCTGGAGCGGTTCATCGGGATCCTCGTGGAGCATTTCGCCGGCGCGTTCCCGCTGTGGATCGCGCCCGTGCAGGCCGTCGTGATCCCGATCGCGGACCGACACCTGGACGCGGCCGGGGAGCTGGCCGCCGAGCTTCGCTCGGGCGGGCTCCGGTTCGTCGAGGTGGACGCGTCCGACAACCGGATGCAGAACAAGATCCGCCTCGCCCAGGGCCAGAAGATCCCGTACATGCTGATCCTCGGCGACCGCGAGATCGAGGCGCGTCAGGCGTCGGTCCGGCGCCGCGACGGCACCCAGGAACAGGGCGTGGGCTGGGCGGACCTGGCGGCCCGGCTGGGCACGGAGGCGCGGGACCGGACGCTCGGCTAAGGCCTCGCCGCCGTTGGCGTCGCCTCGAACCGCTGTGCTATCCTCCCGCGGCGACCGAGCCGGCCGTGTGCCTGTGCGTGCCGCACGATCAGCCACCGGAACAAAGGGAACCACGACATCAGCCGAGACCTGCGCATCAACCAGATGATCCGCGTCCCCCAGGTGCGGGTCCTCGACGAAGATGGAGCACAGCTGGGCGTCATGCCCACGCCCCAGGCCCTGGCGATGGCGCAGGAGCGAGGCTTCGACCTTGTCGAGGTCGCCCCCACCGCGGCGCCCCCGGTTGTCAAGTTCCTCGACTATGGCCAGTACAAGTACGAGCTGACCAAGCGCGAGAAGGAAGCGAAGCGCAAGCAGCGCGCGGTGGAGTTCAAGGAGGTCCGCCTGACGCCGAAGATCGGCCAGGGCGACTTCGACACCAAGGTCCACCGCGCGATCGAGTTCCTCGAGGACGGGGACCGCATCAAGGTCACCGTCCGGTTCCGCGGGAGGGAGCTCACGCACCCGGAGATCGGCCGGAAGCTCCTCGCCAAGTTCGGTGAGGCGGTGAAGGACCACGGCACCGTGGACCGGATGCCGGCGCTCGAAGGCAAGTCGATGTTCATGACGCTCGTCTCGGTCCACAAGCCGAGGGTCCACGAGCACCGAAGCGGTCCGAAGGGCGACGGGGACGGCCGGGCAGAGCGCCCGGCGGAGCCGGCGGGCCCCGAACCGGCCCCCGCACCCGAACCGACGCCCGTCGCCCCTCCGGCGGCCGAGGCGGCGCCAGCAGGAGAGTGAGGCCAGCGTGCCGAAGATGAAGACCCACAAGGGGACGCAGAAGCGAGTCGGCGTCACCGGGACCGGGAAGTTCTACCGCGTCAAGTCGTGGCGCGGTCACCACCTCGAGATCAAGTCCTCGCGCCGGACGCGCCGCTACGCAGGCAAGGCGATCTTGGGCCCCGAGCACCAGGAGCAGCTCCGCCGGCTCCTGCCGAACGTCTAGGAGCGATCGATGGCACGCGTCAAGCGGGGCGTCACCGCCCACAAGCGCCACAAGCGGCTGCTCCGTGCCGCCGAGGGCCGCACCGGCACCAACCGCAAGCTCGTGAAGCGGGCTCGCGAGTCAGAGCTCCACGCGCTGGCCTACGCGACGCGGGATCGCAAGCAGCGCAAGCGCGACATGCGGGAGCTGTGGATCATCCGCATCAACGCGGCGGCGCGCCAGAACGGGACCACCTACGGGAAGTTGATCGCCGGCCTCAAGCGGGCCGGGGTGGCGCTGGACCGGAAGATCCTCGCGGACCTCGCGGTCCGTGATGCGGCGACCTTCGGCCGGATCGCCGAGGTCGCACGCGGCGCCTAGCCTGCACGGGCCGCGCATCGGACCCTCGACGTCCCGGACGATCGGGGGTTCGTGATTCGAGGGGCCCGAACCGCTCCACCAGCCAGGGAAGCCACACCGCCCATGGATCTCGAGAAGCTCAGCCGGGACCTCGATGATCTCCGGGCGCGCGCGGTGGCCGCCGCCGCGGACGCGCCGGACACCGCGGCCCTCGATGCCCTCGAGATCTCGGTGCTGGGCAAGAAGGGCGACCTGACCGGGATCCTGCGCGGGATCGGCGCTCTGCCGCCGGAGGACCGCCCCAAGGTCGGCGCCATCGCCAACCAGGTGCGGGCCGCGGTGGAGGCGTCGCTGGCAGAGGCTCGCGGGCGCCTCGGCGGGGCAGAGCTGGCAGCTCGCCTGGCGGCCGAGGCCGTGGACGTCACGACGCCCGGCCGGCCGATCCGCCGCGGGAGCCTTCACCCGATCATGGAGACCGCTCGCGAGATCGCGGCGGTGTTCGCCCAGTTCGGGTTCGTCGTCTACGAGGGCCCGGAGATCGAAGACGATCTCACCAACTTCCAGATGCTCAACATCCCGCCGGACCATCCGTCACGGGACCTCTGGGACACGCTCTACCTGGACCTGGAGGGGCATCTGCTGCGCACCCACACCAGCCCCGGGCAGATCCGCGTCATGCACCAGGAGCGGCCGCCGATCCGCGCGCTGCTGCCGGGCCGCTGTTTCCGCTACGAGGCCGTGGACGCCAGCCACGCCTCCGAGTTCTTCCAGGTCGAGGGCCTGATGGTCGACGAGGGAACGTCGATGGCGGACCTGCGCGGCCTGCTGGACCAGTTCGCCCACGCAATGTTCGGCGCCAGCCGAGCGACGCGCTTCCGACCCGGCTACTACCCGTTCACGGAGCCCAGCGTCGCGTTCGACATCCTGTGCGTGATCTGCGACGGGGCGAAGTGCCCTGCCTGCTCGCGCACCGGCTGGATGACGATCCTGGGCGCCGGCATGGTCCACCCGGTCGTCCTGCGCTACGGCGGCATCGACCCCGAGCGGTACCAGGGCTTCGCGTTCGGGATGGGCGTGGAGCGGATCGCGAACCTCCGCCACCAGGTCGCGGACCTGCGCCTGTACATGGAGGACGACCTGCGGTTCCTGGGGGCATTCCGGTGAGGGTGCCGCTGTCCTGGCTCCGCGAGTTCATCGACGTCGAGCTGTCACCGGAGGAGCTCGCGGAGCGGCTGACGTTGCTGGGCATGGAGGTCAATCACGTCGAGCGCTGGGGTGCCGATTGGGAGAGCGTCGTGACCGGCGAGCTGCTCACGGTCGAGAGGCACCCGCGCGCCGACCGCCTGTCGCTCACGACCGTCACCCTGGGGCACGGCAGCGAACCCCTGTCAATCGTCTGTGGGGCCACCAACATCGCCCCCGGCCAGCGGGTTCCCGTGGCCCTGCCGGGTGCCGTCCTGCCCGGCGACAGGCGCATCGAGCGTGCCGAGAAGATGGGCGTGGTCAGCAACGGGATGCTGTGCTCGGGCGATGAGCTGCGGCTCACCGGCGACGCCGACGGGATCCTGATCCTGCCCGCGGACGCGCCGCTCGGCGTCCCGCTCGTGGATGTGTACGGCGATGTCGTCCTGGACGTGGACGTCAAGCCCAACCGCGGCGACGCGCTCTCCATCCTCGGCCTGGCACGCGAGGTCGCGGCGGCCACACGGCAGCGTGTCCGGATGCCGGAGAGCGTCGTGGAGGAGGGGAGTGGCCCCACGACCGGTGAGCGGCTCGCGGTGGACGTCCGGGACCCGGACCTGTGCACCCGGTTCGTGGGGCGGTGGGTGAGCGGCGTGACCGTCGGCCCGTCGCCGGACCGCGTCCAGATGCGGCTCCTCGCCGCGGGGCAGCGACCCATCAGCAACGTGGTGGACGCGTCCAACTACGTGATGCTGGAGCTGGGCAAGCCGATCCACGCCTTTGACGCGGCGGCCATCACGCCCGCGTCCGATGGCCGGGCCACGATGATCGTCCGCCGCGCCATTCCCGGCGAGCGCCTGGAGACCCTCGACCACGTGGACCGGGAGCTGACCGCCGACACGCTGCTGATCGCGGACTCCACCGGAGCCCTGGCCATCGCGGGCGTCATGGGCGGCGCCACATCGGAGGTCTCGGACGCGACGACGGACGTGGTGATCGAATCCGCGATCTTCGATGCGGTGAGCATCCGGCGTACGGCCCAGCGGCTTGCGCTCCGCTCGGAGGCCAGCTCCCGGTTCGAGAAGGGCCAGGAGGCCCGGCTCGCCCGCCTGGGTGCGGACCGGACGGCGCAGCTCATCCGCGACTGGGCCGGCGGTGAGATCGCCCCGGGCCGCGTGGACACGGCCCCCGCGGAACCGGAGCGGTCACGCGTCTCCTTCCGCCCGGCGCGGGTCAACCGCCTGCTCGGCACGTCGCTGTCTGCGGGGGAGCAGCGAGAGCTCCTGGCCCGAGTCGAGATCGAGACCGAGCCGGCGGCCCCCGGCGCGGCCGTGACCGTCGTGGCGGGCGCGGCGCCCCTCACCGTCGAGGCCCCGGCGGCGGACGCGCTCACGGCCCACGTGCCGACCTGGCGTCGCGACATCGCGATCGAGGCGGACGTGGCGGAGGAGATCGCCCGCGTGCGCGGCTACGAGCTCGTCCCGTCCGTCACCCCGGACACCGCGATGCCGGAGTTCCGGCCCTCGTCGCTGGAGGTCCGCGAGCTCGTGCGGGACACCCTCGCAGGCGCGGGCCTCACGGAGGTGGTGACGACCGCCCTCGTCTCGCCCCGGCACGTGGAGACGTTCGTCCTGCAGCGGGAGGTGCCGTCGGTGGACCAGGACGGGCAGCCCGGAGGCGAGCCGATCGCCGTCACGAACCCGCTTTCTCGGGACCACTCGGTTCTGCGCCGCAACCTGCTCGGCAGCCTGCTGGACGTCGTGGGGACGAACCTCCGCCACGGCACCGAGAATGTCGCGGTGTTCGAGATCGGCAAGGGCTACGGGCGCCGGGCGGACACGCCGCAGGAGTGGTGGCGGCTCGGGTTCGCCCTTATCGGGTCCGCCGAGGTCCCCGCCTGGAACCGTACCGCCCGGCCCTACGACCTCGACGACGCAAAGGGCGTGCTGGAGCTCCTGGCGCGCCGCCTCGGCTTCGACCGCCCCTCGTACGCGCCGGAGACGGGAGAGCCGCTGATGCATCCAGGCCGGACTGCCCGCGCCGACGTGCCGGGCTGCCTCGCCGCCGTCGTGGGCGAGATCCACCCGGCCGTCGTGGACGCCTGGGAGCTGCGGACGGCGCAGCGGATCATCGTCGCCGAGGTCGCCGTGGCGGGGCTCGCCGAGGGCCGCCTGGCGCCCGAGCACGCTCCGGCCGTCGGGCGATTCCCCGAGGTCGAGCGGGATCTCGCGATCATCGTCCCCGAGGCGACGCCGGCCGCGACGGTGGAGGCGTTCATCGTGAACCGCTGCCGAGGGCTTCTCCGTGACGTTCGCCTGTTCGACATCTATCGCGGTGTTCCCCTGCCGGGCGACCGCAAGAGCCTCGCGTTCCGGCTCCGGTTCGGGGCCGCGGACCGGACGCTGACCGAGGCCGAGGTTGAAGACGTCGTGACCGCCGCGGTGGCCGCCCTGCCCGATATCGACGCCCGCCTGCGCACCTGAGCACCCCTCCCGCGCGTTTCGGCGCGGATACGGTCATGGGGCGTCCGGCCCATTGCGGGTGGCCGAATGCCGCTGCTACCCTTCGCCGGGGGTTCCGGCCGACCGGGGTGCGGCCGCCGTCGAGAGGTAAGAGCAAACCGCCATGGAAGACTTCCTGGCATCGGTCAACCTGACCGACGTCGTCATCGTCCTGTTCCTGTTCGGCTGCTTCATCCTGGGCTGGGTCCAGGGCACGATCCGCCGGCTGGTCGGGATCGCCTCCATGGTGTTCTCGTTCCTGCTCGCGGCCGTGCTCTCGGTGCCGCTGGGTGAGTTTCTCGCCCGTCACTGGGACCAGTTCCCGTCCGAATACGCGGTTATGGTCGGCTTCCTGACCGTGTTCGTGGCCGCCGTGATCGCGTTCTCGCTGGTCATCCAGGGCACGTACAAGAAGGCGCCCCTGTTCGCCAACTACCCCGTGATCGACGAGATCCTGGGCGGCGTCCTCGGCGTTGTGCAGGGGTTCCTGCTGCTGATGTTCCTGGTCATCATCCTCGACCAGTTCTTCCTGCTCACCAACTTCCCGGTCGATGACGACGAGCTGCCGCTCCTGCGCGAGTTCTGGACCGCGATCGACGCGTCCGGGACGGGCGAGCTGCTCCATACCGTGGTGATCCCGGCCTTCGTGTCGATCGCGTCATTCCTGCTCCCGGACTCGATCGAGCAGCTGTACGGCATCGCGTGACCGGGGCCGGCGGCGGCGGCGGGCCTCCGCCGGGCCGCCCGTTCCCGCGCGAGATCCTGGCCGGCGACACGCTGACGGCCGCCCGCGCCCTCCTTGGCGCCCGCCTGGTGCGGGACCCGTCGCCTCCCGGTGGAACTGAGGACGCCGACGGGCCGCGGGTGGGCCGGATCGTCGAGGTCGAGGCCTACGTGGGGCGGGACGATCGCGCGTCGCACGCGCGGATGGGCCCCACGCCGCGTAACCAGGCCATGTTCGGGCCCCCGGGCATCGCCTACGTGTACCTTGTGTACGGCATGCACCACTGCCTGAACGTCGTCACGGAGGCCGAAGCACGGCCTGCGGCGGTGCTGATCCGCGCCGTGGAACCCCTGGCGGGCGTCGCCCACATGCGCCGCCAGCGGGAGCGGGGACGCCACGCCCGAGTCCGCGTCCCCGACACGCGGCTGGCGGCCGGTCCCGGCCTGGTGGGCGCGGCATTCGGCCTGGACCGGTCCCACACCGGTCTCGATCTGTGTGACCCCGCGTCGCCGATCCGCCTCGAGGCGGCACCGGCCGATGATGCGCCGCCTCCGGTGATGGCCACGCCGCGCATCGGGATCGGTTACGCGGGCGAGCCCTGGACCAGCGTCCCGTGGCGCCTTCTGGTCCCCGGCAGCCCGTCACTGTCGGGTGGCCGGGCCGCCAACCGGCGCCGGCGGTTCGGCTGACGATGGACGCCCGCTCGATCGCGCTGCTGGAGTTCCCGGCTGTGCGGGCACGCCTGGCCGAACGGACCTCGTTCGCGCCGTCCCGCCGCATCGCGGAGGACCTGGAGCCCTCGTCTGACCCCGTGATCGTCGGCAGGGCGCTCGACGAGACCGACCAGGCGCGCGCCCTGCTCCAGGAGCGGCCCGGCGTCGGGATCGGCGCCGCGCACGATATCGAGCCGGCGGTCGGCCGGGCGTCACGGGGCGGGCGCCTGGATGCGCAGCAGTTCCTGGAGATCGGCGAGACGCTGGACGCCGCGGCGCGACTCGCCACGTCCCTCGCCGACGAGCGCCGCCCCCTGCTGCGGGATGTCGGCCGCCGGCTGCACCCACTGCCCGCGCTCCGCAGCACCCTGGCTCGCAGCTTCGACCCGACCGGAGCGCTGCTCGACACCGCCTCGCCCCGGCTTGGACCGCTCCGCGCGGCCGTCCGGGTCGCGTACGACCGCCTGCGCCGCCGCCTGGACACGCTGGTGGGCTCGGAGCTGGGCAGCGCGCTCCAGGAGCCCATCGTCACCCTGCGCAATGGACGCTACGTCGTCCCCATCCGGGCGGAAGCCCGCGCGCGCGTCAAGGGGATCGTCCACGACGCTTCCGGCAGCGGCCAGACCCTGTTCGTGGAGCCGCTCGTGGTCGTGGAGCTGGGCAACGCCTGGCGCGAGGCGCAGGCTGCCGTGGACGAGGAGGAGGGCCGCATTCTCGATGAGCTCTCGGCGCTCGTCGGGGCGAACGCCACGCTCCTGCACGAGACCCTGGAGGCGCTGGCGCAGTTCGACTTCTGGGCGGCGAAGGCCCAGCTGGCCGCTGAGATGGACGGCATCCGGCCCGCGCTCGCGGACCGGTCCGAGGTCGTGCTCCTTTCCGCCCGCCACCCCGGCCTCACCGGCCGTGTCGTACCCATCGACGTTCGTCTCGGCGACGGGTACACGGCCCTGGTCATCACCGGTCCGAACACCGGTGGCAAGACCGTCACCCTGCGGACGCTCGGCCTGCTGGCGCTGATGCACCAGGCCGGGCTCCACGTCCCGGCGGAGGCCGGCTCGCGACTGCCCGTGTTCGGCGACGTGTTCGCGGACATCGGCGACGAGCAGTCGATCGCCCAGTCGCTGTCCACGTTCTCGGGCCACCTGCGCTCGATCACCCGCATCGTGGAGCGGGCCGGGCCGGGCACCCTCGTGCTGCTCGACGAGCTGGGCGCCGGCACCGACCCCACCGAGGGATCGGCGCTCGCGCAGGCGCTCCTGGACCACTTCATCCGTTCCCGGGCGCTGATCGCCGCCACGACTCACTACGCCGAGCTGAAGGTCTATGCCCACGAGACGCCGGCGGCGCGCAACGCGTCGGTGGAGTTCGACCTCGAGACCCTCTCGCCGACGTACCGCCTCACGATCGGCCTGCCCGGTGGCAGTCAGGCGTTCGCGATCGCGGAGCACCTGGGGCTTCCCGAAGCGATCGTGGCGGACGCGCGGAGCCGGCTGACCGAGAACCAGCGGGCGTTCGAGGCCACGCTGGCCTCGATCCGGCGCCAGGAGGGCGAGATCGCGGAGGCGGTGGAGCGGGCACGAGCCGTGGAGGCGAAGGCCGCGGAGGCCCTGCGGGCCGCGGATGACGAGCGGCGCCGCGCCAGGCGCGAGCGCGACGAGACGGTTCGCAGCGCGCGCGAGGAGGCGGAGCGGCTGGTCGAGAGCCTGCGCGATGACGTGGCCGGCCTGCGGCGCCGCGTGGAGCGCGAGACGGTCACCGCACCCGCGATCGACGCGACGCTTGCCCGCGCCGAGGCGACCCTGGAGCGGTTGCCGGGGCCCGAGCCCACCAGGCCGTCCAAGCCGGCCCCGCCTCGGACGTGGCAGGTGGGTGAGCGGGCCCGAAGCCGGAGCGGGGGATGGGAGGGCAGGATCGCCGCCCTCGAGAAGGGCGCCACACGCGCGACGCTGGAGGCCGGCGGGATGCGCGTGTCGGTGGCGGTTGACGATCTGGAACCCGCCCTCGGGGTCCCGGGCGGCTCGGGTGACCCGACGGCGGCGACCGGATCGACTCGCGGGACGGGCGCCGGTCCGGCGACGGGATCGGGGATCAGTGCCCTGCGACTGGCGAAGGCGAGGACCGTCGCCTCGTCGCTGGACCTGCGCGGTGCCCGCGTGGATGAGGCCCTCGACGCCCTTTCCCGGTACCTCGACGATGCCGCGCTGGCGGGCCTGGACCAGGTCACCATCATCCACGGCCTGGGCACAGGAGCCCTGCGGGACGCGGTCCGCGCCCAGGCCGGGGCTCACCCGCTGGTGCGGTCGTTCCGGGCCGGCGAGCGGGGCGAGGGGGGAGACGGGGCGACCATCGTCCGCCTGTAGCCGAGCCCGCCGCCGAGGGTCCGGGTCAGGGCCGCGGCGTGCTCGTGGGCTTCGGCTTGCCGGGGCCGCCACCGCCCGGGTCCGGGGGCTCCGGCGGCAGTGACGGGCACGGTGAGAACGGGTCGAGCGAGATGCAGATCGTCGGAGTCGGCTCGGGGATCGGGCACTTCTTGGTGGGAACGAACTTCCCGCCCCAGGTGCGCCCGAACGGATAGAACCCGCCGCCGTAGAAGTAGGCCGTGCGCGTGCGCTTGGGTCCGCCGGACCGGCCGGGCCCCTGTGCCGCCCGCTTCTGCCAGCCGATGTTGGCCTTCTGCCATGCCGGCTGAGCGCTCTCCATGCCGCTGTAGTCGACGAAGTTCTTGGCGACCATCGGGCCGACGCAGCCCTCCTGCCACAGCAGCCCGGACGCCTCGTCCACGTCGACGGCGACTGCAATGTCGGCCGCGCGGGTCGGCTCAGTCCCAGGAAGGAACAGCTCCTCGAAGGTCTTCGTGGTGGTCGGGCCTCGCTTCATGCCCGTGAATGCGTCCACCACGGCGGTCTTGAGGCCCTTCGGCTTGAGGCGCGCGAACCCCTCGACGGGCAGGTCCTTGGACACCTCGGACAGGATGGCCGACCAGAGAGGAGCGGACGTGTCGAGCGACAGCTTGCCGTCGTTGGGCGAGTTGTCCGAGTTGCCCATCCAGACGCCCGCCACCAGCGCCGGGAGCGACTTGTCCGACGGGGCCGCCAGGTAGCCGTAGGCGTGCACGTCGCGGTTGTCGCTCGTGGTGCCGGTCTTGTAGGCGGCCGGGCGAACCTTTCCCGACTTGAGCCCGTCGGTGACCTGCCACTTGCCCCAGAACGGGTTGACCGACTTCTGCGTGTTGCCGGCCAGGATGTCCGTGATGATGTAGGCAGCCTGCTTGGAGACGACCCTCGTGCCGGGCGTCGCCGTGGTCCCTACCGGCCAGATCTGCTTCCCGTCTGCGTCGAGGACCTTCTGCACGGTGTGGTGCGGCACGAGGATCCCGCCGTTCGCGATCGTGCCGTAGGCGCTGATCAGGTCGATCGGGTGGATCTCGAGCGTGCCGATGCTCTGGGACGGGACCGGAATCGCCCCGTTCGGATAGCGGAGGCCGAAATCCTTCATCCGCTCGAACTGGTGGTCCAGGCCGCTCATCACCCCTGCCTTGATGGCGGGGATGTTGAGCGAGAACTGGAGGGCGCTGCGCAGGCGGACCGGGCCGCGCTCGAGGCGGTCGGCCTGGGTGGGCAGGAAGGGCTTGGCCCCCGCGGAGGCGAAGTTGGCGACGACATCCATGAACATCGTGGCGGCGGTCATGGTCCGATCCTCGATGCCGATCTGGTACACGATCGGCTTGATGGCGGAGCCCGGCTGCCGCCAGCCGTCGGAGAGGACGTCGAACTGGGGCTGCATCTTCTTGCTGCCCTTCGCCGTATAGGAGGCGGAGCCGGCATAGGCAAGAATCTCGCCTGTCCGGTAGTCGGTCACCCCGGCCGCCGAGTTGTGGATGTTGTGGCCTCGAAGCTTCTTGATCCACCCCCATTCGCTCTTGGGGATCTGGCGCGCCTTGAGCACGGCGTCGGGATTCTTGGAGTTGGGGGCGATCGCTGCCGCCCAGACCCACTTCTCCACGATGCGCTGCATCCCGAGATCGAGGGTCGTGATGACCTTGTACCCACCCTTGTCGATGGCCTCGCAGGCGCTGGTCCCGCAGACGATCTCTGCCAGCTCCTCCCGGACCTGCCAGACGAAGTGGGGGGCGACCCACTGGTCCGCCTGCTGGCGGGCGAGGATGACCGGCTCTGCCTTGGCGGCCTCGTAGTCGGCGTCGGTGTACTTCCCCCCGGTCAGCGGGCTGCGCGTCTTCATGAAGTCCAGGATCGTGTTGCGGCGCTGGACGACCGGTGTCTCGTCGGGGACGACCAGGCGCGTCTGCTCCCTGCCTTCCTCGTCCACGTACGTCTCCTCGACCGCGTTCTTGACCAGGTCGTAGGCCGTGGGAGACTTCGGAATGCCCGCCAGCAGGGCCGCCTCGGCCAGCGTCAGGTCCGCGAGGTCCTTGCGCCAGTAGCTCTTGGCCGCCGCGGCGACCCCGTAGCTGCGGTTGCCGTAGAAGTTGTTGTTGAGGTACTTCTCCATGATCGTCCGCTTGCCGGCATCGCCAGGGTAGGCCTCGGTCAGGCGGATCGACTGGATGATCTCCTTGGCCTTGCGGACGTAGTCACCCTCCGCGAACGCGCTCTCCGGCAGCAGCCGGCGCTTCACCAGCTGCTGGGTGATCGTCGAGCCGCCCCGGTCGTTGCCCTGGAGCGTGTCCACGGCGGCCGCCACGAACCCCATCGGATCGAAGCCGGAGTTGTCCCAGAAGGTCTTGTCCTCGATGGCCGTCGTGGCGTCCACGAGCACGGGTGGGATGTCCTCGAACGCCACGACGTCCCGGCGGTCGTCGCCCAGGCGGGCGAGGCCACCTGGCCGGTGCGGTCGTACACGGTCGTCTGCTGGGTGAAGGTCAGGCTGTCCAGCGCCGCCTTGGGCTCGGGGAGGTCCTTGGCGAGGTACGTGTAGGCTGCGACGGACGCTGTGGCAGCGCCGACGCCCGTGACGAACAGGGACGCGAACAGGATGACGGGGACGGCGATCGCGACGGCCTTGACGGCGCCGCTGCCACGAGGGCGGCGCTGTGCACCGAGCCGGCGCTGCCGCTGCCTCCGGGCGAGGCTGGTTCTCATTGCGGGCGGAACGATACCATGCAGGGAATGAACGCCCGATTCCGGACCTCGGGCCGGAGCATGGACGCACACGGCCCCGGGGCTGTGACGCCGCGATGACCGGCGCTCCCGATTCCGTCCCCGCGCTGGGGGGCTTCCTGGCCGACCTGGAGTGGCGCGGGATCCTCCACGCGACCACGCCCGGCCTGCCGGCCCGGCTGGCGTCGGGCCGGCCGATCTCCGCCTACATCGGCTTCGACCCGTCCGCGGATTCACTGCATGTTGGCCATCTCGTCCCGATCTTCGGGCTGATCCGGCTCCAGCAGCACGGCGGGCGGCCCGTCGCGCTCGTCGGCGGCGGAACGGGAATGATCGGGGATCCGTCCGGCCGGTCGTCGGAGCGCAACCTGCTGGACGCCGCGACGATCGAGCGCAACGTGGCCGCCATCGGCGCGCAGCTGGAGCGGTTCCTGGACTTCTCGCCGGGCCCGGCACAGGCGGTGATGGCCAACAACCTTGACTGGCTTGGACGCCTGTCGCTGATCGACTACCTGCGCGACGTGGGCAAGCATTTCACGATCCCGTACATGCTGGCCAAGGACTCCGTCCAGCAGCGCCTTGACCGCGGGCTGTCGTTCACCGAGTTCAGCTACATGACCCTCCAGGCGTTCGACTTCGCGACGCTCTACCGCGAGCGCGGCGTCGAGATGCAGATGGGCGGCGCGGACCAGTGGGGGAACATCACCGCCGGCCTGGAGCTGATCCGGCGAACCAGCGGGGAGGGGACGGACGAGAGCCCGGCGCACGGAATCGCGTACAAGCTGCTGCTCTCGCCATCCGGCGCCAAGTTCGGCAAGAGCGAGGGCGGCGAATCGGTCTGGCTCGACCCGTCCCGGACGAGCCCGTACGCGTTCTACCAGTACTGGGTCCAGACCGACGACCGCGACGTTGGCACATACCTGCGCTGGTTCACGCTCTGGCCGCGCGGGGAGGTCGAGGCGCTGGACGCTGAGGTCGCGAGTCGTCCCGAGCGACGCGAGGCCCAGAAGCGCCTCGCCTTCGACATCACGGCCCGCGTCCACGGCGAGGACGCGGCGCGGGACGCGGAGCGGCAGAGCCGATCGGCGTTCACGCACGACCTGTCGATGCTCTCCTTCGACGACCTGCTGAGGATGCGCGAGCAGCTGGCGGTGTTCCCGCTCGGAGAGGACGCCCTCGGCAGCGCGCTGGGCACCGCGATCGGCTCGAATGCCTACACGTCGAAGGGCGAGGCCCGGCGAGGGATGCAGGGCGGCGGGTTCTACGTCAACAACCAGCGCATCACGGATCCCGAGGCCGCCCTCCCGGAGCCGCTGCACGGCAGGTTCTGGCTGGTTCGAACGGGCAAGAAGAACGTCCGGCTGGTGGAACGGGGGGGCTGACCCCGCGGTGGAGCTCGCGTCACTGCACGACGGCCTGGGGATGGCCTATCCGGCGTGGCGCCGGCGCAGGGCGTCGATGACCACTGACGGCTCGAGGCCGCGCTCGGCGATGAGAACCAGGGCGTGATAGAGCAGGTCGGCAGCCTCGCCGGCCAGCAGGGTGCGGGTTTCGTCACGCGCCTCGCCGTGGGCCTCCGCGGCCTCGTCGTTCTTGGCGGCCAGGACGACCTCGGTCGCCTCCTCGGCGACCTTGCGGCCCGCCAGGTCCACGCCACCGGCGACGAGCGTCGCGGTGTAGGAGCCTGCAGGGCGGGAGGCGGCTCGGGAAGCGATCGTCTCCCACAGCGTCTCCAGCCAGGCGAACCCCTGGACGGTGGGCACGACGGGTGCTCCCGGCGTCGCGGTATCCGCATCGCCGTCGAAGCAGCTGCGCGTGTTCCGATGGCAGGTCGGCCCGACGGGCTCGACGCCCAGCAGCAGCGTGTCACCGTCGCAGTCCAGCGAGAGAGTCCGGAGCCGCAGGACGTTGCCCGAGCTCTCGCCCTTGCGCCACAGGCGGCCTCGGGTGCGCGAGTGGAAGTGAACCTCGCCGGTGGCCAGGGTCGCCGCGAGGGCCTCCGCGTCGAGCCAGCCGAGCATCAGCACCCGACCGTCCGCGACGTCCTGGGCAATCCCCGGCACGAGACCGGCGTCCCCCCACGCGACGGCGACCGGGTCGAGGCCGGTGGCGAGGTCCACGGGGCCCGGCCGGCGCGCGCCGCTCATGCGATCACCCCCGCGGGCGCGGCCCGCACGGGCAGCCCGGCCGCGGCCATCGCCGCCTTCACCGCGGCGATCGAGACCTGGCGCCGATGGAAGATGGAGGCCGCCAGCACCGCGTCCGCTCCGCCGTCGCGCACGGCCGCGACGAAGTCCCCAGGGCCCGCGGCGCCGCCGGACGCGATCACCGGGACCGGCACGCCGGCCGTGATGGCCCGCAGGAGCTCGGTGTCAAAGCCGGACTGTGTCCCGTCGCGGTCGATGGACGTGACGAGCAGCTCGCCCGCCCCGAGCTCGACCGCGCGGCGAGCCCACGCGACGGCGTCGAGCGCGACGGGCTCCCGACCGCCCTTGACGACCACCTCGTAGCCGGACGGGTAGGCCGACGGGTCGGCGGCCGGTCCCACCCGCCGGGCGTCGATCGCGACCACGACAGCCTGGCTGCCGAAACGCGCCGAGCAGCGGGTGACGAGGCTCGGCTCCGCGACCGCCCGGGTGTTGAGGCTGACCTTGTCGGCCCCGGCGCGCAGGACGTCGCGCATGTCGTCCACGGTCCGGACGCCGCCGCCCACGGTGAGCGGGACGAACGCGCGGCGCGCCGTTCGCTCCACGATGTCGAGCAGGGTCGCCCGTCCCTCCGGCGCGGCGGAGATGTCGAGGAACACCAGCTCGTCCGCGCCCTCGCGCGCGTACCGCTCGGCGAGCTCGGGCGGATCGCCCTCGTCCACGAGGTTCACGAACTGCGTGCCCTTCACGACACGGCCGTTCGCGACGTCGAGACACGGGATCACGCGTCGGCGCAGCATCAGGCGGCCGCCGCCCAGCGGACCACGTTCGCGAGCAGCCGCAGCCCGTCACCGCCCGACCGCTCCGGGTGGAACTGGACGCCCAGCAGCCGCCCGCGCGCGACCGCGGACACGAAGCGCGACCCGTGGGTCGTGGTGGCCAGGACGCCGGCGTCGTCGAGGCCGTCTGCCGGATGGCCCGCATAGGAGTGGACGAAGTAGAAGTCCGCGCCGTCATCGATCCCCGACAGGGCCGGGTGGTCGCGGCGCCGGTCCACCTGGTTCCAGCCGATGTGGGGCAGCGTGGGCGCACCGGCCAGTCGGACCGTGCGCCCGGGAAGCACGCCCAGGGTCTCCGCCCCGTCCTCGTCGCTGCGCTCGAACAGCAGCTGCAGGCCGAGGCAGATGCCCAGGAAGGGGCGATCCTCGGCGATCCAGGCTCGCACCGGCTCGACCAGTCCCGCCGCCGACAGCCGCTCCATCGCCGGCGCCGCGGCGCCCACGCCGGGCACGACGAGCACGTCGGCTCCGTCGATGTCGGCCGGACCCGAGGCAAGCCGCACGCGGGCACCGGCAGCCGTCAGCGCCTGGTCGATCGACACCAGGTTGCCCGCGCCGTAGTCGACGACCGCAACGATGGGGGCGCCGGTCATCCCAGGGAGCCCTTGGTCGAGGCCACGCCCGAGCGTCGCGGATCAGGCTCGCAGGCCTCGCGCAGCGCGCGCCCGAGGGCCTTGAACGCCGCTTCCGCCAGGTGGTGGTCGTTGCGTCCCGAACCGCGCAGGTGCAGCGTGGCCCCCGTCGTCCGGGCGAACGCCTCCAGGGCATGCTCGACCAGCTGGAGGGAGAGCGCCCCGGCTCGCTCGCCCCGGAACGGCAGGTCGATCACGGCGTAGGGTCGGCCGCCGACGTCGATCACCGCCGATGCGACGGACTCGTCCATCGGTACGCGGCTGTCGCCAAAGCGGCGGATCCCCGCCCGGTCACCGAGCGCCTCGGCGAACGCGGAGCCCAGCACCAGGGCGACGTCCTCCACGGTGTGGTGCTCGTCCACGTCGAGGTCCCCGGTCGCCCGGATCTCCACGTCGAACAGGCCGTGGTGGGCCAGCGACGAGAGGAGGTGGTCGTAGAAGCCGACGCCCGTCTCGATCGACGCCGCGCCGGTCCCGTCGAGGTCGAGCAGGATCGTGACATCGGTCTCGCGCGTGCGGCGGCGGACGCGCACCCGGCGGGCCTCGCGCTCCAGGACGTCCAGGGTGCCGAGCGGCGTGGTCATGCTGGGATCTCCTCGGTGATCGCGTGGGCGGCGGCGACCAGGCGGTCGTTCTCGTGGTCGGCACGGACGGTGACTCGGAGGCAGTGGGCGAGCGGATGATCGGGTCCGAACGTCCGCGGGACGAGGCCGCGCCGCATGAGGCCCTCTGCGACGGCGGCGGCCCGCGCTGGCGAACCGAGATCCAGGAGGACGAAGTTCGTCACCGACGGGTAGGGCCGCCAGCCGGCGTCCGCCAGCCCCGCGGCGAGCCGTCCCCGCTCCCGGCCGACGCGGCCGACGTTCTCCTGCATGTCCTCGCCGTCGATCAGGGCCTTCGTGACCACGGTCTCGGAGATCGTCCCGATCGAACCGGGCGGTCGGTACAGCGCGATCCGCGCGAGCGTGGCCGGGGCGGCGATCGCGAACCCGACCCGCAGCCCCGCGAGGGCATACGCCTTCGATGCCGTCCGGACGATGACGAGGTTCGGGAAGCGGGTGCGGAGCGGGATGACCGTCGAGCCCGTGAACTCGGCGTAGGCCTCGTCCACGACGACCGCGGGCGGTTGACGGCCATCGGCGGCGGCATCGGCGGCGATGCCCGAGAGCAGATCCTCGACCAGGCCCTCGGGCTCCTCGGCGCCGGTCGGGTTGTTGGGGTTGCACAGCCAGACCAGCGTGGCCTCGGCAGCCGCGGCACGCACCGCCGGCGCATCCACGGCGAACCCCTGCGCCGGCCCCAGCCTGGGCACCGCCCGGACGATCCCGCCGCGCTGCTCGGTCACCACCCGGTACATGGCGTAGCTCGGAGTCGGGATGACCGCGGTGCGGCCGGCGGGCAGGAACGCCTTGGCGCACATGTCCAGGATCTCGTCGGCGCCGGCGCCAGGCACCACCTCGTCGCGGCCGACGCCGTAGCGTGCCGCCGCCGCCTCGACGAGCCGGCGGTAGTCACCGGGCGGGTACTCGGACAGGCTGGTCTCGAACCGGCCGGCGGCCAGCATCGGGGCGAGAATCCGCGGCGGGGCGGGGGAGGTGTTGAGGTCGAACCGCACGACCTGCTCGATCGGCAGCCCGTAGCGCGCGGCGACCTCCTCGTCCGTCGCCTCCCAGCCGTAGCTGGCGGGCTGCTCGGGCGGGGTGAAGGTCACCGGGCTCGGGCTCATCGAACGGACCCTCCCTGGTCGGTCGCGCCCGCCTCGCCGGCGAAGCGGGCCTCCACGGCGTCCCGGTGGGCGAGCAGGCCCTCCGCCTCCGCCAGGACGCGGATGGCCGGCCGCAGGGCGGCCAGCCCCTCGCGGGTGATGCGCTGCACCTGGCTGTACTTGCCGAACGTCTCCACGGCCAGGGCGCCGCAGGCCCGGGCGAGCCCTCCCGTGGGCAGGACGTGGTTCGCGCCCGACGCGTAGTCGCCGGCCGACTCCGGCGACCAGCGCCCGACGAAGATCGAGCCGGCATTGCGGATCGCGCCGACGGCGGCCTCGGGGTCGGCAACGTCCAGCGACAGGTGCTCCGGGCCGTAGCCGTTGACAAACTCGATCCCGGCCGCGATGTCCGGGACCAGGACGATCCGCCCGTGCGATGCGAGCGCCCGCGCGAGGATCTCGCCACGGGCGGCCATGGCCACCCGCCGACGGACCTCTTGTTCCACGGCGCCGGCGAAGGCCTCGTCCGGCGTCACCAGCAGCGCCGGGGAGTCCACGCCGTGCTCCGCCTGGGTGATGAGGTCGGCGGCGACGATCGCGATGTCCGCCGAGGCGTCGGCCAGGACGACACCCTCGGACGGCCCCGCGGGCATGTCGATCGCGACCTCGCCGACGATCTCGATCTTGGCGGCGGTCACCCATGCGCTGCCGGGACCGACGACGAGGTCGACCGCCTCGAGTCCCACGTCGGGCAGCCCGTAGGCGAGCGCCCCGATCGCCTGAACGCCGCCGGCGACGAGGAACGCATCCACGTCCAGCAGTCCGGCCGCGCCCAGGAGGACGGGGTCGACGTCACCTGCCCGGTCCGCCGGGGACGCCACAACCACTGTGCCAACCCCGGCGGCGCGCGCCGGCACAACGGTCATCACCAGGGATGAGGGGTACGGCGCCGTTCCCCCGGGCACGTAGGCGCCCGCACGCGAGACGGGCAGCCAGCGGCGCTCCAGCTCCACCCCTCGGATCACCTCGATCCGGATGGACGCCGGGCGCTGGGCCTCGGCGAAGCGCCGGACATTGGAGATCGCCGTCTCGAGGGCGGCGCGCTCGTCTCGGCCCAGGGCGTCGCGGGCGGCGACCAGCTCGCGACGCTCCAGCAGCAGCCTGCCGTCAGGGCGGCCGCCTCCGTGGCGCGCTGCAGCTTCGCGGACCGCGGCGGCGCCGCGTGCACGGACGTCGGCGAGGATCGTCCGCGCCGCCTCGCGAACCCCCGGGTCCGGCACCGCGCCGCGACGGAACAGCGCGTTGCGTGCGGCGAGGGCCGCATCATCGGGACTCCGCAGGTCCAGGCGGTCAAGGCGCAGGTCCGCGGGCGCGGCGCTCACGGGAGGATCTTCTCGATCGGGAGAACGAGGATGCCCGACGCGCCCGCTGCCTTGAGGCGCGGCAGCAGGCCCCAGACCTCGTCGGCGCCAACCACGGAGTGGATCGCGATCATCCCGGCATGCGCCAAGGGGATGACGGACGGCGACTCCAGGCCCGGCAGCAGGTCCTCCAGCTCTGGCAGCTTTGGCGCCGGGGCGTTCATCATCAGGTACTTGCGGCCGCGGGCGGCGATCACCGATCCGAGCATGGCGACGATGCAGTGGAGCTCACCGGACCGCTGATCGATCGCCACGGGATTCGCCACCAGGGTCGCCTCCGACGCGAGGATGTCCCCGATCGGCCGGAGGCCGTTCATCGCCAGAGTGGAACCCGTCGAGACAAGATCCACGATCGCATCGGCGAGGCCGAGGCGCGGCGCAACCTCGACGGCGCCGGACAGGGCGATCACCTCCACCGGGATCCCCTGCGACGCGAAGAATGCCCGCGCCGCGTTGGGGTGGGAGGTCGCGACGCGGACGCCGGCCAGGTCCTCCACGGCCTGGTACGGCGAGTCGGACGGGACCGCGGCCGCCAGGCGGCAGCGACCGTAGCCCAGGTCCAGGAGGCGGGGAATGCTGGATTCGCTCTCGGCAAGGATGTCGATCCCGGTCACACCGACGTCGGCGACGCCATCGGCCACGAACTCGATCACGTCGCCGGTGCGCACGAACAGGATGTCCAGCGGGTGGTTCTGGACACGTGCGACGAGGCTCCGGTCATGCTCCTCGAACACGAGGCCGGCATCGTGCAGCAGGCCCAGCGTCGGCTCCACGAGCCGCCCCTTGTTGGGCACGGCGAGCCGGAGTCGCTCCCTCATCGCTCGGTGCCGGTGGGGTAGGGGATCGTGCCGTCGGGCGTCCTTGTGCGCTCCAGCATCCGCCGGTAGCCGCCCTCGCCGTGGTTCAGCCAGGAGGCAATGCGAGTGATCGTCGCGGTGCTTGCCCCGGTTCGCCTGGAGATCTCCGCGTAGTGCATGCCGCCGTCCAGCATCCGGACCACGGCCCACCGCTGGGCCATGTCGCGCAGCTCGCCCAACGTGCACAGGTCGCGCAGGAAACGTTCCGCGTCGTCGCGCTCCTCGAGGCGCAGGATGGCCGTGACCAGGGCGTCGGATTCGGGGGTTCGCCAGTCCTCGGGCACCGTCGTCGTCCTCCTTCCCGGTCTCGAGCGCCGTTCGCGCCGCCGCGTTGTGCTGTCATGCTATCGTAGTAGCGTGCTAAAACGGTAGCAGGACGGGATGCTCGTGTCAACGTTCGCGATCGTGCCGGCGATCGACCTCATCGGCGGTCGCGTGGTGCGCCTGAGGGAGGGTGATTTCGCCCGGGAGACGGCCTACGGGGCAGACCCCGTCGCGGTTGCGCGCACCTTCGCGGACGCCGGGGCAGCGTGGATCCATGTCGTGGACCTGGACGGCGCGAGGGCCGGTGAACCGCGCCAGCTGGACCTGGTGGCCGGCATCGTCGCGGCCGTCGCGGGCCGACTCCGGATCGAGCTCGGTGGGGGACTGCGGACCCCCTCGGCCGTCGCTCGTGCGCTCGCGGCCGGGGTCGCTCGGGTGGCCGTCGGCACGGCCGCGATCCGCGACCCGGACTTCGCCCGGATCCTGGTGGCGCGGCACGGTGCGGCTTGCGTCGTGGCCTCGATCGACGTCCGGGACGGTCTGGCCCTCGGTGAGGGCTGGCGTATGGGAGGACCGGGTGTCCCCGCGGAGGAGGCCGTCACGCGTCTCGTCGAGGCCGGGATCGACACCTTCGAGGTCACGGCGATCGAGCGGGACGGCCTGATGCAGGGCCCGGATCTCCGGCTGCTCCGCTCCCTGGTCGCCCAGAGGAGCGGTCGGATCATCGCGTCGGGCGGGATCAGCGCGGTCGACGACCTGCACGCCGTGCGGGAAGCAGGCTGTGCCGGGGCGATCGTCGGCCGGGCACTCTACGAGGGCCGGATCGACCTCGCCGGGGCTCTCCGGGCGGTCGCCGGAGACGCGCACCCGGCCGACTGACCGCCGCGCGGGCCGAACGGTCGCTGCGGCCGCGACGCCGCGGTGCCGCCCCGGGGTCAGTGCCCCTCGGCGAGCTCCTTCTTGTGCGCCTCGACGATCTTCTCGGCGAGGTGGGCGGGCACGTCCTCGTAGTGGTCGAGCACCGCGCTGAAGGTGCCCCGGCCGCCGGTCAGCGAGCGCAGCTCCGTGGCGTACGAGAACAGCTCCGCCTGCGGGACGTGGGCCGAGATGACCTGCGTCCCGGCGTCCGTATCCAGGCCCAGCACCCGGCCCCGGCGGCCGTTGAGGTCCCGGTTCACCTCGCCCATGTACTGCTCGGGCACCCGGACCTCCACCGCCATGATCGGCTCCAGCAGGACCGGCTTCGCCTGCTGGACCCCGTCCTTGAGGGCCATCGAGGCCGCGATCTTGAACGACAGCTCGTTCGAGTCCACCGCGTGGTACGAGCCGTCGTACAGCGTCGCCCGGAAGTCGATCAGCGGGTAGCCGGCGAACACGCCCTCGGCGGCGGTCTCCCGGATGCCCTTCTCGATGCCCGTGAAGAACCCGCGGGGCACCGACCCGCCGACGATCCGCTCGGCGAACTCGACGCCGGCGCCGGGGTTCGGTTCCAGCTCCAGCCACACGTCGCCGAACATGCCGTGGCCGCCGGTCTGCTTCTTGTACCGGCCGTGGACCTGGGTCTTGCCCCGGATGGTCTCCCGGTAGGGCACCTTGGGCGTTCGGGTCACGATCGCGGCGCCGAACTTGCGCTTGAGCCGTTCCGTGATCACGGCCACGTGGGCCTCGCCGATCGCCCGCAGGACCTGCTCCCCGGTGTCGCTGCGCTCGACCCGGGCGGAGGGCTCCTCCTCCAGCATCCGCTGGAGGGCCGGGCCCATCTTGTCCAGGTCGCCCTTGGACAGGGGCTCGATCGCCACCTGCAGCGTCGGGTCCGGGAACGCGATGGCCGGGAGCGTCATCGGGGCGTCGCGGCCGGCGAGCGTGTCCCCCGTCTCGGTCACGTTGAGCTTGGCCACGGCGCCGATCTCGCCGGCGCGGAGCTCGCCCGTCGCTTCCTGCTCTTTCCCGTGCAGGAACAGCAGCTGGCCGATCCGCTCGTCCTCGCCCTTGGACGCGTTGAACACGCCGGCCTGGCTCCGCAGGGTTCCCGACAGCACGCGCAGATAGGTCAGCCGGCCCACGAACGGATCGGCCGACGTCTTGAACACGCGCACGAGCAGCGGCCCGGCAGCGTCCGCGGCGACCTGCACCTCGCTGCCGCCCTTGCCGGTGGCGGCGTACGGGCCCTCCTCCTGGGGCGAGGGGAGATACCTGACGATCGCGTCCAGCAGCGCACTGAGACCGATGCCCTTGGCAGCCGACGCCACGACCACCGGGGCCAGGATGGACTCCCGGACGCCCTTGTGGAGGCAGGCGTCCAGCTCCTCGTCCGAGATCTCCTCCTCGCTGAGGTACTTCTCGAACACGGCGTCGTCCGCCTCTGCGGCCGCCTCGAGCAGCTGGTCGCGGCGCCGGGCGACCTCGTCGGCGAGGTCGCCCGGGATCTCGATCTCGACCTCCTTGCCGCCCTCGAAGCGCCACGCCTTCCGGTGGACGAGGTCCACGTAGCCGGTGAACGTGTCGGCGGCGCCGATCGCGAGGTGGAGCGGCGCGATCTTGGTGCCGAAGACCGACCGCAGCTCGTCAAGCGCCCGGCCCGGGTCGGCGTTCTCGCGGTCGCACTTGTTGAGCACGAAGCAGGACGCGGTGTTCGTCGCCCGTGCCGTCGATACCGCCAACTCGAGGCCGGCCTCCACGCCGGCGGAGGCGTCCATCACCAGCAGCGCCGAGTCCGCCGCGTGGAAGCCCTCGATCACCTCGGCCACGAAGTCCGGGTAGCCCGGCGTGTCCACCACGGTGATCTCGTGCTCGCCGTGCTCGAACGTGCCGACCGCGAGGCTCAGCGACTGGTGGCGCTTCTGCTCCTCGGGCTCGAAGTCCAGGTGCGCCGTTCCGTCGTCCACCCTGCCCAGCCGGTTGATCGCGCCGGCCCGGAACAGGACCTGCTCGGCCAGGGTCGTCTTGCCGCCGCCGGCATGGCCGGCCAGCACGACGCTGCGGATGTGGGCGAGGTCGTGGCTCTTCAACGTCATCGGGCGCGGTTCCTCTCGGTTCATGCGACCGTCGGGCCGGGGCGGCATCGACGGGCGGTGGGCACGGCGGGTTGCGCAGGGTTCCTGTGCTCGGAGCCCGGCTCGACAGGACGTCGGCGCACGTGTGCGCCGGTCGGCCGACCTCGACCCCTCGATGATAGTCGGTATACTCCCGGCCGATGTCCGGACATTCCAAGTGGTCCACGATCAAGCGCCAGAAGGGCGCCAACGACGCCAAGCGCGGCGCGATGTTCACCAAGGTCGCGCGCGAGGTGGCGGTCGCCGCGCGGGCCGGCGGCGGCGACCCGGACGCGAACTACCGCCTCCGCCTCGCCATCGACAAGGCGCGCGCCATCAACATGCCCGCGGACAACATCAAGCGGGCCATCGAGAAGGCGACGGGCGGCGGAGACGCCGAGCAGTACGAGGAGATCGTCTACGAGGGCTACGGACCCGGCGGGGTGGCGGTCCTCGTCGAGGCGGCCACGGACAACCGGAACCGGACTGCCGCGGAGGTCCGCTCCATCTTCGCCAAGACCGGGGGCCAGCTCGCGGGCAGCGGCGCCGTCGCCTGGCAGTTCGAGCCGCGCGGGCTGATCACCGTCGCGCGCGAGGGCTCGGACGCGGACGAGGTCGCGTTGGCGGCGATCGATGCCGGGGCCGTGGACGTGGACACCGACGCGGACCCGATCGAGATCTACACGGAACCCTCGGACCTCGAGGCGGTTCGCAAGTCACTGGAGGCATCCGGCGTCGACGTGGAGGACGCCGAATCCGCGATGCTCGCGAAGCAGACGGTCAGCCTGGACGCGGAGCACGTGCGCAAGGCGATGCGCCTGGTCGAGCTGCTCGAGGACCTGGACGATGTCCAGCGCGTCACCGCCAACGTGGACATCCCCGAAGAGCTCCTGGCCGAGGTCGCCGGGTGATCGTCCTCGGGATCGACCCGGGGACGGCCGCACTCGGCTACGGGCTCGTCGAGCGGATCGGCGGGTCGCTCCGCGCGATCGACTTCGGCTGCCTCACCACGAGCCCCGACGCGCCCCTTCCGGACCGGCTGGCGACCATCCACGCCCACGTCGCGGAGCTGATCGAGACCCACCACCCGGATCTCGTTGCCGTGGAGCGGCTGTTCTTCTCGCGCAACGCCCAGACGGCGTTCGCCGTCGGCCAGGCGCGCGGGGTGGTGCTGCTGGCCGCGGCGCAGGCCGGCGTCCCCGTGCGCGAGGCGACGCCCAACGAGGTCAAGCTGGGCGTCACCGGCTACGGCAGCGCGGACAAGGGTCAGGTCGCCCGGATGGTGACGGTGATCCTGCAGCTGCCCGAGGTCCCCACGCCGGACGACACCTCCGACGCCCTGGCGACCGCGATCTGCATCGCCAACGCCGAGCGTCCGGCCGGCCGGGCCGGCGGCACCGCCGCAGGGGCAACGGCGCCGATCCTGGATCGCGCGGCCGTGGAGCCCATCACGCGTGGCGAGACCCCGTACGAGCGATCGGTCCGGGAGGCGCTGGCGCGCGAGAAGGCAGCCGCGACGGCCGCCGCGAAGGCCCGGCGGTGACCGCATGATCGCGTCGGTGGAGGGAAGGGTCGGCGCCATCGCGCCCGACTCCGTGGTCATCGAGGTCGGGGGCATCGGCTACCGCGTGTTCGTGGCGCCCGCGGCGATCGCCTCGGCGCAGCCGGGCGGGACCCTCAAGCTCCACACCTACCACCTGGTCCGCGAGGACCAACAGGCCCTGTTCGGCTTCCGCACGGCGGAGGAGCTCGGATTCTTCAATCTCCTGCTCACCGTCACGGGCGTCGGGCCCAAGGTGGCACTCGCCATCGTCGGCTCGCGGCCGACGGCCGATCTCCAGCTGGCGATCCTGCAGCAGGACCAGGCGGTCCTGGTCTCGATCCCGGGCATCGGCAAGAAGCTGGCCGAGCGGATCATCTTCGAGCTCAAGGAGAAGGTGTCGGCCGCGGGGATCGCGGCCGGGACCGCGGCGGCGGTGACATCCGCGTCCGAGGGGGAGGTGGTGGCGGCGCTGCAGGCCCTGGGCTACTCGCTGGGCGAGGCGCGCGAGGCGTCGAGGCTGGCGGTCAACGATCCGGCGGTCGGCTCCGGCCTCGAAGAGCGAGTCAAAGCGGCGCTGCGGACGCTCCTGCGCGACTGATGTCGACTAGAACATCTGTACCAATCGCGCCGCGGACCTGCTAGACTCCGCGTCATGACGGACGACGCGCTCAGCCTCCTCGCGGCCGGCGCCGCGGATCCCGGCGAGCTGGCGGTGGAGGGCTCGCTTCGCCCGCGGACCCTGGACGAGTACATCGGCCAACGCGAGGTCAAGGCCAGCCTGTCCGTGCTGCTCCAGGCGGCGAAGGGGAGGGGAGAGGCGGCGGACCACGTCCTGCTGTACGGGCCGCCCGGCCTGGGCAAGACCACGCTCGCCACGATCATCGCCCGGGAGCTGGGCGTCAACGTCCGTTACACGAGCGGGCCGGCCGTGGAGCGGGCCGGCGACCTGGCGGCGATCCTCACCGCGCTGGACGAGCGGGACGTCCTGTTCATCGACGAGATCCACCGCCTGAACCGCGCGGTGGAGGAGATCCTCTACCCGGCGATGGAGGACTTCGCGCTGGACGTCATGATCGGCAAGGGACCCAGCGCGCGCAGCCTGCGCCTGTCGCTCAAGCCGTTCACGGTCGTCGGCGCCACCACGAGAGCCGGCCGGATCAGCGGCCCGCTCCGAGACCGCTTCGGGATGACGTACCGCCTGGACTTCTACGGCGAGGACGACCTGGCCGCGATCGTGCGTCGCTCGGCGGGCATCCTGGGAGTGGAGGTGGACACGGACGCTGCCCGGTTGATCGCGAAACGTGGGCGCGGCACACCTCGCATCGTGAACCGGCTTCTCCGCCGCGTTCGGGACCACGCCGAGGTGCACGGGGACGGGCGGGTGCACGAGCAGGCCGTCGCGGAGGCGATGACGGTGCTGGACATCGACGACCTGGGCCTCGACACCACGGACCGCAAGCTCCTCGCGGCGATCATCCAGAAGTTCCAGTCCGGCCCGGTGGGCGTTCAGGCCCTGGCGGCAGTCCTGGCCGAGGAAGCCGAGACGATCGAGGACGTGTACGAACCGTTCCTGCTCCGCCTGGGATTCCTGGACCGGACCCCCCAGGGCCGCATCGCCACCGAGAGCGCCCGCGCCCACCTCGCGTCGCTGGGTTACGAGATCCCTGCGCCGCGCCGTGCCGAGCCGGACATGCCCGCGCTCTGGGACGACGTCGCGACCCGCTGATCGTGCCCGGCGCCGCCCACTTCGAGGTCCTCGTCCCGCCGCCCGATGACGGATCCACGCGCGCCCGGCTCGGGCGCCTGGCGCTGCCCCACGGAGAGGTCGAGACCCCGCAGTTCATGCCCGTCGGCACCAACGCGACGGTCAAGACCCTCGATCCCCTCGAGGTCGAGGCGGCGGGGGCAACGATCCTGCTGGCCAACACCTACCACCTCTACCTCCGTCCCGGCCACGAGCGGATCGAGCGGCTGGGCGGTCTGCACCGGTTCATGGGCTGGGACCGCCCGATCCTGACCGACTCCGGCGGCTACCAGGTCGTGTCCCTGGGGGACCTACGGGCCGTGGACGAGGACGGCGTGACCTTCAAGAGTCACCTGGACGGGTCCGTTCACAGGTTCACGCCGGAGCACTCGATCGCCGTCCAACAGGCGCTGGGCCCTGACGTCGCCGTTGCCTTCGATCAGCCGGTGTTCCCCAGCTCGCCCCGGGATGTCGTGGTGGACGCGATGCGGCGCACCCACCGCTGGGCGGAACGGTCGCTGGCGGCGCATACGAGGACGGACCAGGCGCTGTTCGGGATCGTCCAGGGCGGGCTGGATCCGGAGCTTCGCGCGGAGTCGGCCAATTTCATCGCCGGCCTGCCATTCGACGGCATCAACATCGGCGGGCTCGCCGGCGACGAGACGCCGGCGGAGCGGGACGCGACGCTTGACGCGACGATCCCGCTCCTGGACGGGGATCCGCGTCCACGCTACCTGATGGGCCTGGGCTCGCCGGCAGACCTGCTGGAGGCCGTCCACCGGGGCGTCGACCTGTTCGACTCCGTCCTGCCGGCGCGTGTCGCCCGCAACGGCCAGCTGTGGGTTCCCGGGGGGCGCCTCAACCTGCGCAACGAGCGCTTCCGGGACGATCCGGAGCCGGTCCAGGATGGGTGCCCGTGCCCGCTGTGCACCCGGTTCTCGAGGGCCTATCTGGCCCATCTGTTCCGGGCCAAGGAGATGCTCGCCTACCGCTTGGCGACTTGTCACAACCTGACCTTCACCCTAGACTTCATGGTCAGGATCCGGGCCGCGCTGCGCGCCGGCACCTTCCCCGTCCAACTGCCCGAGCTGCGCCAGCGCGCCGTCCGGATGAGTCGCGGTGAAGCGGCGGCGAAGTCGGCGTGAAGTCGGTGTCGCTATCGTCCATCGAGCGTGGAGGCGCGCAATGGGATCACGGGATCGCCCCCACAAGGAAGTCAAGAAGAAGCCCAAGGACAAGTCCGTCCAGCCGCACCTGGCGCCGCTGTCCGAGCCCCCCCAACAGGTGGAGCTCATCAAGAAGCCGCGCAAGGCTCGCTGGGACGAGCAGGAGTCCGGCGAGGGCTGACGCGCCGGGCGGGCGGGGACCGGGTCCCGCTCCGTCGGGTCGGCGAAGGCCGCGAGGAGCGAGGACAGGATGACGATCACCGGCAGGGACACGGACGCGCGCAACGGCGACAAGGCACTCGCGGAGCGCGGGCGCGCGGTGGATGCCGCGATCCTCGCAATCGAGAAGCAGTTCGGTCGCGGGTCGATCATGAAGCTCGGCTCGGCGGAGCGGCAGCAGGTGGATGCCATCCCCACCGGCTCGATCGCGCTGGACCTGGCGCTCGGCGTCGGCGGCATCCCGCGTGGCCGGATCACCGAGGTGTTCGGCCCCGAATCCTCGGGCAAGACCACGCTCTGCCAGCACGTGATCGCGGAGGCGCAGCGGCGCGGAGGGATCGCGGCCTTCATCGACGTTGAGCACGCGCTCGATCCCGGGTACGCGCGCGCCTGCGGCGTGAACGTCGACGAGCTGCTGGTCAGCCAGCCGGATACCGGCGAGCAGGCCCTCGAGATCACCGAGACCCTGATCCGCTCCGGCGGCGTGGACTGCGTCGTCCTGGACTCTGTCGCGGCGCTCGTGCCGCGGGCGGAGATCGAAGGCGAGATGGGCGACAGCTTCGTGGGCATCCAGGCACGCCTGATGAGCCAGGCGCTGCGCAAGCTCACCGGAGCCGTCAGCCGCTCCAACACCTCGCTCGTGTTCACGAACCAGCTGCGCGAGAAGATCGGGGTCATGTTCGGCAATCCCGAGACGACGCCCGGTGGCCGCGCGCTGAAGTTCTACGCGTCGGTGCGCCTCGACATCCGGCGCGTGGAGACCATCAAGAGCGGCACGGAGTCGATCGGCAACCGGGTCCGGGTCAAGGTCGTGAAGAACAAGGTGTCGCCGCCGTTCCGGGTGGCGGAGTTCGACGTCATGTACGGCGAGGGGATCAGCAAGGAGGGCGGCCTCCTTGACGTCGGCGTCGCGATGGACGTCGTGACCAAGACCGGCGCCTGGTTCACCTTCGGCGAGACGCGCCTGGGGCAGGGCCGGGAGGCGGCCAAGGAGTTCCTCAAGGGCAACGCGGACCTGGCCGCCGAGATCGACCGCCGGATCCGGGCGCGAATGACGGACGTCGCGCTGCCGGTGGAGGGCATCGAGGAGGCCGAGTAGGCCCTCGCCGATGGCCGGCGCGCAAGGAAGGCCCCGCAAGTCCACGTTCGCGGAGCGCCGCGAGCGCCGGGCCGCAGTGGACGACCCCGACGAGGTCATCGCGTTCGCAGCGCGCTATCTGGAGGCCCGGCCCCGCTCGGTGGCGGAGGTGCGCCGCCGGCTGGCCACGGCCGGCTACCGCCCGGAGATGATCGAAGCGACCGTCACGCGTCTCACGGACCTTCGCTTCCTGGACGACGAGGCCTTCGCGCGCGCCTGGGTGGAGTCACGTGACCGCGCGCATCCCCGCGGTGTGCAGGCACTGCGCCGTGAGCTCGCGCTGAAGGGCGTGGACCGCACGCTGGTGGACGAGATCCTCGCGGAGCGCCGGTCCACCGCCGGCGAGCCCGATCCGGACGTCGCCGCCGCGGAACGCTTGCTGGAGCGCAACGCGCGCGCGCTGGCCCGGGTCGATGACCCGCGGCTTCGTCGACAGCGCGCGTACGCCCTCCTCGCCCGGCACGGGTTCGACCCGTCCGTCGCCTCGGACGCGGCCCGCCGCCTGGTCGCCGACGAGGGCGACTGAAAGTACGCCGCGGCAACGGGAACGACTCCACGCCCGTTCCCGCCCGACGTTGTAGGCTACGCGGATTACCGGCGGCGGACCCGAGGGCCGCCAGCCGGGCGAGCCGCGCACCCCGACGGTGACCCGGTGGAGCCAGAGGCCCACCCGGTCCCACAGCCCAAGCGACATCGGGGCGTGCGTCGCCCGATCCAATTCCACAACGCCTCCGGCCCACAAGCCCGGCCGGGGGGGAGGACGAACAGAAGATGGACGCACTCGTCGTCGCCGGAGCGGCCGTGATTGCCGCTGCCATCGGCGTTGCCGTGGGATTCGTCGCCCGCGGCCTCTGGGCCAGCCAGGGCCTCAAGTCCGCCCAGGACAAGGCGGCCCGCATCGTGGCGGAGGCCCGGATCCAGCACAAGGACATGATCGTCGAGGCCAAGGACGAGAAGCTCCGCCTCCAGCATGAGGCCGAGGAAGAGGCGCGCGCGAAGCGCGCCGAGATCCAGGGCCTGGAGCGGCGTCTCATCTCGCGAGACGAGCAGCTGGATCAGCGAGCCGACCTGCTCGAGGAGAAGAGCCGCAAGATCAACGACCGCGAGCGGGACCTGGAGCGGGAGCGCGAGGAGCTCACGCGACTCAACCAGGAGCGCGTCGCGGCGCTGGAGCGGGTATCCGGTCTCACGGCCGAGGACGCCAAGGGCATCCTCCTGGAGGCGATCCGGGACGAGGCGGAGCACGACGCGGTCAAGCTCGCGCGGGCGATCGAGCGCCGCGCCCGCGAGGAGGCGCAGGACCGCGCGCGCGAGGTCATCGTGACCGCCATGCAGCGAGTCGCCGCCGATCACACTGCCGAACACACGGTGACGGTTGTCCACCTGCCCAGCGACGAGATGAAGGGCCGGATCATCGGTCGCGAGGGACGCAACATCCGCGCCCTGGAGCAGGCCACCGGCGTGGACCTGATCATCGACGACACGCCCGAGACCGTCGTGGTGTCGGGCTTCGACCCGGTGCGCCGCGAGATCGCCCGCCTCTCGCTGACCAAGCTCATCGCCGACGGCCGGATCCATCCGGGCCGGATCGAGGAGGTCGTCAACAAGGCAAAGGCCGAGGTCGAGCTCGTCATCCGCCAGTCAGGCGAGCAGGCCGCGTATGACGCGGGCGTGCCCGGCCTCCCGCCCGAGATGATCAAGCTCCTGGGGCGCCTCAAGTACCGCACGTCCTACGGCCAGAACGTGCTCATGCACTGCGTGGAGACGAGTCACCTGGCCGCGATCATGGCCGCCGAGCTGGGCGCGGACGTCATGGCCGCGAAGATGGGCGGCCTGCTGCACGACCTGGGCAAGGCCGTGGATCACGAGGTGGAGGGTCCGCACGCCGCCATCGGCGCGCAGATCGCGCAGCGCCACAACATGCCGTTCAAGGTGGTGAACGGAATCGCGGCCCACCACCAGGAGGTCGAGTACGCCTGCATCGAGGCGCCGATCGTCCAGGTCGCGGACGCGATCTCGGCGTCCCGACCGGGCGCGCGAGGCGAGACGATGGAGACCTACGTCAAGCGTCTCGAGGAGCTCCAGGCGATCGCGGAGAGCTTCACCGGCGTGGAGCGCTCGTTCGCCGTCCAGGCGGGGCGCGAGGTCCGGATCCTCGTCCGTCCCGAGGAGATCGACGACCTGTCGGCCGGCCGCCTGGCCCGCGACATCGTCAAGAAGATCGAGGACAGCCTCACGTACCCCGGCCAGATCAAGGTGACGGTGATCCGCGAGACGCGCGCCGTCGAGTACGCGAAGTAGGGGACCGGTCCCGGTGACCGGCCGCAGCACGCACGCGGGCCTCGGCAACCCGCCCAACGGCAACGCTCCGCGCCCGGCGGGCGCCTGCCGGATCCTGATGATCGGCGACGTCATCGGCAAGCCGGGACGGCTGGCGATCGAGCAGCAGCTGCCCGGGATCCGGGACGATCGCGGGATCGACTTCGTCACCGCCAACGGGGAGAACCTGGCCGGCGGGATGGGGCTCACGGTGTCCACCGCGGAGGCGCTGTTCGCGGCCGGCGTGGACGTGGTCACGTCCGGCAATCACATCTGGGACAAGCGCGAGATCTACGCGTTCCTCGACGAGAGCGACCGGGTGCTGCGGCCCCTCAACTACGGCACGCACGACGTCCCGGGGCGGGGCTGGGGGACCTACCACGCGCTGGACGGCAGCGAGCTGGCGGTCGTCAACCTCCAGGGCCGGACCTACATGCAGCCGATCGACAACCCGTTCACGGACGCCGACCGGCTGCTCGACGAGGCGTCAGAGCCCCTGCCGCCGATCCGCCTGGTGGACTTCCACTGCGAGATCACCTCCGAGAAGAATGCGCTCGGGCTGTACCTGGACGGGCGGGTGTCGGCCGTCGTCGGCACCCACACGCATGTCGTGACCGGCGACGAGCGGATCCTGCCCAAGGGCACCGCGTACCAGTCGGACCTCGGGATGACCGGACCGTTGTGGAGCGTCATCGGCTTCGACCCCAAGACCGTCCTGCCGCGGTTCATCAACGCCCTCCCGACGCGGTTCGAGGTCGGCGACGGGCCCGTGGTCCTCAACGCGTGCCAGATCGACGTGGACCCGGCGACCGGGCGGGCCCTCCAGATGGAGCGGCTGCAGCGGGTGGTCGAGGTCTAGCGGTGCCGTCTCGGCAGGCACGGGACGCGGCCGTGCCGCCGGGTCCGGGGACCGCGACCGCCGACGTCCACACCCACACGAACCGCTCCGACGGCGTCCTGGAGCCCGTCGAGCTGGTCCGGCAGGCGGCGGCGGCCGGCGTCCGGCTGCTCGCGATCGCGGACCACGACAACCTGGCCGCGTACCGGGAGCTGACCGCCCCCGGGACGGACCCGCTGCCCGATGGTCTCGAGCTCGTGCCGGCGGTGGAGATCAACGCGGTCACCCGGGACCTCGCGCTGGACCTGCCGGAAGGGGAGCTGCATATCCTGGGCATCGGCGTGGACCCGCACGACGACGCGTTCGAGGCCCTCCTTGCCGGCCAGCGGGGCGCCCGGCGCATCCGGTTCCACGCCATCGTGGCGCGCCTGCGGGAGATCGGCATGCCGGTGGACGCCCAGGTCGAGGCCATGGACCTCACGGGCGACGACGCGCTGGGCCGCCCCACCCTGGCGAGGGCGATGGTCGATGCCGGGTATGCGACGAGCGTGGAGGATGCGTTCGAGCGGTTCATCGGGCACGGGATGCCCGCGTACCTGCCGCGGGCCGGACTCGGACCGGTCGAGGCGATCCGGGCCATTCGGGCCGCCGGCGGTCTCGCGTCGCTGGCGCACTTCGCCGAAGCCCCGCATCGGCGGCCGCTCCTCCGGAACCTCATCACCGAGGGGCTGAACGGGCTCGAGAGCCATCACCGCTCGTTCGACGGGGAGACGCGTGCGGCTGTCGGCGCCGTCGCGCGGGAGTTGGGTCTCGTCGAGACCGGCGGCACCGACTACCACGGTGACTTCGGGCCGTACGGCGAGTCGCATGCGACGCTGGTGCTGCCGGAGGAGGTGGCGGCCGGCCTCCGCGCCGCGATCAACCGGACGCGGGGGCGACCGGCTCGTCCTTGACGAATGTGGGGTGCAGGTCCACGGCCTCCCCCTGGCGACGACGCCGGGCCGTGAGGTTGAGCATCTCAACGAACACCGCGAAGCCCATCGCCGCGTAGATGTAGCCCTTCGGGACATGGAAGCCCAGGCCGTCGGCGATCAGCGTCACGCCGATCAGGAGCAGGAACGAGAGGGCCAGCATCTTCACCGTCGGGTGCTCGTGGACGAAGCGCGAGATCGGGCCGGAGGCGAACAGCATCACGCCGACCGCGATGACCACCGCCGCGATCATGACCGGGATGTCGTTGGCCATGCCCACCGCGGTGAGCACCGAGTCCAGCGAGAAGACGATGTCCAGGAGCACGATCTGGATCAGCACCCCGCGCATCGTCGCGGTACCACCGCGCACGGCGTGACCCTCATCGCCCTCGAGTGCCTCGTGGATCTCCGTGGTGGCCTTCCAGATCAGGAACAGGCCGCCGCCGATCAGGATCAGGTCGCGCACCGACACCGGATGATCGCCGATCGTGGCCACGGGCTGGGTGAGACCAACGATCCACGAGATCGTGAGCAGCAGGAGGATCCGCATCCCCATCGCGAGGCCGAGCCCCACGGTGCGGGCTCGGTCCTGCTGGGCGGCGGGCAGTCGCTGCACCAGCACGGAGATGAACACGACGTTGTCGATGCCGAGGACGATCTCCATGACCGTCAGCGTGAGCAGGGCGATCCAGGCCTCGGGGCTCGTGATCCAGTCCATGCGGTGCAGAGTACCGGCCGGAGCCGGGCGGGGTGATCACGGCGCGACAGGCACTACCATCACCCCTGACATGCCGTCCCGCACCCTGCCCGTCCTCGAGATCTCACCGCCTGTGGCGCCGGAGTCCGGCCCGCGAGACCCGCTCCTGCCCCAGGATGCTCGGCTGGTGGAGTTCCGGCCAGAGCCGCGATCCCTGCCGGCGTTCTTCGTCTGGACCCTGGGCTGCCAGATGAACAAGAGCGACAGCGAGGAGATGGCCGGACGCCTGCTGGCCACCGGCTGCCGCGAGGCCCCGTCGATGGACACGGCTGACCTCGTCGTCATCAACACCTGTGCGATCCGCGATGCCGCCGAGGCGAAGGTCGTCGGCCGCCAGGGGCATCTGCGCCGCCTCAAGGCCGCCAACCCCGGCCTTCGGGTCGTGATGACGGGATGCTCCGTGCGGGAATCGAACCGGGCCGGCCTCGCCCGCCGCTATCCCGCTGTGGACCTGTTCCTGCGCCCCGATGAGGAGCCAGAGCTGGCAGATCGCCTGGGTCTCGCATCGGCGCAGGCCCCGGTGGGCGCCATGACCGCCACCGCGGCGACCACGATGGTCAAGGGCACGGCCGTCTCCGACGCCACTCTCCTCGTGCGGGCCAGGGCGGATGCGATCGCGGACGGCGCCGTGAGCCGCGGCTCCGCCATCAGTGCCTGGCTGCCGATCATCTACGGCTGCGACAAGACGTGCACCTACTGCATCGTGCCGTTCAGCCGGGGCCCGGAGCGCAGCCGCCCGTTCGACGAGGTCGTGGACGAGGCGCGCACCCTTGCAGCCGCTGGCTACCGCGAGGTCACCCTGCTGGGCCAGAACGTCAACAGCTACGGGCACGACCTGCCCGCGGAGCCGCGGTTCGCGCACGTGAGGACCGAGCGAGCGGTTGGCCGGCACCAGGACCGCGAGGCGCGTCCGGACCTCGCCGAGCTCATCCGGGCGATCGATGGCGTGCGGGCCGCCGACGGCGCGCCGGCGATCCCGAGGCTCCGGTTCGTGACCTCGCATCCGTGGGACCTGTCCGACCGCCTGGTCGAGGCGATGGCCGCCTGCCCGTCGGTCTGCGAGGCCATGCACCTGCCGGTGCAGTCGGGCAGCGACGCAACGCTGCGGCGGATGGGCCGGCAGTACACGATCGATCACTACCTCGAGCGCCTGGAGAGGATCCGTGCCGCCGTGCCCGGCATCGCCCTGTCGACGGACGTGATCGTCGGGTTCTGCGGCGAGACCGAGGAGGAGTACCTGGCCACGCTCTCCCTGCTCGAGATCGTCGGCTTCGACCAGGTGTTCGCGGCCGCCTACAGCGAACGTCCCGGCACGCCCGCGACCCACCTGGCCGATGACGTGTCGGCGGGCGAGAAGCGCCGGCGGTTGGTCGAGCTGCTCGGCGTCCAGGAGCGAATCGGGCTGGAGCGCAACCGTGCTTGGTTGGGCATGACGACAGAGGTCCTCGTGGACACGGTCGTCCCGCCGCGCACGCACGGCCACGATCACGACGGGGACGACGCGGCCGGCCACTCCGATTCCCGGGATGCCTTCGCGAAGCTGCCCGACGGCGTCGCCCACCTCGTCGGCCGCTCGAGGGAGAACCGGCTGGTCCACGTCGCGGGCGCGCCGGACCTCGTCGGCTGCATGGTCGATGTCCGGATCGAGCACGCGGGCCCGTACGCGCTCCGGGGGGTGATCGCCTGAGCCTCGCGCCGCTGGTGGTGGTTGGCGGACCGACTGCCACGGGCAAGACCGGCCTCGCCATCGCGCTCGCGGAGTTGTTGGCTGCCCGCAGCGTGCCCGCGGAGGTCATCTCCGCGGACTCGCGCCAGGTCTACCGGGGCCTGGACATCGGGACGGCCAAGGCAACCGCCGCGGAGCGTGCGCGGGTCGCCCACCACGGCCTCGACCTCGTGGACCCCGACCAGCCGTACTCGGTCGCCGAGTTCCGGGCGCATGCGCTCGCCACCCTCGGTGCGCTTGGGGATCGGGGAGGGATCGGCATCCTGGCGGGAGGCACGGGGTTCTGGCTGCGAGCCGTGTTCACCGGCATCGACACGGACGCGCTGCCGTCCGATCCCGCCGTCCGCGCGGCCCTGGAGGAGGATCTTCGACGGGACGGGGTCGACAACCTCGCCGCCCGGCTGGGGACGCTGGCTCCCACGCTGGCCGCAGGCACCGACCTGCGCAACCCGCGCCGGGTGGTCCGGGCCCTGGAGATCGCGACGCTCGGCGGCGACGCGCCGCTCCCGGTGCCGGTGGGCTACCGCGCCCCGGTCTTCGGGTTCCAGCTGGTCCTGGATGCCGCCGAGCTCCACGCGCGGATCACGACCCGCGCCCGGGCCCAGTTCGCGGCCGGCCTGGTCGAGGAGGCGCAGGGCCTCCGGGAGCGCTGGGATCCGGCCCTGCCGTGCTTCTCGGCCATCGGCTATCACGAGAGCTGGGCCTACCTGGACGGCGAGCTCACGCTGGAGCAGGCCATCGAGCTGGACGTACGACGAAACCTCGCCTTTGCGCGACGCCAGCGGACCTGGTTCCGATCTGAGCCCGCGTTGGCGGTCCTGGACGCGACGACGGACCCGGTACCCGCCGCCTGGACGGGGCTTGCTCCGTTCCTCGATATGCTGGGCCGGCCATGAGTCCCCGAAGCGCCGGACCGATCGACCTCGCGCCGCCCGTCGAGAAGGCATTCCTGCTCGCCGTGGACACGGGTGAGGACCCGGGCTGGACCGCCCAGGACAGTCTCGGCGAGCTCGCCGCCCTGGCTGACACCGCGGGCGCCGACGTCGTGGGCGCGGAGTGGCAGAACCGGCGTCACGTCGATCCCAACTGGTACGTGGGCAAGGGCAAGGCCGAGGAGCTCGCCCAGGCGAGGTCCGAGACCGGGTTCGACATCCTGATCGCCGACGACGAGCTCAGCCCGGCGCAGCAGAAGAGCCTCGAGAGCCTGCTCAACGTCAAGGTCATCGACCGCAGCCGCCTGATCCTGGACATCTTCGCCCTCCACGCCCAGACGCATGAGGGCCGCCTCCAGGTGGAGCTCGCCCAGCTCGAATACCAGCTGCCGCGCCTCACCCGCCTGTGGACCCACCTGTCGCGCACGCAGGGCGGGATCGGCTCCCGGGGCCCCGGCGAGTCCCAGCTGGAGACGGACCGGCGGATCATCCGGGAGCGGATCAAGAAGATGAAGCTGCGGGTCGAGGACGTCCGCCGCCAGCGCGAGACGACCGCCCGGGGCCGAGACCGCCGCCTGTACCCGACGGTCGCGATCGTGGGCTACACGAACGCCGGCAAGTCCACGCTGCTCAACGCCCTGGTCGGCTCGGTGGTGGCACGGGCCGAGGATCGGCTGTTCGCGACGCTCGACCCGACGTCGCGGCAGGTGAAGCTGGGAGACGGGCAGACCGCGATCGTCACCGACACGGTGGGCTTCATCCACAAGCTCCCGCACCAGCTCGTGGACGCCTTTCGGGCGACGCTCGAGGAGGTGACCCGGGCCGACGTCCTGGTCGAGATCGTCGACGCCGCGGACACGCATCACGCCGAGCACCGGGCCACCGTGCAGACGGTCCTCGACGAGCTCGGTGCGGGCGACAAGCCGCGCCTGACCGCGTTCAACAAGGCGGACCTCCTGTTCCCCGGCGCGGACGGCTCCCGGCCGGCTCCCGCGGTATCGGGCTCGGTCCTGGTGTCCGCCCTGACCGGGTTCGGCCTGGACACGCTGCGAGCGGAGATCGCGGCTCTGCTCGCCTCGCTGTGGGAGGACGTGGACGTCGCCGTGCCGTACGCCGCCGGAGAGCTGCTGGCGAGGGTCCGCGAGCGAGGCACCGTCGATCTCGAGTACCGGAACACAGATGTCCGCGTGCGCGGGCGCATGGCGCCCGGCCTCGCCGGTGAGCTGCGAGCGGCCGCTGAGCGGTGGCGCGAGACGCTGGCCGAAGACTCGTCGGCCGCCAATGGCGCGACCAACGCATGAGCGACGGGCCCGTCCGGCGCGCGGGAACGGGCCGCACGCAGGCCGGAGACCGCGTCACGTGGGTCGTCGCCGAGGGACGGCGCGGCAGGCGATGGCGAGAGCTGGTCGTTGGCGCGGGCGGACTCCGGCACTCACTCCTGCTCGAAACCGGCCCAGGCGGGACGTTTCGGCACCTCGAGTTGGCAACACCCACCGGGTTGCTCACGCTCCACCCGGAACCCGACGGCACGCTCCACGGGAACGCCGTGACGGCCACCGGGGTTCTCCACGTCGCGGGCCTGCCCTGGGATGGCGATAGTCTCGTGGAAGTCGAGAGCTCACCGGTGGCCACCGCGGCCGCAGCGTGGCTGGTGGCAGGGGAGGGGACCCGCCCCGGCCACATCGAGCGGCGCCAGTTGCGGATCACGGCTGCGCTGGAGCTCTCCATCGACACCGGCCGGCTCGGGCAAGTCGATCCGACCACCTGGCGGTTCGCAGGTGGCGATCCGATCGCCGTGGACGCCGACGGGCTGCCGGTCCTCGCCGGCGGCGCCGTATGGCCCTTGGAGACGCCGGGGTAGGGGGTGGCCGCGGGCCCTCCGCCAGCGAGCCGTCGAGCGTTCCGACCGGGTGGGATACCATGCCCCACCAGCAATCCTCGGTGGCCCAGTCCTGTTCGTGGTGGTGGAGACTCGATGCCTGATCTGCTTCTCGCGTACATCGACCCAGGCTCCGGGAGCCTGATCATCCAGGTCCTCATCGCCTCGATCATCGCGATCCCGGTGATCTTCCGGAACAAGATCGCCCAGGTCGTGAACGCCGTTCGCGGTAACAAGGTCTCGACCGAAGCCCCAGATGACGACGCCTCCGCAGGCTGAGCCTGCGACGAGGGAGCCCGAGCCCCGCGCGCAGGTCCAGCGAGATCCCGGCTCGTACCGGGATCCGGGCGGCTTCGTCTACCGGCGCGACGGGGTGCTGCTCCGTCAGGTGGGCGAGTCGCTGATCGCCGACTGGGAGGCATTCGCCGCCAGCCCGCTCGCGGCCCGGCTGGTCGAGCAGCGCTGGCTCCTGGGCTGGGAGACTGCCCCGCTCGAGCTCGCCGCCACGCCCGACGCCCGGGCGGTCGTGCGTGCCGAGCAGCTCGCGTTCATCTCGTATCCCTACGAGTGGACGTTTGGGCAGCTCAAGGACGCGGCGCTCCTGACGCTCGACGTCCAGCTGCAGGCGATGGACGCCGGCTGGTCGCTGCGCGACGCGTCCGCGTACAACGTCCAGTTCCGTGCCGGTCGCCCGGTGCTCATCGACCTGCTTTCGTTCGAGCCACTCCAAGACGGCGCGCCGTGGGTCGCCTACCGGCAGTTCTGCGAGCACTTCCTGGCCCCCCTCACACTGATGGCGCGGCGTGACATCCGGCTGGCGCGGCTGCTGCGCGCGGACCCCGACGGCGTGCCGCTCGACCTGGCCGTGCGCCTGCTGCCCAGGACGGCGCGCCTCAACTTCGGCCTGCTGTCCCACCTCTACCTCCACGCCTCCGCGCAGGCACGCCACGCCGACGACCGGGACGAGGGCACCGCGGCGCGCAAGACCCGGATCTCGACCACCCGGCTGCGGGCACTGGTCCAGAACCTGCGCAACACGGTCGCCGGCCTCGAGTGGAAGCCCGCCGGCACCGAGTGGGCCGACTACGCCGACAACACCAGCTACACGGACCGCGGAACGGCCACCAAGGAGCGCCTGGTCGCCGAGTACGTCGCGGCGGCGGGCGGCCGAGTCGTGTGGGACCTGGGCGCCAACACCGGTCGCTACAGCCGGGTCGCGGCCGATGCCGGACGGCATGTCGTCGCGTTCGACATCGATCCGGCAGCAGCCGAACGCCACTACCGCGCGCTCAAGAAGGAGGGTCGCGAGGACATCCTGCCGCTGGTGCTCGACCTCGCCAACCCGAGCCCGGGGATCGGTTGGGCGGGCCGCGAACGACGGGCGCTGCTGGACCGGGCGGCGGCCGACGTCACGTTGTCGCTCGCACTCGTCCATCACCTCGCGATCTCGCGCAACGTGCCGCTGCCGATGTTCGTGGACCTGCTGGCAACGCTCGCGCCGGCGGCGATCGTGGAGTTCGTCCCCAAGGACGACCCCATGGTCCGGCGGCTGCTGGCCACCCGACTCGACGTCTTCCCCGACTACACGCTCGAGGGGTTCCGCGCCGCGGCCACGGCGCGGTTCTCGATCGCCGCCGAGGCCCGGATCGACGACTCCGGCCGCGTCCTGTTCCTCCTCCGAAGCTGACCGCGGTCGGGTCCGGCGCTCCACTCGGCCGCCGGTGGCACGGCCTGGCCCACCGGCTACTCGGACGACCCGCCAAGACGCTCCGTCACGTCGGTGAATTCGTACGGCCGGTTCACCGGAGACGTATAGGACCGGTCTTCGAGCCGATCCACGGACAGGCCGAAGTACCCCGAGAACAGGACCGGGAAGGTGTTGACGCTGGTCATCGCGTCGTCGAGCCCGGGATCGGTGCCGTCCGGGAGGTACCACGCGTTGAGGATGCCGAACTTGGTCTCGATCTCCTCCGGGGTCGCCCGGGACCAGTCGAAATCGGCCGAGTTCTTCGAATACGCCGCCGGGTAGGGACCCTCGTCGGCCTGGAGGATGACGATCGGCCGTTGGTTCTCGGGTAGGGACTGAAGGTCCTCGATCCAGGCGCGCAACCGCCCGTTCGCCCAGGCCAGCTGATTGCGGACATTCCGTGCCCTCGTGCCGGTCTCGCCCGCCCTCGCGAACGAGCCGTCCAGCGCGACCACCATGGGCGGGTGCGGCACGAGGATGTGGGCGAACACGAACTTCGGGCCAGGCTCGTCCCTGACCCCGGCGAGGGCGTTGAAGCCGAACACCTTGTCCGTGTACGCGCGCTCGTTCCACGACTGGCCGGCAACGCCCAGCCGGCGGAGCAGCGAAGGCAAAGCGCTGTTGTCGAACAGCGCGGCGGTGAAATCCGACGGCCCGCCCACGTACAGGTCGCGATCGGCCGCCCGATCGGTGCGGCCAGGCTCCCACATGCTGCCGATGTGGAGGTACCGGTAGCCGAGTGCCTTGAACTGGCGGGCGACGAGTGAGTCCTGGAGCATGGCGAACAGCGGGCCGCGGTCCGGGTTGTCCGCACCCACCCTGCTCGCCAGGCCGGCGAGGTGTGTCATGTTGAGCGTCGAGGCGAGCGACAACACGGTCCTGACGTAGTTCGCGTGGCTGTCGGGCAGCACCCGGAACCCGCGCTCGCCGAGCCATGCCGTGAAATCGTTCTCGATCTCGTAGCGCAGGGCCAGCGTCCGGTCCGAGCCGTACCGGTCGAGCACCACGAAGTACACGTCGCGAAGCGGCCGGTCCGACGATCGCGCCAGGTCCGGCGACTCGGCCGGCGCCACCTCCGACGACGTGAGCACCCGTATCTGGGCCGGCACGATGAGCACGAGGGTCACCGCCACCAGCACGCCCGCGATGAGCGTGAGCGCGCGATCGACACGTGCGAGCGCGCCCTCTCGCAACCGGATCGCCGCGATGACGCCGACCACGATGATGACGAGCCAGACTGCCGCCTGCGCCGCCGACCGCAGGGTCCCAAGGCCCACGATGTTCCCCACGTGCCCGAACATGAGCAGCCCGAGCACGATAGGGCTCACCACGAGGGCCGCTCGCCGGGCATCGCCCAGCGGCAGCGCCAGGATCGCCACGACCAGCGCGGCGATGCCCACGGTGACGGCGAGGAGCAGCAGTGCGTCGCGGGCTGCGGCCTCACCCAGGTTCTGGGACCACAGGAACAGCACCGGGTAGGCCGCGAACAGGAGCGGGTGCCATGCGACCCATCGCTTCAGGGGGGGCGGCGAGACCGCCACGGCATTCGACACGCTGCGTTCTGCTCCTCCCGGTGCGCCGCGCCCTGACGCAAGCGATCTCCGCGCAATGGCCAGCGGCATGATAGCCCCCGCACGCCGCCGTCACGCGTGGCGGTTCACGGCGTCAGGGGTAGGGGAGCGGCGTCGCGTGCGAGGTGGATCGTGGACGGACTGTGGACAGATCCCGCAGATCGGCCCGTCGATCCGGAATCTCGTGGATAAGGCCGTTGTGCACCCGGGCTTCCGCCGCGTAGGATTCGGTTTGCCCGAAGGGGCGGCTGAAGCGACGACGGATCTGCTGGTGGTGACATCGGCGGGACCGAAGGCGCGGAGGAAGTTCCTTCGGGCGTTTCGTTGTCTGCCGGCGCGGCGTCTGCGGGCGCGGACCCCGGGGACGCCGGTCCTGTCCCGGCTCGACCAGCTGCTGGCCGTCGCAGGCCCGGCGATCCTGCTGGTGGCGGCAGCTGTATCCCCGGTGCGGCCTGTCGCTGCGATCACCATCGCAGCCGGCTGGCTGGGCCTGTGGCTCACGCGATCACCGGTGGCCATCACCTGGGCCGCCGTCCTGCCGGTCGCCGTGCTGCTGACGTGGCCGTGGCTGCTGGGCACCGATGCGCCTCTTGGCGAGGCCGCCTGCCAGGCGCCGCTGTCCGTGATCGCCGTGAGGCGGATCGTGGCCGCCCTGGTCATCCTGGGTCTCGTCGCCCTCCTCGCCCGCGCGCATCGATCCAGCCGTTCAGAGCTCGGCCTGGGCCGGCCGACTGGTCCCGAAGCTTCCGTCGCGCTCGCGGGCCTGCTGCTCCTCGTCGCGGCCGGCCTCGTCGTCGGCCCGGCGATCGCGCAGCCGTTCTTCGGGGATCTCTCGTTTCCCGTGCCGCCCGGAGCCCTGCTACCGGCAGTGCTGTTCGGACTGTCGAACGGCATCCTCGAGGAGGTCGCATACCGGGGCTCGATGCAGGCCTGGCTGGGGCGTCTCGCGCCGATCGGGGTCGCGATCGGCATCCAGGGCCTCGTGTTCGGCATCGTCCACGCCGGCCCCGACGTCGTCGCCCTGCTGCCGGTGCACGTCCTGATGCTCGCGGGCGTCGGTGTCGCCGGGGGCGTTGTTCGCGCCTGTCGCGGCTCGCTGGCCATCCCGATCGGGATTCACGTCGGCGCGGACATCGCGCTGTACTTCGGTCTCGCCTGCCGGCCGATGTCGTAGGTAGGACCCCGCATGGGAGGCGTGGCGGCTCAGGGCCCCGCGCAACCTGCGGTTCCGATGGCTTCTTGGCACTTCCGATAAGGTGAGTTATGTCTGCTACCGCCCACTAGCTAGGCAGCGTGGACTGTGCAGCGGAGCCAAGCGCCTGGCTCTGCACGTCGGGCCACCGGCGGTGAACTCCGGCGCCGAACCAAGCCCGACTGATCCGCTACGCCTCCCAGACGACCAGCCTGTCGGCCTGAAGCCCACCCGAACGCAAGGAAGTACGCCAAGGCAGCGACGTTCGCCTGGGCGGCGGAGAAGACGAGAAGCGGGTCGGCTTCGACGCCCATCTCCTCGTCTCGGACGACCCGGAGCTCTTCGGACGAGCCGAGAAGGCGTCGCGCAGGGTCTGGAGGGCCTCGGAGGGGTCGTCGGCCGCGAGGTCCTCGAGCGTGATCGTCGAAAGGACGGGGCTGAGACCGGTGAAGTTGGTCCGGATCTCGATCCGGTCGAGGTCACACACGATGAGGAGCGGCGGGTTGCCGAGGTCGTCCTTGTAGGCGAGCACCTGGACGTAGGCGGCTTTGAGGTCCTTGCGTGAACCCTTGTACTCCCAGGCGAAGAAGTCGCCCTTCCACACGTCGGCGAAGCCGTCCCCGCCGCCGGCCTTCTCCACCCGCCGCTCGAAGGCGTAGTGCTCGCCCGTGGGATCGGCTTCGAGGGGCGTGGGCTCGCCCAGCATCCGGCACAGGTCGATGAAGGGGCTCTGGCTGGCCGCCTTCTCGGTGGCGATCACGCCGCGCCAGCGCTTCGCAAACTCCGCGGGCGTGAGGGTGGGCTGGGTCATCGATCCCCTGCCCTGCCCGTTCGGTGGTTCGCCGACTGGGTCCACACGCCCGTCGCCCACTCCGCTCCCCGGCCACCGCGGCCGACGCCGCTGCCCTACGCCGGGATTGGACGGCGCTGTGAACCAACCGGTGACCGACCAACGGTCCTGGTCACGACCCTCGCAATTCAGGAACGCCCTAGGCTGCCGGGCTTCCGCTGGGGGATGATTGCGACGACGAACCAACCCCTGCCAGCAGGAGGGCGCACAGGTGGACAAGAAGGCGAAGACACCGAAGAAGCCGAAGACCGCCAAGCCGAAGGGCTCTACGAAGACGACCTGACGGTACGCGAGGCCGTAGGCCTATGGACCAGCCATCCCGCCCGCAGGAGGTTCATTCATGACCATGGACTACGTCTCCCTGCCCGGAGAGACCACTCCGCCCGTCCCCGACGGGCCGCAGCTGTGCAACGGCGACGACATGCGCATCCTGCACAACGCGTTCCTGTGGGGATACGAACAGGCGCCCGGGATGGTGCGCGGCGCTCCCTCCGGCGACACGGCACGCAGCGAGTTCCTCGGTCAGTGGCTTGCCGATCTCGACGCGACGCTGCACACGCATCACGAGAGCGAAGACGAATACCTGTGGGGCAGGCTCGAGCAACGCGCTCCCGCCTGTGCGATGCACGTCGGCCAGATGCGCGCCCACCACGCACAGGTCGCAGCGCTGCTCGAAGAGGCAGGTCCGCTCCTGGCCCGCTGGCGCGCGACGGCCGACCCCGCGGTCGGCGAACAGCTCGCCGATGCCTACGAGCGGATGCTCGATGTTCTCAAGGTGCATCTGCGCCGTGAAGTGGTGGAGGTCATTCCGGTCGCGGAGCGGGTGGTCACCGCGGAGGAGTGGAAGGCGATGGGCGACCACAGCGTCAACGCGATCCCGAGGAGTCGCCTCCTGCCGCAGCTCGGGATGCTGCTTGCGAACTCTACGCCCACGGACCGCAAGGAGTTCTACGCGAACATGCCCCTCTCCGTGAAGGTGCTCTGGCGCCTCGTGGGCAAGCGTCAGTACGCGAAGCAGTTCAAGCTGCTGTTCCCGGACAAGCCCGTCCCACCGACCATCTGACGACTGCGGGAACGGCGAGACCAGGCCGGCGTCAGGTCCTGGTCCCCACGATGAGGACGCCGTCGACCGCCGGGTAGTTGGAGTAGTAGCGCTTCGACCAGTGGAGCTTGCCGTGGTCGAAGATCTTCACCGTGACCCACACCTTGGCCCCGTCGGCCGGGTCGTTGTTGCGGTACCGGTACCCAACGGGCTTGGTCGGATCCTTCACGATCGTGTCCTTCGCGCGCGGGCCGTTCTGGATGACCAGGTTGCTGATCTTGTAGGTCCGGCCGTTCGGCACGCTCCAGATCTTGAAGGTGAGCCATCGCTTGCCGCCGGCGTTCGTGACGCTCCGGGTGATCAGGATCGGGTACTGGGTGTCGTTCCTGAAGCTCATGGTCTGCTTGGCCTTGCCAACGATCCACACGGTGGCATCGAGGCCCGGCGGATACCGGGTGATGTACTCGTTGTGGTTCTTCTTGGCGAGCGGCACCATGCCTGCCCGGAACGCGGCGTTGAACAGCGTCGTGGACGTGGTGCAGATGCCGCCACCGAGCGCGCCCGTGACCGTGATCTTCCCGTTGACGATCGCGTTGCCGGGGCCGACGCCCGGGAGCTTGCTGACGTCGCCGACGACCTTCCAGAAGTCGAACTTGGCGCCCGCGGGCACGACCGTGCCGTGGATGGCCGTCGCCGGGCGCCTCGATGTTCCCTCCCCAGTGGTTGTTGATGATCACCCAGTAGAAGACGCTGTACTTGCTGATGACCTTCATCTTGGGGGCAAAGGCCTTGGCGTCGGCCGACGTGAGCTTGGGTTCGACGACCTTCACGACGGCCGCGACCGGCGACGCCGGCGCGCCCGCCTGGCGGGCCCTCAGCTCGCCGATGATCGCGGCCTTCGTGTCGGCAACCTCGAGCGTGCGGCCCTCGCGGCTGGCGCCGGTGGCGACGATGCGCCCCCCGACCAGCTTGAGACCCGCGTCCCGCACGGTCTGCTTGACCTTCGGCGCCAGCGCCTCGAGGATCGGGTCGAGGCCCGACTCGTCGAAGGCCGCAGTGATGGTCCCATCGGCCGCGGTCGAGAACGAGACGAGCGGCGCGAGACTGCTGCCGGCGATCGTCCAGTCGTCCTCGCCCCGGGCGAGCACCACATCGGCGACCATGCGGTCCGCGGCCGCCCTCGCCGCCTCGGCCGAGGCGGTGGCGACGGCGGGTGCCAGCGACACCACCGGCAGGGCCATGGTGATCGACTCCGGCGTGCCGAGCGCCGCCAGCCCCTGGTCGAGCGCGGTCACCAGGGCCGCCTGGTCGACGGCACGGCCGTCCTTCGCGGCAGAGACGCTGAACGTGCCGCCTTGGCCGGCCAGCACGGAGGCGTCCACGGGGACCTGGTCGATCGTCGTGGCGACGGTCTTGACGGCGGCTGCCAGCCTGTCGCGGTCGTAGGCGACGGCGGGGTCAAGCGTGACGCCGTCGATCGCGGCACGGGGCGCGCCGATGAGGTTCGCGAGGGGCTCGTCCCGGCGACCTGCGGCAAATGCCGCGTCGAGCAGCGCCGACGTGTCGGGGCCGCGACCGACGTCGGCGTAGCTGATGGTCGTCATCTGGCCGTCCGGGCCGGTGAGCACGATCTGCCCGGCACCGAGCCACCCGTAGGCGCTCGCGATCGCCGCCTCCGCCTGCTCGCGGGTGAGCCCGCCGAGCTCCGTGGCGCCGACCCGGACACCGGGCAGGACCCGGCCGTCGTACTGCTGGCCCCACGCGTACAGGGCACCGGCGCCGATGCCGGCGGCGAGCAGGAGACCCAGGACGAACGAGACGCCGAAGCGGACGGCGAGCGACCGTCGGCGCCGAGGCCGTGCCGGGTGCTCGCCGCCGGTCACGGCGGCCACAAGGGGCTGGACCGGCACGGCGTCAACGTCGGGCTCGATTGTCGGCGACGTGTCCACCAGGGCCGTGTCGGTCGTCTCATCCGGCGCAGGCGCATCGGCGTCGTCCAGCGGTGCATCGCGCCGGACGAGCGCCGCCAGCTCGGGATCGCCGGCGGGTGTCTCGCCGTCGGGTTTGGAGGCGTTGGCAGCCTGGTCGGCTGCGGAGTCGGGCAGGTCGGTCATCAGATGCTCGTGCGTGGTCGGCCGGTGCCGGGCCTCGTCCCTGGCAGCCGCGACATCTTCGCGCCTGCACGCGCATTCTGTCATGCGACGATCGGCTCGGCCGGCGCGACTGGGACGCGCGAGGCCCCCCAGCCGTTGCGCGGCGTGTTGGTGTGGCGCGGTCGGCGAGTAACATCGGGCGCAACCGCGCGTCTCCCGCTTGGACCTCTCCATCACGCAAGGAGCGCGGCCCGGATGGCGACCCGTCTCACCAGCACCGGCACCATCGGCGTCCGCACGGTCGCGCGCCACGCGGCGGCCTGGCTCGTCGGGCTGGGCCGGAGCGTGTGGCTGTTCCCCCTCGACGTCACGTTCCGCGCGGTCGGGCTGCGCTACGGCTGGCTCAAGGCCCTGTTCCGGCTGACGCCGGCGCCGATCCTGGCGGGCCTCGGCCAGCTGCGGGCCGAGCGGGCGGCCTGGCGGGCCCTGCGCAACGTCCCCGCCTACCGCCGGTACCTCGACGAGCAGGACGTGCATGGTGACGACCTGTTCCCGCTGGGCATCCTGGCGCGGCTGCCCGAGACCGACAAGGCGTCGTACGTGGACCGTTTCCCGCTCCTGGAGCGGTGCATCGGCGGGGCGGTCCCCTACCCCGGTACGACGATCGACGAGTCCAGCGGCTCGACGGGCACGCCCTACAACTGGATCCGCGGCACCCGCGAGCGCACGGTCGCGCACCGCAACATCGGCTTCTTCGCGCGCTACGCGTTCGGCTCGGGCCCGCTGGTCACGCTCAACGCGTTCTCCATGGGGGCGTGGGCGGCGGGCTTCAACATGAGCCTGGGCATGCTCCGCCACGGGATCGTGAAGTCGATCGGGCCGGACGTGGACAAGCTCCTGTCCACGCTGGCCTACCTCGGGCCGTCGTACCGCTTCCTGATCTCGGGCTACCCGCCGTTCCTCAAGCACCTCCTCGACGAGGGCGAGCGACGCGGCTTCCCGTGGGCCGACTACGAGCTCCACGCGCTGGTCGGCGGCGAGGGCATGACGGAGGAGTTGCGCGACATCCTGCTGCGCGTCTTCCGGTCCGTGTTCTCGGGCTACGGCGCGACGGACATCGAGATCGGGATGGCTGCCGAGTCACCGGTGTCGGTGGCGCTCCGGCGGGTCGCCCGGGCCAACCCGGGCGTCCGGGAGGCCTTGTTCGGCGGCGATTCCCGGCTGCCGATGGTGTTCCAGTACAACCCGCTCATCCACTTCCTCGAGGTGAACGGCCAACGCGAGGTCGTGTGCACGGTCTCGCGCCTGGATCTGCTGGCACCCCGGATCCGGTACAACGTCCACGACGAGGCCGACGTCGTCCCGTACGCGGAGGCTCGTCGCGTCCTGGCCGATGCCGGCTTCGACATCGCCCGGCTGGGCTCGGCGCCCGAAACCCATGGACCGCGCGGGCCCCTGCCGTGGAGCGACCCGATCCCGCTGCCGTTCCTGCTCATCTACGGGCGGCGGGACGCGACGATCAGCGTGATGGGCGCGAACATCTACCCCGAGGACATCGAGGCGCTGGTGTATCGCGACCCGGAGCTGGCGCCGCGGCTCCACTCGTTCCTGTTGTCCGTCGTGGATGACGCCTCGGGCATGCCCCGTCCCGCCGTCGCGCTGGAGCTCACCGACCTGGACGGGGTCGACGACGCCTGGCACGAGGCCGTCGCCGACCGGCTCCGCGACGGACTCACCGGGCTGAACATCGACTACCGCTCGTCCATCGCCGAGTTCCCGGGAGCGATGCGGCCGATCGTGTCCGCGTATGGCGTGGGCGAGGGGCCGTTTGCGGCCGATGCGACGCGGATCAAGCAGCGGCGGATCGTCCGCGGCGAGGTGTAGTCCGCAGCCGGGGAACGCATGGGGACCAGGCTCGTCACCCGATCCCGGACGCGGTGCGTCGAGACACCACGAAATCGACACGCCTCGGGCTGCGCCTCGTCGCCCGCGGCGATCCCGTTCGACAACGCACCTGTCGCGGGCGCCGGACCGGCGCAGAATGACGCGGCGCAGGCATCGCTGGGACAGGAGGCCGGAAGCTCGATGCGTCGTTCACGAATCCGGGTCGCCCTGGTCCTCGTGGGCCTGGTCGTGCTCGCGGCGGGGCCATCGGTCGCCGCCGCCTCTCCACCGGAGGCCGAGACCGCGGTCATCCGGGTCATGACCCTCAACATCTTCTACGGTGGCGACGAGCTCGACCTCCACACCGGGTCGTGGTGCCACCGGCCGGCCGGCTGCGCCGACACGCTCGACCAGGTCGTGCGCGTGATCCGGGACTCGGGCGCCGACATCGTGGGGATCGAGGAGGGCGAGCACAACGCGGGCCTCATCGCGGCCGCGCTCGGCTGGCATGCCAGCGATCGGCTCCAGGTCATCTCGCGGTTCCCGATCGTCGACCCGCCGGGCGGCGGCGGCATCCACGTCTGGGTGGAGGTCCTGCCGGGTCGCTTCGTCGCGATCGGCAACGTCCACCTGCCCGCGGAGCCGTACGGGCCGTACGAGATCCGCGACGGCACCGCGCTCGCCGATGTCCTGGCGCTCGAGGCGTCCGTTCGGCTGCCCGCGATCGAGGACCAGCTGGCCGCCCTGCCGCCCCTGGCGGCGGCCGGCTTCCCGACCTTCCTCACCGGTGACTTCAACTCGCCGTCGCACCTGGACTGGACCGCGGCGGTGTCGGCCGTCCGGCCGGAGGTCCCCTACCCCGTCGACTGGCCGGTCGGCCGCGCGCTTGCCGAGGCCGGGTTCCGGGATGCCTATCGTGAGGTCCACCCGGACCCGATCGCCATGCCAGGCTTCAGCTGGACACCGGGTGGACCGGAGGTCGACCCGCGCGAGGTCCACGACCGCATCGACTGGGTCCTCGCGAGCGGTCCCGCCACGGCGCTCGAGAGCACGGTCGTCGGCGAGGCAGGCGGGCCCGACGTCGGGATCGGCTTCGACCCCTGGCCGACCGACCACCGCGGCGTCCTCTCGACGTTCCGGGTCACACCGGCCGTTCCCGCGCCGTTCGTCGCGCCGGCCGAGAGGCGCGTGTTCGCCGGTGATGCGCTCGACGTCCGCTACCGCGCGGCCGCCGGTCCCGGCCAGTCGATCGCGATCGTGCCGGCCGGGCAGCCCGCCGCGGCGGCCGTGCTGAGCCTCCCGGTCGGGCCACCGGCCTCGCGGGACGGAATCGCGACGTTCGACACGGGCTCCCTGGCGCCGGGCGCCTGGGACGCGGTCCTGGTGTCCACGGGCGTCGACGTCTCGAGAGCCCCGTTCTGGCTCTACGCCCCGGGGACGCCGACGACGGTCTGGACCTCGAAGCGCAACTACATGGTGGGCGAGCCGATCGAGGTGGACTGGCGGGCCGCCCCCGGCTTCCGCTGGGACTGGCTCGGGGTCTATGCCCCGGGCGACTCCGCGGAGAGCCCGCACAGTGCCGGCTGCAACGCGGGCTGCGCGAGCAACGGCCGCTACCTGCTCTACCTGTACACGCGGACCGCGATCGAGGGTTCCGCGACGTTCGACGCGACCGCCGAGCCCGGCAGCGCAGGCTGGCCTCTCAAGCCCGGCACCTACGCGGTCCGCTTCCTGGTCGATGACGGCTATCGATCGATCGCCGCCTCGGCCAACTTCAAGATCGCCAAACCCTGACGCGGCCGCTCAGCCGAGCCGCCCGTCTCCTGGTGTGAGGTCAGGCAGGGCACCTCCCGCCTGGTCGTGCCGGCGCAGGACGGGCTCGGGCTCACAGCCCCAGGCGCCGCGGCCCAGCCGCCGTGTTGAGCGTGCCCCAGTGGGGCTCGGGCTCACAGCCCCTGGTGTCGCCCTCGGTCGCGGGCCGCCGACCCAGCAGCCGCAGCAGCCACGGGCGACGGTACACTGGCCGCCGGCAACCCCGGCCGGCGTCCAGCCGCCCCACGGGGACGCGCCTGTGGAGGGGTCGGCCTGAGCTACCTGCGTCGCATCTCCGCTCGCGCCGGCGCGCGCGACCGGTTCGGCGGTTGGCATCCGCTCCTCTTCGCCGCCTACCCGGTGCTCTTCCTGTGGTCGGAGAACCTCGGCGACACTCCGCTCGACGATGCTCTCCTGCCGCTCATCTGCATCATCCTCGCGGCGGCGCTCGTCACGCTCGTGGTCGGCGTCGTCGTCCGCGGACGCGACCGGGCCGCCCTGATCGTCACTCCCCTCGTGCTGGGCCTGCTGATCTACGGGCAGGTCGTCGACGCGATCGATCTCCCCGTCGTGGTCCATCGCGCAGCCTGGGTCGGACTGGTCGTGCTGGGCGCCCTGGCCGCGTGGCGTCTCAGCGCGGATCGGGTGGCCCGCATCGATCGGGCGCTGACCGCAGTGGGCGCGATCCTCGTGGCGCTCACGACCGTCTCGATCCTCCCCCACCAGGTGGAGGTCGCGAGCGCCGCTCCCCCGCCCGACCTCGACGCCGGCCGCGCGTTCGACGGCGAAACGGCTGCGCCGAAACGCGACGTCTACTGGCTCGTCTTCGATCGGTATCCCTCGGACCGCGCGATCGAGCTCCAGTTCGGGGTTCGCAACGACCTGACGCCGTGGCTGCGCGAGCAGGACTTCGCGGTGCTCGATGACAGCCACGCGAACTACGTGACCACCTCGCTGTCTCTGACCACGACGCTCAACATGGCCCATCTCGAGGACGTCACCGGGCCCGTCGGGTCGGGCGCGGTGTTCCGCGAGCGCGTCATCGCCCGATTGCAGTCGTCGCGGGTCGTCCGCCAGTTCAAGGCCCTCGGCTACCGCTATCACCATATCGGCTCGTGGTGGGATCCCACCCGCACCGACGAGGCGGCCGACGTCAACTACAACGCCCAGGCGATGTCAGACTTCTTGACGGTCCTGTTCGACACGAGCGCGGCACCGCCATTGCTGCGAGCGCTCGGCGTCAGCGAGCGTTCACAGGCCAAGGCCTATGTCCACGGCCAGTACGGTCTCGACGCGCTCCAGCGGGTCTCGGCCGAGCCCGGCCCGAAGCTCGTGGTCGCCCACATCCTGCTGCCCCACCCCGCGTACGTCTTCGACCGCGACGGCTCGTACGTTCCCGCGGCCGAGTCGCGGGCCATGGGCGAGACGGATGCCTGGCAGCGCCAGTTCGACTACACGAACAGCCGGATCCGCTCGTTCCTCGAGCTGCTCCTCGCGCTGCCCGAGGACCAGCGCCCGATCGTGATCCTGCAGGCCGACGAGGGCCACCGATTCGAAGCAGCCGTCGATGAGGACAGCGTCTTCGACTGGTCGACCGCCTCAGGTGAGGAGCTCGAGATCAAGTTCGGGATCCTGAACGCGTGGTACGTCCCGGGCAGCGTCGACCTGGGACTCGCACCCGACCAGACCGCGATCAACACCTTCCCGATCCTGTTCGACCGCTACTTCGGGCTCGATGGATACGAACGACTGCCCGACCGGATCACCGCCGACACCTGGAGCGCCAACTACGAGCTCACCGACATCACCCCGCGTCTGCCGAGCCTCGCCGGGTCGACCTCGCCCTAGCGACGGCGGAGCAGGAAGAACGTCGGCGGATTCTGGGCGATCCAGCCCGTCGGGCGTTCGCGCGGATCGACAACGCGTGGTGGCTCGTCTGGTCACCCGACGGCTGAGCCCGGCGCCGGCTCAGCCCACCGGGACGGGCTCCGCGAGCGCCGCCGCGATGTCCCTGGCCCAGGCCTCGATCGCCGGCCAGTCGCGGAAATCGCCCGGCGGCAGGATGCCCTTGGACGCCGGCATCATCCTGATCAGCCGCTCCGACATCGTCTTGGGCGGATCCTTGGGGTCATAGCGGCCCACGAACACGCGGTGCTCCCGGGGGCTGATCCGGGCCGCCAGCGCCTCCACCTTCCGTCGCCCGCCGCTGCCGGGACCCTCGGCCGGGCCCAGGGCCTCCTCGATCGGATCGAGCGCCTGGCCCTTCGACTCCTTCGTGGAGCCGGGCAGCGGGCCGCTGCTGAACAGCCATACCGGCCGCGTCGCGAGCACCGGGGCGTACCGCTCCAGGTAGGCCGTCCCCTCCCCCACCCAGCTGCCCATGTACACGCCGGCCCCGACGAGGCAGGCGTCGAACGGTGCCGGATCCGGCATGTCGGCCGCCCTCGCGACGACGGCTTCGATACCGGTCGTGCGCAGGACTTCGCCGATCCGCTCGGCGATGCCGGCGGTGCCGCCGTGGCGGCTGGCGTGGACGATGAGGGCGCGTTGCATCTCGGCCGCTCCTTCCCTGTGGCGCTCCACGGAAGCATCCCGATGGTGCCGCACACCAGAGTCCGGTGGCACGGCGCGCCGGGTCGAACGTCATGGCCCCCCGGCAGCGGGCCTCAGGCGACGTCCTCGATCGCCACGAGGCGGCCCTCCAGCGCGGAGGTCAGCGCCGCGTCCAGGACCCGAAGGGTCCGGATCCCCTCCTCGGCCGGGACCGGGTATAGGCCCTCGCCTCGGAACGCGGCCGCGAACTGCGAGTAGTAGTCCTGGTAGGCACCACGCTCCGAAGGTACGCGCCTCGACCCTGCCACCGTGTTGAGCGTGCCCCAGTGGAGCTCGGGCTCATAGCCCCAGGCATCGCCCTCGATCGCGGGCCGCCGGCCGGCGAAGATGGCGGCGGTCTGGGCGTCCGAGCTTCGGCCGATGTAGGAGCCGCCCGACCCGTACGCGCGGTACTCCTTCTCGGCGTTCCGGTTGCACTTGCTGGCGCTCGCGTGCGACCGCACGCCGCTCGCGTGGACAAGATCGAGCATGAAGCCCGCGTCGGTGCGGCCATCAGGCCGGTCGACCCAGTCGAGCTGTGCGTGGACCGCGCGGGCGGGGCCCAGCAGCCACAGCAGCTGGTCCACGAGATGGGCGCCGATGTCGCGGAGCAAGCCGCCGTGGGGCCCCGGGTTGAGCCCGCCGGGCTCGTCGAGGTCGAACCGTGACTCCACCCGCCACAGCTCGCCGAGCTCGCCGCCCCCGATCACCGCGGCGAGCGTCCGGATGTCGGCGTCCCAGCGCCGGTTGTGGAACACGGACAGCGCGACGCCGGCGCTGCGGGCCGCGTCGGCCAGCTCCCGGCCGCCCTCGGCCGTGGGTGCGAACGGCTTGTCGGCAATGACGTCGACCCGGGCCGCAATCGCCTCCAGGACGAGCTCCCGGCGGGTCTCGGGCGGGGTGGTGATGGTGACTGCGTCCACCCCTGCGGCGAGGAGGCCGCCGAGGGAGTCGAAGACGGCCACGCCCGGCAGCTCTGCCGCGACCTGCGCCCGCCGCTCCGGGGAGCGTGTCACGACGCCGACGAGCTCGACGTCATCGGCCGCCAGGATGTACGGCGCGTGGAAGTGGCGCCCGCCATTGCCGTACCCGACCAGTCCCAGTCGCACGCCCATTCCTCCGCGCTGCGCCGCCGCCCAACGGGCGGCCCCGTTCCCAACCATTGTCGCCTCGGCAGGCTCACCGGGGAGGGACGTCGGTCGCGATCGCGGCCAGGAACGCGACCATCTCGCTGAAGCGGTCCGGGTCGGATCTCGGGCTTCGCACCCGCGTTGCGAACTCCAGCTGGACCGCCGGCTGGCCGAGCTCGCGCAGGACCTGCGCGGTGAGCGTCCGGCCGCCGGCCGAGAGCGGGCCATGGTCGCGCACCTCGAGGGCGATCCGGAAGTCGTTGGCGGCTCCGGCGATGATCTCGATCAGCCAGGCCGGCGTCGCGCCGCCGGCGGTGCCCGCGATGACATCCGGGCCGTGCGCGTCGCGCATGCCGTGGACATCGATCAGCACTCCGGGCTGCATCCGCAGCAGGCCCAGGACCATCCCCCGGAACCGGCTGCCCGAATCCCAGTTGGCGTCCTCGCCCGCCGGCGCCGCCAGCACGATGGAGCGGGCGCCCGATGCGCGCGCTGCCTCAATGGCGAGGATGGTGGTGTTGTCGTCGCTGTGCTTGCGGGCCCCGTCGCGGACGTGGAGCTTCCCGTGGGGTGCCGTGAGCAGCACCCGGTGCTCGGCGAGGGCCACGAGCACCTCGGTGTGCGCGACGAGGACCTGCCGGCGCGTCGCGAGGTAGGCCTGGAGCTGTTCGCCGGGCGTGGTCATCGACGCGGATGATGACCCGGTCCGCGGCCGCTCGTCGAGTGGCACCCTCCGGCGGTCCGTGACCCCGGGCCCTGGCCCGGCCAGGCTAGTCGTCGAGGATGAAGGTCACCAGCATGTTGACGCGGTAGCCGACGATCCGGCCATCCTCCACGTCGACCTGCTGCTCCTTGACCCAGGCGCCCTTGATCCCACGCAGCGTCTTGTTGGCCCGCTCGATCCCGACGCGGATGGCGTCCTCGAAGCTGATATCCGAGCGGCTGCTGATCTCCGTGACTCGCCCGACCGACGACATCTCCGTGGCTCCTTCCCACCAGGTGCGCGACCGCTTGGCCGACCACCCAAGGGTACTCCCGCCACAGCGCTGCGAAGGATCGCGAACCGAGCTCGGAACGCGCGCGCTGCGCGAGGGCTGGCTGGAGCTTCCGCCCGGCACGTAACGGCCGAATGAACGGCCAGCTGATCGCCGATGGCCCTCGCGGCCGGCACGGGCCAAGGGCGAGACTACCGGCTGATCGCGGTGACGTTGTCCGTGAGGGGGCGCTCGCCTTCGCGACGCGAACGGAGGCCCGATGACCGGCTCCTTCGACATCACGCCCGCTGCACCATCGGGCGGGTCGCTCACCCTGCGTCCGGCCGGTCGGCTCGTCCTGCCCGCCGTGAGCGTGGCCGCGGCCCTGGCTGCCATGGTCGTGCTGGCTGCGCAGGCGAGCGACGAGATGCTCGCCTACGGCGTGGGCGTCGTCCCGGAAGTCGTGCCGTGGCTGGCGGCGATCCTGTCGATCGCGCTTGCGGTGCTGGGATCGAACGAGCGGAGGGCCCGGTCGGCGGGCACTTCGGTGCTGATGGGCGCGCTGATCGTCCTGACCGCGTGGTCGGTCGTGATGCTCCCGTTCGACCTGCTCCGGATCGTGGACCTGGTCCCGCTGCCGCTGAGCGGCTGGGGCATGGCCCTGCGCCTGCTGCTGCTGATCGCCGGCGCCTCCGCGGTGGTCCCGGTGCTCCGGATTCGGCGCGCCCACCAGGAGCGGTGCACCGCATGTGGGCGCGCCCTGCCGGGGCCGCTCGACCGCCTGCCGCGGTGGCCGGCCATCGTCGCGCTGGTGTTCGCGCTCCCCTACCCCATCCTGCGGGTCGTCTGGGCACTGGGCGGGACGTTCGGGCTGTCGGATGAGCCCATGAATCTCGACCCGGCTGTCGCATGGGGCGCGGCCATCGCCGGTTTGGCGCTGGTGACGTTCACCCTCGTCCTGCTCATCGGCAAGGGACCGCGGTGGGCTCGTGCCCTGTTCGGCCTCGGCGGCCTCGTGGCCGGGACGGCCCTGGCGGCTGTCGGCGGGCTGGCCGCTGCCCGCGCCCTGACGGAGCTCGCGACCAACGGCTTTGACTCGTCCGAGGGCGAGCTCATGACGTGGACGTTCGTCGTCGTGTACGGGTCGTGGTTCGTGGCCGGCCTGGCCGTCCTTGCCGCGAGCTGGCGGTACTGGGCCCGCCGCCGTGAGGGCTGCCCGGCGTGTGGACCGCTCCTGGGGTCGTGACGGCCGCGGTGCTCAGGGCCCGGTGATCGTCAGCGGCGAGCCCACGTCTGCCGACGCGTCGTACCCGTATCCGGCGGCGGCGATGCTGCTCACCGTCCACGTCACGCTTGGGGTCTTCCTGCCCACGTTCACGCTGGACGAGCACGAGCCGGTCGCCTCGGTGATGCAGGACCCGGTCGCCCCCGTGGACCACGCCCCCGTCACGGTCGCGCCCGCGACTGCGCTGCCCGGGCCGTCCTTCACGGAGACGGTGGCGGTGGCGGTCCAGCCGCCCTTTCGCGGGGTTGCCGAGCCGCTCGCCGCCGCGAGATGCACGAGCGCAGTGGGTGCGGTCACGGTCACCGCCTGCGCCGCCTTCCCGGTCTGGCCCGCGGTGTCCGTCACCACCAGGGTGACCGTGAAGGTGCCGGCGGACGCGAACGCGTGGGACGCCGTGACGCCGGAGCCGGACGCTCCGTCACCGAACGTCCAGCCGTACGCCGTGATGCCACGGTCGTCGGTTGAGGCGGAGGCGTCGAAGGTGCAGCTGAGGCCCGTGCACGAGGCCGCGAATCCGGCCGTCGGCGCGGCGTCGGGTGTCGGGCCGCCGTTGGGCCAGTAGCCTGCCGCCCAGCTGACGGCCGCCAGCTTCGCCTGCCCGGCAATCGACGGGTGGAAGTAGTCGCCCGAGACGTCCGACTTCGCGAACGCGACGTCGTAGACCGCATTGCCGTCGAAACGGCATCGAGCGTACTGCGCACATACCTCGGCGAGCTGCGTGTTGTAGTCCACGTTCCGCTGGGCGACCTGGGCCCGCCGCTGGACGTCGGCCGCCTGGGTGGAGGTCGGGTTCGCCAGCAGGGACTGGCAGATGTCCCCGAGGCTCCAGATCGTCCTCGCCCAGAAGCTGCTCTTGAACAGCTCCCACAGCTGGTAGACGCGCGGGATGCTCACGACGAAGACGCTCGTGCCCGGCGACCCGGCGGTCAGGGTGTTCATCGCCGCCGTGAACTGGGCACGGAAGTCGCTGACCGAGGTCATCTGGCCGACGGTGTCGGTACACAGGTCGTTCCCACCCACGAGCACCGTCAGGTAGTCCGGCCGCTGACCGGCCACCACCTGCATCTGGCCGGCGAGATCGGCCATCTTCGCTCCGCTCACCGAGTCGTTCCAGGCGTGCCCGCTGATCGTCGGGTTGAGCGCGAGGAGCCGGGCGTAGTGGCTGTTCACGGTCGCGTTCGTGCCGGTCGACCAGGAGTTGGCGGGGTAGTCGGCGCCGAGGCTGCCGCCGGAGCTCGCGGCCTGGCTGATCGAATCCCCCACGGCCGCGATGCTTGCCGGCAGCGGGTCCACGGCGGACGCCGAGAGCGGCAGCATGACCGCGACCAACGCTCCGACGACGAGTGACGTGTACAGGGATCGCCGGGCCATCGGACCTCTCCTCGTCAGCCTGCGCGGGTTCCATCCCCAACCCGGGACGCAACGGGTGCGGGCTCCAGCATAGCCTCGCGCCAAGCCGGAGACGATGCGACGATCATCCCGTGCGCCGCCTCCTCGTCGTCGATTTCGCGAACATCGCCCATCGCGCCTACTTCGCGGGACGCGGCCGCGCTGCCTTCGCGCCCGACGGCCGGCCGGTGTTCCTGGTCGAGACCTTCCTTCGCCTCGTGCTGGCGCGGATCCGCGATGAGCAGGCAACCCATGTCGCGCTGGCGTTCGAGAGCACGACCGGGTCGCGGCGCCGCGCGATCGACCCGGGATACAAGCCGCCAAAGGCCCAGGACGCAGACGACCTCGTCCCGCAGCTGCGCGACGCCAACATCGCCGCCGGCAGGATGGGATGGGCCCGCTACCGCGCCGAGGGCTGGGAGGCGGACGACGCGATGGCAGCGATCGCGGACGCCGCCGTGTCCGCGGGGTTTGACGAGGTGCTGCTCCTCACCGGCGACCACGATCTGCTCGGCATGGTCGGGGACCGCGTGGCGGTGCTCATGCCCCGCGTCGGTGGGGGTGTCGACCGTTACGGCTCCGTGGAGGTCGAGGAGCGCAGCCCCTATCGTGTGCCACCGGCGCTCGTTGCCGACGTGAAGGCGCTGATCGGCGACGCAACGGACGGCTACCTCGGCGTGCGGGGCATCGGGCCGTCGGTGGGGCCGGACCTGGTGCGCCGCTTCGGGTCCCTCGGCGCCCTCTACGACCGGCTCGACGAGGTCGAGGCGACCGGCGTCCGCAACCGGCTGCTGGCCGGGCGCGAGGATGCGTTCCGCTGCCTCGACCTGGCGACCCTGCGACGCGACGCTCCCCTGACGCCGGTCTTCGACCCAGGGGCCGGGCGTACCGGTACGCACGACCCCGCACGCGTGTCTTCGTGGCTCACGAAGATGGGTCTGGCCGTCCTGATCCGGGCCCTGCCGCCCGACCCCGAGATGCCGCCGGCACGTTCCGGCGTGGCGGGATAGGCGCCGGGACCTGCCCTCGCAGGGGGACGCGCGGGGACCGACTCGCGTATCGTCTCCCGCCATGGACGTCCTCTCGCCGGCCGAGCGGCGCGCGCTCCAGGCCGGCTGTGACCGGTCACTCCACGGCCATGGCCTCCGGACACCTGCCGACATGCTCGCCGAGCTCGCGACGCTCGCGCCTGACGAGCTGGCCGCCGACACGTACGGCGACGGCGGGGCGGTCGCCGTCCTGGAGGACGAGGTGCGCGCGCTCCTGGACAAGCCGGCCGCGGCGTTCATGCCCAGCGGCACGATGATCCAGCAGATCGCGCTGCGCATCCACGCCGACCACCGCAACCTGCGCGTCGTCGCATTCCATCCGACCTGTCATCTCGAGCTGCACGAGGACAAGGCCTACCAGCGGCTGCACGGGCTGTTGGGCAGGTCCGTGGGCAATGCGCGCGACCTTCTGGCGCTCGGCGATCTGGAGGCGCTCGGCGAGCCGCTCGCCGCCCTGTTGATCGAGCTGCCACAGCGCGAGATCGGCGGCCGCCTGCCAGCATGGGAGGACCTCGTCGCCCAAGTCGGCTGGGCGCGCGATCGTGGTGCCGCCGTCCACCTGGATGGTGCACGCCTGTGGGAGTGCGGGCCGTTCTACGATCGGCCGCTGTCGGAGATCGCCGGCCTGTTCGACACCGTGTACGTCTCGTTCTACAAGGGCCTGGGAGGTCCCGCGGGCGGCATGCTGCTGGGCGAGCCGGACGTCATCGCCCAGGCGCGTGAGTGGCGCCATCGACACGGCGGCACCCTGTTCAGCCTGTGGCCGTACGCGGCCGCCGGCCTAGCCGGGCTGCGGCTCCGCTTGCCGCGGATGCGTGCCTACGTCGACCACGCCCGGGCGACCGCTGCCGCCCTGACGGCGATCGATGGCGTGGCCGTGGTCCCGGATCCGCCGCAGACCCCCATGATGCACCTCCATCTTCGGACCACGGCGGAGGCCGTGATCGCCGGCGTTCGCCGCATGGCGAGCCGGGAGCGACTGTGGACCTTCGGTGGCTCCGCGCCAACCGACACGCCGGGCATCCGGCGCGTGGAGCTGTACGCGGGTGAGGCCACGCTCACGTTCACGCCGCCGGAGATTGCGGCGGTGATCCGCGAGCTCCTGCCGGCCTGACGCGTCCTCCCGGATGGCGCGCGGGCCCGAGGTCGCCGCTGGGACCGGCTATCCCCCGGTTTCGTTGTCTCCGTCACGCGCGGCCAGATCCGTCTCCCGACGGTGCGCGGCCAGGTCCTGCTTCGCCTTGCGGTCCAGGAACGGGATCAGGAACGGCATCATGCACAGGCCTGCCAGGAGCAGCGGCACGAACAACGTGAGGATCCCCCTCGCGTCCTCGGGCAGCGGCAGGGCGGACATCACCGCCACGCCGATCGTGTAGCCGACGAGCCCGGCGGGCAGCGAGAGCACCGCAAGGACGGTGGGCAGGTGCCTCATCCCGGGACCGCCGACGGATCGTCCCGCCGGAGCAGGATGCCCAGGTAGCCCTTCCACGAGCCGGTGTCCGCGTCGTGCGAGCCTGCCAGGGCGGCCATGACCTGGGACAGGTGGTCCAGGTCATGGACCGCCCACGTCGCCAGGAGCTCCCGCAGGGTGACCTCGCCCAGCGCGGGATGGCGGCCCCGGCGGTCGAGATCGGCCTCCGTGACCAGCGCCTCGAGGGTCGCGAGGCTCCCGGACCGCAGCTGCGCGAACCGCTCGACAAGCTCGTCCAGCGGCACGCCCGCATCCCGTTCGACGTGGGCGAAGCGGTCAAAGGGGTCGAAGGGCTTCGCGGTCCCCTGCTCCAGGATCCGGCGTGCACGCGGGATCCAGTCGTCCAGCTCGGCGCTGATCAGGTGACCGACGACATCATGCGGCCGCCAGCCACCCGGCACGTCCGGCGTGCCGGTCCACGTGTCGCCCAGGCCTGCCAGCAGCGCCCGGAGGACGTCCGGCGTCCGGCGCAGGAGGTCCGTCGTCTCGGGCAGGAACCATCGTTCAGGCTGTGTTGACATCGATACTTCGTCCGGGTTGGTCAACTCGTCGCTGCGTTCCGGGCCGCCCTGACCGCGTCCGAGGCATCTGCGGCGGCTTCGGCGATCCGCGCCACGGCCGCGGAGACCGCAGGGTCCGCCGGGTCCCGGCCGAAGACAGCGGCCTCGGCCCGGCCATAGGCCGCCAGGACGAGGCGTGCGAGGCGCTCCGGTTCCGTGGGGGTCCTGCCGAGCATCGCGAGCGTCTTCTCCACCTGGACGGTGTGCTCCCGGATGTGGGAGGACCAGCGTCCGAGGCGGAACGCGATGGTCACCGGGAAGCCGGACCAGCGGGCACCCTGCGCCAGGCGCTCGTCCGGGAGGCCGGCCAGTCGCTCCGCGCACAGGTCCAGGATGGCGTCCAGCCGGTCGCGAACCACCGGACCGCTCCCCTCCCCCTCCACATCCTCGTCCGGCAGCTCCGTGAACGCGTCGTCCGGAATGAACCGGGGGCGCGCGAGGTCCGCCGCGTCGTAGCGGCCCTCCAGCCACCAGGTGGTGCCCCAGCCGTAGCCGCGCTGGCCCGACACGACGTGCCCCACAGTCCGGCGCAGGGTCCACTCGCCCCCGCCAGGATCCTCGTCCAGGGTTCCGTCGGGCAGCGCCACCAGGAGCCCGTGCAGGTCCCAGCGGGCGGCCGTGGCCGGGCCGACGAGCAGCGCCGCCTTCGTCTCGCGGGCGTCCGTCGCCGCCACGATCGACCGCGCCTCGATCTCGCCCAGCTCCAGGGCCTCCAGCGCCCGGTACGCCCCGTATCGCACCTCCTCCGTGCCACCGGCCCCGATCCACGCCCATTCGCCGCTGAGCGCCTGCTCCGGGATCGCGAGCAGGTCCGCGGCGCCGGCCAGCGCGTCGAGGCGTGCCGCTCGGAGCGGGGACGGGAGCGGCCTGGCGAGCGCCGGATCGGTCCCGTCGATCAGCGGCTGGTCGAGCGGGCCGTGGGTCTCCATTACCGAAGCCTACCGCGCGTGTCGATCCCGGCCGGATGGCCGGGCCGGCGGGGCCGAGCGGATCGTCCACGACACCCGTCTTCGTGCGACGATGATGCCGATCACGACCCGGGGGCTGACGAGGGCACATGGACGCGATGACGGCAACGGACGCACGCTCGGCGGAGGCGATCGAGCTGGTCGAGGCGCACGCGGCCCACAACTACCACCCGCTGCCCGTGGTGCTGGCGCACGGCGAGGGCGCCTGGGTCGAGGATGTTGACGGACGACGCTACCTGGACCTGCTCGCCGGCTACGGCGCCCTGAACTTCGGGCACCGGCACCCCCGGCTCGTGGCCGCCGCCGAACGCCAGCTGGGGCGCCTGACCCTCACCAGCCGCGCCTTCCACAACGACCTCCTGGGCACGTTCGCGGCGCGGCTGTCCGCCCTGTGTGGCATGGACGCGATCCTGCCCATGAACACGGGCGCCGAGGCGGTCGAGACCGCGCTCAAGATGGCCCGCAAGTGGGGCTACGAGGTGAAGGGCGTTCGCGAGGGGGCGGCCAGGATCGTCGTGTTCGACGGCAACTTCCACGGCCGGACGACGACCATCGTGTCCTTCTCGGACGATCCGGCGGCCCGGACGGGCTTCGGGCCCCTGACGCCTGGGTTCGTGCGCGTGCCATACGGCGATGCGGCGGCGCTGGCCGCGGCCATCGACGAGGACACGGTCGCGGTCCTGCTGGAGCCGATCCAGGGCGAGGCCGGCGTCATCATCCCGCCTGACGGCTTCCTGCGGGAGGTCCGCCGCCTGTGCACCGAGCGCAACGTCCTGATGCTCGCCGACGAGATCCAGTCGGGCCTCGCCCGCACCGGCACGACGTTCGCGTGCGATCACGAGGGGGTCGTCCCGGACGCGTACATCCTGGGCAAGGCGCTCGGCGGCGGGATCCTGCCCGTGTCCGCGGTGGTCGCCCGCGCCGAGGTGATGGGCGTGTTCCAGCCGGGTCAGCACGGCAGCACGTTCGGGGGCAACCCGCTGGCCTGCGCCGTGGGGATCGAGGTCATCGACATGCTGGAGACGGGCGAGTTCCAGGCGCGCGCCCGGGAGCTGGGCGTCGTCCTGCGTGACCTGTTGGACACGCTGCCGCGGGATCGCGTGTCCGCGGTGCGGTCGCGGGGCCTGTGGGCGGGCGTGGACGTGGTGGGCCGGACCGGCCGCGACGTGTGCGAGGGCCTGATGCGGCGGGGCGTGCTGGCCAAGGACACCCACGGAGCCACGATCCGGTTCGCGCCGACCCTCGTGGTCGAGCGGGCGGATCTGGAGTGGGCGGTGGGCCAGCTCCGCGAGGAGCTCGAGGGCTAGCGGATTCGGCCCACCCAGGCCCGGATCCGCTCGTCCGGACCGTTCTCCAGCGCGACGATCACGTCGCCGGCCACGGTCGCGGCCTCGAATGCCCCGCCGCCCGAGATGGTCGAGCGGACGATCGCCGTCCACCGGAAGCCCCCCGTCGAGACCCAGATCGTCGGGCAGGTGGCGTCGTCCGACCCGCACGGCGCGGACCCGACGGCGGCGAAGCCCCCCGGGACAACTGCCACGTCGGTGAACGTCCCCGCGTCGAGGTCGGGCTGGTCCGGGGCCCATGTCCACCGCTCGCCGTCGGAGATCCAGGCGCCCGGCCCGACCGCCCCCACGATCGTCGTGAGGTCCGTCGCATCGACGGCGGTGAGCTCCTGCCCGTCGATCGCGCCGGTGGCTTCCTGCCAGTCGCTGCCGCCCCGCGACGTCCACAGACGCCCCTCGCGCCGCCAGAGGCCCACGCCGCCCACGGCGACGTATCCGTCACGATAGGCCACGCCCCACGGCCAGCCCTCGAACGAGTCCACGAGCTGCCACGACCGACCGTCCGTCGACCGCCACGCGCGCCCCCCGTCCACGGCCGACCCAACAGCCACGAAGGCGTCGGGGCCGAAGGTGACCGCGTGAACGCCCGGCTGCGGCTCGTCCATCGGGAGCCCCAGGCGATCGGTCGCCGGGTCACCCTGGGCGCGATGCCACGTGACGGCGTCGTCGGACCACCAGAACGCGGCGCCAGGGCCGGCGTCACCCGCGACCGAGCCCGCGGCGATCAGCCGCCCACGACCGGCGGCGACCGTCTCGAGCGTGCCTTGGTCGAAGACGGCCCCGGTATCGACGCGTTGCCACGCCAGGCCATCCGCCGACAGCCAGACGGCGGGCCCGCCACCCGCGTCCTCGGGCTCCCGGCCCACCGCCACGAAGCGGCCGTCGAACTGGGTCACGTCGTTCACCTGCCCAACACCCACGTCGACGGGCTTCGACCACGCGACGTTCGGAGCTGCCTCCTCGACCGGCGGCGTGGGTGCGGCCGTCGGCACCGGGGAAGGCGGGGGCAGCGGCCATGGCTCGTCGAGGGGCACGATCTCGGCCCGGAGCCAATGGGCCGGGATCGACGCGTCCTCCGGGTCCTCGCGGACCAGGATGAACCCGGCGTGGGCTCCGATCGGTCGGAGCATCCGGTCGCTGGGGGGGTCGCTGGCTCGCCAGCGGCGGCCGTCGAGGGACACGAGGATCTCCGCGGGCAGCACGTTGTGCCGTTCGATCTGCGCTCCGAACGCCACGTACCCCGGCGTGACGGTCGTCACGCCGAACGAGTTGGCCGTGAGCTCCCCGAGGTTGGCGGCATGCCAGGCGCGGCCGTCGTCCGAGGACCACAGCGCCCCCGCAATCCTGTCGCCGTGCCTGCGGTCACGCATCGCTGCGGATCCGGCGAGAACGACGCCGTGAGCATCCGCAGCGAGGCTGCCGACCCAACCGCTCGAGACCGTGTCGAGCGCGCCTCCAACGGCGATCTCGCGCCAGGAGCGTCCATCGGCCGACTCCCACAGCGAGATGCCGAGCTCGTCGCTGCCAGCGGCAAGGAACCGTCCGCCGATCGCCGCCATCGTCTCGACGGCCTGTCCGGGTGGGCCGTCCAGGATCTCCCAGGTCCGTGCGTCGTCTGCCGAGAACGCGCACCTGGTCCCATCGTCGGCGTGTCCGCAGAGGAGGTGGACAGTATCCAGCGTGGCGCTGGCACCGATGTCATCCAGACCGCTGAATGCCCCGAGCCGCTGCCAGCGCTCTCCCGTCACCGAGGCACGAACCTCGAAGTTCATGTCGGCGTCCGGCGTGATGGCGATGTATTCGCGCTGCGTGGCGTAGAGCACGTCGGGGAGCATCTGCCCATCCCTGAATGGCGGCTCGACAGGCTGCCACCCGGTGCCGTCCGTCGTCACCCAGGCGAACGCCTGCGCCCCTTCAGGGTCGTCCATCGCCCCGAGCACGAGAAGCCCGGCCGGACCGCCGACGCCCGCGAAGACGACCTCCTCGGGCGCGCTCCAGTTCCCCAGCGGGGAGCGGATCTCCTGCCATCGCAGGCCGACCGCCTGCCCTGCGGCCGTCGTGGCCGGTGGTGACGCTGCGACCCCCGATGTCGCCGCGCCGGCCGCCGACGCGCTCGGCGCTTCGCACCCCGACGCCGAGACGACACCGGCGATCGCAAGGCACACCGACAGCGCGCGCCCGATCCGCATGTCGCGAACTCCCTTCGCTGGTGAGACGCATCGGGCGGCACGCTGTTTCGTGCGCTCGGCCGGCCGGCCAACTCCGCGAGGGGCCGAAACCTAACCCTGGGCGGCGACGATGACGCTCGTCGCCAGGAGCACCACGGCGACCGGGACCCAGACCCGGCGCTCCCCGGCGCTCGGGCTGATCGCGTTGAGCACCAGGCTCACCACCGAGAACGCCACCGGGACCCACGCCAGCCACGGGAACTCCTCCACCAGCCCGCCGGCCACGATCCCTGCCGCCGACAGCACGGTGAGCGCCAACGCGGCGAGCACGACCGCCTGCACGACGGCCGCGAGCCGCATCCGGGGCGGGAATGCCCCGTCGAACCGCCCGCCCATCGCGTATGCGCCCCACGGCGCCCCGAGCGCGAGCCCGACCTGGAACGCGACCGCTCCCGCGGTGAACGCCGTGTACACGAGCGCCGCCGCCCGCGTGAGGTCCTCCACCGTCGGCGGCCTCAGAGGGCCAGCGACACGAGGTACCGCGCCGCCGTCGCGATGTCCCGCAACGGGTCGTCCGACTCGACCTGCTCGGTGACGTACCACTCCACGCCGACGGCCCGGCCGGCCTCGATGATGGCCGCGATGTCCAGGGTCCCCTCCCCCGCCGGGACCTCGCGCGGCTCCGGCCCGGGCGCCAGGTCCTTGACGTGGAGCAGGTGCAGCCGATTCGCGGCCACGCGGATCTCGGTCACGGGATCGCGCCCGGCCACGGCGGCCCAGTAGACGTCCAGCTCCAGCTCCACTTCGGGCGAGAGCTCGTCGAGCAGCACCTGCCAGGCCGTCGTGCCCTCGAGCGGGGCGAACTCGTAGTCGTGGTTGTGGTGGCCGAGACGAAGCCCGTGATCGCCGAGGACGCGCGCGAGGCTGCCCAGCTCCGCGGCGAACCGGCGGACGTCCGCGATCGTGCGCCGGTCCTCGCCCGGCATGGCCGGCACGAGAACGCGGGGACAGCCGAGGGCGTGGAGCCTCGCAGCGACGGCAGCCGACTCGCGGCGGAGGCCTTCGATCCGCTCGTGGGCGGCGACGGCTCGCAGGCCGGCCTCCTCGAGCAATCCCGCGAGCTCCGCGGCCGGGAGGTCGGGCAGCCCCGCGAGCTCCACCGCGTCGTAGCCCGCGTCCTTGACGGCCCGCAGGGTGGCCGGCAGGTCGGCCGCCATCTCGCGACGGACGCTGAACAGCTGGACGGCGATCTGGTCGGTTCGCATGACGTGACCGTACGGTATCGCGGTCAGGCGGTGCCCTCATACGCGCGACGCATCGCCTCGACGTCCAGCCTGGTCATCTCGAGCAGCGCCTCCATCGCGCGCCGGGCGCCATCCGCGTCCGGACCACCCAGGTAGGCCTCCATCTCGCGGGGGATGATCTGCCACGAGAGCCCGAAGCGGTCCTTGAGCCAGCCGCACATGCTGTGTTCGCCGCCGCCCTCCACCAGGGCCTCCCAGTAGCGGTCCACCTCGGCCTGGTCCTCGCACTCCACCTGGAACGAAACCGCCTCCGTGAACGGGAACCGAGGCCCGCCGTTGAGGCCCGTGAACGGCCGACCGTCCAGCGTGAACTGGACCAGCAGGACGGCACCCTCGGCGGTGCTCGGGTTGTCGCCCGGGGCCCGCGAGACGCTGTCGATCCGGCTGTTCGGGAACAGCGAGACGTAGAACTGGGCGGCTTCCTCGGCACGCCCGTCGAACCACAGGCAGGGGGTGATCCCGGACACGGCTGACCTCCATGGAGACGCCAATGGCGGCGACGCCAAAGCATGCCCGACCGCGTCAAGAGGCCTCGGGCGCTCGCGTCAAGTCGCGCGCAGGCGATCCTCGGCGAGACGGCGCCCGAACTGCCGTGCGGGCAGGCTCGTGTAGCCCAAGTCGATCCAGAACGCCACGCCCTCCGAATTGTCGTCGAGCACGACGACGTTGACCTTGGGGCAACCGAGCGCCCGAAGGCCCGCCTCGATCCGGGCGACCAGCTCCCGGCCGATCCCCTGTCGCTGGTGATCCGGCGCGATCGCCGCGTGGTAGATCCAGCCGCGCCGGCCGTCCCAGGCGCCGAGGGCGGACCCGATGATCTCGTCGCCCGCCGCGGCCACGAGCAGCAGCCCCGGGTTTCGGCGCGCCATCGCCTCCAGACTCGCGTCGTCATCCCAGGGCGACAGCATCCCGAGGTCATCCCACAGGCGGCGCAGCTGGTCGCCGTCCGCGGGCCGCCATTCACGGATCACGGGCGGCGGCTCGGGCTCCGGTGGCGGCTCGGGCTCGGGCGCGGGCGCGAACGCCCTCGGGGTCACCGGGACAGGCGCCGGGCGGGCCGGCAGCGCCGCGATCCTGGCGGCCAGCTTCGACTCCGGGGCGGGACCCTCCCGCGCAACGAGCACGGCGGCCTTCGCCTCGGCCAGCGTGACGAACGGCCCACGCACCAGCGGCAGCCCCAGCTCGTTGCGCTGCTCGGCGTCGGTGGCCATCCAGCCGCCGGATGCCTGCTCCACGACGAAGCGCCCATCGGTGGAGGCATAGCGACCCGCGGATTCGCGCTTGAGGGCCGCCGGGTCGGCGGTTCGGGGCTTCGCCATGCCCCAATCATCCCCGATGCGGCGGGGTCCGGGGGATCAGCCGGCGCGAACGGCCGCAGCCGGCGCCGACGACGACAGCTCCACCCCCCACGCCCGGGCCCGGTCCAGCTCGCCGTCCTCGATCCGGTCGAACGGTTCGCCCGTCGGCCCGCCGACGAGGAAGCTCTGGGGAGCGCCCACGGGCCGCAGGCCGGCATCTGCGAGGAGCCTCTCGGCCGACGCCGCCGCCGAGCCCCACAGGAGTCTCGGGCCCTTGATCCGGGTATCGAACACCGCGGCAGGGACCCGGGTACCCGACGGCCGCAGGCCGCCCAGCCATTCGCGGACACCGATGCTGCGCGAGACGAGCCGCTCGCCCGCGCGCCGCGCGGCATCCTGCCGCGACGATGGCGTCGTCATGCCGTGGGCGTGCGTGGGGGCGCCGATGACCAGCATGGCCACGTCCGGGGGCACGGCGGCCGGCGCGTCGCCCACCTCCATCACGTCCACGGCGACACTCGTGCGGAGACCGTCGGCGATGGCAAGCGCCACGTCGCGGGTGTTGCCGAACATGGACTCGTAGATCACCAGCACCCGCACGACAGGGGTCTCCTTCGACGCGATCGGTTGAACATGCCGAAGCGTCGGGTCCCGTGCCCGGACCGGACAAGTGCCGCCAGGCCCACCGGTGCCGGGCGGTCCCACATGCGACGCCTTGCGCCCGGTGCGATGATGTCCGCATGGCAGAGTACGGACAGGGAGTCGGACAGGCGACGGGCGTCGCTGGCGGATCCGGTGGCGGATCGATGGATGCCGGTTCGGCCGTGGTGGGCTTCTTCACCGACGTTGCGGACCAGTTCGCCGCGCTCCCGCCGGAGGGAATGCTCCTGCTGGTCGTGGTGATCTTCGCGGGCCTGATCTTCCTCAGGCGGGCGTTCTGAGGTCGGCCGGGGCCTCCGGGGCGTCCGCCGCCCGCTCCAATGCCGTGAACTGCAGGCGCCACAGCCGCGCGTAGAGACCCTCGCGCGCCAGCAGCGTCTCGTGGTTGCCGAGCTCCACGAGCCAGCCGTCATCGAGCACGGCGATCCGGTGCGCCGACCGGATCGTCGACAGCCGGTGGGCCACCACGATGGTCGTCCGGCCTTCCTTGAGCCGGTCCAGGGCCTCCTGCACGAGATGCTCCGACTCGTTGTCCAGCGCGCTCGTCGCCTCGTCCAGCAGCAGGATCGGCGGATCCTTGAGGATGGCCCGCGCGATCGCGATCCGCTGCCGCTGACCTCCCGAGAGCCGCTGGCCCCTGTCGCCCACACCCGTGTCGTACCCCTCAGGCAGGGCCGTCACGAAGTCGTGGGCGTTGGCGGACCGGGCCGCGGCTTCGATCTCCTCGTCCGTGGCGTCCAGCCGCCCGTAGCGGATGTTCTCGCGCACCGTGCCGCCGAACAGGACGGCCTCCTGTGGCACGAGCGCGATCTGCTCCCGCAGGCTGGCTGTCGTCACCTCCCGCACGTCCCGGCCGTCGACGCGGATCGCGCCCTCGGACACGTCCCACAGCCGTGGCAGGAGGCCGACCAGGGTGGTCTTGCCTGAGCCGGACGGCCCGACAAGGGCAAGCACCTCTCCTGCCGGGATGTCCAGGACCAGGTCCTTGAGCACGGCACGGGCGCCGTCGTAGGCGAACGTGACGCCGTCGATCTCGATCCGGCCCGAGATCGGACCCAGCTCCACGGCGTCCGGCGCGTCCACGACGGTCGGTTCCATGTCCAGGATCTCGAACACGCGGGTGACGGCGCCGGTGCCCTCGCGGAACTGCCCGTACAGGCTCGCGATCGTGGCCAGGCTGCTGCCGATCGTGATGCCGTAGAGCAGGAAGCCGGTGAGCGTGCCGATGGCCAGCCGGCCGTCGATCACCTCGTGACCCGTGTACCACAGCAGCAGGGCGATGGCAGACAGGCCGATGAACCCCATCAGGCCCCCGAATGCCGCGCGCCACAGGGCGAGGCGGGTGCCAGCCGCGACCACGCCGACCAGGTCGCCCCCGTACCGCTGGCCCTCCCACGCCTCGCGGACGTAGCTCTTGACGACCCGGATCCCGGACAGCGCCCCTTCGGCCGTGGCCGTGCTGGCCGCGATCGCGTCCTGGACCTCGGTGCTCACCCGCTGGAGCGGCCGGCCGAACACGATCGCGGCGGCGATCAGCAGGGGTGCCAGGACCAGGACGACGAGGAGCAGCATCGGGCTGAGCAGGAACAGGATGAACATCGCCCCGAACAGGCCGATCAGCGAGGACAGCAGGGCCGTCGTCGTCTGGGTGAGCATCGTCCGGATGAGGGTCACGTCGCTCGACAGCCGCGAGACGAGCTCGCCCACCCGGTTGCGGCCGTGGAAGTCCAGCGACAGGTTCACCAGCTGGTCGAACAGCTCGCCGCGGAGCTGGGCGACCATCCGCTCCCCCACCACGCCGAGGTAGTACTGCTGGACGAAGCCTCCCAGCGATTCCGCGAGGAACAGGATGATGAGCCCGACGATCAGCGCGTCCAGGCCCGCGGCGTTGCCGCCCGCGACCACCGCGGTGACGAGCCCGGCCACCAGCAGCGGCACCAGGAGGGCGAGCGACGAGCCGAGCAGCAGTCCCACGATCGCCACCCCGAACGGCGCGAGGTGCGGCCGGAGGTAGCGAAACAGGCGCCGCCATGGAACGCCGGTGATCCCCCGGACCCGCCGGGCGACCTCGGCTGCATCGGTCGGGACGCCCTCGGGCAGCAGCGGGTCCATGGGGGGATGATGCCATGCCCCTGAGCCCCGGCCGGCCCGCACGACGCGGGCCGGATGCCCCTCGACACGCGCCCGCCTCCGGGCGACGCTCAGGCTGTCCGCACCGATCGGCCGGGGTGACCGCCGGCGCGGCGACGGCCCAGCTGTCCGGGGGAGGAGGAACGCGCCATGTTGCACCGCCGTGTCCTGCTGTTCGCCTTCGCGATCGCCGGCCTGCTCCTGGTGCCCATCGGCGCCACGTGGGCGGCCGGCGCGCTGTCGCCGGGCGAGGAGCTCGGCAAGGCGATCTTCTTCGACACGAACCTGTCGCTTAACGGGAACCAGTCGTGCGCCTCGTGTCACGATCCTGCCGTGGGCTTCACCGGCCCGCACTCGGCGACCAACGCGCACGGTGCCGTCTACGAGGGCTCGATCCCCGGTGCCTTCGGCGACCGGAAGCCGCCCAGCAGCGCCTACGCCACGGTGAGCCCCATCCTGCACGTCGACCGGACAGGCACATGGATCGGGGGCAACTTCTGGGACGGCCGCGCCACGGGCGACCGGCTGGGCAACCCGGCGGCCGACCAGGCCCAGGGCCCGTTCCTCAACCGCGCCGAGCAGGCCCTCGCCGATTCGGCCTGCGTGGTGCACCGCGTCTGCACGGCCACGTACCCGGTGAGCTTCGAGTCCGTGTGGGGCGCCGACGCATGTGCCATCGCATGGCCGGCGGGCGCCGACGCGGTGTGCTCGGCGGGTGGGTCACTGGCCCTGTCTGGCGCCGATCGCAGCCTGTCCGACATGAACTACGACCGGATCGCCTTGTCCATCGCCGAGTACGAGGCATCGGCGGAGAGCAACGCCTACACCTCGTTGTTCGATGCCACCTACACGGGCAAGGCGAAGCTCACCAAAGAAGCGCAGCGCGGGCTGGCCTTGTTCAAGGGCAAGGGCGGCTGCTCCGCCTGCCATCCGGTCGGCAAGGCGGCCGTGTTCACCGACTTCACGTTCGACAACCTGGGGATCCCGGTCAACCCGGACAACCCGGCCGTGATCCACGACCCCGAGTTCCGGGATCCCGGGCTCGGCGGCTTCCTGCGGACGGCAGGCTACGACGAGGACACCTGGTCCGCAGAGCTGGGCAAGCACAAGGTCCCGACGCTGCGGAACGTGGACCTCCGGCCCGACGCCACGTTCGTGAAGGCGTTCGGCCACAACGGCTACTTCAAGAGCCTCGAGGGCATCGTCCACTTCTACAACACGCGGGACGTGCTGCCAGAGTGCCAGGGGGCCTACACGGAGGCCCAGGCGATGGCCGCCGGTTGCTGGCCGGCCCCCGAGATCGCCGACAACGTCAACGACGCCGAGCTGGGCGACCTGGGTCTCAGTGCGTCCGACGAGGCGGCGATCGTCGCCTTCCTGCGGACGCTCTCGGACGGCTACGGGCAGTAGCCGGGACGCCGAGGGACCCGTCCGCTACGGGGCGGCGCGGTACGTCAGGCCCGCGCCGCCCGCATCCAGCGTGAGCACGTCCGCCTCGATGGCGTAGTCCACCGTCCCCTGGAGGACGGACGTCACGGCCTGCTCGACGGCCATCGCATCCGGCTCGCAGGCCATCTTGGTGAGGCCGATCGGCCCGAACTCGATGCTCGTGTCGCCGATCGTGGCGGCGCCCGAGCCCGTGTTGCAGCCGGCCTCGACGTTCACGCGATCCGCCTCGAACACGAGGGTCGAGATGACCCCGACCGGCACCGACGAGACCGCCTCGTTGGCCACGATGCCGTCCAGGATCCACTTCGTGCCGGTGATCGGGCGATCGGGATCGGCGACCTCGCGGTCCTGGAGGGTGAGCGTCGTCCCTTCCCTGGAAAGGGTGAGCGTGTCCCCATCGAGAGCGACGGAGGCGCCGTCCAGGAACGCGGACAGCCACTGGTCCTGGGCCATCAGCGGCTCCTCGCAGGCCATCTCCGTCGAGAACATGGCCTCGACCAGGAGGACGTCGTCCTCGATCGCGTAGGCCCCGCCCATCGAGTTGCACCCGGCCTGGACGCCCACGCTCCCGTCTTGGAAGGTGAGGCGGACCTGGGACCCGGGCACGAGCGTGGACCCGGTGATCGCGGTGGAGACGAACGTGCGCCCGTCGAGGTCGGACGGGGCGAGCGGAACCGGTGACGGGGTCGCTCCCCCACCGGAGCAGGCGGCGAGCACGACGAGGGATGCGATGGGCAGCAGGAGGGCACGTCGGATGTTCATGGTCCCGAGGACGGCGGCCGGCCGCCGCCGGTTCCGCTGAACGCTCCGACACCGGCGAATGGCGCGGGCCTAGCCCGAGGGCCCCGCCGGCACCAGCGCCGGCACGGCGGCAGGCTCGGCGTCGCTCCTCCGGGGCTCCCGAACAGGCCGCAGCAGGAGTGCCCCGATGGCGAACACGAGCACTCCCAGGAGCATGCCGGTTCGCCCGCCGACGGCGTCGCCGGCCGCTCCCGCCACCGCGGCCATGGTGAATGCGCCCAGGGCGCTCGCGAGCGGCCCGTTGAGGGCGTCAACGATGTTGCTGAAGCCCATGTACCGGCCGGCCGAGGCCATGGGGATGATCGCGGTCATGAGCGCCCAGTCGACCGATAGGAAGGCTCCGAAGGCGAACCCCAGGAGTGCGACGCCGACGATCGCGAGCTCCGGGGCCGGCGCGAGCGAGATGACGGCGATCCCCGTGGCACCGATGGCGGTGCTGGCGTAGATCACGGGCTTGCGGCCGATCCGGTCGGCGAGCCGGGCCGCGGGGATGGTCGCGATCGTGGACCCGACGGCACCGGCGGCGAGGCCGGCGAACAGGATCGGGCCGCGCTCGTCGGCCGTGAGTCCGAACGCGTAGGCCAGGAACAGGACGTTGAGGTTCATGAAGAACCCGCCGCCCATCATGACGAAGAAGCGGGATGCGAGGAGGAACATGTAGTCACGCGAGCGCAGGATGTCCGGCGAGAACGTCTCAAGCGCGACGGTGCCCCATCCCCGGCCCTCTCGGGGCTTGGGCGCCGGCCCGTTCGGGATCCACAGGAACGTGCCCACGCCGGTCGCCGCGACGATCAGGCCGAGGACGATGAGGGGCACTGTGAAGTTGAGGCCTAGCAGGTAGCCACTCCAGATGACGAGAAACCCACCCGACACCCCGAGCACCACCATCAGGCCCATCAGCCCGCTCGCGATCCCGACCTGCTTCTCCGGCACGACGTCCGGCACCAGGCCTGCAAACGGCCCGCGCGAGAAGTTCGAGGCTGCGGACAGCAGCAGGAAGAACACGATCACCATGGGCCATGTCTGGGCCATCGCCAGACCGAACAGCGCGAGGCAGGCCACCAGCGACCCGGTGATCACGTATGGCTTCCGCCGGCCCCACCGCGACGCCGTGTAGTCGCTGATCGAGCCCATGACCGGCATCAGCAGCATGCCGATGGGCGCCATAAGCAGGTCCAGCATGCCGACCGCCGCGGGCGCGTCCTGCTTGCCCAGGAGCTGGATCGCGCGTTCCTGCTGGAACACGTCCTGACCGCCCCAGATGGCGTTGGTCGCGAACCAGAAGATCGAGATCTGGAACAGCTGGCGGGCGGTGAGCTGCGCGGTCGGCCGGCTGCCGGTGTCCGGCTCCGCGCCCGGCGCATCCATGCTCGATCCACGCATTGCAGGCATCCCCGGGACGCACTTGCGGGTTCCAGGCTATCGGCTGCCGGTGTGACGCCCTCGTGCCGTGAGTGTTGCGCTCCGTCAGTGGAGGCCGGCGAGAAGACGGAGGACGGGCGCGGCCGCCTGGAACCCGTCCGCCAGACGGTCTGGCAGGTCCGGCGCGCAGACCTCGGCGTCTGACAGCGGCCGCCCGAAGGTCACGTGCTTCCAGCGGAACAGGTCGGCGAGAGGATGTTCGGCCGGCCAGCCCGGCGGGACGCGCTGCAGCGCCTCGTGGCCGCCGGCGTCACCGAACCAGCTGACGAATCCCGGATCCTCCAGCGCCGCGCGAACGCGGTCCGGCTCATCGCGCACGGTGGCGCGGAACGCAGCAAGGCGCTCCTTCGGAGGGCTCCACATGCCCCCGCCCACGAACATCTGGCCGGGCCGGAAGTTGAAGTACCCCCCGACCCCGCGGATATCGACGGGCGCCCCCGCCGCTATCGCCCCATCCTCGGCCCACGGGAAGCTGGCGCCCACGTTGGTCTTGTACGGGGACTTGTCGCGGGAGAACCGGGTATCGCGGTAGATCCGGAACGGCGAGCGCTTCGGGTCGGCGACCATCGGGAGGCCACGCTCCTCGAACCGGGCTCCGAGCGCGACGATCAGCGACTCCATCGGCATCTTCAGGAGCCGCTCGTACTCCGCCTTGCGCGGCGTGAACCAGGCGCGATCGTTGTTCTGGGCGAGATCTGCCAGAAACTGGATCGCGTCCTGGCTGAAGCCCGTGAATGCGGGGACCGTTGCCATCGGCATCTCCAGAGCGTCGACCCCGAGTCTACGTCTCCACCGGAGCGTACGGCCCCGCAGCCTCCAGCGCCGGCCCTCCGAACCGGTCGGTCCGGAACGCGTACAGGATCGTCGTCCGGTCCCGCCACGCGCCCTCGGGCAGGCCCGCCTTGCGGCACGCGGTGTCGAGCATCGCCGTCCGGGACATGCCCGGCATCGCCGCGACCTCGGGCAGCAGCAGACCGCGCCGGCCGGCGCGCTCCACCACGATCCCGTCCACCCCGAGCCGCCACGCGCCCCGATCGGCGATCCGCACCAGCGGGCCCAGCACCGAGACCTCCAGGTGGAGCCGCGGCAGCTCGTCCGCTCCGACGCTGGGGAACCGCGGATCGCCCAGGGCCGCCCAGTTCGCCGCTTCGATCACCGATTCGACGACCGGCGATCCAGCGTCCATGTGACCGACGCAGCCACGGAGGTCGCCCTCTTCGGTCAGCGTGACGAACGCGGCCGCCCGATGGTCGACCGGCGGATGGCGCGCGATGGCCTCGGCAATGGCGCCGGCGGGTCGCGCTCGGACCGCGACCGCGACGGCGGTCCGCGCGACGTCGAGGAGCACGGCGCGGGCCGCATCGGGCAGGGTGACCGGCTCAGGCAGGACGGGGTGGCCGGCGACGACGGGCGGCTGGAGGGTACGGGACATCGGCTCGCTCCCTTCGCGACGCGTCCATCATCCCGGTCTGCCGCTCCGGAACAGAGAGCGATTGCTCCCCGATTCAGGACCGGGCGGCACTGTGTCCGGGAGGTGTTGGCGCGCGAGACTGGGCCGGATACCGACCATGTCAGCCCTCGCCCGGCCGGGCACCGGCCCCGTCCCCACGATCCTCGCGACCGCGCTGCCGGACCGCAGCGTGCGCTGTGGCGTGTGCGCCCATCGGTGCCTCGTCCGCCCGGGTCGCCAAGGGATCTGCGGAGTCCGCGAGAACCGCGACGGCCGCCTGCTGTGCACGGCCTACGGGGCCGTGGTCACGGCAGCCCTGGACCCGATCGAGAAGAAGCCGCTATTCCACGTTGACCCGGGGTCCCTCGCCTACTCCATCGCGACCACCGGCTGCCCGTTCCACTGCACCTTCTGCCAGAACTGGGAGATCGCCCAGGCACCGCGCCTGGGGCTCGACATCCCGCAACGCCCGATGACGCCGACCCAGGTCGTTGCCGAGGCCCGCCGGAGCCGCGCCGGCTCGATCGCGTACACCTACATCGAGCCCACGGTGTTCCTCGAGTACGCGCTGGACATCGGGAGGCTGGCGCGCGAAGCCGGGCTCCGCAACCTGTTCATCACCGACGGCTACGCCACACCCGAGGCGGTGGACCTGCTCGCCGGCATGCTCGATGCCGCCAACGTGGACCTCAAGGCCTTCGACGACGCCTTCTACCGCCGGCTGTGCGGGGCGCGGCTCGCCCACGTCCTGGAGGCGATCGTCGCGATGCGCCGGGCGGGCATCTGGCTGGAGATCACCACGCTCGTCATCCCCGGTCGCAACGATTCCGACGACGAGCTGCGGGCGCTCACAGGCTGGATCACGGACACGCTGGGGCCGGACACGCCGTGGCACGTCAGCCGGTTCTTCCCGGCCCACCTGATGGCGGACGTGCCGCCCACGCCCCTGGACACCCTCGCCAGGGCCGCGGCCATCGGGCGCGCCGCCGGGCTGCGCCACGTGTACGTGGGCAACGCGCCGGAACTCGGGATGGACGACACGCGCTGCGCGGGCTGCGAGCGCATCCTGATCGAGCGAAGGGGCTACCGAAGCCGATCGCACCTGACCGCGGGGGGCGCCTGTCCGGGGTGCGGACGGCTGCTCGAAGGCGTCGGGCTGGCCCGGGCCGAGGTGAGGAGATGAGCCGCTGGGTTGACACACCGGTCACCGGGCCTGTCCGCGAGCCGGCCGTCGCCGGCACCTTCTACCCGGGCTCGGCAGATCGGCTCTCGGCGTTGGTCGCGGAGCTGCTCGCCGCGGCGGACCGCCTCCCCGGCGTGCCCGGGCTTGCCGCCCCCGGCCTCCCCGCCGCGCTGCTGGTCCCGCATGCCGGCCTCGTGTACTCGGGCGTGACGGCCGCCGCGGCGTGGCGCCAGGTGGCGGGCCGCGCGGGGGAAGCGGGCGACACCGCGGGCGTGACGGGCGGGGGCTTGCCGACCACGGTCATCGTGCTGGGCACCAACCACGGGGCCGCCTGGCTGGACGGCGTCGGGGCCTGGCCGTCCGGGACTTGGCAGACGCCGCTGGGGCCGGTTCGAGTGGACGATGCCCTCGCCGCGTCCATCGTCGCCCTCGGGCCGCCGTTCATCGTGGACGCCAGGGCCCACGACCTCGAGCACTCGATCGAGATCCAACTCCCACTCCTGAAGGCGGTCCGCCCAGATGCGCGGATCGTGCCCCTCGCCGTGTCCTGCGGCAGCGGACCGAGGGCGGTCGAGGCCGGCGGGCGCTTGGGCGAGCTGATCGCGGCGCGCATCGCCGCGCGCGACCGGATCGTGCTCGCCATCTCCACCGACATGGCCCACTACCCGGCCGCGGCCGCGTGCGAGCGGGTGACCGAGGCCTTGCTGCCGGCGATCATGGCGGTCGACGCGCCCGCGCTCGCGGACGCGGAGGCCGCGGTCAGGCTCTCCGGCCCACGCGGGCTCGTCTGCGGGATGTGCGGCATCGAGCCCGCGGTCCTGGGTTTGGCCGCCGTCTCGGCGATGGGTGCCGTCCGCTCGACGTGCCTGGCGACGTCCACCTCCGCGGACGCCGGCGGACCGGCGGACCGGACGGTGGGCTACCTGGCTGTCAGGTTCGACCACTAAGGCGTTCATCGTCGAGGAACGGCCGAAGCCGCTCCAGGACCTCTGCCGCCGTGTGGCGGAAGGCGGCCACGCGCTCGTCGTCCGTGCCCTCCACGTCTGACGGGTCATCCAGGCTCCAGTGGAGGGTGTTCGTGGAGCCCGGAAACACCGGACACGTCTCCCGGGCGCGGTCGCAGACGGTGATGACGTAGTCGAACGTCTCACCCAGGAACTCCGTGATCAGCTTGCTGCGGGCGCCGGACCAGTCGATCCCCTGTTCCGCCAGGACGCGAACGGCGTACGGGTTGACCCGGGTCGCCTCGGTGCCCGCCGAGTGCACGTCGAACGCGGGCCCGCCGTGGTGCGCGAGCAGCGCCTCCGCGATCTGGCTGCGGGCGGAGTTGTGGGTGCACACGAACAGGACGCGGATCGGGATCATGGGCGCCTCCGCCCATGGGCTGACGCGATGCGTGATCGGATCACGAGCCGGTCGCCTTGCCGCCGCGATCCTCGGCATCCAGCACGTCGCAGGCCCAGCGATATGCCGCTGCAGTCGCCGGGAAGCCGGCCGTCGGAGCGGCGATCACCACCGCGTGCAGCAGCTCGGCGCGAGTCAGCCCCCCGTCAAGCCCTCGCCGCACATGCGATCGCACGGCACCCTCGGAGGACAGGCCGATCGAGATGCCGAGCTTCACCAGCCGTTGTTCCCGCTCGCTCAGGGGTCCCGCGTGCCGGCAGGCATCTCCGAGCGCGTCGTACGCATCGGCAACACCGGGGTGCTCGGACCTCAGGTCGCGGTAGATGCGAGGAAGGTAGTCCGGGGCGTGGTCGCGCATGGTCAACCTCCAGGGGCGGTTTCGGCAGACGCTCGGATCGTAGTCCGTGCAGGGGTTCAGCCGTTGTCCCCGGGCGCGCAACCCGCGACGGCGGCACACGGTCCGGGGCCGGACGGCAGGGAGCCGATGACCGACGGCCCTCGGATATCTCAGTCGCCCGTGAGACATTGTGCCCACACGCAGCTGGACCTGACGATGCGAATCGAGCTTCCCGTTCTCGACGACCTGCGGCTGGATCTCCCCGCCCCCGATGTCGCCCCGGCAGCGGCGGTCGCTGCCCTCCTGGCTGATCCGATCCGCACGTCGATCCTGCGTCTCCTTCGCGACGGCCCTGTGTGCGTGTGCGAGATGGCCGCGAGCCTGGGCGCCCGGGAGAACAACGTGAGCAACCATCTCGCGCGCCTGCGGGAGGCCGGGCTCGTGCATCCGGCGCAGGTCGGGGCCGACACCCGACGGCGGTACTACGAGCGCGATGCCGCGGCGTGCGAGGCCGCGCTCGCGTCGCTGCGGGAGATTCTCGGGTGACCGTCGTCGCACAGCGGCGGCCCGAGCTGCCGCTGTGGCTCTCCGTGCTGACCGGTGTCGCCCTGTGGACGGTTGCGTGGTTCCTCACCCTGCCGCTGGCCACCTGGATCACCTTCGAGGTGCTCGGCCTCGAGCCGGGATCGCCGCTCGGGGAAGCGGTGGCGTTCTTCCTCTACGACACGCCCAAGGTGCTCCTGCTCCTCACCGGCGTTGTGACGTTGGTCTCGTTCCTGCGCTCGTTCGTCGCGCCGGAGCGCGTCCGCCGGACGCTCGCGGGCCGGGGGGCGGTCCCGGGCACGATCGCTGCGGCCGGCTTCGGCATCGTGACGCCGTTCTGCTCCTGCTCCGCGGTCCCCCTGTTCATCGGGTTCGTCGAGGCCGGTGTCCCGCTGGGCGTGACGTTCGCCTTCCTCGTTGCCAGCCCGATGGTGAACGAGGTCGCCATCGTCCTCCTCTGGGGCCTGTTCGGGCCGGCGCTCACGGCCGCCTACGTCGTCGCCGGCCTGGTGGTCGCCATCGTGGCCGGGCTCGTCATCGGCCGGCTGGGGATGGAGCGCCACGTCGAGGACTACGTCTGGACGATCCGGGCGGCCGGGCCCGTCCCGGAGGTCCGTCCCAGCATCGGCGATCGACTGCGAGACGCCTGGCGCTCGACCCAGGACATCGTGCGGCGGGTCTTCCCGTACGTCGTGATCGGGATCGCGATCGGTGCCGTCATCCACGGGTTCGTCCCCACGGACCTCGTGGCCGCGATCGGCGGGACCGACAACCCGCTCGCGGTGCCCGCGCTCGTCGCCCTGGGGGTCCCGCTCTACAGCAACGCCGCCGGGACCATCCCGATCGTGGAGGCGCTGGTCGGCAAGGGCCTGCCGATCGGCTCTGCCCTCGCGTTCATGATGGCCGTCACCGCCCTGTCCCTGCCGGAGTTCGTGATCCTGCGCCGGGTGATGAAGCCGCGCCTGATCGCCACGTTCGCGGCCGTGGTGGCGACGGGGATCATCGCCATCGGCTACCTGTTCAACTTCCTCGCCGCGTGATCGATATGGAGGCGCAACCGTGATGAAGATCGAAGTCCTGGGGCCCGGCTGTGCCAACTGCAAGCGCCTCGAACAGCTCACCAGAGAGGCGGTCCAGGCGACGGGCGTCCAGGCCGAGATCATCAAGATCACCGACTACGCCGAGATCGCCCGCCACGGGATCCTGAGCACCCCGGGGCTGGTGATCGACGGCAGGGTCGTGAGCTCCGGCCGTGTCCCGTCGGCAGCCGACATCGCCGGCTGGCTCGTCGGATCTTCACGCCCATGAGCCGCCTGCTCCTCAAGCTCGAGGACTTCCGCCTGCTGCCGCTGTTCGTCCTGGTCAGCATGGCGGTGGGCATCCTGATCGGGAATGCCCTGTCCATCTCGGACTTCGCGCTGACCCCGCCGATCGACGCGATCAAGTCGATCGCCGCCGGCACGTTCGAGCCGACAGTGCCGGCCCTCATCAGCCTGGGGGTCCCGATCGGCCTGTTCGCGATGATGTACCCGGCGATGACCAACGTGCGCCTGGGCGAGGTGGGGATCGCCTTCCGGTCGCCGCGTCAACTGGGCGTTGTCCTGGCGTTCAACTACCTGGTCGCGCCGTTCGTGATGTTCGGGCTGGCCAACGTCTTCGTCGCGGACCCGGAGCTGCGCACCGGCCTGATCCTCTACGGCCTGGCGCCGTGCATCGCCATGGTCATCATCTTCACGTTCCTGGCCAAGGGCAACACCCCGATGGCGCTCGTGTTCGTGGCCCTCAACTCGGTCATCCAGATGCTCCTGATCCCGGTCTACGCGAACCTGCTCATCGGCGACGTGCAGTTCGACACCTGGGTCGTCGCGCAGAGCGTGGTGCTGTACCTGGGCCTCCCGCTGGTTGCGGGCGTCCTGACCCGGGTCCTGGTCGTGCGGCGCCGCGGCGAGGCCGGGATGGACGCGCTCAAGCCGGCCCTCAACGCGATGTCGATCCTGGGGCTCCTGTTCACGCTGATCGTCATGTTCGCGCTCAAGGGCGACCTGATCCTGGAGCAGCCGGCGATCGTGCTCGAGATGGCCATCCCGATGACCCTGTTCTTCTCGTTCATGTTCTTCACGACCCTCCTGGTCGGCTGGCGGCTGCGATTCCCGTACCGGGACGCGGTCGCCGTCGCCTTCAACGCCACCGGCCGCGACTTCGAGATCGCCATCGCCATCGCGATCACCGCGTTCTCGCCCACGGTCGCGCTGGCCACCGTGGTCGGGCCGCTGATCGAGGTCCCGGTGATGCTGTTCTTCGTCTGGTCCGCCATGCGCCTGGCGCCGCGCCTGTTCGGTGTCCAGCCGCTGCCCGTCGTCCAGGGGGGCGTGGCGTGACCGCGATGGAGCGGGCCGAGGCGCTGCGAATGCTCGCGGATCGGGTCTCTCGCGAGCGCGGGCTTGCAGCCGCCGGCGGCATCGGGGAGGCCAACACCGGACCGTGAGGCCATCGACCATGACCGACATCCGCAAGGTCGAGCCACCCGAGGACTATCCGCCCGAGGAGGGCTGCTACCTGCGCGGCAACGACTACTCGCCGGTTGCCGTGCTCGTGATCCTCAAGTGGATCCGGGAGGAGACGCCGCCCGAGATCGAGGCGCTGGTCCGAGCCGGTGTCGAGACGGGCGCCGCGCTGTCGGGCACCCTCCAGACCGAGAACATCGGGCTCGAGAAGGTCATCTGCAACGTGGTCGCCAACCCCAACATCCGGTACCTCGTCGTCTGCGGGCCGGAGTCGCCGGGCCACCTGGTCGGGGCGACGATCCTGGCCCTTGCCCGCAGCGGCGTCGACGAGCGCCGCCGGATCATCGGTGCGGAGGCGCCCACGCCGTACCTGTTCAACATCCCGCTCGCGTCCATCGAGCGCTTCCGCGAGCAGGTGACGGTGATCGACCTCGTCGACGAGGGCCGCCCGGACGTCCTGTGCGAGGCGGTCCGCGCCTGCTACCAGGAGAGGCCGACGCCGTTCCGCGGGGCGTTGCTCCACGATCCCGGCGCCTTCGATGCGGCCCCGATCAGCAGCCGGATCACGTGGCGGGTCACCGACCCCGCGCGCGAGCCGAAGAGCGATGAGGAGCGGAACCAGCTCGAGCGGGTCCGGGCGCTGATGGACCGCGTGAAGCGGGCGGTCGAAGAGCGCTCCGCGCGGACGCACCCCGGGCACGAGGGCTGACTCTCGCCCGCCAGGGCGCGGTCGGTGCTGTCGGCGGGCCGGAAGCTCGCGGGCTGACACGCGCGGAAGGACCCGCTAGCATCCCGGGACTCGCGACGACGGGCCCGTCCCAGGCCCGTGCGGAGATGGGGAGCCTCGACATGACACAGCGGGTGATGGTCCTTATCGGGACGCCAAAGGGCGCCTTCATCCTGGACGGGGACACGTCGCGCCGGGGCTGGCAGGTCCGCGGCCCGCTGTGCGAGGGCTGGCCGGTCCACGACCTCTCGGTGGAGCCCGGGACGGGCGCCCTGCTGGCCGCCGCCGGCAGCCCCTGGTACGGGCCGGCCGTGTGGCGCAGCGAGGACCTGGGCGAGACCTGGACCCACTCCAGCGACGGCCTCAGCTACGGCGATGCCGAGCCCGGGATCAAGACGGTCTGGAACGTGACTGCCGCCCACGGGACGGTCTACGCGGGCGTCGAGCCGGCGGGCCTGTTCCGCAGCGGCGACGGCGGCCGGACCTGGAATCACGTCGAGGGGCTCACCAACCATCCCTCGCGCCCGGAGTGGGTGCCCGGCAACGGCGGCCTCATCCTCCACTCCATCGTCCCCCACCCCGAGGACCCCGACCGGATGTGGGTCGCCGTGTCCGCGGCGGGCACGTTCGAGACGCGGGACGGCGGCGCGACCTGGATGACGCGCAACCGGGGCGTCCGGGCGGACTTCGCGCCGGTCCAGTACCCGGAGTTCGGCCAGTGCGTCCACAAGCTCGTCGGTGCGGCGGACGGAGGTGGCCATCTCTACCAGCAGAATCACTGCGGCGTCTACCGGTCCACGGACGGCGGCGAGCAGTGGGAGGAGATCACCTCGGGCCTGCCGTCCGAGTTCGGCTTCGCGATGGGCACGCATCCCCGCGACCCGCTCACGGCGTGGGTCATCCCCCTGACGAGGCCGGAGGACGGCCGCTTCATGCCGGACGCGAGCGCCGCCGTCTGGCACACCAACGACGGCGGCGACTCCTGGACCCGAGCGGGCGAGGGCCTGCCGCAGGCGGGTGCCTACCTGGGCGTGCTCCGGGAGGCGATGGCGGTGGATCGCCTGGACCCGGCCGGCGTCTACTTCGGGACCAGCACGGGCCAGGTCTACGCCAGCGCCGACGAGGGCCGCACCTGGTCGCTCATCGCCGACCACCTGCCGCCGGTCTGGTCGGTGGACGTCGTCCACGTTGGCTGAGCCCGGCCCCCCGGCGGTCGTCCACCTGCCGCGGTCGCTGGTGGCGCTGTTCCCGGGCGCCGAGCGGCGGGTCACGGCGCGTGGGGCCACGGTGGCCGAGGTGATCGTCGATCTGGACCGTCGCCTGCCGGGCATCCGGGACCGCCTCGTGGATGCGGGGCCGGCCCTGCGAACGCACCTCAACGTGTTCGTGGATGGGCAGCGTGCCTCCCTGGACACGCGCGTGGCGCCGGGCGCTGACGTCCATGTCATCCCGGCCATCTCGGGAGGCTGACCGGTCCCACCCCCACCCCGGCGGATCGGCCCGTCCTGCGGGGGCCGGTTGGCCGTCACGCCCGCCACGAGGCCCCTTGCGGTGCGAGTGGATCCGCCGGACCCTGTACACGTGCGCCCGGTGTCCCGGTCCGCCGCATCTTCGTCTGCCCGTCCCGCGCCACCGGCGGCGCCCGCCCGAGGTTCCAGATGACCGTCCGCTCCACCACTCCCGCCCACGACGCCGCAGTGGAGGCGCTCCAGGCGGATCGTCACCCACTCGATCCGATCTTCCACCCGCGCTCGGTCGCCGTCATCGGCGCCACCGAGAAGGAGGGCTCCGTCGGGCGGACGATCCTGTGGAACCTCCTCTCCTCACCGTTCGGCGGCACCGTGTTCCCGGTGCACCCCACGCGCCACGCGATCCTCGGCGTCAAGGCCTACCCGTCGGTCGGCGAGATCGGCGAGCCGGTGGACCTCGCGGTCATCGTGACTCCCGCCAGGACGGCGCCCGGCCTCGTGGACGAGTGCGGCCGCGCGGGGATCCGCGGGGTCATCATCATCAGCGCGGGCTTCAAGGAGATCGGCGAGGAGGGCGTCGAGCTCGAGCGCCAGGTGCTCGAGGCCGCTCGCCGTCACGGGATCCGCGTCGTGGGACCCAACTGCCTGGGTGTCATGAACCCGGTGGGGGCCTTCAACGCGACGTTCGCGGCCGGGATCGCAAGGCCGGGGCGGGTCGGGTTCGTGTCCCAGTCGGGCGCCCTCCTGACGGCGATCCTGGACTGGGCCGAGCACAAGCACGTGGGCTTCAGCAGCATCGTGTCGCTGGGGTCGATGCTCGACGTGGGCTGGGGCGACGTCATCGACTACCTGGGCGACGACCCCAACACCGACAGCATCGTCATCTACATGGAGACGATCGGTGACGCGCGGGCCTTTCTGTCGGCGGCGCGCGAGGTGGCGCTCACCAAGCCGATCATCGTGATCAAGCCCGGCCGGACGGAGCAGGCGGCCAGGGCCGCCGCCTCCCACACCGGCTCCCTGACCGGCTCGGACGACGTCCTCGACGCGGCCTTCCGCCGAGCCGGCGTCCTGCGCGTCGATTCGATCAGCGAGCTGTTCCAGGTCAGCGACATCCTGGCCAAGCAGCCGCGTCCACGGGGCCGGCGCCTGTCGATCGTCACCAACGCGGGCGGGCCGGGCGTCCTGGCCACCGACACCTTGATCGGCGGTGGGGGCGAGCTGTCCGAGATCTCGCCCGAGACGATGGAGGCGCTCAACGCCGTCCTGCCGCCGGTCTGGAGCCACGGCAACCCGATCGACATCATCGGCGATGCGCCCCCGGAGCGGTACGCGAAGGCCCTCGAGGTGGCGGCAGCGGACCCGGAGACCGACGGCCTGCTGGTGATCCTGACGCCCCAGGCGATGACGGACCCGACGGCGACCGCCAAGGCGCTCGCGGCGCACGCCCGCATCGAGGGCAAGCCCGTTCTCGCTTCCTGGATGGGCGGCGCCGACGTCGAGGAGGGGGCGTCGATCCTGCGGGCAGCGGGCATCCCGACGTTCTCCTACCCGGACACCGCGTGCGTCCTGTTCAACCACCTGTGGCGCTACGCGGATAGCCTCCGGGCGCTCTACGAGACGCCGACGCTGCCCGTGGCCCCCGAGCGCGGCGAGTTCCGCGAGGAGGTGGACCAGATCATCGCGGACGTCACCGCCGAGGGACGGACGCTGCTCACCGAGTACGAGAGCAAGAAGGTCCTCGCCGCCTACGGGATCCCGATCACGGACACGGAGCTCGCCCAGACAGCCGATGAGGCAGTTGCCGCGGCGGAGGACATCGGCTACCCGGTGGTCGCCAAACTGCTCAGCCGAACGATCACCCACAAGACCGACGTCGGGGGCGTGATCCTCAACCTGCGCACGCCGGACGCGGTCGTCGAGGCCTTCGAGCAGATCCGGGACACGGTGGCCGCCAAGGCGGGCGCCGAGCACTTCGAGGGCGTGACGATCCAGCCGATGATCAACTGGAGCGGGTACGAGCTGATCGTCGGCAGCACTCCCGATCCGCAGTTCGGACCGGTGCTGCTGTTCGGCATGGGCGGCCAGCTGGTCGAGGTGTTCCGGGACCGGGCGCTCGCGCTGCCGCCGCTGAACACCACCCTTGCCCGACGGATGATCGAGCGGACCAGGATCGCGGAGGCGCTGCACGGCGTGCGCGGGCGCCGGCCGATCGACCTCGACGTGCTCGCCGGCCTGCTCGTCCGCTTCAGCGAGCTGGTCGCCGAACAGCCCCGGATCGCGGAGATCGACATCAACCCGCTGCTCGCGTCGCCGGAGCGGATCCTCGCTCTCGATGCGCGGGTCGTGCTGCATCCGGCCACCATCGCCGACGCAGACCTGCCGCGCCTCGCGATCCGGCCCTACCCGTACGACTACGCCCGCGACTACACGACCAGCGACGGCGTCCCGTTCAACGTGCGACCGATCCGACCCGAGGACGAGCCTGCCGTGGCCCGCTTCCACGAGGCCCTCTCCAACGAGACGGTCCAGGCGCGGTATGGGTCGAGCCTGGCGCTCGCCGAGCGCACGGCGCACGAGCGCCTCACGCGGATCTGCTTCGTGGACTATGACCGCGAGATCGTGCTCGTCGCCCAGGTGGGCACCCCGACCGGCCCGGTGATCGCGGGCATCGCGCGCCTGTCCCGGATCCTCGCCGCGGACCGGCGGCTGACGATCGTGGTCGCCGACGCCTGGCAGCGGCGCGGGATCGGCGCCCAGCTGATCCGGTCCGCCGTCGCCGTCGGCCGCAAGGAGCGCGTCCGGCGCGTGATCGCCGAGCTCCCGGCCGGCAATGAGCGGCTCCGCGAGCTGCTCGCGGAGCACGGGTTCACCTTCAAGGAGCGGGACGGGACGCTGCTCGCGTCGCTGAACCTCGACTGACCCTCCGCCCAAGCCGCCGGCGGATCAGGACGGCGGACGCCGGACGCGAGCCTTCCTCGTGGCACCCTGGCCGTCCAGCAGGTCCGCGGTCGCGTCCACCGACGCCCGATGCGCGTCGGTCACCAGGTGGCGGCGATCGTGGCTGGATGCGTGGGCAAACCCGGCCAGATCGTCGGCCAGGGTTCGGAGGCGCGCGAGCTGCCGGTCCTCGATCGCGAGCCAGGCCGGCGATGGCGAACCACGCGCGGCGAGGGCGAGCAGGTGGGCGTGGCACAGGGCCGCGGAGGCGACCGCCTCGGCCCAGGCCGGGTCGTCGATCAGGCTACCGAGACCCTCCGCGAGATCGGCGTCCGCGCGCGCGATGCGCTGGCAGAGAGGGCAGGCCGGGGGCATGGCCGCCTCCCGCAGCCGCCGTGACCGTGCGCGCCCGCCGACGGCATGGGCGGCCTCGAGCTCCCGCAGGCGGATGCCAAGCGTGGCCCGCAGGAGGATCGCGGCTCCCAGGCTCCCCGAGGCCTTCCGGTCCGCCTCCAGCACGGTGCGCGCGTGGGGCGGGCAGAACCCCCGCGCCTCGTCCAGCGCGAGACGGAACGGGACGTCGTTGACGCTCTCCGAGAGGATCGACTCCAGGTAGGCGGCCACGGCCCGGTCCCGTTCGCGGCACAGGGGGCAACCCGGCGCGTCGAGGGCATCCGCCAGGCGGATGTCGGCGCCGCTCCGGACGGGCAGCTTCATCGGGACGCCATGTCGCGAGCCGGTCAGGCCGCCGCGAGGAGGTAGAGCGCCATCGCCAACGGCGTGTCGGCGCGGATCGAGTGCGCCATCCCGGCGGGCATGTGGAACCAGGTCCCTGGCCCGATCGCGTGCCGCTCGCCGCCGACGACCGCCTCGCCCTCGCCGGCGAGCACGTGAACGATCGCCGGACGCGCCGCCGTGTGCTCCGAGAGCTCCTCGCCGGGCGCGAAGCCGAACATGACCAGCCGGACGTCGTCCGCGTCGTAGAGCGTCTGGCTGAGGATGCCGCGCGCCGGGGGCGGCGACTCGGCCAGCAGGTCTGCGAAGAAGCGGGGCTCGGTGGACATGGGGCACCTCCGGGGAGAGCGTACCGCCCGCGGCCGGGCGCCGGTGGGCCCCAGGACGGTCACGCGAGGGGTATTGCGCCCGTCGTGATAATGGAGGTATCGACCCCCCACTCCCTCGTGGAGTCGTCCCGGGAGGTAGCCGATCTTGGTGATGCGAACGGCCCGATGGCACGGCTCGCGAACTCGCTGGCACGTCGTACGCCGGCTGACCGCGAGCGAAGACGCATCGCACGGCGCCCTGAACACCGCGACGATCCCCCGAGCGGGGAACATCTCGAGCGACACACGCGCGGGCAGGCGCGTGCGGTCGCGGGGGTGACCCGCGCCGCGAAACCCGCCGTGGGGCCGGTCTCTCAGTCCGGCCCCCGGCAAGCACGCTGATGGGCCGTCGCCCGGCGGGGCGCCGGCCCTCGTGATTCCGGCGACGTAGACTCACCGGCGATGGACGGCCAGTCGGAGACTCCCAACGTGCGTCCCGCCACCCCAGCCGAGGCCGCGGACGTCCGGGCCATGCACGCCGCAACGCGGCATGCCTGGGACGAGGCCGCCGAGCGGTACGAGGGGTGGTACGACGAGGCCGTCGAACTCATCCGCTCCGGGGGGTGCAACCTGTTCCCCGTCGAGCAGGAGCTCATCGGGGACATCCGCGGCCGGTGCCGGCGGGCGATCCACCTCCAGTGCGCGGGTGGCCGGGACACCCTTTCGCTGTGGAACCTCGGGGCGGACGAGGTGGTCGGGGTGGACTTCAGCCCGCGGATGCTGGAGCTCGCCGCACGCCTTGCCGAGGCGACCGGCGCCCCGGCCAGGTGGGTGGAATGCGACGTCCTGGACACCCCGCACGACCTCGACGGGACGGCGGACCTGCTGTACACGGGGCGCGGGGCGATCATCTGGCTCGGGGATCTCGATGCCTGGGCGGCCGTGCTCCACCGACTGCTGGCGCCCGAGGGCCGCCTGGTCATCTTCGACGGCCATCCCGTCGAATGGCTGTTCGACGCGGACGAGACCGGCCGCTGGATCGTCACCGACTACGACTACTTCGGGGGTCCCGAGGCGTCGCGCGGCTGGGCGCCGGAGTACATCGAGCGAATGTCGATTCCCGAGGACGAGCAGCACGAGAAGTTCGCCCGTGCCTGGACGCTGGGCGAGATCGTGACCGCGCTGCTGGGTGCCGGACTGCGGGTGGAGCGTGTGACGGAGCATCCCGTGGACTGGTGGGCGGGGCACCGCGACGTCCGGCCCGAGGAGCGGGGGCGCATCCCACTCTCGTTCTCGGTGGTGGCCCGCCGCGGGGACGCACCCGGCAACTGACGGTTGACGCCGCGCGGCGCCGGGCGGAGCATGGCCGCATGGACGACGACGTCCCCGTGGAGGACCTCGACCCCCGGGAGGCCGCCCGCATCCGCCGCCGGGATCACGACGCCGGGGCCGGGGAACGCGACCTGATGCGGCCCGGGATGGGCAAGGTGTTCAAGCAGATCACCGACTCGTGGGGCGATAAGGCCTCGTCCGGTCAGAACCGAGCGCGCAGGGGGGCCGGAAAGGGCCACAGTAGGCCTGGGTAGACATGCCGTGAGTGCAGCCCGCTAGGCATGCGAGGCACCCTTGCTCTCGTGATCCCCCTCATTGCCGGAGCCTATGCCCTGCGCCTGCTCACGGAAAGGAGAGCGCGGCGGCTACGCGATGGCGAGAAGCGCCGCCTCGCTCTCCGGTGTGAGGCGGTAGATCCCCTGCAACGTCAGCGAGCGCTCGATCGAGCCGTCCGCTGCGAGGTGGCGGATCGGGCGCTCGGGACCTCGCCCCGACTGCCACCGCAGGGTGGGAACGAGATCCTGCGGTGCGACGCGAGCGAAGCCGATCGGCAGCATCGACTGGCCGAGCACGAGTTCCATCGCCTCGCCGGGACACGTCGCGCGAACCTCGGGGTGATCCGCCAGCCAGAGGTCGACCAGCCAATAGGCCTGCTGGGCCGCCGTGTCGAGATGGGGCAGGAACCGCTGGAAGGTCGGATGCTCGCGCAACCTGTCGAACTGCTCGGCATGGCGCGCCACGAACTCCGCCACCGGCACGATCTCGGCGACGCGCATCGCGGCGATCACGTGGAGCCTCCCGGCTTTGACCTGGATCGGGATCACGATGTCATCGGGCCGCACACCGGCGCGGCTGAAGCTCGGCGCCGAAGTGTGTGGACCGCCGGAGGTCGTCGTGAACGGCGCGCCGTCCAGCTTCGCGCGACGGATTCCTGTGATCTGGCTGGCCGTCCAAAGCGTCGTGAAGGCTCGGGGGCCCTCTACGTGTCGCCTCGGCAGCGCGGCTGCCGATCCGCGAACTGGCGCCGGGGTGTCGGCGGCCGACACCTAGATGGGCCCATCGGCGGGACGCTCCGGGCCCACGAAGGCCCCGTGCGGCGCCCGCCTCATGCGCCGCACCTCCAGCACGCAGCTCGGATCGATCGACCCGTAGACGTGCGGGTAGCGCCGCCCCGGGTCGTCGAAGCGCCACGGGCTGCCGGTCCGCTCCAGGTCGATCGTGAGGAGCAGGAACGCCCTCGGGTCGTCACGGTAGAACCGGTTGGCGACCGCGGTCATCTCCTGGTCACCGTCGGTGCAATGGACGAACCCGTCGTCTCGGAAGGCGGCCGGCAGGTACGGCAGGGCCGGGTCGTGGGCCGCCCACACATCCGCGGGGACGAGGTGGAGGGTGGGGCGCGTCACGCAGGCTCCACCCCCGGGTGATCGTCCACGGACACCCAGCGGCGGTCCAGGATGAGCTGGATCACCGTCGGTCCCGAGGCGGCGAGCGCGGTCCGCAGGGCAGGCTCGAAGGCCGCGTCGGTGTCCACCCTGACGCCGCGGGCACCGCAGGCCCTCGCCGCGGCGGCGAAGTCCAGGGCGCCGAGGTCCGTGCCGGGAGATGTCGGGCTGCCGGTGCTGTCCTGGTGGGCGCGGATCATGCCGTAGCGCTCGTTGTCGAACACGATCGCGACGACATGCGCCTCCTCGCGTACCGCGGTCTCGATCTCCGCCAAGGTCATGCCCAGCCCGCCGTCGCCCACCAGGGCGACGACCCGGCGCTCGCGGTGGACCAGGGCGGCCGCGATCGCCGCCGGGAACCCGTAGCCCATCGCACCGGACGTGGGCCCCAGGAACGTGCCCGGCCGCCGGAAGCGGAAGCCGCGGGCCGCCCAGCCGGCGAACGACCCGGCGTCGGTGGTCAGGATCGCGTCCTCCGGGAGCAGCCGCCGGAGGTCCGCGACGATCTGGCCCGGATGGACGCCCGGTCCCACCCACGGATCCGCATCGACGACCGTCGCTGCCTCCCAGGCCGCGCGGTCGACGGTGTTGTGGCGGTCGCGCGCGGCGAGCGGCTCGGCCAGGAGCACCGCGTTCTTGAGCCTCGCGAGCGCCGCGCGAACGAAGGCGCGGGCATCGGCGCTGACGGCGAGGACGGGGGCCGGCGTATCGCGCACCGCCTCCGTCCGCGGCTCCAGGTCCACGTGGATCCAGCGCTGGCCCGGAGCGGGCACGCGGTAGTCCGCCGTGGTCGGTTCGTTGAGGCGCGAGCCCAGGACGAGCAGGGCATCGGCCGCCTCGAGCCGCTCGCGAACGGTGCGCGGGCTGCCGTACCCGGTCATGCCGAGATAGAGCGGGTGCTCGTTGGGGATGACGTCTCCGCGGCGCCAGCTGGCGATCACCGGCACGTGGAGCAGCTCGGCGAGCCGGACCAGGTCGTTGGAGCATCGCGCCCGAAGGACGCCTGCGCCGGCCAGGATCACCGGGCGCTCGGCACCCGCCAGGAAGTGCAGGATCTCCCCGACGTCGCCGCCGGCCGGCGGCTCCGGGTGCGGGCGGACGACCGGGATGCGGGTGCCCTCCGGGATCGGGAGGTCGAGCACGTCCTCGGGCAGCGACAGCAGCGCGGGACCCGGGCGGCCCTCCACCGTGGCGCGGACGGCAGCCTCGAGCGTCGCGACGGCCGTGGAGGGATCGTCGATCTCCCCCGCCCATTTCGCGAGCGCCCCGATCGTGTGAACGAGGTCCGCTTCCTGGAACGCCTCGCGGCCGCGGACGGCACTCCGGACCTGCCCCACGAGGGCGAACATCGGCGTGGAGTCCGCGGTCGCCGTGTGGATCCCGATGGCCATGTTCGAGGCGCCCACGGCGCGGGTGCCGAGGCAGACGGCCGGTCGTCCCGTGAGCTGGCCGTGCGCCTCCGCGGCGAACGCCGCCGCTCCCTCGTGCCGGGTCGCGACGATCCGGACGCCGGCGGCGGCGAACGCGTCGAGCACCGGCAGGAAGCTCTCGCCGGGCACGGTGAACGCGACCCGCACGCCGGCCGCGCGAAGGGTGGCGGCGATCAGCTCCGCGACGGTACGGGGGGCCGCCGGAGCCTCGGCAGGGGCGTGCTCGTTGCCCTCGGCTTCGTCGAGCGCCACGACTTGTGGTGCGGGCTCGGGCTCGGCTTCGGGCTCGGGCTCGGGCTCGGCTTCGGGCTCGGGCTCGGCTTCGGGCTCGGTGGCGGCCTCGGGCTCGGCTTCGGGCTCGGCTTCGGGCTCGGGCTCGCGCTCGGTGGCGGGCTCGGGCTCGGCTTCGGGCTCGGCTTCGCGCTCGGTGGCGGACTCGGGCGCCGGCAGAAGCTCGGCTTGGGGCTCGGGCGCGGATGCGGCTTCGGCTTCGGGCGCGAGCTCGGGTGTGCCGTCGGTTTCGGGCGCCGGGCCAGACTCGACTTGCGGCTCTGTCGGCGGCTCGATCACGGGCGTTTCGTCCATGGCGAGCTGGTCCTGGTCGAGCGGCTGGTCCGGGTGCGGCTGCATCGCGACCTCCTTTCCGGCGGGGGCGGCGGTCCGCCCGGGGCCGGGGCATGCGGGATGGGGTTCCTGCGACCGGCGCTTCAGCCGGGGGCGACGGCGGCTGGTGCGGCCAGCATCGACGCCACCAGCCCTGCCACCACCAGCAGGGCAACGGCGATCATCACGATACGGGCCGTGCGGGATCCGGGCACTCCTACCTCCCTACCGGTAGTTCTCGAACTGCAGCGGGACGGCCTCGTCCAGCTCGCGCAGCCGAACGATGACCTTCTGCAACTCGTCCTTGCTCTTGCTTGCCACGCGGATCGCGTCCCCCTGGACACGTGGCTGCACCTTCGGGAACTCGTCCCGGATCAGCTTCACCAGCTTGCGGGCGAGGTCGTCGGGCAGCCCCCGACGGAGCCCGATGACCTGGCGGACGCGATTGCCGCCCGACGGTTCCACGGTGCCCCAGTCGAAGATCTTGAGCGAGAGTCCACGGCGAACCGCCTTGGTCTCGATCAGGTCACGGATCGAACGGGCGCGGAAGTCGTCGTCCGTGACCAGGACGAGCTGCGTCTTCTCCTGCGCCAGGTCCACGTGGGCGCCCTTGAAGTCATAGCGCTGGATGACCTCGCGCCTGACCTGGTCGAGGGCGTTCCGAAGCTCCTGCTCGTCGAAGTCCGAGACGACGTCGAACGAGATCTCGCCCGCCATCTCCGCTCCTTCCGTCAGCCCGCGGGGTGTTCGCGGGTCACAGTCCACATCCGCAGGCGCACGATGCGCCCGTCACCGCCGACCCAGGCGGCGAGGAACCCCGCCTGCCGGACCTTCGCCTCGTCGGCGACGCGGGTCCAGGAAGCGTGCCACGCGGCCAGGACGGTGTCACCTGCAACCCAATGGCGTTCGATCACCAGGTCGTGGTGGCGCTCCGACTCGGCCGCTCGGAGCAAGTATGCCCGCAGCGCGTTGTGTCCGGCGAGCGGCGGTGCGAACGGGTCGAGGGAGGCCTCCGCGTCGTCCGTGAACAGCGCCGTGAACGCGTCCCCGTCGCAGCGGACCCGGGCCCTGACGTACCTCTCGAGCAGGTCGTGCGCGTCGGCGTAGTTGAGGTTCATCCTGCCGCCAGCCGTTCCAGCAGCAGTTCCGCGATCCGGTACGACCGACCGCCTCCCATGACCAGCACGGCGTCGCCCGACCGCACCTCGCCGGCGAGCCAGGCGGCCGTCGCCTCGACCGACCCCGGGGCCGCACACGGAATGCCGGGTGCGCGGGCCGCCACGGCCCGCGCAAGTCCGGCGGCCGAGGCGATCGTCGTGTCCGGGTCGCGGCCCGCCCAGATGTCGGCGATCGCCACGGCGTCCCCTCCGGCGAGCGCGTCCGCGAACCCATCGATCAGGGCCGCCGTCCGGTGATACGTGAGTGGCTCGTATACGGCCCAGACACGGCGCCCGGGCTCGCGTTGGCGGACGGCCGCGAGCGTCTCGCGGATCGCCGTCGGGTGGTGACCGTAGTCGTCGTACACGACGACACCACGGGCCTCGCCCTTTCGCTCGAGGCGTCGACCGACGCCTCCGAAACCGGCCAAGCCGTCGGTGATCGCCCCCAGACCCAAGCCCACCACCGCCGCCGCACCGGCCACGCCGAGCGCGTTGGCCGCGTTGTGCCGGCCGGCCGTGGGCAGCCGGACGGGTACCGGACCGGCCAGTGCGTCCAGCCCGATGATCTCGATCAGGGTGGACTCCGGTCCGGCGTCCGCGACGCGTCCCAGGAGCGCTTCGCCGGGTCCCGACGAGGTCCGGAAGCGGTCGGCGATGCCCCGCGCGTAGCTGCCGGCTCGCTGGGGAGCGATGTCCGCCAACGCGGTGGCGATGATCCGGCCGGGCCAGTCGGCGAGGCGCGCCGCAACCTCCGCGACCCCGTCATCGCCGACGTTGGCGACCAGCACCGGCTCGCGTCCCGTCGCCTGCCCAGCCACACCGGCCTGGCGGATCCACTCCTCGAAGCAGGCAAGGACCGCGGCCCGGTCCTCGAACACGTCCGGGTGGTCCCACTCGGCGGAGGTCAGGATGATGACGGACGGCCGGTACGGATCGAAGTTGCCCGCGTACTCGTCCGCCTCGACGACGAACGGCCTGCCGGCGCCCCGACGTGCGGTGGCCGGCAGGCCGACGCCCGTCAGGTCGGCCGGCAGGAGCGCCCCCACGAACGCGCCCGGGTCCATCCCCCCGGCGGCCAGGACGTGCACGAGCCAGCCGGCCGTCGTGCTCTTGCCGTGCGTGCCGGCGACGCCCACCAGCAGGCGGCCGACCGCGGCGTCCGCGATGACCTGCTGCCAGGGCTCGAGCGGGATGCCGGCCGCACGGGCCGCCCGGAGCTCGGGGTGGTCCGGGTCCACCGCCGTCAGCGCCTTGGTGACCGCGAGGCGTCCTGGCGGAGGCTGTGACCGGACGTGGTCCGGGTCGTGGCCGGGGATCACGGCGATGCCCGCCGCGTCCAGCGCGGGCGTGTACTGGCTTGGGCCACCGGGATCGCACCCGTCCACCGTCGCACCCGCCCAGCGGGCGAGCAGAGCCGCCGCAGACGCGCCCGCGCCCGCCGCACCCAGAACATGGATGCGCTCCCCGTCCGGGATCGCGCGCGCTTCGCGGGCCGGGGCGAGGCCGGCTCCCACCTCGGATGCGCCGCGCACGTTCATCGCCCATTCACGGGGTCAGCGCCGCCACCCGCTCCGGCGGCGTCCCCGGCCCGCGCCAGCAGCAGCTCGATCGCCGCCCGAGCGCTGGCGCGCTTGTTGTGCGTCCGGTCGCCGTCCCACAGGAACCGGTGCACCTCGGTCGGGCCCCTCCCTGCCACCGCGATGAACACGAGTCCGACGGGCTTGGCCACGCTTCCGCCGGCAGGCCCGGCGACCCCGGTGACCGAGACGCCGAGCGACGCCCCGAGACCGCTTCGCACGCCATCGGCCATGGCAGATGCCACCTGCGCGGACACCGCTCCGTGCGCCGCGAGCACCTCGGCCGGCACGCCGAGCTGATCCGTCTTGACGTCGTCCGCATACGCAACGATCCCGCCTCGCACGTACGCGGAGGAGCCGGGGATCTCGGTGAGGACGTGGGCCACGAGACCCCCCGTGCACGATTCGGCCGTTGCGACCGTCAGCCCCCGGGCGACGCACACGGCCTGGAGGCGAGCCGCGAGCTCGGCCAGCGGGTCGCCGGGCACGCTCAGGTCCGGCTGGTCTTCACCGGCTCGTCCGGCGGCGCGAACAGCCACGTCTCTGGGTTGCCCTTGTTGGACATGTGGCCGAGGTTCTTCCCGTTCAACGTGAAGTAGGTCGCGCTGGACTTGCCGGTCCGCACCTCGATCGTCTCCTTGGCGGTGAAGGTCAGGACCTTGCCGGGCTGGTAGACGGTGCCCGCCGCACCGGTGACGTCCGAGACCTTGCCGTCGACCCAGACCTTGAGCCACGCCCGCGCGCCCCTGACCTTGATCACGAGGTTGACGCCCTGGTAGTCCACGGTGACGTTGCGCGTCAGGCTCGTCGCCTTGCCCTCGGCGGAGGTGGCGGTGATGACGATCTGCCAGCTGCCCGCCGAGAGGTCCAGCGGGGTCTCGAACGAGCCGTCCTCTGCGACGTCGACGGTGACCGGCCCGATCACGGGACCGGCAGGCGTCGAGGGGACCGGTGCCGGCGTGATGAGGGGCTGCCCATCCGGGAGGGCCGTGAGGTTCGCGGACACCGTCACCGCCTTCGCGTTGGTGGTCGTGCCCTTGACCGGCACGGCGCCATTCTCGAATCGGGCGCCCTCGGCAGGGGAATCCACGTCCAGCGTCGGCGCCTCCACGACCAGGAACGGGACGGTGATGAACAGCCGCGCCGGCGTATCTGCCTGCTTGCCCGTTTCGGGATCCAGGGCCGTGACGTCGAACTGGTTGCGACCGCGGCGCAGCTCGACCTCGGCCGTCCAACGGCCATCCGCGTCGGCGGACACCCGGTAGGGCTGGTCCAGGCCCGCCACTGCGATGGTGATGGTCGCCCCCGGGATCGACGTGCCCCGCAGGGTGTAGGACGTCGTGTCCTCCGGAACCTCGACCACGGCCTGGGCGGGACTCGTGACCGCGAGGGTGGGCGGCTTCGCGAACCGGACCAGCTGGACGCCGATGTAGGCCGCGAACACGGCGATGAGGATGGTCAGCAGGGCCGCGACGATGATCACCGGGGAGAATGTGAACCCCTGGCGAGGTGCGGCGAGCGGCTTGGGGACCGCGAGCACCGGCTCCGCCGGGATGGCGGCATCGCCGCGCTCGCGCTTCCACTGCCGGATCACGTCCTCGGGGTCGAGGCCCAGGTAGAGGGCGTAGTTGCGCAGGAAGCCCTTCGTGTAGACCGCCCCCGGAAGCTCCGCGTACTCGCCGCGCTCGAGGGCCGCCAGGTACCGGGCCCGAATCTTCGTGTCCCGCTCGGCGCGATAGAGGTCCACGCCCTTGCGCTCGCGGGCGGCCAGCAGCCGCTCCGGCAGGTCCGGTCCCAGGTCCGTCGCGACGCGGTCCCCATCCCGCGAATCCGCGCGGGTGCCCGCGCGCGCTCGCCGAATGTTGTCGCGTGCCGTCATGCCTCGTCCTCGTCGTCGCCGGGGCCCGGTCCGTCGCTCCGGAGCAGGACCGCGCGTGCGTTCGAGCCGTCGAACGCGCCGACGTACCCGCGTGCCTCGAGCTGGTCGATGATCCGGGCGGCCCTCGCGTAGCCGATCCGCAGGCGCCGCTGGAGGAGCGACGCCGAGGCACGATCGTACTCCCGGATCACGGAAACAGCATCCATGAGGAGCTTGTCGGCCTCCTCCTCGGCATGATCGTCCACGGAACCCGTGGATTCGTCGTCCGACTGGATGATCGAGAGGTCGTAGCGCGGGTCCTCGATCTGGTCCCGCCAGTGCTCGGTCACCCGCCCGATCTCCGCGTCGGACACGAACACGCCCTGGAGGCGCATGGGCCGCGGCAGGTCCGACGGCTGGTAGAGCATGTCGCCGCGGCCGATGAGATCCTCGGCCCCCGGGGAGTCCAGGATCGTCCGGGAGTCGATCTGGGACGCCATCGCGAATGCGATCCGGGACGGGAAGTTGGCCTTGATCAGGCCCGTGACCACGTTGACCGACGGCCGCTGGGTGGCGAGCACCATGTGGATGCCGGTCGCGCGCGCCTTCTGGGCGAGGCGGACGATCGGATCCTCGACGTTCTTGCCCTCGCGCATCATGAGGTCCGCGAGCTCGTCCACCACGATCACGATGTACGGCAGCCGGTCCGCGGGGTCAGCCCGGGAGTCGTTGAACGCCTTGATGTTCCGCGCCGTCGCGCCCGCGAACCGCCGGTAGCGGTTCTCCATCTCGCCGACGGCCCACTTGAGGGCCGCCTTCGCCCGCTCGGGTTCCGTGATCACCGGGACCAGCAGGTGCGGCAGCCCGTTGTAGCCCGCGAGCTCGACCCGCTTGAGGTCCATCAGGATCATCCGCACGTCGTCCGGGGTGGCGTTGCACAGCAGGCTGGTGATCAGCGCGTTGACCATCACGCTCTTGCCCGAGCCCGTGGCGCCGGCGATCAGCAGGTGCGGCATCTTGGACAGGTCCACCGCCTGCGCCCTGCCGGCCACGTCCCGCCCGAGGGCGAACGTCAGGCGGGAGCCCGAGGCGCTGAAGTCCACCTCGTCGAGGATCCGCCGCAGCGCGACGACGTTGAACTCCTGGTTCGGGATCTCGATGCCCACCGCGCTCTTGCCCGGGATCGGCGCCTCGATCCGGATGCTGCGGGCCGCCAGGGCCATGGCCAGATCGTCGGACAGCGCCTCGATCCGGCTGACCTTGATGTGCGGTGCCGGCTGGACCTCGTACTGGGTCACGACGGGACCCGCGTTGCGGCCCACGATCCGGGTCTCGAGGTCGAACGAGGCCAGCTTGCGGACGATGATCTCCTCGTTCCGCGCGTGGAGCACGTCCTGGTCGGCGGCGGTGGCCGCAGACGGCGGCTCGCCGAGATCCAGCAGCTCGTGATCGGGCAGGCGCCACTCCACGTCCTGGCGGGTGGGGGGCGAATCAGAGGCGTCCGTCACGTCCTCCGGGTCGCGTTCGACGGGCCGGGGCTCTCGCCCGACCGCCACCGCGGCACCCGCGACGGCTGCACCCCCCATGGCTCCCGCGGCGCCGATGACCGGACCCCCGTTGCCACGGGCGGGCGCGAAGGTCGCCGACGTCGGCGACTGGGACGGCACGCCGCTGGGGATTGACGGGTCCGGGCCGGATCCGTTCCAGATCCCGGTCTGGCCCGGTGCGTCATGAGCGGGGATCCGAGCCGCGCGGCCTCGCCGGCCACCTTCGGTTGCCAAGGTCGTCGCTGCCGGCTGCGCCACGCTCCCCGCGCCGCGGGCCGGAGACGATCCACGCCCAGTGCGGTCCTGGAGCGAGGCGCCGGTGGCCTTGCCGGCGCTCACCAGCGGGCCCACGATCGCTCGCAGCGGCCTGTCGAACGCGAGCAGGAGCCCGACGATCATCAGGCCCAGCAGGATGATGAACGCCCCCGGTGACGTGACCGCGGGCTCCAGGATGCCGGCCAGGAACCGCCCGATCCGACCGCCCGTGAACTCGCCGCGGAACTCGGTGATCTGGATCATTCCCAGGAACCCGATGAACGCGAGCGCGATCCCGAGCAGCGTCCGGCCCCACGGCGCGCCGGGCTCGCGACCGGGACCCCATTCGAGGTACCAACCCGCCAGCAGGAGCGCGATCGGGAACAGGATCCGCGCGGCACCGAAGAACGGCACGGTGATGTCGCGCCACATGTCGGTGAGCGTGCCGCCCTCGAGCGTGAGCGCGATGAGCGACACCGCGCCCAGGACCAGCAGCACGATCCCGACCAGGGACCGGACGACGGCCGGCGACAGGCCCAGCGAGAGCTTCGGAAACGGGATCCCCCGGCTCCGGTGAGCCCCGGCGCGTGTCCGCCGCGTGCTGGTCGAGCGCGTCGCGCGCCGGCGGGTCGCCACCCCTAGACCTCGACCACGACCGGGAACACCATCGGCCGACGCTTGGTCTGCTCGTACAGGAACCGGGACACGCCGTCCTTCACCTGCTCCTTGAGCAACGCGATCTCCGAGATCCGGTCGCCCTGCTGCTGCAGCGCCTCGATGACCCGCCGCGCTGCCTCCTCGCGAATCCGATCCTCCTCGAGGCCGTGGACGAAGCCGCGGGTGATGATCTCGGGCCGGCCGACGACGCGCCCGGTCTGCTTGTCCACCTGCACCACCACCATGAACATGCCGTCGTTGGCGAGCGCCCGCCGATCGCGCAGCACCACGTCCCCCACCTCGCCAACCGACAACCCGTCCACGTAGACGTAGCCCGCGGGCACGGGCTGGCCGCGCCGGGCGCTGCCGTCGGCGAAGATCTCGATCGGGGTTCCGTTCTCGATGATGAACACGTTGTCGGGCTTCACTCCCGTCTCGATGGCCAGGCGGCCGTGCTGGACCTGCATCCGGAACTCGCCGTGCATCGGGATGAAGTACGTCGGCTTGGTGAGCCCGAGCATGAGCTTGAGCTCCTCCTGGCTGGCGTGGCCCGACACGTGCGCGCGCTTGATCGTGTGGTAGTACACGTTCGCACCCGCCTTGAACAGGTTGTCAATGGTGCGGGCGACGTATTCCTCGTTGCCGGGGATCGGGCTGGCCGACACGATGACCGTGTCGCCGGGCTGGATCTCCACGAACCGGTGATCCCGGTTCGCCATCCGCGCGAGGCCCGCCATGGGCTCTCCCTGGGCGCCGGTTGTCGCGATGGTCAGCGTGTCGGCGGGAACGTCCTTGATCTTGTCCTTGGCCACGATGGCCGATGGCTCGTACGTGAGGTAGCCGAGGTCAGTGGCGATCCGGAAGTTCTGCTCCATGGACCGGCCGATCACGGCGGTCTTGCGGTGCATATCGGCCGAGGCATCGAGCACCTGCTGAAGGCGCGCGATGTTGCTGGCGAAGGTGGCCACGATGACCCGCCCGTCGAGCGGCTCCATGATCTCGCGGAAGGCCTCGCCCACGGTCCGCTCGGACGGCGTGTAGCCAGGGTTCTCGGCCCGCGTGGAGTCGGACAGGAGGCAGATGACACCCTCCTCGCCGAGGCGGGCGAGGATGTGGAAGTCGGACAGCCTGCCATCGACCGGCGTGTGGTCGAACTTGAAGTCACCGGTGTGGACCACGATGCCGACGGGCGTTCGGAGGGCGATGCCCATGGCGTCCGGGATCGAGTGGCCGATCCGGAAGGGGACCGCGGTGAACGGGCCCACCTGCAGCTCATCGCCGGGCTCCAGCTCCAGCAGCGGGTTGTTGTGGAGCTTGTGCTCCCTGATCTTGTTGCCCAGCAGGCCGCGGGCGAGCGTGCTCGCGTAGACCGGGACGCCCGGGAACTCCGGCAGCACGTACGGCAGCCCGCCGACATGGTCCTCGTGGGCGTGGGTGATGAGGAACGCCCGGACCTTCGAACGGTTCTCCTTGAGGTAGGTGACGTCGGGCACGACGAGATCGATGCCGAACATCTCCTCGTCCGGGAACATCAGGCCGCAATCGATGACGACGATGTCGTCGCCGTACTCGAAGGCGTAGCAGTTCTTGCCGATCTCCCCCACCCCGCCGAGCGGGATGATCCTGAGCGGAATGGACTCGTCGGCCATTGGTGTTTCGTCCCTTCTCGTGGTCAGAACAGGGTGAGCTGGGACGCCTCGTCGGCCGCGGGATCGGCGGCCGGGGGCACCATGGAAGCCTCGGCCGGGGCCGGGGCGGGGATCGGGGTCGCGGGCTCCGCGGTGGCCGAGGGCTCCGCGAGGGTCGGGGGCTCCGCGAGGGTCGGGGGCTCCGCGAGGGCCGCCGGTGTCGCGGCTCCCGCGTGCTCGGCCCGGAGCTCCCGCGAGCGCAGGAGCACGCCCGGGACGCGCGCGATGTCCTCGACGCTCTCGCGCTCCAAGGCCGGCGTCCGGAGCGCGGCCGCGGGGTGGTACATCGCGAACACCAGGGCGTCGCGGGCGCCCGTCTCCGGGTCTGCCGGGTGTGACGTGCCGTGGACCTGGCCGATCCGGGCGCCGGGGATGAAGGTGCCCATGGAGTGGCGGCCCAGCGTGACCACGACGGCCGGGTCCAGGGCCGCCAGCTGGCGGCGCAGGAAGGGTGCGCAGGCGGCGATCTCGTCGGGCGACGGGTCCCGGTTCTCGGGCGGACGGCACTTCACGACGTTGGTGATGAACACGTCGTCGCGCCGCCAACCGATGCCGGCCAGCAGGCGCACCAGCAGCCCACCGGCGCGGCCGACGAACGGCCGCCCCTCGCGGTCCTCGTTGAACCCCGGACCCTCGCCGACGAACACGACCTCCGTGTCAGGGTTGCCCTCGCCGGGCACCGCTCGAGCCCGCCCTTCGTGGAGGCGGCAGCCCGTGCAGGACCTGACCTCCGCGGCGATCGCCTCGAGCGCCGCCCGGCGCTCGTCGGGCGTCACGCGGGCCGTCCCCCGGACGCACCCACCGCTCGACGCTCGCTCGCCTTGCGGACCCACCCTCGCCGCGCGAGCACCTCCGCCAGCTCCACCGCGTTGGACGCGGCACCCTTGCGCAGGTTGTCGGACACGACCCAGAAGGCCAGCCCCCGGCTGTGCGGGATCGAGGGGTCCTGGCGCACCCGGCCGACGAACACCTCGTCGGATCCTGCCGCGCTCGTCGCCAGCGGGTAGACGTTGGCGGACGGATCGTCCTGCACCACGACACCCGGCACGGCCGCGAACAGCTCGCGCGCCTGGGCGGGGGTGATCGGGTCCCGCGTCTCCACGTGGACGGCCTCGGAGTGGCTGATGAACACCGGCACCCGGACCGCCGTGCAGGACACTCGCAGCTCCGGCAGGTGCAGGATCTTGCGGCTCTCGGTGACGACCTTCCACTCCTCCTTCGTGTACCCGTTGTCCAGGAACACATCGATGTGCGGCAGGGCGTTGAAGCCGATGACGTGCGGATAGACGTTGGCCACCTTGGGCCGGCCCTCCGCATGGGCTCTGACCTGCTCCTCGAGCTCCACGATCGCCTTGTGACCGGTTCCGGCCACGGCCTGGTACGTGTCCACGACGACCCGCTCCAGGCCGACCGCGTCGCGCAGGGCCATCAGCGGTGGCATCAGCTGCATGGTGGAGCAGTTGGGATTGGCGATGATCCCCTCGTGCCACTCCAGGTCGTCGGGGTTGACCTGGGACACGACGAGCGGGACCTCCGGGTCCATCCGCCAGGCGCTGGAGTTGTCGATCACGGCGGTGCCGCGCTTCGCCGCCTCGGGAGCGAGCACCCTGGACGTGCCGCCACCCGCGGAGAACAGCGCGACGTCCACGCCCTCGAATGCGTCCGGCGTGGCCAGCCCGACCTCGTACTCCCGGTCGCCGACCGTGACCCGCTTGCCGGCCGATCGCTCCGAGGCCAGCAGGCGCAGCTCACGCATGGGGACGTCATGCTCCAGGAGCACCTCGGTCATGGTCCGCCCGACGGCGCCGGTGGCGCCGACGACGGCGATGACGAGGGGCTCAGGGCTGGTTTCGGGCATGGTCCGACCTGCTAGCGACGGGTTGTCGGGCACCGCCGGAGTATAGCAGCGGGCCTTTCCGGGTCTGGCGGATGCCGATTGGCCGGGGCCGGAATCGACGGCGCCCCCGGCGTGGCCGGGGGCGCCTGGAGCGAGGCGTTCGAGCGGGCGAACAGCCCTACTTGGCGAGGTGCCGCTGCATCGCCGCCTTGCGCGACAGGTTGACGCGGCCCTGGCGGTCGATCTCGGTGACCACCACCATGACCTCGTCGCCCACCGACACGACGTCCTCGACGGACGGCACGTGGTAGTCGGCCAGCTCGCCGATCCGGACGAGGCCCTCCTTGCCCGGCAGGATCTCGACGAAGCAGCCGAAGCCCATCAGGCGGGTGACCTTGCCCAGGTACAGGGCGCCGACCTCGACCTCGCGGGTCAGGCTCTCGATCCAGGTGATCGCCTTGCGCGAGTTCTCGCCGGAGACGGCCGCGATCTCCACGGTGCCGTCGTCCTCGACGTTGATCTCGGTCTGGGTCTCCTCCTGGATCTTCCGGATCATGGACCCGCCCTTGCCGATGATCTCGCGGATCTTCTCGGGGTTGATCTTGATCGTGATGATCCGCGGAGCGAAGTCGGACATCGTCTCGCGGGCGGCGGGGAGGACCTCGGTCATCTTGTCCAGGATGAACAGGCGAGCCGCCAGGGCCTGCTTGAGCCCCTCGCGGATGACCCGCTCGTCGATGCCCTTGACCTTGATGTCCATCTGGAGGGCGGTGATGCCCTCCGTGGTCCCGGTCACCTTGAAGTCCATGTCGCCGATCGAATCCTCCTTGCCGAGGATGTCGGTCAGCACCACGAAGTTGCCCGTGTCGCCATCGAGCACGAGGCCCATCGCCGCGCCGGCCACCGGCGCCTTGATCGGCACGCCCGCGTCCATCAGGGCGAGGGTCGAGCCGCAGGTGGAGGCCATGGACGTCGAGCCGTTGCCGGCGACCACCTCGGACACGAGGCGGATCACGTACGGGAACTCCTCCTGGCTCGGCAGGACCGGGAGGATCGCGCGGCCGGCGAGGTTGCCGTGGCCGATGTCGCGCCGCGAGGGCCCGCGCATCGGCTTGTTCTCGCCCGTGCTGTAGGGCGGGAAGTTGTAGTGGTGGAGGAACCGCTTCTCGGTCTCGGGGCTGATCGTGTCGATCCGCTGGACGTCCGAGGACGCGCCGAGCGTGGCGACGGTCAGCGCCTGCGTCTGGCCACGCGTGAACAGGCCGGAGCCGTGCGCACGCGGGAGGAGGCCCACCTCGACCGAGATCTGGCGGATCTCGTCGGTGGCGCGGCCGTCCATGCGCAGGCCCTCGGCGAGGACGAGCTTGCGGACGGTCTTCTTCTGCACCAGCCCGAACAGGCTCTTGCTGACGCGCGCCTGGCGGCGAGCCGCCTCGAGCAGGCGATCGGACTCGGCCTTGTCGGACTTGACCGCACGGATCGCGGTGGCGATCCCCTCGGCCAGCGTGTCCACGCGACCCGGCAGGTCGTTCGCGAACCAGATCAGCAGGTTGGCGGTCGCCTCGGCGTCCGGCAGCGCGCGGTGGTTGGCGGTGAGGTCGATGCCGAAGAAGGCGGCCAGCGTCGGCAGCTTGTAGTTCTCGAGATCCGGGTACCCCTCGCGGGCGATCACCAGGGTGTCGAGGTAGCTGCCCTGGGGCATCCGCGTGCCGTCGCCGAGCGCCTCCTCGAGGAACGCGATGTCGAAGCCGACGGAGTGACCCACGACCATCGCACCGCCGACGAACTCGAGCGCCTTGCGGGCGGCCTCGGCCGCGCTCGGGGCGCCCTTGACGTCCTTGTCGGTGATGCCGTGCATCTGGTTGCCGACGATCGGGCGCCCGGGGTTGACGAACGTTGACCAGCGATCTTTGATCTTGCCGCCCTTGACGCGGACCGCGGCCACCTCGACGAGATCGGCCATCTTGGGGTCCGTGCCGGTGGTCTCGACGTCGACGACCACGAACTCCCCGCCCGCCTTCGCCAGCTCGACGAACTTGAGCACGGAGTCCGTCAGCGGCTCCAGGTACGGCATCCGCTTCGCCTTGCCGACGGCCTCGCGCAGCTTGTCCTGGACGTCGATGATCGGCCCGAGCGAGCGGTGCGCGAACATGATCGCCTCGGCCATGACGTCCTCGGGGAGGATCCTGACCCCCGCCTCGACCATCATGATCGCGTCCCGGGTCCCGGAGACGACAAGGTCGAGGTCCGAATCCGCGAGCTGCGAGGTCGTCGGGTTGAGCACGAACTCGCCGTCGATCCGGCCCACGCGCACGGCGCCGATCGGGCCCTGGAACGGGATCTCACTGATCGTGAGGGCGGCGGACGCGGCGATCGTGCCGAGGATGTCCGGATCGTTCTCCTGGTCCGTCGACAGGACGGTGATCACGATCTGGACGTCGTCCTTGTAGCCCTCGGGGAACAGCGGGCGGATCGGCCGGTCCGTGAGCCGCGCGGCCAGGGTTGCGGCCTCGGACATGCGGCCTTCGCGCTTGATGAAACCGCCCGGGATCTTGCCCGCGGCGTACATCCGCTCCTCGTAGTCGACCGTGAGCGGGAAGAAGTCCAGGCCGGGGCGCGGCTCGGACCGGTTGGCGGTGCCGAGGACGAGCGTGTCGCCGTAGCGGACGGTGACGGCACCGCCGGCCAGGCCGGCGAGCTTGCCCGTCTCGAACGTCAGCGTGCGATCGCCGAACTCGATCTCGAAGGTGGTGGGTGTGGGCACGGGTGTACGACCTCCTTGGTCGTGGATGGAGGATGCGACCTGCGGCGGGTGGGCCGGGTGCGACGAGGGCGCCGGACGCAAACGACCCCGGGATCAGAGCCCGGGGTCCTGGCGGCGTGTCCTAGCGGCGAAGTCCGAGCGAGCCGATGACGGCCCGATAGCGCGTGGCGTCCTTCTTCACGAGGTACGCGAGCAGGCGCCGGCGCTGTCCCACGAGCTTGAGGAGGCCGCGACGCGAATGGTTGTCCTTCGGGAAGCTGCGGAGATGCTCGGTCAGGTCCCGGATCCGCCCCGTCAGGAGCGCGATCTGGACCTCCGGGGAACCGGTGTCGCCGTCCTTGACGGCGTACGCCTCGATCACCTCTTGCTTCTTCTCCCGCGCGAGCGGCACTCGATCCTCCGACACGATCTGTGGCTGGTATCTCTTCCTGTTCTTTGACCGGCGGAGGATATCAGGCACGCTCCGATCGGGCAAACACCACGAGCCTGTGGCGGCGCGGGCGCCGATCGTCCTCAGCGTCCCGGACGCCCGGTCTCAGCCCGACCCGGCCTGGAACAGCCGCTCGATCACGCGCACGTTGGCGACGGCGTCCCGGGGCGGGATGGGGACCGGTCCGCCACGCAGCACCGCCGCCCCGAACTGCTCGACCTCCACGCCGTAGGGGTCGGCGGCGTCGAACGTGAGGACCTCGGTGGCGGGTGCCACCGGGGGATCCCCGCCGGCGATCACCGAGATCCGCGTGGGGAGGAGCGGGGGGATGTTGAACGGGATCTCGACGGAGATCCGGCCCCGGTCACCGTACACGTCCACCCGCTGGTCCGGCTCGACGCGGGTGCTGCAGGTGAACGTTGCGACGTCGTCGCCGAACGAGAGGACGCCGCTGGTCAGCACGTCCACGCCGCTGGCCCGGTCCCGGACCAGCGTCGCGCGGACCGCATCGGGTTCACGGCCGAACAGCATCCGAGAGAGGTTGACCGGGTAGCACCCGATGTCGTACAGCGCGCCCCCTCCGGCCGCCGCGATGTTCCGGATGTCCGCGGGGTCGTCGTTGAAGTACGAGAACCAGCTGTCGATCGCGCGCAGCCGCCCGATGCGCCCGGACGCGACGATCTCCCGGACGGCGACCCAGGACGGGTGGAGGCGGTACATGAACGCCTCCATCAGCAGGACGCCGGCCTCGCGGCAGGCGTCGATCATCGCCTCGGCCTCGACCGCCGTCAGCGCCAGCGGCTTCTCGCACAGGACGTGCTTGCCGGCTCGGGCGGCCTCCATCGTCCATGCCGCATGGAGGTGGTTCGGCAGAGGGATGTACACCGCGTCGATGTCGGGATCGGCCAGCAGGGCCTCGTATGACCCATGGGCACGCGGGATCCCCAGCCTCCCGGCTGCGCCGCGGGCCAGCTCGCGGTGCCGGGACGCGATCCCAAGCACCTCTGCGTTGGCCGCTCGGCGCATGCCCGGGATCACCTTGTTGACCGCGATGCTGGCCGTGGAGAGCACGCCCCAGCGGACGACACCCATGGTGCTCAGCCCCTCTCCTGCTCGCCGAGGAACGTCACTCGGATCGCGCCCCGGGCGACGCGGCCGCCAAGCGTCAGCTCCCCGCCGGCGATCACCGCCTCGCCTTCCTCCGGCGTCTCAGTCCCGGTGGCGGCAGCTGCAGGGTCGCCCAGCCACACCCGATACGTGCCGTCGGGCGGCAGCGCCACCGGCAGGGCGAACCGCACGGCACTCCCCTCCCCGGCCTGGACCGCGTCGCCGACAACCGCGTGCGGCCGGCCGAGCAGCCGGGCAGCTCCGTCCAGGTCTCCGGCCGTGATGTCCTCGCGGACCTCGGTGCTCCGGACATGACGCCCGTCGATGTCGAACGGCGGCACCACGACGACCTCGAACCCGCGTGTCCGGCCCAGCGTGGCCAGGGCCTCCGGCGTCCCGGCGCGACGGTAGCCGAACGCCGCGTCCGGCGTCATCAGGAACCCCGCGACCGGCGCCCGCTCGGCGATCATCGCGACGAACGTGTCGTACGTCGTCTCGCGCAACCGCTGGTCGAAGTGCACGACGACCGTCGTGTCCACCCCGGCGGCCGCGATGCGGTCGAGGCGCTCGCCGGGATCGCACAGCAGCGGCGGCGCGTTGCCCAGCAGGATCTCGTCCGGATGGTGGTCGAAGGTGATGACCACCGGGCGGGCCGCCCGCCGCTCGGCCTCCGCCACCAGCCGGCCGAGCAGATACGCGTGCCCCAGGTGCAGCCCGTCGAACACGCCGACGACGACGAACACGGGGTCGGTCGAGTGGTCGAGGTGCTCCAGGCCAGCGACGACGCGCATCGTCAGCCGGCTCCCGCCGCCCGGGCAACCGGCCGGCCGGCTTCCGCCGGCCGCTGAGCCAGGACCTTGTGCGGGTGAAGTGCCCCCGCGACGGCCCGGCAGACTGCCGCCACCCGGCCGTCCGGATCCACCGCCAGCACGAGCGGCGCATCGCGGACGATGAGCGGCGCCTTGGGCGCCGTGATCAGCCCCTCGCCCAACCTGCGCACCTCGTCGGCGGTGACCGGCGCGTGCGGCAGGCCTTCCAGTCCGGCATCGACCGGGCGCAGGACACGCTCGATGCCGGCCGGGCCGTCCGCGGCGTGGGCCCGCAGGTCGTCGAACGAGACCGCGTCCTCCAGCCGGAACCCGCCCGACGCCGTGCGCACGAGCGCGCCCAGGAACGCGCCGCTCGCAAGGCTTGCCCCCAGATCGCGCGCGAGCGCGCGCACGTACGTGCCCGCGGAGCACTCGACGTCCACGACCGCCACCGGCCGCGCCGGATCGGCGTCGTCCCACTCCACCAGCGCCAGCGAGTGGACGATCACGTCGCGCGGCGCCAACTCCAGGACCTCCCCCTGCCTGGCCATCTGGTAGGCGCGGCGCCCGGCCACCTGCACCGCGCTGTAGTCGGGGGGCACCTGGCGGACGGGTCCGGTCATGGCCGCCAGCCCGGCCTCGACCGCGGCGCGGGACACGGGCGGGCCGTCGATCCGCGTGCGCTGCCCGTCGATATCGTCGGTCGTGGACGACTCCCCGAAGCAGATCGTCGCCCGATACGCCTTGGCCGCACCAAGGTGGTACTCCACGAGGCGGGTCGCCCGGCCCAGGAACACGGGCAGCACGCCGGCCGCGAAGGGATCCAGCGTCCCGCCATGCCCCACCCGCCGAGTCCCGGACAGCCGGCGCACCAGGCCGACCACGTCGTGCGACGTCGGCCCCGACGGCTTGGCCACCACGAGCACCCCGTCCAGGCCCCCGCTCCGGTTGCCGCGCGTCACCGCCGGACCTCGCCCGCCAGCCGCTCCGCATGCTCGCGGGCCTCCCGGATTGCCTCCTCGAGCGGCAAGGGGATCGTGGCCCCGGCCGCCCGGGCGTGCCCGCCGCCGCCCCAGGCTCCGGTGAGCACCGTTGCGTCAACACCGCCCGGCTTGGTGCGCACGGAGAGGCGCGTGGTTCCATCCGTCTGCTCCTTGAGCAGCATCGCCACCTCGGCCGTCTCGGACTGGGCGAGGAGGTCGATGATTCCCTCGGAGTGCGCCGGCTGGGCCTCGGTCGCTTCGAGGTCCCCGAGCCGCAGCGTGGACCACAGGATCTTCCGGTCCGGCGTGGTCGCCAGCCGGTCCAGCACCCGTCCGAAGAGGCGCAGCTGGGTGTCCGGCTTGGTCCGGTACAGGCGCCGCGAGATGTCGGACAGCGGGGCGCCCGCCTCGACCAGGGCCGCCGAGACCGCAAGCGTGCGCGGCGTGGCATTCGGGTGGGCGAACGTCGCCGTGTCCATCACGATGCCGGCCATGAGGACCGTTGCCAGCGCCCGATCGCCGGCGTCGAGCGGGATCCCGAGGCGGACCGCCAGGAGCGTGACGAGCTCGCAGGTTGCCGCGGCGCCTGCGTCGATCCAGTCTGCGTCGCCCTGCCCGTCGTTGGACGCGTGATGGTCGATGACGATGCGGGGCAGACCCGCGAGCAGCGCGGCGTGGCGCATCGCCACTTCGCCCACCCGCTCGGTCGAGGCGCAGTCGGACAGCACCAGCAGGTCGTAGCGCTCGTCCGCGTGTGGGTCGCTCCGGAAGCGCTCCACGCCGGGCATGAACGCGTACAGCGGCGGGATCGGGTCCGAGCACACGGCGGTCGCGTGCCCGCCGAGCGCTTCGACCAGCGAGCAGACGGCGAGCGTCGCGCCGATCGTGTCGGCGTCCGGGTGCTCGTGGCCGACTGCCAGCACGTGGCGAGCCGCGCGCAGGCGTGCCAGGACCGGCGCCGGGACGGCGTCGCGCGCGAGGTCGGCGAGATCGACCGTCGCGCTCATCCGCGCTTGCGCGGGTGTGCCTGGCCGGAACGGGATCGCTGCGTTCGCGCGCCACGCCGAGACGGGCCGTGGGCGGCGGAACGGGGAGCGCGCTGGACGGGAGCGGGCGTCGAGGCCGGCGGCTCCGGCGACGGCGGCTCCTCCGCATCGCCCTCGTGGGGGAGCCGCTTGACCGGGGTCGGCAGCGCCTCCTCGAAGGGCGTGATCGTCTCCGGGGTCGCGCCGGCCTCAAGCTCGTTGAGCAGGTGCAGCAGGCGCGTGCCGCGCTCCGCCGAGTCGTCAAGCCGAACGTGGAGGTCCGGAATCCGCTTGATCCGCAGGCGGCGTCCCAGCTCGTGGCGGACGTAGCCCATGGCCTGCTGGAGGGCGCGGACCGTCTCGTCGCGATCGGCCTTCTCGCCGATCACGCTGACCCACACCTTGGCGTGCCGGAGGTCGGGCGACGTCTCCACTTCCGTGATCGTCGCGAACCCGATCCGCGGGTCGGCGATCTCCTTGGCAAGCAGCGCGCCGATCTCCTGCCGCAGCAGCTCGTCGACGCGCTCCGTCCGCTGGCTCATCGCCTCAGCCGGCAACCCGACTGCGCGTCTGGTTCGTGAAGCACTCGATGATGTCGCCCTCGGCCAGGTCGTTGTAGCCGGCCAGGCCGATGCCGCACTCGAAGTTCTGGGCAACCTCGCGAACGTCGTCCCGGAACCGGCGGAGCGAGTCCACCCGGTCCGTGACGATGACCTTGCCGCCGCGCCAGACCCTGGCACCGCCGTTGCGAACGATGCGCCCGTCGGTGACGTAGCAGCCCGCGATCACGGTGCTCTTGCCGACCCGGAAGATCTGGCGAACCTCGGCCCGGCCCTCGACGACCTCCACGATCTCCGGCTCCAGCATGCCGCGGAGAGCCGCGTCGATGTCGTCCGTGAGCTTGTAGATGATGTCGTAGAGACGGACGTCCACCCCCTCGGCCTCGGCGGCCCGGCGCGCGGTCTCCGTGATCCCGGTGCTGAAGCCGACGACGATCGCGTTGGACGCCGTGGCGAGCATGATGTCGTTGTCGGTGATGTCGCCCGCGGCCTCGAGCAGGACGTTGATCTTCACCTCGTCGGAGCCCAGCTGGTCCAGGGCGTGGGTGATCGCGCCCAGCGAGCCCGAGACGTCCGCCTTGAGGATGATCCGCAGCTCCTTGGCCTGGCCGGCCTGGATCTGGCGGTAGAGGTCTTCCAGCGTCGCACGGCTTGGGCCCCCGCCGGCCGCCGCGGCCTGCTCTGCCTTGCGCCCCTCGACGCGGGATCGAGCGATCTTCTCGTCCGCCACGACGCGCAGGACGTCGCCCGCCTCGGGCACGTCGGACAGGCCCAGGACGACAACGGCGGACGCGGGGCCCACCTTGGACACGCGCTTGCCGCCGCCCGTCTCGAGCGCCTTGATCTTGCCGAACGTGTTGCCGGCCACGACCACGTCGCCGACACGGAGCGTGCCCGTCTGCACGATCAGCGTGGCCACTGGGCCGCGGCCCTTGTCCAGGCGCGCCTCGATGACGGTGCCGACGGCATCTCGCTTGGGGTTGGCCTTGAGCTCCTGGAGGTCCGCCACGAGGAGGATCATCTCCAGCAGCTCGTCGATGCCCACGCGCGTCTTGGCCGACACCGGCACCAGCGGCGTGTCGCCGCCGTAGTCCTCGACCACGACGCCCGCCTCGGCCAGCTCCGTGCGGACCCGGTCCTGATTGGAGTCCGGCTTGTCGATCTTGTTCATCGCGATGACGAGCGGGACCTTGGCCGCCTTCGCGTGACTGATCGCCTCGAGGGTCTGGGGCATGACGCCGTCGTCCGCCGCCACCACGATCACGGCGATGTCGGTGACCCGGGCGCCGCGGGCGCGCATCGACGTGAACGCCTCGTGGCCCGGGGTGTCCAGGAACACGACCCGCTTGCCGTCCTTGGTGGTGACCTCGGAGGCGCCGATGTGCTGGGTGATGCCGCCCCGTTCGCCGGCGGCCACGGTCGTCGACCGGATCGCGTCGAGCAGGCTGGTCTTGCCGTGGTCCACGTGGCCCATGACCGTCACGATCGGGGCGCGTGGCACGAGGCTCGCCTCGTCCTCCTCGAACAGGACCTCCTTGGCCGCCTCGGCCGGCGGGCCGCCCTCCTCCTCGTCCGAGCTGGCCGCGGCCGCGCTGGCCTCGGCGACCTCGTAGCCGAGCTCCTCGGCGACGAGCGACGCGGTGTCGCGGTCGATCAGCTGGTTGATGGTCGCGAAGATGCCGCTCTTGATCAGCTCCCGGATGATGTCCGCGGGGTTGACCCCCAGCAGGTCCGCGAGCTCCTTGACGGTGATCGTTGACGGCAGCTCGATCGCGCCGCGCTCGCTGGGGTCAACGACCGCGACCGCTCCCGGCGTGAACGCGCCGGTCCGGCGGGGGGGCTTGCGGGGTCCGCGCCGGCCGCGGGTGCCGCTCCTACTCCTTGCCATTGCGTTCTCCTCCGTCGGTGTCGGGTTCGGGGGCCGGCGGCAGGCCGGCCGGGGTGTTGGTTTCGTTGAGCAGGGTCCGGACGTCGAACGGGACCGGCGCCCGGAGGGCGTGCTCGAGTGACCGCTTGCGAACCGCGAGGTCCCAGCAGGCGGGGTCGTTGCACAGGTACGCGCCGCGCCCGGGGGCTCTGCCGGTCGGGTCCGTCTCGACCGTCCCCGCGGGCGTCCGGACGACGCGCACCAGCTCCCGCTTCGGGCGCGCCGCGCGGCAGGCGACGCAACTCCGCGTCGGGAGCCGCCGCGGTGCGGTCGGCCGGGCTCTCCCCGGCGCCGCCGCGCCTACGACGACACCTCCTCGTCGGCCTTCTTGCGCGAGCGCTTGGGCTTCGCAGCCGGCGCAGCCCCCTCTGCCGCCGGCACGGCGTCTTCGGCGGGAGCGGGATCCGGCACCGGCACGGGGTCGGCGGCGGGCTCCGGATCGGCGGCGGGCGTCGGGGCGGCTGCCACGGCCGCCTCCTCGGCGGACGCCTCGTCGATCGCGCCGAAGGCCGGCGCGGCACCGTCGATCGCCGGCGCTTCCGGGGTCGCCGGGGCGGCGGCGGCTCTGGCCGCTTCCGCGGCGGCCACGTCGCTGCGGATGTCGATCCGCCAGCCGGTCAGCCGCGCCGCGAGGCGCGCATTCTGGCCCTCGCGCCCGATCGCGAGCGAGAGCATCCGCTCCGGCACGGTCACGTTGGCGATCCGGTGCTCCACGTCGATGTCGACGCCGAGCACCTGGGCCGGCGAAAGCGCGTTGGCGACGAACACCGATGCGTCCTCGTTCCAGGGGATCACGTCGATCTTCTCGCCTGCCAGCTCCGCGACGACCGCCTGCACCCGCGCCCCTCGCTGCCCGACGGTGGCCCCGACGGGATCCAGGCCCTCCTGCCGGGACGCGACCGCCACCTTTGACCGGCTGCCGGCTTCGCGGGCGATTGCCTTGATCTCCACGGTCCCGGCGTGGATCTCGGGGACCTCCAGCTCGAACAGGCGTCGGAGGAACCCCTTGTGCGAGCGGGAGACGAGGATCTGTGGCCCGCGTGCGGAGCGCCTGACCTCGAGCACGAATGCCTTCACCGGCTGCCCGATCCGGTAGTGCTCCAGCGGGCTCTGCTCGCTGGTGGCGAGGATCGCCTCCACGCCCTTGCCCACGTCGAGGATGATCGCCCGCGGCTCGACGCGGCTCACGGAGCCGGTGAGCAGGTCTCCTTCGCGATTCGCGAACTGGTCGAACACCTGGTCTCGCTCAACCTCGCGGATGCGCTGCAGGATGATCTGCTTCGCCGTCTGCGCGCCGATGCGGCCGAAATGCTCGCCGTCGAGCTGTTCGAGCTCAAGGACGTCCCCGGCCTTGGCGTCCGGCTTGGTCTGGCGGGCCTCCTCGACCGTCACTTCGACCATCGGGTCCTCGACCTCGTCCACGACGTACCGGCCGCGATAGACGTCGATGCGGCCGCTGTCGGGCTCGACGTGGACGAAGATGTCCTCCTCGCCCGCGACGCGGCGGTAGGCGGCCTGGATGCCCTCCTCGAGCGCCCGGACCAGTGCCTCGCGCGGGACCTGCTTCTCGGCGTTCAGCTGGAGAAGCGCACCGACGAAATCACGGCTCATCTTGTGCCCTCCTGCTGGCGGCTCGATGGCGGCGGGGGCCCGACACGAAGAAACGTGGGTGGGTCACCCACGTCCCGGAGGCGGCCTCGCGTTGTTCGCGGGAGTATACACCCGGGCCCGTGGATCGCCAGAGGCGAGGCCGGTCCCGAGCCGCCCGGGGCCCTCCGCGATGCACCCGCGGAGCCTCCATCGCGGGCGTGCCTCGGCTAGGCTTCGGGCAGGCGGCCATCGGCGGGCCGGGCAGCGGAGATGAGCACGTGCGGATCGAGACCGACGTCGTCGACGGCGTCCGGGTCCTGTGGGCGGACACGGGCGACGGACCGTACATCGGCGCGCTGGAGTTCGGGGTCGGGCGCGCCGACGAGACGGCGGTGGTCGGCGGCATCACCCACCTCGTCGAGCACCTGGCCCTGGCGCCGTTCGGCATGCAGGAGTTCGACCACAACGGGTTCGTGGACCCCGTGCGCAGCGTGTTCCACGCGGCCGGCACCGCGGACGAGGTCTCGGCCCACGTATCGGCGGTCGCCCGGTCCATCCACCACCTGCCGCTGGACCGACTGGGCGTGGAGCGCCGGATCCTGCGCGACGAGGCGGCCCAGAACGGCCGGGCGATCGGCGGCGCGCTCCGCTGGTACCGCTTCGGCGCGACCGGCCACGGCCTGCCGGGCATCGACGAGCTGGGCCTCTCCTGGCTTGGACCGGAGCGGGTCCGGGAGTGGGCCGCCACCCGCTACGGGCGCTGGAACGCGGTCCTGTGGCTGAGCGGCCCGCCGCCCGCCGGCCTCCGGATCGAGCTGCCGGATGTCGTGCCGCCCGCCCGACCGGCCGTGATGCCGCTGGACGGCGTGCGCTACCCGGCCTGCGTACCGTGGCAGGGACCCGGCGTTGCGATCTCGTACCTCGCGGCCCGGTCCTTCGCGTCCACGGTCGCCGCCTCCATCCTCGAGCGGCGCGCCCGCCAGCGCCTCCGGTTCGACGAGGGACTGGTCTACGACATCGCCACCGACTACGAGCCGCTGGGGCTCGACACCGCCCACGCGATCATCGGGGCGGACTGCCCGGACGAGCGGATCCCCGCCGTCCGCGACGCACTGCTGTCCGTGATCGCGGAGCTCGCCGAGCACGGCCCGACGGATGTCGAGCTGGCATCGGAGGCGAGCGGGTTCCGGCGCGGGTTCGACGACCGGGACGGGCGCCTCTCCTCGCTCGATTTCGCGGCCGCCGAGACGCTGCTCGGCCGGCCCCTTCGACAGCCTGACGACCTCGCCGCAGAGCGGGCAGCCGTGACGGCGTCCGAGGCGCGTGACGCCTTCGCGGCCGGCCTCGAGTCCATGCTCCTGCTCGCCAAGGCGGAGCCACTCTCCGCGGCGCCGTGGAACCTCTACCCGGCCTGGTCGCCGGGACCGGTGCAGGGTCGCGAGCTGCGGCCATCCGGGTTCCATCTCCCGGGCCGCGGACCGCGCGAGCGACTCGTGTCCGGTGCGGACGGGATCTCGTTCGTGGGGATCGAGGGCGCCGCGACGGTCCGCTGGGCCGACGTCGTCGCCGTGATCGCACGACGCCCCGGACGCGCGCCTGGTGTTCGGTGCGGACGGGTTCACGGTCGGCGTCGCGGCACCGGCCTGGCGGGACGGCGCGGACGCCATCGCCGCGGTCGACGCGGCCATCCCTGCCGAGCTCGTGGCCTGCAGCGTCCACGGGATCGGCGGCCTGGATGCGCCTGACGATCCGCCCGGCTGCGCCGCGACCTGATCCAAGACGTGAGAGGTCAGCCCGCGGCTGCCCGCTCCCCCACTCCGCCGTACCGGCGGTCCACGTAGTCCTCCAGGATGGCGATGAACTCGGCCACGATCCCGTCGCCCCGCAGCGTCCGGTCCAGCCTGCCATCCACGAACACCGGCGCGACCGGGGCCTCGAAGGTGCCCGGGAGGCTGATCCCGATGTCCGCGTGCTTGGACTCGCCGGGCCCGTTCACGACGCAGCCCATCACCGCGACCTTGAGGTCCTCGACGCCCGGGTGCGTATCACGCCACTCGGGCATGCGGGCCTTGATGTGGTCCGTGATGTCACGGGCCATCTCCTGGAAGAAGGTGGAGGTGGTGCGCCCGCAGCCCGGGCACGCGGAGACCTGGGGCAGGAACGAGCGCAGGCCCATCGACTGGAGGACCTGCTGGGCGACCTCGACCTCGAGCTCCCGTCCCGCCCCGGGTTCCGGCGTCAGCGAGACGCGGATCGTGTCGCCGATCCCCTCGTTGAGCAGGATCGCGAGACCGGCGGTCGACGCCACGATGCCCTTCATGCCCATGCCCGCCTCGGTCAGGCCAAGGTGGAGCGGATAGTCCGAGCGCGGGGCGAGGCGCCGGTACGTGTCCACGAGGTCCCGGACGCCGGACACCTTCGCCGACAGGATGATCCGGTCGTGACGCAGGCCCGTTTCCTCGGCCAGCTCCGCAGAGCGCATCGCGGACTCGATCATCGCGTCGATCATCACGTCGCGGGCATCACGCGGCTCCGCCAGCCGGGCGTTGGCCTCCATCAGCTCCGTGAGCAGCTGCTGGTCCAGGGACCCCCAGTTGACGCCGATCCGCACCGGCTTGTCGTGTTCGACGGCCGCCCGCACGATCGTCACGAAGTTGGCGTCGTGGTGCTTCGTGCCCACGTTGCCGGGGTTGATCCGGTACTTGGCGAGGGCGGCGGCCATGGCCGGGTGGGCCGGGAGCAGCTGGTGTCCGTTGTAGTGGAAGTCGCCGATGACCGGCACGTCCACGCCCAGGTTGTCGCGCAGCTTCGAGATCATCCCGGGGACGGCGGCGGCGGCCTGGTCGGTGTTGACCGTGACCCGCACCAGCTGCGACCCGGCGTGGGCAAGTCGCGCGACCTGGATCGCCGTCGCGTCCGGGTCCGCGGTGTCCGTGTTGGTCATCGACTGGACGACGACCGGGTGGGCGGAGCCGACCAGCACGCCGCCCACGTCGACCGACACGGTCGGCCTGCGGGTGGGCCTCGACCGGTCCGGCGTCGTCACGGTGCGGCGGCGCCCCCGAACTGGCGGGCGACGTCGAACACCGTGATCCAGATCAGGAACGTGAACAGGGCCACGAAGCCGACGGCGTACGTGAGACGCTCGGCCCGCAGCGAGATCCGCGTGCCGTAGCGCGGGATCGATTTGAGCACGATGACGAGCATCCGACCGCCGTCCAGCGGCGGGAACGGCAGCAGATTGACGAGGGCGAGGTTGGCCGACAGGACGCCCGCCACGTACAGCAGCATGACCGGCCCGCCGTTGCGGAACACGTCACCGAGCGAGCCCGCGATGCCCACCGGACCGGATACCGGCGGCGGCGCGGTCGGGTCGCTCACGATCGACCGGCCCAGGTCGCCCAGTGCGCCCAGGATGAGGCCGAACCAGCGCGTGGTCTCGCTGACGCCGATCCGGATCGCATCGCCCAGCGGCCGGCCGGTGTACTCGCCGTAGAACAGCGTCTCGAAGGTCCCGCCCTCCCGGGCGCGGATGCCCAGCGCGCCCTTGCCGGCAGCGATCTCCTCCTCGGACCGGAGCGTGGCGGTGACCTCCGCGCGGGAGCCGTCGGCACGGATCAGCCCGATCGCGACCGCCTCGCCCGCGCGATCGCGCAGGGCCGAGATCGCCGAGTCGCCGTAGAAGTCGAACTGCCGGCCGTCGATGCTGATGATCGCGTCGTCTCCCTGCAGTCCGGCGGACTCGGCCGGGGAGCCCGGGTCGACCGAGCCGAACTTCACGCCCACGTAGGGCGTGGCCAGCCACGCGATGGAGGTGAAGATCGCGAACGCCAGCACGAGGTTCATCAGGGCGCCCGCGGCAAGGATGATCAGCTTCACCGGCAGCCTGGCCCGCGCGAACGAGCGTGGGTCGCTGCCGTCGTCGCCATCCTCGCCCTCCAGCTTCACGAAGCCGCCGATGGGCAGCCAGTTGAGCGAGTAGAGCGTCTCGCCGCGATTGGCAAGGACCTTCGCGCGCGGCGGGAACCCGATACCGAACTCCAGGACCCGCACGCGGGCCAGGCGCGCGGTCACGAAATGGCCCAGCTCATGGATCAGGACGAGTCCGCCCAGCACCACGACGAACAGCAGGATCGTGATCAGGAGGTCCACCAGCCCGCTCATGCCGACGCCCCCCCCGGGCCGACTTCGAACGCCGCCCGCACCTCGTGGTCGAGCGCGAGCAGGCCGTCCACGTCGGGCGCCTGGTCCGGTCCCTCGCCGAAGCGGCGCACGGCCGCCTCCAGCAGCCGCGGGATGCCCCCGAAGTCCAGGGTGCCGGCGAGGAACCGTGCCACCGCCACCTCGTCGGCGGCGATCAGCGCGGCGCTCGCCCGGCTACCGATCCGGCCGGCGTCCCGCGCGATCCGGAGCGCGGGGAAGCGGGTCTCGTCGGGGGCGCGGAAGTCGAGCCGGGCGGCCCCGACGAGGTCGGGTGGGGCGGCCGGCGACGGCAGGCGGGCGGGGTGGGTCAGGGCGTACTGGATCGGGAGACGCATGTCCGGGGTGCCCAGCTGGGCCTTGAGGGAGCCGTCGGTGAACAGGACGGCGGAGTGCACGACGCTCTGCGGGTGAATGACCACGTCGATCGCGTCGTAGCCGACATCGTACAGCCAGTGCGCTTCGATGACCTCCAGGCCCTTGTTGGCGAGCGTCGCGGAGTCGATGGTGATCTTGGCTCCCATGGTCCAGGTCGGGTGCCGCAGGGCTCGCTCCGGGGTGACGGCCGCCAACTCGTCCGCGGTGACGTCGAGGAACGGCCCGCCGGAGGCGGTGAGCACGAGACGCGCGACGGCGCCCTCCGGTTCACCGACCAGGCACTGCCAGATCGCGGAGTGCTCCGAGTCGATCGGGCGCAGCCAGGCAAGGGGGCTCGCCAGCGGATCCTCCGGGTGCGCGCTCCGGACGTCCCCGGCCCGCGCTCTCGCCTCCGGCATGACCAGGTGTCCACCCGCGACCAGGGTCTCCTTGTTCGCGGTGGCGACGATCTTGCCGGCCCGCAGCGCCGCCAGCGCCGGGCGCAGGGACACCAGGCCGCCGGACCCGACCAGCACGAGGTCGACATCGTCCCGCGTGGCGAGCTGCTCCAGCGCGTCCGACCCGCCGACTCGCACCGTGCCCTCCGGCAGGTCGAGGCGCGCGCCCCCGTCGGCGATGGCGATCGCGGTCGGTCGGAGGCGACGGACCTGCGCCTCCAGCTCCGGGGCGTTGGAGCCCGTCGCGAGCGCCACGACGCGGAAGCGGTCGCTGAGCGACTCGAGCACTTCGACGGCCTGGCGACCGATGCTGCCCGTGGACCCGAGCAGGGCGACGCCGGTGCGGCCGTCCTCAGCGGACGAGCGCGAGGACATACAGCGTCACGACGGGGGCGGCGAAGAGGAACGAGTCGATCCGGTCCAGGATGCCGCCGTGGCCGGGGATCAGTGTGCCCGAGTCCTTGGCCCCGGCTGCCCGCTTGAGCATCGACTCGGCGAGGTCACCGGCCTGCGCCGCGAGGCCCAGCAACGGGCCGAGGATCAGGGCGCCGATGGGGGCCTCGCCGAGGCCGGCCAGCAGCAGCGCAGTGACGGCGGTCGTCGCCACGAGTCCGCCGACGAGCCCCTCGATCGACTTGGACGGCGAGATGTGGGACAGGAACCGGTGCCGGCCGATGCGGCTGCCGACGAGGTACGCGCCAGTGTCGTAGCTCCACACGCCGAGCACGAGGAGCACGATCCACGCCCGCTCCGGCCCGAGCGGCGCCAGCGCCGCATCCCCGGGGACGGCCGGGGCGGCAGAGGCGAGGTGGAGGACGAACGAGATCAGTCCGACATAGACCGCGCCGAACACCGTCGCGAACCAGGCGACCAGCCCATCCCGGGGGTCGGTCCGGCCGAAGGCGCCGACACCCGCGAGCACGACCCCGATCGCGACCAGCAGAACCCCCTTGTCGCCCTCCAGGTCCACGGCCGCCTCGAGCACGAGCGCCACCGCCAGCACGGAGCCGAACATGGCGAGCGACGGGTAGCCGGCGCTCTTGAGCAGCCGGAACACCTCGAACCCGCCCAGGAGCGCCGCGACGGCCAGAACGAGCGTGATCGCCGGCATCCCGATGAACAGGGCGCCGACGAGGACCGGAACGAGGACAAGCGACGACAGGACCCGGGTCCGCATCGGGTGGCCTAGCGACCGAACCGGCGCGTGCGGCGCGCGAACTCGAGGAGCGCCTCGTCGAAGGCATCGGGGCCGAAATCCGGCCACAGCCGGTCGCTGAACACCAGCTCGGCGTAGGCGGACTGCCAGATCAGGAAGTTGCTGATCCGTTGCTCCCCGCCCGTCCGGATGACCAGGTCGGGGTCCGGCATGCCGGCCGTGTACAGCGCGTCGCCGATCGTGCGCTCGTCCACCCGATCGGCCGGGATCCCGGCCGCGATGATCCGCCGGAACGCGTCCACGATCTCCGTCCGCCCGGCATAGTTCCAGGCGATGTTGAGCACCAGGCGCGCGCCCTCGGCAGTCCGCTGGAGAGCGTCGCCGATCGAGGTCCGCGTGTCGTCGGGAAGCTCCTCGAGCCGGCCCAGGAGGCGCACCTGGACGCCTTGCGCCCGGAGCTCGTCGGTCTCGTCCCGGATCGCCTGCCCGAGGAGCTGGAACAGTCCCGCGACCTCGTCGTCCGAGCGGGCCCAGTTCTCCCGGCTGAACGCGTACAGGGTGAGCATCGGGACGCCGCGCCGGACCGCGTGCTGCAGGAGCCCCCGGATCGTCTCCACGCCGGCGGCGTGCCCGTCGAAATCCTGCAGGCCCCGCTCCCGTGCCCACCGGCGGTTGCCGTCCATGATGATCGCGACGTGACGCGGCAGGTCCTCCGGAGGGAGCAGGGGGATCTCGCCAAGCGCGACTGGCACCCCCGGCGCGTCCGCCACCGACCCCGGCTCGTGGGCGAGCGGGGGTGCGTCGGTGGGTCGCGCGAGCGATCGGTCGACCGGCGCCCGGGTCACTAGACCTCCAGGACCTCCTGCTCCTTCACCGCACCCAGCGCATCGACGTCCGCGATCGCCCGATCCGTGATCCGCTGGAGCTGCTCCAGCTGGCGGCGGGACTCGTCAGCGCCCACGGTGCCGTCGCGCTCCTCCTTCTTGAGGGCGTCGGCGGCCTCGCGGCGCAGGTTGCGGATCTCGACCCGTGCCTCCTCCATCCTCCTGTGGACGGTCTTGACGATGTCCTTGCGACGCTCTTCGGTGAGCGGCGGGATGTTGAGGCGGATGAGCGTCCCGTCCACGTTGGGCATGAGCCCGATGTCGCTCTTCATGATCGCCTTCTCGATCCCGCCCAGGACGGCGCGGTCCCAGGGCTGGATCACGATCTGGTGCGCCTCCGGGACGCTGATCGAGGCGAGCTGGTTGAGCGGGGTCTGGGTACCGTAGTAGTCGACGTGGATGCGCTCGACGAGCGCCGTGGACGCACGGCCCGTGCGCACGCCCTGGAAGTCGCGCTCCATTGCCTCCACGGCGCGGGCCATCTTCCGCTCCGCCGCGGCAAGGATCTCGGTGGTCATGCGCTGGCACCTCCGGTCTCGGCGGAGATGAGGGTGCCCACCGGCTCGCCGCGGGCGACCCTCGTGACGTTGTCGGCCTCGTTGAGGTCGAAGACCACGATCGGCAGGTCATTCTCCGAGCACAGGGAGACGGCGGCCGCATCGAGGACCTTCAGCTGATCGCGGAGGAGATCCTGGTAGCGAAGGCGAGCGTAGCGCGTGGCCGTCGGATCCGTCATCGGGTCCGCGTCGTACACGCCGTCAACCTTGGTGGCCTTGAGCAGGACCTCGGCGCCGATCTCGACCGCGCGCAGGGCGGCGGCCGTGTCGGTGGTGAAGTACGGGTTGCCGGTGCCGGCGACGAAGATCGCCACGCGGCCCTTCTCCAGGTGGCGGACCGCGCGACGCCGGATGTAGGGCTCCGCGATCTCGTTCATCGCGATCGCGCTCATCACGCGGACCGGCACGCCGGCCCGCTCGATCGCGTCCTGGAGGGCCAGGCCGTTCATCACCGTCGCGAGCATCCCGATGTAGTCGCCGGTCGCCCGGTCCATCCCCTTCGCAGCGGCCGCGAGCCCCCGGAAGATGTTGCCGCCGCCGACGACGATGCCGATCTCAACGCCCTGCGCATGGACCTCTGCAACCTGACCGGCGATGAACGCGCAGAACGCCGGGTCCACGCCGTACTGGCGCTCGCCCAGCAAGGCCTCGCCGGACAGCTTGAGCAGGATCCGGCGGTAGCGCAGGCGGCCGTCGGCGGGGGCCGGCACGATGCCCTCGCCGCGGTCGGCCCCAGGCCCGGCCTCCGTCACAGCTCCTCCCCGAGCGCGAACCGCGTGAACCGTCGCACCCGGATGTTCTCGCCGATGGTGGCGATCTTCTCGGTCACGAGGTCCCGCACGGAGCGCTCCTCGTCGCGGAACGGCTGCTCCAGGAGGCAGACCTCGCGGTACCACTTCCGGAGCTGCCCGTCCACGATCTTCTCGCGAACCGCCTCGGGCTTCGACTGCGTCGCCTCGTCGGCGAGGAGGGCGGCCTTCTTCGCCTCGAGGACGTCGGCGGGAATCCGGTCGATGTCGACGTACAGCGGCGCAAGCCCGGCGACCTGCATGGCGAGGTCGCGGACCAGCCGCTGGAAGTCGTCCGTGCGGGCGACGAAGTCCGTCTCGCAGTTGACCTCGATCAGCACGCCGACGCGTCCACCGGTATGGATGTAGCTGCTGACCAGCCCCTCGCGGGCGTCGCGGCCCGCCTTCTTGGCCGCCTGCGCGATGCCCCGTTCGCGGAGCAGCGCGACGGCCGCGTCGATGTCGCCGCCGGTCTCCTCGAGGGCGCGCTTGCAGTCCATCATGCCGGCGCCGGTGCGCTCTCGCAGGTCCTTGACGGCCTCGGCCGTGATTGCCATGGAAGTGGTGCTCCTGTCGTCTCGCGCACGCTCAGTGTGCGCGCTTTCAACGTTCCTGTGACCGTTCGCGCTCGCGTGTCCGGCCTCCCAGGGCGGCCGCCCTGAGGCGGATGCCCCGGCCGGGTCAGCCGGCGGGCGGTGCCGGAGCAGGTTCCGGGACGGGCTCCGCGGTGACGGTGTCCGTGGCCCGCGGCGCGCCGGGCAGCAGCTCGTCGTCCTCGAGGTCGGGGTTGAACGACAGCGTCCCGCCGGCCGCCAGCTGCGCAACAAGGTCCTCGACCGCGGCCGCTTCGTCGAAGCCTGGCTCCTCGACCGCGATGGGCTCGACGATCTCGGGCTCGGCGCTGGCACGCGCCGCGCGCTCGCGGGCGCCTTCGATGGCCGCGTCGGCGACCAGCTGGCACAGCAGCCTGATCGAGCGGATCGCGTCGTCGTTGGCCGGGATGATGTAGTCCAGCTCGTCCGGGTCCACGTTCGTGTCACCGGTCCCGACGACCGGGATCTCGAGCTTGTTGGCCTCCGTGACCGCGATCCGCTCACGGTGGGGATCAACGATGAAGATGACGCCCGGGTGGCGCTTCATCTTGCGGATGCCGCCGAGCATGCCCTGGAGCTTGTTCAGGTCCTCGGTCAGCTTCGCGGCTTCCTTCTTGGGCAGGCGGTCGAAGTCCCCTGCCTGCTGGCGGGCCTCGAGCTGGTCGAGCAGGCCGATCCGCTTCTTGATGGTGACGAAGTTGGTCAGCATGCCGCCCAGCCAGCGCTTGGTGACGTACGGCTGGCCGGCGCGCATCGCCTCCTGCATCACCGGCTCCTGCGCCTGCTTCTTGGTGCCGACGAACAGGACGGAGTCGCCGCGGGCAACCGTTTCGGTGACGAACTCGAGCGCTGTGTCCAGGCGCTTCACGGTCTGGGCGAGGTCGATGATGTGGATGCCGTTGCGCTCCGCGAAGATGTACGGCTTCATCTTCGGGTTCCAGCGGCGGGTCTGGTGTCCAAAATGGACGCCGGCCTCAAGCAGCTGGCGCATCGAAACGGTGGGCACTGGGTGTCCTCCTGCGGTTGTGCCTCCGCGGATCCCGAGGCGGGGGCCGGCGGGTGATCACCCGGGTCCGGCACCGTCCCGCTCGTGGGGCGGATCCGCGTGTGTGCTCCGCTCCGGCAGCTGGCCGAGGCGGGCCTTGATGAGCGCCACGGACCCTTCCGCGGCGCGGCGGAGTGTAGCACAGGGGCACGCCGGATCCCGCCTCCGGTCCCGGGGTCCAGCCCCCGGCTCCACGCTTCGACGGCGTCCCTGCCCGATCAGGGTCCGCCCGCCGGTCAGGGCCGAATCCCGCGGTGGTGGCGGACCGAGGGCTCCCCGTCCGGCCCCGGGTCGATGGCCACGAGATCCATGCGCAGCGGCAGGTGCGGCACCGGGGCGCCGTCCGGCAGCGTCTCGATCGCCCGCACCAAGGCCGCAGCCCGGCGCATCGCGGCGCGCTTGCGGTGGTCCAGCGTCTCCTCCGCGAGGCCGAAGTCGCGCCGACCGCGGCGCCTGACCTCGACGACCACCAGCTCGGCCGGCGGTCCCGGGTCGATGGCCAGCAGGTCGATCTCGTCCCGTCCGACCCGCAGCTGGCGGGCGAGGACCGTCCAGCCGGCCGACTCCAGGCGGATCGCGGCCAGACGCTCGCCGGAATCGCCGATCCGCTGGGCGCCGGTGGATCTCGACCGCGTCATGGACACGAGCATGGCCGCGGCCGCTCACCAGCGGCTTACGTCATCAGCCGGCCGAGGCGAGCGCCTCCTCGACGAGCGCGTCGGCCGGGTCGGGTGCCGCGAGGTCCAGGGAGGCGTTGTCGTCCGGGGTGGCGATCGGGATGCCGATGGCGCCGTCGGCATCGAACAGGCCCAGCTGGTCCCCGGCAAGGAGGACCTGGAGCGCCTGGAAGCTGCGGCGGTGGTGCGGCGTCAGCCCATGGGCCCGGATCGCCGCGCGATGCTCGCGGGTGGCGTAGCCGGCGTTGCGGTCCCAGCCGTAGGCCGGGTAGCGCACGGCGAGACGCTGCATCATCCGGTCTCGGACGGTCTTGGCGATCACGGACGCGCAGGCGATCGAGTACACCCGGGCGTCGCCGTCCACGATCGCGGTGTACGGTCCCACGTGGGCCTCGAAGTCCGAGATCCGCAGCCCGTCCACGAGCACATGATCGTGACCGCCGAGCCTGGCGATCGCCCGCCTCATCGCCAGGTGCGTCGCGTGGTAGATGTTGAGCCGGTCGATGTCGGCGACCGAGGCCGCACCCACACCGATCGCCAACGCTCGTCGCCGGATGATCGGGGCCAGGCGTTCACGCTGGATCGCCGAGAGCGTCTTGGAGTCGCGGACGCCGGGGATCCGGTGGCAGTTGGCGGGCAGGATGACCGCCGCCGCCACGACCGCGCCACAGGTCGGGGCCACCCCGACCTCGTCCACGCCGGCCACCCGGGTCGCGCCGGCCCGCCACAGGGGGCGCTCCCAGCGGAGGGTGGGGACGATCGGGGCCATCGCGGAGAAGCGTAGCGCGCCCGAGCGGACATGGTGCGACCCCCGCCGGGGCGAGGGTCGTCGTGCGCTGCGAACCGGGTGCGACGGACCGGGTGCGGAGGTGCTAGCGGCGCTCGCGAAGGGTGGTCGCGGCCTTGCCGACGCGGTTGCGCAGGAAGTACAGCTTCGCGCGGCGGACCTGACCGTGCCTGATGACCTCGATCTTCTCGATCCGGGGGCTGTGGATCTTGAACGTCCGCTCCACGCCCACGCCGGACGCGATGCGGCGGACGGTGATCGTGGACGCGATGCCGCTGTTGCGCATCCGCATCACGAGCCCCTCGAACACCTGGATGCGCTCGCGGTTGCCCTCGACGACCTTGGCCGAGACCTTGACCGAGTCGCCCGGCGTGATGACGGGGAGGTCGGTGCGGAGCTGGTCCTGGACGATCTCGTTGAGCACGTTCACGGTGGGCGATCCTTGTCGGTCGTCGGCAGCCGCGGCTGCGGGGGCTCGGAGTTCGGGGCGGCAGGCCGGTGCGGCGGAGCCGACGGCGGAGGATACCACGCGGCGCCGCGAGTGTCAGGCATGGCGCCTCCGCGGGCGGGTGCGGAGTGCCGGACGTGCCGCATCGGGCCGGCGCGGCCTCCGGCCGTGCCTCCGACGCCCCGGTGCCGGCAACCGGCATCCAGCCCGAGGACGATTGGTCGTCCGGCCCATCGCCCTCCGTGGCCGTGTCGAGGCCCGGTGATCTGCCCTTCAGTCAGGAGCCACCGCAGGTGACGGGACCGCGTGCGCCTGGACCATCTCGTGCGTCGGGGGCAGCCGACGAGCAGTCGTGCCTGGCCTGGATGGCAGGAACGGCAGGCCGGGGATCGCGGACGTGGTCGGCGTGCCGGCCCGGGGCTCAGGCATCCTCCCCCGGCTCGTCCCCGGCCGGCGTCTCCCGCAGCTCGGCGAGCAGGCGCCGCTCCTCCGGTGAGTGGTGGCGACCCTCGAGCAGGTCCGGGCGCCGTTCCAGGGTCCGGCGCAGCGACTCCCGGAGGCGCCATACCCGCACCTGCTCGTGGTGCCCGGAGACCAGCACCGGCGGAACGGTGACGTCTCCGAAGGTGGCCGGTCGCGTGTACTGGGGGTATTCCAGGAGCCCCGCGGCGAACGACTCCTCGGCGGTGGACGCGTCGTCGATGGCCCCGGGCAGCAGCCGCAGGACGGCGTCGATGACGACCAGTGCCGCGAGCTCGCCCCCGGTGAGCACGAAGTCCCCGATCGAGAGCTCCCGGTCCACCATCGATCGGATCCGCTCGTCCACACCCTCGTACCGTGGACACAGGAACACGAGGTGAGACGCGACGGACAGCTCGTGGGCGACCGGCTGGCGGAACACCTCCCCGGCCGGATCCAGCAGGATGACCACGGAATCGGGGCGTCGCAGCTCAGCCAGCGCTCCTGCGACCGGCTCGGGGCGCAGGACCATGCCCGCCCCGCCGCCGTACGTGTAGTCGTCAACGGTCCGGTGCCGGCCGATCCCCCACTCCCTCAGGTCGTGGACCCGGACCTCTGCCAGGCCCTGGTCCAGGATGCGCGACGGAATGCTCTCCCGCAGCGGACCCTCGACCATCGGCGGGAACAGCGTCAGGACGTCGATCTCGAGGGGCATCAGGCCTTCGGCGACTGCGGCTTCCGGGGTTGGGGCGGGGTCTGCGGAGCCGGCGAGCCCTGCGGGCCGGGCGGCTTCCGGGCCTTGGGCTGCTTTCGCGGCCGACGGTCCCGCGGTCGCACGTAGTCCTCCGCCTCGACCGGGCGGGCGTCGAGGGCCAGCGCGTCGAGGTCCACGATCAGCTCCCCACGCTCTGGCGCGAGATCGGTCACGATCCCCCGGACGCCCGGCACGTCCAGCTCGCCCCGTGGACCGCGCACCAGGAACACCTCGGCTCCGCCGGCACGGTAGATGTCCACCACGGTGCCCAGGTCGTCGCCGGACTCGGACCTGACGGCCAGGCCGACGAGCTCGTGCCAGAACCAGCGACCCGGCTCCCGGGGCTCGTCCGGCCGGACGATCTCCAGGTAGACGCCGCGGAGGCGATCGGTGGCCTCGCGGTCCGGGAGCTCCCGGAACCGGAGCCACCAGCCCGGGCCGTCCGCCACCGGGGAGGCCTCGGCGATGGTCAGCGCCTCCTCCGTGCCCTCGGGGTGCAGCACCGCCCCGACCGTGAACCGGTCCTCGGGCCGGTCCGTGAGGAGCTCCACGCGGACGTGACCGCGCAGCCCGCGGAAGCCGCGGACCAGCGCGACGGTCAGGCGCTCGGGCGCGCCGGCCATCGTGGCCGGCGGCGCCGCGCGTGGCGTGGATCGGGGAGCCAGCGCCGGCCCCCGCTCAGACGATGTCGAGGCTGACGGACTCGCCCGTGCGGGCCGAGGTCACCTTGAGCAGCGTCCGCAGCGCCTTGGCGACGCTGCCGTTGCGCCCGATGACCTTGCCCATGTCGGACTCGGCCACGTGCAGCTCGATGATGGTGCCGTCCTCCCCGTTGACGATCTCGACCTTCACGGAATCGGGATCGTCAACCAGGGACTTGGCGACGTATTCGACCAGGTCGGCGGCTGCCATCTCGCCGGCCCTACTTGAAGCTCGGCAGGACGCCGGCCTGCTTGAGCAGGCGCCTGACCGTGTCGGACGGCTGCGCGCCCTTGGCCAGCCACTCCTTCGCCTTGGCCTCGTCGACCTTGAGCTCGATCGGGTCCGTGCGGGGGTTGTAGTGGCCGATCGTGTCGATGGCCCGGCCGTCCCGGGCAGAGCGGCTGTCGGCGACGACCAGCCGGTAGGTCGGCTGCTTGGTCGCCCCGACGCGGGTGAGGCGGATGCGGACGGACATCTGGTGCGGTGCTCCTCCAATGTCGCGGGGCCCTTGGGCCGGGCCCCGCATGATCTGGCTGGTTGGTGGCTACTGGCCGGCGACCCGGAAGATGACGGTGGACTCGTCGAGGTCCTCGCCCGGGGCGCTGGTGGCGATGATGGCGTCGAACGCCTCGAGATAGGGCTTTGCGTCGGCGTCGTACTCGGCTCGCTGGTCGGCGGGGATCATCCCCTCGACGAGGCCACGGATGCCGACGATGTCGATCCAGGCCATCGCCGCATGGGCCACGTCCGCCCGCTTCAGGAGCGACGAGAAGCGCTCCGTGTCGGCGAGGGACTCGCCGTCCTTCGCGTCGAGCACGGCCTTGACGAAGTCGCTGGTGTAGCCGAGCGCCACGACCTCGTCGGTCGCAGCGTAGGCGATCTGGATCGTGTCCGGCACGCCGGAGACGCTGCCGCCCGCCGCCATGCCGGCGAGCGCGCCGACGTTCTCGATCGTGATCGTGGTGATCGTCGTGCCCTGGTAGTCCTGGTCGGCGACGCTGATCCCCGACGAGCTGCCGGCCAGCGCGACGAACCCCTTCAGCTGCGTCAGCAGCCGGCCCGCGGCCTCGGCGCCGTCGGCGTCGGTGGGCGTGACGAGCAGGCCGCCGGCGACCGTGTCGCCGTCCCGCGTGATCGCGACGCCCGCGTCGCCCATCCAGCCGGTGATGGCCTCGAGCCCACCCAGGATCGCGAGCGCGTCCTCGATCTCCTTGACGCCCTCGGCGAGCGACGGGTCCGCCGCCAGCATCGTCTTGAACTGATCGATCCCCGACCCGATGTCGTGCACCGTGACCAGGAACACCGTGGACGGGGGCGCGACGGCCGCGATCGTCGATTCCGTGGACTCGGCCTCGGGGGCCGTGGCGACGTGCGGGCTTCGCGTCTCGACGACGAAGGCGTCCTCGTCGGCCCGCAGGGACATCGCGACCCAGGGGGCCTGCTCGCCGCTCGCGAACGAGGGCAGCTCGGCCATCGGCAGGGAGTCGCCGGCGGCCTCGATGAGCGCCTGGGATCCCTCGAGAACCGCCCTGGTGTCGATGTAGGCGAACCCGAGCCGGTCGCCGGGGACCGAGGCGAGCGCGTCGCTGAACGGGTCCGACTCCGTCAGCGCGCCGCCGCCGTTGGTGTCGATGGCGGCCTTCACCGAGTCAAGGTCGCCGAGCGCGATCACGGGTCCCGGGACCGCGTACGCCAGGGTCATGTTCCCGGCGTGCTCGGCCGGCGGCGTCACCGTGGTGACGGTGACGCCGTTGTAGGTCTCCGTGGCGCTGGTCGCGCCCGTCTCGGCAAGCAGCGACTCGGCCCATGCCGCGGCCTTCGCCTCGTCGGTCACGCTCGCGAGCAGCAGCGCGCGCACCTCGCCGGCCTTGGGCTCGGCCGGCAGCGGACCCACGCTGGTCGAGAGCTGGCCGCCGAACCAGGGCTCCACCCAGGTCTGGTAGTCGTGCTTGCCGTCCGTGGCTGCCCCGACCAGCTGGTCGAGCGCCTCGCCGAACTTGAGGTCGAACGCGGCCTGGTCGTCGAAGCCCGGGAACGCGGACATGACCGAGGCGAGCTCGGCCTCCTGGTCGCCGGGGAGGTCCAGGCGCAGCTCCGCGTACATGATGCTGTCGGCCGGGGCCCAGTCCATCACCGCCGGGCTGCCCGAGTCGCGGGTCAGCAGCCAGGTGGCACCGGCCGCCGTGCCGGCCACGAGGATGGTGATGACACCCGCCACGATCCACTTGAGGCGGCCGCCGCGCCGGGGGTTCGCCGCGGTCGGCTCGACGGGCATCGTCGGCGTCGCCATGACGGCATCGGGTGGCGCCGGCGGAGCGGCAAAGGCCGCAGCGGCCGGCGGAGGTGGAGGGGTGGAGACGGCCGCGGTCGGCGCGGCGGCCGGCGGGGCCGGCGGGACTGGCGCGGCGGGCAGGGCAGGCTCGGGCGGCGTTGCCGGGCCGGCCGGCGGCGGCTGGTAGCGCTGGGTCGGATCTTGGTCGGTCATCGGTGACCCCCTATCGTCGTCCGAGGAGCTGGCCCATCGCGGCGCGACGGCCACCCCCTCCCGAGAGCTGCTTCATCAGTTTCTGCATCTCAGCAAACTGTTTCACGAGCCGATTGACATCTGGCAGCGTCGTACCGGACCCAGCTGCGATGCGCCGGCGGCGCGAGGCGTTGAGGATGGAGGGATCCCGGCGCTCGCGGGGGGTCATCGACAGGATGATCGCCTCCACGCGCCGGAGGTCGCCGCGATCCACCGCATCCTGGGCCTCCTTGGCCATCCCGCCCATGCCCGGGATCATCGACATCACCTGGCCCATCGGGCCCATCTTCTGCATCTGGCGCATCGAATCCAGCATGTCTTCGAGGGTGAACGAGGCCTTGCGGACCTTCTCCTCGAGCTTGCGGGCCTCCTTCTCGTCGAAGGCCTCCTGGGCCCGCTCGACGAGGCTGACGATGTCGCCCATGCCCAGGATGCGGCCGGCCAGGCGGTCCGGGTGGAACACCTCGAGCGCGTCCGTCTTCTCGCCGGTGCCCAGGAACTTGACCGGGATCCCGGTCACGGCCCCGATCGAAAGAGCGGCCCCGCCGCGCGCGTCGCCATCGATCTTGGTCAGCACGAGACCGGTCACGGGCACGGCACCGGCGAAGCCCTGGGCGACCGTCACCGCCTCCTGGCCGGTCATGGCGTCCACGACCAGCAGCGTTTCCACGGGCCGGGTGGCCGCCGCGACCGCCCGGATCTCGTCCATCAGGGCGTCGTCGATGGTGAGGCGCCCTGCCGTGTCGATGATCACCACGTCGCGCCCTAGGCGCTTGGCCGCGTCGATGCCGCCACGGGCGATGTCCACCGTCGGCGTGCCGGTGGACGCCCGGTGGACCGGGATGCCCAGCTGGTTCCCGAGCGTCTCCAGCTGGTCCGCGGCGGCGGGCCGGTACGGGTCCGCTGCGACGAGCATCGGCTGGCGGCCAAGCTTGACGACATGCTTCGCGAGCTTGGCGGCGGACGTGGTCTTGCCCGAACCCTGGAGGCCGACCAGGGCAACCACGGCCGGGCTGCCCGCCAGGTGGAACGTGCGGTCGCCGGCGGACAGGAGAGCGGTCAGCTCTTCGTGGACGATCTTCACGACCTGCTGGCCGGCCGTGAGGCTATCCAGGATGTCGGCCCCCACGGCCCGCTCGCGCACGCGGGCCACGAAGTCCTTGACGACCTTGTAGTTGACGTCCGCCTCCAGCAGCGCCAGCCGGACCTCGCGCATGGCCGCGTCCACGTCGGCCTCGGTCACCCGGCCGCGTCCGGTCAGGTTGCCGAGCGTCTTGCGGAGCCGATCGCTGAGGCTGTCGAACATGCGAGGACGGCGACCCTTGCTGGTGGTTGGTCAGGCCGCGCGGCCGAAGGCCGGCGGGTGGTGCGCGGGTTCTGGCGACACCGAGGCGAGCGGAGTGTACGCCATGCCCTGCCCGGACGCCCCCGCGCGAAGATCCCGCCGGTACCCTTCGCGCGGTGACCGACCCGCTGCTCGACCCGCTCCCGCCGGCCGGGGACGTCTCGCCGACGCCCGGGCTGTGGCGCAACAGCGCCTTCCTGCGGGTGTGGACCGCCGCCACGATCTCGGTGTTCGGCAGCCTGGTGACCCGGATCGCGCTCCCGTTCGTCGCCATCCTCACCCTCTCGGCCGGCCCGATCGAGGTGGCGCTGCTCCGGAGCCTGGAGCTGGTCGCGATGCTGCTGGTGGGCTTCGTGGCGGGTGCGTGGGTGGACCGCCTGCGGCGGCGGCCGGTGATGATCTGGGCTGACCTCGGGCGGGCAGCGATCCTGGGGACCATCCCGCTCGCCGCGGCCGGGGGCTGGCTCACCCTGCCGCAGGTGTTCGTCGCGGCCGCCCTGGCCGCCGTTCTCACCACGTTCTTCGACACGGCCGACCGGGCGTACCTGCCGACCATCGTGTCGCGCACCGAGCTCGTGCGCGCCAACGGTGCGCTGGCGGCGACGATGTCGGCGGTCGAGTTCGCGGCCTTCGGGGCGGCGGGCTTCCTCGTCAACCTGTTCACGGCGCCGATCGCGATCCTGATCGACGCCGGCTCGTTCGTCGTGTCCGCCGTGCTGCTGGGCACGATCCGACGACCAGAGCCACCGCCGGTCCCGGTCGCCGACCGGGACCCCGTCCTGGCCGAGATCGCCGAGGGCCTGCGCGTCGTCGTGCACGACCCCATCCTGCGCGGCCTCGTGTACGGGGCGATGGGCCTGGCCGCGATGTGGGGCGTGTTCAGCGCGACGTGGCTGCTGTACGTGAGCGAGGAGCTGGGGATGGACCCGGCCATGATCGGCGTGATCGCCGCGGTGGGTGGGATCGGATCGCTGGCAGGGGCGCTCGTCGCGCCGCGTGTCGCCGAGCGGTTCGGCATCGGGGCGGTTGTGGTCGTCTCGCTGCTGGTGTCGGCCGTCGGGAACCTGCTGATCCCGCTCGCCCCGGCCGGGCTGCCGCTGGTGGCGCTCGCGTTCCTCCTCGGCCAGCAGCTGACCAGCGACCCGGCGGCGACGGCCTTCGAGATCGCAGAGGTGTCCATCCGCCAAGCCCGGGTCAAGGACCGCCAGCTGGGCCGTGTGAACGCCACCGTCCGCGTGGCCGTGGTGCTGGTGCAGCTCCTGGCGACGCTCGCCGCCGGGCTGCTCGCGGAGGCGTTCGGCCTGCGGACGGTCGCGTTCCTCGCTCCGCTCGGAGCGGTCGCCGGTGCCGTGCTCGTGTACCGGTCCCCGGTGCGGCGGCTGCGGCGGGCCGAGGATCCCGCGACGCCGGCCGGCGCCGAGACCTAGTCCAGGTCGAACAGCGCGGCGACGAAGCCCTGCGGGTCGAACGGCAGCAGGTCGTCCGCCTGCTCCCCCACTCCGACGAACCGGACGGGCACGCCCAGCTCCTTCTCGATCGAGAACACGATCCCGCCCTTGGCCGTCGAGTCCAGCTTGGTGAGGATCACGCCCGTCAGTCCGACGGCCGCGTGGAAGGCCTTGGCCTGGGCGAGCCCGTTCTGGCCGGTGGTGGCGTCCAGGACGAAGAAGGTCTCGACGACCGCGTCCGGCAGCCGCTTGTCGATGACCCGCCGGACCTTGGCGAGCTCCTCCATGAGATTCGACTTGGTGTGGAGCCGGCCGGCCGTGTCCGCGATCACGATGTCCGCGCGGCGCGCGACCGCCGCGTCGAGCGCGTCGTACACGACGGCCGCCGGGTCCGCGTTGGGCGCATGGGCGACGATCTCCGAGCCGGTCCGGGTCGCCCAGATGCGCAGCTGGTCGATCGCGGCCGCCCGGAAGGTGTCCGCGGCCGCCAGCACGACGCGGCGCCCCTGCGCCCGCTCGCGCGCGGCGAGCTTGCCGATCGTCGTGGTCTTGCCGGTGCCGTTGACCCCGACGACCAGGACGATCGCCGGCCCGCCGTCCACGGCGGGCACGGGCTCCCAGTGGGCGGCGTCGCGGGCGGCGAGCAGGGCCGCAAGCTCCGCGCGAACGGCGTCGCCGGGCGGCAGATCCCGGCGCCGCCTCGCCCGCTCGACGAGATCCATCGCCACGGCGGCGCCGATGTCCCCGGCGATCAGGATCTCCTCGACCTCGTCCCAGTCCGTCTCGCCGCCCCCGAGCACGCCCCGGAGGCGCGCTGCGAATCCGGTCCGCGACCGCTCCAGGCCATGCTCCAGCTGCTCCCGCTCCCGCTCGTGGCGTGCGGCGTCGGCCTTCTCGGGCGTCCAATCCGAGCCCCACGCCCACTGGGGCTCGGGAGGCGGCTCGGTCGGGGGCGGCTCGGGTGCCACGGGGGTGGGCGCCGCTTCCACGACGGGCGCGGCCTCCGGCTCGTCGGGCCCCGGCTCGCCCGGCTCGCTCGGCTCGCGCCGGAAGAATCGCATGGTCCCTCTCCGCTCAGCCGGGCCGGTCGGCGGCGAGCACCGCACGCGCATCGGGATGGCCGTCGTCGGCGATCGCCTGTGCCTCGTCCAGGCGCAGGCTGATGACCCGACTCACGGAATCGTCGCCCACCGTCACCCCGTACAGCGCGTCGGCGACCTCGATGGTGCCGCGGTTGTGCGTGATCACGATGAACTGGGTCCGCTCCGCCAGCTCGCGCAGCGCCTCGGTGAACCGGCCGACGTTCGCCTCGTCGAGGGCCGCGTCCACCTCGTCGAGCACGCAGAACGGGGCGGGCCGCACCTCGAGCATCGCAAACAGGAGGGCAACGGCGGTCAGCGCCCGCTCGCCGCCCGACAGCATCGAGAGCGCCTGCGGCTTCTTGCCCGGGGGGCGCGCGGTGATCTCCACGCCGGTTGCGGCGAGATCCGAGGGATCGGTCAGCGACAGCCTGGCGAAGCCGCCCCCGAAGAGTTGCCGGAAGCGGGCGTCGAACGCCACCTCGAGCGCTGCGAACGTGGCGCGGAACTGGGTGGCGATGAGGGTGTCGAGGTCCGCGATCAGGGTCCGGGTCTTGGCGATGGCATCGCGCAGGTCGCGGTCCTGCGCGTCGAGCGTCTCGAGCCGCTCACGCACCGAGCGGTACTCGTCCACCGCGAACGGGTTGGCGGCTCCCAGCTCGTGGAACCGACGCCGCAGGACACCCAGGCGGCCGGCGGTCGGCACCTCGCCCGGCGGCGGCTCGGCGGCCCACCGCGGGGCAAGCTCGTCCAGCGCCGCCTCCAAGGCCGCACCCTCCACCGACGACTGTGCGCCCGCGTCGCCATCCGCATCCGCGGCGGCGGCGCCCTCGGTCCCGTCACCGTCCACGGGACCCTCGAACACCGCCGTGTCCAGCCCGGCTGCGGCGGCGAGGTGCCGGATTCCGACCTCGCCCAGCCCGGCCAGCTCGACGAGCACCTGCTCCCGCAGGGCGTCCAGGCCCAGTCTCGCCTCGAGCGCCGCGACGTCCGCGGTCCGGCCCCGCTCGTCCGCCGTGCGCAGGCGCTCGCGGGCGACCGTGGCCGCCCGCTCCGCGTCCGCGAGCCGCGCCCGCTCCGCCCGGTCGTCCGCGAGCAGCGCCTCCAGGCGGGCGAGCGCCTCGGACTCCCGGGTCGCCGCCGCCGCCAGTTCGCCGCCCATGGCGTCACGCTCCTCCGCGGCCCCGCGCTCCCGGTCGGCGAGCGCAGCCAGCTCCCGGACCGCGGTCGCGACCCGGACCTCGGCGAGCGCTGCGGCCGCCTCGGCGCGGGCGCGGCGACCCTCCGCCTCGCGTCGCGTCCGGTCCCGCGCCGCGACGTCCGCAGCGACCCGGTCCCGTCGCTCCCGCAGTGCCGCCGACCGCTCGGACCACGCGCGGATCGCTGACTCCGCGTCGCCATTTCGCGGGACGCCCGACACGGCCGAACGCCCCGCCTGCGCCGCCGCGTCCATCACCGCCACGGCCTCGGCCGTGCGGACCGCCTCGGCCGACAGGCGCTCGGCCTGAGCGTCGTGCCAGGCCGCCTCGCGGGCGGCCGCCTCGAGCGCGCGACCGGCCGATCGCTCCGACTCCTCGGCCTGCCGGCGACGGGCCGTCGCCGTCGCCTCCGCCGCGCGCTCGGCCTCAAGCGCAGACACGGCCGCTGCTGCCGTCGCCGCGGCCGTCACGAGCTCCCGCTCCGCGGCCACCGCCTCGACCTGGAGGGTCTCGACCTCTCGGGCGAGGCGCTCCGCCTCGGCGCGCCGCTCCAGGGGCGAGTCGCCGCGCCCGATCCGGACCGTCAGCGCATCCGCGACGGCGCCGCCGTCCCGCGTCACGGCCAGCCACCCAGCGGGGAGGGCGGGCTGCAACCCGAGCACCGCGTCGAGGTCCGGGACCCAGACGGCGCGGGCCAGCAGGGCGCGGACTGCCCCACCCGTGTCCCTCCGCACGGCGTCCACCAGCCGGCCGCCGCCCGCCGCGACCACGGCGTCGTCCAGCCGGCGGAGCTCGGCGGCCGTCCCGCCACCGGGATTGCGATCCCCTCCCGTGACGCGATCCCCGAGCACGAGGTGGCCTCGCTCGCCGGCCAGCGCCGAGGCGCCCGCCCTGTCGACGACATAGGCGCGCACGAGGTCTCCGAGGGCAGCCTCCACGGCCGAGCGCAGGCCCGGCTCCACGCCGAGGTCCTCGTCGACGCGCCGCCCCCCGACCCTGCGCGCGGCCCGCGCGATCCCCCGCTCCTCCTCCTCGGCCAGGCGCCGGTTCAGCTGGTCCAGGCGTCCGCCCGCTGCAGCCAGCATCGACCCCGTTCGCGCAACCCGCTCCGCGACCGCTCGTCGCGCGCCCTCCGCCGCCTCGGCGGCGGCGCGGGCCGCCTCGCGTCGCTCGCGTGCGGCGGCGTCGTCGACCGACGCCGCCGCCAGCGCCAGCACCGCCTCCGCGTGCGCGGTCTCGAGACGAGCCCGAACGACCGCCGCTTCCGTCGCGCGTGCCTGTTCGTCGGCGGCGCGGCGTCCGGCGTCCGCGGCGCGGCGGCGCGCCGTCTCGATCTCCGCGGCACGGGCTGCCTCCGCCCGGTGGAGGGCGGCCAGCTCGTCGCCCTTCGCCCGGCTGGCGGCCCGCAGCGCGCCCAGCTCGGACAGGGCATCGGCGAGCTCGCGATCGGCTTCGGCCAGGACCGCGTCCAGCTCCGCGTCGCGGTCCGGCACCGGCTCGGCCAGGATCCGTCGTTGGGCGGCGAGGTCCGCCTCCGCCGCGGCCAGCTCGCCCGTGTTTCGAGCGCGATCCCGGGCCGCAGCCTCGAGCTCCCCGCTCGCCCGCGCCTCGCGGAGGCCGAGGGCGGTCAGCGCCGCACGAGCGGCCTCGTGGTCGGCACGCCGCTCGCGCTCGGCTTCGGACCGCACGGCCATGGACGCGACGATGTCCACGACCGACGTCTCGGCCGTCTCCAGGGCCTCGAGGGCGCGACCGGCCTCGGCCCGCAGCGCATCCCGGCGGGCATCCGCCTCTGCGGCGCGCCCGGAAGCCTCGTGCCAGCGGCCGTGGGCCGCCGCGATCAGGGCTGCCGCCAGCTCCTCGCCTGCGGTCAGGCGGGTGGCCTGGAGCTCGGCCAGCTGGCCAAGCCGACGCGCCTGCGGCCGCAGCTCGGCCAGGACGTCCTCCACCCGAGCCAGGTTCGACTCGGCCTCGGCCAGCTGCTCCTCGGCCCTGCGGCGGCGGCGCTCGTGACGCCGGACGCCGGCAACCTCCTCGAACAGCGGGCGCCGCTCCTCCGGCCGCAACGCAAGCGCCTGGTCCACCATGCCCTGGCCGATGAACAGGAACGCGTTCTCGGCGAGGCCGGCGGCGTCGAGCAGGTCAACCAGGTCCCGCAGGCGGACGCGCTGGCGGTTCAGCAGGTAGTCGTTCTCGCCGGACCGGTAGAGCCGCCGGCCGAGCTCCACCACGGAGTATTCGACCGGGAGGAGGCCGTCCGCGTTGTCCAGGACCAGCGAGACGTCGGCCATGCCCAGCGCCGCCCGCCGCTCCGAACCGGCCCAGATCACGTCCTCGCTCCTGCGGATCCGCAGCGACCGGCCCTGCTCGCCGAGCGCCCAGCGGAGGGCATCGGCGAGGTTCGACTTGCCGGAGCCGTTGGGTCCGACCACGGCGCTGATACCGCCGCCGAATTCGACCAGGGTCCGCTCCGCGAACGACTTGAAGCCCTGGACACGCAGGCCCAGCAGTCGGGCAGGCGCGCTCACCCGGGGGCCTCCCCGTCGTGGTCCGGCGGATCCTCGCCCGCCGGCGGATCGCCGGCCGTCCGGCGCCCTGCCCTGGCTGCCGGCCGCTCCTGCCGGATCGTCTCAAGGGCGGCCGCGGCCGCGGCCGTCTCCGCGACCCGGCGCGACGGGCCCTCGCCTGCGCCAAGGACGCGCCCGCCGACGGCGACCTCGACCCGGAACTGCTTCTCGTGGTCGGGCCCGACCGCCTCGAGCACGCGGTACGCGGGCCGCTCGCCGGAGGTCCGCTGCGTGTGCTCCTGGAGCCGGCTCTTGGGGCTCTTGAGCGTGGTGAGCGTATGGTCGGCCGCAAGCTCGGTCTCAGCACAGGCCTGGATCCAGTCGCGGACCGCCTCCCACCCGAGGTCCAGGTAGATCGCGCCCACCAGCGCCTCGAATGCGGACGCGAGCAGCGCCGGGCGCACCCGGCCCCCGCGCTGGGACTCGCCCTCGCCGAGCAGGAGGTAGGACCCGAGGTCGAGGCGCGTCGCGAGCCGGGCGAGCCCGGACGTGCTCACGATCGCCGCGCGGCGCGCGGACAGGACGCCCTCGTCGTCGGCAGGGTGCCGGGCGAACAGTGCCTCGGACACGGCGAGGCTCACGACGGCGTCGCCGAGGAACTCGAGACGCTCGTTGTGGCCCGGCACGGTCTCCGGGTGCTCGTGGAGCCAGCTGCTGTGGACGAGCGCCTGCGCCAGCAGGTCGCGGTCGCGGACCGGGAGCCCGAGGCGCTCCGCGAGCGCGTCGGCCGGATGCATCGAGCCCCGGGCGAGGCGGCTAGGAGGAGTGCTCGTCGATGTAGTCGACGGCGTCCTGCACGGTCCGGATCTTCTCCGCGTCCTCGTCCGAGATCTCGGTCCCGAACTCCTCCTCGAGGCTCATGATGAGCTCGACAAGGTCCAGCGAGTCGGCGTTGAGGTCGTCGACGAACGAGGCCTCGGGGTTGACCTCCGCCTCGTCGACCCCAAGCTGCTCGATGACGATCTTCTTCAGCCGCTCGTACGTGCTGGCCACTGACTCCCTCCTGGTGCCGGGGTGTCCTGACGGGTTGCGTTGACGTCGCGCGCGATGCGTCCAAGGACGCCGTTCATGAGCCGTCGCATCGGCTCCCCGGAGTAGGTCCGGGCGAGCTCGACCCATTCGGCAATCGCCACCCGGGCCGGCGTCGCGGGCGAGTGTAGCATTTCGCACAGGCCGCAACGCAGCAGCGCGCGATCCATCCGGGCGAGCTGGACGACCGGGTACTGGGGGGCCGCGGCGGCGATCCGCTCGTCGAGGGTGTCGCGGTGCAGCCGCACGTTGGCCACGATCTCGCGGGCAAGCGCGGCCGTCTCGGCGTCCCCCTCCGAGGCCAGGTGGCGCTCGAGCACGGCGTCCGCGGGCCGCTGGCCGAACTCTGCCTCGAACACGGCCGCCAGGGCGAGCCGCCTACCTGCCCGACGGCCCCGGGCGCGATCCTCCGCGGCGCGGTCGCGCCTCGAGCGCGGGCCGTCAGGTCCCGACACCGTCCACCAGCACGGTGACGCCGTCGAGCTCCAGGGCCAGCAGTCGCACGACGGCCGCCCCCACCGCAGTTCGGACCTGGTCCGCGAGCGGGATGAGGCGCTGTCGAGGCCGCGCGACCAGCCATACCGTCACGTGGACCCGGCCGTCCCGGATCCGGACCTTGACCGGGGAGCCGCCCAGGGCCTCCCGCCACGCCGGGCCGCCGCGACCCACCCGCATCACGCCGGGCACCTCCAGGGCCGCGAGGCGCACGGTGTCACGGATCACGCCCGGACCCACCGACAGCACGGGTGTCACGACATCGCCTCCGATATCACGGCCGGGGCGGCCTCAATGCCCGTATCGTCGTACACCCCGGCGCCCAGCGCATCGCCGATCCGCTCGGCGACGTGCTCCCGGGCGGTCGCCGCCCCGACCCGGACCGCGTGCTCGATCATGCGCCGCCTGGCCCTGCCGTGGGTGATGATCACGGCCCCCCGGACGCCCAGCAGGGGCGAACCGCCCACCTTCTCGTAGTCGAACACGCCCCGGATCCGCCCGATGCCCGGGCGCAGCAGGAGGTACGCGAGACGTCCCCGCAGCGACCCCCGGAACTCCTCCCGGAAGAGGTCGAAGATGAACCCGGACAACCCCTCGAAGAACTTGATCACGACGTTGCCCAGGACCGCGTCGCAGACCACCACGTCGGCCACTTCGCGGGTGAGGTCCTTGCCCTCCACGTTGCCGATGAAGTTGAGGTCCGTCTGGTCCAGCAGCTCGGTGGCGCGCTGGATCCGAGCGTCCCCCTTGCCCTTCTCCTCGCCGATCGACAGCAGCGCAACCCGCGGCCGCTCCACGCCCAGCACCCGCTCGCTGAAGATCGCCCCCATCCGGGCGAACTGGGCCAGGTTCTCCGCACTGGAGTCCGGGTTGGCGCCGATATCCAGGAGCACGAACGGACGGCCGGATCCGACCATCTGGACGGCCAGCGCCGGGCGGTCGATCCCGGGCAGCGAGCCCAGGATGAGCTTGCCGGCCGCCATCCCGGCTCCCGTGTGCCCGGCGGTGACGACCGCGTCCGCCTCGCCGGCCTTGACGAGCCCGGTGGCGACGACGATCGAGCTGTTGCGCTTGCGCACGAGCGCTCGTGCCGGGTGCTCGTCCATGCCGATCAGCTCCGGCGCATGGACGACCCGTGTGTTGGCGGGCAGCTCCCCGGCGATCCCCCGGATGATGGACTCGTCACCCACGAGGATGACGGTGTCGCGGGGGTTGGCCCGAGCGTAGGCGAGCGAGCCCGGCACGACCTCCGACGGACCGTGGTCGCCGCCCATCGCGTCCACCGCGACGCGGACCCCCGGTGCCACGGCAGGATCCTCGGCCGCGCTCACGACGCGGTTACGCGGACTCCTCGCCCGCGGACGACCCGCCAGCCGGCTTCAGGTTGATCGCCTGGCGGCCCTTGTAGTACCCGCAGGCCGGGCAGACCCGGTACGGGAGCTTCGGCTCGTGGCAATGCGGGCACTCGACCAGCGTCGGCAGGGTGAGGGCGAGGTGGCTCCGCCGGTCCATCTGCCGGGCGTGAGCGACCTTTCGCTTCGGCACACCCATGTCGGTCCTTGCTCCTCTCGGGGCTGTTCGTGCGCGGACTGCGCCGCGCCGTGTTGGCGTCGTTGCGGCCTCCGTGCTCGCGGGCGCGCTGACGCGCCGCCGCGGGGACGTGGGGCCGAGCCGGGAGTCTACCCGCTATCGCCGTCCCCGTCGACCCGGAAGGCCAGGAGCGCCTCCAGGCGAGGGTCGATGGGAGCGTCGTGGTCGGCGTGGCTCGCCTCGAGGCGCTCGCCGCACTCGGGGCACAGCCCAGGGCAGTCGGGCTGGCACAGGGGAGCGATCGGCTCTGCGAGGCTGATCGCCTCGAGGACCAGCGGACGGAGCTCCAGCTCGTGGTGGTCGGTGAGGCGCGGCGCCTCCGGATCTGCGTCCTCCTCGGGCGGCACCGGCTGCCCGCTCGCGAGGTCGATCGTGGGCAGGATCTCTTCGTCGACCCGCGCGGCGACGCGGGTCACGAGCGGCTGCAGGCAGCGGGCGCATTCGCCGGCGATGGCGGTGGCAATCCGGGCGTCGAGGACGAGGCCCCGGTTGGTGCGGGACAGCCGGAGCTGCACGGTCACGGGCTCCGCGAGGACCAGGTCCGCCCCGCCGTCCACGGCGACGCCGTCGATCGCGTAGTCACGGACGGCACCCGGAGCCTCTGCCATGAGCCCCGAGAGCGCGAGCGTCAGCGGATCGCCGTGGGCGTCCACCGGGTGGGGGTGCCGGGAGGCCGCGCCGGTCATCGACGCCCGACGGTCGGGGCCCCCTCTTCGGCGTCCTCGCCGGCGTCCATGGCGTCCTCGTCATCGGGCGCGTACCCCGCGACGTCCTCGTCCTGGGCCGGCTGCCCGGCGTACGCGGCGCGGCGCTCATCCAGCATGGCGATGCCGCGCTCGATGCTGCGCAGGGTCCTCGAGACGTCCGCCTCCAGTCCCCCGAGGACGCTCGCGGCGTACGAGTCCGCGCCGGCCCGGACCTCGGCGGCCTCGTCCTCGGCCAACTCCACGATTCGCCGGCTCTCGGCGTCTGCCGCCTCTGTGAGCCCCCGCTCCGAGATCAGGAACGCGGCCTGCTCCTGGGCGCGGCCCACGATTCGCTCGGCCTCCTCCTGGGCCTTCTCGATGATCCGCTCGCCCTCCTGGTTGATCCGCTTGGCGGCACGAACCTCCTCGGGCACGGCGACGCGAAGCTCATCGATGAGGTTGAGGGCGGCGTCCCGGTCGATGATCGCCTGCTTGGTCATCGGCAGGGCCTTGCCGTTTGCGATCAGCGACTCGAGCCGCTCGACGAGGAAGATGATGTCCAGCGGACGGCCTCCCGTGCGCTCGGGGCCCCGGCGGGGTCCCTCCGGGCGATTATGGCACGCGCGGCGTGCTCGGCTCAGCGTCTCGGCAGCGCGTCCCGCAGGGCGGCCGCGGCCGGGCCCGGGACCATCGCGGACACGTCGCCGCCGAAGGTCGCGATCTCCTTGACGAGGCTGGAGCTGACGTAGGAATGCTCAAGCGACGTCATGAAGAACACCGTGTCCACCTCCGGTGCGAGCCGGTCGTTGTTGTGCGCCAGCTGGAGCTCGGTCTCGAAATCCGCGATCGCACGCAGGCCACGGACGAGGAACTCGGCCCCCACCACCCGGCAGAACTCCACGGTCAGGCCGTCGAACGCCCGGACCTCGACCCGGCCGGCCAGGACGGGATCGGCCGCGACGGCCTCGCGGACGATCGCGACACGGGCCGCCGCGTCGAGCAGGGGGACCTTGCGCGGGTTGCCCAGGACCGCCACGACCACCCGGTCGAACACCCGCGCCGCACGCCGCGCCACGTCCAGATGGCCATTCGTGATCGGGTCGAACGAGCCCGGGTAGACCGCGACTTTCACGCCTCGCTCGCCTCCTCAGCCCGCCGGTAGAACGTGAGCGTGGTCTCGCCGAAGCGGCGCTCACGCCCGGATGCTAGCAGCCCCGGCGGCGACGGCGGCGGGTCCCGCCAGAAGTGCTTGGCCACGACCCACCCTCCGGGGCGCACGTGCGGGACGACCAGCTCGAGGGCGCGCGCCAGGCCGGCCGTGTCCGCGTACGGGGGATCCACGAGGACGAGGTCGAACGGGCCGTCCGTCGCGGGGCCGTCCCGGGCGGCGAGCCACGCGATGGCGTCCCGGCGCACGACATGCCCGCGCTCCTCGAGGCCGGCCCGCCGCAGGTTCTCGCCGATCGCGCGGACGGCCGCGGCGTCGCGGTCCACGAACACCGCCCGGTCCGCGCCCCGGGACAGTGCCTCGATGCCGCCGGCGCCGCTGCCGGCGAAAAGGTCGAGCACCGCCGCTCCGGGAAGGTCCGGTTCGAGGATCGCAAACAGCGTCTGCTTGACGCGGTCGGCCAGCGGCCGGGTGCCGGCGCCTGGCGCGGCCAGCCGGACACCCCGCGCACTGCCCGCGATCACGCGTCCCGCATCGGCCACCGTCGTCGACCGCCCGACCCTACGCCGCGCTCGCCGGGTCGCCGGCATACACGCGCCGCAACCAGCCGCCCTCGAGCTCCGCGCGGAGCTCCGGCGGATCCGGACACAGCTCCCCGTCCTCGCCGACGAGCGCCTCCGCGTGCACCCGGGCTCGGGCCGCCAGCTCGCGGTGCGCGGGATTGGCGAGCGTCGCAACACGCAGCCTGGGCAGCCCGCTCTGGGCGAGTCCCAGGACATCGCCTTCGCGCCGCAGCTCGAAGTCCTTCTCCGCGAGCGCGAACCCGTCGCTCGTCGAGGCGACGGCCTTGAGGCGCTCGTGCTCCGTGGTCCCCTCCGCCGCATCGCTGACCAGGACGCAGAACGACGCCGCGGTCCCCCGCCCCACCCGGCCGCGGAGCTGGTGGAGCTGGGCGAGGCCGAAGCGCTCCGCACCCTCGATGATCATCAGCGTCGCCTCGGGGACGTCCACGCCCACCTCGACGACCGTCGTGCCGACCAGCACGTCCAGCTCCCCATCCCGGAAGCGGCCCATCGTGGCATCGCGCTCGGCGGGCTTCAGGCGTCCGTGGACGAGGCCGACCCTGACCTCGGGCAGCAGCGTGGTGAGCCGCTCGAACTCGGCCTCCGCAGCGGCCGCCCAGGCGGTCTCGACGTCCTCGTCGGGCAGGTCGTCGTCACCCAGGAAGCCATCCGTGTCCGCGTCGTCCGCTACCGCCGGGTCGCCGGGCGCGGGCCCGATTCGCGGCACGACCACGAACGTCCGGTGCCCGGCCTTCACGTCGTCGCGCACCTTCGCCCACGTCCCCTCGAGATCGCTCGTCCTCCGGATGCCCGTCTTCACGGCCATCCGCCCCTCGGGCGCGGTGTGGAGCGTGGACACGTCCAGGTCCGCGTACAGGACCTGGCCGAGCGTCCTCGGGATCGGCGTCGCGGTCATCAGCAGGACGTGCGGGGCGCCGCGGGCCGCCTTCGCCTCCAGGGCCCCGCGCTGCTCGACGCCGAACCGGTGCTGCTCGTCCACCACGGCCAGCGCGAGATCCGAGAACGCGACCTTGTCCTGGAGGAGCGCGTGCGTCCCGACGACGATCCCCGCCTGGCCGGACGCGATCGCCTCCGCGGCGTGACGCCGGCCCTCCGCGCTGAGCGACCCGGTGAGCAGCGTCACGGGAAGGGCCAGGTCCTCCAGCAGCGCCGCCAGGGTGGCGTGGTGCTGGCGGGCCAGGAGGTCCGTCGGCGCCAGGATCGCGGCCTGCCGCCCGGCCATGGCCGCCGCCGCGAGCGCCCAAGCGGCCACCGCGGTCTTGCCGGACCCGACGTCGCCCTGGATCAGCCTGAGCATGGGCACCGGGCGGTCCAGGTCCTTGCTGATCTCGTCGAGGGCGGTCGCCTGGTCGGGCGTGAGCGAGATCCGGCGACCGAGCTTGCGGGACAGGGCCGCCTCGAGCGCATCCCGCATCCTCCGGTCCGTCGCCGCACCCACCGGCAGCGGGGCCGTCCTGGCCCCCGCGCGGGCGCGGCGCCGGGAGACCATCCCGAGCTGGAGGGCGAGCAGCTCGTCCAGCGCGAGTCGGCGGAGGGCCGCATCCCGCGCCTCGAAGGTCACCGGGTAGTGCGCGGCCTCCAGCGCCTCGCCGATGGCCGGCACGGCCTCCTGCTCGCGGATCTCGGCGGGCAGGTACTCCGGGTAGGCGCTGCCCGCCCGGTCCAGCGCCAGGCGCATCGCGGCCCGAAGGCGATTGGCGGTGACCCCGCTGGTCAGCCGGTAGACGGGCACGATCCGCCCGACGTGGAGCAGGTTGGCGGCATCGACCGGCTGGAACTCCGGGCCCTCGAACACGATCCCGCCGTGCCGGTGGCGGATCCGGCCCGAGACGAGGATCTCGTCGCCGCTCCGCAGGCGGCGCTCGATGAACCGCCGCCCGAACCAGCTTGCGCTGGCGAAGCCCGTCCGATCTGCCAGCTGGGCGGTCGTGACCTGGACCCGGCGTCGCCATGTCTGCTGGATGGAGATGTCGGTCACGGTGACGCGCGCCGATGCGACGGTGCCGTCGTCCAGATCCCGCAGGTCTGCGAGGGCTCGGAGCTCGCGGAGATCGTCGTAGCGGCGCGGCAGGTGGAACAGGAGGTCGCGGACCGTGTCGATCCCCATCCGGCGGGCGGGCCGCCTCAGCGAGGCGAGCTGCGCGATGCCCGACTGCCCCAGCGACGACGCCAGCAGATCCGCGGGCGTCGTCGGCGCCTGTGCCGAGGGTCTCGGACGCAGCGAGCGGCTGCCACTCGCCGCCCGAGCCCGGCCGCGAGCCTCGTCGCTCACTCGGCCGAGACGAGGTACCGGTAGTGCGGCTGGCCGCCGTGCACGACCTCGACGTCCACGCTGGGCGCCGCCTCGCGCACCCGCAATGCCACCGTCTCGGCCTCGTCGAGCGTCGCATCCTCGCCGTAGTAGATCGTCACCAGACCGTAGCCGGGCTCCAGCCGCCCCAGGCCGGCGAGGACGGCGCGCATGCTGTCGTTGTCGGCGGCGAGCAGGCCGTCGTCCGGGTCGAGCACGATCGTCTGGCCCTTCCGGACCTTGCGGCCGGAGACCGTCGCGTCGCGCACGGCCTCGGTGACCTGCATCGTCTGGACGGCGCGGCTGGCCTCGGTCATGGTGCCCGCGTTCTCCTCCGCCGACCGGTGCGGGTTGAGCTCCAGCAGCGCGGCCACCCCCTCGGCGCAGTTGCGAGTCGGCACGATATGGACCGGGACGTCCGCCATCGACGCGACCTGGCGGGCTGCGAGGATGACGTTCGGGTTGTTGGGCAGGATCAGCAGCTCGTCGGCGGTCGTGGCCCGGACCGCATCGAGCAGCTCCCCGGTGGACGGGTTCGCGGACTGCCCGCCGCGCACGATCCGGAACGCCCCGTACTCGCGGAACGGCGCCGCCATGTCCGAGAGGACCGCGCCCAGACCGTCCGAGGGAGCGACGGCCACGACGCCGAGGGGCAGCCGCGAGACGGGCAATTGCTCGACGTCTGCGCGCCGCCCGGTGCCGGGATGGGTGCCGTGCTCCGCGACCGAGGCCGTCGCACCACCGCCCGCCGGTGCGCCTGCGCCTCCTGCCTCCGCGACGAACGCGGCCGCCCGCCCCTCGCGCACGTCGTGGGTCTGGCTGTCCAGGTTCTCGATCGTGATCCGCGACAGCATGCCCGCGGTCAGCCCGTAGGCGATCACCGCGTCGGGTCGGCCGTTGTGGACGTGAACCTTGGCCAGGTGCGCGTCGCCGGCGACCAGCACCGAGTCCCCGATCGTCTCCATGTGGGCCTGGATCGCGTCGAGGTCCAGCGGCTGGCCCGGGCGGGCGTGGATGATGTACACCGTCTCGTACCCGTAGGCTCCCGCCTCTTCGAGCCACTCCGGGGTGGGGATGCCCAGGCCCGGGGCCACGGCCGGCGTGGGGGCCGCACCCGGCGCGACGGGGCGGCCGCGCGCCGCCTCGAGGGCGCCCTGGAACAGTCGGAACAGGCCCTGCCCGCCCGCGTCAACGACCTTGGCCTCGCGAAGGACGGGGAGGAGCGACGGGGTCTTGGCCACCGCGCGTTCCGCCGCCTCCACGATCGCGGCCAGGACCGATTCCACGTTGTTGTCCCGCTCGGCGGCGGCGATGGCGGCGGCGGACGCCTCCCGGATCACGGTGAGGATCGTGCCCTCCACCGGCCTGGCGACAGCCTTGTAGGCGGTCTTCGTCCCGGCGTCGAGGGCGTGGGCGAGGTCCAGGCCGTTGAACCGCCGCTTGCCGGCCAGGCCGTGCGCCATGCCGGCCAGGATCTGGCTGGCGATCACCCCGGAGTTGCCGCGGGCGCCCATGAGGGCGCCGAAGGCGGCCGCCTGCGAGATTCGCTCCGCGTCGGCGTCCGGCCCGGCCCGGTCCGCCTCCTCGAGCGCCGCCCGCACGGTGGCCAGCATGTTGGTGCCGGTGTCGCCGTCCGGGACCGGGAACACGTTCAGCGCGTTGATCTCCTCGGCGTTCGCCTCCAGGCTGGCGACGGCGCTGCGGAAGGCCGCGAGGAATCCGGCGCCGTCGCAGGAGCGGCGGGGCATCAGGCGACGTCCGTGCCGCTGTTCGCGAGCTCCGTGGTGCCGGGCTCGCCGTGCGCCGGAGGCTCCACGGGCGCCGGGGCGATGCCGTGCTCGTGCCGCAGGTGGCCGATCCGGATCGTGACCCGCTCGGGCTCGCGCCCCAGCGCATTGTTGAGCGTGTACCGGACCGACGCCTCCACCTGGCGGGCGACCTCCGCGATTGGCAGGCCGTAGGCCACCGTCAGGGACAGGCTCACGGTCAACGGGTCGAGCTGGAAGCGGAGCCCGGGTTGGGCGAGGTGGAGGCGCTCCAGGATGCGTCCGACGGGGCCTCCACCGGCAAAGCCGGACACGCCGTACACGGACAGGGTGGCGGTGCGAACGAGGTCCCTCACCGCGCGCTTCGTGACGAGCGAGCGGCCGGGGATGGGATCGGCGATCACGCGGGCGACGTCCTCCTCGCGGGCGCGGGTCCGGCCGGGCGGACCCGGGGGGCTCCGTGCGGCGGGCCGGAGGCCGTGTGCTACGATACCACCCCGTTCGCGCCGGACTGCTCCGGTGCGTGCCCGTTTCCGGCCCGTTCCGAGGATCCAACTGACCATGGCTCGCAGCTGCGCCATCTGCGGCAAGGCGTCGATGGGCGGCTTCAATCCCCAGTCGTCGGGGATGAACCGCGTCCGCGCCCACCGCCGCTACCAGCCGAACCTCCAGCTCACCACGCTGACCAGCAAGAACGGCGCGCGCGAGAAGGTTCTCGCCTGCACTCGCTGCCGGCGGACCCTCACCAAGGGCGCCCGCTAGCTCGTCGCCGGGCTCGATTCCCAGCCGGTCGCGGCCGCCGCGGCCGGCTTCGTCATGTCCGGCGCGGGCGACGCGGCTGGCTCCGTCATGTCCGGCGCCAACGTCGCGCCGCCGCTTGACCCGGTGTCCGCGCTGCTCGCTCGACGGCGGCGTCCAGGTCAACCTCGGCGCTCCGCGCCATCTCGCGACATGGCCGGATTCCGGCGTGGTGCGTGGTATCCCCGATCCTGGCCAGGCAGTGCCCGCTCGCTTGCCGCGCCTGCGGCCATCACGCTCGGGGCAGGCTCCCGGAACGCTGAGACCTGTCCTCACAACGACGAGCCGCGTGCAAGGCCACATCGACCTGGCCCACCACGCACCCCATCGGTCAGGGGCACCAATCGTGGCCCCTGGGGACGGATACCGCGCTCCCCGTCGTTGGGTGGCCAGCACTGGCGCGCATGGGCGCCGATTGCACGCACCCCGTCGGTAGGTGGCCCGGTGTCCGGCGCGAGCCGGCGGCGCTACCGGTCCGCCGTGTCGAGCCAGATCGTGAACGGACCGCGGTTCACGAGCTCCACGTCCATCTCGGCGCCGAACTCGCCGAGGGCGACCCGCACCCCCTGCGCCTCGACACCGGCCGCGAATCGGCGCCACAGCACCGCGGCATCGTCCGGCGGCGCGGCGTCCGTGAAACCCGGACGGCGGCCCCGCCGGGTATCCGCGAACAGCGTGAACTGGCTGACGACCAGCGCCTCGCCCCCCACGTCCAGCAGCGACCGGTTCGTCCGTCCCTCGTCGTCCTCGAAGATCCGCAGCTCGCAGACCCGCCGCGCCAGCGCGTCGGCCGTCGCCGCGTCGTCGCCGTGACCGACGCCCAGGAGCACCAGGAGCCCCGATCCGATCGACCCGACGACGGCGCCTTCCACGCGAACCTCGGCGCGTTCGACCCGCTGGAGCAGCGCCCGCACCGTGCGCGCCTCAGCCCTGTCCCGAAAGCGTTGGTGTCCGTGCGGCATCCGCGATCGAGCGGATCCGCGCCACCTCGGCCGCCATGTCCTCCGCCCGGTAGAGCGCCGAGCCGGCCACGATCACGTCCGTCCCGCCGCGGCCGATCGCCGCGGCCGTCTCGCTCCGACCCCCGCCGTCCACGTGGACCTCGCTCGCGCCGCCGGAATCCAGCCAAGCCCGGGCCGGCCCGAGCTTCGCCGCCGCCACGTCTGCCATGAACGCCTGGCCGCCGAACCCGGGCTCCACGGTCATCACCATCACGATGTCCAGCAACTCCCGGTAGGGATCCATCGCCGCCAGCGGCGTCCCCGGCCTGAGCGACAACCCGGCGGACCTCCCGGCCTCGCGGATCCGCTCCAGCGCCGGCCTGACCTGGACGGCCTCGACCTCGACGTGCAGCGTGACCGAGTCGCAGCCGGCGTCGAGGAACCGGTCGATCCAGCGGCCGGGCTCCGCGATCATCAGGTGGGCGTCGAACGGCAGGGTGGTGACGTGGCGCAGGGCCTCGACGGTCTTCCAGCCGAAGGTGATGTTGGGGACGAAGTGCCCGTCCATCACGTCCAGGTGGATCCGGTCCGCGCCGGCAGCGTCGGCTCGGCGGACCTCGTCGCCGAGGGCCCCCAGGTCGCTGTCCAGGATGCTGGCCGCGACCAGGGTGCGCGACGGCCGGCGGTCGCTCACGGTCAGCCCTCCCCCACCCCGGTCGGCACCGGCTCCCGGCTGCGCTCCCCGCGCAGGGCCGAGGCGCTCTCCGCGACCAGGCGCTCCCGGCGACGGCGTACGACGGGCGGCGCGGGTTGCCCGGCCAGCTCCGCCGCCAGCTGACCGCACGCGGCGCCGATCTCCGTGCCGCGGTTGAAGCGGATCGTGGTCTGGATGCCGGCGGCCCGCAGCCGGGCCGCGAACCGCTCCACCGCCGGGATCGGCGTTCCGGTCCACGGCGTGTGGGCGACCTGGTTCATCGGGATCAGGTTGACGTGCGCATGCTCGTCGCGCAACAGGGCGGCCATCGCGTCCGCGTCGACGTCGGTGTCGTTGATGCCATCGATCATCGTCACCTCGTAGGTCACCCGCCGGCCCGTGGCGGCGGCGTGTTCCCGGGCGGCCGAGACGACCTCCGCCACCGGCCAGCGGCGGTTGAGCGGCACCAGGACATCCCGCAGCGCGTCCCGGGCGGCGTGCAGGCTGATGGCAAGCGTGAACTGCGGTCCCAGCTCGGTGAGGCGCCGGATACCGGGCACGACCCCCGACGTCGACACCGTGATGTGGCGGGCACCGAGACCGAACCGCTTCGAGTCGTTGAGCGCCGCGATGGCCTCGAGCACGCGGTCCAGGTTGAGCAGCGGCTCACCCATCCCCATGAACACGACGTTGGTCAGGTGCCGGTCGTCCGCCGCCAGGCGCCGGGCCGCGTGACGGACCTGGTCCGCGATCTCGGCGGTCTCGAGGTCCCGCTCCAACCCCAGCTCACCGGTCGCACAGAACGGACACCCGACGGCGCACCCGGCCTGCGACGAGACGCACAGCGTGTGCCGTTCGCGGGACCCGCCGCGGGCGGGGAAGTGCATCAGCACCGACTCGATCAGCAGGCCGTCCGACAGGCGGTGGAGGACCTTCTCGGTGAGTCCGCCATCGGTGACCCGGATCTCGGACTGTGCCATGGTGTCGAAGCGGAATGCGGTCTCGAGGTCCGTGCGCAGGCCGGCCGGCAGGGTCAGGACCTCCGCAAACGACGCTCCGCGCCCGCGCCACGCCGCGTCGAGCACCTGGCGGGTGCGGTACGCGGGCTCGCCGCGCTCCCGGAACCAGGCCGCGAGCTCGTCGGGCGTCAGGCCTCCGATCCCGGGACGCTCGTCGCGGAGGCGCGTGGCGGAGGGGGCGGGCCGCAGCCCGAAGAACGGGACGATCGCCGGCCGGTCATCGGTCATGGCAGAGATTCTGACACGCCCCGCAGGGACGGGCGGGATGCGGCCGGGTGGCTCAGCCCAGGGGCCCCCGGTATCCGCGCAACCAATCCGCTCCGGCCATCGGCTGGCGGCCGGGCGGGGTGACCTGCGCCAGGACCAGGCGACCGTCCACTGTGGCCAGCGCCGGGCGGTCACCGTGACGGACGAGGCGCCCCTGCACGTCGCCAGGCTCCGCGGCCGCGACCGACGCCGCCGCGACCACCAGGCGGTCCGGACCCAGCTCCAGGAAGGTCCCGGGCCACGGGAGGTACGCGCGCACCTGCCGCTCCAGCTCCACGGCGGGCCGCGACGGGTCCAGCCGGCCGTCCTCGCGGCGCAGCGGCCGGGTCAGGGTGGCCCCATCCGCGGCCTGCGGGACCGCCGGCAGCTCACCGGCCAGCCACGGCCCGAGCGAGCGCTCCAGCAGGCCGGCCGCGATTCCCGCCAGGTGCGCCTCCAGGTTGGGCGCAGTCTCGTCCCCGTCCAGTGGCACCGGCTCCTGCGCCACGATCGGCCCGGTGTCCAGGCCCTCGTCCATGCGCATCAGGGTCACGGCGGTGGCCGCATCACCGGCCAGGATCGTGGCCGGGATCGGCGAGGCGCCCCGCCAGCGCGGCAGCGCTGACGGGTGGAGGTTGAGCGCCCCGTGCGGAAGGCCGAGCAGCGGTGCCGGGACCAGCTGCCCGTAGTCCACGAGGACGGCGAGCGCCGGCCGGAGCGCCAGGATGGCGACCAGCGACTCCGCGGCACGGAGACGGACGGGCGTGAGCACGGGGGCGAGCCGGAGCTCCGCCGCAAGCGCGCCGATGGGCGTTGGCGTGAGCACCTGCCGGCGGCCGAAGGGCCGCTCTGGCGAGGTCACGACCCCCACGAGCTCAACGGCGGGATGCGCCGCCAGCATGTGCAGGGCGGGAGCGCCAAACGCGCCGCTGCCAAGGAACACCGTCCGGACGCGCGCCCCGCGGTCCGGCACGTCCGTCACGCGAGGGCGCTCGTCGCCTCGCGGACGCCGGCGTCCTCCGAGTCCTCTCCCTGGCCGACCGCGATCAGCTCCTCCATCGAGTCCAGGTAATCGATGTACAGCTTGCCGTCGAGGTGGTCCAGCTCGTGCTGCAGCGCTCGGCCAAGGAGCCCGGACCCCGCGACCTTGTACTTCTTGCCGACCCGGTTCTGCGCGACCACCCAGACCTTCTCGCGGCGGGTGACGTACGCCACGTAGCCCGGGATGGACAGGCAGCCCTCGAGGTCCCGGTCCTCGCCGTCCGCCCGGACGATCTTCGGGTTGACCAGCTCGTACAGGCGGCTGTCCACCTCGATCACGCAGGCTCGGAGCGGCTCGCCCAGCTGCGGCGCTGCGAGCCCGACGCCGGGCGCCGCCCGCATCGTGGCGGTCAGGTCGTCGAGCAGCTCGTGGAGGTACCTGCCGAAGCTGTCCACGGTCTCGCCGCGCAGGCGCAACCGGGGATCGCCGAGGAGGACGATGGGTCGGACGGTCATCGCCGGAGTATACGGAACAACCGCCTGCACCCCGCGCGGGCGGTTACCCGATGCCGGAACGGGCGCGGGTCAGGCCGGAGGCGCCTCGTCCTCCGCCGGCGCCCCGGGGGCCGCCTCGGCAGCCTCGCCGGCGGCCGGCGCCTCGGCAACCTCGCCGGGGGCCGGCGCATCGGCCCCGGCGGGCCCGGTGCCTTCGGTGCGCAGCTCTGCCGCGACAGCCTGCGCGCGCTCGGCGAACCGCTGCCCGACGTCGGTCGTGACCTCGGCCGCCTTCTGCGCCAGCGGGCCGGCCTTGGTGGCGGCGACGGCGGCGAGCTCGGCGGCCTTGGCGCCGACCTGGCGCGCGACCGGCGCGGCCTGGGTCGCGATCTCGGAGATCATCGTCTCCAGCTGGTTCAGCCAGTCGCGGGCGGGGGCGGTCCCTGCCTCGGGCGTCGCGGTCTCGTCCGCCTCGGGGATCGGCTCGTCCGCCAGCCCCTCTCCGGCGGCCTCCGTGGCCGCCTCGATCGGAGGTGTCTCCTCGGGCGGCGTGGTGTCCTGCGGCTCGGTCATCCAACTCTCCTTCGACGACGCTCGTACCCGACCATTGTCACCGTCCCGGCGAATCGTGCACGGCCGGTGGACCCGCCGCTGCCGCCGTCACAGGAGGCTCTCGGGATCCACGTCCACGGACCACGGCGGCCCGGGCGGTGGATTGAGCAGCGCGATCGGGTCCGGGCCCCGCAGCACCACGTGGTACCGCCATCGATCGGCGCGCCGGGCGATGTAGGCGGGTGCCGGCCCGGCGACCGTGACGGCGCTCCCGGTCTCCGCGGCCCGTGTCCGCAGCCGATCCGCCATCGCGCGGCCCTCGCGCTCGGCCGCGTCGCGGTCCGAAAGGGCCACCGTGAGCTTCACCAGCCGCCCGAACGGCGGCGATCCGAACCGCTCCCGCAGCGCCAGCTCCTCGTCGTAGAACGCGGTCGCGTCGCCCTCGACGACCGCCCGGATCGCCCGATGGTCCGGACGATAGGTCTGGATCAGCGCGATGCCCGCCCGGCTGCCCCGGCCGGCACGGCCCACGGCCTGGGCCAGGAGCTGGTACGTGCGCTCTGCCGCCCGCTCGTCGGGCAGGTTGAGCGCCACGTCCGCGGACACGACGCCGACCAGGGTGACCTCGGGGACGTCCAGGCCCTTGGCGACGAGGCTCGTCCCGACCAGGACGTCCAGGCGGCCATCGGCGAACGCGTCGAGGAGGCGATCGGCCGCCCCCTTGCGCTCGACCACGTCGCGATCGAGGCGCCCGACACGCAGGCGGGGGAACCGCTCGCGAACCTCGCGCTCCACCCGCTCCGTGCCGCCCCCCAGGTAGCGGATGCGCGGCGAGCCGCAGCCAGGGCAGCGCGTCGCCGGCGGCCAGGCCCTACCGCAGTGGTGGCAGCGGAGCGTCATGCCCGCCTGGTGGTACACGAGCGGCCGGTCACAATCGGGGCATGCCTGGACGTGGCCGCAATCGCGGCACATCACGACCGACGCCGTCCCCCGCCGGTTGATCACGAGGATCGCTCGGTCACCCTGCGCCGCGTCCAGGGCGGCGAGGGCCGTCGCAAGGCTGTCCGACAGCAGCCCGCGGTTCCCTGCCGCCAGCTCCGCCCGCATGTCCACGGCCGTGACCCGGGGCTCCGTGCCGGCCGGCCGGCTGGGCAGGACCGCCCGTCGGTAGCGGCCGGCACGGGCATGACCCATCGTCTCCACGGACGGCGTCGCGCTCCCAAGCAGGACGGCGGCCCCGGCCATCGCGGCCAGCTCGATCGCCGCGTCGCGCGCCTGGAAGCGCGGGGTCCGGTCGCTCTTGTAGGCGGGGTCGTGCTCCTCGTCCACGATGACGAGGCCGACGTCCACGAGTGGCGCCAGCAGCGCGGTGCGCGTTCCCACCACGACGTCCACGTCGCCCGCGCGGACGCGTCGCCACTCGTCGGCCCGCTCGCCCTCGCCCAGGGCCGAGTGGAGCACGACCAGCCGGACCGCGAGGTCCGCCCGGAGCCGGTCGACGATGGGGGTTGCGAGCGCGATCTCGGGCACCAGCAGGATCGCCGGCCGGCCCCCGGTCAGGCAGGCCGCGATCGCCTCCACGTAGATGGCCGTCTTGCCGCCGCCGGTGACCCCGTCGAGCAGGACCGGCGTCGCGTCGTGGGCGTCCAGGGCGTCCAGGACCAGGCGCAGTGCCGCGTCCTGGTCCGCCGTGAGCGACGCCCCGGTCGGGCGCGCGCCCCGGATGGACGGCCGCCGGCCCTCCAGCGGACGTCGCGGCCGCTCGCGGATCTCCGCTCGGGCCAGCCCGCGGCGCACGAGGCCGGCCAGCGCGCCGGCGCCGTGCGCCTCAGCGAGGCGGCCGGCGGCATGGCCCACCTCGTCGTCCGGCGAGGCCGCCAGCTCCTCCAGCGCAGCTCGCTGACGCGGTCCCAGCTGGCGCCCCTCGATCCGGTCGCCCTCGGCGAGGACGGCGGCCGCCGCCCGGCCGGCGTTCGTCGCCCACAACCGCCGCTCGTAGCGGGGCCCGATCGCCGCCCCGAGCAGGGTCCAGGTCAGCTCCACCAGTCCCTCGTCCGCCAGCGCCCGGAGCCGGCGCAGGAGGGTGGCCCGGCCCTCCGGGGCGGACAGGTCGCGCACGGGGCGCGCGCGCGCCGCGAGCTCGTCGAGCAGGTCGACGTCGGTCGGCGCGAGCGCGGGCAGGTCCGCCGACAGGCGGGCCTCTCCCGCGGGCGTCACCTCGGCGACCAGCTCCAGGCGCTCCAGCATGCCCGGCGGCAGCATGGCCCGGATCACGGTCGCGAGCGGGGCCAGGTAGCGATCCCCGAGCCGCGCCGCGAAGCGCAGCGACAGGGGGGGCAGCAGCGGTCCGTCGCTCCGGACCCGGGCGGCGATCGGGCGCAGCTCTCCGGTCTCCGGCGGCCGCCCCTCCCCGACGACGACGCCGATCGCCTGCCGCCCTCCGCGTCCGAAGGGGACGAGCACGGGCTCGCCCGGCTCCAGGTCCACCAGGCCGGCGGGCGCGAGATAGGTGTACGTTCGCGGGCCGGGACCCCCGGGCGCGTCGACGGCAACCTCGACCAGGGGGCGGGGATCGCTGGCGAGCTGCATGGGCCGATTGTCGCAGCGGCCCCCCGCGGCGGCGAACCGGGCCCGCGGGACGCCGGTCAGCGGATCCGGACCCGCCGCTCGCTGTTGCGCCGCTTCTCCTGCTCGATGATCGCCTCGATCTCCGCGGCGGTCCGCTCGATCTCGCCGGTCTCGTTGACCACCACGCGGTCGTAGTCGCCCTGACGGGCGAGCTCGATCGCCGCGTTCCGCTGGCGCAGCTCCAGCTCGTCGGCAGTCTCCGTGGCACGCGAGCGGAGCCGCTGGAACAGGGCCTCCAGCGAGGGCGGGACGATGAACACCAACAGCGCGTCCGGGACCCGCTCCTTCACCACGCGCGCGCCCTGGACGTCGATCTTGAGGATCACGTCGTACCCCGCGACGAGGGCCTCCGCGACATCCTGCCGAGGCGTGCCGTACCAGTTGCCGTGGACCTCGTTGGCCTCCAGCAGCTCGCCGGCCTCGCGCAGGGCGTGGAACTCGGCCCGGCTGAGGAACCGGTACGAGACACCCGGGCGCTCCCCGGGCCGGGGAGCCCGGGTCGTGCAGGTGACGACATAGTGGTAATCCGGGTCCCGTGGCCGCGCCGCGAGGGCGGCGATGATCGTGTCCTTGCCCACGCCGGACGGGCCACTGATGATCACCAGCTGGGCGCCCGGCGCGCCGAGCCGGACCTCGGGCTCGCTCACGGCATCCCTCCCGTCGTCCGGCGCCCGACCGACGCCTCGGTCTCTCGCAGGCCCTCGAGCACCGATTCCAGGGCCGCCGGCAGGGGCGCCTCCGCCCGGACCAGCCGGCCGGACGTCGGCGACACGAGCTCCAGGCGCCAGGCGTGCAGGAACAGCCGCTCGAGCCCGTCCGGACCGCGCCGCGCCGTTCCCGTCCCGTAGACGGCATCGCCGGCCACCGAATGTCCCAGCGCCGCCAGGTGGACCCGGATCTGGTGCGTCCGTCCGGTCACGAGGTCCAGCTCCAGCAGTGTCCACCCGGGAAACCGCTCCCGGACTCGATAGCCGGTCGTCGCCGCCCGCCCGCCGGGCACCACGGCCATCCGCTTGCGGTCCTTGGGGTCCCGCCCGATCGGCGCCTCGATGCGCCCGGCCGCCGCGGCCACCGACCCCTGGACCAGGGCGAGGTACGTCTTGCGAACGCGGCGCGCCTTGAGCTGGGCCATCAGGGACGCCTGCGCCGCGTCGTTGCGGGCCACGATCAGCAGGCCGGAGGTGTCGCGGTCCAGCCGGTGGACGATGCCCGGTCGCGCCACGCCGGCGATGCCGCCGTAGTGATCGCCACGGGCCATCAGCGCGTTGACGAGCGTGCCCTGCCAGTGGCCGGGCGCCGGGTGCACCACCAGCCCCGATGGCTTGTCCACGATCAGCAGGTCGTCGTCCTCGTACGCCACCGAGATCTGGATCGTGGGGTCCGGCTCCAGGTGGAACGGCACCTCGGGCGGCGGCACCTCGAGGGTGACGGAGCCGCCCCGGACATCGCTGTTGGCGCGCAGCCGGCGCCCCTCGTCATCGACCAGCCGGCCCTCGGAGATGAGACGCTGGACGTAGGAGCGCGACAGGCCGGTCCGGTCCGCGACGAAGCGGTCCACGCGGCGCACGATCTCGCCCTCGGGGATCGCGAGGCGCCGCGGGCCGGGCGGGATCGACGGGGCGGGCGGCACCGGCTCCAGGCCGGCGTCCGCGAGCAGGTCCTCGTCCGTCTCGACCTCGAGCTCGCCGTCCAGCTCCGGGATCTCAGTCATCGGGCGCCCACTCGGCGAGCGCCGGCACGATGGCCATCACCAGCAGCAGCACGATCGAGGTGCTGATCGCCGCATCGGCCACGTTGTAGGTGTAGAACCGCCATTGGCCGATCCCCATGTCCACGAAGTCGATCACGGCGCCGTAGCGCAGCCGGTCCACCAGGTTGCCCAGCGCGCCGCCGAGCAGCAGGCCGAGGGCGATGGTCACCAGCAGGCCGCGCCCGGCCCGCGCGTGGTAGGCGATGATCGCGCCCGCCACCAGGATCGAGGCGATCGCGAACGCCCCGGCGGACTGGGGCAGCATCCCGAACAGGATCCCGGAGTTGCGCCAATGGACGATCCGGAGCCAGTCGCCCAGGACCTCGAAGCCCTCGCCGACGTCCAGCCCGGACGTCACCCAGGCCTTCGAGAGCTGGTCGGCGACGAGGACGCCGATGGCCAGGCCCGCGAACAGCAGCCAGCGACCCGCCGAGCGCCCCTTCCGCCGAGCGGGGGCGGGCGGCGTGGGTTCCGGCGGCACCGACGTGGCGGTCTCCGGCCCGTCGTCCAGCCCGTCCTCCGGCCTCGTCATCGGGTCACGCGCTGCCGCCGGTCCGCCGGAGCGCGATGCGCGCCTCGCCGGCATCGAGCCGAACGGCGGCTGCCGGCAGGCCGGCGGGGGCGGCCGCCAGACGGATCGCGTCCGCCTGCGTCTCCGCGGCGACCGAGTCCAGGAACGGCGCCACCTCCGCCGCGAGACCGTCCACCCAGACCTCGATCCGGTCGTCCAGCTCCATCTCCGCATCCTTGCGCAGGTCCTGGATCGCCCGCTGGAGCTCCCGGGCGTCGCCCTCCGCCCGCAGCTCCGGGGTCAGGGTCGTGTCGATGATCGCCACCAGGCCGTCGTCGTGGGCGACGGCGGTGCCCGGCCGGGGTGTCGCCTGGATCTCGACCTCCTCGGGTGACAGGGTCTCCCCGGCCAGCACGACCGATCCGTCCGACCGGACCTCGAACCGGCCCTCCCTGGCCGCCGCCATGACGGCCGGGATCTTCGGTCCCAGGCGCTTGCCCACCCTGGGCAGGAGCACCTTGACCCCTCGGTCCACGAGCTCCAATTCGTCGCCGATGATCTCGACCGCCTTCACGTTGGCCTCGGCCGCGATCAGGCCGACCAGGGCGTCCCGCCCGGCGAGGTCCCCGCCCGGCAGCGCCAGCCACATCCGGGCCAGCGGCTGGCGGACCTTGAGCCCGGCCTGGCCGCGGAGCGTGCGCGACAGGTCGACGGCCCGGCGGGCGACGGCCATCGACGCCTCCAGCGCCTCGTCGCGCAAGGGGGCCAGCTCTGCGGCGGGCCAGCGCGTGAGGTGGACGCTGTCGGGCGCGGATGGGTCCAGGGCGGCCACCAGGTTGCCGTAGACCGCGTCCGACAGGAAGGGCAGGATCGGCGCGATCGTGCGGGCGAGGGCCACCAGCGCGGCGTGGAGGGTCGCGAACGCGGCGTCCCGTTCCGCGCCGGAAGTGCGCGACATGCGCCGGCGCGACAGCCGCAGGTACCAGGTGGACAGGTCGTCGATGTACGACGCCAGAATCCGGGCCGCCGCCTCGGCGTCGAAGTCCCGGAGGCGCGTCTCGACGTCCGTTGCCATGCCTGCGGCGCGCGACAGGATCCAGCGGTCCAGCGGTGGGCGGTCCGCCGCGGCCGGCGCGCCCGCGGCCGGCGTCCAGCCTGCGAGCCGCGCGTAGGTCGCGAAGAACGCGTACACGTTCCACATCACCAGCAGGCCGCGCCGGGCCTCGTCGGCCGCGTGCCAGCCGAACAGGATGTTGTCGTCCGGTCGCGCGGAGGCATACATCCAGCGCATGACGTCCACGCCCATGCGTTCGGCGGCCTCGTCGAACTCGATCGCGTTGCCCCAGCTCTTGTGCATGGGGCGGCCGTCCTCGCCGAACAGCGTCGCGTAGCCGAAGATCGTGCGGAACGGCTCCTCCCGGCGCAGCACGGTGCTCATCGCGAGCATCGCGTAGAACCAGTTCCGGAACTGGCCGGGGAAGCTCTCCGAGATGAAGTCGGCCGGGAACCAGTCCGCCCAGTACGCCGGATCCTCCCGGAAGTGAAGGGTGGAGAACGGCACGATGCCGGCGTCCAGCCACGGGTTGCCCACGTCCTCGATCCGCGACACGGGCTCGCCGCACGACCGGCAGGCGACCTTCACCGCATCCACGAACGGCCGGTGCGGCGTGTGGCCCTCGAATTCGTCCCAGCCCTCGATCGCTCGCCGGCGAAGCTCTTCCCGTCCACCGATGACGTCGAAGGTGCCGCACGCGGCGCAGTCGTAGATCGGCAGGGCCAGGCCGTAGTAGCGCTTCTTGGAGATCATCCAGTCGCGCATGTTGAGGAGCCAGTCCAGCTCCCGCTCATACCCGAAGCCCGGGATCCACCGGATCCGGTCCACGATCTCCATGATCTGGTACCGGAGGCTCGCGTCCACCTCGGCCGGCGTCAGCTGGTCGCGCGGCCGGTCGTAGACCTCCCCCATGCGGATGTACCACTCGTCCACGAGCCGGAACAGCAGCGGCGTGCTGCACCGCCAGCAGTGGGGGTAGCGGTGGGTGTACGCCTCGAGGTGATAGAAGAACCGGCGCTGCTCCAGCGAATCGATGATCGCCTCGGTCGCGCCCGGCGCCTCGCGACCGGCCAGCCAGCCGAACCCGGCGTAGTACCGGCCGTCCTCGTCGATCGGCCCCACGATGGGCAGGCCCAGCGCGACGCCCAGCGCGTAGTCCTCCGCGCCGCAGCCGGGCGCAATGTGGACGACCCCGGTCCCCTCCTCCTCGCCGACGTCGCCCCAGGTGATCACGCGGTGCTCGTAGCCGGCCTCGGCGAACGCCGCGCGGATCGCCGGCAGGTCGTCGAACGGGCCCGTGTAGCGCCAGCCGGCCAGCTCCGAGCCGGCGCGCTCCTCGAGCACCTGGAACGGGCCGCGCAGCGCCTGCTTGAGGGCCCCCTTGCCCAGCCAGAACTCATCCGCGCCCTGGCGCACCCTCACGTACCGCAGGTCCGGGCCGACGGCCGCCGCGACGTTGGCCGCCAGCGTCCAGGGCGTGGTCGTCCAGACGAGAAGTGACTCGCCGGGCCGGTCCACCAGCGGGAGCCGGACGGTGAGCCCGGGGTCCTCGCGGTCCGCGTAGCCCTCGTTCATCTCCATCTGGGACAGGCCGGTGCCACACCGCGGGCACCACGGCATGGTGTCGTGGCCGCGGTACACCCAGCCCCGCTTGTGACACTCCGCGAGGAAGCCCCAGATCAGGTCGTTGTTCTCGTTGCTGAACGTGAAGTAGCTGCCCCCGACGTCCGGCATCCCGAGGCGGCCGACGAGCATCTCCACGGTGTCCGTGACCGGGCCCCCGGGGCCCTCGATGGTCGCGAGCTGGGACGGGTCGTCGGCGAGGAGGTCCCGGAGCCGCAACAGCTCCGCCGGATCGTTCCAGTCCATCCACATGCCGAGCCGGATGCTCTGCTCCGTCTGGCGTGCGGCGTAGGTGAGCACGCGCTGCTTGCACAGGGAGACGAACTCCCCGATCCCGAACGCCTCGATGTCGCGCTTGGAGGTGAAGCCGAGATCCCGCTCGACGTTGACCTCGACCCACAGGCCCTGGCAGTCGAAGCCGTTCTGGTACCGCTGGTCGTCCCCCAGCATGGCGTGGAACCGCTGGAACACGTCCTTGTACGTTCGTCCCCAGGCGTGGTGAACGCCCATCGGGTTGTTGGCGGTGATCGGTCCGTCGATGAAGCTCCACCGCGGGCCACCCGCGTTCTGGGCGCGGAGGCGCGCGAAGGTCCGGCGGTCGGCCCACTGGCGAAGCAGCTCGTGCTCCTGGGCGACGAGGTCGGGGCGGGTGGAGACGGGTCGGAACATCGGGCCTCGTGGGCCGCCGGGCGCGGATCTCGGGCTCGCCGCGGCGGGTGACCAGTCTATCGGCTCCGCCCCCGCGCGGCCGCCTGGCGCCTCGGTCCGCCCGCCGGCAGCCCCGGAATCGGACCCGACGTAGAATGCCGCCCGATGACGACAGCCCAGACACCCTCCCCGCGATCGCGCTCTGCATTCGCCGCCGCGTTCCTGTCGTTGATCTTCCCCGGCCTGGGGCACCTGTACGCGGGCGCCGTGACCCGAGGGCTGGCGTTCGCAGCCCTCCCGTTCCTGGCCATCGCGCTGCTGGGCGGGATCGTGGTGCGGGCGGATCGCATCGAGCTGTTCGGCTTCCTCATCCAGCAGCCGGTCCTGATGGCGATCTTTGCGCTCAACGTCGTCGCCCTCGTGTACCGGCTGATCGCCGCCGTGGACGCGTGGCAGGTCGCCCGCTACCTCAACGCGGTCGACGCCTCGGGTGGCGGACGCCTCGGCCGGGCGCGGCTGCCCCTCAGCCCGTTGTCGCTCGCCGGACTGCTGGCCGTGCTCGCCGTCGTCGCAGGCGGCCACCTCGCCGTCGCCCGCTACAACGTCATGGCGCTCAACTTCGTCAACTGCGTGTTCTCGGACACGGGCGAGGCCGCATGCGATGTGGCGGAGGAGACCCCGGCTCCTGGCACGACGGACGAGCCACTCACGTCGAGCGAGCCCAGCACCAGCCCGGAAGCCTCCGCCGGCCCGATCGCCAGCGACGCGGTGGGGACCCAGGCCGCGACGCTGCCGCCGTGGGATGGCAAGGAGCGGCTCAACGTCCTCCTGGTCGGCGTGGACCAGCGTTCGGGCGACAAGACGTTCAACACCGACACCCTGATCGTCGCGTCCGTGGACCCCGAGACCGGCCAGGTCGCGATGTTCCAGGTGCCCCGGGACATGGTGGACGTGCCCGTGCCGGAGAACGCCCGGCGGGTCTGGGGAAGCACCTTCCGGGGGAAGATCAACGGCTGGTTCGCCCAGAACCGGGGGCGCGAGGACCTGTGGCCCGGCAGCTCCGCGAACGTCCGCGGCTTCAACGCCCTCAAAGCGCTGCTGGGCGAGCTCTACGGCCTCAAGATCCCCTACTACGTGATGGTCAACTTCCAGGGTTTCCGGGACGTCGTGAACACGCTCGGGGGCGTCCAGGTGAACGTCCAGATCCCGGTCGCGGAGAGCACGTACCCGGTGGCCGGCGGCCTGCGGCGGGTCTACTTCCCGGCCGGGCCGCAGCACATGACCGGCGCCGAGGCGCTCGTCTACGCCCGGTCCCGACACCGGGCAGCAGGCGGCGATTTCGACCGCGGACGCCGCCAGCAGCGCGTGCTGATCTCCCTCAAGGACCAGATGAACGCGCAGGCGATCGTGGCCAACCTGCCCTCGCTCGTCGAGACGCTCGGCAGGTCCGTCAAGACCGACATCAAGACGGGCGAGATCGCGAAGCTCCTTTCGCTCGCGGACTCGGTGGACACGAAGAACGTGCGCTCGTACGTGTTCTCGCCCCGGTTCTACGCCACCGAGTACGCGAACTCGGACCGCGGCTACATCATCACGCCCCGCGTCGCCCGGATCCGCGCCGCGGTCAGGGACGCGTTCAGCGTCTCGGCCGAGGAGCTCGCCCTCCGGGAGCGGCTCGGCTCCGAGAGCGCGCAGGTATGGGTGCTCAACGGCTCCGGCCAGAGCGGGCTCGCCGCCGGGGTCGCCGACTACTTCGCGTACGACGGGCTCGAGGCCTCGGCGCCCAACAAGGGTGGCGGGGAGACCGCTCGCACCCGGATCGTCGTCTACAACGGGGCCGAGGCGGAGATGCCCGAGTCCATTGCGTACCTGGAGAAGCTCCTGGGGGCTACCGCCACCGCCGCCACGGATCCTGCGGTCACCGCCGACATCGTGGTCACGCTGGGGCGCGACGCGCCGAAGCTCGCGGTCGACGACGCCCCGGGCTGAGCGGGCCTGCCGCAGCGCCTCCGGGCGATGCCTGGGCGGTCAGCCCGCAGGCTCGATCGGCGTCAGCCAGTGGTGGTACTCGGGCAGAACCCCGCGCGCCGCCGCGAAGTAGCGCTCGCTGATCCGGCTCGCGATGGGCCCGACCTCCCCGCTGCCGATCGCGCGGTGGTCCACCTCGATCACCGGGCTCACCTGGACACCGGTGCCGCACAGGAACACCTCGTCGGCCACGTACAGCTCCGAGCGGTCCAGGGAACGCACCTCGACCGGCAGGCCGAGATCGCCGGCCAGGCCGATGATCGCCTTGCGGGTCACACCCTCGAGGATGTCGTCGTACACCGGGGGGGTGATGACCGTGCCGTCGCGCACGACGAACAGGTTGGCCGCGGAGGCCTCCGACGCGTGCCCGTCCGGGGTGAGCACCAGCGCCTCGTCGAAGCCGTTGAGCTCCGCCTCCGACTTCTGGAAGGCCATGTTCACGTACCCGCCGACGATCTTGCCCCGGGCCGGCAGCGCCTCATCCGCGTTGCGCCGCCAGGACGACGTCAGGAGCCGCACGCCCTTCTCGATGTCGATGTAGTTGCCGAACGGCAGGCTGATCACGTACAGCTCGTGCTCCAGGTGGTGGAGTCGAACGCCGATCGCCCGCGTGCTCTTGTAGAACGAGGGGCGGATATAGGCATCCTCCCGGAACCCGTTGCGGCGGACCGTCTCGAGGATGATCGACACCAGCTCGTCCGTGGACGGCACCGGTTCCATCAGCAGGATGTGGGCCGACCTGCGGATCCGCTCCGCGTGCTCCCGCACGAACAGCCCGTACAGCTTGCCGTGCTCCGCGTTCCAGTACGCGCGGATCCCCTCGAACGTCGCCGTCCCGTACATGAACGCGTGGGTCATGATGCTGACCTTGGCGTCACGGAGCGGAACCCAGTTCCCCTCGAAGTAGGCGATCAGATCGTCCAGCGAGCGCGAGGCGGGGGTGGCGGACGGCGCGTGCGCGTCGGACGGCTGCTGGGTGAGCATGATCGGCTCCAGTCGCGACGGGGCGGCCGGGAGGGCCGCTCGGAAGGGCTCTCGAAGTCGGCCGAGTCTAGCACGCGGCCCTCGCCGGACTCTGCGGCCGAACGGCCCGGACGAGCGGTCCGGGAGGCGGTCAGATGGCCCCGGCGAGCTCCAGGCCGACGAGGGCGAGATAGGCCAGGTAGAACACCCCGCCGACCAGCAGGTGCCGCCCGTCGAGCCGTGCCCGGCGCCACATCGGGAGGAAGATCGCGGCCACCGAGAGGAATGCGATGCCGGCGCTCGCGAACGCGATCAGCGAGTCCTCGGTCACGCGCCAGGCATCGGCGGCGAACAGCAGCGCCACCACCGTGGGGATGGCCGACTGGAACACCATCGCCCCGGTGATGTTGCCCATCGCGAGCGTGTCCTTGCCCTGGCGCACCCAGATCAGGGAGTTGAACTTCTCCGGCAGCTCGGTGGCGATCGGCGCGATCACCAGGGCCAGGATGATCTCGTTGACGCCCAGGGCGGCGGACAGGCTCTCCACCGCATCCACGAACAGGTACGCCCCCCCGATGATGGCGCCCAGCGCTACTGCGACCTGCAGCCCGACCACGCGCAGCCGAGGCACGACCGGGTCGCCGCGACGGCCTGGGCGGTCCAGGCGGTGGAAGCGCAGCGGAGGGAGCTCCTCGCCGTGCTCCTCGGCATCCGCGTCGAGGTGGCCCTTCACGTACCAGGCGTAGATGCCGATCAGGACCCCGGCCACGAGCAGCTTGCCGATCCCCAGCTCGGGCGGGAGGAACGCGGCCGCGATGGCGAGCGCATAGGCGATCACGAAGTACCGGATGTCGTGGACGAGAACCACCGTGTCCACCGGCATCCGCGTCCCCGTCGGCCGCCGCCGGCGGAAGGCCAGCACGCCCACGCCGGTCACGAACATCGCCAGCGTGGAGAGCATGAACGGAGCACCCAGGATCGCGCCCACCCCCACCTCGTGGGCCCCGTCCTCCCCGTTCGCGAACAGGATCGCGATGATCGGGATCATGGTCTCGGGGAGGGCGGTGCCGACGGCCGCGAGGACGGACCCGACGGCCCCCTGGGCGAGATTCAGCTTGCGCCCGAACCACTCGATGCCGTTGGTGAACAGCTCGGCGCCGGCGAGGATCACGCCGAAGGCGATGACCAGGAGGATCACATCCACGTCAGGCGACCTCGGCCACGACGGCAACGACGACCGACAGCGCCACGACCACCAGGATCGCCGCCGCGACGCCGGTCATCAGCCGGTCCCGGCGGCGCGCGAAGGCAACCAGCTCGCCGAGGACGCGCGCGATCGGCGTCGCGACGATCACGACAATCCCGGCCCACAGGAAGCCCTCCGGCTGCAGGGCCGCGAGGTCCGCCAGGATCGTCGCCGGGTCGAACGGCGGGAACGCGACGGCATCGGGCTCGATGCCGTTGGCGGCCATCAGCGCGATGCCGGCAACGAGCAGCGCCATCCCGGCCAGCGTCCCCGCCAGGAGGACCCGCGCGATCGCCATCTCCACGGCGTCGGTGTCGTCGGGCTGGACCTGCGGGCCGGTCATCACAGCCCCAACGCCCGGCGGGCCATCTGGAACGCTGTCCACGCCAGGACCACCACGAACAACCCGCGGATGACGCGGACGTCCACGCGGTGCGCGACGCGGGCACCGACCGACGCCCCCATGAACACGCCCAGGGCAGTCGGCGCCGCGAGGTAGGGATCCAGCCCGCCCCGGAGCATGTAGATGATCGCCGACGACACCGCCGTCACGCCCATCATCAGGTTGCTCGTGGCGGCCGCGACCCGCAGCGGGGCACCCATCACCAGGTTCATCGTGGGCACGTTGACGATCCCGCCGCCGACGCCGAACAGGGCAGCCACCACGCCGGCGCCGAGCGACGCGAGGCCGCCCGGACCGAGCCGCCGGACTCGGTAGCCGGGGCCGTCGAGCGCACCGCCCAGCACGCCGGGGAGTGCTCGCGCCGGCGGCTCGTCGTCGGCCGGCGGCCCATCGTCGGCCGACGAGCCATGGGTGGCCGGCCCGCCATCGCCGACCGGCACCGGCTCCCCGCCGGCAGCCGACGCAGGGGTCCGCCGGGGGCGAAGCCCTCGCGCCATCGACAGCGCCACGTAGACGAGCAGCAGCGCGAACAGGCCGGCCAGCACCCGATCCGGCAGCGAGAACGCGATCAGCGCCCCGGCCAGCGCCCCGACGGCCGTGAACAGGACGAGCACCATGCCCAGGCGCAGGTTCGCGGTGCGGCTGCGCAGGTACGCCCCGGCCGCGGCGCTCGAGGTCACGATGACGCACACCAGCGACACCGCGACCGCCTCGCGCAGGGGCCGCCCGAAGCCCAACGTGAGCAGCGGCACGATGAGCACCCCGCCCCCGAGACCCAGGAGCGAGCCGAACAGACCCGCGGCGGCTCCGCCCACGAGGAGCAGGACGCCGGCGATCACCGCGTCAGGGGCGCAGGTGCTGGGGCGCGTACGGGAGGAGCGCCACGTGGCGCGCGCGCTTGAGCGCGACGGACAGCTCCCGCTGGTGCGCGGCGCAGGTGCCCGTCTTGCGGCGAGGCTCGATCTTGGCGCGCTCGGACAGGTAGCGGCGGAGGCGGTTGACCTCCTTGTAGTCGATGATCGCCGTCTTGTCCGCACAGAAGGAGCACACCTTCCGGCGGCGGCGGTCGCGGTAGTAGTCGTCGCGCTTCTTCATCCTGGGAGGCATGGATCAGGTCTCCTGGTTGCTGGTGGCGGGCAGACCCGCCGGGGCGGCGCTCGGCCGCGGGAACGTCGTCAGAACGGAAGGTCGTCGAGGTCGTCGGCGTCGCCCGGGGCGCGGGTCGGGCGCACAGTCTCGCCGCCCCCGCCACCACTGCCGAAGCCGCCGGCCGGGGCGGCGAAGCCCCCCTCGCCCTCGCCCTCGCGCGGGGCGCGCGGGTCCAGGTTGATCACGCTGTCCGCGGTGATCTCCAGCGACACGCGCTTCTGCCCGTCGCGGGCCTCGTACTCGCGGGTGCGGAACCGGCCCTCGACGAACACGCGCGTGCCCTTGCGCAGCTGGTCGGCCGTGCGCTCGGCGCGGTCGCCCCAGACCGTGACCCGGAACCAGTCGGTCGCCTCGACCCACTCGCCCGTCTGCTGGTTCTTCGTGCTCTGGTTGACCGCCACGCTGAACTCCGTCACCGGACGGCCGTTCGGCGTGTAGCGCATCTCGGGATCACGCCCGAGGTTGCCGATGATCGAGACCTTGGAGAACGATGCCATCGCTCGCGGCTCCCTCTCGTCAGTCGATGGCCGCGGGCGCGGCCTCGCTCTCGGATTCGTCGATCCGCTCGCCGGTGTCCTCGTCCTCCTCGTCCTCGGCGGACGGGAGGTCGCCATCGGCGTCCTCTGCATCGGCGTCCCCGGCCTCGCCGCCGACCGCGTCGCGACGCGCCCTGACCGGCTTGATCGCACGAGTCACGAGATAGCGGAGGACCTCCTCGGTGATCTGGAGGCTGCGCTCCATCTCCACGATCGCCTCGGGCGGGGCCTCGAACACCACGATGTGGTACGAGCCGTCGCGATGGCGATCGATCGGGTAGGCCAGCCGCCTGCGGCCCCAGGGCGCGACCTTGACGATCTGGCCACCGGAGGCGACGACGTAGCGGGTGGTGCGGTCGATGACCGCGGCGACCTTGTCGTCCGGCGCATCCGGCCGGATGACGAGCATGAGTTCATAGCGGCGCACGGCCTGCAAGACTCCTTCCTGTGGGATGTGCCCCGGTGACGGCCATACCGTTGCGGAGCCGAAAGGACCGCGGCAGCATAGCACGGTCCACCTCGACGACCCCACGATGGACACGAGGGCGCCACGTGCGAGCGGGACACCCGACCTTGGTATCCTCTCAGCGCAACGCCACATGCCCAGACCTGGGGGAACCGTGCAGCTCTCGATCCTGCTCCTCGCGACCGATCGCGTCGCGGTGGAATCGCTGTCCAAGGCGCTCACCCGGCCGGGTCACGGGGTCGTCACGGTGGCGTTGCCGGAGGACCTCGTCGCCCAGGCCGCCGGGTACAGCCTGATCGTCATCGACCAGGTCCCGCCCGACTCGGAGATCGCCGCCGTCATCGGGGCGCTGCGCGAGAGCCAGGCCAGCGAGGCGATCCCCGTGCTGGCCGTCGCCCAGTCGGACAGCCTCGACGAGCGGATTGCGCTCCTCGAGGCCGGCGCCGACGACATCATCACCAAGCCGTTCGACGAGACGGAGCTCGAGGCCCGGGTGGAGGCGCTCGCGCTCCGGTTCCAGCACTCGCGCGGCACCGGCTCGGCCCCGTCGACCATGACCGGAGAGGCCCGTGCCCGCCGGATCGTCACCGTGTTCAGCCCAAAGGGAGGCGTGGGCAGCACGACGGTCGCGACCAACCTCGCCCTGCTCGCTGCCGAGCGCCACCCCAACGGGGTCCTCGTGATCGACCTGGACCTGTCGTTCGGACAGATCGCGTCCCACCTCAACCTCCAGCCGCGCCAATCCGTCCTGGAACTGGTCCGCGACGACGCCGCGCTTCATGACGCGGACGTGTTCCGCACCTACGCGGTGCACCACCCCGGCGGCATCCAGATCCTGGCGGCCCCGCCGACACCCGGCTTCGCCTCGATGGTCACCGCCGAGCACGTGGAACTGGTCCTCGCCCGGGCGCTGGAGGCCTATCAGATCGTCGTCATCGACGCGGGGGCGGTGCTGGACGAGCGGATGCTGACCGTATTCAGCCGGTCCGACGTCGTCATCGTCCCCGTGCTGCCGGAGATTCCGGCCCTCAACGCCGTGCACCTGCTGCTTGATCAGCTCACCGAAACGGGTTCGATGGGTGCCACGACGATGTTCGTGCTCAACAACCTGTTCGCCCGGGACCTGCTCAAGCGGACCGACATCGAGAACGCGCTGGGAGCCCTGGTCAGCGCGGACCTGCCGTACGACCCGTTCGTCTACCTCAAGGCCGTCAACGAGGGCGTGCCGGTCGTGCGCAGCGCGCCCAAGTCCGCCCCCGCGGAGCACCTCCGAAGGCTGGCGGGCCTGGTGTTCGGCGTGGATCGCCCGGCGGCCGTCCCAACGGCAGCGCCCGGCGAGAAGAAGGAGAAGCGCGGCCTGTTCGGCCGCCGCCGCTGAGGCGCCCAGAGTCCGGCGCACCACGGCCTCGCCGGGCGCGCGGATGCACCGCCGTGTCAGCTCCTGCGTTCGCTGTCCGCCTTCAGCCAGCGGAACAGCTCGTCCATGCGCGCGGCGAGCAGCGCCTCGCCGTCGCGCTGGGACCAGTCGTAGACGCCCCTGCCATTCGCGACGCCGTTGGCGCCGCCCGCAACCAGCCTGGCGATGGCGGGATCGGGCTCGGGGCGCGCATCGAGATGCGGGATCAGCGACCTGCCGAAGTGATACATGGTGGACAGGCCGCCCACATCGGCAAATTCGATCGGGCCGGTGATCCCGACGCGTCGGCCGAAGGAGTTGCGCACCACGGTGTCGATCGCCTCCGCGCTGGCCGCACCCGAGGCCCACAGGGCCCAGGCCTCGCGCAGCATCGCGAATTGCAGGCGGTTGCCGATGAAGCCCGGGATCTCCCGGTCGATGACCGCCGGCTCCTTGCCCGCCGCGCGCAGCTGCTCGCAGACCCACGTCGTCACGCCGGCCAGGGTCTTCGGGCTCGCACACACCTCCACCAGCGGGATGAGCTGCGGCGGGTACCAGAAGTGCGTCGCGATCACCCGCTCCGGATGCGTGACCCTGGCGATGAGGGCGCTGGCAGGCTGCCCGCTCGAGGATGCCAGCACGGCGGGCGGCGGACAGATGCGGTCCAGCTGCTCGAAGATGTCGAGCTTGAGCGCCAGGTCCTCGGTCACCGCCTCGATCACGAGCTGCGCGTCGCGCGCATCCTCGAGGCTGGTCGAGGTCCTGATCCGCTCCAGGATCTTCGGTATCGCCTGGCGCTCGATCAGCTCGTGGCTCGCGAAATCGCCGAGGCTGGCCGAGATCCTGTCCAGCGCGCGCGCGAGCGAGGCCGCATCGCGCCCGATCATCACCACCTGCCTGCCCGCCGCCGCGAACACCTGCGCGATGCCATGGCCGATGATGCCGTTGCCGATGACGGCGACCGTCTCGAGTGGTGTCATCTGGACCCTCGCAGCTGCTTCTGCTCACGTGGTGCCGAGGGCGAGGTTCGAACTCGCACGGGGTTGCCCCCAGCGGTGTTTAAGACCGCCGCGTCTGCCGGTTCCGCCACCTCGGCGCGATGGACTGATCGGAATGCTACGCGCTCCCGGATGGCACTGGCGTACCCGGTGGAGATGGGCCACGATCCCGTCATCGACAGGAGGTGGACAGTGAGCGCCCATCGCCCGGAATCGGGGCCGTTCCCGCCCCCGCCGCAGGGCCCGGATCGTCCGACGATCCTTGCCCGCCTCTATCCCGGCTACCACGAGGCGGCGCTCGAGGCCGCCCAGGCGGACGCGGCCCACCTGGCCGCCTCCGGGTACTTCCCCGTGGCGCAGTCCTATGCGCCGGGCCGGTGGAGCCAGCGATGGGTGCTGCTGGCGCTCTTGCTGTGCCTGTTCGTGATCGGGATCCCGCTCCTGCTGTACATGCTCCTGGTCAGCCCGCCCGGCTCGCTGGCCGTCACGTACGAGCTGCGCGAGGGCTGATCGGGATCCGCCTCCAGCCTGACAGGTGGGCGTCCCCGGCCAGGCTGCGGGTGCGTCAGCGTTCCATTCGAGGCGAGCCCGGTGTTCTGCTTCCTCGTGTCCGTCACCCGCTGCCGGCCGCCCCTGGCTGCTACTGGGGATTGACCCCGATGTTCGCGTCCCACCCGGCAGCCTCGAGATCGGCACGGAGGATGGCCGGGATCGGAAAGTAGACGGACCCCAGGGAGAACATGTACGCCTTGTCGGCGTCCGCGGTCGTCGGCACGTCGAAGCTGAACAGGCAGCCGGCCGGGAACGCCGGATCGTCGCTCATGGGCTTGACGATGGTGCCGGTCTGCGGGACCGGTTGCTCGCCGAGCGGCGCCATCGTCGCGAAGTCAGCTTCCCTGGCCCGATCGAAGTCGAAGAACTTCAGTTGCGACCCCGGGATCGTCGCCGCCGTCGGGCCCGTCGCGCGCAGGGCGGCTGCGTCGCAGGCCGAGCCGAGCTCCGCGGTGGAGGCGAGCGGGACGACCAGGTTCACGTGGATGACGTGGCCGCCCCCAACGGAGGTGGGGGCCGCCGTGGCCTCAGGGGACGGCTCCGGCGTGGCCGCTGCCACCGACGGACCGGCCGAGGCGGCAGGGGCCGACGATGGCGTCGAGGTCCCGTCCGACGCGCATCCGCCAAGCAGGACCACGACGGCAAGTCCGACGAGGAGCGGTCTCACCTGTGCTGGCGCTCGCCCATCCTCGATGCCTCCACGCTGCGGACTCTCGGGCCGGTCTCGCCGGTGGCTCGGCGCGGTCCCGGCGGCCGGAGTGTGGGCCGCGTGTCGAAGCCTCCCGTGGATGTCGGTCAGCGTCGGGCGCGAGACCGGCGAGGTCGAGGGCCGAAGGTCAGGATCGCCCGCGTTCGCCTCGCGGCATTCCCCGCCGAGTCCGCCGTGACGCGACATTCCCGGATCGCCTGTTGTTGCTCAGTGCCTTTGTTCGTGCCGACTGCTCGGTGACTTGTCAGTCCCCACCGATGAGGGAGACGACCACGATGACGAGCCGGGACCCCATAGCGAAACGGGCCCCGGAGGGCCCGTTTCAGGCGCAGAAGTGGAGGCGACGATCGGATTCGAACCGATGAATAAGGGTTTTGCAGACCCCCGCGTTAGGCCACTTCGCCACGTCGCCGCGGTTGGCGGCACCTCGCCGCCGTTTCGATCAGGTTGGCTGCCCCTCGAGGATTCGAACCTCGGCTAACGGATCCAAAGTCCGCTGTCCTACCACTAGACGAAGGGGCAGCGGTGCCGGGCATCGATCTCACGTATGGGGGGAGTGGAGCGGAAGACGGGACTCGAACCCGCGACCCTCACCTTGGCAAGGTGATGCTCTACCAACTGAGCCACTTCCGCTCGATGCGCCGACCGGGATTTGGTGCCGAGAGCCAGATTCGAACTGGCGACACCGCGATTTTCAGTCGCGTGCTCTACCAACTGAGCTATCTCGGCCCGGTCCCGAGCCCCCGCGGGAGCCCGTCGGCGGGGCGCAGGATACCACGGGGCCAGATCGAGCGACAAGGCGAGGCCGGTTCAGTCGTCGCGACCCTCGCCGCGCTCGCCGTCGTCATGCCGCAGGCCGAGTCTGGGTCATCCAGCACCCAGGCGCCTGCAAGCCAGCGGGTTCGGGTCAACCAGCCACCTGCGGGCTGGATGGCCGCGTATTGGGCCGCGGATCGGTCCAACCTGCGTCTGTCAGCCGGGTGGATGCTAGCTGACAAGGACAGAGGGTCCCGGCCCTGAACCGGATCGGCTCGGTGCTCGCGCGGCGCGCGTCGCGGGGCCAGATCGGGCGACAACGCGAGGGCCGATCAACGCAGGGCCAAGCGGGCGCTGCCCATCCTGGCTCAGCTACGTGCCACCGAGCCGATCGCCCTGCACGGCTGGCACGCCTGGGCAAGGCCTCGGCCCGCGACCCGAGCGTGGACTGCCTTGATCTGGCACGCGAGCGTCCCAGAGCGACCGCCTGTGCACGCGTCGATCACCGCCGGCGTTACCTCGGCCCCGGTGCCGGTACCGCCCCGAGCACCGCCTCCGGACCGGCGACCGGCGCCATGCCGCCCAGGGCGCGGAGGCGGTTGATCCGCTCCACCACCGGTGGGTGCGTGGAGAACAGCGAGCGGGAGCGCGCGTCGGCGTGCTTGATGGGGTTCTCGAAGTAGAGATGCTGGGTCGCCCGGTTGGCGACCTCCAGCGGCTCCTTGTCCAGCGCGATCTTGGCCAGCGCCTGCTGGAGGCCGACCGGGTTGCGTGTCAGCTCGATGGCGGACGCGTCCGCCAGGTACTCGCGCTGGCGGCTGATGGCCATCTGGACGAGGCGGGCCATGATCGGGGCCAGGACCGCGAGCGCCAGGGCCACCACCATGATCAGCGCCTGCAGCCCCCCGCCGCCGGAATCCCGGCTCCGGGAGCTGCGGCCGCCGCCCCAGAATGTGAACCGCAGGAAGAAGTCCGCCAGCAGCGCGATCGAGCCCACCAGCACGCCCACCATGAGCGAGAACCGGATGTCGAAGTTGCGCACGTGCGACAGCTCATGGGCCATCACGCCCTGGAGCTCCTCGCGATCCAGCTTCTGAAGCAGCCCGATCGTGATCGCCACCGACGCGTGCCCGGGGTCCCGCCCCGTCGCGAACGCGTTGGGGGCCGTGTCGTCGATCAGGTAGACCTTGGGCATCGGCACGTTGGCCGCCAGCGCCATCTCCTGGACCACGTTGAACAGCTGCGGGTGGGATTGGGCGGTGACCTCCTTGGCGCCGGAGATGGACAGGACCAGCGAATCGCCCAGAAAGTAGCTGAACAGGGATGCCGCCAGGCCGATGGCGATCGCCCCTGCCATCGACGGCAGCGCGACCGCGGGGTCCCCGGCGACGGCCCAGCCGATGAACAGTCCGAGCAGGCCGAGGATCGCGATCACGGCGATCGCGAGCAGGACCGAGTTTCGCTTGTTCGCCCCGATCTGGTCGTAGAACGTGGCCATGGCGTCGCGTCCGGGCGGCGGTCGCCCGCCGCTCCCCTAGCCCAGGCTCAGGTCGACGTTGGGGACGTTGGCGGCCTCGGGCTCCGCGTCGAAGAACTCGCGCTTGGTGAAGCCCAGGGGGCCGGCGATGATCACGCTCGGGATCGTCTGGATCGTGTTGTTGTAGTCCAGGACCGTCGCGTTGTAGTGCTGGCGCGAGAAGCTGATCTGGTTCTCGGTCGTGGTCAGCTCCTCCTGGAGCGCCATGACGTTCTGGTTCGCCTTGAGATCCGGGTAGTTCTCCACCACCGCGAACAGCGAGCGCAGGGCGCCGGTCAGCATGTTCTCGGCCTGGGCCTGGTCGTGGGGGCCGCGGGCGCCGGCAGCGACGGCGTTGGCGCGGGCCTCGGTGACCCGGGTGAGCACGTCCTGCTCGAACCCCATGTAGCCCTTCACCGCATTGACCAGGTTCGGGATCAGGTCGTGCCGCCGCTTGAGCTGGACCTCGATCTGGCCCAGCGCCTCGTCGATCCGGTTGCGCCGCGTGACCAGGCCGTTGTAGATGCCGACGATCGCCACGATCACGACGACGACGATCGCAATGATGATGATCAGCGTGAGATCCATGCGGTCTCCTCGAGTTGGGCCCCGGGGCACCTGCCCCCGGTGCAGCATAGCGCCCCGCCACGCGGCGGCAACGGCCGGACGGCCCACGCGCCCGGGGCCTCGCGATCCGGAGGCCTGGATGGCGTCCCTGCCGGCCTCGAGTGTCACGATCACGCGTCCAGGTTCAATCCTGCTGGATCGCGATTCGGGACCAGCTCCGAGTATGCGCACGGGGCAGGGCGGGCGCGGAGAGGACCCGCTGCCGGGATTCCGCGGGCGCGCAGGTCGGCTGGGCGTGGATCAGGGCCACGGTGCCACACGCTCCGGCAGACGAGTGCCCATCCCTGGGATCTGTGCCAACCTAGCCGCCTGCACACTCCAAGGAGGGCTGACATGCGTCCCGGCAACACCTCCGCAACGGTCCGCAGGACAATCGCGGAATTCAACGGCGGAGATCGTGCGGCGTTGAGGGCCGCGCTCGGGCATGACTTCTTCAGCCACGCCCCAGCCGATGGAGAGCCGGGGGCGGCCGAGGTCATCGGACCGATCATCCTCGACCTGGTCGGGGGCTTCCCGGACCTGGCCATCGTTCTCGACGCGCTGGAGTCGGACGGCGACGGCGCTCACGGGCGGGCGACGCTGCGGGGAACGAACACCGGGGAGCTGTGGGGCGTCCCGGCGACCGGCCGCGCGATCGCGTGGACGGTGGCGTTCAGCGTCCGCCCGGTGGACGGCGGTCTCGCGCTCAACCTCGACGACCTGACCCTGCCGTCCATCATCGAGATGCTCCGCCAGCTCGAGCTGGTGAACGCCGCGGACCAGATGCACCTGCCGCCCAAGCATGCGGCCTCGATGCCGCCCGAGTTCCTGCTCCGCCTTGCGTTCAACGGACAGGTCGCAGACAAGGCATGCAGCCATCTCGGGCAGGTGGTGGTCAGCCGGAGGGACGCGACGGCCTGCAGCGAGTGCGGCCCCGACGACGTCTGGCCGGCCCTGCGCCTGTGTCTGACCTGCGGGCACGCGGGTTGCTGCGACACGTCGGTCAACAAGCACGCCCGGGCCCACTTCGAGGAGACCGGTCACCCCCTGATGCGGTCCCTGCGGGCCGGCGAGGCGTGGGGCTGGTGCTACGCCGATGGAGTGTTCCTTGGCGGCGCCACGCTGGCCGCCGCGGCGGCCAGCTCCGGAGCCTGACGATGGCGCACATGTTCTTCCAGCGGATCGCCACGGAGATCCGCGAGGCCTATGCCGCCCGTGACGACGCCGAGAGCCGGCTGGAGGAAGCTGGTGCGTTCCGGCGCTGGGCACAGGACCTGGCGGTCGACGCGGCCACGCGCGCCTCGCTGATCGAGCCGATCGTCGCCGTCGAGGATGGCCTGCGCGAGGTGCTGCGCCGGAGAGCTTCGGGTCCCGGCCCGGATTGAGCCGCGGCAGTCGGCTGGCGGGCTGCTCCTCCAGGTGGGCCCGCTCCTCGGCGCGGCGCCGGGGCTCAGCGATCCCGGTGGCCATTGCGGCGGCTCGTCGCACGGGCCAGGGAAGATCCAGATTGTCCAGGCAAGGCCGACAACGGCGACCAGGTGCACCGCATGTTCCGGGAGCTCGCACGGTCTGCGGCCCATCCACGACGGGCGGGCGCCGGAGGAGCACCGCTGGTCAGGCGTTCGCCGCGCCTGCCGTGGGCAGCGCTGCCGAGTCGGATGCCATCGCGGGCAGCCGCTGCGCGAAGACGAGGATGAGCAGTATCCACGCCGCCTGAACCAGGGCCAGCACGACGAGCCCGAAGTAGAGCCCGGCCTCGAGGTCCGGGGTCACGCCCAGCAGGATGACGATCGGGATGAGCACCAGCGCCAGAATGGAGACAACGCTGCCCACGACCTCGCCCACCGCGACCCAGCGCGACCGCGACGACGCTCGCGTCTTCTCGGCTTGCGCCGCTATGTTCGTCCGGTACTCGGGCGTACGGACCATGGCGACACCCACGATCAACCCCACGACGAGGAACAGGGCGCTGCTCAGCGCCCAGATCTGGTGCCCGGTCAGGTCGAAGAAGCCAAGGGTCACCGGGGCGAGCGCTGCGATGACCGCCAGCACCCCGAACGCGACCATGCCGCGCGTGTAGGCGACCTCGAGGGGCTCGGTTGGGCCGCCCCTCCGCACGGCGATGAGCGCCCCGAAGCCGACGAACACGCCGCCGATCGCGGCCAGCTCCATGAACAGATCGGCGTCCTGCATGTCCGGTCACCTCCCGCACTTCGTGATCGCGGTCAGGATGGGCACGATCAGTCGGGCCGTCGAGAGGCGGTCGGCCCCCGGTTGCCGCCGCCTTCACCCTGACGGGCATTGACGCCGCAGGTCCTGGCTGGCTCCAAGGCCGGCCATTGACGTGCGGCACCGGGTGTGGGACGCAAGGCGTCACCGCTTCCTGAGCTGCGGCGGGCGGAAGGGGCGATCTCATGCGTGAGACGGTGGTGGGCGGTGAGGGTCTCGAACCCCCGACCTCCTCGGTGTAAACGAGGCGCTCTGACCAACTGAGCTAACCGCCCGGGTGGCCTCCGGGACCGCACGCGGACCGCGATCCGGGGCCGGAATGCGAACGGGCGGCCGCGAGGCCGCCCGGGAGGGTCAGGAGGGTGGTGCCCAGGCCGGGACTTGAACCCGGATGAGTTGCCTCATACGCCCCTCAAACGTACGCGTATACCAATTCCGCCACCTGGGCCCGTATGCACCTGTCCGAGCCGGGGCCCTCATCGGGGCCGTGGTACCGAGGGAGGGACTCGAACCCACACGACCTTGCGGCCACTAGGTCCTGAACCTAGCGCGTCTACCATTCCGCCACCTCGGCCCGACTCAACCACCGATCGGCGCGCCTGCAGGCTTACCGGTCCGTGGCGAGGCGCCATCCTAGCACATCCCAGAATCGGTCACCCGGACCTGAGATGAGCCGTGGACCCATGCCCTCGACGCCCCGGACGAGCGCGACCTCGTCCGGCCAGGCGAGCGGCAGGATGGGCTGGCGCTCCGCGAGCCCGGCCAGGAGCGCCTTCCAGGCCGCGGTCCGCTCCTCGGGCGTGCCGGGCACCCGGGCCTTCTCCAGCAGCGGGTCCAGGGTCGGGTCCTGGAAGCCGGACAGGTTGGAGCCCGCGGTCCGGACCTGGGACGACGCGAGGAGCGGGTACAGGTCAGGCTCCAGCCCCATCGCGACGTCCAGGACCGCCGCCGTGAACGATCCCTCGCGCAGGCGCTCGGCCATGTCGGCGCCCGGCACGGAGACGAGGTCCACCGTGAGCCCCAGCTTGGTCCACGCGTCGCGGACGGCCTCGGCCGTCGCCGCCAGGCGTGGGTTGGCGTCGGCTGGCACGGTGAGCAGCTCGACGCGGTACGGCTCCTTGCCGCGCGGCGCCGTCCAGGCGCCGTCCGCCTTCTTCCAGCCCGCCTCCTTGAGCAGGTCCGCGGCCTTCTTCGGGTCGTGCTTGACGGTGGCCGCGGCCTCCCCGTCGAACGCCCACGAGGTCGGGGGAACGAGCGCATCGGCACGCGACCCGTTGCCGCCCAGGACGGACTCCACGAGCGCGTCGCGGTCGATCGCGGCCAGCAGCGCACGCCGGACCCGTGCGTCCGCGAGCTCGGGGTGCGACGGGTGGAGATCGAGCAGGACGGACGACAACGTCGTGGTCGGGTAGCGGAGCGCCTCGACCCCGTCGGCCGTCGCGAGGACCCCGGTCACGTCCACGGGCAGGCCGGTCACGGCGTCCACGTCGCCGGATTCGAGGGCGGTGGCCAGCGAGGCCGCGTCGTCGTAGAAACGCATCTCGAAGCGCTCGACGTACGGCACCGGCCGCGACGACGTCGGCAGCGGCGCCGGCGTGCCGAACGGGTCGAGCGAGCCGGACGGCTCCGGCTCGTCCCGGGGCTCGACCATCGCGGCGGGCACCAGGACCGCCTGCTCGTCGTCCAGCTCCACGAGCGCGAACGGACCGCTGCCCACGGGCTGCGTGGCGAACAGGTCCCCGCCGAGCTCCGCGAACGGGATACCGGCAAGCAGGTGGGCGGGCAGCAGCGGCTGCGTCATGGCGGCGAGGAAGCCGGCGACGGGGGTCTGGAGCGTGAGCTGCACCGTCCGGTCGTCGATCGCGCGCGCCTCGACCTCGGCCCAGGACGCCGCCATCGCGCCCGCGGCATCGGGGCTCTTGAGGACATCGATCGTGAACACGACGTCCTCGGCCGTGACCGGTGTGCCATCGTGCCACGCCGCGTCGTCGCGTAGGCGGAACGTCCAGACCTTGCCCGACTCGTCGGTCGTCCATGACTCCGCGAGGTCCGGCTCCAGGGTGTCGGCGGGGCCCAGCCGGACGAGGCCGCTGAACACGAGGCCGACCAGCGACCGCTCGCTGCGGCTGCGGGCCGTGACGGGCGTGATGGATTCCGGGCGCCCCACGACACCCTCGCGGTACGTGACCGGCGGCGGCATCGTGAGATCCGGGGAGGGCGTCGCGGCCCCCTCGGCGGCCGGCGTCCGTGGCAGGGCCAGGATGCCCCCGAGCCCGACGAGCAGCAGGACCAGGACGGCAACGACCGCGTGGTCGCGACGGTTCATCGGGATGGACGGCTCCGTGGGCGGCCGCGCGGACGCGCGACCGTGCCGGTCAGGCGGTGATGAACGCCACCAGCGCGAACAGGACGAACAGCACCAGGAGGACGACCGTGAACTGCCAGAGCCGCTTCTCCACGCCGCGGCGGCTGCGGTAGACGGCCGAGTCGCCGCCGAACGTGCCGGACAGGCCCGTGCCACGCGCCTGCATGAGGATGGCGGCGATGAGTGCGATGCCGAGCAGGATCTGGCCGATGGCCAGGATCGGATCCACGGGTTGACTGACCTCCGATGGGTGACGGCAGCGGATGGTACCAGACGCGGAGCGATCGGCCCGGGCCGCGTCCCGGGCCGGGCTCAGGGAGCGAGGCGCGAGGTCCCGGTCATCCCCTCCCAGCGGGGCAGCCCGGCGAGCGCCAGGATCGTGGGCGCGACGTCGGCGAGGACGCCGTCCCGGAGCGTCCGCCCGGTGACGGCCCGCCCCATCGCGAGCAGCGGCACCGGGTTGAGCGAATGCGCCGTGATCGGGAGTCCGGCGGCATCCCGGAGCTCGTCGGCGTTGCCGTGGTCCGCCGTGACGAGCATGACCGCGCCCGGGCCGTCCGGATCCGCGGCCTCGATGCGCTCCACGGCATCCGCGATCCGGCCGAGGCAGCCGTCGACCACCGCCAGGGCCCGGATGGTGGCGTCCCAGTCGCCCGTGTGGCCCACCATATCCGGGTTCGCGTAGTTGGCGACGATGAAGTCGTAGCGGCCGGATTCGATCGCCGCGACCAGCTCGGCCGTCACGCCCTTCGCGCTCATCTCCGGCGCCAGGTCGTAGGTGGCGACCTTCGGTGACGGCACCAGGCGGCGATCCTCGCCCGGGAAGGGGGCCTCGCGGCCGCCGTTGAGGAAGTACGTGACGTGGGCGTACTTCTCCGTCTCCGCGACGTGGAGCTGGCGGAGGCCGGCTTCCGAGAACGCCTGGGCGAGCGAGCGCGCCTCCTCCTGCCCGAAGGCGACCTCCACCGGCAGCCCGGACTCGTACTCGGTCATGGTGACCACGGCCAGGTCCCGCGGCGGCGGCTGGTTGGTCGGGCCCGCCCGGTCGAAGCCGCCGAACGCCGCGTCCGCGAGCGCGTGCGTCAGCTGGCGCGCCCGGTCCGCCCGGAAGTTGACGTGGACGATGGTGTCCCCGTCGCGCAGCGTGCCGCCGGTGCCGTCGATCAGGGTCGGGACCACGAACTCGTCGGTCTCGCCACGGGCGTAGGCGGCCGTGATGGCGGCGGTCGCCGACGGGGCGTGCTCCCCCGCCCCGTGGACGATCGCGTCGTAGCCACGCTCGGTGCGGTCCCAGCGCCGGTCACGGTCCATCGCCCAGTACCGGCCGCCGACGGACGCGACGCGGGCGTCCGGATGCGCGGTCGCCAGCCGCGCCTCCAGCGTCTCCATGAACCCGAGGGCTGATGACGGCGGCGTATCCCGTCCGTCGAGCAGGGCATGGACGCGGACCGAAGGCACGCCCAGCCGCGCCGCCAGCTCCACCAACGCGACCAGATGCCGGTCGTGGGCGTGGACGCCGCCCGGCCCCAGCAGGCCCACCACGTGGAGCGTGCCGCGCGTCCGGGCCCGCTCGCAGGCGGTGACCAGCGCCGGGCAGGCGAAGAAGCTGCCATCCGCGATCGCGGCGTCGATCCGGGGCAGGTCCTGGAGCACGGGTCGGCCGGCGCCCAGGTTCAGGTGCCCGACCTCCGAGTTCCCCATCTGGCCCGCCGGCAGCCCAACCGCGTCCTCGGACGCCCGGAGCGCGCAGTGCGGCCAGCGGGCGAGCAGCTCCCGCCAGCGCGGCATCGGGGCTGCGGCGACGGCGTCGGCGAAGTCGCCCCGGCCGATGCCGAACCCGTCCAGGATGACGAGGATGATCGGCCGCGGTGGGCTCCCGGGCGCGCCGAGGCCACCGGCCCGGTCCGACGAGGGCTCGCCCGGCGAGCCCCCCTCCCCGGTCACGAGGCCAGGCCCCTCGCCGCGGCGGTGAGGCCCGCGCGGGCGGCGATGCCCGCCATCTCGTCCGGCTTGAGCGACGAGCCGCCGATGAGGGCGCCGTCGATCGCGGGTTCCGCGAGGAACTCGCCGATGTTGGCGCTGGTGACGCTGCCCCCGTACAGCACGGGCACCGTCTCGGCGGAGCCGCCCCAGCCCAGCGACTGCAGGCTCGCCCGGATCGCGTCGGCCAGGGCGGCCGCGTCCGCACCCCGGGCGTTGCGACCGGTGCCGATCGCCCACACCGGCTCGTAGGCGATCACGAGTCCCGCCGCGCCCAGGGCCACGGGATCCCGGCCTTCCAGCGCGCCATGCAGCTGCCCATCCACGATCTCGGTCTCGCGCCCGGCCTCCCGGTCCGCCAGCACCTCGCCCACGCACAGGATCGGGCGCAGCCCGGCCGCCAACGCGCGGTCCAGCTTCTTCCCGACCAGCTCGTCCGTCTCGCCGAAATAGGCGCGGCGCTCGGAGTGGCCGAGGATGACCCAGGTGGCGAGCCCCTCCAGCATCGGGGCCGAGATCTCTCCGGTGTAGGCTCCGGCCAGCTCGTGGTGGATGTTCTGGGCGCCGGTGCCCACGTCCTCGCCCGCCAGCGCGTCACGGACGGCCGCGAGACACACGTGGGGCGGACAGATCACCCGGGTGACCCCTGGCTCGCGAGTCCGGGACGCGATGGTCCGGGCGAGCTCGCCGGCATCGGCCGGGGTGGTGTTCATCTTCCAGTTGGCGGCAATCACGATCGGGCGCATGCCCGAATCATGCCAGAGGCGAGGGGGCCGAGTTCCTGCCGCCCGGCCGGTACCCGCGCCGCCGCCCGATCCCCTCGTCGTCGTGGAGGGCCAGCCGCTCCAGGCGGTCCAGCGCGCGCTGCACCGCGGACCGGTGGAGGTCCAGCCGGGCCGCGATCTCGGACAGCGAGGCCTCCGGCGTCTCCCGCCGGGCTTCGGCCACCGCCCGCACCGTTCGCGGCTGCTCAGCCAGGCGCCCGTCGGCCTCGAGCGCGTCGATCGCATCCAGCTGGCGGCCCGCGGCCGCCACGGACCGCTGGAGGTTGGCTGACTCCGCGTTGAGCACCCGGTTGAGCTCGCCGCGCAGTGATCGGGCCACGCTCCGCGCTTCGAGCTCAAGCAGGGCCGCGGTTGCGCCGATCCGGCCCAGGAAGGCCGTGATCGATTCGCCGCTCTTCCAGGTCACCACGCCCATGCCCCGGCGGACACGCCACGACGCCGGCAGGTCGAGGTCCGCGAGGCGCCGTGCCAGCACCGGCGCCTCGTCCACCGGGACGACGAACTCGAGGTGCGCTCGCCCGCCGGCGAGGCTCATCGATCCACGGGCGAGGAACCGTCCGCGCAGCCAGGCGAGGCGGCAGTGCTCGGCGGCCCGAGCCCAGTCCAGGTCGTGGGCCGGCAGCTCCAGCACCCGCCGGTGACCGGGCCCGACGCGCTCCGCCGCCCGCCCGCCGAGCCGGAGCGCCAGCCGGGCCACGGTCGCCTCCCGGGTCACCAGCACCGCGCCCAGGCCGGCGATCTCTGACCGCCGGTCGCATGGCCGCGACGGGTCCACCGCGGCCAGCTCGGCGCGCAGCGCCGCCACGAGGTCCCGGTCGGTCCCCGACATGCGTCCTCAGGCCGTCCGAGCCGTCCGGTCGACGCTCGGACGGCGCCGGTGCCCTCCCTCGCGCTCCCAGGCGGCGAGGATCGTGGCGGTGAGCCGCGACGGGTCGTGGTGGTGCGCGTTGGTGGGATCCACGAGGTCGTCGAGGACCAGCCGCGGGGCGGGCGCGCCGGCGGGCGGCCAGCGCAACCGGACGGGCTCGCCGGGCCAGTCCGCGGGCGACAGGGCGTCGAACCGGTTGTTGGCCACGACGACGTCCGGCAGGTGGCCGGCACCGTGGCGTGTGAGCGCCTCGATGTGGTCGGCGAGGTCGAAGCCGCCCGTCTCCCCCGCCTGGGTGGCCACGTTGGCGGCGAACACGACCAACGCGCCGGAACGCGCCACGGCCTCCCGGATCCCGGGGACGAGCAACGCCGGCAGCAGGCTCGTGAACAGGCTGCCGGGACCCAGGACGATGATCTCCGCGTCCGCGATGGCGTGCAGCGCGTCCTCGGTCGGCGGCACGTGCTCCGGGGTGACCCACACCCGCTCCACCAGCCCGGCCCGCGTGATCCGGCTCTGGCCCTCCACCTCCGTGCCGTCCTGCAGCCGGGCATGGAGCGTGAGCACGGTGCTGGTGGCGGGCACGACGCGTCCCCGCACCGCGAGCACGCGGTTCATCTCGCGCACGCCCTCCTCGAAGTCCCCGGCCTCCAGGGCGACGAGCGCGGCCAGCAGCAGGTTGCCCACCGGGTGTCCGGCGAGCCCCGCCGACGACGATGTCTCTGCGCCCTGCGAGGGCGGCTCGACCGGCTCTGAGCGAGCCGCCGGCCCGGCCCCCGGAAACCGGTACTGGAGCAGCCGGCCCATGAGCGGCTCCGCGTCCGCCAGCGCCACGATGCAGTTGCGGATGTCCCCCACGGCCGGGATCCCCAGCTCCGAGCGGAGCACACCGGACGAGCCGCCGTCGTCGGCCACCGTGACCACGGCCGTCAGGTTGGAGGTGTGCTCCTTCAGGCCGCGCAGCAGCGTGGACAGCCCGGTGCCGCCGCCGATCGCGACGATCCGCGGCCCGCGGGCAAGGAAGCGCTTCTGGTAGATGACCTCGACCATCGGCTGGTCCCGGTCCCACAGGGCGAACGGGTCCACCAGCGCCCGCACCAGGCGGTAGGCCCCGAACAGGAACAGCGCGCCACCGACGACGCCCACGATCAGCCCGCGGCCCTGGTAGGGCAGGAACTGGAGCGTCAGCGCGTCCACGACCAGCTTGGGCGCCGCCGCCCGGCCGCAGCTCGGCCGTCAGCTGGCGCAGGGCGTGAGCGACCCCCAGGGCGAGGATCAGCAGGCCGACGAACGAGAGGAGGAGCCACCGCTTGACGCCGATGCCGACGGTCAGCCAGCGGCGGAGGTTCACCGTTCCAGCTCCCGGTGGAACACCGCGACCGGCCCGAAGTCCCGTTCCCGGAGCCAGTCCGCCAGCTCCTCGACCACGACGACGGAGCGGTGGTTGCCGCCGGTGCAGCCGACGGCGATGGTGAGCCGGTTCTTGCCCTCCTCGACATAGGCGGGCACGAGCAGGTCCAGCAGGTCCCGGAGCCGCTCCAGGAACTCCCCGGCGATCGGCTGGCCCAGCACGTAGTCCCGGACGGCGTCGGTGAGGCCGGATTGGGGCGCAGGGTCTCGATGTAGAACGGGTTGTGCATGAACCGCACGTCCAGCAGGAGGTCGGCTTCCAGCGGCACGCCGTGCTTGAACCCGAAGCTCAGGAGCTGGATCGCGAGGCGGTCCGAGCTCTGCACGTCCGCCAGGCGGGCGAAGATGAGCTCCCGGAGCTCGCGCAGCGACAGGTCGCTGGTGTCGAGCACGACGTCCGCCTCGGCCCGCACGGGCTCCAGCAGCTCGCGCTCCAGCTCGATCGAGGCGGCGATCCCCCGCTCGTCCGCGAGCGGGTGCCGGTGCCGGGTCTCCGAGAAGCGCCGGATCAGGACGTCATCGCGGGCCTCGAGGAACATGATCACGGGCCGGATCCCCCGGCCCTCGAGCGCGCCCCGCATCGCGCCGAAGGTGACCGGGACGTCGCCCGCCCGGATGTCGATCACGATCGCCGTGCGCGCGAAGCGGGACCGGTCGCTCGCGACGAGGTCGGCCAGCTCCCGCAGCAGCTCGCCCGGCAGGTTGTCCACGACGACGTAGCCGAGGTCCTCGAACAGCTTGGCGGCCGCCGTCTTGCCACCGCCCGAAAGCCCGGTGACGACGACGATCTCCTGCGTCTCCTCGCCCGGCCAGGGGTCCACGGCGGTCTCGTCGGGAACGCCCGGTTCGGTGGTCATGGGTTCGCCTGCCTGCGCTACTTCCCGCTCCGCCGGATGACGAAGATCGTTCCCTCGAACAGCAGGTACATCGTGGCCCCCAGGGCAACGGGACTGACGATGTCACCACCGGGCGTGATCATCGCGGCGAAGATGACGATGGCCAGCAACGCCATCCGCCTGGAGGCCTCCAACCGCTTCGAGGTCACGATCCCCACCCGGGACAGCCCGTACAGGACGATCGGGAACTCCATGATCAGGCCGAACGCGAGGAACATCGTGGTCACGAAGTCGAAGTAGTTGGAGGCCGTGATCAGCGCCTGGAGGTCCTCGGTCTGGAAGCTGATCAGGAAGCCTGCCGCGTACGGCAGGATCACGTAGGCCAGGCCGACGCCCAGGGCGAGGAACAGGAGCGCCAGCGGGATCCACGGCCGGACCGTGCGCCGCTCGGCAGGCGTGAGGCCCGGGCTGACGAACGCCCAGCCCTGCCACAGGATCACCGGCATGGCCAGGATGATCCCCACCACGAGCGAGATCTTGAGCCGGATCATGAACGCGTCGCCGACGCCCGTGAACACGAGCGGGTCATCGCCCGGCAGCGGCGCCTTGAGCACGGCGATGATCTGGTCGCCCAGGATGAACCCCACGCTGGAGGCGAGCGCGACCGCGAGCAGGACCTTGACCAGGCGGTTGCGCAGCTCGGTCAGGTGGTCGACGAGCGACATCTCTCCGGCCGCCCCGGGTGTGGGCGCGGCCGGCGGTTCCGGGCCGCCGGGAGACGCCGGCTCCGGGGCGGGGTTCAGGATGGCCGGAATGCCTTCGGCGCGAACCGCATCGACGTCAGCCATGGCGTGGCGCGCAGCCCGTGGCCGGCGGCCTAGGCGGACGGCTGCTCGTCGGCCTCGGCGGCAACGGCGGCCGCCATCGGTTCGGCCGGAGCGGGACCGGCGGCCGGCGCGGCGACGGCGGGCGCGGCGACGGCAGGCGCGGCGTCGGTTGCCGGCTCAGTCTCCAGGGACGGGATGGCCGGTGCGGACGCCGGAGCCGCGGGCGGCGGCCCTGCCTCCACCACGGCCTCGGCCGCCATGGGCACAGCCGCGGCGGCGGCAGGCGCCGGCACGGCGGACGCGGCGTTGGCGGGAACGGCCGGCGCGGACGCAGGAGCCGGCGCGGGGGTCGTCTCGAGGCTCGTCGCTTCCTTGACGTCGCTGGAGGCCTTGCGGAACTCGCGGATGCTGCGACCGAGGGCGGAGCCGACGTCCGGTAGCTTGCCGGGGCCCACGACGATGAGGGCGATGATCAGGATGATGATGAGCTCGCCGGGTCCGATGTTGAACGGCATGCCAGTGCTCGACCTCGTGCGCGGGGTGGGCCCAGGAAGGCCGGCCCGTGGCCGGCTAGGGTAGCACAGGGAGCCTGGCGGCCCACTCGGCGGCGGCGGCCGAGAGCCGGTCTCCGGGGTCTGTCTCCGGGCTTCCCGGACCCGCCGCGGCGGCGGCCGCGATGCCGCGGGAGACGTTGACCAGCAGGCCGCCGCCCGGACGCTCGCCCGCCGGCGACGCGGTCGCCGGCCCGGCAGCGAGCACCGGCCCGATCTCGCCGCCCTGGGCTCCGACGCCCGGCACCAGGAATGCGAGACCCGGCGCCAGCGCCCGGATCGCCGCCATCTCCGCCGGGGCCGTCGCGCCGACCACGAGCCCCACGGTCCCACCCGGGCCCCACGTGGTCACCCGCCGCGCCACGCGTGCCCACAGGGGCTCCGCCGGCGCCCCGAGTGCCGGGTCATCCACCGTGACCAGCCCCTGGAACTCTCCCGCGCCCGGGTTGGAGGTCCGGCACAGGACGTAGGCGAACCGGTCTGGGCGCTCCAGCAGCGGCGCCACGGCCTCCTCCCCCAGGTACGGGCTCACCGTGACCGCGTCCGCACCCAGGATGTCGAACAGCGCCGCCGCCTGGCGCGCAGCCGTGGATCCGATGTCACCGCGCTTCGCGTCGGCGACGAACGCCACGCCCGCGGGCACAAGCGCCCGCAGGCGCTCGAGAGCGGCGATGCCGGCGCTCCCGAACGCCTCGAAGAAGGCGAGGTTGGGCTTGACGGCGGCGGCGTGCGGCGCCGCCGCCTCGACGAGCAGCCGGGCGAACCGCTCGACGCCGGCCAGGGTTGCCGGGAAGCCGGGCGGCAGGGCCGCAGGATCCGGGTCGATCCCAACGCACAGCACCGTGCCCGTGGCGGCACTGCGGGCCGCCAGCCGAACCAGGTACGGCGCGGTCACGGCACGGGCTGGGACGCGACCGGTGAGGCGACCGGGGCCGACGGAGCCGGCAGCTGGTCCGCGGGGATGAACCAGTCCGGCCGGGAGACGCTGTCGAGGCCGGCGCTGCTGGTCAGGTCGAGGGTGTCGGTCACGGTCCAGGCGGGCGCGGCACCGTCCAGCTGCGCCATCCGCAGGTCCACGACCTGTCCGTCGACGTGCAACCACGCGATCTGGTCGCCGCGGGGCGACCACGTCGGTCCCCAGGAGTCACCGTCGTTCGTGAGCCGCAGCAGCTCCGCGCCGTTGGCCGCATCCAGGATGACGACGTCCGTGCCGATCGCGCTGGTCCTGGTGGCCGCGATGTACCGGCCGTCAGGAGACCACGCCGGGTGGAGGTAGCCGGGTCCGGTGACCGCTGCGGTCTTCTTCGACGCGGGGTTGTAGCTGTAGATCCGGGGGGCGCCCTTGGCCCCGTCCCGGTCGTTGCGGACGTACAGCAGGCGCTTCCCGTCCGGTCGCCACGCGGGATCCTGGTGCCCCAGCGGCATCCGCTGCGACAGGTTGGGGTTCGTGATCTTGCCGGACTTGAGGGCGAGCAGCTTGAGCACCACGTCGCTGGTCGTGGGATCGGGCAGGTCCGTCGCCATGGCGATCGTCGTCCCGTCCGGTGACACGACCGGGCCCTGGATCCAGCCCTGCCACTTGCGCCGGCCAGCCGGGTCCACGATGCCATCCAGGATGCGCGTGGCATCGCCGCCCTCGACCGGGATTCGCATGATCGAGGGGATCTCGAGCCGGTAGTCCTTGCCGACCCCATCCACGAACCAGTAGCCGTCCGCCTCGCGCGTGCGGACGAAGTAGACGGACTGCCCGTCGGGCGCGAAGGTGGCCATCGAGTCCCGCCCGCCGGAGGTCAGCTGGCGCGCCGTCTTGCCGCTCTGGAGCCAGACGTTGCCGGCCTTCACGTACACGATCGTGCCGGGCACATCGGCCCGTGGGTCCTCCGGGATGATCACGACGTTGGACGGGGTGGGCGTCCTGGTGATCCCGCCGTCATCGGGCACGCCGGAGGCATCCGGGCCGCCGTTGCCCCCACCTCCCCCGGCGACGAACGGCACGTCGCCACTGCCGACGGACAGGGTGGCGAATGCGATCACCAGGAGCCCCACGATCGCGAGGATCGCGGCGACCGGCGTTCCGGTGGGCAGCAACCCGTACGGGTCGCGGTTGCGGCGAGGCGGGGCGGCCTGCCGGCCGCGGCCCCGGTCGGATCGGGTCATCGCGCGCCTCCGGGGACGGCCGCCGGTTCTCCCGGTCCGACGGGAACGCCCTCCTCGCGGCCCGCCGCCCGTGCGAGCACCGCGGCTGCGCGCGGATGGGCGCCCGAGGCGGCAACGTCCCGGACCTCCAGCTGGAGCGTTTCGAGCCCCCCGAACACGCGGCTCGCGAGGCGCGCCACCACGTCCACCCGGTCACCCTCCGAGAGCGATCCGGCGAGGTCCGCGCGCCCGAAGGCGATCCCGTCCAGGACGTCACGTTCCCGGCGGAGCACGAGCTGGGTGTGGCCGCCGTTGGCGGCCCGGACGCGCTGCACGGTGAGGCCGAGCACCGCGACGAGCGGCTCCGGGTTGCCGGTCCCGCAGGGCGCCAGCCTCGCGAGGTCCCGGAACAGCGCGTAGTCCACGTACGAGGCCGGGAGCGCGAGGTCCACCGGGAGCACCGTCCGCGGGTCCTCCGGGGCCGCCGTCGCGGCCAGCGCCAGGAACCGGTCCACGAACACGTCCCAGCGGTCCGCCGGGAGCTCGAAGCCCGCCGCGGCGGCATGCCCCCCGTGGCGGATGAACAGGTCGGAGCACGCGTCCAGGGTGGCGCCGAGATCCAGGCGACCGTCGCTCCGGCACGACGCACGGAGCACGTCTCCGATCTCCGTGGCGACGATCGCCGGACGGCCGGTCTCGTCCGCCAGGCGGCCCGCGACCAGGCCGATGATGCCCACCGGCCAGCGTCCGCGCACGAGCAGGGCCGCCGCCGCAGGACCGCCGCCCACCATGATCACGCGCTCGCCCGCCGGTGGCACGTCCAGGAGTGCCTGCTGGCCCGGCGCCTGGCCCGGATCCCCCAGGCCAAACGCGTGCCGGGCCTCCGAGATCGCCGTCCGCATCAGGTCCCGGCGGGTCGAATTCGCATCCTCCAGGGTGGCGGCCAAGCCCGCCGCCTCCTCGGGTGTCTCCGCGAGCAGGAGCCGGGCGGCGTCCATGGCCTCGCCGACCCGCCCGGCGGCGTTCAGGCGCGGGGCCAGCGCGAAGCCGACATCCTCGAGGTCAACCCGCTCCGGCGCCACGCCCGCCCGGGCCAGCAGCGCCGCGATCCCCGGCCGCGGAGACGTCCGCATGCGTTCCAGGCCGAGCCGCGCGATCGCCCGGTTCTCGCCCAGGATGGGCGCCACGTCCGACACCGTGCCGATCGTGGCCAGGTCCGCCAGCGCAATGGCCTCGTCCTCGGCAGCCGGGCCGAGCAGCTCCGCGTACAGCAGCCGAGCCACGGTGAACGCGACGCCGCTGCCCGAGAGCTCCGGATCCGGGTAGCTCGAATCCGCCCGGTGGGGGTTGACGATGGCGACCGCGGCCGGCAGAACCTCCGGCAGCCGGTGGTGGTCCGTGACCAGGACGTCGATCCCGCGCTCGCCGGCCGATGCGATCTCGGCCACGCTGGTGGACCCGGTATCGACCGTGACGATCAGGCTCACGCCGTCCGCCGCGGCCGCCTCGACGGCCGCCATCGAGAGTCCGTGGCCCTCGTCCAGGCGCGACGGGACATACGGACGGGCATCGAGCCCCAGCCGCCGCAGCGCGATGACCAGCTGGGCAAGGCCCGTGAGCCCGTCCGCGTCGAAGTCTCCGAACACCATGACCCGCTCGCCACGGTCCCGGGCGGTCATGACCCGGGCCACGAGCGTGTCCGCGTCCGGCAGCAGCCGGGGGTCGTTGAGGCCGGCGCGCGCCGGGCCCAGGAAGGCCGCCAGCGAGCGCGCGTCCCCGATACCCCGCCGGGCGAGGACCGTGGCCGCGAACGTGCCGATCCCCTGCTCGCGCGCGGCGTCGCGGAACTCGGGCGTGACGCGGAGCGGATCCGGGAACGCCCAGCGGTGACGAGGCTCGATCATCGTCGGCAGCATGCCACGTCGCGCTTCACCGCGACTTCACCGGCTCCCGGCCTCGACCGGGCCCGGTCACGTGGTCGCGCGGCGACGGGGGCGAGCCGCATCCTCGCGCAACCGCTGCCGATCCTCCCACTGGTGCCACACGACCAGGAGCGGGCTGGCGTTGAAGATCGAGGAGTAGGTGCCGGACACGATGCCGATGAGCAGCGCCAGCACGAACGTCCCGATCGCGTCACCGGCGAACAGGAGCAGCGACGTCAGCGTGATGACGACCGTGAGGCTGGTGGTGATGGACCGGCCGAAGGTCTGCAGGATCGAGTGGTTGACGATCCGATCGAACGGCTCGCCGGCGTGTCGGGCACGGTTCTCGCGGACGCGGTCGAACACGACGATCGTGTCGTGGACCGAGAAGCCGATCACGGTCAGCATCGCGGTGACGAACAGGCCGTCGATCTGGAGGCCGATGAAGGTGCCGAAGATCGCGAACGCGCCGACCACCACGAGCACGTCGTGAACCAGGGCGACGATCGCGGTCACGCCCATCTTCATGTCCCGGAAGCGGTAGGTGATCCAGAGCAGGATCCCGATCGAGCCGATGAAGATCAGCAGGAACGCCTGCGCGATGAGGTCGGCCGACACGACCGCGCCGACCGTGGACAGGGAGCGCTGGCTGGCGATGGGGCCGAGCTCCTCCTCGAGGGCGATCCGGACCTCGCCCAGCCGGCCCGTGGTGGGCAGCGGCACGCCGCCGACCTCCGGGGAGGCGCTGGGCCCGGCGCTGGCACCCGGCGAGGCGGCCGCGGCGGACGGGCTCGCGCTGGGCGCTGGGCTCGGCGTGGGAGACGGCGGGGCGGACGGCGACGGCGAGGCGGACTCGCCGGCCGAGGCGGCCGGTGACGCGCTGCCGGCAGGCGACGCGGATGCCGCGGGTGAGCCGGACGCCGCCGGGGAGGCGGTGACCGCGGCGGAAGGCGAGGCCGACGCGGGCGCCGCGGAGGGCGAGGCAGCGGCGGACGCAGAGGGGGCGACGGTCGGGACCGGCGTCGGTGAAGGGGCCGTCGGCAGCAGCCCGACCTCCTCGGTCCGGATCTCGAAGAACCCGTCGCCGCCCTTGGTCACGGTGGCCTCCAGGCCCTGGGCCCCGAATACCGCCTTGACCTGGGCGGGCGTGACGTCGGGGTCCTCGAGCTGGATGGCCCAGACCGTGCCGCCGGTGAAGTCGATCGCGAACTGCAGGCCGACCTTGCCCCCGGTGATCGGTCCGAGGAGGATGAACAGCAGGCCCGGGAGGGTGATCAGCAGGGAGAAGGCGAAGAACCAGTTCCGCTTCCCGATAACGTCAAACACGCCCGCGCGCCTCTCCACGGACGGCGCCGCGGCCGGTGACCGGGCGGGCGAGGAACTCCTGCTCGGTGACCCCGAAGAAGCTCGCCTTGCGCGCCCACGGCTGGGCGACCAGGACGCGGAGCACCGTGCGCGTCACGGTGATCGCGGTGAACATCGAGACCAGGACGCCGATGATCAGGACGAGGCCGAAGCCGCGGATCGTGGACGACCCGAACAGGAACAGGATGGTCGCGGTGATCAGGCTGGACACGTTGGAGTCCAGGATCGAGTTCCAGGCGCGGTTGAAGCCTGCCTCGACCGCCAGGGCCAGGCTCTTGCCGGACCGCAGCTCCTCCTTGGTCCGCTCGAAGATCAGGATGTTCGCATCCACGGCCATGCCCACCGAGAGCACGAAGCCCGCGATGCCGGCCAGGGTGAGGGTGACGGGGACCAGGCGGAACAGCGCGTACATGATCAGCGCGTAGAAGATCAGCGCGCCGCTGGCGACGACGCCCGGCAGCCGGTAGTGGACGACCATGAAGAAGATGACCATCAGGATGGCGATGAGGCCGGCGATCAGACTCTGGCGCAGGAACGCCTCGCCGAGCGTCGGGCTGACCGTCGTGTTCGCCAGCTCCGCGAGGGGGTACGGCAGCTGGCCGAACTGCAGGATCGTGACCAGGTTCTGGGCGTCGGCCAGCGGATAGCCGCCGATGCCGCCCGAGCTGATCTGCACCTGGCCGTTGGGGATCGAGTCCCGGATCACCGGGGCACTGATCACCTCCCCGTCCAGCACGATGGCGAAGTACTGCCCGACGTTCTCGCGGGTGTAGTCCGCGAACAGGTTCCTGCCCTGGTCCTTGAGCACGAAGTCCACGGTCCGCTGGCCGGTCGCGTCCTGGCCGATCGAGGCGCTGGCGACCTGGTCGCCGGAGAACAGCGGCGGGAACTGGGCGAGGTCGATCTGCTGGCCCTCGGACATCTGGGTGCTGCCCAGCGGCACGAAGTCCAGGCGGCCGGTGGAGCCCACCAGGGTGCGGATCTGGTCCGCGTTCTGGACACCCGGCATCTCCACCACGATCCGGTCCGTCCCCTGGACCACCACCTGGGCCTCGGCCACGCCGGACTTGTCCACCCGGTTGGTGATGATCTGCTTGACGATGTTCAGGTCGTCGCGGCTGGGCACACGGCCCTCGGCGGGCAGCACCTGGTACTCCACGCGGAGGCCGCCGCGGAGGTCGAGGCCGAGCACGGTCTCGATCTTGCGCGAGGTGCCCTCAGGGCCGGGGAGCGTGGGCGGGAAGAAGTTGACGATCACGGCCAACAGGCCGATGACGATGATCAGGATCGGGCCGGCGCGTCGCATCGGGGCGGGATGATACAGGGCGCCGCCGATCCGCGCCCCGGCTCCCGGGACGGGTGGTGCGCCGGCGCCCCGGTCGGGCGCGTGGACGAACGGCTCAGGCGGCGGGCTGCGGGCCCCCCTTGATCCCCGTCGCGCCCGACCGCGGCCCGCGGAAGTGCGTGTACAGCCACGCGCAGGCGAGCAGCACCAGCCCGACGCCACCGAAGGCGAGCGCACGATACGCCACGTCCATCGAGGCCAGGTCGATCAGGAACACCTTGACGACCGCCAGGCCCAGCAGCCCGAATCCGGCGTGCCGCAGCATCGGGTGGTCCCGCACGAGGCCGGCCGCGAGCAGCGTCGCGCCGATCACCGTCCAGGTGACGCTGAGGGCGACCTGCGCCTGCTTGGCCAGCTCCTCGACCGCGGTGGCGCCGCCGGCCATGCCCTGGAACGCCGCCACGATGCCGATCGAAACCCCGTACACGACCACGACACCGGCCGCAAGATCGAGCCACGTGCGCCAGCGTGTCAACGGGGCGTGGCGCGGCGCGAGGAACAGGGTCACGGCCAGCGCGGCGAACGAGAGCGGCCAGGCCGGCAGCAGCACCGCCGGCGCGGTCACGGCCGGGTCGGTCACCCACAGCAGGGTCGGCGGCGCCACGATCGCGAACGCGACCACCGCGGCCCCGACGGTCAGCAGGCCCGCAAGGCCCGTGTACGGCTGCAGGCCGCGGGCGTCCCAGCGGGTCACCGCGGCCGAAGCGACGGCGAGGGCGGCCCACAGCACGACCACGAGGTCCGCGTAGACCTCGAACGGGACGACCCAGGCCCCGACGACGAAGGTCGCCAGGATCGCGATCCGCCGCAGGACCATGGGCACCAGCCAGGTGGCGGCGGCGATGGTGCCGAGCGCGAGGAACGCGGCGACCAGCGCCCGCTCATCGCTGAACGGGATCTCGGGCGGCGTGACCCGGCCCCAGTCAAGCGGGTTGAGGTACTGGACGACGGCGTACCAGGCGGCGGCGCACCAGGCGAGCGCGCCGGCCAGCATGGCGAACACGGCGTCGGCCGTCGGGGAGCCGACGAACGCGCTTGCCCGGGCGAAGCGCGGGTCCTCCGACAGGCGCTGGAGGCCGCGGTCCAGGATCACGCCGGCCGGCAGCAGCACCACGAGGAGCGCGACGAGGGCGGGGCCCGTCACCTGGAACGCCAGCGCCCAGGCCACGAGCAGGATCCCGACGCCGGCCAGCGCCGAGCGGATCCAGCGGACCGACACGAGGAGGCCGGCAACGGCCAGGCCCGCAAGGACCACGACCAGCGACGCGACCTGCGCGTTGAGGAACGGCTGCGCGGCGAGCTCGCCCAGGCTGCCGGGTGGGAGCTCCGTGCTGAACAGGAGGATGACCGCCGTCGCGCCGACGGCCGCGCCGGCGATGGACGAGGACCAGGCGAAGCGGACCCACGGCACCAGCCGCTCCAGCTCCGCATCGACGGACAGGCGGTCCGCGAGGCGATCCAGCAGGAGTCCCAGGATCGCGATCCCCACGAGGGCGGCCGCGAGCGCCGGCCCGGTGAGCTCGAACAGCATCGCGTAGCCGGCGATGAGGACCCCGGCGGCGCACAGCAGCGAGCGGATCCAGCGGACCGGGACGACCGCCACCGAGACGGCGACCGCCAGCAGGACGGCCGCGAGCGAGCCGCCCTCCGGGTGCAGGAAGGCGGGATCGAAGGCTGTGTCGGCCGGGATGCCGAACTGCGACACCGGGTATTCGAGGACCAGCAGGTGGCTCACGGCCAGTCCGGCGAGGACCAGCGACGCCCCGGCGGACCACCGGTGACGCCGGCGCACGGCAAGCCAGGCCAGCGCCACGGCCTCGGCCGCCCAGGCGACCGGCACCGCGGGTGCGCCCAGCTGGACGAAGGCGGCGATCGCGAGCAGGGCGACGCCCGTGCCGGCCACGAGGTTGCCGAACAGGTGCTCCATCCCCTGGCGGGCCAGGAACCAGCCGCCGACCAGCAGGTGGGCGAGCGACGCGATCGCGACGAACGTCCCGAGCCACGGCTCGAGGTCACCCACAAGGACGGCCCAGCCGCCCCACAGCAGGAACACGCCGTTGGCGAGCACGAGCATGGCGCTCGATGGCCGGAGGTCGTCGCGGCGGATGCGTACCTCCTCGCCGGCCGCGGCCACGATGTTGACCAGCCAGAACCCGGCCAGCGCCACCAGCGCCTGCGTCGCGTCCGGGTCGCCCACCAGCCAGCTCGCGAGCTGGGGCGCCGCCAGCACGAACGCGATCGACGGCAGCCAGCGCCAGGAGCGGAACAGCGCGATCACGGTCGTCCCGACCAGGATGATCGCCACGTACAGCAGGGTGAGCAGCGTGGGCGACGCACCCACGACGGGCGGCGCGACGAGGGCAGCGATCAGGCCGTACACGGCCACGGCGCGCGCGTCGAAGCGGATCGCGATAGCCGCGGCCGCGATCGACGCGACGAGCGCACCGGCCAGGCCGACCTCGGGCGAGACCAGCTCGTAGTACGTCGTCGAGACGAACAGCGCGATCAGGAACACGCCCAGGCCGACGCCGGTGAGGACGTTGCCCATCACCGCGTTGGCGCGGGCGAGGAACCAGCCGCCGGCCACGAACAGAACCATGCCGACCGCGAGGACGATCAGCGCGCGCATCTCCTCGCTGATCCAGCCGCGGGTCCACGCGAGGCTGAGGAAGAAGAAGGCGGCCAGGACGAGCAGCAGGCCGCCGACGAGAGCCAGGCCGCGGCCGGCGAAGCGCTGCTCCAGGTCCTTGAGCGAGATCGAGGGAAGGGATGCGCCGGACGTCGCCGGCGGCGCGGCCGTCCGGGCCGGGGTCATCGGGGGTCGTTCCCCAGCCGGGCACGGCACCGCGTGCGGTTGGTGTCGCGGCGGCTGCCGCCGTCGCGGGCGTCGTTCCCCAGCCGGGTACGGCACCGCGGGCGGTGGGTGCCGCGGCAGCGGCCGCGGTCGCGGGTGCAGGCCTGGGTGCGGGGGCGGCCGGCATCGCGGGCCTCGGCGCGGCGGGCGCCGGCACGTGAGCCGGCGCAGCCACCGGTCGCGGAGGCGGGGGCGGCTCGGCCGGCTCGGCGGCCACGGCCGCGGCGGGCATGGTGACCCCGGGCAGAACCTCCGCCTCGTGCTCCAGGCGGTAGACCCGCCGCTCCAGGCTGCGGACGCGCAGCTCGAGACTGTCGACCCTGGGATCCTCGGTCGCCATTGCACACCCTCCGCGCTCCCCCGACCCGGAGACGCCGCTGGACGCGAACCGTGACGGCAGCCCCGCGATCCCCTCCAGCATGGAGCCGCTACCCCCGGGCGCAAGAGGCATCAGACCTCGAGATGGGCCTTGATCCGCTCCGCGAGGGCGCGGCTGATGCCGGGCACGGCCGCGATCTGCTCGACGGGGGCTTCCCGCACCCGCCTGGCGGATCCGAACACCTTGAGCAGCTCACGCCTGCGCTTGGGGCCCACGCCCGGGAGGTCGTCGAAGGCGGACTTCGTGGCCCGCTTCGCCCGCAGGCTGCGGTGGTACGTGATCGCGAACCGATGGGCCTCGTCGCGGAGCCGCTGGACGAGGTACAGGGCCTGGGAGGTGATCGGCAGCAGGACCGGGTCCTCGCGGTCCGGCAGCACCAGCTCCTCGCGCTCCTTCGCCAGCCCGGCCAACGGCAGGTCCGCCAGCCCCAGCTCCTCCAGGGCGATCTTCGCTGCGCTCACCTGCGCCCGGCCCCCGTCCACGATCACGAGGTCCGGCATCGCCCAGCGCCGCTCCTCCTCGGTCCCCTCCTGGCCGGCCCGCGACCCCCGGAACCGGCGCCGGAGCACCTCCTGGTGGCTGGCGACGTCGTTGGCGCCCTCCACCGTGCGGATCCGGAACCGCCGGTACTCCCCCGTCCGCGGCCGTCCCTCCTCGAACACGACCATGCTGCCCACCGATTCGCGGCCCTGGAAGTTGCTGATGTCGTAGCACTCGATCCGCATCGGCGGCCCGGCCAGCCCCAACGCGGTCGCCAGCTCCTCGAGCGCGCCCAGCGTCCGGCCCTCGTCCGCCAGCCAGCGGGCGGCCTCGCGCGCGAGCGATTCCGCGGCGTTGCGGGCGGCCAGCTCCATCAGCTCCCGCTTCTCGCCGCGCTGCGGGGTCCGCAGGCGGACGTTCGTGCCCCGCTTGGCCGCCAGGAAGGCCTCGAGGACGGTCGTCTCCGCCAGCGCCCGCGGCACCAGGACCTCGCGCGGGATGCTCGTCGCCCGGGCGTAGTACTGCTCCAGGAAGCTGGCCAGCACCTCGTCGTCCGGCACGTCCCGCGGCGCATCGAGGAAGAACACGTCCCGGCCCAGCATCTTGCCGTTGCGGACCACGAACAGCTGGACCGCCGCCTGGTCGTCCTTGCGCGCGAGCGCGACGAGGTCCAGCTCCGTGCGGGCGAAGGCGGCCATCTTCTGGCTCTCCATCGTCCGCTCGATCGACCGGATCTTGTCCCGGACGACGGCCGCCTTCTCGTACTGCTGGTGCTCCGCCGCGAACGCCATCTCGTGGCGCAGGCCGTGCACCAGCGCGTCCGTGTTGCCCTCCAGGAACAGCGCCACCTGGGCCACGTCCCGGCGGTACGCCGCGGCGTCGATCGCCTCGATGCACGGGCCCTGGCAGCGCTTGATGTGGTACAGCAGGCAGGGTCTGGGCAGGGCGCGGGTTCCCTCCCGGATGTCGATCGTGCAGGTCCGGAACGGGAACAGGCGGCGGACCAGGTTCATCGCCTCGTCCACGGAGCTCGCTGACGCGTAGGGCCCGAAGTACCGGCTGCCGTCGTTGGGCAGCTTGCGCGTCCGCTCGATCCGCGGGAACACGTCGGCCGTGATCCGGATGTACGGGTAGCTCTTGTCGTCCTTGAGGCGGACGTTGAACCGGGGCCGGAACCGCTTGATGAGGTTGGCCTCGAGGAGCAGCGCCTCGCTGACGCTGTCCACCTCGGTGACCTCGATGTCCGTCACCCGGTCCAGGGCGGACCGGATCAGGTGGGCGTCCCCGGGGCCGCGCGGCGCTGCCTGCTTCTGCCAGTAGCTCCGGACGCGATGGCGCAGGCTCTGGGCCTTGCCCACGTACAGGACCTCGCCCCGGGCGTCCTTCATCAGGTACACGCCAGGACGGTCGGGCAGGGTGGCGAGTGTCGCGGACAGCTCCGGGGTCACGCCCCCGATTGTGGGCCAGGCGGCGCCGGTGTGCGACTCAGCGCGCGGTGCGGTTGGCTGCCTTCGTTGAGGCGCTCGGCGCAAGGACCACGATCGCCGACGCAAGCGGGGCGCCATCCACGGAGGCGGTGAGGCGCCAGGTGCCGGGCGCCAGGCCGGCGGTCCGCAGGTTCAGGTGCCACGTGCCGTCCGTCCACGTGAACGTGCCGCCTGCCTTCGTGCCCAGGACCGTCGCACCCCTGGCCGCTGTGGCCAGCCGCTCGAGGGTGAGCGTGGGAGCGGCCACCTCGCCCGCGCCGCGCGTGACGGCGCCCGCCGTCACGGTGAGCTTGAGCGGGATCGTGCGGCCCAGCTGCCCGACCAGGGCGGGCACGGCGTCGCCGTCCAGCGGGCGACCCCAGGCGGCGGCGAGCTGCCGGACGGTGACCGTGAACCTGCCTTCGGCCGTGTTGCCCGAGGCATCGGCGGCCACGCAGGTCACGGTCGTCGTACCCAGCGGGAAGGCGGTGCCGCTGGCGGGATCGCAGTCAACCTTCGGGTCCGGATCCGTGTCGTCGGTGGCGGTGGGGGTCGCGTAGGTCACGATGGCCGAGGCACCGGGCGTGAGCACCGTCATGTCCGCCGGGATGCCATCGAGCGCGGGAGCGGTCGTGTCCTCGGGCGGATCTGGGGCCTCGGGCACCACCACGTCCAGCGTCGCCGTGAAGGCGATCATGTTCGAGATGCCGGTGGTCGGGTCCGCCTCGAACAGGAACGTGAACTCGTACCCCGCGCCGGGGGTGGTGGGGGCCGTCAGTTCCAGGTGGACCGGCACGGCGCCGAGGATCGTGGGCAGCCCGGACTCCGGGCAGGCGGTGCCGGGGGCCGGCCAGTCTGCCGGGACCTCGATGCTGCCGGGCGTCGATGCCGCCGATCCGTCCTCGGGCCAGACCTGGTCCGTCACGGTCACGGCGACCGTGGAACCGGCCGCGACATGGGACGAGTTCTTGCAGGTCAGGCGCATCGCGACGTCCACGGGCACGCTCGCCCCGGGGGCGACCTCGCCGAGGTACACCGTCATCTGGTTGCCCGGCGATGAGGACGTCGCCGTCGGCGAACACCGTGTCGGCCGCAGCGATCGCGGGGACGGCAAGCGCGAGCGCGAGGCCGAGAGCCACGGCGCGACGGAAGGTGCTGGACGACATGTCGGACCTCTCCTGCCCGCCCGGCGCATCTTCGGGCGGCGCAGGGATACGTTCCGGCGTTCCGACGCACGCGGGTATGGGTCCCTCGTCCCGTTCGGTGCACGAATGCGCCTGCCTTTCGGGTGGCGCGCCGGTGCGGCGCATCACCGGGGCGCGGCCGGCCCCGCGGGAATCTGCGCGCTCGGAGGTCCTCCCGGGTCGATCCGCCGCCCACGCGAAGAGCCCGCCGGCGGCGCCGGCGGGCTCTTCGCGTGCGGGACGCACCAGCGGGTTACGGGGACGTGATCGTCGGGCAGTTGGGCAGCGTGGCGCCGTTCGAGTCGGCGCACACGATCCGTCCCTGGATGACCGGGCTGACGGGGGTGTTGGCGATGATGTGATCGGCCAGCACCTCGTCCATGTAGTCGAGGGTGAAGACCCGGCCCTGGGCATAGAAGTTCGGGTAGCCGTCGCCGCCGGTGGACATGAAGTCGTTCTCGGCGATCCAGTACATGGTCCCGTCGAAGGCGACCGGAGAACCGGTGCAGGAGCCGTCGGCCGCCTGCCGGACGGCGCCGGTGACGCGGCTGCCGACTGCGGCCGCGATGTCGTAGGTGACGCACATGCCGGACACCTGCGGGAAGCGCCCGTTGGCGGCCGGCATGGCCGAGAACCCGTTCTCGAGCATCGTCTTGAGCTCGGTGCCGCTCACCTCGACCTTGACGACCTGGTTGCCGAACGGCAGGACCGCCAGCACCTGGCCACGCGTGATGGGATACGGCGGCGGGGTGTAGGCGGGGCAGAAGTCGGTCGGGTTGTCGGTCGTGGGACAGGTGAGGTCGGCCCGCAGGCCGCCGGAGTTGGTGATCGCGAAGTCGGTGCCGGCGGCCGCGAGGAGTGCATCGGTGGTGAGGTCACCGAGGAGCGACTCGCAGAGCCGCCCGTCGGCTCGCCCGCACTGGTCCGAGCGCGGGATGATCCGGGTGGCGTTGCCGACCAGCGGCGTGAGGATGGGCGCCAGGTCGGCGTTCCAGCCGCTGATCATGGCCTGGATGCCGGGATCCGGCGTGACGCCGATGTTCCACGGCTTGTGGAAGTCCGCGGTCTGGTAGATCACCTTCTTGGCCGTGGCGTCCACGACCAGCCGGATCCGCGTGAACCGGAGGCCGTAGTTGGCGTTCTCGGCCACCAGCCGGCCGTTCCGGTAGGTGATGTACTGGGTGTGGGTATGGCCGCCGATGACGGCATCGACGCCGGTGAGGCCGTCGGCGAACCCGATCAGCGGGCTCAGCGTCGGGTCGGGATTGGGGGCGGTCACCGTGCCGCCGCTGGCACCGAGGTGGCCCACGGCGACGACGGCGCTGACCTTGACCTTGGTGCGGAGCCTGGCCGCCTCCGCGTTGACGGCGACGACCGGGTCCGTGATCACGAACGGGTCGAGGTAGCCAGGGAAGATCAGGGTCGAGAGCTCGGGCAGCGTGTAACCGACGACGCCGAGCTTGAACCCGTCGAGATCCCACGTCCACGACGCTTCCCATTCGGCCGGCAGCTTGCCGGTGTCCGCGTACACGGCGTTGGCCGCCAGGTACGGGAACGCCGAGCGCGGGATGAGCTCGGTGCGCAGGTACTCCTGGCCATAGTCGAAGTTGTGGTTGCCGAGGGTGTCGGCGGACAGGCCCATCGCGTTGAGCACGTCGATGGTCGGGATGTCGCCGAAGAAGTTGGAGATCGGCTGGGTGGCGCCGACCGAGTCGCCGGCAGTCACCGTGATGTGGTTGCCGGACGTCGCCTCAGCACGATACCAATCGAGCCACGGCTTGAGGTAGGCCGCACCGCTGATCGGGAAGCTCGCGTTCGAGGTGCCGGTGCCGGACACGTTGTCGGCGGCCTCCGCCTCCGGGACGACACGGCCGTGGTAGTCGGACAGCGACAGGATCGTCGCCTCCTTCCAGCGGCCGGGGCTGGGGAACAGCTGGTACAGGATCTTGCCGCGGGCGTTGATCGGCCCGGGCACGCCGAGCAGGAAGGCCACGGTGGGGGCGAGGTCGATCGCCCGGATCCCCGCCACCGGGTCCTGCTTGCGGATACCGGGACCTGCCGCCACGAACGTGGCATGCATGTTGATGCTGCTGGCAACGTCCACGGTCTCGGGCAGGTAGCCGTGCTGGCCGAAGAACTGGCTGAACGCGATGCGCTGGCCGAACGTGGCCGCGTCGAACTGGTAGGGCGGCTTGAGGACGACCACGACGTCGCCGCTCCGGCTGGGATGGAGCGAGTCGCTGCCGTCCACGTTCCGCAGCTCTTCCTTGAGCATGATCTTGAGCACGACCTGGGCCCCGGGGTTGGCCGGATCGGACAGGGCGGTGAATGCGTTGACGACGTCCGTGCGGACCTGGGCATAGGTCCGGCCGGTCGGCAGGGTCGGGTTGACGTAGATCTGCGCCGTGCCACCGGCCCAGCAGACCTTGGCCTGGTCGCGGTATGCCGCCGGGGTACCCGACAGCGGTGAGGTCCGGCAGTTGCTGAAGACCTCGGTCGCCGTCAGGCCCGCGTCGTACAGGACCTTGCCCGCGTTGACGGCCAGCCACTGGGCAGCGAACCCGTGGTCGGAGGTCGCGAACGTGGTCGGCGGATCCGCCGTGTCCGGGTTGTCCATCAGCTGCCGGCCGAGGGCCAGCGTCTCGTCGGCCTCCGCGTACGCCTCGCGCAGGAAGCCGTCGGCGATGGCCGGCGAGATGAGCTCGCCGTACGAGTAGTAGTTGTTGTAGTACGGGTTGGTGATGCCGCTGACCACCGGCTGGGTCAGCCCCAGGAACATATGGCTGAACTCATCGGTGACGGGATTGCCCAGCATCAGCAGGTCGGCGTCGTAGCCGATGCCGGTGGCACTGCCACCGCTCACGGTCGGGACGGGGTCGTCGCCCAGGATGTAGCGCAGGTACGCGTAGTGGGCGTCCTTCCACTTGAGCCCCTGCTCGACGTAGGTTTCGGCGTCCACCAGGCCGGACTCGAACACGGCGTAGTCGGCGGCCGTCGAGCTCGGGAAGCTGGCGTTGAGGAACTCCTCGAAGTCACCGACGTAGCCGCAGCCGGCGCAGGTCGCGACCGCGCGGGTCACCGAGGTGAAGAAGATGCTGAACTGCGACAGGTCGGGCGCGAATGTCATCGGCTTGACGTAGAAGCCGCCGGTCTTGCCCGCCGGGTTTGCCAGCGTGACCTTGACGTCGGCCCACTCGTCCTCGGCCAGGTCGGCGACGGCGAGCGAGCCGTCCTTGCCGCCGGCGTTGGGGACGATCACGACCCCGTCGTAGTTGACGATGGCGTCGTTGCTCGAGTCGTAGATGTAGAAGTCGTACTGGTCGTTGACCATCGCACCCGAGTTGGCGCCGATGTCGAACAGCCCCTGCTTGGCCGGGCTGAAGCTGGCGGGCACATTGGACCAGCCGGACGCGTCTTGGAGGTCGAAGCGCTGGTACTGGACGCCGAATGCGCTGGCGCCGGCGGGCTGGCCGGGGACGTCCCAGTTGGTCCACAGGCCGCGGTTGGAGTAGAAGTTGCGGTAGTCGACGACCGGGCCCTGGAGCTGGGTTGCCGTCCGGGCACCGCCGGCCCACTCGACCGAGACGACCTTCTTGCCGGCCCGCCCGGCGGACTCGGCGATCGTGTCCGCCTGGAGCACGCCGCCCGAGAACGCCGCGGTCCGGTTGTCGAACACGTCTCCGGCGCGGAAGAACGTGTTGTTGGTGGACCCGTGCTCGCCGGGGTAGGCGCCGGTCGCGAGCGAGTACCAGCCGACGCCGGTGTTGGGCGGGAACGCCTGGACCAGGCCGTTGGCGCCCTTGACGCCCTTGGCCATCAGGTCGGCGTAGGTCGGCAGGATGCCGTCGGCCGCGTACCGCTCCATGAGGTCGGGGCGCATGCCGTCGGCGGCGAAGAACACCACGCCGTCGGTGGCCTTCGGAGGCGGCGGCGTGGCACCCAGGACGCCGGCCGGCGCCAGCCCTCCGAGCAGCGCGATGACGGTCAGCAGGACCGCAGTCCGTTGGTAGATCCGCACCAGGGCACCTCCGCGCGATGACCGGGGCGCACCGGGCGTGCGCCGATCCAACTCGAGGGCGGGCGCAGGACGCCCAGGCGGTCCGTGCTCTCCTCCGAGACCGCGCGCGGGGCACGCCGCGACACTACCGCCCGGCGCTGGCGGCTGCCCGTGCCGAACGTCCCGACTCTCGTTCGCCATCGGCGGTGAGCGGAGGCACCGGTCCATTCTTGGTGCGCGCGTGCACCGGCCGGCAAGGGCAAGTGGCGGTGAAGCGAGGCGCGCCAAGATGCGCCGATGCACCCAGCGGTCGCCGAACGCCTCGCGCGCCTCGCCCCGGACCAGCGTGCCGCCGCGACGGCGCCGCCGGGGCCGGTGCTGTGCGTCGCGCCGGCGGGCAGCGGCAAGACCACGACGCTGGTCGCCCGCGTCGCCTGGCTGGTGGACGGCGGCGCCGATCCGGCGTCCGTCACCGTGGTCGCGTTCAACAAGCGGGCCGCGGAGGAGCTGACGGCGCGGCTGGATGCGGCGCTCGCGCCGCTCGGAGTGGCCGGCGGCGGGACGTCGGTGCGCGTCCGGACGTTCCACGCGCTGGGCCGGGAGATGCTGGCGGAGGCCGGCGTGTGCCGTCGAGCCGCTGGTGGACCGGGACGAGGTGCTGCGGGAGCTGTTCCCGGGTTCGTCGCCGGCGGACCGGGGCCGGCTGGACCTCGCCTTCTCGCGGCTGAAGCTGGACCTCGGCGTGTCGGGCGCCGACGTGGCCCGCGATCCGGAGCCCGGGCCCGTCGCGCGCGCGTTCGTCGCCTACGAGCGCGCAATCGACGAGAGCGGCGGCGTGGACTTCGACGATCTCGTCGTCCGGGCGCTCCGGCTGCTGGAGTCGGATGCGGCCGTCCTCGCGCCTTGGCGGGAGCGCTGCGCCCACCTGCTGGTGGACGAGGCGCAGGACCTGGACCGCTCCCAGCTCCGGCTGGCACTGCTCCTGACGGCTCCGGCCAACCGGGTGTTCCTCGTGGGCGATGACGACCAGACGATCTACGGCTGGCGGCTGGCCGACGTGCGCAGGGTCCTGGGCCTCGCCGCGTCCCTACCCGGGCTGCGGCGCGTGGACCTGGAGGTGAACTACCGCTGCCCGGCGCCGGTCGTCGCCCGTGCCGTGCGGCTGGTGGAGCACAACGCGGAGCGGTTCGCCAAGCGGATCGTCGCCGGGCCGGCGGCGCGCGGCCGGCTCGTCCTGGCCCCGGACGTGTCCGACGAGGTGCCGCGGATTCGCCGCGCGATCGGCACATGGCCGGTTGACGGCTCGTCGCGCGCAGTGCTCGCGCGGACCAACCGCGAGCTGCTGGCCGCCGTCGTCGCGGCCGTCGACCTGGAACATCCCGTTCCGCGCACCGGATCTCGTGCTGCCGATCGAGGACCCGCGCCTGGATGGCCTGCTGGACCGGGCGACGGCCGTCGCGGACAGCCTGGCCGGGCGCTCCCCTGCTCCCGGTGCTCGGCGCGGCTCCGGGCGCAGGTCTGCGCGCGGCAGGCCGACGACGTTGGGCCACGGTACGGCGGACGACGCCCCGACGCCGGCGGCGCTCGCCACCGCCCTGCTCGGTTGGGCACCCGGGATCCGGCCGACGTCGCCGGCGCTGCGCGCGGCCATCGAGGAGCGCCGCGCCAACCTCACCCGCCTGCGACGGGACGACGCGGACCTCACCCTCGCCACCGCCCACGGCACCAAGGGCCTCGAATGGGATCACGTCATCGTGCTCGCGGACGGCTTCCCCGGGCGGCGGTCCGTGGCCGACGCCGTGGAGCCGGAACGGGCGCTGGAGGAGGAGCGCCGCCTCGCGTACGTGGCCTGGACGCGCGCCCGGCGTTCGCTCACGCTCCTCTACGACCCGTCGGCGCCATCCCCGTTCCTGCTCGAGGCGTTCGATCCGGCGGAGCTGGGTGTGGAGGCGGATGCCGCGGCTTAGACTGCGAGCGTCCACCGCCGCCGACCCGGGAGACCGCGCATGCCCGCACGCACCGACGGAACCGAGCCCATCCTGTCCCACGGGTCCGTGTATCTGCGCGCCGCGGTGCGCGACGACATTCCCCTGTTCGTCGCCTGGATCAACGACTACCGGACCGCGCGGACGCTCACCTTCCGGGCACCGATGTCGATGCACCAGGAGGAGGCGTGGTTCGAGCACATGCAGGCGGGCCAGGGCAAGAGTGGCTACCTGTTCGTCGCCTGCCTGCTGGACGACGATCGCCCGGTGGGCAACGTCGGCCTGTTCGACCTTGATCTCGTGAACGGGAGCGCGGGCCTCGGGATCATGGTCGGCGCCCCGCCCGATCGGGGGCGCGGGCTGGGGACGGACATCATGGAGGCCATCGTCGAGTTCGGCTTCGCAAGGCTCCGCCTTGAGCGCATCTGGCTGGACGTGTTCGACTTCAACCCGGGTGCGCAACGGGTCTATGAGCGGGTGGGCTTCACGCTCGAGGGCGTGCTGCGGCACGCCCTGTACCACGAGGGCCGGTTCGTGGATGTGCACCGGATGGCGATCCTCGTCGGACGAGTGGCGGGCGCGGCACCCGCAGGACGAGGCCGCCACGGCGTGACCCGGCTGCCGTCGCTCGGCCCCCGCGGCGAGGGCTGGGTCGCCATCCAGTTCGTGCTGCTGGGCCTCGTGGCGCTCGCCGGCATGGCCGGCCCGGCCTGGGGTGGCACGCTCGGGACGGTGACGACGGCGCTGGGCCTTGCCCTCCTGGGCGCGGGCGGGGTGCTGGCGCTGCGGGGCCTTCTCGATCTGCGCGGGGCGCTCACGCCGCTCCCCCACCCCCGCGAAGGCGCGGAGCTGGTCGACACGGGTGCCTATCGACTGGCCCGCCACCCGATCTACGGCGGGATCATCCTCGGGGCGCTGGGCTACGGGCTGGTGATGGCCTCGCCGCCCGCGATCGCGGGGGCGTTCCTGCTGCTCGGGTTCTTCCGGCTCAAGTCCGGGCGCGAGGAGGCCTGGCTGGAGGCGCGCTACCCGGACTACGCCGCCTATCAGGCGCGGACCCGCCGGCTGATCCCCTGGGTGTACTGACCGCTCAGCCGTGCCCCGCCGCGTCGCGACGGGCGAGCTCCTTGAGCAGGCGGTCGATCGCGCCCAGGAACGGCTCCGTCACCTCGGCCGGGAGGGCGTCCCGCACCGAGTCCTTGGGACCGTACGCGGCCCGTGCCCGCATCGCGGTTCGGCGCAGGTCCGGGAGCGGCTCGTCGCGGAGCCGGTCCGGCAGCGGCTCGAAGTAGGCCAGCCAGCGGTCCGCCCCTCGTTCCCTGGCCTCCGCGACCAGCCGGTCGCCGGCGCGCGCCGCCACCAGGGCCGCCTCGTCGATCGCCGGGCGCTCGTGACGGGCCGGGCCGCGGGTGGTGCCGTCTGCGAGACCCCGCGACCCGCCGCCGGGAGCGCCGGGCGCGTCCCGGCCGGCCGTCACGTCATGGAGCGCGGCGCGGCGGGCGTCCCGGTCTCCGTGGGCCGGACCAGCACCAGCGGCAGCCGCTTGCGCTCCGACCCGTTGACGAGGATCCGGAACGAGTAGTCCCCGGGGGACGGGAAGGTCAGGTTCCAGAGGTCGATCGCGAAGGTCAGGATCGCGTCACGCCCGTCGGGGTTGGTCTTGGCGACCAGGCTCCCGGTCGCCCCGGTGACCTCGGCGCCGTCGGGGTCCAGGAGGACGATCCGCAGCTCGTGCTCCCGCTCGGTCTCGGGCGCCGTCACCATCAGACCCACGACCAGCGCGAGGTGCGGGTGGCGCAGCGGGAACGTGCGACCCCCGATCCGGGTGATCCCGCCCCCCAGGACGTGGAACTTGTGCCCCGGCTGGGTCTCGGCGGCGTCGGCGAGGAAGGCGAAGTCGATCTCGGGCATGGCGCCATCGTAGTGCCCGCAGGCTCCCGCCGCGACCCGCACCCGCCGAACCGGAGCCCGCGAGGTGGCCTGGCCGCCCGGTGGCACGCCGGTGTGCCACGCGGCGACCGTGGGAGCGTGGCTCCGCAGCATGAACCCGCTCCTCGGCCAATGAGCCACGCGCGGCGGCGCCTCACTTGGCACCCACGCGTGCCAGCGGCGGGGTACGGCGGAGCCGGCGCTCGCCGGGAAGCGCGGCTCCCGCCGCGGCGTGCGCCCCCTATCGCTCCCCTGCGGACCGCGTGGCCGCGACCCGCTTGCGTGCCGGCGCGATCCCCGGGACCGGCGCGGCCGCGGCTCGACCGTTGCCGCCCACGCCCGGGCGCCCGGCCTCGTCCGCGAACGTCACGTCGGACAGCGGCACCAGCGGCTCCCCGCGCAGCACGCGGGCCAGGTACTCCCCCGTCGCCGACGCCGGGGTCTCCGCCACGGCCTCCGGCGTTCCCTCGGCGACAATCCGGCCGCCCCGGTGGCCACCCTCCGGACCCAGGTCCACGATCCAGTCCGCGGTCTTGATGACGTCGAGGTTGTGCTCGATCACGAGCACCGTATTGCCCGTGTCGACCAGCCGGTGCAGCACGTGGAGCAGCTTGTCCACGTCCGCGAAGTGGAGCCCGGTGGTGGGCTCGTCCAGCAGGTACAGCGTCTTGCCGGTGGCTCGCCGGGACAGCTCGGTGGCCAGCTTGACGCGCTGGGCCTCGCCGCCCGAGAGCGTCGTCGCAGGCTGCCCCAGGTGGATGTAGCCGAGGCCCACGTCGAACAGCGTCTGGAGCTTGGTGCGCACGTTGGGCACCGCCGAGAAGAACTCCAGCGCCTCCTCCACGGTCATCTCCAGGACGTCCGCGATGGACCGCCCCTTGTAGTGGATTTCGAGCGCCTCGCGGCCGTAGCGCTTGCCCTTGCACACCTCGCACGGGACGTAGACGTCGGGCAGGAACTGCATCTCGATCTTGATGATCCCGTCGCCCTTGCAGTTCTCGCACCGGCCGCCCTTCACGTTGAAGCTGAAGCGCCCGGGCATGTAGCCGCGGACCCGCGCGTCCGGCGTGCCCGCGAACAGCTCCCGGATCGGCCCGAACAACCCGGTGTACGTGGCCGGGTTGGAGCGCGGCGTGCGGCCGATCGGGCTCTGGTCGATCTCGATGATCTTGTCGATGTGCTGGACGCCCTCGACCGCGTCGTGCGCGCCCACCGGCGCCCGCGAACCGGAGAGCTCCCGGGCGAGGGCCCGGTACAGCACCTCGTCCACGAGCGTGCTCTTGCCGGAGCCCGAGACCCCGGTCACGGCGATGAACGTGCCCAGCGGGAACCGGACGTCGATCCCCTTGAGGTTGTGCTCCCTGGCCCCCCGGACGATGAGCGCCCGGTCGCTCCCCGGCCGGCGGTGCTCCGGGACCGGGACCTGCCGCTCGCCGCGCAGGAACGCCCCCGTGATCGAGCGTGGCTCCGCGAGCACGGCCTCCAGCGGCCCGTTGGCGATGATCTCGCCGCCGTGCTCCCCGGCGCCCGGGCCGATGTCGATGACCCAGTCCGCCGTCCGGATCGTCTCCTCGTCGTGCTCCACGACGAGGACGGTGTTGCCCAGGTCGCGCAGGCGGGTGAGGGTGGCGATCAGCTTGGCGTTGTCCCGCTGGTGGAGACCGATCGAGGGCTCGTCCAGGATGTACAGGACGCCCATCAGGGTGGTGCCGATCTGCGTGGCCAGCCGGATCCGCTGCGCCTCGCCGCCGGACAGGGTGACGCTCGCCCGGTCCACGGTCAGGTAGTCCAGGCCCACGTCCACCAGGAAGCCCAGCCGCGCCACGATCTCCTTGACCACCTGGCGGGCGATCGTCCGCTCGCGCTCCGTGATCCGCTCGGCCAGCCCGGACGCCCACGCCAGCGCGTCCGTCACGGACAGCGTGGACACCTGCGCGATGTCGCGGCCGTCCACCGTGACCGCCAGCGCCTCCGGGCGCAGCCGCCGGCCCTCGCAGGTGGGGCACGGCTTCTGGACCATGAACTTCTCGAGCTCGGTCCGGATGTACTCGGACTCCGTCTCCCGGAAGCGTCGCTCCAGGTTGGTGACGACGCCCTCGAACGTGGCCACGTAGCTGTTCTCGCCGCGCTCGTGGCGGTACCGGACGACGACCTTCTCGTCCTTGGGCGCGTAGAGCAGGTAGTCAACGGCCGCCTCGGGGAGGTCCTTCACCGGGGTCGCGATGCTCCAGCCGTGGGACGCGAACACCGCCTCGGTGATCTTCATCCGCCAGCTGAGCTCGGTGGGCATCTTGTTCCACGGGACCAGGGCGCCGTCCTTGACGCTGCGGCTCCGGTCCGGGATCACGAGGTGCGGGTCGATCACCAGCTGAGTGCCGAGACCCGTGCAGGTGGGGCAGGCGCCGTGCGGAGAGTTGAACGAGAACGAGCGCGGCTCCAGCTCGTCCATCGTGGTGCCGTCGTACGGACAGCTGTAGCGCTCGGAGAAGCGCCGCTCCTCGAACCCGGGGGCATCGCCGTCCCGCGGCACGGGCGCGATGACCATCACTCCGTCGCCCAGCCGCAGCGCCGTCTCCACCGAGTCCGCGAGGCGGGACGCGTCCGGATCCGGCAGCGCGCGGCCGGTGGCCGGGTCCACGGGACGGCCGGCCGCATCAAGCTCCCAGCCCTCCGGCGCCTCCGCCCGCCGCACGACGAACCGGTCCACGACGACCTCGATCGTGTGGCGCCGGTACTTGTCCAGCTTCGGCGCCTCGGACAGGTCGTACTGGACGCCGTCCACGCGGACGCGCACGAACCCCTGCTTGCGGGCGCCCTCGAAGACGCGGTCCCCCTCGGTCTTGCGATCCTTGACCAGGGGGCCCAGGACCAGCAGCCGCGTGCCCTCCGGCAGGGCGAGGACCTGGTCCACGATCTGCTGGACCGTCTGCCGCTCGATCTCCCGCCCGCACGTGGGGCAGTGCGGGTGGCCGATGCGGGCGTACAGCAGGCGCAGGTAGTCGTAGATCTCGGTGACGGTCCCGACCGTGGACCGTGGGTTCTTCGACGCCCCCTTCTGGTCGATGGAGATGGCCGGCGACAGGCCGTCGATCTGGTCGACGTCCGGCTTCTCCATCTGGCCCAGGAACTGGCGCGCGTAGGCGGACAGGCTCTCGACGTAGCGCCGCTGACCCTCCGCGTAGATGGTGTCGAAGGCGAGGCTGCTCTTGCCGCTGCCGGACAGGCCCGTGATCACGACCAGCCGGTCACGCGGGAACGCGACGTCCACGTCCTTGAGGTTGTGCTCGCGTGCGCCGCGAACGACGATCCGATCCTGGGGCACGGGAGCAGTCTACCCGGATCGCGTCAAACAGAACAGTTGTTCAGGTATGCCGTGCGTGTCGTCCGGGACCGGCGCGGGCTGCTCTCGGCGGACGAGGAGGAGATCTCGCTCCGCGATGCCAAGCTGATTGAGGCGAACACGTCGGTGAAGCGCCTCAACCGCGACCTCGCCAAGGTGTCCCGCGAGCTCGAGGTCCTCAGGCGCCGTCGGTCCGTGCGTGCCGCCGTCCGCGTCGCGACGGTCGTGCGGCGGGTGCGCCAGGCGGTGCGGATGTCGCACCCGCCGGATCCGGTGGTCGCTCCGGGCGCCGCGCGTCAGCCGGCGGCGCCTCGCCAACCGGCGAGCGCGGACGAGGAGCGGGCACTGGTCGGGCAGCTCCGGTCCGAGCTGCCCGCCGAGCCCCGAGTGAGCGGTCCACTGGTGTCCGTGATCGTGCTCACTCGCAACGGACGACACCATCTCGAGCGGGTGCTGCCCGCGCTCGAGCGGACAACGTATCGCGCGTTCGAGGTGATCGTCGTCGACAACGCGTCCAGCGACGGCACGGCCGAGTACCTGACCAAACTCAATCCCAACTACCCGCTCCAGGTGCTGACCAACGACACGAACCGATCGTTCTCGGAGGCGAACAACCAGGGCGCGGCTGTGGCCAACGGGTCGCTCCTGCTGCTGCTCAACAACGACACGGAGCCGATCACGCCCGACTGGCTCGGCCGGCTCGTGACGACCCTCGAGAGGACCGATGCGGCGGCAGTCGGCCCGCGCCTGATCTACCCGCGCCGGCCGGGGCTAAGGACGCGGGGCGACCGCACCCACCCGGACTTGACCCTCCAGCACCGAGGCATCGGGTTCACGGCCGCCGACGGCGTGCCCCTCGCGCGCAACCTCGGGTCCGGCGAGTCACCGCTGTCGGAGGCGGCGGCGGCCACGCGCGAGGCGGCCGGGCTGACCGCCGCATGCGTGCTCCTGGACCGACGAGCGTGGGACGCCGTCGGGGGTCTGACCGAGGGCTACCTGTTCGGCACCGAGGACGTCGACCTGGGCCTCAAGCTACGCGCCGCCGGAAAGCGGCTCGTCTACGACGGCGGCGCCGCGCTGTGGCACCACGAGTACGGGACCCAGAGCGCCGAGGCCGCCGAGTGGAAGCGCGAGAATCGCAAGACCAACCGCCAGCTGTTCGTAGACCGCTGGGGCCCGCAGCTCTTTCGCGAGGTGATGGCCGACCGCCTGCGCGGCGACGGCCTCTGGTCCGAGAGCCCGCTCCACGTCGGAATCACGGTCACGCGGGACGACCCAGCCGCGGGCTGGGGGGACCTGTACACCGCCCGCGAGCTGGGCGCGGCCTGCGAGACCCTCGGTTGGAAGGTCTCCTACCTCGAGCGCCACGGAGACCGGTGGTACGACGACGACAGCGACATTGACGTCCTGGTCGCGCTCCTCGACTCGATCGACATCCGTCGACTGCCGCGTCACGTGATCACGGTGGCCTGGATCCGCAACTGGACCCACCGCTGGCTGTCACACCCGTGGTTCGACGACTTCGACATCGTCTTCGCGTCGAGCGAGACCAGTCGGCGGCTCATCGACGCCCAGAGCTCCCACTTCGCCCAGCTGATGCCCCTCGCCACCAACCCGGAGCGCTTCGTGCGCACGAGCCCGGTCAGTGCCCTCGCGGCCGACGTTGTGTTCGTGGGCAACCACTGGGGCGAACACCGAGGGGTACTCGACACGCTGGCGGAGCGCAGCCCGGGCACGACACTCAAGGTGTTCGGCAAGGGCTGGGAGAGCACGGCCCTCGCTGCACACCACCAGGGCGCCATCGAGTATGACCGGGTGCCGGAGGTGTACTCGTCGGCGCGGATCGTCATTGACGACACCGCGCGGCCGACCAAGCCGTACGGCGCCGTCAATGGCAGGGTGTTCGACGCGCTCGCCTGCGGCGCCCTGGTCGTGTCCGACAACGAAGAGGGGATCCGCGAACTGTTCGACGAGTCGTTCCCGGTCGCTCGGGACGCGAGCGAGCTGGCCCGGGTGGTCGGCGAGCTGCTCGCCGACCCCGACGGCGCGGCCCAGCTCGCGTCCCGGTACCGGGACGAGGTCCTCGCCCGGCACACCTACGCTCACCGGGCCGCCCAGCTCCGCGATGGGCTCCTCGCCTGGGTCGACTCCCGTCGCGTGTCGATCCTCATTGGCGCCCCGAACCACGCCGAGGCCCCCGCGTGGGGCGACTACCACTTCGCACACAGCCTGCAGCGACAGCTTGCGGAGCGTGGCATGCCCACGCGGATCGAGATCCTCCCGGACTGGGAGCGGGCATCGACTGCGCGCCAGGATGCCGTGATCCACCTGTTCGGGCTGCGCGAGTACCGGACGCGCCCTTCCCAGGTCAATCTCCTGTGGGTGATCAGCCACCCGGACCTCGTCCGCCCGGCCGCGTGCGAGCGCTATGACGTCGCGTTTGTCGCGTCGGACCTGTTCGCGGCCGAGCTCGAGCCGCAGGTCACGATCCCGGTGGTGCCGCTCCACCAGGCCACAGACGCGGACCGCTTCAGCCCCGGAGGCACGGCACCGGAGCACGACCTCCTGTACGTCGCCAACTCGCGCAAGACGCGCCGCAAGATCATCGATGACCTCGGCCAGCCCGGCGTGGAGCTCGCCATCTACGGGCGGAACTGGACGCCGGAGCTCGTCGCCATGGAGCACGTCAAAGGCGACCACATTCCGAATGACATCCTCCACCGCTACTACGCTTCGGCCAAGATCGTCCTGAACGACCACTGGGAGGACATGCGGGCGAAGGGTTTCATCGCGAATCGGATCTACGACGCCCTTGCCTCGGGTGGGTTCGTGATCTCGGACGACGTCATGGGCATGGATGCCGAGTTCGACGGCGGCGTTGTGACCTACCGGACGGCCGACGATCTCCATGACAGGATCCGCTACTTCCTCGAGCACCCCGACGAGCGGCGCGAGATCGCGGATCGGGGACGGGCCGCCGTGCTGGCCCGGCACACGTTCGCGCACCGGGCGGGCGTGATCCGGGGGACGATGGACGAGCTCGAGGTGCTGTACCCGCGAGACATGGCCGACCTGGATCGCTGGTCGGCCTGGATCGGCCGGCGCGCCCGGCGGACGGCGGTGCGACCGGATCGGGCGGGCACCCTCGCACCGCCGCCCGTCTAGTCTGGGCGCCTCGCCGTCCGGCGGCGCCGGCGCGATGACCCATCGCCCCGTCACCCCGGTCAGGGCACCCTGACAGTCGTTAGGGTGCGCCGTGCAGATCGACCCGGACAGCGCGGGCTGCTCGGAGCGCGCTCCGACCCGGTCAGTCGACCGTGTACGAGCTGACCGACCCCTTGAGCTGCGTGTTCCCGCGGATCAGGAACACCTTGCACTTCGACCCTGCGGGGATCGCCTGGAGGTGGATCGGCATCACCGTGTGCGGGTAGGAGTCCTCCGTGTCGACCCAGTCCACGATGTCGTCACGCTGGACCGTCCGGCCGCCGCGGTTCGGCAGCTGGCATTCGTTCTGGATCGCGATCTCGTACGGGACGACCGGCCCTTCGCTGAACACCACGGCGTCCACCCACAGGGTCTGGCCGGCGGCCTGCGAATCCGGGATGGTTGTGTCGCCCGTGTACAGCGGTCCCGCCTGCGCCGGGGCCGCGATGGCCAACGCCAGCAGGGGGGCCGCCCCGACGGCCGTGGATCGCTTCATGCCGATTTCCTCCCTGTGGCGCGGCTCACTGACAGATATCCGTGTTCGATGGCTCGCCGGAGCCGAGGATCCACTTCAGCGGGGTCTGGCCGGGCAGGATGGTGTCGGCCTCCCAGATCGCGTCGGCGATGCACTTGTGCCCGTCGGCGTTCGGGTACTTCCCCATCCCCGTCGTCGTCTGCATGTAGGAGAGCAGAATCCCCGTCTGTGCCGGCGGCAGGTAGTCCGGGAGCCGGAAGCCGTTGTACGTCTCGGTGAACCACTCCGCCGAGCAACCGATGTTGTTGTCGGTCGAGTTGTGGACGTCGACGGTGGACGGCGGGTGGTAGACGGTCGTGTAGATGCTGACGTTCATCGTCATGCAGTGGTTCTTGAACTTCGGGTAGACGTCGACGTACACCCAGCGATAGCCGTTCGGGCCGGACTGGAACGGCGCCAGCGCGTCCTTCAGGGTCTGGTTCATCTTCTGGAACACCTGGTCGATCAACGCGAGGGCCGCAGGCAGCTGGTTCCAGCGGGTCATGCAGGTCACGATCGTGTCGACCAGCTTGGCGCACATCGTGTTCGCCGGCAGGAGCACGTCGAGCGACTGCGGGTACGGGTTGGGATAGTTCACGACGGCGGTGACGAGCTTCGGTCGCTGCGACTGCATGATCCGGGTCATCTGGAGCGTGGTCGTGTAGTTCTTCTTCATCTGGTCCCAAAGGTTCCCGTTCGCGAGGATCTGCGCAGCGCACGACGTCGCGTCGAGGAACTGGTGGTCCTTGACCTTGTCGAAGCAGTCGTTGATGAGCTTGAGCGCCGGGTTGTTCTGCTCCCCGAGCTGGATCGTGATCAGGTCGGGGCGCTTGCTGTAGGCGTTGGCGAGCCCGCCCTCGCTGATGAAGCTCGATGACGTCTGGCCGTTCTCGGCCTGGTTGTAGAGACACCAGCCGGGCGACTTGAGATGCTCCTCGAGCAGCTGCTCCGGGTAGCGCTTCGAGTCGCCGTTCAGGTCGTGGCCGTTGGCGATGTCGTCGCCGGCCGCGACGTAGATCAGGCAGCCAGCCGCCTCGGCCGTCGGGATCCGGCCGGGAACGCCCCATGCAAGACCCGCCACGGCGAGCATCGCGGCCAGCGCCAGGTTGGTGGCTCGCGGCAGCGCGGCTGCGAGTCGCCGCTGCCGTCCATTCGTCGTTCTCATGCCCTTCGCCACTCCCATCCCGTCATCGTGGTTGACCGGAGCGGGGGCCGAGCGTCTGCCTCGGCCCCCCCCCGGAGAGTCGCTAGGGACCCTCGACGTCGGTGGTGGCCGACGCACTGTTGTTGCTGTTGGAGAACTCGTGGTCGAACCCCGTGCCCTCCGGGAAGATGTCGCCTGGATCGGCGAACAGGGAGGAGGCGAGCAGGTCGCCGTCGGCGGCACCCGAGGCCGTGGCGTTCACCGTGACCGCGACGCCGGCTCCGGGTCCGAGGTCGCCGACGCACTGCACGATCTGGGCGCCAAAGAAGATGAAGTCGGTGCATGCGAACCCACCCGTGGCCGAGTACGTCCCGAGCGTCAGGCGGCTGTCGATCAGCATCCACAGGCTGGCCGAGTCCGCCCCGAGGACGGCGGTGCTCAGGTCACCCGCGTTGCTCATGGTCGCGATGTAGGTCATTGCGCCGCCGGGCGCGACGGGATCCGGGGTGTCCAGGATCCCGCCCGCGACCAAGTCGACGCAGTTCGTGCACAACGACCCGGTCACGGTCGTGACCTCGGTGTCGTCGTTGTTCAGCTCGCTCGACTCGGCGACGTCGTCGGCCGGGTCGACCCTGACGTCAAGCGTGTGCGAGGTCGGCGATGCCGCAAGAACCTGGAACACGATCGAGACGTTGGTCGACTGACCGGCGGCCAGGTTGCCGGTGCAGGTGACCGTGTCCGTGACGATCGCGCCGCAGAGGAAGCCCTGCGACGCCGCGGCGCCGACGAACGAGAGCCCGGACAGCGCACCACTGTCCATCTTGGCGGTGATGTCGAACGAGCCGCTCGGGCTCGTGCCGCCGTTGCTCACCGCGAAGGAGTACGTCACGTTCTGGCCGATGTTCACCGGGTCCGGCGAGTCGGAGAGGCCGGCGACGATGAGATCGATCCCGGCCCCGCCGGCGTTGGTCGTGACTGATGCCTTCTCGAGGTTGCCGGCGTCGTCCACCCAAGCGGTGTTCTCGAACGAGCCGGTGACGCCCGGGTTCACCGTGGTCTCGATCGTGACGACAGTCGCCTCACCGATGGCCAGCCCGGTGCCGTCGTCGTCGCAGGTGACGATTCCTGCTGCGAAGCCGCAGGTGAAGCCGTTCGTCGCGTTGACGTTCTGGAACGTCACCTGCGTCGGCAGGGTGTCGGTGATCTGGATGCCCGTCGGCGCGACATCCGTGCCGACGTTCGAGACGGTGATCGTGTAGACGAGGTCATCGCCCGGCGTCACGGTGCCGGGGCTGGCGTTCTTGTTGATGTTCAGGTTCGGGGCCGGCGGCGGCGTGACCACCGTGATCTTGGAATGGCAGTTGTCGAGCTCGCTGGTCTCGTCGATCTCGTGGTCGGGATCGACGCAGGCCTCGTTGTCGAGCGCCCCGTCCTCGGCGGTGATGAACACGTGGACCGTGATCTTCACCTTCTGCCCGGGCTCGATGTCGCCCACGCAGGTGACGAGGTTGACGGGATTCTCCTCCGTCTCGCAGGCCATGTTCGTGGCGTTGCCGGACAGGGACTCCGCCTCCACGGAGAGCGGGATCAGCCCGACGGGCAGGTAGTCGACGACGACCGCGTCGAACGCGATCCGCCCGTCACCCCAGTCGACGGCGTTCTCGACCTCGATGACGTAGTCGGCCTCCTGGTTCTGGTTCGCCTCGCTCGGCCCTTCCTTCGTCAGCCGGAGGTTGATCTGGGATCTGACGAGCGTCTCGACCGAGTCGGTGTTGTCCGTCTCGTCGCCCTCCGGGACCTCGTTGAGCGGGTCCACGAAGGCCGTGTTCTCGATGATCTGGAGGATGTTGCCGGGGTCGCTGGCGATCTGGTCGAGCCCGGTCGGCGCGACGGCGATCACCCGGATCGTCCGGAAGCCGCCGTCCTGCGGGATCCACCCGCCGGTGCAGTCGATCGTGTTCGGCTGACCTGGCAGCTGGCCGCAGGTGAAGGCACCCGGCCCGGCGCCGAGATCCTCGGCCTTGAAGAACGTCGTGTTCGCCGGCAGGAAGTCGCGGACGCGGACGTTGAAGGCGTCGCCGTCCTCGCCGTCGTTGGTGATCTTGAGCTCATAGGCGATGCCGCCACCGGGCACAACCATGCGGGACTGTCGCGACCGTCGAACGGTAGTCCTGGTCGAGGACCTCGAGCTGCGTCTTGTCGATCGTGAGGTCGATGTACGGCCGGTTGCCGCCGTTGGCGACGATCGTCCTGAACGAGGACTGGTTGTTGAACTCGTTGCCCTCGGGGATCGTGTTGCCGGGGTCGACGAAGGCGTTGTTGGTGTAGGAACCCGGCTCGTCCGGGGCCCACACGTTGATCTCGATGACCCGGGAGTCGGCCACGCCGCCCGCGACGCCGCTGATGGCGCCGCCGGAGCACGTCACGACACCCGAGGCATCGGGCCCGGCGCACGTGAACGCATCCGGATCGGCGGCGCCCGCCGTATCGGTCGCATCGATGAAGCGGAAGCCTGCCGGCAGGCGATCCGTCACCACCACGCCCGAGACCGGGTTGCTGCCCCAGTTCTCGACCGTCAGGTGATAGGTGATGATGCCGTTACGCGCGACCGGGTTGGCCGCCGGGTTCTCCTGCGTCTTCGTGAGCTTCAGCTCGTAGAAGGCGTTCGTCGCCTCGCAATCGGCGACGCTCGTGCACGACCGGACCGTGGTCTCCTTGGCCGCGTCGTTGTCGAACTCGTTGCCCTCGGGAACGACGTTGTCGGGGTCGACCCCGACGATGTTCACGATCGTGCCGGGGATGTTCGGCGCGTAGACCGTGACGCGGATCGTCCGCGAGATCGGGACGACGCCGCCGCCGTCAGGGATCTTGTTGAGCGAGCCGCTGAGGTCACCGCCGAAGCAGGTGATGACGCCGCCGGTCGCCGACCCATCGTGACTGCAGAAGAACGCGTCCGACAGGCTCGTGCCGGCGTCCGTGTCCCTGGCGGCGATGAACCGCGTCCCCGACGGGAGCGTGTCCTTGACGATGATGGCGCTGACCGGGTCGGTGCCCAGGTTCGCGACGTTGAGGTCGTACACCAGGATGCCGTTCGTCGCGACCGGATCGTCGCCCGCCGGGTCATGCTGGATCTTCTCGACCGTCAGCTGGTTGAAGGCGCCTGCGTCGCTGTTGCCGACGGTGACGAGCGTGTCCTGGAACGCGAAGTTGTTCTCCTCGTCGATCTCGTCGATCTCATTGTCCGGGTCGACCCGCACCTCGTTGTGCAGGATCGGCTGGACGAACTGCGTCGCGAAGACCTTGATCTTGATCGTCGCCCACTTGTTGCCCGTCGGCACGCCGGGCGGGTTGGTTCCCGCCTGGTCGTAGAACTCACGGGCTGTCCCGGGCAGGGACCCACCGATGCACGTGACGTTCCCGCCATAGGTGGATCCGTCGTGGGTGCAGGTGAAGCCCTGGGTCGCGCTGAACGAGAGGAACTTCGTCCCGGCGGGGAGCACGTCGCGGACCTTGATCCCCGTGACATCCTGCGGGCCGATGTTGTCGACGATGATCGTGTACGTCTGGGTGCCGTTGGTGGCGATCGGGTCGAAGCCCTCGGTCAACGCGGGCGCGTCGCCGGGCGGATCCTCGTCGGTCGGATCCACGTTCTGGGCGTGATCGAACGCGGTCGCGTCGTCGCCCTTCCAGATCACGAGGTCGATCCCGGTCGAGATCGTCGTCGTCTCGGTGTCCGTGTTGTTCGTCTCGTCAGGTTCGAAGATGGCGTTGTTGGGATCGACGGTCACCGTGTTGGTGATCCCTCCGACCGTGGGCGGGGCGACGACCCGGAAGTCGATGAACCGGGTCTCGGCTGCCGGAATGAACCCCTTGGAGCAGGTCACGACGTTCGTGCCCTGGTCCCAGGAGCAGTCGAAGTTGCCGTCGGTGTCGTAGCTGTCGAACAGCACGCCCTCCGGAAGCGGGTCGCGCACGACAACGTTCGACGCGTCGCCGTTGCCGCTGTTGCCGATCACGTAGTGGTAGTTGAAGCCGCCGAGGCAGGCCGGTTCGTCGAGCAGCGCCGTCGGGTCTCCCGAGGCCGGCGCCACCGGGCTCGTCGGATCGAACTGGAGGTGGCCGGTCTCACCGGCGGCCGGCGTGTCGCGTGGCCACGACCGGGCACAGATCGGATCGGGGCTGTCCGACTTGGTGATGGTGAGGTCGATCGAGGGGCGCACCGTCGTGGATTCGGACGCGGTGTTGGTGACACCGACGTTCCTGATGTTGCCGTGGACGGTCGCGGTGTTGAACAGGTTGGAACCGGCCGGAGCGATGACGAGGCCCTGCACGGTCATCGTGAGGGTGCCGCCGGCGTTCAGCGACCGAATGGAGCAGACCGCCTCCGCGGCGTTGACGACGCAGCCACGGCCGGTCCCGACGGTGCCGCCGACCACGGTCTGGCTGACGACCAGGCTGGAAGCCTCGAGGCCCTGGAACGTGTCGCTGATGCGGACGTCATCGGCACGCGAGGTGGCGTTGTTCTTCACCTGGACGACGTACGTCAGGATCTCACCGGGGTTGACCGGGTCCGGGCCCGCACCGCTGTCCCATGAGACGCCGAGATCCGGGTTGCCATCGGTCTTGTGGATCGAGAGCAGCGGCTCGGGCGGCGGCCCCTCGAGCGAGGTGTTGACCGAGGCTGAGGTGTTGTTGAGCTCGTTCGACTCCTCGATCGCGTTGTCCGGATCCACGACCGCGGTATTCGTGATCTTCGTGCCGGACCCCGGAGCCATGGCCTTGATCTTGATCGTGGCGTTCTGGCCCTGGTTCACGGCGCCGCCGTCGCACGTGACGGTGATCGGGTCGGTGCCGGAGCTGGTGCAGTCGAACAGGCTCGTCGTCTCGAACGGGTCGGCAATGAGCGTCACGCCGGCGGGCAGGGTGTCGACGACGCGGACGTTCGCCGTGTTGGCGGTGCCGACGTTGTTGACGGTGAGGGTGTAGGTCAGGTCACCCTCCAGGGCGACGCTCGTCGGACCGGTCTTGTTGAGGGTCAGATCGGGCAGCGGGCTGCCGCCGCCGGTGCCGCCGCGGACATCGACCGAGACCGATCCGGTCGTCGTGAACGTCTGGGCGGACTTCGTGCCGGTCACGGAGGCCGTGTTGTTGAGCGTCGTGCCGTTGGCCGCGGTCACCTGACCGCGGATGGTCACGGTCCACACCTGGCGGCCGTTCAGGGTCCCGGCGTCGCAGGTCACGAGATTGCCGTTGGGACCACCCTGGGTACAGCTGCCCTTCGAGCTCGTGATCGTGAGCTGGGGCAGCGCCGGCGGGTTCTGGATGACACCGACGCCGTTGACCTGGTCGGTCATGACGACGTTGTTCACCTTGGAGCTGCCGAGGTTCGTCATCGTGATCGTGTAGGTCAGCTCGGCGCCCAATTCGACCGGGTTCGCGCTTGCGGTCTTGACCACGCTCACCGGGCTGACCGGGTCGGCGAGGACCACTGCCGCGAAGCCGGGCTGGAGCACGGTGGCCATCATCAGGAGGGTGCCAATCACGGCGCGGAGGCGCGCCCTGTGGCCGCCTGGTCGGGGCGACTGCCATCGCCTCTGCGAGATCGGACCGGACATCGAGACCCCTCCCCACGCGTGCCCTCGCACGCCTTCAGCCGATGACACCCTCCACGGGCCAGGTCATGGGAACCACGTTCGAAGCGCGTGAAGGGGCGGAGGCGCGACCGGATCGAGCGAGGATCCCGTGAGTCCGGATCCGACTCCTCCCCAGGCCATCGTCTCTCCCTGACGGCACGAACGGTCGGCGTCGAGGGGTCGCCGCGGGACGTGCCCGCGAGGTGTCAGGTGGTCACGAGGTGGACCCCAGGCACTCGACCCCAAGCCGAGGCGCTCATCTTGCGCTCCTTGTCAAGGGCCATGACGACGAGATTTCCGGTTCAGACGTACCTGAGCGCGTACCCGCGCGCCGGACTCCGAAAGTTGTGGTGCGCGAGGGCACCACAACCTGGCCGCCGGGGCCCCGGGGGCAGGATCCAATGCGACGCAGCTCTCCGGATGTCGCGGGCGTCACGGGACCGGCGAGGGTCGGAACCCTAGCCGGTCGCCTTCAGGAGGCGAGGCGACTCACGGCGCCTGGCACACCTTCCAGGCGCCGTCCTCGCGAACGAGGCGCACGTTGGTGTCCAGGGGCACGGACTGACCGTAGGCCTCGAGACCGGCGAGGAGCGCGTCGAGCTGCTCGTCGGTCATCGACCCGCCCTGGGCGCCCAGGAGCTCGCGCAGGATCGGCCGCATGGCCTCCGCGTCGAAGGTGACGCCGAGGTCGCCCGCCACCGGCACCTGCGCGACGTCGCCGTCCACCGTCGCGGTGCCGACCGTGACGTCGGACACGTCCAGCTTGATCGCGTCCAGCAGCTCCTGCGTGTCCAGGCCCGGCAGCAGCTCCCCGCCGATCGCGCCCGGCAGCCCCAGCTGGTCCCGGATCTTCTCCTCCTGCCCGGCGCAGGCGAGCTCCGAGAGGCCCTCGAGGTCCATCGCGGCCATCCTGTCCAGCGCGGTCCGGACCACAGCCTCGGGGCCGTCGGCGGCCGTGCCGCCTCCCCCGCAGGCCGTGACGAGCGCCGCGAGGACGAGCCCGATGACGCCGCGGGCGACGGCCGGCCGGCCGGGCCGGGATGGGCGATGGCGGTGCATGGCGATCCTCCTGGCGATCGATCGTACCCCCGCTCCCGCGGGACATGGTGCGGCCCCGGACGCCCGTCCGGGGCCGCAGGTCGCGGATCAGGGGCCGGAGGCTACTGGTCGGCCCAGTAGGCCGCCAGGCCGGCCATGGACCACTCGCGCTCCGGGTCGGCCCGGTAGAGCGGGTTCATCGCGAACGTCGTGACTCGGGCGGTGCCCGCAGTCGTGGTCCCGTGGGCGATCACCGCGGCGCCGGCCGCCGAGGCCGACTGGGCGTCCATCAGCCACAGGCCCGCCTCGAGGATGTCGGCGGTGTCGGCCGGGAAGCGTCCGTCCACGGTCATGGTCGCCGGCGTGGCGGTGAACCAGGTCGGAGGATCCATGATCGCCGTGTCGGCGGCCGGCGAGGCGCCGGTGATCGGGCTGCTCGCGCCGCCCGTGTTGAGCCAGTTGACGATCCCCGATCGGCCGCTGCCGGACCGGGTCATTGCGGTCAGGCCGGTCACAAGCCCGCCCGATGTGAGGAAGTTGGCGCCGTTGGCACCGGCGCCGATGTAGCCGCCGCCGGCCGCGAAGAACGACGCCAGCCGGGCCCGGGCAACCGGCAGGCTCGCCCCCGGCCAGCCACCGGTGTTCCAGATCACGTCGTACGCGGGCAGCGGGTCCTCGGCTGCGCTGTTGAGCGCCGTCGTGGACATGAACGCGGGCGTGAAGCCCAGGTTCTGCAGGGACCACACGTCCTGGTTGGCGGAGCCCGTGAGGACCAGGATGTCGGGCATCCCGTCGATCGGCTCCGAGGGACCGGGATCGCCGGCAACGCGGCGGAACCAGACGTCGTTGGCACGCCCGATCGACGCCAGCCGCACCTTGGTCGCGGTGTCGGCCGCGAAGATCGCGCTGCCCGCGGGCATCATCCTGCCGTCGGCGGCCGTGAACGGTCCCTGGGCCAGGCTGGCCGGGAAGCCCTCGCTGGCCAGCGCGTTGAGCGTCCGGACGGCCGTCGGAGAGTCGATCGCCAGCGCGTACGCGGTGGCCGTGCCGGGCTCGACACCGCCGAGGAGGTGGCTTGCCTTGAGCACCCGGTTGGTCTGCGGGCTGAACGGCGCGTCGCGCGGGACCGTGACGACATCGGCGCCCCACAGGTAGCCGTGGCTCCATGCGGCCGGCGCCGCGTACAGGATGCTGATGTCGGCCGAGATGTCGGCCCCGACGCCCAGCACGGTGTCGGCCAGGCCCCGGAAGGCCTGGGTCATGAACACGACGTACGAGCCTCGGCCGTAGGTCACGCCGTCGAACGCGTAGGGCTGCTTGAGCTCGTGGACCGCGATCCCGTTGAACACCAGCCAGTCCACGAGGCGGTTCGCCTCCGGGTCGCTGCGCTGGTGGGCACCCATCGGGATGATGTACGCCGTCGGGTGCTCCTCCATCCAGTTGTTGTCCACGTCGAACGGCGGCTCGCAGCACGGGGGCCGCGGGGCGTTGGTCACACCGCGGCGGTAGCGCTCGAGCTCGTCGAACAGCATCGCGCTGCGGTGCTCGATGTCGAACTGGAAGGTCGACCAGACCACGGTCTCCTGGGCGAGTCGGGCGCCCAGCCGGCCGAGCTGGTGGGTGGTGCTGTCCGGCAGCCCGCACCGGAGGTCGGTCCGGTTGCACATCTCCACCGTGGACCCGTTGAGCCCCACGTGCTGGGCGTACATCGGGGTGTAGAACGGCCCCCAGTCGTCCCAGCTCTCGGCCTCGGCCGGGCCGACCGGTTCGCCGTTGGGGCAGATGCCGCTGGCCGGCCGGCTGCCGTCGGCGCACCAGTCGTTGACCGGCCGGTTGGTGTCCAGGCCCACCGCGGCCATGGCCGCCTCGTTGGCATCGAGTCGCGGCTGGTTCCACTTGATCCACAGGTCGTAGTCGATGCTCGGGTTGTGGGGCTTGGTCGTGCCCTCGACCAGGGTCGGGGTCACGTAGCCGTGGAGGTCGAGCACTTCGACGGGCAGCCACTGCTGCATGAGCGAGACCGAGGCGCGGGTCTCCGACTGCGACTGGGTCATGTAGTCGCGGTTCATGTCGAAGCCGTTGGCGTTGGCGCGCGTGCCGGCGACGCGTCCGTCGGGATTCTGGATGACGTTGAACAGCACGACCGCGTGGTCGAGGACGGCATCCACCTCGGGGTCCGCGCCGTACGGCGTCGTCGCGAGGCGCTCGAGCGTCTCGAAGATCGCCTCGACGCCTTCGAACTCGGTGCCGTGGATCGCGCCCTGGATGAAGATCGGCACCTTCACCCGGTCGCCGTACGACTCGACCAGGGCCTGGCCGCGGGCCGGATCGGTGAGCGCGACATTGCGCACCAGCTGCCAGTTCTGGAACGCCTGCCGCTGCTGCACCGTCGCGAGCGCGTTGACGGTGACCAGGAACAGGTCGCGGCCGCCGGCCGACTTGCCGAACACCTCGAGCGTCATCCGGCCGTCACTGCGGGCGACGATGTCCTCGAGCGTGCACCCGATGGCGTAGTACGGGATGTGCGCGAAGCTGCCCACCGGGTGGGCGGGATCGCTGCCGTCGGGCAGATTGGCGGCCGCGTCTGGCTCCGGGCTGCCGCACCAGGGTGGCTCGACGTCGGCCGACGCCATGGGTGGCGCAGCCATCGACGCCAGCAGCGCCATCAGGACGGTGACCAGGATCAGCATGCGCCGTGTCACGGCGGCCTCCTCACTGCGACCGGCGATCGATCGCGTCTCCCACGTCGCGGGACGCACCTCCAAGACCGCCGGTGTACGCCCGGTTCGCGCCTGCGTCAAGGCCCCAATGGCCTGTCGCCAACCCTGCCCGCGTCAGTACCCCCGCTTCCGCCGGGTCGGCCGCTGGCCGGTTCGCCGGCGGATGTTGGGCGTGACCGTGCGGTCCCACGTCGGCCGGTCCAGCCAGCCCGCCTGCCAGCCGCCGCCGTCCTCGTCGTCGTGCTCGTCGCGGATGCCCGGGAACAGCTCGGCCGCCAGACCGGCCGGATCCGTGCCCCCGGGCTCCTCGCCGGATGCCACCACGCGGACCTCGGTGACCTCGAACGCGGACGCGTCCCCGCCAATGTCCCGCGCGCCGGGCCGGTGCGCGGCCGCCCGCTCCTTCGCGGGCAGCAGGGCATCCCTCGCGGCGCGCTCGGCGGCGCGCGCGACCACCACGGACTGGTCCTGCTCCAGCACGCGCAGCCGGATCTGCTGGATCTCGTCCCGCAGCGCGGCCGCCCGCTCGAACTCGAGCGCCTTGGCGGCGGCCTTCATCTCCGCCTCCATCCGGGCGACGAGGCGCTCCACCTCGGCCTTGTCGGCGGCCGCCAGCTCCCGGTCCCGGCGCTCGGAGCCGTACACGATCGTGCTCTCCGCCACCGCCCGCAGCCGGTCGTTGATGTCGTGGATGCCCTTGATGATCGTCTGGGGCTCGATCCCGTGCTCCGTGTTGTACCGCTCCTGGACGGCGCGCCGGCGGTCCGTCTCGTCGATGGCGGCCCGCATCGATTCCGTGATCGTGTCCGCGTACATCACGACCTCGCCGGCCGTGTTGCGCGCCGCCCGGCCGATCATCTGGATCAGCGACCAGGCGCTGCGCAGGAACCCCTCCTTGTCCGCGTCCAGGATCGCGACCAGCGTCACCTCCGGCAGGTCCAGGCCCTCCCGCAGCAGGTTGATCCCGACCAGCACGTCGTACACGCCCAGGCGCAGGTCGCGCAGGATCGCCACCCGCTCCAGCGTGTCCACCTCGCTGTGGAGGTACTGGACCTTGACCCCCAGCTCCTTGAGGTAGTCCGCGAGATCCTCGGCCATCTTCTTGGTCAGGGTGGTGACCAGCGCCCGCTCACCGCGGTCCACCCGGCCCCGGATCTCGTCCAGCAGGTCGTCGATCTGGCCCTCGGTGGGGCGGACCGTGATCCGCGGGTCCACGATGCCCGTCGGGCGGACCAGCTGCTCCACGACCCGCTCGCTGCGCTCCAGCTCGTACGGTCCCGGCGTCGCCGAGACGTAGATCGCCTGGTTCACGTGGGCCTCGAACTCCTCGAACGTCAGCGGCCGGTTGTCCAGCGCGGACGGGAGCCGGAACCCGAAATCCACCAGGATCTCCTTGCGGGTCCGGTCGTTCTTGTACATGCCGACGACCTGGGGAACGGTCATGTGCGACTCGTCCACGATCAGCAGCCAGTCCGGCGGGAAGTAGTCCAGCAGCGTCCAGGGCCGCGAGCCGGGCTCGCGCTGGGACAGGTGGCGCGAGTAGTTCTCCACGCCACTGCAGTAGCCCAGCTCCCGCAGCATCTCCAGGTCGAAGGTCGTGCGCTGGCGGAGGCGCGCCGCCTCGAGCGCCCGCCCCTCCGCCTCCAGCTGGCCGACCCGCCCCTCCATCTCAGCCTCGATGCCGGCGGCCGCGACACCCAGCTTCTCGCGCGGCGTCACGAAGTGCGTCGCCGGGTAGACGTTGAGCTCCCTGCGCTCCGCGAGCAGCTCGCCCGTGAGCGGGTCCAGCTCCGTGATCCGTTCCACCTCGTCGCCGAAGAACTCGACCCGGACGATCTCCTCGGACGAGGCCGGGCCGATCTCCAGGGTGTCGCCGCGCACCCGGAAGCGGGCCCGCGTGAGCGCGGCGTCGTTGCGCTGGTACTGGAGGTCCACCAGGTGGCGCAGGACCGCGTCGCGCCGGTACTGGCCGCCGGTCCGCAGCCGGAGCACGGTCGCGCCGTAGTCCACCGGGGCGCCCAGGCCGTAGATGCAGGACACGGACGCGACGATGATCACGTCGCGGCGCTCGAACAGTGCGTGGGTGGCCGCGTGCCGGAGCCGGTCGATCTCCTCGTTGCGGCTGCTGTCCTTCTCGATGTACGTGTCCGAGCGCGGGAGGTACGCCTCCGGCTGGTAGTAGTCGAAGTAGCTGACGAAGTACTCGACCGCGTTGTCCGGGAAGAACTCGCGGAACTCCGCGTACAGCTGGGCGGCCAGCGTCTTGTTGTGGGCCAGGACCAGGGTGGGCTTCTGGTGCCGGGCGATGGTCCAGGCCATCGACGCGGTCTTGCCGCTGCCCGTGACGCCCAGCAGCGTCTGGTGGCGCAGGCCCCGGCCGAGTCCGTCCACGAGGCGCTCGATGGCCTGCGGCTGGTCGCCGGTGGGCTCGAACGGGGCGACGAGGCGGAAGTCCGGCACGGGCCGATCCTACCACGCGCCGCCCGATCGAATGCGAACATCCGTTCGACGATTCGGGGACCAGAAACGGACGCCGGATCGTACCGGGACCAACGACCCATGGCCGCACCGTGCCGCACCGGCGAACACTCCGCTCGTCAAGCCGCCCCGGAGTCCGTCACGCCCTGATGCCGCCGACCCCGCGCCGCCCAAGCCGATCCGCGACGCTCCCCTCGCGGCGCCGCCTCGCCATGCGCCGAGAGGACCGGCGTGAGGGCGGCCAGAGCCTGGTCGAGTTCTCGCTGATCCTTGGGCCGCTGATGCTGATCCTGCTGGGGGTCATCCAGTTCGGCTTCATCTTCAACACCTACATCACGCTGTCCACGGCGACCCGGGAGGCGGCCCGAGAGGGCTCCGTCTACGTCTACGAGCGCTACATGTCCCAGAGCGCCAACGATGCGGCCCGCAACGCCGACGTCCGGAGCACCCTGCTGGGCGCGCTGAACGGCCTGGCCAAGACCTCGCCCCAGTTCGCCACGTCCTCGACGTGGGTGAGCACGACGAGCGGCACGACCACGACGTTCACCAACGGGGACCTCGTGGTCACCTACCTGCAGCCCGACACCGTGACGGCCAACGAACCGCGGGCCGGCTACCGGCTCACCGTGCGCGCGACGTACCACCAGGACATCGTGATCCCGCTGATCGGGGCGCTCCTGCCCCTCGACGCGGGCGGCCGCCTCCCCCTCTCGGGTGAGGTCACGATGGTGATGAACTGACGATGGGCGACGTTGCGGCTCGCGACTCCCGCCTCCGGCAGCGGGGCCAGGTGCTGGTCCTGTTCCTGCTTTCGCTCACGGCCCTCATGGCAGCCGCCGGCCTGGCGATCGACATGGGCCGCTTCTACGCCGAGCGGCGGTTCCTGCAGAACACCGCCGACGCCGCAGCCCTGGCCGGCGGGACGGTCCTGGCCCGCGGCGGCACGAACACCGAAGCGCGCGCGGAGATCATCGCCGTCCTCCAGCGGAACTACGCCAACCCCCCCAACGGGATCACCCCCAGCCTGCCACCGGCCCAGGGCTCCGAGGTCTACGAGTCGGGGCACGCCGGCGATCGCTGGTACCTGCTGGACGGGATCGTGATCTCGTCGTACAGCGTCCGGGTCGCGATCCGCAACACGATCCCCTTCACCGTCGGCCGCGCCGTGGGCCTGGACGACACCGTGGTCTACGCGCGGGCCAGGGCCCGGTTCCAGGGCGAGCTCCTGCCGATCGCCGCCCGCCGGTTCACGCATGCCCCTGGCACGAGCACCGGGACGGCGCCCTGCGCGGACGACTTCAACGCGTTCATGGACTTCTTCGCGACCGCTGACACGGCCTGTGTCGGGTCGGACGCCTCCATGTCCGGCAGGACCGCCCCGAGTCCCGGTTCCGCGTTCAGCAGCGCCACGCCCGACAACGACCGGACCCACCACGGCCCGATCATCCCGATCCTGGGCCAGGGCGCGGATCCCGACAACGGCGCCGACTTCCGGGGGTTCATCGCGCTCGACATCCGCAACTTCCAGTCCGCGAGCTCGCAGCTTTACTACAACGGCGTCACCGCCTCCACGAACGCGAACACGCTCAAGGACATGCAGGCCCAGTGGATCCTCGATGGCGGCTACCCGGGACCGCTGTTCCCGCCGGCGGTCGTGCCGCCGGACCCCGACAACCAGGTCGCGATCATGAGCGGCAACTCCGCCGGGCAGGCCGTGGATGCCTTCTCGCAGCGGTACGCTCCCGGGGACGAGATCCTGGTCGCCGCGTACTCCGGGCTCACGATGCAGATCCCGGACTTCTCGATGACCAGCCCGGGTACGGTGGGCCTGCCTGAGACGGGCACCACGCCCAACGTCGCGTCGTTCCGTGTCAGCCGCAACCAGGCGTTCAGCGGGCAGGTGACGCTATCCACGGTCGCCGACACCGGGGACGCGGCCAACCCGCTCGTCCTCGGCACACTGCTGGGAGCGCCCGACCCGCTCGCCTTCGACCCCAACCCGGTGACCCCGTCGCTGGGTGCCGGGGTGCTGGTGCGCATCGAGGATGCGGTGACGTCCGGCGCCGTGCCGGGCGTCTACACGCTGTGGCTCAAGGGCCAGGCCGGCAGCCCGTACCTGACCACCAAGCACACGCCCTACGCGCTCAAGGTCGGGACCGTCAGCCGGGACTTCTCGATCACCGCCGACGCCGCCGAGCGGATCACGCCCACGGTCGGCGGGACGATCACGTTCACGCTCAACCTCAAGCGCGTGGGGTCGGCCTTCGGCGGCACCGGCGTCACGCTGTCGCTGGAGGGCATGCCCGGCGGCTCGCTGCCGACCGGGATCGGGGCCGTGACGTTCTCCCCGGCCACGGTCACCCCGGCCTCCGGCTCCGGGGCCAACTCGACCCTCACCATCAACACCGGGACGATGGCGCCGGGCATGTACCAGGTCGTCGTCCGCGCGACCGGCACCAACGGCGACGCGACACCACGCAAGGTCACGCACCTGCTGCCGCTCACGATCGGCGTCGCGACGGCATCGACGGGCGGCAACCAGGAGTACGTGGACATCCTCGGCTTCGCGGTCATGCGCGTCGTGGACATCGACTCGAACAGCGTCACGGCCTACGCGATCACTCCCGTGATCGCCGACATCACGAACCCCCAGCTGCGGCGCGGTCAGGCGACGCGGCTGGTGCCCTGGACCTACTAGCCGGACGGGCACGGCACAACCCCCGGGCGGCGCCTTCGCCGACCCGACGCTCACCGGGAGGCGCACGCGATGGAGATGGAATACAAGGACCCGTCCAAGCGGGGACGATGGATCGTCCTGCTGGGCGTGATCCTCGCCGTCGCCGCGGGCGGCGCGGCCTTCTACCTGATCAACAACGCGCAGCAGCAGGCCGGCCAGTCCGGCCTCAAGATGACGTCGGCCGTGGTGGCGGTCCGGCCGATCCCGGCCCGCAAGCCCATCGAGGCCGAGGACGTCATCCTGCGCTCCGACATCCCGCTCGACGGGACGAATGCCGCGGGCGTGATCACCGACGCGGCACAGGTCGTGGGCCGGATCCTGGCGGTGGACCTCCAGCCGGGCCAGCTCGTGACGACGAACCTGCTGGCGTCCACGACGGCCGGTGGCCAGTTCTCGATCCTCAAGCCGGACGAGACCGTCGCCCCCGAATCCGAGGCCTGGCGGGCGGTCTCGCTCACCGTCCCCGACGAACGGGCCGTGGGCGGGATGCTGGGCCCCAACATGACCGTGGACGTGTTCGTCACGGCGACCGTGAACGTGCCCGAGTCCCTGCTCACCGACGGGCGCTACTACACGGACCAGTCCACGAAGATCACGTACCAGGACATGATCATCCTGGCCCGCCAGGGCACCTCGTACATCGTCAGGGCGACGCTGCCCGTGGCCGAGGAGATCACCCACCTGCTCGCCGGCGGCAACGCGCAGTTCAGCTTCGCCCTCCGGCCCGAGCAGGACATTCGGATCCTGGACCTCGCCGCCCTCGGTGCCACCACCAACCGGATCATCCAGCGCTACGGGCTGCCGATCCCGGAGACGTACCCGGTGGGCCAGGGGCCGGTCGTCACGCCGCCGCCGATCCCGGAGATAACGCCGCCGCCGTCGCCCGCGCCGTCGGAGTCCGCCTCGCCCTCGCCGAGCCCGGCCTCCTAGTCGCCATTCCCGCCCGTCGTGCCGGTGGCGCCCCCTGTCAGGGCGGAGGACCGGCCGGCGGCTGACCCCGGGAGGACGCCGCGTCCGGCGGCCCCCTCCGTCGCGCGTCGCTGACCCGACGCGCCTCCCCCGCCCGGCCGGGCTCGCCCGGCCGGGCGGTCAACGTCCCGGCCAGAGGTCAGCCTCGAGGCTCAGCGCGACGCCGGGCGTTCCTGCCGGGTCCGCGCCGCGATCGCCTCCCCCGCCGCCGCCACCACGATCGCCCTTGTCTCCTCGAGGCTGCCGGCCGTGTCGATGACGCGGGTCGCCGCCGGACGCAACCGGTCCGCGAGCCCGGCCTGCGCCTCCAGGCGCTGCTCCAAGTCGGCCTCGGTCATGCCTCGCGCCCGCAGACGTTCGCGCTGGGCGGCCGCGTCGCAGATCACGACCCAGACCTCGTCGCATGTCGCGGCCAGGCCGCCCTCGACCAGCTTGATCGCCTCGATCGCCACCGCGGGCGCGCCGGCGATCTCCGCCGCGTCGAGCGCGGCGAGGATTCGCGGTCGGACCGCCGGGTGGACGATCGCCTCCAGATCCCGTAGCGCCGCGGGATCGTCGAACACGATCCGGCCCAGCGCGGCCCGGTCCAGCGTCCCGTCCGCGGATCGCACGGCCGGTCCGAACCGGCGCAGCACGACGTCGTGCACCGGTTCCCCGGGCGCCGTCACCGTCCTCGCGATCGCGTCCGCGTCCACGACGAACACGCCCAGCTCCGCCAGCCAGCGCACGATCTGGGTCTTCCCGCAGCCGATGGGGCCGGTGATCCCGATCCGGACGGGCGGGGGCGGATTCGCGGGCGTCGCTGCGGCCGGGGGTCTGCTCACGGTGCCTGCTCCTCCAGCTCCAGCCATGCGTCCTCGGCACGGGCGAGCGCCTGCTCCACGTCGGCCAGCTCGCTCGTCACCCGGCGCATCTCCACGAAGTTCGCGGCCACGGCCGGGGTCGCCATCGCCAGCTCCAGCTGGCCGCGACGGAGACCCAGCCGCGACAGCTCGGCATCCACGGTCTCACGCCGACGACGGTACGCCTCCTTGGACAGCTTCGTCCGGGCCGGCGTGCGGGCGGGCGCCGCTGGGGAGCGCGGGGCCACCGGTGCCGAGGCGGCCGCGGTGCCCTTCGGGCGTGCCCCGCGCGCCGCGGGCTTGGGTGCCGCCCCCGGGCGGCCGCGGTGCGCCCGGCGTCTCGCCTCGTCGGCGACGGTCCAGCCCGCAGCCACGGCCGACCGCCAGGCCCGGTACCCATCGTCGTACGGCACGGCCATCCCGTCGTCCACCACCCACAGCCGCTCGCAGATCGTCTCCAGCAGCCGGCGGTCATGGGACACCACGAGCAGCGTGGCCGGAACCTCGGCGAGGAACGCCTCGATCGCCTCGCGGGCGGGGATGTCGAGGTGGTTCGTGGGCTCGTCGAGGAGCATCAGGTTCGACGGCAGGATGCCCATCAGCGCCAGCTCCAGGCGCGACCGCTCGCCACCCGACAGCGAGCGAACCTCCTTGAACACGTCGTCGCCGCGGAACAGGAACCGCGCGAGATAGCCCCGGGCCTCGCCGGGCGTGACCGGGATCGCCTCGAGCACGGCGTCCAGCACCGTCGCACCGGGAATGGCCGCGTCGCGCAGCTGGGCGAGATACGCCGGCGAGACCTGGTGCCCGAACACGAGGCCGCCGTCGAGCGGCGGCAGGTCACCCGCGATGGTGCGCAGGAGCGTCGTCTTGCCGGCGCCGTTGGGCCCCACGATGCCGATCCGTTCGCCACGCCGGGCGGCCAGGAACGGAGCCGAGGCGACACGGACGGGCTCCGCGGCATCGGTGCCGTCCGCGTCCAGCGCGCCGCGACCCGGCAGGTACCCGACGACGAGGTCCTCGAGCCGGATCACGAGCTCGCCGGAGCGGACGGGCCCGCCGGCCAGCGCCTGGCCCGGCAGCCGGAGCGACCGGCCGGTTCGGGGCGCCTCGGTGCGCTCCTCGCGAAGGCGTTCGAGGCGGGCCTCGTGCTCGTGCATCTTCACGTGCTTGCGCTGGCTGCGATACCGCTGCACAAGCTCGGTCTCGCGCTCGATCTGGCGCGCCTGCGTGTCGGCGTCCTTGGCCGCCCGGGCGTCGCGCTCCTCGCGCTGCCGGTGATAGGCGGCGTAGTCGCCGCGGAACACCGTGACCCGGCGGTCGCGGAGCTCCCACACGCGCGCCACCGTGGCGTCCAGGAACGCCCGGTCGTGCGAGGCGACCAGCAGCGCCCCGGCCCGCCGGCGGAGGTGCTCCTCCAGCCACTCCAGGGCGCCGAGGTCGAGGTGGTTGGTGGGCTCGTCGAGCAGCAGCAGGTCCGGGTCCGCGATCACCAGCCGGGCAAGCGCCGCCCGCGTCTGCTGGCCGCCGGACATCGCCGCCGGCGGGCGCAGCCATTCGTCGCGGGCGAACCCGAGGCCGGAGAGAGCCTCGTCGACGCGCTGGTCCAGCGTGTACCCGCCCAGGATGTCGAACCGGTGCTGGAGCTCCGCGTACTCGGTGGAGCCGGCGTGGCCTCCATGCTCCAACCGGGCGAGCTCCGCGGCCATCCGCTCCAGGTGCACGGCGCCGTGCCGGACCGCGGCCCGGACGTCGGGCGCAGCCATGAACGCCTCGTCCAGGTGCGCCTCCTGCGCGAGCAGCCCGAGGCTGAGGCCGCGGCGGCGCGTGACGGTGCCCCGGTCCGGCTCGTCGCGTCCGGCAACGATCCGCAGCAGGGTGGTCTTGCCCGCGCCGTTGGGCCCCACGAGGCCGACGCGCTCGCCGGCGGCGATCGAGGCCGTGATCCGGTCCAGGATGATGACGCTGGAGAACTCGCGGACCACGGCGTCCAGCCGGACGAGGCTCACCGGGCGGCCCCGGCGGGCCCGGCCCCGTGTCGCGCCGCCGCTCGTCGCGCCGCGGCCGCCGCCTTCGTCCGTGCGGACCGCTCTCGCGCCCGGGCGGCCTCGTCCATCGTCCGCCCCAGCGCGCCCTCGCCGTCCAGCTCCGTCCACCGCCGGCCCCGGCGGCCGGTTGCCGCACGCCCCGGTCGGGGTGTCATGGTCGCCAGCAACTTCGCCGCCCCGGACCGGTCGGCCGCGGGCAGGCGCTGGCACCACGAGCAGAAGTGCGTCGCGCGGATGCCGATCACGATCCGGCGCACGGGACGTCCGCACCGACGGCATGGCTGACCCGTGCGCTGGTAGACGTCCAGGCGCTCCTGCATCTCGCCATCCCCGTCGGGTGCCGTGTAGTCGTCGATCGAGGACCCGCGACGTTCCACGGCCTCGGCCAGGATGTCGATGACGTTCCGGTACAGGGCCCGCTCGTCAGCCGGCCGCAGCGTCGGGGCGGAGCGCAGCGGGTGCAGCCGGGAGCGCCACAGCGCCTCGTCCGCATAGATGTTGCCCACGCCCGCGATGAACGCCTGGTCCACGAGGAGCGGCTTGAGGCGTGCCCGTCGGCGCCGGATCCGGACCCGGAACCGGCGCAGGGTGAAGCGCGGGTCCAGGGGCTCCGGTCCGAGGCCGTCGAACGGGTCCTCGTCGGCGAGGTACAGTCCCACCCGCCCGAACTTGCGCACGTCCCGGAACCGGATCTCACGGCCGTCGTCCAGCGCGAGGGCCAGCCGCTCGTACGGGTCGCGTGGCAGCGTCGCGGGCACCACGAACAGCTGGCCGGTCATCTTGAGGTGCACGGTGAGGAACGAGCCCCCGTCCAGGTCGATGACCAGCTGCTTGCCGCGCCGCCCGATGGCCTCGACCCGGCGGCCGGTCACGCCCGCGGCGAACGCCGCCGGATCGCCGTCCCGCAGCGTGCCCGGCCACGCGACGCGCGCGGCGGCGATCCCCGGGCCGGGCCCGCCGCCCTCGGGCAGCAGGTGGCGCCGGAGATCACGGGCGACGGTCTCGACCTCGGGAAGCTCGGGCATCGGCGGAGACGATAGGGCACGCCGCCCCGGAGCGCCCGTCAGTCACCGGCAGCGAGCTCGTAGCGTTCCAGGCCGCGGATCGCGACCACCAGCGCCGCCCCCAGCACGACGGCCGCGCCGACGACGGCGACCGGCAGGGCAAGGGCGTCGGATGCGTCGATCGTGCCCGATGGGTCGAGCGCGGCAGCGAACGAGATCACGTACTGCCGGACCGAGAGGAGGCGTGTCCCCTCGAACAGCCCGGCGAGCATCCCCTCCCAGATCACGACATAGGCCAGACCCACGACCAGCGCCCGGGTCGTCAGGACGCTGAGAGCGACGAACACGACGACGTACACGACGGCCCCCGCGACCACCGCCAGCGTGGAGGCGACGACCAGGCCGGCTCCTCCCTGGTCACCGGAGACGAGCAGCCCGGTCAGGAGCGTGGCGGCACCGGCCAGGCCGGCCGCGACAGGAGCGGCGGCCAGGATCTTGGCCGCGACGATGCGCCAGCGCGCCACCGGTTTGGTCAGCAGGTGGATCGCGCTGCCGTCCTCGAGCTCCGCCCCGAGCGCCGCGGTCCCGAACACGAGCGAGAGCAGCGGCAGCAGCGTCGCCACGACGAGCGCCTCCAGGACGTTCGCCGTCTGTTCGAGCGGATCGCCGGTCTGGTCCTGCAGGCGCGCCAGCAGGCCGACCAGGACCGGGATGCCGGCGAGCAGGATCATCAGCACGGCGCGGCGACGTGCGAGCAGGGAGCGGACGGTGACGCCGGCAATCGTCGTGATCATCGCTGGACCAGGTAGGCGAACACGCTCTCGAGCGACTCGTCGGTGGGCCGGACCTCGAACAGGGACACGCCGGCGTCGCGGGCGAGGCGCGGCAGGCGGCGCCCGAACCCGGCCAGGTCGGCGGTGCGCACGGCGAGCCGGTCGTCCCCGAGCTCGGCACCCATGACCGCATCCCCTGCGATCAGCGCGGCAGCCAGCCGGCGGTCGTCCGACGACCGGATCGTGAACCGGTGCGGCCGATCGGTCATCAGCCGCCGGATCTCGCGGAAGTCGCCCGACGCCGCGAGGCGGCCGGCGTGGATGACCAGCACCCGGTCCGCCAGCCGTTCGACCTCCTCGAGGATGTGGGAGCTGAACAGGATCGCCCGGCCGGCCGCGGCGAGCTCGCGCAGGAGGGCCGTCATGTGGAGCCGCTGCCGCGGGTCAAGCCCATTGAAGGGCTCGTCGAGCAGCAGGACCGGCGGGTCGTGGACGAGGGCGGCCGCGAGCATGATGCGCTGCTTCATGCCCTTCGAGTACGTCGCCGTGCGCCGGTCGGCGTCCTGCCCGAGGGCGACGGTGGCGATCGCGGCCCGCGCGGCGCCGTCGGGATCCGGCAAGCCCTGGAGCCGGGCGGCATAGCGGACGAAGCCGTGCCCCGTCAGCCAGCCGGGCGCCGATTCGCGCTCCGGCACCAGGCCCACGCGTCGGTAGGCCGCCGGGTGGCGCCACGCCGGCTCACCGAGCAGCGTCACCGTCCCGGCCGAGGGCGGCAGGAGACCGGCGATCATCCCGAGGATCGTGCTCTTGCCGGCGCCGTTGGGACCGAGCAGCCCGGTGACCCCCGGCCCAACCTCGAACGAGACATCGTTGACGGCCACCACGTTGCCGTACCAGCGCGATGCGCGCTCGAGGACGATGGGCGCGGGCGTGCCGGTCACGGCCGGCGCGGTGCCGGTCACGGCCGGCGCGGTGCCGGTCACGGCTCGATCCGCCGGTAGCGCACGACCAGCACGCCGGTCGCGATCACGGCCATCGCGATCCCGGCGCCGACGTAGGCCACGCTCGGCAGGTCCGCACCGGTGGGCCCGGCGCGGGACTGGCCGTAGAAGTAGTCGTTCGCTCCCTCGAGAATGTCGGCCGGGCTCAGCAGCGACGCGATGCCCGCCAGGTCGCCGCCGAGGTCGGCCAGCGCCGCGACGGCCACCAGGGGGACCAGCACGGCGGCGAAGATCGCGGCGGTCGCGTACGCGCGCCGCGGCGTGAACGAGGCCAGCGCGAGCCCGAGCGACGCCAGCAGCGCGGCCGTGAGCACCCCCTGCGCGACGATCGCCGGCAGCATGGGGGCATCGTCACCGATCGCCTCGACGATGTCCGAGGCCAGCAGCGTGCGCCCGACGAAGACCAGCGCCTGAGGAAGCAGGACCAGCAGCAGCATCGCGAGGCCGAGAGCCACGAGCTTCCCCAGCGCATAGTCCTCGCGGCGGATCGCCCGGCTGAAGAACAGCGCCAGCACCCGGTGGCGCATGTCGCGAGCGAGAAGCTCCGGGGCCTGCGCGGCCGCGAACAGGAAGACCGCCTGGGCCACGATCGGGTAGTAGGTCTCGTAGCGGATCGGCGACGCGGCCTCCATCATCTCGCCCGCCCCGAACCGGCTGGCGAGCGCGGACACGCCGAGTGCCACCACGGCGGGGATCGTCGCGATCGCCGCAAGCCCGAACGGGACGATCTTCGCCCGGCCCGGCCGCCCGAGCCCCCAGCACTGGCGGAACGACTGCCGCACCAGTGATGCCACGGCGTGGCGCCGGCCGAGGCGGACGCCCCGGTAGCCCCGGTAGCCCAGGTCGTAGATGCTGCCGCCGACACTGCCCGCGGCAACCACCTGGCCGATGCCGCCGCCCGGCCGCTCCGGGCCGCCGCCCGGTACCCCGCTCATGCCGCACCCCCGGCCACCGGCTCGTCACGGAACAGGTCCTCGAGGGTCCGGCGCTCGCCCTCGATCCTCACCAGACCGACGTCCAGCTCGGCCGCGGCATCCCGGATGGTGTCGTAGACCGCATCGCCGGTCAGCTCCACGAACACGCTGCGCCCGTCCACGCGGTGCGCCAGCCCGGCCAGCGCCAGGCGCTCGCCCAGCGCGGCCGCGTCGTCGTCGAGCTCCACCCGCACGACGCCGGTGTGACCCGTGAACGACACGAGCGGGGCCGCCCGGACCAGCCGACCGGCCTCGATCGCGACCAGGAAGTCGCACACCCGCTCGACCTCGCCCAGCAGATGCGAGGCCAGCAGGATCGCGATGCCGAACTCCGTTCCGGTCCGATGCACCAGACCCAGCATGTCCTCCCGGCCCGCGGGGTCGAGGCCGTTGGTCGGCTCATCGAGCAGCAGCAGCTGTGGGTCGTGGACGAGCGCCTGGGCGAGCATCACCCGCTGGCGCATGCCGGTCGAATAGCCACCGATCGGCCGGTACCGCTCCTCGTACAGCCCGACGTGCCGCAGCACGTCGGCGGTCCGTTCCCGCGCCGCCGAGCGCGGCAGGCCGGACAGCTCGGCCATGTGCGCGACGAGCTCGGTCGCGGACAGGTCCGGCGGCAGGGCGTCGTGCTCGGGCATGTACCCGACCAGGGCGCGCACGGACGTGCCCTGGCGGCCGACGTCGCGGTCCATCACGAGCGCCCGGCCCGCCGTCGGCTCGAGGAGCCCGAGCAGGATCCGGATGAGCGTGCTCTTGCCCGCGCCGTTCGAGCCGACGAGGCCGATGATCCCCGGCTCCAGCTCCAGCGTCACGTCCTGGAGCGCCGTGACCGACCCGTACCGCTTGGTCAGCGAATCCAGCCGGATGAGGCTCATCCCGCACGCCTCAGCACATCCAGCGCTCCCACGTGCCCCCTACCCCTCGACCGTGGCCGGCGCCTCGTCCGTCGAGTCGGCCTCGGCGAGGACCGCGTCCCGGCGCGAGACCGGCGTCATCCCCTCCCAGGAGTCGCCGACCTTCGCCTCCACCGTCAGGGGCACCGACAACGGCAGCGCGCCCTCCATCGTCTCGCGCAGGACCGGGACCAGGCGCTCCACCTCCCCCCTCGGCGCCTCCAGCAACAGCTCGTCGTGCACCGAGAGCAGCAGCCGGGCGCGGAAGCCTTCGGCGCGCAGCGCCCGGTCCAGCCGGATCATCGCGATCTTGACGATGTCGGCCGCCGTCCCCTGGATCGGCATGTTGATCGCCATCCGCTCGCCGGCCGCCCGGAGCGCCCCGTTGGACGAGGACAGCTCCGGGATCCGCCGCCGGCGCCCCAGCAGCGTGGCCACGAACCCCTGCTCGCGGGCCGTCTCCCGGATGTGGACCATGTAGCGGCTGATCCCGCCGTACGCCGCGAAGTAGGAGTTGATGAACTCCTGGGCGTCGCCGCGGCTGATCCCGGCCCGGCTCGACAGCCCGAAGTCGCTCATCCCGTACGCCAGGCCGAAGTTGACCATCTTGGCCATCGAGCGCTCGTCGGAGGTCACGTCCGCCGGGTCCTTGCGCAGGACGCGGGCCGCCGTCTCACGGTGGATGTCCGCCTCGCGCGCGAACGCGTCCGCGAGGTGCTCGTCACCGGACACGTGGGCCAGGATCCGCAGCTCGATCTGGCTGTAGTCCGCGGACACCAGCGTCGTGTCCGGCGAGCCGGCCACGAACGCATGGCGGATCCGCCGGCCGAGCGGCGTCCGGATGGGGATGTTCTGGAGGTTGGGGTCCGAGGACGACAGCCGCCCGGTCGCGGCCACGGCCTGGTGGAACAGCGTGTGCAGGCGCCCGTCGGGCCCGATGAGCGTGGGCAGGGCCTCCACGTACGTGGACCGCAGCTTGGTGTAGATCCGCCAGTCGAGCACGGGCTCGACGACCGGGTGGACGCCGCGCAGCTCCTCCAGCACCGTCGCGTCCGTGGAGTAGCCGGTCTTCGTCTTGCGACCCTTGGGCAGGCCCAGCTCCACGAACAGGATGTCGCCCAGCTGCTTGGGCGAGCCGATCGTGAACTGGTGGCCCACGGCGGCGTAGATCTCGTCCTCGAGGCGGGCGATCTCGGTGGCGAACTCCCGCTCCAGGGCGGCCAGGGCGTCCCGGTCCAGGGCGATGCCGGCGGCCTCCATCCGGGCCAGGATTGGGATGAGCGGCAGCTCGATCTCCGTGAACAGCCGCTCCGCGCCCTCGTCGCGCAGCGCCGCCTCCAGCGATGGGCGGACGGCCAGCGCCGAGAGGGCCTCGAGACCGGCGACGGCCGTGGGCGGCAGGCCGGCCGCAGTCGGCGGCAGGACGAGGTCGAGCCGCTCCGCCACGACGTCCGCGATCCTCTGGGCCCGCAGGGCGGCGTTGACGAGGTAGGCGGCGACCTGCGTGTCGAAGGCGACCTCCGGCGGCGTTGCGTCGGGATCCTCCGCGAACCGGGCGGTGAGCAACGGCTTCACCTCGTGGCCCACCAGCGGCGTTCGGAGGCGTTCCAGCAACCGACGCAGGGCGACCGATGCTCCCGCCCCATCGGCCGCCACCACCCGCCCGTCGGCGCCCGCGACCGCGATCGACATCGGCGTCCCGGCCAACGGCCTCGGGTCGTCCACGACGAGGGCGACGCCCACCGACTCCTGGTCGCGCAGCCAGGGTTCCAGGGTCGCGACCCGCGCCTCGTCCGCCAACTCGATCCGGCCCGGGTCCACGATCGCCGCCGCCAGGGCGCCCGGCAGGTCGCCGGAGGCCGCCGCGAGCGCCTCGGCCCGCGCCTCCACCGCCGGCGAGGTCGCCGCGATCCCCGGGCCGGCACCACCTGCGGCACCACCGCGGCCCCCGCCCGAGACGACGTCGAAGTCCATCGACAGCTGCAGCGATCCGTCCGACGGCTGGACCGCCCCGCCGCCCGCCCGCGCCGGCGCGCCTGTGCGTCCGGCCCCCTGCGCCGCCGGGAACCCTGCGTCCCGGAGATCCCGCATCGCCGCGACGGCATCCTCCGGCCGCTCCCCAACGAGCGGCGGCAGGCGGTCGATCAGGGTCCGGAACTCGTACTCGCGGAACAGGCGGACCACCGCCTCCCGGTCGTACTCCCCCACCCGACCCCGCGCCGCATCAAGCGTCACGTCAACGTCCCGGACCAGGCGCATCAGCTCGCGGCTCTCGAGGACGGTCTCGCGGTGCTCGGCGAGGAGCGGGCGCAGCTTCTCGGGCTGCACCTCGTCCAGGTGCTCGTACAGCGCGTCCAGCGTGCCCCAGCTCGCGATCAGCTTCGACGCCGTCTTCTCCCCCACCCCGGGGATCCCAGGGATGTTGTCGGTCGGGTCGCCCTTGAGCGCCTTGTAGTCCAGCATCTGGTCCGGCCGCAGGCCCCAGCGATCGTCGATCTTCGCCAGGTCGTAGGTGACGGTGTTCGCGATCCCGCCCCGCAGCGACACCATGAGCGTCGTGTGCTCGCTGACGAGCTGGAGCATGTCCAGGTCCCCGGTCAGGATGACGGTTTCGAAGCCCGAGGCCTCCGCCTGCCCCACCAGGGTCGCGATGGCGTCGTCGGCCTCGTAGCCCTCCTGCTCGTAGACGGGGATCCCCAGTGCCTGCACGACCTCGCGGACCTTGGGGATCTGCTCCCGCATGTCGTCCGGCATCCGGGTGCGGGTGGCCTTGTACTCCGCGTATCGCTCGTGGCGGAAGGTGGGCCGGCCGAGGTCGAAGGCGACCGCGATGCGGTCCGGCTTCGCGTCCTGGATCGCGCGCAGGACGATGTTCGTGAACCCGAACACGGCCGTCACGAGCTCGCCCTTCGAAGTCGTGAGCGGCTGCTCGATGAGCGCGAAGTAGCCACGGTAGATGAGGCCGTTGCCGTCGAGCAGCAGGAGTCGTTCCATCGGCCCCGGACGTGCGGAGTGGGACGCCGAGAGTGTACCCGCCAGGGCGTAGCATTCCCGCATGTCAGAAGCTCCTCGTCGCGTCGGGATCCTCACCGCCGGGGGCGACAGCCCGGGCCTCAACGCCGCCATCCGCGGGTTCGGCAAGGCGGCGATCGCCAACGGGATGGAGGTCATCGGGTTCCGCGACGGGTTCCGAGGGCTGGCCGAGGACCGGCGCGTCAAGCTCGAGAAGGGCACCCTGGCCGGGATCCTGACCGTGGGCGGGACGATCCTCGGCACGAGCCGCGACAAACCACACCGGATGCTCGTGGGCAACGAGGTCCGGGACATGACCGATGCGATCGTCGCCACGTACCGCAAGGCCGGGCTGGGCGCCGTCGTGTGCCTCGGCGGCGGCGGGACGGCCAAGAGCGCCCTGCGCCTGGCGAAGGCTGGCCTCAACGTCGTCACCCTGCCCAAGACGATCGACAACGACCTCGTGGGCACGGACGCCACGTTCGGGTTCGCGACCGCGCTCGAGGTCGCGACCGATGCCATCGACCGCCTTCACAGCACGGCCCACAGCCACCACCGGATCATCGTGGCGGAGGTGATGGGCCATCGCGCCGGCTGGCTGGCGCTGGGCGCCGGGCTGGCCGGCGGCGCAGACGTGATCCTGATTCCCGAGATCCCCTACCGGGTGTCGATCATCGCTGCCGCGATCAAGCGCCGGGTCCGGCGGGGGACCAACTTCAGCATCGTGGCCGTCGCCGAGGGGGCCCGCAGCGTCGAGGATGCCCGGGCACTGGCCACGGCCGAGGCTCGCGCCGGGCGCGCGAAGGACCCGGTCGCCAGGGACGCCGCCCGTGCCGAGGTCGCGCTGCTGGAGACGCAGCACGTCGGCAACACCCTGCGACTTGCCAACCAGCTGGAGCAGCTGACGAGCCTCGAATCGCGCGTCTCGATCCTGGGCTACATCCAGCGTGGGGGCACGCCGTCACCGGTGGACCGGCTGCTGGCCACGAGGCTCGGCGCCGCGGCCGCGGACGTGGTCCGTGACGGCACGTTCGGCGTCATGGTCGCCGCCCGGGGCGATGGAACGGCGCTCGTGCCGCTCGAGGAGGTCGCCGGCCGCCGCAAGGTGGTGCCGTCGGACCATCCATGGCTGGCAGCCGCCCGGCACGTCGGGACCTGCCTCGGCGATTGAGGGGTCGCGGCCCGAGGTCAGGGCGAGAAGGCGATGTGGTCAGGCGAGCCGGCGGGCGGCCCAGCGGACCCCGACCAGCGCGACGCCGGCGAGGAGCGCCATGCCGCCGACGATCGCGGCGAGCACGCCGGTGGGCAGCCCGGCAGCCGGCACGACCCCCACCTCGGTCATCCTGTTCTCGTCGGCCTGCTTCGTCGATACCTCGGCCTCGAGGTCCGTGCCGGACGCGACGGCGCCGTCCTGCGCCGGGGTCGCGGCCTCCGCGACGCCGCCCGCACCCGCGTCCACGCCGGGCGCCATCGACGGCGCGGCCGGGATCGGAGCCTCCAGCACGGCGTCGGCGTCGCTTGCGACCGACGAGCTGGCCGCCCCGCCCGCGCCCAGGGGCAGGCCCGCGAGGGAGCCCAGCAGGATGCCGGCGAGGCCCAGGGCGGCGAGGCCCGAGCCCAGCGGGACCGCGAACGAGAACCGGGGGCCGGCCAGGTTGGCGAGGAGGCCCCGCCAGCCGGCAGGGCGGAGGGAGGCGGCCTGCTCGGCCGTGATCCGGAAGTCCCGGGGACGGGCGGGGGCCGGCATCTCCGGCAGGGCGGCGGCGATCGCGCGCAGGTCCCGGTGGAGCGCCGCACAGTCGGGGCAGGTCGCGACCAAGGCGCTCGCGGCCACCTGGTCGCGACCGACGGCGTCGCCCGCCGCGAACGCGGCCACCAGCAGCGTGTCGTGGGTGTCGTGGGCGGCGGGATCGACCGGGTGGGGCATGTCGGTCCTCTGACGCCTCCCGTCGTGGTTCGGTTCCCGTGTCGCGGATACGCGGTGCGGGGTGACGGTCAGCCGGTCCGGGTCAGGCTCCGAGCCAGCAGGCGAGCCACGACCAGCACCGCGCCCAACGCCAATGCACCCAGGGCCAGGCCCGTTGCAGGATCGACTCCTCCGCCGGGCATCACCGAGGCGGCCTCCCCGGAGCCCGAGGGCTGGGCATCGGACGGCGACCCGAGTTCCGGCGCCATGACCGGGGGCTCGCCGGGCGCCGCAGACGGCGCCGCCTCGCCCTGCACGAGGACCTCGTTGACGGGCGGGGCGGCACTGGGCATCTCGGCCGGCGCGGCGCCCTCGGCGGCGTTGCGCGTTGCGGCGTCGCTTGCGACCGACGAGCTGGCCGCCCCGCCCGCGCCCAGGGGCAGGCCCGCGAGGGAGCCCAGCAGGATGCCGGCGAGGCCCAGGGCGGCGAGGCCCGAGCCCAGCGGGACCGCGAACGAGAACCGGGGGCCGGCCAGGTTGGCGAGGAGGCCCCGCCAGCCGGCAGGGCGGAGGGAGGCGGCCTGCTCGGCCGTGATCCGGAAGTCCCGGGGACGGGCGGGGGCCGGCATCTCCGGCAGGGCGGCGGCGATCGCGCGCAGGTCCCGGTGGAGCGCCGCACAGTCGGGGCAGGTCGCGACCAAGGCGCTCGCGGCCACCTGGTCGCGACCGACGGCGTCGCCCGCCGCGAACGCGGCCACCAGCAGCGTGTCGTGGGTGTCGTGGGCGGCGGGATCGACCGGGTGGGGCATCAGCCGGCATCCCCCCGGAACAGGCCCATCGAGCCCTCCAGGAGCTCCCGGAGCGCGAGGCGCCCGCGGTGGATCCGAGACTTGACCGTGCCCAGTGACACCCCGGTGAGCTCCGCGATCTCGGCGTAGTCGTAGCCCTCCACGTCGAACATGACGATGGCGTGGCGCTGGTCGGGTGTGATGGAGGCGAGGGCCGCTGCCAGCACCCGGCCGCGCTCACCGTGGAGCGCGATGCGCTCGGGGTCCGCCTCCGGACCCGCCGGCGGCTGCCAGGTGTCGTCCTCCAGCTCCGGGTAGGGCTGGGACGGGCGGCGCTTCTTGAGCCGCTGCTGGTCCATCGCCGCGTTGATCGCGATCCGGCTCAGCCAGGAGCGGACGCTGCCGCCGCGGAACGAGCGAAGGTTCCGGTACGCGGAGAAGAACGCCTCCTGGACCGCGTCCGAGGCCTGGTCCCGGTCCGGCACCATCCGCGCGACGAGCGCGTACAGGTGATCCTGGTAGCACTCCACCAGGCTGTTGAAGGCGTCCAGGCTGCCGTCCCGCGCCTGCTCGAGCAGGATCAGGTCCCGGCGCTGGATCGGGTCTTCGACGGCGCCCGACGGGCGTGCGTCGTCCACGGCGGGCACGGCCCTCCTGGTGGCGATGACGAGGCGCGGCGAGTCTAGCATCGGGCTCGGCTGGGGACGCCCCTGCTGGGCGGGCTGCCCGTGGCGGCGTCTGCGGCCTCGACGCCCGCGGGTCGCCGAAGGTTCCGGGGCTTCAGGCCCGACGTCCGCTACGATTCGCTTCCGGGCCGAAGTGGCGGAATGGCAGACGCGGCGGTCTCAAACACCGCTGAGGGCAACCTCGTGTGGGTTCGACTCCCACCTTCGGTACCACTGGCGACGCGCGCAAGCCACCGTCGCCGGCCAGCGTCGTGACGCCGGGATGAGCGCGCGACGGTACCGCGATCGGGCGCACCCGGTCAGGCGGCCGGCTGACGCTCGTAGACCACGACCCGCCAGTAGGCCGTGCCACGCTCCGCCCTCGGGTGCAGCCCGTTTGCCGCTGCGATCTCGTCGACCCGAGCCGTCGAGTGGACGTAGGCGCGATACGCCTTCCGCCGCACCCGGAACCAAAGGTTCTCGAGGCGGATCGCGAGCCGGACGAGGCGCCGGTCGCGCGGCAGGACGAGCCCGTAGGCGGTCCGCGCTCGGGCGGCCGACAGGCCCACGAGGGCCTCGACGTCCGGGTAGCAGCACACGACCCGGTCGAGCGTGACGACATCCGCGGGAGCGATGTCGGCAGCCCGCCCGACGAAGTCCCCATCGACGAACTCGATCCGGTCCAGCAGGTTCAGTCGGCCGGCCTCCTGCCGCGCGACCGCGAGGGACGCCGCCGACCCATCCACGAGCACGGCAGAGCCGGCGCCACCCCGCAGGAGCTCGTGGTCGACGACGCCGATCCCGCCACCGATGTCGAGGACGGTGCACCCGGCGGCGCGATACGGGGCGAGGAGCTCGAGCAGCATCCGCGTCGTCCGGTCCGGCCCCTTCCGGCGATACCGGTCGCGGTCGTGCTCGGCGTTGCGCCGGTCGAAGATCGAGGCGAAGCCGTTGGCATCACATCCGCACGCATCCATCGCCCACAGCCTACGCGCGCCGGTCGACGGCGTCGATCCGGCCGACACCACGGGTCGCGCCTCCGGACCCACCCCCTGGAATCCGAATGGGCGACGTGGCGGCATTGCCGCCGCGTCGCCCACGCACGCGTGAGACTGGGCTAGGTGTCCATGCCGGGCCGCAGGGTGGCCGTGACGGCCTCGGCCCGGACATCCTCCGCGAGGTCGAGCAGCAGGACCCGGTCGTAACCCGTGGCATCGCTGTTCTCGGGCGGCGAGAGGTGCGTGATCGAGATGCGCAGGTCGTCCGGTGTGCCCGAGACCACGACCCCGATCTGATCGGAGATGGGCAGGCCGACCCAGGTCAGGCGAAGGGTGTCCGAGTCGGCGTTCTCGACCTGGACCCTGCCCCACCGGACGGACATGCCATCGCCGGCACGCCCCGACTTCGCGCCGGTGACCACCCCGGACTCGTCCTTGACGACGACCTCGACGTCCTCGCCGACGGCGACGTCGAGGGGGAATTCGAGCAGGCCGCCGGTGGGCGCGCTGGGCGACGGGACGGGGCTGGCAATCGGCGACGGCGAGGCGACGGGCTGGGGCGTCACGACCGGGGACGCCGTGGGCTGTGGGTTGGCTGCGTCGGCGCGGCCGACGTAGCTGGTGACGAGCACGCCGACGGCCGCCAGCGCGAGCAACATCGCGGCTGGCACGGCAACGCGGCGGGCTGTGGTGGGGTTCATTGCTGCGGATCCTTCTGGTTCGCTGGTGCGGATCCCAGGAATGTCGGACCCACTTCCGGCCAGACGCGCGGTCGGCGGCGCCGGTTCCGTGATCGAGGGCACGGCGACGATCGGGACCCTCGTCCATCACGCGCCACGTCGGATGTCGGTCGTTCCCGCGACCGTCGCGTCGGCTCGCGATAGACTCCCCGAATCCGTCGAGCCACCAGCCGGAGTTCCGATGAGCCTGTTTCGCCAGATCTTCAACCTCGATGCCCCCGCGTCGCCCGACCTGCCCGTCGATCCGCAAGCGCCGCTGCCCGACCTGGCGGCGGGCCAGACCACGGCCAGCGTCAAGCAGATCGCCGCTGCCCTCGGCGCCCTGCCGCCGGCACGCGCGCGGTACGTGGCGGCGTTCGCGTATCTCCTGGGGCGCGCAGCGCATGCCAACCTCAGCGTGAGCGAGGCCGAGAAGGCCGAGATGAAGCGGCTCGGGAGCGTCGCCGGCCTCGATCCCGACACGACCCGGCTGGTCGTGGAGCTGGCGCTGATGCAGGCCGGCGAGTTCGGGGCGACCGAGGACTACCTCGTCACCCGCGAGTTCAAGGCGATCTCCACCATGGAGGAGCGTCTCCGCCTCATCCGCGCCTGCTTCCTGGTCATGGCGGCGGACGACGAGGTCGATGCCAACGAGGCGTGGCTGGTGAACCGCGTCGCCGAGGAGCTGGACGTCGAGCGGGCGGATCTCAACGCGATCCGCGAGGAGTTCCACGAGCGGCTGTCGTCCGTCCGTGCCGTCCGCGAGGTCGCCGCCGACTGACAACCGCACACGAGCACGGAGGGGTGCGATGATCGACCTGCCTGAGGGGATCGGCATCGAGCTGGTCTACCTCGTCGAGGTGCCCTACACGGCAGAGGCCCCCGAGCGACGCCCCCCGCTCCGCCCGGAGCACGTGACCCGGATCGCCCGCCTGCTCGGCGAGGGCCGGCTGATCGAGGCCGGGGGCTGCACGGACTTCTCCAAGGCGGTCCTCCTGGTTCGCGCCGCGAGCGAGGCGGAGGCCCTGGCCCTGGTCGATGAGGACGTCTACACCGCGGGCGGCGTGTGGCACTCGCCGACGGCGCGCGCCTTCGGCCGTGTCGTCAGCCCAGGCTGAGCTCGATCACACCCTCGCCGACGCGCCGGGTGACCTCGGCCAGCAGCTCCGCGTCGTAGGCGACGCCGCGCAGCTCCATCGGCAGGGCGGACCCGCCCGGCGCCGGGACGTGGACCACGACCCGGGTCCCTCCCGGCCGCTCCCGCATCACCGCCTTGAACGCGTGCATCGCCGACACGACGCGCTCGGTCGCCGCGTCGTTGGCGAACCGGACGTTGAGCACCGCGCCCGGCGAGGCGGCGGTCGGCGCGCTGGGCGCCTGGGCGGCGGCCGCGGCGCGGGAGCGCTGCTCGTCGGGGAGCGGCGGCTCCTCGGGCTCGGGCGCGTCGTCGCCGCCCGCGGCCGCGACGAGGTCCGGTGGCTCCGCATAGGTGGAGATCGGCTCCCCGGGGACGACGCGCGGCAGCGCCGCGCCCTCGCCACCGCGGACGGGTGACACGCGGGCGGGCGCGGGCAGGCCGGGCCCAACCGCCACGGGCTCACGTCGCGGACCCCCGTATCCACCCCCGTTGCCGCCCGACGATCCCCCGCTCCGGCGCCCCGAGCGCTTGTCCAGCGCCCCGACCTCCTGGGCGAACGCCTCCGGCCCCCGGTCGGCGACCGCGTCCCAGTCCCAGACGGAGTCCGCGAGCAGCGACGCCTCCTCACCCCGGTGGTCCACGCGACCCGCGACGAGCAGGATCGCGCCGTCGCGCCAGGTACCCATCGTCTCCTCGTACGTCCGGGGGAACACCACGACCTCGAGCGTGCCCTGGAGGTCCTCGAGCGTCACCACGGCCATCGTGGACTTGGTCCGCGTGATCACCGTGCGCATCCCGGTCACGATCCCGCCCAGCACGACCCGCTGGCCGTCGAGCGACTCGTCACGAAGGTCGCCGGAGTACGCGGTCACGAACGTGCCGACGCGTTCCGCCACCTCGCCCATCGGGTGGTCCGACAGGTACAGGCCCAGCAGCTCCTTCTCCCAGCGCAGCCGCTCCCGGACGGGCGTCTCGGGGGTAGCCGGCAGCGGGCGCTCGAGGGCCGCCGTGTCCTCCCCCCCGATGTCGAACAGCGAGGTCTGGCCGCTGATCCGGTCGCGCTGGGCCGCCTGTCCGGCCGCGAGGGCGTCGTCCAGCCCCAGCAGGATCTGGGCCGGGTGCCCCAGCATGTTGAGGGCGCCGACCTTGGCCAGCGACTCCAGCACCTTGCGGTTGACCAGGCGCAGGTCGATCCGGGTGCAGAAGTCGGTCAGCGAGCGGAACGGCCCGCCGCTCTCCCGGGCCGCGATGATCGACTCGATCGCCCCCTCGCCCACGTTCTTGACCGCGAGCAGGCCGAACCGGATCGCGTCGTCCTCCACCATGAACCCGAGGCCGGACCGGTGCACGTCGGGGGTCCGGACCTCGATCCCGAGCCGACGGCACTCCGCGACCGCCGCGGCGACCTTCTCGGCGTTGTCCCGGAACGCGGTCAGCACGGACGTCATGTACTCGACCGTGTAGTTGGCCTTGAGGTAGGCCGTCTGGTAGGCGATCAGGCCGTAGCAGGTGGCGTGGGCCTTGTTGAACCCGTAGCGCTCGAACGGCTCGAACGCCTTGAACACGGCATCGATCGTGCGGGCGTCCACCCCGCGCTCGGCGGCCTGGGTGACGAACTTGTCCTTCATGGACCGCAGGACCGAGGACTTCTTCTTGCGGATCGCGTAGCCCAGCGTGTCCGCCTCGGGGCCCGTGAACCCGCCCAGGGCCATGGCCGCGGCCATGATGTCCTCCTGGTACACGAAGATCCCGTGCGTCCGCTCCAGGAACGGCTCCAGCAGCGGGTGGAGATAGGTCACGGGCTCCTGGCCGTGCTTGCGCCGGATGTAGGCCGGGATGTTGTCCATCGGACCCGGGCGGTAGAGCGCGACCATGGCCGCGAGGTCGAACACGGTCGTCGGGCGCAGCTCGCGGACGTAGCGGCGCATGCCCGCGGACTCGAGCTGGAACACGCCGGTCGTCTCGCCCGAGGCGAGCAGCTCGAACGTCTTCGCGTCGTCGAGCGGGATGTTGTCGAGATCCACCTCCACGCCCCGGTGCTCACGGATCAGGTCCACGGCCTTGCGCAGGATCGTGAGGTTGGACAGGCCCAGGAAGTCGAACTTGAGGAGCCCGAGGGCCTCGATGCCGTGCATCTCGTACTGGGTCATCAGGGCATCCGAGTTGGTCGCCTTCTGGAGCGGCATGAGCTCCGTGAGCGGCTCCCGGCTGATCACCACGCCGGCGGCGTGCGTGGACGCGTTGCGCGCCACGCCCTCCAGCTGGCGCGCGAGGCCGATGAGCTTGCCGATCTGGGGATCCCCGTCGTGCATCTCCTTGAGCTGGGGCGAGAGGTCCAGCGCCTCGTCCAGCCTGATCCCCAGCTGGTTGGGGACGGCCTTGGCGATCCGGTCCACGTCCCCATAGCTCATGCCCAGGACGCGGCCCACGTCCCGGATCGCTGCCCGGGCGAGCATCGTGCCGAAGGTGATGATCTGGGCCACGTGGTCCGTGCCGTACTTGCGGCTGACGTAGTTGATGACCTCGTCCCGGCGCTCGTCCTCGAAGTCCACGTCGATGTCCGGCATGGTCACCCGGTCCGGGTTGAGGAACCGCTCGAACGGGAGGCCGTAGAACAGCGGGTCCACGGGCGTGATGCCCAGCGTGTAGGTCACGATGGAGCCGGGCGCAGACCCCCGGCAGGTGGTGGCGATCCCCTGTTCCCGGGCGAACCGGACGAAGTCGGCCACGATCAGGAAGTAGCCGGCGTAGCCCATCGAGGTGATCACGCCCAGCTCGTAGTCCAGGCGCTGCTGGAGCTCCGGGCTGATGGCGCCGTACCGCCGCACCAGGCCCGCCTCGCACTCGCTGCGCAGCCACGTCTCGACCGTCTCGCCGTCGGGAACCGGGAAGTGCGGGATGCGCAGCTCGTTGAGCGGCAGCCGGAGGTCAACCATCTCGGCGATCCGGCGGGTGTTGAGCAGCGCCTCCCGCTGGTCCGGGAACAGCGCGTGCATCTCGGCGGCGGTCTTGAGGTAGAACTCCTGGGTCTCGAAGCGCATCCGGTTGGGCGTGTCGATGTTGTTGCCCGTTCCCACGCACAGCAGCACGTCGTGCGCCTCGTGCTGCTCGCGGTGGACGTAGTGCAGGTCGTTGGTCACGACCAGCGGCAGGCCGGTCTCGGGCGCCAGGCGCAGCAGCTGCTCGTTGAGGCGGCGCTGCTCCGGGATGCCGTGGTCCTGGAGCTCCAGGAAGAACCGGTCCCGGCCCAGGATGTCCCCGTACTCGCCCGCGAGCTTGCGGGCAAGCTCCCAGTCCTCGGCCTCGAGCGCCTTGGGGATCTCCCCGCCGAGGCACGCGGACAGCCCGACGAGGCCCTCGCTGTACCGGGCGAGGTGCTCGCGGTCGATGCGAGGCTTGTAGTAGTAGCCGTCGACGTGGGCGTCGGTCAGCAGCCGGCACAGGTTCTGGTAGCCGGTCATGCTCGTCGCGAGGAGCACCAGGTGGAACGGCTGGCTGTCGGCCTTGCCCTCCTTGTCGGTCATCGAGCGGCGGGCGACGTAGGTCTCGACGCCGATGATCGGCCGGATGCCCGCCTTGGTGGCCGCCTGGTAGAAGGCCACGGACCCGTAGAGCGCTCCATGGTCGGTCACGGCGAGGCTGTCGAAGCCGTGGCGGACCGACGTGTCCACGAGATCGGTCAGCCGCCCGAGACCGTCGAGCAGGCTGAACTCCGAGTGCGTGTGGAGGTGGACGAAGTCGTTCGGGGCGATGGTCACGGGACCCCATGGTAGCCCCATCCGGCGGCGATGGTTGACGACCGAGTATCGACCACGTATTTTACGTGCACCACGTGAATCACGTGGCTACGGAGTGACATGAAACGGAACATCACGATCCAGCTCGACGATGCGACGGTCCAGAGGGCCCGAGTGGCGGCCGCCAAGCGCGGGAGCTCGATCAGCCGCCTGTTGACCGAGCAGATCGAGATCCTCGCGCGGCAGGACGACGACTACGACCGTGCGATGCACGACGCCCTGGCGGAGCTGGAGCGTGGCTACGACCTGGGTGGCGGCCCGTACCCCACCCGGGACGAGGTGCATGACCGATGAGGACGTTCGTCGACACGAACATCCTCCTGTATGCCCACGACCAACGGGAGCCCGAGAAATCGGCAATCGCCGGGGAGATCGTCTCCAACCTGTGGCGGACCCGCGAGGGCCAGGTCAGCACCCAGGTGCTCCAGGAGCTCTACGTCAACCTGACCCGCAAGCTGCGCGTCGTGGTCCCCCGATCGAAGGCGCGCGCCCTGGTCGGCCGCTACGGCCGCTGGTCCGTCTACTCGATCTCAACGGCCGACATCCTCGAGGCCGCCGATCTCGAGCAGCGTCATTCCCTGTCGTTCTGGGACGCGCTCATTGTCGTGGCTGCCGCGCGAGGTGGGGCAGAGCGGCTTCTGAGCGAGGATCTCCAGCACGGCCGATCCATCGCCGGTGTCCGGATCGAGAACCCATTCCGCGGCTGACGCTCCTGGGACGCGGGCTCAGGCGGCCGAACCGCGCGGGAACCCGGAGAGGGGCCCGGCCGTTGACCGGGCGGGAGGGGCGAGTCGCGCGGCGCGCACATCCGTCGCGCGCGCCTCGGCGCCGGCTCGGCTACGCTGCCTCGCGATGGACTCCCCCACCACCGGCGACCCCTTCGAGGATTGGGTGATCGAGGCGATCGACGCCCTGCCGGCGGCGTTCCGCGAGCGGCTGGGGAGCGTCGCGATCGTGGTCGAGGACTGGCCGAGCGAGGGCCAGCTCGCGTCCGTCGGCGCGCCGGGCCTGTATGGCCTGTACCAGGGCGTGCCCCGTTCCCGGTGGGGCGCGGACAACGCGGCGTACCCGTCCAAGATCACGATCTTCCGGGGGCCGCTCAGCCGCTACCACCGGACGCCGGAGGCGATGCGCGCGAAGGTGATCGAAACCGTGCACCACGAGATCGCCCACCACTTCGGGATCAGCGACGCCCGGCTGGCGGAGCTTGCCTCGCAGGCCCGGGACGGCTGACGGACGGCCCTCCCCCACCAACGTCCCGAGGGGCCATACTCGCGCCGTGGACGCGCACATCCTGCTCGTCGAGGACGACCCGTCGATCCGCGAGGTCACCGCGCTGGGGCTGCGGGCGGCCGGGTTCACGGTGTCGACGGCCGCCGACGGGGTCGAGGCCCTGGACCGCTGGCGGGCGCTGTCGCCGGACCTCGTCCTGCTTGACGTGATGCTGCCGCGGCTCGATGGGCTGGAGGTGTGCCGTGCCATCCGCCACGAGGCAACAACCCCGATCGTGATGCTCACGGCCCGCGCCGACACGATCGACGTCGTGGTCGGCCTGGAGTCCGGCGCAGACGACTACGTCCGCAAGCCGTTCGAGATGCCCGAGCTGGTCGCCCGCGTCCGCGCCGCGCTCCGGCGCCATGCCCGGGAGCCCGAGGCGGACGGCGTCCTGCACCTGGGCCCGCTGCGGATCGAAACCGGCGGCAGGACCGTGGAGCGCGACGGGCGCGAGATCGCGCTCACCCGGACCGAGTTCGACCTGCTGGTGGAGCTCGGCACGCCGGCCGGGGCAGGTGTTCACGCGGGACCAGCTGCTGGACCGGGTGTGGGGCTACGACTACCTGGGCAATTCCCGGCTGGTGGACGTGGCCGTGGGACGCCTGCGGGCGAAGGTCGAGGCCGACCCGGCGGCCCCGGAGCTGATCCTCACCGTGCGCGGGACCGGGTACAAGGCCGCCCGGCCGGCCGGCTGAGGGGCCGATGGGCGGCATCCGGACGCGCCTCGCGGTCACGCTCGTCGCGCTGGTCGCGGTGACGGTGACGCTGATCGGAGTGGGAACGTACGCCTTCGTCGAGGCGTCCCTGCGCGACCGGCTCCTCGCGGACGCGCGGCACCAGGTGGACTACAACCTCTCGGTCCTGCTCCCCGGCGCGAATCCCCCGCCGACCGACGCCTCCGCCCTCGCCGCCAGCGGCCTGCCGGATGCGTTCCGGCTGCGCGGGGACGTGGAGGTGATCGCGGACTTCGGCGACGGGCGCCCGTACCTCCCGGGCCCAGCCTACGAGGGCGCCCTGGACCAGATCCCGCCGCCGGTGCGCGCCCTGGTGGCGGGCGGCGAGCTCGCGTACTCGTGGCAGGAGCTGGCGGGCCGCCCGGCGCTCGTTCTCGGCGGGCGGCAGGGCGGACGGCCGGACCTCTGGTTCGTCTTCCCCGCCGGCGTCGTGGACGACGCCCTGGCCCAGCTTCGCGTCGGGCTGATCGCGGCCGGGGCGGTCGCGACCCTGTTGGCGCTGCTCACCGCGGGGATCGTCGCCCGGGGCATCCTGCGTCCGGTGGCGGCGGCCGGTGACGCGGCCCGGCGCATCGCGGCCGGGGACTTCGCCGCGCGCGTACCGGAAGGGGGAAGGGACGAGTTCGGGCGGTGGGCGGCCGAGTTCAACCGGATGGCGACGTCGCTGGAGACCACCGTCGCCCGGCTGGAAGGAGCCCAGCAGCAGAACCGCCGCTTCGTGGCGGACGTCTCCCACGAGCTCCGCACGCCGATCACCGCGCTGGTTGCGGAGGCGTCGCTGATCGAGGCGGACCTGGACCGCATGACGCCCGACGGCCGCCGCGCCGCGGAGCTCCTCGTGGCGGACATCCGGCGCCTTCGGACGCTGGTGGACGACCTGATGGAGATCTCGCGCTTCGACGCGGATGCCGAGGCCGCCCGCCTCGAGCCGGTCGACCTCGTCCGCGTGGTCACCGGGGTGGTGGCCGCGCGCCTTCCCGAGGCCGCGGTCTCCGTGCCAGCGCGGCCGGTGATCGTGGACTCCGACCCCCGGCGGCTGGACCGGATCCTGGGCAACCTGCTGGACAACGCCCGGGACCACGCGCCGGGCAGCGCGGTCGAAGTGTCCCTGACCACGACCCGGGACGGCGCGATCGTGGTCGTCGCGGACCGCGGACCGGGCGTGTCGGGCGCCGATCTGCCGCACCTGTTCGACCGGTTCTACAAGGCGGATCCCTCCCGGCGAGGCGGGGCGTCCGGCCTCGGGCTGGCGATCGCCGCGGAGCACGCTGCGATCGTCGGCGGCACGCTCCGGGCCCGGCCACGTCCACGCGGCGGGCTGGTGTTCGCGCTCACCCTTCCCGTGACCCGATCGTTACCGGGCGGCGACGAGGGGGTCACGCTGCCGGGCGACGATCGTCTCGCATCGGAATCCGCACCGGGGTCCTGATCATGACCCGCTTCGCCCGCCAGCCCACCGGCCGCCTGCGCCCCTTCGGTCTTGCGCTGGCTGTCGCGCTCGCCCTCGCCGTGACCGCCTGCTCACCCGCTTCGGGGCCGCTCGGGACCCCCGCCACGCCCCCGGCGTCGGAAGGGCCGTCCGTGGAGATCCCGTCCGCGGACGTGAGGCCACCCGCGTCGGCGACCCCATCGCCGGCGTCGACCGCGACCGCGGCGCCGTCCGGCTCCCCCGACCCGTCCGCTTCGGGCGACGGCTCACCCAGCCCCACGGCAACGCGCGAGCCCACGCCCACCTCCACGGCGGCGCCCGCCGGTACGACGATCGTCCGGGCCTACTTCTTCCTCGGCAGCTTCACCGGCTCGGGCGGCCTCGCGCCCGTGCTGCGCGAGGTCCCCGAGACGAAGGCCGTGGCCAGGGCTGCGATGACGAAGCTCCTCGAGGGCCCCAACCCCGCGGAGCTCGGCGCCCGGCCCGCCATGTACACCGCCATTCCCGAGGGAACCCGCCTCCTCGACCTCTCGATCACGGACGGCGTGGCGACGGTGGACCTGTCCCGCGAGTTCGAGTCCGGGGGCGGCAGCGAGGGCATGTTCGTCCGTCTCGCCCAGGTCGTGTACACGCTGACGCAGTTCCCCACCGTGGATGCCGTGCGCCTGGAGCTGGCCGGCGAGCCGGTCGACGTGTTCGGCGGCGAGGGAATCGTCCTGGACCAGCCGTTGAACCGCGCCGACTACCGCGAGCAGCTGCCCGCCATCTTCGTGGATCGACCGGCGTGGGGCGCCGCGCTGGGCAACCCGGGCGCGGTGGCAGGGCTCGCCAACGTGTTCGAGGCGACGTTCCGGGTGCAGGTGCAGGACGCCTCGGGCGACATCGTCGCCGACCGCCAGGTCATGGCGAGCTGCGGCACGGGCTGCTGGGGCACGTTCAAGATCCAGGTCGAGTACGGCGTGGACAAGGCGCAGTGGGGCACGCTCCGCGTGTTCAACCTCTCGGCCCGCGACGGAGCGCCGGAGAACGTGACCGAGTACCCGGTCTGGCTCACGCCGCGCGGCTGACGCGGGGCGGCTGACGCCGGCGTCGGCGGACTGACCGCGCGCTCGACCGCGTGCCCCTACCGCCGGCCGGGGACGCGCCCCTGCGCGGCCGCGACCAGCTGGGCCATGTGCGAGGCCTCGTGGCGCGCGAAGTACGCCGCCTGGCCCAGGACGGTGACCCGACCCCACTCGGGATGCCGCCCGGCGCGGGCCCAGACTGCGTCGTCCAGTGCCCGCAGCCGCTCCACCGTCTCGTGGCGCATCGCCCGGTAGCGGGCGGTCAGGGCAGATGCCGGCTCGTCGGTCGCCTCCGACCCCTCGTCCGACGGCGGCGTGCCCGAGGTCACGACCCACGCCACGAGGTCCGGCTCGTCCTCCGTGAGCAGCCGGACGATCCGCTCCGTGAGCAGCGTCTCCGTGAACACGAGGTGGCGGAGCGTCTCGCGCGCGGACCACTCGCCCGGCGCCGGCGGCCGGTCCAGCGTCGCGTCGTCGTGACCGCCGAGCGCGGCCGCCACGTGACCGGGGCCGGCAGCCAGTGCCGCCAGGATCGTGCCGGGCTCCGCGTGCTCCAGGTACCAGACGGGCAGGATCTCCCGGAACGAGAGGCCGGGCGCCTCGCAGGAAGGACAGGCAGGCGGCACGTCGTCGCCGATGAACAGCTCCCCGCAGACCCGGCACACACGTGTCGCCGGGACGTCGTCGAGCGTGATCGTGCCGCCGGCGTCCACGATGCCCGCGACCGCCACCAGGCGCTCCGCCCAGCCCGGGGGCTCGTCGCCCACCCCGGCCGCGAGGGCCCGTGCCGCGGCCGCGATCCCGGGCACGCCCGTCGGCGCCTCTGCCTCCGCGTACCGGATCATCTCCCGCTCCAGCGCCGCGCGGACGAGCTTCGCGCCGTTGTACGCGCCCTCGCGCTCCAGGCCGCGCGCCACCGCGGCCAGCCGCCCGATCCGCTCCAGCCGTGCGTCGCTCATCGCGGGGCTCCTCGTTCAGTTCGGAGGCGAGGCGGCGGGTCGCGGTGTCAGGTGGCCGCCTCGCGCTCGTACGGCTGTCCGTCCGCCGCCGGCGGGATGCTCCGACCGACGACGCCGGCCAGGATGATGATCGTGACCAGGTACGGCAACGCGTCAAAGAACTGCGGGGGCACGGACACCAGAAGGTTGCCGAGCTCACCCGACGGCGGCGCGATCAGGATCGACTGGGCGATCCCGGTCGTCGAGGCGAACAGCAGGGCGGCACCGAATGCCCCGAGCGGTGTCCAGCGCCCGACGATCATCGCGGCCAGGCCGATGAACCCACGACCGGCGGTCATGTCCTGCTGGAAGATGGGCGTGCCTTCCATGCTCAGGTAGGCGCCGCCGAGGCCGGCCAGGACGCCGCCCACGAGGACGTTCCGGTAGCGCAGGCGGATCACGTTGATGCCGACCGTCTCGGCCGCGCGCGGGTGCTCGCCGACGGCCCGGCTCCGAAGACCCCAGCGGGTCCGGAAGAGCGCGATCTGGAACGCGACGACGATCACCAGCAGGCCGATCGTCAGCGGACCCTGGTTGAGCACGGTCTCGAGGATCCAGCCGACCAGCGGCAGGCTGGTCAGCGCATCGGGTGGCACCCATTGCTTGAACTGCCCCGCGCCGATGGGGGCGGTCTGCGACAGCAGCGAGATCAGGTATCCGGTGATCCCGAAGGCGGCGATGTTGATGATCGTGCCGCTGATGATCTGGTCGGCTCGCACGGAGATCGACAACCAGGCGTGGACAAGCGCGACGATCAATCCGGCGAGGAGGGCCAGCAGGAGCGCCACGACGAGGGTGGCCGACGCCCCGAAGAGCGGCCCCGCCTCCGTTCCGAGCACCGGCGCCAGGTAGACGCCGGCGACCCAGCCGACGAAGGCCGACACCAGCATGGTGCCCTCGATGCCGATGTTGACGACACCCGATCGCTCGCACATCACGCCGCACAGCGCGGCGAAGGCGATCGGCGTCGCCGCGCGCAGGATGATCGGGGAGATGTCGGGCAGGACGGCGATGAGATAGCCGACGAACTCGAACACGAGTCCGATGAGCGGCAGGCCGTACAGGAACTGATCGATGCCCATCAGCGGATCGCGGCCTCACCGCCGTAGGTGCTGGTGATGGTCGTCGCGTCCTCCAGGCCGGAGCGCGCCCCCCGGATGCGGAACAGGCGGACGATCACCGGACTGGCGACAAGGAAGAACAGGATGAGCGCCTGGAGCACGCCGACCAGCTCGGCCGGCACGCCGGCCTGGATCTGCATGTAGCCGGAACCGGTGCGCATGCCGCCGAAGAGCAGCGCGGCGAGCACGATGCCGAGCGGGCTGGTTCGGCCGAGCAGGGCGACCGCGATCGAATCGAAGCCGACCGTCGTGCCGTATGACGATGCCATCTGGTGGGTCACGCCGAGCAGGTCCGTGGCGCCGGCCATCCCGGCCAGCATCCCGGCGGCGGTCATCGTCCAGACGATGAGGCGGCGCGGCGACATGCCCGCGTAGCGGGCGGCATCGGGACTGGAGCCGGCGATCCGGATCTCGAAACCACGGGTCGTCCGGAACAGGAGCCAGCCGTAGAGGATCGCCATGAGCGGCGCGTAGATGATCCCCAGGTGGCCATTCCGGCCGAACAGGACCGGCAGCTCGGCATTGCCGACCTCGGGCGTGATGGGCGAGACGGACCCTTGGACGGTCAGCGGCCCGTTGACCGCCGCCGCGAGGACGGCCACGGCCACGAAGTTGAGCATGATCGTGGTGACGACCTCGTGGGCTCCGGAGGTCGCCTTGAGGAAGCCCGGGATGAAGCCCCACACCGCACCGAACAGCATCCCCGCGCCCAGCGCGAGCGGGATGGCGATGACCGGCGGGCTCTCGCGCAGCCAGACCCCGACGGCGACGGCGCCGAGGGCGCCCATCAGGAACTGGCCCTGCGCCCCGATATTGAACAGGCCGGCCTTGAAGGCGAGCCCGACCGCCAGTCCGCCGAGCAACAGCGGCACCGAGGCGACGAGCGTGTTGACGATCGCACGCTCGGAACCGATGGACCCCTCGACCAGAGCGGCGAAGGCATCGACCGCGAGTCCCGGGTCGATCTCGCCGGTGACGAGCCAGTTGGAGGCGATGATGACGATCGAACCGACGAGGACCGACAGCACGATCGCGATGAGCGGCAGCGCGAGGAGCTCCCACGCGCGCTCAAGCCGTTGCCTCATGCGGCGGCCCCGCCGTCGCCGTTGGCGGCGCCCTCGCGGCCGCCGGTCGCCATGAGGATGCCGATCTCGTTCTTGTCGGCCGTCCTCCCGTCGCGGATGGCGACGATCTTGCCTCGGTAGACGACGGCGATCCGATCGGACAGCTCGAGGACCTCGTCGAGCTCGGCGGACACCAGCAGGATCGCCGTCCCGGCGTCGCGCTTGGCGATGGCCTGCCGATGGATGAACTCGATGCTCCCGACGTCGAGGCCGCGTGTCGGCTGATCGAGGACGAGCAGTCGCAGGTCGCGGTCGAACTCGCGCGCCACGACGACCTTCTGCTGGTTGCCGCCCGACAGCGTGCCCGCCTTCGCGTCCGCGGATGTCGTCCGCACGTCGAAGGCCTTGACCCGTTCCTCGGCCATCCTGTCGATGGCGGCGTCGTTGCGCAGGATGCCGCGGGCGTATGGCGGTCGGTTGTAGCTCGTGAGGACGAGGTTGTCGGCGATGGTGAACGACAGGACCAGGCCGAACCGATGACGGTCCGCCGGGACGTACGCGACGCCGTGGGAATAGACGTCGCGCGTCGCCTGGCCGGTGATGTCGGTGCCATCGAGCGTCACGCGCCCGCCGGCCGGCTTGCGCAGGCCGACGATGGCCTCCACCAGCTCGTCCTGGCCGTTGCCGGCGACGCCGGCGATCCCGAGGATCTCCCCGGCGCGGACGTCGAGGTCGATGCCGTGCACCACCTCCTGGCCGCGGTCGTCCTTGACGACGAGCCCCTCGACCTTGAGGGCGGCCTCGGCCGGGTGTGACTCGCCCCGGTCCACGACCAGGGACACTTCGCGCCCGACCATCAGCTCGGCGAGGTCCTCCTCGTCGGTCTCCGAGGGGATGCGCTCGCCGACCACCTTGCCTCGGCGGATCACGGTGATCCGGTCCGCGATCGCCAGCACCTCGTACAGCTTGTGGCTGATGAAGACGATGCTGTGACCCTCGGCGGCCAGCCGGCGAAGGACCAGGAAGATCTCGTCGGTCTCCTGTGGCGTGAGGACGGCGGTCGGTTCGTCGAGGACGAGGATGCGCGCGTCCCGGTAGAGGGCCTTGAGGATCTCGACACGCTGCTGCCAGCCGACCGACAGCGATCCGACCTTGGCCTCGGGGTCCACCTCGAACCCGAAGCGTCGACCGAGCTCGATGATCCGTTCGTGGGCCTGCTTGCGGTCGAGGAAGAACGGGCCGGACATCGTCTCCTCGCCGAGCACGATGTTCTCGGCGACGGTCAGGACCGGCACCAGCATGAAGTGCTGGTGGACCATGCTGATCCCGCGCTTGATGGCATCCGAGGGGCCGGACAGGTGGACCTCGGTCCCGTCGAGCAGGATCTGCCCCTCGTCCGGCTTGGCAAGGCCGTAGAGGACGTTCATGAGCGTCGTCTTGCCGGCCCCGTTCTCTCCGAGCAAGGCGTGGATCTCGCCCGGTCGAACGTCCAGGTCGATGGCATCGTTGGCGACGACGCCCGGATAGCGCTTCGTGATGCCGCGCATCTCGAGCGCCGGTGCGCGAACTGCCGGGGACTCCGATGTCATCGGTGCCTCGTCTGCAGGTTCACGGACTCCGGTATGCGACGAGCGGGCCGGCCCGTGGGTCGACCCGCCCGTTCCTACAGGTCGATCAGTCGCCGATCGGCGGGGCGGGCGTCTTCCCGCAAGAATTGGCCGGACAGGTGACGAGGGTACCCGCGGCCATCGCGGCGATCGCCTCGGTGACCTTGGCCTGCATGTCCGCCGGCAGCTTGCTCTCCGCCTCGTAGAACGGCGACGCGCCGATCCCGTCGTTGGTGGCGTTGAACTCGAACCGGCCGCCCTTGGCGGTCTCGGCGCTGATCTCCTGGATCGCCGTCGAGACCGACACCGTCAGATGCTTCTCGGCGCTCGTCAGGATGCATGCCTGCGAAGCCGGATATGACTGGTACTGGTCGACGTCCACGCCGATGGCGTTGATGCCCGCGGCGCAGGCGGCGTCGATGACGCCGTTGCCGGTCTGGCCGGCCACCTGGAACAGGACGTCGATGCCCGGGTGCTGCTTGATGAACTGCTGGGCGTACGTGGTGCCGCCCGTCTGATCGTAGAAGCCCTTGACGAAGTCGCTCGCCGACACCCAGGCCGCGAAGACCTTGATGTCCGGGTTGACGGCCTTCGCTCCCAGCGCATAGCCCTGGATGTAGCGGACGCACGGTGCGCAGACGGCGACGCCGCCGATGGCGCCGATGATGCCGCTCTTGCTGGCCGATGCCGCGACCATGCCGGCGAGGTAGCCGGCCTGGTCTTCCGCGTAGTTGAGCGTGATGAAGTTCGGCAGCAGGTCGGCGATGACGCCGCTGCAGTCCGTGAACGTGGAGTCGACGTCGCCGTCCTTGTTGATGCACGGGTTGGCGTCGACGCCGACGAACCAGGTGTCCGGGTTGGTCTTGGCGGCCTTGGCGAGATGGCTCTCGAGGTTGAAGCCGACCCCGACGATGATGTCGAAGCCCTGGTCGATGTAGGCGTTGATCAGCCGCTCGTAGTCCGACGGCTCCTTGGGCACGACGACGGACGGGGTCTTGGCGCCGATCGCCCGGGCCCCGGCGACCGCCCCGGCGTAGCTGTACTGGTTGAAGTTCTTGTCGTTGACGGCCCCGACGTCGGTGACGACGCCGATCTTCATATCGGACGTCGGCGGCGCCTCGGTGGCCGGCGCCTCGCTGGCCGGCGCCTCGCTGGCCGGGGCCTCGCTGGCCGGGGCCTCGCTGGCCGGTGCGGTGGTGGCGGTCCCGCCGCTGCAGGCGGCAAAGACGAACGACGCGGCGCCCACAAGGGCGACGAGTCGGGTGCTGGTCCGCAAGGCTGTTCCTCCTCGTTTCTGCGGCGGCGAGCCGGACTGGTCTCGCGACGCCGAGGTTCTGCGCGGGACGCGATGCGTGCGTCCACGGCCGTTCACGGGTCGCGGCTCCCTGCGGCCTGTGACGGCCGGGACCCGCGCGGCTGATGAGAGTATGCACGTCGCCGGGATGCGCGTGCAATGATCCGGGCGTCGCCGCGCGGCCTGCCGCTCGGCCCGTTAGAGCAGCAGGGGTGGAGGGCGCGGCGTGGACGCTGGCGGGTCGGGCGGGCGATCGGATCTGGACCGGGTGCGTGACCTGGTGGACCTCCATGAGGGGCGGGCGCCCGTCGAGCTCCTGGAGGACGCCGGGATCCTGGACGTCCTCGCCCGGGCGCGCCGGATCGCGGTCATCGGGGCGTCCTCGCGGCCCTCCCGGCCGTCGCACGACGTCATGGCGACGCTGCTCCGGGCGGGCTACGACGTCGTGCCGGTCAGCCCGCGCGAGACGGAGGTCCTCGGGCGCCGCTGCTACCCGGACCTCGCGGCCGCCGTCGCGGCGGAGGGTCCCGTGGACATCGTTGACGTGTTCCGCAACGCGGAGGCGTGCCCCGCGCACGCGCGCGAAGCGGTGGCGGCGGGCGCGGGCTGCCTGTGGCTGCAGCTGGGAATCGTGTCCTGGGAGGCCGCGCGGATCGCCGCCGAGGCCGGGATCCCGGTGGTGATGGACCGCTGCACGGCGATCGAGATCCGGCGGCTGCCCCGCCGCTGAGCGAGGCTCCGGCACGGCCGCGCCCGCTTGCCGGTGCGCCGCTACCGGACGAGGAAGCCCGCCACCACGAGCACCACGCCCGCGATCAGGATCCCGCCACCCACCTGGGCCTGGCGACGGAGCATCCGCATCGCGACGGACGCACCGGTCTTCGAGTCCGGCCGCGGACCGCCGCGCCACGCCTCGTAGCGGGCGACGTTGGCGTCCTGCTCGCGCAGCGCCATGTAGCGGCGGTACGGGCCCTTTGCCCGCAGGTAGCCGGCAGCGATCAGCGCGATGCCGGCCGCGATCAGGACGAGGTTGAGCAGGCCCACGCTATGCCCCTCCGTCGAGGCGCTCCCGCAGGAGCGTCGTGACCCGGGCCGCATCTGCCGCGCCCGCGGTCGCCTTCATGACCTGGCCGACGAGGAAACCGATGACCGGTCGTCCAGCATGGTAGTCGGCCACCGCCCTGGGGTTGGCCGCGATCGCCGCGTCCACATGCACGAGGAGGGCGTCGTCGTCCGAGATGGGCCCGGGGCCGGCGCCCGCGAGCAGGGTGTCCGCGGGGGTGCCGTCGGCCAGGTGCCGGTCCAGGAGCTCTCGGCCGGTCGGGCGCGACACGGTCCCCGCGTCGATCGCCGCCAGGAGTTGCGCGATCCCGCCCGGCGAGGACCGCCCGGCCGTCCCACCCGCGCCCGCGCCGTCCGCTTTCACGGCCCGGGCATGGGCGCCGGTGACGAAGTTCGCGATCTCCTTCGCGGGCACGCCCGGACCGGCCGCGGCAGATCGCCTCGAAGGCCACCGTCATCGACGGGTCGGCGACGATCACCGCCGCGTCGTAGGGCGTGATGCCCGAGCGAGACGTAGCGCGCCCGGCGGGCGGCCGGCAGCTCCGGCAGGACGGCGCGGATCGCTTCGACCCAGCCCGCCTCCACGTGCAGCGGCGGCAGGTCCGGCTCCGGGAAGTAGCGGTAGTCCTCGGACGTCTCCTTGGACCGCATCCGGTACGTCGCCTGCCGGCCGTCGTCCCAGCCCCGCGTCTCCATCGCGAGGGGCTCGCCGTTGTCCAGGGCCCGCGCCTGGCGCTCGATCTCGAACGCGATCGCCCGTTCCACGGCCCGGAAGGAGTTCATGTTCTTGACCTCGACCCGGGTCCCGAAGGCCTCGGTCCCCCGCGGCCGCAGGGACACGTTCGCCTCCACCCGCATCTGGCCGCGCTCCATGTCGGCGTCGCTGACGCCGATCGCGCGCAGCAGCAGCTGGAGCTCCTCCGCGTAGCGGCGGGCCTGCTCGGCGGTGCGGATGTCCGGCTCGGTGACGATCTCCATCAGCGGCGCCCCGGACCGGTTGAAGTCCACCAGCGACACCCGGCGCCCCGCCTCGCCGGCAGCCTCCGCGTGGACCAGCTTGGCCGTGTCCTCCTCCAGGTGCGCCCGCGTGATCCGGACGGTGAACGAGCCGTCCGACGTCTCGATCGCCAGCCGCCCGTCCGCTGCCAGCGGGATCGCGTACTGGCTGATCTGGTAGCCCTTGGGCAGGTCCGGGTAGAAGTAGTTCTTGCGCTCCCACTGCGTCCGCTCGGGGATCGTCGCCCCGATCGCGAGCCCGGTGGCGATGACGTGCTCCACGGCCCGCCGGTTGATCACCGGCAGCGCACCGGGCAGGCCCAGGCAGACCGGGCAGGTGTGGGTGTTGGGCGCGGTGTCCGCGTACGCGTTGGAGCAGCCGCAGAACATCTTGGACGCGGTGCGCAGCTGGCAGTGGACCTCGATGCCGATGACGGCCTCGTACCGCTCCAGGACGCCGGCCCGGGGTGCCACGGCGGCGGTCACGCAACTGCCCCCATGCCAGCGGTGAGCATGTACAGGCCGTACATCGCGACGCACAGCCAGGCCAGCGCGAGCGCGACGTGTCGCGCCGCCAGCCGGACGCGCGCCCGGGCGTGCAGCGGTTGGCTCGCCTCGACCAGCGTGCGGGTCGGGTCGCCCTCGCGGACCATGGGCAGCAGCGCGGACCGCGCGGCCGCGTACCCGCGCCACGACCCGATGGCGACGGCGATGAGCCCGCAGACGACGAGGACGGCCCCGACCATGGCGCGCAGTGTGACATGGACGCGCCCGCGCGAAGCCGCGCAGGATCAGGAGGCGGCGTCGCCCCCCTTGCCCACGCCGGCGAGCGCCTGCTGGATCGCCGCGTGGAGGTTGGCCCCCGTCGGCTGGCCTCCGAGCTCCACGACGCCGGGGTCGTTGAGGGGCTCCCAGGCGAAGCCCACGCTGGGGGTGGTGAGGACGATCGGGACCGAGGGGTGCGCCTGCCGCAGGCCCATGATCAGCTCGGCCGACCCCTCGATGTCGCCGCTGGCCCAGGCGTCGTAGATCATGACGTCGGCCTCGTCGGCGAGGTGGCACTCACCCCCGTTGAGGATCGGGCAGGTGTTCGCGGTTGGCCCGCTGCACTGCTCCACCTCGTACCCCAGGCGCCGCAACGACTCGACCTCCTGGTCGGCCAGGTCGATGTCGTGATGGACGACGAGCGCTCGGGTCATGGCGCACCTCGATCGGCGCGGGGAGCCGCGATCCACCCGGGTCACGGTCCCGGACACCGCCGAGGGTGCGCGCCACGCTCCCGGCGCGGTAGTGACGAAGGTCACCCGGCGGGCCTGCGGTCCGGCCCCCGCGGCCTTTGGTCCACCCGCCGCGCGCCCGGTCAGGCCGGACGCACCCGCTCCACGAACCGCTCGATCCGGCGGAGGGCCTCCTCCAGCTTCTCGTACGCCGTCGCGTAGCACATGCGCACGTGCCCGGCACCCGAGGGCCCGAACGCGTCTCCCGGCACGACCGCCACCCGCTCCTCGCGCAGGAGCCGCTCGGTGAACTCGTCCGAGGACAGCCCGGTGGAGCTGATCTTCGGGAACGCATAGAAGGCGCCCCGGGGCTCGAAGGTCGGCAGACCGATCCGGTTGAGCCCGTCCACCAGCAGCCGGCGGCGCCGGTCGTACTCGGCGACCATCGTCACCACCGCGTGCTCGCCGTCCTGGAGCGCGGCCAGCGCGGCGTCCTGGGCCACCGTCGGCGCCGACATGATCCCGTACTGGTGGACCTTCACGATCCCCTCCAGGATCGCCGCCGGGGCGCAGACCCAGCCGACGCGCCAGCCGGTCATGGCGTACGCCTTGGAGAAGCCGCCCATCAGCACGGTCCGCTCGCGCATCCCCGGCAGGGACGAGAACGCCCGGTGGCGGTACGTGCCGTACGCCAGGCGGTCGTAGATCTCGTCGCTGTACACGAGCAGGTCGTGGCGCTCCGCGATCCGGGCCAGCTCGTCCTGGACGGCGTCGTCCAGCACGGCGCCCGTGGGGTTCGCGGGATAGCCCAGGAACAGGGCCTTCGTACGGGGTGTGACGGCGGCCTCGACCAGCGCCGGGTCCAGCGCGAAGTCGTCCTCGAAGCGGGTCGGGACGTGGACCACGGTGCCGCCCGCGAACACCACGGCCGGCACGTACGCGACGTACGAGGGCTCGTGAAGGATCACCTCGTCGCCCGGGTCGCAGGTCGCGCGCAGGGCGAGGTCCACGGCCTCCGACGCACCGACGGTGATCAGGATCTCGGTGGCCGGGTCGTAGCGGACGCCGTAGCGGCGCTCCAGGTGCTCCGCCAGCGCGCGCCGCAGCTCCAGGGTGCCGAAGTTGGACGTGTAGTGGGTGCGGCCGGAGCGCAGGCTCTCGACGCCGGCCTCGACGATCTCGCGCGGGGTGTCGAAGTCCGGCTCCCCCACCCCGAGGCTGATGACGTCGTCCATCGTGGCCAGGATGTCGAAGAAGCGGCGGATCCCGGACGGCGGGACGTCACGGACTCGCCGGGAGAGGGCGCGCTCGGCGAGCGGGGCTCGTGGGTCCTCGGAGGTCATCGGGGAATTGTACGGCATCGTGCCGGTGCGGTGCCTATGGCGCGGCGAGCAGCTCCCGGATGACGGCCTCGGACTCCGCATAGCCGCCCTCGCCACCCTTTGTGTAGCGCATCCGGCCTTCCCGGTCCACGAAGTGGAAGGCGGGCCAGGCACCGTTGCCCCATGCCCGCCACGTCGCGAAGTCCGGGTCAAAGGCAACCGGGAACCGGATGTCTGCCTGGGCGACGGCGTCACGGACGTTGTCCAGCTCCCGCTCGAACGACAGCTCGGGCGTGTGGACCCCCACGACCACCAGCCCATCATCCGCGTACGTCTCGTACCACTGCTTCACGTACGGCTGGACGTTGATGCAGTTGCGACAGGCGAAGGTCCAGAAGTGGACCAGCACCACCTTGCCGCGCAGGCTCGCCATCGTGAGGGGCGGCGAGTTGATCCAGGCGGTGATTCCGGGCAGCTCCGGCGCCGCACCGAGGTCCTCGAGCGGGACGTCCGGGAGCGCCGTCGCGCGGACGGCGGCCGTCACAGGCTGGGCCACGAGTGCGGACTGGACCCGGAGGTCGAACCCCGTCGCGATGGCCATGGCGGTCACCAGCACCACGAGACCGTAGCCGCGTCGCAGGACGACGACCCCCAGCGTCCGGCTCAGCCGGCCGGCGAGCGCCCGACCGCCGACCGTGATCGCCGCCAGCGGGACGGCCGCGCCCGCGACGAACGCGAGCGCGATCGAGACACCGTCGGCCGTCGGCCCCGCGACGAGCGCCGCGGCAATGACGGGGGCCATCACGGGTCCGGTGCACGGCGCCCACAGCAGCCCGAGTCCCGCGCCAACAGCGAAGCCTGCCGGCGCATCGCCGGCCATCGGCAGGCGCGGCGCCCCGGTCCCGCCCGGGAGGATCACGAACGGTGCGTCCCGCCGCATGCCACGCGCCTCGGCCCAGGCGACGAGCCGGTCCCACGCGCGTGGCCAGACCAGCGCAAGTCCGGCGCCGCCGAGCACCAGTGCGACAAGCACACGCAGCGGTTGGGTCGTGAGGTCTGCCGCGGCAAGCACGGCTGCCAGCACGACCGTCGTGGCAACGAACGTCGCCGCGAACCCGACGAGCACCGCGGCCAGCCGCACGCCCCGTCGTGCACCCGCCGCCCCGAGGGCGAGCGGAAGCAGGGGCAGGGAGCACGGGGCGAGGATCGCCAGGGCCCCGGCGATGAAGGCGGCGACGAGGAGCGCGGGCATGGGTCTCCTGGTACGGCTGACCCGGATGTTCGGCCGACGGGATGACGCCCCGATGACATGTCGTCGCTGACCCTCGGGTCCCCTTGGCGTCCCGCCGTCGCGACGCGGCCAGGTCGCCGGGCTGCCTGCGATCCGCCCGGCCGACTCAGCCCACCGTGCGCGCGGCCGGCGGCAGCGTGGCCGGGTCCGACAGCGCGGCCAGCCCGGGCGGCTCCGCGCGGCGCCACTCGTCCCCGGCCGTGATGCCCTCCCAGGCACGGGCGGCCCGGAGCAACGTGGCCTCCGACCACGCCGGACCGATCAGCTGGAGCCCCACCGGTAGCCCTTCGGACAGCCCACACGGGACGGAGATCCCGGGCAGGCCGGCCATGTTGACCGGCAGCGTGCACACGTCGGAGAGGTACATCTGCACGGGGTCCGCCATCCGGGCACCCAGCCGGAAGGCCACCGTGGGCGACGTGGGCGTGACGAGGGCATCGAAGCCTGCTGCCCACAGGCGGTCGAAGTCCCGCTTGATGAGCGTGCGGACCTTCTGCGCCTTGACGTAGAACGCGTCGTAGTAGCCGGCCGAGAGCGCGTAGGTGCCCAGCATGATCCGGCGCTTTGCCTCGGAGCCGAACGCCTGCCCCCGCGTGGCGAGGTAGTCCGCGAGGTAGTCCTCGCCGCCCCGCACGCTGTGACCGAACCGGACGCCGTCGTACCGGGCGAGGTTCGCCGACGCCTCTGCCGGCGCGACGATGTAGTACGCGGCCAGGGCGTAGTCCGTGTGCGGCAGGCTGACCTCCTCCACGGTCGCGCCGGCGGCCTCCAGCCGCGTGACCGCGTCGCGGATGCGCGCCTCCACGCCGGGCTCCATGCCCGCGACGAGGTACTCGCGGGGCAGCCCCAGCCGCCGGCCGCGGAGCCACCCGGCCGCCTCGTCGTCGCCCGGCGGCAGGCGGAGCAGGTCGTCCGGCACCCGGATGGGCGCCGAGGTGGAGTCCCGCTCGTCCCGCCCGGCCACGGCGTGCAGGAGCGTCGCCGCGTCCCGGCTGTCGCGGGCGAGCGGGCCGACCTGGTCCAGGCTGGACGCGTAGGCAACGATCCCGTACCGGCTCACGCGCCCGTAGGTCGGCTTCAGGCCGACGATCCCGCACAGCGCCGCGGGCTGCCGGATCGACCCGCCGGTGTCCGTGCCGATGCCGACGGGCACCTGGAACGCCGCCACCGCCGCCGCGGACCCGCCCGAGGACCCGCCGGGCACCCGCTCGAGGTCCCAGGGGTTGGCCGTCGGCCCGAAGGCGGAGTGCTCCGTGGACGAGCCCATCGCGAACTCGTCCAGGTTCGTCTTGCCCAGGATCACCGCCCCGACGGCCCGCAGGCGCTCCACGATGTGGGCGTCGAAGGGGGCGCGATAGCCGTCCAGGATCCGCGACCCGGCGGTGGTCCGGCCGCCGGCTACCGACACGAGGTCCTTGAGCGCCACCGGGATGCCCAGCAGCGGGTGGAGCGCAGCCACGGCCTCGGCCCCGTCAAGGTGAGCGGCGGCCAGGCGGGCGTCCGCGGCATCGGCCTCGTCCAGTGCCCGGTCACCCTCGATCGCCAGCCAGGCGTGGAGCGCGCGGTCTGTCGCATGGACCCGGGCCAGGTGCGCGGCGGTGATCTCCCGCGATGTCGTCTCGCCGTCCCGCAGGCGCGCGGCAAGCTCGTGGGCCGCCAGCTGCGTCGGGTCCGCGTCGACCACCCGCCGGCCCTACTCGCCGCCGCCCAGGATCGCCGGCACCACGAAGAACGCCTCGTCACGCGCGGGCGCGTTGGCCAGCGCGTCCTCAGGCGTCAGGGAGGGCGTCGTCGCGTCCTCGCGCAGGACGTTCTCGAGCTCGATCACCTGGGCCGTCGGCGGGATCGCGTCGGTGTCCAGCTCGGCGAGCTTCGCGTACTGGTCGAGGATGTGATTGAGCTCGGCCGGCAGACGGTCGAGCTCGTCCCCGGTCAGCCCGAGGCGGGCAAGGTGGGCGACATGCTCGACGTCGGCGCGCGTCAGCGAGGCCATGCCGCGATGATACGCGGCCGTCGATCCGGGCCCGGGACGGCGCCGGATCAACCCTCGCTCTTGTCCCGCCCGGGAGATCCCTTCAGCGGATGTGTGAACTCGGTCGCCTCGACCGCGTGTGAAGCACCGGCTGCGTCGGGCAGATCGATGTCCTCGGCACCCGCCGGCGGGTGGATCGCGGAATCCCCGTGCGCGTGGGCTGGCCCCTCATCCGCGTGGATGTGGACGGCCGGACCCTCCGGCGCGTGCACCTCGTCACTCTGGTGGGCGTGCGCGGCGCCCAGCGTACGGGCCAGGAACTCCCGGGTTCGGGGATCCTGTGGCGCGTCGATCAGCTGGTCGGGCGGCCCGGCCTCCACGAACACGCCATCGTCGATGAAGTAGACCCGGTCCGCGGCCTCCCGCGCGAACGCCATCTCGTGGGTGACCACGATCATGGTCGCCCCCTCGTGGGCGAGCTCCTCCATCACGGTGAGGACCTCGCCGACGAGCGTCGGGTCCAGCGCGGAGGTCGGCTCGTCGAAGAGCAGGACCCGGGGTTCCATCGTCAGCGCGCGGGCGATCGCCACGCGCTGCTTCTGGCCGCCGGAGAGGCGGCCAGGGTACTCGTCGCGCTTCTCGGACAGACCCACCTTCTCGAGGTACTTCTCCGCCGTGGCGATAGCCTCGTCGCGACTCACGCCCTTCACCCGGACCGGGGCTTCGATCAGGTTGTCGATGACCTTCAAGTGCGGGAACAGGTTGAACTCCTGGAACACCATCTGGGCCCGCAGGCGGATCTGGCGGATCTGCTCCCGGTGGCCCTTGTCCCGGGCATGCAGCGGGTCCGCGGCGACCCGCAGGCCGTCCACTTCCACGTACCCGACGGTCGGCTCCTCGAGGAAGTTGATGCATCGCAGCAGGGTGCTCTTGCCCGAGCCTGACTTGCCGATGAGGCAGATCGTCTCGCGTGGATACACCTCGAGCGTGACGCCCTTGAGAACGTGATTGGCGCCGTAGAACTTCTGGAGGTCGATTGCACGGACGATGGGGTCGGCTCCCGGGGGCGTAAGAGCCCCCGGGGTGGCGAACAGATCGTGGACCTCGCTCACAACCGAACCTCGCTCTCCGCCATGCGCTTCTCCAGGCGCTCCTGGAACAGCGAGAAGACGATCGTCAGGAGCCAGTACACGAGCGCCGCGAGCATCAGCGTCGAGAACGCCTGGAAGTTCGCGGTCCCGACGGTCCTTGCCCGCCAGAACAGCTCCTGCAGCGCGACGAACGACACCAGGGCAGAATCCTTGATCATCGCGATGAACTCGTTGCCGATGGCCGGGATCACGATCCGGATCGCCTGCGGGAGCACGACCCGGCGCATCGTGTCCCGTTCGGTCATGCCCAGGGCCGCGGCGGCCTCCACCTGGCCCCGCGGAATGGCCTGGATGCCGGCCCGGAAGATCTCGGTCATGTACGCGCCGTAGTTGAACGAGAGCGCGAACACGCCGGCGACGAACGCCGGCAGCACGATGCCGAACTCCGGCAGCGCGGAGTAGATGAAGAAGATCTGGACGATGAGCGGCGTGCCACGGACAAGTGAGACGTACAGAGTCGCGATGCCGTAGATCGGCGCCCGCGCCGAAAGGCGTCCAAGGGCGCCCACGATGGCGAACAGGGTCGCGAAGATGATCGCCGCGATCGAGACGCCGATCGTGATCGGGATCCCGGCGAGGATGAACGGCCCCCATTCGCCGAGGAACTCCGTGTCCACCCGGCCGGTCGAGGCGATCAGGACGACAAGCCCGCCCACGAGGAAGAGCCAGGTGAGGACGAACAGCATCCGGAAGCGCCGACGCGCCGCCCGGCGAGCCCCAGCGACGGCGGCGACGATCGCCTCTGGACCGCTTCCGGCCAACTCCTGGTAGGTCACCTCTGGCGCGGCCATGATCCCCTCCACTTCGGAACGCTGCGGGGACGCCCGAACGGACGTCCCCGCGATTCAGCGGCGCATGTTGGTGCGGGTCGGGAAGCCTATTCCTTGGTCAGGTCTGCCCCGAACCACTTCATGGAGAACCCGGTCAGCGTCCCGTCGGCGTGCATGTCCGCGACGATCTGGTTGACCTTGTCGAGGAAGGTCTTGGCATCCGGCGCCTTGTCTGACTTGTCCATGGCGACGGCGAGCGGTTCGAAGAACACCGGGTCGCCGAGCTTGACGACCGGCAGGCCCTCGTCGATGGCCGCCTGGACCGTCGTGCTCGAGCTCAGCCAGCCCGCGAAGTCGAAGCGACCGCTCTGCCACTGCACTGCGCAGTCCCTGTCCGTCGGCAGCGTGGTCGGGGTGATGCCGTCGGGCGGGCTGCCGAGATCCTCGCCGGTCCCGAAATCCAGCCTGCCATTGAGCCAGCTGTCGTACGTTGTCCCCTCACCGGAGCAGATCGTGGCGCCGGCCAGCCCGTCGATGGAGGTGATGCCGGACTCCACGCTGGCGGCCATCTGGGCGGGTGTGTAGTAGTACGGACTACTGAACCAGAGGACCTTCGAGCGCTCCGGCGTGATCGCCATCGAACCGACGCTGGCGTCCCACCGTCCGCCCCAGCCGCCGGCCGTGATCGCCGTCCAGTCAGGGGTGGTGAACTCGATCTCGACACCCAACCGCTTCGCGATCTCCGTCGCGACGTCGATGTCGAAGCCCTCGTAGCCGCCGCCGGGCAGTGACTCGGACTGAGGCGGATACGCCGGGTCGGTCGATACGACCAGCTTCTTGGCCTGGGTGACCTTGTCGAGCAGCGTGGCCGGCTCGCTCGAGCAGCCGGCCACGCCCGCGACAATCGTCACGATCGCAAGGCCGGCGAAGATCCGTCCGCGCAGGGACATGCTTCTCCTCCTCTGTCAGGCCGCCGCCATGGTGCGTGCTACGCCTGATTGCGAGGCATTATGCGCCGCTGGAGGGCGTCCATGGACAAGGGCCGGATGGCCTGTTGGATGGGCGGTGGCGTGCGCAGGCGATCGCGCCCGACCCCTGCGCCCGGACTGGCAGGCTGGTCAAGCGGGCCCGACCATCTGCCAGAACGCGGCCGCGAGGCGGGTCTCGGCCGCGAGGCGGATCACCTCGCCCATGGCCTCGATCGCGTTCTCGCCGTGCGCCTCGATCTCCCGGGACGTGCCGTCCACCAGGCAGGCAACGCGAATCGTCACCGGGCTCTCGCCCTCGATCTCCAGGTCCTCCACCAGGATCCCCGTCCCGAGGACCCGCTCGAGATCCTGGGCCAGCCGTTCGGCCAGCTGCGCTTCGGTGTCGTTCATTCGGCCTCCTCCCCTGCTTCGGGCATCTCTCCGGCGAGCAGGCGCCGGAACGCGTCCGCGTCCAGCACCGGGACTCCCAGCTCCGTCGCCTTCTGGAGCTTGGAGCCGGCGCCCGGGCCGGCAACCAGGTAGTCCGTCTTCCGGGACACCGACCCCGCCGGCTTGCCGCCGGCGACCCGGACCGCGTTCTCGGCCTCCTCCCGGCTGAACCCCTCGATCGTGCCCGAGACCACCACCGTCTTCCCCGCCAGCGGCCCCTCGGCGGCCTCCCCGCCCGGCGCGGCCTGCCGCACGACCGGGCGCTCGGGCACCACGCCCGCGTCCACGAGCTCGCGCAGGACGTCGCGGGTGACCGGGTCCGCGAACCAGCCGTGGACCGCGTCCGAGACGGACGGGCCGATGCCGCTCACCTCCTGCAGGGCATCCGGCTCCTCGTCCGCGACGCGCCGCAGCTCCGCCTCCACCGCGGCGAACCACGGGTCGTAGGCCAGTCCGGTCGCCGGATCGGGGGCAGCCGGCGGGTGTGCGTCCGGCCGAACCCGGGTCGCCAGCCAGCGGGTGAGATCCACCGCGGTGCTCTCCCCCACCTGCGGGATGCCCAGGCTGTTGAGCACCTTGGCCAGCGGCCGCCCGACGCGCGCCCGTTCGATCGCCGCGTGCAGGTTCTCGGCGCTCTTGCGGGCAAACCGCTCCAGCGACTCCAGGTCCTCCACCGTGAGCCGGAAGAAGTCCGCCCGCCGGTGGACCATGCCCCGTTCCAGGAGCTGGGACAGCACCGCCCAGCCGGCGCCTTCGATGTCCATGCCGCCGCGCCCCACGAAGTGGCCGTAGGCCTGGGCGAGCCGCGCCGGGCAGGCCGGGTTGGGGCAGTAGTGGCGGACCGCGCCCTCGTCGCGGACGACCCGCGTGCCGCACACGGGGCAGGCGTCCGGCATCACGAACTCACGGGCGTCGGGGGGACGTCGGTCCGGGATCGAGCGGACGACCTCCGGGATCACGTCGCCGGCCTTCTGGAGGACGACGGTGTCCCCGATCCGGACGTCCTTGCGCCGGACCTCGTCCAGGTTGTGGAGGGTCGCGCGGGCCACCGTGGAGCCCGCGACCTTCGCCGGCCGCAGGTGCGCAACGGGCGTCAGGGTCCCGGTCCGCCCCACGTACGGGACGATGTCCTCGACCACGGTCTCCACCTGTTCTGGCGGGAACTTGTAGGCGATCGCCCAGCGGGGCGCCCGGCTGACCATCCCCAGGCGCGTCTGCTGGTCGAAGCGGTCCACCTTGACCACGACGCCGTCGGTCTCGTACGGGAGGTGGTGGCGCGCCTCGCGCCAGCGCTCCGTGAACACGATGACGCCCTCCATGTCGAGGCCGGCCTCGTGATCGGGATTGACCGGGAAGCCGAGCGCCTCGAGGCGGGCGAGAGCCGCGGACTGGCTGTCCACGGCGGCCGCGGAGCCGGACGCAGCGCCGGAGGCGGGGGCGTCAAACAGGCCGGCGGCCTCCGCCGGCTCCTCCAGCAGCTGGTACAGCCAGGTGGAGAGCAGGCGGCCGGCCGTGACCGCCGGGTCCTTCTGGCGCAGCGAGCCCGCGCCGCTGTTGCGGGGATTGGCGTACAGCGCGAGGCCGGCCTGCTCGCGCTCCGCGTTGATGCGGGCGAACTCCGCCCGGGGCATGAACACCTCGCCGCGCGCCTCGAGCGTGATGGGCTCCGGGAGCCGGTCCGGGATGGAGCGAATGGTGCGCAGGTTGGGGGTGACGTCCTCGCCCGTGGTGCCGTCGCCGCGCGTGGCCCCAACCGCGAACCGCCCGCGCTCGTACCGGAGCGAGACCGCGAGCCCGTCGATCTTGAGCTCCGCGACGTAGGTGAGGTCCTCGGCCGGCTCGGGGGCCGCGGGCAGGCCCAGGCCCTTCCGGACACGGGCGTCGAAGGCTCGCAGCTCGTCGTGGCTGAACGCGTTGGACAGCGACAGCATCGGGTGGCGGTGGCGCACCTCGGGGAACCGCCCGCCGGCCGGCACGCCGCCCACCCGCTGCGTGGGCGAGTCCGGCGTCGCGAGCGCCGGAAAGGCCGTCTCGAGGGCGACCAGCTCGCGGAACAACGCGTCGTACTCGAGGTCGGATAGCTCCGGCGCGTCCTCCTCGTAGTACAGCCGGTTGGCGCGGCGGATCTGCTCGGCAAGCCCCGCGTGGCGGGCGGCCGCGGCATCGGGCGCCAGGGCGGCGACGGCGGCGACCAGGGCGGGATCCACCGGGAGCGGTTCGGTCGTCGGGAGGGGTTCGATCATCGGGAGGGGTTCGGTCATCGACCGCAGGATAGAGCGCCCGCGTCCACCGATGCGCATGACGCGTGGGCCGGGCCGCCCGACTACGATGGCGGTCCGTGCCGACCTCACCCGCACGCCACCGAGGAGAGACGATGCCCCCGATCCTGCCGCGCTGGGAGTGGCGCACCTTCGGCTCGTCGTTCGGCGCGGCCGAGGGCCGGCTGACCGGTCTGGAGCCGACCGGCATCCAGGAGAGCGACGAGCTGTACCTGCTGTCGGCGGGCGGTGACAACGTCAAGGTCCGCGACGACCTGATGGACATCAAGGTCCTCCGGGAGGTGGACGCCGACGGCCTCGAGCGATGGGAGCCGGTGATGAAGGCGGCGTTCCCCATCGACCAGGCGACGGCCGCCCAGGTCCTGGCGGCGCTGCGGCTGGACGCGGTCGCGGACCGGGACACATACACGCTCGACGAGTTCCTCGCGGCGTTCGCGGGATCCGGTCACGCGCTGCGGGGCGTCCCCGTGCACAAGCGGCGCGTCCGCCACGTGATCAACGGCTGCACCGCCGAGGTCAGCGAGGTGACGGTGGACCGCCGCATCACCCGCACCGTCGCAATCGAGTCCACGGACGCCGCGGCGGTCGTCGAGGGCGTCCGCTCGGTGGGCTTCGAGGGCTTCCGGAACGTCAGCTACCCCAAGGGCCTCGCGGCGCTGCTGGACGGGTCGCCGGAGCGCTACGCGGTGATCGACGTCGGGACGAACTCCGTCAAGTTCCACGTGGCCGAGCGCGCGGAGGGCGGTGGCTGGCGCGCCGTCACCGACCGGGCCGAGATCACGCGCATGGGCGAAGGGCTCGAGGAGACCGGCGAGATCTCCCCGGTGGCGCTTGACCGGACGGTCGAGGCGATTGCCGGGATGGCCGCCGAGGCCGCGGACCTGGGTGCCCTCGCGGTCGTCGCGGCCGGGACGGCCTGGCTGCGCATCGCCCGCAACGCCGACGCAGTCCGGGACGCCATCCGCGGGCGGACCGGCGTCCGCGTGGAGGCGGTCTCGGGCGAGGACGAGGCGCGACTCGCCTACCTCGCCGCGATGGCAGGCCTCGGGCTGCGCGAGGGCCGGGTCGTGGTGTTCGACACCGGCGGCGGCAGCACCCAGTTCACGTTCGGAGACGGTCCTCGGGTCGAGGAGCGCTTCAGCGTGGACGTCGGCGCGGTCCGGTACACGGAGCGGTTCGGCCTCGGGGGACGCGTGGAGCCCGCCGTGCTGGCCGAGGCGCTGGCGGCGATCGCCGGGGACCTTGCCTCCCTCGACGGCCGCCCCGCCCCGGCCGCCCTGGCCGCCATGGGCGGTGCGGTGACCAACCTCGCCGCGGTCAGGCACGGGCTCGCGGTCTACGACCCGGATGTCGTCCAGGGCACCGTCCTCGATCGCGCCGAGATCGAGCGCCAGATCGAGGCCTACCGGACGCGCGACGCCGAGCAGCGGCGGACGATCGTCGGGCTCCAGCCGAAGCGCGCGGACGTGATCCTTGCGGGCGCCTGTATCGTGCGGACGGTGATGGACAAGCTGGATGCGCCGTCGCTGACGGTCAGCGACCGCGGACTGCGGCACGGCCTGCTGGTGGAGCGCTTCGGCGCCTGACCGGCCACGTAGGGGGGCTGGGCACGGCCCGGTCACGAGGAGGGACCTGATGGCGACGCGAAGGAAGCCGGCCGAGGCACCCCGCATCCCGGACGCGGAGATGCCGCGCCTGATGGAACTGATCGCGGGTGCCGACAGCGTGGAGCTCAAGCTCAGCGTGCCGGCGCCAAACCAGCGGACCACGATCGCGAACCTGCCGCTCGACCCCGTCGAGGCGCAGCCGAGGCAGGTCTTCTTCTTCGACACGCCGGGCCTCGCGCTGAACGACGCGGGCCTGGTCGTGCGCGCGCGCCGGATCCAGGGGGGCCGGGCGGACACGGTGGTCAAGCTCCGACCGGTCGTGCCCGCCGAACTTCCTGCCGAGCTCCGTCATGACCCCGCGTTCAGCGTGGAGGTCGACGTGCTGCCGGGCGGCTTCGTGTGCTCCGGATCGCTGAAGGGCCGCAGCACCGGCCAGGAGGTCCGCGACGCGGTCAACGGCCTCATCCCGCTGCGCAAGGTCTTCTCCAAGGACCAGCGCGAGTTCTACCGGGAGCACGCCCCGGCCGGGATCGACCTGGACACGCTCACGACGCTGGGACCCACGTTCATCCTCAAGGCCGTGTTCCAGCCGAAGGAGTTCGACCGTCGCCTGATCGGCGAGATGTGGCTGTACCCGGACGGGTCACGAATCCTGGAGCTGTCGACCAAGTGCCTGCCGGGCGAGGCGTTCCAGGTCGCAGCGACTGCCCGGGCCTACCTCGCGAGCCGCGGCGTGGACCTGGCCGGCGCCCAGCAGACGAAGACGCGTACCGCCCTCGACTTCTTCGCGGCGGAGCACCGGGCGAAGGCGACCGCGGCCGCCAAGGCCGCCAAGGCCGAGGCCGCGAAGTCCGAGTCCGCGAAGTCCGAGTCCGCGAAGTCCGAGTCCGAGGCGAACGCGTAGGCACCAGCAAAGCCGATCGCAGCGCCGCTCGCGCCACCTCTCGCGTCGGCGCCGACGTGGCCAGCAACCGATGGGACGCGTGGTATCCATGTACTCGGCCACCGCGTTGACTCGGACCTGCGAGGATCGGACCGGGTGCGCTCGTCGAGGCCTCGTCCGGCGAGCGGCCGACTCGGCCACGTACCGATGTCGTGCGTCGTAGGCCAGGTCGAGATGGCCTTGGACGCACCTGATCCGTAGGCGGCCTCCTCGCGGCGCGTGGGAGCGGGTTACCACGCACCCGATCGGTGAGTGGCCGGGTCGGGGGTGGCGGACCTCGGATCGCACGCACACCACCGGTAGCTGACCAGGTGAAGCCAGAGGTGCGGACGGGGTCGCGGGTGGGGTCGCGGGTGGGGTCGCGGGCCCTCCCCGTCCAGGATCGGGAGGCGACGACCCTGGTCCGGGGCACAGGGGCGCTGATGCCTGACGCGCGCCCCTACCCGATCAGCTCGAGGTTGGCGAGGCTGGCCAGCATCGTCTTGCGGCCCACGGCCGCGTCCTTGAACGCGACCGTGACCTCCTCGTCGTCGCGGGTCAGCTTCGACGTGACGACGATCCCGTCGCCCCAGCGGGCGTGCCGGATCCGATCGCCGTCCCGGTAGCGGCGCTCGCCCGGGACGATGGGCCGCGGCGGGATCGTCCCCGGCGTCCTGGGCTGCGGACCCAGCGAGCCGGAGGGAGCGCCCGCCGCGAATGCCTCCCGCCGGGCGCCGAGGTCCCGGGTGGGCCGGAACGGCTCCCCGTCCGCGGGCGCGCCCGGGCGCCCGCTCCCCTGCCGGTACGCGCCGCCGCCCGCCCGGATCCCTGCCCCGAACCGCGACCCGCGCTCCCGGAACACGAGGTCGGGATCGAGGTCCGTCCCGTCGTCCGCCCCGGCGGATAGGCGCGGCCCGGTCATCAGCTCCGGCGGGATCTCCAGCAGGAACCGGCTCGGGATGCTCATCCCCCCGCCGCCCCAGGTCGCGCGCCGCCATGCGTGGGACAGGAACAGGCGGCGCTTCGCCCGCGTGATCCCAACGTACGCGAGCCGTCGCTCCTCCTCCAGCTCCCGCTCGTCGTCCAGCGCCCGGTTGTGCGGGAACACGCCCTCCTCGAGTCCGGCGATGAACACGACCGGGAACTCCAGGCCCTTGGCGGCGTGGAGGGTGATCAGGGTCACCGCGTCCGCCTCGCCCTCGTAGCTGTCCTGGTCCGCGACCAGGGCCGTCTCCTCCAGCAGCCGGTCCAGCGCGTCGTCGGGTGACAGGTCGTCGTAGCGGGTCGTGACGGCGCGCAGCTCCAGCAGGTTCGCCCAGCGGTCCTCTCCCTCCTCGGAGCCGTCCGCGAGCATCGCCCGGTAGCCGGACGCCTCCAGCACCTCGTCCAGGAGCTCCGGCAGTGGCAGCACGCCGATCCGCTTCCGAAGCCGGCGGACGAGCGCGACGAACTCCCCGATCGAGGTCCGGATCCGGGGCCCGATCCCCTCCACCTCGCCCGCGGCCGCGGCCTGCACCGCTGCCCACTGGTCGTCGCCGTGGGCTCACCGCCCAGCGCCGGATCGCCTCCACGGACTTGTCGCCGATGCCGCGCGCCGGCACGTTGATGATCCGCTCGAACGAGACGAGGTCCGTGTCCGAGCGCAGCACCCGCAGGTAGGCGAGGGCGTCCTTGACCTCGCGCCGCTGGTAGAACCGCGTTCCACCCACCAGCTGGTAGCGGATCCCGTAGCGCAGGAACGCCTCCTCGATCGCCCGGGACTGGGCGTTCATCCGGTACATCACCGCGAGGTCCTTGGCACGGAACCGGCTGGACTCGTCGTCGTCGGCGCGCCGCGTCAGCCACGCCCCGCGCCCGGTCGCGCCCACGAGGCCCTCCACCTGGCGGGCGATCCACTCCGCCTCTTCCTCCTCGTTGAAGGCCTCGAAGCGCTGGATCGGGACGCCCCCCTGGTTCCGGGTCCAGAGCTTCTTGTCCGTGCGCCGCTCGTTGCGCGACACGACCGAGTGGGCGGCATCCAGGATCAGCTGCGTGGACCGGTAGTTCTGCTCCAGCTTGACGACCGTCGCGTCGGGGTAGTCGCGCTCGAAGTCCAGGATGTTCTGGATGTTGGCGCCCCGCCAGCCGTAGATCGACTGGTCGTCGTCGCCCACCACGCACAGGTTCCGGTGGGCCGCCGCCAGCGCCTGGACCCACAGGTACTGCGGCCGGTTCGTGTCCTGGTACTCGTCCACGTGGAGGTAGCGCCAGCGGGACTGGTACGTCGCGAGCACCTGGGGCGCCTCGGCGAACAGCTCCACCGCGCGCAGCAGCAGGTCGTCGAAGTCGAGCGCGTTGGCGGCGCGCAGGCGGTCCCGGTAGCGGGCGGCGAGCTTCGCGATGACCCGTTCGCGGTGCGTGGTCGCGTTCTGGGCCAGGAACGTCTCGTCCAGCATCTCGTTCTTGGCCCGGCTGATCGCGCCCAGGACGGCGGCCGGCCGGAACTCGCCGGTCGCGGGGAGGTCCTCCTCGGCCAGGATCCGCTTCATCAGCTGCTGCTGGTCGTCCGTGTCATAGATCACGAACCGGCGGTCCAGCCCGATGGCCTCCCCGTCCCGCCGCAGCACCCGGGCACAAAGCGCGTGGAAGGTCCCGGCCTCGACGTCCTTGCCGGTGTCACCGGTCAGGGCCGCGATCCGCTCGCGGAGCTCGCCCGCGGCCCGGTTGGTGAACGTCACGGCCAGGATCCGGCGCGGCTGCACGGCCTTGACGCCGATCAGGTACGCGATGCGGTGCGCGATCACGCGCGTCTTGCCGGAACCCGCCCCGGCCAGGATCAGGATCGGGCCGTCGGTCGTCGTCACGGCGCGGCCCTGTTCCGGGTTGAGGCGGCTGACGATCTCGTCGGCGCGGGCTGCGCGGCGGGCCGCGATCGCGGCGGCCACGGCCTCCGGGTCGAGGGCTGGGCCGGTGACCTCGGCGAGCGCCGGCTCAGGCGGGGCGTCGCGGAGCCAGTCGGGCTCCTCGAGCGCGGGTGCGCCGGCCTCCTGGACCGGCTCGAGGTCCAGCAGCGTCCCCTGCGTCCCCGCCTCGGGCTCCGCGCGGCGCGTGCGACGGCGCTTCGCCGGTTCGTCGGAGGGGCTGGGACTCACCCGGTCATTCTAGGTTGCCCCGGCCTTGCGACCGCCACGGTCCCGTTGACAGCGGGATCGCGCCCAACGGAGGTGTCGACGAAGCACACGTCCCATCCCGGACCCACCATCCTGTGCCGAACGAGCACATTCGGTGGATCCGGCCACGTCGAGATCAGCGCAGCTTGAAGAAGGCGCTCAATGAGGTCCCGGCGGTCGTCGTGACCGTCAGGCGTTGGCACTTGTTCTTCGTCTTCGGGGTCTTCCAGTTCGCGATGAACGACCCGTCGCTGTAGCGGATCACGGCCGAGTTCGTGACTGAGAGCTCCTCGATGGCATCGTAGACCGTGCCCGTCGGGCAGGTCTCCGGGGCCACCGTGATGGGCCGCACGACCGCCGGATCCGTGATCTCGGTCGTGCCATAGAACACCTGGAACTTGACCGGCACGGTCGAGCCGCCCTTGACGGTGTTCCACACGCCCCCCCCGTCGATGGGCTGGAGGAACGTCGTCACCTCAAGACCGGTTGTCGAGCCGGCGGTCACGGGCTGGGTGACACCGGCCACGGTGACGGTCACCGGGGTCAGGCTGGAACTGGTCGGTGCGACCACGACGCTGCCGTCGTTCTCGAGCGTCGCCTGTCCACCGGCAGGAACGATCAAGACCACGGGGCCGGCGGACGTCACGATCTCCACCTCGACAGAGCCCGCGGCCACGTCGGCGACGACGCTGCCGCAGGCCAGGGTGACGGTGCTGCCGGGCGCGATCCGCGCGGTGTACCCGCCACAGACCGACATCACGACCTTGTCCGTTCCTGAGCCGGTCACGGTGATCGTCACGCCGTCGGCCCCGGCGTCGGTGACTGTAACCGTGTAGCCCGCCGGGATGGTCGTGAACGTGCCGGTTAGGGCGAGGCCGGAGGCAAGGCTCCTGCTCACGGTGTACGACGCGGTCATGGTTGCCGTGAGGCCGACCGCATCGGTTGCGGTCACAGAGAACGACTGCGGTCCCGGCACTGACGTGTCGATTGCGGTCCCGGCCGGCACCGTGCCGACGCACGGGTTGAGAGCGGCTAGGGCCGCGCCGTCGGTACACGTGTAGTCGGCGATGACGGACGATCCGAGGTCGTAGGTCGCCCCGTCGGCCGGCGTGGTGATGGTGGCCTCCGGCGACGTGGTGTCGGGGGCGGTCCGGCGGGCGCGGTAGACGTTGACGCCGGTGCCGCCGTGTAGGAGTACGGGGGTGCTCTGGACCACGTCGCTGGCGAACGAGTCAAAGGCAACGATGGTGCCGTCGGCATTCGGGATCGGGTTGTTGGCCTGACCGTTGGAGGGGGTCAGGGGATCCGACCAAGAGGAGCTCACGAGCTCGATGGTGCCTGAAGCGCGGTCCTTAGCAACGGCGTCGTAGTGGCTGCCCTGGATGCCGGTGGTGATGAAGGGCCAGTCGGACTCGTAGGCGACAACCGAGCCATCGCCGCTGATCGTGGCGAAGCGCGCGTTGACGTCGTCTCGCTTCGTGACATCGTGGCTCACGATCTCGACGTCTCCAGTGACGGTGTCCTTCAGGATCACCGCGTTCCACCACTGCGCACCGCTCACGAGCGCGTCAGACGAGTCGAAGACCACGTACCGACCGTCGTCGGTGACGTCGGCCCGGATGCCAACGCCGCCTGCTCCGGGTGACAGCTGCGTGCCGGAGGCGTCCGTGCTCACCCGGTCGAGCGACGCGGGAGTCCAGCGGAAGGCGTCGCGGACGGCATTCGTGTCGCCTGCGACGAGGTTGGTTGCCACGGACGTGAATACGACGACCCCGCCGTCGGGAGTCATGTGGGGCTGGGTGCTCTCGCCGTCGGAAGGGGTGCCGTCCGGGTTCCGGCTCACCCAGTCGAGCGAGGCCAGTTGGCGGTCGTAGCGATAGACATCCCTGACGCCGTTCGTGTCCCCGGCGCCGAGGCCGGTAACGGTATCGAACAGGACGTATCGACCATCGTCGGAAACGTCCAGCTGGCTGTTCTGGACAAACTCCGGATACGTGGAGCCGATTGTGACGACGTTGGTCGTCGTCTGATCCGTCGTGTCGTAGAGGTAGACGGCTGGAGCGTCGCCGTATCCGAGGGTATAGACGACGTAGCGGCCGTTGTCGCTGATGCCGGCTCGCTCGACCGGATAGGGCACATACGTGTTGACCGCCGTCGTGGTCGAGGCCGAGCGCAGGTAGACGCGATACCAGTTGGGTCCGCTGAGGCCGAATGACACCGTGGATGACGAGAGGAAGACCAGGCTGCCGTCTGCGCTGACGTCCTGGAGGAACGAGTATCCGTCGGGCAGCGCACCTCCGGGGCCGACGCCGGCCAGCTCGATGGAGGTTGCGGGTGCCGCGGTGACAGTCAGCTCGGTGCTGCCACTGACGAGGCCGAGGGTCGCGCTGATGGTGGCCGTGCCCTCCGCAATGCCGGTCACGAGGCCGGCCGCGTCGATCGTCGCAGCGGAGTGGTCCGACGCCCAGGTGACCGAGCCCGTGAGGTTGGCCGTCGAGGCGTCACTGTAGGTGCCGGTGGCGGTGTACTGCCGCGTCCGGCTGGCCGCGACCGTGCGGTTGACTGGGGTGACGGCGATGCTGATGAGGGTGGGTGGGACGACCGTGAGCGACACGGTCACGGTGTTCGAGTCGGCCGTTCCGTCGTTGGCGTGGTAGGTGAAGCTATCAAGCCCGTTGTAGCCCGGGTCCGGCGTGTAGACGAAGCTGCCGTCCGCGGTGAGCGCCAGCGTGCCGTTGGCGACGTCCGTGTCCAGGACCGCCGTCATGGTGTCCAGATCGGCGTCTGAGTCGTTCCCCAGCACGCCCGGGGCGGGCACGCTGAGGGCCGTGCCCTGGAGCGTGCTATGGCTATCGTCCACCGCGACCGGGGCGGTGTTGGGGGCCTCGACCGACAGGTTGACGTTCATCGTGGAACTGCACGTCGTGTCGAGGACCTGCACGGTCACGTTGCTCGGATCGCCGGAATACCAGTTCGAGTTCGGGTTGCTCGTCCCGTTGAACAGCTGGTTCCCGGTCGATCCCGGATACGCGTCGCCGGCGTTGCCCTGGTCGAACTCGGTGTCCAGGTGCGCCAGGCCGTCCGCCTCCTCGAGGTCCACGAGCTTCCGTTCCTCCACGGCATTCGCGGCATTGCTGGGGGTCCGGGTCTCGTCGATGTGCCAAACCAGGATTCCGCACCCTGGCAGGCCGGCGTCGTAGCCAGTCCGCTGCCGATTCTCGACCAGGAAGTACTCACCCGCCCCGCTCGCACCCCCATAGGACCAGTCAACGCCGCCCGGGTTCGCACCCAGTCGCTTGACCGACGCGGCGGCCGAGGCCGCCGCGATCGGGACGCTCGTCTGCAGATCGGTGATCTCAGTCGGCGTCGCCCACCCCTGATAGGTGCGCAGGAACGCGTCGGGCAGGGCTGGACTTGAACCGAGGAAGCCGGCACCAGTCCGATTCCAGAGCCCATGGCCCATCACGCTCCAATCACCGACGCCATTTGAGCGCCCATTGCCCAGATCGGTGTCGTACAGATCGGGCCAGCCAAGGTCGTGGCCCATCTCGTGCACGATGATCCCGATCGTTCCGGGATGCCCGGGCATTTCTGAGGCTGGGAAGTTGTTGCAGTGCCACTCCCCGAACTGCGTGTAGCCGGACACCTGACCACCGGTGATCCCGCCAACCGTCGTTCCGTCGACGACCGGGGGTGCCACACCGGAACCAACCTGGATATTCCACTTGTGGCCCCACACGCTCGCACCACACCAGGGTGCATAGGACGCTTCATAGCCGGCGACGATGATCGTGACGTGCAATTCGCGCGACTCGATGGCGCCATTCCCGCTCGTATCGAACGATGCAAAGTCCACGTGCGGGTCCGCGGCCAGGATCGCGTCCTTCGCGAGCTGCTGGTTCGCCGCATTGAACGAGAACCCCGTGTTGGGGTGGTTGTAGGGGAGGTGCAGCCACCCGACTACTCCATCGTTGGCGGTCCCCTCGCTCTCGGTCGCGGGGGTCAGGGCAAGGGCGCCGTAGGAGGCTTCATCGTAGAAGTCGGCGACGCTGTTGCTCGTCCCGAAGAACGCCTCGTACCAATCGGCCGCCACGGTGCCCACAGGCGGACGGTCTGGGAAGTCCACGAGCAGGACGAGCGACCGCTGCGTGCCGCTGAACGTCCCGCCGGGCGGCGAGGCCGCGATCTCCGTAGCCGCCTCGGTGGCCGGCCGCAGTTGCTTGGGCGTGCCGGCGGGCGCCTTCTTCTCCGCCTTGACGGCGGATGGCTTGAGCTTGCCATTCTTCGTCAGGCCGGTCGCGTAGACCCACGTGTCGTCGGGCACCTGGACCACGGTGTACCCATCGACCGTCTGGTACCCGTTGCTGGTCTCGTCGCCCCACGGGACTGCCGCGATCGTCGTGCCGTCCGGCTGCGTGAGCAGGGCCTCTACGGGGGCGGCGGGCGCTCTCATGGGGCCGGTTGCGTGGCTCGGCGCGTCCGGCGTCAACCCGATGGCCGGGACTGGCGCGACGGCCATCGACTGGCTGACGAGAGCGGTCAGGGCGAGGGTGAAGACCGCAGACCGGCGGGCGCCGTCGCGCTGGATGCGTTCGAACGCCGTGGAGCCCATGGCGGCTTCCCTCCCAGAGTGGGTCGCTCGGAAGCAACCAGCCGTGAGTCCATGGGTACCGCCGTCCGAGGTGCACTCGGACGCTCATGGGACGCGGTCAATGGCGCCACCGTGGCGCCCGCAAGCACCTTGGCTTGCCGCAGTCTGGTGGTGGGCGCCCACCCTGTCAAGGAATTGGCGCAACCAGTCCGTTCGTGGTATCGGGCTCGAGCAACGCGGTGCCGGGCATCAACAGACAGCCCACGCGCTCGCCGACTGGAATCGCGAAGCCCGGGCCGGTGGCCCGGGCTTCTCTAGGCGTTGCGCGGTTCGGACTAGAAGTCCATCCCCCCGCCGTGGTCGTGGCCGCCGCCGGCGCCGGCCTTCTCCTTCTCCGGGAGGTCGGTCACGAGCGTCTCCGTCGTGAGGACCATCGCGGCGATGGAGGCGGCGTTCTGGAGCGCCGACCGGGTCACCTTGGCGGCATCGACGATGCCCTTCTCGAACATGTCGCCGTACTCGCCCTTGAGCGCGTCGTAGCCCTGGCCGAGCGGCAGGGCGCGGATCGCGTTCACGATGACCTCGCCGGACTGGCCGGCGTTGTCGGCGATCTGGCGGGCCGGGGACTCGAGGGCCTTGCGGACGATGTCCACGCCGACCTGCTCGTCGCCCTCGAGCTTGATGGCGTCCAGCGCGGGGATCGCCTGGAGCAGCGTGGTGCCGCCGCCGGCGACGAGGCCCTCCTCGACGGCCGCGCGGGTCGTCGAGAGCGCATCCTCGATCCGGTGCTTCTTCTCCTTGAGCTCGACCTCGGTGGCCGCGCCGACCTTGATGACGGCCACGCCGCCGGCCAGCTTGGCGAGGCGCTCCTGGAGCTTCTCGCGGTCGTAGTCCGAGGTGGTGTCCTCGATCTGCGCCTTGATCTGCGTCATGCGCGCCTTGATCTGCTCGGGGCTGCCCTCGCCGTCGATGATCGTCGTGTCGTCCTTGGTGGCGACGACGCGACGGGCGCGGCCGAGGTCCTCGAACGTGACCGAGTCCAGCTTGCGCCCGATCTCCTCGGAGATCACGGTGCCGCCGGTCAGGGTCGCGATGTCGCGGAGCATCTCCTTGCGGCGGTCGCCGAAGCCCGGCGCCTTGACGGCGAGGACCGAGACGGTGCCGCGGAGCTTGTTCACGACCAGCGTGGCCAGGGCCTCGCCGTCGATGTCCTCCGCGATGATCAGCATCGGGCGGCTCTGCTGGACGGCCTTCTCGAGGCCCGGCAGGAGGTCCGGCACGGCGCTGATCTTCTTGTCGGTGATCAGGATGACCGGGTTCTCGAGGACGGTCTCCATCCGGTCGGGGTTGGTCACGAAGTACGCCGAGATGTAGCCCCGGTCGAACTGCATGCCCTCGGTGTATTCCTTCTCGAGGCCCAGGGACTGGCCCTCCTCCACGGTGATGACGCCGTCCTTGCCGACCTTGTCCATCACCTCGGCGATGATCTCGCCGACCTCGGGATCCGCCGCGGAGATGGCCGCGACGGCCGCGATCTGCTCGCGGGTCTCGACCGGGCGGGCGGTGCGCTTGATCTCGTCAACGATGGCCACGACGGCGGTCTCGATGCCGCGCTTGACGACCATCGGGTTGGCGCCCGCGGTGACGACGCGGAGGCCCTCGGCGACCATCGCCTGGCCGAGCACGACCGCGGTGGTGGTGCCGTCGCCGGCGACGTCGTCGGTCTTGGTCGCGACCTCCTTGAGGAGCTGCGCGCCCATGTTCTCGAACGGGTCCTCGAGCTCGATGTCGCGGGCGATCGTGACGCCGTCATTCGTGATCGTGGGGGCGCCGAACTTCTTGTCCAGGACGACGTTGCGACCCTTGGGGCCGATCGTCACGCGGACCGCGTCGGCGAGGCGGTCGATGCCCCGCTTCAGCGAGCGACGAGCGGTCTCGTCGAAGATGAGCTGCTTGGCCAACTCGTGATCCCTCCGGGAATGCGTGGGGTGGGTTCGCGGTCGAGGCGCCGTGACGGCGCCCGGGCGTCAGCCCTCGACGATCGCGAGAATGTCCTTCTGGCTGACGATGAGGAGCTCCTGCTCCTCGACCTTGAACTCGGTCCCGGCGTACTTCGCGTACAGGACCTTGTCGCCGACCGCGACGTCCATGGCCTCGCGAGACCCGTCGTCGAGGGTCTTGCCGGGGCCGACGGCGATGATCTCGCCTTCCTGCGGCTTCTCCTTGGCGGTGTCCGGCAGGACGATGCCCGACTTCGTCATCTCCTCCCGGGGCGTGGGCTTGATGACGACGCGGTCGCCCAGCGGGCGAAGCTTCGTCGAAGAGGCGGTGGCCAACGTGCGATCCTCCTCTGGCGGCCGCGGGCCGGCCGCCGATTACCTGGTGTTGGGTCGAGCCGACCGTGGCGGGCTTGCCCCGGACGACCCGTGATCCTCCGTCCGAGCGCGTCACAAGCGTCGTGATCCGGGCCGGAGGCCGTGGCGACGGTCCCTTCCAGGGACCGGCCGGCCGGGCCGCAGGGATCGCGTCCCGCTTGGTTTAGCACTCTCGCTCTTAGAGTGCCAACAAACTACCGGAGGCGGGTACCCGTTGTCAACCGCAACCCGACGCCGCGCTTCCGTCCCGGGCTGCACCGCGGTGACGTCCCGGGCGCCATTCCGGCATCGAGTCCAGGAACGACTGCTCGTCCGCCCGTGGCCAGGCCCGACCGGCGGCTGGGGCGCTTGTTCCTGCCGGAAAGCCCGTCCGGTGACCAGTTGGCAACAACTCGCCCCTCAACCCGCCCGAGGGGACGGTCGCCATCCGACGTGCAGTCGTGCCTGTGCTACGTGCCGGTTCCGAGCGGAGCGTCCGCGGGCGGTGGTGGCGCCTCACAAGGTGCAGCCGACCAAGGGGGTCGCCACCTGCCGCCATGACCGCGGTGGGCTGCAGCGACCCACCGCTATCCGTCCCCGCGACAGAGCGCGGTGATGGGCAACTCGCCGGCGCCGGGCATCCCGCTCAGGTCCACGCCCTGCTCCACGCTCGCGACCCGGCCGCCCGCAATAAAGACGTTGATGAGCGCGGATGAGATGTCGAACTCGTCGAGTTGGCGGCAGGAGTCGGCATCGATGACCCTGATCCATCCCGACGGACGGCCGTTGAACCCGAGTGACATGATGCCGGTGAACTGACCTCGGATCAGCGACGTGGGCGGCTCGCTCTGGAACGCGAGCAGATACGTGTGATCGTCGCGGTTCTCGATCCGGACTTGGCCATGCACGGGGTTGTCATAGCACGCAGCCACGAGCGCGATCGCGGCGATCAGCAACCCGAGCGCCGTCCGGAAGGGTGGCATCATGGCAACTCCAACGGATCGACGCCGGCAGGCTGTTGGGAGCAGCGAGTCAGCCACCCTGCGACTTCCTGAGGCTCCTGCCTCGAGAGAACGTTGCGTCGTAGGCGGCGACCAGGGCGTCGCCCAGCTCGTCCTCCCCCACCCCGCGCAGGCCCGCCGCCCAGCGGGCGGTGATGCCCACGAACGCGGGCTCGTTCCGCGAGCGGGGCGCGCCCGGCGGCGAGAGGAACGGGGCGTCCGTCTCGACCAGCAGCCGCTCCGGCGGCACGAGTGGCACGACCACCGCGGACGGTTCCTCGCCACGCCGGAAGACGAGCCCCGAGAAGCTGACCGCGAGCCCCATGGCGACCATCTCGCGGGCGTAATCCACCGGACCCGAGAACGAGTGCACCACGGCAGCCGGCCGGCCGCCGAACACCCCGCGCGCCACCGCCCCGTCGAACCCGGCTGCCCGCAGCTCGGCCACCAGCGCGTCCTGGGCGTCGCGCTCCCCGGCCCGCGACCGGCAGTGGAGGATGGCCGGCTTGCCGGTGGCGAGCGCCAGCGCCAGGTTGCGGCGCAGGTTGTCCAGCTGCGCCTCCCAGGGCGAGAACATCCGGTCCGAGTCGAGACCCGTCTCGCCGATCGCGACGACCCTCTCGTCGCGCGCCCACGCCTCCACGATCCCCCACTCGGCGGCCGCCACCTTCGCGGCGTCGTGCGGGTGCACCCCCACAGCGGCGTCCAGCCACGGGCGGTCCGCAACGATCTCGAGCGCCCGCTCCGATGACCGCACGTTCCAGCCCGGCACGAGGATCCGCTCCACCCCCGCCTCGCGGGCGGCCTGCAGCACCGGGTCGAGGTCGTCGTCGAAGCGGTCCGAGTTCAGGTGGCCGTGGGAGTCGACGAGGCGCACGGCGCGTCGGTCCGGGTGCGATCCGGGCCTATGCCCGGTCGAGGACGCGGCGGATGTGACCGATGTGGTCGTCGCGGTGCGGCCGGCGCTCGAACCAGTTCGGGCTGCCCGCTGCGAGGGCGGCCTCGATGGCCGCGTCGGGCAGGCCGGCGACGTACATGTCGATCCGTGCCGCCGCATCGAGGGCCAGGGCAACCGCCCGCTCGGGGTCGAGGGCCCGCCACGTCTCGACCAGCGCGTCGTTGCTGCGGGCAGACACATCCTCGCTGACCGGCGGCGGAGCGACGACACCGGCGGCGGCCGCGTGCTCCCAGCGGGCGAGATGCCAGCTGTCCCAGAACGCGAGGTGGGCCAGGGCCATCGACACGTTCCAGCCCTCCCCGAGGTCCGCCGTGAGGTCCACCGGCGAAAGCGACGCGACCAGGTCGCCGAGCGCCGCGGTCGCCTCCGCGTTGGCCTCGACGAAGGAGCGGTCGGTCATCGGTCGCCCGCTTCGGCCGCCGCCTCGGTCTCCAGGCGCGGGAACAGCGGCTCCGGCGTGGCGGTGACGCGCCCCGGCTCGTCCCGCAGCGCGCCCCACTCGAGGAGCTCCAGGATTGGCGGCCCGCCGTTGCCGTCCGGGCCGTACCCGTATTCGTGGCCCAGCTGGGCGAGCAGGCGAGGTGCCACCGAGGGCATGAACGGCGCCACGGCAAGGCCCACCAGGCGGCACGTCTCGATGAGGTCCCCGAGCACGTCCCGAAGGCGAGCCTCGGCGCCGAGCGTCACCCGCCTTGGCCGCCTTGGCCAGCGCCCAGGGCTGCTCTGCGTCCACCGTCTTGTTGGCGCCGCTGACCAGCTCCCACAGCTCCGCCAGGGCATCGTGGAGGAGGTAGCCGTCCAGGCGCTCGCCATACAGGCGGAGCGTGTCCGACCAGCCCTCGCCCAGCGGCGACTGGCCGGCCGGGCGCGGCGCGGGCCGCTCCCCGCCCAGGTACCGGTTGACCATCGTGATCGTGCGGTTCACGAGGTTGCCGAAGTCGTTGGCGAGGTCCGCGTTGTAGCGGCGCACGAAGGAGTCCCAGGAGACCTCGGTGTCGCGGTCGAAGGCGACCTCGCGGAGGGTCACGTACCGCGCCCCGTCCGCCCCGAAGGCCGCCACCACCGCGTGCGGGTCCAGGAAGTTGCCGCGGCTCTTGCTCATCCGTTCGCCGCCCGCGACCAGCAGCCAGCCGTGGACCCACACCTGGTCCGGGGCGTCGATGCCCGCCGACCACAGCATGGCCGGCCAGTAGATCGTGTGGAAGCGGGCGATGTCCTTGCCGATCACGTGCAGGTCGGCGGGCCACCACTGCTGGAACGCGTCCAGGTCGTCCGGGAAGCCGGCGCCGGTGATGTAGTTGATCAGCGCGTCGTACCAGACGTAGATCGTGCCGGCGGTCGGGTCCCAGGACCCGTCCTCGCGCTGGGCAGACGAGCCGTCGGGCAGGATCGGGAACGGGATGCCCCACGTGGCGCCCGCGCGGCTGATCGAGAAGTCCTGGAGGCCCTGCCGGATGAACCCCAGCATCTCGTTGCGCCGGTAGTCCGGCTGGACGAAGTCCGGGTTGGCCTCGTAGTGGGCGAGCAGGCGGTCCTGGTAGGCCGACAGCCGGAAGAACCAGTTCCGCTCGGACAGCCACTGGAGGGTCACGTCCGGGTGGTTGGGGCACTGCATCCCGCGCGCGGTCTCGAGCAGGTCCGACGGTGCCTTGAACCCCTCGTTGGGGCAGTACCAGCCCTCGTACGTGTCCTGGTAGATGTCCCCGTTGTCGTAGGCGCGGCGGACCATCTCCTGCGCGGAGCGGTAGTGGTCCGGGTCCGTGGTCCGGATGAACCGGTCAGGGCTGATCAGCAGCGCGTCCTCGGCGGCGCGGAACAGGGCGACCTTCTCGTCCACGAACGCGCGCGGCGTCAGGCCCGCCGCCTCTGCGGCCTGGGCGATGTTCACCGAGTGCTCGTCCGTCCCGGTGAGGAACCGCGTGTCGTCGCCCAGCATCCGGTGCCAGCGCGCGATGACGTCCGCCCCGATGACCTCGTACACGGTGTGGAGGCCCGGCGCGTTGTTCGCGTAGGCGATCGCGGTGGTCAGGTAGAACGGGCGGCGGTGGGTCATGGCCGGGCCGATGGTAGCAGCGCGGACCCCGGCGGTCCGTCAGGCAAGCCGGCCGCGCAACGCGTCGATGCGCCCCTGGATCTCGTCCTTGCCCACGCCCCGGAGGCGCTCCGGCAGCAGCTCCGGCCAGTCCGCGTTGAGCGAGGCCAGCAGGATCTGGAGCTCCCGGGCCCGGGCCAGCGCGACCGAGCTCGGCGTCCAGCCGGCCAGGAAGTCGGCCAGGGAGCGTGACGGGTCGAACGCCCGCTCGTCCGCGAAGTCGTCGGCGAACTCGCGGTAGTCGCCGGCCGAGAACCCGGGCGAGAGCTCGCGGAACAGCGCGCGCTCCTCGTCGCTGAACGTGACGCCGGCCTTCACGAGCCGGCGCTCGATCCAGTCCGCGAACGCGGTGGCGTCCTCGCCCTCGGGGTCGAAGATCGGCACGAACACCGAGCACCGGCCGGCGCGCACGAAGTCCGGGTCCAGCAGGTCCGGGCGCGTGGTGATCAGCGCCCACACGATCCGGCTCCGGTGCCCCAGGTCGTCGATCATCTGGATGATGTGGCGCGAGAGGCGGGCCTCCGTCTCGTGCGTGTCACGGGACTGGATGGACCCGAACGCGACGTGCGCCTCGTCCACCAGGACCAGGATCCGGCCGAAGGCGCTGATCCCGCGCTCGAACATCTCGGCGAACACGTCGGTCTTGCCGTACCACTCGCTCCGGATCTGGGCGAGCGTGATCACGGTCCGCCCGGTCTCCGCGGCGAACGCCTCCAGGATGAACGTCTTGCCGGCGCCGTTGGGGCCCACGACCGTGATCCCGGCGGGCGCCCGATCCGGGTCGTCGAACCGGCGGCGCAGCTGGGTGAGGCGCTTGCGGAGCCCCGAGAAGCCGATCACGTCCGCCATCGTGTGATCGGGGTAGACGACCCGGATGATCGACCCGAGGCGGTCCTGGAGGACGCGGTTCACGGCCGCGACGACCGCCGCCTGGTCCAGCCGGTAGGCGTCCGGATCACGTTGCGCGCCGGTGACGAGGTCGTCCAGCGCGCGAAGCGTGAGCCCCCGCGAGTCCCGCGCCAGCCCCTCCATCGTGTAGCCCTCGCCGAGCGCCACCGGCGGCGCGCCGGGGGCCCCGGCCCGGTCCCGGAGGTACGCCCCGCGGGTCGCCTCGTCCGGCGTCGGGACGGCCACGACGGCGACCTTGGGCAGGCCCGCGATCCGGCCGCTGAGCTCCGCGGCGGCCGGGGCCAGCATCAGCAGCACGTCCGGGTAGACGTCGGCGGTCTCCGCCTCGGCCCAGATCTCGTCGTCGCGGAGCAGGTCGGCCAGCACCTTGACGGACTCGCGGTCCAGCGGGCCCAGCCGCGAGGGATCGCCGGCGGGCACCAGCGTCTCCGCGTGGTCGATGATCGCGGCGATCGGCGGCACCCGGAACCCGCGCCGCCGGATGCGGGCCACCAGGCGCAGCAGCTCCGCGACCAGCGTCACGGTCACGAGCCCGGAGCTGCGCTCCCGGCCGGCCTCGCGCAGGATCGTGGCCAGCTGGGCACCCAGGTCGTCGTGCGGCGGTGCCAGCTTCGTGACGAGATCCGCCAGCAGCAGCCGGTCGTCGTCGCCGGCAAACGCGATGCCGTCGCTGCGCAGGGTCAGGACGATGAACCGGATCTCGCGACCGGTGGTGGGATAGCGGGCGCGGTGGAACGCGTCGCGCAGCAGCCGCTCCAGGCCCACGTAGCGCGGCCCGTCCGCGCCGGTGCCGACGAACAGGTCGTCGATGTTCCCGGTGAGCACGATGCACCGGGCGAGGCGCGCGTAGTGGGCGCGCGAGACCTCGTCCAGGAACGCGGGGCGCGGCAGGACGGGGACGGCCGGGGCGACGGGGGTCGCCGGGGCTGCCGGGGCCGCCGGCGCGGGTTCGGCCGAGGGTTCGGGTGCGGCCGGCGCCGCCGGTTCGCCGACGTCCTCGGTCACGGGGTCAGATCCGCGGGCGCTCGGTCGGCTCCGTCGGGGCCTCGCCGACGGTCGCCTCGCCCGCCGCGGCTTCCATCACCGGCGTGCCGCCCTCGGCCGCCGCGCGCTGGGCCTTGCGGGCGGCCAGCACCGCCTCGAGCAAATCGGCGCCCTCGAGGTCCCGGCCCAGCTCGGCGTACTGGCGATCCTGGAGCGTGACGTCCGTGCCGGCCAGCTTCTCGGTGATCCGGGCCTGGGCGGACATCTGCCGCACCTGCTCCCGGACGGTCGCCGTCGGCCCCTCCTTGAGCGAGTCGGACGCGTTCATCAGCCGGTTGTTGAGCTCGATGATCTGCTTGGCCGACACGTAGTCCGCGACGGTCGCCGCCTCTTCGGCGGGCAGCGCCTCCAGCCGGGCCTGGAACTCGGTGAGCCGGCTCATGTGGCTCTGGATGCTGGTCTCGAGGCTCGCGATCTCGCCGGACAGCCGCTCCTGCTCGCCGTCGATCTCGGTCAGCCGCGCCTTGTAGCGCGCGTAGGCGGCTTGCGCCTTGGTGAACTCCTCGGTGTTCGATTCGGCCTGCGCCTTCTCGGCCGCCCGGATCGCGCCGTTGAGCTGCGTCTGGAGCGTCTTCTCCTCGGCATCCAGCCGCTCCAGGCGGATCTTCTTGTCCTCCACCACGGTGAGGACCTGGCCCACGGCCTCCTGGAGGCCCCGGAAGTCGGACGCGAGCTTGTCGCGGTCGATGGCGTAGGCCGCGCGGATTCCCTCCACGGAACCCGTGAACTGCTCGTCCGCCGAGCGCCGCACGTCCTCGCTCCGGCGCAGGAAGTAGAAGTTGAACCATCGGCGGATGGAGGCGAAGAAACGGCCCATCGGGTCCCCTCGAGTGGTGGCTGGAACGTGCTGCGCTGGTTGGCGATGAGTGTGGCGAATGCGGGGCCGGACCGCAAACCGGATCGGAGCGCGCGGTCTAGAAGTAGGCGGCGATGTCGCGGTACACGTTGACCACGTCGCGCTCGTCGTCGGTGAGCCAGAACCGGCCGTGCGCGGCGCCGGAGATCTTCTTGAGCACCGCCTGGTCGGCGTCCTCGCCGATCGCGATGGTGTGGATCTGGATGCCCGTGGGATCCGCCTCCGACGGCGCCAGCGCGGACTCCAGCTGCGACAGGCTGGACACGCTGTTCTGGTCCATCCCGTCCGACAGCACCACGATCCCGTAGCGCAGCGAGTCGCCCTCGCGGGCGCGCAGGTCGGTCAGCTGCCCGTAGGCGTCGAGCACCGCGTCGTACAGCGCGGTCCCGCCGCCGGCCGGCGTGCCGCCGATCCGCGACACGAGGTCCTCCCCGACCTCGGACTTGCGGCCGCTCGTCGCCGGGTAGACGGTGTCGTCGAACGGGATCCAGAGGAGCGTGTCCGCCGGCTCCATCCGGTTGACGAACTCCTGGGCGCCCTTGACGGCGAAGGTGATCTTGGAGCCCTCCATGCTGCCGGACTTGTCGAACACGACCGCGATCGCCGCGTGCTTGCGCACCTGGTGCCACACCTCGCCGATCCGGTCGATGACGAGGGTGTCGGGCACCTCGACCGGCACCAGCGTGGCGGCCGGGTTGGCGCCGTTGCCCGCCTCGATCGGCGAACCCACAGGGATGCTCTCGTCGGCCGGCCGCAGGCCGAGCTCCTGGACCTTGGCCTGCTCGTCGGGAGACAGGAGGTAGTCGCGGAACACCTCGGCCGCCTTCTCCTGCTCGTCGGTCACCCACGGGGCGCCGTCCAGCACCGCGAACGGGTGCCCCACCACGATCGTGCCGTCCTGCGGGTAGACCGAGACCATGGGCTCGCGCATCCTGTCGCCGGCCGCCTTGTTGCGGGCGATGACGTTGGACTCGTAGGTGACGACGGCGTCGAGGTACTCCGGGCCGCCCTCGGTCATCTGGTCGAGCAGCCACACGTCGGACTTGCCCGAGTGGACCTTGGCCTGCTCGATGTCGGTCAGGAACCGGCCGCATTCGTTTGACGGCTCCACGTCGGCCACGGTCAGGCCGGCGGTCTTGCCGAGGCCCACCGAGCACATCGCGGAGATCGCGAGGGTCCCGGAGTTGGACTCCCCGAAGTAGCCGTAGCCGAACCGGAAGTTGCGCCACTCGGGGTGGCCGAGGTCGCCCCAGCCGGCCTCGGAGGTCGCGAGGCCCCGCAGCCGCGCCCAGGTGCAGTCGGGACCGGGAGTCGGCCAGCAGCCCAGGGCCGCCGCGCGAGACTGCCACATGGCGACCACGAGCGGGGTCCGAACGAGGATCGGCGAGTCCGCGGCGGAGATGACGTCGCCGCCCTTCTGCGCCTCCCACTCGTGCTCCAGCTTGTCCAGCCAGGACACGTCGCCGGGCGACACGATCGTGGGCTCGATGGCGCCCTTGAGCGTGTCGTTGACCATCGTCCCCGAGCGGTAGTCCACGGCCTTGCCGTCCACGGTCTCCTGGAGAATCTCCACGAACACGGGCCGGCCGTCGACGCGGGGGCCGCCCTCGGCCGCCGAGGCCGCGTTGAACGCCTCGACCGCCTGGTGGAGCCAGGCCTCCTTGGTGTTGGAGCTGGCGATCGAGATCGCGACGGCGTTGGCCGGGATGTCCGGGGTGGCCGTCGCGCCGGGGACGTTGCCCTCGCCCGACCCGTCGTCGCCGCCGCCCAGCTGGCTGAAGATGGCGATGCCGAAGAACACGACGCCGAGCACCAGCGCTCCGATGAGCCAGTACGAGCTCTGCTTGGTGGATCGCCCGGTCACGCAGCTTCCTCCTCTCGGGAGTCCCTCTGGTCAGGCATGGTCCCCGATGACCGTGGCGTCGCCCGACAGCAGGCTGCCCAGGCGCGCCGATGCCCGGCGCCGGGCATCCACGACGTCCTGGAGACGCTCGACGGTCTCGTGAGATTCGGTGGCCGCGGCCGCGGCGCGCGTGATGTCCACCACGTCGCGGTCGATCTGGAACCCTTGCAGCAGCATCGTCTCCAGTCGCTCGGCGATCGTGGTGGCCGTCTCGCGGGCGGCGTTGGATTCGTCGAGCACCGCCCGCAGGTTCTCCAGGCGCAGGCGCTCGGCCTCGTCGCGCGGCGTGCGCATGCGCAGCTCCGTGAGGATGCGCACCGATCGCTCGTCCCGGCGGTCGCGGGCCTCGGCCGGATCGAGATCGCGTGCCATGGCCGGCCAGGCACCGGCCGATCGATCGTCGGACGGGTTGCCCATGACGAAGTCCACGATCCGGTCCAGGTCCGCCGCCTGGTTCGCGGACTCCAGCTGGAGGCCGTGCAGCGCCGCCGCGTCGGCGAACACACTGAGCAGCGGGCTGTCGTTCTTGCCCTGGCGCTCCGCCCGGCCGATCCGGGTGGCCATCTCGACGAGCGTCCGACGGCCGCGGGACAGGGCGGCCAGCAATTCGGGGTCCACGATCTCGCCGGTCGGGAAGCGCTCCGCCACGAGCTCCTCGACGATCTCCCGGCCCTGGGCCTCGCTGGCCATGCCCTCGCGCATGATCGGCACCGCGAGCACGGCGCAGGCCACGGTGAACGCCCCCGCCAGGAGCGGCGCGGACAGGATCGTCAGCAGCGCGCCGGCCCCGAGAACCCACACGAACGCGAGCTTGCCTCCCGGGCCCCGCACCAGCGTCCGCCGCAGGGCTCGCGCGGGCAGCTGGCCGCGGATGTCGGCGTACGTGAAGCGCGTCCCTGCCATGTCGATCAGGACGATACACGGCCGGCCCGTCGGAGGCACCGGGCCGAATCGCTCGAACGCGTCTCAGGCGAGCCGGAGGAGGGCCGCAACCTCGGCCGCCACGTCCTCGACCGCGATGCCGTCCCGCCGCTCGAGCACGCGCACGCCGGCGGCGGCCGCCTCGTGGCCGAGGGCGTCCGACAGCGCCCGGTCCAGGGCAAGGAACCGCTCGACCGGGTCCGGGACCCCGTCCACGCCGGCCACCACGTCCAGGAAGGCGCGCCGGTCGGGCGAGCCGGTCCAGGCGGTGGACCTGGCCGCGGGGGGCAGCGCCAGCACGGCGATCCGGCCGGGCGCCACCACACGCGCCGGGATCGCGACCGAGGCGAACCCGCCGTCGACGACCAGCGGCAGGTCCGGATCCCTGCCTCGCACCTCCGCGACGAGGAGGTCCAGCGCCTCGGCGGCGGCCGCGGCGTGGAACGCCAGGAACTCGTCCGGCGAGAGGCGCAGCATCCAGGCGAGCGGGTCCGGCGAGCCGGACCAGGCCGCGTTCGCCGGGTGGCGGACCGGGTCGAACGAACCGTGCCAGCTGCCGTACAGCCGCGCGTCCATGTCCAGGACCTCCACGCCGTGGCGGGTGGCCAGCTCGGTGCAGACCGTGCTCTTGCCGCTCCCCGACCCGCCGAGGACGAAGCACACCCGCTCCAGGCGGACGAGCTCCGGGGCGACGGCCTCGAGGAGGGCGTCGTCGACGACGAACACCGGCGCGCCCGTCAGTGCCGGAAGTGCCGCGTGCCGGTGAACAGCATCGCGGCGCCCGCCGCCTCCGCCAGCGCGGTGACCTCCGCGTCGCGCATCGAGCCGCCGGGCTGGACGATGGCCGTCACCCCGGCGTCGAGCAGCACCTGCGGGCCATCCGGGAACGGGAAGAACGCGTCCGACGCGGCGACGGCGCCCCGGGCTCCGTCCGCGCCCTGGAACTGGCGGGCCTTGTCCACGGCCCCGCGACAGGCGTCCACGCGGCTCACCTGCCCCGACCCGAGGCCCACCAGCATCCCGTCGCGAACGAGGACGATCGCGTTCGACACCACGCCCCGGCCCAGCCGCCAGGCGAGATCGAGGTCCCGGCGTTCGGCAGCGGTCGGCGTCCGCGAGGTGGCGCACGTCCAGGCCCCCGGATCGTCCGGGAGCGTGTCCGGCGCGCTGACCAGCACGGCGCCGCCGGCGGTCCGGAACGAGCCGAGGGGGTCGGGCACCGCCACGCCGCCGTCCGCCGCGGACCCGTCGCCCGTCGCCGTCGCCGCCAGCGACGCATCCACCAGGAGGCGCAGGCTGGGCTTGGTCGCCAGCACCTCGAGCGCGGCGTCCTCGAAGCCGGGAGCCACCACGACTTCGAGGAACAGCGACGTCAGGCGCTCCGCGAGCCTGGCGTCCACCGGCCCCGTCACGGCGACCACGCCCCCGAACGCGGACACCGGGTCGCCCGCCAGCGCCGCGTCCCATGCCTCGAGCAGCGTCCCCCGCTCCGCCGCACCGCACGGGTTGGTGTGCTTGACGATGACCACGGCGGGTCCGCGCATGAGGCGGGCGAGGGCGGCCGCGCCGGCGGCGTCGAGCACGTTGTTGTGGGACAGGGCCTTGCCCCCGAGCGGCGGCGTGCCGGCGGCGAACGGGCCCTCGCCCGGGCGCGGCTCGCGATCCGTGCGCCGGTAGCGGGCGGCCGGCTGGTGCGGGTTCTCGCCGTAGCGCAGCGTCTCCACCTTCTCCAGGGCGATCGTGAGCACCGGCGGATAGGGATCCTCCGCGCCCGGCAGCCCGGGATCCGGCGGCAGGTCGAGGCCGGCCGCCGCCATCCGCCCGGGCAGCTCCGCGGCGATCCGTGCGTCGTAGGCGGCGGTGTGGCGGAACGCCTCCACGGCCAGGGCGGCACGCAACCCCGACGGCACCTCGCCGTGGTCGTCCAGCGCCCCGAGCACCGCGTCGTATCTCGTGGGCGAGGTCACGATCGCCACCGACGCATGATTCTTGGCCGCCGCCCGGACCATCGACGGTCCGCCGATGTCGATCTCCTCCACCAGGGCGTCGAATGTGATCCCCGGCCGGCGGGCCGCGTCGGCGAACGGATACAGGTTGACGACCACGAGGTCGAACGGGGCGATGGCGGCGCCGATCAGCGCCTCGCGGTGGTCCGCCCGCCGCCGGTCCGCGAGGAGGCCGGCGTGGACCCGCGGGTGGAGCGTCTTGACCCGCCCGTCCAGCATCTCCGGGAAGCCCGTGACCGCAGCCACGTCGGTCACCGGGAGCCCCGCCTCGCGCAGGGCCCGGGCGGTGCCGCCGGTGCTCACCAGCTCGTACCCGCGCCTGACGAGCCCGCGGCCCAGCGCCGCCAGGCCCGTCTTGTCCGAGACGGAGAGGAGCGCCCGCCGTTGGACCGGCAGGCGGGCATCGGCCGTGGCCGGGTCGAGGGTCGCGCGTCGGGCGCCGGGCGCGACCGTCAGCGCGCCGGCCAGCAGGCCGGCCACGGCCGCCGGGAGCAGCCGGTGCTCGACGGCGTGCAGGCGGTCCAGGAGCGAGGCCTCGTCCTCGCCGGGCAGGACGTCCACGGCCTCCTGGGCGACGATCGGGCCGCCGTCCAGCGTCGCGTCCACCAGGTGGACGGTGACGCCGGTGACCGCCACGCCGGCCGCCAGCGCGTCCCGCACCCCGTGCAACCCTCGGAAGGCAGGCAGCAGCGACGGGTGGACGTTGAGGATCCGCCCGCCGAACGCCGCCAGCACGGCGGGTCCCACCAGCCGCAGATACCCCGCCAGCACGATCACGTCCGGCGCGACGGCCGCCAGGGTGTCCGCCAGCGTCGCGTCGTCGCCGCCGGGCACGAGCACGGTGTCGATCCCCTGCTCCGCCGCCCAGTCCAGGGCCGGGCAGGCCCGGTCCGCGAACACCAGGACGACGTCGCCGCCCAGCGACCCCCGCGCGGCCGCGGCGACCAGCGCCCGCAGGTTCGAGCCGCTGCCCGAGACGCCGACCGCGATCCGCCCGCTCACCGTGCCGCCGGTGCCTCCGCGTACCGGCGCCCGCCCAGCACCGCGGCGTCCACGACCTCGCCCACCACGCGGGCATCGACGCCCCGGTCACGGGCCGCCGCCAGGGCCGGGCCGACCGCCGCTGGCGGCACGACGAGGACCATCCCGATCCCCCCGTTGAACGTCGCCCGCAGCTCGTCGTCCTCCAGGCCGCCGAGGGCGCCCACCAGGCGCATCACCGACGGCATCCGCCACGAGGCGGGATCGAGGCGCGCCCCGAGCGCGTCCGGCAGGGCGCGCGGGACGTTGCCGGGCAGGCCGCCGCCGGTCACGTGCGCGACGCCTCGCAGGTCGTGCCCTGCGGCGTCGAGCGCCGCCCGGATCGCCAGCACGTCGCGCGCGTAGACGCGCGTCGGGGTGAGCAGCACCTCGCCCAGCGTCGCAAGAGCGTGCTGCGGCTCGGCGGCGATCAGCCGCTCCAGCCCGCCGTCACCCAGGGAACGCCCGAGCACCTCCTGGTACGGCATGTGCAGGTCCAGGTCGTGCTGGGCGACCAGACCCCGGACCAGCGAGTAGCCGTTGGCGTGGAGCCCGCTGGACGCCAGCGCCACGATCGCGTCGCCGGGGCGAGCGGCCGTGCCGTCCAGCAGCCGCTCCCGCTCCACCACGCCCACGCAGAACCCGGCCAGGTCGAACTCGTCGGCCGCCATGAGCCCTGGGTGCTCCGCGGTCTCGCCGCCCACCAGCGCACAGCCCGCCCGGCGGCAGCCATCGGCAACCCCCGCCACCAGCTCCGCGACGTTGACCGGATCCAGCCGCCCGACCGCGACGTAGTCCAGGAACGCCACCGGCTCGGCGCCCGTGCACACGACATCGTCCGCGCACATCGCGACGAGGTCGATGCCGATCGTGTCGAAGCGGCCGAGCGCCGCGGCGATGGCCGTCTTGGTCCCCACGCCGTCCGTGGACGAGACGACGACGGGCTCCCGGATTCCCGACGGGATGGTGAACGCGGAGCCGAACCCGCCCAGGCCGCCCAGCACCTCCGGGCGGCGCGTGGAGGCGACCGAGGCGCGCATCAGCTCCACGGCGCGCTCGCCGGCGGCGACGTTCACCCCGGCCCGTGCATAGGCGGTCCGCCGGTCCGTCATCGGGGCGCCGCAACCGTCTCGAGCATGAGCTTGCGCTCCGTGGCGTCGTACGGGACGGGCTCCGGGTACCGGCCGTCGAAGCATGCGAAGCAGAAGCGCTCGTACGGCAGGTCCAGCCCGGACAGGACGCCGCCGACCGATAGATAGCCCAGCGAGTCGGCCCCCACGAACTCGCGGATCTCCTCGAGCGAGTGGCTGGCGGCGATGAGCTCGGTCTCGATGGCCGTATCGATGCCGTAGAAGCAGGGGTGGAAGATCGGCGGGGCGCTGATCCGGAGATGGACCTCGCTGGCGCCGGCGCGGCGCAGCAGGCCCACGATCTGCTTGGTCGTGTTGCCGCGCACGATCGAGTCGTCCACCACGACCAGCCGCCGGTCGCGGACGGTCTCGCGCAACGGGCTGAGCTTGACGTTGACGCCTCGCTGGCGCATCGCCTGGGAGGGCTGGATGAACGTCCGGCCGCTGTAGCGGTTGCGGACCAGGCCCTCCCGGTACGGGATGCCGGACGCCTCCGCGAACCCGGCGGCCGCCGGGGCGCCCGTGTCGGGGACGGGCATCACGAGATCCGCCTCGGCGGGGTGCTCCCGGGCGAGCTCCATCCCCATCCGACGCCGGGCCTCGTACAGGCTGCGGCCCTCCATGTAGGAGTCGGGCCGGGCGAAGTAGATCAGCTCGAACACGCACAGCGCGGGCGTGGCGGCCGCGTAGCGCACGGACACCGGATCCCGGCCGGGCTCCAGGACCACGATCTCGCCCGGCTCCACGTCGCGTACGAAGACCGCGCCGGTGATGTCCAGGGCGGCCGTCTCCGACGCCAGGATCCAGCCCGCCGTGTCGTCGCCCCACAGGCCGGGGGTGGGGCTCGCGCCGGCGGAGGCCGGCAGCCGGCCCAGGACAAGGGGCCGGAAGCCGTGCGGGTCACGGACGCCGAACACCCGGCGCTCGTCGAGGATCACCAGGCTGAAGGCGCCGCGCACCCGCGGCAGCACCCGGCGGAGGGCATCCACGGTGTCGGTCGCCGGCTCGTCGGCGAGGAGCGCCGTGAGCAGCTCCGTGTCCGTGCTGGCCGGCAGGCGGCCCCGGCCGCCCTCCAGCTGCTCCAGCAGCTCCCGGGTGTTCACGAGGTTGCCGTTGTGCCCGATCGCGAGCGCCCGGCGCGGCCCCAGGCGAAGGGTCGGCTGGGCGTTCTCCCAGATCGTGGAGCCGGTCGTCGAGTAGCGGCAATGGGCGACGGCGAGCTCGCCGGCCAGGGATGGGATGCGCCGCTCATCGAGCACCTGGCCGACCATGCCAAGGTCCTTGTAGATCATCAGGTGGCGACCGTCGGACACGCCCAGCCCCGCGGACTCCTGGCCCCGGTGCTGGAGCGCGAACAGTGCGGTCGCGGCGACGCCCGCGGCCTCGTGGCCGCGGCCCGGCAGGACGACCCCGACCACGCCGCACATCAGCCGCGCACCTCGACGCCCGGCAGGGCGGCCTCGGCCTCGTGGTCCGCCTCGGCCTGGCCGCCGTGGTCCAGGCTCTCCCAGCCGAGCGCCCGCGGCAGCCCGTGCTCCCATGCGTGGCGCAGGTCCGAGAGTTGGACCTCCACGGCGTCCGCGATCCGGCTGCCGCGCTCCTCCGCGGCGCCGGTCGCGCCCTCGCCGGCGAGCTCGATGACCAGCCGCTCGCCGCCGGTGACGCCCACCTCGTCCGCGGGCAGGCCGTGCTGGCGGGCCAGCAGCACCAGCGCCGGCACGTGGCGCGGCGCGACCTCCACCACGATGCGCGACGGGCTCTCGCCGAACAGGGCGACGGCCGGTGAATCACCGACCCCGACGCGCAGGGTCGCTCCGCGCCCGCCCCAGGTCGCCATCTCTGCCAGCGAGACGGCCAGGCCGCCACCGGACACGTCCTGGCAGCTCTCCACCAGGCCACGTGCGATCGCCTCGCGGACGAACGCCTGGAGTTCGCGCTCCCGCTCCAGGTCAAGCGCGGGCAGCCCGTCCTCGGCCGCCGCCCCGGCCAGGCGAGCGTACTCGGAGCCGGCGAGGCCCGGACCCGCCTGGCCGACGACCAGCACCGCGTTGCCGTCCGCGCGGAACGCGGGCCCGACGCGCAACGAGACGTCGTCCAGCAGCCCCACGATGCCGATCTCCGGCGTCGGCGCGATGGACGCCCCGGGCGACTCGTTGTACAGCGACACGTTGCCGCCGGTGACCGGCAGGCCCAGCGCCATGCACGCGTCCGCCAGGCCGCGGACGCCCTCCGACAGCTGCCAGAACGCCTCGGGACGAGTCGGGTCGCCATAGTTGAGGCAGTTGGTCACGCCCAGGGGCCGGGCGCCCGTGATCGACACGTTGCGGGCTGCCTCCGCCACGGACATCGCGGCCCCCAGCCACGGATCCAGCGCGCCCACCGGCGCGTTGGCGTCCGTGGACGCGACCAGCGCCTTCGTGGTGCCCTTGATCCGGATCACCGCGGCGCCCTGCCCGGGGCCCGCCACGGTGTTGGCCTGGACGTTGTGGTCGTACTGCTCGAACACCGCGCGCCGCGACGCCAGGTTGGCCGAGCCGAGCAGCGCCAGCAGCACGGCACCCGGGTCCATGCCACGTCCCGGGAGGGCGTCCACGGGCTCGTCGGGCGCGCCCGGGGCGGGGGCCGGGCGGCGGCGGGCCGGCGGGCGCGACTCGCGGTCGAACACGATGGCCTCGGACGCCAGCGCCCGGGCGGGGATCCGCGCCAGCTCCGTCGCGCCTTCCACCGGGCGCCCGTCCGCGTCCAGCGCGCCACGGCCGTCGGGCCCCGTGAGGATCACGATGTCGGGCTCCGCGGTGACCCGGCCGATGACCGCCATCGGCAGGTCCCAGCGCTCGCACACGGCCCGGACCGCCTCGATCCGGGCGGGCTCCACGATCGCGACCATCCGCTCCTGGGACTCGGAGATCATGACCTCGAACGGCTCCATGCCCGGCTCCCGGCGCGGGATCGCGTCCAGGTCCACGAGCATCCCGGTGCCCGCGCGGTCCGCGGTCTCGCAGGTCGCGCAGGTGATGCCCGCGGCGCCCAGGTCCTGGATGCCGACGGCGAGACCCCCGGCGATCAGCTCCAGGGTGGCCTCGATCAGCAGCTTCTCCGCGAACGGATCCCCCACCTGGACCGAGGGCCGTTTCGAGGGGTCCTGCTCGCCGAAGGTGGCGCTGGCCAGCACCGACGCCCCGCCGATGCCGTCCCGCCCCGTCGCGGACCCGTACAGGACCACGAGGTTGCCCGGGCCGTCCGCGGCCGCGCGCATCAGCATCCCGTCCTCGAGCAGCCCGATCGCCATCACGTTGACCAGCGGGTTGCCCTGGTAGCTGGGATCGAACACGAGCTCGCCGCCCACGGTGGGCACGCCGACGCAGTTGCCGTAGCCGCCCACGCCCCTGACCACGCCGTCCACGAGGTGCCGCGTGCGTGCGTCGGCCGGGTTGCCGAACCGGAGCGCGTCCAGCACTGCGATCGGTCGGGCACCCATCGCGAACACGTCGCGCAGGATGCCGCCCACGCCGGTCGCGGCGCCCTGGTACGGCTCCACCGCGCTCGGGTGGTTGTGGCTCTCGATCTTGAACGCGACGGCCAGCCCGTCCCCGATCGCGATCACGCCGGCCTGCTCGCCCACGCCGGCGACGACGTCGCGGCCCGTCGTCGGCAGCGTCCGGAGCAGGGGCCGCGAGCTCTTGTAGGAGCAGTGCTCGCTCCACATCACGCTGAACATGGCCAGCTCGAGGTCGTTGGGATCGCGCCCCAGCTTCTCCCGGATGGCGTCCAGCTCGACGTCCTCGAGCCCCAGCGCGCGGTGGAGCGGGATCGCCGGCGCCGTCATCGGGCGGCCTCCGTCATCGGGCGGCCGGGCATCGTGAGCGCGCCGCCGTCCGCCCATTCGGCTGCGCTCACCACGAGCGAGCGGATGATCCCCAGGCCGTCGTCCGAGCCCAGGATCGCCTCGGACGCCGTCTCCGGGTGCGGCATCAGCCCCGCCACGTTGCCGGCGGCGTTGCGCACGCCCGCGATCCCGCGCAGCGAACCGTTGGGGTTGCCCGGGTCGCCCGGCCCGGCGACGGTGCCGTCCGGGTTGGCGTAGCGCCATAGGACCTGCCCGGCGGCCTCGATCGCGTCCAGCGTCGCCTCGTCCGCGTAGTAGCAGCCCTCGCCGTGCGCCACGGGCATCCGGAGCAGGCGCCGCTCCCCGATCTCGCGCGTGAAGGCCGTGTCGAGGTGCTCGGGGAGGAGCGCCACCTCGCGGCACACGAAGCGCAGGCCGCGGTTGCGGAGCAGTGCCCCGGGCACCAGGCCGGCCTCCGCCAGCACCTGGAACCCGTTGCAGATCCCCAGCACGGGTCCGCCGTCCGCGGCGAAGTCCGCGACGGCCCCCATGACCGGGCTGAACCGCGCGATGACACCGGCCCGGAGGTAGTCGCCGTACGCGAAGCCGCCGGGGATCAGGATGCCGGCCACCCCGGCCAGGTCCGTTGACTCGTGCCACAGGATCACGGGCTCGGCGCCCGCGATGCGCAGCGCGTTGACCGCGTCGATGTCCCGGTTGGAGCCCGGGAACAGGACGATGCCGACGCGGACGGTCACGCGCCCACCTCCCCGGAGGCCGCGGGCGCCCCCGCGTCGTCGGGGACCGCGCTCCCGGTCTCGCCCCGCGCCTCGGCCTCGCCCAGCGCCTCCACCGCGTACGCCTCGATGAGCGGGTTGGACAACAGCTCCGACGCCAGCCGCTCCACGACGGCCCGCGCCTCGTCCTCCCCGGCCGCGGCGACCGCCAGCTCCACCCGGCGCCCCACGCGGACATCGCTGACGCCGGCGATCCCGAGATGCGGCAGGCTGCGCTCCACGGCGCGGCCCTGGGGATCCAGGATCCCCGGCTTGGGCGTGACGTTGACGGCGAAGCGGAAGGTGCGGGTCGGGTCGCTCATCGGGCGATGACGTCCTCTCTCAGGTAGCGGGCGAAGCTCGCCCCGGTGATCCGTTCGAAGGCCTCCACGTACCGGGCGCGCGTCCCGGCCACGACGTCCTCCGGGAGCTCCGGGCCGGGTGCGGTCCGGTCCCACGGCTGGGCGAGGAGCCAGTCCCGGACGAACTGCTTGTCGTAGCTGGCCTGGGCGCGGCCGGGCTCGTACGCCGCGGCTTCCCAGAACCGCGACGAGTCCGGGGTGAGCGCCTCGTCGATGAGGAGCAGCTCGCCACCGGGCAGGACGCCGAACTCGAACTTGGTGTCGGCGAGGATGATTCCCGCCCGCTCGCAGACGGCCGCGCCGCGTTCATACAACGCGAGCGAGACGTCCCGCACGCGGACCGCCAGCTCGTGCCCGACCAGCGTCTCGACCCGCGCGAACGGGATGTTCTCGTCGTGGACGCCGGCCGGGGCCTTCCAGGCCGGGGTGAACACCGGCTCCGGCAGGCGGTCGCTCTCCCGGAGGTCGGGCGGCAGCGGGATCCCGCACACCTCGCCGGTCCCGCGGTACTCGGTCCAGCCGGATCCGGACAGGTAGCCGCGGACCACGCACTCCACCGGCAGCACGTCCGCGAGCCGGCCGATCATCATCCGGCCCCGGAGCTCGTCTGCGACCCCCGGGTCCGCGACCAGCGCGGGCGGCAGTTTCGCCGGGTCCGCGCCCAGGAGGTGGTTGGGGACGATGTCCGCCGTCTCCGCGAACCAGAATCGGGATAGCCCGGTGAGCACGCGCCCCTTGTCCGGGACGGGCGTCGGCAGCACGACGTCGAAGGCACTGATCCGGTCCGAGGCGACCAGGAGCAGCCGCTCGTCGTCGATCCGGTACAGGTCGCGCACCTTGCCCGAGCGCAGGAAGCGCGCTTCAGCGCGGAGCATCGGCCACCCCCTGCCCGCCGGCCCGCACGGTCGCCTCCAGCGCATCGAGGCGCGCGATCACCGCCGGCACGTGGCGCAGGGCCGCGGCGTCGTCGAAGCAGGCATCCAGGTCCGCCAGTGGCAGCCTCGTCGCCACGGCCGGGTCCATGGCCAGCAGGCCGTGGAGCGGCGTCCGCTCGTCGGCGGCGCGCAGGGCGTTGCGCTGGACGATCGCGTAGGCATCCTCGCGCGCCAGCCCGGCCCGCTCCACCAGCGCCAGCAGGACCCGGGAGGACGCGTGGAGCCCCAGGCCCCGCTCGATGTTCTCGCGCATCCGCTCCGGCCGCACCACCAGGCCCTCGACCAGGCCCGCGGCTTTCACCAGCATGTAGTCGAGCAGGATGGTCGCGTCGGGCAGGATGACCCGCTCCGCGGAGCTGTGGCTGATGTCCCGCTCGTGCCACAGGGGCTGGTTCTCGAGCGCGGCGTGGGCGTACCCGCGCAGCAGGCGGGCCAGCCCGGCGATCCGCTCGGACAGGATCGGATTGCGCTTGTGGGGCATCGCGGAGCTGCCCTTCTGGCCGCGCTTGAAGGGCTCCATCACCTCGGCGATCTCGGTGTGCTGGAGGTTGCGGACCTCGGTCGCCAGTCGTTCCAGCGTCCCGCCCAGGATGGCGATGGCGGCCAGGAACGCGGCGTGCCGGTCCCGCTGGACGATCTGCGTGCTGACCGGGTCGGTGCGCAGCCCGAGGTCCTCGAGCACCTCCGCCTCGAGGTCCGGGCCCAGGTGGCTGTACGTGCCCACGGGGCCGCTGATCTTGCCGGTGGCGATCTCGGCCGTGGCCGCCGCCAGGCGCTCCCGGCCCCTGGCGACCTCGAACGCCCAGCCCGCGCACTTGAGGCCGAAGGTGGTGGGCTCTGCGTGCACCGAGTGGGTACGACCCATCATCACGGTGCCCGCTTCCGTGCGGGCACGCCCGATCAGGGCGAGAGCCAGCCGGTCCGCGTCCTCAAGCAATCGCTCCCCGGCCGCGCGGAGCTGGAGCGCGAGCGCGGTGTCCACGACGTCGCTGCTGGTCAGGCCGAGGTGCAGGTACCGGCCCGCCGGCCCCACGGCCTCGGCCACCTGGGACACGAACGCGATGACGTCGTGGTCGGTGGTCAGCTCGATCTCCGCGATCCGCTCCGGGTCCACGACGGCCCGGGCCTCGATGACGGCCAGCGCCTCGGGCGGGACCAGGCCGCGTCGCACCTGTGCGCGGCAGACGGCGATCTCGACCTCCAGCATCCGCTCGAAGCGGGCTCGGTCCGACCACATGGCGCCCATCCCCGGGAGCGTGTAGCGCGGGATCACGCCGGCACCTCGACCGCCGGTTCGGCCACGGGCTCCGGCACCACAGCGGCGATGTCCCGGCGGCGGTGCATCCCCTCCCAGGCGATCGCGTTCGCGGCCCGCTCGGCCTCGTCCCGGGCCGCCGCCAGGTCCGGGCCGCTGCCCACGACGGTCAGCACCCGGCCCCCGTTCGTCCCGAAGCCGCCCTGCGGCCGCCCCACCGTCCCGGCGTGGAACACCAGGGCACCGGCCTTGGCGGCCGCGTCCAGACCCTCGATCGGGTGGCCGCGGCGCGGGCTCTCCGGGTAGCCCTTCGCGGCGAGCACGATGCCCACCGCGGCGCCGGGCAGCGCCGGGGCGCGTGACGGGGCGTCATCGGGGATTCGCCCGGTCGCCGCGGCCAGCAGCAGCGGGCTCAGCGGCCCGTCCAGGCGCGGCAGGGTCACCTGCGCCTCCGGGTCCCCCAGGCGGACGTTCAGCTCCAGCAGGACCGGGCCGCGCGCCGTGAGCATCAGCCCCGCATACAGGAAGCCGCGGAACGGCGTGCCACGACGGGCCATCTCGGCGAGCACCGGCCGGTGGACGGTCCGGAGGATGGCCTCGACCGCCCCGTCGTCCAGGTCCGGCAGCGGCGAGTAGGCGCCCATGCCGCCGGTGTTCGGGCCCCGGTCGCCGTCGCACAGCCGCTTGTGGTCCCGGGCCGCCGGCAGAGCCACGGCTCGGGTCCCGTCGCACATGGCGATCAGGCTCGCCTCGTGGCCGGCCAGCCGCTCCTCGATCACCAGCGCGGGAGCGTCCGTCGGCCGGCCGGCCAGGAAGTGCGGCACCAGGTCCAGGGCCTGCGCGAGCGACTCGGTCACGATCACGCCCTTGCCGGCCGCCAGCCCGTCGGCCTTGAGGACGGCGCCGATGCCGTCCGCGGCGAGCTCGTGCACGAAGGCGAGCGCGGCATCGATCTCGCCCCTGCCGCCCGCGAACACGCGGGCGCGGGCCATCGACACCCCGGCGGCCGCGGCGACCTCGTGGCAGAACGCCTTCGAGGTTTCCAGGCGCGCAGCCGCGCGAACCGGGCCGAAGACCGGGATCCCGGATGCCTCCAGGGCGTCGGCTACGCCGGCCGCGAGGGGCGCCTCCGGGCCGACGACGACGAGCTCGGCAGCCTCGGTCCGCGCCAGCGCGACGACGGCGGCCGGGTCCACCGGGTCCACGGCCGCCACGCGGACGCCCGGCTCGCGCGCGATCCCGGCGCTGCCGGGCGCCACCAGGACCTCCGTCACGCCCGGCTCGCCCGCCAGCTTCCAGGCCAGCGCGTGCTCGCGCCCGCCCCCGCCCAGGACGATGATGCGGGACGGCACGGGCAGGATCACGGCGGCACGCCTTCCGCCTACGCCGGCAGCGTCGGGCGGTGGCGCATCGGCCGCCACGCCCGCTCGATCGTCTGGGTCCGCTCCGGGCCCACGGACACGAACACGATCGGCACGCCGGCGTGCTCCTCCAGCGCCGTCACGTAGCGGCGAGCCGACTCCGGCAGGTCCCCCAGCGAACGGACGCCGTGGATCGGCTGCTCCCAGCCCTCGAAGTCCTCGTAGACCGGCGTCGCGCGCGAGAGCGCGGATCCGGACGACGGCCACGTCTCCACCCGCCGGCCGTCGATCTCGTACGCGACGCACAGCCGGATGGTCTCGATCCCAGACAGGATGTCCAGCTTGTTGAGCACGATCGCGCTGTTGGAGTTGACGGCCACGGCATAGCGCAGCGGCACGGTGTCGAACCAGCCGACGCGACGGGGACGCCCGGTGACCGTGCCGAACTCGTGGCCGCGCTCCGCGATCCCGTGGCCCACCTCGTCGAACAGCTCGGTCGGGAACGGCCCGGAGCCCACCCGGGTGGAGTACGCCTTCATCACCCCGATGACCTCGTCCACCTGCAGCGGGCCGATGCCGCCGCCCGTGCAGGCGCCGCCCGCGACCGGGTTGGACGAGGTGACGAACGGGTAGCTGCCGTGGTCGAGGTCGAGCAGCGTGCCCTGGGCCCCTTCCAGCAGGACGTGGTCTCCGCGGCGGAGCGCGTCCTGGACCAGCCAGGTCGAGTCGTCCAGGTGCGCCTGCAGGCGCACGCCCCAGGCGGCGCCCTGCTCCACCATCGCGTCCACGGTGAAGCCCGGGGCTCCCATCCCCTCCAGCAGCAGGTTCTTGTCCGGCAGGGCGCGCGAGATCCGTTCCCGCAGGACCTCGCGGTCCAGCAGGTCCTCCATCCGCAGGCCCAGGCGCCAGGCGCGGTCGCCGTAGGTGGGCCCGATGCCCCGCCCGGTGGTGCCGACCTTCGCCCCACCCAAGCGCCCTTCGTTGGCCCGGTCCAGCGCCACGTGGTAGGGCATGATCACGTGCGCGCTGCGGCTGACGCGGACCTTGGACACGTCGATGCCGCGCCCGGTGAGCATGTCGAGCTCCGAGATCAGCGTCGCCGGGTTGACCACGACCCCGTTGCCGATGACCGACGTGATGTGCGGGTAGAGCACGCCGGACGGGCACAGCTGGAGCTTGAACGTCTCGTTGCCCGCTACCACCGTGTGGCCCGCGTTGTCGCCGCCCTGGTAGCGGACGACCATCGCCACCTGCTCGGCGAGGAAGTCGGTGGTCTTGCCCTTGCCTTCGTCGCCCCACTGGAGGCCGACGATCACCGTCGCGGGCATCACATGCCTCCGGACACGAAACGACCCCGGCCGGCGCCGAGGTCACGGATAGACGCCTCCCGCGACTGTCCGCCGAGCGCTCGGCGAACCGGGCGGTGAAGGGTGCGCGCCCGACTCACGGGGCGGACGCCGCGCCTTCCTCGAGCAATGGCGATCCCTCCTTCGCGGGTTCGGCCCCGCGCGGCCTCGAGGACGTTCCCGAGCATACCAAACCGTGAGTCGCCCGATCCGATAAGCGGCAGTGAAGCGGGCATCACTAGGGTTCGTGCTGCCCGCCGAGACTGCCGGCCCCGCCGACCCGCTGCACCGCCAAGGCCCGACCGCCGGGGCCGGCACCCCACCCGCCCGCCGATCGTCGTTGCCCGCCGCACGCAGGATCGGCCGCATCCAGGCGCGCCCACGAGGAGCGCGGCGGCGGCCCGATCGAAAGGAGACACCGGACCGATGAACAAGGTCCTCCTCACCGGGCGCCTCACCCGCGACCCGGAGCTTCGCACCACGGCCGGCGGCAAGGCCGTCGCCCAGTTCTCGGTGGCGACCCACGAGTTCGCCGCCGGCAAGGAGAAGAGCGAGTTCCACACCGTCGTCGCGTGGCAGCGGTTGGCCGAGACGTGCGGCCGCTACCTCGGCAAGGGCCAGCAGGTCGCCGTCGAGGGCCGGATCCAGACCCGGACCTGGGACGACGACAAGGGCGTCCGCCACTGGAAGACGGAGATCGTCGCGTCCAGCGTCGAGATGCTGTCCGGGCGACGCAAGAAGGACTACGCGGCGGAGACGGCCGCGGCCGCGCTCGAGGCGCAGGCGGTCGCCGCCGGTATCGAGCCCGACGCGTCGGAACCGATGGCGGACGAGTCCGGGTTCACCGTCGCCCCCGGCGGCGACGAGGACGACGAGGAGGAGGACGAGCTCCTCGAGGAGGCCGTCGCGGCCTGACACCCCTCGCCTCTCCTCCCACGGCGGCGGCGCGGCCCCCCCTCCCGCGCCGCCGCCGCGCTTCCTCGCCCGGTCGCCGCGGCGCGTCCCGCTCCGCTCCGGTCCTCCGTGTAGCCTTGGGCCGTGACCTCACGACCGTCCGCCCCGCGTGTCCGCCTGCGCGACCTCACCCTCGCGGACGCGGACCTGTTCGACGAGATGCACGCCCGCGAGAAGCAGGATGGCGGCTTCAACGACTTCGGGGTGGACGCGGAGCCCGTGGACCGCGAGGCGCTCGCGAAGGGCCCGCTGCGCAACGAGCGGAACGGCGTGATGCTCGTCGAGCGGATCGAGGATGGCGCGGTCATCGGCTCCGTGGGCTACCACCTCGTGCGCTACGGCCCGAGCCCGTGGTCCGACGCCTGGCAGTTCGGGATCGACCTCGTCCCCGAGGCGCGTGGCCAGGGCTACGGCACGGAGGCCCAGCGCGAGCTGGCGGCGTTCCTGTTCCGGACCACCAGCGTCAACCGGGTCGAGGCGTCCACGGACGTGGACAACGTCGCGGAGCAGCGCTCGCTGGAGAAGGCGGGCTTCACCCGCGAGGGCGTCGCACGCGGAGCCCAGTTTCGCGCGGGGACAAACCACGACCTCGTCCTGTACGGAAAGCTGCGGGACGATCCGGCCTGACGCCGCCGCCGTCAGCCGGCCACGGTGACGCCCGGAGGCCGGGCCTCGCTGCTGCCTAGGCCCCCGGGATGCCGGTCTCGCCCAGGACCTTGCGGCGATACGCCCGCCAGGTGACGGCCCATCGCGCCGGGTCGTCCAGCACGTCGTGGTCGATGCTGTGGATCGTGCTCCGGTGGGGCGCCGTCCGGACGGTCTCCGGGTCCTCGCGGGCCTCGGCCGCGATGGAGGCCAGGATGCCCGCGTACGTGTCCAGGTCCGCCCTGGAGTAGGACTCGGTGGGCTCCAGCGTGAACGGCTCGGGCACGATGAACGGGTGGTGGCTGGTCCAGTAGTGGACGCCGTAGTCCACCGCGCGGGCGCCGATCTGCTCCGACGTGACGCCCGTCTCCCGGGTCAACGCCTCCCAGCTGTAGCGCACCTGCTCGATCCGGCGCTTGCCGACGGCATACGGGGCGGAGGCCCCCCGGATCTCCAGGATCCGCTTGAGCAGGTAGTTGTTGTTGAGGACCGCGATCTCGGCCACCTCGCGCAGGCCCTCCGCGCCGAGGCTCATGATCCAGGCATACGCCCGGAGGAGGTTGGGCGTGACACCCACGAACGGCCGGATCTTGCCGATGCTCTGCGGCCGGTCGTGGTCGAGCCGGTACGACGTGCCGTCGAACTCGACGGTCGGGCGCGGCAGGTACGGCGCCAGCGCGGCGGTCACGCCACTCGCCCCGGCACCCGGACCACCGCTGGCGTGGGGCGTCGAGAACGTCTTGTGCAGGTTGAAGTGGCAGACGTCGAACCCCGCGTCCCGGGCACGCGTGATGCCCAGGATCCCGTTGGCGTTCGCCTGGTCGTACGACGCCAGGCCGCCCGCCTCGTGGACGACACGGACCCAGTCGCCGACCTCCGGGTTGAAGATCCCGGTGTCCTCCGGGTTGGTGATGAGCAGGGCGGCCGTGCGCTCGCTCACGGTCGCCTTGAGGGCGTCCAGATCCGGGTAGCCGTCGGGGTCCGGGTGGAGGGTGATGACCTTGTAGCCGGCGACCCTGGCGCAGGCGGCGTTGGAGGGATGCGAGAAGATGGTCGTGATGACCTCGTCGCGCTGGCCACCCTCCCCGCGCGCCGCGTGGTAGGCGCGGATCATCGACACGTTCGCGAAGATGGCGGCCGACCCGGCCGGAGGCTGGAGGGTGAAGCGGTCCATCCCGCTCACCTCCTTGAGCAGGCCCTCGAGGCGCCAGATCACCTCGAGGATGCCCTGGACGGTCGAGTCGTCCTGGAGCGGGTGCAGCTCGGTCAGCTTCGGCGACCGAGCGAGCTGCTCGTTGACCTTGGGGCTGTACTTCACGGTGCAGGTCCCCTGGCCGACGTCGATGTTCAGGTCGGCGCCGAGGTTCTCCTGCGAGAGGTGGTCGTAGTGGCGCAGGACGTGGACCTGGGCCAGCTCCGGGAGCGCCGGCGGATCCTCGCGCCGGACGCCGGCCGGCAGCGCCGCGGCGGGGTCACCGACGCGGGCATGGATGCCGGGCTCGACCTCGGGTGGAAGGACCCCGCGCGCGCCGGGCTGGCTCAGCTCGAAGATGATGGGCTCGTCCCAGCGAGCCTGGTGGAAGCGCGGCAGGGCCGGCCTGGGCCCGATCGGCCAGCTCATCGGAGGACCTCGGCCAGGGACGCGGCGAGCCCGTCGATGTCGGCCTGGGTGTGGATCTCGGTGACGCAGTAGAGGGCCGCCTGGCCCAGCTCCGGGAAGTCCCGGGACAGGTCGTGCCCCCCGAAGACGCCTCGCTCCAGGAGGGCATCGTTCACCTCCTGCACCGAGCGCCCGGACGGGCCGAAGTCCACCACGAACTCCCTGAAGTGGTGGCTCCCCCGGTGGGCGACGGCGACCCCGGGTACGGCGGCGAGGCGCTCCATCGCGTATCGGGTGCGGGCCATGATGCCCTCGCCCAGCTCCGTCATCCCCTGGGGTCCCATGAGGGCGAGGTAGACGCCCGCGGTGATGCCCCACAGGGCCGCCGCGGTCCCGACCCACTCCTTGCCCTCCTCGCGGACGGCGAAGCTGGTCCGCTCGTAGGCGACGTCGCCGAAGCCGTACTCCCCCTCGACCGAGGTGGGCGCGAGGCCGAACAGGCGGGATGGGAGCTCCATCACGAACGTCGGGTCGTCCCGGACCCCGATGTAGCCGGCGTGGCCGCCGCCGTACTGGAGATGCATGCCCAGCGACTGGATGTCGCCGCACGCGATGTCCGCGCCGTAGGCCAGCGGCGGCGCGAGGACGCCCAGGCTGATCGGGTCGGCTCCCACGACGAACAGGGCGCCGGCGTCATGTGCGATCCGGCCGGCGTCCGCGGCGACGGTCGAGACGATGCCCAGGAAGCTGGGGTTCTCGAGGTAGACGCCCGCCGTCCCCTCGTCCACCAGGCCGGCCAGCGCGACGAGGTCCACCTCGCCGCTGTCGCCGTCGACGGGGGCGATGTCGATCGTGATGCCGTGGAGGTAGTCCCGAAGCTTGGCGAGCTTGTCCGCCCCGATCGTGCGGGTGACCACGACCCGGCGCCGGCCGGTGATGCGCGTGGTCATCGCCAGTGCCGTGGCGGCGGCCTGGAAGCCGTCGTAGGTCGGGACGTTGACGACGTCCATGGTGAGCAGCTCGCCCATCATCGACTCGTACTCGAACAGGGCCTGGAAGCGGCCGTGGTCCTCGTACGGGTCGCCCGCGTACGCGGTCAGGAACTCGGCCCGGGAGTTGACCTCGTCGCACACCGCCGGCACGTGGTGCTGGTAGGCGCCCGCGCCGAGGAAGCTGATCACCTCCCGCGTGGAGCGGTTGCGTTCGAGCAGGCCCTCGACATGGCGGACGAGCGCCGCCTCCGAGGTCAGGGGCGGCGGGAGGTCGAGCGGCCGACGCAGCCGAAGCGACTCCGGGATCGACTCGTACAGCTCGTCGATGTCCGCCGCCTCGATGTCCGCCAGCATCTGCGCCTTGACCGCCGGGACCGAGTTGGGGATGTACGGATGCACCCGGGATCGGTTCGGAGCAGTCAACGCCACGCCCCCTTCAGCCATGATCGGACGACGGTCCTGCAACCGGGTGCCGTGACCCCGGCACGGTCGCGGGGACGTCGTCCCGCGGCACGGACGCAGGCGCGGGGCCGAGTGCGGCCACCGGCGACCGGGAGTCATCATAGCGGTCCGACTCCCTATCATTCTGGCTGCGCCTGTCGAGCCGACGGCCGCGAGTGTCCCGCTGCCCACCCCGTGGAGAGGAACGCCGCGCCATGACCGAGACCCTCCCGACGCACGCCCGGGCCGTCGTGATCGGGGGCGGGATCGTGGGCACGTCCGTCGCCTACCACCTGACCCGGCGCGGCTGGCGCGACGTCGTGCTCCTCGAGCGCGCCGAGCTCACCTCGGGAACGACCTGGCACGCGGCCGGGCTGATGATGCAGGTCCAGTCGTCGCGGACGGTCACCATGTGGGGCCGGTACAACGACGAGCTGATCCCCGAGGTGGAGTCCCTCACCGGCCTCGCGACCGGCTACCACCGGACGGGGTCGATCCTGGCGGCCAGCACCGAGGCCCGCTGGGAGGAGATCCGGCGGTCGATGTCCCTCGCCCACGCGACGGGCGTCGAGGTGCACGCCATCGGGGCGGCCGAGGCTCGACGGGCCTGGCCGCTGCTGGACACGACGGGCATGGTCGGGGCCGCCTGGTACCCGGACGACAGCGTCGTGAACGCGACCGACTACACGCAGGCCGTCGCCGCGGCTGCCCGCCTGGGCGGAGCACTGATCTTCCAGCGGACGGCGGTGACCGCCGTGGACGCCGAGCACGGGCGGGTCTGCCGCGTCAGGACGAGCCGCGGGGACGTCGCCACCGAGACGGTCGTGGACTGCACCGGGATGTGGGCGCGCGAGCACGCCCGGCGCTCGGGCGTCTCGGTGCCGCTCCATGCCGCGGAGCACTTCTACCTGGTCACGGAGCCCATCGAGGGCCTGCAGGCCAACCTGCCCGTCCTGCGCCTCCCCGACGAGCGGACGTACGTCCGCGAGGACACCGGCAAGCTGCTGATCGGGTTCATCGAGGAGGTCGCCAAGCCCTGGGCCACGATGGGCATCCCGGAGGGCGCGGAGTACGTCCGCCTGCCCGAGGACTGGGAGCATCTCGCCCCGGAGATCGAGCTCGCCGCGCGTCGCCTGCCGCTGCTCAGGGACGTCGGCATCATGCTGCACTTCAACGGACCGGAGAGCTTCACGCCGGACGATCGCGCCATCATCGGCCCGGCGCCGGAGCTGGCGGGCTACTGGGTTGCGGCCGGGTTCAACTCGCACGGCCTGCGGAGCGGCGGGGGCGCCGGCCGAGCACTGGCCGACTGGATCGTCGCCGGCGACCCGCAGGAGGACCTGTGGGAGATGGACCTCCGGCGGTTCGCGCCCTTCCAGGGGAACCGCCGGTACCTGCACGACCGGATCACGGAATCCGTCGGCCTCCTGTATGCGCCCCACTGGCCCTTCCGCCAGGTCGAGACGGCGCGCGGCGTTCGGAAGACGCCGTTCTACGATCGCCTCGCCGCCCGGGGGGCCTGCTTCGGGGAGCTGATGGGCTGGGAGCGCGCCAATTGGTTCGCTCCGCCCGGCGTGGCGCCGCGCTACGAGTACTCGCACGGCCGCCAGAGCTGGTTCCCGTACTCGGCGGAGGAGCACCGGGCGGCCCGAGAAGGGGTGGCGATCTTCGACGAATCGACGTTCGGCAAGATCCTCGTCTCCGGCCCCGACGCCCGCGCCGTCCTGGACCGGATCTGCACCGCGGACATCGACGTCGCGCCCGGACGGATCGTGTACACGCAATGGCTCAACGACCGGGGAGGGATCGTCGCCGACGTGACGGTCACCCGCCTGGACGAGACGAGCTTCCTGGTCGCGACCGGCGGCCCGGTGCTGTTCCACGACCTCCACTGGATCCGCCGGCACATCCCAGACGATGCCCGCGTCGTGGCGGTGGATGTCTCCAACGCCCACGCCGTGCTCGGCGTGATGGGCCCGCGTTCACGCGAGCTGCTGTCCTCCCTGACCGACGGCGACCTCTCGAACGAGGCTTTCCCGTTCGCGACGTCCCGCGAGATCGACCTGGGCTACGCCTTCGTGCGAGCCTCCCGGATGACCTTCGTGGGCGAGCTGGGCTGGGAGCTGTGGATCCCCGCCGACGTCGCGCTCCACGCGTACGACACGATCGTCGAGGCCGGCGACGCGTTCGGGCTGCGCCATGCCGGGTTCCATGCCATGGACACGCTGCGCATGGAGAAGGCGTACCGCAGCTGGGGGCACGACATGGGCGAGACCGACACCTCGCTCGAGGCCGGGCTCGGGTTCACCCACGACTTCGACAAGGCCGGCGGGTTCATCGGGCGGGACGCGGCGCTCCGCCAGCGAGAGGAAGGCCTGCGGCGTCGCCTGGTCGTGTTCGCGCTGGATAGCCCTGAGCCGCTGCTCGCCCACAACGAACCGATCTGGCGGGACGGGGTCCTGTGCGGCTGGATCACCTCGGGCGCCTACGGCCACACGCTCGGCCGGTCGATCGGGATGGGCTACGTGTCGGATCCCGGGGGCGGCGTCGTGACCCCGGACTGGATCGCGTCCGGTCGCTACGAGCTGGAGATCGCCGACGAGCGGTTCCCCGCTCGGGCGTCGCTGCGGGCCCCCTACGACCCGGCGAACGAGCGGATCCGGGCATAGCCCGATCCGGACCCGGCGTCGTGTGCGTCGCCGATCAGCCGTGCTCCGCAGGGTACGGCCCCCGCCGGGCGCTACGGCTCTGCCGACCCGTCCCCTTCCTCCGCCGGCGGGGCGTACAGGCGGCGCCGGGGAATGCCGCTCTCCCGCGACACGCGACGCGCGGCCTCGCCCCGAGCCAGGCCCCCGTCCACGAGGCGCTGCACCGCCGCACGCGCCCCGTCGATGGCCGCGCGCCGGTCCTCATCGCCCCCGTCGCCGGCCGCCCGGGCGTCCACCCCGGACCCGGCGTCCGGCCGGGTGGCCCAGCCGACCACGATCACGACCTCGCCGCGCGTCGGGATCGTGCCGTCGCGCGCGCTGGCGGCGAGCTCGGCAAGCGGGCCCCGGACGATCTGCTCGTGCAGCTTGGTGAGCTCGCGGCACACCGCGCCGATCCGGTCCGGGCCACAGGCGGTCGCGAGGTCGGCCAGCGTCGCCGCCGTGCGACCGGGCGCCTCGAACAGGACGGCGCCGCGCTCGTCGGTCGCGATGCGGGCCAGGCGCTCCCGCCGCTCACGGCCGCTCCGCGGCAGGAAGCCCTCGAACGCCCAGCGCGGGCCGGCCACGCCGCTGCCCGCCACGGCCGCCAGCACGGACGAGGCGCCCGGGACCGGCACGACCGTGCCGCCGGCGGCGGCCCAGGCGGCCACGAGGTCCTCGCCCGGGTCGGACACGACCGGCGTGCCGGCGTCGGTGACGAGGGCGATGTCGTCGCCGGCCTCGAGGCGGGCCAGCAGCTCGCGCCGGCGTCCTTCGCCGCTCCGGGCGTGGTAACTGACGGTGTGGGTGCCGATCTCGTAGCGGCCCAGCAGCCGCCGGGTGATCCGCGTGTCCTCGGCCGCGATCACGGCGACGGTGCGGAGCACCTCGAGCGCCCGGAGCGTGACGTCGCCGAGGTTCCCGATCGGCGTGGCGACGACGTAGAGCGTCCCGCCGGGGGTCTCCGGTTCCGTCCCACCGGGGGGCACGTCAGCCCGCCGCCCGCGTCCCGATCTCGCCGAGCGTCGCGATCGGGGCCGGGTTCCGCTTGAACGCCGAGGCCGCGACCATCCGGTCTACCCGCTCGATGGTCGCCGCCGACAGGCCCATACCGACCAGATCGTCAACGGAGCGGCCGCGGTCGATTCGCCAGAACAGGATCCGGTCCAGCTCCGGGTAGGAGAAGCCCGCCTCGCCCTCGTCGGTCTGGCCCGGCCACAGGTCCGCGGACGGCGCCTTGCGGATGATCGCCTCGGGCACCCCCATCGCCGCCGCCAGCTGTCGCACCTGGCTCTTGTACAGGTCGCCGACCGGGTTGAAGGCGCAGGCGGAATCCCCGAACAGCGTCGTGTACCCGATCAGCGCCTCGGTGCGGTTGCCCGTCCCGGCGACGAGGCCCCGCCAGGTGACGGAGCGGTCGTACAGCACGGACATGCGCATCCGGGCGGCGAAGTTGCCGCGTCGCACCGGCGAGGCCCCCAGGCCTTCGGCACCGGCCGCCCCGGCGACCCCGTCGCGGCCGTAGTACGCGTCCACCATGGGGCTGATGTCCACCAGCTCCGATGCGCAGCCCAGCTTGCGGACGACGCCCTCCGCGTCGGCGCGCGAGGCGGGCGCCGAAGTGCGGTACGGCATCAGCACGCACAGCAGGCGGTCGGCTCCGATGGCCTCGGTCACCAGGTGGGCGACCAGCGCCGAGTCGATCCCGCCCGAGAGGCCCAGCACGACCCGCTCGTACCCAGCCTCGCGCAGCTGAGCCCGGATGAAGCCGCCGATGACGTTGCGCGCGGCGTCCGTGTCGATCGCGAGCTCGTCGGGCAGCTCGAACAGCGGGGCGGCCCCCGCGGATGGCCGCTCGTCGCTCATGCGCTGGACCCTCCGGTATGCCCGCCGCCCGATGCCGCGGGCTCGCCGCCCACGGCCGTCTCCGCGCTGCCCGTCGCCTGCGCCTGCTCCTTCGAGCCCTCGACCTCCTCTGCGAAATGGCAGGCCACCTCGTGGTCGGTGGACAGCAGCCGCATCACCGGGACTTCCGCCTGGCACCGCTCCGGCCTGCCTAGCTGCTCGCGCAGCCAGCAGCGGGTGTGGAAGTGGCAGCCCGCGGCGGGTTGACCGGGCTCGGCACGTCGCCGGTGAGGATGATCCGGCGGCGGCGGCGCTCCACGGCCGGGTCCGGGATCGGCACCGCCGACAGCAGCGCGACCGAGTACGGGTGCAGCGGCCGCCTGTTGAGCTCCCGCGACGGGGCCAGCTCCACGATCCGCCCGAGATACATCACCGCGATCCGGTCGCTGATGTGACGCACCACCGACAGGTCGTGGGCGATGAACAGGTACGTCAGCCCGAGGCTGCCCTGGAGCCGCTCGAGGAGATTGATGATCTGGGCCTGGATCGAGACGTCGAGGGCGCTGATCGGCTCGTCCGCGACGATCAGGTCCGGCTCCAGGGCGAGCGCCCGCGCCACGCCGATGCGCTGCCGCTGGCCGCCGCTGAACTCGTGCGGGATAGCGGTCCGCGTAGTCCGGGTTGAGCCCGACCGTGGACAGCAGCTCGCGCACCCGCTCGCGCCGGTCGCCCTTGTCGCCCACGCCGTGGATGTCGAGCGGCTCGGCGATGATCCCACCGGCGGTCATCCGCGGGTCCAGGCTCGCGTAGGGGTCCTGGAAGATCATCTGCATCCGGCGCCGCACGGCCTTCATCTGCGCTCGGTCCAGGGACGTGATGTCCGTGCCCTCGAACAGGACCCGGCCCGCGCTGGGCTCGGGTCAGCCGGATGATCGCCCGACCCGTCGTGCTCTTGCCGCAGCCGGACTCACCCACCAGCCCGAGGGTCTCGCCGCGGCGGAGGCTGAACGTGATGCCATCGACCGCCTTCACGTCGCCGACGTGGCGCTCGAAGATCATCCCTTCCTTGATCGGAAAGTGGACCTTGAGGTCCTCGACCCGCAGGAGCTCGGGACACGAGCGCCGTGCCCGGCGCCGGCTGCTCAGACGCCATCATGACGCCGCTCCGGCTCGGGCGGGACCGGCAGGCCGCCGGCGCTGGGGTAGACGGACAGCGGACCCTCCTCCACCTGGATGGCGGCCACCAGCCCGCCGAGGTCCGCGGTGGCACCGACCGACGACAGGCTCAGCTCGTCGGGCATGCCCTCCGGCGGCGGAGCGGGAACGAACCCCGGCCGCCGCGGCCGGCCGTCGTCGCACCTCGTCGGCGGTCGGCCGGTTGTGGCAGGCGATCTGGTGGGTGGCCTCCGGCCCCGTGGTCACAACCCGCGTGCCCTGGACGAGCGGGGTCAGCTCGGGGTTGTCCGACCAGCACGCCGCGATCCGCCAGGCGCAGCGCGGCGCGAACGGGCAGCCCGTGGGCGCGCGGCGCATGTCGGGGGGTCTGCCCTCGATCGGGATGAGCTCCGTCGCCTCCCGCCTCGTCCAGGCGCGGGATCGAGTGCAGCAGGCCCACGGTGTAGGGGTGCGACGGGTGCTCGAACAGCTCCGCCGTCGGGGCGATCTCGACGATGAACCCGGCGTACATCACGTTGATCCGTTGGGTCATCCCGGCCACGACGCCCAGGTCGTGCGTGATCAGGATCAGCGCCGTCGAGCTGTCCGTCGTCAGCTTGGCCAGCAGCTCCAGGACCTGGGCCTGGATCGTGACGTCCAGCGCCGTCGTGGGCTCGTCCGCGATCAGCAGCTTCGGCTCGAGGGCGAGCGCCATCGCGATCATCACCCGCTGGCGCATCCCGCCGGAGAACTGGTGCGGGAAGCTGCGCAGTCGCTTGTCGGGCTGCGGGATTCCCACCATCTCGAGCAGCTCGATCGCTCGCACCCGGGCCGTCGTTCTTGCTCACCGTTCGGTGTGCCTGGATCGTCTCGACCATCTGCTCCTCGATGGTCAGCACCGGGTTGAGGCTGGTCATCGGGTCCTGGAAGATCATCGCGATGTCGGAGCCGCGGATGTCGCGGACCTCCTCCTCGCGCAGCGAGATCAGGTCCTGGCCCTCGAACATCACTCGGCCGCCCTCGATCCTGCCGGCCGGCTTGGGCAGAAGACGGATGATCGCGAGGTTGGTGACGCTCTTGCCGCAGCCGGACTCCCCGACCAGCCCCAGCCGCTCGCCTTCCTCCAACTCGAACGAGACGCCGTTGACGGCGTGGATCGTGCCCTCGTGCGTCCGGAACCGGACGACGAGGTCCTCGACGGTCAGCAGCGCCATCGTCAGCGCCTCATCCGCGGGTCGAGCGACTCGCGCAGGCCGTCACCGAGCAGGTTGAACCCGACCGCGCTGATGACGATCGCCACGCCGGGGAAGATGATCAGCCACGGCGCCTGGCGCAGGAACTTGGTGGAGTCCGTGAGCATCGTCCCCCACTCCGGCGTCCGCGGGTCGGGCGGGCCGAGCCCCAGGAAGCCCAGGCCGGCGACATCGATGATCGCGGTCGCCAGAGCGAGGGTCGCGGCGACGATGAGCGGCGTCAGCGAGTTGGGCAGCATGTGCCGGAGCAGCAGCCGCGGTCCGCTGGCGCCGAGCGATCTGGACGCCGTGACGTAGTCCGACTCACGCAGCGAGAGCAGGCTGCCGCGCAGGATGCGGGCGAAGATCGGGACGTTGACCATCGCGACCGCGAACATGATCTGGGGCAAGCCCGCGGTCCAGCCAGGCGACGATCCCGATGGCGAGCAGGATGCCCGGGATCGCGAACATCACGTCCACGACGCGCATCAGGATCGCGTCCACCCTGCCGCCGAGGCCGCCCGCGAGGGCGCCGATGGTCCCGCCGATCAGCACGCCCATGACGACCGAGGCGATGCCGGCGACGAGGCTGACCTGGGCCCCGTAGATGACGCGGCTGAGCTCGTCGCGACCCTGGGTGTCGGTTCCCATCGGGTGCTCTGCGTTGGGAGGCTGCAGCCGCTCAGCCAGCGTCCCTGCCATCGGATCGTACGGGGCCAGGAACGGCGCGAACACCGCGGTGAACACGAACAACGCGATCAGCAGCACCCCGACCATCGCGGGCCAGTTGCGGACCAGGCGGCGCAGCGCGTCGCTCCACAGCCCGCGGCTGGCGCGCGCCTCGACGGGCCTTCGGACGGAGACGGCGGGCGCGGCCATCAGGCGTACCGGATCCGTGGGTTGAGGAACGCGTACAGGATGTCCACGATCAGGTTCACCACCAGGAAGACGAGGGCGAAGAAGAGGATCGTGTTCTGGACCACGAGGTAGTCGCGGTTGTTGATCGCATCGACGACGAACCGCCCGACGCCGCCCCAGGCGAACACGGTCTCGGTGATCACGGCGCCCGCGAGCAGGCCGCCGACCTGGATCCCGATCACGGTCACCACCGGCAGCCAGGCGTTGCGCATGATGTGACGGTTGTCCACCCGGCGCTCGGTCAGGCCCTTGGCCCGCGCTGTCCGGACATGGTCCTCGTTGGTCACGTCGAGCACGGACGCGCGCGTGATGCGGGTGATGATCGCAAGCGGGATGGAACCCAGCGCGATCGCGGGCAGGATGAGGTGCGTGATCCCGTCCCAGAACAGGTCGGGCCGCCCCATGAGCAGCGAATCGATGAGGACGAAGTTGGACTGGATCTCGAGGTTCGCACGTGGATCGATGCGGCCGCCCGCGGGCAGGATCCCGAGCTGCACGGCGAAGATGTATTGAAGCGTGAGACCAAGCACGAACACCGGGATGCTGATCCCCAGCAGCGAGATCAGCGTCACGGACCCATCCTGCCACCGCTGGGATGGCGGGCCGCGAACCTGCCGAGGGGGATGCCCACTCCGGCGGCGAAGATCATCGCCGCCACCGTGAGCTCGATCGTCGCGGGAAACCGCGTGAGGAGCTCCTTCAACAGCGGCTGGTTGTTGATGACGCTGGACCCGAGATCCCCCTGCAGCAGGTTCCCGACGTATCGCAGGTACTGCTGCCACAGCGGGTCGTCGAGCCCCAGGTACGCGCGCATCGCGGCCACCCGCTCGGGCGTGGCGTGCTGTCCGAGGATGGCCGTCGCCGGGTCGCCGGGCAGCAGGTGGACGAAGCAGAACAGGATGATGGACAGCCCGAACAGGACGGGGATGGCGCCGATCAACCGTCTGACGATGTACTTGGCCATCGGTCATGAGGTCCCGTACAGGGTCACGTCGATTAGTGGTCCCGGATGTTCGTGGTCCCCCGAGGCCGTGGGCCGCCGGGGGACCATGGATGCCTGACGCCCGCCTGCAGGCGGGCGTCACGGGGCTACTTGTCGAGCCAGACGGTCGAGAGGAACTCCAGCAGGGTCGGGCCGGGAACGAAGCCCTTCACGTATGCCTGGTAGGCGCCGGGGGTCTTGCTCGACGCGAGCGGCACCGCCGGCATGTCGGCCAGGATCAGCTCCTGGGCCTTGTCCCAGCCGGCCTTCTGGCCGGCTTCGTCGGTGGCCGCCAAGGCGTCGAGCATCGCCTGGTTCATCTCGTCGTTCTTGTACGCGAACTCGGGGTTCGGTCCGACCGGGTCGCCCCGGTAGCCGAAGAACGCGGTGAACAGGAAGTTGTCGATGCCCAGCCAGTCGCAGTTCCAGCCGATGAGCCAGGCCGGGTACTTGCCGGAGGACTCGGCTGCGAGATAGTCGGGCCGCCACGGAGCGGTCTTGGGGTTGGGCTGGAAGCCGACCGCCTCGAGGTTGCTGAGGATCGTCTCGAAGATCCCCTTCGGATCCGGCAGGTAGGCGCGGGTGACGTCCGAGGGATACCAGAAGTCGAAGCTCAGGTCGGTGACGCCGGACTCCGCGATGAGGGCCTTGGCCTGCTCGGGGTCATAGTTCGGGATGGCCAGCTCGTTGACGAACGGGGTACCGGGCGGCGCCCAGTTGGACGGGACAAGCCCGAACTCCCCGCCGAAGAACGCTTCAGCGATCGCCGGCCGGTCGATCGCGTAGGCCACAGCCTGACGGATCTTGACGTTGTCGAAGGGCTTGTGGGTCTGGTTCATGCCGAGGATGCCCACGTTGCAGGCACTCCCCCGGTCGATGACCTGCAGGTTGGCGTCAGACTTGACGGTCGGAACGTCGAGCGGCGCGATCTGCATCGCGAGGTCGACGTCGCCCGCCTGGATGGCGTTCAGCGTCGCGGTCGTCTCCGCGATCGGCTTGAACGTGATCTGGTCGAGGTACGGGCCGCCGGCCGCGGCGTTCCAGTAGTCGGGGTTCTTGACGAGCACCACCTGGGTGCCCGGCACCCACTCCTTGAACACGAACGGGCCTGTGCCGACCATCGCCGGCGGCCCACCGGTCGCGTACTTGTTGTCCGCGAAGTCGGCGGCGCTGGCGTTCCCGTCGGTGAGCGCCTTGGGGCTCGAGATCGCAAACGGCGTCAGCGTCATCTGGACGAGGAACGCCGAGTTCGGCGCGCTGAGGGTCACCACGACCGTCGACGCGTCGGGTGCCGTCACTTCCTTGACCTGCGGCGTGATCACCGTGTCGATGTAGTAGGTGTAGCCCAGGTCGACGTACGCCTTCGGGATGTTGATCCAGCGATCGAAGTTCGCCTTCACCGCCTCGGCGTTCAAGTCGGTTCCGTCGTGGAACTTCACGCCCTCGCGGATCTTGAATGTGTACTGCAGGCCGTCGTCGCTGACGCCCCACTCGGACGCCAGCGCCGGGATGATCTCGTCGCCGGTGCCCGGCTTGAGAGTGACGAGCGTCTCGATGACTTGGCTCGCGACGTACGTCGAGTTGGCGTCGTCAACGAGCGACGGGTCGGTCCGGTTGATGTCGCCCGACAGCGCCACGACGAACGTTCCGCCCTCCTTGGGCGTCCCGGCGGCCGGGGTCTCGGGCGCGGCACTCTGGCCGGGCTCCGCGCTGGCAGGTGGAGCCTCGCTCGCGGGCGTCTGCGTGGCCGTCGTTCCGCCGCAGGCGGCGAACGTTACGGCGGCAGCCGCAATCAGGGCCCCGATTCGGATACGGGACATGCTGTCTCCTCCTCACGCCGGGATGGAGCGATTCCCATCGCCAGGCAGCCGGCCCGGCGCCGGTGACCTGCTCCTGACCGTGCATGATACTCACCCAGCGCCGGCCTGCTGACCGATCATCGGACTTCTGACACCATAGCCGAGCCCGCACCGGAGCCACACTCCCCATGCGTCGCCCCCACCTGCGCGTCCCGCTCATCCTCGCCGCCGCTCTTGCGGTCGCCGCCTGTGCATCCGAGCCCCCCGTGACGGAGCCACCGGCAACGCCCACGCCCGGACCGTCCGTCGAGGGCACGGCTGAGCCCAGCGAGGCGCCGTTCGAGGCCCGCGCCTGGCCGGCCGATGGCTCCGCCTGCGACCGCGACGACTACACCGGCAGGATGGGTCGGATCCAGTCCGTCAACGCCCGAACCGTGCGGTTCACCCTGTGCTCGCCGGACGGGGCGTTCCCCGCCCGGATCGCCGACCCGTCGCTGGGCATCCTGGACGCGGCGGCCGTCGAGCGCCTGGCCGCGGATCCGGGGGCGGGCCGCTCGGTCGCGGGCACCGGGCCGTACCGGATCGAGCGCTGGGACACGGGCGAGAGCCTGATCCTGGCCGCCGCGGACCCGGATGGAGAAGCGAGCGCGCGCACGCCCACCATCGTCCTGCGCTGGGCGACGGATCCGGCCCAGCGGACGTTCGAGCTCCTGTCCGCGACGGTGGATGCGATCAGCGCACCCAGCCCGGCGGACCTCGAGCGGATCGAAACGGTCCCGGAGCTCGCCGTGGTGCCGCGGGCGGGGCTGTCCACCTCGTACCTCGCGTTCGGGAACGATCGGGCCTTCGACGACGCCCGGGTCCGTCGCGCGATCGCGGCCAGCCTGGACAGGGAGGCCCTGGCCGCGGCGGCGTTCCCGGCCGGCTCAATCGTGCCCACGCACCTGTCCCCGTGCGCCGTCCCCGGCGGCTGCGCGGGCGAGCCGTGGCCGGCGTCCAACGCGCCGGCCGCCAAGGCAGAGCTCCAGGCGGCCGGGTTCGATCTCCGGGACACGAGGACGCTGCACGTCCCGTCGGAGCCCGTGGCCGGCCTGCCGGACCCACGTGGCACTGCGGAGGCCATCCGGGCGCAGCTCGACGAGGGCCTCGGGCTGCCCGTGGAGATCGACGTCATCGACCCGCGGGAGCTCGCGAAGGCCGCCGCCGAGGGCACTCTCGACGGCCTGTACCTGTGGGGCGTCGGGTCCTCGCTGGCCGATCCGTCCGCGTTCCTCGGCCCGGTGTTCGGCGGCGGCACTTCCCTGCCGGCCACCCGGACCGACGGTGTCCGCGAGGCGCTCCGGGAGGCGGCCGCCACCGCCGACGCCGCCACTCGCGAGGCGGCCTTCGCCCGCGCCAATGACCAGGTCCGGGACGCGGCGGCCGTCGTGCCGCTGGTCTCGCCGGGATCGATCGTCGCCGTGCGCTCGGACGTCGGCGGCGTCATGACCTCGCCGCTGGGCGCAGACCCCCTGGGCGCGTTCACCCCAGGCGACCGCCGCCAGCTGGTGTTCATGCAGGCCGCCGAGCCCGCCGGCGCGTGGTGCGCCGACCAGCGGTCCGCCGACGCGCTCCGCCTGTGCGCCCTGGTCACCGACCCGCTGTACGGGTTCGCACCCGGCACACTCCAGCCGGAGCCGAGCCTCGCTGAGCGCTGCACGCCCAACGCGGATGCGACCAGCTGGACCTGCCGGCTGCGTGACGGCGTGACGTTCCACGACGGCGCTGCGCTCGACGCCGGCGACGTCCTGGCGACATACCGGGCGCAGTGGGACGCGGCGTCGCCGCTGCGGGCCTCGCGCCCGGATGCCCGGTTCGCCTGGGACGCGCTGTTCGGCGCACCGCTCGCCGCACCCTCCGCGGAGCCGTCCCCGACGCCCTGATCGCCGGCCGCGCCGGCGATCCTCCCGCTACCCGGCGGCCGGCGTCTCCGGGACCGACGCCTGGGCGGCCGCGGCCCCATCCTTCTCGGCGGCCAGCAGCTCCAGCGCCTTGGGCGGCGTCCCGCGCCGCGTGGTCAGCGCCTCGAGATGGCCGACGCCCACCTTCGTCTTGAGCGCCTCGGCGGCGAAGTGGCAGGCGACGCGGTGGTCGTCGCTGGCCAGCGGCGCGAGCGGCGGCTCGACCGTGCGGCACGACTCCGGCTTGCCCAGCTGCTCGTACAGCCAGCACCGGGTGTGGAACCGGCAGCCCTCGGGCGGGTTCACGGGGCTGGGCACGTCGCCCTGGAGGATCACCCGACGGCGCTTGCGCTCCGCGTTGGGGTCCGGGACCGGGATCGCCGACAGCAGCGCCCGCGTGTACGGGTGCCCGGGCGTGGTGTACAGCTCCTCGGGCGGGCCGATCTCGACGATCTTGCCCAGGTACATGACCGCGACCCGGTCGCTGATGTGCCGGACCACGGACAGGTCGTGGGCCACGAACAGGTAGGTCAGGCCCAGGCGCTCCCGAAGGTCCACCAGCAGGTTCAGGACCTGCGCCTGGATCGACACGTCGAGCGCGGAGATCGGCTCGTCGCACACGATCAGCTCCGGCTCCACCGCGAGGGCGCGGGCCACGCCGATCCGCTGCCGCTGGCCGCCCGAGAACTCGTGGGGGTAGCGGAGGATGTACTTGGGGTCAAGGCCCACCATCCGGAGCAGCTCGCCGATCCGCTCGCGCTTCTCCTTGCCCTTGACCAGGTTGTGGGTGTCCAGCGGCTCCGCGATGATCGACTCAACGGTCATCCGGGGATCGAGGGATCCGTACGGATCCTGGAAGATGATCTGCATCCGGCGGCGCATCTTGCGCAGGTCCTCGGCCTTGAGGGCCCCGAGATCCGTCCCGTCGAAGTACACCCGGCCCGCGGTCGTGTCGCGCAGCCGGATCAGCGCCCGGCCGATCGTGCTCTTGCCGCAGCCGGACTCCCCGACCAGGCCCAGCGTCTCGCCGCGGCGGATCTCGAACGAGACGCCGTCCACGGCCTTGACCGTGCCCTTGACCGACTTGAAGATCCCCGAGCGGATCGGGAAGTGGACCTTGAGGTCGTCCACCTCGACGAGGTTCTGAGGGTCGTGGACATGCGGCGCCGCGGACGCCCCGATCGTCGCTGTCACGAGATCCAGCCTCCCGGCTCGGTTGCCCAGCAGCGGGCCATGTGCTGATCGGATCCCCGCGGCGACAGCTCGGGCTCGGCCTCGCGGCAGACGTCGCGGATGAACGGGCAGCGCGGGCCGAACCGGCAGGCCGCCGGCGGCTTGATCAGCAGCGGCGGCATGCCCTCGATCGTCCGGAGGCGCTCGCCCCGCACGTCGTCGATCCTCGGCAGGGAGTCCAGGAGGCCCCAGGCGTAGGGCATCTGGGGGCTCTCGAACAGCTGATCCACCGTGCCGGTCTCGACGATCCGCCCGGCGTACATGACGTTCACCTCGTGACACATCCCGGCGGCGATGCCCAGATCGTGGGTGATCAGCAGCACGGCGGTGTGGTACTCGCTCGACAGCGTGGCGATGAGCTCCAGGATCTGCGCCTGGATCGTCACGTCGAGGGCCGTCGTGGGCTCGTCGGCGAGGATCAGCTTGGGGTCGCACGACAACGCAATCGCGATCATCACGCGCTGGCGCATGCCGCCCGAGAACTGGAACGGGTAGTCGTTGAGGCGGTCCTTCGCCCGCGGGATGCCGACCTTGGCCAGCAGCTCCACAACCCGGTCCTGGGCGGCCTTCTTGGACAGGCCCAAGTGCTCACGGACCGACTCCGCGATCTGGTACCCGATCGTGAGCGTCGGGTTGAGGCTGGTCAGCGGGTCCTGGAAGATGAACCCGATGTCCTTGCCGCGCAGCGCGCGCATGTCGTCGTCGGACAGCTTGAGCAGGTCGATCCCGTCGAACCAGATCTCGCCGGCCACGATCTTGCCGGGCGGGTCCGGGACCAGTCGGGCGATGGACAGGGCGGACACGCTCTTGCCGCAGCCGGACTCCCCGACCAGGCCCAGCGTCTCGCCATAGCCGACCTCGAACGACACGTCGTCCACGGCCTGGACCACGCCGTCCGGCGTGAAGAAATGCGTCGACAGCCCGCGCACCGAGAGCAGCGGGCCGGACTTCTCGCGGTCCGCCGCCTGCTGCCCCCCGTACTGGCTGCGGTCGAGATCCCGGGGCGGAAGCTCGACCATGATGGCGGTCTCGTCGACCGGGAGGTCCGCGTCGGTGCCCGCCATCTACTGCTTGCCCTTGAGCTTCGGGTCCAGGGCGTCCCGCAGGCCGTCACCGAGGAAGGTGAACCCGACCAGGGCGATCGCGATCGCGATCGCCGGGAACGCCACCAGGTGTGGCTCGGACCGCATGTACCGCTGGCCCTCGGCGATCAGGCTGCCCCACGATGCGCGCGGCGGCTGCACGCCGACACCCAGGTAGGCGAGGGTCGCCTCGGCCAGGATCGCCGCCGGGATGCCCAGCGTGATGGCCACGATGATCGGCCCCAGGCTGTTGGGCAGCAGGTGCCGGTTGACGGTCCGCCGGCTGGACACGCCGATCGCCTTGGCCGCCTCGACGAACTCGGTCTCCTTGAGCGACAGCATCTGGCCGCGCACAAGCCGCGCCACGGTCACCCACGACGTGAGGCCGATCGCGACGAACACCAGCAGCAGCCCGTCCAGCGCCTGGCCGAAGAACGTGTCCCGGAACGCGACCGACAGCAGGATGATGAACAGCAGGTCCGGGAACGCGTAGATGATGTCGGTGAAGCGCATCAGGACGTTGTCCAGCCGGCCGCCAACCCAGCCCGCGGCCGCGCCCAGCGGGACGCCGATGGTGATGACCACGATCTGGACCACGAACGCGACTGTCACGCTGATCCGGGCGCCGTCGAGGAGCCGGCTGAGCAGGTCTCGCCCCAGCTGATCCGTGCCCAGGATGTGGTCCGGCGACCCCGGCGGCAGCGGCCCTCCGTTCGCCCGGACCGCGGCCGTGTCCTGGACCTGGTACGGGTGCGGCGCCAGGAAGGGGCCGAAGACGCCGACGGCGAGCAGCATGATCACCATGACCAGCCCGACGATCGCGAGCCTGTTCTTGCGCAGGCGGCCGAACGCGTCGCTCCACAGGCTGGCGCCCCGCTCCGGCTGCACCGCGCTGCGGTCGAGGGATGTCGTCACCGATGCCATGTGCGCGGACGCTCCTAGCTGTAGCGGATCCGGGGATCGATGTACGCGTACAGGATGTCCACCACCACGTTGAGGAACGCGACGGCAAACGCGTACAGCATCGTCATCGCCATCAGCAGGCCGTAGTCCCGGGTGCTGATGGACTCGATGTAGAACCGGCCGATGCCGGGGATCGCGAAGATCCGCTCGATGATGAACGAGCCCGTGACCAGGAAGGCCAGCGTCGGGCCCAGGATCGTCACCACGGGGATCAGGGCGTTGCGGATCATGTGGCGGCTCACGACGGCACGCCTCCGCAGGCCCTTGCTGTCCGCCGTGCGGATGTAGTCCTTGCGGGTCACCTCCAGCATGGAGGCGCGCGTGTAGCGGGCGATGACCGCGATCGGGAACCCGGCCAGGGCGATCGTGGGCAGCACCCAGTACTGGGGACCCTTCCAGCCGCTGGTGGGGAACCAGCCGAGCTGGACCGAGAACACGACGACCAGCAGGATCGCCAGGACGAAGCTCGGCGTGGCGATGCCGATGATCGAGACGCTCGTGGACAGGTAGTCCGGCCACCGGTTGTGGCCCAGCGCCGCGATGATCCCGAGCGGGATCCCGACCACCACGGCCAGGGTGAACGCCATCAGGCCCAGCTGCACCGTGGTCATCAGCCCGTCCGCGACGATGTCGTTGACGCGGCGGTCGCGGTACCGGTACGACGGGCCGAGGTCGCCGGTCACGAAGTCGCCGGCCCAGTTGATGTACTGGATGACCAGCGGCTGGTCCAGCCCGTACTCGGCGTTGAGGCGGTCCTCGACGGCCTGCGGGAGCCGCTTCTCCTTGTCCCAGGGGCCTCCGGGCACGGAGTGCATGAGCACGAAGGTGATCACCGAGACCGCGAACAGCACGGGAATGATCCACAGGATCCGTCGGACAAGGTAGGTGATCACGTCGGCACTACCCTCGGGGGTCTGTCAGGGGGTGGAACGCGATACGGGGTGGGCCGGCCAGGCGGCCGGCCCACCCCGTTCAGGCATGCTGGGCGCTCAGCGCTCCAGCATCTGGATGGTCTCGTAGAAGTGCTCGCCGGGGACCTGCGAGTCCATGGGCGTCAGGGTCAGCCCGCCGACGTAGGGCTTGATGAGGATGGGGGTGACGGCGTAGCGCAGGGGCAGGATGGGCGCGTCGTCCATCATGAGCTTCTGGGCCTGCTTGTACAGGTCCTCCTGCTTCGCCTGGTCCGGCTCGGATGCTGCCTGAACGATCAGCTCGTCGAACGCCGGGTTGCAGTACTGCGAGTCGTTGTTGCCGCCGCCGCAGGTGAACAGGCCGTTGAGCTGGTTGTTCGCATGCGGGTAGTCGGCACCCCAGCCGTCGCGGGCCAGGTCGTACTCGCCGTCGGTGCGCTGGGTGAGGAACACGCCGAAGTCGCTGCCGATCTGCTCGGTCTCGATGCCGAACGCGGAGCGCCAGGCCTCGGCCAGGAACGCGACGCGCGGCTCGTGGCCGGAGCCGGAGTTGAAGCCGAACTTGAGCACCGGGAGCTCGGCGGCGCTGGCGACGCCGATCTCGGCCAGGGCCTTGGTCATCGACTCCTGGGCGGCCGCGGGATCGTACGGGTAGGGATCAATGGTCTCGTCGTAGCCGGGGATGCCCGGCATGACGAACTGGTTGGCCATGACGCCGAGGCCGGCGAACGTGGTGTCCGTGAAGGCCTGCTTGTCGATGGCCTGGGTCAGCGCGATCCGGAAGTTCTTGTTCATGGTCGGGCAGACCTTCGGGCCGTCCTTGCAGCGCTCGAGGGTGCCCTGGCCGGTGGTCGCGGTGCCGTTGTTGTAGGTGTAGTAGGTGATCGAGAGCTGGCTCTGCTCCTGGTACTCGGCGCCCAGGACCGGGTCGGCCTTGACGCGAGCGACGTCCTCGCTGGGTACGGGCATGATCATGTCGATCTCGCCGGCCTCGTAGGCGGCCTGCGCCTGGGCGGGCTCGGGGGACATCGACATGTGGATCTCGGTCAGGGTCGGCTTGACGTCGCCGTACCAGTTGGGGTTCGGCTTGAGCACGATCTCCGAGTTGTGGTTCCAGGTGTCCAGGACGAACGGGCCGGAGCTGACGTAGTTGGCAGCCTCGGTCGCGTCGGTGGAGGTGATCCACTTCTCCTGGATCGGCACGCCGACCCACAGGGTCATGGCCGACAGGAAGTAGGTCGCCGGGGTGGACAGCGTGACGACGAAGGTCTTGTCGTCCGGGGCGGCCACGCCCAGCGTCTCCAGGAGCGCGTCGATCTCGGCATCCGACGGGAGCGTTTCCGCGCCGGCCAGGCCCAGCAGCTCGGAGCCACCGGCGACCTCGGCCATGACGTAGGAGTACGGGGCCGCGGTGCGCGGGTCGACAAGCCGCCGCCAGCTGTACACGAGGTCACCGGCGACGATCTGGTCGCCGTTGCTGTACTTGGCGTCGCGGAGCTTGAAGGTCAGCGTCTTCGCATCGGGCGAGACCTCGTAGGACTCGGCGAGCGCGGGGACGACCTTGAGGTCCTGGTCGATGTAGACGAGGGGGCGGTGCAGGGCGCGAAGGACGGTCAGCGAGTTCGAGTCCTGCGCCTTGTTGGGGTCGAGCGTCGGCGGCTCGCCCGCGATGTCGACCCGCAGGATCTGCTCGGCCGCAAGCGCCGGGCCTTCCGGGGTAGCCGCGGGCTCGGACGCGCCGGGCTCCATCGACTCCGCCGGTGGCGGCGTGGCGGTGCTGGTCGAGCCCCCGCATGCCGCGACGACGATCGCCGCGACTGCGAGCAGACCCAATAGTCGGTTCCGCATCGAATCTCCTCCGATTGACTTGCCTTGTCCCGAGCGCGTCCCTGGCGGCGGCCTGAAGGTCCGTTCCGTCATGGACTGGCATCCCTCGCTCGGGAACTGACGGGGCATACCGGCCCGGCACCCTTGCCTGAGCCGGTGCTGCGGGTACTATCCACGGCCCCTGTGGGGCTGTCAAATAGGCGACGGGGCGCACGACGCCCCGCGTGGGCCGTGCTCGGCGGGGTCAGTCCGGGCACGGCATCACGGCGCCGGCCATCGGCCTCCAGCGCAGGTTCGGCTGGCGGGCTGCCGTCGCCTCGTCGAGGCGGCGCACGGGGGCGTCGTGCGGTGCGCCGGTCACGAGATCGGGGTCCGATTCCGCTTCCCGGGCGATCTCGATCAGGGCGTCCGCGAAGCCGTCCAGCGTCTCGAGCGCCTCCGTCTCGGTGGGTTCGATCAGCATCCCCTCCTCGACGGTGAGCGGGAAGTAGATCGTGGGCGGGTGGTACCCCTTGTCGATCAGCCGTTTGGCGATATCCAGTGTCCGCACCCCGGTGCGGTGCTTGATATCCGCGGCGGACGCGACGAACTCGTGCTTGCACGCGCGCTCGAAGGGCACCTCGTAGGTGCCCGCCAGGCGGTGCTTGAGGTAGTTGGCCGCCAGCACGGCGTCGTCGGACACCTCGCGCAGGCCCGACGCGCCGTGCGCGCGGATGTAGGCGTACGCGCGCACGAGGACCCCCGTGCTGCCCGTGAACGAGCGCACCCGCCCGATCGACGTCGGCCGCTCACCGGGGCCCTCCAGGCGATAGGAGCCGTCGTCGGCCCGCATGACCCGGGGCGCCGGCAGGAACGGCACGAGGTTGGCGCGGACGCCGACCGGCCCGGCACCCGGGCCGCCGCCGCCGTGCGGCGTGCTGAACGTCTTGTGGACGTTGAAGTGCATGACGTCGAAGCCGGCCTCGCCGGGCTTGAACCGGCCGAGGATCGCGTTGAGGTTGGCGCCGTCCATGTACGCGAGGGCGCCCGCCGCGTGGGTCGCCTCGAGCAGCTCCCCGATCCGCGCCTCGAACAACCCGAGCGTGGACGGGTTGGTGATCATGATCGCGGCGGTCCGGGGACCCAGGGACGCCCGGAAGGCCTCGAGGTCCACGCCGCCGTCCGGGGCGGACGGGATCGTGATGGTCCGGAAGCCGGCCATCGTGGCCGTGGCGGGATTGGTCCCGTGCGAGGAGTCCGGCACGAGGACCTCGGTGCGCTCCGTGTCGCCGCGGGATCGATGGTAGGCACGGATCATGAGGATCCCGGTCAGCTCACCGTGGGCGCCCGCGGCGGGCTGGAGCGTGACCGCGTCCATGCCGCTGATCTCGGCCAGCAGCGCCTCCAGCTCGAACAGGAGCTGGAGCGTGCCCTGGGCGATCGCGTCGGGGGCCATGGGGTGGAGCCCCGCGAACCCGGGCAGGCGCGCCGCCCACTCGTTGAGCTTGGGGTTGAACTTCATCGTGCACGAGCCCAGCGGGTAGAACCCGGAGTCCACCGAGTAGTTGAGCGTCGAGAGGTTGACGTAGTGGCGCACGACGTCCGGCTCGGCGAGCTCCGGCAGCGCCGGCGGCGTCGCACGCATGGCTGCCGCCGGGATCCGCGCCAGCGCGTCCGTCGGCGGGTGCGGGATCTTGCCGCCGCCCCGGCCGGGCCGGCTGAGCTCGAAGATCGTGGGCTGGAGGGGGTTCCCGACGACGGTCATCGGACGCCTCCCGCCGCGGCCGCGGCCAGCTCGGCCCGCAGGGCGCCCGCGAAGCGGTCGATGTCCACGCCCGTCGTGACCTCCGTGCAGCACACGAGCAGCCCGTCGGCGAGGGCCGGCTCGTCGGGCAGCAGGGCCGCCGTCGGGATGCCGGCCAGCACGCCCCGCTCCAGGAGCCGCGCATGGACGCCCGCCGCGTCCGGGACCCGGACGACGAACTCGTTGAGGTACGGCCCCGTGTGAAGGCGCGGCGCCCCGGCCTCCGCCAGCGCCGCCTCCAGCTCCGCAGCCCGCGCCGCGCCCAGTGCCGCGACATCGCGCAGCCCGTGGGGCCCGACGGCGGCCAGGTAGATGCCGGCCGCCAGCGCCAGCAGGGCCTGGTTGGTGCAGATGTTGCTCGCCGCGCGCTCCCGGCGGATGTCCTGCTCCCGGGCGCGCAGCGTCATCACGAACGCCCGGCGCCCGTCGAGGTCCGAGGTCAGGCCCACCAGCCGCCCGGGGATCTGCCGGATCAGGGCGTCGGTGCAGGCCACGATCCCGAGGTACGGGCCGCCGTACTGGAGCGGGATGCCCAGCGACTGGCCCTCCCCCGCCGCAATGTCCGCCCCGTACTCGCCGGGCGGGGCGAGCACCGCCAGCGACACGGGCTCCACCACGCTGACGAACAGGGCGCCGGCCGCGTGCGCGAGCCGCCCCGCCTCGGGCATGTCCTCGAGCAACCCGAGCACGTTGGGCTGGGCGACCACCACGCCGGCCACCGGCCGGTCGGGGTCCGCGAGCATCCGTTCCAGCGCCGCCAGGTCCGTCGTGCCCGCGAGCGGGCCGTCCGCGACCAGCGGGACCTCGTCGGCGACCAGCCCGGCCCCCTCCGCGTACGTCTCCAGCGTGGCACGGTAGTGGGGGTGAACGCCCCGCGAGACCAGGATCCGGTCCCGCCGCGTCGCTCGACAGGTCATGAGCGCGGCCTCCGCCGTGGCGGCGCCGCCGTCGTAGTGGGACGCGGAGACCACGTCGAGGCCGGTCAGCTCGGCGACCAGCGACTGGTACTCGTAGATGCTCTGGAGCGTGCCCTGGCTCACCTCGGGCTGGTACGGCGTGTACGCCGTGTACCACTCGCCGCGGAGCAGCATCTGGTCCACCACGGGCGGGCTCCAGTGGCGGTAGGCGCCGGCTCCCAGGAAGCTCGCCAGGTCCACCCGGTTGCGGCCGGCAAGGGCGACCAGCCGGGCGCTGAGCTCGAGCTCGGGCTCGGGCTCGTCGAGCCGCAGCGGGCTCGCCCGGAGTGCCCGCGGAATGTCCTCGAACAGGTCGTCCACGGACGGGACGCCGATCGCCTCGAGCATGCGCGCTCGATCATCGGCCGCGTGGGGGCCGTAGGGCATCGGTCAGCCCTCGGCGACGAGCTGATCGTAGGCGGCCGGGTCCAGCAGCCCGTCCGCCGCGCCGGCGCCGGCCAGGCGCATTCGAATCATCCAGCCGCCGCCGTACGGGTCGCCGTTGACCAGCTCCGGCCGGTCGGCGAGCGCGTCGTTGACGGCGATCACCTCGCCCGACACGGGTGCGAGCAGGTCGCTGACCGCCTTCACCGATTCGACCACCCCGAACGCGGCGCCCCGCTCGAGGGCGCGCCCGACCTCGGGCAGCTCCACGAACACGATGTCGCCAAGCTGGTCCGCGGCGTACTGGGTGATGCCGACCACCCCCTCGTCGCCATCGATGCGGACCCACTCGTGGTCGCTGGTGTAGCGCAGGTCGCCGGGGACCATCGGTCCGGTTCCTCCTGGTTGGCTCGCGGGCGTCCGCCGCGGGGCTGGCACGATGACAAAGGACGTGTCCGGTGCGGGCGTCACCCCGCCGACGGGTCAGGCCGGGCGCGTGTAGAACGGGAGCGGCACCACCTCTGCAGCGACGCGTGCACCGCGGATCTCGACCGCCAGCATCGTACCGGGTTCGGCGTTGGCGGACGCGACGTACGCCATCGCGATCGCGTCGCCGCGGGTCGGCGACATCGTCCCCGAGGTCACCGTCCCGGTCAGGCCGTCCGCGTCCAGGACCGGATAGCCGTGGCGTGCGATGCCGCGTCCGCGGAGCACGAGACCCACCAGGCGCCGCGCAACGCCCGTCCGCTCCACCTGCTCCAGGGCCGCTCGGCCGACGAAATCGCCGGCCTTGCCCAGCTTCACGACCCGGCCCAGGCCCGCCTCGTAGGGATTCGTGTCACGGCCGAGCTCGTTACCGTAGAGGGGCATGCCCGCCTCCAGCCGGAGCGTGTCGCGGGCCCCAAGGCCCACCGGCACGAGGCCATCCGCCCGGCCCGCCTCCAGCACCGCGTCCCAGGCCTCGCCGGCCCGGTCGACGTCCACGAACAGCTCGAAGCCATCCTCGCCCGTGTAGCCGGTTCGGGCGACCTGCGCCGGGATCCCGGCGACCGTGCCTTCAGCGATCCCGTAGTAGCGGATCGAGGCGAGGTCGAGATCGGTCAGGGCGCCCAGGATGGCGAGCGATCGGGGTCCCTGGATGGCGACCAGGCCCGTGGCCAGGGACTGGTCGTCCAGGACCGCACGGTGGCCGGCGATCCGCTCGGCGAGCGCGTCGGACACGATCCGGGCGTTGGAGGCGTTGGCAACCACCATGAACCGCTCGGCGGCGAGCCGGTACACGATCAGGTCGTCCAGGATGCCGCCATCCGCCGCACAGATCATCGAGTAGTGCGCCCGGCCGACGGCCAACGCCGGGGGATCGCTGACCAGGGCAGCGGCCAGCGCCACGCCGGCCTCGGGGCCTTCCACGACCAGCTCGCCCATGTGGGACAGGTCGAACAGGCCGGCGGCGGAGCGGACGGCCCGGTGCTCGTCGATGATGCCCGTGTACTGGATGGGCATCAGCCAGCCGGCGAACTCGACGATCTTGGCGCCCAGCGCCTCGTGGCGATCGAGCAGCGGCGTCGGCAGGGTCGCGGTCGTGTCGGTCATGGCTCTCCGCCTCCGGTGGCCGGTGTCGTGCCGGGGAAGCCGCCTTCCGTCGCGGCCAGCGCGGCCCGGGCGACGAGCTCGCGCTCGGTCTCGAAGGTCAGCAGGCCGGCGGCCTCGTCGAACGCGATCCAACGGACCTCGTCGAACTCGTGGTCGTGCCGGTCCAGGTCCCCGCCCGTCGGCTGCATCAGGAAGTAGTGGACGGTCTTGTGGATCCGCTGGCCGCCCTGCGTGAACGAGTAGCGGATGGAGTCGAAGCGACGGACGATCCGGACAGCCAGGCCCGTCTCCTCGGCGACCTCGCGGAGCGCCGTCTCCTCGACGGTCTCGCGGGGGTTCGGGGTGCCCTTGGGAAGCGTCCAGGTGACGCTCTCGCGTGAACGGCTGCGGCGGCCGACGACCAGTTGCGGGGATCCATCCTGGAACCGGACGACGATGCCACCCGCGGAGGTGGCGACGGCCTGCCTCAGGCGGGCCACGCCGGCGCCACGGACGGTCGGCGGGGTCCCCCGCCCCGGGCCGAGCTGGTCCACAGCATCGAGGATGCGGGCTTCGGGCGACCGCTGCGGACCCTCCGTGACGGGGCGACGGTGAGCGTGCGCCACGGGGCGCGCAGCGCGGCCATCGGACCGACTTCCGGTCGGGACAGCACGGTGCGGCGGGAGGGCGCGGTCACGAAGCCCGACGCCGGGTGAAGGCCGAGGCGCCGCTCTCGCTCCCGCGCGGGCGCGGTCGCGAATCGCGCCGGCCAGGCTCCCCGACGCGCGACGGTGCTGTGCTGCATGCCCGCATCGTACCCGGTCAGGGCGTCCCTGCAAGTGCGGTTAGGAGTCGTTCGGCAGCTTCCGGTGACAGGGCGCCCCGCCGGGCGGCGACCGCCACCGAGCGCTCCACGAGCGCCCGGTAGACCGGCAGGGCGGCGGGAGCCCCCTCGTCCAGTGCGGCGAGGTGAGCGGCGATCGTGCCGGCATCCCCGCGGGTTGCGGGCCCGGTGAGCGCGGCGGGCACGCCCAGGGCCCTGGCATTGGCGACGGTCTGCTCCAGCAGTGGCAGATAGACCCGCAGCGCGCCCGCCTCGTCCAGGCCGACCAGCGCCGCCACCTCCCGGATGGTGTCCAGGAGCGCCACGACGCCGCCGGCCGACAGCACGGCGGCCGCGTGGTACGCGGCCTTGGAGCCGGGGGCGAGCCGGACCGGCACGCCGCCGATCGCCTCCGCCATCGCGGCCAGGTGGGCGGCCAGCTCCTCGTCCCCCTCGATCGCGATCGTGGCTCCGTGCAGCGCCGCCAGGGCGCGGTCCAGGTCCGCGAACGCGACCAGCGGGTGGAACGCGCCCGCCTGTGTCCCGGCGGCCATGGCCGGCAGCAGGACCTCGGCGCCCAGCAGGCCGCTGGTGTGGACCAGCGCCTGGCCGGCGTACAGCCGAAGGTCCGCGGCCACGCGCGCGACGACGTCGTCCGGGACGGCGAGGATGACCAGCTCGACGTCGTCCACGAGGGCTGCGGCCTCGGCGAAGGCACGCACGCCCGGAACGAGCGCGCGGAACCGCGCCCGCCGGTCCGCGTCCCGCGACGCGACCGCGCCCACCGGCCAGCCCGCCCGCGAGAGAGCCACGCCCAGCGCCGTCCCGACGGCCCCGGCACCCACGATGCCGATGACAGGGCGCTCGCCCGGCCCGGAGTGCGCATGCGGGTGGGCGTGGTCGCTTGCGTGCTCAAGCTCCCCGTGGCGGTGCGTGCCGGGGGCAGCCGGGTCCAGGTCGATCCCCTCCGCCGCCAGGTCCTGCAACGTCTCCTCGTGCTCCCCGGCACGGCGCTCCGCCTCGCGACGCAGGATCTCGTCGGTCTCGTCCCAGGCCCTCACCTGGGCCCACCGAAGCACGGATCACGGTTCGCGCTGTACGCTTCCACATGACGAGTGTAGCGAGCGGTTCGAGGGCGCACCCTCATCGCCCGATCCCCCACAGCGGAGATCAGAACGTGCCCACCCCGAACGCCTTTGGCGCCCGGGCCTCGCTCGGCCCCGGCCTGCCCGATCTCTACCGTCTGTCCGTCCTGGCCTCTTCCGGCATCCCGCTGGGCGTGGACCCGGGACGCGCGCCGGTGACCCTGAGGATCCTGCTGGAGAACGCGCTCCGCCACGCCGGCGGCGGCATCGTCCGCGAAGAGGACATCGTCGCGCTCGCAGGCTGGCGACCCGGGGGAGCCGGCGAGGCCGAGATCCCGTTCATGCCCGCCCGGGTCGTGCTCCAGGACTTCACCGGAGTCCCGGCGGTGGTGGACCTGGCCGCGATGCGGGACGCGATGGCGGCCCTGGGCGGCGACCCGGCGCGGGTCAACCCGCTCGTGCCCGCGGATCTCGTGATCGACCACTCGGTGCAGATCGATGCCTGGGGCGGCAGCGGCGCGTTCGCGTTCAACGTGGGCCGGGAGTACGAGCGCAACGGGGAGCGCTACCAGCTCCTGCGCTGGGCCCAGACGGCGTTCCGGGACCTGCGGGTCGTGCCGCCCGGGACCGGGATCATCCATCAGGTCAACCTGGAGTTCCTGGCGTCCGTGGTGACGGATCGCGAGGACGAGGGCGGGCGGGTGGCCTTCCCGGACACGGTCGTGGGCACGGACTCGCACACCACCATGATCAACGGCCTGGGCGTGCTGGGTTACGGCGTCGGCGGCATCGAGGCCGAGGCCGTCCTGCTGGGCCAGCCGCTCTACCAGCCGATGCCCCGGATCGTCGGCGTGCGGCTGCACGGCGAGCTTCCCGAGGCCGCCACGGCGACCGACCTCGTGCTGGTCATCACCGAGATGCTGCGCCGGTTCGGCGTCGTGGGCTCGTTCGTGGAGTTCGCGGGCGACGGGCTGGCCGGCCTCACCCTGGCCGACCGGGCCACGATCTCCAACATGAGCCCGGAGTTCGGCGCGACGTCCACGCTGTTCCCGATCGACGCCGAGACGCTCGCCTACCTGCGCCTGACGGGGCGTTCGGAAGCGCGCGTGGACCTCGTGGAGCGCTACGCGAAGGCTCAGGGCATGTGGCGGGAGCCCGGCGATGGCCCGGAGTTCGACGCCCTCCTTGAGCTGGACCTCGGGACCGTGGAGCCGTCGCTGGCCGGGCCGCGCCGGCCGCAGGACCGGGTGGCCCTGGGCGGGGTGCCCGGCAACTTCCGCGCGGCATACCCGCACACGGTGGGCGTGGACCCGAAGCCGATCGAGGCCGGGGGCCGGGCGGCGGAGATCGGCCACGGCTCGGTCACCATCGCTGCCATCACCTCCTGCACCAACACGTCCAACCCCGCGGTGATGGTGGGAGCGGGACTGCTCGCCCGCAACGCCGTGGCACGGGGCCTCCGCTCCTCGCCGGTGGCGAAGACGTCGCTCGCCCCGGGATCCCGCGCGGTGACCGGCTACCTGGAGCGGGCCGGCCTGATGGAACCGCTGGCCACGCTGGGCTTCGCGCTGGCCGGCTACGGCTGCACGACCTGCATCGGCAACAGCGGCCCGCTCGACGAGCCGGTCGCGAAGGCGATCGAGGCCGACGAGCTGGTGGTGGCCGCCGTGCTGTCCGGCAACCGCAACTTCGAGGGGCGCGTGCACCCGCTGGTGCGGGCCGCGTACCTCGCCTCGCCGCCGCTGGTCGTCGCCTACGCGCTGGCGGGGCGGGTGGACCTCGACCTGACGACGGAGCCGCTGGGCACCGCCAGTGACGGCGCTCCGGTCCTGCTCGCCGACATCTGGCCGAGCCCCGCCGAGGTGCGCGAGGTGATGGCCGCGTCCATCGACCCGGGCCTGTTCCGGGACACGTACGAGGTCGTGTTCGAGGGCGACGAGCGGTGGCGCGCGCTGCCGATCCCGTCCGGCGACCGGTATGCCTGGGACGCGGCGTCCACCTACGTCGCCAGCCCGCCGTTCTTCGAGGGTCTCGCCGCGGAGCCGGCGCCGCTCGCGGACATCGTGGACGCCCGGGTGCTCGCGGTGCTGGGCGACTCCGTCACCACGGACCACATCAGCCCCGCCGGCTCGATCGCCGCCTGGTCGCCCGCCGGGCAGTGGCTCCAGGAGCGCGGCGTCGGACCGCAGGATTTCAACCAGTACGGCGCGCGGCGCGGTCATCACGAGGTGATGATGCGCGGCACGTTCGGCAACATCCGCCTGCGGAACCGGATGGTCGAGGGCCGGGAGGGACCGTACACGGTCCATCTCCCCGACGGCGAGCAGACGTTCATCTACGACGCCGCCATGCGCTACCGCGACGAGGGCGTGCCGCTGGTCGTCATCGCCGGCCGGGAGTACGGGTCCGGTTCCTCGCGCGACTGGGCCGCCAAGGGCACCACCCTCCTGGGTGTACGGGCCGTGATCGCCGAGAGCTACGAGCGGATCCACCGCTCCAACCTGGTCGGGATGGGCGTCCTGCCGCTCCAGTTCCGGCCCGGCGAGAACGCGGAATCGCTCGGACTCACCGGCCGCGAGACGTTCTCGATCCGCGGGTTGGCCGCGTTCGGGCCACGCGAAGACGTGGAGGTCGTTGCCCGCCCGGACGGGGATGGGTCCGCCCGTGCGTTCCGCGCGATCGCCCGGCTTGACGGCCCGATCGAGGTGGAGTACCTGCGCCAGGGCGGCATCCTGCCGGCCGTCCTGCGAAGGCTTGCCGCCGAGTGACGGGACCGGGCCCGGCGCTGGGTCCCCCGCAGCCGGGCCTCATGCAGCACGAAGCCCCCTGAGGGAGGCAGGGGGCTTCGCGTGCGAGGCCCTCGCCGGCGACGGGGAGGAGAATCCGTCGCGCGAGGGTGTCGTCAAGGGCTGCGACGCCCGGCGCCGTCCGGGTGTGACGCGCTTGCCGACCGGGCTACCATCGGCAATGCTGGCCGGCCCGGCGTTCCGGCACGAGTCGGCTCCACGACGATGGAGGGACTACGTGCCGCGCTACGTCCCGGAGGACTCGCTCCGGTCGCCCCGGTTCACCGGGCCGGAAACCTTCGCCCGCCTGCCGCTGGTCCGTTCCCTCGAGGACGTGGACGTCGCGATCGTGGGCGTGCCGTTCGACACCGGCGTCACCTACCGGGTCGGCGGCCGCTTCGGGCCCAACGCCGTGCGCGCTGCCTCGGTGATGATCCGGCCCTACAACCCCAACCTGGACGTCAAGCCGTTCGACCACCTGTCGTGCGTGGACTACGGCGACGTGGCGATCGTGCCCGGCTACACCGAGCGCAGCTATGCCGCCATCGAGCAGACGGTGGCGCCCATCGTGGAGGCCGGCGTGGTCCCGCTCCTCGTGGGGGGCGACCACGCGTGCACGCTGCCGCACCTCCGGGCCACGCGCTCACGCGGGCCGGTGGCGGTGATCGACTTCGACTCCCACACCGACGCCTGGGACAGCTACTTCGGCGAGAAGTACAACCACGGGACATGGATGCGGCGCGCCATCGAGGAGGGCTTGGTGGACGTCGAGCACTCGATCGAGGTGGGCCTGCGGGGAAGCCTGTACGACGCCGGCGACTGGACCGTGCTGTCGTCCGAGCTGGGCCTCGCCTATCTCACGACGGAGGACGTGCTGCGCATCGGGCCCGAGGAGACCGCCCGCCGGATCCGCGAGCGGGTCGGCTCGCGACAGGCGTTCATCAGCTTCGACATCGATGTCGTGGACCCCGCCTTCGCCCCGGGCACCGGCACGCCGGAAACCGGCGGACCCTCGTCCCACGACATGCTCCAGGTCGTTCGCGGCCTGACCGGCATCGACTTCGTCGGGTTCGACGTGGTGGAGGTCATCCCGGCCTATGATCCCGCCGGACAGACCGCGTTCCTGGCCGCCAACCTCGCGTTCGAGATGCTCTCGCTGGTCGCGCTGCGGCGGCGCGACGCCGGCTGACGGAAGCGGCCGGGGTCCAGGCGGGCCGAGGCGAAGGAACGGGGAACGGGGCCGGAAGGTGGTGGGCGATACTGGACTCGAACCAGTGACCTCACGGATGTGAACCGTGCGCTCTAACCAACTGAGCTAATCGCCCGGCGCCCCCGGGGGGACTCGCATTCTAGCGCGACCTCGGAGATCCGCGGCGGCGGAGTCCGCCGGCTGCGGAGGGGCTCGCAGGCGCCGGCAGGCGCATGCGGTCAGAGCCGCAGATCCGGCCAGATCGCCAGCACGCGCTCCGGCGTCACCCCGTCCACGGCGATCAGCTTGCTGCGTCCGCCGGCGCCCGCGACCAGGCGCACGTCACGGCGTGGCACGTCGAGCTCGGCGGCGATCAGCCGAAGCAGCGCCTGGTTCGCGGCACCGTCAACGGGCGGCGCGCTCACGCGGGCCGTGAGCACGCCATCGGCCACGCCCTCCACGCGGTCGGATCCTCCACGGGGCGTCAGGCGGACGGCGAAGCGGACGCCGGTCGGGTCCAGGGCGCTCAGAGGAACGCGCGCCAGAGCACGCCCAGGACGATCAGCACGAGGAAGCTGGAGAAGTCGAACATGCCCGAGGACGGCAGGACGCGCCGGACCGGCGCGAGGATCGGCTCCGTCGCCTGGACCAGGATCGAGCTCAACCGCGAGCGCCCGGACGGGTCGAACCAGCTCATGAGGATGCGCCCGAGCACGAGCACCCACAGCAGCGCCAGGAGCACACCGACGAAGTTCGAGACGAAGCCGCCCACGTGCCGAGTCTAGCAGCGTCCCCTGGGCGGCTCCCCGGGCCGCTCCCGGGCCGCGATGCCCGGGCCCGGCCGGTCGCGACGAGGCATCGCGGCGTTCCCCTACCCGCCGGCGACCGACCGCTCGCCGAACAGCGCCCGCCCAACGCGAACGATCGTGGCCCCCTCTTCAATGGCCACCTCGTAGTCGTCGGTCATGCCCATCGACAGCCCGTGTCCAAGCCCGGGCCAGCGGGCGCGCAGCCGCCCGGACAGGTCCCGGAGCGCAGCGAACGTCGGGCGAGCGGCCTCAGCCTCGGCCACCAGGCGGCCGATCGTCATCAGGCCGTCGAGGCGCAGGTTCGCGAGCTGCAGCAGCGCGGGCAGGGCCGTCGCGACCGAGTCCTCGTCGAAGCCCGCCTTGGCGGGATCGTCCGCCACGTTCACCTGGAGCAGCACGGGCAGGGGCCGGCCGGGGCGGACCTCGCCGGCGATGCGATCCAGCCGCCCGGCGAGCTCCACGCTCCCGACCGATTCGATCACGTCGAACAGCTCCACGGCACGCCGTGCCTTGTTCGACTGCAGCGGCCCGACGAGGTGCCAGGTGGCACCCTCGATCGCGGGGATCTTGCCGGCAGCCTCCTGGACGCGATTCTCCCCGAGGACGTCGAGCCCGGCGGCGACGGCTGCCCGGATGCGGTCCGCCGGCACGGTCTTGGACACGGCCACCAGCGTCACGTCGCGGGGGTCGCGACCCGCGCGCGCGGCCGCGCGCGCGATCCGCTCGAGCAGGCGCGCCCGCGCCTCCGCGAACGCCGCGATCTCGTCAGCGCTCATGTCTCAATACCGGCGCCCGAGGCCACCACGTCGTCAGCCTCCACGGCTGGTCCGCAAGCGGCGCCCGGAGCGCCCAGGGCAAGGCGCCGGCGAGCACGCGAGCGAGCGCACTGGACGTGCGTGAGCGAGCGAGCGCAGCCGGCAACGCCGCCATGGGCGTTCCCGGCGCCGCGCCCCTAGCGGCGGCGGAGGAACGAGGGGATCTCCAGGTCCTCCGGGTCGTACGACGCGGGTCGGGCGGCGGGCGTCTCGCCCACCGTGCGGACCGGGACGGCAGCCTCGTCGCGCGGCTGGGCGGGCGCCTCGGGATCGACCCGCTGGCGCTCCAACTCCTCGAAGAAGTCCCGCGAGGCGGCGGCCGAGCTCGCACCGCTGCCCGTGGACCGGATCCCGGTCGCGCTGGTGACGCGCTCGGTCGAGGTCGTGCGCACGCTGTCGGTCCGGCGCCGGCCGTCGAAGCCGGTGGCGATGACCGTGATCATCACCTCTTCGCCCAGTCGCTCGTTGAAGCTGGTGCCGAAGATGATGTTCGCCTCAGGGTCCGCGGCGGCGCGGATCTCCTCCGCGGCTTCGGTCACCTCCCACAGCGTGAGGTTGGACGAGCCGGTGATGTTGAACAGGATCCCCTGCGCACCCGCGATGTTGATCTCCAGCAGCGGGCTGGCGACCGCCTGACGGGCCGCCTCGAGGGCCCGGTTCTCGCCGGCCGCGCGGCCGATGCCCATGAGCGCCGAACCGGCGTCCTTCATGATCGCCCGCACGTCCGCGAAGTCGAGGTTGATCAGCCCGGGCACCGTGATGATGTCGCTGATGCCGGCCACGCCCTGGCGCAGCACGTCATCCACGACCCGGAACGCGTCCACGATCGAGGTGTTCTTCTGGACGACGTCGCGCAGGCGGTCGTTGGGGATCGTGATCAGGGTGTCGACCTTGGCCTTGAGGTCCTCGGCCGCCTTCTCCGCGATGAGCTTGCGCCGGCTGCCCTCAAAGCTGAACGGCTTGGTCACGACGCCGATCGTGAGCGCGCCCTGCTCCTTGGCGATCTCCGCCACCACGGGTGCCGCGCCGGAGCCCGTCCCGCCACCGAGGCCCGCGGTGATGAACACCATGTCCGAATCCGCGATCGCGTCCGCGATCTTGTCGCGATCCTCCTCGGCCGCCCGCTGGCCGATGGACGCGTCGCCGCCTGCACCGAGGCCGCGCGTGATCTTGTCGCCGATCCGGATCTTGTGGGGGGCATCGGACTGCAAGAGTGCCTGGGCGTCCGTGTTGCAGGCGATGAACTCGACGCCCATCATCTCGGCCCGGATCATCCGGTTGACGGCGTTGCTGCCACCGCCACCGACGCCGATGACACGGATGAGGGCGAAGTTCTCGGAATCCGACCGCAGCGGCATCGGGTCTCCTCGGAATGGGCGATCAGGTTACGTCTGGACGGGTGGTACCGCTCGTTTCCCGGGAGCCGGTCCAGGTTTCCGGCACCCCAAGGGGTCCCTCCGGTGTGCGCGGAAGTATACCCGTGCCCTGACCGGATCCGTCCACCCCCGATCCACGGCCCGGTCCGCGGGCCCGGCGGGCGGCCCAAGCGGCGGAGAAGCTGAGCCGGACGCGGCGAGCCGTGGCGGCCGGGACCGCGATCCCGAGGCGGTTCGGGGCCTACGGGAAGATGCTGCGGATCGCGTTCCGGAAGCGGGCGAACGCGCCGCCGCCCGGCGCGGACTCGTAGTGGAGCGGCTCGCCCATCGCGATGGACGCCGCGCCCCAGCGGAGCAGGCCCACGGCCGTGGAGTAGGCCGGGTCCTGGATCGTGTCCACGAGCCCGGCGATCCCGGACGGGCCGGCGACGCGCACCGGCATCTGGAGCACCTCGCGGCCCAGCTCCGCCGTCCCGGCCAGCTGGGATCCGCCGCCGGTCAGGATGATCCCGGCCGGCAGCATGCCGTGCCCGCTGCGCGCCATCTCGGCCTTGAGCAGCTCGAACGTCTCGCGCATGCGGGCCTCGATGATCCGGCACAGCTCGTCGCGGCTGACGGTGCGCCCCGCCTCCTCGCCCAGGACGGCGACGGCGATCTCCTCGTCCTCCAGGCTGCGCAGGTCGCACGTCCCGTGGCGGATCTTGAGCTCCTCGGCCACCTGGAGTGTCGTCTTTGCCCCAATCGCGACGTCGTTGGTCACGTTGTTGCCGCCGACAGGCAGCACCGCGGTGTAGAACGGCGATCCCTCGGCGAACAGGGTGAGGTCGATCGTCGCGGCGCCGATGTCGGCCACCGCGACGCCCAGCTCCTTGTGGTGCTCGATCTCGTTGAGAACGGCCTCCGCGGAGGCGAGCCCGTTGACCACCAGCTCGTCGATCTTGACGCCGGCCAGCTGGACGCACTTGGTCAGGTTCTGGACCGCGGTCGCCTCGGCCGACACGATGTGGACCTCCACCTCGAGCCGCAGGGCGCTCATCCCCATCGGATCCTTGACGCCCTCCTGGCCGTCCACGGTGAAGCCGCGGCGCTCGACGTGGAGGACCTCGCGGTTGTTGGGGATGGTCACCGCACGGGCGACCTCGATGGCGCGGCTGATGTCCTCGCGGGTGACCTCGCGGTGGTGGCCGCTGACCGCGACCTGGCCCTTGGAGTTGAGGTTCTCCACGTGCCGGCCGCCGACGCCCACGAAGGCGCGGTCGATCTTCCAGCCGGACAGACGTTCCGCGCGCTCGACCGCGTCGGCGATGGACCGGACGGTCTGCTCGATGTTGACCACGACGCCCCGCTTGAGGCCCGACGCCGGGACGGTGCCGTGGCCCATGATCGTGAGGCGCCCGTCGCGGCCGACCTCACCGATGATCGCGCAGACCTTGGACGTGCCGACATCGATGCCGACCAGGACCGCTTCCCGTTCCACCTGCCTGCGTCCCTCGCTTTGTGTCGCGACCCGGCCCACCGGGCCGGCGATCGATGTGTCCTAGATGAAGTGCCGCCGGATGAGGGCGACGTTGTTGAAGATCCGGAGCCCGAAGGTGATCAGGGCGACGAGGTACAGGTCAAGCCCCAGCCGGTCGCCGATGAACACCAGCAGGACCGCCACGATGGCGTTGGTGAGAAACCCGCTGACGAAGATCCGATTGTCGTAGACCCCGTCGAGCTCCGCTCGCACCGCCCCCAGGACGGAGTCGAGCGCCGCGAGGATCGCCACGGCCGAGTAGCGCGACAGGTCGTAGCTGACGTTGACGTTGAGGACGAGCCCCGCCAGGACACCGACGAGAAGACCCACGAGGGGCAGGAGCACGGGCGGGCAGCCTCCGTCCGGGAGAACGTCCCCGATACGCTACCAGACCCGCTCATGGGTTCGCCGTCGGGGAGGGTTCGGGTGTGGGTCGCGGCACGTAGGTGCCGCTCCGATCATCGGCGAGGATGACCCGCAGGACCTCCTCCTCGCGGCCCAGGATGAGGCTCCGCAGCAGGCGCGCCTGCCCCGCGATCAGGTCCGTCGTGCGCAGCGTCGGGGTGTAGAAGCCGAACACCGCCGACCAGCCCGATGGCTGGGCCGTGACCACGAACCCGGCGCGGTCGTCGAGCCGGATCTCCAGCGCGGTCGCGGCGCTGCCGAGGTCGGCCGGACGCAGGGAGCCGATGCGCAGCGCCGCGTCCAGGATGACCGGGTCGAGGTTCGAACCGACGCCGTAGGAGGACGACCCGGCGCGGCGGTCGTCCACCACCGGCAGGGCGGCGGCCTCGGGCGGCTGGGCGGCACCCAGCTCGCCGAACAGCCGCCCCGTGTCGTCCACCAGGTAGCGGCGATCACCCACCTGCCACACGAGCAGTGCTTCCCGCTCCCGGACGTCCACCCGGAGCACGTCCGGGAGCGCCACGGACACGACCGCGGAGCGAACGGCCGGAAGGTCGGCCAGGCGGTCCTCGAGGTCCGCCGTCCGGATCAGGAACAGGTTCTGCTCGCCGGGCAGGGCCATTGCTGCGAGCACCGCGTCGTCCGGGGTCCAGGTGTTGCCGGTCACCTCCACGCGGCCCAGCGAGAAGGCATCGGAGGAGACCGCACCGTAGAGCCCCGCGACCGCCGCCATCAGCACCAGGAGCGCACCGGCCCGCGTGGGGGTCAGCCCAGCGGATCGCCGGCGAACCGGCCGCGTGTGGCGGCCGCCACGGGGACGGGCTCCCGGGCGCAGGGCGGTCACCCGCTGCGGCCGGGCGCCGGGCGCAGCGGATCCCCTGCCGGGCAGGCGGTCCCTCACCAGCCCGCCCTCACCGGGGCAGGTCTCCCGGCGTGAGCCGGTGGCGCACGCGCAGGGCGTCGCGCTCCAGCGCGAGGTCCACGACCCGCCGGCAGACGGCCGCGAAGTCATAGCCGGCGACCGACGGCAGGGCCGGGAACAGGCTGATCGGCGTGAAGCCCGGGATGGTGTTCACCTCGGAGACCACGATCCGCTCCCCTGCCGCCAGGAAGTCGATCCGCGCGAAGCCCTCGCAGCCGACCGCGAGGTAGGTGTCCCGGGCGAGGTCGAGGATCGTGGCGCGCTCCTCGCCGGTGACCTCGGCGGCCAGGCTGGTCTCGGACATGCCGGGCGTGTACTTGGCCGCGTAGTCGTAGAACTCGTGGCCCGAGACGATCTCGCCCGGCCCGTAGAGCTCCAGGCGGTCCGGCTCGTTGCCGATCACGGAGACCTCCAGATCGCGCGCCCCGGCCAGGTACTGCTCCACCAGGGCCAGGTCGTCGTAGCGGAGCGCGAGGTCCAGGGCGGCGGCGCGCTCCCGCGGATCGTGCGCCAGCGTCATGCCCACCGAGCTGCCCAGGCGGGCGGGCTTGACCATCAGCCGCGCGTCGCCGGTGGCGGCGGCGAACGCCTCGAGCTCCGCCAGCACGGCGTCGCGCTCGCGCGCCCACCGGCCGGCCCGGACCTCCAGCCAGTCCACCACCGGCAGCCCAAGGCCCCGGACCAGCCGCTTGAACACCGCCTTGTCCATGCCGATCGCCGACGCCGTGACGCCCGAGCCCGTGTAGGCCAGGCCGGCCGCCTCACACAGCGCCTGGGCCGTGCCGTCCTCGCCGAACGGGCCGTGAAGGGCGAGGAACACGACCGGTCGCACGTCGCGCGCCGCGAGGTGGTCCAGCGCATCGCCCGCGAGGTGCGGCCCGTCCGCCCCCATCGTGGGTGGATCGTCGTAGGCGGCCTGCGGCCGCCCTTCGCGGCGATGGCCGGCGGGCAGCCGCCACCACCCCCCATCGAGATCGACCAGCCACGCCTCCACCGGGTAGCCCGAGTCCATCAGCGCGTCCGCGATCGCGGTCCCGGACACGATCGACACGTCGTGCTCCGCCGATGGCCCGCCGAACACGACGGCGAGTGGCGTGGCCGCGGGGTCGTGGCGCAACGGCGGCACGGTCATCAGGCGCCCTCCGCCGTCCAGCCGGACCAGTCGCCGACGAACTCCACCTCGTACGCGAGCTCGATGCCGTGGCCTGCCCGGACCTCGGCCCGGACCAGCTCGGCCAGGCGGCGCACGTCGGCCGCGGTGCCCCTCTGGTCGTTGACGATGAAGTTGGCGTGCTTCTCCGACACGACCGCGCCGCCGATCCGGCGCCCCTTGAGCCCGAGCGCGTCGATGAGCCGGCCGGCGGAGTCGCCCGGCGGATTGCGGAACACCGAGCCCGCGGACGGGATGCCCAGGGGCTGGTGAGCCTGTCGCCAGTGCCGGATGTCGTCGAGGCGGGCCCGGATCTCGGCGGGGTCGGCGGGCCGCAGGCGGAACGTGGCGGACAGCACGATCTCGCCGGCGTCGCCCGCCTCGGTCGCGGCCTTGAACCGGCTGTGGCGATAGGCGAAGCCGAGCTCCGCCGCCGGGATGGTGCGCTCGGTGCCGTCGGCCAGCAGCACCGCCGCCGATTCGAGCACACCGGCGACATCGCCATCGTGGGCGCCGGCGTTGGCCCACACGGCGCCGCCGATCGTGCCCGGGATGGCGAGCGCGAACTCGAGGCCGGACAGGCCCGCCCGCTGGGTCTCCGTGGCGGCGCGCGCCATCGCGACCCCGCAGTCCGCGTGGTACCGGTCGTCCTCCACGCGAGAGGCCTCCGCCCGCGCCTGGACGACGAGGCCTCGGAACCCGGCGTCCGCGATCACGAGGTTGCTGCCCCGGCCGAGGACGAACAGGGGGATCGCGCGCGCCCGCGCGTACCGGGCGAGCGCCCGCAGCTCGAACGCGTTGTGCGCCACGGCGAACAGGTCCGCCGGGCCGCCGACGCGCATGGTCGTGAACCGGGCGAGCCATTCGTCACGGACCGTCTTGACGCCGATTCGGCGGGCGATGTCCGCGCCGACGGCGAGGGGGTCGAACGCGGGCGTGCCGGTCACGGGCGAACCCCCCCGGCGTTCGTCGGGGCCGGCGCGGCGGTTGCGGCGGTCGCCTCGATGGCCTCGACCGCCGGCAGCGGCCGTCCCCGGGCCGCGGCGAGCAGGACGTCAGCCACCGCGTCGGCGGCCCCGGGCCGGGCGAGGTCACGGGCGGCCGCGGACATCCGGGCGTGGCGGGCGGGATCGGCCAGCAGGCCGGCTGCCTCGACCAGGGCGTCCGCGTCGAACGCCTCGTCCTCCACCAGGACGCCGGCACCGGCCTCGGCGTACGCCTCCGCGTTGCGGCGCTGGTGGCCGGCGGCGTGCGGGTAGGGAACGATGACCAGCGGCAGGGCGTACGCCGCGGCCTCGGCGAGCGTGGACGCACCCGCGCGCCCGACGGCGAGGTCGGCGGCCGCGAGGGCGGCCGGCATGTCCTCGTGCAGGAACGGGAACGGGCGATAGCGATCGCGCAGGTCCGCCGCGAGTCCCTCGCGCGCCGCGAGCGCCGGCCCGTAGCCGTCGTCGCCGGTCACGTGCACGACCCGAACCCGCTGCACGAGGCGCGGCAGCGCGGCGGCCACGGCGTCGTTGAGCCGGCGCACGGCCTGGGAGCCGCCGAACACGAGCAGGATCCGCTCCCCCGGAGGAGCGCCGAACCGCTCCCGGGCCGCGTCGGCATCGACGGTCCCGGTCTGGCGGATCGGCGTCCCGGTCACGTACGCCCGCGGGTGGCCGAGCGCCGCGGCCGTCTCCGCGTGGCTCACGGCCACCGCGGTCGCCCATCGCGCGACCAGCCGGACGCTGCGGCCCGGCACCACGTTGCCGTCCCACAGGACGCTCGGAATGCGCAGGACCCGCGCCGCCGCCAGGACCGGGATCGCGACATAGCCGCCGGTGGTGAAGATGGCAGCGGGCCGCCGGGCAAGGAGCAGCGCCAGCGCCTGGGGCACGGACAGCGCCAGTCGAACCGGATCCAGGACGAGGTGGACGTCCCGCCCGGCCGACCGGAGCGAGCGCAGCCACAGGCGCCGCAGCGGGATCCCCGCGGCCGGCACGATCGATGCCTCGAGGCCGCGATGGCCGCCCAGCCACGAGAGCTCGAAGGCGTCCCGCGCTGCCGGCCCGGCCGGCGACGGCTCAGACGCGTCGGCTCGAGCGCGGAGCGACCGGGCGACGGCCAGGGCCGGGTAGATGTGCCCGCCCGTTCCCCCGCCCGCGATCAGCAGGCGCATCGTTCCAGGTTCCTTTCTCGACGGTCTCCCGTGACACCGACAGCAGGATGCCCACCGCGGCAAAGCTGATGATCAGCGATGACCCGCCGGCCGAGACGAACGGCAGCGGGATGCCCGTGACGGGGATCAGCCCGACCACGACGGCGATGTTGATGAACGCCTGGATGCAGATCCAGGCGGTGATGCCCGCCGCCAGCAGGGCGCCGAATGTGTCGGGCGCCGACAGGGACGTCCGGATCCCCAGGTAGCCGATGGCGAGGAACAGGACGATCACCAGCCCGCCGCCGATCAGGCCGAACTCCTCGCCGATGATCGCGAAGATGAAGTCGTTGCTCGCGTTGGGCAGGAACAGGCCGCCGGCCAGCCGGCTCTCACCCAGGCCGGCCCCGAACAACCCTCCCAGCGCCAGGGCGAAGTACCCCTGGACGCTGTGGAAGCCGATGCCGGACGGGTCCGCCCACGGGTCCAGCCAGGCCCGGATCCGCTCCATCTGGTAGCCGCGCAGGAACAGGACCGCGACGGCCGGGATCGCGACGGCGGCGAGCCCCGCCAGGTGGAGCAGGTTCGCGCCGGCCATGAAGAACATCGTGAACGCGGTGAACGCCAGCACCGAGGACGTCCCCAGGTCGGGCTCCAGCAGGACCAGCGCCACCACCGGGCCCGCGATCACCAGGAACGGGATGGTTCCCGACCAGAAGCCGTGCACGCCGCTGCCGCGCTTCGCGAACCAGTGGGCGAGGTAGACGACCAGCGCGAGCTTCATGAACTCGGCGGGATGGACGGCGGGCAGCGGCCCGATCTTGAGCCAGCGTGCCGAGCCGCCGACGACGATGTTGAGCTCGGGCACGAACACGAGGACGAGGCCGCCGAGGCCGACCAGGAACATGGGCACGGATGCCACCCGGAGCCAGCGGTAGTCGAGGCGCATCGTTGCGGCCATCGCGAGCAGCCCCAGCGCCGCCCACTGGATCTGGGGTCCCACGATCGCGAACGTGTCGTCGTCCCTGAGGTACCCCTTCATCGCCGAGGATGAGTAGACCATCAGGATGCCGATGGCAGCCAGGGCGACGGTCGCGACCAGGATCCCGTATTCGGGCTCGTGCCGCTCGCGCTGGAGCGTGTTCGGGGGGCGGGAGCGGGTGGCCGCCCGGCCCAGCGGCAGCGTCGTGCTCATCCGGCGCTCTCCCCGCCCCGGCCGTGGGTTGCAGCGAGGCGCCCCACCGCGGCGACGAACGCGCGGCCGCGCGCCGCATAGTCCTCGAACATGTCGAAGGAGGCGGCCGCCGGGCTCAGGAGCACCGTGCCCACGGTGCCGTCCGGCAGGCCCAGGAGCGCGTCGCGTGCCAGCCCGTCGGCAACCGCGACGGCCTCGTCCATCGTGGTGGCCCGCGCGGTGCGGGACAGGCCGGCCTCCCGGAACAGGCGCTCCAGCATCGGCCCGCTCTCACCGATCAGGACCGCGGCGGATGCCCGCTCCGCGACCACCCCCGCCAGGGCTGACAGGTCGTTGTCCTTGTCCCGGCCGCCGGCGACCAGGACCACCGGCGCCGGGAAGGCGCGCAGCGCCGCGATGACCGCGTCCGGCTGCGTGCCCTGCGAGTCGTTGACGAAGCGCACACCGTCCCGCAGCGCGATCGACTGGAGCCTGTGCTCGACGCCCGTGAAGCCGGCCGCCGCGCGCCGGATCGCGTCGGGCGCCACGCCGAACAGCAGCCCCACCGCGATCGCGGCCAGCGCGTTGGACAGGTTGTGGCGGCCCGGGATCGCCAGCTCGCCCACCGGCATGATCGCACCGCCCGGTCCCGTCGCCGCCACGCCGCCACCGGCCAGCGGAAGCCGCTCCACGGCCGCCGACACGATCCAGCCGTCCACGACGCCCAGGCCGCCCGGGACCGGGTGGTCCGCGCGGTACAGCACCGCGGGCGCGAGGCCCAGCCCCGCATACGCCCCCACGACCGGATCCTCCACGTTGAGCACCAGTGCGCCGTCCGGGTCCACCAGCTCGGCGAGCCGGCGCTTGACCCGCCGGTAGGCCTCCAGCGAACCGTGCCGGTCGAGGTGGTCCGACGTCACGTTGGTGTACACCGCGACGGTCGTGCCGCGCGACAGGCCCGGCAGCTGCAGCTCGGAGAGCTCCAGCACCACGCGGTGGTCCGGGGTCAGCTCCGGGAGCCGCTCCACGAGCGGAATGCCGATGTTGCCGCCCAACACGGCCGGATGGAGCGGATCCGCGGCCAGGATCGCGTGGACCAGGGACGAGGTGGTGGTCTTGCCCTTGGTGCCGGTCACGCCGATCGTGGGCGCCGGGCACAGCCGAAGGAACAGGTCGGACTCGCCGACGAGGGCCGGGGCACCGGGATCGCCGGCCGACCGTGCGTCCACCAACGCCCGCAGCTGGGTGCGGAGACGCGGCTCGGTCGTCGGGTAGTCGGGGGTGATCGACGGCGAGGTCGTCACCAGCGCCGCCCCCGCCCAGGTCAAGGCCGGATCCTCGTCCGGCCCCAGCCGGAGCGCGACGTCGCGACCCTCGAGCAGCGCGATGCTCCGCTCCAGCTCCCCGGCCGGCCGGCCGTCGTACACGGTCACCCGCGCCCCGGCGTCGGCGAGGAACCGCGCCAGGGCCACGCCACTGCGGGCCAGCCCCAGCACCGTGACCGGCAGCCCGTCCAGCGCGCCTGCGCGCACGTCGTCGATGCTCAGGGCGTCGATATCCAGCGGGCGGGTCACGGTCGCGTCATTCCAGCGCATTGATCGAGGCCAGGAACAGGGTGACGCCCAGCAGGCCGGCCAGGATCGCGATGATCCAGAACCGCAGCGTGATTTTCTCCTCGTCCCAGCCGCCCAGCTCGAAATGGTGGTGCAGGGGGGCCATCCGGAAGATGCGCCTGCCGCCGGTGATCTTGAAATAGGCGATCTGGAGGATGACCGAGACGGTCTCGATCACGAAGATCAGCCCGATCAACGGCAGCACCAGGATCTGACCCGTGATCAGCGCGATGACCGCCAGTGTCGCCCCCAGCGACAGCGATCCCGAATCGCCCATGAACACCTGGGCCGGGTGGACGTTGAACCACAGGAACCCGAGCAGGGCCCCGATGATCAGGGCGCACAGGAAGGCGAGGTTCGGCTGCTGGGGCTCGTTGAGCAGGGCGATGATCAGGAACGACACGAACGCGAACACCAGCGTGCCGCCGGCCAGCCCGTCCAGCCCGTCGGTGATGTTCACGCCGTTCGAGGTGGCGACGATCGCGAACGCCGCGAAGGCCACGTACAGCATCGGGTCGATCGTCACGTCGCCCACGAAGGGGACCCGGAACCCCGACAGCGCGTAGGTGTTCTGGATCTGCCACGCGGCGGCCACCGCCACCACGGTCTGCCACAGCAGCTTCTGCCGGGCGCGGATTCCCTCGCCGGTCCGGGCGTTGAGGTAGTCGTCGGCCGCGCCCAGCAGGCCAACGAACCCCAGCGTTGCGAGCGGCGCGATGACGCCGCCCTGGAGCGGCCGCATGACGAGGAACACGGCGATCACGACCACCAGGATCAGGAGGCCGCCCATCGTCGGGGTCCCCCACTTCACCATGTGGCTCTGCGGGCCCTCCTGGCGGATCTGCTTCGCGAAGCCGAAGTGGCGCAGCAGCCGCACGTAGGGCGGCATCAGGATCACGACCAGCGCGAACGCGAGCAGCAGCCCCTGGATCAGCTCCAGGGTCACTGCCGGGCCTCCTCGCCGCCGAGACGTGCCACCAGGCCGTCGACCACGCGCTCCAGGGCGATGCCGCGAGACGCCTTCACCAGCACCACGTCGCCCGGCGCCAGCCAACCGGCGAGCGCCACCAACGCGCCCTCGGCATCGGCGACGGGCAGGACCCGCGCGGGCGGCATCCCGGCCGCCAGGGCGCCCTGCGCGATGCCCGCGGCCCCGCCGCCCCCGCGTCCGTCCACCACCACGAGCAGGTCGGCGAGCCCGGCGGCCGCCTCGCCCACGTCGCGGTGGCCCGCGTCGTGGAGCTCGCCCAGCTCCAGCATCTCGCCGAGGACCGCAGCCCGGCGGCCGGGCAGGCCGGCCAGCAGCTCCAGGGCCGCCCGCATGGACCCGGGCGAGGCGTTGTACGTGTCGTCCACGACAATCACACCCCCGGCACGGACGGCCACCGCCCGGTGACGGACCGGGGCGGCCGCAGCCAGGCCGGGCACGATCTCGTCCAGCGAGAGGCCGGCAACCAGGCCGACGGCCGCCGCCGCAAGGGCGTTGTGGACCGCCAGGCGGCCGAGGGCCGGGATCAAGACGTCGCGGTCGCCGGCCGGCGTCCGCAGGCGGAAGCCCATCCCCGCGAGGCCGGCCGATTCGACCGCTTCCGCGCGCACCTCCGCATCCACCGCGAAGCCGTACGTCACCACGCGGGCCGTCGTCCGCGCGCCCATCCGACGCACCCGGGGATCGTCGGCGTTGAGGACCGCGACGCCGCCCTCGGCCGCGGGCGGCAGCGCCTCGACCAGCTCCGCCTTCGCATCCTCGATCGCGTCCAGGGAGCCGATCCGGGACAGGTGGACCGGCTGGACGGCCGTGACCACGCCGACCAGCGGCCGGCCGATCGCCGCCAGGTCGCGGATCTCGCCGCCGGTGTACATGCCCATCTCCAGGACGGCCGCCTGGTGCTCCGGGCCCATCCCGAGCACCGTCAACGGCAGCCCGACCTCGTTGTTCTGGTTCCCCTCGGTCCGCAGCGTGACGAGCCGTCGCGCCAGCACGGCGGCGACCGCCTCCTTGGTGGAGGTCTTGGCGATGCTGCCCGTGATCCCCACGACCAGCGGCGAGAACCGCCGGCGCCAGACGGCGGCGGTTGCCTGCAGCCCCCGGAGCGGGTCCGGCACCAGGACGACCGTCACGTCGCCCAGGTCGCGCAGCGACGGCTCCCCGGCGGTCGGGTCCGGCGATCGCCCGACGAGCAGCGCTGCGGCGCCGGCGATGACCGCGTCGGCCAGGAACCGGTGGCCGTCGGTCCGCTCGCCCGGCAAGGCGACGAACAGCGCGCCCGGGGTCACCAGCCGGGAGTCCACGGCCCCACCGCGGATCGGGCGATCGCTCCGTCGCAGCAGCGTGCCGCCCGTGGCGGCCGAGAGGTCGTCGGCCGACATCGACGGCGCGGGCGAGTCGGGCGCCGTCGACCGTCCGTGGTCCGTCACGTCCGGGAGTGTCGCACAGGAGGCGATCACGGGACGCCCGTCGTGGGCGGCGGCTCGGAGGCCCAGGGCACGGGGTCCGTCGAGGGCGGCGGGGCCGAACGGTGGGCGGGCGTCAGGTCGGGCGTGTTGATGGCGTTGTGGGCGATCCGCCGGAACAGCTCGAACGACATCACCGGCATCTCCAGGAGGCCGCGTCGGACGACGGTGGGCGTCCCCTCCTCGATCCGGACCGCGACCACGAGGTCCGGGTGCCCTCCGTCGCGGCCGATGTACCCCACGAAGGAGTAGTTGAACTTGTTGACCTTCCAGGCCCCCTTCTTCGCATCCCAGATCTGGGCGGTGCCGGTCTTGCCGCCCACCTCGAACCCGGGGATCAGCGTCCGATCGCGGTAGAAATCCACCTCGGTCACGACATGACGCATGAGCTTCTGGAGCGTCTTCGACAGCGGGGCCGGAAGGACCTGGCCCCGCGTGAGGGTGGACGTCTCCGTGCCCCCGACCACCCTGACCACCCGGGGCTGGACCAGCGTGCCGCCGTTGACCATCGCGGCGAAGGCCGTCGCGAGCTGGAGCGGCGTGACCGCGATGCCCTGGCCGAACGAGCCGTTGGCGAGGTCGATCTGGCGCCACGGGTGCTCGGCGGGATCGCGGACGATGCCGGCCACCTCGTTGGCGACATCCACGCCGGTCGGGGCGCCGAAGCCCATCTTCACCCAGGTGTCGTACAGCACGGCGGAGGCGCGTGACGTCGACTTGGCCAGGCCGAGCGCGACCTTGGCGGCCACGACGTTGCGCGAGTAGGCGATCGCATCCTCGAACGTCATCCAGCCCTTGGCGACGTGATCCGCGTCGTCCACCCGAGTCCGGCCGCGGTCCAGCCGAAGCGTCCCGGTGTCCTTGATCTTGGTCTTGGGCGTCACCGTGCCGTTGCCGAGGGCGGCGGCCGCGGTGAGCATCTTGAACACCGATCCCGGCTCGTAGACGGTGGACACGACCGGGTCGATGAACCGTGACGGGTCCTCCGCCGCGATCGCCTTGAAGTCGTTGCCGTCATAGGTGGGGTAGCTCGCCCACGCGTAGATCTCCCCGGTGTACGGGTCCATGACCACGGCCGAGGCCGCCTTGGCCCGGTCGGCGATCCAGGCCGCGAGCAGCTCCTGCTCCACCGCCACCTGCAGGCCCGCGTCGATGGTGAGCGTGAGGTCCTGGCCGGGTGTCCCCGGGTCGAGCACGAGCGACGTGTCGGGGATCGGGTCGCCCGCGGCGTCGCGCTGGGCCGCCACGGCGCGGGGCCGCCCCGCCAGCTCGTCCTGGTAGTACTGCTCGATCCCGTACTGGCCCGCGCCCTCGCGATTGACGAAGCCCAGCAGGTGCGCGGCGAGCGTCGTGTCCGGGGCGCCGCCGGCCTGCGGGTAGAACCGGACCGGCTCCGGCTCCAGGATGAGGCCCGCCAGCGCCGGCTCATCGCCGCCGCTCAGGGCGCGGATCCGGTCCGACACCGCCGGCTCGAGGTTCCGGGCCAGGACCACGTACTCCCGCTCGGAGGTCATCCTCGTGCGTAGCGTGTCGGCCGCTTCGCCCTCGAGATCGAGCACGCGGACCAGCGTCTCCGCGACCGCGAACCGGCGCGCCGGCGTGAGGATCCGTGGCGTGGCCGCCAGGAGGTCGCGGTCCACGCTCGTCGCCAGCACGACGGTGCCCGACCGGTCGTAGATCGACCCCCGCTCGGTGGCGACCTCGTAGCGCAGCGACGTCTGCTGGCGGGCCATCGCGGCAAGGTCGTCGCGCCGGGCCACCTGCCAGTACGCGAGCCGCGTGACGAGGCTACCCGCCACGACGACGAAGGCGACGAGGACGAGGAGCGCGCGGGATCGCGAGTCGGTTCGGCCGAGCATCAGGCAATCGGGTCCGTGGTCAGCGGGCGGGCAGGACGACCGGCTCGGGCAGCGGCCCCAGGCCGATCCCGATGGCCAGCTTGCGGATCGCGGGCGCCTGGCCGAGGCGGTTCAGCTCGTTGCGCAGGTCCTGGGCGGTCGCCTCGAGGCGGACCTGCTCCGTCACCAGCCGGTCCACCTCGTACCCGGTCGCCGAGACGCGGATGGACTGCGACAGGGAGAAGAAGGCCGCGACGAACAGCACCACGATCGCGCCGAGGACGATCGCCATCCGGGACGGGGCGCGGCGCGCGCGCACCGCGGGGCGCATCCGACGCCTTGGCAGCGCGGGCGTCCGCGTCTCCACGCGGGGTCGTCGCGGCAGGACGACCGTGCGCTCGCGGGCTCCCTGGTAGACGGCCATCTTCAGTCGCCCAGGGCGTAGCGGAGGCGCGGCGTGCGCGGGTCGAGGAACGCGAACCGGTCCGCCATGCCGCCGGGCGCGACGTCGTCAAGCCCGAAGTCGGCGATCTGGGGATGGCGGTCGTGGGCTCGACGCTCGGCCAGCTCGTGCTGGCGGCGACCGTAGGCCTTGCGGCGGTTGGACTGATGACGCTTGCTCACGGGACTCCTCCTCCGTGGGCGGGGCCACCGGCCTGGGGCTCGGTGGATCGACGGGGCGCGGGGTCGGGGGTGGTGTTCGCTCGGCGGGCGCTCCTCCTTCGCTCGGCTCAGGCGGCCAGGCGCTCGGCTGCCCGCAGGCGGGCACTCCGGGCGCGGGGGTTGGCGTCGATCTCCTCGGCCGTCGGGGTCAGCGAGGGCCGAGTGACGAGGCGAAGCCGGGCAACCCGGCCGCAGACGCAGATCGGCACTGCCGGCGGGCAGGTGCAGCCCTGCCGCTCCGTGGCCAGGAACCGCTTCACGATCCGGTCCTCCAGGGAGTGGTAGGACAGGACCACGAGCCGCCCGCCCGGGCGCAGCAGGTCCACGGCGGCGGCGAGGCCCGCGTCGAGCGCGTCCAGCTCCTCGTTGACCGCGATCCGGAGCGCCTGGAACACGCGTGTCGCCGGGTGGATCCTGCGCCGCACGCGGGGGTTGGGTGGGCTCACGCGCTCCACGAGCGCGGCCAGCTCCTCGGCGGTCCGCACCGGCGCGGCGGGGCGGGCGGCGACGATGGCGTTGGCGATCTTCCAGGCCGCCGGCTCCTCGCCGTAGCGGCGGAACAGGGCCGCCAGCTCGTCCGCGTCGAGGCTTGCGAGCAGCTCTGCGGCGGGGACACCCCGGCCGGTGTCGAAGCGCATGTCCAGGGGTCCTCCGGCCCGGAACCCGAAGCCGCGCTCCCGGTCCGCCAGCTGGAACGAGGACAGCCCGAGATCGAACAGCAGCCCGTCCACGGCACCGAAGCCGGCCGCCGGGGCGACGGTCGCCAGCTCCCGGAAGTTGGAGCGCCGCAGGACGAGGCGGTCACCGAACCGAGCCAGCCGGCGCCCGGCGCGCTCGATCGCGGCCTCGTCGGCGTCCAGTCCCAGCACGCGCCCGTCGGGGCTGGCGGCTTCCAGGATCCGCTCGGTGTGCCCACCGCCGCCGACCGTCGCGTCGATCTGGAGGCTGCCGGGTTGAGGCGCGAGCGTCCCGATGACCTCGCCTGCCATCACCGGCAGGTGCCCTTCCTCCATCACTCCTCCACGGATCGGTTGCGGATCCCGAGCGGACCCTGGAAGCGCATGTGGTGCGACGTCAGATCCCCAGGCCGGCGATGGCCTGCACGAAGGCGTCTCCCTCGAGTGCCCGGCTGTACTCGGCCCAGCGGGCCGGGGACCAGATCTCGGCGTGGTCCCGGGAACCCAGGACCAGCGCCTCCCCCTCGAGGCCCGCGAACGCCCGGAGACCCTGGGGCAGCAGCACCCGACCCTGGCGGTCCAGCTCCGTCTCGAACGCTCCCGCGAACAGCTGCCGCTGCAGCAGCCGGGCGTTGGCGTCGACCATGGGCAGGCTCCCCACCCTGGCCGAGAGCTCGTCCCAGGCATCGGCCGGGAAGATCGCGAGGCAGCTGTCGAGCCACCGCGCAACCACGACGTTCCCCGCGAGCTTGGCGCGGAAGCGCGACGGGACGGCGAGCCGCCCCTTCTCGTCGACCGCATGCCGGTACTCGCCGGTGAACACCGATCCGCCGCTCCCTGACGTCGATGGCGCGGGTGGGATCGATCAACCCGGGGGCCGGTCCCTCAGCGGTCCATTCCCCACTTCCCACCACTTTGCGCCACTTCGGGGCATTCTAGCGCCCGCGACGGTCCCGTCAATGACCATTTCGCAATCAACGACCCCGCGAGCGCGGAGCTCGGCCGGCGCGGGAGGGCCCGGGCACCGCCCGATCGCCGGGTGGCCCTACCGCGCCGCGCCCGCTCGGGTACGGCCGCCTGCCGGCTCGGCTGACAGGTGGGGTGGCTGGGAACACGCACCGGGGCCGTCGAGGGCCGGTCGACGCCGAGGCCACGCGGCAGGGCCGTCCAGCGGCCGGCACGGGGGATCCTCGGGAAGATCGCGAACGCGATCGACCTAGCGCGTGGGCGGCGGCATCCGGATCTGGTCCCCCCGGCGGAGGCGAGCGCCCTCCGCGTAGCGAGGGTTCCACTTGTAGATCACGTTGATGCTGTGGCCGAAGTAGTTGGCGATGCTGTACAGGTTGTCCCCCGAGCGCACGACGTAGATCCAGCACCCGTCACGGTCCGGGCAGGGCTTGAGGAGCGCGTACCGATCGCTCGTCGGCCGCGGGGTGGGTGTCGGCTCGAGCGTCGGCGAGGGTGAGGGTGAGGGGCTCGGAGGAGGCGAGGCCGTTGGCGACGGGGATGGGGACGGGGACGGCGTGGGGCTCGGGGTGAGGCTCGGGGACGGCGACGGCGACGCGGTCGCCTGGATCGGTTCCGGGGTGGGTGTGGCCACGATGGCGACCTCGGTCGGACCCGGTGCCGCGCCCGAGACCGGCATCTCGATCCCGCCCCGCTGGAGGACGAAGCCGAACGAGATCCCCGCGCTGAGGACCAGGATCAGCAGCGCGAGCAGCGTTGCCCTGGGCACGGAGCCGCCGGACCGGGCAGGCGCCGCTCCCGCCGCCGCGCCGGCCCCGCGCAGGTAGCGCGGGCAGTCTGCGTGGGCGGCGCGGAGGCAGACCAGCTCCTGCTGGCGATCCGACTGGGGCAGCGGGACGCCGATCGCGGCGCAGCGGTTGGCCTCGTCGGGTTCGGGCACCGGGGCGAACAGCTTGCCGTCCACCTCGCGGCGCAGGAACGGGCAGACGTTCGGGTCCGGCGAGCGTACGGTCTCGTCGAGCAGCGCAGCGAGCGGCACCGCGGGCGCGGCATCGGCCGCGGCCGGCGGCTCCTCGCCTGGAGTCCCGCCGTCACCGGCGGGCGGCCATTGCGCTTTCAGTCCGAGTCCTCCCGGTGGAACGGCAGCACGCCGCCGACCGCCGCGAGTCTAGTACCTCCTGTGCATTGTCGGGTTGGAATCCGCGGTGGTAGGCTGCCTCTCGATCCGGTGGGACGTCCGCCGGGGTGTCGTCGCATCCGCAATGCCGCCCGGAGGCTGGACCCGGTCCTGATGGCGTTCCCGCTGCCCCTCTCCCCTGACCAGGCGCCCGAGAACGATGCCTCGCGCCTGGCCCCGCACCGGATCAAGCGCTGCACGTACCGGCGCCTGATCTCGCTGGACCGCGCCCGCGAGCGGATCTACGAGGTGGAGTGTCTGTTCCCAGACCGACGCCTGCCGATCCCCCTCGGCGACCTGGACACCTCGCTGCCCATCTGCAACGCCTGCACCGCGGCCCACATCTTCCGCCCCGACGAGGACTGACCGCGACCGCCGAGCGCGGGCGGCTCGGTCCAATCGTCAGGACAGCAGCCGGTCGCGAAGCCCTTCGAAGATCGGCCCGGGCGCTTCGTAGACGGCACTGCCGGCCGCCAGGTCGTGGAGCCCGCCCGCGTGTGACCGTGACGAGGATCCGATCAGCCTGTTGCTTGCGTAGTTGCGCAAGTGCTAATGTAGGGCGACCGGGTCGCAGCCACCGGGCAGCGCCGAGCCGCGGCCCGATCCTTTCGAACACCCTCAATGCAGGAGACTCCAGCCGTGGAGATGGTCATCGACTTCCCGGGCGGCGCGCGCGTGGACGCCCACGTCGGCCCCTTCGTCATCCCGACGGACCAGCCACCGTCCGGCGGCGGGCAGGGGTCCGCGCCCACACCGTTCGTGACGTTCCTCTCGACGATCGGGACATGCGCCGGCATCTATGTCCTGGGGTTCTGCCGCCAGCGCGGCATCCCCACCGACGGGATCCGGCTCGTCCAGCGGATGCAGGCCGACCCGGCGACCGGGCTTGTCAGCGACGTGCAGGTGACGATCCAGCTGCCGGAGACCTTCCCGGCCCGCTACGCGGACGCCGTCGTCCGCGCCGCCGAGCAGTGCGCCGTCAAGAAGCACTTCGAGCAGCCGCCGGTGATCCACGTGGACAGCACCCTGGCGGCCCCGGCGCTGGGGTAACCCGACACCGATGGCGGGCGAGAAGCATTCGGGCGTGGCGCCGGGCCGCTGCCCGGCCTGCGGGACGGAGATGCACGGGGCCGGTCCTTGCCCGGTCCGGCCGCTCCGCCTGGACGCGCAAGCCGCCGGCGGCCCCTGCAACTGCCTCCCCGCGCCGGCGGACGACAGCTGGCGCCCGTGCGCCGTGTGCGGTCTCCCGCAGGCACCGGGCAAGGCGTTCTGCGGGTTCTGCGGGTCCCGCTGGGCAACGAGCCCCTCGGCCTGAACCCGTGCGGCCGCACCACCGGGTACGGCACCCCCGGGCGCGGTGACAGGCCCGCCAGACGGGCAGCGTCCCCGAGCGGCGCCGTGCCGATCCTCGTCCCCTCGTCGGCGACCAGGCGCGCGGCGCTGGCCGCCCTCCCGTCCCGTGAAACGCCAGGAGCGCAGACCCGAGCAGGACCCGGGCGAAGCCGCGGCGAACCGGGGCCATCTCGGTTCCCGGCCCATTCCCGCCCGCTGCACTACCCTGTGCCATCCATGATCTTCGAGCCCGCTCCCACCAGCCCACGATCCCCGATCCGCCGCGGCCTGCGGCTGGCCGGGCTCGCCCTGCCGCCGGTGATGCTGGCAGGTGTCATCGCGGCCGGGATCCTCGGGTCGCGCCCTGAACCCCAGCCGTCAACGCCCGCCCCGACCGCCGCAGCGCTCGTCGCCGAGCCCCTGAGCCCGGTCCCCGCGACCGCCGCGCCCGAGCCGGCCGGGGCCGACGAGGCGTTCGACGGACTCTTCCCGAATGCCTTCGAGGCCCTCGCCGTCAAGCGTCCGTCGGCCCTCGTGATCGCCCGGGCCGCGGGTCACTCCTTCGCGGTCGCGGCCGTCGCCGGCTATCTCTCGATCGGCACCCCGGATGTTGTCTGCGCGGAACGCGCGCCGGAGCCACCCGGGCCGTGGTGCGAACGCGAAGGGATCATCGCCGAACGCTCGTGGTCGCGATCGACCGGCGGCAGCGGCGGCATGCCGCCCCACCTGCACGTCACAATCCCGATCGGCGTCCGGCTCCCGGCGGAGGTCGAGCACGCCTCACTGGTGGGCGGAGGGCCCATCCCGGTCGTCGCGATCGGGCGGTTCGCTGCCGACGCCCCGTGCAGGCCCGGTGGACCGCGCTGCGACATCGGGTTCGTCGTCGAGCGGGTCGGCTGGGCCGATGGCACCTGGCTCGACGTCACGCCGCTCGTCGAGCCTCGACTCGGCGAAGCCGCGCGCCGGCCGGATCCGTTCCGGGCCGCCGTCGGCCACGGGGACGTGCCGCTGCTGGCGGTGCTGGCGCAGCCCGACACGATCACCCTGCTCGATCCCGCCACCCGTGCGGCCATGATCGCCGTGTCGGAGGCGCACCCCGTGTGGTACGTGCGGCTCGCCACGGGTGCCGGGACCGGCAACCGGTGGCAACCCCTCGGCGCCCGGGTGGATGCGCCAAGCGTCCGGTGGGTCCTCCTGGACGAGAGCCAGTCGGGGGTCATCGCGACCGGCGACGCGGACGAGGCTCCCGGCCTATCCACAGGGCCGGCCGATCTCGGGTGGGTGCGCCAGCTTGGCGGGCTGTGATCCGAGCTCCTGCACGGAGCGGGCGTAGCCACGGCCGGTGATCATGACTCGTGCGCAGTGGCGCACAGTCCGCGCACCGGCGCGCACCCGGACTGTGCGCCGAGCGTGGTCAGAGTTGCGCCCATGTCTGCCGCCATCGACCATGCAAATGGTCACCGCTGGCTCCCTTCACTGGTGCGGGGCAGGACGCCGTAGTCGTGACAGTCGCACTCACAGTCGGGGTCCGGGTCGTCAGCGGTGCAGTCGCACACCAAGAGCGGGCCGCAGTTGGGATGCAGGGCTCGCTGCTCCGCTTGGTAGGCGAGCATCCCGGCCAGACCGCAGTGAGGCTCGATGCGACGCTCGATCTCGTCCTCGCTGAGCCAGTTGGCCGGGTGGGTCAGAGCGATCGCGTCCACGTCACCCGTCTGAAGGGCTGCGACGTGGGCGGCACGGTCCCAGCCTCGGGCCGTGGCCTCGTCGAGCCGCCACGGGTAGCGGCTGATCGCCGCCTCGCCGAACCCCTCAGGGTCGCACGTGGGGCACCCGTCGATGTACGTGTCGCCGGCGTGGAGGTTGGTGTCGCGATGCTCGTCGATCAGGGCGCTGGCCTCGCGAGCGAACGCTTCGGCGTCACGGCCAATCCGGGCGAGCATGTCCCGGGTCAGTTGGGTCGGCGTCCCGTCGGGGTTGGCGACGGGGCCGAGGTTCTCGTCGCGCATGGCGTCCTCACTGCGGTGGTAGGCGGCGAGGTTCCTCGCCGTGATGATCGGGTCGCCGAACGGGTTGGCCTCGTACGGCATGCTCACAGGTCCCCGTAGTTGACCGAGGCGAAGGCCGACCCCATCTTCGTCAAGTAGGTGTCCACGCACTAGTCGACGAACGTCGTGGCCGGTAGTCGGCAATCGCCGTCCTGATCCGGGTCGCACCGGCGTCGAAAAGGGCTTGGTACACGTCACGATGGGCGGCCCACGTCGCAGCGGTCAGCCGTCGGCCCTTGGCCGGGCGACGGGCGCACCCTCTGCCATAACTGCAACGACGTCCTGAGGCTCGTCAACGACGACCCGGCGATCCTTCGGCAGGCCGCTCGATATCTCGGCCGCGGCAATACCTGCTCTCACGTGAGAACCCGGACGGGTGCTGCCCTGACTACGGCAACGAGATCGCGTGCCCGATCGGGCTCGGGCCGCCGGCCTTCCATGCCTCGTCGAGCCGCGGGACATCTCGCGGATCGGCCGCCGCTGCCACCGCCTGACTTCATCGCGGCATCCGGGGCGGAGGCGCGCCAGTGCAGCAAGGGCCGAGCGGGATGTGGTCGCGGCACGGGCTGCCGGGATGGCTCGCTTCGCACGCATCCCACTCTCGGCGCCGGGCCTGGGCGACGCAGATCGTTCGGCCGCGCCTCCGCGGCGAACCGCGCGGCTCGCGCCGGGCCGAAGTCTCCTTCGACGAGGCGGCGCTCCGCCTCCTGCTCGAAGATGGCGCGAGTGAAGCCCGGCGGCAGAGGTGGCAGAAGGCCGTTCGGCGGCAGGCTCGTCCAGTTCGTCCATCCCAGCTCTCTGAGAAACTCAAGCCGGATCTCGGCGAGCTGCTCCTCGCGGTCAGGGATCGTGGGCTCAGGCATCGTTGTCTCCGTCCTGGTTGCGCCGCGGCGGCATCGAGGTCAGCGTGACTTGGAGATCGTCGGTCTTCGCCTTGCTCAGGCCCCACGCCAGGTTCTCTGCGGCTGCCGCTTCGGCCCGTCCCATGGCGCTCCACTCGGCGTGCGGATGCGCGTCGAGCCGGTGCGCATACGCGTGCGGCCCGTGGCTGTGGAGGATCTCGGGAAGGTCAGTCAACGTGGTTCGCCGTCCTGGGCGCGGCACTCCAGGCGCCGCGCCCCGCTGCTCGTGATGTCAGGCGCTCGCGGCCGCGGTTGAGGCTGCGGCCCTCGCGATCGCCGCGCCAGCGGGCGCCTGGGCCTTCGTGGCTGCCGCCTGGGCCTTCGCGACGGCTGCCGCGGCCAGCTTCTCGGCTTCCCTTAGGTCGTCATCGCTCGAATCCAGGCAGGTGCAGCGGCACGCGGTCTCCCTAGGGCTGAGGGCTTGAGGCTCCATCGTCGCGTGTTCCCGCTGGCCGCGTCCGTAGCCGGAAGGTACGGGCGCCGAACAGAGGCGAACGGCCCACCGGTCGCCCCGCCACGAGCTGGCGCGGTGCCTGCGGGCGATCCGCGAGGGGCGCGTGCCGGAGTAGGAGCCGGAGACGTTGCCAGTCGGCTGGGGGTCGTCATTCGGACGGCCCGGTGGGCCAGCAATCGGCACGTCCGGCTTCGGCGCCGGGATGCCGCGAGTGCGGCGGAAGTAGATGACGGCGACAGCCCACACCATCGCGCCGATGAAGGTCGTGGGAAGCCAGAGCCCGATGAAGATGGCGACCTTCCATGGCCCGGGCACTGCGTAGGTCCTGCTGGCAAGCCAGACCAGACCGACGATGATGAGGGCGATGACGCCGAGGACGAGAAACAGATCCACTGCGTGTTCCCTTTCCTGCTGGAGGCGCTGAGTCGCGCCGCGTCGGGCTGGCCCGGCGCGCTGCCGACAGGTCAGGTGCCGTGCGGCTCCATCGCTGGCCGGCGAGAGGTCAGTCCGAGTCCGACCGCCGATCCCTCATCGGGAAGCGGCGGTCCACCGCCCAGAGAACCGGAAAGATCAACAGCCGCAGGAAGGGCAGCAGCGGCAGGACGAGGACGGCGCCTGCAAGCCTCCAGCGTCCGCCTGGGGTCTTGAACGCATGATGGACCAAGCTCACGAATACGAACGCAGCAAAGCCCAACATGGCGAGCGCGACGAGGCCCGTGATGCTGAACAGGCCCAAGTAGTCGGTCATAGTCGGAGAGTGCGCGCGCGTTGGCCGTGGTCCATGATACGGATGTCCACCACCGACACACACTGCCGGTCAACGCGTCGCAGATGCGCGTGCAGGTCGGCGTCCGGTCGCGGGAGTGGACCTCGGTCGCGCAGTCCGAGGTCGGGGTCATCCGCGAGCTGGCGCGGTGCCTGAGGTTGATCCGCGAGGGCCGCGTGCCGGCGTAGCGAGCGATGCCCCGGTACTTCCGGCCCGTTGCGCGGAGCCTCCCCTGCGACGCCACGCTGCCCGGGCGTCCGCGAGTTTCCCAGGGGGTTCGATGACCGTCTCCCGTAACATCGCGATCACTTCGCTGGGCGTGAACGTCCTCACGCTGCTGCTCGTCGCCGTCCTGGTCACGACGAGGCCCGGCGCAGACCCGGCCCTCGACACCCTCTCCAACGACGTCGCGACCCTCCAGCAGCAAGTCGATAGCATCCGAGACGGTGCGGCCTCCTTGCAGGACGGCGTGACGATCCGCGAGACGCCCGTGCCACTGTTGGGTCAGGGCACGCCTGATCCGGTCGAGTCGCGACTCGACTCGATCAGCCAGCGGCTGGACGAGCTTGATTCGCTCAGCGGCGACCTGAGGGCTATTTGCGCAGGGATCAGGATCTTAGGGACGAGGTCGCCGCGACTCGCGCCTCGATCCCGCTACCCGCTCCCGCGCCAGCGCCCTTCGGCGAGTTGCTGAGGGCGAGCTGGCGCGGTGCCTGCGGGTGATCCGCGAGGGGCGGGTATCGGAGTAGGCGCCACCCGGGCTATGGAGCGAGGCCCTCGGGCAGCGTTCCTGCGCCGCGGCCACGGCCGCCGCCATCATCGGGTTCATCGTCTCCCCGGGCGCGACGATCGGTGGCGAGTACGAGCAGAGGATCACCGGGCGCTGGGTGCCGATGGCGTACAGGCCGCAGCCGAGCAGGAGCGCGAGACCCACCACGATGACCGCGTAACCCCAGAGCGCCTTCCAACGGGTCATCCGAGAGACCTGCGTCATGTCCCGGACTCTACAGGGTAGCTCCCGTTGCCGGAGGGTGACGAAGGTCCCGGCCGCCCCCGGTCGCACCGCCGCGAGTTGGCGGGCGAACTGGATCGAGCCGACGGGCGCGGAGCCGGGGGCCACCGGGATCTTGACGGAGGGGCATGCGTCACTGCCTACTTGCCTGACGGGGCCGTCCCCCGTAGGACCACGGGAGGGATGCTCATGCGTCATGGTTTGGCGATCGGCCTGCTCATCTGCCTCCTCGCAGCGGGCTGCGCCGGCGGCGCGACGCCAACTTCCCGCGCCGAAACGGCCGCGCCCGCGCCGACCCTCGATCTGGCGGAGCCGGAACCCGATCCCATCGTCGAGATCCCGACGGTCGCCATCCCGTCGAAGTTCTCGGAGCCGTCGAAACGAGCCTGGGCGAAGATCGTCAAGGCGCCGGACAACTTCCTTGGACAGGGGCTCAAGGTCTGGGCGTGCATCACCCAGTTCGACGCGGCGACCGGCGAGGAGTCCTTCCTCGGGAACGCCTCGTACAAGAAGCTCAAGTACTGGTACCAGGGCGAGAACTCCATGTTCACCGGTGCGGCGAACCGGCTGGCCGACTTCGTGGAGGGCGATGTGGTCGTCATGAACACGGTGGGGCTCGGGTCGTTCAGCTACGAGACCCAGATCGGGGGCAACACGACCGTGCCCCTGTTCCAGGTCGTGAAGATCACCCGCAAGGGATCTTGCGAGTAGGCCGCCCGATCGCCCCCTGACAGCAGACAGGGACCACGGGCCTCCCTGCCGTACAGTGCCTTCATGGTCCAACCGAGCGAGGTGACCGCGGAAGCGCTGCTCAGTGCCGCCCTGGCTCAGGAGACGCTCGGCAACCACCTCGGCGTGCGGCCAGTCTGGCACGCCTTCCGGACGGCCACCGACCGCGCCGGCGTCCGGCGGATCCGGTTCCACGACCTGCGGCACGCGCGCGACGCTCCTGCTCACCGGCGGCGAGGAGCTGGCCGTCATCAGCAAGGTGCTCGGCCACAGCGACTACGGCACCACGCTCAAGGTGTATGCCCACCTCGACCCGAAGCGGGCGAAGGCGGCGGCCGGGCGGATCGACGCGGCCCTCGGTCGCACGCTGCCAACCCTCGAAGAGGTCGCGACTAGCGCCAACCGTGTGCAGAAACGTGTGCAGGGCCCTCCGCGCCAGCGGCCGGAGGGCCCTTTCACGCACGAATCTGGGAGGTACGCCAGCGAGGCGGCCTGTAAGCCGAGTTCTGTGCCGCGGCTTGCGCCACGGCGACGGTCATCCATCTGGGGCCGCCGGTTGCCCGACGGCTCATGCAGCCGACCCGAGGGCTGGGCAGCGCGCCTCTCCCCCCGGCGAACCGGGGTTGCGCCCTCCTATTTGGCCTTGCTCCGGGTGGAGTTTGCCGCGTTTCACTCCGGCCCCGGGGGGCCGGCATCGTCACTGTGGCACTGGTCCTCGCCTCGCGGCGGACGGGCGTTACCCGCCACCCTGCGCTGGGGAGCTCGGACTTTCCTCACGCCGGCCGGTTGCCCGGCCGACGCGCGACCGTCCGGCCGCCTCGCTGGCGTGTCGATACTACCCGGGAACGTGGCCGACCCCCCCGGCTACCCCACGCCACGCCAGATCGGGTGCGCTCGATGGGAGCGCCTGCAGCACGAGCATGGCTGCCTCGCCGGGCGCCATGGCCGCCCCGATCCGATCCAGCTCCCGGTAGCGGTCGTCGCCGAGGGCGTGCCGCAGGTCATCGATCGCTGCGTCGAGATCCGGGGGGCGGTGTGGGCCCGGCTTCGACCCGCACAGCTGCTGCCCGGCGCCGACCAGCCGTGCTGCCAGCCTCGGATTCCCCTGGATGCCGATGACCGTGCCCGCATGGAGGAGCGCAGAGCCGAGATCCGTCAGCGAGCCGAAGGCGAGGGCCGACTGCACGGCGACACGACACATCGCCATGGCCTGGTCCATGTCGCCCGACTCCCGCCCCAGCGCGGCCATGGCTCGCGCGGCGTCCAACCTGAGCGCGCCGTCGCCCGCCGACGATGCCGCCAGATGCACCATCTCCCGGCCCAGGCGCTCCCTTTCCTCGAGCGGGATCGCGGAGATGGTGACGAGGACACGGTCGGCCCGTGACCGGCCCTCGGGATCGCCGATGTCGATGAACCGCCGACGCACCTCATAGAGCTGGTCGCGGGCATCCGGGTCACCTGACCATCGGGCCGCCTCGGCGAGCGACACCAGCGCCCAGCTCGTCCCGTCAGCCACCACCTGAGGCGGGTCACCCTGCTGTGCCGCACGCCCCAGCTCGGCGAGCGACCGGTGCAGCATCGACAGGGCCGTGCCGTGATCTCCGCAGTCGATGCGCAGCTGGGCCCCGAAGTTCAGCGCCACCACCGTGGTCCCGGGATCTCCGATCGTCTCTGCCAAGGCAACGGCCTCGTCGCTCCAGGAGAGCGCCGATGCCATGTGGCCGCGCCGGCTCGCAAGCCCTGCTCCGACGGCCAGGACGAACATCCTCCAGTGCGTTCGATCGTCGCTCGTCCGGACCAGCAGGCTCCCGATGCGGGACTCGCCTTCGGCGATCCCGCCGCGCACCTGCCAATGGTTCCCCAACGCCCAGGCGATGGGTAGCACCGCACGAGGGTCGTCGGCCAGCATCCGGTCCCACGCCGCGACCAGCTCGTCGGCTGAATCGGCGACCAGCTGCAGCGCCTGGTGGCGCCCGCGGACCAGGAGGTCGTCGGCAAGGGCGCGGCAGAGCTCGACGCAGAACCTGTCGTGGCGATTGACCACCGCGTTCCAGTTGCCTGACTCGGCCAGCCGATCCCGGGCATAGAGGCGCAGCGTGTCGAGGAGCCGATAGCGTGTCGATCCGTCGCCCCGAGTCTCGACGCCAACGAGCGAGGCACCGACCAGCCGATCGAGCAACGCCACCGCCGCTTCCCGGTCCTCGAGGTCAAGCACAGCCAGGGCGGCGTCGATCCCGAACGGACCTTCGAACGCCCCCAGCGCCGCCAGCGACGCCTGTTCCTCGGGCCGGAGCAGCCCGTAGCTCCACCCGATGGTGGCCTCGAGCGACCGATAAATCTCTCGATCCCGCCCGTCGTCGACGAGCACGGCGTAGCGGCGCGCGAGCAGGTCCGCGATCTCGCTCGCCGAGAGCACATTGGTGCGAGCGGCCGCGAGCTCCAGGGCGAGGGGCATGCCGTCGAGCCGCCGGCAGATCCGTTCGACGGCTGCCACCTGAGTCGCATCCGCGGCCGGGGCCGGACGGATCGATCGCGCCCGTTCCGCGAACAGCCGCATCGCCTCCCCCGGCGAACCGTCCGCGCTGGTCGCCGGAAGGCCCTCGAGCCAGATCCGGTGCTCGCCCGAGAGCCCGAGAGTCACCCGGCTCGTCGCCAGGATGACCAGGTCCGGCGCGGCCGCGAGGATCGTCTCTGCTGCACGCCGAGCGGCGCCCAGCACGTGCTCGCAGTTGTCGATGACCAGCAGCGAGCGACGCCCGCTCAGCGCCGCGGCCGCGGTGGCCGCGCTGCCGACCGTGGCGCCCGGCGCGTGCACGGTGGCGGCGATCGCCGCCCCAACCCCGGCCTCGTCGGCAACCTTGGCCAGGTCGATCCACCAGATCCCGTCTGGGTAGTCTGGCCGGAGTGATGCGGCCACCTCGACGGCGAGCCTGGTCTTGCCGACTCCGCCCGGCCCGGTCACCGTGACCAGGCGGTGCGAGCCAAGGGCCTCGATGAGCAGCGTCTGTTCGCCGGCCCTGCCCACGAATGTCGTCAGGTAGGCGGGAAGATTCGACGGCGTGACGATGGGGGCCGGATCGAGCGCCGGGTCCTGCAACAGCACCTGCTCCTCGAGCCGGCGCAGGCGGGGTGATGGCTCGATGCCCAGCTCCTCGCCCAGCAGATCGGCCATGCGCCGATAGGCGTGCAGCGCGTCGGCCTGCCTGCCACCGCGGTACAGGGTCCGCATCAGCAGGGCCCAGGCCCGCTCGTCGTACGGTCGCCGGCGGCACAGGTCGTCCACCTCGCCGGCGTCAGGGGTATCCCCGGCCCGCAGGATCGTCTCGAAACGGTCCGCCTGCACCGACGCCTGCAGCTCCTCCAGGCGGCTGATCTCGGGCGCCAGGGCGGGCATGTCCTCCAGCCCCTCGAACGGTCGGCCCCGCCACAGGCCGAGCGCGGCGCTGAAACGCTCGAGAGAGGACGCCGGATCCGTGCGAGCCAGAGCCCTCGCCTCGGCCGCCGTCGCGGCGAACAGCACGGAGTCGACCTGGTCGCCGGGGCGCAGCACGAGGCGGTACCCACCCGGGTCGCGCGCGATGCGTGCCTTGCCAAGCAGTCGCCTGAGACTTGACACATACGTGTACAGCGAGGCAACCGCGCGCGCGTCCGCTTCGTCGCCCCAGATCTCGGTGACCAACCGGTCGACCGACACGCACAGTCCGGGGTCGAGGAGCAGCATCGCCAGAACCTCGAGGAGACGACGGCCTCCCAGCGGAACGCGTCGGGCTCCGTCGGCCACCTCGACCGGCCCCAGGACTCCCAGCAGCATCAGGCGAGCATAGGAACTCGGCCGTCCCCCTGACAGGGTCCTTTGGAAACCCTTGAGGTGCCCGACCGACACTCGTGACCGCACGCGGGCTCGACCCGCTGGAGGACCATGCGGCGCCTCAATTCCATCACCACCCTCGTCGACGACATGCCCAGGAGCCTCGAGTTCTACCGGCTCCTCGGCTTTGACATCCCGTCCGACGCGGACGCCGATGGGTACGTGTCGATCGACCTCCGCGGCCGCCTGCACCTGTCCTGGAACACCGAGGACGTGGAGCACACGTTCCACCCCGGGTGCGCCGCCCCATCCGGTTCCGGCCGTATGGGCATCACGCTCCGGTGCTCGAGCGCCGGCGAGGTCGACCGCCTGTTCCGAGAGATCGTGGCCAACGGGCACGCCGTCGGCCTCGAGCCCTACGACGCGGCATGGGGAGCCCGGTGCTGCCGCCTGCTGGACCCGGACGGCAACGCCGTGGACCTGGTCGCTCCCCTTCCGTGACGGTTGCCGATATTGAGATTCTGTTGAGGCGACCCATCGACCCTGTCCTCGAACCCAGCACAGAGGAGGACACGCCATGAAACGCACGTCGACACTGCGCCGGCCGCCGGTGCTTCGCGCCTGGCTGCCGCTGCTGCTGGTGGCGTCACTGGCCGTGGCCGGCGCTGCCGGCTGCTCCAGCGATGCCACCGCGTCGAACGAGTACCAGGCGCTGGCACAGGAGCTTGCGGCCGCCGAACAGGCACTGGCGGCATCCGAGCAGCAGGTCGCCACCATGACGGCCGAGCGTGATGCCCTGTCGATGCGGAGTGGGACGCCCAGCGTGGAGTTGCCTGCGGCGGCGGCTGCGGCCCTCAAGAACTACGCCGACGCGGTGCTCGCCGCCGACGGGGACAAGATGCTCGAGTACGTGACCCCGGAGTTCACCTTCCTGTCGTACGACGACCCGCAGACACGCGATGTCTTCGCCGACTTGGTCACCCGCTACTACGGCAGCTTCAAGGTCGAGGTGCTCGGTGACCCGACCATTCTGGGCAGTGGCGACACCTACATCGTGGCCCAAGCGGAGCGGGCCACCACGCCGGCGCCGGCCGAGGGGTTCTCGGTGATCCGGCTCGTCCGGGTCAATGGCACCTGGCTCGTCGACACGCACCGCTTCACCGGGGAGTGACACGGCCCGGCCGCCATCCGGCGCGGCGGAGGTAGCGCGACGGCCGGGGTCCGCGGGTGGAGCGCCGCCGCGCTCGCTCCCCCGCCTACAGGAGGCCCCGGACGACCTCCGCCACGGCCCGCCCAAGGATCCCGTGGGATGCCGCGTTGAGATGCACCCCGTCCGCCGGATCGCCGCTCACGAGCGCCGACGCGTCGAGGAACGCGACGCCCCGCATCTCCGCCACCGCAGCATAGAGCCGCGGCAGCCGGTCGCTCGCCGTCCGCGCCGCTCCGAAGCCCCACAGCTCGGAGCGCTCCGTGGTCGTGCCGAGGCGCGGCGGCGCGAGGAGAAGCACCTTCGGCGGTCCCTCGCCGGGTCCCGCGCCGGATGCGAGCGCCAGGTCGATCAGCGCCCCCACGGCGGCCGCGATCTCGTGCGGCTGGCGGCCGAAGATCGACTTCAGGTCGTTGGTGCCGAGCATCAGCACCAGGACGTCGACCGGCGCATGTGACCGCAGGCACGGGAGCAGGTAGGGCTTCCCGTTCCGCCCGCCCATGAACGGGTCGTTCCACAGGGTCGTGCGTCCGTTCAGCCCTTCCTCGATCACCTCGGCGGCGCCGGCGAGCTCGGCGGCGAGCACCCCCGGCCACCGGACGTCCCGCGGAAAGCGCTCCAGGGTCACGGGAGCGGCCCCATGCGTGTTGGAGTCCCCATAGCAGACGACCGTGGCCATGACTCCTCCGCCCTCCTCCCTCGCGGGGATCAGGTTCCCGCTGGCGTCAGGCGCGCCCGCGCCACCCGCGCCGGGCCGCCCGCTGCCACGCGGTCCAGCGCCTCGTTGGCGAGCGCGTCCGCGGCCGAGTTCTGCGCCCGCGGCACGTGGGTCGCGGACCAGCGCGCGAAGCCGGCCAGGATCGCCTTCGCGTCCGCCCACAGCGGCTGGAGCTTGGCGTCCTTCACCCGCCACCGGCCGTGCAACTGCTCCACGATCAGCTTGGAGTCCAGGAACAGGTCCACCCTCTCCGCGCCCAGGCGCTGCGCCAGCTCCAGCGCCCGCACGACGCCCGTCCACTCGGCCACGTTGTTCGTCTGGTGGCCCAGCGCCTCGGAGATCGTGGCGTCCGGGGACGCCAGCGGGTCCAGGGCATCCGGCCGAGAGCCGTCGATCAGCACGGCGCCCAGGGAGGCGGGACCCGGGTTGCCGCGCGCCGCGCCGTCCGTCCGGATGACGAGGTGGGCGATGACCGGCAGGGTGGGCTCGCCGGTGACGTTCACGCGCGCCGCTCGACGATCGCCCGCGACACCTCGAGGATCGCCTGCGTGATGTGGATGCCGCGCGGACAGGCGTCGGTGCAGTTGAAGATCGTCCGGCAGCGCCACACGCCGTCCTTGTCGGCCAGGATCTCGAGCCGCTCGTCCGCGGCCTCGTCGCGGGTGTCGAAGATGAACCGGTGCGCGTTGACGATCGCGGCCGGCCCGACGTACGCGGGCTGCGCCCAGAACGACGGGCAGGATGACGTGCACGCGGCGCACAGGATGCACTTGGTCGTGTCGTCATAGCGGGCGCGGTCCTCGGCGCTCTGGCGGCGCTCCGTCACCGGCGCCACGCCCTCGTTGACGAGGAACGGCTGGACGCTCCGGAACTTGGCGAAGAAGCCCTCCATGTCCACCACGAGGTCCTTCATCACGGGCAGCCCGGGCAGCGGCGCCACCCGGATCCGCTTGCCGCCCAGCTGGTCCACCCGGATCTTGCAGGCCAGCCGGTTGCGGCCGTTGATCAGCATCGCGTCCGAGCCGCAGATGCCGTGGCCGCAGGACCGCCGGAACGTGAGCGAGCCGTCCTGCTCGTACTTGACCCGGTGCAGGAGGTCCAACACCCGGTCCATGGGCCCCGCCTCGACGCGGTAGGTCTCCTCGTGCGGCTTGCGATCCCGCTCGGGGTCGTAGCGGAGGATGCGGAGCTCGACCTGCATCGTGGCGGCCCGCTCAGTACGTGCGTGGCTTGGGCTGGAAGGCCGTGATCGTCACCGGCTTGTAGTCCAGGGAGATCGCGCCGTCCCGCCGCGTGGCGAGGGTGTGGGCGAGGAAGTTGACGTCGTCCCGCTCCGGGAAGTCCTCCCGGCTGTGCGCGCCGCGGCTCTCGCGACGCGCGAGGGCGGAGGCCACGGTGGTCTCGGCACAGTCGAGCAGGTAGCCCAGCTCCCGGGCCTCCAATAGGTCCGTGTTGAAGGTGCGGCCCCTGTCCTGGACGACGACGCCGCGGTACCGCTCGCGGAGCTCGCGCACGCCCCGCTCGGCGGTGCGGAGCAGGGTCTCGTCGCGGTACACGCCGACGTTGTCCATCATCAGCTCGGCGAGGTCCCGGCGGATCAGGGACGCCCGCTCGGTGCCCCGGCCGTCGCGAAGCGCCTCGATCTCGGCCCGCACCGGCTCCGCGGCCGAGGCGTCCACGCCCGGGGTGCCCTCGCCCCGCACGTCCGCGGCCATCCGCCGGCCTGCCCGCCGCCCGAAGACGAGGAGGTCCACCAGGGAGTTCGTTCCCAGCCGGTTCGCGCCGTGGACCGAAACGCAGGCGGCCTCGCCGGCGGCGTACAGCCCGGGCACCACCGTGTTGTGGCGGTCCCGGGTCACGCGGGTCTCCGTGTCAGTGGGGATGCCGCCCATCGCGTAGTGGGCGGTCGGCTGGATCGGCACCGGCTCCGTCAGCGGCTCCACGCCCTGGTACACCCGGGCGAAGTCCGTGATGTCCGGGAGCTTCTCCTCGATCACCTTGCGGCCGAGGTGGCGGACGTCGAGGTGGACGTAGTCCGCGCCCTTGATCCCCCGCCCGGCCCTGATCTCCTGGTAGATCGCACGGCTCACCATGTCGCGCGGGGCCAGCTCCATCAGCGTCGGCGCGTAGTCCTTCATGAACCGCTCGCCGGCGTCGTTGAGCAGGTAGCCGCCCTCGCCGCGGGCCGCCTCCGAGAGGAGGATCCCAAGTCCCACGATGCCGGTGGGATGGAACTGGTAGAACTCCATGTCCTGCACGGGGATGCCGTGGCGATACGCAAGGGCCACGCCATCGCCGGTGAGGCTCCAGGCGTTGGACGTGACCCGGAACATCCGGCCGAAGCCGCCGGTGGCGAGCAGGACCGCCTTGGCTCGCAGCACGGCGAGCTCCCCGGTCGCGATCCGGTACGCCACCACGCCGGCGCATCGGCCGCCGTCGCCCAGCTCGCCGCCCTCGGTGACCAGGTCCACGACGTGGTACTCGTCGTAGAACGTCACGCCGTGCTTGAGGCACTGCTGGTAGAGGGTCTGGAGGATCATGTGACCGGTGCGATCCGCCGCGTAGCACGAGCGCTTGACCGGCCCCTCGCCGTAGTTGCGCGTGTGGCCACCGAACCGCCGCTGGTCGATCCGCCCGTCCGACGTCCGGTTGAACGGCAGGCCCATGTGCTCGAGCTCGATCACGGTCTCGATCGCCTCGCGGGCCAGGATCTCCGCCGCGTCCTGGTCCACGAGGTAGTCGCCGCCCTTGATCGTGTCGAACATGTGCCACTCCCAGTGGTCCTCCTCCTGGTTCCCCAGGGCGGCACACACGCCGCCCTGCGCGGCGCCGGTGTGGGAGCGGGTCGGATACAGCTTTGTGAGGACGGCGGAGTTCACGCCGGCCCTGGCCAGCTCCAGGGCTGCCCACAGGCCGGCGCCGCCGGCGCCGACGACCAGCGCGTCGTGGTCGAGGATCATCGGGCGCTCACCTCGCCATCGGCAGCGTGGCCACGACCATCGTGCCCAGGGCGAACAGGACGAGGGCGGCGAGGTAGAGGCCCATCGTGAGCACGAGCCGGAGCGCGCCTCGCGTGTAGTCCCCAACGACCGTGCGCATGCCCATGAACGCGTGGAAGATCACGAACGAGAGCATCAGCCAGTCCACCGTCCGCCAGGCCAGGCTCCCCCACCGCTCGTCGAGGATCCACGCCACCGTCTGCTCGGAGGGGTCGAACAGGAAGTGGACGATGATGTAGTGGGCCAGGGCGAGGACGAACAGGCCGATGCCGGTCAGACGCATCAGGTACCAGACGGCCAGCTCCCACCCGCCGCCCTGCGGCTTCGCGCGACCGGAGCGCGTGACTCGGAGCGCCATCAGCCGAACCTGAACGGCGGCTCAAACCCGAAGGCCGGCGCCATGATCTGGACCAGGATCGGCAGCCCGATCAGCACGAACAGGACCCAGTTCGCGTACCACAGCTGCCGGTGATAGCGGGTCATCGCCGGCCAGAAGTCCATGATGATGATCCGCATCCCGTTGAGCGCGTGATACAGGAGCGCGGCCCCGAGCAGCGACTCCATGACCCGCCCGAACGGGCTGGCGTAGATCGCCAGGACGTCGTCGTAGACATCCGGGGCGGCCCCCACCAGCCAGATGTCCAGCACGTGGAGGAGGATGAACGCCCAGATCGCGACACCGGCGATGCGGTGGAACGCCCAGGCGAGCATTCCCTCGCTGCCCCGATAGCGCAGCAGCATGGAGCCTCCGTGTTCCCGGTTCGGCCGCCGGTGAGGGCGGTCAGGACGCAGCGGCAGGCACCGAGGCGAGCCGCTCGATGATCGCGTCGGCGAAGGCGCGGGTCCCCGCGTCGCCGCCCAGATCGTAGGTGACGTGCCTCCCCTCGGCGATGACGTCGCGCAGTGCGGTCTCGACGCGCACCGCGGCCTCCTGCTCGCCCAGGTGGCGGAGCATCAGGACGCCCGAGAGCATGAGCGCCGTGGGGTTCGCGCGGTCCATGCCCGCGTACTTGGGCGCGGAGCCGTGGACCGGCTCGAACACGGCCGCATCCACGCCGATGTTGGCACCGGGCGCCACGCCGAGGCCACCCACCAGACCAGCGCACAGGTCGCTCACGATGTCGCCGTACAGGTTGGGCAGGACCATGACGTCGTACAGCTCGGGCTTCTGGACGAGCTGCATGCACATGTTGTCGACGATCCGGTCCTCGAACGCGATCTGGCCCGCGTAGTCGGCCGCGACGGTCCGGCAGCTCTCCAGGAACAGCCCGTCGGAGAGCTTCATGATGTTCGCCTTGTGCACCGCCGTGACCTTGCGCCGGCCGTTCGCAACGGCGTACTCGAAGGCGAACCGCGCCACGCGCTCCGAGGCGGCACGGGTGATGATCTTGATGCTCTCCGCGGCGTCCTTGCCGACCATGTGCTCGATGCCGGCGTAGAGATCCTCCGTGTTCTCGCGCACGATCACGAGGTCCACGTCGTCGTAGCGCGTCACGAGACCCTTGATGGAGCGGGCGGGCCGAAGGTTCGCGTACAGGCCCAGCGTCTGGCGCAGCGTGACGTTGACGCTCCGGAAGCCGCCGCCGACCGGGGTCGTGATCGGGCCCTTGAGGGCGACACGGTTCCGCCGGACGGACTCCAGCACGTGGTCCGGCAGCGGCGTCCCGTACTGCGCCATGACGCCCTCGCCGGCGTCCTGGACCTCCCATTCGAAGGCGACGCCCGATGCGTCCAGGACACGGCGGGTTGCGTCCGCCAGCTCGGGGCCGATCCCGTCGCCGGGGATGAGGGTGACTCGGTGGGGCATCGCGCCATTCTACCGGGGGCGGCCGGGCACGGGGCGGTCGAGCACGGGGCGGTCGAGCACGGGGCGGACCCGGATCCCGCTCGGGCGGGGCCACTCGGCCCGACCGGTGGCGCGGGCGTGCGGTCTATGATCGACCCCAGCCCAGGAACCGCAACCCGGAGGTCTCGCCCGTCGCGTGAAGATCCACGAAGCCGACGCCAAGTCGTTGCTCGTCGCCCAGGGGCTGGCGGTGCCGCCCTGGGAGGTGGCCCGGACGCCCAGCCAGGCGCGGGCGGCCGCGGTCCGGTTCCTGGCCGACCCGTCCAACGCCACGGGCAAGGTCGTGATCAAGGCCCAGGTGCTGGTCGGGGGCCGAGGCAAGGCGGGCGGCGTCAAGCTCGCCGCCACCGCGGACGAGGCCGAGGACGTGGCAGCCCAGATCCTCGCCCTCGAGATCAAGGGGCTCCCGGTCCGGCGCGTTCTGGTCGGACCGGCCGCCGACATCGTGAAGGAGTACTACCTCTCGGTCGTGCTCGACCGGGCCAGCCGGCGGCTGATGTTCATCGGCTCCGCCGAGGGCGGCGTCGAGATCGAGCAGGTCGCGGTGGACAACCCGGACGCGATCGTCTACCGGCGGATCGACCCCCTGCTCGGCCTGCCCGACTTCGCCGCCCGGGACCTCGCGTTCGCGATCGGGTTCGGGGCCCACTGGAAGGCCGGGGCTGCGATCGCCAAGGGCCTGCTCAGGACGATGCTGGCGTACGACGCCGACCTGGTCGAGATCAACCCCCTCGCGGTGATCCGCGAGCATGGCGCGGACGGCTCGCTCGTCGATCGGCTGGTGTGCCTCGACGCCAAGATCACGCTCGACGACTCGGGGCTGCCACGCCATCCCCAGCTCGAGGAGCTGCGCGACCTTGACGCCGAGGATCCCACCGACCTGGAGGCCCGGCGGTACGACCTCACGTTCATCAAGCTCGACGGCGACATCGGCTGCATGGTCAACGGCGCCGGCCTCGCGATGACCACCATGGACCTCGTCAAGCGCGCCGGCGGCGAGCCTGCCAACTTCCTGGACATCGGTGGCGGCGCCAAGTCGGACCGGGTGGCCGCGGCGATGCGCCTGATCCTGGAAGACCCCAGCGTTCGGGCGATCCTGGTCAACATCTTCGGCGGCATCACCCGGGGCGACGAGGTTGCCAGGGGGCTGATCGAGGCCCGCGCGCAGCAGGCACGCGACGTGCCGATGGTGGTCCGGATCGTTGGCACCAACGCGGCCGAGGCGGCGGAGCTGCTCGAGGCGGCCCGGTTCGTGACCGCGAGCACGCTCGATGAGGCGGCGGCCAAGGCCGTCGCGGCGGCGAAGGGAGCGATGGCGTGAGCATCCTGATCGGGCGCGACACGCGGCTCGTGGTCCAGGGAATCACCGGGCGCGAGGGCGAGTTCCACAGCCGGGCGATGCTGGAGTACGGCACCCCGATCGTGGCCGGCGTGACGCCCGGCAAGGGCGGCCAGGCTGCCCTGGACGGGGCGGTCCCGGTGTTCGACACCGTTGCCGAGGCCGTCCGGGTGACCGGCGCCAACACCTCGTGCATCTTCGTGCCTGCCGGGGGCGCGCCGGACGCGGTGCTGGAGGCGGTGGCGGCAGGAATCGGCACCATCTTCTGCATCACCGAGGGCATCCCGGCGCTGGACATGGTCCCCGTGGTGGAGGTCGTGCGGCGGGCGGGGGCCCGGCTGATCGGCCCGAACTGCCCGGGCGCCACTTCCCCCGGGCGGGCCAAGGTGGGCATCATCCCCGGCTCCATCCACCGCGAGGGCCGGGTTGGTGTCGTATCCCGCTCCGGCACGCTCACCTACGAGGCCGTGCAGGCGATGACCGACGCGGGACTCGGCCAGTCCACCTGCGTGGGGATCGGCGGGGACCCGGTGATCGGGACGCAGTTCCTGGACGTGCTGGAGCTGTTCGCCGCAGATCCCGAGACGGACGCGCTGGTGCTGATCGGCGAGATCGGCGGGGCCGCGGAGGAGGAGGCAGCCGCCTGGGCCGCCGAGAACCTGCGGGACATGCCCAAGGTGGCGTTCATCGCCGGGCGCACGGCACCCGAAGGCAAGCGGATGGGTCACGCCGGCGCGATCATCTCGGGCGGCCGTGGCACGGCCGCCTCCAAGGTGACCGCTCTCCAGGCGGCCGGGTTCCGCGTCGCCGGCTCCCCGACGGAGCTGCCGCAGCTCCTGCGCGAGGCCGGTTACAGAGGCTGACGATGGGTCGTGCCGGAGGGCTGGTCAAGCGGGCGGATCGGGCCCTAGACTGGGCGGACGCACGCCGCGGGCGCGGCTGGCGCCACACGGAAGGAGGATCGGCGCTCCGGCGCCTATGGGCAGTCTGATGGACCTCGTCGCGGGCGACGCCCGTGACATCGTCCTCGCGCTCTCGATCGACGACGTCGCGGCCTTCGACGACCCGGACCGCTTCGTCGCCCACCTCCCGCTCGGCGGTGGCCTGGACCCCACGTGGCTGGACCTGTTCGCCGAGGCCGTCCGATCCGTGACCGGCTCCGACGAGCCCGGCGACTTCCTCGATGCGCGCGCCGAGATCCCGGACGCGGGCGAGATGGTCGAGCGCATCGTGGAACGGGTGGATGGGGACTGGATCGAGGCCGTGAGCCGCGTCCCGGACGACCAGGTGGACGCGCTCGCCGGCCGCTGGATCGGCCTGCTCGAGGAGGAGCTGGGCCTCCTGCCGCGGGAGGAGAAGCCCTGGATCCGAGACCTCGCGGGGCAGATCGTGCAGTTCTCGCGCCAGTCCGACGGCGCCCGGGACATCGTCTTCGCCTGGGTGTTCTGACGCCCTCGACCCCCGTCGACGGCCGAACCGTCCCGGATCGGCACCACCTCCGGCCCTCGCGCCCGCACACCCGGACGGCCGATGCTACGGGCGATGAGCACGCTCAACGCTCCCTCCCCGGCGGCGCTCGCGGCCGCCACGCGCACCCCCGGCCCGCCGGAGCCCCTCGAAGGCGCGATGGCAACCCTCGTGCCGGCCACCAACCGCGTCCTCCGTCACCTCAACCGCTGGTTCATGGTGCCCACGCTGCGGCTGGGGCTCGGGGCCTGGATCGCGACGCCGTTCGGCGGCTACATCCTCCTGCTCCGGGTCCGCGGCCGGAAGAGCGGCCTCGTCCGGGACACGCCGCTCTCCTACATGGTCGCCGAGGGCGCGGCGTGGGTGATGGCCGGCTTCGGGGACCGGACGGAATGGTTCCGCAACCTCCAGGTTGACCCGGCGGTCGAGGTCTGGCTGCCGGGCCGGGTGCTGCGCTGCCGGGCAGAGGAGGTGGCGGACCCGGAGGTCCGCGCCCGGGTCCTGCCGGCGCTCACGCGGGCGGCGGGCGTCCCCGGCGCGATGATCGGGTGCAACCCCTGGTCGGCCCCGGACGAGCGGATCCTGGAGACGCTGGCCGCGATCCCGCTGGTGCGCCTGTCGCCGGTGGGCGGCCCCATCGCCCCCGGCCCGGACGATCCGGGGGGCCTCGCCTGGACCTGGCGCCAGGGCCTGGTGGCCGGGCTCACGGTGTGGCTCCTGGCGGCCGGGCGAAGCCGATGGCCCAGGGGGCGTCACCGGGGACCCTGAGCTGGAGGTGCCACGAGATGACGGACACCGAGCTGTTCGTGGCGCTGGCCGGGATCGCGGGCGTGTTCGTCGGCTTCGGCGCCCTGGTCGGAGCGACAGTCGGCCGGACCGAGCAGTGGCTCGTCCGCAACGTCGTGAACCAGGCGCTGATCGTGATCGTCGCCGCGCTCGTGCCGGTCGTCCTGGGCCGCTACGGCCTCGCCGATCACGCGCTCTGGCTCGCGGCGAGCGTCCTCGCCCTCGGCATCGACTGGGCGGTGATCATCCTGCTGCACAGCCGGCGCGAGCACATGGCGTTCCAGGTGCTGCGGACACGGGCCCAGCGCGTCGTGCTCGGGGTGACCTTTCTGCTGCTCGAGATCCCGTCCCAGGTCGCGCTGCTGCTCGTCATCCTGGGCCCCATGCCGGATCTGGAGCCCGCCCTCTACCTCACGACCGTCGTGCTGTGGCTGTTCCAGGCGGCCGTGCTGCTCGTCGTGCTGGTGTACTCGAAGGGGCACGGGACGGCCGGGCCCCCGCTGGCGGACGGGCCCTACCCCACCGGGTAGCCGAGGCTCCCCCAGGCGGGGCCGCCCGGTGCCTCGATCAGCTCCACCAGGACGCCGTGGCACGACCGCGGGTGCAGGAATGCGACGGGTCCCTCGGCGCCCTTGCGCGGCGCGGTGTCGATCAGCTCGATCCCGTCCATCTCGAGGCGCAGCAGCGTCTCGGCCAGGTTGTCCACCTCGAAGCAGACGTGGTGGAACCCCTCGCCCCGGCTGGCCAGGAAGCGGGCGACGCCGGTCGTGTCGTCGGTGGGCATGACCAGCTCCACCTTGGACTCCCCCACCGGCAGGAACGCGATCGTCACCCGGTCGGTCTCGATCGGCAGGACGAGCTCCACCGGGAGCCCCAGCATGTCACGCCACAGGACGAGGGCGCGATCCAGGTCTGCGACGACCACGGCCACGTGGTGGACGCGTCCGAGGCCGCGGATGCGCTCGGGAAGGTGGTGCGACATCGGGCTCCTCCTCAGACGGTGATCAGCTCGCGATGGATGCCCCACGCCGTCCGCAGGTGGTCGGCGATCTCCCCGACGGTCGCGTAGGCGGCGACCGCCTCGATGATCGCCGGCAGCAGGTTGGCCTCGCCCCGCGCCTCGTCGCCCAGCCGGCGCATCGCCGCCTCGAAGGTCGCCGGGTCCCGCTCCGCGCGGACGCGCCGCACGGCAGCCACCTGGCGCCGCTCCCCTTCCGGGTCGATCCGCAGCAGCGGCGGGCGGACGGCCGCCTCGTCGTCACGGAACCGGTTGACGCCCACCACCACCCGGTCCCCGCGCTCGATCTCCCGCTGCACCCGGTACGCGGACTCCTGGATCTGGCGCTGCTGGAACCCACCCTCGATCGCGGCCAGCGTGCCGCCCAGGGCGTCGATCTCGTCGAGGTACGCGGTCGCAGCCGCCTCGAGGTCGTCCGTCAGGGATTCCACGAACCAGCTGCCGGCGAGCGGATCCGGCGTCTCGGTGACACCCGCCTCGTGGGCGATGATCTGCTGGGTCCGCAAGGCGAGACGCGCCGACTCGGCGGTGGGCAGCGCGAGCGCCTCGTCGCGGGAGTTCGTGTGCAGGCTCTGCGTCCCGCCCAGCACCGCGGCCAGGGCCTGGAGCGTCGTCCGGACCACGTTGTTGTCGATCGACTGGGCGGTGAGGGACGAGCCCGCCGTCTGGGTGTGGAAGCGGCACATCATCGAACGGGCGTTCGATGCGCCGAACCGGTCCCGCATGATCCGCGCCCACATCCGGCGGGCCGCCCGGAACTTGGCGACCTCCTCGAACAGCTCGGACCAGGCGGCGAAGAAGAACGACAGCCGGGGGGCGAACTCGTCCACCGCGAGGCCGCGCGAGACGGCCGCCTCCACGTACGCAATCCCGTCCGCGAGCGTGAACGCCAGCTCCTGGGCGGCCGTGGCTCCCGCCTCGCGCATGTGGTAGCCGGAGATGCTGATCGTGTTCCACCTCGGCAGCTCGCGCGACGCGAACTCGAACACGTCGGTCACCAGGCGCATCGACGCCCGAGGCGGGTAGATCCACGTCCCCCGGGCGATGTACTCCTTGAGGATGTCGTTCTGGGTGGTGCCCGAGATCACCGCCCGCTCCACGCCCTGTCGCTCGGCGGCCGCCACGTACAGGGCGAGCAGGATGGGCGCCGTGGCGTTGATGGTCATGGACGTGCTGACCTCTCCCAGCGGGATACCGGCGAACAGCACCTCCATGTCCGCCAGGGAGGACACCGGGACCCCCACCCGGCCCACCTCGCCCTCCGCCTCGGGGGCGTCCGCGTCGTAGCCCATCTGGGTCGGCAGGTCGAAGGCGACCGACAGCCCCGTCTGGCCCTGGCCGAGGAGGAACCGGAACCGCTCGTTGGTCTCGGCGGCGGTCGCGAACCCGGCGTACTGGCGCATCGTCCAGAAGCGGGAGCGGTACATCGTCGCCTGGACGCCGCGGGTGAACGGGAACTCCCCGGGCAGGCCCAGGTCTCGCTCCGGGTCGAGACCGGCGACGTCGGCCGGCGTGTAGACGTCAGCGACCGGGATCTCGGACGTGGTGGCGAACGCCGGGCTGCGCTCCGGCGACGCGGCCAGGGCCCGCTCGCGCGTGGTCGCCCGCCAGCGCTCCACGGCCGGGTCCCCTGCCATCGTGTCCGCATTCGCCTGCGCCGCTTCGCCGGCTCCCCGCGCGCTTGCGTCCTTGCTCACCCGGACCTCCGCTAGCTGATGACCAGGAGCAGGTCGCCCACCTCGATATTGACGCCGGGCGCAACCCCCACCCGCTCGATGGTGCCATCCCTCGGCGCGCGAAGCTCGTTCTGCATCTTCATCGCCTCGACGACGAGGAGGTGCTGCCCGGCCGCAACCGCGTCACCGGACGCCACGGATACCGCCACCACCTTGCCCGGGATGATCGCCCTGATCTCCAGCGGTCCATTGTGCGCGCTCGCCCCCCTTCCGCGGCTCGCCCGTTCGCGGAGGGCGGCGAGGCGCTCCGACTCCACCTCGACCTCGAACCGGAACCCATCCACCAGGACCTCGCGAACCGTGGACCCCGCCTCACCGGGCCGCGGATCCTCGAGCACGACGCGGCTCCGCCGCCCCGCCTCGTCCAGGATGTGCCGTCCACGGCCGGTCGAGCGGATCGACGCGCCGGCAGGCGCTCCGTCCACGATGGGGTGTCCGTGCGCACGGACATCGCCGTCGCCTGGCGCCTCGGCGGGCGGCCCAACCCGCATCACGGGCTCATCCGCCAGCCGGGAGACCGCCGCAAGCCGCACGCGGACCGCCCGGGGATCCACGACCTCGGCGGCCGCGTTCGAAACGGGAATGGACGACCCCGGCACGGTCGTCGAATCGTGGCCGTTGCCCGCCCCATCGGGCGTGGCGCGCGTCGCGCTCAGCTCGGCCATCGGTCCACACCCTGTGCCCGCCCGCCGTGCCGCCACCCGCCGCTCGCTGCGGCCGGTGCCGGTGGAGCTCCGACCATCGACCGCGCCGGCTCGCGCGCCGGACCATCGACGAGCGCGCCCAGGCCGGTCGCGAGCAACGCCTTCCGGACTGCCTCAGCCCGGGCCGACTCGCCGTCCCAGTGCTCCTCCACCCACCCTGTTGACAGATCGCCGCGGCGGAAGGCCGGACTGGCGGCCACGTATCGATGGAACGGCAGCGTGGTCTGCACCCCGCCGACCTCGGTCTCCTCGAGCGCCCGGGCAAGCCGCTCGATCGCGGCGTCGCGGTCGTGTGCGTGGACCATCAGCTTCGCGATCAGGTTGTCGTATTCCGGCGGCACGCGGTCGCCGGGCTCGATCCCCGTGTCCACGCGGATCCCTGGCCCCGCGGCCATCACCCAGCGGCCGACCCGTCCCGGCGTGGGGGCGAACGCCTGGGCCGGATCCTCGGCCGAGATGCGGACTTCGATCGCGTGGCCGGCGGGCGTTGCCGCCCGCTCCCCTGCCGCGCGGACCTCCGCCGACAGCGGGTACCCGGCCGCGATCCGGAACTGCTCGCGCACGATGTCCACCCCGGCGACGAGCTCCGTCACCCCGTGCTCCACCTGGAGCCGCGTGTTGACCTCAAGGAACCAGAAGTTGCCGTCAGGGTCGTGGAGGAACTCGCAGGTGGCCGCGTTGCGCAGACCAGCGGCCGAGCCGAGCGTCACGGCCAGCCCGTGCAGGTGGCGGCGCTGTGCCTCGGTCAAGCCGGGCGCCGGCGCCTCCTCGACCAGCTTCTGGTGGCGGCGCTGGAGCGAGCAATCGCGCTCGCCCAGGGCGACCACGGTGCCCTGGGCGTCGCCCAGCAGCTGGACCTCGATGTGCCGTGCGGGCAGGATCTCGCGCTCCAGGTAGACCGAGCCGTCCCCGAACGCGGAGGCCGCTTCGTGGGACCCGGACACCAGCGCGGCCGGCAGGTCCTCCTCCCGGGCCACGCGCCGCATGCCGCGCCCCCCGCCCCCCGCCGCTGCCTTCACGAGCAGCGGAAACCCGGTCCGGCGCGCGGCATCCACGACCTCCGCGACCTGATCCGGGCGATCGACGAGCGCGGGCTCCATGGTGCCGGGCACCGACGGGACCCCCACCCTGGCGGCGAGCCGGCGGGCGTTGAGCTTGTCGCCGAGGGCTTCGATCGCGTCCGACGCCGGCCCCACGAACGCAAGGCCCGCCTCCTCCACGGCCCTCGCGAACGCAGCCCGTTCGGCCAGGAAGCCGTAGCCCGGGTGGATCGCCTCGGCGCCCGTGTCGAGCGCCGCCTGCACGATCGCGTCGATCCGCAGGTAGCTCTCGAGCGGCGGAGGCGGCCCGAGGCGAACGGCAGCGTCGGCCAGGCGGACGTGCGCAGCCTCGGCGTCCGAGTCGCTGTAGACGGCGACCGCCTCCATGCCCATCTCGTGGCAGGCGCGGATGATGCGAACGGCGATCTCGCCGCGGTTGGCGACGAGGATCCGGCGGAACGGACGCTCCGCGATGGTCATCGACGGCTCCCGGACAGGGTGTCTTTGCGCAAGGACGGCCACCGGCCGTCAGAGCGGGATGTTGCCATGCTTCTTCCTGGGGTTGGTGTCCCGCTTGTCGGCGAGGATCTCCAGCCCACGGACGAGCCGGGGCCGGGTCTCTCGCGGCAGGATGACCTCGTCGATGTACCCGCGGGACGCCGCGATGTACGGGCTGGAGAACTCCTCCTCGTACTCCGCGACCAGGCGCCGGCGCTCGGCGACCGGGTCGCCGGCGGCGGCGATCGCATCCCGGAAGATGACGTTGACGGCGCCTTCCGCCCCCATGACCGCGATCTCGGCTGTCGGCCATGCGAAGTTGAGGTCACCGCGGACGTGCTTGCTGCTCATGACGTCGTAGGCCCCGCCGTAGGCCTTGCGGGTGATCACCGTGATCTTCGGCACGGTGGCCTCGCAGTACGCATACAGCAGCTTTGCCCCGTGCTTGATGATCCCGTTGTGCTCCTGCCCGACGCCCGGCAGGAACCCTGGCACGTCCACCAGGGTGATGATCGGGATGTTGAACGCATCGCAGGTGCGCACGAACCGCGCGGCCTTGACCGACGCGTCGATGTCCAGCGCGCCGGCGAGCACGGCCGGCTGCTGGGCGACCAGCCCGATCGGCCGCCCGCCGAGGCTGGCGAACCCGATGATGATGTTGCCCGCCCAGACCGGCTGGATCTCGAGGAACCGCCCATCGTCCACGATCCGCGTGATCACGTCGTGCATGTCGTAAGGCTTGGAGGGCTCCTCGGGGATGACCTCGTCGAGACCGGGGTCCATGCGGTCGTGTGGGTCCGAGGTCGCAACGGTGGGCGGATCCGCGAGGTTGTTCTGCGGCATGTGTGCCAGCAGCCGCTTCACATGATCGAGTGCCTCGGCTTCATCCCGTGCCGCGAGGTGGGCAACGCCGGAGCGACCGGTATGCACCCGCGCCCCACCCAGGGCGTCCGAATCGACCTCCTCGTGGGTGACGGCCTTCACCACGTTGGGCCCAGTGACGAACATGTAGCTCGTCCCCTCGACCATGATCGTGAAGTCGGTCATCGCCGGCGAGTACACGGCACCCCCCGCGCACGGTCCCAGGATCACCGAGATCTGCGGCACCACCCCGGACGCCATCACGTTGCGCAGGAAGATGTCCGCGTAACCACCGAGCGAGGCGACACCCTCCTGGATCCGTGCCCCACCCGAATCGTTGAGACCGATGACCGGCGCCCCAACCTTCATGGCCAGGTCCATGATCTTGCAGATCTTCTCGGCGTACGCCTCGGACAGTGATCCGCCATAGACGGTGAAGTCCTGGCTGAACACGAACACCAGCCGGCCGTCGATCGTGCCGTGCCCGGTCACGACGCCGTCGCCCAGGAAGCTCTGACGGTCGACACCGGACTCCGTCGGGCGGTGGGTGACGAACGCGTCGAGCTCGGCGAAGGATCCCGGGTCCAGCAGCAGGTCGAGTCGTTCGCGGGCGGTCAGCTTGCCCGAGGCGTGCTGGCGCTCGATCCGCTCGCGTCCTCCGCCGAGCAGCGCCTCGGCACGCATCCGCTCAAGGCGGTTGATCCGTTCCGCGTTCCTGGACACGGGCTGGGCTCCCTCCGATGCGGGGCGGCCTGTCCTTGCGCACAGACAGCCGGGTCCCACCATCATACGGCCCGCCGCCCGTGGCACCGAGGCCGGTTGACACCGCACCCGTCGCCCGCGGGATATCCACAATACGGTGCACAAGTCGGGCATTGTGTGGACAACCTCGTCAACGGGAGCGCACGCATCGCGGTAGCATTCCCCCACTCGACCGGACCGATCGTCCTCCGTTGCAGCCGATTCTCGAGGTGATGCCCTTGTCGCACGTGATCGCGATTGCCAACCAGAAGGGTGGCGTCGGCAAGACGACGACCGCGATCAACCTCGCGGGTGCGCTCGCGGAGGAGGGCCAGCGTATCCTGCTGGTGGACATGGACCCGCAGGCCAACCTCACGGCGGGTATCGGCGTCAACCTCAATACCGTCCTGCGGTCGATGGCGGACGTCCTCGCCGACGGGCGCTCGACGCTGCTCGAGGTCGTGCTCGCCACCGAGACCCCCGGGATCGACGTCGCGCCGGCGCACATCGATCTGGCCAGCACCGAGGGTGAGCTGTTCACCGCCCTGGGACGAGAGTCGATCCTGCGGGAGGCGATGCGCGACACGATCGACGGCTACGACTACGTCCTGATCGATTGCCCGCCAAATCTTGGCCTGCTGACGGTCAACGGCCTGGTGGCCGCCGACAGCGTGATCATCCCGGTCCAGACGCAGTACTACGCGATGAAGGGCCTCAACAACCTGGTCAAGGTCATCAACGCGATCCGCAACAAGCTGAACCGAGATCTGCGGATCCTGGGCCTGCTGCCGACGTTCTACGATGGGCGAACGAACCTCGCTCGTGACATGCTCGACGAGCTGCGCGTCGTCGGCGACCACCACGTCTTCCAGACGATCATCCGCACCACCGTGAAGCTGGGCGAAGCACCGCTGGTCGGGCGGCCCATCACGTCATACGCAAGCTCGTCCGAGGCCGCCAAGAGCTATCGCGAGCTGGCGCGGGAGGTGATCGAACTTGGCCAGGACTGACTTCCGCGCCGCGGCCGCGCGACGCCTGTCCGAGGATCGCGAGCTTCCGCCCGCAATCGTCAGCCTCCTGTCCCCGGACGTGGGTCGCCGATCGACCGGCGTCAAGGTGATCGAGGTCGACCACATCGACTCCAACCCGGAGCAGCCGCGTCTCGCGTTCGACGAGGTGACGCTCCAGGAGCTGGCGGCGTCGATCCGGGAGCACGGCGTCCTGCAGCCGATCCTGGTGCGCCCGCTGGACGACGGGCGCTACCAGCTCATCGCCGGCGAGCGCCGCTGGCGCGCTTCAAGGATCGCCGGTCACGCGACGATCCCCGCGCTCGTGGAGGAGATCGACGACGACACGGCGCTCGAGATCTCGATCATCGAGAACCTCCAGCGCGAGGACATCTCGCCGCTGGACGAGGCGTCGATGTACGACCGCATGATCCGCGACCACGGGTACAGCATCCGGCGGCTCGCCGACAAGCTGGGCAAGGACAAGGGATACCTGGAGAACCGGCTGCGCCTCGCGGACGCGCCGCCCGAGATCCGGGAGCTGGTGTCTTTACGCAAGGACACCCTGTCCCACGCCTACGAGCTGATGAAGGTCGATGATCCCCGCAAGCGAAGGAAGCTCGCCGGGCAGGTCGCCCGCAACGAGCTGTCCCTGGTCAAGCTCCGGGAGCGGATCGAGGGACGTCGACCCCGCGTCCCCCGCGAGGATGCCCCGGAGGCCGGTGCGGACGCGCCGGCGGTGGAGCCGGCGGCCGACGCCGACTGGGCCGGCCGCCATGGCGCGTCGATTCCGATCCGGGACGACTCGCTGATCACCGCCAAGCAGCAGCTCAACGAGGCGGTCGAGGATCTCGTCGACATCCTGCGCAACCCGGAGGTGATCAACGCCATCGGGGCCGTGGACCGGGCCAACCTGGCCAAGTACCTGACGATTGCCAAGCTCCGCCTGGAGAACGCGATCGCCGTGGTCCGCAGCGGGGACCTGGAGCGCTGACCGGGGGCCGCCACGCGGCCCTTCCCTCCTCCGGGCACGACGAAGCCGGCGCCGATGGCGCCGGCTTCACTGCGTCAGACGGCCCGGGTCGGGCCGGCGGCGCCCCGGGTCAGTTCCCCCGGGCGACTTTCGCTGCGGCACGCGCCTCCTTGGCGGCGGCACGGGCAGCGGCTCGCGTCTCCTTGGCGGCGGCACGCTCGGCGGCCTTGGCGTCCTTGGCGGCAGCCTTGGCCTCCGCGGCCTCCTCGGCGAGGAGCCTCGCAGGCCTCCGGGGTCAGCTCGGCGAGGACGACAGTCGACCCGGCTCGCGCGCCCGCCCACTGGCCCTTGTTGAGCTTGGCCACGCACGAGACGAAGGCGCCGTGGTTCGCGAACGCTTCCGGTGTCTCCATCTGGGCCGCCTCGGACACGAGCGTGCCGTGGTTGCCGGCCTCGGCGTCGGCGGCGGCGTCCTCCGGGGCGCTCTCGTCGGCATCCTCGTCGGCATCCTCGTCGGTGTCCTCGTCGGTGTCCTCGGTCGGCTCCTCCGTGTCCGGAGCCTCGGTGCCCGGTGTCTCGTCGGCGTCCGGGGTCTCCTCGGCCGCCACGGGCGACGTGGCAGGGGCGGACAGGGCGGCCTGGCCGGCGAACACGGCTCCCGCGGACAGCGCGAGCACCGCGAGGGCAATGCCCAGGCCGCGGAAGTGACGGGTGAAGTCGAGCATGGGTGGTTGGTCCCTCGATCCTGATGAAGCCTGCGTGTAGGGTAACGACGGTCGGCCCCCGGTTGTTAGGGGTACATCGGTCCCGACGGACCCCGGACGAGGGGGTGGGCACCGACGCACCGCCCCTGCCCGTGGCCTCCGGCCGAGCACGGGGGACCGTCCCTCAGGCGCCTCCAATGCCTCCGCCGGAGGCGCTCAGGGCCGCCAGCCAGGCGACGGCGAGGAGCCCCGTCCCGACCGCCTGGACCTCCCACGCGAGCTCGCGGAGGCCCGTGCCGGGGCGCGCCGCGGCGTGGTACCCGAGCACGGCTCCGCCGATCGGGACCGCCGCGGCCGCGAGCAGGGCGGCCAGCCAGCCCACCGGCGCGCCGAGCGCCGCGGCGGTGCCCAGGACGAGCGCCACCACGACGGCATGCAGGGCAATCCCCAGCGTGGCCGCCCGCCGCGGTCCCAGGGTCAGCGCGATCGAGCCGGCCCCGGCGTCCGCGTCCCGCTCCACGTCCACGATCGAGTTGGCGATCGCGAGCGCGGTCCCGGCATTGGCGGCGGCCGGTACGAGCACCAGGAACACGCTGGGCAGGGTTCCGGTGGCCCCCAGCCAGCCGTACACCGGCAGCAGGGGGACGCCGGCCGCCAGCGGCAGCCACGACAGCGTCGTGCCCTTGCCCCAGAGGTCGTAGGCCGCGCCGATCGCGAGCCCGATGAGCCCGAGGACGACCAGGCCCGGTCCGCCGGCAACGGCGGCGAGAGCAAGCCCGATCACGGCGCAGGCACCGGCCACGGCGCGGGCCGCCCGACGCGTCACCAGGCCGGCCGGGAGCGGCTTGCCGGGCTTGCGCCCGAGGTCCCGCGGCTCGTCCACCACGTCGTTGAGCGCCCCGATGGCGAACTGGAGGAAGGTCATCGACAACCCGAGTGCCATGGCCACGAGCGGCAGCGCACCCGCGACCAGGGCCACGAGCGCGACGACCAGGCCATCGAGCAGGGACGGGAACGGGTGGACGAGCCGGACGAGCCCCACCAGGCGTGCCGCTCGAGGCCGGGGTCGCACGCCGGAGGCCGCCCCGCCGTCGTCGGGCGTGGCGGCCGGATCGTCAGACGTAGACGATCTCGTGGAAGTTGGCGACCAGGTACTCGATCAGTCGGCCGCGTCCGTCGGACACCTGCGACCGGATGCCCGGGACCAGCGCCCACAGGGTGATCGCCGGGACCATCAGGCGTCCCTCGGGATCGCGCCCGATCGTGGCGGGGGGCCCACCCCCGGAAGCGAACACCCGTTCGAATTCACGCTCATCGAGCTGCGCCGCTCGCCGGAAGTCCTCCACCACGCGAACGACGCCGCGACGGATCGCGACGTCGCGCATGAGCTCGGAGGCCCACGAGTCGATCTGGGGGTCGGGCTGGTCGGCGAGTCGGGTCCTGTACTCGCCGGGATCGGGCGAGAGGCCGGTGGCTCCCACGGGTCCTCCTGGACGGCGATGGTCGTTCGCCAGCAGGATGCCACACCCGGGCGTCAGCCCGCGGCCCGCTCCGTCCCCGGGGCGCCGGCCGGGTCCGGACTCCGGTCCGTGCCGGCCGCGTCGCCTTCGCCCAGCGCGGGGCGCGCCCCCTCCGGCCACTCGTTGAACACCTCGGTCAGCCAGCGGCCGAACGGCCCGGGCTCCGGCGGGTCCGGGAAGTCCGCCACCAGCGCGTGCAGGGCATCCGCCGTGCGCGCCGTCATGGCCTCCACGGTCTCGCGGTTGGGGCGGCCCTCGGGCATGATCGCCTCCCCCACCCGTACCCGCACCAGGCGCCGGAACCCCAGCCAGCTGGTGCCGTTGACCGCGATCGGGATGATCGGAACGCGTGCCCGGAGGGCGAAGTAGGCGGTCCCGTCCGCGAGCGGCATCAGCTCCCGCTCGCCCCGGTGGATCCGGCCCTCCCCCGCGATCACGATCACCCAGCCGTCGTCCAGCACGCGCTGCACGCGGCGCGTGGTCTCGATCAGATCGTTCTTCGCCGGCCGGTACGGGATCCCGAAGCCGGCCCACATGATCAGGCGGTTGCGGCCGCCCGCCGTCATGTCGGCCTCCTTCGGTCCGAACATGGCCAGCCTGGGCGTTCCGGGCAGCGCGGCGAACAGGATCAGCGGGTCGGTCCAGTTCAAGTGGTTGAAGCAGTAGATCGCGGCGCCGGTGGCGAGGTTCGCCCGTCCCTCGACGCGCAGGCGCACGATCACCCGTACGGCGACCGACAGGAATACCCGGATCAGCCCGACGCGCCACGGCCGGTGGACCGGTCCGGGCAGGGAGGAGGCGGCCACGGCGGCAGTATGGCCGCTGCGTCCCGGCAACGTCAGGCCGGCAACGCGTCCGGGTCGAGGTCGGCCAGGCGGTCCAGCACGACATGCGCGAGCGCGCGGGCCTCCGGGGAGGGCGGCACGCTGTGGCTGGGAACGAGAACGACCGTCATGCCCGCTGCGCGGCCGGCCCGCACGCCGTTGACCGAGTCCTCGACCACCAGGCAGCGGTCCGGCGTCACGGCAAGCATGGCGGCGGCCCGCAGGTACACGTCGGGGGCAGGCTTGCCGTGCTGCACGTCGTCCGACGAGACCATGGCGCCCAGCACGTGCCGCAGGCCGAGGGCATCCACGGCCGCGGCGAGGATCGCCGGGTGGGACGACGACGCGATCGCCACCGGGCGGGTGTCCGCGATCCGACGCAGCGCCTCCGGGGCACCGGGAACCCGGGGCGGCTCCCGGTCCCGATAGCAGGCCAGGACGCCGTCGACGATCGCATCCAGGATCGCATCCTCCGTCATGGCCTCGAGGCCGAGGCGCTCGCGCATGATCCGGGCCCAGCCGCGCGAGTTCGCGCCCATCACGGCGGCCTGGTCCTCCGGCCCCCAGCGACGGCCGTTCGCCGCGGCGAACGCCTCCCGCACCTCGTCCCACCACGGCTCGGTGTCCACGAGCACGCCGTCGAGATCGAACAGGACGGCGTCGAAGCGCGGCCGGGGCATGCGTTGCAGCCTACCGGAATGCGACGCTGCGGGGCGATTTCGTGACCAGCGGACTGCGTCGCGGCTGCGCCGGTGGCGCATCATGGGCGGCGGCCGCCGGCGGACGGACGGCCGGGAGGTGGCGGAGATGCGCGTCAATCGAGGCTTGTTGGGCTGGGGCCTCTTCCTCATCGTGCTGGGGGCCGTCCCGCTCGCGGTGCAGGCGGGGTGGCTGGACGAGGACGCGGTCCGGAATGCCTGGCAGCTGTGGCCGCTGATCCTGGTGGGAATCGGCCTGGGCCTCCTGCTCGCGCGGACGCCCGCCGCGATCGTGGGCACGCTCGTCGTGGCGGTGACGTTCGGGCTGATGGGCGGGGCGCTGCTCGCGACCGGCGTCACGGGGTCGCTCTCGGGCTGCGGCACCGGTCCGGGCACGAGCGGCTCGCCGTTCGAGACGAGCACCGGGTCGTTCGGCACCGACGCGCAGGTGGATCTCGAGTTCGACTGCGGCGAGCTGACGATCGAACCGCAGCCCGGCGGGGGTGGTCCATCGCCGGGTCCGACCCGCATGGGCGGACACCGGAGATCACCTCCTCGGGCAGCCGGCTGGTCGTGCGGACGCCGGACGGATCGGGCGGCGGGTTCAACCAGGCGGGCCGGCAATGGCGGATCGCCCTGCCGGTGGACCCGCAGGTCAGCCTGGGGCTGTCGGTCAGCGCGGGCTCCGCGGACGCCAGGATGGCCGGCATGCACGTCCCGGCGACGAGTGCCACCGTCAACGCGGGCTCGCTGCGGCTGGACCTGTCGGAGGCGCTGGATGTGTCGACGATCGATGCCACCGTGAACGCCGGCTCGATCACCCTCGCCCTGCCGGCGGCGTCGATCACCGGCAGCCTGTCCGCCAACGCCGGCTCGATCGAGCTGTGCGTGCCCGATGGGGTCGGGATGCGGTTCACGGGCACGGACAACCCGTTCGGGTCCAACAACTTCGCGGATCGCGGCCTCGTTGAGGCCGGTGGTGCGTGGACGAGCCCAGGCTACGCGTCGGCCGACTACCGGCTCGACATGTCGGCGAACGCCACGGCCGGCAGCATCGCCCTCAACCCGGAGTCCGGCTGTGAGTGACCGCCTGTACCGCTCCCCCACCGATCGCGTCATCGCCGGCGTCGCCGGCGGGCTCGCCGTCTGGCTGAACGTGGACCCGTCCCTGGTGCGAATCGCCTGGGTCCTGCTGGCGATCGTGTCGGGCGGGATCTTCGTGCTCGTGTACTTCGTGATGATGATCGTGGTCCCGCTACCGCCGCCCGGCTGGGTGCCGCAGCCCCGCGGCACGGCCGGCGTGCCCGGGTGGCCGCCGTCGCAGCCGGGAGCCGGCGCCGTGCCGGGCTGGGACCCGGGCACCGGCGCCTCGTGGAATGCCACGGGGGCCCCCGGCGCACCGCCGCCGGCCGGATGGACGCCATCGGGTAGCCCCGGCCCGGCGCCAGGGGCGCCGCCACAGGCAGGCTGGGCGCCATCGCCGGGAGGGCCCGCCACGGCCCCGGGCGGCTGGACCGCGCCGCCGGGCACGCCACCCACGCAACCACAGTGGGTCGCGCCCAAGGTGGACTCCGGCGCCGCCGGCATCGTGGCCGGTGCGATCCTCGTGCTCCTGGGTGTCTGGTTCCTGGTGGACCAGTACGTGGACATCGACTGGGACCTCGTCTGGCCGGTGGCGGTGATCGCGCTGGGCGCCGTCCTGATCGTCGCCGCGATGCGGCGAGGCCGGGGCACCCCCGGCTGATCCCGGCCATGGCACCCTGCGTCCCGTGACGACCGATCCGTACCTGCTCGGCGCGTGCGTCGCCGGCATCGGCGTCGGCCTGCTGCTGCTGTGGCGCGGGTTCGCCGGATACCGGTCGGCGGCGCGGGTCGGCGACACCGCCACGTCCCGGATCGCCTCGCTGGCGGCCGGCGAGGTGCGCGTCACCGGGGCCGTGGAACCCGCCGAGGTCACGCTCGTCTCGCCGCTCCAGGGCCGCGACTGCGTCTGGTACCGGGCCGAGGTGACGTCCTCGCGGCGCGGCTCGGGCGACGAGCTGGACGAGGAGCGCGGCATCGGGTTCCGGGTGCGGGACGCGACCGGGTCCATCCGGGTGTTCCCCCGCGGCGCGCGCATCGACGCGCCGGACCGCTTCGACGAGCGGGACTCGATGTTCGGCGAGGCCCCCCCGGGGCTCGCGCCGCGCCGCGGGCCAGCATCGCTGAACGCCCAGCCGCTGGACCGCGAGGCCGCGATCGCGGCGCTGCTCACCGTGCGGCAGCCGGAGCCCGACTCGGCCCTCGCCGGCATGGGCGGTGACGACGAACGGGGGCGGCCGGCGATACCGGGAGGCGCGCCTCGAGGTCGGCGACGTGATCACGGTCGTGGGGACGGCGCTGCCGTTCGGGCACCTCGAGGACCCGTCCGGGGCCGACCACCTCGACCGGCTCGGCGATCCCCTGGTGGGCCTGGAGGATCCCGAGGTGGCCGCGTCGATCGCCGATGCTCGCGCTTCCGGGGAGCTGCTGACGCCGGAGGAGGCGTGGGGCAACGCGGCGATCCCGGGCTTCGGCATCGGCCGCCCGGTACGGGAGCCAGAGCTGGATCCCGGGGTTCCGGCGCCGGTGCTGGCAACACCCGGGGAGGCGGCGAGGATCGAGCAGACCTTCGATCTGGAACCGGACCTGCTGGTCATCGCCGCAGGTCCCGATTCGGCCCTCCTGATCGCGACCGGCTCACCCGGCGACGTCGTCGTGCGCGAGCAGGGCCGGTTCCTGCTGGGGCTGGGCGGAGCGCTGCTCGCGATCGCCTCGGCCGTGGCCGCAGCGCTGCTGCTGGCGTCGGGCTGACCGTGCGGTCCGCGTCCCGCTGCCCGATGATGGCCGGGCCATGACCCCGACTGCCGCCGCCGCCCTGTTCGCGATCGCCATCGTCCTCGTCGTCGTCGGGTTCCTCGTCGTGTCCACGTACAACGCCGTGGTGGCCCTGCGCAACCGCATCCACAAGGCCTGGGCCAACGTGGATGTGGCGCTCAAGCAGCGCTACGACGAGCTGCCCAACCTGGTCGAGGCCGTGCGCGACGTGATGGCCTTCGAGCAGGACGTGCTCACGGAGGTTGCGGAGCGCCGAGCCGCCTATTCGCCCCGCGACCCGATCCCCCGCCAGGCGGCCACCAGCGAGGCCACCAGCGAGGCCGTGCGGCACCTGTTCGCCGTGGTGGAGCAGTACCCGGAGATCAAGTCCGCGGCCAACGTGGCGGCACTGCAGGAGGAGATCGCGCGCCTGGAGGACGTGATCGCGGACCGGCGCGAGCTCTACAACGACCAGGTGTTCCGCTACAACACGCGGATCGCGCAGGTCCCGGCAAACATCCTGGGATCGCTCCTCGGGTGGCGCCCGGAACCGTTCTTCGCGGCGGATGAGGACGAGCGGGAGCGGCCCGACGTGGAGCTGCGGGAGGCATAGGCCACCGGCGCCGACTGCCGGGTTTCCGCCATCGGGATCCGCGGGATCGGGCGCCCCCGGATCCGCGTCACGGCCGCGTCACGGCGGATGCGTACACTGCGGGGCACGACGGAGGTCCCGATGCAGCTCTCGTTCCGCAAGCCATCCATGCCGCGCCCCGAGGAGACCCTTCCCGGGCGCCCCGAGCCGATCCTCGCCGCCGGCACGCACGCCGTCAGCGACCGGTCCCTGCTGCCGCCGTACCCGGACGGGCTCGAGATCGCCGACTTCGGCATGGGCTGCTACTGGGGCGCCGAGAAGGGGTTCTGGTCCATCCCCGGGGTGTGGGTCACCGCGGTCGGATTCCAGGGCGGCACGACGCCCAACGCCACCTACCGCGAGGTGTGCACGGGGATGGCCGGTCACGCCGAGGTCGTCCGCGTGGTCTTCGACCCGGCCGTCGTGTCCTACGAGATGCTGCTGAAGCACTTCTGGGAGTCCCACGACCCGACCCAGGGTTTCCGCCAGGGCAACGACGTCGGGACACAGTACCGGTCCGCGATCTTCACCCACGGTCCAGACCAGCTCGCGGCGGCGCTCGCCTCACGCGACGCGTACGCGCCCGCGCTGTCCAAGGCGGGCTTCGGCGAGATCACGACCGAGATCCGCGAGGCCACCGAGTTCTACTTCGCCGAGGAATATCACCAGCAGTACCTGGTCAAGGTCCCGGACGGGTACGATTGTGCCAACGGTACAGGGGTCGCCTGCCCGATCGGGCTCGGGGTCGAGGCATAGCGCCCCCGGTCGCCCCGCCGTGAGCTGGCCGGACGAGCCGGGATCGAGCCGACGGGCGCGGAGCCGGAGGCGGTGGGTGCCAGGATCGGGCCGAGCCGTCTCTGCCCGAGCTTCTATCGCAGGGATCAGGGCGTGAGCGGCTCGAGCGTCAGGTCGAGGGTTGCCGGGGCCATGCTCTCGTACTCGGTGCTGCCGGGGCAGCGGAACGTCCCGATCCAGCGCTCCGGGTCTACGTCAGCCTGGCAGTCACCGAAGTTCACCAGGGCGGTCGTCCAGCCCTTGTAGAGGTCCGGGTCTAAGAGTTGGGCTCCTGCCGGGTCCGACTCGGAACCCGCCAACCAGAGCTGCAGCAGCCGGCCGTCCTCGAGCATGAGGTTGAACGGTTCCTGACGGGGATCGAGCCGGATGACCGGCACCGTCCCCTCCGCTGCGACCCCGCCCTCGATGCGGTACGTCGCCTGGATCGTCGGGACGCGAAGCCCCGCCGGGAGCGGCGCGTCACCGCTCATCACGAGCGGATCGATCCCAGGGTCCGCGCCCGGCTCGACCGCGTCCCCGAGGAACGTCGAGCGCCGCAGGTCGCAGCGGTAGGTCAGGCGCTCGGCGGGCTCGCCCAGAGTCACGCTGCAGAAGCCGGCCCAGGACCAGGTCCCGACTTTCGGGTTGTGGGTTCCCCAGTCGGACTGATAGGAGATCGACGCGGTCCCAAACGTGGACGTGGCACCCCGGTTGTCGACGATCAGAAAGAAATCGGCGGTACCCTCCCCCGAACCCCACGGCCCTGAAGACGGCAACTTGCCCCTGACCCAGATCAGAATCCCAGCCTCGACGGCCTCGGATGTCGGGCCGCAGACGTCGAGCCGCTCGCCGCCGGGCTCGAACATGAGGTGGGTGTCCGAGGTGCACTCCGGCGTGGTGACCGCCGCATTGGGGGTTGCGACGGGGGCGGACGTCGCCGCCGTGGTGGCCCCACTCGACGAACTCGACGGCGTCGGCGTCATCGTGGAGCCCGTGCCGGCGGCGCATCCCCCCAGGAGGGCCACCACCGTCAGGCCCGCGAGGAGGCGCCCCGTCGATAGGCTCGCGCTCATCCCCCAACCCTCCCCAGGGGACGCCTCGCGGCGGGTCGGTCTCGCCAGTGGCTCGGCGCGGTCCCGGCGACCGTGTGTGGGCCGCGCGTCAGAGCCTCCCGCAATGCCGGGAAGGATCACCAGCACGGGTGTCGGGCGCTAGAGGCAAACGGCCCCCGGTCGCCCCGCCGCGAGCTGGCCTGGCGAACTGGGATCGCACCGGCGGTCGCGGAGCCAGATGGGTATCCATGCCGGACGGCACTTACGCGAGGCCTGCAGGGCGGGCCGATCATGGTGGTCCAGGCGCCCCGAGGAGGGACCTCCATGCGTAGGCTCGGGCTGCTGATGTTGGCGGCCGCGTTCGTCGTAGCTGGGTGTGCATCAGCGACATCGACGGCGAGCCCTGATGTCACGGCGACCCCGGCGACGACGCCGGAGCTGTATCCGAACCCGGCGCCTACATCCGCTCCGATGCCCACGCCACTGGCGTCGTCCAGTCCGGCGGGGACGCCGACTCCATCACCAGACCTCAAAGCCGCCGCGGCCGCCCAGTATCTGAGCGTGACGACGGCGTACAACAAGGCTGTGAAGGCCCTGTGGAACTCCAAGGGGTGTAAGGGCAGGACCTGGTCGAAGCACACGCTCAAGCAGTGGAAGACGTGCTACGGCAAGGCGGCGAAGATCGACCGGGCGTGGGCGGACGGTGTCCGAGCCATCGAGTTTCCACCTGAGATGGCCGGTGATGTGAGCGCCTTGCTGCGCAGTGCTGCCAAGGAGGAGGCGCTGATGATTTCGGCGTCGCACAGCCGCAGCTGGGCGGACTTGTATGCATACGACCGCAAGATCGACAAGGCGGACGAGGCCACTCGGGGACTCTCCAATGCCCTGCGCGGTGCTCTCGGCCTACCTTCTGTGAGCTGACAAATCGGGTTTGGCATGCGGGTTGCGACGAGGCCGGGCTGGGCCGCTCGGTCGACCTGCAACGTGCTGGCGCGGTGCCAGCGAGTGATCGGCGAAGGCCGGGTGCCGGAGTAGCTGCTGGATGGAGCGAAAGGGAGGGAAGCATGGCGCGTGACGTCTTTACTGCCCCCATCGACTCGATTGCAGCGTCGGACGTCGCCCAGTACGTTTCGAGCCTCACGAACGGTGAGGGCTACACGTTCGAGGTCAAGGCGGACGGACCGGCCGGAACCGGGCGCCTGGGAGCTGACGCGGTGGCAAAGGCCGTCTGCTCGTTTGCCAACGGCCGCCTGGTCGGGGTCCTCGTGGTCGGGGCAGCGGAAGACAAGACGGCCGGGACGGTGACCATGCGCGGACTGAACACACCACCACGCGGTCCTCTCAAGGACTGGCTCGACTCAGCCATTCGCAACACGGTCCGACCCCAACCGCACTACGAGATCAGGGCGATCCGAGCCGCGACCACCCACGGGCCAGTCGCCCTCGTTCGAGTGTCTCCCCAGCCTCTAGGCCCAACGCTTGCGAAGGGCCGCATTTACGTCCGGACCGCGACGGGATCGGTGCCTCTCGAGGATCCGTCTGAGGTTGCTCGTTTGTTTCGAGAGGCCGAACAGGCTCGCGCTCGAGCGGAGCATGTTGCGCGGGCGGACGTGAGGACGTCTCTGGACTCCGAGATCACGAAAGGGGGCACGCTAACCATCACGCCTGTCCTGAGGATGGCCCTCGCGCCGGCCGCCGTGCCTGAGACATTCCAGTCACAAGTGCTGCGGAAGTCGTACGTCCAACAAGAACTTCCGAATGCACTCCAGTCGGTATTCCCTCCTGCGAGCGCGGGCGTTGTCACTCTCGGGAGGCTGCGACCCTGGGGGGCACTCGCGTGGACCAGCCCGAGTGCGCTCCTCGTCGCCGAGGTGGATCACACTGGATGGGCGCGGCTGACGGTCGCGGCACCCGGCTACGTGCCGAGCACGGCAACTGCCGTCACGTTCTTGGACGACCACGCCAGCGCCGGTGCCAGGTTCCTGTGTCGAGCATTGACAGCGGCAGGAGCTGAGGGACCAGCGTACCTAGGCACGGAGGTCGGGGCCAGTGGCTGGGCTGGCGCTTGGGTCGAGGACCTAGGCGATTGCGACACACACGACGTCGTCGCGATGCTAAAGCGGCAGCACAAGCGTGGCCTTGGGCTGGAAGTCTACGAGCCCGAGCCGTGAGGCATGGGCATGCCACGATGCCGAGCCGGACGCGTGGTTCGTGGGTCGACCGTCTTGCGACGAACGGGATTGGCAATGGGAGCATGGGCGCTTTCGGCCTAGTGGAGGAGGCGAGGGTCGGCGTCCGGTCGCGGGAGTGATCCGGAGGTCACGCGGACCGAGGTCGGGGTCATCCGCGAGCTGGCGGTGCCTGCGGCTGATCCGCGAGGGGCGGGTGCCGGAGTAGCGGGCCCGGATCACGCGTCACTCGCACTCAAGGCCGACTGAGCACCGGTACTCCTTTATGGCCTCGATCTGGTCCGGGTCGGTGGTCAGCGACAGCGCCCGATCGAGGTCGGCCATCGCCCCGGCGTCGTCCCCGAGCAGCGCCTTGGCCACACCACGGTTGTAGTAGGCGTCGGCGGCCTCGGGATCGAGCTCGATCGCGCGGGTCAAGTCTGCGACCGCGAGCTCGAGTCTGCCTTGCTGCCCGTAGACGACGCCCCGGTTGTAGTAGGCGGAGCCCATATCGGGATCGAGCTCGATCGCGTGGGTGAAGTCTTCGACCGCGAGCCCGTACTCGCCCTGTTCGCAGTAGGCAGCGCCCCGGTTGTGGTAGGCCACCGTGTACTCGGGATCGAGCTCGATCGCGCGGGTCAAGTCTGCGACCGCGAGCTCGAGTCTGCCTTGCTGCCCGTAGACGACGCCCCGGTTGTTGTAGGCGTCGGCGGCCTCGGGATCGAGCTCGATCGCCCGGGTCAAGTCGGCGACCGCGAGGGCGTGCTCGCCTAGGTCGGAGTGGGCGTTGCCCCGGGCGTAGTAGGCCTCCACGTTGTCGGGATCGAGCTCGATCGCCCGGGTCAAGTCGGCGACCGCGAGGGCGTGCTCGCCTAGGTCGGAGTGGGCGATGCCCCGGTTGTTGTAGGCGTCGGCGGCCTCGGGATCGAGCTCGATCGCGCGGGTGTAGTCGGCGATCGCGAGCTCGTACTCGCCTAGGTGGGCGTAGTCGAGGCCCCGGTTGTAGTAGGCGTCGGCGTTCTCGGGATCGAGCTCGATCGCACGGGTGTAGGCCTCGATCGCCTCGTCTGTCCGGCCCGCGTCGTGCAGCGCATAGCCCTCACGCAGGTGATCGTCGGCACTGGGCCCGCCACAGCCGGCCAGGAGGACCAGCACGGCGAGGAGCATCAGGGCGTGGCGGCGGAGGCGCTGACCCATCGAACGTCCAGCCTCTCGCGGGTCGGGCTCGCCAGTGGCTCGGCACGGTCCCGGCGGCCAGCATTCGGACCGTGCGTCACAGCCTCCCGCGTCTGGCGGTCACGATGACGGACTGTCCGCGTCGCGGTCTAGGGACGTGCAGGCCCAGTCGGAGGGGCAGGAGGGCCTGATCGACACCGGCGCGGTGCCTGCGGGTGATCGGCGAGGGGCGGGTGCCGCAGCAGGGTCTGTCGGGGCCGGGCCGCCGCGTGCAGACGCGCCGTCGTCGGCATTCACCGTCCCGCGCCGTCAGGGCAGTGAGATGCCATAGGCCTCGGCGAGTGACCGGACCCAGTCGGCAGCCTCGGCCGTCGGGGCGAGCGCGATCGCCTGCTCGAAGTCTCGCCTGGCGCCGGCGCGATCGCCCTTCTCCGCATGGGTCAAGCCGCGGAGGTTGAAGGAGAAGTAGTCCCGGCGGCCGAGCTCGATCGCCATCTCCGCGTCCTCGTGGGCGCCGTCGATGTCACCGGCGTCGGCGCGACAAATGGCTCGCACCTGGTAGGCCACCGGGAGAGCGGGCTCGAGCTCCATCGCCTTCTCGGCGTCGGCGAGGGCTGCCTCGCAGTCGCCGCCCCACGCCGCCGCCATCCCCCGGCTCGTATACGGTTCGGCATATTCGGGATCGAGCTCGATCGCGCGGTTGTAGTCGGACAGCTCGCCCTCCCTGTCACCGGTGCGACCCCGGGCAATCCCGCGGTTGTGGTGGGTATAGGCGTCCTCGGGGTCGAGCTCGATCGCGCGGTCGTACTCGACGAGTGCCGCCTCGGTCCGGCCGAGGTCATCGAGGGCGTTGCCCAGCGTGGCATGCAAGCGCGCGCTGTCGGGCTCGAGGGCGACGGCCCGCTGCGCCTCGGCGAGCGCACCATCGAGGTCCCCGAGCAGCTCGAGCACGCCGGCCCGGCAGCCGTGCAGTCTGCCGTCCTCCACGCCCAGCTCGATCGCGCGGTCTAGGTCGGCGAGGGCGACCGCGGGATCGCCCCAAGACTCCACGTGCATGCATCCCCGTCCGGCGTAGGCGGCGCCGCTCTCGGGATCGGACTCGATGATGGCGCTGTAGGCGGCGATCGCCTCGTCGTACTGGTCGGCCTTGGCCAGGCCATCGGCGCGGTCGAGCTCCGTCGGGCCGCACCCGGCGACGAGAACGAGCCCGAACATCAGGATGGTGCGGCTGGCGGCCCGATGGGTCCCCTGCCTGCTTCCGACAGTCGCCACGGCACGCCACCTCCGTCCGGCCAGTGGCTCGGCGCGGTCCCGGCGGCCGTAGGTGGTGGGCCGCGCGTCAGAGCCTCCCGCCTCGCCGGGAAGCATCGGCCGGTCTGGTTCGGAGCGCTAGAGGCGAACGGCCCCCGGTCGCCCCGCCGCGAGCTGGCGCGGTGCCTGCGGGAGATCCGCGAGGGGCGGGTGCCCGAGTGGGGTCGGGCGGCCCTCTCTCCCGGCCGGCGGGCGCAACGGCTCTGGTGGCTGAACATCTCGCTGGGCAGGATCTGGATGCCGCGTCCGACTGTGAGGATGCATGGACCATGGACGACGAACGCCCGGAGGCTCAATGGGCCGGCGATCACAGGATCGCCGAGGAGGCGAGCCGCTGGCACGCCGAGCAACGCTGTGCGCCACAGCCCCGTGGGACCGGCGGCTGGCTGGGAGCACTGGCACTGGTGGCCCTGGGGGTCGTCTGGCTCGTGCTGTGTAGTGTCGTTGTGGCCATGTCGATCGCCATCGCGACCGCGGAGGATGGCGGCGAGGTCTTGTTCTTGGCGCCGCCCATCTACCTAGTCCTCTCCGCCGTGGGCACCGGACTCGTCATCGATGTCCGACGCCGCATCGTCGGGCGCGGGCCGTCCATCGGTCAGATCGTCGGGTCGGTCGTCTCCGGCGCGATCGTCGGCCTTGCCGTGGGCACCGGCCTCGCGTTCGCTCTGGCGGCACTCCTCACGGAGCTGATCGACACCTCTTCCCCCGCGGGCAGCTCCGCCTGGTTATGGGCGACGACATTCCTGATCTTTGTCCTGCCGGTCATCGCCGGCGTCGGGGGAGTGCTGTTCTACGTCAACGGGCGGACGCTTCGCGGCCGTCGCCCCGATGCCGCTTGATGGGCCGCTCAAATCGAGGTGGTCACTGGGCAACGCCCCCTCCATAGCGGTGTCGCCGCCATGCCCACCGACCTCGACGGTGCCTGGGATCACCTCCACGACGCCAAGCCGCCCGGCCGGTACGTCGGCCGTCCGACCTACGTCGACGGACGCGGCGTCTGGGAGCAGTACGCCTTCGATCCTCCGAGCGGGCCTGGGTCGGCGTCCGGTCGCGGGAGTGGACGGCGGTCGCGCACTCCGAGGTCGGCGTCATCCGCGAGTCAGCGCGGTGCCTGCGGTCTTCACGTGAGGGGCGGGTGCCCAGTAGCCCCGGGCCACGGACGCCTCCACCCCGACTGCAAGTCCGGAGGCCCACGCCTTCCTTGTGGACTTGGAGGCCGAGCTCAGGCGAGCACCGCTTCGCTGGCGACGACCTCCGGCTTCGAAGCCAGCTGATGGGCCTCAGAGCCCGCGACGGGGCTGACCGAGTCAAGGGTCCCCGGCTGGACGCGGAAGACGCGGAGCCGCAGGTACTCCATCGTGCTGCTGAACTGGCGCTTGCGCCACTCGGGCAGCTCCGTGAGCTCGGCCGACCCGCGTACCTCGGGCTCGTCGAGCTCGTAGACCCGGCCCTGGATCTGCATGCGGCAGTGGCCGCCGGCCATGACATTCCGGGTCCAGTTGACATCACGGCCGTAGGGCAGTCCGACGATGACGTGGTCGTTCGTGACGAAGGCCCACACGGGCGTGCGCCGCAGCGTGCCGCTCTTGCGGCCGACGTACTCGACCGACGCCAGGGGCGAGCGTCGCCTGCCCACCAGCCCGAGACGGTAGGCGATGGGGTTGGTGCGGCGGACGAGACGGCGATACCAGTCCGGCCACGGCTCCGGCCCCGGGACGAACCGGAGCAGCGTCACCACCGCGGTGAGTATGAGCGCGACCAGGGCCAGTCGTCGGAATGTGAGTGTGGGCCTGTGCATCGCACGCCTCCATGCCAGAGCGGCCGTGTCCGCCAGTGGCTCGGCACGGTCCCGGCGGCCGGGGTGTGGGCCGCGCGTCGAAGCCTCCCGCCAACCTCAGCGTGGGAGGCGGACGGGCGCCTAACAAGAGGCGAACGGCCCCCGGTCGCCCGGTGCGCGTGCCATCCTCCGAGGAGGGCGGAGCGCCCGGTGCGGCGCCGGGGCGGCCTCAGGCGTGGACTGGCACCTCGGCCTCCACCAGCGCCTTGAGGCTCTTGAGCGACTTGTCGATCTCGCTCATCGCTCTTCGCTTGAAGAGATGCTCGGTCGCCCATTCCCCGACGACGCCGAAGGGCATGTCGAACTGCTCGTCGGTCATGAGGTCCGTGCCGTCGGCCGTCGGCTCGAGGCGTGCGAGCATCCCGCCGCCCGGACCCTCCATCGCGAACAGGCTCGGCCGCTCGAACTGCGTGATCGTCCGGCGAGACTCCTGCTTGCGACCGAGCATCATCCCGACGATTGTGAAGGCGGCGCCGACGGCGAGCGGGCCGGTGACGTCTTTGATCTCGACCCCGGCGTGCCATTCGGGGATCCGCTGCGGGTCGGTGAGCACGTCGAACACCGCCTCAGGCGGGGCGTTGACATGGATCGAGTGCGTGAACCGGCTCATCAGCGCCCTCCCCGGGACGCTCGCGACGGGTCGGTCTCGCCAGTGGCTCGGCGCGGTCCCGGCGGCCGGTGCATGGGCCGCGCGTCGAAGCCTCCCGCGTATTTCGGTGAGTCTGGCCGGTCAGCTCGGCGAGGTTGTTGGGCATCGGAGAGGGCAACTTCCAGCCTGTGCTGTTGCGAGCCTGCACCACATTCGGGACGCCAGCCCTAGCCGGAGGTCATGGCCCAAACGTACCATCTGCCAAGCCCACGAGGGGTCAGCAACGGACGGGAGACACCGATGAAGAAGCTCGCACTGGCCCTGGCCACGGCCGCACTGCTCGCCCTTCCGGCGACCGCTCTGGCGGGCAACGGATATGGCGCGGCGATCCAGGATTGCCTCGGCACGTCCTACGGTCAGGCCAAGAACGCCGCCTGGGAGTCCGGGCATGCCGCGAAGCCGGCGCTCGGCGCGAAGATGACCGCGATCGCGCACGGGTGCGTGGCCGCCGACTGACCGGGAACTGACCGGGCCGACAACAGGCCCATCCACCGGCGGCGCGCCGACGGACTGGCCGGAGCCTTGCTCGGTCGGCCTTGGACGTGCGGGCGCCGCCTGCCATACCCGGTTCCACGATCGTCGTCCGTCAGCCGTCGCATACGGGTAGCTCTTGCCGCCACGCGCGACGCACGTGAGTTCCCTGCGCCCGTTGCAGGTCCAGCACGGCTTCCCGCCCTTCGTGCCGAGGCGCTGGGATGACGCCGCTTGCGATCACCGCCGTTGTCCTCGCGGTGACCGTGCTCCAGTCAACGGGAATCATGTACGCCGGCCCACTGGCAAGCGCCCGCATCATCGCCGCGGGCACAGCCGCCCCGTTCCGGTCCGCCGGACGGGGCGGTTCTTCTGTGCCCGGACCCCGAGCCCGATCGGACGGGCGGTGGACGAAGGCGACCGAGTTGGATCCTAGGGAGGGGCGGGTCAGACGGTCCGGATCATCCGCATGAGCCATGGAGCACTAGCCCGGGTCGGAGAGACTCGATGACCATGGCCTCGCCATCGGATTGGAGGGCAAGGACATGGAACTCGATCTGGGTCTCCTGATTGTCGGCGCCGTCGTGGCGCTGTTCGTCGTGGCCGGGCTCGCTGTTGTGGTGGCCGCCGTCCGTGGCGGGACTCGTACCGTCACCAGCTCACGGCAAGGGCTGGGGATGTCGGCCGGCATGCTGTTCGGCGCCGCCCTCGGCACCATCGTGTGGCTCTCGACGGGCGAGTTCGTCTTCTGGGTGATCTTCATGGGCGGCGGCATGGTGCTCGGCCTCGCGATTGGTAGCGCGAGGGCCCCAGAGCAACGCTGAGCGTGCCCCGGCAGTCCCGGACCAAGAAACGGACGGGTTCTGCCCGGACCACGGAACCGGGGTGGCCTGCCCGATCGGACTCGGGGTCCGGGCATAGCGATGCCCCCGCGTCACTTCAGCGTGACGACGGGGCGCGGCGCTCGCCGCTTGTGGCGGGCGATACGCTTGTGCCCTGGTAGCGTCACGGTAGTCCCCGCCGTGGGCGCCGAACGGGAGGAACCTCGATGGCCGATCATCCGAACGTCGCCCTGGTCCGCCGCGCTGTGCAGGCGATGACCGAGCAGGACATGTCGAAGGCCGAGGAGGAGATGGCGATCGTGGACGCCTTCATGGCGGACGACATCATCTGGCACGAGATCGGCCGCGCCGAGCCGCGCCGCGGCAAGGACCAGCTCCGCGCCGCCATGATGGACGGCGCACGTGACTGGTCGATCGCGTACGAGGTCCACGACGTCATGGCCAACGATGACCACGCGATCGTGCTCGGCACCGCGACTGCCACGCGGGGCGACAGGACCCTCCGGTACAAGACCGCGGAGGTATTCCACATCCGCGACGGGAAGGCCGTCGAGCGCTGGGCCTTCTCGGACGATACGGCCGCGATTGCCGCGTTCTTCAGCTAGACGCATCGGCGCACGGTCCGGCCGCCTGGATTGCAGGCCCGACCCGCCGGGGCGCCTGCGCAGGGCGCACCTGCCAGGCCAGACCCGTGCCGTTGCGCCCGGTCACGGTGCATCCGGGGTCATGTCGCCGGCAGGTTCGCATGCCTCAGGTACACGCGACGCGATGGCGGCTCGGAGACCAGCTTCTGGTCGCCCGGTCGGCTCCCGGCATGCCGCTGAAGGTCGAGGAGCGCACGAACGGCGAGGTCGTCTACTCGTCGACGGCGATCGAGAACATTCCAGGCACGCCCACGATCGACGTCACGGTCTCGTAGGACGCGCCCTGGCGGGCTGTCCAGACCCGGACCGGCCGACCCGCAGGGCCGCCCAGGACTCGTCGATCGCGACGACCGGCAGGCCGACACGCTGGGCACGCTGGTGGCGTTCGTGCTGCCGTTCATCAGCGGGATCTTCCCGATGGGCAACGTCGAGCCCGCCTACCTGGCGGGCGGCGTCATCGGCACGATCGGGATGTTCATCCCCCACATGCACGCCGCCGAGGGGTACCGGCTGGTGATGACCGGGGAGGGCACGCCGGAGACCGTCCTGGTCCAGGTCGTGATCCTGCTCGGGTTCGCCGCGCTGTTCTTCGTGCTCGCCGGCCGGAGGCTGCGGTTCAACTGACAGACCCCGGTCCGGGGACCGGGGTCTGTCGTGTTGCGTTCGTTCCGTCGCGAGGGGCTACCGAGGTCGCGGTCCGGGGACGAAGCCCAGCGTGCCGCCGTCGCTCTGCGCGATCGACAGCTGGCCGCCCGTGATCGCATAGGTGTCCGCCCTGGTGAGCGCGAGGACGTACAGGTCGGCGTAGGAGCCGTCCGGGCACGCGGCGCCTGTGCTCGGCCCCGGGATGATCGTCATGCTGCCGCTGGCGGCCGCGGGGTTCTCGGTCTGGTATGTCCCGTTCACCACGTTGCAGTCCGCCTGGGCGGAGAACGTCCCGTCGGGCAGGAACGTGATCGCGTACTTGGACTGGTCCGCCACGGGGATCACGCCCTGGAACGGCGGGTTGGACAGCGTGATCGTGGCCAGCCACCAGGGCCCGGCGGTGAGACCGGCATCCGGGGCGGGTGTGGGAGCCGGAGTCGGGGCCGGCGTCGGCTTGGGCGTGGGTGCCGGGGTCGGTTTCGGCGACGCCGTGGGCGCGGGGGTCCCGGTGGGCGCAGCGGTCGGGGCGCCGGTCGGCGCCGCCGTTGGCGCCGCCGTCGGGGTCGCGGTGGGTTCGGCGGTCGGCGACGGTGAAGGGCTGGGCGACGGCTCCGGCGTCGGGCTTGGGCTCGGTGACTCGGTGGGCTCAGGAGAGGCCGACGGCGTGGTCTCAGGCGTGGGCGTCGCCGGCATCGGCGTCGCGTTCGGATCGCCCTCCGCGTAGGACAGCGTGCCGCCGCCCGACAACCCGATCGTGAGCTGGTCGTCCACGACCGCGTGGGTCGCCGCCCGGCTCAGCGCGTGGACGTACAGCTCGCCCAGCGAGCCCTCGCCGCAGAACGCGCGCGTCGAGGGGCCGGGGACGATCGTGAGGCCGTCGGATCCGCTCGTCGTGTACGTGCCGGCGACCTGGTTGCAGTCCGCCGTCGAGTTGAACGTGCCGTCGGAGTGGAACGTGATCGTGTACCGCGGCTGCTGCTCCGGCGGGACGACGCCCTGGTAGGCAGGAACCTGCTCCGCGTAGGCCACCAGGTTCCAGAACTTGCCGGTGAGACCACCCGTGTCATCCGACCCGCGCATGGCGAAGAAGAGGACGAGGGCGAGCACGACGATGCCCGCGACGGCGGCGATGGCGACGATGACCCGGCGGTCCTGCATTGAGCGCTCCGATCGTGACGAATCCCTTCATGGGCGGCAGCAGGGCGACGGCGCGGTGCGGCCGGCCGGAAGGATACGGGGAATCGTGGGGTGCGTGCAGCCGGTCCGGGGTCAACGGGCCGGCACCGGGCACCACACGAGCTCCAGGGGCCGTATGATCTCCGCCCATGACCGGCCCCCGGCTCGTCCGTGCGATCCGCCAACGGCTCGGCCGCCGCCTCGCGCGCACCGCGGTCCTCGTCGGAGGTGCGGACGTGCTCGTGGCATCGGGCGCCGGACGTTCGACTTGGGGGCGTACCCCGCGCTCGTGGCGCGTGAAGCCGGCGCCCCCGCCGATGGATGGCGGGTGGCCGACACCCCCGTCGATCGACGGCCCGATGGACGTCGTTCGCTCGATCTACGACACGGGCGGGCGCCCGCCGATCATGGACCTGGCCCTGCTCGAGGAGCTCAACGAGGAGTACCGCTCCCGGCCGCTCGTGCCCCAACCACCCAGCTACCAGCAGGCGGACACGGAGGAGCGGGCGCGAGGCCGGTTGCTCGGGGTACACGGACGCATCGGCCTGAACAACAAGCGCGTGCTGGAGGTTGGGTGCGGGTCGGGCTTCGAGGTCTGGTACCTCGGCCACCACTTCGGGTCCGAGGCGTGGGGCGTCGACGTGACGGAGCGGAAGGCGTGGTCGTTCCTGAGCGGCGAGCGGACGCACTTCGCATGTGCGGACATCGGCACCGACAGTCCCTTCGAGTCGGACTTCTTCGACCGGGTCATCTCGTTCGTGGTCCTGGAGCACGTCGTGCACCCGCACGCCATGTTGTCCGACATCTATCGCATCCTGCGACCGGGCGGACTCGCCTACATCAAGGCGAACCTGCATCGCGGACCAAAGGCGTCGCATCTCTACCGGGACCTGCACTTCCCGTTCCCGCACCTCCTGTTCACCGACGACATCATCAGCCAGTACCGGGAGCGTCATCTCGGTCGGTCGGGCGGCGCGGCCTGGGTGAACCACCTCACCTGGGCCCAGTACGAGGACTATCTGGCCGCGATCGGGTTCACGATCCGATCCCTGCGCTTCGACAAGACGCCGTTGGACGAGCCGTTCTACGAGCGATTCAGTGACATCCTCGGCCGCTACCCACGCTGGGACCTTGAGACGGACTTCTTCCACGTCGTGCTCGAGAAGCCGAGCCGCCGTCGGTCCTGATCGCCTCCCGCGCCGCACGTGTGCGCATCAGCGGGAGGACACCTCGAATCGAAAGCCCCTCCGGGAGTCGCCCCGCCGGGGCCCGGCGAGTGCCGATCGGCTCATGTTGACATCGCGGTGCCGCGACGCACCGCCTTGCCCCCGGTCGCCCCGCCGCGAGCTGGCCGGCGGACCGGGATCGCGCCGGCGGGCGCGGAGCCGGGGGCGCCGCAACACGACCTTGTACCGGCGCGTCCAACGGTGGCGTCCAGCCGTCGGAGGGAAGCGGCCATGGCAGCCCCGCGAGGTGTGCTTCTTGCGCTCCTCGGCATCGCACTTGCGTCGTGCGGTCCGGTGGCAGCGTCCGTGAACCCGGCCACGCAGCCGACCGGCGTCGCCCGGGTCACGCAGCCGCCCGTCACGGCGGCGCCGGGGGTGACGCCGGAGCTGTTCCCGCACCCGCCGCCGAGCCTCACGCCGAAGCCGATCCCGGTGCCCCCGAAGCCGACCGGCCTGGAGTTGACCCTTGCCTGTGGCTGGGGCCCCGATGATGAAGGCGGGTGCGACACGGGAACCGATGGGGGCGTCCTCACCTGGCAGAAGCCCCGGACGAAGGGCGTCGAAGTTCGCGTGTACGGCGTCACCAAGTGCTTCCGTACCGATGCCCCCAATGGCCCCTGTCTCCGCGAGCACACGCTCGTTCCCAGCAAGATCCGGGTGCTGCTGGCGAAGGGCCCGGCGTCCAAAGGCGGGTTGTCCTTCTTCCAGACATTGTTCGCTCACACCAAGGACGGGTGCGAATACGGGTACAGGAGCGAGGACGGGACGGCCTTCTACGCGATCGTGGTGGCGGCGTACAACGCGAGTGGCCCTTCGGTCTTCGCCATCGCGGACGAGGGTCGCTACGACTCGGATGAGTGCGGCATCGACACTGACTGAGTCGCTCCTGCCAGCCGAGGGTCGCCCCGGGACGCACCTCTCCAACTCGGGCCGGTGCGCGCGGACCCGTACCATCCCCCTATGTCCACCGATCTCGGGGCCGCCCCGTCCGAGCTCCACGACGCCACGCTACCCAACTGGTTCGTCGGCCGGCCGTCCTACAACGAGCGGTACAAGGAGTGGGCGCAGCACGTCTTCGACCCGTCGGAACGCGCCCAGATCGGCGTCCAGTCGCGGGAGTGGACGGCGGTCGCGCAGTCCGAGATCGAGGTCGTCCGTGAGCTGGCGCGGTGCCTGCGGCTGATCGGCGAGTGCCGGGTGCCGGAGTAGGCAGCGGGCGGGGCCCGCGGTGCGAATCGAAAGCCCCTCCGGGTCCGACCTGGAGGGGCTCTTTCGTGCTTGGAGTGTTGGCTCCGGCGGTAGGATTCGAACCTACGACCAAGTGATTAACAGTCACCCGCTCTACCACTGAGCTACGCCGGAGCGAGGGAGCCGCGGCAGAGGATAGCAGGGGTCGCCGCGGAACGGCCTACACTCCGCGCCGTGAGCCTGATCTCCCCCGAGTCGCTGCTCGCCCGCCTCGGCGACCCCCGCCTCCGTCTGGCCGACGTGCGCTGGTGGCTGGCCGACCCGGGCAAGGGCCGCCGCGACTATGCGGAGGCGCATCTGCCGGGGGCGGTGTTCGTGGACCTGGACGCCGATCTCGCGGCGCCCGTCGGTCCGGGCCGCCACCCCCTCCCCGACCCGGCCACGTTCCTTCGCCGCATGGAAGCGCTGGGGTTCGGCGATGAGCACGAGATCGTGGCCTACGACGACGCGGGTGGGACGGTCGCGGCGCGCCTGTGGTGGATGCTGGACGACGTGGGTCATCCGCGCGTGTCCGTGCTCGACGGCGGCATCGCGGCGTGGCTCGCCGCCGGTGGCCCGATGACGGCCGTCGTGCCGGTGATCGTCCCGGCCTGCCTGCGCCTGCGCGAAGGCTGGTCGCGGACGATCGACCGCGACGCCCTGATCGCGCGGCTGGGCGACGTCCGCCTGCTGGACGCCCGGGCACCGGAGCGGTATCGCGGTGAGCTGGAGCCCGTGGACGCGGTGCCGGGCCACATCCCGACGGCCCACAGCCGTCCCACGGCGGGCAACCTCGCAGCGGACGGGCGGTTCCTGTCGCCGGATCAGCTCCGGGCACGGTTCCAGGCGGACAGCGCTGCCGACACCGTCACCAGCTGCGGCAGCGGCGTGACGGCGTGCCACAACGCGCTGGCCATGCGCCTCGCCGGACTGCCCGATCCCCTCCTCTACCCGGGGTCGTACAGCGACTGGACGCGGTCCGGCCTGGAGGTGGCCACCGGTGACGAGCCGGGCGATGTGCCCGCCGGATTGCGCGGGTAGTCGATCGGTCGGAAACCGTTATCTGCGTGCAGCGAGCCGCATCGCGCCCGCCTGCGCGACCGCCACCAGCAGCGCCGCCGCGAACCCGATCGCCAGATCGCCCAGTAGCGCCACCTGGAACCCGAACAGCGTGATCTCCGGCCCGACGGCGAGGCCCAGCCGGTGCCCGATCACGTAGAAGGCGAGGAACGCCGCGGCGGTCGGGAGGATCCAGGCGATCCGCATGGTCGGCCCGCCTGCGCGCGCCACGAGCCTGGCCGCCAGCCAGCCGAGGACGGCCGAGCACAGCGCGAACAGGGTGACGAGGGCATAGGCCTGCGGAGGCATGGCCCGAGGATATGTCGGATGTCCGGCGCAGGGCCGCTCCGTCAGCGGCCGCGGACGGCCCTTGAGGCAGGGCTCCGGTTGCCCGCGGCGTCGTAGGCGCGGACGTAGTAGTAGGCGCGGTATCGGGTGGCGAACCTGACGCGGGTCCGGGTCGTGCTGAGGACCGGTGTGGAGCGACCGACGCGGTAGATCTTGTACTTCACGACCCTCACGTTGTCCGTCGCCGCTTTCCAGGCGAAGGTGACGTACCGGCCGGACCGCGCGACCTTGCGGAACCGCGTGGGTGTCGACGGGCGGACCGTGTCGGCCTGGGTCCGGACGCTCACCTGCGAGGGTGCGCTGGCGTTGCCGGCTGCGTCCACCGCGACGACGGTGTACGTGTATGTCGTCCGGGGGGCGCGGCCCGTGTCGATCCATGTCGTGCCCGGCGCGGTGGTGACCGCGACGCCATTGCGTGCGATCCGATAGCCCGCGACGCCCGTGTCGTCGGTGGCCTCGCCCCAGCGCAGCGTGACGGTGGTGATCGCCGGCCGACCGGTGAGGGGGGCGGGATCGGACGGCGGCTGGACGTCCGGGCCCGGGGTTGGCGTGGGGTCCGGAGTCGGCGTGGGGTCCGGGGTGGGCGTGGGATCCGGGATCGGGGTCGGATCGGTGGTCGGCGTGGGGTCCGGGGTGGGCGTGGGATCGGGCGCTCCCGGGATCGTGACCGTGGCCGAGACGGCAGGCCCCTGGTTGCCGGAGCCATCGACCGCCGCCACCGCGTACACGTACGTCGCGCCCGGGATCACCGCGGTGTCCGTCCATCCGAGCGCCGCGGGGGTGGTCGCGACCGTCGCGCCGTCACGGCTGACGCGGTAGCCGGTGACGGCGGTGTTGTCCGTCGCCGCGCCCCAGGCAACGCTCACGGCCGGCCCGTCGCTCGCCGCCGCGGATACCGAGGCAGGCGCGGAGGGCGCGATCCCCTCCCGCACCCGGACCGTCACGCCGGATGCCGAAACGGATTCGGTGGTGAACGAGATGGTCGACACGGGATCCGTCATCGTCCGCCCGACCAGCAGCGGCGCGTCGTCGAGAGTCGAGGTCGTCGGGGTGGTGTCCAGCAGCTCGGTGCCCTGGGGCGTGCGCGTGGGCGTCGCCGTGCCCTTGCCGATCCGGATCGTCGCGCCGCTGACCGCCGGCGAGCCGGCCGTGAACGTATCGAACGTGCCGTAGGTCATCCGGACATCCAGGTCGAAGAACGTCCCGTCGCCGCGCGGCACCCGCACGAGCTTGGTGGCGCCCGCGCCGAAGTAGGGCGAGATCGTGTAGCTGTTGCCGGGTACCCCGACGACGACCTCCGACGGGCCCAGCCAGCCCAGCTCTCCGAGCTGTGAACCGTGGTTGTGCCGGGCCGCGCGGTTCCCCATGGTCGAGAACGGGTCCGCGTACGTCTGGGTGGTGCAGCTGGCCGCGGCAGCGATCGTGACGCGGGTGCCGTTGACCGTGCAGTTGCGGGCGTTGGCGTGGCTGAGGCCGAAGTTGTGGCCCACCTCGTGGCTCATCACCTGCACGTGGATGGTGCCGTTGAGGTAGGAGTACGAGCCGGGCACGTAGGCCACGCCCGCGAAGCCGCACTGGTTGGTCTGCGGCCAGGCGAAGATCACGTTCGTGTAGCCGGCGAGGTTGACGCCCGCGGCGGTGGCCGCGTTGACGCCCAGCGTGTGCCACGTGCGCCAGTCGCAGCCGGTGGTCGTCGCCGGGATCGTGAACCAGCCGAACACGGAGCCGGTGATCGACAGCCGGCCCTTGGACTCCTCCTCGTAGAACGCCTTGAGCCCGCCACTGCCGGTGAGGGCAGATTGAACGGTCGCCTTCGTCCAGGGCTCGGTCCGCAGGTCGGTGAAGTTGATCAGGATGACGGCGAACGTCTTCGTGACGGGAGCCGCCTGCACGTCCCCGGTGGGCGCCGCCGAGGCCTCGGCGGCTGCCGACGTGGCGCCGTCGAGCGCGGCGATGGTGGCCGGGTCTCCCCCAAGCGCCTGAGCAGGCGGCAGGTGCCGGACCTGCAGGCTCCGGCCCCGGGAGGAGGCCACGTCCAGGCCCCCCGCGCGGCGAACGCCGGTCACGCTCACCGTGGCGCCCCCGAGACCAGCCGGACCCCCGTCGGCGAACCGGATGGGGATGATCCCGCCACTGGTGCGCAGCGCGTACTCCTCGTGCTCGCGGCCGGTCGCCATCTCGTCCACGTGGACGGCCTCGAGGACGCCGGTCTCCGTCACGGTGCTGTCCGGGGCGGCGGCCACGACGGGGAAGGCGACCGACACGGCGAGCATGAGCGCGAGCAGGGAGGGCAACGAGGTTCGACGCATCGGACTCCGACCGGGTGCACGACGGGGCACGCACTCGTGGCGTGCAACCGAAGCGTCGTCGCGGGGGGCCTCGGACGGGATTGGTCAACGGTCCGGTGACGGGCCGTCCAAGGGTCAGGGGTGAACCGAACCGGTCCCTACCGATCGCCACCGATCGTCGCCGAACCCCTCTGGATCAGAGGGGCGCGCGGTCCCGGTGCTGTGCGCCGCACGGCGGCGTCGGGGTCAAGGTCGCCCACGATGCCACTTTGCGACTGGTTCCAGCCAAGTGGAACTTCCGATCGGATCGAGCGCCATTTCGAGGCGACCGCGATCCCGCGCGGCCTTGCAGCCCGATGCAGGGCGTTGGCCAGCGGTCCGGATAACTGGCAGTGAAGCCACGATTGGCACCATGTCGCCATGCCGAAGCGGAACGGGGTTGGCATTGCGCTCCTCGCCGACGACACGCGGCGGCGGATCGTCGCGCTCCTGGCGCTTCGGCCGTGTCGACCGGCAGGCATCGCGCGCGCCATCGGCCTCAGTCGCCCGGCCACGAGCCGCCAGCTGCGGCTCCTTGCCGAAGCCGGCCTCATCCGGGGCGATCGCTCGTGGATCGATGGCCGCGGGGTGCTCTATCGCATCGACCCGGACGCGCACGGCCGGATCACGGCCTGGCTTGCCGGAACCGAGGTTGCCCGAGGCCCGGCGGCGGACTGCACGGCACCGCCGGGCGGAGGCAGGTCCGCGGACGTCTGAGCATCGACCTGTGTACGATCGGCGCACCCGGGTCGGTCGTTCCGCTTGGCTGGAACGACCCGTCGGGGCGCCGGGTGGGCGGCCCCGGTACACGATCGGCGCACCCGGGTCGGTCGTTCCGCTTGGCTGGAACGACCCGTCGGGGCGCCGGGTGGGCGGCCCCGGTACACGATCGGCGCACCCGGGTCGGTCGTTCCGCTTGGCTGGAACGACCCGTCGGGGCGCCGGGTGGGCGGCCCCGGCGCCACGAGCGCGTGGCAGGCGGCACCGGCGCCGCGGGCGTGGAACCGGCCTAGGCGCCGGCCTGGTCGGCGGCGGTCTCGGCCGCGGTGGCGGCGGTCTCGGCGGCGGCCTCGACCGACGCGGCTACTTCGGCGGCGGCCTCCGCGGCGGCGTCGGCGGTGACGTCCGCCTCGTGCATGGCGGAGCTCGCCCGCTCACGGACCTCGCTCATCCGGGTCTCCAGCACAGACTGGAGCTCGGTCACCCGCGATTCGAGCCGGGCACCGAGCGCATCGAGGTCACGCCGGCTCAGGTCGGACCGGACGCCCTCGTACTCCTCGCGCAGATCGCGGCCGGTCTGGACCGAGTAGGCGACGGCGGCGACGGCTCCCAGGACGGTCCCGGCGAGCAACCCAACGATGAACTTCACGACGAACCTCCTCTACTCCAGGTAGTCCTTGAGTTTGCGGCTCCGGCTGGGGTGCCGCAGCTTGCGCAGCGCCTTCGCCTCGATCTGGCGGATGCGCTCACGGGTGACATTGAACTCCTTGCCCACCTCCTCCAAGGTGCGTGCGCGCCCATCCTCCAGGCCGAACCGCAGCTGGAGCACGCGCCGCTCGCGCCCGGTGAGGGAGTCGAGCACGGCCTCCACCTGCTCCTTGAGCAGCTGGTGCGAGGCGGCCTCGGCCGGGGCCAGCGCACCCCGGTCCTCGATGAAGTCCCCCAGGTGCGAGTCTTCCTCCTCCCCGATGGGCGTCTCGAGCGAGACCGGCTCCTGCGACACCTTGATGATCTCACGCACCTTCTCGGGCGTGACCACGACCTCCTGGCCCTTGGACATCGCCTCCGCGATCTCCTCGACCGTGGGCTCTCGGCCCAGCTCCTGGAGCAGCTGGCGCGAGACCCGGATCAGGCGGTTGATCGTTTCCACCATGTGGACGGGGATGCGGATGGTGCGCGCCTGGTCCGCGATGGCGCGGGTGATCGCCTGCCGGATCCACCACGTGGCGTAGGTCGAGAACTTGAAGCCCTTCTCGAAGTCGAACTTCTCGACCGCCCGGATGAGGCCGATGTTCCCCTCCTGGATGAGATCCAGGAACGACATCCCGCGGCCGATGTACTTCTTGGCGATCGAGACGACCAGCCGCAGGTTGGCCGAGGTCAGCTGCTCCCGGGCATCCCGCCCGATCCGGACGATCTCTCCCTTGCGATCCCGCATCTTGGTCTGGGGCGGCACGTCGGGGTCGAAGCCCATCTTGCGCAGCAGGTCGGAGTCGTTGCCGGCCTCGATCCAGCCCTGGAGCGCCGGGAACGCGACCACCTCCCGCGTCCAATCGTAGATCGCCCGCAGGCCGACGTTGTCGCGCGAATCGAGATCCCCGTTGTGCACCGCGAAGTACGCCCAGTCGAGCAAGGTCAGGAAGGTCTCCGGCGCCGGCTGTCCGTTGTACGCGGCGACCAGGCCCCGGGCCTCCTTGAGCAGCGCCGTGGTGCCCTCGGACTGGGCCCCCTTGGCGGCCTTGACGAGGTGGAAGTCCGGCGATGGGGCGAGCAGCTCCGCGCTCCCCGGCCAGGCGATCGCCTCGCCGACCATCTTGTGGGTCTCGGGCCCGAACGGGAGCCGGTGCTGGGTCTTGGTGGACCGCGTCTTGCGCTCCGTGTCGTGGAGGGTCCACTCGTGGAGCGAGAGGACCGCCTTCCACGGTTCCACGATGATCTGCTCGCCGAGCTCGATCGCCTTGGCCAGGACGACCTCCTCCTCCGCGGTGAGGAGCGCGACCTTGCCGATCTCCTTGAGGTACATGCGGACCGGGTCGTCGATCCCGATCATGTCCGCGGACAGCGCTTCCAGCTCCTCCGCGGACGGCTCCTCGACCGAGGCGGCGCTCAACTTCTCCGGGGCGTCAATGTTGGGCGGCACCGCGACGCCCTCCACCGCGGCCTCCTCGACCACCTCGATGCTCAGCTCGACGCCGGCGGGCTCGGCCGCCTCCTCGATACCGAGATCGAGATCCTCCTCCTCGTCGTCGTCATCGTCGTCCTTGATGGCCAGCTGGGCGTCGGGTGCGATGGCAGCCCCATCGGCCGCCGCGGCGCCCTTCCGGGGCCGCGTCGAGGCTAGCTTTGCCTCCTCGACCTCGTGACGGGTCCGCCGGGGGCGCGATGACAGCACGGCCTCGACGAGCTGCTTGTCCAGGGGATCGGCCATGTCCGCGGGTTCCTCCGGTGTCAGGGGCGATACGAGAGGCGTGGTCAACCGGCGGCGGGTGCCGACCGGGTGAGGAGTCGGGTCTGATCGCGACGCCGGTCCAGCGACCGGCGCTGCTCGTTGAGGTGGCGGCGTTCCAGGGTCAGCCGTTCGACGGTCTCGCTGTCTCCGTCACGCTCCGCCTCGGCGGTGGCGTCGCGGTTCCAGGCGCTGCGCTCCTGCCATTCGGTGTCCTCGAGCTCCAGGACCAGGCGCTCCACCTCGTACGCAAGCGCACGATCGCCCAGGTCCCGCGGGTTGGGGCCCGGGCGCGAGGCGAGCGCCTGTCCGAGCGCCCGGCTCTCCTCGTCGAGCCCGTCGAGGATCGCCGGCAGCGCATACGGCGGCCGGACGCCGTGATCGTCCCGGGCGCGTGCCAGGACGATGGCCGTATAGAGCTCCCGCGCGACCTGCGACGGCAGGCGGTCCGGGCCCAGCCCGTCCAGCACCGCGTCATGCACCTCCGGCACCAGCAGCACCAGGCGCAGGAGCTCCTGCTCCGTGCGCGACACGCCGCGCAGGATCTCGGTCACCGGCAGCGCGTCCGGGGCGCGCGTGACGGCCTCGGCGGAGAACCGGTCGCGTCCGTCGCGGCCGCCCCGGCCGTCGGCGTCCCGCGCCGCCCGGCGGTGCATCGCCTCGATCAGCGTCCGCTCCTCCACCCCCGACACGCGATGGACCTGGCCCAGGTACGCGTCGCGCATCACGGGGTTGGGCAGGTTGCGGATGATGGGCAGGACGGCGTCCACGAACCGGGTCTGGCCGCCGGGCGTGCGCAGGTCGTGGGCGCGCGCATGGACGTCGATGAGATGGTCGACGATGGGCCGCGCCGTGCGGACCTCTTCCCGCCAGCGGTCCGGCTCCTCGCGCAGGACCTCGTCCGGGTCCCGGCCTTCCGGCAGGCGCACGACGCGGACGTCATCCAGCTCCACGCCGGAATCGTCGCGGGCCAGCTGGCGGATCACCTCCTCGAGGGCCGTGGCGCCAAACGTGCCGGCCTTCTCACCGGCAGCGTCCACGTCGTAGGCGAGCGCGATCCGCTTGGCGTAGCGGGTGAGCAGCGCCACCTGCTGGGGCGTGAGCGCCGTCCCGAGAGAGGCGACCACGTTCTCGAAGCCCGCCTGGTGCGCCATCAGGGCGTCCGTGTAGCCCTCCACGATGACGGCCTGGCCGCCCTTGCGGATCTGTGACTTGGCGCGATCGATGAGGTACAGCGTCCGGCTCTTGTCGAACAGCGGGGTCGCCGGGGAGTTGAGGTACTTCGGGCCGTGGTCGGCGCCGTTCTCGTCCACGCCCTCCCTGCCCAGGATCCGTCCGCCGAGGCCCACCGCGTGCCCGTTCGCGTCACGGATCGGGAAGATCACGCGCTCCCGGAACCGGTCGTAGACCCCGCCCCCGCGCTGGCGCGGGCTGGCGAGGCCCACCTCCAGCAGCTCGGTGGGGGTGACCTGGCGCTTGGACGCCAGCTGGCGGACCAGCGTGTCCCAGCCGCCGGGCGCCCAGCCCAGCTGGTGCTTCTCGATGGTCTCGTCCGTGAAGCCTCTCCCGCGCAGATAGGCCAGCGCCGGCTCGCCCGTCTTCGACTTCATGAGGACCGCGTGGTAGAAGGCCACCGCGGCCTCCAGCACCTCGCGCAGGCGGGCGTTGTGGGCGTCCTCGCGCTTCGTGCGCTCGTCGATCTCCACGCCGGCGCGGGCGGCGAGGGTTCGCAGGGCCTCCGGGAACGCGAGCCCGTCGCGCTCCATCACGAACGTGAAGATGTCGCCGTGCTTGCCGCAGCCAAAGCAGTGCCAGGTGTCGCGGGCGGGCGTCACGACGAAGCTGGGGGTCTTCTCACCGTGGAACGGGCACAGGCCCTTGAGGGTCGTGCCCGCCTTCTTCAGCTGGACGGTCTCCCCCACGACATCCGCGACGGGGAGCCTGCCTTTGATCTCGGCCACGACGCCGACGGCCAACCGCTGCTCCTGTCCTCATCCGTCCGGCACGGCCCGTGGGGACGCGGCCGGCGGAGATGGCAAAGGACCTGTCAAGTCTTGACAGGCCGCAACGCGACCGAGGGTACCCCCGGCCCGGGGGCTTGACAAGGATCGGCTGTCAAGCCCCGCGGTCCAGGGTCGGGACTGGCGTCATTCTCGCCCGTTCAGTGTCCCTTGCCCCCGCCTCCTCCGCTCCCGCCGCCGCCACCACTCCCCGCGAGCACGTCGACGAAGGTGAGATCGAGGTCGGGAACGACGACCGGGGTCGCCACGCCGCCCTCGTGCGGCTCGCCGCCCCCGGCGCCGAAGACGTCCGAGTAGTTGCCGACCCCGGTTCCACCGGTCAGGGCCACGCCCGAGCCGGCCGGGACGTGGAAGGTGATGCGATACCGGCCGGCCACGTCCGGCCTCCAGCCACCCTGCGTCGCGCCGTAGATGTACCTGCCGCCGACGTTCAACTCCGGGGCGAAGACCACCGGGACCACCCGCGGGACGGTCGTGCCGGCGACCCACCTGGTGCCGTCCCAGGTCAGCGACGCGGGTTCGATCGATCCCAGGTACTGGACGACGAGCTTCGGCATGCCCGACGTGATCGTCGCGAAGCCGCTCTCGTACGTGGTCTTGTTCGTGCCCTGGAGCTCGGTGGAGCTGCTGGGGTTCTCGAGCACCGCCATCGTGTACGCCGTCATCGGCGTCTCGAGCGCCCTGTAGAGGGTCACCTCCAGCCGGGCCGGGTACCCGACCCGCGGGTTGACCGACTCGATGCTGTCGCCCCAGTCGACCCACGTGACGTCCACGGCGGACTGGCTCGCGTAGTCGGCCTGCCAGGCGTTGGCGGTGGTCTTCTGCGGGTACCAGGGGCCGTTCGCCGCGAGGTACGCGACCTCCTCGGCCGAGAGCCCGGGACTCGTGCCCGCATACGTCGCGCCGAACACCGTCGCCGAGATCGGCGCGATGGCGAGCCCGTCCACGGCGATGACCGGGAAGGACAGATTCTTGCCGGCGGTCTCCTCGTGGCCGCCGCCGCCGCCTCCGCCGCCGCCGCCTCCGCCGCCGCCTCCGGGCGGCGGGCCCTTGGCCAGCGCTCCCGCGGGGATGAGCAATGACAAAGTCAGGATCAACGAGAGAGATGCGACCGCGCCACACCTGCGGTCCATCGACGTCCTCCTGGGACGCTCTGCTCGCAGTCTCCCACTGGACGGGAGCCCCGGCGACTGCCGGGGCTCCACGCCGGGAAGATGAGGGCCGGCTGCCCAGTGCCGGATCCGCTCGTCAGCTCACGGGCGAATGGGCTTCCCACCGCCACTGCCGCCACCACTCGTCACAGTGATGGTGAGGCTGACCGACTTGCCGTCTTCGCCGATGGCTCCCGCATCAGTTGACCCGATGACGACATTCGGTGTCGTGTAGGTGATCACGTAGTCCCCCGCGGTCGGAACCCGCAGGTTGTAGCCGTACACGACGTTGCCGGTCGCGTTGATCTCGGCGGTCGCCTTCCCATCGTAGATGGGCGTGCCGCCGCCGACGGGCGCGATGGTGAGCAATGCCCCATTGTCGAAGACCCGCAGCGTCGTGAAATCGGTCGGCGTTGCGGAGAACACGCCGGCGTCGTCCGCCGTGGCGAGGGTCCCGTACTTGGATTCGCGGTCCAGCGCCGCCGGGTCCAACTTGACCACGGTGTAGCCTTGCTGCGCCTGGGCCCCATCGACGAACAGACCGAGCTCAACCCGGATGGGGCTCCCGGCCTTCAGCTTGGCGTCGCCCGCGAGGTTGTCGCCCCAGCCGGCCCTGACCGACAGGTTCGTGTCGGCCGAGTTGTTGCACGGGGCCTGCCACGTGTTCACTCCCTGCACGTAGTAGTAGGCCAGCGGGTCGATCGGGTAGCCGTCCAGCGGGTTGCCGGTGGGCGGCACCAGGTCCGACCACGTTTCGGCGCCACAGGTCACGTTCGTGAAGCCGCCGCCGGCGAGCATGATCGTCGGGATGGAGAGGTTGTTGCTGGCCTCGGTTGTGGGCTTGCCCTTGGCCAACACGCCGGCAGGCAGCAGCAGCGCCACGACCATGATGACGACGAGAGACAAGACCGCGTTCGACCTACGGTCCATCGAAACCTCCCGGGAGGAGCCGCTCGATTCCTCGGGCAGCTTCAACCCCCAACCTTCGCCGGCGTCCGCGTCGGTGGCGGCCGCGTCGCCAGAATGCGACCGCTACATCGTCGGGATCGGGGCGGGCGGTGTCGTCACCGGTTCGGCTGGATCGGCGTCACCGGAACCGGTGATCCCTCCACGTCGATCGCTGCCCTGTGCGGGCAGATGTCCTCCGGACTCAGGCAGCCACAGTGGATGGCGGCGCGCACCGCATCGGTGCGCCCCCGTGCCCCCAGCTTCCCGTAGATGTGCGTGAGGTGCGTCTTCACCGTGTTGGGGGACACGCACAGCCGATCGGCGATCTCGGCGACCGAGATGCCGGACGCTGCCAGCTTCAGGATCTCCGTCTCACGAACGGTCAGCGGTTCGATGAGCGAGGACGTTGCCGGAGACAGGATCCGCTTCGCACCGGCCGCCACTGCCGGCAATCGGGAGCGATGGGCGTTGGCCATGACCAGGATGACAACGACGCCGATGACGAGATACGCCACCAGCTGGAGATAGCCCATCGGTCCATGGAGAACCGTGTCGGCCCTCACAGCGGCGACCACGACGGAGAGCCCGCCGCCCGCGCCCAGCGCCGTTGCGGCGGGTCCGGCGCCCAGCTGCAGCGCGGCACCGAGGACGAGCGCCAGGGCAACCAGCAGGTGCGACCCGTGGTCCACGGGGATCGCCAACTCGAGCAGCACGACGGCCGTCGCCACGACCCCGAGGGCGAGAGCGTACCCAATCACGCTCCGTGGACGCGATCCCTGACGCCAGCGGATTGTCGCCGCACCCACCTGCCAAGCCCACCTGCGATCGCCGTCGGCGGCAGCACTATGGAACACTGGAGGCCCGGTCGCAAGGACTGAAGGTCACGACTCGCAGAACCGGCACGAGGGGCCGCCGCAATCCCGAGCGAGCGGGGCTGTGCTCGGGCGGTGCCCGGCCCCCTACGCGACGGTGGTGCCGAGCGCCGGCGACGGTTCGTCCACCGCGTCCCGGGCGGGCATCGGCAACGGCGCGGCGCTGCCGTCCGTCCCGAAGCGATGGTCCAGGTGCCGCTCCGCCCAGCGGCGGATCTGGCGGTAGACGGCCGGGGCGCCGACGAGCTCCTCGTCGAGATCCCAATCGGCGGGGTGCATGATCATCGGCCTGGTCTGGGGGCCGCCGAGGCCACCGTGCGAGCCGATGAGCTCCTCGAAGGCCGCGACCTCCTCGAACTCGGAGTCGTACAGGCTGACCACGGAGAGGTCCGGCACGTGATCCATGCCGTCGAGGCGCAGGAACGCCTCGCGCGAGCGGCCGCCGTACTGGGCGACCGGGTCCGCGCCCTCCACCCGGTCCTCCTCCAGGTAGTTGATGCCCTCGCGACCGATGACGATCGAGCCGTGCGCCTCGGATTTGACGAGGATGGCCCCGATACCCTGGTGGCGGGCAAGTGTGTCGACAAGGCCGGGGTGCGCTTCGGCGAGCTGCTCGAGCGTCACCCGTCCGGGCATCCGCGGGAAGTACACGAGACCCAGGTTGCCCGACGCGATCGCGATCAGGTCGGGGCGCTCTGCAGGCGCGCCCGATGGGCCCTCCCCTGCCTCGGCCTTGCCCGCCCCGGACGGCCCGAGGTCCACGACGCCGTCTGTCGTCTGAGAGCGCAGGGCCGCCCTGGCGAGGTTCCCCGACACCCCCTGGGTGCTCGTCAGGTCGGACAGGAAGGCGTTGGTCGGTCCCCACTCCTCGACGCGCGCCGTGGCTTCCTCCATCGTCGCCGAACCGCTCATCAGCGCCCTGACGACGTCGCCGAGCGTCTTGCCGTAGCGCTGGAGGAAGGTTGCTCCCAGGGTCTGGCCGTGGTCGGAGACGATGACGAAGCGATACGGCCGCGCCGCAGATGCGGCGGCCTTCTCGAGCGTCGCAATCGCCCGGTCCACGCCATCAAGCGCGTCCAGGGTCTCGGGCCTCTCGGGCCCGCTGTGGTGCGCGATCTCGTCGTAGTCGGTGTAGTCGACGTAGATGACCGGCGCGCCGCGGTACATCTCCTCGATGACGAGGGACGTGGACAGGTCGCGAAGGCCGACATTGGTCGCGGCGCGGGCGACCGGGTAGGGCAGTCCGCGGTGCATCCTCGGGATGACGCCCGCACGCACCTGGCGGCGCGCCTGAATGTTCTCCTTGATCATCTCGGCCACGAAGCGGACGAGGGTGCCGAGGTAGTTGTACGGGCTGGCGAAGAACGTCATGAACGTCCGGCTCTGGCCGAGGCCCTGGCTCTTGTCCTTGATCGTCGCCATGGTGATGTAGGAGCGGGTGGCATCGCCGGAGAAGAGGTTGCCGACGCTGGCCCCGTTGTTCGAGCAGAGCCCCTCGCCATTCGAGATCCGGGCCGCGACCTCCATCGCGTCGTCCGGATGGTTGGCGACCATGAGCCGGCCGGGTCCCTTCTCATACCAGCGGAAGGCCGGGATGCCGTCATTGTTGCCGTGCAGGATGCCGGCCTGGCTCGCCGGGGTTGTCGGGGGCAGAAGCGCCTCCCAGCCGGCCAGCCGGTACCGGCCCGAGCGAACCCAGCCGGAGAGGTGGGGGACGCGGCCGGCCCGGATCTGGCTGGCCAGGATCGGCTGGGCAAGGCCGTCGATCTGGACGACGACTAGGCCGGGCTTGTCGGTCCGCAGTGCACCCTCACGCCTGGCGGTCACCTGCTGCATGAGGACCGCGTAGTACGAGTCATCGCTGCTGATCGAGAAGATCGCGACCAGGATCGTGACCACCGTGGCGTACACGAACGACGCGACCAGGGCGGACAGGATCCCGCTCACGGTCAGGTCCTCGACCACGTACGCGACCGCCAGGAAGGAGCCGACCTGGAAGATCAGGGTGGCAACGACCACGGCGATGACGGAGATCCCGGCGAACAGGGCGAGGAAGATCGGCCGGACCAGGACGTTCAGCACGGCCAGCACGATCGCCGCGAGCAGCAGCGTGCCGATGATCGGCGCCCCGGGGGCGAGATCGAACCCCGGCGTGAGCGCCACGGCGCCGCCGAACGAAGCGACGCTGATGACGAACGTGGCCAGCAGCCGGCGGATCCGCGAACCACCGCTTGGCTGCCACGTGCGCATGACCTCGATCTGGAGCCGGTAGAAGTCGATCACGCGGCCCATCGAGTCCTCCATCGTTGAGATCCATACACGGCACGTTCGGCCGAGCCCCACGCGGTGCGTGGGGAGCGTACCGGCTCCGCACGCCACCCAAGTGACTGCGGCACAACGCTCACAGGTCACAACGCCGTCATCCGACGGCGCATCGTCCTCGCGGGGGGACAATACCGGACCGCAGTCATGCCGGCGCCGGCTGCCGCCGTGCCTTCGACGGCCTCGTCGTGTCGTCCGCTGGAATCGGGCGCCCGGCAGGCCGCCGGGCGCTAGGCTTCGCGGCGATGCCCGCCCGCCGTGACCGAGCCCTCGCTGCCATCGTGGACACGTTCGTGCCCGCGGCCGAGGGGCTGCCCTCGGCCAGCGAGCTGGGCGTGCACCGGCGTCTGCTCGAGGAGGTCCGCGCCCTGGGCCGCCCCTCCCTCCAGCGGCAGCTGGGCCTGATGCTTCGGGCGATCGACACGCGGGTCGGCAACCTGGCCCTGACGGGGCGCCCGATCGCCTTCTCGCGGATGGACCAGGAGGCGCGCGAGGCGGCGTTGCGGCGCCTGGCCGCCAGCCCGATCCCGCTCAAGCGGATGGCATTCCAGGACCTCAAGCGGCTCACGCTGCTGCTGGCGTACGGGATCGAGGACTCCCCGTGGCGCGCCCGGACCGGGTTCGTGGCGCCATCGCCGGACGCGCCGGCCCCCAGCCGCGTGACCGTGCGCACGCCGCGCGCGGGCGAGGTGATCGAGGCAGACGTCGCGGTCATCGGGTCGGGGGCAGGCGGCGGGGTGGCGGCGTCGATCCTGGCGGCAGCCGGTCGGAAGGTCATCGTCCTGGAGCGCGCCGCGATGGTCACCGAGGAGCGGTTCGGCGGGCCCGAGCTGGTGGGCCTCGGCGCGCTGTTCCTGGACCGCGGCCTCGCGGCCACCACGGACCGCTGGATCTCGATCCGGGCCGGCAGCGCGGTCGGTGGCGGCACGGTGGTCAACTGGAGCTCATCGCTCCGGGAGCCGCCCGCCGTCCGGGAGGAGTGGCGGGCGGCGGGCATCGGTGACGACCTGGACGAGCACTACGCGGCGATCGAGGCCGAGATCGGCGTCACCCGCGACGAGAGCGAGCCCAACGGCCCGAACGGGAGACTCGCCGCCGGCCTGGACGCGCTGGGCATGCCCTGGGAGGTGATGCCCCGGGGCGTCCGCGATTGCACCGACTGCGGGCCATGCGCGGTGGGCTGCCGGAGCGGGGCCAAGCAGTCGGCGCTGCGAACCACGCTGGCCGCCGCCTGCGCCAGCGGGGCGGAGATCCTGGACCGGACCGAGGTCCGCCGGATCCTCCTCGAGCGCGGCCGGGCGGCCGGCGTGGTGGCGAGGGTCCCGGGCGGCGACATCACGGTTCGGGCCCCGCTGGTCGCCCTCGCCGGCGGCGCGATCCTCTCACCTGCCGTCCTGCTCCGTTCCGGGATCGCCACGGCCACGGCCGGCCGGGGACTGCACCTGCACCCGGTCACGGCGATCGCCGGCATCTACGACGAGTCCCTCAGCCCCTGGTCCGGCGTACCGCAGAGCGTGAAGAGCGACGCGTTCGCCGAGATCGACGGCCGCTGGGGGTTCACGATCGAGGCGGCGCCCACGCACCCCGGGCTGATCGCCACCGGATTCCCCTGGTGGTCCAGCCGGGATCACCGCGACACGATGACGCGCTGCGACGGGATCGCCGCGTTCCTGGCCATCGTGCGCGACCGGACCGAGGGCCGGGTCTCCCTGGCCCGCGACGGCGGGGTGGACGTCCGATACGCCCCGGGCCCCGCGGACCGGGAGCTGCTGCGGCAGGCCCAGCTGGAGCTGGCGCGGATCCAGCGCGCCGCGGGCGCGGCGAGGATCGTGCCGCTCACCACGCCGCCGCTCGAGTGGCGGCGTGGTGAGCCCTTCGACCCGTGGCTGGACCAGCTCGCCCGCCGTCCGATCGCACCCAACCGGGTGCTGCTGTTCACCGCTCACCAGATGTCCAGCTGCCGGATCGGGATGAACCCGCGCGACAGCGTTGCGCGCCCGGACGGACAGGTCCACGGCGTGCCCGGGCTGTTCGTCACGGACGCCTCGGCGATGCCCACCGCCACCGGCGTCAACCCCGTGCTGTCGCTGATGGCACTCGCCCGGCGAACGGCCCTCGGCATGGAGGCCTCGTGATCCCGCCGATCCTGTTCCTCGCCGTCGTCGCGCTCGGTTACGCCCTCGTCTCCAAGCGCCTCGAGACGACCGTGATCACCGCGCCCCTGTTCTTCGCGGGGATCGGGCTGCTGGCCGGCCCGGCGCTGGGGCTGGTGGACGTCGCCGCGGGCAGCGAGCTGCTGGTGGGTGCGATCGAGGCGGCCCTGGTGATGGTGCTGTTCGCCGACGCCTCGTCGCTGAACATGGGGGCGTTCCGCGGTGAGCTCACGGTCTCGAAACGCCTGCTGGGCATCGGCCTGCCGCTCACGATCGTGGCCGGGGCCATGATCGCCGCGCTTCTCGTACCCGGCATCGAGCTGTGGCAGGCCGCCCTGCTGGGCGCCATCCTCGCCCCCACGGACGCCGCGCTGGGCCAGGCGGTGGTGGCCAACCCGCGCGTGCCGGCGGTGATCCGCAACGCGCTCAACGTCGAGAGCGGGCTCAACGACGGGCTCGCGCTGCCGTTCGTCACGATCTTCATCGCCGTCGGGCTCGCCGCGACCGGGGCCGAGTCGGAGATCGAGGCCATCGAGACCCTGGTGCTGGCCCTGGCCGGCTCGACGGGGATCGGGCTCGCCATCGGCGTCACGGGCGGCCTGCTGCTTGCCGCCGCCGCGCGCCGCGGGTTCGCCGCCAGGCACTGGCAGTCCATCGGCCTGGTCTCGATCGCTGTCGCCTCCTTCGTGGCGGCCGACCACGTGGAGGCGAGCGGCTTCCTCGCCGTGTGGGTCGCGGGCTTCGCGACCGGACTCACGTTCCGGCCGGCCGCCGCACGCGGGGCGTTCGCGCTGCCGGAGGTGCTGGCGGTGGCGCTGGTCGCGGTCGTGTTCCTCCTGCTGGGCACCACGCTGCTGGGCCCCGTCCTGTCCCGGGCCACGCCGCTCACGTTCGTCTACGCCGTCCTGAGCCTGACCGTCGTCCGGATGCTGCCGGTGGCGCTCTCGATGCTGCGGTCCGGGTTCGCGTGGCCCACGATCCTCTACGTCGGCTGGTTCGGGCCGCGCGGTCTGGCCTCCATCGCCTTCTCGGGCATCGTCCTGGATGCGGCGCTGCCGGGTGCGAACGAGATCACGGACGTCGTGCTCCTGACGGTCGCCCTGAGCATCGTCGCGCACGGGGTGACCGCGGCCTGGGGGGCACGGGGCTACGCCTCCTGGTTCGAGCGCACCTCCCAGGTCACGCCCGGCATGCCCGAGGCGGCCGAGCTGGCAACCCCGAGCCGCTACCCGCGCGAGACCGCGTCGTCCTAGCCCACGCCGGCTGGGGCGGACCTTCGGCCGTGCCCCGCTGACCCCTCCGGCGGGTGGAGCCTCGTCCTCGCCTGGCCCACGATGCCCGCATGGACATCAACACCGTGCCGGAGCCGACCGGCTACGACGATCCCCTCACCGGACTCGGCGGGCCGGACCTGTGGCGCCGCGTGCTGGTCGCCGAGGTGGCACGGACCGCGAAGTACCGGCGGCCCCTGTCGATCGTCGTCGTGGAGCTCGACGGCCTGCAGGACCTGTGGGATGCCTGGGGCGAGGACCTGGGGCGACGCGCGCTGCGCGAGGCCGCCGGGTGCCTGCGGCGAGCGTCCCGGGCCAGCGACTACTGCACGCGGATCGCGGCGTCGAGGTTCGGGATCGTGCTCACCGAGACCAGCGATGAGGCGGCCGAGCGCTATGTCGAGCGGGTGCGCGAGGCTGTGCAGCGTTCGATGCCCCCGGGAACGGCGGCGGTCCGGTTCCTGTACGGATGGGCGAGCCCGAAGGCTCGTGAGGCGCCGGACGCCCTTGTCCGGCGCGCGGAGGTCCGCCTGATCTCGGAGCTGATGCGCGAGGGCTGATCCCGGGGGCGGCGACGTCGGACGCTTGGCCCGCGTTGCGCGGCCTATCCCTCGATCGTGACGTACAGCTTGCGCACGGTCTCGGTGATGTCCCAGCGGCCGGACCAGCCGCGCGGCAGCACGACCACCGACCCGGGCGAGAGCTCCCGGACCGTCCCGTCGGCGTCCGTGATCCGCGCCCGGCCGGCCAGGATCCGGACGATCTCGGTGTTGGTCCGGCGTTCGATCGACCAGCCGCCGGGCGTGCACTCCCAGATCCCCACGTTGACCGGGCCGTCCTCGTGCAGGACCCGGAGCGCGGTCATCGGGGTGCCGCGGTCCGCACCGGCGCGCGGCCCGGTGTCCTCCAGCGGGCCGAACAGGTCGGCATCCGCGGCGGCGATCGAGGCGGGGAGCGGGATGGTGTCCGTCATGGCGTCCTCCTGCGTCGTGTCCCGGGGCGATCAGTGCGAGGCGATCCGCTCGGCCAGGCTGCGGCCGGTGGGGGGCTTGCCCGTGCGCGCCGACTTCTCGTCCAGGCGACCGATCGCCCACTGGCCGTAGCGCACGCCGATCCAGCGGAACGGCTCGATCTCCCAGTTCCGCGACCGGTGGTTGACGATCGGCAGCTCCGTCAGGGGGCTGTGCGCTCCGGTGATCAGGTCGGTCAGCGTCCGGCCGGCGAGGTTCGTCGTCGAGACCCCGTGGCCGATGTAGCCGCGCGCGGTCGCGATCCCGGTCGCCGCGTCGAACGCCATCGTCGGGTGCCAGTCGCGCGGCATCCCCAGCGGGCCGCCCCACCGGTGGGTGAACCGGATGCCCGCGAGTGACGGGAACCACTCGCGCACGAACCCCTTGAGCTTCTCGTGCGTGGGCCCGTGGCGGTCGTACTCGAGGCGGATCGGCGACCCGTAGCGGTACGGAGCCCCACGGCCGCCGAACAGGATCCGCCCGTCCTCCGTCCGCGACAGGTAGTCCACGGACATGCGGGTGGACGCCACGACCTCGCGGCCTGTCCAGCCGATCTCCGCCCACTGCGCGTCCGACACGGGCTCCGTGAGCACGATCAGCGACCACAGCGGCAGGAGCTGGCGGTGGAGCCTCGGGATCTCCGAGAGGTACGCCTCGCCGGCGAGCACGACGACCGGGGCGCGGACGTCGCCCCGCGGTGTGACCAGCGTGGCGAGACCGCTCGCGTCCCTGGGCCGGAAGTCGGTCACCGCGGTGCCCTCGGCGATCCGGACGCCCTCGCGCTCGACCGCCCGCGCCAGCCCCCGGACGAGCCGCCCGGGATGGACCACCGCCGCGTCGTCGGAGACGAGCCCGCGCACCGCGCCCGCGATCCGGATCCGCGCCGCCACCTCGGCGGCGTCCAGCAGTCGGTACCGGTCCCCGAACCCGAACCGGCGGTACTCCTCCAGCGATCCCTCGAGCGACGGCACGCCCTGCGGGCCGCGGGCGACGATCAGCTCCCCGCCCTTGTGGAACCCGGCGTCGATCCCGGCCTCGGCGCAGGCACGCCCGACCTCGTCCACCGCGTCGTAGGTGGCCTGCTGCATCCGCCGGGCGGCGTCCTCCCCGTGCAGGCGCGCGAGGCGGCTCATCGTGATGTTCAGGTCCGGCGCGCACCAGGCGCCGTTGCGGCCGGACGCCCCGAACCCTGCCACCTCGCGCTCGACGACCACGATCCGGAGCGATGGGTCCCGCCGATGGAGGTACCACGCGGTCCAGAGGCCCGTCAGGCCTGCCCCCATGATCGCGACGTCCGCATTCACGGACCCGTCGAGCGGGGGCCGTGGAGCGAGATCGTCGCCGCAGGTCTCGAGCCAATAGGAGACGGAGGCGGGGTCGGTCATGATGGCGGAGATCCTAGCGCCCGCCGGTGCCCGCGGGACGGTTGTTCCGGCTTGGGCGCTCGTGCGCGGCTGCGAGCGCAGCGTATCCTTCGGGCGTCCCCAGCCGACCGAGGAGCGACCACCTGGACACATCTACGCCCGCCGGGATGCCGCCGTCCGGGCCCGACCCCGTCCTGCCCGAGGTGAGCGTCATCATCCCGTGCTGGAACGCGGCGGCGTCAATCGAGCGGGCGCTCGGCTCCATCCTCGACGAGCGGGACATCCCCCTCGAGTGCGTGGTCGTGGACGACGGCTCCACGGACGGCACGGCGGACGTCGTCCGGGCGATCGCGGCCCGGGACCCGCGGGTGCTGCTGCTGGAGGCGCCGGCCAACGAGGGCGTGTCCGCCGCGCGCAACCGCGGCCTGCGCGCCGTCCGCGGGGAGTGGCTGACGTTCCTGGACTCCGACGACCGGCTCCTGCCCGGTGGGCTGGCAGCGATGTACCGGGCGGCCGTGTCGACGGGGGCGCTCGCCGTCGTGGGCCAGCGGATCTGGTCCGACGGGATCGGCACGTGGATCACGGCGCAGTACGACCGGCCCGATATCCGCCTGCCCGGCCGCAAGTCCCTGCGCCGAAACCCGGGCCTGATGTTCTACGCGGCCGGTCACGGGAAGCTCGTCCACCGCTCGTGCCGGGAGGACCTGTGGTTCGCGGGCCGCGTCCTGGGTGACCAGCCATGGACAATTCGCGCCCTGCTCCGTGCCGGTGACCGGATCGAGGTGATCGGGGACGTCGTATACGAGTGGGCGCGACCCCGACCCGGCAACGAGTTCGCCTCGATCACCGCCGCCAAGCACGGTTCGGCGCGGCTGGCAGCGGAGGCGGTGCGGGTCGCGATCAGGGCGCTGCGCGAGGTGGCGGATGAGGCGGATCGGGTCCTCCCTGACGCCGCCGACCGCCAAGCGGTCGTCGCGGGGTACTTCGACCGCCTGGTCCGGGCGGACCTCGCGGGACCCGTGGCCCGGGCGACGGCGGGTCGCGACGAGGCCACGGTCGAGCTGCTCGGCGGCATCACGGAGTTCCTCCTGGCAGCGCCGCCGGATCTCGTCGGCGGATCGGCCGCGGTCCCGCGGCACCTCCTGTGGCCGCCGCTCGCGCACTGGCGGTCCCTGGCGGCCGATGCCCGGGCGGCCACCTGGTCGATGGTCTCCGCGGCCGCCGTGCCGGACCGCGGGGTCCGCGCGGGCTCACCACAAGCCCGCCTGGACGTGCGGCTGCTCGAGCGCGTGGGCGTCGCGTGGCAGGGGCCTGCCCGGCCGGCCGTCGACGCGCTCCTGGGCCTGCTCTCGTTCGTCATGGAGGCGGGCCTGGCTCTCCGCTCGCGGACCCGCCGCGCGGCCTGACGGCAGTGCGCCACCCGCACCAGGCGCCCGACGGCGGGTGACCGCCCGCCCGGCGGCGGACCGGGCCCGTCAGCGATCGAGCATGGCGCGGAGACCCTGCGCGAACTGCCGCGAGATCGTCACGGGATCGTGCGCAAGCGCAACCTCGCGGGCCGCCGCCCTCGCCTCGGGCGTCGCCAGGGCGGCGGCGCGAACCAGCGCATCGGCCAGGCTGCCCGGAGCGTCCGACGGGTAGGTCACTGCGTAACGGTCATCCACCAGCTCGGCGAGGCCGCCCCCAGCCGGGACGACCACCGGCAGGCCGAACGTGAGCGCCAGCATCAGCGCGCCGCTGTTGAGCGAGCGAATGTACGGCAGCACCGCGACGTCTGCGGCGCGCAGGAACAGCTGCATCTGGCTGGCCGGGATGTGCTGACCGTGGATGACCACGCTTGGATGGACGACGGCCCGCTCCACCAGCTCGGGCGTTCCCGGGTCGCGGCCGACGGGGCCGGCGATCACCAGCCGCCGGGGCGGATGCGCTGGCAGGATGTCCCAGGCGTCGAGCAGGTCGGTCAGCCCCTTGTAGGCGCGGACCGCGCCGACCACCAGGTACACGAGCTCGTCGGGCAGGAGCCCCAGCTGGTGGCGTGCCTGTTGCCGGCTCACGTAGTCCTCGTAGGCACCGACGTAGCTCGGGTGGGCAACGTGGAGCACGCGATCCGCCGGGATGTCGTAGTACGGGGCAACGTACTCGCGCGTGCCCTTCGCCATCACGTGGACGACGGTCGACCGCTGCGCGACGGCCGCCAGCATGCGCGCCTCGACGGCCTCGAAGCGCGAACCGTGCGCCAGGATGTTGTGGACGGTCCAGACGATGCGCCCGCCGGCGTCAAGGAAGCGGTCCAGGCGCGCCAGGAAGGCGTCCACCGCCCGCTCTGCGTCGACGACGGTCGTGACCGTCTTGAGCGGGAGGTTCAGCCAGTGGAGGTGGAGCACCGTCCGGTGGCCCAGAGCGGCGAATGCCGCCAGCTCGTCGATCCTCGCCTCGTCGACCATCGGGATGGGGGCGATCCCGACGTCCCAGCACCCGCCGTACAGCAGTGCCAGGACCGGGTTCCAGCGCGCGATCGGGTGGTAACCCAGGACGATCGGGTCGTTGGGCGAGCCTTCGAGCGCACGGACGGCATCGGCCGCCTCGACAGTGAGCGTCCCCGGCAACCCGTCCGGCGACCGGATCATGCCCTGCATCAGCCCACCTCCGGGGTCGTTGCCGCCCATCGATCGAGCACCTCGCGATAGACCTCGCGGATGCGGCTGCCGTTGGCCGCCCAGCTCCGTTCGCGCCGCACCCACTCCCGGCCGGCCCGGCCCAGGCCCGATCCGAGCGCCGGGTCGTCCATCAGCCGCTCCAGCACGTCGGCAAGCGCCTCGGCGTCGTCGGCGGGGAACACCAGGCCGCGGTCCGGCCCGACGATCTCGGCCAGCGCGGGCAGGTCCGCGACGACCAGCGGGCGCTCCATCGCCAGGGCCTCGTAGGGCTTCAGCGGGGTCACGTTCCTGCCGGTGCGCTCGTTCCGGCGAGGAACGACGAACGCGTCGAGCAGCGCGTAGTACGCCGCGACGTCCGCATGGGGCACCTGCCCGGTGAACACGACCCAGTCGCCGACCCCGGCCTGCCGGGCCGAATCCTCGAGCAGGGCCCGGCGAGAGCCGTCGCCCACGATGAGGCACCTCACCAGGCGACCGCGACGACGCAGGATTGCCGTGGCCCGGACGAGGAGCTCCTGGTTCTCGCGTTGGTAGTCGAGATTGCTGACGTACCCGAAGACGAATGCCCCCTCGAGTCCGTGGCGACGGACGGCCTCCGGGTCTCGGGGCCGGGGCGCGAACGCGTCGGAATCGACGCCGTTCGCGATGACGGTCACCCGTTCGCCAGGCACGCCACGCTCAACGATGTCCCCTTTCATCGTCTCGGCGATCGTGATCACGTGATCCGCCGCCAGCATTGCCCGCGTCTCGGTGGCGTACCGGCGCCGGTAGTGCTCGCTGTCCTCGCCCCAGCGGTCGTCGGCGGACCAGGTCGCCTCGAAGAATGACCGGACCTCATAGACCAATGGCCGGCGGATATGGGCGCGAAGCGCGAGACCCACGAGCGCCGTCTCGTAGCCGCGACGGCCGGACGAGGCGTGGATCACCGCCGGCCGCACGCGGCGCGCGATGCCGGCGGTCAGCCAGGCCTGATGCTCCAGCGCCACGTCGAAGGGGGGGCGCTCCGGGTAGTACGGCCCCAGGTCCAGCCGGTGGTGCGGGATCTCGTCGACCAGCTCAACGGGGTCGATCACCTCGAGCCCCAGGCTTCGCGGATAGCCCAGTGACGTCACGACGACCGGGCGGAGGCCGGCCCCGCGCGCTGCGATGAGGTTGTAGCGCGACCGCATCGTGAAGCCGTTGGTCAACGCGGGCGCCGATTCCTTGAGCAGGTGGAGCGCGACGTCCTCGCCGGCCGGCACGACCGGCCGCGCAGGCCCGGGGATCCGCGGCAGCCAGCCCTCCGACGTCTCGATCAGCCGGCCCAGGGCAAACCGCTCCGCCGCGAGCCGATCCACCGAGGGATCGAGCACGGACGCCCGGTGGAGGGTCCGGACCACCTCGGTCAGCTCGCCCTGGCGTCCGACCACCTCGCGACGGAGGTCCAGCGCGCCCAGGTCGTCAGGATGGTTCGCGAGGAGCGCGTCGACGCGCGTACGGGCCTCCGCCACCTGCCCGCCCCCGAAGGTGCTCCGAACGCGTGCGACCTCGAGCGCGACGACCGCGCCGTCCGGTCGCAGACCAACGAGGCGACCGCCCGTGGCGATTGCGCGCGCCATGGGATCAGCCAGGCGGGGATCGAGGCGGGCGGCCATCGGGACCAGCCGGCGACTCAGCCATCCCAGGCTGCGCCTTGCGAGCCTCAACGCGGGGCCGCCACGGCCCACGCGATCCCGGCGCTTGGATCCACCGCGCGGCCCCGCGCTCGTGATCACGTGGCCCTACCCAGCCAGGCCGCGATCACGGCCGCGATCCGCTCTCCGGCGTGGCCGTCCCACAGGGGGGGTGCCGCCTCGGGAACCGCGAGACCGTCGGCAAGGATCGAGCCGACCAGCGGCGTGACCCCCTCCGGTTCGACCAGCCGGTTCGTCCCGTGGCTGATGGTGATCGGACGCTCGGTGTTGGGGCGGACGGTGAGGCACGGCACACCGAGCACGGTGGTCTCCTCCTGGATCCCGCCCGAGTCGGTCACGACCAGCGCCGCGCCCTTGACGAGCGAGAGGAACTCGAGGTAGCCCAGGGGCTCGATGACCCTGAGCCGCTCGTCGGCCACGAGGCCCGCCGCCTCGAGAATCGGCCTGCCGCGCGGGTGGAGGGGCAGCACGAGCGTCACCTGCTCGGCGACGCCGCGGAGCATCGCGACGATGCGGGCCGCCTTCGCCGGCCCGTCAACGTTGGCGGGTCGGTGCATGGTCGCCACCGCGTACCGCTCCGGCAGCCGGAGGCGCGCCGCCATCGCGGCCGCGTCGAAGCGGTCGAGGTTCGCGAGCAGGGTGTCGATCATCGGGTTGCCGACGAAATGGATGCGCGTTGCCGGAATCCCGACGCGCTGGAGGTTCGTGACGCCTTCCGGGCTGGTCACGAACAGCAGGTCCGACAGGAGGTCGGTCACCCGTCGGTTGATCTCTTCCGGCATCGTGTCATCGAAGCTGCGCAGGCCGGCCTCGACGTGCGCCATCGGCAGGCCGGTCTTGGAGGCCACGATGGCCGCCGCGATCGTGGAGTTGACGTCGCCATACACGATCGCGAGGGCGGGATCAATGCGCGCGAAGGCGCCCTCGAGCGCGACCATCAGCGCGGCGGTCTGCTGCGCGTGGCTGCTGGAGCCGACCCCGAGATTGAGGTCCGGCTCGGGCAGGGCGAGATCGGTGAAGAAGACGTCCGACATCGTGGCGTCGTAGTGCTGGCCGGTGTGGATCAGGCGCTGCTCGACACCGCGGGCGTTGAGCGCCCGGATCACCGGGGCGGCCTTCATGAAGTTCGGCCGCGCCCCGACGACGTGGACGACGATCCTGGTCATGATCCCTCGATTGCAGGCGGGTTGGGCGACAGCCAAGCGAGCAGGTCCCCGGCGATCCGCTCGGTCGCCGATCCCGGCTCGAAGTGGTACGCGAGAAAGGCCGCCCGGGCATCCGCGGTGATCGCGCCGGTGCTTGCGGCATCCAACGCGGCCAGCAAGTCCTCGCCGGAGGTCACGGGCAGCGCGACCGCGCCCTCGACGTAGTCCAGCAGGTCTCCGCCGAGGATACTGGTCGCCAGCAGGTTCGGCGTGCCCACGAAGACGGCCTCGGTGAGGACCGTCGAATGGATCCCCAGGTGCGCATCCGCGGCGGCGAGCAGCCGGTACAGGTCCACGTCCTGGACGACCGTGATCGGCGGCGGAGCGAAGCCCTTGGCGGCCGCGACGCCCTCGATCACGGCCCGGTAGGGTCCCTCGTCCGGCTCGGCCGGGTGCAGCTTGACCACGAGATGGACGCGCGGCAGAGGGCGATCGAACAGCCGGGCGAGGACAACCGGGTACTGGAACCGGCGGTAGATCTGGCCCCACGTCCCCGACAGGACGACCAGGCGATCGCCCGGCGCCACCCCGCACTCGGCGCGAACGGCTTCCCGGTCCACGGCTTCCGCCCGGTGCAGGTCGAGGCGCGGCGAGCCCGCGACGACGACCTCGTCGTCTCGGTAGATGCTGTCGTGAACGAGGCGGGCGCGCTCCCACTGCCCGAACACGTACGTCCGGTCCGGCACGTGAAGCTGTGGCGGCCGGTCGGCATGGATGTAACCGCGGTGATGGCGGTTGATCGTCCCGTGCTGGATGGCGGCGATCGGGACGCCGGCGGCGGTGGCGGCCTCCATCCAGTCCTGCCGGTGGTATTCGTCCGCGACAAGGATGGCGGCCGGCCGCAGCAGCCTGATCAGCCGGCCCAGGCGCGCGACCGAGCGGTTCTTGCCGGGGAACCAGCGGAGTGCAGCCTCCCCGACCTCGCGGGCCAGGCCCGGGCCGAGGTCGATCCCCGCCGTTGCGACCGGCTCCCGGATCTCGGCCAGGTTGCGTGCGACGAGCGCCGCCCGCTGCGCGACCTCCGGATCGGGCGGCTCGTCGCCAAGGCGGATCACGTCCCACGGCAGGGTCCGCTCCGTGCCGGGGCCCACGATCCGCATCCTCGCCGAGGCATCCGCGATCCGCGCGTGCCAGTCGAGGAAGATCGGCTCCAGCGGCGTGCCGCCCAGCCGATCGGCGACCGGGCCCAGAAACGGGTTCATCAGGCGTGGCCCGGATGGTGTCTCGACCCGCTGCGGGAGGTGGTTGAGGACGACCAGGAGCCGCGGGACCTCTTCGCCCGCCAGCCGTGCAAGCCGCGCCTCCACGAGGGCGAGCGTCGGATTCGCCGCCGACCGTGCGCCCCCGCCGAGCATCCGCCGCACCCGCCCAAGGATCCGCCGCTGCGCCGACCGGCCCCGGGCCTGGGCCGAAGATGGCGCCGGCATCCGGCGGCTGACCGCGACGCCCGCAGCGCCCCGCGCCTCGCCGTCGGACTGATCCGCCTCGACCTCCAGGTCCAGCCCGTCCGCGGACGCCATCAGGCGCGCGACCTCGACCAGGGCCTGGTCCGTCCCCGGCCCGCACACGACCCTCGCCGGCGCGTGATCATCCAGAAGCCGCCGCAGGACCTGGGCCCACAGGACCCGCTCCTGGAGCCAGACCCAGTGGCCGAGTCGAACGTAGTACCAGAAGGATGTGCGGCCGACGGTGAGGACCGGGACGACACCCGAGCGCGCAGCCCACGTGTCGAGCAGGATCGAGGTCTCCACGATGGGATCGAAACCCCGGAGCAGCCGATCGACGGTGTCGCGCACCGGGATCACGCGACCACCCGCCGCGGTCCGCGCATCCGGGGTCCACGTTGGGTCGAGGACGACCGAGATGTCATCGTCCGTGATGGCACGCGGACCGTGCGTCAGCCACATCGTCGTCGGACGCGACGCGCCGGTCATCGGGTCACAGGCTGGTGCGATCCATGCGCCGAAGGGTATCGAATCGCCAGCCACGCGCGACCCGGGTGCTCTGGCGGGTGTGCTAGCGTTCCGGCCATGTCTCCATGCGCCCACGGCCAGCGGACGTGGCCGCCCGGCGGCGGCAGGCCGGGCACAAACCCGACGATCGCGATCACGCCTTGACGGTCCTTACCGGCCGGCGCTCCCGTCAGGCCCTGGTCCGCAGCCTGCGCGATCCCCTCCACCTCCTTCGCACCGCCAAGGCCGGCGGTGTCACGTCGGTCCTGCGCCTCGTGATGCTCGTCCCGGGCGCGCTGCGGCGGCCGCTGGCGCGGCCGTTCGCGAGCCTCCTGGAGCGGTCAGCGGCAAGGCGGTCGCGATCCACCTACGCCGCCTCGTTCGCATTTCTCGCGACCTGGGCCGCGGACAGGCACGCCCATGCGGAAGCGCTGGCCGCGCGGTTCGGGACCTCGGTCGGCACCGGGGGCGGTAGCCGGCGGCGGCTCGCCCTGCTCTCGCGAACGGCGGGCCTCAACGCCGTCGCGGCCGACATCGTCGCCACGCTCCCCGATGACCGTTCGCCGGACCTCGAAGCCCTGCGCTCGAGGATCGCCTTCGACGACGGCCGGTACACCGACGCTCTCACCCTCGCACGGGTCGCGGTGGCTGGAGGCATGCCCGACGCCCCGGCCCTCGCGGAGCGGGCGCAGAGTCACCTCACCGTCCTCCAGCCGGACTGGGCGCCCGACCTCGGCCGCGCCGCTGCCCGGCCCGGTCACGGCCATGCCGGCGTCCGGGGGCGCGTCCTCCACGTGGTGCGGGCGTCGCTTCCCTACAAGCAGACCGGCTACACGATCCGCACCCGGTCGGTCGCCCAGTGCCAGCTGGAGGCCGGGCTGGACCCGCACGTCATGACGCGGGCCGGGTACCCTCGGAGCGAGGGCGTGTCATCGTTCCCGTCCGAGGAGCGTGTCGACGGCATCCTCCACCATCGGGTCGCCCCTGACTTCATGGACGACGGGTTGCCGGACCGGGTGGTCGTCGAGACGGCCCGGGCGGCGGCTCCCATCGTGGAGGCGCTGCGGCCTGCCGTGCTCCAGCCGGCCACCAACCACCTCCAGGCGCAGGTGGCGCTAGCGCTCGCGCGGCCCCTCGGCATCCCCGTGGTCTACGAGGTGCGCGGCTTCTGGGAGGAGACCTGGCTGGCCGTGCCATCGCGCGACGAGGACCAGGCGATGCGGGCGGAACGCTACCGGCTCACTCGTGCGGCCGAGACGGCGGCGATGCTGCAGGCCGATGCCGTGGTGACGCTGTCGGAGACGATGCGCCAGGAGATCATCGAGCGGGGCGCGGATCCCGCGAGGGTGGTCGTCGTGCCCAATGCCGTCGAGGTGGAGCGCTTCGTCCCGGTACCCCGGAACGACGCCCTCGGCGCCTCGCTGGGCATCGATCGCAGCGACACCGTCATCGGCTACGTCTCCACGTTCACGCGGTACGAGGGGGTCACGTACCTCCTGGAGGCCGCCGCCACGCTCCGGGAGCGTCAGCGGGTGCGGATCCTTCTGGTCGGGGACGGGGACGACTGGGAGGCGATCGTCGAGACGGGAAGGCGGCTGGGACTGGACGACGGGACGCTCATCATGACCGGGCGGGTGCCGCACGCCCGGATCCTCGACTACTACTCGCTGATCGACGTGTTCGTGGTGCCCAGGACGGCGGATCGCGTGTCGCGCATGGTGACCCCCCTCAAGCCGTACGAGGCGATGGCGCTTGAGCGGGCGGTCGTCGTGAGCGACCTGCCCGCGCTCCGGGAGATCGTCAGCCCAGGCGAGACGGGCCTGACCTTCGTGCCGCAGGATGCCGACGACCTCGCCCGGGTGCTGGAGGGCCTGCTCGACGACCCGGGGCTCCGTCAGCGGCTCGGCCGGCAGGCGCGCGAGTGGATCATGGCAGAACGGACCTGGACCCAGAACGGCCGGCGCTACCGGGAGCTGTTCGAACGCCTGGGTGTGGCCTGACGGCGCGGCGGGCAGAGCCCGGACCCGGCCGGACGTGGCCGGACGTGGCCGGACGTGGCCGGTGGTGGATCAGCCGGACCAGCCGGCCCCCAGGCGCAGGACCTGGCGCTCACGCACCATCCGGCCGCGCGAGCTGTTGACGGTGTCGACCACGAGATCCGCCTGCTCGTAGACGTGGTCCCAGTCGATCGCTCGGTGCGCCGTGACCACCACGAAGACATCGGCCCAGTGGAGGAGCGAGTCCAGGCCAACGCCCTGGTGGATCGTCCCGGCCTCGTCGCGGAACCGGGGCACCAGCGGGTCGTGGTAGCGGATCTCGGCGCCCCGGTCGGCGAGCCCCGCCAGCACCGCCGCGGCGGGCGAGTTGCGAGCATCCTGGACGTCAGGCTTGAAGGCCACCCCGATGACGCCCACCCGGGCGCCCTTGAGCGAGCGCGAGCGATCGTTGAGCGCCTCCGCGGCGAGATCCACGACGTGTCGCGGCATCGCGAGGTTGATGTCGCCCGCCAGCTCGATGAACCGCTCCGTGAAGTCGAACTCGCGCGCCCGCCAGGCGAGGTAGTACGGGTCCACCGGGATGCAGTGGCCGCCGACGCCGGGGCCGGGCGTGAACCTCATGAACCCGAACGGCTTGGTCGCCGCCGCGTCGATGACCTCCCACACGTCGAGGCCCATCCGCTCGCACAGCAGCGCGAGCTGATTGACAAAGGCGATGTTGACGTTGCGGAAGGTGTTCTCCAGGAGCTTGGCCATCTCGGCCGCATCCGGCGAGGTCATCTCGACGACCTGCTCGTTCACGTTGCGCAGCAGGGCGGCGGCACGTGCCGTGCCCGGCGGGCGTCGTGCCGCCCACGAGGCGCGGGATGGCCCGCCCGGAGCTGGCCGGATCGCCCGGGCTCACGCGCTCGGGGGCGAAGGCGAGATCGAAGTCCGAGCCGGCTCGAAGCCCGTGCTGCTCGATGACCTCACGGAAGGGACCGGTCGTCGTGCCCGGGAAGGTGGTGGACTGGAGCACCACGAGGTGCCCGGCGCGCAAGCCGTCGCGCACGAACTCGGCGGCGGCCAGGACGGGCCCGAGGTCGGGGTCCTTGGTCGTCGTGATCGGGGTCGGCACGCACACGAACATCGCGTCCACGTCGTGAGGTCGGGCATCGGCGGAGGCTACGACCCGCAGCCGGCCGTCGAGGGCGGCTGCCAGGCGCTCGTCGGATACATCGTCGATGGGCGAGTGGCGGGCGTTGAGCTCTGCGACCCGGTCGGGCGAGGCATCCACGCCCTCGACCTCGATGCCGCTCTCCGCGAACGCGATCGCGAGCGGGAGGCCCACGTAGCCCAGTCCGATGATGGCCACTCGCCGGTCCTGCGTCATGGAGCCTCCGTGGAGCGCGGGCGGGTCGTTGGCACCGTTCGCCGCGCGTCGGGTCGGGATGAAATCGAGCGCAGGATAGCCTGTGCCGGGTGGCACCGGCGCCGCCGGCCCGACCGGCTGGAGTACGGTTGACCCGACCACGCCGCCCGAGGTGCAACCGATGGCCTCCACCCCGACCTCGCTCGCCGACCTGTTCCGCTCGCTCGGCCTGCGCCTGACCATCCGATCGGCCGACGACGAGCCGGACGCCTGGGCCTGCACGCTCACCCGGCCGGACGGCGCCGCCTACGACATCGAATCGGTGACCTTCTTCGACGTGGATCCGGACACGGACGAGGAGTGGATCGTCGAACCCACGCCCACGCGCGTCCTGGGCGTGCTCGCCGGCGGCGAGGTCGAGGACGAGGAGGGCCGGATCGCTGCCCGCGAGACCGAGACCGCCGCACGCGCGTTCCTCGGTGACGATGCCTACGAGCTGTTGGTGAAGCTCGACCAGGCGGAGCTCGAGTAGGTCAGCCGAAGGCCGCGGAGAGGCCCGCGATCACGCGCCCACGTCTCGCATCGTCCAGGCTCGAGGACGACGGCAGGCTGAACGCGACCGCGAACACGGCCTCCGCGACGGATCCGCCGATGCGCGCGGCGTCGCGCCAGAGCCCGGTCCGGTGGAGCGGCGTCCAGATCGGGCGGGCCTCGATGCCGGCCGCCGCCAGCGCCGCCAGCAACGCGTCGCGGCCGGGTCCGCCCGCCCCGGGGCGAACGGCGGCCGTGTACAGCCAGAACGAGGGATCCGCCCACGGCGCTCGCGGCGCCGGCAGGAGCGCCGGCAGCCGGGCGATCGCGTCGTCGTAGGCGGCAGCGTTCGCGCGGCGGCCCGCGAGGAGGGCCGGCAGCTGCTCCAGCTGGGCGAGGCCGAGGGCGGCCGCCACGTTGGACAGCCGGTAGTTGTAGCCGATCTCGTCGTGGTCGTACGCGGCTCCGGGAAGCCTCGCCTGCGTCGAGAGGTGCCGGGCACGGTGCGCCAGTCCCTGGTCGTCCGTCACGAGCATCCCGCCGCCGCCGGTCGTGATCAGCTTGTTCCCGTTGAAGCTGAAGCAGCCCACCCGCCCGATCGTGCCGACGTGGCGGCCCGCGTGGGGCCCGTCGCGGTAGGTCGCTCCCAGCGCCTCCGACGCGTCCTCGAGCACCGTGACGCCGTGCCGAGCCGCGGCCTCCATGACCGGGCCGATCTCGGCCGGGTGCCCCAGCAGGTGGACGACCTCGATGGCGGCCGGCTGGCGCCGGCCTTCGCGCGCCCGCCGGTCCAGCTCGTCGACCACGAGCCCCGGGTCCATGTTGTAGGTCTGCGGCTCGGAGTCCACGAACACCGGCGTGGCACCGACGTAGGCCACCGGGTTGGCGGATGCGACGAAGGTGAGCGTGGGCACGAGGACCTCGTCGCCCGGTCCCACGTCCAGCACGCGCAGCGCCAGGTGGATCGCCGCCGTGCCGGAGGCACACGCCACCGCGTGCCGCGCCCCCACGGCCTCGGCGAACGCCGCCTCGAACCGCGACACGAACGGCCCGACCGATGACACGAAGTTGGTCCGGAGGCACTCCTCGAGATACCGGGCCGCGTTGCCCCCGATCGTCGGCTCGGCGAGGGCGATCCGCCCCTCAGAGCTGGACACGGGCAGGGTCGTCGGGTGGCTCGGGGCGGGTCCGCATCCAGTCGATCGTCCGGACGATCCCGTCCTCCAGGCTCGTCGCGGCCTGCCAGCCGAGCAGCTCGCGGGCGAGCGAGGCGTCGGACTCCAGGACGAGAACCTCGCTGGCGTCGGGGCGGAGGCGAGCCTCATCGGTGACGGCCACGGCATCGCTGCCGATCAGCCGTCGTGCGATGTCGAACAGCTGCCCGATGCTCTCGGCGCGGCCTGTTCCAAGCTGGATCGTGCGGCCATCGATGTCCGGCGCCGTGGCCGCGCGGACGAAGCCGTCCACCGTGTCCGCGACGTAGGTCAGGTCGCGCCGGGTGTCCAGCCGCCCGAGGTGGATCTCGCGCCGCCCGGCCAGCAGCTGTCGGATCATCGTCGGCAGGACGGCGCGCTCCGACTGCCGGGGTCCGTAGGTGTTGAACGGGCGCAGCACGACCACCGGCAGCTCGAAGCTGCGGTGGAAGGCCAGCGCCAGCTGGTCGGCGGCGACCTTCGTGGCCGCGTAGGGCGACTGCGCGTTGAGCGGGTGCGTCTCGCGTATCGGCACCTCGGCCGGCGTCCCGTAGACCTCCGAGGTCGATGTCTGGATCACGCGCCGGGCCCGCCCGCGGACGGCTGCCTCCAGCACGTTGAGCGTTCCCCGCACGTTGGTGTCCACGAACGATCCGGCCGCGATGTACGAGTACGGGATCGCGATCAGGGCGGCGAGATGGAACACGATCTCCACGCCATCGACGGCTCGATCCACCAGCCGCTCGTCGCGGATGTCACCGAACTGCAGGTCGAGCGCCGCGCGCGCCTCGGCGGGGACCTCGTCCAGCCAGCCGGACGACCCCCGCGAGTTGTAGTAGCAGAACGCGCGGACCTGCGCGCCCTCCGCGACCAGCCGCTCCACCAGGTGGCTGCCGATGAACCCGTCGGCGCCCGTGACCAGCACCGGCACGCCCCGCAGCGACATCAGCCGCCCTCCCGCGCGCGCGCCAGCTGCTCGCGCTGGCCGACGTCCACCCAGTCGTCCTCGATCTCGAACGCGCCGACCGGGCCGCCCCGCTCCAGCACGGCCGCGAGGACCTCGGGCATGGTGGCGTGCCGTCCGGGCGTCACGAGCCCGGCGACCCACGGCTCCAGGACGTAGATCCCGGTGTTCACCTCGCGCTGCACCGTGGGCTTCTCCTCGATCCCGGTCACGTGGTCGCCGTCGCGGTCCACGCACCCGAACGGCACGGTGTGCAGGTAGCGGCGGGTGCCGACCGTGGCCGCGAACCCCCCGGAGCGATGGAAGCCCAGCATCGCGTCCACGTCCACGGACGTGACGAGGTCACCGTTCAGGAGCAGCAGCGGGTCAGGCGGCATGCCGGGCAGCAGGCCCAGGGCCCCGGCGGTCCCCAGCGGCTCCGTCTCGCGGAGGTACTCGATGGCGGCGCCGAGCGTTCTTCCGTCACCGAAATGGTCCTCGATGACATGCGCGAGGTAGCCCACCGAGAGGAAGATCCGGGTGACGCCGAACCCGACCAGGTGGAGCACGATTCGCTCCAGGATCGGCCGGCCGGCCACGCGAAGCATGGGCTTGGGCAGCGTGTCCGTGAGCGGGCGCAGGCGGGTGCCCTTGCCGCCGGCCATGATCACGGCCCAGTTGGCACGCGATACCGGCTCCAGGAACGCATGCAGCAGGTGGACCGCGACCGGCCGGCCGTCGGCGTCCACCACCGGGATCGCGTCGATCCGGCGTGCGCGCATGAGGTCCAGCGCCTCCACCCGGGAGTGCCCGGCGGGCAGGGCCACGAACTGCTCATTGAGGACCGGGCGGACCGGATCGTCGAGCGTGGCGCCCGCCAGCAGCGCCCGCCGCAGATCGCCGTCCGTCACGACTCCGGCCAGGCGACCGTCGCCATCCACCGCAAGGGCGATCCCGCCCGCCCCGGAATCCACGGCCCGCATCGCGTCCCGGATGGAGCCCGAGACCGGGACGGTCAGGCCCGCCAGGCCCGTGTCGCTCACAGGTCGATCAGCTCGTCCGGGGCAAAGTCACGCGGCGCCGGTCGCCCGATGACTTCGTCCCAGCGCATCGGCGACACACCGGTGCCCGGGCGCTTGGTGGTGACGTTGTCGGGTGTGAACGGCTCACCCGCCCGGATCGGCAGGCTGGCCACGATCGACTTCCGGGCGACAGGCCGGTTCCGCAGCTCAGTCGGGGTGCAGCGCTTCACGCCGTCGCCCAGCGCCTGCTCAACGTTGCGGATCGCCTCCACCATGGCCCGCAGCTCGTCCGGCTCCAGGCTGGCGCGGTGGTCGGGCCCGGGCAGGTCTCGGTCCAGCGTGAAGTGCTTCTCGATCACCGTTGCCCCCAGCGCGACCGCGGCGATCGGGATCTCGATCCCCGGCGTGTGATCGGAGTAGCCGACCGCCACGCCGAAGGCCGTCCCGATCGCCGCCATTGCCCGCAGGTTGACCTCGGCCATGGGCGCGGGGTACTCCGTCGTGCAGTGCAGGATGGTGACCCGCTCCCGGGGCGTCCCGGCCACCTCGATCACCTCGAGCGAGGCCTCGATCTCGCCGAGGTTCGCCATCCCGGTCGAGAGCAGGACGGGCATGCCGAGCCGGCAGGCGTGGCGCAGGAACGGCAGGTTCGTGATCTCCCCGGAGGCGACCTTGACGCGGTCGATGCCCAGCTCCACCAGCATGTCGAAGCTGTCCGCATCGAACGCGGTCGACAGGAAGCCGATGCCCAGCCGGGCACAGTCCGCGACCAGGACCTCGAAGTCCGCCCGGGTGAGCTCCAGCCGGCGGACCATCTCGTACTGGCTCTCGGCGGGGTCGGTCGCGCGCTGCTGGTACTCCGCCTTGCGGGCATGGACGGCGATGCTCCGGGACGTCATGAACGTCTGGAACTTCACCACGTCCGCGCCGGCCGCGGCGGCGGCAGCGACCAGCTCCCGGGCGCGGTCGAGGTCGCCGTTGTGGTTGACCCCCGCCTCGGCGATGACGAGCGTGGCTATCGAATCCTCCTCGCCGGCACGCCGACGTAGACGCCCCCATCCTCGCAATCACCGACGACCACGGCCCCCGAACCGACCACGACATCCGCACCGACGCGCAGCGGGACCTCGCCCGTGCCCTGGTTCACGGCGGCGCCGGTGCCGATCCACGAACCCGTGCCCAGATGGACGTTGCCCGAGATGCAGGCGCCCGGGGCGATGTTGACGAAGTCCTCGACGACCACATCGTGGCCGATCGTGGCGTTGAGGTTGAAGACCGCGAAGTCACCCACCCGAATGTTGTTGGTGAAGCGCACACCGGCGCACACGATCACGCCGCGGCGCGCGGCGATAGCATCCCGCTGGCCCCGGCCGAACGACGCGCCGGGATGAACCAGGACGGGAAAGGCGAGGCTGCCGGCGTACCGCGCTGCCACCTTCCGGCGAACCGCGTTGTCGCCGATGCCCATGGCGACCGGCATGTCCGGGCGCCCCACCAGATCAGCCTCCAGCATCACGTCGTCGCTGAAGGTCCACACCTCCAGCTCGTCCCGATCGCGGGCCAGGAACACAGGCCGGTAGCCGACCTCCGCGGCGACGTCCGCCACCTCCCGGGCGAACCCGGACGTCCCGAAGATGCCGATGTCCCTCACGCGGCACGGGCCTTCCGGCTCACACCGGGACCGGGGGCTTGCGGGGCGGTCGCAGCGGATGCCATGCGGCGATGATAGCCGCCACGCGCACGCCGGCCGGCCCGTCGTCCGGCTCCGCCCGGGCGATCGGCAGGGTTGCGCGGTAGCCCGGTGTCAGCACCCGGCGCAGGGCGTCGACGATCGCCTCCGGGTCGGCCGGCACGTCGACCACGTTGGCCGCCCGGTGGCGGCCCGCCTGGCGATCCCCGACGTTGACGGCCGGCAGGCCGAGGGCGGGCGCCTCGGCCAGGCCGCTGGAGCTGTTGCCCAGCATGGCGTCCGCGAGCCGGAGGAGCCCCCAGTAGCGCCGCTCGCCCAGCGCCGACACCGTGACCCGGTCCGGGCGGTCGGACGCCGCGGCCTCCAGCAGCCGGCGGACCTCGGCGGCTCCCGGATCCACGTTGGGCAACGTGATGACGTAGGTCGCGGGAACCTCGTCCATGGCCCGCGTGACGGCTCGCGCGGCCGCGGCGGGATCGGCGTCGAGCGTAGCCGGGTGGACCGTCACCGCCACGACCGGCGCTCGCAGCGTCAGCCCCAGGCGCTCCTCCAGCTCCTCCCGCGTCGCAAGGTCCGGGCGCTCCAGCCCATCGTTACCGGGCACACCCACGACGTGGACCGCCGCGGGATCCTCGCCCATCGCGACCACGCGTCGGGCGTGCTCATCGTTGCTGACCATGTGCAGGTGGGCGAGCTTCGTTATCGCGTGCCGCAGGGCATCGTCGAACGCCCCGAGCGTCTGCTCGCCGCCGTGCAGATGGGCGATCGGCACCGCGGCCAGCGTCGCGGCCAGGGCGGCCGCGGCCGTCTCGAACCGGTCCCCGGCGATCAGCAGCACATCGGAACGAGCAAGCCGCACGTGTCCACCGACCTCCTCGAGGGCCGCTGCGGCCTGGACCTCCGGCAGCGGAACGGCAGAACCGTCATCGGACAGCCAGCGGAGCTCGGACGCCGGCTCGAACCCGTCTGCGCGCACCAGGTCCACCGTGTGGCCGTGCTGCGCGGAGAGGTGCATCCCGCCCACCACCAGGTCGAGCCGGAGGCCCGGGTGCGCGCGGATCGCCTCGCACGTCGAGCGCAGGATCCCCCAGTCCTGGCGCCCCGTGGTCAAGACCGTGACGACCCGCGGCGACCCGTCGCGCCCGCCGGCGAGTCGCCCGGAGGCAGGGCCGGCGGCGGGTCTCCCGGTGGCGGCTGCCGGGACGACGGGTGGCGGCGGCGGCGTGGAACCGGAGCGAAGCATTGCCTCCGCCGCCAGCAGATCTCGCTCCTCGTCCACGTCGATCGCCCGGTCCGCGGGGATAACCTGGCCAAGCGTCCGCCCCGGGATGACGAGCCGGCGAGCGGCCCGCAACTCCCAGGGCGAGACGGCGTACGCGGCTCCCGCCAGCAGCACGTCCTCGCCCGCGGCCGGGGCGACGGGATGCAGGACGCCCGTCGCGTCCATGCCTTGGTGCCACGATGCCGGGTGCGCGGCGGAGACGGTCGTGACCGGGGCGCCGCTCGAGGCGCGGTGTCGCTCCACCACCGCGGCCAGGTCGGCCGGCTCGATGAGCGGCGATGTCGGCTGGACAAGGACCAGCGTCTCGAAGGTCACGCCTCCCTCTCGCGCCTCGAGCGCTTCGAGCGCGTGCAGCGCCACGTCCACCGAACCGGCTTCGTCCGCCGCCAGCGCCGGCGGCCGGTCCAGCACCTCCGCACCCCAGGCCGCCGCGGCGGCGGCGATCGCCGGATCGTCGGTGCTGCACACGACACAGTGCGGGCCACCCGGGAGGAGCGCCGCCGCGGCACGGGCGGTGCGCGCCGCGCGCCCCACCAGGGGGATGCCACCCACGTGCCGCAGGTTCTTGCCGGGAACGCGCCGGCTGCCGCCCCGCGCGGGGATCAGGAACAGGATCGGACCGGTCACGGGCGCCCGTCCTTCCGCCGCCGGTGCGTCGCTCGCATGGCCCGAGCATATCGGCTGGGCGTCGCGCCCGTCCCGGACCACGTTATGCTCCGGCCATGCCGATCCTGCACAGCCGCATCGGCGACTGGGACCTGCAGCACGTGCATGCCTGGTCGGAGCGGGCGCTCGTGATGCGCGCGCCGGTGGTCCCGCTCGTCGGGCCCGAGACCCGTGTCGCGACCATCGGCTCCTGTTTCGCCAAGGAGCTGGCCGACATGATGGGCGTCGTCGGCATCCGCGGGGCCATGCACCCCGGTGGCCTGTTCTACTCCACGGCCACGATCCGCCAGGAGCTGGAGCGCCTCAGCGGCGGCTGGCCGGAGCGGGCCGCGGAGCCCCTGTGGCAGGTGGGCACGGGCCTCGTCGACCCGTTCCGCGAGTACGGCACGACGTACCCGGACGAGCCCGCGCTGCTCGCCGCCCGCGCCGCAGCGGACGCCGCGGCGGACGAGGTGTTCCGAGGCGCGGGCGTGGTGGTCGTGACGCTGGGTCTGATCGAGACGTGGCGGAGCCCGGTGACCGGCAGCACGTTCCGCCAGATCCCCCATCCGGCGGTGTTCGAGGGCCTGCGGCCGGAGTTCCATCGCGTGACCGTGGCCGAGATGGTGGCGGATCTGGAACGGATCCGGACCGTCATCCGGGACCGGCTGGGGGCCGCGATGGTCGTCACCGTGTCACCGGTCCCACTGCATACGACATTCACGGCGCTGGACGTCCGGATCGCCAACGCGGAGTCCAAGGGCCGGATCCGGGCCGCGGTCTCCGAGTTCATTGACCGGCACCCGGACGTCCACTACTTCCACTCGTACGAGATGGCGGTGACCGCCGAGCGGCAGAGCGACTACTTCCGAGAGGACGGCCGCCACGTCCACCGCCACGCGGTCAGGTACATCGTGTCGGAGTTCCTTCGCCTGTTCGCCGATCCGGCGCTCCACCTCGAGGACGTGGATACGAGTTGGCTGTCTCAGATCGAGAAGACGGCGACAACGGTGGCGCCGCAGCCACGGCCGGGAAGAACGCCGAGGGCGCCGCTGTGGCGCCGGGCCGCGCGGAAGGCGAGGCGAGCCGTGCGCCGCGTGGCCGGCAGGCCGTAGTACCGCGGTGTCTGGTCCCGGGAGGGATCCCCCGGGGCTACCCCTCGCTTCGGACCGGCTCCAGGTCGATCGTGCGGACGGTGCGGGCTCGGCCGGACTCCGTGCGGACCCCTGCGGATGGAACGACGCCCCCGGCGATCCGCTCGATGACGGCCACTTCGCCGGCGTAGAGACCGGTGCCGAGGATCCGGACGCGATCCCCCACCGCCAAGCCCTTGCGCCCCTCGAGCGCCGACGTGTTGATGCTCAGCGCCGCCGGCCGCTGGATGACCTCGCCCGATGGCGCCCCCGGCGCAGAGCGCTTGGGCGGGATGTACGGCCTGCGTTTCTTGGCGGGCACCTAGCGGGCACCCCGGGTTGCGATCTCGATCACGGACACCTCGATATTCCGGGCCGGCGCGGCCCTCGGTCGTGGGAGTGTACGCGGCACGGGCCGGATGGGGCGCCGGGCAGCAGGCTCGCGGCAGCGGTGTTCGTCGCGCCGCCCGGCGACCTGACGCCTATGCCGCGGTCCCGATGACGTTCGCGAGCTCGTCCGTGGACGGCTCGACCAGCACCTGGCCGGTGGGCGTGACCACGACCGGGATGGACCCGTAGCCGGCCTCCGCCACCAGCGCCTTTGCGTCCGCGTCGGCGTCCACGTCGATCCAGCGGTAGGGCGTCGCCGTCGCGTCCAGGTACCGCTTCGCGCGTCGGCAGTCGCCGCACCATTCGGTACCGTAGACCGTGACGACATCGGGAATGGGCAGGGCGCGACTGTTGGGCATGGCGGGCATTGTGGCGCACGCCGTCAAGTGCCGACGGCGCGGTTGCGCACGATGCGGCGGCCTCGGGTCTCAGGCGAGGTCGCGGCCGTCCACCACCGGCAGCGGCCCGCGCCCACCGGCGAGGCTCGACGGGGTCGCCACCGGCGCCGCGTCTCCGCCTCCACCCAGGCCGCTCGCGAGGGCGTGAAATCGCGCCGCCGCGTCCGGGTTCAAACGATAGTCGACCCAGCTGCCGCGTCGCTCGGTCGTCACCCACCCCGCCTCCCGGAGCACGCGCAGATGGTGGGACACGGTGGGCTGCGCGACGTCGCAGCAGGCCGTGAAGTCGCAGGCGCAGACGGGGCCCGAACCGGACAGCTGGCGCAGGATCGCCAGGCGCGTGGGGTCGGCGGCCGCCTGCAGCAGGCGGATGTCGGGATCGACGGCTCGCTTCATGACAAATAGCATATTGACAACCATCGATATTGACAAGTATCAATATGCCAGCAACGGCAAACCACACCCAAGGAGCACGAGATGTACACGCTGAACGCCCTCACCTTCGCCGAGCTCCGCCGGCAGGACCTCCTGGCCGAGGCCGACCAGTCCCGCCTGGGCCGCCTCGCGGCGCTCGCCCGCCGGTGCGCGGAGGCATGCTGCCCCAGCCTGTCCCGCCGCCTGCTCGCAGCTCTCCCGGGCCGCAGGCCCACCAGCGTCGCCTGCTGACCCGTCCGAACGTACGATTGCTGCAACGCCCACCCCGAGGACTCCGATGACCGACCAGATCCACGACACCGTCCGCGACCACTACGCCGCCGCCGCCCTCACCGTCCTCGAGGCGCCGGCCCAGGAGGCGTCCTGCTGCGCCGATTCGGGCGGCTGCGCCGAGGCACCCATCGAGCTCCAGGCCGGGTACGCCGGCCGCTGGGGGGCGGACCGCTACTCCCCGCTGGACCTGGCCGGCCTCCCGGACGCCGCCGTGCTCGCGTCGCTGGGCTGCGGCAACCCCATCGCGGTCGCGGACCTCCTCCCGGGCGAAACCGTCCTGGACCTCGGATCCGGCGGCGGCATCGACGTCCTGCTCTCTGCCCAGCGGGTGGGTCCGGAGGGACGCGCGATCGGCATCGACATGACCGACGAGATGCTGGAGCTGGCCCGCCGGAACGCGGCTGCCGCCGGGGCGGCGAACGTCGAGTTCCGCAGGGGCACGATCGAGTCGCTGCCCGTCGAGGACGCGACCGTGGACGTGGTCATCAGCAACTGCGTGATCAACCTGGCCGCCGACAAGGGCGCGGTGTTCCGGGAGATCGCGCGGGTGCTCCGGCCGGGTGGGCGCGTCGGCGTGTCGGACGTGGTGGCGGACGACGGCCTGTCCCCTGCCGAGCGCGAGGCGCGCGGTTCCTATGCCGGGTGCATCGCCGGGGCGCTGTCGTTCGCGGAGTACAGGGCGGGGCTCGAGGGTGCCGGCCTGGTCGATATCGTGATCACGCCGACCCATGCGGTGGCCGACGGGATGCACGGGGCGATCGTGAAGGCGCGGCGCCCGACGGCCGGGTGATGACCGGGACCACCACGGGTGTCACCGGGGTCCGCTCGTCGGTCACGGTGGACCTGCCCGCCATCCGCTCGCTGCTCAGCGACGCCGGCCTGCCACTCGACGGTGTCGACGAAGCGTTCCGCCATGGCCTGGTCGCCCAGGCCGGCGGCGCGATCGTGGGCGCCGCGGCCATCGAGCCATACGGGCCCGACGGGCTGCTGCGCTCGGTGGTCGTCGCACCCGAGCGGCGCGGGACCGGCCTCGGGCGGACGATCGTCGCCGCCGCGGAAGTTGCCGCGCGCGGGCTCGGCATCCGGGACCTGTACCTGCTCACCGAGACCGCCATCGACTGGTTCCCTCGGCTGGGCTACGAGACGCTGCCGCGCGACGCGGCGCCGGCGCCCATCGCGGGCTCGGTCGAGTTCACGGTCTCGTGCCCCGACACGGGAGTCCTTATGCACCGGAGGCTCGACGCGGCGGTTTGACCTCCTGCAGCGGGTCCGGCGACCCCTTGTGACTGCCGCCCCCCAAGCCACCGGCCGTGTATCGTCGGTAGCGGCGTCCCGCCGCCGCCCATCCGAGGTCACCGCCGTGTCGCTGCCGTCGCTCGCAAGGGTCCCCGCCCCGCCCGATCCCATCCTCGGCCTGGCCGAGGCGTTCCGCGCCGACACGCGCAGCGGCAAGATCAACCTCTCGTCCGGCGTCTTCGTGGATGAGACCGGGAAGACGCCCGTGCTCGCCACCGTCATCGAGGCCGAGCGGCGCCTGGCCGCGGAGGCCGGCACCAAGCTCTACCGCCCCATCGACGGGGAGGTCGCCTACCGCGACGCGGTGCGGGCGCTGGTGCTGGGCGCGGACCACGAGGCGGTGGCATCCGGGCGAGCGGTGGCCACCCAGACGCCGGGCGGCACCGGCGGCCTGCGGGTCGCGGCGGACCTGCTGCGGCAGACGGGCGGCGGCGTGACGCTGTGGATGAGCGAGCCCACCTGGCCCAATCACCCGCAGCTGTTCCACGCCGCGGGGTTCAGGGTCCGGTCCTACCCGTACACGGACACGACCGGGCGCCGGATCGACGAGACCGCGATGCTCAGCGCGCTGGGCCAGGCGTCGCCCGGAGACGTCGTCCTGCTCCACGGTGCCTGCCACAACCCCACCGGCGTGGACCCCTCGCCGGACCTGTGGCGGCGGATCGGCGACCTCGTGGAGGAGCGGCGAGTGCTGCCGCTCGTGGACCTCGCCTACCAGGGTTTCGGCGACGGGCTGGCGGAGGACGCCGCGGGGCTGCTGGAGCTCGTCCGGCCGGGCGCCGAGCTGCTTGTCTCCACGTCGTTCTCCAAGACGTTCTCGCTGTACGCGGAACGGGTCGGAGCGATGCTCGTGATCGCCCGCTCAGCCGCCGACGCCGCTGCCGTCCAGACCCACGTCAAGTCGGCCGTCCGGACCAACTACTCGAACCCCCCGGCCCACGGTGCGGACATCGTGCGCACGATCCTCGCCGACAGCGAGCTGCGCCCCCGCTGGGAGGTCGAGCTGGCGGCGATGCGCGACCGCATCAAGGGCAATCGCGCGGCCATCGTCGCTGCGCTCGGTGCGCGGGCGATCCCCGGCGACTGGGGCGGCATCGCGACCCAGCGCGGGATGTTCGCCCTGCTGGGCCTGACGACGCACCAGGTCGCCCGGCTGCGCGACGAGCACGCGGTGTACGTGGTGGGTCACGGCCGGATCAACGTCGCCGGGTTCACGCCCGCCAACCTGGACCCGTTCGCGGACGCGCTGGCGGCAGTGCTCGCCTCTTCCTGACGCTCAGGCGTGGATCGCGTCGAGGCTGACGCGACGGGCCCGGATCCGGCAGATCACGCGCGTCTCGCGCGCCTGCTGCTCGACCGGGTAGACGAAGCCGTAGTAGGCCGGGTGCTCCGTGTACGCCCGCGTGAGCGCGTCGAGGTGCTCGAGGGCGCCGTCGGTGACCAGCTCCGCGTCGCCGCGGACCTGGAGAAACCGGCCGGTGTCGTCGGGGTCGACGACGAGCAGGCTGACCCTCGGGTCCCGGAGCAGGGTGCGCCCCTTCAGGCGTTCGAGCGTCGTGTTGACGCGGGCGCATTCGCCGTCGAAGTCGACCCATACAAGGCACGAGGCCGGCTGGCCGTCGGGCAGCATCGTCGTGAGCACCCCGCAGATCGGTCGGGCGAGCAGGTCGCGGTGGGACCCCGGGATGGCGGCGGTCCCGGTGGTGACCGGCGTCGTCATCGACCACCCCCACCGCCCGGCGAGTCGAAGGCCACGACGCGGGTCGGCCGGATTCGGCACAGCACTGGAACCTCGGTCTCGGCGAAGCGCTCCGGGATGCAATCGCCGAAGTAGCGGATCGACCGCCCGGCGTACTTCGAGGCGATCGCGTCCACGTGCTCGGCGGCCCCGTCCTCGGTCATCTCGACGACCTCGCCGCGGATCTCGAGGTAGCGCAGCGGCCGGCGCGGGTCGAAGCACAGGAGGGTCACCCGCGGGTTGCGCCGCATGTTCCGCTCCTTCTGGAACCCACGCATCGTGTTGACGCGCACGTGGGTGCCGTCGAAGTCGCACCACACGACCGAGGTCTGGGGCGATCCGTCGGGCATGACCGTCGTCAGCGCGGCGACCGGCGGGCACTCGACGAGATCGAGGTGCGAGGCCGGGATCGTCCGTCGATCGCCGTCCAGCAGTCCGACCACCGCGGACCCCCGGATCGACCCATCGCTCGTCATCGGGTTCCTCCGCTGCGCCGCAGACGCGTCCGACCCACGGTCCGTTGAGCGTCCGAGGTGTACCAGAGCCACCCGGATCCTCGGAGCGGGACAGCCGGATCAGCGACGCCGTACGACCCGGACCGCGCGCCCCCACGCCCGCGCCCGCTCCGCGGGCGTCGTGAGCGGGATCACCGCCAGCAGCATCGACAGCGACCCGTACCACAGGGCCGGCAGTGCCAGCATCGCCCCCACCGGCACGGTCCAGCGCTGGTTCCTCGTCGCACCCCAGGCGATCAGCGCCACGCCGATCGGGCCACGGATCAGGAGCGGGATCGGGATCGCGGCCCAGGTGCCGCCCTTACCCGTGTTGGCGGCCAGCAGCGCGATCCACGCCCGCCAGTTGTCGGGCATCACCAGGAACGAGACTGCGACCACCGCGGCCGTGGCCCCCAGCGCGATCGCCAGCCTGCGCCATTCGCGCCGGATCGCGAACCACAGCAGCCCGACCCCCGGCGTGATCTTGGTCAGCAGGACGAACGCCCAGGTCCAGGGGTGCCGGAACCCGGCCACGATCGCCACGGCCAGCAGCAGCGACACGTTGCCGCCCAGGATCTCCATCGCTCCCACGACCAGTCCCGGCAGGAACAGCTCCGGGCCGGTCAGGTAGTACACGGCGAGGATCAGGATGGCCGTCCAGGCCGCCACGAACGCCGGCCACGGCAGGAGGCCCAGCGGGTAGACCAGCTGGGCGAAGGCCGGCGAGTACGGGTACGCCCCGATCGTGTTCCAGTTCTCGCGCCCGGCGTACAGGTCCGCGAGGTCGAGGCCGTAGTAGGAGCGGGCGTCCTGGGCGCTGACCAGCTGCCCCGTGAACGGCTCCCTGACGTCGATCGTGGGGTCACACAGGGCGATCGCCGCCACCCACAGGAGGACGGCGAGCGAAACCCCGGCGAGGAACCGGGGGCTCCGGGTGGGGCGAAGGCGTTCGGGGAGCATGGCGGCCATTGTCGGGGATGGCGGGGCACGGGACGGGTGGCCGGGGACATGCCCCTGCCCGTACCATCCGGGCGATGAAGATCGGCATGGTGCTCCCGATGACGGGGTCGGACGGACCCGGCGCGGACCGCTGGCCCCGGATCCGTGACCTCGCCCGCCACGCGGAAGCCGGTGGCCTCGACAGCCTGTGGGTCTACGACCACCTCATCTTCCGGATGGCGGGCGAGGACGAGGACGGCATCCACGAGGCGTGGACCCTGCTCGCCGCCGTGGCCGCCTCCACGGACCGCGTGGAGCTGGGCACGATCGTGCTGGGCACGGGGTTCCGGCCGCCGGCGCTGACCGCGAAGATGGCTGCCACGCTCGACGAGGTCGCGGACGGGCGCCTGGTCCTGGGCCTGGGGACCGGCTGGCACGAGCCCGAGTACGCGGCCTTCGGCTACCCGTTCGACCACCGGGCGGGCCGCTTCGAGGAGGCCCTTGCGATCATCGGCCCGCTGCTGCGCGGCGAGCGGGCCACGTTCCATGGCCGCTGGCACGACGTGGAGGACGCGGTCCTGATCCCGGCCCCGCCGCGGCCGACGCGGCTCCCGGGCCGGGTGCCGCTGCTGATCGCGGCCAAGGGCGAACGCGTCCTGCGCTTGACCGCCCGCCACGCGGACGCCTGGAACACGGCCTGGTACGGCCTTCCGAACGACCGCTTCGCCGGGCGGCTCGCGGACCTGCGGGCGGCCTGCGAGGCCGAGGGGCGTGATCCCGCGACGCTGGAGGTGACGGTGGGACTGACGATCGATGCCTCCGGCGAGCCCGGTCGACCGGGCGCCCCGGAGGCGCTGCCGCCGGGCGCCGACGCGGTCGCGAGTGCGCTGGACTCGTGGCGCGACCTCGGCGTCGGGCACGTCCAGGTGGACCTGCGCCCCGTCGAGGAGCGTACCATCGACATCCTGCTCGCCGCGCGAGCCTGCATCTGGGAGTCGCCTGACGTGTCCTTCGAGCCCGTACCGGACGAGACCCTGCCCGAGCACGTTGCGCTCAACCGCGCGTACTGGGACGGCAATGCCGTCGACCACGTCGAGGCAGGCGAGCGCAGCTGGGCGCTCCGGCCCGGCGAGGAGCGATGGGGCATCTTCGGCATCCCGGAGACGGAGCTCCACCTGCTGCCGGACGATCTCGGACGGCATGGATGCCATCGAGCTGGGCTGCGGGACGGGCTACGTGTCCGCCTGGATGACCCGGCGAGGCGCCCGCGTCGTCGGCATCGACAACTCGCCCCGCCAGCTGGAGACCGCGGCCCGCCTCCAGCGAGAGCACGGGCTTGACTTCCCGCTGCTGCTCGGCAACGCGGAGCGGGTCCCCTACCCGGACGCGTCCTTCGATTTCGCGATCAGCGAGTACGGAGCGGCGCTCTGGGCAGACCCGGCTGCGTGGGTTCCCGAAGCGGCCCGCTTGCTTCGGCCCGGCGGCCGGCTGGTCATCCTCACCAACGGGCTGCTGTCCTACCTCGCGGTGCCCGATCTCGAGGCGGACGGGCCGGCGACGGACCGGCTGCAGCGACCCCTGTTCGGGATGGGCCGCACGGTCTGGCCGGACGAGCTGGACTCGGTGGAGTTCCACCTCTCCCACTCCGACTGGATCCGGCTGTTCCGCCACAGCGGGTTCGAGATCGAGGAGCTCCTTGAGCCGCAGGTCCCGGAGGGCGCGACCACCCGCTACCCGTGGATGACCGTCGACTGGGCGCGCCGGTGGCCGTGCGAAGAGGCCTGGAAGGTCCGCAAGCGCGGCTGATCGTGGCGCGGCGGACGCGGGCAGCGAGACGGGCCGGCGTGGGGGACCGGCCCATGCGAATGGCGTGGCTGGAGCGTCAGCTCGCGACGCGGACCTTGCGCTCGCAGTCCGTCGTCACGGCGTCCGTTGGACCCAGGATGACCACGTCCCAGCCGGCGCCGCAGGACACGTAGTCCGCCGCGTCGTCGTAGCCCACGGTGATCACGTCGTTGCCGGGCCCGCCGAACACCCGGTCACGGCCCGCCCCGCCGAAGATGGTGTCGGCGCCGTAGCCGCCGCGGATGACGATCCGGCCCGCCGCCACCGTGGAGCCGGTCCGGCCCGTTGCCGCCGTACAGGTGGTCGGCGCCGCGTTCCCCGCGGATGCGGTCCGCGCCGCCGTCGCCGTACAGCCAGTCGTTCCCGGCCGCACCGGCGATCACGTCGTTGCCCGCCAGGCCGTGGATCGTGTCCGCCTCCGGCGTGCCGGTCAGCGTGTCGGGCCCGTCGGTCCCGTTGATGGTCGCGGCGAGCGCGGCGGTCGGCACGGCAAGCGCCGCCAGCAGCGCGATCGTGGCGATGCCCCGCCGGGCGATGGTCCTCGACATCTGCGGATCCTCCCTGGTCGACCGTCCCGAGGCGCGGGACGCCGTCACCCTAGACCCACCGACTGGGAATCGCCTGAGAGGATTGTCAGAATCGGCGGAAAAAGCGGTGCACGACCGCACCGCGGACCAAGAGGTGCCGTTCGGACTTGCGCTCGAGCCCTCGACTGGCGACCATGCCCAAGTGCGTCGCCCTGACGCCGGAAGGGATGAGTCCGCATGTCCCCAGTTGTCCTCCAGGCCCGCGACCTGCGCAAGCGGTATGGCTCCATCGAGGCCGTCCGCGGCGTCAGCTTCGAGATCGGCGAGGGCGAGACGTACGGCCTGCTGGGCCCCAACGGCGCCGGCAAGACCACCACGATCTCGATGGTCTGCGGCCTGCTCGCCCGCGACGCCGGCGAGGTCACCCTGGACGGCACCCCGATCGACGTGGGCGCGGTGGCGGCCAAGGCCGGGATCGGGTACGTGCCCCAGGACCTGGCCATCTACCCGGACCTGACCGGACGCGAGAACCTGGAGTTCTTCGGCCGGCTGTACGGGCTGTCCGGCGCCCGGCTGCGGAGCCGCATCGGCGAGGTGCTGGAGATCGTCGGGCTCACCGGGCGGGCCGGGGACCGGGTGGACAAGTACAGCGGCGGCATGCAGCGCCGGCTCAACATCGGCATCGGGTTGCTCCACCAGCCGCGCCTGCTGCTGCTCGACGAGCCGACCGTGGGCGTGGATCCGCAGAGCCGGAACGCGATCCTGGAGAGCATCGCGAAGCTCGGCCGGCAGGGCATGGCGATCCTGTACACGACCCACTACATGGAGGAGGCGGAGCGCCTGTGCGACCGGGTGGGGATCATCGACGCGGGCGAGATCCGCGCCGAGGGGACCCGCCCGGAGCTGGTGGCGTTGATCGGCGAGCAGGACGTGGTGCGCCTCACCGTGACCGGGGACGTGCCGGGCGCGGCCGCGGATGTGGCGCAGGTCGCCGGGGTGGCCCGTGCGGACGCCGGGGACGGCACGATCGAGATCGTGGTGGCCGGCGCCCGGCAGGTGCTCCCCCACCTCATCGCCGCCGCCGAGGAGAAGGCTGACGTCAAGGGCGTGGAGGTGGTCGAGCCGAACCTCGAGAGCGTGTTCCTCCACCTCACCGGGCGCGCCCTTCGAGACTCGGCCGAGTAGCCGGCCGCCCGATGCGCAGCGCGCTGCTGATCACGGCCAAGGACCTGCGCCAGCGGGTGCGGGATCGCTCGGTCATCCTGTTCGGGGTGGCCGCCCCGCTCGGTCTGGCGTTCATCTTCAGCCTCCTGCTGGGCGGCGCCACGTCGTTCCACGCGGACTACGTCGTGGTGGACCTCGACGGGGGACCGCAGGCGACGGCGTTCCGCGAGCAGGTCCTGGGCGGCCTGGAGCAGGCCGGCGTGGCGACGATCGCGACGCGGTCCACCGAGGCCGACGGGCGCCTGGCGGTGGAGGCCGCCGACGCGGAGGGCTGGCGCGCGGACGCGGCGTTCATCATCCCGGTCGGCTTCTCGGAGGCGATCACCTCCGGCCAGCCCACGTCGATCGCCGTGGTCGGCGCCCGTGATGCGGGCCTGGCCACCGAGGTCGGCCGATCCGTTGCCGCCGCCTTCGCGGACGGGGTGGCGAGCATCCAGCTGGCCGTGCACACCGTGACCGGGTTGCGTGGCGCGCCGCCGGCCGGGCCGGAGCTGGCCGCGATCGTGGTCGCGGCGCAGCAGCCGGCGATCGCCCTGGTGGACAGCGACGCCCAGATGCGCCAGCTGTCCTGGAACACGTTCTTCGCCTCGGCGATGGCGATCCTGTTCCTGTTCTTCGCCGTGCAGTCCGGCATCGTGAGCCTGTTCGAGGAGCGGCGTCAGGGCACCCTCGCGCGCATGCTGGCCGGCCCGATCCGCCCCGAGGCCATCCTGGGCGGCAAGGCGCTCGGCAGCTTCGTGACCGGCGTGCTGTCGCTGACCGTGCTGGCCGTTGCGTCGACGCTGATGCTGGGCGCGGAGTGGGGGCCGCCGGCAGGCGTGGCGCTGGTCGTGGTGGCGGCGGTCCTGGCCGCGATCGGGATCACGCTGCTGGTGACGTCGTTCATGAAGACCGCCGACGGGGCGGGGGCGGCCAACTCGGCCGTGGCGATGACGCTGGGCATCCTTGGCGGGACCTTCTCGCCCAGCGCCCAGGCGCCGGAGGCGATGCAGACCCTCAGCCTGGTCACGCCGCACGCATGGTTCCTCCGCGGCCTGGCCGAGATGCAGGGCGGTGGCACGGTCGCGGACGCGCTGCCGGCGGTGGGCATCCTGCTGGCGGTGGGCCTGGTGACCGGGGCGATCGGCTTCGCCCGCGCCCGCCGGCTGGTGGCCCCGCGATGAGCGGCGCCGGCAAGGTCCTGGCCATCGGTCGCGTGAACCTGCTCCGCCAGCTCCGCGACCGCGGCAGCCTGTTCTTCATCTTCGTCCTGCCCGTGATCATCATCGTGGCCCTGGGCCTCCAGTTCGGGGGCGGCGGCTATGCGCGGCTGGGCATCGTGGCACCCGACGGGGACGTGGCCGCCGATGCGCTGCTCACCCGGATCCGGGAGGACTCGCCGGTGTTCCGGATCGTGGTGTTCGACGACGAGGCGTCCCTGCGCACCGCCGTCGAGCGCGGGACCGTGGAGGCGGGGGTCGTGGTCCCGGAGGGGTTCGGCGCGGCGCTGGCCGGCGCGGATCCCGTGGAGGTCAGCTTCCTGGGCACGGGCGAGACGGTCACCACGGGATATCGCTCTGCCATCGAAGCGGCCGTGACCGAGCAGCAGGTGCTGGTCGCTGCCGCTCGGGCGGCCACGGGCCCCGGCGCTGCCACGTTCGAGGAGGCCTACGCGGCCGCGGCCGCCGGACGCGCGGCGGTGCCCGGCGTTGAGGTCACGGTCGAACAGGTGGGCGCCGAGTTCATGTTCCAGGGCTACAGCCAGTTCACGTTCGGCGCCCAGACCCAGCTGCTGCTGTTCACCTTCCTGACCTCGATGACGGCCGCGGGACAGCTGGTGCTGACCAAGCGGCTCGGCGTGTCGCGCCGGATGGTGTCCACGCCGACCTCCACCGGGACGATCGTGCTGGGCGAGACGCTCGGTCGGTTCTCGATCGCGGTCACGCAGGCGCTGTTCGTGGTCGTGCTGACGTCCACGGTGTTCAACGTGTCGTGGGGCGACCCGCTCGCGGCGACCGTGATCGTCCTGCTCTTCTGCGTGGTCTCGGCAGGGGCGGCGATGCTGGTCGGGGCCGTGAGCCGCAACGCGGACCAGGCGTCGTCCATGGGCGTGTTCGCGGGTCTCGCGCTGGGCGCGCTGGGCGGGTGCATGGTCCCGATGGCGTTCATGCCCGAGGCGATGCAGACCTTCGCGAAGCTGATCCCGCACTCCTGGGCGATCACGGGGCTGTCATCGCTGGTGCGCGACGGGGGCGGGATCGAGAGCGTGATCACGAACGTGGTGGTCCTCGCCGGGTTCGCGGTCGGGCTCCTGGGGCTCGCCGCCTGGCGCTTCCGCAAGGGCATCACCGGCTAGGCCCTGCTCCAGCCGCCGCTGGACATCGTTGCGACGCCCACATATGCTTCATGCAATGTTGACCATCTACGCGGCCTGAAGCGTGTCCGCCGAGGCATCTGCCGCTGCCCGGGCCCGGCTCCGGGACGCCGTCCTGGACGAGCTCGCCGCCCACTCCCCCGCGGCCGCGATGCGCTACATGCGCCACCGACCGAGCGGCGGCCTGAGCCTGGTCCACCTCATCGTGTTGACCGTCCTCGACACGGACGGCACGCTCCCGATGCGCGCCCTCGCCGAGAGCCTGGACGTGAGCCAGGCAAGTGCCACCGGGATCGTGGACCGGATGGAGCAGCGCGGGATCGTAGAGCGGCAGCGCGACGAGGCGGACCGCCGTGTCGTCCGCGTGGCGCTCACCGACGAGGGGCGCGACCTGATCGCCGGTCTTGCTGCCGAGCGCCGCGACCACCTGGCCCAGATCCTGGACCGGCTGACCGATGCCGAGCTGGAAGGCCTCCTGCTCGGCACGCGAGCGTTGCGCCGGGCCCGGGAGCAGGGGCACACCGCCGACACCGGGACCGCGACGGGGACGGCGGCCGCCCGGTGATCCTCCTGTTCCGCCACTACCTGCCGCCCTACCGCTGGCCGCTGCTGCTGGTCATGGTCCTGCTGCTCGTCCAGGCCATCGCCAACCTGTACCTGCCCGCCCTCAACGCGGACATCATCAACAACGGCGTGGCCAAGGGAGACACCGACTACATCCTGCAGACCGGCGGCCTGATGCTGCTGGTGACCTTCGCCCTCGGCATCGCCGCCATCGTCGGCGTCTACTGGAGCGCCAGGATCTCGATGGGCTTCGGGCGCGACGTCCGCAGCGCGATCTTCCGCAAGGTCGAGACGTTCAGCCAGGTCGAGGTCAACCAGTTCGGCACCGCGAGCCTGATCACTCGCAACACGAACGACGTCCAGCAGGTCCAGACCCTCGTCCTGATGGCGCTCAACATGATGATCTCGGCCCCGATCCTGACCCTGGGCGGCGTGATCATGGCCCTCCAGCAGGACGTGCCGCTCACCGGGATCCTGCTCGTGATCATCCCGATCATGGCGCTGCTCATCGGGGTCGTGATGAGCCGCGCCATTCCGCTGTTCCAGGCGATGCAGAAGAAGCTGGATCGGATCAACCTCGTGATGCGCGAGACGCTCGCGGGCGTCCGCGTCATCCGGGCCTTCGTGCGAACCGAGCACGAGGAGGCGCGTTTCGACGAGGCCAACCGGGACCTGATGGACACCGGCCTCCGGGTCAATCGGCTGTTCGCGGTCACGATGCCGTCGCTGATGGCGATCATGAACCTGAGCACGGTGGCGATCCTGTGGCTGGGCGCCTACCGGGTGGACAGCGGCGAGATGCCCATCGGCAACCTCACCGCGTTCATGCAGTACATCATCCAGATCCTGTTCGCGATCATGACCGCGGTGATCATGTTCGTGATGGTCCCCCGGGCGGCCGTGTCCGCCGGGCGGATCCGCGAGGTGCTGGACACGCCGGCCTCGGTCCGCGACCCGGACGCGCCCGTCTCGCCGGAGCGGACGGGACGCCTGGAGTTCCGCGACGTCGAGTTCCGCTACCCGGGCGCGGAGGAGCCGGTCCTGCGCGGGATCTCGTTCGCGGCGAACCCGGGCGAGACGACCGCCATCGTGGGCAGCACCGGCAGCGGCAAGTCCACGCTCATCAACCTCGTGCCGCGCTTCTACGACGTGACCGGCGGCCAGGTGCTGCTGGACGGCGTGGACGTCCGGGAGATGGACCGCCAGGACCTGTGGCGGCGGATCGGGATGATCCCCCAGAAGTCGTTCCTGTTCAGCGGAACCATCGCCTCCAACGTGCGCTACGGGGACGAGCAGGCGAGCGACGAGGACGTCTGGCGGGCCCTCGACATCGCCCAGGGCCGGTCGTTCGTCGAGGAGATGGCGGCCGGCCTGGACGCCCCGATCGCCCAGGGCGGCACCAACGTCTCCGGGGGTCAGCGCCAGCGGCTCGCGATCGCGCGGGCCCTGGCGCGGAAGCCGGACATCTACGTGTTCGACGACAGCTTCTCCGCCCTCGACTTCCGGACCGACGCGCGGCTGCGGGCGGCGCTGGCCCGGGAGCTGGGCGAGGCCACGGTGATCATCGTGGCCCAGCGCGTGGGGACGATCCTCCACGCGGACCGGATCGTCGTCCTGGAGGACGGCGCGATCGCCGGGATCGGCACCCATGCGGAGCTGATGCGAACCTGCGAGACCTACCGGGAGATCGTGCTGTCCCAGGTCACCGAGGAGGAGGCCGCGTGAGCGGCCCGATGGGGCGGCCCGGCGGCAGCGCAGCCGGCGGCAGCGTAGCCGGCGGCGGTCCCGGTCGGCGTCCGGCGGGCGGCGGGCCCGGCGGCGGGCCCGGTCACATGGGCTTCATGTCCATGCCGGTCGCCAAGCCGACCAACTTCCGCGCCGGGTTCCGGCGGTTGATGGGCGAGCTCCGGCCGGAGGGTCGCTGGATCCTCCTCGTGCTCGTCCTCGCCGTCATCAGCGTGTTCTTTGCGATCATCGGGCCCAGGATCCTGGGCATCGCCACGGACATCCTGTTCGAGGGCGTGGTGGGCAACCAGCTGGGCGACATGGGCCTCGCCGGCGTCCCCATGGACCAGGTCGTCGCGGGCCTGCGCGCGGCCGGTGAGGACAACCTCGCCGACATGATCGCGAGCATGGACGTGGTCGCCGGGGTGGGCGTGGACTTCGCCGCGCTCACGTCCGTGCTCGCGTTCGCCGCCTTCATCTACGTGCTCAGCTCCGTCTTCGCCTGGGGCCAGAGCTACATCATGGCCGGGGTCACCCAGCGGACCGTGTACCGGCTCCGGCGTCGGGTGGACGAGAAGCTGGGCCGGCTGCCGCTGGCCTACTTCGACGGCCAGTCCCGGGGCGACATCCTGTCCCGGGTCACCAACGACATCGACAACATCGCCCAGACGCTCCAGCAGAGCCTGACCACGCTGATCACGTCGCTCCTGACCGTCATCGGCGTGCTGATCATGATGCTCACGATCAGCCCCCTCCTCGCCCTGATCTCGCTGCTCGTCGTGCCGGCCTCGATGGTCGTGACCGTGCTCATCGCCACGCGCTCCCAGAAGCAGTTCGCGGCCCAGTGGGAGCGCACCGGGACCCTCAACGGCCACGTCGAGGAGATGCACACGGGGCACGCGATCGTGAAGCTGTTCGGCCACCAGGACGACGCGATCGCGGAGTTCGACCGCCAGAACGAGGCGCTCTACCAGGCCAGCTACCGGGCCCAGTTCATCTCCGGCACGATCCAGCCGGCGATGACCTTCATCTCCAACCTCAACTACGTCGCGATCGCCGTGATCGGCGGGGTCCAGGTGGCGACCGGCCAGATGAGCCTGGGCGACGTGCAGGCGTTCATCCAGTACTCGCGCTCGTTCACCTTCCCGATCATCCAGGCGGCGTCGATCGTCAACGTGCTCCAGAGCGCGGTGGCCTCCGCGGAGCGAGTGTTCGAGCTGCTGGACGAGGCCGAGGAGCAGCCGGACCCGGTGTCGCCGACGATCCTGGCGGAGCCCGCCGCCGGGCGGGTCACGTTCGAGGGGGTGTCCTTCCGCTACGAGCCGGACAAGCCGCTCATCGAGGACCTGGACCTGGTCGTGGAGCCCGGCCAGACCGTGGCCATCGTGGGGCCCACCGGCGCGGGCAAGACGACGCTGGTCAACCTCCTGATGCGCTTCTACGAGGTGGACCGGGGCCGGATCACGGTGGACGGGATCGACACCCGGGAGCTGACCCGGAACAACCTGCGCCGGACGTTCGGGATGGTCCTGCAGGACACGTGGCTGTTCAACGGCACCATCCGCGACAACATCGAGTACGGCGCGGACGACCTCGAGGTCGCGGAGGCACATCTGCTGGAGGCGGCGCAGGCGGCCCACGTGGACCACTTCGTGCGGACGCTGCCGGACGGGTACGAGACGGTGCTCGACGACGACGCGACGAGCGTGTCCGCCGGCGAGAAGCAGCTGCTCACGATCGCGCGGGCGTTCCTCGCGGATCCGCCGGTGCTGATCCTGGACGAGGCGACGTCGTCAGTGGATACCCGGACCGAGGTCCTGATCCAGCGTGCGATGGCCCGCCTGATGCAGGGTCGGACCGCGTTCGTGATCGCGCACCGCCTGTCCACGATCCGCGATGCGGACCTGATCCTGGTCATGAACCAGGGCCGGATCGTGGAACAGGGCTCGCACCCGGAGCTGCTCGCCAAGCGCGGCTTCTACCACGATCTCTACACCAGCCAGTTCGAGGAAGCCCTGGACGGCGCCGCGTAGCCCGGCCGGCGCGGGATCGGCCGGCCCGGCCCGCCGGGGATCGACTCGACCCGGGGACTTGGCCAGACACCGACCCTGTCGGTCGCAACCGCCTCGACCACCCGACAACCTGGCCGCACAACGAAGCGACGCGTCATAACCCACCGTGATGCCCACGGCCTGTGCCACCTACCGATCCGACGCGTCGTAGGCCAGATGCATGTGGCCGAGCACGCACGCTATCGGTCGATGGCCGATTAGGTCCTTGCCCCACGCACCTGCCGAGAGGCCACGCCGTGACAGGCCTGGCCAGGGATCGTCGAACCGTGGCCAAGTCGCCCGCTACGACGCTCCAGCTCGGTGACTGGCCAAGTTCTGCATTGGGGCGATGCGGGGCGGGCGAGCCGGGGCGGGCGAGCCGGGGCGGCGTTGTCGCGCCCCCGACCCGCCAGCGCGGGCAGCAACCTGCCATGCCGAATGGCCTACTCGACTAGTCCAACGGCCGGGTCGGCACCGGGTCGGGACCCTCGGCCCAGAGGGCCGGACTTCACTGTCCGTGGACCGGATCGCGCGGCACCCTGATGACCATGACAGCCATGCTTCTCGATCGCACATCCACCGAGCTGCCCCTCCCCGTCACCCGCTGGCTCGAGGCCGCGTGGCCGTACGGCGTCGGGCGCCTCCGATCCATCGCCTTGTCCGGGCCCCTTCGCATCCGGCGCCGCCGGATGTGGCTGCCCGGTGACTGGAACATGCACTTCGCCCTGGGCGAGGGCTACGTCTCCGACCTCCGGGTCGGCCTGGGGCCGCTGACGGCGGTCCGCGGGCTGGACCTGTTCGTGGACGGCACCGGGATGACGCGCGTCGGCACCGAGACCTCCATGGGACCCGAGATCGACCAGGGCGCCTTCATCGCGCTGTGGGCCGAGTCGATCCTGTTCCCCAGTGCCTGGGCATCGCTGCCGGGGCTCCGCTGGACCCCGGTCGACGACACGCGGGCCCGTGTCGAGCTTCCGTTCCTTGGCGGCACCGAGACGGCGACGCTCCACTTCGACCCGCGGGTGACCTCGTTCCCGGTGGCCTTCGAGGCCGATCGCCACAAGGTGCCCGGCGGCCCGAAGATCGGCTGGCGTGCCCACTACGAGGACTGGCAGTGGCCGGACGGGCTGGCCATGCCGACCCGGATGGTCGTCACCTGGGATGACGAGCCCGGGCCGTGGCTCGACATGCGCGTCGAGTCGATGACGCTCGACGAGCCCATGGCGCGCCATCTCGAGCGAGCCCGCGTGGCCATTGCCGAGGCCACCAACCCGATCGGCGCGGTACCGGTCGCGGCTCACTGACGCGGGGCCCGGCCGCGGGTGCGCATGGGTCCGTTCGGGACCCCGGACGCGTCCGATCGGGCCGGACGTCCCTTCACCCGGGCGGACCGGGACCGCACCATGACCCCGATCCACGGCGGGCCGCGGCCCGTCGGAGCAACGCGCGCCGGACGACGGGCGCGGCAGGGCGACGCAGCGCGGCGTCGCGAAACCGACGGAGCAGTCGGGTGACCAATCATGTCATCGAGGCCGCCGGCCTCACCAAGTTCTACGGATCCCGGCGGGGGATCGAGGACGTGGGCTTCGCCGTCGCCGAGGGAGAGGCATTCGGGTTCCTGGGCCCCAACGGCGCGGGCAAGACGACCACGATCCGCCTCGCCCTGGGCTTCCTGCGGGCGACCCGCGGCGAGGTCCGCGTGTTCGGGGAGCCCGCCTTCGAGCAGGCGGCCCGGATCCACGCCAACGTGGCCTACCTGGGCAGCGACCCTGGCTTCCTGGGCGACCTCACCGGGGCCGAGCAGCTGGACTACCTGGCCGCCATGCGCGGCCTGCCGAGGGGTGCCTGGCACACCCTCGCGGAGCGCCTGGAGCTGGATCCCACGGTCCGGATCAAGCGCCTGTCGCGCGGCAACCGCCAGAAGATCGGCGTGATCGCGGCGTTCATGGGCCGGGCCCCGCTGCTGGTGCTCGACGAGCCGACCAGCGGCCTCGACCCGCTGATGCAGCGCGAGTTCCTCGCCCTCGCCGCGGAGGCGCGCGCGGACGGCCGGACGATGTTCCTGTCCAGCCACAACCTGGTGGAGGTGGAGCGCGCCTGCGACCGGGTCGCGATCATCCGGGACGGCCGGATCGTGGACGTCAGCTCCGTCGGGGATCTGCTGGGCGCCCACTGGCGGTCGGTCAACCTCGTCCTCGCCGAGCCGCCGGCACCGGACGCGTTCGACCTGCCGAACGTCGAGGTCGCCGCGATGACCGGCCGCGAGGTCCACCTCATGGTCCAGGGAGACGTGGACCCGCTACTGGACCGGATCGCCGCCCACCGGGTGCTGGACATCGCGATCACCACGCCGGACGTGGAGGACCTGTTCCTGCGCTACTACCGGGATGACGACAGCGGCTCCACCCGTCGAAGCTTCGACACCGGCGCCGCGGCCGGGAACGGCTCCGGCCCCGGCTCCCGCGGTCCCACCGACACCGCCCGCGAGGAGGTGCTCCGATGACCGCCTTCCGCCTCGAGCTCCGCCGCAGCCGCGGCCTGATCGTATGGCTGGGGATCACGCTCCTCGCCTACGGCGGCGTGATGGGTCTGATGCACCCGATCATGCGCGAGAACGACGCGCTGATGCAGGAGTACATGGATATCTTCCCCAAGGAGTTCATGGCCGCGTTCGGCATGACCGGGGCGCTGTCCGACCCCGGCGTGTTCTTCACGACCTACATCGCGAGCTGGCTGTGGCCGATCATCGCCGCGGTCGCCGGGCTGCTGGCCGGCACGCGCGCCGTGGCGGCGGATCTCGATCGCGGATTCCTGGATCTCCCGCTGGCGACGCGGATCTCGCGCGTCCGCTACCTCGGGGCATCGATCTGGATGCAGGTCATCGTCATGGCCGTGCTCGCCTTCGCCGCCGTGCTCGGCCTGTGGGCGACGGGCGTCCTGGCGGGCGCGCCGTTCGACCTCGGGCGGTTCCTGCTCGGCGGCGTCCTGTGCTTCGCGTTCGGCTGCGCGATCGCCGGCGTCTCCACGCTGGTCTCGGTGGCCACGCTCAGCCGCGGCCTCACGTCGGCGATCGTTGGCGGCGCGCTGATCGGGATGTACCTGTTGTTCGTGGTGACCCAGATCTCCGAGGACCTCGCGTGGCTGGCCCCGCTGTCCGCCTGGACCCACTTCCAGACGACGGAGCTGATCGACAACGGCGTCTTCCCCGTGGGTGACCTCGCGCTGTTCGCGGCGTTCGCCGTCGGCGGGTGGATCGCGGCCCTGTGGGCGTTCGGTAGACGGGACCTGGCGGCGTAGGGCGCCGGTCTACCCCCCGGGCTCACCCAGGACCCGGTCCACGACCTCGAGGATCTCGTCCCCGTACTGCTCGAGCTTCGCCGGGCCCATGCCCTTCACGCGACGCAGCGCTGCGAGGGTGCGCGGGCGCGCCTCCGCGATGGCCGCCAGGGTCGCGTCGTGGGCGATGACATAGGGCGGCATCGCGGCCTGGCGGGCCCGGCCCGTCCGCCATTCGCGCAGGGCGGCGAACAGCGGGTCGTCGTTCGAGCCGGCACGAGGGGCCGGCGCCGTGATCGCCGGTCCCGGCAGCTGTCGCACGCGGGTCGCCCGCGGCGGCCGAAGGTCCAGCAGGAAGCGGCTGGGCTGGCGCCGGGTCTCGCGCCCGCGTGACTCGCGCCGCTCCGCCCACGAGAGCGCGAGGTGCACGCGCGCCCGCGTGATGCCCACGTACAGGAGTCGGCGCTCCTCGGCCAGCGCGCCCTCGTCGTCGAGCGACTGGCGGATCGGCAGGCCCCCCTCCTCCAGGGCGGGCAGGAAGACCGCGTCCCACTCGAGGCCCTTCGCCCGGTGGTACGTGAGCAGGTTCACCCCGTCGGGCGAGGCCTCGCGCTCATGGGCGGCGCGCGCCTCCAGCTCCGCGATCACCATCGCCGCATCGGCCGCCGGGTCCGCGCGCACGACCGACGACACGATCTCGAGCAGGGTCTCGAGGCTCGCCTGCCGCTCCCGGGCCTCGTCGCCCGCCCGGCGGGTGACTGCCGTCCGGTCGTCGCCGGTGGCTTCGACCCCGTCGTCCTCGAAGCCCACGTCCTCGGCCCAGCGCGCCCGCACGGCCGCTGCAAGCACCGGTCCGCGCTCCGTGAGGACGGGTCGCCGGCGGAGGCTCGCCACCGCGCCCCTGACCTCGGGGCGGTCGTAGAAGGCGACGCCCCGGACCTGGTAGGCGATGCCGGCCCGGGTCAGCGCCTCCTCGATCGGCGCCAGCTGGGCGTTGATCCGGACCAGGACGGCGATCTCGCCCGCCGCCGTCCCGCCGTCCAGGCGAGCCCGGATGCCGGCTGCCAGGGCGTTCAGCTCCGCATCCGCCGACGGGTGCTTCGAGATCGCGGGCTCCGGCCCGTCGCCTCGGGTGGCTGCCAGGCGCTTCGAGCGGCCGTCTGCCGCGATCAGCCGGTTCGCGAGCGCCAGCACCTGGGGGGTGGAGCGGTAGTTCCGGACAAGCGGAACGATCCGCGCGCCCGGCCAGCGCTCCGCGAACGAGGTCAGGAACCCCGACGACGCCCCTGTGAACGAGTAGATCGTCTGGTCCTCGTCCCCCACCACGCACAGGTCACGGCTGTCGCCCAGCCACAGCTCCAGGAGCCGCTGCCCGAGCGGGCTGGTGTCCTGGTACTCGTCCACGCTGAACCAGCGCTTCCGGGCCCGGACGAGCGCGGCCGCCTCCTCGTCCGTCTCCAGCAGGGCCACCGTTTCCACCAGCAGGTCGTCGAAGTCGATCCGACCGGCCCGGGCCTTCGCCCGCTCGTACCCATCGAACGTGCGCACGAACAGGTCCACCGGGATGGGCGGCTCGCGGCCGGCCGCGGCGGCGGCGGCCTCGTAGGCCCGAGGCGGGATCCGCCGCGACTTCGCCCACTCGATCTCGTCGGCGAGGTCCTTGGCCGGCGTGAACCGGTAGTGGCCGGGGAGGGCGCGCGCCAGCCGGCCGAGGATCGGGACCTTGGAGTCCAGCAGCTCGGGCAGCGGCTCCCCGTCGTGGTGCATCGGCCAGAAATGCCGCAGCTGCGAGCGCGCGTGGGCATGGAACGTGCGGGCCGTCACGCCGGGCAGGCCGAGGCTCCGCAGGCGCTCCACCATCTCGCCCGCCGCCTTGTCCGTGAACGTGACGACCAGCACCTGGTCCGGCGGGATGACCTCCGTCCCGATCGCGTACGCCGCCCGCCGGCTGATCACCCGCGTCTTGCCGGTTCCGGCGCCGGCCAGGATCCCCACCGGGCCGCTCGTTGCCAGCACGGCCTCCCGCTGCTCGGGGTCCAGGTCGTCGAGGAGGCGGTCGGGATCGAGTCGGGGCACCGGGCGAGGCTAGCAGCCGCGGCTCACCCGCGACTTGTGGAGACCCGCACCGGTGTCGGCCCGGGACGGCTCAGGGGAGCCAGGCGACGGCCAGGTCGCTCATCCCGTCCGCGCCCAGTTCGCGGACGTTCGAGCCGTCCGGGTCCATGACCGCGAGCCGACCCGTACCCGCCGGGTCCTGCTGGATGAACGCGATCGTGGATCCATCCGGAGACCAGGCCGGTGCGTTGTTGTTGCTCGGAGTCGCCCGGATCACCGATGTCGACCCGTCATCGACACCCACCACCGCGATCGAGGCGTAGCCCGTCATCTCGTTCTCCCCGGTCTGCACATCGTTCGACGCCTGGTACGCGATCCGGGTGCCGTCGGGCGACCACGAGAGGGGCGTGGAGATGCCGGTGAGCTTGAGGAGCTTCCGCGGCGTGCCACCGCCGGCATCGACCAGGTACAGCCCAACGCTGAAGTTGCCGTCGTCGCCCACGAACGCGATCGTCCTGCCGTCGGGTGACCACGCTGGGTATCCCGAGTATGGGAGGCCCGTCTCGATCAGGGTCGGCGCGCCCCCGTCCGCCCCGACCCGGTACAGCTCCGCGGCAAACGGGTTCCCGCTGCGGCTGGACGAGAACACGAGCTGCGATCCGTCCGGCGACCAGGACGGCGACCCGTCCCCGACCCCCGATGCGTACTCGGTGAGCGGCCGTACCTCACCGGTGTCCAGGTCCAGCAGGACCAGCGGCGAGCCGCACGGGGTCGTCGCGTCCTCGCACTGCGTGACGGCGAGCGCGATCTCGGTCGAGCCGGGCCTGGCCGCGATCTCGTAGCCGGGGATCCCCGACACGGGTACCGGCGTTCGCGTGCCCTCCCGGTCCGTGACGAAGAGCGACATGCTGCCGGTCGTGCTCTCCGCAGCCACGATGGCGAACCGCAGCTCCGACGGCGTGGGCGCCTCGCCCGTGGCTGCCGGGACAGAGACCGTCGGCGCGGCCCCGCCGCACCCGCCGAGGAGCACGGCACACGCCGCCGCGAGTCCGATGAACCGACGCTCGCCCGTCATCGCCCTGCCTCCCGTCGTCTGACCGGCCGGGAACGCGGGCCGTGAGCCGTAGTGGAGTGGTGCCTGTCGTGCACCTCAGGGCTGAGACGCCGCTCGTGGCCGCGTCGTGACAGGCGCTACACGCCGTAGGATGGCGCCGTGGGATGGCTGAGGAGGCTTCATGCGCGCCAGGCCGATGCGCCGATGGTGATCGCGGACGACGGTGGCATTCCCCCAACCGCCATTCACCTGCGCGGACTGCGGCCGGACGGATCTCCCCGAGGCCGGCGGCTGGGATCCGCCCATCTGCCAGGAGTGCGACGCCGCCATCAACGAGGACGCCCTGTACGAGGCCGGCGCCTACGACGACGCCTGAGACCTGCGCCGCGGCCCTGGACGTGCCGCGAGCCTCGACCCCAGCCGGCACCGGGTGGCCGTTCGGTCCGACTACCCGCGCGCGAACACCTCGGCCTCCGCCGTGAGACGGTCGACCTCGTCCGAGGACAGGTCGAGGTCCGCTGCGGCGGCGTTCTGCTCGAGCTGCTCCAGCGTGCGGGCACCGGGGATCGCGATCGTGTTCGGGTGGGCGATCACCCAGGCGAGGGCGACCTGCGCCGGCGTGGCGCCGTGCGCCGCGGCGATCTCGTGCGTGGCGGCAAGCAGTGGAGCCGCCCTTCGCCGGGCAGCGGGTCGAAACAGGGGATTGACCGCGCGGACGCGGGGCGGCCGGCGGGGCGTGGAGTCGCCGTCTGCCAGCAACCCCTGGGCAAGGGGCGAGTACGCGACCACCATCCGGCCGTTCGCCGCCGCGTACGGAACGAGATCGCGCACCGGAGCCGGGTCGAGGAGGCTGAATCGGACCTGGTTGGCGAGAACCGGGGTGCCGAGGGCGCGCTCCGCCTCTCGCCAGCCGTCCAGCCCGAAGTTGCTGACCGCAACGCGGCGAACCTCGCCCGAGCCGACCAGCGGCCGGAGCGACTGCATCACGCGGCGCGTGGAGACGAACGGGTTCGGCCAGTGGACGTAGAGCATGTCCAGCGCGTCCACGCGCAACCGCCGCCGGCTGCCGCGGGCCTGCCAGGCGACGATCGGTTCGGCGGGGGCGATGGGCGTGAACTTGGTCGCGATGATCACGCCGTCGAGCGCTCCCGGCGGGACTCCGGCCAGCGTCTCCCCGATGATCCGCTCCGAGCGACCCGGGCCGTAGCCCTCCGCGGTGTCGACCATGGTGAGCCCGAGCTCGAGCGCCCGGCGGAGGAGGGCCGGCGCGGTCTCGCGCGCGTACGAGTCGCCGTAGCCCCACTCGCGGCTGCCGAACTGCCAGGTGCCGAGGCCGATCCGGGAGACCCGGAGGCCGTCGAGGTCCAGGTAGCGCATGGCCGCGCAGTCTACCTCGATGCCGGCCTTGACCGGTGACGCGGCCGGTTGCCCGACCGTTGCCGGTGAGGGACGAGCTCCCACCACGCCCGCCCCTCGGGGGTCGCCCACCATGCGTACCTGCAGGTCGTTCACCGCAAGCGGAACGACCCTCGGGGTGGTTCGCGGGCGGCGCGGGCTCGAGGGTCGCGACCGGACGGGGAGTGCGCCGCATCGGTCCGCGGCGGGCCACCAAGATGGTTCCGCATCGTTGGAACGATCCGAGAATCGCCGAAGCGGGGGCGGGAAGCCCTGAGGGGTGCGGCTCGTGGCCAGAGGGGCGCGCCGCAGCCTACGGGGTGCTGCCGTCGCTGACCCAGGCGAGCGGATCGCTGGCCTCGTCGAACTCGGTGCGGGTGGGTCCCAGCCAGACCGCCACGTTCGGCGTGGACGCCAGGCGCGCGGCGCGCTACGGGGCGGGCGTCGGGCAGTCGACGGGAGGCGGGGGTGGTCCGGCCCCCCGGGTGGACGGGTTGGCAGGGTCCTCCACGAACACGATCAGCTCGCCGCTCGACCCGATCGCCGTCCCCGAGATCCACCCGGTCGTGGGTGCTCGTGCGCTGGTCTCGGAGTAGCTGGAGCTGCCGCCCGTGGAGTAGGACCAGCGCCAGGACAGCCGGTAGCCCAGGGCGAGCAGCCGGGCCTCGGCCGCCATCGGTGGGAGCTGCAGGATGCCCGAGCACCGGAGCGGTCCGCCGACCTCGAACGGGTCGCCATCGACCGCGGGATTGCCGTTCTCCCTGAGCACGATCCCGCCGCCCAGCGGCTCGGTCACCTGACTGGCAGGTCGCACGGCGATCCGCAGGTCCTCGAGACGCAGGCTGACCGGGCCGGTCCTCGACGAGCCGGTGAGGTCAAGGTCGCCCTCGAACATCGCGCCCAGCGGGGTCTTCGCGTACGGCCCCGGAGGGAACTGCGCCCAATCGGCCTGCCTCGCCGCCCCGTCGCGCACGCGGACCTCGCTGATCCACCACGACGCCTGGTCGGCGGCGAAGTACAGATAGAGCCGCTGCTCCCGGCCCTTCTCCAGCCACTCCGCCTCGAGGGTCCAGTAGGTGAGCGAACCCGGATCCGAGTGCAGCGCGGGTGACGGGACCCCGGTGAACACCAGACCGTCCGCGTCGATCCGCAGCCCGGCGGCCGCGAGGTCCACCACGTCGGTGTGCCAGCGGACGGTGTCGCCGGCCGTTTCTCCTGGGGGCGAGGGGTCCCAGCGGGGCTGCGACGACCGGGCCGCCACCCAGGTCCAGCAGCTCATACCCGCCATCGACCGAGGCGATGCCCACCCGCGCCTGGTCATCGGTGCCGGACGTGAACGCGATCCAACGTCCGTCGGGGGAGACGTCCAGCTCGCCACCGAAGGATTCCTCGCGGACGGCCAGCCCGCTCGTGAGCGCAACCGGCTCGCTGGACCCGGGGTCCAGGCGCCACAGGTCGCCGTCCATGGCGAACACCAGGGCACCGTCTGGCAGCCACCGCGGAGCCCGCGGCCGCGAGCCGGCGGGTGCCTGGTACAGGACTCGGCTCTCGCCTGCCGCCAGGTCGAACACCTGGAGCGAAGCCTGTTCGGACTCAAGACGGCCGAAGACGATTCGGTCGGCGGCCGGCGACCAGGCCGGGTCGTACCCCGACCCCAGGACGCGGTGGCCTGCACCGTCAGCCCCGACGATCGCGACCTCGTACGCCGCGGATTCCGGTTGGCCGGCCAGCCACTGACCGTCCGGCGACCACTCGTGGAAGTCTCCCGCAGACAGCTCGCCAACGACGTCGCTGTCCATGACGACCAGCCACGTCGACCCGACGTCGGTCATGCCGCGGTGGATGGCGATCCGGCGACCCTCGGCGTCGGCGGTGGGCCGGTCCGCCTCCTCCATCAGGGTGAACACCGTGCCGGGGTTCTCCGCGTCCGTGCCGCAGACCGCCAGCATCTGCTGGCCGGCGGGGACGCATGTGAACAGCAGCTGGCCCTCGCGGATCCAGGTCGGGTCGGTTCCCTCTGCGATGCGCTGCGGGGCGCCGCCGTCCAGGGACACGATCTCGATCCAGCCGTCATGGTTGACCACCAGCCGCCCGGATGGCCGCGGGAGCGGGCTCGCGCTCGGCTCGGCGGTCGCGTCCGGGGCCGGGGTCTCGGTGGCGGGACCGGCAGCACGACGAGGCGGTCCTCGTCCATCCGGCGGAGGAGCTCCGCGCCCACGACGAGCGAGCCCAGGGCGAGCAGGGCGAGCAGGGCGGCGATCGCGACCAGGCGCAGCGGATGGCGGACCCGCGCGGGGTGCAGCGCCTCGTACAGCAGCTCGGCCCCCCGGCGCTCGGGCAGGGCCATCCCGGGCAGGCCCGCGAGGACGAGGGCGTCGGTGCGCAGGGCGACCGCGGACCGGGCACAGGCCGGGCACGCGGCGAGGTGGGCGTCGAGCCGGGTCCGCTCCCCCGGGCTGAGGCCGAAGTCGATCGCCGCGGCGGCGAGCTCGAGGAACGGGTCGTGGGTCTTCATCGGGACGCCTCCGTCTGCTCCAGACGGCGCCGGACGGTCACCCGGGTCCGGCACAGCAGGGTGCGGGTGGCCGCTTCGGATGCGCCCGATGGCGGCCGCGATCTCGGCGCCGCTGAACCCCTCGGCCGAGAGGAGCAGCGCGGCCCGGGCGTCGGGGGCAAGGTCGGCCAGGGCCGCCATGAGCCCGGTCCGGCCCTCGCGGGCGAGGTAGGCGGTCTCGGGGGCCTCGGCGATCCCCGGGTTGCCCTCCGTGCTCCGCAGGCGGACGAGCCCCCGGACGGCGGCCGACAGGCGCCGGCCCCGGCTGGTGGCGAGGTTGGCGGCCACCCGGTACAGCCAGGCCCGGACGTTGTCGGGCGCGCGACCCGCCCGGAGCTCGGTGGTCAGGCGCAGGAAGCTCTCCGCGAGCAGGTCTTCCGCGACCTCGGGATCCCGCGTGGTGCGCAGGAGGAACGCGTACAGCTCGCCCTGGTGGGCACCCCAGGCGGCGACCACCGCCGCGTCCGCCAGGGCCGCCCGGTGGGCGCCCGCGGCATCGACCGCTTCGAGGGGAGAGATCAGCGGATCCACGCCTTTGGGACGCTGATCCCCGGTCGATGTTTCAGGGCAGGGCCGGAGGGCGGGAAGTGGCGGGCGGGATGGGTGGCAGTATTGGAGAAGCCGCCGCGGCGCCGGGTCCCTGGAACCAGGGGCGTCCCCGCCGGATCTCGCAGAGAGGAAGCCCGCCATGAAGGACACGAAGAGGCCCGCCAAGGGCACCACCGCCTCTGGGCAGCCGGCCGACGGGTTCACGGCCGAGGAGCGGTCCGCGATGCAGGAGCGCAACCGGGAGCTGAAGGCGGCCTCGCGCCGTGGCCCGAGTGCCGCCAAGGCCGACGGCGAAGCGGACGTCCTCGCCAAGATCGCCGAGATGCCGGAACCGGATCGCGCCATCGCCGAGCGGCTCCACGCGCTCGTCAAGGCGACGGCGCCGGACCTCGCGCCCAGGACCTGGTACGGGATGCCCGCCTACGCCAGGGACGGCAAGCTCATCTGCTTCTTCCAGGCCGCCTCGAAGTTCAAGGTGCGGTACGCGACGCTCGGCTTCCAGCCGGACGCGAAGCTCGACGAGGGCACCATGTGGCCCACCGCCTTCGCGCTGACGGAGCTGACCGCCGAGGTCGAGGCGCGGATCGTCGAACTCGTGAAGAAGGCGGCGAGCTGAGGATGGACCGGCTGTGATTGCACGAACCTGGCGCGGGGCCGTCCGCGCCGCCGACGCCGAGGCGTACGCCGCCTACATCCGGGCGACCGGCCTCGCCGCCTATGCCGCGACGCCCGGCAACCTCGGCGCCTGGCTCATGTACCGGATCGTGGGCGACCGTGCAGAGGTCCAGACGATGTCGCTGTGGGAGTCGATGGACGCGATCCACGGGTTCGCCGGCGAGGACGTCGAGCGGGCCGTGTTCTACCCGGAGGACGATCGCTTCCTCGTGGACCGCGACGAGGTCGCGCACCACTGGGTCGTCACCGGCGTGGCGGAGCCGGCCGGCCGCTGAAGCCGGCGTTGGTCAGCGAGCGGCCTCGAGGATCTGGAAGCCGACGGACCGCATCACGCGAATCACGTCCTCGCGGTACGGGAGCCCCTCCACAAGGACGTCCCTGCGCCGCGGCGAGAGGATCTCGATGCCGATCACCGACCCGTCGGCGGCTTAGTCCTGGCGCGACGCTCGCGGTCAGCCGGCGAGACACGCCTTCATCGACAGCCCCATCTCGGTTCCGTACTCCCGCATATCGAACTCGCACTGTTCACGCTGCGTCGCGTTCCATACTCGGTCGAGGCGCCTCTTGACGTTGGCGCAGGTGCTCGAGGCGAGGGTCGAGTTGAGGCGCTGCTGGGCGTCGCGGTAGATCTCGACGTGGACGCGCTCGTGCTTCGCGATGCCGCGGACGTCGTCGTTCCACCACTGGATCGTCCCCGATGACACGCCGGTCGGGGCCTTCCAGCGTGGCAGCACGATCGTGTAGCTGAGCTTGATGGCCGGCTTGGCCTCGCGCACGATCCGGCAGCCGCCATACGGGTCGGTCTCCACGTGCCAGCGATAGGCAGCGCGCATCTTGGTGAGCCCCGCTGCACTGCCGTCCAGCCATCGGCTGTACGGCCCCTCCCTGTTGATCGACCTCGAGATCTCGTACGGGGTGTCGCCACGGACGCGGAAGGTGGAGATGGAGACGCCGGGACCGAAGAACGACGGTCGGATCACCGTGACCTTCGGTGCCTTCGGGATCGACGTGGGCTTCGGCGTCGGGCCAGGTGTCGGCTGCGCCCGGGCGAAGCGCGTCGGCTGGCCCAGCGCCGCGTAGGTGGTCTCCGACGCAGGGCAGGCTCGGGCGTCGAGTGGCCGGGTGACGATGGACCGCTCTCCCTGGATCCTCGGCGAGACGACCGCGCTGCCGGCGGGGCGGTGGCCGGCGAGCACGAGCGTGGTCGTCGCGACCTGCTCCACTCCCTCCGATACCAGCTCGGCCGAAAGCGCGCACGCCTCAGTTGTCCGGCGCTCCAGCTCGAGCGCGTAGACCCCGTCCGCGTGTCGGAACACGCCGGTGCCCAGGCGGTTGCCCGAGAAGTCCTGGATCACGACCTTCACGTCGCACGGACCTGCCGGGCAGGTCGGGGTCAGGACAAAGACCTCGCGGACGAGGGGCTGCCCGGGGGCGAGGAAGTCCACCTCCCAGGGCCCCTCCGGGCGGAACTCCTCCCCCAGCGCAATCGGCGCCGGGCTGCCGGGCGGGGAGGTCTCGCCGGCTATTGCTGCCACCGTCGGCGCCGGCGTCGACGTTGACTCCGGGGCGGGCGTCACGGTTTCCACGCTGCACGCGGCGACCAGCAGCGCGACGAAGGCGGCGACCGCACGAATCCTGGAGTCCCGCAACCGGATGGCCCAACTGCAGCGGCAACAGTGGCCGGATGGTGGCGCCGGGCCATCATCCCGACAAGGGCCGATGAGACCGGAGGTTGATCGCGGCAACCCGAGATCACAATACGTGGCGACGCCCAGCGGGGCGCCCGAAGCGCCGAAGTCCGCGCGCTCAGCGGGGTAGCTGGGGCCGAAGGAACGGCTCGGGGCGTCGGGTCGCCTCGTCCGCGGGGACTGGGCCGTCCCAGATCAGCGTCTCGGGCGCGATGTCCACGTCGCCCGGCCAGACGAGCGTCCCATAGTCCACGCTCACCCGGCGGAACGCCTCGTCGTCGGCCGCCAGCCGGTCGAACAGCGGGCCTCGCAGGAGGTCCGACAGGTCGCGCACCACGACCTCGCCATCGGACAGCGTGAGGCGGACGGTGCGCCCCTCGAGCGGCTCGACGTCGCGGATCTCCAACATGCCCGCCATGCTAGACCAGCGGAGCAATCGGCACGAGCGGCAGCTGGCCGCGCGCCCGGTCCCAGTCGGCCAGGAGCTCCGCCTCGTGCTGCGCCGCCCACAGCCGGATCATCGCGAGCGCCCGCGGAGGCAACCCGCCGGCGAGAACGGCACCCTGCATCGTCAAGGTCGCCTGGCGCTCGCCGTACCGCGCATGGAAGTGCGGCGGTGCGTGATCGTTGTAGTTGAGCGTGATGACGATGCCGTAGAAGCGAGAGATCTCAGGCATCGGCGCACGGTAGCCATCGTCGCTTCGCTGGGGCTCACCTCCGGCGGCTCGCGCTCGCCAAGGCGTGAGTCGCCCGACCAGGGCGCACGAGCAGGCTACCGGCCCAAGGGGCGACGAGGGCTGAGGAGTCGGCGGTCCGGGCCGGTGCCCCTGGCGGCCCGGACCCATTCGCTGCATCGAGTACCGCGCGACGTGTGATCCTGGATGCAAGCAGCAGTGGGGCCTACATGCCTGAGACGCGCGCGCCGTACGGGCTGACCGGAGTCCCCGGGTTCGGTTGGCTGTCGAGCTTCCCTGAGTTCTCTTCGAGTCCGGCAGCGTCGATCCGCGAGGCGCTCACCACATTCGGCGGCGATGTGGGAACAGCCCAGGTGAACGCCTGGCGCGAGTCGATCCCGCCACTGCAGACCGAGGTAAAGGAGGTCCTCGGACACCAGCACGCTTCGAGGGGCTACTCAGCGATCCTGGAGTACGAGCTGCCGTATGAGCTTCGTCGTCCCGATGTGGTCTTCCTCGCTGGACGGGGTCTCTTCGTCTTGGAGGTAAAGGGCAAGTCACGGCCCGAACGGGCCGACATCGATCAGGCGAGTGCCTACGGCCGCGACCTCCGGGCTTATCACAAGGAATGCCACGACCGGCCGGTTCACTCGGCCCTGGTGCTCACGAGGGCCACAGGGCGCATCGGGTTCGACGCAGGCGTCCACATCGTCGGCATCGATGCAGTTGACGATCTGGTGAAGGAACTCGATGAGCCAAAGGAGCCGCCTGCGATTTCGGCCGAACAGTTCCTCTCGGCGGACGCCTACTGTCCGGCACCAACGCTGATCGAAGCTGCCAGAGAGATCGCCCGCTCATACGAGCTTCGGTGGGTCACCAAGGCACAGCCAAGCACCGGGCCCGCCATCCAGGCGATCACCGAGATCATTCACGAGGCCGCCCGCAAGAACGAGCGACGCCTGGTCCTCCTGACTGGGGCGCCCGGATCGGGCAAGACGCTGGTCGGGATCAAGATCGCCCATGAACGGTTCCTCGACGACCTAGCCCTGCCTCGAGCGGACGGTAGACGGCGTCCGCCGGCGGTGTTCCTGTCAGGGAATGGGCCTCTGGTGCAGGTTCTCCAGTACCAACTGCGAGATCTCGAAGGCCACGGACGAACCTTCGTACGCCCGGTCAAGGACTACGTCGCTTGGTACACCACGAAGCACGCCGACGCGATCCCGTCGGAGCACGTGCTCATCTACGACGAGGCGCAGCGTGCGTGGGATGCTGAGCAGGTTGCGACAAGGCATGACGTCAGTGGTCGCGCGAAGTCAGAGCCGGAGCACTTCATCGACTTCGCCGAGCGCATCCCTGGCTGGTGTGTCGTCATCGGACTGATCGGTCAGGGTCAGGAGATCCACATCGGCGAGGAGGCCGGCGTTGGCCAATGGCGCCGGGCAATCGAGGGCTCGCTTCACGCCGAGTCGTGGAGCGTATACGCGCCACCTCGAGTGCTGAGCGAGTTTGGAGCACTTCCCCGGACATACGTGGACGACCGGCTACACCTGAGCGGAGCCCTCCGATTCCACTTCGCTGGCAGCGTCGAGCAATTCGCCGCGGACCTGGTGCGGGGGGTGCCGGCGCCGGAGCTGGCCGGCCAAGCGGCCATTCTCGATCGCGAGGGCTTCCACATCCGGATAACTCGCGACCTCGAGGCTGCGAAGCGGTACCTGCGCGACCGCTACCAGGACGATCCCGATGCTCGCTACGGGATGATGGCGAGCGCCCGTGACAAGGAGCTCTGGCGGTTCGGCGTGCCAAACCAGTTGTCGCCGACGCGCTTTCCCTATGGAGCCTGGTATGTCGAGGGGGATGGCGATTTCATGGGTCGCTCGTGCCGAGCGCTTCGAGACTGCGTCACGGAGTTCGGCGCCCAAGGTCTCGAACTTGACGCGACACTGCTTGCCTGGGGAGCGGACTTCATCCGAGAGGCCGGGGCCTGGACGAACAAGTTCGCGAAGCGGTACATGAACATCCGCCGCGTCAAGGATCCGTTCCAGCTCAGGCAGAATGCCTATCGGGTTCTGCTGACCCGCGGACGCGACGGAACCGTGGTTTTCGTGCCGCCCCTGCCGCTACTTGACGAGACTCACCAGTACCTCGTGGCGTCCGGGTTCAGACCACTTGACTCGTAGCCCCTAAGGGTCGTGAGCCCTCCCGTCACGCCCGCTCCGGGCACATCGCCCGATAGTCGCACCACTCGCACGGACGGCCGGGCGTGGCGGTGAACTCGCCGGCGCGGATCGGGCGGACGCGGGCCAGGAGCTCCTCGCGGGCCAGGTCGAGCTGCTCGTCGGTGCGGGTGGTGGACATGCGCGCATTCTGCTCGGTGAAGTAGAGGGTCACCAGCTCGGGGGTGCCGAGGCCCAGGGCGTCGCGGCAGGCGAGGGCGTAGATCGTGAGCTGCAGGTTCTCGTGGACGTCCTTCTGGGACCTGGGGCTGCCGGTCTTGTAGTCGATGACCTCGATGCCGCCGCCGGGGAGCCGGTCCACGCGGTCGATCTGGCCGGTGATCCGCACGGGCGGCGAGCCGTCGGCCGGGTCCAGGACGAGGGCGAAGTCCAGCTCCTCCGCGACGGCCTCGCCGGCGGACTCCAGCTCGCCCTGCCAGAAGTTGTCGAGCAGGGTGCCGACGCGCCGCTCGTAGCCCTCCTCGGTGGTCCGGTCGCCGAACGCGACGGGGATCCAGGCGGCGCGGAAGTGGCGCTCGAGGTCCTCGCGGGTGGGCGGGGGCTCGCCGCGCGCGATGCGCTCCCGCCGCTCCTTCGTGAACGCCTCGAACGCGGCGTGGGCGGTGGCGCCGAAGGTGAGCGGGGCGGCCGGCCGGTCCGGCTCCGGGATGCGGTAGACGTACGAGAACGCGTACTTGAGCGGGCAGGCCTCGTAGGTGGACAGGGACGAGTAGGAGAAGCGCGGCGGCAGCGGCGCGACGGCCAGCAGGTTGGCGCCGGCGCCCGAGTCGAGGGCGACGGACCGGAAGGTGAGGGGATCGAGGCCGGCGGCGCGGGCCTCGTCGGCGGCCAGGGCGGCGGCACGGCCGAGGTCGGCGAGGCGGGCGGCATAGGCGTCGCGGGCGGCATCGGCTTCCGGATCGGTGGCGGCCGTGGCCTCCATGAGGCCGACGAGCTCGGCGGCACGCAGGCGGAGGGCGAGGCGGCGCTCGCGGGCGGTGGGCAGGGGCATGACGCGGCGGGCGGCGGCGAGGGCGGCTGCGAGCGCAGCCTCGTCGTCGGCGCGGGCGCGCGCTCCCCTGCCCCGTTGGCGCCCGGCGCGTCCGCACCCGCCTCGCGACCCGTGATGCGCGGATGGTGATCGCGAACGGGGCTCGGCCTCCTCGACCGTGCGGTCGACGCGCAGCAGCTCCGGGCCGGCCCCGTCCAGCAGCTCCCCGATGAACCGCGAAGGAGCCTTCTCCGCGCCGTCCCCGTGGGTCATGAGCAGCAGCCGCTCCTGCGCCCGCGTCATCGCGACGTACAGGAGCCGGCGCTCCTCGTCGGTGTGGATGTCGCCCGCCGGCACCTGCTCGCGCAGGAGCTCGCGCGGGAACCAGCCGGAGCCCTGATCGCGGACGGGCCACTCCCCGTCGAGCAGGTTCGGGACGATGACGATCGGGAACTCCAGGCCCTTGGCCTGGTACAGGGTCATGAGGCGGACGCCCTCGACGTCCTCGGACAGCTCCACGCTGGTCGGCAGCTCCCCGCCGGCCGCCTTGTACGCGTCCAGGTAGCCGATGAAGTCCGCCAGGCTCCGTGACGGGTTCTCGGCCTGCCAGTCCGACGCGAAGCGCATGAAGCTCGCGATGTTGACGACGGAGCGCTTGGCCTCCAGGGTGCCTGCGGCGAGGAGGTCCAGCACGACGCCCGTCCGCTCGAGGTAGCGCTCCAGGATCGTGTACGGGCCCTCGCGCCAGGTGAGCGGGTTGAGCTCCCCGATGGCGCCCAGGAGCAGCCGGAGCTTCGCGCGCAGCTCCGGGGGCACGGCGGCGATGCGGGTCCACGGCTCCGCCTCGGCGTCCGGGATGTCCTCGTGCTCCTCGCCCTTCGCCACCATCCGCGTCGCGGCCTCGACGAGATGGCTCCGGTCGAAGCGCGCGTCGCGCGCGACCCGCAGGATCTCCAGGGCGTCGAGCCGCCACGGGCCCGCGGTCATCATCCGGACGAGGGCGGCATCGTCGTGGGGATCCGCGATGGCGCGCAGACCCTGCTCCAGGTCACGGATCTCGGGGACCTCGAACAGCGACAGGCCGCCGACGACGGTGTACGGGATGTCCTCGTCCCTGCAGGCGGGCGACGATGGCGTCGCGGTGCTTGTGCTTGCGATAGAGGATGGCGACGTCGTTCCACCGGCGGCCGGTCCCTCCCCCGCCAGCGCCTTGATGGCGTCCACGATCGCGACCGCCTCGTCCTCCGTGCCCGCGCACACGTGGAGCTCGATCGGCAGCCCGTCCGCCCGCTCGGTCCGCAGGCGCTTGTCCGGCTCGAAGCGGGTGGTGTTGCGGGTGATGAGGCGGTTGGCAGCCTCGAGCACGTGCCCCACGGACCGGAAGTTCTGCTCGATCCGCAGACGCCGGGGCGGGCCGGGGGCGGGGCCGTCCGGGTCGTGGGCGGGCGGCCTGCCGAATCGGGCGTCGAGCTCCGCGAAGGCGGCGAAGCTGGCGCCCCGGAAGCGGTAGATCGACTGGTCGTCGTCGCCCACCACCATGACGTTGTCCGGCCGGTCCGGCGTGCGGCCGAGCAGCTCGATGAGCTCGATCTGGGCAACGTTGGCGTCCTGGAACTCGTCCACCAGGATGTAGCGGAACTGGCGCTGCCAGCGGCGAAGGACGTTGGGCCGGGTCTTGAACAGGCGGGCGACGAGGGCGATCTGCTCGCCGAAGTCGAGGGCGCCGCGGTCGGCCAGGGCCTCCTCGTAGGCGCGGTACACGTGGGCGAGCTCGTCCAGGCGCAGGACCTCCAGGGCGGCGCCGTCGCGCTCGTAGGTCGCGGCCAGTTGGTCGATCTTCGGCCGGTCCTCGGGCGCGAACTCGCTCCGGGAGTGAGCATGGCCGTCCCCCGCCAGCGTCCGGCGCGCTTCCCGGTCCGCCGTCTTCTCGACGGCACCATCGCCGGCCGCGTTCGCGGCGGCCTTTCCGGCGCGCTCGTCCGCCCCCGCGCCCGCCGCGCGCTCATGGGCACGTCGTTCCGCATACGCGAAACGAACCTTGCGCAGGGGCGCCAGGTTGCCCTGGTTCTCGAGGCGAACCGCCGCCTCGGCCCAGCTCCCGTGCCGCCGCTCGTACTCGGCCCGCTCCGCTTCCACGAATGCGTCGAAGTCGTCCGGGGCCACCAGCTCGTCCTTGGCCCGGTTGATGAACTGGACGAAGCCCGGGAACGAGTAGTCGCCGTGGTAGCGGAGGTGCAGGTTCGGCCGAAGACCCTGCAGGAGCAGCAGCTGGCCGACCCCGTCGAGCACCTCGGGGTGGCTGGGGAGACCCGCGTCCGCGCTGGATTCCGTCAGCACGTGCTGGCAGAAGCTGTGGAAGTTGCTGACGGTCATCCTCGCCCGGACCGCGGGCCCAACAATCGCGTCGAGTCGGTCCTGCAACTCCCTCGCCGCCTTCACGTTGTAGGTCAGGACGAGGATCTGCTCGGGAACGAGCGGGCCGTCGAACGGGTTGCCGTGGCGCGGCGCCGGTTCCGCGGGAACGAGGCCGCCCGTGCCCGCGACCGTCTGGCCCTTCGTCGCCAGCAGCCAGCGCACGCGCTCCACGATGACGCGCGTCTTCCCCGTCCCGGCGCCCGCGATGACGACGACCGGTCCGTCGTCCGCCTCGACGATCGCCCGCTGCTCCGGCGTGAGGGCGTCGCGCGGCGCGTTTGTCGCCCATGCCGTCGCGTCGCCGGGCCTCACCGCGGTCACCTGCCCGTCCCCTCCCCTAGTACCGATACAGCGAGGCCACGAACGGCACCCGGTTGTACATCCACAGGCCGATCGGCAGCGTGAGGATCAGCACGACCAGGAACCAGCCGATCGTCATCACGACCGCGCTCGCCCACCAGCCCACGAGCAGGAACCACAGGCCCCGCAGCGGCCACGGCGTCTGCTCCCGGTGAACCTCGGCCAGGCGCGACAGCCCGCTCTGGTCGATGACCCACTGGAGCTGGACCGTTCGCGGCCGGAGGGTGAGGAACGTGGGGATCCGGTTGATGAGCCAGATCCCGAGCGGGATGCCGATGATCGTCACCAGCGCGAGCCAGGCGATCGCCGACATGATCCCGGTCAGCCACCAGCCCACGAACAGGAACCACAGCGCCCGGACGAGCAGGCCGGGCCCGCGCTGGAACTCCGCCGGTGCCGGGGGCGCGGCAGCGGGCGGCGGGGCCGAGGGTGTCGACGACCCGGCCGGCGCTGATGGCCCGGGCGGCGTCCAGGCCACCGGCGGCTGCGGTTCGCTCATGCCCCTCCTCCGGACAGGTCGCCCACAACGTGCATGTTCATCTGGTTCCGACCATACGGAACGACCGTGCCATCTTGGCTGTCACGGGCGCCGCGCACGCGACGGGCGCGCCGCCGTCTGTGCCCTGCGGTCGGTGCCCGCCGACGGCACTCGCCACCGCGCCAACCGACGCTGGCGTTCGTCCCGTAGTCCGCGGTCGTTCCGCTTGGCCGGAACCACCCCAATTCGTGCATTGTGGGCAACCCCTACCTCCCGCCGTCGCTGACGTCGCTGACGTCGCGGGCGTCCCGAAGGCGGGCGGCGAGCCCTGGCGGTGCGATCACGACGAGGTGGGTCGTCGCGCGGGTGAGGGCGGTGTAGAGGAGCTGGTCGAGGCGCTCGGGACGCGAAGGGGCCTCGGCGGACGGGTCCGGCAGCTCGCACAGGATGACGACCGGGCGCTCGAGGCCCTTGAACCGGCGAACGGTCTCGAACAGCACGACACCGGCGTCGGGCGGCTCGTCCGGCACGGCGTCGGCGGCGAGACCGAGGGAGCGGCCGTCGTCGTCGATCGCGCCGTTCCACAGCTGGACGTTGCCGAACTGCCTGCGGCGCCAGACCTCGCTCTGCTGGGCGGAACGGCCGGACAGCACGACGATCTGCCACGGCCGAACGCCTTCGTCCTCGAGCAGGTGGTGGAGCTGCCGCCGGACGGCCTCGACCGTGGCCGTCCCCGGCTCGGCCTCGATGATCACGGGCTCCCGACCGCCCTCGATCATCGGGTACGGCTCGTCCGGGCCGCGGTAGAAGCCCGCCGCAAGCTCCGCGACGGGCGCCGGCGACCGCCAGTCCTGGTACAGGTCCAGGCGCTCCAGCCCCAGCTCCCCCACGACGTCCTCACGGTATAGCGCCTGGCCGGGGTCGTGGAACACCCACAGGATGCCGTCGTCCGGATTGTGGAACAGGAGCTGGAGATCGATGAGCCAATCGGGCGCGAAGTCCTGACCTTCGTCGATGACGATGGCCTCGTACCGGTGATCCGGCAGGGCTTCGATGGCCGGTTCGAGGAGGGCGGCGAGGCCGTCGAACCACTCGCTGCCGGGCTGCGCGGGCTTGGGCGGCAGGATGCCCGCCCGATCGGCCAGCGTCTCGCACAGGCGATGGAAGGTGGACACCGCCGGGCGCAGATCCGCTGGCCGCTCGTCCGCCCCGACCTCCCGGGTGACTGCCGTCGCGAGTGCCTGGTTGAAGCACACGTACAGCGTCCGCCAGCCGTCCCGCGCCTGGCGCCGTGCCTTCTCCACTGCGACGAGGCTCTTGCCGCTGCCTGCCGGGCCCAAGATCTCCATCCGCCGGCACGACCGATTCTGGTCCAGTACCAACCGCTGGTTGCGGGACGCCGTGACCAGGCGCTCGCGGCCCTCCTCCAGGTCGTGGTGAAGGAGGCGGTGGAGCGTTGCCGTCGGGGCGAGGTACTCGTCGATGAGCGCCATGGCCGCAGCGTCCAGCGGGTGGCCGCGGGAACCGTCGCCCACCCACCAGTCCCATGCCCTGGCCAGCGCCGCGGCCGTTCGTTCCGCGTTCTCGAGATCACCCGCATCCATGACGATCTGGGGCACGGCATCCGGCCCCAGCAGCGCGTGGCCGCGCGGCAGGCTGGCGAGGTCGACGTGCGGGAACGCCACCGCATGTCCCCGCCTGATCTCGCGGCCGGCCGGCCAGGCGGGCAGCGCCTCGATCGCCCTCGCCAGGTCGTGCTTCGCGCCCTCCGCCTGTGCGAACGGCGAGCGTTCGAGGGGCCGATCGCCCAGCCACCAGCGACCCTGCGCATCCCGCGACGGCTCCCCGGCCTTGACCTCGATCACCAGGATCCCGTTCTCCGGGTGCACGATGACGATGTCGGCCTCGCCGTCATGGGCCGGGCCCTGGGCGCGTGACTTTGCCACGAAGCGGACGTTGGCGTACAGCCGCGCCCCTTCCGGCAGCGCGGCGCGGAGCTGCCCCTCGACGAAGCGCTCGGCGCGTTCCCCCATCGTTGCGAGCGTGCCAGCCGCGGCGGGGGCGCCCGCAAGGGTCCATCGGCCTGTTTGCCCGCATGGCGAACGCCGACAGGTCGGCCCGACACAGCCGGCGGACGGTTCGGTTGCAGCCGGCGGCACCGCGGACCTTGCCCACCACGCGGGAATCCGGGTAGTTCCACTCAAGCGGAACGAGACGGTGTCCCAGATGAACGAGGCGGTGCTCCGGAGATGGGCCGATCGAAGGCCCCCGGGGCCCTTCGTCCAACTGATCATTCCGCTTGCCTGGAACCACCCCACAATCGCTGATGTGGGCGTGCCGGCAGCTGGCGGCGGGTGATGGAGGATGGACGTCGGGCGGTTGGCGAGGAGCGCCCGCAAGGGTCCATCAGCCCCAATCGAGATGGGTCAAGGTGTCTGCACGGAGCCCCGCCGAAGGTGTAGCGTGGACAGGGTCCACCCGGCGAGCAGCCCAATTCGTTCCCGGGCGGCCCCGCACGCTCGAGGAGCCCGCGATGAGCAGCCCCCTTCCGACCCAGGCCCGCGTCGTCGTGATCGGCGGCGGCATCGTCGGCGTCAGCGTCGCCTACCACCTTGCCCTGCGCGGCTGGACGGACACGGTGCTGCTGGAGCGCAAGCAGCTCACCAGCGGCACGACGTGGCATGCGGCCGGACTGCTCACGAAGCTCCGGGCCACCTACAACATGACGATGCTGGCGGCCTACGCGGAGGAGCTGTTCCGCACCTGCTCCGAGGAGACCGGCCTTCACACCGGCTTCCGCCGGACGGGCTCGATCATGGTCGCCCGCACCGAGGGGCGCTGGGAGGAGGTCAAGCGCGGGCTGTCGATGGCCAAGATCGCGGGCTTCGACGTCGAGATCATCGACGCCGCGGAGGCCAAGCGGATGTGGCCCCTCATGGACGAGTCCGGGATCGTGGGCGCCGCGTTCCTGCCGGCCGACGGCGTGGCGGACCCGACCGAGGCCACCCTCGCGGTCGCGGGCGCGTTCCGCAAGCGCGGCGGGCACATCTTCGAGCACACCGCGGTCACGGACGTGATCATCAAGGACGGACGGGTGGCCGGCGTCCGCACACCCGAGGGCGACATCGCCTGCGAGTACGTCGTCAACTGCGGCGGGATGTGGGCACGCGAGCTGGGCGCGAAGTCCGGTGTGCGGATCCCGCTCCATGCCGCGGAGCACTTCTACCTGATCACGGACGAGGTTCCCGGCCTCGGCAAGGACCTGCCGGTCCTGCGCTGCCCGGACGACACGGCGTACATCCGCGACGACACCGGCAAGATCATGGTCGGGTTCTTCGAGCCCGGCGCCAAGCCGTGGGGCATGGACGGGATCCCCGAGGACTTCGCCTTCGGCCAGCTGCCCGAGGACTGGGACCACCTGGCCCCGTTCATCGAGATGGCGGCGCGGCGCCTGCCGCTGCTCAACGAGATCGGCATCAAGCTGTTCTTCAACGGCCCCGAGAGCTTCACCCCCGACGACCGCTACATCCTGGGCGAGGCACCCGAGGTGGGGAACTACTTCGTGGCCGCCGGGTTCAACTCCGTGGGCTTCCAGTCCGGCGGCGGGGCGGGCCGGGCGATCGCGGACTGGGTCATCGACGGGCACCCGCCGATGGACCTGGGCGAGGTGGACATCCGCCGGTTCTCGCCGTTCCAGGTCAACAAGAAGTACCTCCACGACCGGACGACCGAGACCCTGGGGCTGCTGTACGACATGCACTGGCCGTTCCGCCAGTACGAGACCGCCCGGGGCGTGCGTCACTCGCCGCTCCACGCGCGCCTCGCGGCCGCGGGGGCCTGCTTCGGCGAGGCCAACGGCTGGGAACGCGTGAACTGGGTCGCGCCCGCCGGGGTGGAGCCGCGGTACGAGTACAGCTACGGGCGCCAGAACTGGTTCCCCTACTCGGCCGAGGAGCACCGCACGGTCCGCGAGGGCGTGGGTCTCCTGGACATGACCTCGTTCGGCAAGACGCTGGTCCAGGGCCGGGACGCCGAGCGCGTGCTCAACCGGATCTGCGCCAACAACGTGGCCGTGCCGGTGGGCAAGATCGTCTACACGCAGTGGCTCAACGCGCGTGGCGGGATCGAGGCGGACGTGACGGTCACGCGCCTGGACGAGACCACGTTCCTCGTGCTCAGCGCGGCGGTGGACCAGGCCAAGGACCTGGCGTACCTGCGGCACCACATCCCGGCCGACGCCCACTGCTTCGCCACCGACGTCACGTCCGGCTGGAGCGTGATCAACCTCCAGGGCCCGCAGTCACGTGAGCTGCTCGGCCGCGTCTCGCCCGCCGACCTGTCCGCCGAGGCCTTCCCGTACATGACCTGGCGGGAGATCGACCTGGGCTACGCCGTCGTGCGCGCGATGCGGGCCACCTTCGTGGGCGAGCTGGGCTTCGAGATCCACGTGCCGACGGACATGGCGCAGCACGTGTACGACACGATCCTGGGGGCGACCGACGGGCTGGACTTCCGCCTGTTCGGGTACCACGCCCTCAACTCGCTGCGGATGGAGAAGGCGTACCGGCACATGGGCCACGACATCACCGACGAGGACTCGCCGCTCGAGGGCGGCCTCGGGTTCGCGGTGGCGTGGGACAAGCCGGGCGGGTTCACCGGCCGCGAGGCCCTGCTCCGGCAGCGCGAGGCGGGGCTCCGGCGCCGCCTGGTGACATTCGAGCTGGAGGACCCGGAGCCGCTCCTGTACCACAACGAGCCGATCTGGCGCGACGGGAAGCTGGTGGGCAAGACGACCTCCGGCTGGTACGGGCACACGCTGGGACACGCCATCGGAATGGGCTACGTGGAGGCCGGCGCGCCCGGGGAGGCCACGCCCGAGTGGCTGCTGGGCGGCGCGTACGAGCTGGAGATCGCGAACGTGCGGTACCCGGCCCGGCCGTCCCTCCGCCCGCCGTACGACCCGACGGGGGCCCGCGCCAGGAGCTGATCCGCACGGCCTGGAGAACCACCCCCGTCCGCGATTACCCTCGCCGCATCACGCGGCGCGGCGCGAGATGGCACTTCCCGTTGGCCGCCTGCCCCGACCCAGGGGCGGGATCGCTTCGCGACGCTCACAGGGGCAGGACGCCAAGCCGATCACCGCGCCGCCGATCGCACTCGCTGCCAGTGCGACGATGAACGGCCAGACCGGCAGGCCGGCATCGCGCACCCGCCCGATCGAGCGGAGCGCCAGGGCCACGCCGACGCCGGCGCCGAGCAGCGCGAACAGGATCAGCGGGTAGAGGGTCGGGCCCGACAGGTCCGCACCAGAACGGATCGCGGACCCGATGATGGCGCCGGCCACGAACCCCAGTCCACCCAGGTTGACGAGCCTTGAAGCACCGTGCACCGCCGGGGTCGTGCGCTCCGCATCGTCGTCCCGGAGCACGGCGTCCTCGAGCGGACCCGCGGCCATCTCCGGCGGCGCGTCCGCCTGCCCCGAACGCGCAGTCAGGAACCGATACGTGTCCACCAGGTAGAGCAACCGCGCGAAGGCGTCCTGGCCGAGCTCCCTCTCCTCCACGCCGAACGGCGCGAGCTCGATCGGGTCGAGGCCACTCCGGCGCATCGCGCCGCGGTGGTACAGGGTTCCCAGGTCCATGCCAACCTGCTCCGCGACGCCGCGGTGCGCGGCAAGGCGCGGGTCCCGCGGAACGAACCCCAGTCGACGATTGCGGGCAAAGCGAGACCCGCTGCTGCCGCTGGCCGCCGGATTTGCGTACTCCTCGATACGGACGTCCGCGATCTCGTCCGAACGACGGTCGCCGATGGCCGGGCAGCCACACGCCGTCGGGCGACACCTCGACGGCCCGTGGATTACGCCACCGATGCAGCGCAGACAGGCCGATCACCGGGGGAATGGTGGCCAGGATGATGGCCGGGATGATGCAGCCGGCCCCGGGACCACCGGCGGCGGCCGGTAGATGCGAGGACGATCAGCGCCGCGAAGCCGCCCAGCGGTGCCACGACCTCGCGGCGGGTCGCGCGGCGTACGGTCGAACCGGGTGAGGTCCGTCATCGAACCGTTGCCGATCCTGCTTCGGCGTGGAACACCGAGCCCTGACGACGGATCACGCCCCCGCACGAGACAGGCCCGGGCCTCAGCAATGGCTGCCGGTGGACGCGTTCCAGGCTGCTGCTACCGCAGCGCGGGCATCGGGATCGGGATGTCGTAGGTCGTGGCCCCGACGCCCATCCCGCCCTCGCAGGTGTTGGGTGGCTGGGTGCCCACGCCCCGGGTCGACGGCTTCTCGGCCGCCCAGAACATCCAGCCGAGCATCCCGTTCGTCCCGCCGGCCCTGGACGGGACGGACTTGACGAAGTCGCCCGTGGACCTCTGGAGCGAGGCGTCGAACTTGTTGCACTCCGGCCGGACTCGGGAGCCCTCGGCGACGTAGACGCTGCCGGTGAACATGGACGGCGCGAGCGGGGGGATCGGCGGCGCGTACTGCGGCTTGCCGTCCACGTGCTCCTGCCAGTTCGCGATCGCGGTCGAGGTGCTGGGCTGCTTGGACGGGACCATGGCGTTGGCGTGGTCGAGCACCGGCGACTCGACGCGCAGCCAGTCGGCGGTGGCCTTGCGGGTGATGGCGATCAGCCAGCGGTCACCGGCCGCGAGGTCGATGGTCAGGCGGGCCGCGGGGTCGGTGCCGCTCGCGTCGTACGGAAGCACCGAGCGGTAGGCGTCGATGAACCGCTGCAGCCCGTCGAGGTTCGGGCTGCGGTTCTCCTCGTAGTCGATCTCGATGCCGACGCCCAGCTGCTGCGCCACCGCGGCGGCGTTGAGCCCCAGCTGCGTCGCGTTCGTAGCGAGGGCCGTGTTCCAGTCCTTGGTGTAGGTGATGCCGCCGATCGAGAGCATCACGCGGATCCCGTGGGACTTGAACCAGCCGACGATGTCGGCGGTCATGCCTTTGGGCACGCCGTTGACCGTCGTCAGGTCGTTGGCCTTGTTGAGCAGCCTGAGCGGGTTCACGAACGACAGGACGACGAGATTGACCGATGGCCGGCCGTCGCCCCGGTCGATCAGCCAGCGGTTCTTCTGCTCGAAGTCCGCCACCGACCGAACCTTGCCCCAGGTGCAGTAGTCGTCCGAGCAGTGCCAGGCGCCGTAGATCTGCACCCCGGTGAGCTCGGCGGCATGGACCGGCGGCGCGCCGGCAGGCAGTGACAGGACAAACGCCAGCGCGAGCGCCAGCCGCGCGAACCGACGAGACATGACCCCACCTCCAGGGCAGCAGACCCGAGTCCGGCGAGCGTAGCCGTCCCGCTCGACAACGGCAACGGCCGGGTGGCCGGCCGCACCGGGGAGCGGTGACGGGACGCACCGGCTCGCAATCGGCTCGCGCGCCGCCTGGAAACCCTCACGCCCCCGCGGGCGTCACGGGCCCGGGACAGCACGACGGGCCCCGCCGGCAGCTCCCGAGAACACATGGACGGGACGAGACCGATGAACGAACTGCTCACCAGCGGCCCCGGCCGGCGCGTCGGCTGGGTCGCGATCGCCGCGGTCGGCGGCATTCTCGTTGGCCTGGTGGCGGGGCCGGTGCTCGCCGGCGCCCTCGCCCCCGCACCCGCCTACCCCTCCGCGCCGGCCGCCAACGGCGACCAGCCGCCCGAGCACACGATCTCGGTCGCCGGCAGCGGCAAGGTCACCGTCGTCCCCGACCAGGCCACGATCCGGCTCGGCGTGGTCCTCGAGCGCAAGAACGCGAAGACCGCCCGCAAGGACGCCGCGGTGGCGATGACCAACGTCGTGGCGGCCATCCGCAAGCTGGGCATCGAGGAGAAGGACATCGCCACCACGGCCGTGTCGCTGGGTCCGGTCTACGACTGGAGCAGCAACACCCAGCGGATCCGCGCCTACCAGATGAACAACATCGTGACCGTCACGGTGCGGGACCTGGACAAGCTCGGCGACGTGCTCGACGACGGCGTCGTCGCCGGCGCCACGTCCGTCGAGGGCATCACGTTCGACGTGGCCGATCGCACGGCCGCCGAGGAGAAGGCCCGAGAAGCCGCCGTGAAGGACGCCAAGGCGAAGGCAGAGACGCTGGCCTCGGGCGTGGGTGTCCGGATCACCGGTGTCGCGTCCATGAGCGAATCGGTGTCCACGCCCATCTGGTACGACCGCTCGTTCGCCGCCGGCGCCGTCGCGGAGGATGCCGCCGCCACGCCGGTCCTCGCCGGCACGACGGACGTGACGATCTCCGTCTCGGTGGTGTTCCTGATCGGGTAGCCCGGGAGCGTCCGCCGCCTACGCGGGCCGCGCCGTGCCGGCCGGCCCGCGACCCGGCGTCAGGGCCAGGATCTCGGCCGCCACGACCGCGGCGACCGTCAGGCCAAGCAGCAGGACCGCGGCCCAGTCGTACCAGTGCGTCCAATCACCGCCGCCGCCCGAGGTCACGAACACGATGGCGGATTCGCCCGCGTCCCAGGCGATGCGGCGCCCCTCGGTGACAACGGTGAGCGCGAGGGACAGGAAGCGCCCCGACATCAGCAGCGCCGCGAGCGCCTGGAGCAGCCCCCAGGCAATCCCCCAGCCCGGTGCGCGCGGGTTGTCGGTCCGCAGCGCGTTCAGGACCACCAGCCCGACCAGCGCCAGGACGACGAGCGGAGTGACCACCAGCGTCCCGAAGAACGCGGCGTCCTCGGCTTGGTGGGACGACGGGTCGGGGAGGACCATGCTGAGCATCCAGAGGACCAGGAAGGCCGTGACGAGAACCCAGGTGACGATCGCCGCCGCCAGGACCTGCGCGGCGCGACGCGTGCGGAGCATGGCCATCACCTCCGTTCGAGATGACGCCTTCGGGTCCGATCCGTGGCGTATCGCGGGCCGGAGCGCCCCAGAGTTGTGCGCCGTCGGCGTTCCCGATCCCCCGCCTGCGTGCCTGACCCTGCCCGGGCTCCCGAGCCTCCGCCTGCGTGCCTGACCCCGCCCACGCAGCCAACACCGCCGAGTGCTTGGCCAGATACCGACCTGGGACGTGGTAACCGCCACGATTGCGGGCACAACTGGCCAGCCACCGACCCGGCGCGTGGTATCCCGCCGTTGGGCGCGAGAATCCGGCCACGCAACGACCGAATGCGTGCTCGGCCAGGTCGATCTGGCCTTGGACGCGCCCCGTCGGTACCTGACCAGATCGCACCCGCGCTGCGTGCGGCGCCAAGCACGGAGGTCTCGGCCGGCGCCGACCCCGTCCGGCAAGATCGCGGACATGACGCGTCCAATCGGTATCTGGCCAACTGCGTACCTCGGCGTGGCCGGTCGAGCGGCGTGGGTCTGCGGCGCGGGCGAGCTCCTCCCCGGCGGCGCGGGCGTGCGAAGACGCCGGAGGGCGGCTGTCGGGCCGTCCTCCGGCGTGGAGGAGCGCGGGAGCCGGAGCGCTACGCCTTCGGCGGCGCTCCCTCGTAGATCACGCCGCGGACAACGGGGTTCTCGCCGATTTCCTTGTTCACCGACTGGTAGAAGGTGTAGCCCGCGTAGTCGCCGCTGCCGGTGAGCCAGCAGCCCCAGGCAAGGGCCTCGGATTCGGCCCAGGCGCCGCCGGTGCAGGGGCCGGTCCATGACCCGCCGCTGTTGGTGAGGGTCCACTTGCCAAACTGGCTCGCGACCTTCGAGTACAGGTCGAGGTTGATCGTGAACTCGACGCTGCCGGTCACGCGCGGGTCGTTCATCGTCTGCGTCATGCTGACCAGGCCGTCGCGCTGGTGTGGGACGTCGCCCGTGTGATACATGGTCCACTGTTTCGTCACGGAGGGGTTGGCCAGCTCGCCGATGACGACCTCGTCACCCTCACCGTCCGTCGGGGGGACGGGCGCCGTTGGCGCCGCGGCCGGCGACGGGGTGGGAGCGGGGGTTGGGGCCGCCGTCACGGCGGCGGCCGCCGGCACGGCTTGCGCGGTTGGAGCCTGCGCTGCGCCGGAGGATGCGCAGGCCGAGGTGAGCATGCCGGCCGCGGCCAGCGCCAGGATCAGTCGAGATCGCATGTCAAGGTCCCTCTCGTCATTCAGGGTGCCGGGGGCAAGCCGGGGTAGATGACGCCGCGGACGCCACCGCCCTGGTCGCTCCAGGTCACCGACAGGTAGCAGGTGTAGCCGTCGTAGTCGCCGCTGCCGGCGAGCCAGCAGTTGCGGGCACCGCCTGCACCGCCGGCCCACAGGCTGCCGGTGCAGGTCCCCTCCCAGGTGCCGGCGGGTCCGGCCAGTCGAAAGGCGCCCCACACCGGACCGGTCCCGGAGCGCAGGTCGGCGTTCGCCTGCCACGTCCCCGTGCCGCGCACGCGCGGGTCGTCCGTCGATGCGGTCGTCGTGATCACGGCATCCCGGAGTCGGACAGCGTCGCCGGTCGCCGTGCTGGCCCAGTCCGCTGGGAAGGCGAGGCTCTCGGTTCCCGCGACGATCTCGTCGCCTTCGCCGTCGGGCGACGGGACGGGCGACGGGGGCAGGCTGGCCGGGGACGCGGGCGGGGCCGGAGTCACCGAGGCGATCGCCACCGGCGGCACCACGCCCTCCTGTCGCCGCGGGGAACCGATCCCCAGCGACAGCACCAGCGCCAGCAGGAGCAGCGCAAGGACGATGAGGATCGACACCGGGACGGGCACCGCGTAGCCCAGCCAGGACAGCCCCCCGGCACGCCCGCGGCGGATCGCGCGCTCGGCCGTGGCCGCCGCGTCCACGCGCGTGTGCGCGGCATCCGCGAAGGCGCGGACGGCGTGCTCGAGCCGGGCGTCGAAGGGGTCGAGCTCAGGCATCGGAGAGCTCCTTCCGGAGTCGGGTCGTGAGACGGGCGAGGCGCCACCGGATCGTGGCGGACGGGCGGCCGAAGAGGCGGCCGATCTGGCGGGAGTCCAGGCCGGCCTCGTAGCGCAGGGCGAGCAGGGCACGCTCGTCGGCGGAGAGGCTTCGCAGGGCGCGCTCGAGGTCCAGCGCGGCGGCCCGGTCGGCGGGGTCCGGCTCGGCCGGGTCCGCCAGCGGAAGGCCGGGGGTGTCGAGGTCGATCTCGGTGACGGCGTAGTGCCGCCGGCGCCGGCACATCTGGCGCGCCTCGTTGGCGGCGATGGCGACCAGCCAGGGCTTGAGCCGGTCGGGGTCGCGCAGGGAGCCGAGCTTGCGCCAGGCGACCGCCCAGGCGGACTGCACGGCGTCGTCGGCGACGTCCTGGAACCCGCCGGAGACCACGTACGCCACCCGGATCATGTCGGCGTGGTACGCGGCCACGATGCGGGCGAACGCGACCGCGTCGCCGGCCGCCGCCGACTCCACGATCGACGTTGCCGTCGCGACGTCCCTCGCCATCACTTCCATGCCCAGTAGATGCCGGGACGCAGGCGGGTGTTGGTGGGCCGGCGCAACTGTGGCCCCGCGGAACCGTGGCGACCAGTGCCGGAAGTCGGCGATTGACGGCGGTGCCACCGGCGGTCATACTCCGCCAATGACCAAGTATGACCGGCCACCGGAGCATGCGGCGCCCCACTTCCCCACCTTCCGCGAGGCCCTGGAGCCCTACCTCGCCGCGACCGAGGGCGGCCCCTACGAGAAGCTCTCGATCAGCGTCCCACAGCCCCTGATGAAGGTCGTCCGCGAGCTGGCGGACGAGACGGGCGCCACCGTCAGCGGCGTCGTGGCGGCCAGCCTCCGGCGGTTCGTTGACGAGGTCGAGCAGGACCGGCTGGACGCGGCGCTCGAGGAGGACCGGGAGGAGAACCTGGCCTGGGCGACGCGCGGCGGCGCCGATGGACGCCCGACTGCTGGCGGACGTGGAGTGGTAGGCATCGGTCACACGAAGCCGGCCGCAGGTCCGCGGCGCGGAGACATCCACCTCGTCCAATTCGAGGATCTCGGCGGGCACGTGATGCGCGGGCCGCATCCGGCCCTGGTCGTTTCATCGGATCGCCTGAACCGTGGGGACGGGACGGTGCTTGTCTGCTCCCTGACCAGCCGCGGTCGTCCAACCGGCGCGGACTGGATCCCCCCGTATCTCGTCCGGATCCCCGCCAGGGAATCTGGCCTGGATCGAGACGGCTGGGTGAAATGCGACCAGGTGTTCACACGGCCGGCTTCGTGGCTCGGCGCGCGGCTCGGGCGCCTTGCCCCGGAGGCGATGGCGCGGGTGGACTCGTCGCTTCGCTTCGTGCTGGCGCTGTGATGCCTGAGATCGAGGTCCGCGACAACCCCGCGGAGAGCCGGTACGAGGCCTGGCTGGGCGACGAGCTGGCCGGCTTCGCCGACTACCGGCCCGCCGACGGCCGCCTCGTGTTCGTGCACACGGAGGTGCTCTCCGCCTTCGCGGGCCGAGGCATCGGCAACCGGCTCGCCGCGGGCGCGCTGGACGCGACCCGCGCCCGGGGACTCAAGGTGACCCCTCGCTGCCCGTTCATCGCCGCGTACATCCGCTCGCACCCCGAATACCGGGACATGGTCGTGGGCGTGCGCGGGTCGAGCGCCGCGCACCGTTCGGGGGACAGGCCGCCGGATGGCGGCGTTCCGCAGGCCGCCGGTTCGGAGGCCGGCGAGCCGGACGGTGGTGCGCCGGGCGGCTGACCGGTCAGGCCCCCCGGTCCCGCCGCAACCCCGGAGCCGAGAGCAGCGACGCGGCCGCCACGCCGCCGAGCACCAGCGCGAACCCCGCCACGTCCAGCGGGCCCAGCTGCTCGCCCAGGATCAGCGCCCCGGAGACCAGCCCCACCACGGGGATCGCCAGGAACCCGGTCGCCGACGCCTGCGCGCCCAGCGAGCGGGTGATGGACTGCGTCGCCCAGGTCGCGAACGCGGTGGCCAGCACGCCGCTGTAGAGCAGGATCGCGACCGTCGCGAGCTCCCACCGCACGCCCTGGCCGCGGTCCACGACGACGGCGGCCAGCGCGATCGGGAGCAGGGCCGCCAGCAGCTGCCACGGCTGGAGGTCGAACGGCGCCCGGGTCCAGCGGTGGCGCCGGATGTGGATCGTGACCGCCGCCCACAGCACCGCGTTGGCGAGCAGCGCGAGCGATCCCCACAGCTCCCCGGGGACGGTCCCGTCGATCGATACCGGGTTGAGGAGCAGCGCGAGCCCGCCGATCCCCAGCACCAGCCCGACCAGCTCGTTGCGCCGCGGCCGGATCGCGAACAGCACGGCCAGGAGCGCCGCCACCCACAGCGGCATGGTGTACACGAGGACCGCGGACCGCCCCGCCGGGACCACCTGGAGCGCCAGGTTCTGGATCACGATGCCGGCCGCGATCTGGACGAGCCCCACCGAGAGCACGATGGGCAGGTCGTCGCGGCCCGGCAGCCGCAGCCGTCGCTGCCAGCCCAGGATCACGACCACCGTCGCCAGCCCGAGGGCGAGGCGGAGCGCCGCGTACGTCAGCGGCGGCATGTAGCCAAGGCCGATCTTGACGACGACCCAGTGGAGGCCCCACACGAAGGCGAGCAGCGCGAGCAGGACCACCGCGGCCGTGTGCGAGTGGACGGCGGGCGCGCCGACGGCTCCGGGCGCCGCGGTACCCGGCGTCCCGCCACCCGGCGCCGAAGCGCCCGGGCCGGACCGGCCGGTCGTCACGTGGCGATGACCCCGGTCCGCCTACGAACGCAGGAGGGCCCGGGCGAGGTCCACGGCGGAGCCCGCGTCCGGGGCATGGCCGTCGGCGCCGATCTGGGCCGCGTACTCCGGCGTCGTGGGCGCCCCGCCGATCACCACCTTCGCGCCAAGGCCCGCCGCTCGCACCGCCTCGATGGTGCCCCGCATGTTGGGCATCGTGGTGGTCAGCAGGGCCGACAGGCCGATGAGGTGGGCGTCGTGCTCCCGCGCCGCGTCCACGAAGGCCTGCGCCGACACGTTGACGCCGAGGTCGATGACCTCGATGCCGCCGCCCTTCCACATCATGCCGACCAGGTTCTTGCCGATGTCGTGGAGGTCGCCCTCGACCGTGCCCACGACGGCCCGGTGCTCGGGGCGCACGCCGGCCGACACCAGCACGGGCTCCAGGATCTCCATACCCACCTTCATCGCCCGGGCCGCGATCAGCATCTCGGGCACGAACAGCTCGCCGGCCTGGAACTTCGCGCCCACGACGTCCATCGCCGCGGTCATCGCGCCGAGGACCTCGCGGGGGTCCGTTCCCCCGTCGAGGGCGGCCGATGTCTCGGCGGCCGCGACGGTCCGGTTGCCCGCCTCGACGGCGGCGGTGAGGACGGCGAGGTCGGCCATGATGCGCTCCCGTGTGTGGCGCGGGCGGTCAGCCGTACAGGGCAGGCCGCTCGACGTAGTCGATCTCGACGCGCCGGCCCGAGCGGACGGCCTCCACGCCGAGCTCGGTGACGCGAGTCGCAGCATAGCCGTCCCAGGCGGACGGGCCGGCGCATTCGCCACGGTCGATCCCCTCGATCCATGCCCGGAGCTCGGCCTCGTAGGCCACCGCCCAGCGGACCCTCCAGTCCGTCGGAACGGCCTCGCTCGCCTGGCCCGCGACGACCCGGCCGGCGACCACCGGGTTCTGCAGCGACGCCGTCCCATGCGACCCCACGAGCTCGCACCGGACGTCGTAGCCGTACTGGCAGTTGGCGAAGAACTCCGCGGTGGACAGGACCCCGCTCGCCGTCGTGAAGCAGGCGAACAGCGGGTCCTGGAGGTGCGGGTGCGCCCTGCCGGAGCGCCGGGACGGGATGACGTCGACGGCCGTGATCTCCTCGCCGAGGAGCCAGCGGGTGACGTCCGCCTCGTGGATGAGCGACTCGGTCATGGTGGTCGTCGTCGTGTGGGACTCCCCCACGGACACGTTGCGGTGGACGTTGTGGAGGAGCAGCGCCTCCCCGATCATCCCGCCGTCCAGCGTGCGCTTCACCTCCAGGTAGCCGGGATCGAAGCGGCGCATGAACCCCAGGGTCACGAGCCGCCGGCCGGCGGTCGCCTCCGCCCGCAGGATCGCCTCGCACTCCTCGGACGTGGGCGCCAGCGGCTTCTCGCACAGGACGGGCTTGCCGGCGGCGATCGACGCCAGCGTGTACGCCGCGTGCGTCTCACGCGGGGACGCGACGAGCACGGCATCCACCTCGTCGGACGCGACCAGGGCGGCCGCGTCGTGGAACGCGCGGGCGCCGCCGAGCTCACCCGCGAGGGTCTCCGCCAGCGACCGATCCGCGTCCATCACCGCGGTCACGGTGGCGCCCGCGATCGACCGGGCGAGGCGCCGGCCATGGTCGGATCCCATCCGCCCCGTCCCGATGATGCCGACACGGACCGTCACGGGCGATGGCCCTCCCGCGAGTGCATGCCCGTCCCCGGCTTCAGGCGACCTCGTCGAGGCGGATCGGCCGGCCCTCCCGCCAGCTGCGGGTGCAGGCGACGGCGAGCCGCAGCGTCTCGAACGCGTCGTCGGGGCCCGGCTTCGGCGTGCGACCGGCGCCCAGGTCCTCGAAGAAGGCCTCCAGCTCGCGCCGGTAGGCGACCTCGAACCGGTCGTTGAAGTCCGCGTACAGGTCGCCCTCGGCGGCGACCCGGCGCAGGTGCGTGGCGGGCGTCTTCTGGCCGCCGTCCACGACGACCTTGCTCACCGACCCGCCGACCTCGGCCCGAATGTCGTAGCCCCACGCCGAGTGACGCGAGGTCTCCACCACGCCCAGGGCGCCGTTGCGGAACCGGAGCATGATCACCGAGGTGTCCCAGTCGTTCGCCTTCGCGAAGCGCTCATCGAACAGCACCGACGCCCAGGCGTGGACCTCCTCCACCTCCCCGACCAGGAACCGGGCGAGGTCGAGGTCGTGGACGGACATGTCCAGGAACGATCCGCCGCAATGCAGCAGGAACTCGAGCGGCGGCGGGTTGACGTCGCGCGAGTAGGCCCGGAACTGCTCGATCCGCCCCAGCTCGCCGGCGTCGATCAGCTGCTTCGCCCGCTCGTAGCCCGGGTCGAAGCGGCGCATGAAGCCCACCTGGACCGGGATTCCGGTCTCGCGCCACAGGTCCACGATCCGTGCCGTGTCCGCCAGCTCCTGGGCGATCGGCTTCTCGGTCCACACGGCCTTGCCGGCCCGCAGCGCGGCCTCGATCAGCGGCGCGTGCGTCGACGTGGGCGTGACGATCACGACGGCGTCCACGTCGGCGTCGTGGACGGCCTCCATCGGGTCGGTGGACACACGACTCCGCACGGGCGAGGTCGCGGCCGCGTGCGGCGGCCTCGGCGTCGGGGTCCGCGACGACGACCACGTTCGCGTTGGGGATCGCCCCGAGGTTGCGGACGTGCACGAGGCCCATCCGGCCGGCGCCGAGCACCGCCACGCCGATGCTGTCCGGATCCCGCAGCGTGAAACCGCTCATCCCTGTCTCCTTCGAGGCCGGCGCCCGATCCGCGCCGGCCGGTTGACCGTGCCCTATGCCCTCGCCGCGGTCCGGGTGACCGATCTCCCGGCGCGATCGAGGAGATCCTCGAGGTACTCGCGGTTGACCCGCGCCACGTCCCTGGGATCGCCACGGCAGGTGTCCTGCTCCAGGACGAACCAGCCGTCGTAGCCGCGCGCCAGCAGGGCCGCAACCACCTCGGGCACCTTCGCGATCCCCGCGCCGAGCGGCGGGAAGATGTACGCCTTGAGCGCCCGCCCGAAGCTCCACTGGCCGGCCATCGCCCGCGCCAGGACGTCGCCGTCCACGTCCTTGAGGTGGACGTGCTGCACCCGGTCCCCGTACGGCGCCAGCATGGCCAGGCTGTCGCCGCCGCCGTAGGCGAGGTGGCCGATGTCGAGGCACCAGCCCACCTTCGATGGGTCGGTCTCGTCGAGCAGGCGCGCGGTCTCGGCCGGGGTCTCGACGTACGTCGCGACGTGGTTGTGGAACACGACCGTCATGCCCATCGGGGCCAGCCGGTCGGCGAGGTCGTGGAGGCCGCCGGCCAGGTTGCGCCACTGCTCGTCGGTGAGCCCCCGGGCCTCGTCCACGTGGCCCGCCTCGGCGCGCCGCCGGTCGTCGCCCGCCTCGGCCGCGATCAGCAGCCGGCCCCCCGTCGCGTGCAGTCGCTCGGCGATCGCCATCGCCTTCGCCATCTCCGCGTCGTAGCGGTCCGCGTCGCGGAAGCCGAGGCCCACGAAGGCGCCGACCATGTCGAGGCCGCGAGCGTCCAGGGCCAGCTTGAGCTCGGCCGGGTCCTCGGGCATGCCCGGGCCCCACTCGGTGGCGTCGTAGCCTGCCTCGACGAACTCGTCCATCATCCGCTCGTAGGGCAGCCATGCGCGGTACTCGGGGACGTCCGGGCTGTTCCAGTTCACGGGCGCGGTGGCGATCCTCACAGCAGCTCCCTCCGCTGGCGGGTGACCGCAGCCTCGTAGCGCCCGCGGGCATCGTGGACGTTGTCCTGGGTGCTCGCCTCGGCCACCGGCACGTCCCACCAGCTCTCCTGGCCGGGCACGCGGCCGGCAGGCGACGTGGGCACGACGATGACGGTGGGCCGGTCCGGGGCCCGGTCGCGGAGGCCGGCCCGGATCTCGTCCGCGGTCCGCGCGGTCACGGCGCGGGCGCCCATCGCCTCCGCGTGCGCCCGGAAGTCGATCGGCACGTAGTCGCCGACCAGGCGGTTGCGGGCCGGATCCCGGAACCGCAGCTCGTTGCCGAAGTCCCGGACGCCCGACATGCGGGCCAGGTCCAGGATGCACTGGAAGCCGTGGTTGTCGAGGACGACGATGGTGTACGGCCGGCGCTCCATGACCGCGGTCACGATCTCGGAGTTGAGCATCAGGTACGAGCCGTCGCCCACGATCACCACGACGTGGCGGCCCGGTTCCGCGAGGGCGACGCCGAGGCCGCCCGCGATCTCGTAGCCCATGCACGAGTAGCCGTACTCGACGTGGTAGGCCTTGGGATCCTCCGGTCGCCACAGCTTGAGCAGGTCGCCCGGCAGGCTCCCGGCGGCGCAGACCATGGTGGCGTGGCCGCCGACCTCGTCGTTGACGATGCCCACGATCTCGGGCTGGGCGAGCAGGCCCTCGGCGTTCCCGTCGCCGCCGGTCCCGGCCCGGTTCCGGTCCACGATCGCATTCCACTCGGCCTTCTCGGCCGCGATCCGCTCGCGGTAGGCCGTGCTCGTACCCGACCAGCCGACAGTGTCGAGGGCCGAGCCGAGGGCGGTCAGGGCCTCGCGGGCGTCGGCGACCATCGGTACGGCCCGCATCTTGGCCGCGTCCATGCCACCCACGTTGATGCCCACGAACGTGACGTCGGGCTGCTGGAACGCGGTCCGGGACGCGGTGACGAAGTCACCGAGCCGGCTGCCGATCGCGATCACGAGGTCCGCCTCGCGCGCGAGGCGGTTGGCGGCCAGGCCGCCCGCGGACCCGATCGGCCCCACGTTCATGGGGTGGTTCCAGGGCAGCGCCCCCTTGCCGGCCTGGCTCTCCGCGACCGGGATGCCGAACGTCGTTGAGAAGGCGTCGAGGGCGTCGCTCGCCTCGGAGTAGATGACGCCGCCGCCGGCGACGATCAGGGGCGCCTTCGCGTTTCTGATGAGCTCCGCCACCCGGGTGACGACGTCGGACTCCGGCTGCGGCCGTCGAACCCGCCACACCCGCCGCTCGAAGAACTCCACGGGCCAGTCGTACGCCTCGGCCTGCACGTCCTCCGGCAGGCTGACCGTGACGGCGCCGGTGTCGGCGGGGTCGGTCAGCACGCGGAAGGCCTCCGGCAGGCTGGACAGCAGCTGCTCGGGGCGGGAGATCCGGTCGAAGTAGCGCGACAGGGGCCGGAACGCGTCGTTGGCGCTCACGTCGCGTTCCACGGGGTGCTCAACCTGCTGGAGCACGGGATCCACGAGGCGGTTGGCGAAGTAGTCGCTGGGGAACAGCAGCACCGGGATCCGGTTGACGGTGGCCGTGGCGGCGCCCGTCAGCATGTTGGTGGCACCCGGGCCGATGGACGAGATGCAGGCGAAGGCCCCGAGCCGGTTCCGGTGCTTCGCGTAGGCAGTCGCGATGTGCACCTGCCCCTGCTCGTTCTGGGGGCGGTAGTAGGGCATGTCGCACTCGTCGCCCAGCTCCTCCAGCGCCTGCCCGAGGCCCGCCACGTTGCCATGGCCGAAGATCCCCCAGACGCCGGCGATGAACCGCTGCTGGACCCCGTCGCGCTCGACGTACTGGGCGGCCATGAACCGGACGATGGCCTGGCCCACGGTCAGCCGAACCGTGCTCACGTGAACGCTCCTCTCGTCTCGCGCGCCCGCGGCTCGCCGCCCCGGCGGCGCACCGCAACCGGAATACCGGCCAATCGTCGCACACCGTGCAATCGATTACCAGTCGGCGACGCAGGGGCAACCCGGATCTCGCCCGGACAGCGCCCGAGCACCGCCGGGCGCCGCCGCGCGGCACGTCCGCGGACCGGTCGGTCCACCGGCTACAGTCTGGGCATGCCCCCGCCGGACGCCCACCCGGGCGCCCTGCCGCCCTCCCCCATTGCCGTCCTCGAGGTGGTCCGATGAGCCCCACGCCGATGTTCCCGCTGGCGGTCACCACGGAGATGCTGTTCCTCGACCTGCCCTATCTCGACCGGGTCAGGCGGATCCACGAGCTGGGGTTCCAGGTGGAGATGTGGGACTGGACCACCAAGGATCTCGATGCCGTGGCGGCGATCGGCGCCACCTGGTCCACGATGACCGGCTACGTTCACGGGGACCTGTACGACGCCCAGGGCGGCGAGACCCTGCTGGAGACGGCCCGGCTCGCCGTCGAGGCCGCGCGCCGGATCGGCTGCCCGCGCCTGGTCGTCCACGGCGCGGAGCTGGACGGCTCCCGGGGCGGCCTGCCGTTCCGCCCCCAGGCGGTGACGACGGGCCGGATGTGGCTCAACGCGTACCGGACCCTGGAGCGCCTGGCCGACCTGGGCGAGGCCAACGGGGTCGTGTTCTGCCTCGAGAACCTGAACCTGCTCGTGGACCACCCGGGCGTGCCGTTCGGGCGGGCCGAGGACACGATCGCCCTGGTGGGAACGCTCGACCGGCCGGGGGTTCGCCTGATGCTCGACCTGTACCACGCGCAGATCGGCGAGGGAAACCTGATCGAGCTGGTCCGGGCGGCCGGGCCGCTGATCGGCGAGATCCAGGTCGCGGACGTCCCGGGCCGGTGTGAGCCGGGCACGGGCGAGGTCAACTGGCCGGCCGTGGCCGCGGCTCTCGAGGACATCGGCTACACGGGCGTGGTGGGTCTCGAGTCGTTCGCCAGTGGCGACGATGTCGTCGCCCTGGAGCGCTTCCGGGCGGCCTTCAGTCGCTGACCTCCCAGCGGGGTTCGGTCCCGGCCAGCGGGGTTCGGCCCCGGCCGGCCCGGAGGAGCCCCGCCGCTACCGGGCGGTCCAGCCCCCGTCCACCGACAGCACCGTGCCGGTGACGAGCCCGGCCGCCCGCGAGGAGAGGTAGATCACGGCGGCCGCGACGTCGGTCGGCGTCCCCACCCTGCCGACGGGGATGCGTTCCAGGACGCCGCGCAGGAACTCCGGGTCGTCCAGTCGCTCCGACGTGCCGGGCGTGTAGATCCAGGTAGGCGCGACGGCGTTGACCGTCAGCCCGCCCGGCGCCCAGTCCACCGCGAGCGACCTGACCAGGGCGTTGATACCGCCCTTCGTGGCGCAGTACACCGCCGATCTCGGCAGGCCCACCAGGCTCGCCTGCGAGCTGATCATCACGATCCGGCCGTAGCCGCGCGCCAGCATGTGGCGTGCCACGGCCTGGGTGGTGAAGAACGTGCCCTTGAGGTTGACATCCACCAGGGCGTCCCAGTCCGCCTCGGTCACGTCCACCGCGTCGTGCTCCGCCCCGAACCCCGCGTTGTTGACCAGGATGTCGATCCGGCCGAGTTCCGCCACGAGGGCGTCCACGGTCCGGCGCGTCGCCTCCACGTCGCGGATCTCGAGCACGACCGGGCGCACCGTGCCCCGGCCGGGCGCCGCCCAGGCCACGTCTGCCCCCGGATCCCTGACGCCGGCGACCACGGTCGCCCCGGCGGCGGCGAGGGCGCGGGCGAGATCCCGCCCGATGCCGCGCGACGCCCCGGTGACGAGCGCGACCTGGTCCGTCAGGTCGAACATCTCGTTCATCTCCCGGTCAGCCCCCCGTGACCCGGACGGCCCTGCCGGTTGCGACGCTCTCGATCGCAGCCTCCGCCAGGACGAGCGCGGCGCGTCCGTCGGCGAAGCCCACGGACGGCTCGCGGTCCTCGCGGATGGCCGCGACGAACTCGGCGAGCTCCGCCCTGTACGCCGGCATGTACCGCTCCAGGAAGAAGTTGACGGCCGGCCCCGCCGCCTCGGTCTCCCGCGCGTTGGACGCCCGGACCGTGGTGGCGGTCAGGTTGCCGGCCTCGAGCGCGCCCAGGTCCCCGAACGCCTCGAGCCGCTGGTCGTAGCCGAAGGCGCAGCTCCGGCTGTTGACGATGGTGCACAGCGCGTTGTCGCGACTGCGCATCGTGACCATCGCCTGCGCGTGGTCGCCGGCCCCCGTGAACACCGGGTCGTCGTTGTGGCTGGCCACGGCCGAGACCTCCACGATCTCGTCCAGGAAGTAGCGCGCCATGTCGAAATCGTGGATCGTCATGTCGCGGAACATGCCGCCGGAGCCCGCGAGGTACGCCGCGGGCGGCGGCTGCGGGTCCCGGCTGGTGATCCGCAGTGCGCGGAGCCGGCCGATCTCGCCCGCCCGCACCCGCGTGCTGACCTCACGGAAGGACGGGTCGAAGCGACGGTTGAAGCCGAGCATCACGAACGGCGCGCGGCCGGCGATCTCCGTCCAGCACGCGTCGATTCGGGCCATGTCGAGATCGATCGGCTTCTCGCACAGCACCTTCTTGCCGGCGAGCACCGAATCGCGCAGGAGGTCCACGTGGGTCGCGGTGGGTGATGCGATGAGGACCGCATCCACGCCCGGGTCCGCGATGGCGTCACCGGGCTCCGGGCTCCAGCGCGCCCCGAAGGTGCCGGCCAGGGTCTCGGCGGCATTCCCGATCGGATCGCAGACCCAGGCGAGCTCGGCCTCGCCGCTCTCCGCGATCGTCCGGGCATGGACCTGGCCGATCCGGCCGGCCCCGAACAGGGCGATGCGCAGCATCTTCGCCTCCATGGAAGGACGGCTCTCGCCGCCGGGTGTCACGCTGGGCTGATTCGGGTGGGTGCGTGCTTGCTATCGTAGCGCCGGACCCAGGCTGCCAGGCACGGGCTGGACCGCCCCTCTCGCCAATTCGCCGCACCGCCACGCCGGTGATGGTGCAAACTCCCGGTTGACAACCGACCGGCCCGCGCCAACGATGCTGCGGGACGATCGGAGGTCGCGGGCGGGGCCCATGGCCCGAACGCCCGAAGGGGGCGCCGTACTCGCGGCACCCGATGGGAACCACACGGGGCACGTCGCCCCGAGCACGGAGGAGAACCAGGCCAATGATTCTGCGCAGCAAGGCCCTGATCGCCCTGGCGGGCATGGCCATACTCGTCGCCGCCTGCGGGTCTTCGACCCCTGCCGCGAGCGACGCGGGCGGTGGCGGTGGCGCCGACGCCAAGGGCGTCCTCGTCACTCGCGACAACATCAACATCGAGGTCGTGACCCACGGTCAGGCCGTCGACGGGTTCTGGGGCGTCGTCCGCAACGGCTTCAAGCAGGCCGCCTCGGACTTCGGCATCAAGTACAACTACAGCGCCCCCGACACCGAGAGCGACTACGTCAAGATGTCGCAGCTGATCGACGCGGCGGTGGCCAAGAAGCCGCAGGGCATCATCGTGTCGATCCCCAACGCGGAGGCACTCGGGCCGTCCATCGAGAAGGCCGTCGCCGCCGGGATCCCGGTGATCTCGATCAACTCGGGCTCCGACGTGTTCCTGGATCTCGGCGTCATCGCCCACGTCGGCCAGACCGAGTTCGAGGCCGGCCTCGGCGCCGGGACGAAGTTCAAGGAGGCCGGGGTCAAGAACCCGGTCTGCTTCAACCAGGAGGTCGCCAACCAGGCGCTGACCGACCGCTGCAACGGCTTCTTCGAGGGCCAGGGAATCGACCCGGCCAGCGGCACGGTCCTCACCGGCCAGATCTCCGACCCGGCCGGGATCACGGCGACCATCAAGGCGGCGCTCCAGGCCGATCCGACGATCGACGGCATCCTGACCCTTGGCCCGTCGGCAGCGACCCCGATGCTGGCCGCGGTCGAGGAGGCCGGCCTGACCGGCAAGCTGCCGCCTCGGAACCTTCGACCTGTCCACCGACGTGCTCAACGCGATCAAGGCGGGGACGATGGACTTCGCCATCGACCAGCAGCAGTACATCCAGGGCTATGACTCCCTGATGTTCATGATCCAGTACATCCAGACCAAGAACCTGCCCACGGGCGACGGGACCGGCCTGATCATGACCGGCCCCGGGTTCGTCACCAAGGACAACGCGGAGGCCGTGATCTCGCTCGCCGCCGCCGGTCTGCGCTGACGGGCTCGATCCGCACGACGTAGCGTGCCTGAGCGGGGCCGGCCAACGGCTGGCCCCGCTCAGGCTTCTCGCCGGAGGAAGGTGATGGCAGAGACTCCCGCCACGACGCCTGGGCAGAACTCGCGACTCCGCCATATCCCGCTGTACGAGCGCATCCTCGCGCGCCCCGCGGCGGGTGCGGCGATCATCGTGGTGTTCGTCTGGGTCGTGTTCGCGATCCTGGGCGGAAGCAGCGGGTTTCTGACCGCCGAAGGCACGTTCAGCTACCTCGACGTCGCCGCCCAGATCGGGATCCTCGGCACGGCGGTCGCCTTGCTCATGATCGCCGGCGAGTTCGACCTCTCGGTCGGCTCACTGGTCGGGTTCGCAGGCATCGTGACCGGCATCTGCATCACGGAGCTCGGCTTCCCGGTGTGGGCGGCCATCGCGATCTCGCTGGGTTCGACGACGCTGCTGGGCGTCATGAACGGCGTCATCGTGGTGCGGACCGGCCTGCCGTCGTTCATCGTCACCCTGGCCACGCTGTTCATCATCAAGGGCGTCACCATCGTCGCCACCGCCGAGATCACCAACATCACGTACATCCCGATCGACCGGGCCGTCATCGACAACGATCCCATCGCCCAACTGTTCCGGGCGAGCATCCAGTCGCCCATCGGAGGCGACATCAAGGTCTCGATCGTGTGGTGGGTCATCATCGCGGCCATCGGCGCCTACATCTACTCGCGGACGTCGTTCGGCAACTGGATCGCCGGCGTCGGTGGGTCCGCGGTCGCGGCCCGCAACCTCGGTGTCCCGGTGGCCCGCGTGAAGATCATGCTGTTCGCCGGCACCGCCCTCTCGGCGGCGTTGCTGGCGGCGGTCCAGTCGATGACCTACTACTCCTCGGACGTGTTGCGCGGCCAGGGCATGGAGCTGCGGGCGATCACGACCGCCGTCATCGGCGGAACGCTCCTGACCGGCGGGTACGGCTCGGTGGTGGGCACCGCCATCGGGGCCCTTGCGCTGGGCATGGCCCAGATCGGTATCTTCTTCGCGGGCATCAACGCGGACTGGTACAACGTCGCCCTCGGGTCGTTGCTGCTCATCGCGGTCGTGCTCAACAACTGGATCCGGCGCCGCTTCGCCGGTCTGCGCTGAGGGAGGTCGACGAACATGGAACACCCGGTCGATACCCTCGCCGCGGCCCCGATTCCCTCGAGCCCGCCCTCGCCGCTGGGTGCCGCGGTGCCGGCAGCCGCCCCCGGGCGCGCACCCCTGCTCGAGGCTCGCAACGTCTCCAAGTACTTCGGCGCGGTCGTCGCGGTGGAGGACGTGTCCCTCTCCGTCGAGGCCGGCAAGATCGTGTGCCTGCTGGGCGACAACGGCGCCGGCAAGTCCACGCTGATCAAGATCCTCTCGGGCGTGTTCGCGCCGGACAAGGGCTCGCTGGCAGTTGACGGCAGCGAAGTCCGGTTCTCGGCTCCCCGGGACGCGCTGGACGCCGGCGTCGCGACGGTGTACCAGGACCTGTCGGTGATGCCGCTCATGAGCATCAGCCGGAACTTCTTCCTGGGCAACGAGCCCACGACGGGGTTCGGCCCGCTGCGACGCTGGGACGGCAGCAAGGCCTCCCGCGTCGCCAAGGAGGAGATGGCACGGATCGGCATCGACGTCCGCGACACGGACCAGGCGGTCGGCACGCTGTCGGGCGGAGAGCGCCAGACGCTGGCCATCGCCCGCGCCGAGTACTTCGGCGCCAAGGTCCTGATCCTGGACGAGCCCACGTCGGCCCTCGGCGTGAAGCAGTCGGCAACGGTGCTGCGCCACATCATCGCGGCGCGCAACCGCGGCCTGGGCGTGGTGTTCATCACCCACAACGTGCTTCACGCCCTGCCCATCGGCGACACCTTCACCGTGCTCTCGCGGGGCCGGATCTCCGGCACGTTCAAGCGCGGCGAGATCGACTCCGAACGGCTGCACGGCTACATGGGCGGGGGCAGCGAGCTCCAGGACCTGACGCGCGAGCTCCAGGCCCTCGCGGACGCGAAGCCGGCGGAGCTCGCGGGAGAACACGCCCGCCGGCAACTGACCCGCCGGGGCTGACCCGCCGGGGCTGGCCCGCCTGCCGATCGACGCCCGCCGGAGCCGGCGGGCGTCTCGCTTGATGTCCCGTGCCGGCTCCGGCCGGCATTCCCGTTTGACGTCGCCTTCAGGCAGCCGCTACGATGCAATCGATTACGCGGCTTCGCGTTCCACCTCGGAACCCCATGCATGAACGAACCCTCGAGCACGGGTGAGCCCGCCCGGCCCGGCGAGCGGGCGACCCCCACCACGATCCGCGACGTCGCGGATCGGGCCGGCGTCTCGACCGCCACCGTGAGCCGCGTGCTGGCGGGCGTCGGCCATCCAAGGCCGGCCACGGCCACGGCCGTGATGCACGCCGCCGAGGCGCTCGGCTACCGCCCGTCCGGGGTCGCCCGCTCGCTGCGCCTCAAGCGCACGCGGACGCTGGGACTGATCGTCACGGACATCCAGAACCCGTTCTTCCCGGAGCTCGTCCAGGCGGCCGACCTCGCCGCCCGCGGCCACGACTACTCGATCATCCTGGGCAGCGCCGCCTACGACGAGCAACGCGCGATGCACTACCTGGACCTGATGGTGGACCGCCGCGTGGACGGCATCATCGTCGCGTCGAGTCAGCTCTCCGATGACAGCCGGCGCTGGCTCGTGGCGTCCCCTGTCCCGGCTGTCGTGGTCAACGCGGAGCCGACGGACCTCCAGGTCAACATGGTCATCAGCGACAACATTGGTGGTGCGCGGCTGGCCGCCCGGCACCTGGTCGGCCTGGGCCATCGCCGGATCGCGTATGTCCGAGGTGCCGCGACATTCACCGCCGACGTCCCCAGGATCGAGGGGTTCCGTGCGGCCTGCCGGGAGGCGGGACTTTCGGAGGCGGACACCCTCGAGTGCCGCGGCGACGGCCAGGTCGAGGGGGGCGAGCGGGCGGCGATGGAGCTGCTCGCGCGCCGGGACGATGTCACGGCCATCGCCTGCTACAACGACATGACGGCCATCGGCGTGCTGCGCGCGCTGCGTACTGCCGGGCGGCGTGTCCCCACGGACGTCAGCGTGATCGGCTGCGACGACATCGCGGCGGCCGCCTGGGTCGCCCCGGCGCTGACCACCGTCGCCCAGCAGAAGGCCGAGATGGGCCGGATCGCCGTCGAGCGCCTCGTGGCGATGCTGGCCGATCCGGGGCTCGCGGCCACGCCGGAGGTCGTCCGTCTGCCCATGGTGCTCCATGTCCGCGAATCGACAAGCCCGCCGGAGGCGGCGGCCAGCAAGGACCCAGCGACATGATCCAGATCGCCAACGCGCCCTGCTCCTGGGGCGTCATCGAAGGCATCGAAGGAGACCGCGCCGGCTACGTCCGCGTGATCGACGAGATGGCCGAAGCCGGCTACGCCGGCACGGAGCTGGGTGATTGGGGGTTCATGCCCACCGACCCGGACGAGCTTCATGCCGAGCTCAAGGCCCGGGACCTCGCGCTGGTCGGCTCGTGGGTGAGCGTCAACCTCGAGGATGCCGCGAAGCACGGGGCGAGCGCGAATGACGCCGTCCGGACCGGCAGGCAGCTGGCCAGGGTGGGCGGGCCCGGCGCGGTTGTCGTTCTGGGCAACGACCCGTACGGCAACCCGCTGCGCACCCGGATGGCGGGGCGCGTGACACCGGACCACGCCATGTCCGACGAGCAGTGGACGGTGTTCGCGGCGGGCGCCAACCACGTGGCCCGCCGGGTGATGGACGAGGCCGGGATCCGCACCGTCCTCCACCAGCACATCGGCACCCTGATCGAGACCGAGGCGGAGACCCGGCGCCTGCTCGACCTGACCGACCCGTCCGTCCTGGGCCTGTGCCTGGACACCGGCCACTGGACGTTCGGGGCCGGCGGTGACCCGGTGGCCGCCGTCCGAGAGCTCCGGGATCGCGTCTGGCACGTCCACTTCAAGGACTGCGAGCCGGCCGTCGCCGAAGCGTCGCGTGTCAACGAATGGGATGGACCGACGTCCGTCGGTCACGGCGTGTTCTGCGAGCTGGGCAGGGGTTGCGTCGACTTCCCGGGCATGCTCGCCGCGCTCGGGGACATCGGCTACGACGGCTGGATCGTCGTGGAGCAGGATGTCCTGCCCGGGATGGGCCATCCGCGCGAGAGCGCCGGCCGGAACCGGGCATATCTTCGTTCGATCGGGGCCTGACGCCGGCACCATCCGTCGGTCGGCATCCCGGGCTCGCCCAGCACGCTCGACGCTCCGCGCGATGGGCTACGCGTAGCGACGATCGAGGGCCCCGGCGAGCGCGTCGAGCAGCGGGGCGCAACGCACGCGATCGACGGGATCCAGCTCGACGCCGAGCTGGCGGAGCATGGCCCGTCGCGCGCCGATGACACGAGTCCGCACCTCGCGGCCCTCATCGGTGAGTCGGACGCGCGTGGCGCGGCGGTCCACCTCGTCGATCGCCAGCGTCGCCAAGCCCCGTCGCTCAAGCCTTCGAAGCAGGCGGCCCGTGGCCGGCAGCGTCACGCCGACCCTCGCGGCCACGGCGCCGACTCGAGCTCCGTCCGGCTCACCGCCCAGGATGAACAGGACTCTCCACTGGGCCAGCGTCAGGTCGTAGCCGGGCGTGGCATCAGCCAGCGCCCGCGTGGTCAGGCCGACGGAACCGGCAACGATCCGCTCGAGCGCATCGACGAGCTCATCGGAACCCATGCGCCGAGGATAGACGAATACATGCCCATAGGCTAGTATTGTCTGCGATCCCAATCGCCGAGTTCGCACCATCCCGTGCCCGGCCCTCAAGGAGACCGAGATGCCGAGGAGGCGACCGACGAGAGTGCCGCACGCACGGTCAGGCCCGGCGGGCCGTACCCGACAGGCGGCGATCGACGAGGGCAAGCGATGACCGGCCCCTTCGTGTTCTGGGGCTGCCACGAGATCCGGGAGAGCCTCGGCGTGCGGGCACACACCGTGCTTGAGCTCGCAGAGCACCTCCGGACGATCGATTCGACATCGATCTTCTACCACTCGGTGCGGTGCCTCCTGCGCCACCAGGTGGGCCCCTTCGCCTACCCGGACGACTTTGCCCGCTGGGTCGCCAGGGAGGCGGGCGACCCGGAGCTGGCCGAGCGGCTCGCCCTGTTCTCCCCGTTCGACGTGCCGACCATCGAGGACTTCCGCGGCCACCTCGTCGCGACCATCGAGGATCATCTCGATTCGGCGCCGGCGGCCCGGGTCACGGCGCGGACGCCGTTCCGCTTCCTTCGCGGGCACATGGCCACGCTGCCGATCGGGCTCCACGCGGACGACCTGCCAACCCTCCGCGCGGGCCTGGCGTCGGTCGACGAGAGCTCCGTCTACTTCCATACGGTCGAGGGGCCCGGCGAGCGGGGCAGCCGGCGCAGCGACTTCGCGGGCTGGGTGGACGAGGAGCTGGGGCTGCCGGCCCTGGCCACCCGCATGGCAGAGGTCGATCCCTTCGTGGCGGGCCTGGGCAGGACCAGGAACCTGCTGTTGGCCGCGATCGACGGCTGGGCGGGGGAGACCGCATGACGATGCCGAACCCGCACCCCCCGGCCCACATCGGCTCGGGATCGGGCACCACGTCCCATGGGCTCGCCCAGTACGAGGGATTGGCCGCGCCGGGAACGCTCCGACTGGCGCGCCACCTGGCCGAGGACCTCGCCGGGCATTCCTTCCTGCACGTCAACGCGACCAAGCGGGGCGGTGGCGTGGCGGAGATCCTGGAGCGCCTCCTGCCGCTCATGGACGGACTCGGGATCCGAACCCGCTGGGAGGTGATCACCGGCGAACCCGAGTTCTACATCGCCACCAAGAAGATGCACAACGCCCTCCAGGGCTCGAAGGAGGCACTGACCGAGGCCGACCGCGAGATCTGGCACGAGACCACCCGGCGTGCGATCCGGACGATCGACCTGGACGCCGAGCTGGCGATGATCCACGACCCCCAGCCCGCGGGACTGATCGACGGCCGGCCCAGGGGTGCGCGGTGGATCTGGCGGTGCCACATCGACCTGTCCACCCCGCAGCGAGCGGCGTGGCAGTTCCTGGAGCCCAGCGTCGCCCGCTACGACGGCGCGGTCTTCCACCTGGCCGCGTTCGCCCGGCGACTCCCGGTGCCGACCTATCTGCTCCACCCGAGCATCGATCCACTCTCGGCCAAGAACCGGGAGATGGCGCGGCCGGAGGTCGAGCGTCGCCTGGAGGCCATGGGCGTCCCGTTCGACCGGCCGCTGATCGTCCAGGTCTCGCGCTTCGACCCGTTCAAGGACCCGGTCGGCGTCATCGACGCGTATCGGCTGGTCCGCAGGTTCCGGGATGCTGTCCTGGTCCTGGCAGGCGGGTCCGCGGACGACGATCCGGAAGGGGCCGAGGTGCTGGCCCGGGTCCGGGAGGCCGCGGACGGCGAAGCCGACATCCACGTGCTGGAGCTTCCCCCCGACGCCCACGAGGACATCAACGCCCTCCAGACGGCCGCCACGGTCGTGGTCCAGAAGTCGCTCCGGGAAGGCTTCGGACTGACGGTGGCCGAGGCGATGTGGAAGGGCAAGCCGGTCGTCGGCGGCGCCGTCGGCGGGATCGCCGTCCAGATCGAGGACGGGGTGACGGGTCTCCTGGTTCACTCGGTGGAGGGGGCGGCCTACGCGCTCCGTCGACTGCTGGGCGACGCGGAGCTCCGGGAGGGCATGGGCGCGCTGGCCCGGGAGCATGCCCGACGGAACGTCCTCATCACGCGCCACCTCGTGGACTACCTGCTGATGCTGCGCCTCCAGCTGGAAGCCGCCCGCCGCGGTGCCGGATGACCAATCGCCTGATCGTGGTCGCCAACCGGCTGCCCGTGACCGTTCGCAGATCGGAGGGCAGGTGGCACGGTGCGCGCAGCAGCGGCGGCCTCGTCGCGGCGCTGGCACCGGTCCTGAAACGAGTCGAGGGCCTGTGGATCGGGTGGCCGGGCGATGCCCCCACGGGCGACACCACGGGGCGGGCCGAGTTCCTCCAGGCGATGGAGCGGGACCAGGCGCTCGCCTCCGTGGACCTGCCGCCGAGCGTCAGCCGGGCGTTCTACGAGGGCTACAGCAACAACACCCTGTGGCCGCTGCTGCACGGGTTCCCATCCCGGGTGACCTTCGACCCGGAGGCCTACCACGCGTATCGCGACGCGAACGGCCGGTTCGCCGCCGCCGTCCTGGATCGCCTGTCGCCCGAGTCGCTCGTCTGGGTGCACGACTACCAGCTCATGCTGGTGCCCGGCCTGGTCCGCGAGCGGCAGCCTGATGCACGCGTCGCGTTCTTCCTGCACACCCCGTTCCCGCCGCCGGAGGTGTTCCGGATCCTCCCCCAGCGCGAGGAACTGCTGACCGGCCTCCTTGGCGCGGACGTCATCGGCTTCCAGACCCACGAGCACCTCGGGGCCTTCCGGCGGACCCTGCTCCAGGTCCTGGGCATCGAGAGCCGGATGGATCGGGTCGAGATCGACGGGCGAACCGTCGCGATGGAGGCCAGGCCGATCGGTATCGTGCCCGACGAATGGGAGCGGCTCGTGACCGCCGATGCCGGCGTGGCTCGGCGGATCCGCGAAGTCCACGGCCGCCACGTCGGCCGAAAGCTGATCGTGGCCGTGGACCGCCTCGACTATACGAAGGGGATCCCGGAGCGACTCCGTGCGTTCCACCACTTCCTGATCTCGCGGCCCCAATGGCGGGGCAAGGTGAGCCTGATCCAGGTGGCCGTTCCGTCACGAGAGCGGATCGCCAGGTACGCGGCGCTTCGTCGCGATGTCAACGAGCTGGTCGGCGAGATCAACGGGGAGCTCGGGACGGCGGAGTGGAACCCGATCATCTACCTCCGCCGCTCGATCTCGCGGGCAGAGCTGGCGGCGCTGTACGCGGCCGCCGACGTTGCCTGGATCGCGTCGCTGCGGGACGGCATGAACCTCGTCGCCAAGGAGTACGTCGCCTGCCAGCACGAGGGAGGCGGGGTCCTGCTGCTGAGCGAGTTCGCGGGCGCCGCGGGCGAGATGGGTGAGGCGATCCGCGTGAACCCATACGACGAATCGGGATCGGCGGCCAGGCTGGAGCGGGCACTGACCATGGGTGAGGAGGAGCGGCGGGAGCGGCAGGCGGCGCTCCTGTACCGCGTCCGCCAGAACAGCGCGATCTCCTGGGCCGAGCGGTCGCTGGCCGACCTGGAGCACGCCGTCGGCGAGCGTGGGCTGGACTCCGGGATTCTCCCGGCGCCCCCGGTCCTGGAGATCCGCCGTGCCTTCCGGGCCGCGGCCCACCGTGTCTGCTATCTCGACTACGACGGAACGCTGGTCCCGCTTGCGGCCCGTCCGGCCGACGCCGTGCCGGGTCCGGCCGTCGCGGAGATCATCGAGGCGCTGGCAGACGACCGGGCGACCACGCTCGTGATCGTCTCGGGCCGGCCCATCGCGGACCTGGAGCGCTGGTTCGGCCGCCTGGGCAACGTCTGGCTGGCAGCCGAGCACGGTGCCCTGCTCCGTCGGCCCGGCGAAGCCGAGTGGCATCCGCTCCGGCCGGGCGCCGATGCCGAGTGGAAGGCCCGGGTCAGGCCGATGCTCGACCACTTCGCCGAGCGCGCCCCGGGGAGCATGGTCGAGGAGAAGGGGTACGCGCTGGCCTGGCACTTCCGGCTGGTGGAGCCCGAGTTCGGCGAGTGGCTGGCCAACGAGCTCGCGCTCGCGCTCGACCAGCAGCTGGCCGGCACGGAGCTCGCCGTGCTGCGCGGCAACAAGGTCGTGGAGGTCCGGTTCGCGTGGGCGAACAAGGGCGAGGTCGCCGCCCACGTCCGAGCGGCAGGCGCGGTGCCCGACTTCGAGCTCGCGATGGGTGACGACAGGACCGACGAGGACCTGTTCGAGCGACTCCCGGATTCGGCCATCACGATCCGCATCGGGCCCGGATCAAGCCGGGCCCGGTTCCGCGCGGCGGGCCCGGAGGCGGCGATCGGGCTGCTGGCCAGCCTGGTCGAGGAGGGCACGGGGTCAAACGCCGCGGAAGCGGCGACGGCCTGAGGATCCACCCTCCGCCTTGGAGGGTCCGACGAGAGGCCCGGGCATGCGGCAACCGGCCCCGGACCCGTGGGTCGCGAGGCCGGCGCCCTGCGGCGGAACGACCTAGCTGTTGCCGGGGAAGACCAGGGACAGGGGGCCCTGCTTGCCGGGCTCCGGCCAGCGCTCGGTGACCATCTTCTGCTGGGTGAAGAAGCGGACGCCGTCCTCGCCGCGCATCGCGATGTCGCCGATCGCGGACTCCTTGGCGCCCGAGAAGCTCATGTAGCCGGCGGGGACCGGGATCGGCACGTTGACGCCGATCATGGGCACCTCGACCTCGAGCTTGAAGCGCCGCGCGGCGCCGCCGTCCGTCGTGAACACCGCCGTGCCGTTGGCGTACTTGTGGTCGTTGATGAGCTTGAGGCCCTCGTCGAACGTGTCCGCGTACACGATGCCGAACACGGGACCGAAGATCTCCTCCTGGTAGATCTTCATGTCCGGGGTCACGTGGTCGAACAGCGACACGCCCAGGAAGAAGCCGTCCGGGTTGGGGCTCTCGAACGTGCGTCCGTCGACCAGCAGCTCGGCACCCTCGGATTCGCCGACGCCGATCCAGTTGATGATCGACTCCCGGTGCTCGGGGGCGTAGATCGGGCCCATGTCCACGCCCGGCTCCATGCCGTTGCCGATCTTGAGCCGCGCGATCCGCTCCATGATCTTGGGCTTGAGGCGCTCGCCCGTGTCGCCGACCGCGATCAGCAGCGTCTGGGCCATGCATCGCTCGCCGGCCGAGCCGTAGCCCGAAGCGACCGCCGCGTCGGCAGCGAGGTCCATGTCCGCGTCGGGCAGGACCAGCATCGCGTTCTTGGCCGACGTGTAGGCGCCGACGCGCTTGCCGCGCTTGGTGCCCTCCTCGTAGACGTACCGCCCGACGGCGGTGGAGCCCACGAACTGGATCGCCCTGATCGTCGGATGCTCGACGATCGCCTTGACCGCCTCGCGGCCGCCGTACACGACGTTGAACGTGCCGTCGGGGCCTCCGGCCTGCGTCCACAGCTCGGCCTGGAGCTGGGTGGCGCCCGGGGTGTGGGAGGACGGCTTGAAGATGACCGTGTTACCGGCCATCAGCGCGATCGGGTAGATCCAGGTCGGGACCATGACCGGGAAGTTGAACGGGGTGATCGCCGCCACGACGCCCAGGGGGCCGCGCAGGGTGAACGCGTCCACCTTGTTCGACACGTTGGGGGTCATCATGCCCGCGAGGTGGACCGGCAGCCCGCAGGCGAAGTCGATCGTCTCGATGCCGCGCATGACCTCGGCCAGGGCGTCGGGGAAGGTCTTGCCGTGGTCGCGGGTGATCAGCGCCGCCAGCTCCTCGCGGTGCTCGTACATCAGGTTGCGGAACGCGAAGAAGATGTTCGAGCGGGCGATGAGCGGCGTGTCGCGCCAGGCCGGGAAGGCCGCCGCGGCCGCCTCGACCGCGCGGTCCACCTCGACCACGCCGCCGCGGGGCACGCGCGCGATGACCTGGCCGGTGGCCGGGTTGGTGACCGGACCCGTGTGCTCGGGCAGGACCTCGACGGGCCGGCCGCCGATCCAGTGGGACAGGATGGGCAGCGTGCCCGCCGGCGCGGGGGTTTCGATGGCCACTGTGGGAGCCTCCTTGAGTCGATGGGCGGTGCCGCGGTCAGGCGGGCTTGGCATCCGGGTTGGGCAGGACGATGTCGCGGACCACGCCCTGCAGATCATGATACGAGGTGACGAAACCCCGCAGCGTCCTTGCGGTCGCGCCGAAGGACTCGAACTCGGCGGGCGCGAGCCCATCCGGCTCATAGGCCCGGACGAAATCCGGGATGCGCCGCTCGAGGTCGTCGATGATGTGGGCGTCCACCGGGACCTCGATCCGCTCCGCGAGGTCGATCCCGCTCTTGTTGAACCGGACCTGCCACGCGTGGGGCATCGTGAGCACGACGTCCGCCCCGACGAGCTCCGTCCAGTGGAGGCGGTGGCGGTAGGCGGCGGCCAGCAGACGAGTGCGGTAGCCACGCTCCTGGAAGATCGCGTAGGCTCGCTTGAAGGCGGCGATCCCGGCCCAGTTGGTGGCGTCGGGGTGGATGGCCACGTCATCGCGCTCGACGAGGACCTTCATCCAGTCGTCCAGGCGCCCGATCATCAGCGAGCACACCGGGGAGAATCGGCTGGTGTCGCCCCCGGCCGCCTCGTAGCGACGCAGCCCACGCTCCACCGCCTCGGCCGCCGCGATGCACTGGGCCACCGTGAACACGACCGTCACGTTGACGACGACGCCGCGGGCCGTCGCGTCCTCCGCGGCCTGGAGGCCCGCCGCCGTGCACGGGAACTTGACCTGGATGTTGGGGGCCAGGGTGCTGAAGTGGACGCCCTGGTCGGCCATGCGGGCCGGGTTTCGGTAGTTGGCCGGGTTCGTCTGAAGTGACAGGCGGCCCTTCCGGCCATCGTTGGCCCCGAACACGGGGGCGAGGATGCCGGCTCCTCGGACGCCCATCTCCTCGATCAGGGCCCAGGTCAGCTCCACCTCGGACCAGGTGGGGTTCTCCGCCGCCATCTCCCGGACGCGCGGCACCCAGTGGTCCTTCTCCTTCTTCATGACCTCGCCCACGATCACCGGATTCGAGGTCGCACCGGTCGCGCCACGCTCCACGGCGTACTCGAGCTCCGCGACGGCGCAGGAGTCGTTCCAGTAATCGGTCGGCGTCTGGCGCACCATGTGCAGGAGCGGGCTCTCGACGGCGGGGGCGGTGGTCATCGGGGGGTCTCCTCCTGCGCCGCGGCGGGCGCCTCCGGGCTCCAGTTCATGAGCCAGGCGTGGTCCGGGTCAAGCGTGAAGAACCAGGCCCGGTTGTGGCCGGCCATCACGTTGAGGTAGTAGCAGTCGTAGCCGGCCGGCACGCCCACGGGGTGATAGCCACGCGGCACGAGCACGACGTCCAGGTCCTGGGGGGTGAGCGCCTCGTCCAGGGACCGGTCCGCCGTGTAGACGCGGGCGAAGGCGAAGCCCTGGGGCTTCGCGAAGCGGTAGAAGTAGAGCTCCTCGAGGTACGCCTCGGTCGGCGGGTCCTCGGTGTCGTGCTTGTGGGGCGGGTAGCTGGACCAGTTGCCGCCCGGGGTGAACACCTCGAAGGCGATCAGCCGGCCCGCCTCGGCCGAGGGCGGCAGCAGGTGATGGATCCGGCGGGCCGTATTGCCGGTCCCGCGGGCCTCGACGAGGATGTCCTCCGGCGGGACGAGGGCGGTTCGGCGGACCGCGGCGCCCGGCGCGGACCCGACGACCAGCAGCGCGGGCGACGCCGCCTCCACGCTCACGGGGCGCCCGGGCTCCACCAGCACGACCGGCGGCGGCGGACCGTCGAACACCGTCTCCCGGGAGCCGATGACGCCGAGATCGTCGTCCCCCACGGCAACGGAGGCGCGGCCCTCCAGGACGAGGACGAGGCGCTCCTGATCGTCGGCCGGGTAGGCGACCCCCTGGCCCGGGGCCAGCCGTCGCACGTCGAGGCCGACGTACTCCCAGCCGGCGGATTCGGGCGTCACGGTGTTGACCCGGCCCTCCGGGTCGGGAGCGACCGCGCGGCGGAGGAGGTGCCGCGCGGTCGCGGGCAGGACTCTGTTCATGGCGTGGCTCCGCTGCCTCCGCGGGTGGACCGGCCCTCGCGGGACGGGTCACGGCCGGCCGGGAGGGGGGCCACGTCCGGCTCGGGCGGCGAGCCGCCCGGCACGGATCCTGGCAGCCTGCCGGAGTCGGCCTGTGCAATCGTTTACAACGCGTATTGTCGGGGGCCGGACAGTCCGGCGTCAAGGGGCAAACGCGGCACGAAGGGCGGGGCCGTTCGCCCTGTTCCTGCCGGGCTGGTCTTCCGGCCCTCGCCGCTCGAGCCGTGCTGGTCGCCCGGCGACGCATCGGGCGCATGGCGAGACGGACGAGCCGCGTGGAGCCCGTCCGTCGCCTGGACACGGGATTGCGCGCGACAGGCGGGGCGCCCAGCGGCCGAAGCGTCGCACGGCGCGCTCGTTGGGTCGCTTGAGTGTGATCCTTGGTCTGTCCGCGGCTTGGCTCCTTGGGTCGCTGCCCGCCCGACATGGCGTGGCCATCGCTCGTTCTGCCGGCTGCGGACACAGGGTGGACCGGCCGACGTGACTTGATAGGAGCGTGGCTCCGCCCCGACTCAGGTGTGTCCGCCGACCGGCCCGTCGTCACCTCATGCATCGAGGAGACAGGCACATGGTCATCCTGGGCGCGGATCTGCACAAGCGGACGCACACGGTCGTCGCGGTCGACGACATGGGACGCCAGCTCGCCGAGAAGACGGTGGCCGCGACACCCGCCGGCCACCTCGAGCTTCGCCGCTGGGCGGCCCGATACCCCGACCGGCGGTGGGCGCTGGAGGACTGCCGCAACCTCTCGCGGCGACTGGAGGGCGATCTCGTGCGGGCCGGCGAGGCGGTCGTGCGGGTGCCCCCCAAGCTCATGGCGGCGGTCCGCCCCTCGGGCCGGGAGCCCGGCAAGAGCGACCCCATCGACGCCCTCGCCGTCGCCCGCGCGGCGCTGCGCGAGCCCGACCTCCCGGCCGCGACCCTCGACGGACCCGAGCGCGAGCTGCGCCTGCTGGTCGACCACCGCGACGATCTCGTCGCGGACCGGACCGATCACGAGTGCCGCCTGCGCTGGCACCTCCACGAGCTGGGCATCGCGGAGCCCGGTCCGCGCACGCTCGACCGCGTGGTTGTCCAGGACCGCCTGGCGACGGCGCTTGCCGGGCGGACGGAGGCCGTCGCCCGGATCGCCCGCGACCTCGTCGAGCGGATCCGCGAACTGTCGTCCGCGATCCGGGTCCTGGGTCACGACATCGAGGGGCTCGCGGCCGCGCTCGCTCCGTCCCTGCTCGCCCTGCCGGGATGCGGCGGGCTCACCGCCGGCAAGATCGTGGGCGAGACGGCGGGCATGACCCGGTTCCGGTCCAAGGAGGCGTTCGCGCGGCACAACGGCTCGGCGCCGGTCCCGGTCTGGTCGGGCAACGACACCCGGCACCGCCTGAGCCGGGGCGGCAACCGCCAACTCAACGCCGCCCTGCACCGGATCGCCATCACGCAGCTGCGGATGGACCCGCGAGGCCAGGCCTACGTCGCCCACCGGCGCGAGCTCGGGGACACCAAGCCCGAGGCAATCCGTGCCCTCTGCCGGCGCATCAGCGACGAGATCTACCGCCGGCTCCGGGCCGACGAGGCCGTCCGGTCTGCTCACCAGGCCCTCGCGGCTTGACATAGGAGCAACGGGCGACCAGGAGAGGCGAGGACGCCCAGCTCAGCCGCGCCGCTGGGACTTCCCGTCCACCGTGCGCATGCGAGCCAGGTTGCTGGACGCGAAGTGGCGGGTCTTGCGGTCCATCTCGGCCATCGGCGCCGCGTAGGCCGGAACCTCGAAGTCCAGCTCCGCGACGATCGCGCGGAGGGCCTGGTCCGAGCCCGCGTAGGACGCCACTCGCCCGCGGACGCCCTCGAGCGCCTTCGCCGCCTCGTCGAACCGGCCCTCGCGGTTGAGGCGCACGGCCGACTGCTTGGCCCGCTCGGCGAACAGCCGCGCGACGACGCGGTCCACGTCGCGGTCCCGCGGCTGGCCGTTGTTCGCCGCGTGATCTGCGTACGCCCAGCCGACGGTGACCGGCTCGAGCACCGGTCGTGCCCGGTCGAACGCCCCGTCCCGGTCCGCGACCCGGACCAGCGCCCCGATCTCGCGGCCCACCTCCCCGAAGTCGAAGGTGAGCCGGAGCACGATCGAGAGCACCTGGCCGGACACCATGTCGCCCAGGTAGACGCGGGCGCGATCGCCCCGCTGCTCGACGCGGAACGGGGACAGGGCATCGACCCTGACCGACTCCGGCAGCGTCAACTCCAGCACGACCTCACGGGCCACGACCTCGAGCGTCTCCCCCACCTCGCTCGTGATGTGGTCCCGCATCTGGGCCACGTCGCCGATGAAGTAGAAGTGCCCACCCCCGGCGTCCGCCATGCCCTGGAGCAGGGCCTCGTCGAAGTCCGGGCCCACGCCGAAGGTGCTGGTCGTGACGCCTCGCCGGCGAAGATCGAGAGCGATGCCGACCAGCTCGTCCCGGTCCGTGATGCCCACGTTGGCGAGACCGTCGGTCAGGAGCAGGACGCGGTTCACGCCCTCCGGCTGAAGGCTCCCGGCGACCTGCTCGCAGCCCGCCAGCCAGCCGCCGTGGAGATCCGTGCTGCCGCGCGCGTCGATGGACCGCAGGCGGTCCGCGGCCAGGCGCCGGGACTCCGGCGACGCGATCACGCTGCCGAGGACCACGTCCACCTTGTTGTCGTACACGACGGCCGCGAACCGGTCGGGCGCCTCGAGGCGGTGGATCGCCTCCAGCACGGCCTGCCGGGCGAGCCCGATCTTGCCCTGGCCGCCCATGGAGCCGGAGCGGTCCAGCACGAAGCCCAGGTTCACGGGCGGACGGCGGCGGGACGGATCCGGGGCCACCGTGGGTGCGATCACGTCCACGAGCAGGAAGCGCTCACTGCGGCCGTGGGCGCGGATGAGCCGGCGGTCGGAACGGACGCGCAGGCCTGGATCGAGGAGTGGGAGCTGGGCGTGGGAGTCGACGGAAGGACCGTGGTCGCCGCCGTCGGTGGGGTTCGTGGTCATGCTGGGCCTCCTTCTCGGATGCTGGTCGAGGCCCGGATGGGGCGGGTCTCACCGGCGGCGAGCCGCCGGGGCTTGGGTGGTGGGGGTCCTCGATCGCGTGCGCTCAGCCGTCGTCGTCGAACAGCTCGCGGGCGATCCTGATCAGGCGCTCCACGCGCTTGTTGGCGGTCCGGTCCAGCGGACGGCGGACGTGGAGCTCCACGTCCGGGGTGAGCGCCAGGCGCTCCCACGTGCTCCTGTCGCCGGCAGTGCCGCGCGGCCCCGGAGCCGCGGCGGCCGCGGGAGGGGCCGCTGCGGGGGCCGGCAGGGGGGCGGGTGTGAGGCTGGGTGCCGGGGCGGCCGGATCGGGCGGCGGAGCGACCCGCAGCGCAAACCCCTCCGGCTCGCCCGGGATCGCCGACGAGGCCGACTCGGATGCCACACGCGGCTGGTCGTAGAAGCGTGGCGCCACGCCCGCCTTCGTCATCAGGGCTCGAACGTGGGCCAGCGTCTGGGCCGTGTCCATCGGTGGCGCGGCCGGGGCCGGACCCTCCGCGTCCAGGGCCGCCCGGACCTCGTCGTCCCCCATCCGCTCCAGGCGGGCGCGGATCTCCGCGAGGGGCAGGTGCTCCCGTTGGAGGTGTCGGATCAGCCGCAGCCGCAGCAGGTGGCCCTCCCCGTAGCGCGTCGCGGGGCCGGCGGTCTCCGGTGACGGCAGCAGGCCCTGCGCGATGTAGTACCGCACGGTCCGCGGCGTGACGTCCGCGAGGCGGGCAAGGTCGGCGAGGGTGTACGGGTCGTCCGGCATGCGTCGATTATGACACTGCTACGTTGCACTGTCAAGACTCTGGATCGATCCCGCAGCCCACCATCGGCCCGTGGCCCGGATCGTCCCATCGGTGGCTGGCCCGATCGTGGGGTTCCCAGCGTCGGTGCGATCTGGCACCGTTGCGCAATGCGTCCGACCATCCGCGCCCGCCTCCCCCGCCCGGCCCTCGCCCTGGTGTCGGCCTCCCTGGCCGCCGCCATGGCCGTCCCGCTCGCCACACCCGGCGTGGTCGCCGCCGCCGAGCCCGACTTCCCCGAGGCCATGAGCGGCTACCACAACTACCCCGAGATGGTCGCCGAGATCCAGCAGGCCGCGGCCGACCACCCGGAGATCGTCTCCGTGTTCTCGATCGGCAAGAGCTACCAGGGCCGCGAGATCTGGGCGGCCAAGGTCAGCGACAACGTCGCCGACGACGAGGCCGAGCCGGAGGTCCTGATCGACGCCCTCCACCACGCTCGGGAGCACCTCACCACCGAGCAGGCACTCGCGGTGCTGCGCTGGCTGACCGACGACTACGGGACCGACGAGACGGTGACGCGTCTCGTGGACACGCGCGAGGTGTGGCTGGTCTTCGCGCTCAACCCGGACGGCATGCGCTACGACCTCACCGGCGACCCGTTCCGGGCGTGGCGCAAGAACCGTCAGCCCAACGCGGGGTCCACGGCCGTCGGCACCGATCTCAACCGCAACTACTCGTACCGGTGGGCCTGCTGCGGCGGGTCCTCCGGCAGGAAGTCCTCGATCACCTACCGCGGCCCCGCTCCCTTCTCCGCTCCGGAGACGCGGGCGATGCGGGACTTCGTGACCAGCCGCGTGATCGGCAACGTGCAGCAGATCCGCACCCACATCACGCTGCACACCAACGGCAAGCTGATCCTGTGGCCGTACGGGTACACGAGGGCCAACGTCCCGTCCGACATGACGACCCTCGATCACGCCGTGTTCGTCTCGCTCGGCCGCGCGATGGCCGCGCTCAACGGCTATGCGCCGCAGCAGTCGTCGGACCTGTACGTGACCGACGGTGACCAGATCGACTGGCTGTACGGGGTTCATCGCATCTTCAGCTACACCTACGAGCTGTACCCACCCGAGACCGCCACCGTTTGGGGCGACCATTACCCCGACGACTCGAAGATCGGGCCGGCCACCGAGCGGAACCGGGGCGCGATCCTGCTGCTCATCGACCGGGCGGCCTGCCCGTTCGCGACCCTGGGCGGGGCCTCGGCGCGAGCGAACTGCGGCCCGCTGTACGACGACCTGGAGATCAACCGTGGCTGGCGGCGCAACCCGCTGGGCACCGACACCGCGGTCCGGGGCCTGTGGGCCGTCGCGAACCCCCGGGCAACCTGGCTCAACGGCCGCAAGCAGAAGGGGACCACGGTATCCGGCCGGCGGGCGCTCGTGACCGGGGCGGCCGCGGGCTCCACGGCAACCTCGAACGACCTTGACGGGGGCCTGACCACGATCCGCAGCCGGAGCATCCGGCTGCCCGACGATCCTGGCGCGTTCGGCAGCCTGACGTTCCGGTACTACCTCGCCCACGACGTCCGGGCGACGACCGCCGACTACCTCCGCGTGCTCGTCGAGGCCGAGGACGGCAGGCGGACCGTGGTGTTCCAGGAGCGGGGTGGACCCGAGGACGACGACGCGGTCTGGGCATCGGCGTCCGTCTCGCTCGGGGACTGGGCCGGCCAGTCGATCCGGCTGGTGGTAGCAGCCCGCGACGGTCGCGGCGGGAACCTCGTCGAGGCCGCGGTGGACGACATCCGGATCCGGCAGCCGTAGATCAGGGGAACGCCGGCACCGACGCCGCGTACCGGGCGCCCAGCCCGAGCCCGATCACGAACAGCACGATGCCCAGGCCGAGCACCAGCGCGATGGCGATCGTGCGTCCCCGGCCGCGGGACATGACCGCGGAGTCCGCGTGCCGGCCGCCGACCCGGTCCCCCCAGGCGAGCGTCATCGCGATCACCGGCAGCGGCTGGGAGGCGAGCGTCGCGATCGCGAGCGCGAGGCCGGCCACCAGCGGGTCCGTGACGAACGCCGAGATCAGGGACCCGCCCCACAGCGGGAGCGCCGCGCACAGGCTGATCGCGATCGTCAGCACGAACAGCACGAGGACGCGGCCTTGCGACAGCCGCCAGGCGCGCCTGATGGACCCGGTGACGCCGTTCCGCTCGAGGACGATCACCGGCGCCAGCAGCGCCAGCCGTGCCCCGATCCAGATGCCGACCGGCAGCAGCAGGAGCAGGCCGAAGACCGGGATGGCGGCGGCCGCCGGGCCGAGGATGGCGACGGCGACGGCGGTCACGACCGCCGCGACCACGGCCAGGCCGACGACGGCGAGCCCCAGCAGGACGACCACTCCCGCGTAGCGGGGCAACGCCGCGAGGCCCCCGGCGAGCGATGCCCCGAGCCCGATCGGGCGCCCCTGCCACAGTCGATCGGCGGCGACGGTGATGAGCGCCGTGGACACCAGCCCGAGCAGCGCGCTCAGCAGGAACGCCCCGAGGATCGGCCACAGGTCCTCCAGCCTCGCCGTCTCGGGGGCCGTGGCGCCCAGCGTGGCCGGCGCCAGGACGGCCTGGAGCATCGAGCCGAGCGCCGCCGGGGCGGCAAGGGCGAGGAACAGCGACCACTCTCGGCCGAACGTGTCGAAGCTGCGGCCGATGATCGATCCAATGTCGAGCGCCGGCCGCTCGGAAGCCCCCGGCGCGGCCCAGCCGACGGTCGGCGTCGGAGGCTGCACCCAGTGCTGCGGGGGCGGAGGCGCGGGCGGCGGCAGCAGGGGCGGCCGCTGCTGGGGCGGGGGCAGGGGGGGTCCATCGCCCGCGGCGGGCTCCGGTGCCGGTGGCGGCGGCGCGGCTTCGGTCGGCTGGTCGTCCATCGGCCCCCATGCATGCGGGTTCGCCGGGAGTGTAGCCTCAGTGCCGACCGACACCGGAGGAACCATGGGCGACATCGCTGCGCTGCGCGGGGTCTGGAACATCGTGCCCACGCCGTTCCTGCCCGACGGCGGGCTGGACGTCGCGTCGCTGCCGGGCCTGGTGTCGTTCGTCCGGGCGACGGGCGTGGACGGCATGACGATCCTGGGCGTGCTCGGCGAGGCCGGACGCCTGGGGGACGCGGAGCGCACCCAGGTCCAGGCGGCCGTGCTGGAGGCAGCTGAGGGCTCGATCCCCGTTTGCGTGGGGGTGTCGCACGCGTCCACGGACCGCGCGATCGCCTTCGCCCGCGAGGCCCAGGCCGCCGGTGCCCACTCCGTCATGCTGGCCCCGCCTCCGCTTGCCCGGCCCACCGACGCGGCACTGCGGCGCCACTACCTCGCGGTCGCCTCCGCCGTGTCGCTGCCGATCGTCGTGCAGGATCACCCGGCGTCTTCCGGCGTGCCGATGTCCGCCGAGTTCCTGCTGGCCCTCGCGGCGGAGGCTCCGCAGTGCCGCGTCATCAAGCTCGAGGAGGAGCCGACCCCACCGAAGGCCGGGCGGCTCGTGGCCGGGTCGCCGGACGTCGTCGTGCTCGGCGGCCTCGGCGGCGAGATGCTGCTGGAGGAGCTCCGCCGGGGCAGCCACGGAACGATGACCGGGTTCGGGTTTCCGGAGGTGCTGGTGGCGGTCGTTCGGCGCTGGTTCGCCGGTGATGCGGCGGGGGCCGCGGCCGTGTTCGACCGCTACGCGACGCTGATCCGGTTCGAGAACCAGGCGCTGCTCAACCTGCCGATCCGCAAGCTCGTCTACCAGCGGCGCGGGGCGTTCGCCCACGCGACGGTGCGGGCTCCGGGGGTGCCGCCGGACCCGGGAACCGTCGCGGACCTGGACGAGGTGCTCCGGCGGACGGGGCTGGACGCGTTCCTGGCCGCGGGGTCCGTGCTGCCGTCACTGCTGGGGGCCGCCGGCCACGACTGACACCACCCGCCCACGCACCCGCCGGCTCCTCCTCGGCCTCGGGGCCGCGGTCCTCGTCGTGGGCGCCTGGTACGCCTCCGCGTGGGTCCGGCGGATTCCGGCCGAGGGGCCGGCGCTCGCCATCGCTCATCGGGGAGCACCCGAAACGAGCGGGGCGCCGGAGAACACGCTGGAGGCCTTCCGCGCCGCGCTGGAGGCCGGCGCCGACTGGCTGGAGTTCGACGTCCGCGCCACCCGTGACGGCGTACTCGTCGTGATCCATGACGAGACCGTGGACCGCACGACCAACGGGGTGGGGCTCGTGTCGGAGCTCACGCTCGAGGAGCTGCAGGCGCTCGACGTCGACGGCGGGGCACGAGTGCCGACCGTCGCGCAGGTCGTTGCGCTCGCTGCGTCGGCCGGGGTACCGGTGTTGCCGGAGGTCAAGGACGGACACTCCGACCCGACCGTCGCCTCGCGGCTGGTGGAGCTGCTGCGCAGCGCGGGCTACCTCGAGCGGTCGGTCATCCAGTCATCGGACGCCGAGACTCTCGAACAGCTGCATCGCCTCGGCCCGGACGTGGCGACCTGCTGGATCACCGGCCTCTGGCAGCTGGACGTATCGGCGCCGCCGGCCGACGCCGACAACCTGTGCCCCATGGGCGAGATGGTGCTGCTCAACCCGGACATGATCCGGCAGGGTCACGCGGACGGCCGCCAGGTGCTGCCCTGGTGGAGCCGGCTCGAGAGCGGGCCGACGGAAGCCGTGCTCGAGGCCTTCGGCGCGGATGGCCTCATCGTCGACGACGTGCGGCCGATCGTCGACCGCTGACGACGGCGCCCGCCCGAGCCGCACCGCGGCTCAAGCCCGACCTTCGCCCCTCCAGCGGCCCTGCCGTTGGCCGGCGGCTGAGGCCGGGTGGCTCTGGGTCGTCCTACGGCAGCGCCCGTACCATCCCGCCGTCCACGGGAACGATGGCCCCCGTAACGAAGGACGCCGCGGGCGACAGCAGGAACGCCCCCACCCGCCCGATCTCGTCCGGCTCGCCGTAGCGACCCAGCGGGATGTTCGCCCGCGTCCGGCTCGGCGATCTCCTCCGCGGTGACGCCGGCGGCCTCGGCGCGCTTGCCGTCGAGGAACGCGATCCGGTCGGTCGCGATCCGACCCGGCGCGAGGCCGTTGATCCGGATCGGCGCGATCTCGGCGGTGAGGGTCTTGACCAGGCCGGCGAGACCCGGGCGCAGGACGTTGGACGTGGTGAGGGCCGGGATCGGCTCGCGGACGGACGAGGACAGGACGATCAGGATCGACGGATCCCGCCCCGAGCGCAGGTGGGGCAGCGAAGCGCGGATCAGGCGCAGCGTGGACTGGAGCGTGCCGGCGATCGCGGCCTCCCACTCGGCCTCGCCGAGGGTGTCGAAGGTGCCACCGGGCGGACCCCCGGTGTTGACGACCAGCAGATCCAGCCCGCCCAGGGCCGCCACCGTCGCCTCGACCGCCGACGCGGGCCCGTCGGGCGTGGCAAGGTCCGCGATCACGCCAACGCCGCCCAGCCGTGCGGCCTCAGCGTCGATGCGCTCGCGCGTTCGCCCGATGAGCGCAACGCGTGCGCCCTCCGCGGCCAGGACGCCGGCGATCCCGCCACCGATGCCCGATCCGCCGCCGCCCACCAGCGCGCGCCGGTCGCGCAGACCCAGGTCCATGACTGCCCTCCGATGCGTGACTGGCGACAGGGTACCGGCGCCCGACCCGCGACGAACCGTCCGGCTCCCGAAGCGGATCCCGTCAGGAGAGGTACCGCACCCAGAGATAGGCGGTCGAGATGAGCATCGAGGCCAGGACCACGACGGCCCCGTAGCGCAGGAACATGAAGAACCCGATCCGGTGGCCGCCACGCAGGGCGAGGTTGGCGACCACGACGTTGGCCGACGCCCCGACGATGGTGAGGTTGCCGCCGAGACAGGCGCCCAGGGCCAGCGACCACCAGAGCGGCTGGGCGGCCATGCCGCCATCGATCAGCCGCTCGCACGACGGGGATCGCGGTGGCCGTGTAGGGGATGTTGTCGATGATCGCCGACGCGATGGCGGAGAACCACAGGAGGGCCAGCGTCGTGACGGCGAGGTCGCCGCCGGTGGCCTCCGCGAGCGCATCCGCGATCGCGCCGACGATGCCGGTCGCGACGATCGATTCGACCAGCACGAACAGGCCGATGAAGAAGAACAGCGTGGCCCACTCGACCTCGCGGAGCAGATCGTGGGGGCTTCGCCCGGCGATCAGCATCAGCGCAGCGGCGCCCAGCATGGCCACGGTGGCCGCCTCGAGGCCCAGCGTCGTGTGCAGCAGGAACCCGATGATCGTCGCGCCGGTGATGACGAGCGCCTTCACGAGCAGCGGCCGGTCCGTGATCGCCAGCTCCTCCGTGCCCTCGAGCGCGGCCTCCCTTCGCTCGTCCGGCACCCGCAGGTGTCCTCCCCACGCGACGCGCGCGATGCCCACGAAGGCGATGAACACCAGGACCGTGGCCGGCCCCAGGTTCACGAGGAAGGCGTCGAAGCCGAGCCCGGCTGCCGAGCCGATCAGGATGTTGGGCGGGTCGCCGATCAGCGTGGCGGTGCCGCCGATGTTCGAGGCCAGGATCTGCGCGATCAGGTACGGCAGGGGCGAGATCCCCAGCCGGCGCGAGACCGACAGGGTGATGGGCGTCATCAGGACGACCGTCGTGACGTTGTCCAGGAACGCGGATGCCAACGCGGTCACGACCGAGAGGATCAGCAGCAGGCGCATCGGGTGGCCGCGGGACAGGCTGACCGACCGGATCGCCAGCCAGTCGAAGAACCCCGTCTGGGCGAGGATCGAGGCGATCACCATCATCCCGACCAGCAGCAGGATGACGTTGAGGTCGATCGCGAGGAACGCCTCGTGCTGGTCGATGATGCCCAGGGCGACGACGAGGAACCCCGCCAGCAGCGCGATCAGGGTCCGGTCCCAGCGCTCGATGGCGATCAGCACGTAGGCCGCCACGAAGATCGCGCCGGCGACCCAGGCGACGGGGGTCATGACGGCACGATCCGGGCGTCGCGTCAGGGCGAGCGGCGCCGCGTCGATGCGTGCGGACGAGGCGTGTCGGAGCTCGCAGGGTCACCCGCCCGGCCCGTCGCCGGCCGCCACCACCGGCAACGCGGGGCCCGAGGCTGCCGCGTCCATCGTCTCCATGTGCACGCTCTGGAGCATAGCGACTCGGGATCGATACCGAACCGCAACCGCGTCGCGGCCCGGGGGGTGCCGCCCACGAGCGGCCAACGGCTCAGAGTAGGAGGCCCCACGGAGGACACGACATGACCTATCCGGCATTCGACACCAGCGGCCTGGCCGAGGCACCCGTCTCGCACGTCGGCCCGGTCACCTGCTCGGCCTGCGGGTGTCGCCTCCAGCGATCCGCGGACGGCGGCGTGTCCTGGTTCCACTTCGCGCCGATGGCCGGCCGCGACGCCCGCGGCTGTCGCGTGCGCTGCGCGGACGCCGCGCACGACGCGCGCGGGCGGGCCCCCGTCACCGCGGGCTGACGCCCGCTCGACACCACGGGCGACGGCCCGCACCACAAGCGAACGGCCCCGGTCACGCCCCGGGGCCGTTTCGATTCCCGCGATCCGGCAGCGGGATCGCGCCTGACCGGCCGCTCGTCAGGCGGGTGTGTCCGCCTCGATCCGGTAGCCCACCGAGCGGACCGCGGTGACCCGTGGCCCACCGGCCGCGGCGAGCTTGGCCCGCAGCCGGGCCAGGTGCGGCTTGAGCCACAGCAGGTCCGGATCCGGGTCGGCCGGCCAGCCGGCGCGGGCCAGCCGGAGATGGGGCACCAGGTCACCGCCCGCGCGGACGAGCGCCTCGAGCAGCCGGAACTCCGTGGGCGTCAGGTCCAGGACGTTGGCACCCACGCGCGCCTCGTGACGGGCCGGCTCCACGGTGAGCGGTCCCGCGGACAAGGGGCCGCCGCTCCCTTCCCCCGTTCCCTGCCCCCCGGACGCGAGGTCCGTGCGCCGCATCACGGCGGCGATCCGCGCCAGCAGCTCCTGCTTGCCGAACGGCTTGACGAGGTAGTCGTCCGCGCCGATGCCCAGCGCCCTCACCTTCGCCGCCTCGGAGCTCTCGCCGGACACGACGATCACCGGCACGTTGCCGGCCGCGCGCAGCCGGCCGATCACGGTGAACCCGTCGGGCCCGGGCATCGCGAGGTCCAGCAGGACGAGGTCCGGGCCCTCCTCGCGAAACCGCTTGACGGCCGTCAGGCCATCGTACGCGGTGATCACCTGGTGACCCTCGGTGCCCACGAGCGCGGTGATCGCCCCGACCATCGCCGGGTCGTCGTCCACCACCAGGATCCGCAGCGGCCTGGTCCCGATCACGTCGCCGTCTCCCTTCCTCAGGCCGCGGCCGCGGCCGGCAGCGCGAGCACGAACCTCGCCCCGCCGGCCGGCGCCGGCTCGCACCACAGTCGGGCGTCCATGGACTCCGCGAGCCGCCGGGCCGCGTACAGCCCGATGCCGGACCCCCGGGCTGTGTGCGTGTCGCGCCGGGCATAGGGTTCGAAGATCCGTTCCCGCCATTCCTCGGGGATCCCGGGGCCCTCGTCCGTGACGCCGATCCGGACGACGCCCTCGACCAGCTGCCACTCGATCGTGACCCGCGTGCCGGGCGGCGCGTACTTGACCGCGTTCTCCAGCAGGTGCTCCAGGACCTTGCGCAGCCGGGCACGATCCGCGATCGCGTGGAGCCTGGGCGAGGCCACGATCCCGGTCCGGTGGCGCCCGAGCAGCGGGCGGAGCTCCTCGACCAGCTCCCCGATCGTCAGGCTCGAGATCGATCACCTCGGTCTCCGCGGGCGCGTCCGGCACGACCCGGACCGACTCCAGGATCGAGTCCACGAGGCGGTTGAGGCGGTCGATCTGCTCCAGGGTCCCGGCGTGCCAGGCGGCCCGGGTGGCCCGGCGCTTCGGGTCGCGCGAGGAGCGGCCGTCCAGCATCGGCTCCTCGCTCAGCAGGTCCGTGTACGCCCGCACGACGGCGAGCGGCGTCCGGAGCTCGTGCGTGACGAGGGCGATCAGCTCGTTGCGGGCCTGGTCCAGGGCCTGGAGCTGCTCGACCTGCGCCTCCGCCTCGCGCTGGAGGCGGCCCTTCTCGACGATGCCCGCGAGCAGGTCCGCGATGGCCGACAGCTGGGCCACGTCCTCCGGCGTGAAGTCGCGCGGCTGCTCGGTCTGGACGTTGAGCACGCCGACGACCTGGTCGTGCCACGTCAGCGGGACCGAGAGCATCGAGGCGACGAACCGCCGCTGGTCGATGCCCCGCACCCACAGGAAGCGGGTGTCGTCGCGGACGGACGAGATGACCAGCGGCTGCCGGGTCGCGGCCACCCGGCCGGTGATGCCCTCGCCCATCGGGATCTTCGCCCGGCCGATCTGGTGGCGGTCCAGCCCGTTGGTGGCCGCCAGCGTCAGGCCGGCGCCGTCGCGGTCCAGCAGGTACACCGACGAGACGTTCGCGTGGAGTGCGTCGCGCGTGCCGTCCACGACCGTCTCGAGGAGCTCGTCCCACGTCCCGGCCGTGGTGGCAAGGCGCAGGACCTCGTGCAGGAACCGCAGCTGGGCGAGCGGGTCGCGCCCGGCCGGGGTGGCGTCGTTGCCGGTGTCCATCTCCATCACGGTACAAGCGTAGGCCCGATCGCAACCCGCGTCGGTTGCGGCACGGTAGCGTCGCGGTATCCGTGCAGTCGAACCGCAACCCACCCGGCCGTGACGCGCGGCGCCGTGTCGGCCATCCTAGGCACGTGACCGAACCGCGTCCCCGCCACTCGAAGGCCCCGGCGTCCCGGTTCCCGGCCGCTCGTGCCGAGCCGCCCGGCCCAGGGCTCGGGAGTGCCCGTGACCCGCTCGCCCGCGAGGTCCGGCTGCTGGGCGCCCTGCTCGGCCAGGTCATCGCGGAGCAGGCGGGCCCTGACCGGTTCGCAACGGTCGAGCGCATCCGGCGCCGGACGATCGCGCTGCGGCGGGACGACCCGGACGCTCGCTTGGAGCCCGCCGCGGAGCGGGAGCGGCTGGCCGCGGACGTGGGGGCCCTGGGAGTCACCGAGGCCGCTGACGTGACCCGGGCGTTCACGCTCTACTTCCAGCTGGTCAACCTGGCCGAGGAGCGGCACCGGATCCGCGCGCTGCGCGAGCGGGCGAGACGCGCCCGGGGGCGCCCGATCGACGATTCCGTGGGCGAGGCCGTGGAGCGGCTGGCACGAACCCACGGCGCGGACGCGGTCGAGGCGATGCTCGCGGGGCTCGTCGTCCACCCGGTGCTCACGGCCCATCCCACCGAGGCGCGCCGGCGCACGCTGCTGGTCGCCCTGCGCCGCATCCGCCGGCTGCTGGACGCGCTGGACGATCCGCTCACGACGCCGGCCGAGGACGCGGAGCTGCGCCGCGGCCTGCGCGAGGAGATCACGATCCTGTGGCACACGGGCGAGGTGCGCGCGGTGGCGCCCACGCCGCTGGACGAGGTCCGCTCCGCGCTGGCGATCTTCGACGAGACCCTGTTCACGGTGGTGCCCCGGTTCCACCGGGCGCTGGACCGGGCGCTCGACGCCGTCGGGGACGATCACGACGGTGCCCGCACCGCCGTGGCCGCGGACGCGGGTCGGAGCGGCACGAGGCCGGTGCGGGTGCCGACCGTGCTCCGCTTCGGGTCGTGGATCGGGGCCGACCGCGACGGGCATCCGGGCGTGACGGCGGAGGTCACGCTCCACGCCGCCCGCCTCCAGGTGGACCACCTGTTGCACGGCTACGAGGCGGTCGCCCTGCGGCTGATGCAGACCGTGGCCGCCCGGGTGCCGAAGGAGCGCGTTGACCGCGCCCTCGGCAACGCGCTGGCGCGGGACGCGGAGGAGCTGCCGGAGACGGTTCGCCAGCTCCGGCGCCGGTTCCCCGAGGAGCCGTACCGCCAGCGGCTGGGCGCGATCGCGGAGCGACTGCGCCGGACCCGGGCCGCGCTGACCGGGGAGGCGGCCCCCAGGGCCGGCGGGTACGAGCGTGTCGGGATACTCGAGGCGGAGCTGGCGGTGGTCGCGGACGCGCTCGCGGCGGACGGGCTCGCCCGCATCGCGTGGGGCGACCTGGCCGACTTCCGCTGGCAGGTGGCGACGTTCGGCTTCCACCTCGCCTCGCTGGAGGTCCGCCAGCACGCGGCCGTTCACCGGTCGGCGCTGGCGGCGCTGCGTGACGACGCCCCGCCGGACCGCGAGGTGACCGACGGCGTGTCGCTGGGCGAGGTGCTGGCCACCTTCCGTGCGATCGCGCGCCTCCAGGGACGGCTCGGACCGGAGGCCTGTCGCCGATACATCGTGTCGTTCACGACCTCGCCCGGGGACGTGGCCGCGGTCCTGGAGCTGGCCCGCGCGGCCGCCCTGCCCGCGCCGTTCGGGGGGGCCGCCTGGCCGGGCGCGGATCTGCCCGCCGCGCTGCCCGACCTGGACGTCGTCCCGCTGCTGGAGTCCGCGGACGCCCTGGCGGGCGCGGGGACGTTCCTGGAGGCGCTGCTGGGAGACCGCGCATACCGCGCGCACCTGCGCGGCCGCGGCGACGCCCAGGAGGTCATGCTGGGCTACTCCGACTCGTCCAAGGAAAGCGGTCCGCTCGCCGCCACCTGGCTGCTGTACCGGGCGCAGGAGGCGCTGGTCGCGACGGCCCGGCGCCACGGCGTGACGGTCACGCTGTTCCACGGCCGGGGCGGCGCGATCGGCCGCGGTGGTGGCCCCGCCAACCGCGCGATCCTCGCCCAGGCCCCGGGGTCGGTCGGCGGGCACCTCAAGTTCACCGAGCAGGGCGAGGTCGTCGCCGCCCACTACGCGGACGGGTCGATCGCCCAGCGCCACCTGGAGCAGGTCGCCGCGGCGGTGCTGCTCGCCTCCACGCCCGAGCACGAGGGAGCAACCGCGACGGCTGCGTCCCTGGGCACCGCGACGATGACCGAGCTGGCGGCCATCTCCCGCGCCGCCTACCGGTCGCTGCTCGACATGCCCGGGTTCGCGGAGTTCTTCCGGGGCGTGACCCCCATCGACCTGATCGCCGGCCTCGGGCTCGGGTCACGACCGGCAACCCGGCCCGGTCGAGCGGCGGCCGCCGGGGAATTCCGCCCTGACCTCGCCGCCCTGCGCGCGATCCCATGGGTGTTCGCATGGTCGCAGGCGCGTGTGAACCTGCCGGGCTGGTATGGCCTGGGGACGGGCCTCGAGGCGTTCACGAACCGTGGCGGCCGCCAGGCCGTGGCGCACCTGGCCACCCTCTACCAGCGGTGGCCGTTCTTCGCGTCGGTGCTCGACACCGCGGAGCTCTCGCTGGCCAAGGCGGACCTGGGGACCTTCCACCGGGCGGCCGCGCTCGTCGATGGGCCGGGCGCCGCCGCCATCCGGGCACTGATCGAAGCGGAGTACGCGCGCTCGGTGCGGCTGCTGCTCCTGGTCACGGGGCGGGACCGGCTGCTCGCCGGCGACCCGACCCTCGCCCGCGCCATCGAGCTGCGAAACCCCTACGTGGACGCCCTGTCGGCCGTCCAGATCGAGCTGCTCGGGCGTCTGCGAGACGCCGGACGCCAGCCGGCAGAAGTGGATGCTCTCCGCCCCATCATCGGTGCGACGATCAACGGCATCGCGGCCGGATTGCAGAACACGGGTTGAACGTCGGGGGGCCGCGCGACAAGGTGAGGCGACAGGACCCCAGACGCGACATGGAGGCGGGACGGATGCGGGAGATCCAGGCTGCGGTTATCGGCCAAGCCGGCGAATCCACCACCATCGAGACCCTGACCCTCGACGGCCCGAAGGCGGGCGAGGTGCTCGTCCGGATGACTGCATCGGGCGTCTGCCACTCGGACCTGCACGTCCGGGACGGCCACTGGGAGCGTCCCGGGCCGATCGTGATGGGCCACGAGGGCGCCGGTATCGTCGAGGCAGTCGGCGAAGGGCTGGACACGGGGTTGGTGGGCCGGTCGGTCGCCCTGTCCTGGCTCGCCCCCTGCCTGCGCTGCCGCGAGTGCCAGCGCGGCCGCCAGTGGCTGTGCTCCGGCTCGCCCGGCCCGCGGCATACCCAGGCCGACGGCACGACCCGGCTCACCCGGCCGGACGGCTCGCCGGTGCTCGCCTACTGCTCGATCGGCACGATGGCCACGGCGCAGGTCGTGCCCGCCACGGCGGCGGTCCCGCTGCCGGACGGCGTCCCACCGGAGGTCGCGGCGCTCATCGGCTGCGGCGTCTCCACGGGCGTGGGCGCCGTGGTCAAGACCGCCGCCGTGCCGGCCGGGTCAACGGTTGCCGTCATCGGCCTCGGCGGCGTGGGCCTCTCGTGCGTCATGGGCGCGGTCCTCGCCGGCGCTCGGCGCATCGTGGCCGTTGACGTGAACCGGGCCAAGCTGGACCTCGCAACCAGCCTGGGCGCCACGCACGTCGTGCAGGCAGACCCGCAGCTGCCGGCCGCCACGGTCGAGGGAATCCGCGAGGCGGCCGGCGACGGGGGGCCGGACTTCGTGTTCGAGGCCATCGGCCTGCCGGCGACGATCGGGCAGGCGGTCGCCGCCCTGCCGCCCGGGGGAACCGCGGTGCTCGTGGGCCTCACCCGCTTCGGCCAGCAGGCGAGCTTCGAGGCCTTCCCGTTCGTGGACGGCGGGCGCAGGATCATCGGCTCCAACTACGGGTCCGCCGTCGCCGCGGTGGACTTCCCGGCCTACGCGGAGGCGTACCTGGCGGGGCGGCTCCCGATCGAGCGCCTGATCGACCGCCGCCTGCCGCTCACGGATCTCGAGGACGCCTTCGACCGCCTGCGCGCCGGCGAGGCCGCGCGCCAGCTGGTCGTGTTCTGAGGGTCGCGCCGGTCCGCTACGGGACCGTGACCGACCCGGTCGCGAGGGTGCCCCGGTCGTCGCCGACCGCGTCCAGGACGATCGTGTAGGTCAGCCCCGACGCCAGGCATCCGACGCTCGCCTCGCCCGACGGCGCCGGCCCGTCGGTCTCCAGCACGCCGGCCAAGCGTCATCCCGCCGTCGGGCGACCTGCCCGCGACGGTCGGGAACGCGCGCACCAGCACGCCGTCCGCGTCGATCCCCGTCAGCTCGTACATCACCTCGGCCCTCGTGCAGGTCGACGCCGGGGCCCCTCCGCCCGACGTCCAGGCAGTAGCCCTTGCCGCCGAAGTCCGCCGCCTCGAGGCAGCCTGCCCCACCCAGCGAGGTCATCGGGACCATCGGCTGCGCGTACGCACCGGCCGCCTGGTGGAGATACGGCGACAGGGCCGGCTCCACCTTGAACACCGGGGAGGCGGCCTGCGACAGGGTCACCGAGAACTCCGTGACCCCGTCACCGGTGGTGAACGTGCCGACCGGGCTGGTCCCCGCGAACAACCCGTCTCCGGCGACGGCCTGGAACCTGTACGTCGTCCCCGCCGCCACGTTGAGGCGGGCGAGGATGACGGTCTTGCCCAGCACGTTGACGGCGGACATCGGGCTCGCGGTCCGGATCGTCGCGGGGCTGCCGTCGGCCTCCCAGAAGCGCACGTCGGACGTGGCCGGTGGGTCCACGGTGTAGCCCACGATGGCGACGTTCGGCCGGTCGGAGTCCACGAACACGATCTCCACGTCCGGCCCGAGCGGCAGCTGGAGCGCGGGTGCCGAGCCGACGTCGAAGACCGCCTTGATCCCCGACGGGCAGCCGGGCGGCTTGGGCGTGAGCAGGCAGATGTCGAACACGGGCTTGAGGGCCACGCGGCCGAAGCCGGGATCGCCCACGGGCGGGTCGGCCGGGCGCCAGCTCCACGATCAGGTCGCCCACATCGCCCGGGGCGACGGTGATCGGACCGCTGGGCGCGGCGCTCGGCACCTCCGAGGAACCGGGCTCGGCCGGCTCGCCGGGGCCGTCGCCGCCGCTGTCGGGCGGGATCGGCACGACATCCGGACCCACCACCTCGGGCGGCACGCCGCCGGGCGGGAACGCCCACATCGCCGCGATCCGGCCGCCGCCGAACGCGGTCGCGAACTCGTCCACCACGGACGCCGGCCACCACTCCCCCTGGTAGCCGTACTTGGGCCGGCCGATGGGGTCGATGACGTAGTAGGCCTCCGGGATCGCGCGCTTGCCGTCGCCCGGGTAGTACCCGTCGAGGTAGATCGCGTGACCGCCCGTGAAGTCCTTCTGGAGGCGCAGGGCCCTGGGGATCTTCGAGTAGTCTCCCTGGACCACCGCGCCGTACCCGGACGCCAGCAGGTCCTTGAGCGAGGCCGGGCGGATCAGGCCGCTGGTGCAGCGAGATGCCGTAGCCGCGCCACAGCGCGGTCGCGAGGTCGCCGAGTCCGGTGCCGCCCGTCCTGGTCGTCCTGGAGCGTGCGCAGCGTGGAGCCGGTGGTGACGATGCCGTAGCCCAGGCGGGCGAGCATGGCGCCCGACGCCAGCGTGCAGTTCGAGCCCTGGAACGGCCCGCCGTCGAACTGGGTCACGGGCGGGATCCGCGGGAAGCCCGCCGGGTTGACGAAGGCGACGGTCTCGCCGCCCAGGAGGGCCTCCGCGGCGGCCGACGAGGTCCTCGGGCGGGAGCGGGGCGAGGGCCGTCTGGGCCCCGGTCTCCTCCTCGTCGAAGGCCACCGGGACGCCGGGGCCGGCCGGGGTGTCGGGCCCCTGGAGCAGGTACTCGCGGCGCGGTGCCGACGGTGGACACGGGCCCCTCGTCCTGCATCGCGCCCACCACGACCGAGGCGAAGACCGCGCCGATGATCACGGACACGCCGAACACGAGGACCTTGGGCAGGAGCGAGGCGATGCGGCTCATGGGCAGGACTGGACGATCGTGCCGGCACCGCCCCGAGAGCGGCCGCCGTACTGATCGGTCGTCCGGATCTCGAAGGTCGTGGATATCGCCGCCAGGCTGCTGGTCGTGAGATCCGACGGGGGTTGAACGCTGACCTGGTAGTACCACCGGCCGTCGTAGACGCCGGTCATTGGCTTGCTCACGGTCTTCCTCGTCCCGTCCTTGGCAACGTACGTGTAGACCAGGATCGCGCTCGACCCGTCGATGCCGTCGGGGTCGGTCGCGGAGCCGTAGAAGTTGGTCGTCCGGCTTGGACACAGCGACGACGGCCGGTAGCTCGACCGCCCGAACTGTGCCTCCGTGTCGCACCGCGTGACCGTGATCGACGCGGCCTTCGGTCTGGCTCGCGACGCCCTTCTTGTCGACCGCCTTGACGTACCACCGCAGGTTGCCCGTGGGCGGGTCCGGGATCGTGATCTTGTCGCCGAGCGTGTCGAGGTTCGCGGACCACTTGCCACCGGCCTTCGTCATCGGCTTCGATGACCAGGTCGTGCTGCCCGGACGGCGGTAGAAGAGGCTGACCGACTCGATCCCATCCACGTCGCTGACGGCGGCCGTGATGTTGGTGGCCGTCTGGCACCTCCCGACGCCGAGCGGATCCCAGAACAGCGACGACCCGGAGGAGGAGGATGCCGACTTGATCGTCGGCCCGGTGTTGACGCAGACCGCGACCGTGATGGTCTCCGCGCCCTTGCCCGGAAGCCGCCGCGTGGCGCCATCGCCGTCCGCGGCGACGGCGTAGAACGCGAGCTTGCCGGCCTTCGTGATCCCGTCCTTCGTCGTGTCGAGCGTCGCCTGCCAGGTGCCGCTCTCCGCCGTGCCGGCGGTCCGGCTCATCGCCGCCTGGGCGTAGGTCTCGGCCCCCGGCTTGCGCCAGAACAGCGTGACGCCCGCGATGCCCGAGGCGTCGCTGGCCTTCACCTTGAACGTGACCTCCTTGACCGCCTTCGTGCAGTAGGACGCCGGTGTCGTAGCTGATCTTCGCGACCGAGGTCGTCAGACCCTTGAGCGACGGCTTCGGGTTGTCGGTCGGCGCCGGCGTCGGCGTGGGCGAGGGTGACGGCGAGTTCATCTGGAGCGCCGTGAGCGACGGGTTCGGCGACACGGAGGCGGCGGCGGCCTCGATCTCGGGTGCGCACTCGGCCACGGGCAGGTCCGCGAGCGCGCCCTCGAGCGTCAGCGGATCGGTCTCGACCCACGCCTCGGTGCGCCCGGGCAGCGGGTTGTGGATCCGGAGCCAGGTGCCGTCGCCGGTCTTGCCGGTGACCAGGAACTCCTGGCCTCCCGGGACCGTGAACAGCGCAGGGCCCACGTCCGGGCAGGGATAGACGGCCAGCTCACCCGTGCTCGTCGCCGACGAGCCGCCGGAGAAGACGCCGCCCGCGACCGCGCCGCCGCCCAGCGCGCCGACCACGATGCCCCCCGCGACGAGGGCGGCCGCCGTCGGGGCGCCGCCGAGGCTCCCGACGACCTGGCTCAGCAGTCCCCCACCGGCGCTCATGCGTCAACCTCCGGCCCGAAGCGTCGCCCCGCGAGTCGCCTCGGACAAGGGCTCATACCGCCCGCCACTCCGATGACCTTGATCTCGCTGATCGCCGCGTCGTCGAACGGCGTGCCGGCCACGGCCGTCTTCTTCGAGGGGTACGTGCTGACGATGGTCACCCGGATCGTCGTCGCGCCCGAGACGCCGCCGAGGTCGATCGTCTGCGCCTTCTTGGCATCCGCGAGGCGGACCTTGGTCGCCTTCCCGCCGTTCACGGAGATGAGCACGTCCTTGAGCCGGAGGTTGCCCGAGTACAGCGCGTTGGACGCCTGGTAGCCGTTGCGGATCACGAGCGTGTCAGCTCGTGACGGCGCGAACGACACCTCGATCCACTGGCCCTTCTCCTTGGCGCTGCCCTCCTGCCAGCACGTGGCGAGGTCGCCGTCGATCGCCTTCTCCGGCTGGAACTTCGCCCGGTCGCCCACGACCGACGAGGCGGTCGCGCCGGTGAGCGCAAGGGTCGATCGCTTCCACCGGCCCGCCCGACGACCCGGGCACGACCGAACCCTCGGGCGCGCCGGAGCCGCCTGCCGCTGCCGGGGTGGACGCCGGCGGGGTCCCGGGTGCGGTGCTGGCGCCGGACGCCGGGCCCTCGCCCTGCAGCAACGTGGCTCCCGCCACGATCGCGATCCCGGCCACGATCCCGAGGCCGGCCACCGCGATCAACCAGCCGGGGATCCCGCGCGACCTGGACTCGGCCGGCCGGGTCGCCGCGACGCCGGGCGGCGCCGGCGGGACGGGGCTCGTGGACACGGGACCGGGCGCAGTCGCGAGGGCCGCCGCGATCTCGGCCGCGGATCGCTCCGCGTAGCGGGCGGCGCCGGTCAGCGTCTCGCCGCAGGACTGGCAGAACGTGCGCGTCACCGGGTTGGCGATCCCGCATGCCGGGCACCGCACCAGGCCCGCGTCCGTGCCGCCGGGTGCCGGGCCGGCGGCGGGCTGCCAGACCTGGGTGGGAGCCGGCGACCCGCCTGCCGTGGTCCCTGGGGCGGTGACTGATCCGTGCGGCGCGCCCTGTCCGGGCCGGGCAACAACCGGGCCACCGGCCAGCGCGGCCAGCGACGCGGTCTCGGGGTCCACGGGCGCGGGGCCATCCGTCGCGGCGGCGGCCTGGCCCTCCCACTCGAGGAAGGCGCCGCACGATCCGCAGAACTGGTCGGCACGGTGGTTCTCGAAGCCGCAGCGGCGGCAGATCACCTGTGCGTCGTCGGTCATCAGGCTATCCCCGGATCACCAGCACGAGAGGGAGGTCGATGAACCGGTACAGGGCGGCGAACCCCGGCGGCATCGACGACGGCGTCGCCACCAGCATCTCCCCGGAGACCGGCGGGAACGGGGTGGCGCCGGCCTGCTCCGCGACCAGATCCCGCTTCCCGATCTCGTCGTGGTGGAACACGAGCACCTGCACCTCGAACCGGCCACCGGCGTCCGCCTTGATCACCGGCAGCGTGGGCGTGATGCCGCGGCTCCACGAGAGCCGGACATCCGCACCGGGCGGGAAGCCCGAACCCGTTGCGATGACCACGATCCCGGGCTGGCCGACCGGCGGATCGAGCTCCAGCATCGCCCTGGAGCCGGATCCGTTCAGGCGGGCCGTCCGCGGCGAGCCCGTGGCGTTGTCGGCAACCTGGAGCGTGGCCGTCCGGGCTCCTGGCTTGGCGGGCCTGAACGAGACCGTCACCGTGCACGCAGATCCGCGGTACAGCACGGCTCCGGCGCAGCCGTCGATGACGACGGGGAACTCGGCCTTTGCCGCCCCGGCGACCTTCGCGCCGGTGACCGTCAGCGGACCCCACCCGGCGTTGGCCAGGACGGCAGCGCCCGGCACCGGGTCGGCGCCTACGGCCCGGGTGCCGAAATCGATCACCGGTGGGTTGAGCACCGGCGATGGCGGCAGGTCGCGCAGGAACACGTCCGGGTTCTTGTTGCTGTCTCCCCTGACGAGGCGATCGGAGCTGCCGGTGAAGGCGATGTAGCGGCCCTGGCCGCCGACCGAGGGGCCGAGGCTGCGGCCGCCTCCCGGCTGTGCGTCCGTACCCACCGAAACGAGCGCGGTGTCCTGCGCCACGAGGTCCCGGATGAAGACCTCCGAGGGGCCCCGGATGATCGAAGCCAGGCGTGCCCCGGACAGGCCGGCCACGAGGTCCTTCGCAGCGGAGGTGAAGGCGATCATCCGGCCGTCGCGACTGATCGAGGGTTCCACGCTGGGGCCGCGGGCGGGGCTGCCATCTGGAGTCACGGACACGAGCTCGGTCACGCCCGTCTGGCGGTCCCGGCGGAAGACGTCGGACGACTCGTTGTCGTCGCCGACGACGAGGTTGGACGCATCCGACTCGAAGGCGACGAACCGGCCGCTGCCGGAGATCGAGGGCGCGCCCGAGGGACCGTTCACCGGCGGGCCGCCCGCGGGCACGATCCCGCTCACCCGCTCCGTCCGCCCGACGGCGATGTCGCGGAGGTAGACCTGCCGGTCGCCCGGGACGTCTCTCGTAGACGAGCGCACTGCCGGCGTCCGAGACGAACGCGACCAGGTTGCCGTCGTCGGAGATGGCCGGGTCGCCGTGAGCGCCCTTCACGGTCTCCCCGCCGGCGCCGAGGGACACGATGACCACCTCCTCGGTCCTGAGGTCGTGCCGGAACACGTCCGGTGAGCCGTTGCGGTCGGAGAGCACGATCAGGTCGCTGTCGGAGGTGAACGCCACGTACCGGCCGTTGCCGGACACGGTGGGCTCCCGGCTTCCGGACGCCGGCAGCCCGCGGACCCCGAGCGAGACGTACCGGGTCCGCCCGGTCTTGCGCTCCCAGGCCAGCACGATCGTGCCCGGGAGCGCCCCGGAGGCCGTCGGGGGCGGCTGGTACGTGAACGCCACGACGGCGCCGTCGTCCGAGATGGAGGGCTGCGAGGCGCGGCCGCTCGGGGGCACCGGCGTGCCGCCGGGCAAGCCCAGCCGGATCGTCTTCCCGGTCTGCCGGTCGCGCACGAACACGTCCGGTGCCCCGTTCCGGTCGCCCCGCACGAGGTCCGCGGCACCGGAGGTGAACGCGACCCATCGTCCGTTGGCGGAGATGGACGGCTCGCCCGATCCGCCAACGGGGAAGCCGCCGCCCAGCCGCTCCGAGACGAGCGTCGTCTTCCCGGGCGGCGGCGGCAGGGCCGCCGGCGCGCTCCCGCCCGGGTCGACCGAGGGCTCCAGCGTGCGACCCGCCGCGGGAACCGGGACGAGCAGCAGCAGCGCCAGGCCCCCGGCACCGACGCGGAGCGCGGGCCGCCTCAGGGCCGCAGGTACCCGGAGTAGAAGACCGCGGGATCGCATTGCCCCTCGCTTGTGCAGGAGAGGGACAGGTTCAGGCTCTGGCCCTCGGCGATCACGATCGGGGTCACGAAGTGGAGGTCGTAGTCCCGGAAGTTGTCCAGGCGCAGCTGGAGCATCTCGGTGGCATCCCGGCGGACGATCACCGCGCCCGTGGCGCCGCTCGGGTTCGAGAACACGAGGTCGGTGACGAACAGGGTGCCGTCGGGGCTGAACGATTTCGATCCCTCGTCCAGGCGGCCGTCGACCGGGCTGCCCAGCCCGGGGATGACGGTGCCGGGGTCCGCGGTGGGCATCTCCGGGGTGGGCGTGGCGCCGGGCCCAGGGGTGGGCGTGGGCTCCGCCGCGGTGGCGGTCGGCTCGCCGCCGCCGTCGGCCGCGCCGCCAGCCGGCATGGTCGGGATGCCGGCGGCGCTGAGGGCGTCGTTGACGTCCCCGCGGAGCTCCGCGATGGGCGACGAGATCGCCTGGCCGACCGCGCTGTCGATGCTCGGGCGCAGCACGAAGGCCCACAGCAGGATCGCACCGATGACCGCGGCCACGAGGGCCACGACCAGCCTGCCGAACCAGGGCGGCAGGATCGCCTCCTGGAGCATCGCGCCGTCGAGCGTGATCGGCAGCCGGCCCTCCGGCGTGATCAGGAGCTGGAACGCCCGGGACTTGGGCTGTCCCCGCCAGAACCGCTTGGCCGGCTTGACCCGGACCTTGGCAAAGGCCGCCGTGCCCGGCTCCACCACCATCCCGGGCGGGTTGACGTCGAAGCTCAGCAGCCGGTCGGCGTCGGACCCGTCGACCTGGGCGTTGAGGCGCACGTTGCCGCGGTTGTCGAGGGCCAGCTCGTGGGCGGCACTCCGGGATCCGCGCGACGTTCGAGGGACCAGCTCCGCGTAGGGCTCGACGAACGCCCCGACCTCGACCGCCCCCTCCTCGGTGACGGAGCCGGCCGGGTCCTCGCGCGATCGCGCGCGCAGCCCGAACGGGATCAGGCCGGCAGGCGTGCTCGCAACGCGCGGTGGACGGAACAGGATCCTGGCCGCGCCCTCCGCACCCGGGAACAGCGAGACCGTGGGCGGGTCCACGCTGGCCCAGCCGGCCGAATCGCCGACCACCTCGAGTGTGAACTCGTCGACCACGCCGCCCGTGTTGCGCAGCCGCAGGTCGACCGCGACCTCGCCACCGGGTTCAACGGCGACCGACGGCGTGACCAGCGTGACGGAAGCGCCCACGAGCGGAGTGTAACCGGCGACCCCTTGCCCGAAAGGGCCGTCTGGAAGGGCCGTGGCACCCGATCCGGCCCGACAGCGCTGCCCGTTGAGCCCACGTTGCGCGGACGTAAAGGGTCGGGTGTGATGATCCGGCGAGCATCGCGCGCGGCGCCATCGGCCCGGCACCGTGCAAGCGGGAGGAGGACCTATCGATGGTCGCCGAACCGATCCCCCTGAAGGCGCCGGTCCCGGTGATGGTCGTCGCCGCGGACCCGCTGTCGCGAGCCGGGATCATCAGCCAGCTGCGCACCGGCCACGGGTTCACCATGGCATCCGAGGACGCGCCGCCCCCCGATGCCGTCGCCCTCGTCGTCGCCGACGAGGTGGACACGGTGACGGCGGCGGAGATCCGCGCGCTGCGCGGCAGGGGCGTCGGCCGGGTGATCGCCCTGGTGGCGAAGGTGGACGACAAGAGCCTGATCGTGGCCGCGGAGGCCGGGGTGAGCGGCGTGGTCCGCCGGTCCGAGGCGACGGCCGGCAATCTCTCGGCCGCCATCCGGTCGGCCGCCGCCGGCGAGGGCACGCTCCCGCCGGACCTGCTCGGACGCCTCCTGCGCCAGGTGGGCCACCTCCAGCGACAGGTCCTCTCCCCGCGGGGCCTGACGTTCGCCGGCCTGACCGAGCGCGAGATCGAGGTCCTCCGTCTCCTGGGGGAAGGCCTGGACACGGCGGAGGTCGGGCAGCGGCTGTTCTACAGCGAGCGGACGGTGAAGAACATCATCCACGACGTGACGTCGCGCCTGGAGCTGCGCAACCGGACGCACGCCGTGGCGTACGCGATCCGGGAGGGGCTGATCTAGCCTGTCTCGGTCCCGATGCCCGTTCGGGCAGCGAGAACGCCCACGTGCCCGCCCGCAAGACCCGTGCGATGAGCACCCGCGCTGCGGCACGCTACTTGACGTGACGTCTCTCCCGCATATCAAGACGCCCGACGAGTCCGTACCGGCCCGCGCGACGCCTGCCGGCCCAGAGGCCCAACCGTCCGTTCCGGCAGAGGCCCCGGGTTCCGGGCTGCCTCTCGGCGGCCCGTCTCCTGCCTACGCTCGGGCGCTCCGGGTCGCCGATTTGGGGGCGCGCGTGCGGATGACGCGGTCGCTCCAGCGCCGCGGCGGGAACGCAGCCGTGCAGCGGCTGATCGCGCGGCCGCCCGCTGGGACGGCGGCTGCGACTCCGGACGCGCCGGTAACCCAGCGAATCATCCCTACGGGACAGCCGCCGGAACCCATCAAGGGTCCGCCTGGCCCGGAGGCGGCCGCAAGCGCCCTGGACAAGATCAGGGCGATCGTCGGCAAGAAGAAGGGCGAGGGCTACACCTGGGTCGGCCCGCTCGACGAATCCGAACTCGGCAAGCTCTGGGGCTCGTTCGGCACAGGCCTGGCAGACGTCGTCGAGGCGAACCCATACGAGTGGGAAGAGTCGTGGAAGAGGGGCATGGTGGTTACGGACCTCTCGATCGGCTCTCGGATTCGCTACGAGTTTGCTGGAGAGGTGAGGTCGCTCTCGAAGAAGTACCTCGAGAAGAACCTGGAGGACGCTGCCGCCAGGGAGAAGGAGCTCGGTTTCGACACCGACAAGCCCTTCACGGCCGACCAGATCCAGAAGCAGAAGGACCTCGAGGCGATGGCCATCGAGGCTCAGCGCCTGAAGAAGGCGAAGGAACAAATCGAGAGGGCCGCCTACGTCGGCTGGGAGAAGAACCCGAGCCTCGGCGACAAGCACATCGGGCCAAGGCAGCTGTACCTCCCCGTGACGTTCACACCCGGGGCGCCGCCGCCGTATCCCGCGAGCCACCGGCCCGGTCCCGGCGACCTGCCGATGGTTGCCTACGACGATGTGATGGCGCAGTGGAAGCCAGTGGCGGGCACGCTGCTCGGGCTCCTCGACGAGCATCCAGCCCTGTTCGCCGCCGAGGCCCAGGACAAGCTCGGGGCAGTCGCCGGTGAAACGAAGGACGACAACCCGGTCGAGGCGGCTCGCCAGTCACTCGCTGATGCGAAGGTGGCCATTCGCAAGACCCAGCAGTCTCCCCCGGATTGGCACGAGCTCAAGCCGATCCACCGCCAGCTCCTGGGCGGAGAAGCGACCGGGTCCATGAACTGGAACCGTCGCCTCTACAAGGATGTCCTGAAGGAGGAGGTCGGCGACTACGAGACGCTGGCGACGGTGACCGACCTCAGCCTCGGCCTGCTTGCCGCCGTCGCCTTCCTGTTCGCCGAGGGTTTGAGCGGCGGCACGGCCACGGCGTTGCTGGTCGCGGGACTCGGCGTCACGGCCGGCCAGACAGCCGGCAAGTGGAACTCCTGGGCTGAACTGGACAACGCCGCGGACGCGGCGACGAGCTCCGCGACGCAGCTGGTGGACCAGGGACAGGTCTCCGCCGCCCTGGTGGACGCCGTGCTCCAGACGGCGTTCGCGGCGCTGGACGCCTGGCAGGCCTACAAGACGGGCATCAAGCTCGCGGGGGGCTACCTGGCGTCGAGGGCCGGAGGCGAGGCCGCAGAGGTGGGGCTCAAGAACTTCACGAAGCTCAGCGAGATGGAGAAGCTCCTTGCCGTGGACAAGGGCATCCAGGAGCTTGGTGTCGAGCAGACGATGGCCCGGATCGGGACGAAGAACCCGGGCGACCTGCTCAAGGCACTGCCCGAGAATTCGGCGTCCTGGCTACGTGTCCACGAGTACCTGCAGCTCACGTTCCGCGTCGGGAACATGGATGTGTCCAAGGCGATCGGAAACCTCGGGAGACTCATCGCAGAGAAAGGCACGGCAGTGGCCGACGACGTCGTGGCTCTGGCCGTGGAGCGCCTCGGCCCACGCGAGGTCCTTGCCCGAACCGACGGCTGGGCGAAGCTGGCATCGGCGCTCGGTGACGGGTCGGCGACCGGCAAGGGCCTGATGTCATGGCGCAACGGGATCTACGCCGACCTCAAGCGCTACGTCGGGGAGGAATTGGGCGCCGCCGTCGAGGAGACCGGGTCGTTGGGCGCGTTCACGAACGACCTCGACATGTCGTTCATGGGCAAGAACGCGTCCGCCAACCGGGCCAGGGCCCTGCAGTTCCTCGGGTCACGATCTGGGTTCGGGGCGAACGCAAAGACCCTGGACGACATGCTGTACATCGGCCTGTTCACCGACCCCCGGCGGATTCACATGTTCGACCAGTACCCGCAGCTGGCCGCGGACCTCTCCAAGCACACGGCGTCGTTCGAGGAGCAGCTGGGGTGGAGCGCGGAGTACTACCGCGTGGTCAAGGACAATCCGGCTCGGGCCGAGCGCGTCCTCAAGGACATGGACGAGATCACCGGTGGCACGGTCAAGCTCATCGAGAACTTCGACGAGCTGTCGGGGAAGTCGCTTGACGTGCTTTCCGCCGAGCAGGACACCCTGGTCGGCGAGATCGAGGCGCTTATCGCGAAGCAGCCCCCGGACCTCGCGATGGCAGGCCCCAAGATGGAGCTGCTCGCCATGACCCAGGCCCAGATCAACGTGGCCGAGAAGGGCGGCTACTCCACCGGCGGCGCGGTTCGACGGTTCGTCAGCGAGGATCCGAGGAACCCGATGCCCGACTACGAGCCGGGCAAGGCGCCGCTCAAGCCCGACACCAACGCGTACACGGAGGCACTCGGCCAGGTCACCAAGCTCCGCGACGCCGTCGAGAAGGTCAAGGCCGTCGATCTCGCAGCGCCCGGCTCGTTGCTCGAGCTTCCCGGAGCGGTGAAGAGCGTCGGCAAGTTCGGCGACCGTTTCTCACAGGCTGCGCTCGACGTCGGCACCGCGGCGACCCCAGGGTCCAAGGAGTTCGCGACCATGGCCGACAAGTTCGAGGCCATCATCACCAAGGCCCGGGAGAAGGGAGCCCTGCAGGCAGCGATCCGGGAGGACGCCGACGCGGTCGTGGCCGAGGTGGCGGCGGCATGCGCGTCGTTCGACAACGTCCACAACGCGATCCTTCGGGGACTCCGCACGCAGGCCGGCCTGGTGGGACACGAGGTGGTCGCCGCCGACATCATCAAGGCGACACTGACGCGCTACAAATGGATCCGGACCAAGAGCATCCTGATGACCCAGGTCGGCGCGTTCCCCCGGTTCGTCGAGACGCTCGTCACACCGAGACCGGAGTCCGAGGCCCGGTTGGTGAAGCCGATCGCCCCGGGCGAAGCGCCCTATCCCGAGCAGCCGAGTGGCGGCTGATCAGCGTCGAAGGGCCAGCCGCCGCAGCTCGGCCTCGTGGGCCGCGATCAGCTCCTGGAACATCCGGTAGTTCCGGAGCAGCGCCGCATCGCTCCACTCGCCGACGGCCGTCTGCGGCTCCTGGACGCGCACGGTCGCCTTCTGGTAGCCCTCGGGCAGGTCCTTGTACCCCCTGCCCCCGGAGACGCCGCCAACGGCGGTGGCGGACCGGTCTGCCCGGTAGACAAGCGATGACCAGTGCTCCAGGAAGGGCAGCCGGTTGTCCGAGATGCCCGCCTCACGAAGCGCGACGCACGCCCGGTTGATGTACTTGAATGCCTCGTAGCCGCGCATGGCGGTCGCGACGTTCCCGTCGGCCGAATGGACCTCCTTGGCCAGGAAGGCCAGCTGATCCTCCACGTTCTGGTACTGGCGCCGCGCGTTCTCCGCCCCCTTGGCCCCCTCGCCGCCGACGATCGCGCGGAACGTGCCGGGGCCCACGTACGCGTCGTCCGAGAGCGAGTTGGCGACCATCTGCTTGCGGGTGACCTCGATCGCGAGCCGAGCGCGTTCCCGGGGGTCGGTCGCGGCCCGCATCTTCGCCGCGGCCGCATCGGCCTCCCGCAGCAGCCGGTCGTGGAGCGCCTCGCGCGGATTGCCGCCCAGACCGGCGAGGTCGCGCACGCGCGCCCGGTCGGCGGGCGGAAGGTGCTCGATCAGCGGCGCCCAGGCATCCGGCTCCGTGTAGCGAAGCCGGCGCGAGAGGGCCAGGAGCTCGCTCTCGCGCACGATCGAGGCCTCGATCTTCGCTCGCTCCCGTGCCGGCAACTCCTTGATCGGCGCCTCGTACGTTGTCAGCCGGGTGCCCTCGACGAGGAGCGCCATCCGGTAGTGATCGCGCCAGCCGGGGTGGTTGGCATCCAGCCAGCCCCGGATCCGGATGAGGTCCGCGCCCGCGCTGTCGCCCCTCACCTGGAGATCCACATCGCTGCCCGCCTCGGTGCTGGCACTCCCCTTCTCCTCGACCGGGAAGCGCGCCTTGAGCGCCTCCGTGAACCGCCGCCGATGAGCGACCAGCTCGTTCACCATGCGGCTGCGCAGCCCGTCCGACAGGCCATCGCCCACGCCCCGGCCCTGCTGCAGGTCGGCGATCAGGACCTCCCACTTCCCGCCCCGGCCGAGCAGCTTGCGGATGGAGGCCTCGGTGAGGAGCGGACGGCCGGCGGGCGGCCGGCCCTCGACGGTGGCGCCCCGCACCAGGCCCGCGACCTCCTCGGCCGGCAGGGCGCGCGATGTCGGTCCACCGCGGGTCGCCGTCCCCTTGTCCACGCCGCCTGGGCCGGGTGTCTCCGGGGCCTTGCCGGTGGCCGGGGCCTCGCCGGGTTCGAGTGCCGAGGGCGCGGCCGGTTTCGGGCCGCTCCCCGCCCGCCGCCGTGCCCGCTCCGCCTCGACTCCCTTGCCGAGCGGGCGCAGCAGGAGGTCCGTCCCGGCCCCCTTGAGGGCCTCCTGCGCGATGAGATCGCTGAACTCCTCGAGGCTCTTCGGCATCTGCTGCCCGTTGGCGATGTTGTTGAGCACCACTCCCGCCGGAGTCGTGTAGAAGGACGAGAGGCTCGACCCCGCCGCGCTGATGGCCCGCTCGGACATCTCCGTGCCGACCTTCGCCGCGAGGCGTGCGCCCACGCGGGCGGTGATGGCCTCGACGAACCTGCCCTGGAGCGCGCCGCCCATCATCGAGAGCAGGCCCTCGACGCCCGCGCGCGCCGAGATGGACATGAGGTCGAGCGACTTGCGCTGGCCGAACCCGACCTCGGACACCTGCTGGGCGGTCTCCTGGGTCGCGACGTAGCCGAACGTGGCCGCGCCGCTCGCGACCACCCCGTAGCCGCCGGTGAGCAGGCCGACGGAGATGGTCCCGGCGGTCTTCGCCCGCTCCAGCCAGGTGACGATCTCGCCCGCCCCGCCGATCGCCTTCTGCTCGTACCGGGCGAGCTCCTGGCCGACCGAGATCGCGTTGCTGCGGGCGATTCCGTAGGTCGCGGCTGCGAGCTCCACCTTGCCGTCGCGGAGCATCTTGTCGGCCCTATCGAGCTGGCCCTGCGGCGCCTCCCACAGGTGGATCGACGGATAGGGAGCCTGAACCTGGCGGATGCGCTCCGCCACCGAGCCCCGCTCCGGGTGCTTCTCCGCGTCGCGGACCGCCTGGTAGTACTCCCAGGGGCCGGCGGCGCCCGCCGCCTCGGACAGCTTGCGGACGAGGTAGTGCTCCTTGTTGCGCTTGCTGAGGTCCTGGTGACCGGCACGGACCTCGATGATCTGCATGTGGAGGTCCCACATCGCGTCGCGGAGTGCCCGGACATGCGGCCCGTCGGACACCTGCTCGCGGTACTCGGTCGCGTGGTCCCTGACCCGCAGGATGCTGGCGAGCGTGATCAGCCCACCGTCGTTGGGGATGTACTCGCCGCCGACGTAGTAGTCGATGCTGGGGCCGTTGATGTCCTGGATGCGCACCTGCGTGGGCTGCGCGACGAGCCGGGCCTTGACCCGGGTCCGGAACTGCGTCTCCGCCTCGACGTTCCACTCGGGCGGCTCGTCCAGGCTGCGGGCGAGCAGGGACGCCGTCGGCACCTCGATCTGCACCGGACCCTTCTGTTCCGGCTGCATCTCGCCTGCGATCCGCTCGAGCTCCCGCCGGGCGTCGCCGAAGCCCATCGGATCCAGGTTGTAGCGGCTCTGCCAGGACGAGTGGGTCGCCTCGTACCGCCGCCGCACCTCCTCGTTGGAGGCCTGGACGTCGAGGCGCTTCTGGAGCTGCTCGACCTGCTCGGGGGACAGGACACCGAGCAGCGCCGGCGCCTGGGTCTTGATCAGCACATAGACATCCGGGCCGCCGGCACCCTTCGGGCGACGGGTACCACCAGCCGCGCCGCCGGCCGCCGCCCGCTGCCGTTGGACGGCCTGCGCGACGGCCTCGTTGCCGGCCAGGCCCTGGAGCGCGAGGGCGCCCTGCTCGTCGAGCTGGCCCTCGGTCGTCGCCGCCACCGGTGCCGGCCCGGCGCCACCGTGAGATACGGGCCGCGCGCCACCGGCGGACCGGCTCGTCGGCCGGCTCGACTGGCGCGACGCCCGTATCCGCTCAGGCATGGTGGGACCTCGATGCGCCTGGGGTCAGCGCGCCCGCTCGGCCTGGGCGAGCTCGTCCTCGTCCTCGTCCTCCTCCGGCACGGCTTCGCGCTGGACGAAGTCCGCCTGGGCGAGCTCGTCCTCGTCCTCGTCCTCCTCCGGCACGGCTTCGCGCTGGACGAAGTCCGCCTGGGCGAGCTCGTCCTCGTCCTCGTCCTCCTCCGGCACGGCTTCGCGCTGGACGAAGTCCGCCTGGGCGAGCTCGTCCTCGTCCTCGTCCTCCTCCGGCACGGCTTCGCGCTGGACGAAGTCCGCCTGGGCGGCCGAGGGGCCGGGCGTCGACGCCATCGCCGTTGCGGCAGTGGAGTCGGCGGCTCGCTCATACGTCGTCGCCCGGATCCGAAAGCCGGATCCCATCTCCGGTCGCGGTTCCGTCAACTGGGCCGTTGCGCTGCTGGACGACGTGCGTCAGCTCGTGGGCAAGCGTCTTCTTGCCGTCGGTCGAGTCCGGGTTCCAGCGATCCGATCGGAAGACCACGTCATGACCCACGGTGTAGGCGTGGGCGTCGACGGCCTGGGCCGACTGGCTGGCCGCGGAGTCTGTATGCACGCGGACGTTCCCGAAGTCGGCACCGAGGCGGCCCTCCATCTCGGTGCGAAGTCCCGGCTCCAGCGGGCGACCCCCGCCCTTGCCCACCACGTCCAGCACGGGCGAGCGCTCCACGGGTTCGTCCGGCTCGCGCTCGGCCGCCTGGCGGGCCACCAGCTGGCCGACGGACGCGTTGCCGGCCACGCGCTGAAGCTCGAGCAGCGTTTCCGCGGTGGCGGCGGGCCCCACATCCGGGGCCTCGCTCGCCGACCGGGCGATGGCAGGCGGCGCCTCGGTTCGCGCCGGCGCAGGTGCCGGGATGGGACCGAGCAGAAGGTCATCGTGAGTCTGCATGCGCGCACCTCGGGCAGCAGGAGCCTCGGCACAGCGTGGCCCGCGGCGGGTCGGCATGCAAGGCCGGGCGGGGCAACGGGCGGGCCGTCGCGATTGCCCGATCGGGCAGGCGCCGCGGCACGCTCACCCGCCCGCGCGCCCCTCGCGCGGGCACTGCGCCGCCCCGACACTTTGCCTGCGGGCTGAGTGCTATGCCCGCGCACCCTGTACGGGGAGAGGCAGCGTGTCGCATACCCATGTCCGGACCCGGTAGCGCAGGCCCTGACCAGAAGGGGGCGGACCTCGAGCGCGTCCGCGAGACGCCCGGTAGGGCAGGGCTCGGTCAATTGTCATCCTCGCGGTCCGCCGACAGCGGTGCTGCCAAGGTCGCTGCCGGGGGTGTGCTCAGGGCCGGCCAGCTCCAGGCGCTCGTGACCGGCGTCGGAAGAGGCACGTATGCCGCCCGTGCGTCCGACATCGCGCGACTGCAGCGGACCGCGGGAAACCGCGCGGCGACAAGCCTCGTCGCCCGGCGGACCACCCCGAGCGATCCGCGTCGCACTGCCGTGCTCCAGCGAGCCGTCACCGTGCAACGACGGCCGGCGAACGCGCCCGTGCGCTCCAAGCACAAGCCGGCGAGCGCGACCGACCTGCTGTCCACGGCGTACCCGAAGCTGCAGTTCACGGCAGACCAGACCACGAGACTGCAGAAGGCCCTCGACGCGCGGGCCGCGATCAGGGAGATCGACGAGGACCCAGTCTGGAGCAGCCACTACTCGAGCGATGCGCGAAGAAGGCGGCCCTGGATGCGGAGCGGTTCGAGTGGCGGCGAGACGACATCCTGGGCTTCAACGTGGCGTCCCAGCAGGTGCTGTCGGACGACATCCTGCTCAAGTCCGACGATTCGCGGGCCAAGCGCGAGGCGCAGTTCCGGGAGCAGCTGTACGCGACGGTGCTGACCTACCCGGTCACGATCCCGGTGAAGGCCGGGGAGCTTGCGCCGACGCTCGGACCGATGACGTGGGGTCCGTCCAAATGGGTTCTGGGAAGCGACGGCGGCAAGGTCTCCTTCGCCAACCTGCTCGCGTTCGAGAAGTTCAGGCTCGCGTACGACAAGGCCATCACCGGTGACGAGATCCAGTCGAAGGAGGGGCTGCTCGAACTGCTGCGCTCGGGCCTGCCGTATGACATGACGGGCAAGAAGGTCGGCGAGACCTTCGGCTACCTCTGGAACTCGACCGTCAAGGTGGGCAACGAGATCGGCAAGGTCGGCGGCTACGTCGACGACGCCCGCGGCCGAGTCGAGATGGCCGGCGTCAAGAGCGGGGGCGGTCAGATCGTCCTCCGCAACCCCAAGGACAACTTCCTCCACGTGTACGCGCTGTCGTTGAAGTCGACGGACCTGCGCTACTACGACAAGGAGGTGGCCGGCAACTCGGCAACGGGGATGGCGTACCTGTACAACAGAGGCTCGCAGGTCGGGGGGACCGTCGACGAGATCATGACCTCCGACGGGTTCATGCTCATCCCCGGCGGCGACAGCTACGGGCAGGGCTGGGGCACGTCGGCGGTCCTCAACGAATACGAGAAGTTCGCCATCGGGGCGATCCTGGGCGACGGGTTCGAGGACGGCGACGCGGTCATGACGTTCGGCCAGATCGTCGTCGGGTGCATCCCGTACGTGGGCCAGGCCGCCGATGCCCGCGACGTCCTCGTCGGCGTCAACAAGATGTGGAGCACGGGCGGCAAGGACGGGAAGCTGCAGACCGCCCTCGCGATGGTCGGGTTCATCCCGGTGATCGGCGATGGCATCAAGGCCTCGTGGAAGGCGGGCCGCAAGGCCATGGGCACGATGACCAGGAGCACGGCCAAGGAGCTCGGCACCAAGGCGGTGAAGGAGGGCGCGGCGGAGACGGCGGGGAGCGCGTCCAAGCAGCTCGGCGAGCGGGCCCTGACGAACGCCGACGAGGTGGCGAAGCACTTCGATATCGATCCGGCGCTCATCCGAAAGATGGCAAGAGACCTCGACGACCTGGCGGCCAAGGCGGCCAAGGGCGGGGCCGAGGGTGCGGCGGCGGCGAGGCAGTACGCCGAGGGTGTCAAGGCCAACCTGGACGCGTTCGGCGGCAATGCCGGCTCCCTCGTCGGCAGCATGGGCGGCAACTGGGCGACGGTGGCCAAGACGCTGGCGAAGAGCCCCGAGGGCGCACTCGTGGGCCAGGCGATGGAGGGGTGGAGGGCGGCACAGCTCGTCAGCCTCGATCAGGCCGTGGCGGGACGGATGAGTGACCTCGGGGCGAGGGTGGGTGGCGACAGGGCACCGAAGTCGGTCCGTACCGGAACACTTGCCTTCTCCAGCGATGCCGACGTCAGCTTCCTCGGACCGGGCGCGGTCCAGCATCGCAACGCCGCCATCCGCGTGATGGAGGAGCAATACGGGCCTGGCTGGCGGAAGCTGCTGGACACCGACATCTTCGCCGACCCGGCGCGTCTCCACCTCTTCGAGGACCCGCTCAGGAAGCTCGGGGGCAAGGCCGGGCGCGAGGCGGGCAAGCGCATCGTCAGGGAGGCGGAGCTGAACGCCTTTGCCAAGATGCTCAAGGACGGCGTGCCCGTCGAGGAGGTGCGCAAGCTGGCCGCCGCGGCTGGTGTCGACATGGCGGAGGTCGCGGCACGCCAGAAGGAGCTGACGAAGCTCTCGACCGACTACCTCGCCAACGAGCTGCGGAAGGGCGCACCCAGGGAGCAGGTGGAGAAGCTGGCGGGCGAGATGGGCGTCAAGATGGCCGACGTCGACAAGCACCTCCTCGGCGGGGAGCAGCTGTACAAGGAGATGGAGCTGCGGATGGATGCCCTCCACGACCGATTCGCAGCGGCGGAGAAGTCGGGCGATATCGCTGAGCAGGCCAGGCTCGGGGAGGAGATGGCGGCGCTGCAGGGGAAGCTGAACGCGGCCATCCCGGGCCCGTACATGACGCCGGGCGGCGCGTTGAAGCATGTGACCCGTCGCGAGCGCAAGCTGCGACCCGATGGCAGCTACGTCCCGATGTCGCCGATCATGGGCTACATGGCGGTGATCGACGATCTGTACATGCTCATGCACGCCCTCCCGGAGACAGAGTTCACCGAGAAGTCGGCCAAGGGGATGGCGAAGTATGCGGATCGGCTGCTGGTCACGGCCGGGCAGTTCGGCATCGAGATGAAGGGCAGCAGGCGCGCCCTGTTCGACGACATCGCCGGCCTGCTCGAGCGGTCACGAAAGGAGGGGGACATGCCTGCGCTCGAGAAGGCCATCCCCCTGCTCGAGGGGGCGAAGAGTCAGGTCAACGGGCAGCTGCGCGAGATCGTGGTCGGCGTCAAGAAAGAGGCCACCGAGTTCCTGCAGGATCCCACGTATGCCGGCTTCACCCAGAAGACCCTCGCCGCGCTGGCCATGCAATCGGCCCGCATCTCGAGCGTGCTGATCAGGAAGGAACTGCAGCGCCCCAGTGACCAGGCCCCGGAGGTCCAACCGAGCCCATCGGGGGCGCCCCCGACATCCGGGACGACGCCCGGATCTCCTGACCAGGCGCCCGCGAGAACCCCGACAGGCTAGCGGGCCGGACCGGTCCGCCTGGTCAGTCCCCCAGCCGCCCCAGCCAGTCGCCGAACTCCTCGACGTGCATCATGCGGCCGAGCTTCTGGTACTCGCGCTCGGTGCCGCGGACGAGGTCCAGCATCGTCACCGGCACGGTCCTCGGCGATCGCGTAGAAGGCGGCGGCGACGCAGATGTTCCGGATGTTGCCGCCCGACAGCTTGAACGCGGCGGCCAGGAACTCGAGATCGAGGTCGTCGGCACGTGGCACGGTCGGCGGCAGGTGGAGATCCCACAGCCGAAGGCGATCGGCCTCCTCGGGCAGGGCGAAGTCAACGATGACGTCGAGCCGGCGCAGGAACGCCTCGTCCAGGTTCGCGCGCAGGTTGGTGGTCAGGACCGCCAGGCCGTCGAAGCGCTCCATCCGCTGGAGCAGGTAGGCGATCTCGACGTTCGCGTAGCGGTCCCGAGCGTCCTTCACCTCGGACCGCTTGCCGAAGATGGCGTCGGCCTCGTCGAACAGCAGGACGCCGTTCACGCGATCGGCCTCGCTGAAGATCCGGTCGAGGTTCTTCTCCGTCTCGCCGATGTACTTGTCCACGACCGTGGCCAGGTCGATCAGGTACAGGTCGAGGCCGAGGTCGGCGGCGACGACCTCCGCGGACAGCGTCTTGCCGGTGCCGCTGTCGCCCGCGAACAGGGCGGTGACCCCGGTCCCCCGGGCCGAGCCGCCACCCATCCCCCACTCCAGGACCCGCTCCCGGTGCCTCGCCCGGCTGGTCAGCTCGCGCAGCGGCCCGAGCGTCTCGGCCGGCAGGACGAGATCCTCCCAGCGGGCCTGCGCCTCGATCCGGCGTGCCAGCCGTTCCAGCCCGCCGGCGTTCTGGGCTCGTGCGCCGGCCCGCAGGTCCTCCGGCTCGATGTCCCGCGCCTCCGCCACGGCGCGGCGCCTCGCCGCGACCGCGGCCCGCCGGACCTGGATCGGGTCGAGCCGGAACCCCGCGGTCAGACCGGCCGGGTCGAGGGATTCGACCACGCCGGCCGTGACCGGATCGGGCCCGTTCCCGCCGTCATCGCCCGTCGCCAGGGCCTCGTGCCAGGTTGCGCGCCGAGCATCGACCACGAACAGCGGCGCGTCGAGGATCACGGGCACCTCCCGCGACCAGGCCGGGTCCCATCCCCGGAGGCCCAGCAGCACGACGGGGCAGCGAGCCTCGGCGAAGGCCCGGATCGCCGCGGCGCCGCGGTCGGCCAGCACCTCGATCGGCCCGGCCACGATCGCCGCACCGCGGAGGAGGGCCTCGCGGACGCAGGCGGCGCCCAGCTCGACCGCGTCGTCGCCGGCCGTGATCCGTCCCAGGTCCACCGGCAGGACGCCGAGGCCCGCGGAGCCGACGGCAGCCGTCGCCCACGCTCGACCCGCCGTGCCGGCGCGGTCGCGGACGTAGGCCAGCCGGGCGCCGGACCGCAGCGCCGTCGTCAGCGTGGGCCCGCCGATGGCGTCGACCGATGGCGCCGGGTCGCCCGCGGGCAGCAGCGCCTCGACGCGGGGCTCGGGCCGGTCATCCCCCAGGAGGTGCGCGGTGACCCGATCCGGAACCCGGAGAGCCCTGGTGAGGAACGGGCGATCGGGATCGTCGATGAGGATCAGCCCACCGCTGACCAGGCACGACGCCGGGGCGAGCCGGTGCCGCTCGGTGCGCAGACCATCACCGCCCCGCGTGAGCTCCAGGGCGAGGCCGGCGCTCGCCCGCCGGCGAGAGACGTCGTCGTGGAGGTACGCGTACAGGCGCTCGAACCGCGGATCCAGGTCGGGCGCCAGCGCAACGAGCAGGACCTCCACGTCCACCTCGTCAAGCTCGAACGCGCGGGCCAGTCGCCGCAGGCGCAGGTCGGCGCCGGTGGCCTCCGCGGCATCGGCCCGGGCCTCGATCCTGGCGATCGCCGCGTCCGTCTCCGGGCCTGTCCCGGGATCGATCCGGGGCGGCTGGTCGAACAGCGCGTCAACCTGGGCCTCGGTGATGTACAGGCCCCGGAACCGGTCGCCCGGGTCCGGGTCCGTGGCACGCCGGCGATCGACGGCGGCGCGGACGCGGGCCTCGACGACGACCAGGCGCCCGAACAGGTGGACGAGCGACGGGTCCGGGCGTCCTGCATCCACCGGCGCGGTGGGCGCCGGCTCCGGCCCTCGATCCTCCCGGGGCACGCGGGTGGTCATGGCTCAGGGTCGCGAGATGCCGCGGACCCGCACGATCCGGCCCGCGCCCAGGCCGGCGAGCTCGGCCACGACCTCCTCTGCGGCACCCGGGACGGCTTCCTCGGCCGCCCCCTCGGCCACTCCCTCGGCGGCCTTCGCGACCTTCCGACCCTTCCGGGGCCCGGCAGCCACGTCCTGCTCCGCGTCCGGCTCGCCGGCCGTCGCGCGGCGCACGCCCGCTCCCCCGCTCCGGATGAGCTCCGACTGCCTCGCCTCGTCGTCCGGACCGAGGGGGCCACGCCCGCCCCGGCCAGCGGCGCCGTTGCCGCCGGCAGCTCCGTAGCGCCCGGCGGTCCCAGGGCGCCCGGCGGCACCCGCGACGGGACGCCGCTCCGCATCCATGCCCGGCCCCCCGACCCCGAGCGTCGGCCCTTCCATCACCGGGGCCGCGACCGGCCACGACCAGGCGGCGTCCAGCGGTGCGGTCGCGACGAGGTCGAGCGACGGCTTCAGCTCCCCGCCCATCGCCGACCACACGTCGGCGATCGAGCGGTCGGGCCCGACCGGCAGGCCGACGCTCAGGATGATCGGGTACGACGAGGAGGCCAGCGAGCCCGAGAGGAGGTCCGTCGGGATCGTCTCGTTCCGGACGAACGTGGCCAGGCAGGCGGACAGCAGGCGGTGCTCGTCCTCGGGCCGCTGGGTCCACGCGGTGACGAGGTAGGACAGGCGGAACCGCCGCGGGGGCATCCGTCGTTCGCCGGCGACGTGCGTGGCCTCGTCGCGCATGAGCTGGGGCACGATCTGGCGCCGCGAGGTGTCCTCGCGGATGTCGTACAGGTAGATGTCCAGGGTCGGGGCGTTGCGGCGCGCCACCCAGTCCTTGGTGGGCGCGTCGAACAGCACCTCGACTCGCGACCCGTTGAGCGCATCCCGGCGCACGAGCGCCTCGAGCGCCTCGTCGACCTCCTGGATCATCGCTGCAAGTGTCACGCCCGGCCGCGTCGCGGTCCCCCGGCCCCGGGGCATCCGTTCGGGCGGTCGCCGTTGCCCGATCGGGTGGACGCAGTCGCCCCGACGCCCGCGCGGGCGGTCCTTGTTCCGGTCCCGTCCGGATGGGAGCCTCGGCATGTCCGCTCATCGTACGGAAGGGGCGTCATATGCCGAGCTACCTGTCACCCGGCGTCTACGTCGAGGAGGTGCCCTCAGGCTCTCGACCGATCGAGGGTGTCGGTACCGCCGTCGCGGCGTTCGTCGGCCTCGCGTCGAAGGGCCCGTTCAACGAGCCGAGGCTGCTCACCAACTGGGGGCAGTTCACCTCGACGTTCGGCGAGTTCCTGGAGGGCTCCTACCTCGCCCATTCGGTCTATGGCTACTTCCTGAACGGCGGTGGGTCCTGCTACGTGGTGCGCGTCGGCGTCGATGGCGCCGAGCCGGTCGCACGGGTCGAGCTGCCGAGCGCCGCCGATGCCGCCAAGCCCGCCTTCCGCGTCGCGGCCGTCGAGCCCGGCGCGGCGGGCAACGACCTGAGCGTCGACGTCGCCGAGCCCGGCGAGGCCGGCGAGGGCGTGTTCAAGCTCGTCGTGAAGCAGGGCGGCAAGCCCGCGGAGACCTTCGACAACGTGACCGTCGGGCGCGGCAAGCAGAACGTCGCGACGGTCGTCAAGGCGCAGTCCAAGCTCATCACCATCGAGGAGGTGGGTTCGCTCACCGCCCCGGCGACCGCGTCCTCGGTCACGCTCAGCGGCGGCACCGCCAGCGTCCCGGCCCGCGTGACCCCCGATGACTACGTGGGCAGCTCGGCCGATCGCACCGGATTTGCCGGGCTCGAGGCCATCGACGAGGTCACGATGCTCGCCGTGCCCGACCTGATGGCCGTGTACGAGCAGGGGATCATCGACCTCGAGGGCGCCCAGGCCGTCCAGCTCGCCATGATCGCGCACTGCGAGCTGATGGGCGACCGCGTCGCCATCCTCGACGCTCCGCCGGGCCTCAACTCGCAGCAGATCAAGGAGTGGCGAGTCGACAAGGCCGGCTACGACAGCAAGTACGCGACCCTCTACTGGCCGTGGATCAAGGTGTTCGACCCGTTGTCCGGCCAGGCGAAGTTCGTCCCGCCCGGCGGCCACATGGCCGGTGTCTGGGCCCGGAGCGACGACACCCGCGGCGTCCACAAGGCCCCGGCCAACGAGGTCGTCCGCGGCGCCATCGCCCTCGAGCTCCAGGTGACCAAGGGCGAGCACGACCAGCTCAACCCGAACGGGATCAACGTCATCCGCTCCTTCCCCGGTCGCGGGATCCGCGTGTGGGGGGCCCGGACGCTGTCGTCCGATCCCGCCTGGCGGTACCTCAACGTCCGGCGCCTGTTCAACTACGTCGAGGAGTCGATCCTCGAGGGCACCCAGTGGGTGGTCTTCGAGCCGAACGACATGGCGCTCTGGGAGCGCGTGAAGCGAACCGTCGGCTCGTTCCTGCTCGGGGTCTGGCGGCAGGGTGCGCTGTTCGGGGCAACCCCGGACGAGGCGTTCTACGTCAAGTGCGACGCCGAGACCAACCCGCCGGACGTCATCGACCGCGGGCAGCTCGTCGTCGAGGTGGGCATCGCCCCGGTCAAGCCCGCCGAGTTCGTCATCTTCCGCATCGCCCAGTTCTCGGGCGGCGCGGGCGTCAGCGAATAAGGAGCCGCCTGAATGCCTTTCGGATTGCCGAGCCTGCCCAACGACGCGATCGCGTCGTACCACTTCTCCGTCGAGGTCGACAGCCTGGAGATCGCCCAGTTCTCGGAGCTCTCCGGGATCACGAGCGAGATCGACGTCATCGAGCTCAAGGAGAACATGCGCGACGGGAAGCCGGTCATCAAGAAGCTCCCCGGCGCGCGCAAGCCACCGACCATCACCCTCAAGCGCGCGAAGAACGCGTCGATGGATCTCTGGAACTGGCACGCCGCCATGCGCGACGGCGACATCTCCGGCGCCCGCAAGAACGGCTCCGTCGTTCTCTACGACTACACGTACGGGGAGGTGGCCCGCTACAACTTCCTCAACGGTTGGGTGTCCAAGATCACGATGGGCGCCGCCAAGGCCGGGGCCAACGAGGTCCTGACCGAGGAGTGCACCATCGTGTGCGAAGAGCTCATCCGGGTGAAGTGACGTGATCGCCGGCGCCGAGACTCCGGCCGCCCCGGTCGGGCGGCCGGAGGCCGCGCTGCGGACGGAGTTCCCGTTCGTCCTGCCGCGGGGCTACGTCGACGATGCGGGGGTCGTGCACCGGGACGGGGTCATGCGCCTGGCAACGGCGCGCGACGAGATCCTGCCCCAGCGCGACCCGCGCGTCCGCGAGAACGAGGCCTACCTCACGGTCCTCCTGCTGGCCCGGGTCGTGATGCGGATCGGCACGGTGTCGCCGGTCACGACCGGGACGATCGAGGGCCTGTTCGCGTCCGATCTCGCGTTCCTGCAGGACCTGTACCGGCGGGTCAACGCGGAGGGCCACAGCCAGGCCGCCGTGACCTGCCCGGCGTGCAAGCACGAGTTCATGGTGGACCTGGCGGGCGAATCCCCGGGGGAATCGTGACGTACGCGACCGATCGCCTCTTCGAGGAGGTCGCGTACGTGGCCTACCACCTCCACTGGTCGTTCGAAGAGCTCCTCGACATGGAGCACCCGGTGCGGCGCCGGTTTGTCGAGGAGATCGACCGGCTGAACCGGCGCTCCGAGGAGGGCTAGACGCGGATGGATCTCGGGTCGCTTGTCCGGCGGCTCGTTCCCGGCGCGGGCTCGTCCCGGGCCGGCGACCGATCGGCCACGACCGGCACAGGTGCGCCGGGCGGGGTGGCATCCCCGCCTGTCCCGATCACGGCCGGCGAGTGGCGGTCGCTGCCGCCGATCCAGCGGACCGTGGGCGATGCGCCCCTGGTCGCACCCAGTGCGCCGTTCAAGGCCGGCCTCGCGGCGGCCGGTCCCGCGCCGATCGCGCTGGCGCCGCTCGGCCACGAGCGGCACCTCGCGGCGCCGGCCGGGCTCGCGATCGGCATCGCGACGCCGGTGCAGCGCGCCCCGGCCGAGCCGGTCCCCACCTCCGTCCGCCGGCGGGGAGGGGCCCACCGCGGGCCGGCGATCGCGACGTCGGGGGCGATCCGCTGGCCGGACGCCGACACCGAGGCGCATTCGGCCGAGACGCCGGCCGGGGAGTCGCCGGTCCCGGAGGTACCGGTGCCGGGCGGCGTCGGGGAGTCGCCGGCCGGCGTGACGGTGACGCCGCGCCCCGTCGAGAGGTCGTCGCTCGTCGCCGCGCCTTCGGCGGCACCCCGGCCGACCGGGCTCGTCGGGACGGCCGCCGTGGCGCGATCGTTCCCCGTCGCGCAGCGGAGCGCCGAGGTCCCCGACTCCGCCCTCCGCGACACGCCCGTCGGGCTCCCGGCCGGGCCGGTGCCGTCGGTCGCAGTGGAGACATCGCCCGGCCCGTCCGGAGGGATCAGCGCGCCGATCGTCGGGTCGGGGCCGCCGCTGGTGCCCCGGCGCCTGCGGTTGGGTCCGCCCGTGCGCTCGCCTGCCTCGGCTGGGCCCGTCGCCGCCCAACCCCCGGGCAGCGCCGCCGCACCTGGCCGGCCGACCGTCGCCCGTGCGGCCGGGGCCACGCCCGGCGTCTCGTCCGAGGTTGGGTCGGCCGCCGCCGGCGCGTCAGCCGCCGGCGCGTCAGCCGCCGGCTCGTCAGCCGCCGGCGCGTCCGCCGGCCCCGCTGCCGTCCAGCCCAGCGTCGCCGGGCCGACGCTCCCCGCAGCCCGGGAGACGACCGCGACCGCCGACCTGCCCCCGGTGGTCCTCCGCACCGCCGCCCCGGCACGTCGCCCGAGCCTGCCGCTGGTCGGCGGCCTGCGAGCGTCCGTGAACCCGGGCCGCCCTGCGGTCGTCCCGCGGACCGCAGCGTCGGATCCGGTCGCAGGGCCGGCCGGCGAGCCAGGGAGCCCGTCTGCTGCCCTGGCCGCCCTCGCCCGCGTGGACCCCTACGGCGGCCCCTTCGCCGTACCGGGCGAACGGCCCCGGTGCCGGGGCGCCCGCGTCTGGGGACGCGGCCTGGTCCGCGCCCTTCGTCGGCAGGCCCACCGGATTCGGACCCGAATCGGCAGCACAGGCTTCGGCCGGCACCGGGTTCTCCGTGACGCCGACGGTATCCCGGTCCATCGACGAGCAGGACGATGCGCCGGCGGACGCCGAGCCCCAGCTCACCTGGGCGAACCCGTGGCTCCCGATCGGCACCCCCGCGTCCGACCGCGCAGCTGGCGCGACGCCGGCCGGCCGAGGACCGACGCCGCAGTCGTCGGACGCCGGCCGCAGGGTCGCGCGGCCGGTCGTGTCACGCACAGCAGGCGGCCCGTTCGTGCCGCGGCCACGGGGGCTCCGCGTGGCACCCGCGATCCAGCGGCGGGTCACGGAGGCGGGCAGCCAGTCCGTGCCGGCGGCGGACGAGCCGGACCACGCGCCTGAGCCGCTCGCCGGCTGGGTGCCCGGACGGGACGCCCCGCCGGTCTCGCGCCTGGCGGACGCGGCCGGCCCGCCGATCACCCTTGCGCCGGTCCAGCGGGCGGAGGATGCCGCGCCCGCTGCCGCCGGCACGGGTGCGCCCGGCGGTGCGGCCGGGGCACCCGGCAGCCCCACGGCGGAGAAGGAGCTCGACGACCTCGCCCGGCGGCTGTACGACCGGATCGGGCTGCGGCTGCGCCGGGACCTGCTCGTGGAGCGCGAGCGGGCGGGCGCGCTCGTGGACCGGGGGTTCTGAGATGCGGCATTCGATCTGCGCCGCGCCAGGGGTGGAGGCCGCCCGATGACCGACACCGCGCTCGGCCTGCGCTTCCACGTCACGATCGACGGCAAGGACAGCCTCGGCGACTGGACGAAGTGCGAGGGCCTGACCGTCGAGTACGACGTGTACGAGTACAAGGAGGGCGGGCTGAACGCGTACGTCCACCGCCTGCCGGGCCGGGCCAAGTACCAGAACCTCAAGCTCACGAGACCGGTGACCAAGGCCACCGCCGACGTCCTGGCCTGGCTGTCGAAGGTGAAGCCCGACGTCGAGCGGACGACTGCCAAGGTCGCGGTGCTCGACGAGGCCGGCACCGAGATCGCGGCCTGGACCTTCTACCAGGTCTACCCGCTGCGATGGACCGGACCCACGCTCGACGTCGGGCAGAACCAGGTCGCGACCGAGACGCTCGAGCTGTGCCATGCAGGCTTCCTGAGCATGGCGGGGTGACGCGATGAGCGATCAGTACGTCTTCGCGGCGCTCCGGGTCGTCGAGGGAACCGTGTCCGGCGACACGGAGCTGTACTTCGACTTCAACCCGGGCGAGTACTCCGTCGACAAGAGCTCCACCTGGACGCGCCCCCAGATGAAGGGTGGCAAGCAGACCGGCAAGCCGGAGTTCCAGGGGGCCAACGCCCAGACCGTCAAGATGGAGATCCTGTTCGACCAGTACGTCTCCGGGCCGGACGTCGCCACGATCGGTCAACACGCTGCTCGAGTGGATCAAGCCAACCGACGACTCGGTCAAGAAGAAGAAGCCCCAGCCGCCGATCGTCATGTTCGAGTGGGGGCCCAACCCCGCCCTGACCTCGTTCCGGGCCTACGTCAAGTCCGTTGCGGCCAAGTTCATCCTGTTCAACAGCGACGGCACGCCGCTCCGGGCGACGGCGACCGTCACGCTGGAAGAGGTCCCGATCCCGGCCCCCAAGCAGAACCCGACCTCGGGCTCCATCCACGGCCGGCGCACCCACCTGGTCGCCGAGGGCGACACGCTCGCCTCGATCGCCTGGGCGGAGTACGAGGATCCGACCCTGTGGCGCGGGATCGCCGCCTTCAACGAGATCGACGATCCGCTGCGGGTCCGGCCCGGCCGCTCGATCCTCATCCCCACCGCCGACGAAGCGCGGCGCAGGTCCTGACCCGCGATGGCCACGTTCACGCTGCAGACCACCCTCGAGATCGACGGCACGCCGCTTGACGCGGCCCTGGAGTCCGCTCGTCGAGCAGGTCGTCGTGGAGGACTACCTCCATCAGCCGGACATGGTCACGGTGACGTTCCGGGACATCGAGCGCAAGGTCGTGACGGACGCCCGGATCCGGATCGGGTCGAAGCTCAAGATCTCGGCCAGCTCGGTCGGCGGCCAGGCGCCCGAGGTGCTGGCGCTGGCCGAGGTCACCGCGATCGAGGCCGAGTACACGGCCGCGGGCTCGCGCGCGATCGTCCGCGCCTACGACCCCTCGCATCGCTTCCATCGCGGCCGCCAGACGCAGACGTACGTGGGCATGAAGGACTCCGACATCGCCCGCAGGATCGCGGAGCGGATCGGGGTCGAGGTCGGCACCGTCGAGGATTCCGGGCCGGTGCTGCCCCACGTGTCCCAGGCCAACGAGACCGACTGGGCATTCCTGGAGCGCCGAGCCCGCGAGATCGGGTTCGAGATCGCGGTCAACGAGGGGAAGTTCTCGTTCCGCAAGCCGACCGAGGCGACCGCGGCGCCCGGTGACGGCGACTATGACTCGACCGATCCCCTCAAGCTCGTGTTCGGGCAGGAGCTCCTCGAGTTCCACCCGCGCATCAGCTCGGCCGAGCAGGTGGGCGAGGTGATCGTGCGCGGCTGGGACATGAAGGGCAAGCAGGCCGTGGTCGGCCGGTCTCCGGCCTCCGCCGCGTCGGCCACGCTGAGCACCGGCCCGGCCCAGCTCGCCCAGACGTTCGGCGGGCCCACGTTCACGTGCGTCGATCGCCCGCTCGCCTCGCAAGCCGGCGCAGACGCCACCGCCAAGGCGCTGTCGGAGCGGATCGGCAGCGCGTTCGCCGAGGCGACGGGGGTGGCGCGCGGCAATCCGAAGCTGAAGGCCGGCACGGCGGTCAACGTGAGCGTGGTGGCCGACGCGTTCGCCGGCAAGTACGTGATCACGACCTCGCGCCACGTGTTCGACCAGGACGGCTACCGCACGCGGTTCATCGTGTCGGGCCGCCTGGATCGGTCGATCCTGGGGCTGGCGACGGCCGGCGGCACTGGTCGCTCGCAGGAGTCCCGGATCTACGGGGTGGTCGTCGCCCTGGTCACCAACAACGTGGATCCCGACGGCCTGGGACGGGTCAAGCTCAAGTTCCCGTGGCTGGGCGACGACTACGAGTCGGACTGGGCGAGGCTGGTCCAGCTGGGGGCAGGCCCGGACTCCGGGGCGGTCTGGCTGCCCGAGGTCAACGACGAGGTGCTCGTCGCCTTCGAGCTCGGGGACGTGAGCCGTCCGTACGTGGTCGGGGGGCTGTGGAACGGCCGCGACAAGCCCCGCCTGGGCGACGGCCTGACCGACAACGGGAAGGTCAAGCGACGGGGCTTTGTCTCGCGCAAGGGCCACCGGGTCGTGCTCTTCGACGGCGACGACAAGTCCGGCATCGCGCTGCTGACCGCGGACTCGAAGGTCAGGATTTCGCTGAATGAGACGAGGACCGAGATCCACGTCAAGTCCGACGGCACGATCGTGATCGAGTCGACCGGCGACCTGTCCGTCAAGTCGTCGGCCAACGTCAGCGTGGAGGCATCCGGGAACCTGACGCTCAAGGGCGGTGGCATGGTCAAGATCCAGGGCGCGTCCGTCGACATCGACGGCACGCCGATCACGCTCAACTAGGGGGCGGGCATGGGTGCGCCGGCGATCGTGATGGGCGACAGGATCACGGGGATCTGCCCCAACCACATGATCCCCGCGGCCGCCGGCGCGCCGGCGCCGGCCGGGCCCCTCCCGTTCAGCGCCCCGATCACGATGGGCACCGTCGCAACCGTGATGATCGGTGGCAAGCCGGCGGCCGTCCTCGGCAGCCAGGGCCTCAACGCGCCGCCCCACCCGGGCATCGTGGATCCCCCGTTCGCGGCACCGCCCATGCAGATGGGCCGCATCGTCGCGGGCAGCCCCACGGTGCTCATCGGCGGTCAGCCCGCCGCCTCTGCGACATCCACCTGTACCTGCTGCGTCGCGCCGGGGACGCTCGTGCCCAGCGTCACCACCGTGCTGATCGGATAGGAGGCGAGCCGTGAGCCAGGAGTTCATCGGGCGGGGCTGGGCCTTCCCGGTCGGCACGGATGCCACGGGCGGCATCCGCCTCGTGGCCCGCGAGACCGAGATCGAGCAGAGCATCCGCCTGATCCTGTCCACCGCGCCCGGGGAGCGCCCGATGCGACCCGAGTTCGGGTGCGCGATCCACGACTACGTGTTCGACCCTGCGGACGCCCGGACCTCGGCGCGGATGTCCTTTGCCGTGCGCGAGGCCCTTCGTCGCTGGGAGCCGCGCATCGACGTGATCGACGTGCGTGTCGATCGCCACCCGGAGGCGGATGACGCGCTCCTGCTCGACATCCGCTACACGACGTCCGACACGAACGATCCTCGCAATCTCGTGTTCCCCTTCTACGTCATCCCCGGCGAGAGCTGAGCCTCGTCCGCCCATGCTTGAGGAGCGCAGAGCCGATGGCGTTGCCCGTCCCGAACCTCGATGACCGGCGATTCCAGGATCTCGTCGATGACGCGAAGCGCCTGATCGCGCGCCGCTCACCCGAGTGGACGGATCACAACGTCTCCGACCCGGGGGTGACGTTGATCGAGCTGTTCGCGTGGATGACGGACCAGCTGATCTACCGCCTCAACCGCGTCCCCGAGCGCCAGTACGTGACGTTCCTGGACCTGCTCGGGGTCAAGCTGTTCCCGCCGACCGCGGCGCGGACCGGCGTGACCTTCTGGCTTGCGGCGCCCCAGCCGGACACGGTCAAGATCGCCCCCGCCACCCAGGTCGCCACGGTCCGCACCGAGACCGAGGAGGCGATCGTGTTCGAGACGACGGAGGAGCTCGCGATCATCCGGGCATCGCTCCTCCGCGTCGGCTCCCAGATCGATGGCCGGACCATGCGCGATCACGGCGAGGCACTCCAGAAGCGCACCCGCTTCTACTGCTTCGACGAGGTCCCGAAGCCCTCCGACGCCCTCTACGTGGGCCTGACGGACGCCGTCCCGTCGTGCTCGGTGACGCTCCGGTTCACCTGCGAGATCGAGGGCGTGGGCGTGGATCCCGACCGGCCGCCGCTCGCCTGGGAGGCCTGGGACGGCGACGAATGGGTGGCCTGCGACCTGGAGCGGGACGAGACCGGCGGCCTCAACCGCGACGGGGATGTCATTCTCCACGTGCCGCGCAGCCATGCCGCGTCCGTGATCGACAAGCAGCGGGCGGGCTGGCTGCGTGCGCGTGTGACCGAGCCGCTGGCCGACCAGCCTCGCTACAGCGCCTCGCCCTCGATCGGCGGCCTGGTCGCGTTCACGAGCGGCGGCACCGTGGACGCGGTGCACGCGGCGATCGTCGACGTGGATGACCTGGGCCTGAGCGAGGGGATCCCCGGGCAGCGCTTCCAGCTCCGGCGGCGACCGGTGGTCCCCGGCGACGCCGACCCGGTGCTGGAGGTGGCGGAGGAGGGCGAGGACTGGGTGGAGTGGACGCTCGTCGACGACTTCTCGGCGTCCGGCCCCGATGCCCTGCACTTCACCATCGACGCGGTCGCCGGCGAGCTGGCCCTTGGCCCGGCCGTGCGCCTCGCGGACGGGGCGTTCCTCCGCCACGGGGCAACGCCGCCCAAGGGCGCCCGCCTCCGGCTCCGCGGCTACCGGACCGGTGGCGGAGAGCGCGGCAACGTGGCCGCGCGGGCCCTCTCGGTGCTTCGGTCGTCGATCCCGTACGTGGCCCGGGTGGAGAACCGCCGTGCCGCCGCGGGCGGCGTCGACGGCGAGGACCTCGAGAACGCGAAGGTCCGTGGGCCGATGCTCCTTCGGACCCGCGGACGCGCGGTCACCACGGAGGACTTCGAGCACCTGGCGCGCAGCGCGGCGCCCGAGGTGGCCCGCACCAAGGCGGTCACGGCCGGCGGCGGCGCCGATCCGGGCGCCGTGAGGGTCCTCGTCGTGCCGTCGGCAACTCCGGCCGAGGGGGGCCGGCTGCTGTTCGAGCAGCTCGTCCCTGCCGAGGCCACGCTCCAGCGGATCACCGACCGCCTCGAGGAGACGCGCGTCATCGGAACGCGCGTGGTCATCGAGCCGCCCGTCTACCGCGGGGTGACCGTCGTGGCCCGGCTGCGCGCCCGGCCGCGCGCCAACCCCGGCCGGCTCCAGGCCGAAGCGCTCGATGCGCTGTACGGCTACCTGGACCCCATCACCGGCGGCCCGGACGCCGCCGGGTGGCCGTTCGGCCGACCCGTGACGGCCGGCGAGCTGAGCGCCGTGCTCCAACGGCTCCGGGGGGCGGAGCTGGTGGAGGACCTGCGTATCTTCGGCGCCGATCCCGTGACGGGCAAGCGCGGGCAGCAGACCACCCGGCTGGAGCTGGAGCCGACGGCGCTCGTGTTCAGCTACGAGCACCAGGTCCTGGTGGAGGCACCGTGATGCGGGGCCACGTTGCGGACCTGCCGAGCCCGCACCCGCTCGGTCGGCAGCTGCCGGCCGTCTACCAGGAGGAGGATGCGTTCACGATGCGCCTCACGGAGGCGCTCGACGAGGTGATCGCGCCGATCATCTCGACCCTCGACAACCTCCCCGCCTACTTCGATCCTCGCCTCACGCCGGACGACTTCCTGGGCTGGCTGGCCGGATGGGTTGCCTTCGAGCTCGATGAGACCTGGGACGCCACCCGTCGCCGCGAGGCCGTCTCACGCGCAGTCGACCTGCTCAGGCGGCGCGGAACGGCCCTTGGCCTCGCCGACGAGGTCCGGCTGGTGACCGGAGCGGAGGTCGAGGTCGTGGAGAACGGCGGGACGGCCTGGTCGCTGGACCCGATGAGCCCGATGGTCGGGACGCCGGAACCAGCGCTGTTCGTCCGGATCACGGCGGCCGACCCGTCTTCGATCGACACCGACCGGGTGGATCGGATCGTGGCGGCCGCCAAGCCGGCGCATGTCCCCCATCGGATCGAGCTGATCGGCGCGACCCCGCCGCGCAAGGCGAAGGCCAAGGCGACCGAGCCCGACACCGCCGCGGCAGAGCCGGAGGCCAGCACGGGTGAGGGCGGCTGAGTCACGACCGCCGGTGACGCGGGGCCGTATGCCACCTGGACCCGGGATCGGCTGCGGACGGCGCTGCCGGATGCCCGGCCCCGCGGTTATGCTGCGGGCTGTCGGCGTGGACCTCCAGGAGCGGCACGAGTGATCGTCTGCGGGAACTGCGGCGCGAAGAACGAGGAAACCGACGCCTTCTGCGGAAGCTGCGGGAAGTTCCTCGAATGGGTCGGCAAGCGTGAGGGCGAGGCCGCCACCCCTTCAGCCGACGCGGCCGAGGCGCAGCGCAAGGCGGACGAGGCGGCGGCGGCCGAGGCGCAGCGCCGGGCGGACGAGGAGGCGGCCGAGGCGCAGCGCCGGGCGGACGAGGAGGCGGCGGCCGAGGCCGAACGCCAGCGTCAGGCCGAGGCGCAGCGCAAGGCGGACGAGGTGGCGGCGGCGGCCGAGGCGCAGCGCCGGGCGGACGAGCGTGGCGGCCGAGGCGCAGCGCCAGGCGGACGAGGAGGCGGCGGCCGAGGCCGAACGCCAGCGTCAGGCCGAGGCGCAGCGCAAGGCGGACGAGGTGGCGGCGGCGGCCGAGGCGCAGCGCCGGGCGGACGGAGGCAGGCCGAGGCCGAGGCCGAGGCGGCGGCCGAGGCCGAACGCCAGCGTCAGGCCGAGGCGGCGGCGGCCGAGGCCGAACGCCAGCGTCAGGCCGAGGCGCAGCGCAAGGCGGACGAGGTGGCGGCCGCGGCGACGGCCGAGGCGCAGCGCAAGGCGGACGAGGAGGCGGCGGCCGAGGCCGAACGCCAGCGTCAGGCCGAGGCGCAGCGCAAGGCGGACGAGGCGGCGGCCGCGGCGGCGGCCGAGGCGCAGCGCAAGGCGGACGAGGTGGCGGCCGCGGCGGCGGCCGAGGCGCAGCGCAAGGCGGACGAGGCGGCGGCCGCGGCGGCGGCCGAGGCGCAGCGCAAGGCGGACGAGGAGGCGGCGGCCGAGGCCGAACGCCAGCGTCAGGCCGAGGCGGCGGCGGCCGAGGCGCAGCGCCGGGCGGCCGAGGCGGCGGCGAGCGAGGCGGCACAGAAGACCCCGCCGGCGCGTCGGGGAGGTCCGTCCAGGACGGCCGCAGTGACGATCGCGGCGGTCGCCGCCAAGGACGCGACGCTCGACACGGCCGCGCCGCCGGTCGCTTCGACAACCCTCCAACCTGACACCCCGTCGACCGCCGACGCGGCTGGTTCGCAACCACCCGCCGTGCAGCCGGTGTCGCACCCGCCATCGACGAGCACGACGATCCCGCCGACGGCGGTCGCGCCCGACGCGGCCGGACCGACGGCCACCCAGCCGCCGGCTCGGACGCCCGTGGTCCAGCCGGATCAGCCGGAGGCCCGCAAGCCCACGTCCGTTCGGCCGGTGGAAGCGCGGCCCCCGGTGTCGACGACGGTCGAACGGCGTGTCGCACAACCGGGCGACCGGATCTGTGGCGTCTGCAGCGAGGCCAACGATCCAGCCCGGAAGTTCTGCCGCCGGTGCGGGGAAGGCCTGCTCGAGGCCAGGATCGTCGCGGCTCCGGCTCCCCGCGTGCCGTGGTGGAGGCGCATCTTCCGCCGGCAGGAGAAGCAGTACGCAGCCGGGGAGCGCACGGCCTCGATGAAGGCCGGCACCGGCGCGCGCGGCAAGGGGATGCGCCGCATCCGGTTGAGGCAGACCATCGAATGGGGCCTGGGCCTGGTCGTCCTGCTCGGCATCGTGGGGTACATCGCCGTTCCGTCCATGCAGCAGGTCGTCAATCGCGCGGCGTCAACCGGGATCACCACGGTCCAACGCATGCTGAACCCGCGGCTGGAACCGGTGCGCCCGACCGAGTTCGAGGCCAGCGGCCAGCTGGACGAACATGGGATCGAGAAGCTGTTCGACAAGTACGCGAACACCGACTGGCGGGCGTCGGGCGAGCAGCCGACCGTCATGGTCCGGTTCGCGGAGCCGTTCGACCTCGGCGCCCTGATCGTGTACTCCGGCGCCTCCCAGCAGTTCACCGAGACTCGGCGGCCGGCCAAGCTCGAGCTCACGTTCGCGGATGGCTCAGTGACGGTGATCGACCTCAAGGACGACAACGTCAAGCAGGAGGTCACCGTGGACAAGTCGGGAATCGACGGCTTCGAGCTCAGGGTCCTGGAGAGCTATGGGCCGCCGGAGACGCCGGTCACGATCTCCGAGATCGAGGTGTTCGCGCGACGCTAGCGGACGGTCGGCGCCGCCGGAGCAGCACGAGCCTCCGAGCGGCTCAGACGCGCGCCGCCGGCGGGAGCGGCACCGAGACACCCAGTCCGGCGAGGACCGTCGCGTACTCGCGCCGGTCGCGGCTTGCAGCCCCGGCATCTCCGGCGCGGTCGCGCGCCACGATCAGCAGCCGCCACAGCGGGTCGTGGTACCGGTCAAGCGCGAGACCCGCCTGGCAGGCGTGAATGGCCGCGGCGAGGTCCTCGGACGCGAGCGCCTCCTCCGCAAGCGCCAGCGCCGCCTCGACCGCCTCGATTCGAACCTGGTCCCGCTTCGCCACGACCCATTCCGCCGGACCGTTCTCCGGGAGCACGTCGCCGGGATACAGGTCCAGGGCGAGCCGGAACGCATCGGCCGCCGGCAGTGCCCGGGCATGCATCGCCCACGCGTCGGCCAACGCCTGTTCGAAGCGCCGCAGATCCACCGCCTCCGGCGGCACGACGAGGCGGTAGGCATCGCCCTGGCGCTCGAGCACCCGAGAGGCATCGACCCCCGCAACGGTCCCGAGGTGGCTCCGCAGGGCCGAGATCGCGACCTGGAGGCTCCGGGCGCCGGCCGCCGCATCGGCTTCCGGCCACAGGGCATCCTGCAACACCTCGCGGTGCACCGGCGCGGGCGCATGGAGCGTGAGCAGGTGAAGCAACGCGCGTGCGCGAGGCTTCACGCCGTCGAGGTCCACCGGTCGCCCGTTGAAGGTCGCCTCGAAGCCTCCCAGCACGGATAGTCGCAGCCCCGTCGGGCGTGTCGTGCCCGGGACCGGCGTGGCCACGAGCGGCCCGGTGTCCAGCCCGCGGGCCTGCATCGAAAGGCCCGTCTCCGTCTCAGTGCTCTCGGCCAGCAGCGCGTACTCCGACGCCCGTTCCGCGTCCGACACCTCGAGGGCCCGATACGCCAGCAACCGGACTCCCGCCACGCCGGTCAGGCGCCCGATCGATTCGGCGCCGAGCGCCAGCTCCCGCGCGCCGTCCGCTCCGGCTGCCGCCTGCGCAAGCGCACCCAGCCCGCGCGCCCAGCCTTCGAGCACGCCGGCGCCGAGTCCGCGGAACAGGGCCGAGGCACGATCGGCGTCGGCGATCCATCGCTCGGTCGCCGCGACATCCCCCGGACGACGATCGGCCACCGCGATCCACGCCCGTGCCAGCGAGCGCAGTCCGACCGTCCACGCGTCGTCCTCCGCAGCCTGACCCGTGCCGTCCGGCCGCCCGGTCTCGACGTGGTCGACCGTGGGGTCCACCCCGGCCAGCTGCTGGGAGACGTCCCGGCCCAGCGCCGCCAGCCACGGGACGCCGGCCTCCTCCGCGGCCTCCACCGACGTGGCCAGCGCGGCGAGCGCCTGATGGTTCCCCGCCAGCACCTCGGCCACCGCGGCACCGAGGCCGGCCGCGGCCCGCAGCGATGGGTCGAGAACACCGGCCTCGACAGCCCCCCTGAGCACGGGCGACGCCTGTCGGACCTCGCCGGCGGCGAGCAGGAGCAGCCCCCTGACAAGGGGACGCACCGCGTCTTCGAGCTTGGCCGCCTCTCGCGCGGCCGACAACGGCTCGCGGGCGAGGCCGGCCCGCAGGAGGCCCGTCCAATGCACCGGGGGGATGACCGCCGGGTCGAGCCATGCGGCGAGCACGGCGCGCTCGCGCCGGCAGTCGGTGGCCGCGGCGGTCGCCCCGAGTCCCGCTTCTGCCCGCGCGTACGACTCGAGAGCCGCGGACCAGCGCCCCTCGGACCGCGCGCGGCGAGCGGTGGCGAGGGCGAGCCACGGGTCGTGCCGGACGAGCGCCGGAGGGAGCGCCTCCAGCCATGCCGTCGCTCCGTTCGCGAGGCGCTCTCCCCCGCGATCCAGGAGCCGCTCGACCGCCTGCCAATCCTCGGCCCGGCACCACGCGATGAGGGCCTCCGCCAGCGCCCCGTCGGACTCCAGGAGCTCGGCCGCCCGTGCGTATCGCCGTCGCGCCTCCACCTGACCGACGTCGGCGACGAGGATCCGGTCCAGGTGGGACCGGAGGACCTCGTGGTAGCGATACACGTCGTCCGCGTCCTCGACCGGCACCGTGAAGATGCTCCGCCGGGCGAGCTCGTCGAGCAGACAACCGCTCCCGGACGCGCCCCGCAGGCGATCGCAGAGCGGTCCCGACAAGCGACCCAGCACACAGGTGTCCAGCAGGAACTGCCGGAGCTTCTCCGGGAGCTCGACGAGGACGTTCTGGGCGAGGTACTCGCGCAGCAGCCGGCCCCGCGCATCGCCGGCGTTGAGGAGCCGTCGGCGCTCTTCCATCGTGCGACCCCGGGTTGCCAGGTGGAAGAGCTGGAGGCCGGCCGCCCAGCCCTCCATGCGTCGCGCGAGCGCGGCCAGGTCCGCCGGCGGGACCGGGTCGTGGTAGACGTCCCGGAACAGCTGCTCGACCTCCCACGAGCGGAAGCGGAGATCGTCCGGACCGATCTCCAGGAGGTCACCCGACACCCGCAGGCGCGGGAGGTTGATCGACGGAGACACGCGGGACACCACGATCAGCGCCAGCCACGGCGGCGCGTAGTCCACGAGCCGCCCGAGGGCCGTCTCGGCAGGCGTTCCCTCCAGCGCGTGCCCGTCGTCGATGATCATGAGGGCTGCGTCCGCGGGACGAGACTCCAGGGCCTTCGCGGCGTCCTCGATCGTCGCCCAGCCGCGGGGCAATTCCGGCTGCGCGGCGCACAGCGCGGCTTCCAGGTGCCGGACGAACGAAACCTCGTCCGCGTCCCAGGTCTCCGCTCGGTACCATCCCACCGGAACGCCGGCATGGGCCGCGAACCGAGCGACCAGCGTGGTCTTGCCGGATCCCGCCGGCGCGACGACGAGCGACAGCCGATGGCGCCACGCATCCTCAAGACGCGCCTCGAGGCGCGGGCGCGGCAGGGTGTCGTGGACGGGGATGCGGATCTTCGCCGGCACGACAAGCGGCACGGCGCCCCCGTCAGCGTCCTCCGACGCTCCGACCGGAGATCGTCCGTCTCGCAATGGCGGCCTCCACCCTTCCCATCCCCCGGATCCGGGCACGCCTATGGTGCACCGTGGTCGCGGCCGGGTCCACCCCCCTAGTCCACGATTCCGGGGGTCCTACGGCCGGTCACGGGGCGCAATCCGGGCGGCTGGACGCGCAGACGGCTCGCCACGAGATGACCGCTGGGCAGCTTGCACGCGGTGCAGACGGACCCGAACCTGCTGCAGCGCCTGACGCCCGCCCCCTGAATCGGCAGGCCCGGCGCGTCGCCGCGGCCGGGCCCGAGCCTGCTGGGGGTTGACGGGCTACTTGTCGCGCTCGGCGGCGCCCGTGAGGACGGCCTGGGCGGCGGCCAGGCGGGCCACCGGCACCCGGAACGGGGAGCAGGACACGTAGTCGAGGCCGATCGCCTCGCACTTGAAGATCGAATCAGGGTCCCCGCCGTGCTCGCCGCAGATGCCGAGCTCGAGGTCCGGGCGGGCAGCCCGCCCCTTGTCCACGGCGATCTTCATCAGGCCGGCAACCGCGTCGTCCAGGGTCTGGAACGGGTTGACCGGCAGGATGCCGTCCTCGACGTACTTGAGCAGGAAGCCGCCCTCCGCGTCGTCGCGGCTGTAGCCGAACGTCATCTGGGTGAGGTCGTTGGTGCCGAACGAGAAGAAGCTGGCCTCGGCAGCGATCTCGTCCGCGGTCAGGGCGCCGCGCGGGATCTCGATCATGGTGCCGAACTTGTAGTCCACCTCGACGCCGGCCGCATCGGCGATCCGGTCCGCCTCGGCCTCGAGGAGCCCGCGCGTGGCCCGCAGCTCGTTCACGTGACCGACGAGCGGGATCATGATCTTGGCGATCGGGTGACCGCCCTCCTTCTTGACCGTGATCTGGGCGTTGAGGATGGCCCGGGTCTGGATCTTCACGAAGTCGGGGATCATGATCCCCAGCCGGCAGCCGCGGAGCCCCAGCATCGGGTTCTGCTCGTGCATCGACTTGATCGTCGCGAGGAGCTCCTTGTCCTCCTCGGACGCGCCGCCGCTCATCTCCGCCTTGGTCACCTTGACCAGCTGCTCCTCCAGGTTGGGAAGGAACTCGTGGAGCGGCGGGTCGATGAGCCGGACCACGACGGGCAGCCCGTCCATCGCCCGGAAGATGCCCTCGAAATCGCCCTGCTGGAGGCGCTCCAGCTTCGCCATCGCGGCGTCGAAGGCCCCGACGACGGCAACCTCGTCGGCCGACAGCGTCTCGCCGGCCTCGGCCCTGGCCTTGGCCCGCGTGGCCTGGTGGGCGACCAGGATGGCGCCCCGCACGATCTCCAGGCGCTCACCCTCGCGGAACATGTGCTCGGTGCGGCAGAGGCCGATCCCCTGGGCGCCGTAGCCGCGGGCCTGGGCGGCCTCCTCGGGCTTGTCCGCGTTGGTCCACACGCCCATCCGGCGGATGCCGTCCGCCCAGCGCAGGACCTGCTGGAGCTCCGGCTGGTCCTCGAAGCGGGCCGCCACCGTGGGCAACGCGCCGAGGAACACCTCGCCCGTGGACCCGTCCAGGCTGATCCAGTCGCCCTCGGCGAAGGACTCGCCCGAATGGAGGCTCCGCGCCGTGCCCGTGGCGTAGTCCACGACCAGCTCCGCGCAGCCGGCCACGCAGGGCTTGCCGATCTGGCGGGCCACGACCGCGGCGTGCGAGGTTGCCCCGCCGCGGGCGGTGAGGATCCCCTCGGCCACGGCCATGCCGTGGAAGTCGTCCGGCGACGTCTCGACGCGCACCAGCACGACCTTCTCGCCGCGGGCCACCCACTCCACCGCGTGATCCGCGCTGAACACCGCCCGGCCCACGGACGCGCCGGGCGAGGCGTTGAGGCCCCGGGCGACGCGCCTCGAGCCCTCACGGGCGTTGGGGTCGAACTGCGCTCGGAGGAGCTGGTCCACCTGCGCCGGCTCGATCCGGGCGACGGCCTCCTCCTCGGTGATCAGGCCCTCCTCCACCATGTCCACGGCGATCTTCACGGCCGCCGCGGCGGTCCGCTTCGCGTCCCGCGTCTGGAGCATGTACAGGCGGCCTCGCTCGATCGTGAACTCCAGGTCCTGGACGTTCCGGTAGTGCTGCTCCAGCTGCTGGCCGATGCGCAGGAACTCGTCGTAGGCGGCCGGCATCTCGTCCTGGAGGTGGCTGATCTTGGCCGGCGTGCGGATGCCCGCGACCACGTCCTCGCCCTGGGCGTTGACCAGGTACTCGCCGTAGAGCACCTTCTCGCCGGTGTTGGGATCCCGGGTGAACGCGACGCCGGTGCCCGAGTCGTCGCCCATGTTGCCGAACACCATGGTCACGACGTTGACCGCGGTGCCCAGGTCGTGTGCGATCTTCTGGCTGGTGCGGTAGTCGTTGGCGCGCTTGCCGAACCAGGACGCGAACACGGCCTTGATGGCGAGGTCGAGCTGCTCCCAGGGATCCGTGGGGAACTCGCGGCCGGTGTCCTCGCGGACGACCGCCTTGTACTCGTCCACCAGGGCGCGGAGGTCGTCCACCGTGAGGTCGGTGTCCTTGGCGCCGTGCCCGTGGACCTCCTTGCGGCGCTCCAGGGGCTCGTCGAAGCGGCCGGCGTCCACGCCCAACACGATCCGGCCGAACATGCCGATGAACCGCCGGTACGCGTCCCAGCCGAAGCGCTCGTTGCCGGTCAGGGCGACCAGACCCTGCAGCGTCTGCTCGTTGAGGCCCAGGTTGAGGACCGTGTCCATCATGCCCGGCATCGAGAACTTGGCGCCCGAGCGGACCGACACGAGCAGCGGGTTGGCGGGGTCGCCGAAGCCCTTGCCGGAGCGGCGCTCCACCTCGGCCATCGCGCCCCGGACGTCCTCCCAGAGGCCGTCGGGCAGCTGCTTGCCGGCCGCGAAGTAATCGTTGCAGGCCTCGGTGGTGATCGTGAAGCCCGGCGGCGTCGGCAGCCCGGCGAGGGTCATCTCGGCGAGGCCGGCGCCCTTGCCGCCGAGCAGGTCCTTCATCCGGCCGTGTCCCTCGGCGGTGCCGTCGCCCCAGGCGTAGATGTAGCGTCGGGCGGCGGCGTGCGGACGCTCGGTGGTCGATGCAACCTGGGACATGACGGCGGGCTCCTTGGTCTCGAGCGGGCGGGCGGCGTGGGCTGCGGCCCGCGGGTACCTCTTGGGGACACGGCGATTGTACGCCGCTCCACCCGGGCGGCCCGACCGCCCCCTCCGGCGAGAAGGCACCGGCACGCGAGTACAATCGCCCGGCCAACGCGTGTCTCCAAAGCCGTCACTCGAGGCGCACGATGCGAGCTGGGTCGTCGATCGGGTCCCCGCCACCGGCAACCACCCGGCATCACCACCTTCGCGGACTCGTCGCGGCATTGGTGGTCGCGCTGGGGACCGTTGTCGTCCCTCCCGGGTCACCGCCGGTTGCGCGGGGGACCGACTTCCCCTCCAACTGCTCGGCACCGGCCGAGTACATGGCGCGTGCGGACGAGCTTCTGGCGAACCGGTACCTGATCCCGCCGCACCCCATGGTCACCCTGCCGGTCAATCTGGCTTGGACCGAGAACCCGCTGAGGGAGGTCAACTGGCAGTCCCAGTTCCACAGTCTCCGGTTCGTTCTGAGCCTGTTCAGGGCCTGGCACGAGACCGGCGGAACCCAGTATCTCGACCGCGGGTTGCTCCTCGTCAAGGACTGGTATCGCGACAACCCGCGCTCGAGCCCGCCCTCGCCCTACTCATGGCACAACGGGGCGACTGCCTGGCGCGCGACCGTCCTTGCGTGCGTCGCCGTCCTCGTCCCCATGGAGACCTGGCTGCACGATGCGCTCGTGCTCCACGGGCGAACGCTCGCGGATCCCGCCTTCTACGTGAACCACGGCAACCACGCGCTGAACCAGGCGGTCGGTTTGCTCGAGGTCGCCCGGGTGCTCGGACGCGGCGACTGGATGATCCTGGCCCGCGACCGGATCAACGCCTTGGTCAGGGAGAGCGTTGACAGCCAGGGCGCGACCAACGAGCAGGCCGTCGCCTATCAGGACTACAACTACCGGCGCTACCGGCACGCCCAGCGGCGACTGGAGGACGCCGGCCTTGTGCCCGGATCAGGCTTCGATCGAATCGGCCTCATGCCGCGCCTCATGGCCGTGGCCACGCTTCCCAGCGGGCAGGCGGAGATGCTCGGCGACACCGAGAATGTCTCCCTGGGCTCCGTGCCCGGCACCTGGCTGGAGTTCGTCGCGACCGAGGGGGCGTCCGGCGTGACGCCGCCACTGGTCAAGGCGTTCAGTGCCGGCTATCTCTTCGCCCGGAGTGGCTGGGGCACGAAGCGGGCGTGGCCGGACGAGACGTTCCTGTCGGTCAGATGGGGACCGGGCCGGCGGTTCCACGGCCACCTGGACGGGGCCTCGCTCACCCTGTATGCGTGGGGATCGCGCCTGCTCGTTGACCCCGGCAAGTACACCTACACGGCCGGCAATTGGCGCGACTACTTCCGTCACCGCCGTGCCCACAACGTGGTGACCGTGGACGGTCTCGGGTGGCGGAGCTCCTCTCCCACGACGCTGGTGGGCCGCACGACCACGTCCACGCTGCTGGACATCCGCCTGCGGACGTCGGGCTACCCCGGCGTCACCCACAACCGCCGAATCACCTGGAGCCGGGGCCTGGACTACCTGATCGTGGAGGACCGGCTGTCGTCCACGACGCGGCGCACGTACCGGCAGCTGTGGCACCTGGTGGAGGACGCGAACCCGGCCATTGGCACGAACGTCGTGCGCACCCGGCGGACCAGGGGCAACGTCATGATCCGGCAGCTCGTCGGCTCGCCGGCGGTGCGGGTCCTGTCCGGCAGGACGAGGCCCATCCAGGGCTGGATCTCCTACAGCTACGGCCGCAGGGTGGCGGCGCCGGTCGTCCAGGCGATCCGGACGGGCACCAACGTCCGGTACCTCACCCTGATCGTGCCCGCCCAGGGCCGGCCGTCGGCCACGGTCAGCGGGCTCCGCGTCACCAGCACCGGCTACCGGGTCACGATCACGGTCAATGGGCGCTCCGAGCGCGTGGTCGCAAGCGGCTCGGCCATCTCGATCACCCCCGTGGCCGGGGGTTGAGGACCACCCGCCGACCGCCGGCGGACGGTGGCCCCCCGGCGAGACCCCGCGGACTACACTCAGCGTGGCCGACCGAACCGCGGCCGGCGGATGCGATTGCCTGCAGGGAGCCCCTCCCGTGACCGAACACCACGACGATTCGCGCGTCATCGAGCCCGATGCCGAGACGTACAACGCCACGCTCGTCCGGCGCGAGAACCTGACCCACGATCTCGCCTCGTTCTGGGTCAAGCTGGACGGCGACGCGGTACCGTTCGAGCCCGGCCAGTACATGACCATCGGCGTCGTGGCTGATGGGAAGATGCTCCAGCGCCCGTACTCGGTGGCATCCGCGCCGTCCGTCGCCGGCACCGAGGGCTACGAGCTGTTCGTTCGCCACGTGCCGATCATCCGGTTCACCACCGCGCTCTGGCGGCTGCCGGTCGGCCAGCGGATGCGCATGATCGGGCCCAAGGGCAAGTTCATGCTGGAGCCGGAGGACAGCCGGACCCACCTGTACGTGTCCACCGGGACGGGGATCGCGCCCTTCATCGCGATGATCCGCGAGACGATGGCCCAGGGAAAGCCGCGCAAGACGGTGCTCCTCAACGGCTGCTCCTACGCGGACGAGCTGGGCTACCGCAAGGAGCTCGGGGCCTGGGAGCAGGACCCGGCCTACCGACTGCGCTACGCGCCGACCGTCTCGCGGCCCGACGACCCGCGCAACGCCGGCTGGAGTGGCTACACGGGTCGGGCCGAGGAGGTCGTTGCGCAGGTGTGCAGGGACCACGGCCTCAAGGCGGACAAGACGGTCGTCTACATCTGCGGCAACCCGGACATGATCCTCAACGTGGAGCGCGTCCTGATGGACCGCGGCTTCCCGGAGTTCCACGTGAAGAAGGAGCTCTACTGGCCGAAGGGGAAGGCGCCCGCCCCGCCGGCGGCTTGACGGGCCGGGGCTCCCGAGAGAGCTCGACCCGGGTGCGCCGCTAGGTTTCCACCACGGTGGACAGCTCCCGCAGGATCGCGCGCAGCTCATCGAGCCGTTCCTCGGCCGCCTCCCCGATCACGGCCGCCACGCGCGATCCCTCCGGCGTCAGCGATACGACGCTGCCGCGGCGGTCCACCTTGATGGTGCCGAAGGAGCGCTCGATCAACCCGAGCTCCTCGAGATGGTCCAGCTGCTTGGTGATGCCGCCGCTCGTGAGCTGGGTCGCCTCCACGAGGTCTCGCGGCCGCAGCGGACCCCGCGATGCCAGCTCGCACAGGACGATCACGGGGACGTTGGCCGCCAGATCCGCGTTCCCAACCCGCCGGCCGATGTGGCCCCCGAGCGATCTCCCCCATTTCGCCATGAGCAGGACGACGCGCTGGCCGCGCGCGGAGGACTCGTCGGGGTTGGCTGCAGGCTCGGGGGCTCGGGTCGTGGGCATCAGGATCCAGCCTACCCGGGTCCGATGAGGTCCAGCAGGACCGGGTAGACGACGTCGACCTGCTGGTCGATGCGGTCGGGTCCGATGAGGTCGTGAGGCAGGCCGCGCGACGCCGGGAAGCGATACACATCCGACGCGTCGGGCGCCATCTGCTCCCACCGTCCGTGGAGCGACTCGGCCATCGGGTTGCTCACCTGGTCGTCGGCTTCGTTGACGACGACCAGCGTCCGCCCGGCGGCGTGGGGCTCACGATCTGCCGCGTCCCGCACGATGACGCCGAGGCGGACGTACGCGGCCGCCGCCTTGGTGTTGTTGTCGTAGTAGGCGTAGGGCGCGAACACGCCGCTCCCCGGGGCCGAGGCCGCGCTGTCGCCGATCGAGAGCGGCGGCAGGAGCCCGAACAGGTTGACGAGCGCCGGGGTGAGCCACTCGGGCGACCAGTGCGGCGCCAGGAACGGGGCCATCGTGATCGCGAGGTCCACGTCCTCGCGGAACTGGCCCAGATACGACGCCACCGTGCCGCCGCCCGAGAGGCCCACCACGGTCACTCGGTCGCCCAGGCCAGTCGCGATGTCGGCCGACTCGTTGGCCCACGCGATCAGGCCCTCGGTCGTGAGCCGGTCGAGCGTCGTGTGCTCCCGGTCGCGCTCGCCGTGCTCGGGCATCAGCGGGATGTAGACATTGAAGCCGGCCGCCTGGAGCTGCTCGCCCAGGCGCTCGAACTGCTGGGGGCAGTTGGTGTAGCCATGGAGCAGGACGATCGACCGGGCGCTCCGCGAGCCGCTCGAGAGCACGCGGCTGCGGCACTCGGCGAGCAGGTCGCCTCTCGCCGTCTCCCGCGCCTCCACCTCGCCGAAGCGCGACATCGCGGCATCGTACGTGGCGGCGGGCCGAGGGGTGCCGGCGATCTCGGCCACCCCGACGGGCGCGAGGAACAGGTAGCCGGCGGTCAGGACGAGCAGGGCGAGCAGGACGCCGAGCGCGATCCCCAGGCGGCGGAGCCAGCGCCGGTCAGCCCGCGCTTGCACTGGCCACCTCGGGTGCCTGCCCGGCCGCTCCCTCCGCGAGGAACCGGTATCGGTAGTGAGTGACGCCGAACAGCAGCGCCCCGTGGAGAAGCGTGGACGTGATCGCGGAGATCTGCTCGACGTAGAGGCTGATGAGTGCGCCGGCCGTGAGCGCGACGACGAGGCCGACCACGGCCAGGTTGATGCCCGTGCGCTCGCGCCCCGCGCCAAGCAGCGCGGCGCCGGCGATGAGCAGCACGCCGCTCACGCCCAGGATGGCAGCCTCGAGGCCGTAGAACAGCGGATCGTCCGGGCGCTCCACGCGGTCACCGGGGACATGCACGACGCTTCCGATCGCCTCCCGGATCGTGGCCGGATCGAGCGCGAGGAAGATCGCCAGGGACGCCAGCCACCCGAGCCCGACCAGGACGAGCAGCCCGACCAGCAGGCGCCGGTACCGTCGCCTCGGGAGGTGGGCGGCCTCCCACGCCGCGACGCGTGGCGGCTGCGCCACCACGGCTTCCGCACCATCCCGCCGGCGGAGCACGACGAACAGGAGCACCAGGACCAGCAGCAGGCCGTAGATGAGCGGTGCGGCCAGCGGGTAGAAGTAGTCGTTCGACGCGGTGATGAACTTGCCGACCTCGTCGATGAACAGGCCGGTGCCCGCGCCCGCGAGGATCGCCGCCACCGTCAGCACCCGGGTGGACGCGAGGGCGAGCGGCAGCAGGGCCGCCACCAGGAGCATCAGGCCGCCCCACAGCATGTGCGCGACGTGGAGCTCGCCGCCCCCCACCTGCGGGTAGCCGGTCGCCTGCAGGAACCACCGTGTGCCGACCACCGCCACGACGAACGAGACGATCACGAGCAGCAGGTAGCGCTCCGCACCCTCGCGGATCATCGGCGTGTCCGAGATGGTTCGAGTGGCCAGAGCCCCGACCGCCGTGAGCCCCGTTGGCGGCCAGTTCGTTCCCGTACGTGCAACCGGTCCCTCCACGTTCCCTGAGTTCGGCAGTATTACCCCTTCGCTTGACACATGCAATGAAGAGGGAGTGCGTCATGGGTTCGCGTCCGTTGGGTGTGACGATCATCGCGATCGTGCTGGCGGTGACCGGGGTGTTCCAGGTCCTCGTCGGCACGGAGGGCCTGGGGATCACGAGCCTCGGGCTGGGGGCGGCCGCGGATGCCGCCGGGATCAGCGGCGGGGCGTCGGTCATCAGTGGCGTGCTGTCGATCATCGTCGCCGGCGGGCTGTTCACCCTGGCGGGCTGGGCGTGGATGCTGACCGTGATCGTGCTGTTCATCCGGATCGGGACCGACGTGGCCGCCGTGATCACCCAGGGCATGGGCTCGACCATCGGCGCCGCCGCGATCGGCAACCTCGTGGTCTCCGCGATCATCCTGTGGTACTTCTTCCGCCCGAACGTCAAGGCGGCCTTCGGCCGGTAGCCTCGCCGAATCCTGTGGCCTCGCCGAACCTGCCGCGCACGGGGCCCGGCACTCGTCCCGGGCAGCCCGCCGGACGGCGCCGGTCATCGCGCCGCGCGCCCGACGGCCCTCTGCCCCCGTGACCTTCGGACCACGTCTCGGGGCCACCCGGGTGTAACCTCGCGGGGTCCCGCTCCCGCACGATCGGGGCAGAATCCGCACACCAGCGAGGCCGCATGCATCCCGTCATCGAGCGCGAGCAGCTCTCCCCCAACGTCGTCCGCCTGGTCATCGAGTCGCCCCGGATCGCCAAGGTCCGCCGGCCCGGCCAGTTCGTCATCGTCCGCAAGGGTCCGGGTGCCGAGCGCATCCCGCTCACCATCGCGGACAACGATCCCGAGGCCGGCACGATCACGCTCATGATCCAGGCCATCGGCGCCAGCACGACGGACCTCTGCGCGCTCCAGGTGGGCGAATCGATCCAGGACGTCGCGGGCCCGCTGGGCCAGGCGACCGAGGTGATCGACCAGGGGCACGCCGTGTGCGTCGGCGGCGGCGTCGGAACCGCGGTCATCCTGCCGATCGCGCGGGAGCTCGCCCGGCGCGGCGTGAAGGTGACGAGCGTCATCGGCGGCCGCTCCAAGGAGTGGGTGATCCTGGAGGACGAGCTGCGCGAGGCCGGCGACGTGGTCACGTGCACCGACGACGGCAGCTACGGCCGGCCGGGCTTCGTGACCGAGGCGCTCAAGGACCTGCTGGACGCGGGCGGCGTTGACGCCGTCTACGCGGTGGGTCCGGTCCCGATGATGAAGGCCATCTCGGCGATGACCCTCCCCTACGGCGTCGCCACCACGGTCTCGCTCAACGCGATCATGGTGGACGGGACGGGGATGTGCGGCGGCTGCCGGGTCACGATCGGCGGCGAGACCAAGTACGCCTGCGTGGACGGACCCGAGTTCGACGCGCCACCAGGTGAACTTCCAGGAGCTGGCCGACCGCCTCACGACCTACCGGCCCTTCGAGCAGCAGGCCCTGGACAGGCAGGGCGCCTGCGCGACGACCGAGGTCAAGGCATGACGGAGCCGAAGGTTCCGCTCACGGCCAAGGAGCGGATGGCGATCGGCCGGGTGGCCATGCCGGAGCAGGAGGGCGAGGTCCGCGCCGCCAACTTCCGGGAGGTCAACCTCGGGCTCACCTACCAGCTGGCGATGCTGGAGGCGGAGCGCTGCCTGCAGTGCCCCAAGCCGTTCTGCGTCGACGGCTGCCCGGTGCGGGTCAACATCCCGCGGTTCATCGGGTTCCTGCGAGACGGCGACCTGCCGTCGGCGGCGGAGAGCCTGCTGGACGACAACGCCCTGCCCTGCGTCACCGGGCGCGTGTGCCCCCAGGAGACGCAGTGCGAGCAGGTCTGCGTGCGCGCGAAGAAGGGCGACCCGGTCGCCATCGGCTACCTGGAGCGCTACGTCGCGGACTGGGCGATGCAGAACCCCGCGCAGGCCAAGCACGCCGATCGCGTCGCGAGCGGCCGCAAGGTGGGCATCGTGGGCTCCGGGCCGGCCGGCCTCACCGCCGCCGGCGAGCTCGTGCGCAAGGGCCACGACGTCACGGTGTTCGAGGCGTTCCACGCCCCGGGCGGCGTCCTGATCTACGGCATCCCGGAGTTCCGCCTGCCCAAGGACATCGTCCAGGCCGAGGTGGACCGCCTGGTCGCCGACGGCGTCAAGATCGAGCTGGACGCGATCATCGGCCGCACCTACACCGTCCCGGAGCTGCGCGAGGAGTACGACGCGCTGTTCCTCGCGGTCGGCGCCGGCCTGCCGGTGTTCATGAACGTCCCGGGCGAGAACTACAAGGGCGTGTACTCGGCCAACGAGTACCTGACGCGCGTCAACCTGATGGGCGCCTGGAGCCCGGACTCCCAGACGCCGATCCTCCACGGCCAGCGGGTCGTGGTCGTCGGCGGCGGCAACGTGGCGATGGACTCGGTGCGGACGGCCCGGCGCCTGGGTGCATCGGAGGCGACGATCGTCTACCGCCGCTCGCACGACGAGCTGCCGGCCCGCGCGGAGGAGGTCCACCACGCGGAGCAGGAGGGGGTCCGCTTCCATTTCCTGGCCGCCCCCCTCGAGGTGCTCGCCGACGAGAACCGCTGGGTGACCGGCCTGCGCGTCCAGCAGATGGAGCTGGGCGAGCCGGACGCCAGCGGCCGGCGGCGCCCCAAGCCAATCCCGGGCTCCGAGTTCACGATCGACTGCGATCTCGTCGTGGTCGCGATCGGGACCAAGGCGAACCCCCTGCTCACCGGCAGCGCGCCCGAGCTCCAGGTCAACGAGTGGGGCTACATGATCACGGACGAGTTCGGGATGACCAGCATGCCCGGCGTGTTCGCCGGCGGCGACATCGTCCGCGGCGCGGCCACGGTGATCCTGGCCATGGGCGACGGCAAGCGCGCCGCGGCCGCGATCGATTCGTACCTGCGGGGCGTCTGGCCGCCGGTGCAGGACGAGCCCGCCGCGGACAAGGCGAAGGAGCCGAAGGCGGCCGCGGCCGCCGGCTGACGATCATCGGTGGCGCTGGAGCGCCACCGCGATCACGCGCGCAGCGGGGGACAGGCCGACCAGGTCCGCCTCCGCCCGGAGCCGCACCTGGAGCCGGCGGCGCCCGTGGGCAGTCCCGGGACGGACGACGCAACGAGGAGCAGGCCCGCGACCCACGTCGCGGTCCGCGGCGCCCGCCCGGTCGCGCGTCCAGCCTGCCGCATCGCCACCCCCGATGTGGACGGGGCGCGGCCATCGGCTCACGGCTGGCGTGGCGACGACCGCGTCCCTTTCCGTGATGCTCGTGGCGCGGAATGCAGGGCGCCATGACCCGGTCGTCCGGGCATGGTGCCGGCCGTCACCGGACTGCCGCATGGTGCGCGGACGCGCCGCGGCCGGAGTGGCGGGCTCAGCCGCCCGCGAGGAAGGCCCAGGCCTGCATACCTGCCCAGGCGCCGACCACGGCGGCCACGACCAGCAGGATCGACACCAGGCGGCGCGGCACGGTCACGCTCGAGCCTCCAGCTCGCGGACGATGACGTCCTTTGCGGTCTCGTACTCATCCGCCGCCAGCAGGCCGCGGTCTCGCATGTCGGCCAGCCGCTCCAGGCGGTCAAGCAGCGCCTGCGTGCCCTCGGAGAAGCCTGCTTCGCCGTCCCCGGCCTCCGCGGCAGCCGCCGATCTGCGCCGCTCCGGGTCCGCGGGAATCTCCGCGGCGGCGTCGGTGATCACGGCTCCCATCGCCGACGCGATGGCCCGGAGCTCCAGCGCCTCCTCCGGGGACGGCCGGTCCACAACCGACGTCACCGCGCCTTTCGCAATCGCGGCCGTCGCGTCCGGGTCGGCCGTCGCGTCCCGCTCGGCAGACGCGCCCGAGTCGGGGCGCGCCCGCTGCCTGGGACCGGGAAGGGCTCGGGACACGGTGCCGCCGGCCACGCCAATGTCCATATCCATGCCCGCCCTGCCGGTGACGAGCAGGACGGCCGGCACCCAGGCCATCACCTGGAAGATCACACCCGGGATCAGGAAGCCCCATGCGATGGCCTCGCCCTCGGGCGGGTCGAACAGCCCGTACCGCAGGAAGCCCCAGCCGAGGACGGCGAACAACGCGGTCCAGGCAGCGATCAGCAGCCAGCCGTAGCCCCCGACCTTCGCCCCGCCCACCAGGCCGATCCCACCGAACAGGAAGATGCCGAACGTGCCGAGGAGCGTGGCAGGGATCGTGCCCTCGGGGCAGTGCTGCTCGATGGCGTACGGGCCGCCCTCCGCACAGAAGCCGCCCACGTCCATCACGCTCGTCGATCCGAGGTACAGGAGCGTGATGCACATCGCGATGCCGCCGACGCCGGTCAGCAGCAGCAGCACGTCACCCAGACCCGGGTCCGGCCGTTCCGATCCCTGCACCCCGACCTCCCGCCGCACCGCCGCGGCCTGCCGGGACGCGGTCCGATTCTACGGCCGAACGGCCGCCATGCGGTCCAGGATCAGGCGCTTCACGCCCTCCAGCGGCACCCGCTCCTGGGTCATCGAATCGCGGTCGCGGATCGTGACCGCCCCGTCGTCGAGCGAGTCCACGTCCACGGTCACGCACCACGGCGTCCCGATCTCGTCCTGCCGCCGGTACAGCTTCCCGATCGCCGCCGTGTCGTCGTAGACGGCCATCAGGTCCCGCTTGAGGTCAGACAGCAGGCGGTGGCACATGTCCACGATCTCGGGGCGCTTCTTGAGCAGCGGCAGAACTGCCACCTTGTACGGCGCGAGGTCCGGGTGCAGCCCCAGCACGACGCGTGTCTCGCCGCGGACCTCCTCCTCCCGGTAGGCGTCGATGAGGAACGTGAACGCCGCGCGATCCGCGCCGGCCGCGGTCTCCACGATCCAGGGGATGAAGTGCTCGCCCGAGGCCTGGTCGAAGTACTCCAGGTTCTCGCCCGAGGCCTTGGCGTGGTTGCCGAGGTCGAAGTCGCCGCGGTTGTGGACACCCTCCAGCTCCTTCCAGCCGAACGGGAAGCGGTACTCGACGTCGACGGCCTTCCGGGCGTAGTGCGCCAGCTCGTCCGGCGCGTGCTCCCGCAGGCGCAGTCGGGAGGCCGCCACGCCGTAGGCCTCGTACCACGCCCGGCGCTTCGGGAGCCACTCCTCGAAGGCAGCCCCGGCCTCCTCGCCCGGCCGCACGAAGTACTGCATCTCCATCTGCTCGAACTCGCGCATCCGGAACACGAAGTTGCCGGGGCTGATCTCGTTGCGGAACGACTTCCCGATCTGCGCGATGCCGAACGGGATCTTCTTGCGCGAGCTCTGCTGCACGTTCTTGAAGTTGACGTAGCTGCCCTGCGCGGTCTCGGGGCGGAAGTAGACGACGGCGGCGTCGTCCTCCACCGGGCCCATGTGCGAGGTGAACATGAGATTGAACCTGCGGGGCGCGGACAGCGGACCGCCGTCGTTGGGGCAGACGAGCCCCAGGCGAGTGACGATCGTCTCGTCGCGCAGGTCGGTGGCGGACAGGTCCTCCGCCCCCGGCAGCTCGTCCAGGCGGTAGCGGCGGCGGCACTGGCCGCACTCCACCAGGGGATCGCTGAACGAGCCGACGTGGCCGCTGGTCACCCACACCTGGGGGTGCATCAGGATCCCCGCGTCCAGGCCCACGATGTCGTTGCGGTCCTGGACCATCGCGCGCCACCAGGCGCGCTTGACGTTGTTCTTGAGCTCCACGCCCAGGGGCCCGTAGTCCCACACGGCGTTGATGCCACCGTAGATCTCGGACGACGGGAAGATGAAGCCGCGGCGCTTGGAGAGGCTGACGATGGTCTCGAGGCTGGCGACGGCCGGCGCGACGGCGTCGGGATCCTGGGGTTCGGGGGTCACGTGGGGCTCCGCTGATACGCGACCGTGGCAGGGCCGCGCGGGATGAGTGGCCGCCCGATGCTAGCAGAGGCGCCGACGGGAAACCGCGGGCCCGGCTGACGGCCACCCCTGATCTCGACCTGCTGCTACGATCGGATCAAGGGCACGATGACACGGGATGATCCGCGCCCTGCGTCCCGTTGACGAGAAAGCCGGGCATGAGCGCCTGCGCCGGGGTTCGTTGGGAAGGGAGCGAGCAATGCAGCACGAGATCCGCTACGGGCCGGCCTACGCGCTGGCGGTGGTCACGCTCGACGCGAACGAGCGGTTCCGCGCCGAGGCCGGCGCGATGGTGAGCATGGACGAGTCGATCCAGATCGAGACCAAGACCGGCGGGGGCCTCGGCTCGGTGCTCAAGCGGACCGTCCTGGGTGGCGAGAGCCTGTTCGTCAACGACATGGTGGCGACGCGCGACGGGAGCCGGCTGACGCTCGCACCCGCCCTGCCGGGCGACATCGCCGCGATCGAGCTCGGGGCCGGCCAGGACCTCTACGTCCAGTCGGGCTCGTACCTGGCCTCGACGACGGGCGTGACCGTGGACACGAAGTTCGGCGCCGGCAAGACGTTCTTCTCCGGCGAGGGGCTGTTCCTGCTCAAGCTCACCGGCCCCGGGACGGTCCTCGTGTCCAGCTTCGGGGCGATCGCCCCGATCGACCTCGCCGCGGGCGAGACCCACGTGGTCGACACCGGCCACATGGTCGCCTTCGATTCGACGATGGGCTACGACGTCCGGCGTGCCGGCGGCTCCTGGAAGACGACGCTGCTGGGCGGCGAGGGGTTCGTCGTCCGGGTCAGCGGTCCCGGGCGGTTCTACTTCCAGACGCGCAGCCCGGGGGGCTTCGTCGACTGGCTGGTGCCGAAGCTTCCCCAGCAGCGGTCGAACTGACCCGACCGGGTCGCGACGGTCCGCGCCTCCCGCACCTTGCGGTCAGGCCGGGAACGCCACCCCGCGCGTCGGGCGGATCCGGATCGCCACGTTGTAGCGCTCGGCATGCTCCTCGGGCGAGTTGAACGTCTCGACGATCCAGGCGCCGTACTTGGCCTGGAAGCCGACGTGCTCGGGTGGCGGCGGCGCCGCGTCATCGAAACGCGCTTCGCCTTCGACGATCACGACGTCGTTGCCCTTGAGGTCGCCCTGGAGTGCGACGGACACGCGAGGGTTGGCGCGGACGTTGCCGTTGCGCTTGGCGCGTCGGTCGCTGTAGATCAGGAGCTCTTCGTCCTCCCACAGGAACCACATCGGGAACGTCTGGGGCTGACCGTCGGCCGTCACCGTCGTCAGCCAGCCCACCATGTCGGTGGCCAGGCGGTCGCGGGCGTGCCGGTCGAGCTCGCTGCCGGTGTCGAAGACCATCGGGATCCTCCTCCTCGTCAGGCCGGGGCAGAGCGCGCCGCCGGCCGATGTCGAACCTCGTCCAGGAACGCGAGCGAGCGCGGGTCCCGCTCCAGGGCGATCCGCATGAACTCCCGCATCGCCGTCTCCACCTCCCGCTCCGTGGCCTCCGGGAGCCGAAGCGCCGCGATGGCCTCGATGTCCAGGCGCTGGTACGCCTTCATCAGCTTGAGCGCATCGAGCGACAGCGCCGTCCGGTCGGCCGGCGGGCCCGGGCAGCGGGCGCACACGACGCCGCCCAGGGGCGGCACCCAGCGGAACGACTCGCCGGCCTCGAGCATCCGGTCACACTCGACGCACCGGTCCACCTCCGGGCGCTGGCCCAGCTCGTCCGCAAGGTGCAGCTCGTACCAGCGGGCGACGCGCCCCGGGGCCATGCCCGCGTCGAGCAGCTCATAGGCCCGGTGGAGAAGCGCGTACAGCGGCTCCGCCTCGTGGCGCTCCTCCAGGCTCCGGTCCGCCAGCTCCGCGAGATACCAGGCCGTGGCGGCACTCTCCAGCCGGTCCCGGAGTGCCAGCCAGGCATGACCGACGTGGACCTCGGTCACCACGTCGAACGTGCGGCCTCTCGCCAGGGCCACGCGCAGCTCCGCGAACGGCTCCAGCGAGCCGCCCAGGCGCGAGGTGGGCCGGCGGATTCCCTTGGCGATCGCCTTGAGCTTGCCGTGCTGGGGCGTGATCAGCGTGAGGACCCGGTCCGCCTCGCCCAGGTCAAACCGGGACAGGACGATCGCGTCGGTGACGTAGCGGCGGGGAGCGGACACGGGCCGACGGTACCACTCGCGGTGTGCCGCGTCGTCGGCGGATCCCGGGCATGCCGCCGCCCGGGCGCGTGGGACGTGCCTCCAGGCCGGTCGCGGCACAGCCCTGTGCCAGGCGGTGCTTCTGCAGCGTGGGCTGGTGTCCCGAACTCCCGGTTGCGTGCCCGACCGCTGCACGGTGGGGGCCCCGGTGGCACATGCTCGTGCCAGACGCGGATGCAGCCACTCCGGCCACCGAATCCAACAGGCTACCTTCGGCAAGCACGTTTGGCGCGGGCTCGCTACACTGCACCGCGATGACCGTCAGCAACGACATCGACCTCGCCGTCCTGCTGGCCGACACGGAGGCCGAGATCCTCCGCGTGGTGCAGGATCCGGATCCCACCACGGCCGGCGTGTACGAGATGATCCGGTACCACCTGGGGCTCGATGGCTCCAGCGGACCGCGCGGCAAGCGGATGCGGCCGCTGCTGGGCCTGCTGGCCTACGCCTCGATCGCCGGCGACCACGCGGCTGCCCTGCCCGGGGCCGCGGCCGTGGAGCTGGGCCACAACTTCAGCCTCGTCCACGACGACATCGAGGACGGCGACGTCGAGCGGCGCCACCGCCCCACCCTGTGGTCGCTCCACGGCGTCCCGCAGGCGATCAACACGGGCGACCTCATCTTCAGCCTGTCGCGGATCGCGCTCCACCGGCTGACGGACCTCGGGTTCTCCGACGCCAAGGTGCTCCGGCTGATGCGCCTCTATGACGAGACGTGCGTGAAGCTGTGCGAGGGCCAGTACCTCGACATCGCCACCTCGGCCGCCGACGAGCCGATGACCGTCGAACTCTACTTCGACATGATCGGCCGCAAGACCGCCGCCCTGATCTCGGCATCCATCGAGGCCGGGGCGCTGCTCGCGACCGACGACGAGGACGTCATCGCGGGCTACCGCCGGTTCGGCTGGGCGCTGGGGCTGGCCTTCCAGCTGAACGACGACGTGCTGGGTATCTGGGGCCAGGAGCAGCAGACCGGCAAGGAGCCCACGGACATCGCGCGCCACAAGAAGACGCTGCCCGTCCTGTACGCGCTCCAGCACGGGACGGCCGAGGACCGGGAGCGCCTCGCGGCGCTGTATGCCACGCCGGATCCCTCCTCGGACGATGTCGCCGGGATCGTGGCCATCCTGGAGCGGTCGGGCGGGCACGAGTTCACCCGCTCCGAGGCCCGACGCTACCGGGACGAGGCGCTTGCCGAGCTCGAGCGGCTCACGGTGGTGGACGCCGCCGCCCGCGAGAAGCTGACGGCGATCATCGTCGGCGTGATCAGCGCCTAGGCAGGCCGGGTCGGAATGGCCGGACGACCCACCGCCGGTACGCGTCGTCGACTTTTCGCGCGCCCGCTCTTCGCATGGGCGCTAGCCGTCGTGGCCTTCCTGGCGACACGCCTCGCCCGGCTCGACGCCGATCCGCCGCCCTGGGAATTGGCAATGTACCAGCCGATCGACGAGTTCGAATACGTCCTGCCGGCCCTCAATCTCCATCACTACGGGACGTGGGCCCATCAGGAGACGATCTACTCGCCGATCGAGGGCGCGCCGATGAACATCCTCCAAAGCCTCGCCACGGCGCTGACGCTGGAGGCGGACTGGTCGTACTGGGGCTTCCGGCTGCCATCGGTCCTGTTCGGGCTGGTCGCCTTCCTGGCCATGCTCCTGGTCGTCCGCGCGCTGGTCCGTCGCGCCGAGGCCGATCAGGTCGTGATGCCTGTGCCGGTCGCATGGCTCCTGCCGATCGCGACGCTCGTTCTGCTCGCGGACTTCTCGTTCCTGGTCTCCGGCCGGATCGTAGAACCGACGGTTGTCCGCGCCGCCTACGTGGCCATCATCATCTGGCTGGCGGCCCGTGGCACCTTCCTCAGCCCGGCCCACACCGTCCGGCGAAGCCTGGTGCTCGGCATGCTCGGCGGGGCGGGCGTGCTGTTCGTCTACATCTACAACGCGTTCCTGGTTCCAGGACTGCTGCTGGCGACGGTTGCCTGGCAGGCCGATCGCCCCCGCCGGGAGATGCTCCGGCACGTTGCCGCCCTGGGCCTCGGCGTTGCCGTCTCCGCCGCCGTGTACTTCGCGCTCGTGTTCGTTGTGTACGGTCACGGGATCCGCGACTGGTACGACATGTGGGTCGCGTTGTATCGCGACACGGGCCGGGCCGATGTGCTCGACGTCTCGCAGATCTGGACGCTGCTCGAGGCGAACATCTTCCGGCTGGATCGCCCGTTCATGCTGCTGACGCTGCTGGTGCTCCCGGCCTTCCTGTGGTGGGTGGTGAAGCGGCGCGACGGCATCGGGATCGTCGTCGCATCCCTTGGCCTGGCCTTCGTCGCGCAGTCGGCACTCCAGTCGGACTACCCGCCTCGCAAGCTCCTCGTCCTGCTGCCGATCGCCATACCCGTCGCCGTGGGGGGGCTGGTCCGCCTCGGCGACTGGCTCGTTTGGGTTCGGGAGCGTCGAGCGAGGCTGCTTGTCGCGTGGGCCTGGGGAATCGTCGTGGTGGCCGGAACGATCGTGGTGACCGTCCCGCCCGAGTGGGTGCGCTGGGCCACCCTGAGGCGCCTCCTGGACCTGCCGGCAGCGAGCCAAGTCTCGTACCGCGTCGGGCTGGACGGTGCAGCGCTCTCGATCGGGGCGCTCGTTGGGACCGCAGCGGTTGTCGCCCTCGTGCTGGCTTGGCGCCGTCGTATGGCGGCCCAAGTTGCTGGCCTCCTCCTGGTGACGGCAATGCTGGGGCCCCTGCTGCTCCTCGATGCACGGCATGTCGTGGCTGGTCCGACGACCGGCTATCGCGACGCCATGATCTCGATCCGGCCAATCGTGGACGGCAAGGTTACCGCCGGGGCATGGTCATTCGCGATGCAGCTCTACAACACATCGCGGCCGGTCCTGCAGGGATACCTGTTCGGGACCACGCTCGAGGAATACGAGCAGGCGCTCGTCCGCTACGTCACGGAGCACGACACCGCGGCCACATTCGCGTATGCGGATGAGGAGGCACAGGACTGGCTGCGACGCCTGGGATTCGTGCTCGAGGAGACGTACGCGATCCCGCTACCGAAGGACCGGGTTATGGGACGCTACCGCTATGATCCCGCCTCGGCCACACCCTGACGACTCGTCACCCGGTTGGCACCACGCCTGACTAGACCCGGGGCTCCTCAGGCCGGATCTCCGCTGCCTCCGGGATCTCGACGACGTCGATGGTCTCGGCGACCTGCGCGGCGGGTGCCACGGGCGCCGGATCCGCCAGCGCCGGCGTGGCGACGGGCGTCACGCGGATGCCCAGCTGGCCCCGCAGCTCGCTCAGCCGGGCATCGGTCTCCGCCTGGCGCTGCGCCTCCTCGACCTCGAGCATCTGGAGATCGACGTTCGTGCCCTGGACCTCGGTCGTGGCATGCGCTGCCGCGAGCCGCCGGTCGATCTTCACCCGGACCTCGTCCAGGGTCGGGACGTCGCCGCCGACGCCGGCCGACAGCTGCTGCATCGCGGCGTTCATCTGCTCCTGCATCTGCGCCTGGTCGAGCCGGCTCAGCAGCGCCTCACGCTCGGCGAGCTTCTTCTGGAGCGCGGAGGAGCTGGTCCGGACGGCCTGCTTCGCACGATCGGACGCTGCCGTCGCGTCCAGCAGCGACCGCTTCAGCGACTCCATGTCCCGCTCCAGCGAGATCAGGCGCGCGGCGAACCCCTCTGCGGCCTGGTTGAGGGATGCGGCCCGTTCCGTGTCCCCGGCCGCGGTGGCCTGGTCGGCGAGCAGCAACGCCTGGCGCGCGGAGCCGGACGTCCGCTCGTACTCCTCGATCGCGCGGTCGAGGCGCATCTGGAGCTGCGACTGGTTGGCGATGACGTTCGCGGCCTGCTCCGTGAGCAGCCGGTGCTGCTCCCTTGCCTCGGAGATCGCCTGCTCAAGCTGGACCTTGGGGTCCGCCGCCGCCTCCAGCTGCATGCCGAGCTTCGCGCCCAGGTAGCGCCACCAGCGCCGGATCGCCTTCAACATGGGTGCGGTCCCTCCAAGCTCCGAGCGTGGGCGCCGGCGCGGACGGCGTCAGCGGGGGTCACGGGTGCCGCGGTCCGCCCCGATGGGCGGGCCGGTTGCCGAACAGGTTGGCGATGCCCTCACGGGCATCGTGGAGCGCGCGCCGGACACCGTCCCTGGCGCCACGGATGGCAGACGTGATGGATGTCCGGGCCTCGCTCAGCGAGCGGCGGATGGTCCGCACAGAGGCGCGGACGGCCTGGACGAGCGAGCGGATCGCCGCCGGCATCGGCCGTCGCAGCACCGCGATCGCGTGCGCGATCGCGCGACGCGCGGTGATGGCCGGCAGGACGACGACCACGGCGAACGCCACCTTCAGGGCGAACGCCGCCTTCCGGAGCGCCGGCTGCAGGAGGTCCCTCCACGCGGCGGCGATCAGCCGTCCGGCGCCGCGGGCCGCGGCGACGAGCATCGACGCCGCCCAGCGGATGGCTGCCGCGATCGCCGACGCCGCCCAGCGGATGGCGGCACGCACCGGGGCGCCCACGACGACGGCCGCCCGCCACATGGCGCGGAGGGCCGTGCGGGTGGCGCGGCCCGCGGCTGCGAGCGCACGGGCCGTGGCCCACAGCGCGACCCGGACCGCCAGGACCAGCAGGGAACCGAGGACGATGGTCCGATCGACCAGCCGCGCCATCACCCGGCCGGTGAGCCGGCCGACGGGCTTGAGCGCGACGGCCGCACGAACGACCAGCCGACCGGCGAACCGCAGGCCGGCCACGGTCAGCCGCCAGGCGGCGCGCAGGATCTCGGCGATCGCGTGGGCGGCGGTGCGCAGCACGGCCGCGATCCGGCGGCCCAGCTCGGCCAGCAGGTGGCCGAAGGCGCGGATCGGGATCGCGACCTGGTGCGCGACCGCCTTGGCGACGACGACGAGGCGGTGCCCAGCTCGCGGATCACGCGCCAGGTGGCGCGCAGGATCTCGGCCCACCCGTGGGCGGCGGTGCGCAGCACGGCCGCGATCCGGCGGCCCAGCTCGGCCAGCAGGTGGCCGAAGGCGCGGATCGGGATCGCGACCTGGTGCGCGACCGCCTTGGCGACGACGACGAGGCGGCTGCCCAGCTCGCGCAGCACGCGCCAGGTGGCGCGCAGGATCTCGGCCCACCCGTGGGCGGCGGTGCGCAGCACGGCCGCGATCCGGCGGCCCAGCTCGGCCAGCAGGTGGCCGAAGGCGCGGATCGGGATCGCGACCTGGTGCGCGACCGCCTTGGCGACGACGACCAGGCGGCTGCCCAGCTCGCGCAGCACGCGCCAGGCGGCGCGCAGGATCTCGGCCCACCCGTGGGCGGCGGTGCGCAGCACGGCCGCGATCCGGCGGCCCAGCTCGGCCAGCAGGTGGCCGAAGGCGCGCAATCCGACGGCGATCGCGTCGAGGGAGAGGTCCACCACGCGGACGAACCCCTGCACGGACGCCCGGACCAGCCAGCGTACGGACAGGTAACCGGCCACGAACGGCATTACCAGCCATACGAGCGGGCCCTTCGCAGCGGGGACCGCGGACCTGTCCTCCACCACCGGGGCGGGTCGCGCCGGGACGGGGGCGTCCTCCTCCGGGTCGCGGCCCCTGGGTCGTGGCTCCTTCGTCTTCTCGACCGGGCGGATCCAGTAGTCAGGCGCCATGGTCCGCGTCCTCGCCGGCCGGTCCGTCGGCGGCGATCCGCGACCGGAGCCGCTCGATCTCCTCCACGGCGCCCACGCCGGTCGTGGCCTCCAGCTCCTCGCGAGCCTTGGCCACGGCGGCGGCCCGCCGGCGGGCGTCCACCGTGACGTCCACGTCGTCGCGCAGCCGGGCGCGCTGCCAGGCACGGCTGGTCCGCACCAGGAGCGCAGCCAGGTCACGTACCGCCTGCGTCCGGCGCTCGATGTACGCCCGCTCGTCGTCCGTCAGCGGCGGCCGGCCCTGGAGCAGCGACGCGACCTCCATCACCGCCGCGTGGCCGGCCTCGATCGCGGCCTGCCCGTCGCGGACCCCGGGCAGCCCGGCGGCATGGACGAGCGCGTCGTACGACCCCGCGAGCGTGCCGACCGCCGGGTCCGAGGTGTCCAACGCTCGCCCGCTGCGCAGGATCCGGCGCTCCGTCCGCGCCACCCGCCGGGCGCGCGCCACGCGCACCACGGACCGGGCCGGCAGGGCGATCCCCAGCACCAGCACAACGATGCCGATCACGAACCACGGCCCGCCGCCGCCGCTGATCCACGACCATGCCACCAGCCCGATGCCGATCGCGATCAGGGCGAGATCGAAAAGCCCCGGGCCCTCGTCCGTGCTGGGGCCGAACATCTCGTCGATGATCTCATCCAGCTCGTCCCCGTCCGGGCGGCGCCCGGCATCGACCGGACGCAGGGGCCCCGGCGTCGTCGGGACGACCACCAGCTGTCGGGGGACCGGCTCGGTCCCGTCGAGCTCGACCGCCGGATCGGTGGACCGCCGCGAACCGCCGTCCGCCACCCTCACCACCTCGATCCCGATGCGTCGCCCCGGGCGACCCACCCCGCACGATGGATGCTCCCGAAGGTCAGCGCCATGGCCATCGGGCATGGAAACGCCGGTCCAACACGCAGGGAAGCTCTCCGGTTCATGCCCGTTCGACGCGCGAACGGGCGCGGCGTTGCGCGACGCTCCGCTACGCCTCGTCCTCGGACATCGACTCGTCGTCCACCGGGCGCTCCCGGACCACGAGGACCTTGCCGACCCGCCGCCCGTCGGTCGTCTCCACGGTGAGACGCAGCCCGTCCACGCGCACCTCGTTGCCGGGCACCGGCACGCCGCCGATCCGGTGGTACACGAGCCCGCCGACCGTGTCGTACTCGTCCTCGTCCTCGAGCGCGATTCGCAGGTCGAACAGCTCCAGCAGGTCGTCCACGGACGCGCGGCCGTCCACCCGGGCGCGGTCGTCGCCGAGTCGCTCGACGAGGGGCTCCTCGGTGTCGTACTCGTCCTGGATCTCGCCGACGATCTCCTCCAGCAGGTCCTCGATCGTCACCAGGCCGGCGGTGCCGCCGTACTCGTCCAGCACGATCGCGATGTGGACCTTGCGCCGCTGGAACTCGTGGAGCAGGTCGTCGATGGACATCGACTCCGGCACGAACACGGGCGGCCGGATCAGGGCACGAAGGTCTGGCCGCTTGACCGAGCTCGGCCGGAGGAACGGGAGCAGGTCCTTCGCGTACAGGATCCCGACCACCTCGTCCACCGTGGCCTCGTAGACCGGGACGCGGGAATGGCCTTCCTCGATGATCGTCTCGATGGCATCGTCGAACGTGGCCGTGACCGACAGGGAGACCATCGCGATGCGGGGCACCATCACCTCGTGCACGCGCCGGTCGCCGAGCTCGATGACCGCGTGGATCATCTGCTCCTCCTCGGCCTCGAGGATCCCCTGCTCCCCTCCCCGCTCCACGATCAGGCGGAGCTCCTCCGCCGAGATCTGCGCCTCGCTGTTGACCTCGGCGCCGAACACCCGCGCGATCGCCCGGGTGGCCGCGGTGAGCACGGCGACCACCGGCCGGAACAGGCGTCCGATGAGCTCCACCGGCCCCGACAGCCCGAGCGAGAACGCCTCAGGGTGGGCGAGGGCGAGGGTCTTGGGCACCAGCTCGCCGAACACGATCGTGAACAGCGACAACAGGACCGTGACCAGGATCAGGCCGATGGCGCCGGCGAGGCCAGGGTCCATCCCCACCTCGACCAGGAGGTCCGCCACGGCGGTGGCGAGGCTGACACCGGCATAGGCCGAGGCGAGGAAGCCGATGAAGGTGATCGCCAGCTGGATGACGGCCAGGAACCGGCCCGGGTCCGAGGTCAGCCGGCGGACGCGCTTGGCGCCCCGACGGCCCTGCTCCACCAGCTGCTCGACGCGGCTGGGGCGGATCGACACGAGGGCGATCTCCGCGGCCACGAACACGCCGTTGAGCAGCACGAGCAGCGCGATGACGACGAGCTCGACGAGCACGGTGATCAGCCCTCCTCGGGCTGGCCGGGATCGGCCGGCTGATCCGGGGCGGGAGCCTCCGGCGACCGCGGGGTCCGGATCCGCGCCGGCATGCCCACTGCCAGCTTGCCCGGCGGCACGTCGTGCGTGACCACGGCGCCGGCGCCCGTCCGCGCGTCATCGCCCAGCGTGACCGGCGCGCGGAGCATCGTGTCCACGCCCAGGAACACGCGCTCCCCGATCGAGGTGGCGTGCTTGCTCACCCCGTCGTAGTTGGCCGTGATCGTGCCCGCTCCGACGTTCGTGTCGCGGCCCACGTCCGCGTCGCCGAGATAGCTCATGTGGTGCTGGCGGACGTGCTCGCCCAGGCGGCTGTTCTTGATCTCGGCGTAGTTGCCGATCTCGGATCGGCGGCCGACGTGGGAGCCGGGCCGGAGGTGGCTGAAGGGCCCGATCGTGACCTCGTCCTCCACGGTGGACCGCTCGACGACGCTGGCCCAGACCACGCAGTCCGCGCCGATCTCCGAGTCCACGATCTGCGATCCGGCAGCGATCCGGGTTCGCGGCCCGACGCGGGTGCGGCCGCGGAGGATCACGTTGGGTTCCAGGACCACGTCCGGTGACAGGTCCACGCCGTGGTCGAGGTAGACGGTGGACGGGTCCATCATCGTCACGCCGGCCCGCATCCACCGATCGTTGGTCTCGACGCGCAGGTCCCACTCCGCGCGCGCGAGCTGCGCCCGGTCGTTGATGCCGGTCAGCCGGCCGTCATCGTCCACGTCCAGCGCGGCCACGATCCGCCCGTCCTCGCGGGCGAGCGCCACGAGATCCGTGAGGTACACCTCGCCCGTTGCAGGCGAGGGTCGCAGGTCCGCGATCCGGCGCCGCAGCCAGGCAGCGTCGAGCGCGTACAGGCCGGCGTTGATCTCCGAGATGCCGCGCTCCTCGTCGGTGGCGTCCTTGTCCTCGACGATCCGCTCGACCGTGCCTCCCTCGTTGCGGAGCACCCGCCCGAGGCCCGTGGGGTCGATCGCGTCCACGGCGACCAGCGAGATCGCGGCGTGGTCCATGGCCCGTGCCTCGAGCAGCGCGGACAGCAGGTCCGCGCGGACCAGGGGCACGTCGCCGGACAGGACCAGGACCTCCTCCACGTCGCCGGGGAGCGCTGCCAGCGCGGCCCGGAGCGCGTCGCCCGTGCCCAACGGCTCCGCCTGGAGCGCCGTATCGGCGGAGTCGGAAACCGCCTCGCGCACGGCCGCCGTCGCCGGGGAGTAGACCACCAGCGGGCGCGCGCCCGTGGCGGCGACCGCGGCCTCGAGCACATAGTCGACCATCCGCCGTCCGCACAGCGGGTGCAGGACCTTGGGCAGCTCGGACTTCATGCGCGTGCCGAGGCCCGCCGCGAGAACGACGGCCACGGTCCGCCCTGGCGAGCCGGGACTTCCTGGGGTCACGGGGCGGGGCGCCGGACGAGTGGTGCCGCGCCCGCCGCAGGTGGAGCGGCAGCGGAGGCGCTGGAGGGAGTCGCAGTGGTCGTCATCTGGGGCGCCGCCAATTCTGGGGTGGCCCCGCCGGGGTGTCAACCGGCGCTCGGGCGGGCGCTCCGGGCAGATCGGGGCACATCGTCGATCCGACCGTGCCCGTCACCGACTCGACCGGCGGGCGATGGCCTCGATCTCCACCCGGCCGCCCTTGGGCAGCGCGGCGACCTGCACGGTCGAGCGCGCCGGCGGCGGGTCCGGCACGTACCGGCCGTACACCCCGTTCACCGTCGTGAAGTCGCCCATGTCGGCCAGGAAGATCGTGGTCTTGACGACGTCGGCGAAGGTGCAGCCCGCGGCATCGAGCACGGCGGCCAGGTTGCGCATCGCCCGGTCCGCCTGCGCCTCCACGCCGTCCGCGAGCTCCCCCGTGGCGGGTTCGAGGCCCAGCTGGCCGCTGCAGAACACGAGGTCGCCGCTCGCGATCGCCTGCGTGTAGGGACCGAGGGCGCCCGGGGCGCCGCTGGTGGAGATGGCCTGGCGGGTCATGAGTTCCTCCGGGGGTCGTCAGTGCGGGCGAGGATCCGGGTCGCGACGACAAACGGGTCGCGCCCGCCCGGACGTGGCAGGCTGCCGCCGGCGATGCCGTCGCGAACCAGCTCCGCGGCGACCGACGCCTCAGCATGTGAAGGATAGATCGCCCAGTGCGTCGGTCCCGACCCGGAGAGCCCGACCGGGCGGCGGAGCAGCCGCAGCAGCGCCCGCTTGAACGGAACGAGAGCGGGTTCGAGCGCGGTCGCGGCCGGCGCAAGGTCGTTGGCGGCGGCAAGGACGGACGCCCGCGCCTGCAGGTCCGCGGTCGTGAGACCCCGGCGCAGCTCGTCGGCGAGGTGCACCGACGCGAGCCGCGCTGCGCCGCCGGGGACGCGCGCCCCCGCGTCCCAGGCCGCGAACGCCGCGGGCGTCGACACCCCGACCGCAGGCGTCACCAGCAGCAGGCCGGGTCGGTCGTTGCGCTCCCCGCCGTCGCGGACCCAGCCCAGTGGCGTGACCCGCTCGCCGCGCCCCTCGACCAGGGCCGGACCTCCAGCGAGGAAGAAGGGCACGTCGGAGCCGAGATCCGCCGCCAACCGGTGGCGGGCGTCCCCTTCCAGCTCGACCCCCCAGGCCTCCAGCGCCGCCGCCGCGGCGGCGGCGGCGTCCGAGCTCCCGCCGGCCAGGCCTGCGGCCACCGGGATCCGCTTCTCGAGGCGGGCCGCCAGCGCCGGCGGCGGTTCGGGCCTGCCCCAGGCCGGCCGAGCGGCGCGACGGGCGGCGGCAATCGCCCGCAGCACGAGGTTGTCGGCAATCGGACCCGGGTCGAACCCGTCCACGTGGAGGGAGTCGGCGGCACCAGGCGACAGGACCGACACCGACAGCCGGTCGGCAAGCTCCAGCGGGACCATCACGCTGTGCAGGTCGTGGAACCCGTCCGGACGCGTGCCCAGGACGGCGAGGGTCAGGTTGACCTTGGCGGGCGCGAGCCGGACCGCCGGCGCCAGCCGGCGCCCGGGATCGACCGGGTCCACTGGCGCCGTCACCGTCCGGCCGGGATGGGGCCGAGCGCCTCGGCGAGCGCGATCCACTCCCCCACCGCCAGGGTCTGCGGACGGCGGTCGCGGGCGATCCCGACCGCGGCCAGGGCGGCGTCCACCCGATCCGGCGGGACGGGCAGCTGTCGCGCCAGCACGTTGTGGAGCATCTTGCGCCGTTCGCGGAAACCGGCCTGGACGACACGCCACAGGTGATCCTCCGCGTCGGGCGTCAGGCGGTCGTCGTCCGGGTAGGGCTCCAGGACGAGCACCGCCGATTCCACCTTGGGGGCCGGCTCGAATGCCTCGCGGGGAACGCGGAAGGCGACCCGGGCGCGGGCGTGGTACTGGACGAATACCGACAGGTACGACATGGCGCCGGGGGCGGCGGCCACCCGCTCCGCGACCTCGCGCTGGACCATCAGCACCAGGCGGGCCGCTCGCGGCGCGCCGCCCAGCAGCCGGTGGAGCACCGGGCTCGTGATGTGGTACGGGAGGTTGGCCACGACATCGTACGGGGGCGGCACCAGGGTGACGAGGTCCTGGTCCAGGGCGTCACCCTCGACGACCCGCAGCACGCCCGCCTCGATCTCCGCGGCGAACGTCTCGCGCAGGACGGCCACGAGGCCGCGGTCCAGCTCCACGGCGGTCACGCGCGCCCCGGCCGCGACCAGGCCTCCGGTGAGGAACCCGAGGCCGGGACCGATCTCCAGCACGCCCCGCCCCGGGCCCGGGTCCGCCTCACGCAGGATCCCCTCGAGCACGTCCACGTCCGTGAGGAAGTTCTGGGACAGGTTGTGGCGGGCCCGGAGGCCCGCCTCGCGCAGCACGCGGCGCACGTGCTGCGGGTCCAGGCGCAGCGCCCGGGCCGGGCGGTCGGAGGCGGGCCCCGCGTCGTCGGCCGACGTCATCGGGCCAGCGGCAGCGAGGGCCGCGCATCGAGGTCCAGGCCCGCGCGCACCCCGGCCGCGAGGCGTCGCGCGCCGGCCGCTCCGATCATCGCCCCATTGTCGGTGCACAACCCGGGCCGCGGGATCACGAGGGTCAGGCCGCGCACCTCCGCCTCGCCCGTGATCCGCTCCCGCAGCGCCCGGTTGGCGGCGACGCCCCCGCCCAGGACGATGCCCCGAGCGCCGGTCATCTCCACCGCCCGGATCGTCTTGCGCGCGAGCACATCGACGACCGAGTCCTGGAAGCCCCAGGCGAGCTCGGCGGTGACGGCGTCCGGCAGCGCACCGTCGCGCTCATCGGGCGGCAGCCCCTCGTCCGCCCGGGCCTCCCCGATGATCCGGCGGGCCGCCGTCTTGAGCCCCGAGAAGCTGACGTCGTAGGAGTCGCCCAGCCATGCCCGGGGGAAGACGCGGTCGCGGGCCCTGGCTGCCTCGGCCGCGCGGGAGATCGCCGGGCCACCCGGATAGCCCAGGCCCAGCAGGCGCCCCACCTTGTCGAACGCCTCGCCCGCGGCGTCGTCGATCGTCTGGCCCAGCAGACGGTACGTGAGGTGGTCGCGCATCTCGGCCAGGAACGTGTGGCCGCCGGAGACGACCAGCGCGACCAACGGGAACGTGGGAGCCTCGCGCTCGACCTCACCCGGGTCGAGCAGCCAGCCCGCGTACACGTGGCCCTCCAGGTGATTGACGGGTACCAGCGGCAGGCCGTGCGCCCAGGCCAGCGTCTTGGCGAAGTTGATCCCCACCAGCAGCGAGCCGGCGAGTCCGGGGCCGTACGTCACCGCGACCGCGTCCAGGTCGCGAGGCGTGACGCCGGCCGTCTCGAGCGCCTCGTCGAGCACCGGCACGATCCAGCGCAGGTGGGCGCGGGCGGCGACCTCGGGCACGATGCCGCCGGTGGGCGCATGGAGCGCGACCTGGCTTGCCACCACGTTGGCGTGGATCCGCCGGCCGTCCTCGACCAGCGCGATGCCGGTCTCGTCGCAGCTCGACTCGACGGCCAGGACCAGCGGGCCGCTCATGCCGCGCCCTCGGCCGCGGGCGCGGCTGCGCCGGCGGCCACCGGGTCAGCCTCCGCGGACGGGGCGGGTGATGCGTCCACCGCCGCCCGCAGCCTCGCGATCCGGTCGCGCATCGCGGCGGAGGCGAGCGCCTCCGTGGTCATGATCAGGGCGTCCTCGCCGTCGTCGCTGTAGTAGCGGGGGCGAATCCCCACCGGGCGGAATCCGTACTTCTCGTACAGGCGCCGGGCCGGGAGATTCGACAGGCGCACCTCGAGCGTCGCCTCCCGAGCATGGCGGTCGACCGCCAGGTCGAGCAGCGCGAGCAGCAGGCGCTCGCCGATCCGGCGGCGCCGGTATCCCGGGTGGACGGCAAAGGTCGTGATGTGCGCCTCGTCCACCATCAGCCACACGCCGCCGTAGGCCACGAGCTCGTTGCCGATGAGGGCCACCAGGTAGTGGGCGAGGCGGTTCGTCTCCAGCTCCTGGCCGTACGCCTGGGGCGGCCAGGGCGTGGTGAAGCTGACACGCTCGATGAGCTGGACCGATGGCAGGTCGGCCACGGTCATCGGGCGGATTCGCAGGACCGGCTCCGTGCTCACGGGCGCGGCGCTCCCCCGCTCAGCTCCACGCCGCCGTCGGGCGGAGCGGATGGCACGCCCCGGGGCAGGGTCACGTACTCGGGCACGAGGCGGGCCAGGTCGTCGGCATCGCCCGCCGCCAGGCGGTGGGCGCCGGCTGCCAACAGCGCCCCGGCCAGCCCATTGCGGGCCGCCTCACCGCGCGCGACGGCGTCCGCCGGCGCGCGGTCGCCGAGGTCGACCGCGACCAGCGTCTCGGCCGGTGTCAGGTCCGGGTCCACGCCGCCGGGAAGGATCCGCGGCGGCACGCCGGCCCGGGTCTCGACCCGGTCTGACGGGCCCGCCGGCTGGAGCAGCACGACCGTTGACGCGGCCAGCCCGGTCGAATCGGCGACGGCGTCGAGCAGCGCCAATCCGGTTGGCACGCCGACCAGCGGCAGCCCCAGGGCGTGGGCGAGCCCCTTCGCGGTCGCGATCCCGACCCGTAGACCCGTGAACGCACCCGGGCCCGTGCCGACGACCAGCCCGCCCAGGGCGGCCGGTGCGAGCCCGCGATCCCGCAGCAACGCCTCCACGCGCATGAGCAGCTCCTCGCCGTGCCGGTAGCCGGCGATCCAGGTTCGTGCCTCGAGCAGGGATCCATCGGGTCCGCCCACCGCGACGACGGCGTGTGTCGTCGCCGTGTCGATCACGAGGATCGGGCCGCCGGCCGTCATGCGGCCGCCCGCACGTACCGGGCGAAGCCGGGATCGCCGGCCCGGAGCGTGATCCGGCGCGGTTCGTCCCCGATGCCCACGATGATCACGTCCAGCCGCCCGGCGGGCAGCGCGGCGCCCAGCCGCTCGGCCCACTCCACGAGGGCGACGCCGTCGCGTTGGCGCTCGTCGATCAGGCCGCCGGCGAGGGCGTCGGCCGCGTCGTCGAGCCGGTACAGGTCGAGGTGGAACAGGGGCAGGCGGCCGTCGTACTCGGCCATCAGCACGAAGGTCGGGGAGTTGACCGTGTCGCGCACCCCGAGCCCTTCGGCGAACCCCTTGGCAAACTGCGTCTTGCCGGCTCCCAGCTCCCCGACCAGGCAGACGAGGTCGCCCGCGCGCGCCACGGCCGCGAGGCGGGCGGCGAGCGCGCGGGTGGCGGCGGGGTCGTGCGTGGTGACGACATGCTCGGCGTGAGTTCGGGTGGCCACGGGCCGAGGGTAGCCGAAATCCTCGGTCCGATGGCTCGGGGGGGCGTCGCCTCGGACCTCGCCGGGTCTCGTCGGGCGGGCCGCGTCAGGCGAAGCGCTCGAGGTCTCCGATGGGGAGGGCAACCGGCGCCCCTCCCTCCAGCTCGACCCATGCCGCCTCGAGCATCGCGCCTGCCGCGAAGCGGCGCCGGCCGGCGAGCCCGGTGACCCGACCCTCGGCGCCGGCGCTCGGTCCGCTGCGCACGCGGACCCAGTCCGGGGCGACCTCCGGCATGACGATGCCCGCCGCTTCGAACACCAGCGCCGGCGGGTCCACGAGCAGCGAGACCTCGCGGCCGGAGAGCGTACCCAGCAGGGCGGCGACCGGCGACGGGATCGGCCGCCGGATCGCCCCCTCGGTCACGAGGACACCGAACGGCGGCGCGGGATGGAGGGCGGCCCGCTGGCGGTGCTCGGACGCGGCGAAGTCCCGCAGCTCCTTCCCGGGCAGCGTCGCGACGACGATCCCTCGCACACCCATCGCGCGAGCCCGGGTGAGCGCCTCGGCGTCGATCCGCGATCCGACGACCACGATGCAGCCTGCCCGGCTCACGTCGATGCCGCCCGGGCGCAGCTCCCCGAACGGGTCGGTCGCCAGCTGCAGCCGTCCGCGGGCGGGCGCCCCGGTGGCCAGGACCCCGCGCAGGGCAGGCCCGTCCGCGCGGATCCGAACCTCCGCTCCGGGTCGGACGTCCACGACCCGTCCCGCAACAGGCGACGTGACCACGACCCGATGCTCGCCGGCCACGATCCGCCACCGGTCGCGCTGCCCGGCGACCGGGGCCAGCACCTCGCCCTCGATATCGGCGCGCCCGCGCGCAAAGCGGCCGGTCGCCACCGGCGGCGACCAGCGCGTCCCGGCGACCGGGCCCGGGGTGCCCGCCGGGAGGTGGATGTCCACCTCGTCGATCCGGGGGTCCCGGAGGTGTTCGACCAGCGGGTCGCCGGGCGCGACGTCTGCCCCGATCTGCACCAGGGCACGGTCGCCGGGCGGCAGCGGGACGTGCAGCTCGACGCCGGCGTCGATGAACGGGCGGGCCGGGATCTCGGCGAGCCAGTCCGACGGCGTCATGCGTCCGCCCCCGCCCACAGCGCCGCTTCCCAGGTGGCAAGCAGCTCCCGACGGGGATCCAGCCGCTCGGGGAGCCGGAGCGGGACGTCGCGAAGGTCGACCAGCACGCCGCCGAGGCCGCCCGCCACCTCCACGGCAAAGTGCCGGGATCGCTGGCCCAGGTCCACGGGATCCCGGAAGCGCAGGTCGAGCACCGCCCGCTCCCCCGGGGGCAGGTCGACGAGCTCGAGGCCGCCCGGGACGAGGTCGAGCTCCACCGGTCCACCCGCGGCCTGGACGGCTGCGCGCCCGGCCGGCCGGCCGGTGCGCATCCCGCCCGGCATCACCACGCTGCCGAGCGGCACCAGCAGCTCGTCGCGGAGGTCGGCGATCATCCGCCGGCGATCGTCCTCGTCCTCGATCGCCCCCAGCGGGGCGAGCAGGCGGGCGTGGTCGAGGCCGAACGCTCGGACCCCCGGCCGTCGCAGCACGTCGGCGAGCGCGAGCGCGACCGCGGGCCCCGGCGCCACGGACCACGCACCGCCGGCCGCGACGACCACGTCCGGGGCGGGCTGCGTCTCGAACATGGGCGTGGCGGCGACCAGGCGGTCCAGCGCCGCACGGGCAGCGGCCAGGCGCAGGCGCGCGCCGTCGCCCGCCGCGTCGCCCCACGGGATCATCGCCAGCTCGCGGAGGCGGTCCCGCACGCGCAGCCGGTCCAGCGACACCGTGAGCCATCCGGCGGCGCCGTCCACGACCGTGTCGTCCACGCCGGGGGGCACGAGCGCGGCATCCGCGACGGTCGCGGCGATGACCTCGGGGGCCGCACCGCCCGGCGACCACGATGCCGCCGCGCGGGTGCCGGCGCCATACCCGATGTCAACGACCTCGACGCGCCGCCGGAGGACGGCCGACAGCGTGCCCGTCGCCACGGCCAGCGCTCGCCGGCCGTCCCGCTCGCCGCCGCGCAGGCCGTCCAGGAGCTCCCGGAGGCGCGCCCCGTCGGCCTTGGCGGCCGCCGGAGCGTAGAGCGTGGCGCCCGGTCGGACGCCGTCGACCACGGCCTCTGCCCGTCCGCCGGGCTCCGCGATGCCCCCGGCCAGGACGAGCGTGAGATCGGGACGGCGCTGGACGGCGGCGACGACGAGCGCGGCGAGCTCGCCAACCAGCGATCGCTCGTCGGCGCCGGGCGGATCGGACGAGCCCGCGAGCACCGCCGACACGGACGGGGCGGCCAGCATGGACGCCACCGACAGGATCTCCGCGCCCTCCAGCGCGACGGACCGGACCCGCCAGCCCGCCGTCGCGGCGATGGCAGCCAGGGGGCGGACCACGCGTTCGGTCGCCGCGACGACCACGATCACCGGTGGCGGAAGCGTCTCGACCTCGAGCCGGGGCGCGCCAGGAACGGCTGCCGGATCCTCCAGCCCGCACGCCCGGGCGAGGTCCGGGTCCGCGTCGCGCAGGCGTGCCCCCAGGCGACGCAGCAGCGCCTCGGGCGGTACGGCTGCGGGCGCCGCTGCCGCACCCAGCAGGCGCCACCGGGCGTCCAGCCTGGCGAGGAGGGTGACGGCGACGGTGGCCGTGCCGCGGTCGACCGTCACCATGACCCGGGGTTCGCTGCTCACCGTCCCGATGCTACCAGCCACCGGCAGGCCGGCCGTCTTGACAGGGCGAATGCCGCCCCGCGTCAGGCGTCCCAGCCGTCCGACTGGTCGAGCTCCTCGAGGCGGTCGATGAGCGCCTCGATCCCCACCTCATCGCGCAGGAGCTCGCTGGCGGACGGCAGCTTGCCGCCGAACACGTCCCGCAGCACGGGATCGAAGAACAGCATCGCCGGCGCGCCCAGCGGGCGGTACGGGCGGCTGGCCTCCAGGAAGTGGACGGCCGGGCCGGTCAGCCCGCGCAGCCGGATCTCGCGCGCGACGTCCTCGACGAGGGCGTCGCGCCGCTCGTCGAGCGGTTCGACGGGGAAGCTCATCCGCCGGGCTCGCCCGTCGTTTCCTCGCCAGCCACGGCCCCGAGGCCGCTCCCGACGCGGTCGTCACGGATGGTGCCCGCCGGCGGACCGGCGGGCACCGCCAGCAGCGGACGGGACGGGACCGGGACGCCCGCCGCGAGGGCATGTGCGAACGCCTCGTAGGCGGCCGCTCCGCGGAGCGCGAAGACCACGTGCTCGATCGTGGACGGGGACGTGAGCTCGTCGCGGACCGCCTCGACGGCGATCCTGGCCGCCTCGTCGAGCGGAAAGCCGCCGACGCCCGTCCCGAGAGCCGGGAAGGCGATGCTGGACAGCCTGAGCTCCCGCGCCCGGGCCATGGCGCTGCGGGCCGCCCGGTCGATGGCCGGCCCACTCGCCCGGCGGTCGCGCTCGAGGGAGACCGCGTGGATCACGACCCGCGCGGCCAGCGTGCCGGCCGGGGTGACGACCGCGTCACCGAGGGCAGCCGGGCCCTGCCGGACGGCGGCGAACTCGATCTCGTCGCCGCCGACGCGCTTGAGCTCCCCCGCGATCCCCGTGGACATCCACAGGGAGGTGGAGGCAGGGCTCACGATGGCGTCGACCTCGAGGTCGCAGATGTCGCCGTTCCAGAGCTCGATACGTGCCACTCGGACCTCCCACCCGCGAGCGTCCGGATCCCCGCGGGCGAACCGGCGGCATGGTACACCCGGGGCAGCCGCCGGGACATGCCCGTGACGATCTCGTAGCTGATCGTCCCGGCTGTCGCGGCGAGGTCGATGGCGGTGACCGCATCGCCGCCCTGGCGGCCCAGGAGCACGAACTCGTCGTCCTCGGTGACGGGGGGCCCGGGCACGTCCGTCACGTCGGCCATGACGGCGTCCATCGTCACCCGCCCGACGAGCGGCACGCGAGCGCCGCGCACGAGGGCAACCGCCCGGTCCGACAAGGCGCGCCTCCAGCCATCGCCGTAGCCCACCGGGAGGGTGGCGATCCGCGACGGTCTCGCGGTGACGAACGACGGCCCGTAGCTCACGCCATGGCCCGCCGGCAGGTCCACGACCCGAACCGGTCGCGCGAGGAGTGACATCACTGGTCGCAGACGAGACGCCGCGTCCGCAGTCTCGGCGGGCGGCACCAGCGCGTCCGGCACGAGGCCGTAGATCGACAGCCCGATGCGCACCGCGTCCCAGTGGCCGACGCCCGTGGCCAGCACGCCGCCGCTGCCCGCGAAGTGGCGCCGCGCGGCGTCGGGGCCCCAGGCAACGGCATCGACCAGCGACTCGAGCGCCCGGCCGAACAGGTCGTCCTGCCCGGTGGCGAGGGCGGGATCGCCCGGCGCTGCAAGATGCGTCCACGCGCCCGCCAGCTGGACCCCGGGCGCCGCGGCGACGCGTGCGACGGTGGCCTCGACGTCGTGCGGCAGGACCCCGCCACGCCCGAGCCCGGTCTCGACCTCGACGTGGACCAGGAGGGGCCGTGCGCCGGACTCGACGCCTCCAGCGGCCGCGTCCAGCATGCGCTCCGCGAGCGGGCCGGGACCGGCGCTGACGGCGATCCCCGCCGCCGCTGCGATCGGGACACACGCCGGCGGCACCGGGTACAGGACCAGGATCGGCAGCGCGACGCCGCCCTCGCGCAGCTCGATGGCCTCGTCCACGGTGGCGACGGAGAACCCGTCGGCACCTGCCGCCTCCAGCGCCAGGGCGACGGGGACGGCCCCGTGTCCGTATGCGTCCGCCTTGACCACGGGCTCGACCCGGACTCGTGGCCCGACCAGATTCCGCAGCACGCCGAGATTGGAGCCGAGGGCATCGAGGTCCAGCTCCAGCCACCCGGTCCGGGGCAGTGGCGGTAGGCCGGCCGCCGCGAGCGCCCGCTCGATCGGCGGGCGGGCGGGCTGCGAGATCACGGGCACGGCCGCCGCACGCTCAGCCGGGCGAGCCGGGCGAGCCGGGCGCCGGGGCGTCGCCCGCCTCCCGCGAGCCGAAGCCGAGCCGGCGGCGCCCCGAGGCGCGCCCCGCGATCGCCGCCAGGCGCCTGCGGGCCGGCGGGATCGCGTCGGGCAGATCGCCCGCCAGCAGTCCCGCGTCTCCCAGCCGCTCCCGGACCGCGTCGCCCGCCAGACCGTGGAGGTACACGCCCAGGCAGGCGGCGTCGAACGGCGGCAGGCCCTGCGCCAGCAGCGCGCCGATCGTCCCGGCCAGGACGTCCCCGGTGCCGCCGGATGCCATGGCCGGGTTCTCGAACGGGGCCACGCACACCGCCCCGTCCGGGGCGGCGATCACCGTCCGGGCTCCCTTGAGGACCACGACCTGGCGCCACTGGGCCGCGGCCGCCGCGGCCGCTGCCGCCCGCGCCGCGTCGTCGCCTCCCAGGTCCCCGTCCGCCGTGGGATCGTGCCCGGAGCCGGCGCGCAGCCGGGCGAACTCGCCCGCGTGCGGCGTCAGGACGCATGGCCGCGTCACCGACGTCCACCAGTCGTCCGCCGACGCCAGCGTGCGCAGGGCTTCGGCGTCGAGCACGGCCGGCGCCGCGGGCTCCTCGGGCGCGGTCAGGAGCAGGCGCAGCAGGTCCGCCGTGGCAAGCGCCGGCCGCAGCCCCGGGCCGATGACCAGCGCGTCGTGCTCGTGGTCCAGAATCTTCGCCAGCGCGGGCTCCGGGTCCACCTCCTCGACGTCATCCTCGGGCAGCGCCATCGTCGTCGATTCGACGACCTTGGCCGCGAACAGCGGCTGGAGCGATTCGGGCACGGCGAGCGTGACCAGCCCGGAGCCGGCCCGGCCGGCGGCCCGGCACACGAGCAGCGCGGCACCGGCGTAGTCCAGCGAGCCCGCGATCACCAGCAGCTTGCCGAACGTCCCCTTGTGGCCGCGTGGATCCCGCTCCGGGAGGAGACGGGCCATGGACGCGTCCGTGAGCTCGACCGGCCGCGCGCCGCTCATCCACCGTCTCCCGTCTTCACGCCGCCGGCCGCATCCCGGCCGGCCCCGGCCTCGTCGCCCGAGACTCGCGCCTCCTCGTGCAGCGCCCGGAGCCGCTCGAGCCTGGCCAACAGCTTGCGCTCGCGGTCATCGATCCGCTCGTCGATGTCGAGCGGGAACACGTACCGGCCGCCGGCCGTGCGCACGCCGAACGCAACGGCCACGGCGTAGTCCGACTCGTGGCTGATCGACACCGCGATCCGGCCCATCCCCAGCTGCTCCGCCCGCTGCGCCGCGCGGCCGGAAAGGCGGACGGCGGGCTGCCCGGTCGGCAGCCGCTCGATCTCGATCTCGGTCCAGCCGATGCCGCGCACCCCGAGGCCCAGCACCTTGGACACGGCCTCCTTGGCTGCCCAGCGGCCGGCGAACGTCTCCGGCCGGTCGCGTACGTAGCGTCGCTCGCGCTCGGTGAGCACCCGGCGGTGGAATCGCTCGCCGAAGCGCGCCATCGTGGCCCGGATGCGGTCCACCTTGACGATGTCGATCCCGAGCTCCGTGGTCCCCGGAGGCACGATGCCGGACGGCAGGACCGGATCGCCGCCACTCATCCCCTACTCCACCGTCACCGACTTGGCCAGGTTGCGCGGCTGGTCCACGTCCGTGCCGCGCGCCACCGCCATGCGGTAGGCGAACAGCTGGAGCGGGATCACGGCGAGCACGGCGGTCAGCGCCTCGTGCGTGTCGGGCACCCACAGCACATCGTCCGCGAAGCGCTCGATCTGGACGTCGCCCTCGGTGGCGACGGCGATCACCTTCGCATCGCGCGCCCGGCCCTCCATCACGTTGCTGATCAACTTGTCGTAGACCCGTGACCGCGTCGCGACCGCGACCAGCGGGCACTCGGCGTCGAGCAGCGAGATGGGGCCGTGCTTGAGCTCGCCGGCCGCGTAACCCTCGGCATGGATGTAGCTGATCTCCTTGAGCTTGAGCGCGCCCTCGAGGGCTCCCGGCAGCCCGTAGCCGCGCCCGACGAACATGAAGCCGCGAGAGTTCACGTAGCGCCGCGCGAGCGCGTCCGTGCCGGCCGCCAGGTCCAGGGCCCGGGCCGCCGCTTCCGGCAGCGCACGCAGGGCCAGGCCGAGCTCCGTCTCGCGCGCCGGGTCGAGGGCATCCCGGGCCTTCGCGATGGCCGCGGCCAGCACGACCAGGGTCGTGACCTGGGTCACGAACGTCTTGGACGCCGCGACCGCGATCTCGGGCCCCGCCTGGAGGAACATCACCGCGTCCGCCTCGCGGGTGATGGCAGAGCCCACGGTGTTGGTGACCGCGATGATCGGGCTGCCCCGCTCGCGCGCCCAGCGGGTGGGTGCGATCGTGTCGGCGGTCTCGCCGGACTGCGTGACCGCGATCACCAGGGTGTTGGCGTCGAGCGGCGGGGGCGAATACCGGAACTCGGAGCCCACCGTCAGCCGGGCCGGCAGCCCGGTCCACTCCTCGATCGCGGCGGCTCCCACCAGCGCCGCATACGACGCCGTCCCGCAGGCCACGAGCTCCACCCGCGTGACGCGCCGGAACGCTTCGGCGAGCGCGTCGACCTCGGGCGCCTGGATCCGGCCGGCGGGGGTCACGCGCCCGGCGAGCGACTGCCGAAGCGCATCTGGCTGCTCGTGGATCTCCTTGAGCATGAAGTGGTCGTAGCCGCCCTTCTCCGCCGCCTCGGGCGACCAGTCCAGGATCGTCACGGCGCGTTCCCGCGGCGCGCCGTCGACGCCGGTGATCGTCGCGCCCCACGGGCGCAGGTCCACGACATCGCCCTCCTCCAGGAACACGACCCGGTCCGTGTGGGCGAGGATGGCGGCCACGTCAGAGGCGAGGAACGACTCCCCGTCGGCCAGCCCCACCACGAGCGGCACGTCCTGCCTGGCTCCGACCAGCCGGTCGCCCTCGCCGCGATGCATGACCGCGATCGCGTAGGCGCCCTGCACCCGGGTCAGCGCCGCCCGGACCGCCTCGGCGAGATCGCCGGCGTAGGCCTCCTCCACCAGGTGGGCGAGCGCCTCGGTATCGGTCTCCGACGCCAGGCGGTGGCCGCGTGCCTCGAGCCCGTCGCGCAGATCTCGGAAGTTCTCGATGATCCCGTTGTGGATCACCGTGATCTCGCCGGTGCAGTCCTGGTGGGGATGCGCGTTCAGGTCGTTGGGGCGTCCGTGGGTCGCCCACCGGGTGTGCGCGAGGCCGATCGCCGCGTGCGGCGTCCGGTCGGCGATGGCGGTCTGGAGGTTCGCGAGCTTGCCCGCCTTCTTCTCGACGAACAGGCCGCCCGCCTCGTCCACGAGCGCGATGCCGGCCGAGTCGTAGCCCCGGTACTCCAGGCGGCGGAGACCCTCGATGAGGATCGGTCCCGCCGCGCGGGGTCCCGTGTAGCCGACGATTCCGCACATGCGCCCGGGCTCTCCTTTGCGGGGTACGCCGCGGTGCGCCGCGGCCGGGCTAGTGTAGACGCTCCCCCGCGAGGGTCGTGATCGTGTCGGCGATGGCCGCAACCTCGTCCGCGTCGGGTCCCTCGACCATGACTCGCAGGACGGGCTCGGTGCCGGAGGGCCGGACGAGGATCCGCCCGTCCGGCGCCAGCCTCGCCGCCGCGTCGGCGATGGCCGAGCGCAGCACGTCGTCGTTGTCCCACTGGTCACGGTGACGTACGCGGATCGCCCGCTGCTGCTGCGGCAGCAGCGGGATGGCGGCCGCCAGCTCGCCGAGACCCGTTCCGGACGCGGTCATGACGCGAAGCAGCTCGAGCGCGGTGACGATCCCGTCACCGGTCGTCGTATGTTCGCGGACGATGACATGACCGCTCTTCTCGCCGCCCAGGCCGGCGCCGGACACGAGCATCGCCGCCAGGATGTGCTTGTCGCCGACCGGGGTCCGCACGATCCGGCCGCCGGCGGCCTCCACCGCGTGCGCAAGGCCGCCGTTGGACAGCACCGACACCACCAGGCTGCCGTGCTCCAGGGTCCCAGCCGCCAGGCGCTCCCGGGCGAGGATGCCCAGCACCTGGTCGCCGTCCACCAGCTCGCCGTCGGCATCCACGGCCACGCACCGGTCGGCGTCGCCGTCCAGCGCGAAGCCGACGTCCGCGCCGTGCGCGCGGACGGCGTCGGCCAGCGAGCCCGGCTCGGTCGCACCGCAGGCGCGGTTGATGTTGTCGCCGTCGGGGGCATCGTGGATCACGGTCACGCGCGCCCCGGTCGCGCGCAGCACGTCGGGGCCGACCCGGTGGGCCGCGCCGTTGGCCACGTCCAGCACCACGTGGAGCCCGTCCGCCCGGATCCGGGCGGCCAACCCGGTCCGGTGCGCGAGGTAGTCGTCCAGGAGGCCGTGCGCGTCCACGGCTCGCCCGATCGCGGCCGGCGCGACACCGGGCAGCTCGTCGGCCCGCAGGATCACCGCCTCCAGCACGTCCTCGACGTCGTCGTCCAGCTTGAGACCCTGCGGGTCGAGCACCTTGAGCCCGTTGTCCTCGGCCGGGTTGTGGGACGCGGACACCATGATCCCCGCGGCGAACCCGCCGGAGCCTGCGAGGAAGGCGAGGGCCGGCGTGGGTACGACTCCAGCCGCGTGCACGTCCACGCCCATGCTCGTCGCGCCGGCGATGATCGCCGCCACGAACATGTCGCCGGACCGACGGGTGTCCTGACCGACGACGATCGAGCCGCCCGGTTTGGCCAGGTGGTGAGCGGTCGCGCGCCCGAGGGCGAAGGCGAGTGACGGGCGGAGGTCGACGTTGGCGGCGCCGCGGATGCCGTCCGTGCCGAACAGGCGGCTCATGCTGCTCCTTGCTGCATCGGGTGGGTCGGGTTGGGTCGAGGCCCGTCAGACGTCGGGGATCGTCATGGTTCGATGGACGGGGACGGTCCCCCGGAGGGCGATGGCGACGGAGCGGCGGCCGATGCCTCCGGCGACGGGGTCGGGGGCTCCGTGATCCCGACCGTCACCGTCTTCGGCGAGACGGCCGCCAATGTCACGCCGGCCGGCAGGGATGGGACGACCGTCACCTGGTGGGTCCCGGGGTCCAGGCGGGCGACGTTGACGCCCACGACGATCGGCGCCGCGCCCAGGCGGTCCAGATCCACGACCGAGCCGAACAGGGTGAGCAGCACGCGATCGGGCTCTACGGCGTACTCCAGGCCCTCGCGCGCGCCATCCAGCCGGATCCCGGCGCTGTAGGTGCGAGTCTCGGTGACGGGCTCGACCCGGACCGTCACCCGCACGGTGGCCGAGCCCAGGGGCACGACGCCGGGCGGCAGGGCCAGGTTGACCACGGCCTCCACGTCGGACGTCGCGCCGAACACGGACACCGGCTCCGTGTCCACGCGCGTGAGCTCGGCCAGCTGGTCGCCGTCCCCCTCCACCGACACGACCAGCGGTGAGGCCTCGACCGCCGAGATCCTGAACCCGAGAGCGGGCGTACCGCTCACGATCGGGTTCACCGGCAGCGTGCGCGATTCCCGGTCGGTGAACACGGGGATCGTGACATGGACGGTCTGCGGATCCACGTCCACCCCGATAACGATCTCGCCGGCTGCATCCACCGGTTCGGGCTCGACCTCGCGGTCCACGTCGATGCCACTCGCGTCGAACGTCACCCGGACCCGGGCGCCGATCACCTGCTTGACCTTGGTGGACGGGCCGGTGACGGTGACCGTCTGCGGATCGACAGTGGCCTCGCCGACCGTGAGGCCCTCGGGAACCGGGCCGCTGTCCACGCGGACCGGCACCTCCTTGTCCACGGACGCATCGAGGATCACCTGCACGGTGCGAGGCCGGAAGTCCAGGATCGTCACCCGGGGGTCGACCGCAACGACGTTCACCCGGACGGCGGCTGGCTCGCCCGTCGGCTCGAGACCGGCGAGATCCACGGTGGCGCGGAAGTCGTCGGCGGTCAGCCGGCCAGCGTCGGCCGGCGCGACATAACGGATGTCCTCGACGTCGCGGAGCTCGTTGATCCGGATCGTGCCGCTGGGCTGGTTGACGGGCGTGACGGTCACCGGTCCGGGGTACACGTCGCTGTCCTGCGAGAGGACCAGCCCGGCGTAGAGCAGGGTTGCCGCGACGACGGCCGCCACCTTGAGCGGCCAGTTGTGGACGACGAACGCGGCGGCGCGCCGGGCCGAGCGCCCGGCGTTCACTGCGGCGCGGCAGCGGCCGCCGCCGTGCCCTCCTCGCCGGCGGCATCATGGTCCGGGACCGCCTGGTCCGGGCCGCCGGGGCGGCGACCAGTGAGGCGCAGGCGCGCGCCGGTGCTGCCGCCGTGAGGCCTGTGGGGGCGCCCGATGCCGGTCGTCGAGGGCGCCTCCAGCAGCGCCCGCAGGGCGCGTTCCAGCTGAGCCTCCGTGGGAACCCGGACGATCCGGGCCCGCTCCACGACGCTCATCTGCCCGTTCTCCTCGGACACCACGACGGCCACGGCGTCCGTGTCCTCCGTGATCCCGAGGGCGGCCCGGTGGCGGGTCCCGAAGCGCTCGCTGAGGGTCATGTCGGTCAGCGGCAGGAGCGCCGCGGCGGCGAGGACGCTATCCCCGCGGATGATCACGGCGCCGTCGTGCAGTGCGGTCCGGGGCGCGAAGACCGTGCACAGCAATTCGCTCGACAGGTCCGAGTGGAGCATGACGCCGCTCTCGGCGATCTCCTCCAGGCCGGTCTCGCGCTCCAGGACGATGAGCGCGCCGTGGCCATCGCGGGACAGCATCCCGGCGGCCTTGGACACCTCGGCGGCGACATAGTCGATCCGGCGCCGCTCCGCCGGGGCGAGGAGCCAGCTGAGGGACCCGACGCGACCAATCCGCTCCAGCGCCCGTCGAAGCTCGGGCTGGAACACCACGACCAGCGCGAACAGGCCGACGACCGCGCCTGCCTGCAGGAGCTGGGTGAACAGCCGCAGCTCGAGTGCCTGCGCCAGGGCATAGACGCCGAGCAGCACCGTCACGCCGATGACCAGGGTGACGGCCCGGGTGCCCCGGATCAGGCTGAACAGCCAGTAGATGAACAGGGCCGTGATGGTGATGTCGAGCAGCGTCGTCAGCGTGATCTGACGGACGAGCGACTCGATGAACGGGGGCATCTTCCGGCGAGTGTAGCACCGGGTCCCCGGCGGATCGCCCGACCGGCGGCGGGCCCGGGCGTCGGGTCCGGGATCAGCCCGGCGCGCTCCCTGCCGCCGCGACGCGCGCCAGCGTCACTTCGTCGCCCTCGAGCGTGGCGAGGCGGCCGAGGAGTGACAGCTTCTCCTCCGCCAACGAGGTCCATCCCCGGTCGCCGTAGAGGGTGACGAGCGCGAGGTGCAGGTCCACGTCGTCGTGCGCGAAGGTCAGCCCCTCGTACAGCGCGTCCAGGGCAGCCTCTGATTGGCCGGCGCGGCGGTGGTGCGCCGCCAGGTCGAGCAGGCGCCCGAGCGCCGTCACGGTATCCCCGGCGCCGAGGGCCACTTCCGCCGATCTGGCCAGGTCGTCGCTGCCGAGGCCGGCCGGAAGGTCGCGGTCCAGCACGGAGCGGATCGCCGGACCTGCCTCGTCCGCCTCCGCCGCGACGCTCGCGGGGGTCGCGTCCGACGCCACGGCCGGCGCGGTCGCGCCGGGCTGGACCGCCGGCGTCACGGCGACCCCATCCAGGACCCGCAGCGCGCGCTCCAGGGCGGCGCGGCCCGGCTCGTCGGGCTCCGTCGCGCGCAGCTTCTCGATCAACCGCTCCAGCGTCCGCCGCCGCTCGCGGCCCTCGGCCAGCTCCAGGCCGCGGCGCGCCGCATCGACCGCGTCCGAGAGGCTCCCCAAATCGGCCCGGGCGTCCGCGAGCACCATGTACGCGTCGGCGGCTTCGCCTCGCTGACCCAGCGCCGCGAGCGCCTGGGCGCGGCCAAGCAGGGCTGCCTCGTCCCGGGGGGCGAGGCGCAGGGCGACCGCGTAGTGGCGCAGCGCGTCGGCCGGCTGCCGCCGGCGCAGGAGTGCCGTGCCGGCGCTCGTGTGGGGCGTCGAGCGCTCGGGGGCGATGTCGGCGGCCTCCGCGTAGGCCGTGAGCGCGTCCTCCAGCCGCCCGCGGATCGACGCGACGTGGCCGCGCTTGAGCGCGTCCTTGTAGCGCTCATAGTGCGATCCGCCGCTCATGGCCTCAGGCTACCCGAGCCGGAACGCAAGCGCCCGCGCGGGGGCCGAGGCCAAGGCGCGGGCGAGCGCGTGATCAGGCACGGAGCCCTCGATCGGGGCGTCCAGGGCAAGGCGGCCGTGAGCACGGGAGCGAGCGCACCCGGGCGTGCGTGAGCGAGTGCGCGGAGCGGCCAACGCCGCCATGGACGCCCCGGCGAGGGCGACCTACCGCTTGGTGTACTGGGGGGCCTTTCGGGCGCGCTTCAGCCCGAACTTCTTGCGCTCCTTCATCCGCGGGTCGCGGGTCAGGAGGCCGGCCTGGCGCAGCGGCAGGCGGTTCGTCTCCGGGTCTGCCTGGAGCAGGGCGCGCGCGATGCCGTGGCGGATCGCGCCGGCCTGCCCGGTCACTCCACCGCCCTCGACCTTGATCATCACGTTGAACCGTCCCTCCGTCCCGGTGACCCGGAACGGGAGGAACAGCTCCGAAATCGGCGAGCAGGCCCCCGAAGTGCTCTTCGGGCGTGCGGCCGTTCACGACCATCTGGCCCTCACCGGGCAACAGGCGCACGCGGGCCACCGCCGTCTTCCGGCGGCCGGTGCCCCAATAGAACGCAGGCGTCGACATCAGGGCTCCTCGATCAGGCGAGCGGCTCGGGCTTCTGGGCCTCGTGAGGGTGCTCGGCACCCGCGTAGACCTTCAGCTTCCGAAGCATCTGGGTGCCCAGCCGGTTGTGCGGCAGCATCCCCTTCACGGCGCGGCGGATGACCTCCTCCGGCCGTCGGGCGAGCAGGTGACCGAGGGTCTCCTCCTTGAAGCCCGAGGGATACCCGCTGTGGCGGGCGTAGACCTTGGACTCCAGCTTGTCGCGGGTCACGGTGATCCGCGCCGCGTTGACCACGATCACGTGGTCGCCGGTGTCCATGTGGGATGCATAGGTGGGCTTGTGCTTGCCCTCGAGGACGTGCGCGATCCGCGTCGCGAGGCGGCCGAGCGTCTCGTCCGTCGCGTCGACGACGTACCAGCGTCGCTCGATCTCGCTCTCCCGAGGCGTATAGGTCTTGGCGCTCATTCCTCGTGTTCCTCGTCGTCTGGTCGCCGCCGCCCGAGGACGACGCGCCGGAGGCACAGGCCCTTCGCCGGGGCGGTCACCCCGTCGAGGGCCGGCTCCCGTGCGGCCAGCGCCGCCCGGAGGCCCTCCTCGCCGATCTTGCCGAGGCCGACCTCCAGGAGGGCGGCCACCATTCTCCGTACCTGCCCCCGCAGGAAGGCGTTGGCCCGGACGTCGATCGTCACCAGGCGGCCCGCCGACCTGACCCGGACCGAATGCACGGTCCGGACCGGGGACCGGTCCGTGCCGCCGAAGGCCGAGAAGTCGTGCCGGCCCTCGAAGACCGACGCGGCGCTCACCATGGCGGCGATGTCCAACGGGGCCCGGATCCCGAGCGCCGTTCGCTCGCGAAGGGGGCTGCGCGGCCCGTTCCAGACGGTGTAGCGGTACTCCCGGTACCGCGCCGCATAGCGGGGATGGAACCCGGCGGGGGTCCGCCGCACGTCGCGGATCGCGACGTCAGGCGGGAGCAGGGCGTTGACCGCCCGCTGGAGCTCCGGCCCCGTGAGCCTGCCGCGGTAGGTGAATGCGATCACCTGTCCCGTGGCGTGGACCCCGGCGTCGGTGCGTCCCGCCCCGTCGACGACCACCCGCTCGCCTCCTGCGAGGCCGGCGAGGGCCGACTCGAGCTCTCCCTGGACCGTCCGGGCATCCCGCTGAAGCTGGAACCCGGCAAAGTCCGTTCCATCGTATTCGCACCGGGCGCGATAGCGCCGCGGCGAGCTCTCTCGAGCCCTCATCGATGATCTCTCGTCAGACCAGCTCGATCTGGACGATCTCGGCGGCATCGCCCTTGCGCTGGCCGACGTGAACCAGCCGGGTGAACCCGGACTGACGGTCGGCGTACTTGGGGGCGATCACGTCGAACAGCTTCGCGACGACGAGCGGCTCGTTCGGGAGCTCCGACACGACCGTTCGCCGGGCCGCCAGGTCACCGCGCTTGGCGAGCGTGATCATCCGCTCGACCCGGCCGCGGATCTCCTTGGCCTTGGCCTCGGTGGTCTGCACCCGCTCATAGCGGAGGACCGAGACCGTCAGGTTCTTGTACAGGGCGAGGCGGGGCCCGCGCTTGCGCGACAGCTTGCGCCCGTCAATCCGATGCGCCATGGCTCAGGCCTCCTCCTCGCCATCGAAGGGGGCATCCATGTCGACGACCGCTGCAACGTCCGCGTCCGCATCGAGCGCCCCGTCGATCTCGGTCTCCGGCAGGATGAAGCCGCGCATGCGGAGGCGCTCCTTCATCTCGTCGAGCGACTTCTTGCCGAAGTTGCGCATCCGGAGGAGGTCGTCGTCCTTGAGCTGCAGCAGCTGACCGACCTTGACGATGTTGTTCCGCTTGAGCGAGTTGTAGGCCCGCATCGGCAGGTCCAGCTCCTCGATCGGCATGTCGAGCATGTTCGGCGGGAGCTGCGGCACGCCGGTCGCCGCGCGGTCGGGCACCACGGCCTGGACGCCGACGGTCACGAACGGCTGGAACTGGTGCACGAGGATGTCCGCGGAGCGTGAGAGCGCCTCCTCGGGGGTGATCGTGCCGTCGGTCTCGATCTCGATCGTGAGCTTGTCGTAGTTGGTCATCTGACCGACCCGCATGCTCTCGACCCAGTAGTTGACCTTGCGGACCGGGGTGAAGATCGCGTCCACCGCGATCACGCCGATCGGCAGCGCCTCGCTGCGCTCGGCGGCGAGGTAGCCAACGCCACGCTCGACGGTCAGGTCCAGCTCGATCGTCACGTCGTCCGAGTCGATCGTCATCAGGACGAGCTCGGGATTGACGATCTCGACGTCCGCCGTCTCGGCGATGTCCGCGGCGATGACCGGGCCGGCGCCACTCTTGATCAAGCGGAGCTGGACCGGGTGGGTGGCGAAGCTCTTGAGGCGGAGCTTCTTCACGTTCAGCACGATCTGGGTGACGTCTTCCTTGACGCCGGGGATCGTGGAGAACTCCTGGTACACGTCACGGATCTGGATCGACGTGACGGAGGCACCCTCGAGCGAGGACAGCAGGACCCGACGGAGCGCATTGCCCAGGGTCACGCCGTAGCCCGCCTGGAGCGGGCCGGCCTCGTACTTCGCGTAGGTGCCGGCCTCGGCGACGGGCTCGATCTGCGGGGTCTCGAGTTCGATCATGGGCGGCGGCTACCTCGAGTAGTACTCGACCACGAGCTGCTCGTTGAACTCGGCAGGCATCTGGTCTCGGCGCGGCATGGCGAGGACGGACCCGGCGAGGTTCGCCGGGTCGAGGCTCAGCCAGTCCTGCGGCTGGTGCGAGCGGAGATTCTCCTTGAGGACCTTGAACAGCTCGCGCCCGCGGTGCGACTCGCGCACCTCGACCTTGTCGCCGATCTTGAGCCGGTAGGAGGGAATGTTCGTGGGCACGCCGTTGACGGCGAGGTGGCCGTGGGCCACGATCTGGCGCGCCGCGGCGCGCGAGGGCGCGAACCCGAGCCGGAACACGACGTTGTCGAGGCGCAGCTCGAGCGACTGGAGCAGGTACTCGCCGGTGACGCCGGAGTGGCGCGACGCCTCGACGAAGTAGTTGCGGAACTGCTTCTCAAGCACGCCGTAGACGCGGCGGACCTTCTGCTTCTCGCGCAGCTGGAGGCCGTAGTCGCCCACCTTGCGGCGGCGGACGCCGTGCTGGCCCGGCGGCGTCGGGCGCCGTTCGAACGAGCACTTCTTCGTGTAGCAGCGGCTGCCCTTGAGGAAGAGCTTCAGCCCTTCGCGGCGGCAGAGCCGGCAGACGGCATCGGTGTAACGGGCCATGGTCTCTCGGTGCTCAGACGCGGCGCCGCTTGGGCGGGCGGCATCCGTTGTGGGGGATGGGCGTGACGTCGGTGATCGCGCTCACCTCGAGACCGGCGGCCTGGAGCGACCGGATGGCCTGCTCGCGACCGGCGCCGGGACCTTTCACGTAGACCTCGACCTGGCGCATGCCGTGCTCCATGGCGCGGCGGGCGGCGCCCTCGGCGGCGAGCGCGGCCGCATAGGGCGTGCTCTTCCGGGAACCCTTGAACCCGGCGATCCCGGCCGAACCCCACGAGATGACATTCCCGCCCAGGTCGGTGATCGTCACGATGGTGTTGTTGAAGGTCGCCTGGACGTGGACGTGCCCCTGGGGGACGTTCTTGCGTTCCCGACGTCGCTGCTTGACGGCGCGCTTGCGATCGGCCATGCGTTAGGGGTTCCTCGTCACTTCGTCTTCTTCCGGGCGCCGACAGTCCGCTTGGGTCCTCGGCGCTGGCGGGCGTTGGTCTTCGTTCGCTGCCCGCGGACCGGCAGGTTGCGGCGGTGCCGCAGGCCACGGTACGACCCGATCTCGATCAGGCGCTTGATGTTCAGCGCCACCTCGCGACGGAGGTCGCCCTCGACCTTGTAGGTCCGGTCGATGACCTCGCGAAGCCGGTTGACCTGGTCCTCGGTGAGGTCCCGGACGCGCGTGTCCGGGTTGATGCTGGTCTGCTTGAGGATCTTCTGGCTGGACGACAGCCCGAGCCCGAAGACGTAGGTGAGGGCGACCTCCACGCGCTTCTCGCGCGGGATGTCGACACCGGCGATACGAGCCATCCGTCAGCCCTGCCGCTGCTTGTGCTTGGGATTGGAGCAGATGACCATCACGGTGCCGTGGCGCCGGATGACCTTGCAGTTGTCACACCGCGTCTTGACGGACGCTCTGACCTTCACCGGGTTCCTCGATTACTTCAGGCGGTACGTGATGCGACCCCGCGTGAGGTCGTAGGGAGACAGTTCGACGCGGACCCGGTCGCCGGGCAGGATGCGGATGAAGTTCATCCGCAGCTTGCCGCTGATGTGCGCGAGGACGCGGTGGCCATTCTCGAGCTCCACCGCGAACATGGTGTTCGGCAGCGGCTCGATGACGGTCCCTTCGACTTCGATCGCGTCCTTCTTCGCCAACCTTGCTCCCTGGTCCTTCTCAGCACGAGTGTCGGCCCGCCCGGGCCGACACACGAACGGTGAGGATATCAAACCCCGTCGAATCCGACAACTTCTCAGACACTCGTCAGGATCTCGGGTCCATTCGCCGTGATGGCGATGGTGTGCTCGAAGTGGGCGGCGAGCGATCCATCCTGGGTGACGACCGTCCAATCGTCGTCGAGGGTTCGGGTGGCCTCGTTGCCCAGGGTGAGCATGGGCTCGATCGCGAGGCAGATGCCGGGCGCCAGCTCGATGCCGTTCGACCGCGACCGGAAGTTCGGCACCTGGGGATCCTCGTGCATCGCCGTGCCGATCCCGTGGCCCACGTACTGGCGCACGATCCCGTAGCCGCCCGCCGTGGCGATGTCCTCGACGGCCGCCGAGATGTGGCCGATCCGATTGCCGGTGACCGCGGCTGCGATCCCGGCCATCAGCGCCAGGCGGGTGGACGCGACGAGCGCGGCGGCGGCCGGCGTGCCCGCGGCGTCGCCTCCGCAGATGAACGACCGGGCGCCGTCGCCGTGCCACCCGTCGTAGATCACGCCGACGTCCACCGAGACGATCTGCCCGGCCCGGACGTCGCGGTCGCCGGGAATGCCGTGGACGATCTCGTCGTCGATGGAGATGCACGTGGACGCTGGGTAGGCGTGCGGGTCTCGGGGATCGTAGCGTCGTCCGCCCAGGTAGTTGAGGAACGACGGCGTGCCGCCGGACGCTCGGATGTGGCGCTCAGCGAGCCTGTCCAGATCGGCGGTCGAGACGCCGGGACGCAGCTCCTCCTCGATCAGCGCCAGGACCTCGGCCACGATCCGGCCGGCGGACCGCATCTTCGCGATCTCGGCCTTCGACTTGCGCGTGACGGGCATCAGGAGGACCGGTCGCCCACCCGGGAGGGCCGGATCAGGCAGGCCGCGGCTGCGTCGGCGACCACCGCCGCGACCCTGTCGATGGGCTGAAGCCCGTCCACGGCCTGCAGGACACCCGACGTTCGGTAGTGTTCGACCACCTCGTCCAGGGACCCGAGCTGCTGGGCCATCCGCGCCCTGATCGTCTCCGGACGGTCGTCGGTGCGCTGGTACAGCTCGGACCCATCGAGATCGCACAGGCCCGCCACGCGCGGCGGGCTGGAGACCTCGTGGTACGGATGCCCGGCGGCGCGGCAGATCCAGCGCCCCGACAGGCGCCTGACGAGCTCGTCCTCGGGCACCTCGACCAGCACCGCGGCGCACACCGACGAGCCGCGATCGGCGAGGGCGGCGTCGAGGGCCCTCGCCTGCACGGCCGTGCGCGGGAACCCGTCCAGGATGACCCCGCGCTCCGCGTCCGGGCGCGCGAGCCGCTCGAGGAGCAGCCGGACGGTGATGTCGTCGGGGACAAGCTGCCCCGCGTCCATGTACCGCCGTGCCTCCAGCCCGAGGGGCGTCCCGTCCCGCACGGCCGCCCGGAACAGGTCGCCGGTGGCGACGATCGGGAGGCCGAGGTGGGCGGCGAGCAGCGGCGCCTGGGTGCCCTTCCCGGCGCCGGGCGCGCCGAGCAGCACGACGACGTTCATGGTTGGCAGTTCGCCCAGGTGACGATCCGAGGCGAAGGCGCCCCCGAGGACGTGAGCGAGCGCACTTGAACGTGCGTGAGCGAGCGCCCGCAGGGGGCAACGCACGCATCGGGCGTCAGATGGGCGAACCTCATCGGATGAAGCCTTCGTACTGGCGGATCAGCAGCTGCGCCTCGAGCTGCTTCATCGTCTCCACGACGACGGACACGACGATCAGGATGCCGGTCCCGCCCAGGGCGAGGCCGGAAAGCTGCGGCTGGACCATGCCGATGAACGGCGGCAGGGCGGCCACGATGCCCAGGAACAGCGCGCCGGCCACGGTGATCCGGGTGACGACGCGGGCAAGGTAGTCCTGCGTCGGGCGTCCCGGCCGGATGCCGGGGATGAACCCACCGTTCTTGCGCAGCTGTTCGGCCGTCTCGTCCGGCTTGAACGTGAACGCCGTGTAGAAGTACGTGAACCCGACGGTCAGCAGGAAGTAGAGCAGGACGTACAGCCAGGATCCCTGGCTGAACCACTGGACGACGGCCTGCGCGAGCTCCCCCAGGAGCCCGCCGGCGTTCACGAAGTAGCTGGCGATCTGGCTGGGGAACAGCAGGATGCTGACCGCGAAGATGATCGGGATGACGCCGGCCTGGTTGACCCGCAGCGGCAGGAACGTCTGGCCGCCCTGGTACATGCGCCGGCCACGGACGCGGGAGGCGTACTGGATCGGGATCCGGCGCTGGCCCTCCTGGATGTAGATGATCGTCGCGACCGCGGCGATGCCCAGGATGGCGAACAGGAGCAGGCGCGGGAGGTCCGGGTCGTTGAGGAACCCGATCAGGGCGGCGGGAGCCCGGCTGACGATGCCCGCGAAGATGATGAAGCTGATGCCGTTGCCGATGCCCTTCTCGGTGATCAGCTCACCCAGCCACATGAGGGTCACGGACCCGGCGGTGAGGGTCACGATCTGGGTCAGCGTCTCCCAGCTGCCGAGGTCGAACGGCGTGGACAGCACGTTGTTGGCCGACAGCAGGGCGAGGAACCCGTACGACTGCAGCAGCGCCATGGGCACCGACAGGTAGCGGGTGTACTGGTTGATCTTGGTGCGCCCGTACTCACCCTCGCGCTGGAGCGCCTGCAGGGACGGGACGACGCCCGTCATGAGCTGCATGATGATCGAGGCGTTGATGTACGGGTTCACGCCCAGGGCGACGATCGAGAAGTTGGCCAGACCGCCGCCGGAGAACAGGTCCAGCAGGCCGAAGATCGCGTTCGTCTCCAGGAACACCTTGAGCTGGTCCGGATCGACGCCGGGCACGGGCACGTGCGCCAGCATCCGGAACACGAGGATGATCCCGGCGACGAACAGGATCCGGCGCCGGAGGTCCGGCGCGCGGAACGCGTTGAGCAGGGCTTCGAACACGGGCCGCTAGTCCTGGTCGGCGGGGGCGTCGGCGACGGCGTCGGCGGCCGGCACCTCTGGGGATGCCTCCACGGGCGCCTCGGGCTCGACGCCCAGGGCCGCCAGCGGGGAGCTCGGGAACTCAATGACCTGGGCCGTGCCGCCGGCGCCCTCGATCTTCTCCCGGGCGCTCTTCGTGAACGCGTCCGCGAGCACGAACAGCTTCACCGACACATCCCCGTGACCGAGGATCTTGAGCGGCAGCCGGTCGCGCCGGACCAGGCCGGCACCCTTGAGGGTGTCGGCGTTGACCGTGACCGGTGCGCCCTTCTGCCTCTCCAGCCGGCCGGCCTCCACCGCAGCGCTGATCGCGCCGACGTTGACGACCTCGTACTCGATGTCGTTGATGTTGCGGAAGCCGCGCAGCTTGGGAATCCGGATGTGGAGCGGCGTCTGGCCGCCCTCGAACCAGGCCGGGATGGAGGCGCCGGCGCGCGAGCGCTGGCCCTTGGTGCCGCGGCCGGCGGTCTTGCCCTTGCCGGCGGCGATGCCGCGGCCGACGCGGGTCCGCTTGGTGACCGATCCCTCGGGGGGGCGCAGGTCGTGCGTCTTCATCCGTGCTTCTCCGGGCTGGTCTCCGCGCCCCCGGGGAGCTCCTCGACAGTGACGAGGAACCGGACCTGGCGGACCATCCCGCGGACCGCGGGGTTGTCCGGCAGGATCGACGAGCTGCCGATGCCGTGCAAGCCCAGGGCGCGGATGGTCGCCCGGTTGCGGGCGATGTGGCTGATCGTGCTCTTGGTCTGGGTGACGCGGAGCCTACCGGGCATCGGCCACCTCCTGCGCCGCGGCCGGCTGGCCGGGCACCACCAGGCGGAGCTTCACGCCGCGCTGGCGGGAGACCTCCTCCACCGAGCGGAGGCTGCTCAGCGCGTTGAGCGTCGCACGGGTCACGTTGACCGGGTTGGTGGAGCCGTGCACCTTGGCCAGGATGTCGCGGACACCCGCGGCCTCCACGACGGCACGTACCGCGCCGCCGGCGATGACGCCCGTCCCCTTGGACGCCGGCTTGAGCATCACGCGCGCGGCCGCATACTCCTCGCGGACCTCGTGGGGGATCGTCGTCCCGACCATGGGGATCCGGACGATGTTCTTCTTCGCGTCCTCGACGCCCTTGCGGATGGACTCCGGGACGTCGCCGGCCTTGCCCAGGCCCACGCCGACGTGGCCGGCGCCGTCGCCCACGACGATCACCGCCGAGAACGAGAACCGGCGGCCGCCCTTGTGGACCTTGGCGACTCGGTTGATCTGGACGACGCGCTCCTCGAGCGCGAGCTTGTTGGGGTCGATGCGGGCCACAGGCGTGTCCTCTAGAAGTCGAGGCCGGCCTCGCGGGCCGCCTCGGCGAGCGAGCGGACTCGCCCGTGGTACTTGAAGCCCGCCCGATCGAACACCACCTGCTCGATGCCCGCCGCCTTGGCGCGCTCGGCAACGAGCTGTCCGACGCGCTTGGCATCGTCGGTCTTGGTGCCGGTGGCGCCCTTCAGCGCGCCCTCCAGGGAGGACGCGGCGACGAGCGTGTGGCCGGAGGTGTCGTCGATGACCTGGGCGTAGATGTGGTTCAGGCTGCGGAAGACGGCGAGGCGGGGCCGCGCGGGCGTGCCTGCCAGCCGGAGGCGCAGGCGCTCGTGGCGCTTGGTACGGGCCGCGGTGCGGGTGGCGAGCTTGGTCATGGCTACTTCTTCCCGCCGATCTTGCCGGCCTTGCCCGCCTTGCGGCGGACCTGCTCGCCGGCGTACCGGACGCCCTTGCCCTTGTAGGGCTCAGGCTTGCGGGTGGCCCGGACCTTCGCCGCCATCTGGCCGACGAGCTCCTTGTCGATGCCCACCACCGCGACGCGGATCGGGCTCTCGACCTCGAACGTGATCCCGGTCGGCGGGTCGATCTCGATCGGGTGGCTGTAGCCCAGCGCGAGCTGGAGCTTGTCGCCCACCTTCTGGGCCCGATAGCCGACGCCGACGATCTCGAGACCCTTGCGGTAACCGGTGGTGACCCCGACGACCATGTTGTTGACGAGCGTGCGGGTCAGCCCGTGGAGGGATTTGTCCAGCTTGTTCTCCGTGGGCCGGGTGACGAGCAGGGTGTCGCCGTCGCGCTGGAATTCCATGCGCGGCGGGAGCTCGCGGGTCAGGGTCCCCTTGGGACCCGTCACGGTGACGATCCGCCCGTCGAACGTGATGTCCACGCCGGCGGGGACGGTGATGGGGAGACGGCCGATCCGGGACATCGCGCTACCAGACGTAGGCGAGGATCTCGCCGCCCAGCTGGGCCTGCTTGGCCTGGCTGCCGGTCATGATCCCCTTCGACGTGCTGACGATCACGACACCGAGACCGCCCAGGACGCGCGGGATGTCGGTCTTGCGCGCGTACACGCGCAGGCCCGGCTTGCTGATCCGCTTGAGGCCCGAGACGACCGGCACCTTGCCATCGACATACTTGAGCTCGAGGCGCAGCAGCTGGGCCGGTCCCTCGCGCTCCTCGCGGACGTCGGCGATGAAGCCTTCCTCCACCAGGATCCGCGCGATCTCGCGCTTGGTGCGCGAGGCGGGGACGATGACCTCGGTGTGGCGCGCCCGAGACGCGTTGCGGACGCGGGTGAGCATGTCCGCGATCGGGTCGGAGACGTTCATCTTCCTACCAGCTCGACTTCGTGACGCCGGGCAGCTCACCGACGAGCGCGCGCTCGCGGAAGCAGATGCGGCAGAGCGCGAAGCGGCGCATGTACGCCCGCGGGCGGCCGCACACGGAGCAGCGGTGGTACCCCTGAACCGGGTGCTTGGGCTCGCGCTTCGCTTTCGCGATCATTGATTTCTTGGCCATCTGGACTCCTCCCCGCGCCCTAGCCGGCGAAGGGCATGCCGAGGAGCTCGAGCAGTCGCTTCGATTCCTCGTCGGTCTTCGCCGTCGTCACGATGCTGATCTCCAGCCCGCGGAGACGGTCCACCTTGTCGTAGTCGATCTCCGGGAAGGCGAGCTGCTCCCGGAGGCCCAGCGAGTAGTTGCCACGCCCGTCGAAGGACCTGCCCGGCACGCCCCGGAAGTCGCGGATGCGCGGCAGCGCGATCCGGGTGAGGCGCTCGAGGAAGTCCCACATCCGCTCGCCGCGAAGGGTGACCTTCACGCCGATCGGGTTGCCGGTGCGGACCCGGAACTGGGCGATCGACCGCTTGGCGCGGGTGACGATCGGCTTCTGGCCCGTGATGAGGCCGATGTCGCCGAGCGCCGCGTCCACGGCCTTCGCGTTCTGGAGCGCCTCACCGAGGCCGATGTTGACCACGATCTTGTCCAGGCGCGGCACCTGCATCGGGTTGCCATACCCGAACTGCTTCTGCAGCGCGGGGACGGCCTCGGCTCGGTACCGCTCGTGCAGCTGCCCGCTCACGACTTCACCTCCAGCGGCTCGCCGCAGTGGCGGCAGGCACGGACGCGGGCGCCGTTGTCGAGCACCCGATGCCCGATCCGGGTCGGGCGGTCGCAGTGACCGCAGACCACCATCACCCGGCTGACCGGGAGCGGCATCGCGCGATCGAGGACGCCGCCGGGATCGACGGTGGGCATCGAGCCCGGGCCGCCCTGGGTCCGCTGGCGGGGCTTGGTGTGCTTGCGGGCGATGTTCAGCCCCTCGACGATCACGGACACGCCACCCTTGGCCGAGGTCCGGCGGTAGCCGGACCGCAACGGCGACGGAGACGGATCGAGGCGGATGACCCGCTCGACCTTGCCGCGCTTGCCGGCGTCCTTGCCGGCGAGGACGACCACGGTGTCGCCCTTGCGGATCTCGGGGACCTTGGTCTGGTGCTCGATCGACCGGGCGGGCATCACAGCACCTCCGGGGCGAGGGACACGATCTTCATGTAGTTGCGGTCCCGGAGCTCGCGCGCGACCGGGCCGAAGATCCGGGTTCCGCGCGGGTTGCCCTGGTTGTTGATGAGGACGGCGGCGTTCTCGTCGAAGCGGATGTAGCTCCCGTCCGGCCGGCCGATCTCCTTGGATGTGCGCACGATCACGGCACGCACGACGTCACCCTTCTTCACGGGCGCGTTCGGGATCGCGGTCTTGACGCTCGCGATGATGACGTCGCCGATCCCGGCGGTTGTCTTGCGCGAGCGACCCATGATCCGAATGCACTCGATCGTCCGGGCGCCGGTGTTGTCCGCGACGCGGAGGCGCGTGGAGGCCTGGATCACGCCTGGCCCTCCTCGGCCGCGGCCTCATCGCCCGCGGCGCGCCGGCCCGGGTGAGCAGCGGCGTGGATCGCCTCGGTGGTCTCGGACTCCTCGGCCACGATGGGCTCGCCCGCCCGGCCCTCGCCGGCACGCGAGAGCACGGACACGAGGCGCCAGCGCTTGGTGGCGGAAAGCGGTCGCGATTCCTCGATCAGGACGAGGTCGCCGACCTTCGCCTCATTGCGCTCGTCATGGGCCGCGAACTTCGTGGAGGCCTTCATGACGCGCTTGTACAGCCGGTGGCGGGTCAGGCGCTCGACGGACACGACGATCGTCTTGTCCATCTTGTCGCTGACGACCCGGCCGGTCTTGGTCTTGCGCTGTCCCGTCACGGGGCTGGTGGCTCCTGCGGTGGTCATCCCGACGCTCCTACTCCGCCACGACGCGTGCGGTCGCCCGCTCGCGCTTGACGGTGAGGATCCGGGCGATGGTCCGTCGCGTCGCCGGGATCTGGCTGTAATCCTTCAACTGCCGGGTCGAGAGGGCGAACCGGGCCTGCCACAGGTCCTGCTTGGCCTCCCGGAGCCGGTCGTCCAGCTCGGTGTCCGTGAGCTTCCGGACCTCACCGATCTCCATCGGTGACCTCCTTCGCGGTCTCGCGGACGACGACGCGGGTCGCGACCGGGAGCTTGTGGGACGCGAGCCGCATGGCCTCGACGGCCGCCTCGCGGTCCACGCCCGCCATCTCGAACAGGATCCGGCCTGGGCGCACGACGGCGACCCAGTGGTCCGGCGCGCCCTTGCCCGAGCCCATCCGGGTCTCGGCGGGCTTCTTGGTCGCCGGCTTGTCCGGGAACACCCGGATCCAGATCTTCCCGCCTCGCTTGACCGAGCGGGTCATCGCGCGTCGGGCGGCCTCGATCTGCCGGGCCGTGATCCAGGCCGGCTCGAGCGTGGCCAGCCCGTACTCGCCGAAGGCGACGGCATGGCCGCCCTTGGCCATCCCGGACATGCGGCCGCGCATCACCTTGCGATGCTTGACGCGTCGCGGCATCAGCATGCGTCAGCCCCCCTGCGCGGCGGCTGCCGCGGCCTGGGCGGCGGACTCGCGCCGCCGGTGCTCCACCGGGATGTCGCCCTTGTAGATCCAGACCTTGACGCCGATCCGGCCGTAGGTCGTGTGGGCGTGGACCTGCCCGTAGCTGATGTCGGCGCGCAGGGTGCCCAGCGGGATGCGACCCTCGCGGTCCCACTCGCGACGCCCCATCTCGGAGCCGCCGAGGCGACCCGCGAGCGCGATCTTGACGCCCTTGGCGCCCGCCTTCATCGAGCGTTGCACGGACTGCTTCATCGCCTTCTTGTAGGCGACCCGGCGGGTCAGCTGCTGCGCGATGTTGAGCGCGACGAGGTATGCGTCCAGCTCCGGCTGGCGGATCTCCTTGATCTCGAGCTTCACCTTGCGCTTGGCCAGCTCGCCGATCTCCTTGCGGAGCACCTCGACGTTCTGGCCGCCGCGCCCGATGACGATCCCGGGCTTCGCCGTGTGGATCGAGACCGTCACGTGGTTGATACCGCGCTCGATCTCCACGCCGCTGACGCTCGCGTTCGCCAGGCGGCGGTCGAGCAGCTGCCGGATCGCGATGTCCTCTCGGAGCAGCGTCGTGTACTCCTTGTCGGCGTACCACTTGGCCGTCCACGTTCGGGTGTAGCCCAGGCGGTAGCCGTACGGATGGACCTTGTGTCCCATGCCTAGGCCTCCCGGTCGGCGACGACGATCGTGATGTGGGTCATGGGCTTGTGGATCGGGAAAGCCCGACCCTGGGCCCGGGGGCGCCACCGCTTGATCGTCGGGCCCTCGTTGGCGACCGCATCAGCGATGAACAGCTCATCGGCCGACCGGTTCAGGTTGTTCTCGGCATTCGCCGTCGCGCTCTTCAGCACGCGCGCGACGTCGCGCGCGGCCGTCTGCGGCATGAACCGCAGGATGGCGGCGGCCTCCTCGACCGGCTTGCCCTTGATCGCCTCGGTGATGAGGCGGGCCTTCCGGGTCGAGCCCCGCAGGTACTTGGCTGTGGCAGAGACGCGCACGCTATCCGCTCCCCTACCGCAGTCCACCGGACCGGTCGGCGCCCTTGCCGTGCCCGCGGTAGGTGCGGGTGGGCGCGAACTCGCCGAACCGGTGGTTGACCATGTTCTCGGTGACGTACACCGGCACGTGCTTCTTGCCGTTGTAGACGGCAATCGTGTGGCCGATGAAGTCGGGGTAGATCACGGAGGCGCGCGACCAGGTCTTGAGCACCTTGCGCTCGTTCCGCTTGTTCATCTCCTGCACCCGGGCGAGAAGCCGGGGCTGGACGAACGGCCCTTTCTTGACCGATCGTGACATCTCTGGCTCCTCCTACGACTTGCGGTGACGGCTGCGGACGATCAGCCGGCCGGTGGTCTTCGCGCGCCGGGTCCGATAGCCCATCGCCGGCTTGCCCCACGGCGTCTTGGGAGGCATGCCCGTTGGGCTCTTGCCTTCGCCGCCGCCGTGCGGGTGATCCCGCGGGGTCATCGCGACACCCCGGACCTCCGGCCGCTGGCCCATGTGGCGGGCGCGTCCGGCCTTGCCCAGGCTCTGGTTCTCGTGATCCACGTTGCTGACCTGGCCGATCGTCGCCATGCACTTGACGGGCACGCGCCGCACCTCGCCCGAAGGCAGGCGCACCTGGGCGAGATCGCCCTCCTTGGCCAGGAGCTGCGCGGACACGCCGGCGGACCGGACGATCTGGCCGCCCTTGCCGGGGATCAGCTCGATGTTGTGGATCGTCGTGCCCAGCGGGATCTTCGCGATCGGCAGCGCGTTGCCCAACCGGGCCTCCGCGTCCGGGCCGGACACGACGACGTCGCCCACCTTGAGGCCGTTGGGCAGCAGCATGTAGCGCTTCTCGCCGTCCCGGTAGTGGAGCAGGCCGATCCGGGCCGACCGGTTGGGGTCGTACTCGATGGTCGCGAGTCGCGCGGGCACGCCGGGCTTGTCGCGCTTGAAGTCGATCCGCCGGTAATGGGTCTTCTCCCCGCCGCCGCGGTGGCGGACGGTGAGCCGGCCCTGGTTGTTGCGGCCCGAGCCACGCTTCATCGGCTCGAGGAGCGGCTTGTGCGGCTTGTCGGTGGTGATCTCCTCGAAGGTCGGGCGGGTCATCCAGCGCCGACCCGGGGAGGTCGCCTTGTAGCTACGGAGCGGCATCGCTACACCCCCTCGAAGAAGTCGATCTTCTGGCCGGGGGCGAGAGTCACGATGGCCTTCCGCCAGGCGGAGGTGTGGCCGACGACGCGCCCGCGGCGGGTACCGCGCCGCTTCTCCTTCGCCTTCGAGGTGAGCACGTTGACGGCGACCACGGTCACCTTCTCCTTGCGGTACAGCTCCTCGATGGCGGCCTTGATCTGGACCTTGTTGGCGCGGCTGTGGACCGCGAACGTGTACTTGCCGCGGCCCGACTCGTCGATGGACTTCTCCGAGATCACGGGGCGGAGGATGATGTCGGCGGCGGTCAGCTCGCTCACGCGTACACCTCCTCCATCCGGGCCAGCGCCGGCTGCTCGATGAGCACCGCGTCGGCGTTGAGCAGATCCACCACGTTCAGCGAGTCGGCGAGGATCACCGAGACCGACGGTAGGTTCGAGGCCGACCGAAGGAGCAGCTCGTCCTTCGCCGGCGCGACGATCAGGACGCGCCGGCCGTGGCCGTCACCGGCGCCCAGGGCCTCGAGGATGGCGACGAACGCCTTCGTCCTCGGCTCCTCGTCCATGCCGAAGCGGTCCACGACGCGGATCGCGTCGTCGCCGAACTTGGCGGTGAGGGCGGAGCGCAGCGCGATGCGCCGCATCTTCTTGGGCAGCCGCTGCTCGTAGGAGCGCGGGTGCGGCCCGAACACGACGCCGCCACCGCGATAGTGCGGCGCGACGCGCGATCCCTGGCGGGCGCGGCCGGTGCCCTTCTGGCGGTACGGCTTCCTGCCGCCGCCCCGGACCTCGCCGCGGGTCTTGGTGTCGTGGGTGCCGAGCCGGCGGCCTGCCAGCTGGGCGACGACGGCCTGGTGGAGCACGGCCTCGTTCACGGGTGCCGCGAACAGCACCTCGGCAAGGTCCACGCTGCCGACGGTGGCGCCGGTACGGTCGTAGAGAGTGGTCTGCGGCATCGTCACGCCTTCCGCACGAGGGTCAGCGCGCCGGGCGCCCCGGGAACGGTCCCCTTCACGAGGATCAGGTTCCGCTCCGGGTCCACGCGGATCACGCGCAGCTTCTTGATCGTGACCCGCTCGTGTCCCATATGGCCGCCCATCTTGAGGCCCCTGTAGACGCGACCGGGGGTGGTGCCCGGGCCGATGGAGCCCGGCTTGCGGTAGTTGTCCGACCCGTGGGTCTTGGGGCCGCGCGAGAAGTTGTGGCGCTTCACGGTGCCCGCGAAACCCTGGCCCTTCGAGACACCCGTCACGTCCACGAGGTCGCCCTCGGCGAACACGTCGGCAACGGCGATCGTCTGGCCGACCGCGTAGTCATCGGCGCTGTCCAGGCGGAACTCGCGGATCGTTGCGACCCGCGGCAGATCCTTCAGCTGGCCGGCGACCGGCTTGGTCAGCCTGCGGCGCTCGCCGGCGCCGAGCTGGACGGCGGTGTACCCGTCGCGCTCGGCGGTCCGGAGGCGGGTCACCGTGTTCGGGGTGACCTGCACCACGGAGACCGCAACCATGGTCCCGTCTGCCTGGAAGACCTGGGTCATGCCGACCTTGCGGCCGATCAGTCCGATGCTCATCGGGCTGCTCCCGCCTCGCCGCTCAGCCGCGCCCAGGGCAAGGCGGAGCCGAGCACGCGAGCGAGCGCACTTGAGCGTGCGTGAGCGAGTGGCGCAGGCGACAACGCGGCCATGGGCCGGTTGAGCGAGTGAGGCGTCATCACATCTTGATCTCGATGTCGACGCCCGCCGCAAGCGAGAGTCGCATCAGGGCGTCCACCGTCTTCGACGAGGGATCCAGGATGTCGATCAGCCGCTTGTGGGTGCGGATCTCGAACTGCTCCCGGGAGTCCTTGTCGATGAACGGCGACCGCAGGACGGTGAACTTCTCGATTCGGGTCGGCAGCGGCACGGGTCCGACGACGTCCGCACCGGTGCGCTGCGCCGTCTCAACGATCTGGGCTGCCGACTGGTCGAGCAGCCGGTGGTCGTAGGCCTTGAGGCGGATCCGGATCCGCTGCTTCGCCATCTCGTTACTCGGTGATGCTGGTGATGGCGCCGGCACCGACGGTGCGGCCGCCCTCGCGGATGGCGAACCGCTGGCCGACCTCGAGCGCGATCGGGGTGATCAGCTCGACGGTCATGTCCACGTTGTCGCCGGGCATGATCATCTCGGCGCCCTCGGTCAGGCCGATGGCCCCCGTGACGTCGGTCGTGCGCAGGTAGAACTGCGGCCGGTAGCCGTTGTAGAACGGGGTGTGCCGCCCGCCCTCCTCCTTGGTCAGGACGTAGACCCTGGCCACGAACTTGGTGTGGGGCTTGACGGAGCCCGTCTTGGCCAGCACCTGGCCGCGCTCGATCTCGTCGCGCTCGATGCCCCGCAGGAGGCAGCCGACGTTGTCGCCGGCCTGGCCCGTGTCGAGCAGCTTCTTGAACATCTCGACGCCGGTGACCACGATCTTGCGGGTCTCGGCGTGGATGCCCACGAGCTCGACCTCGTCGCCCACCTTGACCACGCCGCGCTCGATCCGCCCGGTGGCCACGGTGCCCCGGCCCTTGATCCCGAACACGTCCTCGACGGGCATCAGGAACGGCTTGTCCACGGCGCGCTCGGGGGTCGGGATGTAGGAGTCGACCGCGTCCATCAGCTCCTGGATCGGGATGTAGGCGGGGTCGGACGGGTCGTCGGGGGCCTCGAGGGCCTTGAGGGCGGAGCCGCGGATGACGGGGATGTCGTCGCCCGGGAACTGGTACTTGGAGAGCAGCTCGCGGACCTCGAGCTCGACGAGGTCGAGCAGCTCGGGGTCGTCGACCATGTCCACCTTGTTGAGGAACACGACGATGTACGGCACCTCGACCTGGCGGGCGAGCAGGATGTGCTCGCGGGTCTGGGGCATCGGGCCGTCGGTCGCCGCGACGACGAGGATCGCGCCGTCCATCTGGGCGGCGCCGGTGATCATGTTCTTGATGTAGTCCGCGTGCCCCGGGCAGTCCACGTGGGCGTAGTGGCGGGCGCCGGTCTCGTACTCGACGTGGGCGATCGCGATCGTGATCCCCCGCTCCCGCTCCTCGGGCGCGTTGTCGATCGAGTCGAACGCGCGGTACTCGGCCGCGCCCTTCAGGGCGAGGTACTTGGTGATCGCGGCGGTGAGCGACGTCTTGCCGTGGTCGATGTGGCCGATCGTGCCGACGTTGACGTGCGGCTTCGTGCGCTCGAACTTCTTCTTGGCCATCTCGGGCTGGACTCCCTGCTGCTCGCTCGCGCTGGGGCGAGCCGACCTTGTTAGACCTTCGACTTGGCGACGAGCTCCGCCGCGAGGTTCGGGGGAACCTCGGCGTAGTGGCTGAGCTCCATGGAGTAGCTGGCCCGACCCTGGGTCATCGACCGCAGGTCGGTGGCGTAACCGAACATCTCGGACAGCGGGACCGCGCTGCGGACGATCTGGGTCGACCCGCGTGGATCCATGCCTTCAATGTGCCCGCGCCGGCTGTTGAGGTCCCCGATGACGTCGCCCATGAACTCCTCGGGCATCGTCACCTCGACCCGCATCATCGGCTCCAGCACGACCGGGCTTGCCTTGGGGATCGCGTCCTTGACCGCCATCGAACCGGCGATCTTGAACGCCATCTCCGAGGAGTCCACCTCGTGGTAGGACCCGTCGATCAGCGTGACCCGGACGTCGACCATCGGCACGTTCGCGTAGACGCCCGACTCCAGGGTCTCGCGGATGCCCATGTCGATCGGCTTGATGTACTCGCGGGGGATGGTCCCGCCGACGATCTTGTCGACGAACTCGTAGCCACCACCCTTGGGCAGCGGCTCGATCCGGATGACGGCATGACCGTACTGGCCCTTGCCGCCGGTCTGGCGGACGAACCGGCCGTTGCCCTCGGCCGCCCGGCGGATCGTCTCGCGATACGCGACCTGCGGCTTGCCGATGTTGGCCGCGACCTTGAACTCGCGCACCATCCGGTCCACGAGGACGTCCAGGTGCAGCTCGCCCATCCCGGCGATCAGCGTCTGGCCGGACTCCTCGTCCGTCTTCACCCGGAAGGTGGGGTCCTCCTCGGCCAGCCGCTGGAGCGCGACGCCCAGCTTGTCCTGGTCGGCCTTGGTCTTGGGCTCGATGGCGACCTCGATGACCGGCTCCGGGAACGTCATCGACTCCAGGATCACCGGGTGCTCCGGATCCGAGAGCGTGTCGCCGGTGTAGGTCTCCTTGAGACCGACCGCCGCGGCGATGTCGCCCGCGTACACGATGTCGATCTCCTCGCGGTGGTTGGCGTGCATCTGGAGAATGCGGCCGATCCGCTCCTTCTTGCCCTTCGTGGCGTTCAGCACGTAGGAGCCGGACTTGAGCGTTCCCGAGTAGACGCGGAAGAACGCCAGCTTGCCGACGAACGGATCCGCGGCGATCTTGAACGCAAGGGCACTGAAGGGCTCGCCGTCGTCGGGCGTCTTGAGGACGTCCTCGCCGGTGCCCGGGCGCAGGCCGATCGTGGGCGGCACGTCCAGCGGCGACGGGAGGTAGTCCACCACCGCGTCCAGCATCGGCTGCACGCCCTTGTTGCGGAGCGCCGAGCCGCACAGGATCGGGACCCACCTGTACTGCAGGGTGGCGAGCCGGATTGCGTGCCGGATCTCGGCCTCGCTGATCTCCTCGCCCTCGAGGAACTTGTGGGCGAGGTCGTCGTCCACGTCCGCACACGCCTCGAGAAGGTGCTCGCGGTGGCGAGCCGCCTCGTCGAGCAGCTCCGCCGGCACGTCCGTCTCGTCGAAGGTGTTCCCCAGGTCGTCACGCCACACCAGCGCCCGCATCCGGACGAGGTCCACGAGGCCGACGAATGTGTCCTCGATCCCGATCGGGATCTGGATCGGTACGGGCTTGACGCCCAGGCGGTCCTGGATCATCTCCACGTCGCGCCAGAAGTTGGCGCCCGTGCGGTCCAGCTTGTTGATGAAGCAGATACGCGGGACCCCGTAGCGGTCCGCCTGCCGCCAGACGGTCTCGGACTGGGGCTCCACGCCCGCGACGCCGTCGAACACGACCACCGCGCCGTCGAGCACCCGGAGGCTTCGCTCGACCTCGACCGTGAAGTCCACGTGGCCGGGCGTATCGATAATGTTGATGCGGTGATCGTTCCACGCGCAGGTCGTTGCCGCGGCAGTGATCGTGATGCCGCGCTCCTGCTCCTGGGGCATCCAGTCCATGGTGGCCGCGCCCTCATGGACCTCACCGATCTTGTAGATCTTCTTCGTGTAGAAGAGGATCCGCTCGGTGACGGTGGTCTTGCCCGCATCGATATGGGCGATGATTCCGATGTTCCGCGTTCGTCCCAGCGGAACGGCTCGTGCCACGGTTGGTCTAGCTCCTCTTGCCCGGGACTACCACTTGAAATGGCTGAAGGCCTTGTTGGCCTCGGCCATCTTGTGGGTGTCCTCGCGGCGCTTCACAGCCGCGCCGAGGCCATTCATGGCATCGACGAACTCGGCCGCGAGCTTCTCGCTCATGCTCTTGCCGTTGCGCTTGCGGGCGGCCTGGACGAGCCAGCGCACGCCGAGCGACAGCCGGCGATCACCCCGGATCTCCACCGGGACCTGGTATGTTGCGCCGCCGACGCGCCGAGGCTTGACCTCGATGATCGGCGTGGCGTTGCGCAGGGCCGCCTCGAGCACCTCGAGCCCCGGGCGCTTGGCCTGGAACTCGGCGCGGGCGAGCGCCTGGCGGAGGATGCGGTCCGACAGGGTCTGCTTGCCGTCACGCATCAGCTTCGCGCGGAAGCGGTCCGTGACGCGGTTGGACTCCTGCTGGTACTTCGCCTTGCGGGGGATCGACTGACGGCGCGGCATCCTAGGACCTCTTCCCGGGCGCCTGGGCGACCTTGGCCCCGTACTTGCTGCGACCCTGCTTGCGATCCTTGACGCCCGCGGCGTCGAGCGTCCCGCGGATGATGTGGTACTTGACCGAGGGGAGGTCCTTCACCCGGCCGCCGCGCACCAGGACCACCGAGTGCTCCTGGAGGTTGTGGCCGATGCCCGGGATGTAGGCGGTGACCTCCATCTGGTTCGTGAGCCGCACGCGCGCGATCTTCCGGAGAGCCGAGTTCGGCTTCTTCGGAGTCATCGTCCGGACCTGCAGGCACACGCCCCGCTTCTGGGGGGCGCCGGGGATCGGCACCTGGCGCTGCCGCAGGCTGTTCCAGTTCTTGCGCAGGGCAGGCGCCTTGACCTTCTCGATCTTCGGCTTCCGCCCGTGGCGCACGAGCTGGCTGATGGTCGGCACGGAGACGCGGCTCCTTTCGCTGTCTTCTGTCGGTGGTGGTCGGGCCGGCGGGTCCACCCGTGCCGGGGGTCCGGCCGGGGACCGCTCGGTGCTCTGGAGGGGTGGTTCCGCGACGCCCATGGCGAGCGGGGCCCCTCGAGGCCACGAGCGGGGAGTGTAGCAATCGGCGTTCAACAGTGTCAAACGCGGCCGGTCGAGATTCTGAGTGCCGGAATGTCGCGTTCCGGAATGTCGCAGGATCCCCCACCGGGTAGCGCGTGGGCGGGGCCGTGCCCCGCCTGCCAGGCGGTGAATCGGCCGCGAAACCGCTGGAAACCCGCCCTCGAGGCGATCCTTGGTCCGACTGGCCACGGGACCCGGGCGAGGACGCGACTCGAGTCGGTCCCACCCTGTTTCGGGCCCCGTTCGGCGCCGGGCAGACTCGACGCCGCAGCGGGTTCTCAGGGATGACGCGGCCGGGCGCGTGGCGCGGTCCCTCGCGGCGGAGACACCGCAGCGGCCAGGAGCGGACCATCGGCGCGGCTCGACCCGACCCGGATCCGGCCCACGCGTGTCGATGCCCCCGGCATGGCCGGGGGCATCAGTCTCGGTAGCCCGGGGGACGGAGCCTGTGCCCCGCTTCTGGGTCAGCCCTCCTCGGGGGCGTCGGCCAGGAACGGGTTGAACTCCGGGGCCTCGTCCTCGGGCTTCTCGTCGACGCCTTCGGCGAGGAACGGGTTGGCGTCCGACTCGTCCTCGTCCGCGCCGGCGATCGTCGCAGCCAGCGCAAGGCCGGCCGTCTCCTCGTCCGGCGCGCGGGTCCCGTCCTCCAGGAACGGGTTGTACTCCGCCTCGCCCAGGCCCTCGATGGCCTCCCCGGCGAGCGCCTCGAGGGCGGCCCGCCGCTGGCGCTCCTTGAGCGCGGCGATGTTCTGCGGCGCGCCCGTCCCGGCCGGGATGAGCTTGCCGATGATGACGTTCTCCTTGAGCCCGATCAGGTGGTCCTTGGCGCCGTTGATGGCGGCCTCGGTGAGCACCCGCGTGGTCTCCTGGAAGGACGCCGCGGCGAGGAACGACGAGGTGTTGAGCGACGCCTTGGTGACGCCCAGGAGCACGGTCTGCGCCGTCGCCGGCTCGCCGCCCTCGGAGAGGACGCGGTTGTTCGCCTCCTCGAAGTCCAGGCGGTCCACCAGCTCGGTCGGCAGCTGCTCGCAATCGCCCGGCTGGTCGATCCGGACCTTCTTGAGCATCTGGCGGACGATGATCTCGATGTGCTTGTCGTTGATCGTGACGCCCTGGCTCCGGTAGACCCGCTGGACCTCCTTCACCAGGTAGCGCTGGACGGCGTCCTTGCCCCGGGTGTCGAGGTACTCCTGCGGGTTGATGGGGCCGTCGGTGATCGCGTCGCCGGCGCGGATCTCCTGCCCGTCGTCGACCAGCAGCTTCGCGCTGTGCGGGATCGCGTACTCGCGCTCGACGATGTCCTCGGCGCGGACGACGAGCCCGTCATCGGTCTGGGCCAGGAAGCCCTTGACCGATGCCGCGACGTCGCCGACCGTGGCCGAGCGGGCCAGGACCTGGTTCAGCTCGACAAGGTCGCCCGCAGCTGCGAGCAGCTCGGCGTCATCGGGCAGCAGGACCGGGGTGTCGAAGCCCTCGCGGCTGGTGACCTTGACCTTGCGGCCCGTGTCGCCGACGATCACCTCCACGATGCCGTCGATGTGACTGATCTCGGCCTTGCCCTTGGGGATCCGGGCCTCGAACAGCTCCTCGACGCGCGGCAGGCCCTGCGTGATGTCCTGGCCGGCGACGCCGCCGGTGTGGAACGTCCGCATGGTCAGCTGCGTGCCGGGCTCGCCGATGGACTGGGCGGCGATGATGCCGACGGCCTCGCCGATGCCGATCATGTCGCCGGTCGCGAGGTTGCGCCCGTAGCACATGCGACAGACGCCGTAGCGTGACTCGCACGCCAGCGGCGATCGGACGAGCACCTCGTCGATGCCGGCCTTGTCGATCGCCTGGGCCAGCTCCTCGCTGATCATCTCGTTGCGGGCGACGACGACCGGGGCCGGCGCACCCTTCTTCACCTTGGCCCCGGGGTCCACCAGGTCCGCGGCAACCAGCCGGCCCACCAGCCGGCGCTGGAACGCGTCGGGCTCGTCCGCCGACTCGGCACGGATGATCCAGCTCCCCTCCTCGGTGCCGCAGTCGTCCTCGCGCGTGATCACGTCCTGCGCGACGTCGACGAGACGCCGGGTGAGATACCCGGAGTCCGCTGTTCGCAGGGCGGTGTCGGCGAGGCCCTTGCGGGCGCCGTGGGTGCTGATGAAGTACTCGAGGACCGTCATGCCCTCGCGGAAGTTGCTGCGCACCGGCACGTCGATGATCCGGCCGGACGGGTCGGCCATCAGCCCGCGCATCGCGCCCAGCTGGCCGATGTTGCCCTTGTTCCCGCGGGCGCCGGAGTCGGTCATCATGCGCAGCGCGTTGTCGTCCGGCAGGCCGGTCATCATCGAGTCGGCGACTTCCTTCGTCGTCCGCTGCCAGAGCTCCACGACCTGCTCGTAGCGCTCGTCCTCGGTGATCAGGCCGCGCTGGAACTGCTTGTCGATCGCCAGGACGGCGTCGTCGGCGCCGGCCAGCAGGCCGCGCTTGCTGGTCGGCACGGTGATGTCCCACAGGCCGATCGTCATGCCGCCCCGGGTCGCGAACTCGAAACCGACATGCTTGATCCCGTCCACCAGGTGGGCCGTCTCGATCGGGCCCAGCTCGCGGTAGCACTCGTCGACGAGACGCTTGAGGTCGGCCCGCTTCATCGGGTGGTTCTTGTAGCGGAGCTCCCGGGGCACGATCCGGTTGAACAGGATCCGCCCGACGGTCGTCGTGACGGAACTGTCCACGAGCGTGGCGCTCTCCGCGTCCCACGACTGCACGACGACCTTGACCGGCTCGTGGAGCAGGACCGATGCGCCGACGTGGTGCACCGGCGACTCGTCGCCGTCCTCGGCTTCGAACAGCTTGTGGCTGGCCGTGTCCAGGCCGCGGGCGCCGATCTCGTAGGCGATGATCGCGTCGTCCTCGCTGGTGAACGAGCGCACCGGGCTGCCCTTGCGCATGGCCGGTCCGTCCATCGTCAGGTAGTAGCAGCCCAGGACCATGTCCTGCGTCGGTGCGACCACGGGCGAGCCGTCGGCCGGCGACAGCAGGTTCGCCGTCGACAGCATCATGGCCCGCGCCTCCTCCTGGGCGGCCGAGGACAGCGGCACGTGGACCGCCATCTGGTCACCGTCGAAGTCCGCGTTGAAGGCGGTGCAGACGAGCGGGTGGATCTGGATCGCGGAGCCCTCGACGAGCACCGGCATGAACGCCTGGATGCCGAGCCGGTGGAGCGTGGGGGCGCGGTTGAGCAGGACCGGGTGGTCCTTGATGACGTCCTCGAGCACGTCCCAGACCTCGGGCCGGACGCGCTCGACGATGCGCTTCGCGCTCTTGATGTTGTGGGCGAAGCCCTTCTCGACCAGCTGGCGCATCACGAACGGCTTGAACAGCTCGAGCGCCATCTTCTTGGGCAGGCCGCACTGGTGGAGCTTGAGCTCCGGGCCGACCACGATGACCGAGCGGCCGGAGTAGTCCACGCGCTTGCCGAGCAGGTTCTGGCGGAACCGGCCCTGCTTGCCCTTGAGCATGTCCGACAGGCTCTTGAGGCGGTGGTTGCCGGTGCCGGCGATCGCCCGGCCGCGGCGCCCGTTGTCGATCAGGGCGTCGCACGCCTCCTGGAGCATCCGCTTCTCGTTGCGGATGATGATCTCGGGGGCGCCGAGCTCGAGGAGACGCTTGAGGCGGTTGTTGCGGTTGATCACCCGCCGGTAGAGGTCGTTGAGGTCGGAGGTCGCGAAGCGCCCGCCGTCCAGCTGGACCATGGGCCGCAGGTCCGGCGGGATCACCGGCAGGACCGAGAGGATCATCCACTCCGGGCGGTTGCCGGATCGTCGGAACGCCTCGATGAGCCGCAGCTGCTTGATGGCCTTCTTGCGACGCTGGCCGGATGACGTCCGGACGGCGGCGTGGAGCGCACGCGAGAGCTCCTCGAGATCCATGCGGACGATGATGTCGCGGACCGCCTCGGCGCCCATGCCGGCCCAGAAGATGCGCCCGGTTCGGGATCCGGAGCCGTACTTCTCGTCCAGCTGGCGGAACTCGGTCTCGCCGATCGTGATCAGCGGCTTGAGCGCCTCGATCTCGGCGCGGGCCTGCCGCAGCTCCTCCTTGAGGCCCTGCGCCTCGGCGACCAGCTCCTCCTTCTTCGCGCGGATCGCCTCGTCCATCGCGGCGCGGAGGTCCTCGACCTTCTGCTCCGTGGCACGCTCCTCGAGGCTGATGCGCTCGGTCGCGGCCTCGGCGAGCCGGTCGGTCTCTGCCTTGACGATCTTCTGGAGCCGGGCCTTGGCGTCCTTGCCGGCCTTGTCGCCGGCGGCGACGACGACCTCGCCCGTGGGCGGGAACGCGACGGTCTCCTCGGCGACGCCGGTCTTGAGCGCAGCCAGGGCGGCCTGGACCTCCTGGGCGCGGGCCATCGTCTCGTCGAGGTCGCGGGTCCGCCCCTCCTCGATCTCGGCCTTGCGGACCGCGAGCTCCGCCTGCAGCTCGTCCGACTGGCGCCGGATGTCCGCCTTGAGGCTCGCTTCCAGCTCGGCCAGCGCCTCGCCGCCGGCGCCGCCACGTCCCTCGGACTGCTCGTCGAGGGCCTTGAGGGCTCGCTGGCGCGCCTCCTCGTCAACGTGGGTGACGATGTACAGCGCGAAGTAGAGGATCCGTTCGAGGTTGCGCGGGCTGATATCGAGCAGGATCCCGAGCCGGCTCGGGGTGCCCTTGAAGTACCAGATGTGGCTGACGGGGCTGGCCAGCTGGATATGGCCCATGCGCTCCCGGCGAACCTTGCTGCGGGTGACCTCGACGCCGCACTTGTCGCAGATGATGCCCTTGTACCGGATCCGCTTGTACTTCCCGCAGTAGCACTCCCAGTCCCGGGTGGGGCCGAAGATGCGCTCGTCGAACAGCCCATCCTTCTCGGGCTTGAGCGTGCGGTAGTTGATCGTCTCGGGCTTGGTGACCTCGCCCTTCGACCACTCCCGGATCTGGTCCGGGCTGGCAAGCGAGATGCGGATCGCCGAGAAGTTGTTGACCTCGAGCATCGGTCTCCTCCGCGCCGGCGCGGCTCAGCGGGCGCGATCGTGGAACGGGCAAGCGGGACCGGGCCGGCCGGACGCCGGTCCCGCGTGGGGCATGTTCGCTAGTCTTCGAAGCCGGCGAGGTTGATCCCGCCGAGATCGGGAAGCAGGTAGCCGGAGGCGTCGTCCTCCGCGAGCGGGATCTCCTCGTCGTTCTGGTCGAGGATCTCGGCGTTGAGGCCGAGGCTGCGGAGCTCCTTGATCAGGACCTTGAACGACTCGGGGACCCGCGGGGGCTGGATCTCCTCGCCCTTGACGATGGCTTCGTACGTCTGGACGCGTCCCAGGACGTCGTCCGACTTCACGGTCAGCAGCTCCTGGAGGATGTTCGCAGCGCCGTACGCCTCGAGCGCCCAGACCTCCATCTCGCCGAACCGCTGGCCGCCGAACTGCGCCTTGCCGCCCAGCGGCTGCTGGGTGATCAGGCTGTAGGGGCCGGTGGACCGGGCGTGGATCTTGTCCTCCACCAGGTGATGGAGCTTGAGCATGTAGATCTGGCCGACGGTGATCACCCGGTCGAACGACTCGCCGGTGCGCCCGTCGCGCAGCTCGATCTTGCCCTCCTTGGGCAGGCCGGCGGCGTCCAGCGCCTCGGCGATCTGCTCCTCGGTGGCCCCGTCGAAGACGGGCGTCGCTGCCCGGTAGCCCATCACGTTGAGGGCCCACCCCAGGTGCGTCTCGAGGATCTGGCCGATGTTCATCCGGCTCGGCACGCCGAGCGGGTTGAGGATGATGTCCACGGGAGAGCCGTCCGGCAGGAACGGCATGTCCTCCACCGGCAGGACCTTGGCGATGACGCCCTTGTTGCCGTGGCGGCCGGCCATCTTGTCGCCCACCGACACCTTGCGCTTCTGGGCGACGGACACCCGGACCAGGCGGTTCACGCCCGGCTGGAGGTCATCGTTCCACTCGCGGCGGAACTCGCGGATCTCCACGACCTTGCCGCGCTCGCCGTGGGGCAGGCGGAGCGAGGAGTCCTTCACCTCGCGGGCCTTCTCGCCGAAGATCGCGCGCAGCAGACGCTCCTCCGCCGTGAGCTCCGTCTCGCCCTTGGGCGTGATCTTGCCCACCAGGATGTCCCCGGGTCGGACCTCGGCGCCGATGTACACGATCCCCTCCTCGTCGAGGTCCTTGAGGGCCTCCTCGCCGACGTTGGGGATGTCGCGCGTGATCTCCTCGGGCCCGAGCTTGGTGTCCCGGGACTCGATCTCGTGCTTCTCGATGTGGATGCTCGTGAACAGGTCGTCGCGCACGAGGCGCTCGCTGATCACGATCGCGTCCTCGTAGTTGCCACCCTCCCAGCTCATGAACGCCACCATGACGTTCCGGCCGAGGGCCAGCTCTCCGCCATCCGTGGACGACGAGTCCGCGATCGCGTCGCCGGCGTCCACGCGCTGGCCGACGGTCACGATCGGCCGCTGGTTGATGCAGGTCCCCTGGTTGCTGCGCACGAACTTGAGCAGCTGGTACTCGTCCAGCTCGCCCGTGTCGGCCTCGACCTGCACCCGCTCCGCCGTGACGCTGGTCACGACGCCGGCCTGCCGGGCGATGACGACCTGGCCGGAGTCGCGCGCGGCGCGAGCCTCCATGCCCGTGCCCACGATCGGGGCCTCGGGCTCCAGGAGCGGGACGGCCTGGCGCTGCATGTTGGAGCCCATCAGGGCCCGGTTCGCGTCGTCGTGCTCGAGGAACGGGATGAGCGCCGTCGCCACCGAGACGACCTGCTTGGGGCTGACGTCCATGTACTCGATCTGGTCCGGCCGCGCCTCCGGGAAGGTGTCCCGGTAGCGCGACGGGACGCGCTCGGCCAGGAAGTGGCCCTCGGCGTCGAGCGGCGCATTCGCCTGCGCGACGACGTGCTCCTCCTCCTCGTCCGCCGGGAGGTACTCGATGTCGTCGGTGACCAGCGGCCGCATCGGGAAGGCGAGCGCCTTCTGGCGCGCCAGCTCCTTGCGGGCCGCCTCGTTGAAGCGGTCGCCCTTGGCGACGATGACCTTGCCATCCTTGCCGGTCAGGTCCGCGCCCGCCTCGTACTCGGTGAGCTGCGGGTCGTTGTGGGCAACGGTCCGCTTGACCTTGCGGTACGGCGTCTCGATGAAGCCGTAGGCGTTGATCCGGCCGTACGTCGCCAGCGAGCCGATCAGGCCGATGTTCGGGCCTTCCGGCGTCTCGATCGGGCAGATCCGACCGTAATGGCTGTGGTGCACGTCGCGGACGTCGAAGCCGGCGCGCTCCCGGGACAGGCCGCCCGGGCCGAGGGCGCTGAGGCGGCGCTTGGAGGTCAGCTCCGCCAGCGGGTTGGTCTGGTCCATGAACTGCGACAGCTGGCTGCCACCGAAGAACTCCTTCATCGCCGCCACGACCGGGCGGATGTTGATGAGGGCGTTGGGCGTGGCCTTGTCGATCTCCTGGATCGTCATCCGCTCGCGGACCACGCGCTCCATGCGCAGCAGGCCGATGCGGAAGGCGTTCTGGATGAGTTCGCCGTTGGCGCGGATGCGACGGTTGCCGAGGTGGTCGATGTCGTCCTTGGCGTGGAGGCCGCGGTTGCACTCGATCAGGTGGCCGACGATCGCAGCGATGTCCTCGCGCGTGATCGTGCGCTGCTCGCGCGGCAGCTCGATGCCCATCCGCGCGGCGACCGCGTCCAGCTTCTTGTTGAACTTGTAGCGGCCCACCCGGCCGAGGTCGTAGCGACGGAAGTTGAAGAACAGGCTCTCGACCAGCTGGCGGGCGTTGTCGCCGGTGGGCGGGTCGCCGGGACGCAGCTTCTTGTAGACCTCGATCAGCGCCTCGTTGGGCGTCTTGGTGAGGTCCTTGTCAAGGGTGTTCGCGACGTACGGGTGGTCGGGGTCGACGTCAACCGTGCCGTGGAACAGCGCGCTGATCTCGTCATTCGTCTCGTAGCCGACCGCGCGGAGCAGCGTCGTCGCCGCGATCTTGCGCTTGCGGTCGACCTTGACCCACAGCTGGTCCTTGTTGTTGGTCTCGAACTCCAGCCAGGCGCCGCGGTTCGGAATCACCTTGGCGCTGAACAGCATCCGGCCGGTGGTGGGGTCCTCCAGCTCGCTGTAGTACACGCCCGGCGAGCGGACCAGCTGGCTGACCACGACGCGCTCGGCGCCGTTGATAACGAACGTCCCCATGTCTGTCATCCACGGGTAGTCACCCATGTACACGCGCTGGCGCTGGATCTCGCCCGTCTCCTTGATCAGGAGCTCGACGTTGACATACAGCGGCCGGCTGAAGGTGAGGTCCTTGGTCCGGCACTCCGCCTCGGAGTACTTGGGCGTCCCGAACTCATAGTCCAGGAACTGGAGCTCCATCACCTTGCCGGTGAAGTCCTTGATCGGGCTGATCTCGTCAAACAGGTCCCGGAGGCCCTTCTCGATGAACCACTGGAAGGACTCGAGCTGGAGCTCGATGAGGTTGGGGACCTCGAACTTGTCGGCGCTGATCCCGTCGCGAACCTCGGCGATCCTCGAGTAGGACAGTCGGCCGGAGGGGGTGGTGGCGAGGGGCGCCGACGAGACGGACAGCATGAAAGACGGCTCCTTGACGGAGTGGGAAGAGGGGGGGACGGCCGCGCTCACAGAAGGAGTAGGATACCGCGATTCGCCCTCCTGTCAATCGGGAGCGACGGGAAAACGGGCGGAGCCCGAAGGCTCCACCCCGCGCTGCGGCAGGGACCCGCGCCAGCCCGTGCAAGTCGGGCCGGCGCCAGCGCTGCGCCTCGCTACTTGATCTCGACCTTGGCGCCCTGCTCCTCGAGGGCGGCCTTGATCTTCTCGGCCTCGTCCTTGGCAATGCCCTCCTTGACCGCCTTGGGAGCGGCGTCGACGAGGTCCTTGGCCTCCTTGAGGCCAAGCCCGGTGAGCTCGCGGACGACCTTGATGACCGGGATCTTGTTGGGGCCGATCTCGGTCAGGGTGGCGGTGAACTCGGTCTGCTCCTCGGCGGCCTCGGCGGCCGGGGCGGCGCCGGCGGCGGCCGGGGCGGCGCCGGCGAAGGCAACCGGGGCGGCGGCGGTGACGCCGAAGCGCTCCTCGAACTTCTTCTTGAAGTCCGAGAGCTCGAGGACGGTCATCTGCTCGAAGGCCTCGAGCAGCTGGTCGGGGGTCAGCGTGGCCATGGTGTGTCGGTCTCCTGGTGGTAGGCGCCCGTCACGGGCGCGGGTGGTCTCGAGGTGAGGGTCAGGCCGCGGCCTCGCCGCGCTTGTCGGCAAGCGCCTGGACGAGCCCGGCGACGTCCCGCAGTGGAGCGTCGAGCAGGCCGGCCATCGTCGACATCGGCGCCACGATGGCCCCGAGCGCCTCTGCGAGGAGCACCTCGCGCGAGGGCAGGGACGCCAGTCGCGTCACGCCGTCGGCGTCGATGGTCCGCGACCCCAGCACGCCGCCCGTGATCTTCACGATGCGGTAGGGGCGCGTCGCATCCAGGACCGCCTTGGCCGTCGCCGCCTCGTCGGTGCCGAAGGCGATCGCCGTCGGACCCACGAGCAGGGGCGAGAGTGCGTCCGCGGCGGCCGTGTCCCGGGCCGCGATCCGCATGAGGCGGTTCTTGACGACCCGGTAGCTCACGTTCTGCTTGCGCAGCGCGCGCCGGATCTCGCCGATCTCCTTCACCTTGAGGCCGCGATACTCCGAGACGATCACGGTCCGGCTGGCGTCCAGCTGGGCGCGCAGATCCGCGATCGTCTCTCGCTTGGCCTCGGTCGGCATCAGCCTCCTTGACCTCCTTGCTCCGGCGCGCAACCGGCGCGCGGCGGTGGGTTCGCCCGGCCATCGGCCGGTTTCACCCCTGCGACGGGCCACGTGACGCAGGGGGCGCGACCCACCCGGAAGTGGGGCGATGCCTCTGCCTCGGCGTGCTCGCCGTCGTCCCCTGAGGGCACCCCCGTCGGGTGCCGACCGGTCCGTACCGGCGGATCAAGCCCCGGGCGTCGGTCCGACCTCTCGGTCGATGCACGCGTCCTGCGGGCGCAGGCTGTCTGCGGCTTGTCCGTCTCTCTTGAATTGGTCCTCGCCGCTCAGCGGGTCCAGGTGCGAGGCGCCGGTGCGGACGGAGCGCGAGCGCACTTCAACGGGGTGAGCGCCCACCCGGAGCCGGCAACGAAGCGGATGGACCCGATCAGCGGCGACCGATGGTACCGCCTCGGCTACGCCGACGGCGGCGGCGAGGACGCCCGGGGATGTCAACCCGGATGCCGGGGCCCATCGTGGTGGCGATCGTCAGCGTGCGCAGGTACTGGCCCTTGGCACCGCTGGGCTTGGCGCGATTGACCGCGTCCACCAGCGCCGCCAGGTTGTCCACCAGCTGGCCCTCGTCGAAGCTGGCCTTGCCGACGGGGACGTGGATGATCGCGCCCTTGTCCACCTTGAACTCGACGCGGCCGGCCTTGACCTCCCGGATCGCCCGCTCGAGGTCGAAGGTGATGGTGCCGGACTTGGGGTTGGGCATCAGGCCCCGGCGCCCGAGGATCCGACCCAGCCGCCCGACCATGCCCATGACGTCCGGCGCCGCGAGCGCGACGTCGAACTCCAGCCAGCCGGCCTCGATCTTCTTGACCAGGTCCTCGGCGCCCACCTCGTCGGCCCCGGCGCGCAGCGCCTCCTGGGCCTTCTCGCCCTGCGCGAACACGGCGACCCGGACGATCTTGCCGGTGCCGTGCGGCAGCACGACCGTGCCGCGGACCATCTGGTCGGCGTGGCGGGGATCAACCCCGAGGCGGAGGTGCGCCTCCACGGAGGCGTCGAACTTGACGGCGGACGTCTCCCGGGCGAGGGCAACCGCCTCCTCCACGGGGTAGATCCGGGTGCGATCGACGAGCTTCGCCGCGTCCTGGTAGCGCTTGCCGTGTACGGCCATGTCGGGTGCTCCTCCGGTCCTTCGACCTGCCCCTCGTGGATCGCGCCCGGTCCGGGGTCCCTCCCGGGCGCGCGGCCGGCTACCTAGCCGACCACCTCGATGCCCATGCTGCGGGCAGTGCCCTCGATGACCTTCATGCCGGCCTCGATGTCGTTGACGTTGAGGTCGGGCAGCTTGATCTCGGCGATCTGGCGGACCTGGTCGCGGGTGACGCGGCCGACCAACGCACGCTTGGCGGTCGCCGACCCCTTGTCGACCCCGGCCGCCTTGCGCAGGAGATCGGGCGCGGGCGGCGTCTTGAGCACGAATGTGAACGAGCGGTCCTCGAAGATCGTGATCTGGGCGGGGATCACCTGCCCGGACTTGTCCGCGGTCCGTTCGTTGTACGCCTTGGTGAACTCGACGATATTGATGCCGTGGGGTCCCAGCGCGGTGCCGACGGGCGGGGCGGGCGTCGCCTTCCCGGCCGGCAGCTGCAGCGTCAGGACGATTCGGATCTTCTTGGCCACGTGTTGCTCGCTCCCTGCCTCGTTACAGCTTCTCGACTTGCAGGAAGTCGAGCTCGACCGGCGTCTCCCGGCCGAAGATGCTCACCAGGACCTTCAGCTTGTTGCGCTCCGGGTTGACCTCGTCCACGGTCCCGATGAACTCCGCGAACGGCCCGTCCGTGACGCGCACGCTCTGGCCCTTCGTGAACGCGACCCGGAACTTGGGCGTCTCGACGCCCATATGCCGGAGGATCTGCTTGACCTCGGTCTCGTCCAGGGGGATCGGCTCGCTGCGCATCCCGGGGATGTTGCCGCTGCCGACGAAGCTGGTCACGCCCGGCGTGTTGCGGACGACGAACCAGGACTCCGCGTCCAGGATCATCTCGACCAGGACGTAGCCCGGGTACACCTTCTTCTGGACGGTGTGCCGCTGGCCCTGGCGGATCTCGATCTCGTCCTCCATCGGGACGAGGACCTGGAAGATCTTGTCCTCCATGCCCATCGACTCGATGCGGTGCTCGAGGTTCGCCTTGACCTTGTTCTCGTAGCCCGAGTACGTGTGGATGACGTACCAGCGCTTCTCCGGCGCGCGGGCCGCGGTCAGCTGCTCCGTCATACCGCGAGGTCCGTCAGGAAGTCCACGACCTGCGTGAACGCGGCATCGGCGATCGTGATGTACAGGCCCACGATGAAGGACACGACGAACACGAGGACCGTCAGGTTGCGAACCTGGATCCGGTTCGGCCACGAGACCTTCTTGAGCTCGGACCAGGATTCCTTGAAGAACTGGCGAATTCGGTTCACGGATCCCTTTTCAGTGACTTGCGTTCCGGCCGTCAATCCTCCGGCGGTCGAGGCGCCGCCCAGGCGAGCCGTCGGCTGGAGGACTGGCAGGGGCGATAGGACTCGAACCTACAACCGCCGGTTTTGGAGACCGGTGCTCTGCCAATTGAGCTACACCCCTGCGTCGGACGGATCGGCTACTTGGCCTCCCGGTGCAGCGTGTGGCGCCGCTCCCTGGGGCAGTACTTGAGCAGCTCGATCCGGTTTGGATCGTTCTTCTTGTTCTTGCGCGTCGTGTAGTTGCGGGTCTTGCACTCGGTGCAGGCCAACTGGATGACGGGACGCGCTTCGACCTTGGCCATGGGGCTCTCGTTACTCGGTGATGCTGGTGATGGCGCCGGCACCGACGGTGCGGCCGCCCTCGCGGATGGCGAACCGCTGGCCGACCTCGAGCGCGATCGGGGTGATCAGCTCGACGGTCATGTCCACGTTGTCGCCGGGCATGATCATCTCGGCGCCCTCGGTCAGGCCGATGGCCCCCGTGACGTCGGTCGTGCGCAGGTAGAACTGCGGCCGGTAGCCGTTGTAGAACGGGGTGTGCCGCCCGCCCTCCTCCTTGGTCAGGACGTAGACCCTGGCCACGAACTTGGTGTGGGGCTTGACGGAGCCCGTCTTGGCCAGCACCTGGCCGCGCTCGATCTCGTCGCGCTCGATGCCCCGCAGGAGGCAGCCGACGTTGTCGCCGGCCTGGCCCGTGTCGAGCAGCTTCTTGAACATCTCGACGCCGGTGACCACGATCTTGCGGGTCTCGGCGTGGATGCCCACGAGCTCGACCTCGTCGCCCACCTTGACCACGCCGCGCTCGATCCGCCCGGTGGCCACGGTGCCCCGGCCCTTGATCCCGAACACGTCCTCGACGGGCATCAGGAACGGCTTGTCCACGGCGCGCTCGGGGGTCGGGATGTAGGAGTCGACCGCGTCCATCAGCTCCTGGATCGGGATGTAGGCGGGGTCGGACGGGTCGTCGGGGGCCTCGAGGGCCTTGAGGGCGGAGCCGCGGATGACGGGGATGTCGTCGCCCGGGAACTGGTACTTGGAGAGCAGCTCGCGGACCTCGAGCTCGACGAGGTCGAGCAGCTCGGGGTCGTCGACCATGTCCACCTTGTTGAGGAACACGACGATGTACGGCACCTCGACCTGGCGGGCGAGCAGGATGTGCTCGCGGGTCTGGGGCATCGGGCCGTCGGTCGCCGCGACGACGAGGATCGCGCCGTCCATCTGGGCGGCGCCGGTGATCATGTTCTTGATGTAGTCCGCGTGCCCCGGGCAGTCCACGTGGGCGTAGTGGCGGGCGCCGGTCTCGTACTCGACGTGGGCGATCGCGATCGTGATCCCCCGCTCCCGCTCCTCGGGCGCGTTGTCGATCGAGTCGAACGCGCGGTACTCGGCCGCGCCCTTCAGGGCGAGGTACTTGGTGATCGCGGCGGTGAGCGACGTCTTGCCGTGGTCGATGTGGCCGATCGTGCCGACGTTGACGTGCGGCTTCGTGCGCTCGAACTTCTTCTTGGCCACAGGACCCTTCTCACTCCACTGCTGGGGCGGCGCTGGCCGCCGAGGTTGGACCGGGATCGGCGAGAGATGGAGCCCAGAACGGGATTCGAACCCGTGACCTCATCCTTACCAAGGATGTGCTCTGCCGACTGAGCTATCTGGGCCCGCTGGGAGTGGGCCGCCAATCGGTCCGCTCCCATTGACGCAGGGCTTATCGATGGAGCCGACGACGGGACTCGAACCCGGAACCGGCGGTTTACAAAACCGCTGCTCTACCAATTGAGCTACGTCGGCACGCGCGCAGCGTCAAACAAGAGTAGGACTCCGCGAGCCGACGAATGATACGGCCCGGGCGGCCGGTGCGTCAAACCTCGGTCGGGGTTCCATCGCCGTCCGGTGCGCCGGTCGGACCTCCCGGCAGCAGGCTGTCGTCCGGGGCGGGCGCCGCGTCCGACGACGCTGCCGGCATCCGCTTGCGACCCGCGCGCTTCGTCGCCGCGGGAGCCACGGGCGGCGTCGGATCGGGCGCGGGCTCGGCCGCCGCCGCCTCCGCGGCGGGCTCGGGTTCCGGCTGGACGGACGGGCGGTCGTGCCCGGGGGTTCGGCGCTGGGAGGACGCCTCGTAGAGCAGGATGGAGCCGGCGACGGCGGCGTTGAGCGACTCGATCCGGCCGTGCATCGGGATCCGGACCAGAAGGTCGCAGCGTCGACGCACGGCGGGCCCCAGGCCGCGGCCCTCGCTGCCGACGACGATCGCGATCGGTCCGCGCAGGTCCGCCTCGCGGGCGGTCAGCGGCGCATCGCCGTCTGCGCCCACGATCCGCAGACCTCTGACATGCAGGTCGGCGAGGGCCTCCGGCAGGTCGTCCACCGGGGCGAGCCGGAGGTGCTCCACGGCCCCGGCGGATGCCTTGACGGCCGCCGGCGTGAGGGGGGCCTGGCGCCGGGTCGGGAACAGGGCTCCATGGACCCCGGCGGCCTCGGCGCTGCGCAGCAGCGTGCCGACGTTCTGGGGGTCCTCGAGCGAATCGAGGACCAGCACCAGCGGCGGCTCGTCACGCTGCTTCGCCAGGGCGAGGACGTCGTCGAGTCCGGCCCACTGCCGGGGGGCCACCACGAGCGCCACGCCCTGGTGGCCATCGAAGCCGGCGAGCGCGGTGAGCGACCCGCCCTCCACCTCCAGCACGGGGATCCGCAGGCTCGTCGCGTGGAGCACGAGCTTCTCCAGCGCCTGGCGGCGCTGGGGCACCACCAGCAGGCGCCTGGCCTCGCGGCGGGCGACGAACGCCTCCTCCACCGGGCGGCGACCGGCGACCAGCTCCTCGTCCTCGGCAAGCCGCGGGATCTCACCGGCCGGGCCGGGTGGGCGGACCGGCGGGCGCCCCGGCACGGGACGGTCCCACGGGCGCGGTGGGCGCGGTCCCCAGGAACGGTCCTGGCGCGGGCCATGCATGGGCGGGCCGCCGGGTCGATGATCCGCGCCCGGGCGACCGTCCGTGGGGCGCGGACCGGGTGCCGGCGGCGGTGGGCGATACCCGGGCGGCGGTGGGCGACGTCCCGGCGGCGGTGGGCGATACCCGGGCGGCGGTGGGCGATACCCGGGCGGCGGTGGGCGACGTCCCGGCGGCGGTGGCGTGCTGTGCTCCGGCCTCGGGCCACGCTCATCGCGATACCAGTCGGGCCGGTGGGACGGAGGCTGCGGGCCACGCGAGGACCGCGCCGGGGGCCCGCCACCCGGGCGTGTGCCGGGCGGTCTGGGCCCACCGGGGTGACCGCCACGGGGTCCCTGCCCGCCGGAGTGTCCGCCACGGGGTCCCTGCCCGGCCGGATCCCGACCGGCGCGCCCGTGTCCGCCTTGGTCCCTGCGCGACGGCCGATCGTTGTGACCGCGGTCGTCCCGGTCAGCCACCCGGGCTCCCGGCGGGTCGCCACCGCTGCCCGTCCCGGGTGTCCTCGACGACGATGCCGGCCGTGAGCAGCTCATCGCGGAGCCGGTCGGACGCAGCCCAGTCGCGCGCGGCGCGCGCGGCCTCCCGCCGGTCCAGGAGATCCTGGAGCGCCGGCTCCAGGGCCGGCGCGGCGGGCGCGGCGATCCCCAGCACCTCGTCGAGCTCGCGGACCAGGGCCGTCGCGCGGCCCGCGTCCGCGGTCGAGAGCGAGCGGACGTCGATGCGCCGGTTCAGCTCGCGGACCCCATCGAACAGTGACGCCAGGGCCTCCGAGACGTTGAGGTCGTCGTCCAGCGCGGCATCGAAGCCGGACCGGATTCGGTCCAGCACGGCGGGCAGGTCCGCGTCGTCCGGCCGGTCCTCGCGGTACGCGGCCAGGGCGGCGAGCAGGGCATCCACCCGCTCGACTGCCGCGGCCGCGGCGGCGAGCGATCCGTCCGTGTAGTTGAGCGGCGCCCGGTAGTGGACGGAGATCAGCGCGTACCGCAGCGCTCGCGGCGCCACCCCGGCTTCGATCAGCTCGCTCACGCGTTCGAAGTTCCCGCTCCGGCGGGCCATCTTCTCGCCGCCGATCCGCAGGTGGGCGCAATGGAGCCAGACCTGCACGAACGGCTGTCCCGTCGCCGCTTCGGACTGGGCGAGCTCATCCTCGTGGTGGGGAAACACGAGGTCCTCGCCGCCGGTGTGGATGTCGAACGACGGCCCGAGGTGGGCCATGCTCATGGCCGAGCATTCGACGTGCCAGCCGGGCCGGCCGGGACCGATCGGCGTGTCCCACGACGGCTCGCCGGGTTTGGGGCCCTTCCAGAGGGCGAAGTCGCGGACGTCGGCCTTGTCGTACTCGTCGGACTCGACCCGCTCGCCGACTCGCAGCGCGTCAGGGTCGAGGCGGGCCAGCCGGCCGTACGGCGGCCAGCTCGCGATCCGGAAGAAGATCGAGCCGTCGTCGGTCCGGTACGCGTGCCCACGCTCGAGCAGGGTGGCCACCAGGTCGGCGATCTGCGGGATGTGGCCCGTGGCCCGCGGCAGCACGTCCGGCCGCGTCATGCCCACCGCATCGACGTCGGCCAGGAAGCGTGCCGCGTATTGGTCCGTCAGCTGGCCGTGGGTGATCCCCTGGTCCGCCGCGCGGCTGATGATCCGGTCGTCGATGTCGGTGAGGTTCATCACCCAGGTCACCCGGAGGCCCCGGTGCCGCAGGTGCCGCACGAGCAGATCGGCGAACAGGAACGAGCGGAAGTTGCCGATGTGCGCCGGGCCGTAGACGGTCGGACCGCAGCTGTAGATGCGGACATGGCCGGGCTCCAGCGGCACGAGGGTCCGGACCTCGCCGGTCAGCGTGTCATGGAGGCGGATGGTCACGATGTCCTCCCCAGGGTCGCGATGGCCCGGGCCGAGATCGACCGGCCGGCCCCCTCGTCGCCCGCCAGGTTCCCGGACGACGCCTTGACGCTGACCAGCGCGGGGTCCAGCTCCAGGGTGGCCGCGATCGCGGAGCGCATGGCCTCGAGCCGCGAGCCGAGCCTGGGGCGCGCCCCGATCACGGTGACGTCCACGGTGGCCGGCGCCAGCCCGATCGCTGCCAACCGCACGACGACCTCCCGCAGCAGGGCCGTGCTGTCGATGCCGGCCGGGGTGCGCGCGTCGGACGGGAACAGGCGCCCGAGGTCCCCCAGGCCTGCCGCTCCCAGCAGGGCGTCGGCGACGGCGTGCAGCGCGACGTCCCCATCCGAGTGGCCAGAGAGCCTCGGTGCCCCGGGGATCTCGATGCCGCCGAGACGCAGCGGGGTCCCGGGCCCGAACGGGTGGCTGTCGTGCCCGAAGCCGACACGCGCAGGCGCAGGGGCCAGCGCCTGTTCGACGCGGTGGAGATCGTCGGGCAGCGTCACCTTGAGGTTCGAGGGCTCTCCGGGGATGGCATGAACCGCGATTCTACAGGCCTCGAGCAGGGCGGCCTCGTCCGTGAACTCCGGCGGGCCTTCGGGCGGATACGCCGCCCAGGCATCGAACAGCAGGCCCCGTCGGACTCCCTGCGGCGTCTGGGCCGCGGCCAGCTCGGAGCGGTCCACGGTCTCGTGCACCAGGCCCTGCCCCACCCGCTTGAGCGTCTCGGCCACGGGCAGGATCGGGATCGCCGCGCCGTGCTCCGCGACCGCCCGCGCGACCGCGGCAACGAGGTGCGGGGAGACGAGCGGCCGGGCGCCGTCATGGACCAGCACCGGCCGGTGGGGGCGGTCCGGGTCGAGCGTCTCCAGGCCGCGGACACCCGCGGCCACGGATGCCTGGCGCGTCGCACCACCGCCCACGACGGCATCCACGTTCGACGGCAGCCAGGCGGCCCCGGCCACCTCGGCCACGCGATCCGCGGCGGTCACCAGCACCACGCGCCCGGCGACGGGCGCCGCGGCCAGCGCCGCCAGCGTCCATGCGAGCAGCGGCCGGCCGCCGACCGGAGCCATGAGCTTGTCGATGCCGCCCATCCGCCTGGAGGTGCCGGCGGCAACAACCACGATGTCCGCCTCGACGACGTCCGCGTGGCCGGGCCCAGAGCCCGCCGGCGACACGCTACTCGGCGCGTGGCTGGGCGAAGATCATTCGTCCAGCGACCGTCTGCAGCACCCGCGTGACGCTCACGTCCAGGTCGCGATCGATCAACCGGGCGCCACCCTCCACGACGACCATCGTCCCGTCGTCGAGGAAGCCCACGCCCTGCCCGGCTTCCTTGCCCTCCTGGATGACCTTGACATGCAGATCCTCGCCGGGCAGCACGGCGGGCTTCACCGCGTTGGCGAGCGAGTTGATGTTCATGACCCGCACGCCCTGGAGCTCCGCGACCCGGTTCAGGTTGAAGTCGTTGGTGAGGACGAGGCGGCTGCGGCCCTTGGCGAGCTCGACGAGCTTCGCGTCCACCTCGGCCACGCCGGGCGCCGCGTCGTCGGCGATCTCGATCGTGGTCCGCGGGTCGTGCTGCATCCGGGACAGGATCTCGAGCCCCCGGCGACCTCGGTTCCGCCGCAGGGCGTCCGACGAATCCGCGATGTGCTGCAGCTCCTCGAGCACGAACCGCGGAACCACGAGGGTCCCGACGATGAACCCCGACTCGACGATCTCGGCGATCCGGCCGTCGATCAGGACGCTGGTGTCCACGACGATCCACGGCCCGCCGGCCCGCGCGTCCGGCTCGGCGCCGGCCCGGCGGATGATGCCGGCCCCCTCGGCGGCCGCGATGAGGTCATCGCGTTTGGCGACCGTGAGCCCCATCATGCCGAGGCCCATGAACAGCGAGATGCCGAGGGGCAGCCAGGTACCCAGCGGCCCCTCGATGTTGGACAGCGGCAGGCCGAGCAGGAGGCCGAGCATGAGGCCGACCAGCAGGCCGAGCACCGCGGCGACGAACTCCGCCGTTGACAGGTCCTGGACCTGGCGGATGACCCAGGTGGCGGGGACGATCGTCAGGTATGGCAGGACCGCGAAGCCCACGACGCCCCAGGAGATCGTCCAGGCGGCCACCAGGAACCCGGCATACGTCGCACCCGTGAACAGCCCCGTCCCCAGGGCCGCAAAGCCCAGGCCGACGAAGGCCCCGATGGCCGCTCCCAGGATCCGGATCGTCCGATACAAGCGTGTGCCTCGATGATCCGCGCGGGATGCCGGGTGCAGAGCCGGCGCGGGCGGGCCGAGCCTAGCACGCGCCGATGACCGCTCGCAGCGGGCGGATCGTCACCCGAGGGTGGGACGCCCGGGTCAGCGGTCCCCGAGGCCTGGCGCCGGGGCGCCGCCGAGCGCGACCCGGACAGCGTCCGCCAGCGTGCCCGCGACGACCGTCTCCATCCCGGGCACGGCCGGTGTCTCGCGCCGCTGCGGCCGGGGCACGATCGCGCGCGTGAACCCGAGGCGGGCGGCCTCGCGCAGCCGGCGGTCCAGGCCGCCGACCGGGCGCAGCTCGCCCAGCAGACCCACCTCCCCGATGGCCACGGTCCCGGGGGCCAGCGGCCGGTCGCGCAGCGAGGACGCGAGGGCCAGCGCGAGCGGCAAGTCGAGACCGGGCTCCGTGACCGTGAGGCCCCCGGCCAGGTTCGCGTACACGTCGTGGCTGCCGAGGCCGATCCCCGCGCGGCGGCCGAGCACCGCGACCAGCAGCGCCAGCCGGTTCGGGTCCACGCCGGACGCCGTCCGGCGTGGCGACGGGACGGAGGTCTGCGCCACCAGCGCCTGCACCTCGACCAGCAGGGGGCGCGAGCCCTCGAGGACCGGTGCCACGACGCTCCCCGGCGCCGGCGCGTCGTGCTCGGCGAGGAAGGCACGGGCGGGGTCCGCAACCTCGTCGAGGCCCCGCTCGCCCATCTCGAACACGCCCACCTCCTCGGTGGACCCGTACCGGTTCTTCGCCGCGCGGAGCAGGCGCAGGCCGCCCGTCCGGTCACCCTCCACCGACAGCACGACGTCCACCAGGTGCTCCAGCGTCTTGGGGCCTGCGAGCGTGCCGTCCTTGGTGACGTGCCCCACGAGCACGACCGGAATCCCGTCCGCCTTGGCCAGCTCCATCAGCCGCAGAGTGCACTCACGGACCTGGCCGACGCTCCCCGGCGGCCCGCCGAGCTCCTCGGAGACCACCGTCTGGACCGAGTCCACGAGCAGCAGTGCCGGTCGCCCCGCTCGTGCCAGGTCCACGATCCGCCCGACCTCGGTCTCCGCCACGACCCGGATGGCGTCCGCGATCGCGCCGCTCGCGAGGCCGAGGCGGCCCGCCCGCAGGCGGACCTGGCTCGTCGATTCCTCGCCGGTGGCATAGAGCACGCCACCCGGCGCGCCATCTGCCGATCGAGGCTCCCCGCCGGCGACCCCGGCTGCGACCTGGAGCAGGAGCGTGGACTTTCCGATCCCCGGCTCTCCGCCCAGGAGGACGACGGAGCCGGCGACCAGGCCGCCGCCCAGCACCCGGTCCAGCTCGCCGATGCCGACCGGACGGCGGGCCTCCGCGGCCGCCTCGGGGTGCGAGAGGGGGACGGGAGTGGCGCCCGCGCCGGCCGAGGCGACGGCCGACGGGCGACGCGGCTCGTCCCGCACGACCGTCTCGACCAGGGTGTTCCACTCGCCGCAGGTGCGGCACTGGCCCTCCCAGCGCAGCACGGCGGCGCCGCAGGACTGGCAGACGTAGCGACTCTGGGCGCGGGCCATGGGCCGTGCGACCGCTGCGGCCGCTAGACGGCTTCGACCGGGGTCTTGGCCTCGGTGGCGGTGATGGACAGGCCCTTCCCGTCCGGGTCGAGGTCCACGGTGACCGTGTCGCCGACCTGGTAGCGCCCGAGGAGCAGATGTTCCGCCAGCGGATCCTCGATCAGGTTCTGGATCGTGCGCCGCAGCGGCCGCGCCCCGTAGGCGGCGTCGTAGCCCAGCTTGATCAGGTGCTCCTTGGCGGGCTGCGTGATCTCGAGGGTCATGCCCTGGGCCTTGAGCTGGTCACGGACCCGCTTGAGCATCAGGTCCACGATCCGCGCGATCTCCTCCACCGTGAGGCTGCGGAACACGACCGTCGCGTCGATCCGGTTCAGGAACTCGGGCCGGAAGTTCTGCTTCAGCTCGGCCTGGACCTTCTCCTTCATCAGGTCGTAGGACGCGGTCGCCCTGGCCTCGACGGTGTCGCCCTGCTGGCGGAACCCGAGGCTGGAGTTGGTCTGGATCTTCGCCGCTCCGAGGTTGGAGGTCATGATGATGATCGTGTTCCGGAAGTCCACCCGCCGGCCCTTGGCGTCCGTCAGATGCCCGTCCTCCAGGATCTGGAGGAGGATGTTGAACACCTCCTGGTGGGCCTTCTCGATCTCGTCGAGCAGGATCACGGCGTAGCTCTTGCGCCGGACGGCCTCGGTCAGCTGGCCGCCCTCGTCGAAGCCGACGTAGCCGGGAGGCGCGCCGACGAGCCGGCTGACGTTGTGGCGCTCCATGAACTCGCTCATGTCGATCTTGATGAGCGTGTCCTCGGAGCCGAACATGAACTCCGCGAGGGCCTTGGCGAGCTCCGTCTTGCCGACACCGGTGGGGCCCAGGAACACGAACGAGCCGATGGGGCGCTTGGGGTCCTTGAGGCCGGCCCTGGCGCGGCGTACGGCGCGCGAGACGATCTCGATCGCCTCCTCCTGGCCGATGATCCGGTTGTGGAGGACCTCCTCCATCTTGAGCAGTCGCTCGGACTCCTCCTGCGCGATCCGTGCCACGGGGATGCCGGTCCACATCGCGACGACCTGGGCGATCTCCTCCTCGTCCACCTTGGGCATCTCGCCGGACATCGAGGACTGCCACTCGCCGCGGAGCTGGTCCACGGTCTCGCGCTGGGTCGCCTCGGTCTCGCGCAGCGTCGCCGCCTGCTCGTACTCCTGGGCGTTGATCGCGGCGTCCTTCTCCTTCGTGATCCGGTCCAAGTCCTTCTGCGCGGATCGCAGCTCGGGCGGCGCGGACGAGTGGCGGAGCCGGACCCGGCTGGAAGCCTCGTCGATCAGGTCGATGGCCTTGTCGGGCAGGTGGCGATCCGTGATGTAGCGGATGGACAGGTCTGCCGCCGCGCGCACGGCGTCATCCGTGATCTGGACCTTGTGGTGGTCCTCGTAGCGCTCCCGGATGCCGATCAGGATCTCGATCGTCTGCTCCAGGGTGGGTTCGTCAACCATGACCGGCTGGAAGCGCCGCTCCAGGGCCGCGTCCTTCTCGATGTACTTGCGGTACTCGTCGAGGGTGGTGGCGCCGATGCACTGGAGCTCGCCGCGGGACAGCGGCGGCTTGAGGATGTTCGCTGCGTCGATCGCGCCCTCGGCGGCGCCGGCCCCGACGAGCGTATGGAGCTCGTCGATGAACAGGATGGCGTCGTTGGTGTTCCGCAGCTCCTCGATGATCTTCTTCAGGCGCTCCTCGAACTCGCCTCGGTACTTCGTGCCGGCGACCAGCGAGCCGATATCCAGGGTCAGGACCCGCTTGTTGAGCAGGATGTCGGGAACGTCGCCGGCCACGATCCGGTGGGCGAGTCCCTCCGCGATTGCCGTCTTGCCCACGCCTGGCTCGCCGATCAGGGCCGGGTTGTTCTTGGTCTTGCGGCCCAGGATCTGGATGACCCGCTCGATCTCCTTCTCGCGGCCGATGACCGGGTCCAGCTTGTCCGCCCGGGCAGCCTCGGTCAGGTTGATCCCGAGGGCGTCCACCGTCGGCGTCTTGCTGGCGCGCTTGGTCTCCTGGGCCGGTCCCGCCGAGGACGACTGCGAGAGGACGCGGATCACCTCGTGACGGACCTTGTCGAGGTTCACCCCCAGGCTTTCCAGCACGCCCGCCGCGATCCCCTCGCCCTCGCGCACCAGGCCCAGGAGCAGGTGCTCCGTGCCGATGTAGTTGTGGCCCAGCCGGCGCGCCTCGTCGATGGCCAGCTCGATCACGCGCTTCGCGCGCGGGGTGAGCCCCACCTCGCCCACGACCGGCCGATCGCCGCGGCCGATGATGAACTCGACCGCCGTCCGCACCTTCGGCAGCTCGACGTTCATGTTCTCGAGCACGCGCGCGGCAACACCCTCGCCCTCGCGCACGAGCCCGAGGAGCAGGTGCTCCGTGCCGATGTAGTTGTGGTTGAACCGCTGAGCCTCGTCCTGAGCGAGCGTCAGGACCTTACGCGCGCGATCCGTGAACTTGTCGAAACGATCCATCCGGCAACATTCCAGCGTGGTCGAGGGGCCGACCTTCGGGAGATGCTAGCACCCCTTCCGGCGGGGAACCTCCGGCCGGCCTGGAATTCGAAACGACCCGCCGGGGACCGGCGGGTCGTGCGTTCGGAACGGGCGGCCCTGGGAGCCCGACGATCAGGCCTTCCCGGACGTGCCGGTCTCGGCCTCCTCGGTGACCTCGGCTTCGGCGACGGCCTCCTCGGCGATCTCCTCGGTGACCTCGGCTTCGGCGACGGCCTCCTCGGCGATCTCCTCGGCGACCTCGGCCTCGGCGACGGCCTCTTCGGCGATCTCCTCGGCGACCTCGGCTTCGGCGACGGCCTCTTCGGCCACGACCTCGGCGACCTCGGCCTCGGCGACGGCCTCTTCGGCCACGACCTCGGCGACCTCGGCCTCGGCGACGGCCTCTTCGGCGATCTCCTCGGCGACCTCGGCGATCTCCTCGGCCACGAATGCCTCGGCGGCGGCGGCCTCGGCCACGACCTCGGCATCGATGGTCTTCATCTCGGCCGCTTCGGCGACGGCCTCCTCGGCGATCTCCTCGGCGACCTCGGCGGCCTCCTCGGCAACGATTGCCTCGGCGACGGCCTCTTCGGCGATCTCCTCGGCGACCTCGGCCTCGGCGACGGCCTCTTCGGCGATCTCCTCGGCGACCTCGGCCTCGGCGACGGCCTCTTCGGCGATCTCCTCGGCGACCTCGGCCTCGGCGACGGCCTCTTCGGCGATCTCCTCGGCGACCTCGGCCTCGGCGACGGCCTCTTCGGCGGGCACGGCCTCGGCAGCGGCGAGCTGCTGGCGTACCTGGGCGAACGCCGCCGCGAGCGTCGTGTCGATGCCGCCCTCAGGCTCCGAGAGTGCATCCGATGGCGTGTAGCCGCGCTCCGGTCGCTCGCGCCGGTCGCGACGCTCCCGTCGCTCACCGCCGCCGGACGCCACGGATGCACCGGGCTCTGACGCCGGCCGAGCCGGGGGCTCCTCCGCCTGCTTGAGGCTCAGCCCGAGGCGATGTCGCTCGGAGTCCAGGCTGATGATCTTGAGCTTGAGGACCTGGCCCTCGTGGACAACATCGCCGGGGTGCGCGACGCGCTGGTGGCTGAGCTCGCTGATGTGGATCAGCCCCTCGAGGCCTTCGCGGACGCGCACGAACGCGCCGAAGTTGACGAGCTTGGTGACTGTGCCGTCGATCACGTCGCCGACCTTGAAGTCCGCGACGGTGGACTCCCACGGGTCCGGCTGGAGACGGCGGATCGAGAGGCTGATTCGGCCACGCTCGTGGTTGATGTCGATGACCTCGGCCTCGACCTCTTCGCCGACGCGGTAGCCGGACTCGGGATTGTTGACCTTGTTCCAGGACAGCTCGCTCTTGTGGACCAGGCCGTCGATCCCGCCGAGGTCGATGAAGATGCCGAACGGGGCGATCGAGCGGACGTTGCCGGTGACCTTCTGGCCGACCTGCAGGCTGCTGAACAGCTCGTCCCGCTTCTCGCGGCGCTCCTCGTAGAGCGCGACCTTCTCGGACAGGATGAGCCGATTCGCCTTGCGGTTGACCTCAAGGATCTTGAGGCGGAGCTTGCGGCCGATATACGGCTGCAGCTTCTCGGCGATCTCCTGGGCGGCGTCCCGCGGCTGCTCGTTCTGCGGGCGGCGCGGGAAGTCCACGATCTGGCTGATCGGCACGAAGCCGCGGATGCCGCAGTCGACGATCAGGCCGCCCTTGTTGTGGTCGATGACCGGGGCGTCGATGATCGTCCCCGCCTCAAACAGCTCCTGCATCGAGCGCCACTTGCGCTCCAGGCCGGCGCGGCGAAGCGACAGGACGACGTGCCCCTCGGGCGATTCCGGTTGAAGCACGTAGACGAGGACCACGTCGCCGATGTTCAGCTCGGGCGCCGTCTCCGCGTGGCGACCGTAGAGCTCGCGGTTGCTGACCACGCCCTCGGACTTGGCGCCGATGTCGACCAGGATCTCGTCCTTGTCGATGCGAACGACCGCGCCCTCGACGACATCGCCATGCTTGAAGCTCTTGATGTCCGAATCCTGCTCCGCGAGCAGCTCCTCCATCGTGGTCGGCTCGGGGCCGCTCGGCCGCGCCGCGGGCGCAGGCACCTCGTCCTCGGGCTCCACCTCCGACGGCGGACGGGGCGTCTGCCGCCTCGTCCTCGGCGGGGGCGCCCGGTTCCGGGCTGGGCTCGGAGGCGACGGGCTCGTCGGCGACGGCAACCGTCGCGACGGTCTCCACGGCGGACGGGGCGTCTGCCGCCTCGTCCTCGGCGGGGGCGCCCGGTTCCGGGCTGGGCTCGGAGGCGACGGGCTCGTCGGCGACGGCAACCGTCGCGACGGTCTCCACGGACGCCGGAGTGTCGCTGGAGGCGTCGGCCTCCGGCGCCGGCGCGGTCCCGTCCTGCTGCTCTTCGGTCAAGGTGATCCTGTCTCCTATCGTGGATTTCGCCCCTGGAATCACGAACGGCCGCGAGGCGCGCTCGGGGCCGTCTGGAGAGGGAGGATGGATCGTTGGTGACCTTGGCCGGCGGTCCGCTCCTTCGCGTGACGAGACCTGAACGTGCTCTTCAGCTGTCCGTGCCCGTGGGCGCCGCAGAGTCTAGCACGCGGGTCCTGCTGGGTACAATCGCCAGCCGTGCCGGAGCTGCCCGATCTCGACGTTGTCGCCGATGCCTTCCATGCCGCTCTCGCCGGCCGGTCCGTCGAGGCTGCCGGGGCGCTGATGCCGCTCGCCGTCCGAGGCACGCCGGCGGAGCTTGAGGCCCTGGCGGGGCAGCGCGTGCTGCGGATCGGGCGGATCGGGAAGTTCCTGGACATCCGGCTGGACCGGGACCGGGTGGTCGTGAACCCGATGCTCACCGGCCGCCTTCAACTGGCCGGCCGCGGCGAGAAGGCACCGTCGGCCACTGCGCTCGAGGTGGCGTTTGGTGGCCGGCCCGGGGGAAGCTCGGCGGACGCCGCGCCCTGGACCCGTGGGGCGGCGTGGCTGCCGTCCGACGACGGCCGGGTGATGGTGCGCTACCGCGACCCAACCCAGATGGGGAAGGTGTACCTGCTGCCGGCCGGAATCGATCGCGCGGTGCCCGGGATGGGGCCGGGCGAGATGGGACCCGACGCGCTCGACCCTGACCTGACGCTGGACGAATGGCGGAGCCGGATCCGACGCCACACCGGCGAGCTCAAGAACCTGCTGCGCAACCAGGCCTTCGTGGCGGGGATCGGCAATGCATACTCGGACGAGATCCTCCATGCCGCCCGCCTCGGCCCGTTCCGGAAGCGCTCGTCGCTGGCTCCCGAGGAGGTGGACGCGCTGTACGTGGCGATGCGCGCGACCCTGGAGGCATCGGTGCGCCTTCTCCGCGAGCGCGTCCCGCCGACATTCGAGAAGCAGGTGCGCGACCACCTCGCGGTCCACAATCGCGGCGGCGAGCCATGCCCGCGCTGCGGAGCCAGGATCACGCAGGTCACGGCCGGTGGCTTCCCGACCGGATACTGCCGCAGCTGCCAGCGCTGACGGTCCGCCGCCCGCTTCACCCGGCGCGGCTCAGGGGATGATCAGCACCTGGCCGACGCGAATGGTGTTGTCCTGCAGATCATTGGCGGCCTTGATCGCCTTGACCGTGACACCGAACGTCGCGGCGATGCCGCTGAGCGTGTCCCCGGACCTCACCTTGTAGCGCTGGATGCTCGCGGCGGGTGTCGCCGCCGGCGTGGTCGCAACGGTCGGGACTGGGGCCGGCACAGCCGTGGGCGTGACCCTCGGGGTGGCGATCGCGGCCGGGGAACCCGAGCTACCGACGGTCGCCGATGGCAGGACCCCCGCGCCACCCTGTGTCGCGGCCGGCGACGGGGTCGCGGGCGCGGCAGGCCCGGATGTCCGGGCCACGAACAAGGCGATGAAGGCCAGCGCCATCAGTCCGGCCAGGGCGGCCTGGCCCCCAGTCCGCACCGCGCCGCCGGGCAGCGGCGAGAGCACGGCGTGCGGCGACTCGAGGACGATGGGGGTCGAGCGCGTATCGGGCCACAGGTCCGCGACCGGAGAGAGAGGAGCCGATTCGGCGACGCTCTCCCGGGCTGCGAGGTAGGTCGCGCAGGTCTCATGCCCGCGTACGAGGCACAGGGACCGCTGCTTGCCCGACGCCACCGGGACCGGCGGCGCGGTGGCGCCGCACCGATGGCTCCGCGACGGGTACGCGCTCCGCCACGCCGCGTCCTCGGAGCGCAGGTAGGGGCACACTGCGTCGACGGCGGTCGCCCCGCCAGGCGCCGCTGACATTCGGCTCTCGGTCATCGCCCGGAGAATACCGCGGGGAGCCCAACGGCGGCTCCCGCCGGCCAGGCCGTTAAATGCAACAACCCCGGCGACGACCTATTTTCCCGAAAGGCTGCCCTCTCAGTATCTTCGGCGCTGGAGAGCTTAACTTCCGTGTTCGGGATGGGAACGGGTGTGGCCTCTCCGCTGGAGTCACCGGGATTGTCTGCATCTGGTAGATGACGGCTGCGTCCAGCGTCTCGAGGACGCGGGCGCCGGTCGAAGGATCATGATCACCGTTGGGGAGACCCGATCTCCCGGCACGCTGACCCCTGGTCAGGTGCTGGTTTAGAGGTCAAGCCCTCGACCATTAGTACGGCTCAGCTTCACCCCTCGCGGGGCTTCCACATGCCGCCTATCAAGCAGATGGTCTCTCTGCGGTCTTACCCGGTTAACCCGGTGGGGAACCTCATCTCGAGGCGAGCTTCGCACTTAGATGCTTTCAGCGCTTATCCCAACCGAACATAGCTACCCAGCGATGCCCCTGGCGGGACAACTGGCACACCAGCGGTTCGTCCACTCCGGTCCTCTCGTACTAGGAGCAGCTCCTCTCAAGTTCCCTGCGCCCACGCTGGATAGAGACCGAACTGTCTCACGACGTTCTGAACCCAGCTCGCGTGCGGCTTTAATCGGCGAACAGCCGAACCCTTGGGACGTACTTCCGCCCCAGGATGCCACGAGCCGACATCGAGGTGCCAAACGGTGCCGTCGATGTGAACTCTTGGGCACCATCAGCCTGTTATCCCCGGGGTAGCTTTTATCCGTTGAGTGATACCCCTTCCACTCGGAGGTACCAGATCACTAAGCCCGACTTTCGTCTCTGCTCGACTTGTGGGTCTCGCAGTCAAGCTCCCTTATGCCTTTGCACTCTTCGGCTGGTTTCCATTCAGCCTGAGGGAACCTTTGGGCGCCTCCGTTACACTTTAGGAGGCGACCGCCCCAGTCAAACTGCCCGCCTGACACTGTCCTGCGCCCGGCTTACGGGTCGCGGTTAGAACCGAAATCCAACAAGGGTGGTATTTCAACGTCGGCTCCACCGAGGCTAGCGCCCCAGCTTCTCAGCCTCCCACCTATCCTACACAAGCTGAACCCCAATCCAATGTCAGGGTGCAGTAAAGCTCCACGGGGTCTTTTTGCCCTAGCGCGGGTAACCTGCATCTTCACAGGTATTTCAATTTCGCCGGATCCCTCGTTGAGACAGCGCCCAGACCGTTACGCCATTCGTGCGGGTCGGAACTTACCCGACAAGGAATTTCGCTACCTTAGGACCGTTATAGTTACGGCCGCCGTTTACCGGGGCTTCGATTCAGAGCTTGCACCCCTCCTCTTAACCTTCCGGCACTGGGCAGGCGTCAGCCCCTATACGTCAGCTTTCGCTTTCGCAGAGACCTGTGTTTTTGCTAAACAGTCGCCTGGGCCATTTCACTGCGGCTCCGATCAGCCACTGCAAGCAGCAGCTGCGGAGCGCCCCTTCTCCCGAAGTTACGGGGCCATTTTGCCGAGTTCCTTAACGAGGGTTCTCCCGATCGCCTTGGTATTCTCTACCCGCCTACCTGTGTCGGATTGCGGTACGGGCACCTTGAATCTCGCTAGACACTTTTCTCGCCGGCTCGGCTCACTGGAATCGGACTTGCGTCCTTTCATTCGCTGCTCGGGGTTGAATGAGGAGACGGATTTGCCTGTCTCCTCCCCCTACCGGCTTAGACGCGTATAGCCAAAACGCGCTCCAACTACCGTGCCGTGTCATGCCCTTGCTCCCACCCGGGATCAGATCCTGGATTCGACCGGCTGTGCCGGCCATCCTCCGATCTCCTACCCCCGGGCGACACCTTGCGGTGCAAACGATCCTTTGGTGGTTCCGGAATATCAACCGGATGTCCATCGCCTACGACGTTCGTCCTCGGCTTAGGCCCGACTAACCCTGAGCGGACGAGCCTTCCTCAGGAAACCTTAGGCTTACGGCGTGTGGGATTCTCACCCACATCTCGCTACTCATGCCGACATTCGCACTTCCGCACGCTCCAGCCGTCCTCACGGTCGACCTTCTCAGCAGAGCGGAACGCTCCCCTACCACTCGCCTTGCGGCAAGTCCGTAGCTTCGGTGCCATGCTTGAGCCCCGTTGAATTTTCGGCGCAGATCCACTTGACCAGTGAGCTGTTACGCACTCTTTCAATGGTGGCTGCTTCTGAGCCAACATCCTGGTTGTCTATGCGAATCCACATCCTTTACCACTTAGCATGGACTTAGGGACCTTAGCTGACGGTCCGGGCTGTTTCCCTTTTGACCACGAAGCTTAGCCCTCGCAGTCTGACTCCCAGGCTCTAGAATTGCGGGATTCGGAGTTTGGTTGGGGTTGGTAAGCGGGAAGCCCCCTAGCCCATCCAGTGCTCTACCCCCGCGATTGAACGCCTGAGGCTAGCCCTAAAGCTATTTCGGGGAGAACCAGCTATCTCCGAGTTCGATTGGCATTTCACCTCCATCCACAGGTCATCCCCCAGCTTTTCAACGCTGGTGGGTTCGGTCCTCCACGGGACATTACTCCCGCTTCAACCTGCCCATGGATAGGTCACTCGGTTTCGGGTCTACTGCATGCGACTAGACGCCCTATTCAGACTCGCTTTCGCTCCGGCTGCGTCCTTCTCGGACTTAACCTCGCCACACGCAAGTAACTCGTCGGCTCATTCTTCAAAAGGCACGCCATCAGGCTACCGGCTGTAACACCGGCAACACCCTTTGACTGCTTGTGGGCACGTGGTTTCAGGTACTATTTCACTCCCCTTCCGGGGTGCTTTTCACCTTTCCCTCACGGTACTCGTTCGCTATCGGTCGCCAAGAGTATTTAGCCTTGGACGGTGGTCCGCCCAGGTTCCCACATGAGAGACCTTCCACGTGGTACTCAGGTGGCCAATCCAGAGACCGGTTCGCTTTCGCCTACGGGGCTGTCACCCGCTCTGGCCCACCTTTCCAGGATGGGTTCGACTAGCGACCGGCTTTGTAACTCTGCAGGGACCCGGCAGGGCCCCAATGATCGACTCCTACAACCCCAGCTCAGAAACGGCTGCCGCCTATCGCGCTGAACTGGTTTGGGCTATTCCCGTTTCGCTCGCCACTACTAAGGGAATGATCTCTTTTCCTCCAGCTACTGAGATGTTTCAGTTCGCTGGCTTACCTCCTCATGGCCTATGTGTTCAGCCATGGGTGACTGGGCATGACCCCAGCCGGGTTTCCCCATTCGGACATCCTCGGATCAACGTCTGCTCGCGACTCCCCGGGGCTTAACGCAGCCTGCCACGTCCTTCATCGGCTCTTGGCGCCAAGGCATCCACCCCGTGCCCTGTGTAGCTTGACCTCCGCCAGCATCTGACCAGGTGGCCAGTGCGGGACGGGGTCGATCGGGGTTCTCCTTGATTTCACGGCGAAATCATGATCCTCGGACCCCCGATCTCGCGATCGGCGGTCCTGATCTTCTTTACTGCCGTCATCTATCCAGTTGTTAAGGTGCACCGCCGAAGCGGTCCGACGACCGGGAGCCAGGCTCCCGTCGCCCCAGCTGTCCGCTGGTCGGTGGGCTCCCGGTGGAGCACACGGATCAGGGGACATGTGGTGGATCCTGACATGCATCGACGGTTCGAGGACCTGCCTGCGAACCGTCATCGTTGCGATGGTGGGATCCGGAGTCTCGGGATGTCCCGAGGGATGTGCCTGTTGTTGGCGTTGGCGCCGGGTCGAGGTGGTGGAGACGAGGAGACTCGAACTCCTGACCCTCTCCTTGCAAAGGAGATGCTCTTCCAGCTGAGCTACGTCCCCGTGTCCCGAAGTCCGCGGGAAGTGGTGGGCGCACCTGGACTCGAACCAGGGACCTCGGCCTTATCAGGGCCGCGCTCTAACCAGCTGAGCTATGCGCCCTGGAGGCCGGCCTAACCGGTTGTCAGGCAGGGAGGCCGCACCGTAACCCTTGAAGAGTGGCAGGAACAGGGCATCCAACCGTACCCGGTACGGTGTCTCACCGAGTCGCCTCTCGACCTCCGGCTTGCGCCGGCGCTCCCCACTCGGCTGGAGAAGCGAACGATCGAGGCGATCAACCTGGGAGCCATCAACGCCAGGACCCCACCGTACTGGTCCTGACTCGGATCTCCCTAGAAAGGAGGTGATCCAGCCGCACCTTCCGGTACGGCTACCTTGTTACGACTTCGTCCCAATCACCGACCCCACCTTCGACGGCTGCCTCCCTTGCGGGTTGGCCCACCGGCTTCGGGTGTTGCCAGCTTTCATGACGTGACGGGCGGTGTGTACAAGCCCCGGGAACATATTCACCGCCGTATGCTGACCGGCGGTTACTAGCAACTCCGGCTTCATGTAGGCGAGTTGCAGCCTACAATCCGAACTGAGACCGGCTTTAAGGGATTTGCTCCACCTCGCGGTTTCGCCGCCCGTTGTACCGGCCATTGTAGCGTGGGTGTAGCCCAGGACGTAAGGGCCATGCTGACTTGACGTCATCCCCGCCTTCCTCCGAGTTTCTCTCGGCAGTCCCGTGTGAGTGATACAACACACGGTAGGGGTTGCGCTCGTTGCGGGACTTAACCCAACATCTCACGACACGAGCTGACGACAGCCATGCAACACCTGTGGCCAGGCCCCTTGCGGGGCGCCGACGTTTCCGCCGGATTCCTGGTCATGTCAAGCCCTGGTAAGGTTCTTCGCGTTGCATCGAATTAAACCCCACGCTCCGCTGCTTGTGCGGGGCCCCGTCAATTCCTTTGAGTTTTAGCCTTGCGGCCGTACTCCCCAGGCGGGACACTTAATGCGTTAGCTTCGGCACTGGTGGGGTTGATACCACCAACACCTAGTGTCCATCGTTTACGGCTAGGACTACCGGGGTATCTAATCCCGTTTGCTCCCCTAGCTTTCGCGCCTCAGCGTCAAGAACAGGCCAGGAAGCCGCCTTCGCCACTGGTGTTCCTCCCGATATCTACGCATTTCACCACTACACCGGGAATTCCGCTTCCCTCTCCTGCCTTCAAGTCGATCAGTATCGAATGACCCTCCCCAGTTGAGCCGGGGGCTTTCACACTCGACTTGAACGACCGCCTGCGCGCTCTTTACGCCCAGTAAATCCGGACAACGCTGGTCACCTACGTATTACCGCGGCTGCTGGCACGTAGTTAGCCGTGACTTATTCTTCAGGTACCGTCATCATCGTCCCTGGAAAAAGAGGTTTACAACCCGAAGGCCTTCATCCCTCACGCGGCGTTGCTGCTTCAGGCTTGCGCCCATTGAGCAAAATTCCCGACTGCTGCCTCCCGTAGGAGTCTGGGCCGTGTCTCAGTCCCAGTCTGGGTGATCGTCCTCTCAGACCACCTACCGATCGTCGCCTTGGTGAGCCGTTACCCCACCAACGAGCTAATCGGACGCAGGCCCCTCCCGAAGCGCCTCGCGGCTTTGATGACGTCACTGAAGACGTCGCCACATGCGGTATTAGCCACCCTTTCGGGCAGTTATCCCCCACTTCGGGGCAGGTCACCTACGCGTTACTCAGCCGTCCGCCACTAACGAGCAAGCTCGTTCGTTCGACTTGCATGTCTCATGCACGCCGCCAGCGTTTATCCTGAGCCAGGATCAAACTCTCCGCGAATACTCGACCTTGCGATCGAGTCATATCTCAAGAGCTTGGTCCGGGCACGTTCTCGTGCTGAAGTTCCTACCACTCTTCAGTTGTTAAGGTGCAGCGCCCGGCCTTGTATGCCCGGAGCGCGGACTATCCATTGTGGCCCAGTCCGCTCCCCGTGTCAAACGGGGCAGGGGTTGCTCCCCGCCGCGCTGGCGGGGCGTCGCGGCCTCCGGATGTGCGAGGCGCGAGGGGGGATGGTACGGGCCGTTCCGTTGGCGTGTCAAACGGCGCAGGGCCTCGGGCGAAGGTCCGCGGAGGGACCGTCAGATCGGGCCTTCCTGGACGAGCAGCACGAACGCGGCACCGCCCAGCCAGCACAGCAGCCAGAGCTCCACGGAGCCTGCCGCGCCAGCCGGCCCCGTCGCGATCAGCCAGGTGACGAGACCGACGGCCGTCGCCAGGATCACCTTCGGCAGTCGCAGCAGGATCTCGAACAGCAGCTCGCGCATGGTCAGAGTGCCCGCCGGCCCTGGAGGGCCCGGATGAGCGTGACGTCGTCCGCGTACTCGAGGTCACCGCCGACGGGCAGGCCGCGGGCGATGCGGGTGACGGAGCGGACCTTGCCCTTCAGCCGCTCGTCGAGGTACATCGCCGTCGCCTCGCCCTCAAGGGTGGGGTTGGTGGCCAGGATGACCTCCTCGAACGGTCGCCCCTCGGCAGCCGCCTCGTCCGCACGGGCCAGGAGCTCCCGGATGCGCAGGCGGTCCGGCCCGATGCCGTCGATCGGGCTGATCGCGCCATTGAGCACATGGTACCGACCGCGGAACTCGCCGGTCCGTTCGATCGCCAGCACGTCCAGCGGCTCCTCGACGACGCACAGGCGCCCGTCCTCGCGCCCCGGGTCACGGCAGATGGGGCACAGCGGCGCGTCGCTGATGTTGAAGCAGCGCTCGCAGAACACGACCTCGTCGCGAACTGCGACGAGGGCACGCGCGAGCGCGCGCGCTTCCGCATCCGGGGCGCGGAGCAGGTGGTAGGTGAGCCGCTGGGCCGTCTTGGGCCCGATGCCTGGCAGCCGCGCGAAGGCCTCGATCAGCCGTGCGACGGGCTCGATGACCGCCGTGGACACGGGACGCCGTTCAGCCCAGGCCGGGGATGCGCAAGCCCGCGGTCACGGCGCCCATCTTCTGCTCCGCGAGCGCGCGCGACGCGCGGAGGGCGTCGTTGACCGCGGCCATCACGAGGTCCTGGAGCATCTCCACGTCATCGGGATCGACGGCGGACGGGTCGATGACGAGGCCGACCAGGTCCTGCTTGCCGGTCACGGTCGCCCGGACGGCGCCGCCGCCAGCGCTGCCATCCACCGTGACGGTCTCGAGCTCGGCCTGGACGCGAGCCATCTCCTGCTGCATCTGCATCGCCATGCGCTGCAGGTTGCCCATGCCCATGGGTTTCGGTCCTCCGGTGACGGGTGATCGCGGTTCGTCGGATGCTGGACTGGTCGCGCCAAGTCTGGCCGATGTACCGGCGGCCTGCACGGGAGGTCAGGTCACCTCGGGTGCATCCGCAAGGCTGTCGGCGAAGATTCGCTGCGCTTCCGCATAGATGTGGGCCGCGTCCGCGTCGGCCGGGAGCGGCGGCAGCAGGTCCAGGTTGGTGGCGACGCAGCGGACGCCAACCGGATGGCCCAGGAACTGGCCGATGCCTTCTTCCAGGTTGGGAAGGCGCCGCTCGGCCACGTCCCTGAGAAACGCCTGCTCCTCGGGGAAGCCGAGGGTCACGATGTTGCCCTCGACGCCGATGGGGCGGCAGACGCTGATCAGGGGCTTGAGCGGCGGGCTCTTGCTGATCGCGCCGACGACCTGTGCCCAGCCGTCACGGAGCCGCTCGAGGTCGCCGCCACCTGGCGCCTGATCCACGCCCGTCGCGGCCGTGGCCGGTGGGGCAGGTTCCGGCGCGAGGACAGGGGGCGCCGTTGCTGCTGCCGGGGCGGGCCGTGCGGAGCGGGGGCGCGCGGCCGGGCGCGCGACGGGCGCAGCCGCCTCGCCGGCCGGGGACGCACTCACGGTGGGCTTCGGCCCGGCGACCGGAGGCGCTGACTGCGGCCGGTGCCGACGGCGCGACGCGTGCCGGCACCTCGGTGGTGGCCGGGGCAGCCGGCCGCGCTTCCAGCAGGACGAGCTCCAGCTGGAGCCGGATGCCGCCGGGGCCCAGCCGCGACGGGTCGATGGCGGCCAGCCGGCGCGCGGAGGCGGCCAGGGCCGGGGCAGCGGGGGTCCCCGAGGTGAGCCCGGTCAGAATGCGCTCGCGGATTGCGTCGACGACCTGGTCCAGGAACACCCGGACGTCGCGGCCGCGCTCCTCCAGCCGGTCCAGCAGGGCGATCCCTCCGGCGGCATCCCCGGTCTCGAGCGCAGCCACGAAGCCGTCCACCAGCTCCGAGTCGGCGAGCCCGAGCAGGTCGCGGACCGCATCGGCCTCGATCCGGTCCCCGGTGGACGAGAGGAGCTGGTCCAGGATGGACTCGGCGTCGCGCATCCCGCCCGCTGCCAGGCGGGCGATGAGCCGGACCGCATCCGGATCGGCCTCACGTCCGTCCGCGGCGAGGATCCGCTCCAGCTTGCCGGTGATCTCGGGGACCGTCAGGCGGCGGATGTCGAAGCGCTGCAGCCGCGACAGGATCGCAGGCGGGAAGTCCTGGGGGTGGGTGGACGCGAACATGAAGGTGACGAAGTCCGGCGGCTCCTCCAGCGACTTGAGGAGGGCGTTCCAGGCGTCCTTCGTGATCTGGTGGGCCTCGTCGAGGATGTAGATCTTGCGCCGCAGGTCCGTCGGAGCGTACGCGAGGCGCTCCCGCAGCTCCCGGACCGCCTCGATCCCGCGGTTCGAGGCGGCATCGATCTCCACCAGGTCGAGGGCGCGGCCCTCCCGGATCGCGTTGCACGACTCGCACGTGTCGCACGGGTCGGCGGAGTCGCCGAGGTTGGTGCAGTTGAGCGCCTTGGCGAGGATGCGGGCGAGGGAGGTCTTGCCGGTGCCACGGGGACCGGTGAACAGGATCGCGTGCGACACGCGATCCGTCCGGACGGCGTTGCGAAGCGTCGCGACGACCGCCTCCTGGCCGACGATCTCGGTGAACGTCTGGGCGCGCCAGCGGCGGTAGAGGGCCTGGTGGGACGTCCCTGCGGTCAACGTCGCTCCTGCGGCGGGCTGCGATTGACGCTCCGACGGTGGAGGCTTCGCTCCCGCGAGCCATCGGCCGGAGGCTAAGCGCCGTGCACCCTCCGTCGATCAGGACGCTCCCGCGCCCACCGGCGTCCGCGGCTCGGACCAGGCCGTTCCGCGGCACCCGGCGAGCATCGCTGAGTGCTGCTTCCTTCCGGACCTGACACGGTTCACGAGTCGCCGCTGCGCGGGACCCGATCCTCAACGTCGCGAACGTCGTCGGCTCTCGAGAACGCCGACCTCGGGAGGGAATTCAGCCCTGCTGGAGCGGATTGCAGGTACAGGGCACCGCTAGTTCCCCGCCTAGCACGGCACGCGGATGATAGCAGGGGCCGGTCCGGCCACCGGCGGCGGGTCGCCGGGCGGGCAATGGCGGAGAGGGCGGGATTCGAACCCGCGATGGGTTGCCCCATACCGCATTTCCAGTGCGGCGCCCTAGGCCTCTAGGCGACCTCTCCGCGGGACACGATACGACCCGGCGGGGAAACCCGCCGGGCCGTGCGACCATTCGAGTGGCGGAGAGGGTGGGATTCGAACCCACGCTAGCTTTCGCTAGACCGCTTTTCGAGAGCGGCACCATCAACCACTCGGACACCTCTCCACGCAAGAGGATAGCAAAGGCGCCGCCCGGGTCCGGCGAGTCGGAGGCTGACGGAGCCCTGGTCAGGCCCCGGTGGGCGCGAGCGCCGGGAGACCCGCCAGCTCCTCCGCCTCTTCGCGGCGGATGCCGGACACCACCTGGAGCCGCCGGCCCAGGCCCGGGTGCTGGGCCAGCTGGACGGCCCCACCGGCCGCGCCGTCCACCGGGTTCGGCAGGGCGTATACGAGCGCGGCCGCGTCGCATTCGAGCATCGCGCCGACGCACATCGCGCACGGCTCGACCGTGGTGAAGATGGTCACGTCCGACAGGAGCGGCGTCCGGAGCTTGCGGGCCGCCTCGCGCAGCGCGGCGACGACCGCGTGCGCCGTTGGATCCCTCGCCTCGTCCACGCGGTTCGAGCCCCGGGCAACCATCGCCTCGTTCATCACGGCGACGGCTCCGATCGCGGGCGCGCCGCGCGCCGCCGCAGCGCGGGCCTCGGCGAGCGCTTCGCCCATGAACAGCTCGTAGTTCATGCTCGCGATGATACGACCCCGATCTCCCCCTCACCGGCCCTCGCGCTAGGATTGGCCGAGAGCCCGGGACGATCCCGGCAAGACCCGTCGGGCGGCATCCGCCGCCACCGGCGCGACCCGGCCGGCCGCCGGCCGTGATCAGCGGAGCCCCCAATGGCTGCACCTCGACGCATCGGCATCCTCACCGGGGGCGGCGACGTCCCCGGCCTCAACGCGGTGATCAAGAGCGTGGTGTACCGCGCGACCGACCTCGGCTTCGAGGTTCTCGGCATCCGGCGCGGCTGGGAGGGTTTGACGCACCAGCGGCGCGGGCCGGAGCTCGATCCCGAGTACGTGCGGGTCCTCGACCGCATCAACACGAGGACCATCGACCGGACCGGCGGCACGATCCTCCACTCCTCGCGCACGAACCCGCGCAAGATGCGGACGAAGGCGCTGCCGCCCTGGCTGGATCCGCGGACGATCGCGGACCGGCAGGTGGACGATGGCGTCCATGACCTCACGGACCACGTGCTCGACACCATCGAGCACCTCGGCCTCCAGAGCCTGGTCACCATTGGCGGCGACGACACGCTGTCCTTCTCGTCGGTGCTCCACGGGCGGGGCCTGTCCCTGGTCGCGATCCCCAAGACGATGGACAACGACGTCAACGGGACCGAGTACTGCATCGGCTTCTCGTCGGCGATCACGCGCGCCAAGGAGCTGATCAACCGCCAGCGGACGACGCTGGGCAGCCACGAGCGGATCGGGGTATTCCGCATCTTCGGTCGCGACGCCGGATTCACCGCCCTGTACACGGCGTACGTGACGTCCACGCGCTGCGTCATCCCGGAATTCCCCTACGACCTCGGGGCGCTGGCCGCGCTCCTGCGGGAGGACCACCGGAACAACCCGTCCCGCTACGCCATGCTGATCACGGCAGAAGGCGCGATCTGGAACGGCGCCCAGGTCTCGGACGTGGGCGAGGCGGACGCGTTCGGCCACCGCCACAAGGCGAACATCGGCGAGGTGCTGGCGGCGGAGCTGAGGGAGCTCACCGGGATCGAGACGGTGAACTCGGAACTGACCTACGACCTGCGCTCGGGCGAGCCCGACATGCTCGACTCGATGGTGGCATCCACGTTCGCGAACATCGCCATGGACCTCATCGGCGACGGCGTCGGCGGACGCATGACCGCGATCCGCGACGGCAAGTACTCGCACGTGTCGCTGGCCGAGACCGCGAAGCCGCCCCGGCGCGTCCAGCTCCACGCGTACGACACGGCGCGCTTCCGGCCCAAGTACGGCGATCGCCTGGGCGATCCGCTGCTGCTGACCGAGAACCTCGGGCCCGCCGACAGCTGAACCCGGGCCGGCGGGCCGGCCGCCGGACCCGACGCTTCGCGGCTATCCCTCGAGCGCGGACAGGGAGCGGATGGCGCGCGCCAGGTTGGACATGTCCTCGTCGCCGTAGCCGCGCGCGACGAGCCCCGACTCGAGCTGGGCCGCGAGCGCCGAGACCGGCAGCGAGACCCCCAGGTCGCGGGCCATGTCCAGGCCGATCCCCAGGTCCTTGAGGTGGAGCGACGTTCGGAAGCCGAGCGGATAGTCGTTGCGGATCATCTTCCCGCTCCGGTTGGCGAGGATCCAGCTGCCGGCCACGCCGCCACCGAGCGCGGACGCGACGGCCTCCGCGTCCAGGCCCGCCTTCATCGCGAGGACCATGCCCTCGGCCACGGCGAGGTAGACGCCGGCGATCACCACCTGGTTGACGGCCTTCACCGCCTGGCCGGCGCCCGCCGGACCGAAGTGCGTGATGGTCTTGCCCACCGCCGCGAGCACCGGGCGGGCGCGCTCAACGTCGGCGTCCGCACCACCGACGAAGACGGTGAGCGTCGCGAGCCGGGCCCCCTCGGACCCGCCGGAGACCGGCGCATCCACGAACCCGATCCCCTGCTCCCGCAGGCGCGCCGCGAACGCAGCGGTGGCGGACGGCGAGATCGTGGAGCAGTCGATCACGAGGCTCCCGCCCGCGAGGCCCGCCGCCACGCCGTCCGGCCCGAACAGCACGGCCTCGACATCCGGCGTGTCCGAGACGCAGGTGATGACGATGTCCGCGGCCCGCCCCACGGCCGCCGGCGAGGGCGCCTCGGTCGCCCCGGCCTCGACCAGCGCCCCCGCCCGCCCGGGCGTCCGGTTCCACACCGTGATCTCGAATCCGGCCGCGCGCAGGTTGGCGGCCATGGCGGCCCCCATCGTGCCCAGGCCGACGAACCCGATCCGCTCCACTGCTCGCTCCTCCTGCTTCCCGCCTGAGGGTACCCGCGCCGGGCAGCAGGCGGATACCATCGGGCGCATGGACACGCTGGGAATCGAACGCCAGCGGATGGGCACGGGGCTGCTCGCCTTCGGACTCGTCGGGCTGGTGCTGGCCGCGGTCGTGGCGGCCGGGCTGATCGCCGGGGCGGTGGCTGCCCGCAACCTGGACGACCGGCTGGCCGCGGACCAGGCGCGGATCGTGGCGCTGCTGGACCAGCTCGTGGCGACCATGGACCGGACGGCCGTCTCCGCGGGCAACGCGAGCGACACGCTGGCCACCACCGGCCGGACCGTGGAGTCCGCCGCGGTCATGCTGGACGGGCTCGCGATCGTCGCGGACCAGCTGGCGGACTCGCTGGACTTCAGCATCTTCGGCCAGCAGCCGCTGGCGGGAGCCGCCGTACGGTTCGGGGAGTTCGCGGTGCAGGTGCGCGCCGTCGGCGAGAACGTGGACACCCTGGCCGCGAACCTCGGTACCAACTCGGGGGACGTGGCGGCGCTCGCGGCCGACATCGACCGGCTGGCCGGGCAGGTGGACGCGATCGCGGTTCGCGTCGCCGACTTCGACCGGACCGCCGAGCTGGTCGACCTGCTGGTGGCCGGGATCCTGCTGCTGGGGCTGCTCGTCACCTGGCTCGCCGTCGGTGCGGCGTTCACGGCCTGGGTCGGCTGGCGACTCAGGCGTACCGCGAGCGAGTCGGGCTAGCCTGCACGGCCATCGCCGCGCAGGGCCGGAAGCAGCACCTCGTCCACGAGTCGGGCCGTGGCACCACCATCGGTGACGTCGAACGACGCCCTCGCGAAGGCACGCACCCGCTCAAGGTCGGCGTCCCCTGCGGCAAGAGCCTCGGCCAACGCGGCGGTCGTTGCGAACACGGGGCCGGGCAGATCCCGGGGGAAGTCGAGGTAGAAGCCGCGCTCGCGCTCGTACGCCCCGAGATCCGGGGCGAGGAACAGGATCGGGCGGCCGAGCAGCGAGAACTCATAGATCGCGCTGGAGTAGTCCGTGACCAGAACATCGGACACGAGCATCAGCTCGTTGAGGTCCGGGTCGCTCGATGCGTCCACCGCGAAGCGGGCGAGGCCGGGAGGGATCGCGAGTGCCCGCCGGATGAACGGGTGGAGCTTGAGCAGGACGACCCATCCGTCGCCCAGGACGTCGTGGAGGACGCGCAGGTCCAGCAACTCGTCGTAGCGGGCGGCGACGACCGTATCGCCGCGGAAGGTGGGGGCGTAGAGCAGCACCCGGCGGCCGTCCGGCAGTCCGTATTCCGTGCGGATCCTCGCCAACGCCCGCTCCATTCGCTGCGCGTCGAGGAACAGGTCGGTCCTCGGGATGCCGAGGCGCGAGGTGAACAGCTCCTCGGGCTGGCCGAACGCCTCCGCGTAGTGGGCAGCGACCGACATCGACGACACGAGCGCGAGCGTGTAGTTCACGTGGATCGAGACGCGACGGAGCATCGCCTCGTCGGCGCCGAACGTCCTGTCGGCCACGCTGTAGCCGAACTTCTTGAAGGCGCCCGAGGCGTGCCACACCTGGACCCTGACCGTCCCCTCTCGCGGGGTGATGACGTACAACGGAAAGAAGTAGTCGTCCACCACGACGACCCGCGCCGTAGCGAGCTGGTACCCCGCCCGGATGGCGAAGGCCAGGGCCCGCGGGCTGCCGAGGATCCCGCCACGGCGCCGGAGCGTCAGCACGACAACCGGCACCGGCGGCTGCCGGGCGGCCAGCTCCTCGGCGATGAACGCCAGGTTGCCGGACAGCGCGCCTTGGTGGGACGTCGCGAGCAGGATGCGAGGACGCAGGGCGAAGCGCGCCCCGGCGAAGAAGCCGGCGCGCACGGCCAGCGTTCGCAGGGCGACGATCACCGCCGTCATCGGGCCACCAGGGCGCGGTCCGCGGTCAGGAACGGGGGCGGGGTCATGTCGGGCATCGATGATACCCACGGGTCTGTCAGGCGCTGCCGCGACGTCCCGGACCCGCGAGCCCCGAGCCGTGCCACCGCCCGGGCGCACAGCACGGGCTTGACGTAGTCTCTCCCGCAGACCCCGTTCCAGGAGCTCCACGGCCCGAATGCAGATCCATGCCATCGTCCTCGCCGGCGGGGACGGCAACCGCTTCGGTGGCGAGCTGCCCAAGCAGTTCGTGCGCCTCGCGGGCGAGCCGATCCTCCTGCGCACCCTCCGGGCCCTTGCCGCGTCGGCCGTAGATCGCATGGTGGTGGTCTCCCACCCGGCCTGGCTGACCGAGACGCGCGAGCTGGTCGATGCCGCGGCGCTGGACGTCCCGGTGTCGGTCGTCCCGGGGGGCGCGACCCGCAACGAGAGCACGCGCAACGGACTGCGCGCCCTCGACGCCGGCGACGACGACATCGTGCTGGTGCACGACGCGGTCCGGCCGCTCCTTCCACTCGACGTGATCCGGCGCGCGATCGAGCCCATCCTGGGCGGCCGGGCGGACTCGACCGACACGGTCATCCCGAGCTTCGACACCCTGGTGGTCGTCGCCGGCGACGAGGTCATGGAGATCCCCGACCGCAGCCGCTTCCGGCGCGGCCAGACGCCACAGGCGTTTCGATTCGGCGTCCTCGCCTCGGCGTATCGGGCGGCGGAACGCGCCGGCGACCTCGCCGCGACCGACGACTGCAGCCTCGTCCTGCGGTACGTCCCCGAGGCGCGCATGGAGGCCGTCGCGGGTGACGAGGTAAACGTCAAGATCACGACCCGGATCGACATGGTGATAGCGGATCGGATGCTCCAGATGCGGGTCATGGCGCCGATCGAGGATGCGGCCGCGGACCGCTCGCTGGCCGGCGCCCGGCTGTACGTCGTGGGCGGGACCAGCGGCATCGGCCGCGCGATCGCAGAGGAGGCCGTGCGCCAGGGCGCGCTGGCAGAGATCGACGGGGCATCGCTCGGACTCGACATCCGCGACGCGGTGGCCGTGGAGGCGCGGATGGCCGCCGCCGCCGAGCACATGGGCGGCATCGACCATGTGGTGTGCTCCGCGGGGGTGCTGCGGATCGGGAGGCTCTCGGAGACGTCGGCCGCGGAGCTGGCCGAGGTTGTGGACGTGAACCTGACCGGGACCCTCAACGTCGCCCGCGCGGCGTACCCGTACCTCCGCGAAACCCGAGGATCACTGACCGTGTTCACGTCCAGCTCCTTCACCCGCGGCCGGGCGAGCTACGTCGCGTACTCGGCGAGCAAGGCCGGCGTCGTGAACATGACCCAGGGCCTGGCCGACGAGTGGGCGGACGACGGCATCCAGGTCAACGCGATCAGTCCCGAGCGCGCCGACACTCCCATGCGACGGCGCGCGTTCCCCGACGAGCCCCCTGACGGCCTGCTGGGCGCGGAGGCCGTGGCCCTTGCCACGCTGCGGCTCGTGAGGTCCGGCCTCACGGGCCAGGTTCTGGATGTGCGCCGCCACGACCCGGTGGCCGCGCCGGCGTGAGCCCGCTCGAGTACCGGCTGTCCGCGCTGGTCCTCGGGCTGATTGCCCTGGGCTGCCGGCTGGTGCCCGTCCGGCGGAATCGCGTTGTCCTCGCCACGGCACGGCTCCCGGTCCTGGAGGGCAACCTGCTGCACCTCCACGACGCGATCCGGGCCCGCCGTCCGGACGCGGACGTGGTGTTGCTGCTCCTGCCGTACGGATACGGACTGGCCGGAAAGCTGCGCTACCTGCTGCGGATGCTGCGAGCCACCTTCCTCGTCCACACCTCCGGGCTGGTCGTCGTGGACAACGCCTTTCTGCCCGTCCATGTGGCCCCCCATCGGCGCTCGGTGACGGTGGTCCAAGTGTGGCACGCCGCGGGCGCCCTCAAGCGGTTCGGCGCCGACACCCTGGGTGGTCTCGCGGAGCCCGAGGCGACCTTCCTCCATCGCCACTACGACTACGTGGTGGCGTCCGGAGAGCCCGCTCGGGAGCCTTGGGCGCGGGCGCTGCGGACACCGCTGGAGCGCGTGCTGGCGTTGGGCACTCCCCGAACGGATGCGCTGCTGGACCCGGCCGCGGTCGCGGCCGCCCGGGAGCGGGTCGTGGCCGCGCACCCGCTCCTGGCCGGGCGACACGTCGTGCTGTGCGCACCGACGTTCCGCGGGCGTGGACGCGGCAAGCGCGGCGCACATGCCATTGACGGCGAGCGGTTGCGCGAGCGACTCCCGGCCTCCTGCATCCTGGTCCTCAAGGGCCACCCGAACGTGGACCCGGCGACCCAACCGTCAGCCGGCTTCGACCTCGTCGCCGATCCCGCGAGCGATATGAACGACTGGCTCGCGGCCGCCGACGTGTTCGTCACCGACTACTCGTCATCGATCTTCGAGTGGGCGCTGCTGCGGCGGCCGCTGGTGCTGCTGACCGGGGACCTGGAGGCGTATGAGCGCGATCCCGGCCTGTACCTCGACTACCGGTCGGGGATGATCGGGGTGCAGGCGGCCGACACCGACGGCGTCGCGGATGCGATCCTGCGGGGCGAGTTCGACCTCACGGCGTGCGACGCGTTCGTGCGGCGGACCCTGGGCGCCTGCGACGGGCGCGCGAGCGAGCGGTTCGTGGAGCGGTTCCTGCCCCCGGCGGCCGGGGCGAGTTCCCGGTGACCCCCGGCAGCGGGAGCCGCACGACCTCGCGCGACACCGTGCGCGCCTATCGCCGCGAGTAACCCATCTCCTCGATGCGCCGTCCGAGCAGCCGGCCGAGCCAGCGCGCCTCACCGGCGGTAAGGGACGCCCGCCACCGATCGGCGGCACCCGTGTCGAAACCTCTCTCGCCCAGGCGATCTCCCCTCGAGACCACCCTCTGTTTGAGCATGTCGGGTTCCGACGTGACCCCCAGGAACTCGCACAGGCGGCCGATCGTCGCCTCCGGGTCGCGAACGAGATCCTCGAAGCGGACCATCCGATAGTTGTCCGGGTAGCGACGGGACAGCGTGCGGTGGCGCGAGACGGCGTCCGCCCAGGCCCACACCACCTGGAGCAGGATGAAGCCACGCATCAGCGCCGGGATCCGGACCAGCCATCGGTATGGGAACGACACGGGGCGCGCGCGCCGCCGCTTGAGCTCGGACCGGAACACCGCCCGAGGGTCGCGGATCATGTGCACGATGCACCCCGTTGGGTACCACTCCATGAGCGTGTCTGCCCACCGAATGTGGGCGGGCGTCTTCTCGCCGAAGATGGGCTTGTGGTTCCAGTCGGCGTAGGAGCGGAGCAGGGCCGTGAACATCCCACGCTCCGAGCGCTCCCCGGCGAGCAGCCGCTGCTCCAGCTCGGCGCGCGGCACGTGCCGGGTCAGCCAGCGCCAGAACGGACTGCTCCCGCGCAGGCGTGAGCCGCGCAGGTACGCGTCGGAGTAGATCCGCGCGACGAGACGGCGGACGGCCGTGTCGTCCCGCAGGTCACCGGCACGGCGGAAATCGTGGCGGGCCCCCTCCCAGGGCACGTGGTGCCCGAGATAATGGTTCTCCTGAGCGATCGCGATCCGGGAGTGATGGCCGAGGATCATGCGCATCAGGGTCGTGCCGCTCCGGGACACGCCGACGATGAAGATCGCCTCCGGCTCGGGGCTCGGCGCGTTGCCGGATGCCTTGCGGCCGGCGGAGCCTGCGCCCTGCGGCTCCACCGAGTCGGCCCGCGATCCGCCCGTGCCCGGGCGCGGGGAGGATGTCGTCACGATCGGGTTCCTTGTGGCTCCGTGCGCCCTTCGCGCGACCCATCTGCGGCAGCGGCGAGCTCGAGGACTGTATCCGGTTTCGGCCCGCCGCGGCCGGCATCCGGGGCTGCGCGACCGAGCGAAGGGCAGTCCCCTCAGGCACCCTTCGCGTGCCAATGCGGTCTGGGGCGATCTCGCGTCCGGGCGTCGCGAGCAGCTCGTGCGCCGCCTCGATGTACACGGGGTTGCCGCTGTGCTCGCCGATGAGGTTGCGCTCGACAGTCTCCTCTGCGGAGGCCACCTCGGACGGATCCTGGGTGCGCGGAGTAGGATCGGCTTCACTCCATATCCCGCGTGCGCCCTGCGGCGGGCTGACCGTCGGTGCCAGCGTACTGGACCAATCCCGTCGCTCGTCGCTACCGTGTCGTCAACTGCCCTACGAACAAGGAGCCCGCGAATGCGGCCCGGCGTCCTGCTCTCGCTCGTCTACTGCGGCGCCGCGTTCGGCGGCTCGTTCCTGTTCATGCGCCTGGCGGCACCCGAGGTGCCCGCGATCGGCGTCGCCTTCGGCCGGGTGGCCATCGCGGCGCTGGCGCTGCTGCCCTTCGCCCGCCGCGACGGCCTCGCGGCGATCCGCGTCCACTGGCGCCACTACGCCTTCGTCGGGCTGTTCATGGTCGCGGTGCCGTTCACGCTGTTCGCCTACGCGGAGCGCTCGATCACGGCAGGGCTCGGGGCGATCATCAACGCCACCTCGCCGCTGTGGCTGGCGATCATCATGGCCGTGTGGCTCCGCCACGCTCCGACGGCCCGTCGCGTCGCTGCCATCGCGATCGGGTTCGTGGGTGTCGGCGTCATCGTCGGCCTGGAGGGGATCGCCATGTCCCCCGAGGCGACCGCGGGCGTCGCGGCGGCCGTCGTCGCCTCCGCCTCGTACGGGATCGCGCTCACCTACATCCGGCGGCGGGTGGCACCCCAGCCGCCGTTGCACCTCGCGTTCGGCCAGCTCGTGCTCGGCTCGGTGATGCTGCTGCCGCTTGCGGTGCTGTCGGCCCCCGACGTGGAGGTGACCGGCGAGGCCGTGATTGCCCTGCTGGGGATCGGACTGCTCTCGACGGCGATCGCGTGGCCGCTGCTGTTCCGGCTCAACCGCGACGTCGGGCCGCTGGCGACCAGCACCGTCACCTTCCTCAACCCCGTCTTCGGGACCATCTGGGGCGTCCTGTTCCTGGCCGAGGCCGTGTCGGCCGGGTTCCTCGCGGGCGCGGCCCTGGTGTTCGTCGCCCTGGCACTGATCTTCGATCTGCGGCTGCCCGCCCGGGCTACGGCCCGAGGTGGTACCCCATCCGGCGCGGCAGCCGAGCGACAAAGTCCGTGACCGGATCCACGCGGCCGGCCGTGTCCAGCGCGTCGTCGCGGCGGACCGTGGCGGTGTTGACGATGGCGGCGCCCACGCTGCGGAACGGCTCCGGCGGGAATCGGCGCGGCTCCATGTCCACGAACGGCAGCCGGGTGTCGTCATTCTCGATCCCCAAGGCGCGCGCGGCCAGAATCCTGCCCATCAGGTGCGCCGGGCCCACGCCGTTCCCGGTGTAGCCCAGGGCGTAGTGCACGCGCCCACCGCGGAGCGTGCCGGCGAACGGGGTGTGGGTGGCGGCGACGTCGATCGGGCCGCCCCAGCGCGCCTCGATGGGCACGTCCCGGAAGCCCGGGAAGAAGCGGTGGATGGCGTCGATCGCGTGCTGCGTGCCCGCCTCGTCGTAGTCGAAGTGCGGCCCGATCCGGCCGGTCCACGTGCCCCGCTCGCCGCCCACGCCCATCGCGATCCGCCCGTCGGGCGTCGTGCGCAGGTAGCGCAGCGCAGCCCGGTAGTCGTAGATCGAGACACCGGTCGTCCAGTTGATCTCGGCCAGTCGCTCCGGCGCGGGTGCGGTGATCGCCATGTACGAGCCGCGCGGCACGATGACGCGCCCGAACCGCCGGTTGGTGGCGGCCCAGGCACCGGTCGCGAGGATTGCCTGGCCGGCGCGCACGGTCCCCCGCGGGGTCACGGCCATGATCCGGTCGCCCGGCACGAACCGGCGGACGGGCGTGTGCTCGTGGATGACGACGCCGGCCTCCATGCACACCCGCCGCAGGCCGCGCGCGAGGCGGGCGGGCTGGACGGTGCCGCCGTCGGCGACGAGGTGCCCGCCCTCGAACACCGGGGAGGCGCAGTAGCCGGCCAGCTCCGACTTCGACAGCACGCGGTAGTGATCCTCGATCCCCAGCTCGCGTGCGGTTGCGATCGGCTCCTCCCACCCCCCGGCCTGCGCCGGCGAGGAGGCAACGCCGATGTACCCGTGCTGGCGGAACCAGGCGTCCACGCCGTGCTCGTCGAGCCAGGCGGCGAGCTCCGCCAGCGTGCGCGCGCCGGCGTCGATGATCGCGAGGGCGCCCGGGTCGCCAAACAGCTCGCGCAGCGTCCCCGCCTGGTCGTAGAAGCCGTTGATGAACCCGCCGTTGCGGCCGCTGGGCCCGAAGCCGCATTCGTCGCGCTCCAGGACCACGACCCGGATGCCGGGGCTGGTCTTCACGAGGTGCCAGGCGGCCCACAGGCCCGTATAGCCGCCGCCGACGATGACGACGTCGGCCTCCGTATCGTTCTCCAGGGCGGGGGCCGGCTCACCGCGGAACTCCGGGTGGGCCATGGCCTCCTTCAGCCACCAGCAGGTTTCGGCGATCTCGCTCATTCCCGGATCATGCGCCAACCGGGCGCGGTCCGGGTGGCCGGCGGCGCGCGTTCGCACGGCTGACGCGGTCCCCGTAGCATGGACGCCTTGTCATCGGGCAGCGAGGGGGCCATGGGGCGCGAGGTCGGGACCGGGACGGGCAGCACCCGGGGCAGGTTCACCATCCGGGACGGCGCCGAGCCGGGATGAGCCTGCTCCGGCCGATCCGTGACACCTCAGCGGCCTCCGTTGCTCTCGCGCGCGAGCGGGTCGCGGCCCTGGGATGGCGGCGGCTCCTGGCGGGCTGGGTGCTCCAGGCCCTCATGCTCCTCGTCGTCGGTCAGGTCGTGCCGGGGATCGAGATCGCCAACCTGACGGCAGCGCTGCTGGCCGCCCTGGTGATCGCGCTCCTCAACGCGCTGGTCCGCCCCGTCCTCATCCTCCTGGCGCTCCCTCTCACGGTGCTGACCGCGGGATTCCTGTCGCTCCTCATCAACGCGATCATGCTCGTGCTGGCGGCGCCGCTGGTGCCGGGCCTCGAGATCGCGTCCATCTGGTCCGCGCTGCTGGCGGCGATCCTGATCACCATCCTCGGCACGATCGTGTCCATCGCGCTGGCGAGCAACGAGGACGCGACGTTCTACGCGGAGCTCGGGCGGCGCCTTGCGGCGCTCGACCGGCGCCGCGTCGACGGCGGCCGTGGCCTGGTGATCATCCAGGTCGATGGTCTCGCCGCCCCGATCCTCCGCAACGCGATCCGGGTCGGAACCACGCCCGTGATGGCGCGCTGGGTCCGGTCCGGAACCCACCACCTGGTCGAGTGGGAGTGCGTTCCCCCGTCGCAGACCTCCGCCAGCCAGGCCGGGATCCTCCACGGATCCAACGACGACATCCCGGCCTTCCGCTGGTACGAGAAGGCGGACGGTCGCCTGATGGTCTCCAACCGGCCGGCGGACGCGGCCGAGATCGAGCGCCGCCTATCGAACGGTCGCGGCCTGCTGGCCGCCAATGGCATGAGCGCCGGCAACCTGTTCTCGGGCGACGCGACCCGCACGCTGTTCACGATGAGCCGGATCCGGCAGCCCGCGTCCGCCGCCGACGTCGACGCGTTCTCGCTGTTCTTCGTCGATCCCGCCGCGTTCGTGCGGACCATCGTGCTCACGATCGCCGAGATGGCCAAGGAGTGGTCCGAGGCGCGACGCCAGCGCACGCACGACATCCAGCCCCGCGTCCATCGGGGCCGGACGTTCGCGGTGCTCCGAGCCGTGAGCAACGTCCTGCTCCGCGACCTGAACGTCACCTTCCTGGTCAACGCCATCGGCCGGGGCACGCCGATCATGTACGTGGACTTCGTCGATTACGACGAGCTGGCGCATCACGCCGGTCCGGAGCGCCTGGAGTCCCTCCGCTCCCTGAGCGGCGTCGACCGAGTGCTCGGATCGATCGAGCGCGCCATCGCCGGCGCGCCGCGCGACTACGACATCGTCGTCCTGTCCGACCACGGTCAGAGCCAGGGCGCCACGTTCCTCCAGCGGCACGGGTACACGCTGGACGACCTCGTCCGCCGGCTGATGGGCGGCGCGAGCTCGCTGGACCTGGCGGGCCGGGGCGAGGGGTGGGGCCCCGTGAACGCCCTGCTGGGCGAGATCGGCAACCGACCGGGCGTGGCCGGGCAGGTGACCGCATCGGCGCTCGGACGGCGGGCGGCCGGCGCGACCATGGACCAGGAGCTCCGAACCCACGGCGACGAGGCGGAGAGCGCGGCGCCACAGGTGATGGTGGGCGCCAGCGGCAACCTCGCGAACGTCTACTTCCTCGACGAGCCGGGCCGGATGACGCTCGAGGCGATCGAGGCCCGCTACCCCGGGCTGGTCGGCGGTCTCGCGAGCCACCTCGACATCGGCTTCCTGCTCATCCGGTCCGACGTTCTGGGACCGCTCGCGATCGGGCGCGACGGCGTCCACCACCTCGCCGGCGGGCGCATCGACGGCGTGGATCCCCTGGCACCGTTCGGGCCCTCGGCGGCGGGCCACCTGCTTCGGCTCGACGGTTTCGGCAACGTCGGCGACATCCTGGTCAACAGCGCCTACGACCCCGACCTCGAGGAGGTCGCGGCGTTCGAGGAGCTGGTCGGGAGCCACGGCGGGTTCGGCGGGCCACAGACGCGGCCGTTCCTGCTGGCGCCGGCTCGCCTGCCGTTCGACGGGACGCCCATCGTGGGCGCACCGGCCGTCCACCGACAGCTCGTGGCCTGGGCCGATGCGCTGGGCGTCGGGCCCACGTCCGGGGCGACCGAGGCGGCGCTCGTCGAGGCGAGGCGTCCGCGACGAGCCCGCGGCATCGGCGCGGTCGCAGTGGTCACCGCCCTGACCAGCATGCTGTGGCTGGCCCTGGGACTGCTCGCGGGGGTCGCCGGCGTGGGGCTCGGCGAGCCGGGCATCGTGCTGGCCGGGGTCGCGATCCTCGTCCTCGGGTGCGCGGGCGTCCTGGTCGCCGTCGGGCTCGCGCGGCGGCGCGGCTGGGCACGTGTGGCCGCCCTGGTCTGGTATGGCATCGGCGTCCTGGAGGCGTTCGTCGCCCTCGCCAGCGGCGGCCTGGAGGGGCTGGTCTCGGCGGGGCTGGCTCCGGTGGTCACCGCCGTCCTGGTGTTCTTCTACCTGACGCGGCCGCACGTGACGGAGGCGTTCCGAACGCGACCACCCGGGGAGCCCGAGCCCTCCTGAGCCGCCCGGCGCAGATTGCGGCCGACCCGTCGTATCGTGCCGACGACGGGCGTGGCGGGGAGGTGGGATGTGCCAGCGGGGGCGACGACGGCCAGGCCGGCTCGGGCGGGCAGGTGTCGTCGCGGATGCCCGAAGATAGCCGATGATCCGCGGGCCCGGCCGACTGCGACCCGGGCGAAGCGGCGCGACGGAGGATCGATGCAGGGATGACCGCCACGTTCGGCGACCTGCTGCTGCTCTGCCTGGCCATCGCGTTCGGATTCCTGGCCGCGGTTGCCTTCTACGAATCCCTGTCCACGCGCGACGTGCTCGTGGGCGGCTCGATGAAGCTCGCTCGCCGACTCTCGGCGCGGCGCTGGGTCCATGCCCTCGCCTACCTGCTGACCGTGGGCATCGGCATCCCGCTGCTCGTCCTGCTGTGGACCATCGTCCTGGAGCTGGCCCTGATCGTGGTCGGGTCCGTGGATCGCCTCGGCAGCGTGGCGCTCGTCGCCGTCGCCGTGGTTGGCGCGGCCCGCATCCTGGCCTACGTCCGGGAGCGGACGTCCCACGAGCTCGCGAAGGCGATCCCGCTGGCGCTGGCGTTCGCGCTCCTGACCGGCGGGGCGACCCACATCGACGACAACATCGCCCGGATCCTGGAGGATCCCCGGTACTCCGAGCTGACGACGGCGATGGTCGCGTTCCTGCTGGCGCTCGAGCTCGGGCTTCGGCTCGCGACCGACAGCTCGCACGCCGCGCTGGCGTCGATGCGCCGGCGCCGCGGAATCCCCGACCATGTCGGCTTCTGGCGATCGCTGCGTGGCGGTGGCTCGACCACGGGTCTCGCCGGGTCGACCAGCCCGAGTAGCAGGCTGACGCTCCAGCCACCCGATGACGGGTCGGCCGGGATCCGTCATCCGGCGTCTCCCCGACCGCGACGGGTGCGCGAAGGGCACGGATGCGTTATGACCCGGTCCCCGCGGCCGGCTCGGGATCGGCCCGCTCCTGGAGCGCCTCGGCGCCACGGGGCGACAAGGCATAGACGCCGCGGTCCACGCGCTGGAACCAGCCGTAGACGTTGTCCCGCACGATGCGGCCGGCGTTGGGCACGTCGCCGGTGGCGCGCATCGCGCGCAGGGGCATCGGGCCGGCGGCGAGGAGCGCGGCGCAGCGCAGGGCCTCCTGCCGGTAGGCGGTCATGATCGGCTGGCGGGTGGAGCCGCCCCCGGTCGGGTCGCCGGCCCGCCGCTGGTGCTCGCCCAGGAGCGCCGCCGCCCGCCGCCGGTCCCTGCGGGGTCGGTACGGCACCGGGTCCACCGCGACCTCCGCCCGGCCGTCGCTGACGACGATCAGCCCGAGACCCAGCCGGCGGCACAGCCGCCTCGTGTCCGCCATTCGCGTGGGCCAGGCGCCCACCGCGAGATAGACGGCATCGGTCATCGCCAGGCGGTCGATCCCCTGGAGCACCAGCCCGAGGCCGAACGTCCGCTTCAGCTCCACCACGACCGGCGGCTCGTCGCCGCGCACGCCGACCACGTCGCAGCCGCGGATCTCGCCCTTGACCGTGTAGCCCTGCGCCTCGAGCAGGGCCTTGACCGGCGCGTACAGCTCGGTCTCGGGCGGGGGCGCAGGACGGCGCGCGCGCCGGGATGCGGACGGGGTCTTCGGGGGAGGGTTGGCGCGCCCGGCGAGACTCGAACTCACGACCTTCAGGTCCGCAACCTGACGCTCTATCCACTGAGCTACGGGCGCTGGAAGCTGGCGGAGAGGGAGGGATTCGAACCCTCGGAGCAGGTTACCCCACTCGGCGGTTTAGCAAACCGCTGCACTAGACCTCTATGCGACCTCTCCCGAGCAGCGCGGGGCATTCTAGCATCCGCTCCGAGCGGGTCCGCCGAGCCGCCGGAACTGTCAGGCGCCCCTCACACGGGCGCTATCCACCCGGATCCTGCCGTCGGCCCGGCCGAGGGGCGGCTGGCACGAACGCCGGGCCGAGTCGAGCGCGGGCTCCGTCGCGGCGCACCGTACCCAGTGACGGGCTCCCGGGTGAGGGGCAGATGGCAGGAGCGCGACGGCAGGACGGATCTGGTGCCGCACGAGCACGGACGGCGCGGCACACCGGTCGCGCGGCACACCGGTCGCGCGGCACACCGCCCGCTCCGCCGGCCGAAGCGCCGCAACCGCCGCGCGAATTGACGAGCACGCGCGCACGGGATACCGTCGAAGGCACCGATGTGCGCCATCTATCGCTTTACCTGCCCGGCATGACCGAACCCGGAGCCTAGACCCGGGCAAGCGGGTCGTGCCGGGTGCAGCAGAGGTCCGTGACCTCTGCTTTTTTGTTCTCCCTGGACGAGCGACAGACAAGCGACCGACGAACCGACGAAGGACCTGACGAGATGTTCGTGGTGATGCGGACCGGGGCCAGCGAGGCCGAGGTCAACGGCGTGAAGGGCCTGATCCTGGCCGAGGGACTCACGCCGTTCGAGAACGCCGGCGCGGACCGTACCGTCATCGCCATCGTCGGCGAGATCGGCGGGCGTCGGCCCCAGCTGATGGCGCGCCTGGGGGGAACGCCCGGCGTCGCGAGCGTGACCCCGATCTCCAAGCCGTACAAGCTCGTGTCCCGCGAGTTCCACCCCGAGGACACGGTCATCCGGGTCCTGGACAGTGTCATCGGCGACGGATCGCTGACCGTGATGGCGGGGCCGTGCTCCATCGAGAGCCGCGAGCAGCTGATGGAGACTGCGGATTTCGTGGCCGCCAACGGCGCGACCGTCCTGCGCGGCGGCGCGTTCAAGCCGCGGACCAGCCCGTACAGCTTCCAGGGCCTGGGCGTGGAGGGCCTGCGCTACCTGGCCGAGGCGCGCGAGCGGACCGGGCTGCCGGTGATCACCGAGGTGATGGAGCCCAACCAGGTGGACATCGTGGCCGAGTACGCGGACATCCTCCAGATCGGCACCCGGAACATGCAGAACTTCTCGCTGCTGCTCGCCTGCGGGCGCGCGGGGCGGCCGGTGATGCTCAAGCGCGGGTTCGGGGCCACGATCGAGGAGTGGCTGATGGCCGCGGAGTACATCGCGTCCGCCGGCAACTCGCAGATCATCATGTGCGAGCGTGGCATCCGGACGTTCGAGACGTTCGCCCGCAACACGCTGGACCTCACGGCGGTCCCGGTGATCCACCACCTGACCCACCTGCCGGTGGTGGTCGATCCGTCCCACGCCACGGGCAAGCGCTGGCTGGTGAAGCCACTCGCGATCGGCGGGGTCGCCGTCGGCGCGGATGGGATCATGGTGGAGGTCCACCCGCGCCCGGACGAGGCGCTCTCGGATGCGGAGCAGCAGCTGGACTTCCCCGCTTTCGCCTCGATGATGGATGCGGTCGCCGCGGTGCACGCGAACGTGCGGGAGCTCCACGGTGACCTGGGGCGGGGGCCCGCTGCCGCGGCCGCGGGGGCCGGCGGGACATGATCCGATGACGACGGGGTCGATGACCGATGGCGCGCTCGTGGTGCGGCCGGCCGCGCGCCTGCGCGGACGGCCGGCGCTGCCCGGCGACAAGTCGATCTCCCACCGGGCGCTGCTCCTGGCGCTGCTGGCCGACGGCGAGAGCCGGATCAGCGCGGCCGGTGACGGTGCGGACGTGCGCTCCACCGCGGGGGTGCTCGCCGCGCTGGGAGCGGACGTGACACGCGAGGTTGAGCACGACGGCGGGCGCGTGGACTACCGCGTCCGCTCCGCCGGCGGCGGCGCCATCCGGGAGCCGGACGCCATCCTCGACTGCGGCAACTCGGGCACGACGACCCGCCTCCTCGCCGGGCTGCTCGCCGGCCGGCCCCTGTTCGCGATCCTGGACGGGGACGCGTCCCTGCGACGCCGGCCGATGGGCCGGGTCACGGAGCCGTTGACCGCGATGGGCGCCGCGTTCGCGGGCCGCGGCGGCGCCACGCTCCTGCCGCTGGCCGTGACCGGCCGCGAGCGCCTGGTGCCAATCGCGTACACGACGCCCGTCCCCAGCGCGCAGGTCAAGTCGGCGATCCTCCTTGCGGCGCTGGCCGCGGACGGCGAGACGGTGGTCACCGAGGCGCTGCCGACGCGCGACCACACCGAGCGCATGCTCCGGGCCAGGGGCGTGGCGGTGGCCGAGGAGACGCTCGCCGACGGCCGCCACACCGTCTGGGTCGGCGGGCCGGCGTCCCCCCGCGCGATCGACGAGACCGTGCCCGCGGATCCGTCCGGGGCCGCGTTCTGGCTGGTCGCCGGCGCGATCCACCCGGATGCGGAGCTCCACCTCGACGGGGTCAGCACGAACCCCACCCGGCGTGCCATCATCGACATCCTGCGGCGCATGGGCGCCGACATCGAGGAGCACGCCCGAACGGCCCCGGGAGGCCCCGACGGTGAGCCCCTCGCGGACCTGGTCGTCCGGTCGAGCGAGCTCCGGTCCGTCGACCTGTCGCCCGCCGAGGTGGCGGCGGCGATCGACGAGATCCCGGTCCTGGCGCTCGCGGCGGCCGCGGCGTCCGGCACGTCGCGGTTCCGGGGCGCGGGTGAGCTCCGGCACAAGGAATCGGACCGGATCGCGGGAATCGCGGACGGCCTCAGGGCGCTCGGGGCGCGGGTCCGCGTCACGGGCGACGACATCGAGATCGAGGGTGGCCACCGCCTCGCGGGGGCGGTCACCGAGACACACGACGACCACCGGCTCGCGATGACGTTCGCGATCGCCGGCCTCATCGCCGAGGGCGAGACCATCGTGCGCCGACCGGGATCGGCGGCGGTCTCGTACCCCGGCTTCTTCGCTGAACTCGAAGGGGTGCGCGCATGACGAAGCGGATCGTCCTCATCGGCCACCCGGTGGCGCACTCGCTGTCCGCCGCGATGCAGCAGGCGGCCTTTGACAAGCTGGGCATCGACGCCCGGTACGAGCTCTGGGACCGTGCCCCGATGCTGCTCGCGGACGCGATCGCGGAGCTGCGCACGGACGAGTTCCTGGGCGCCAACGTCACCATCCCGCACAAGGAGCGGGTTGTGCCGATGGTGGACCGCCTGATCGACGAGGCGCATGTCACGGGCGCCGTCAACACGATCACCAGGGAGGGCCGCAAGCTCGTCGGGCACAACACGGACGTGCCCGGGTTCAAGGTGGCCCTGGATCAGCTGGTCGGGCGCCAGAAGATGCCACGGCACGCGGTGGTCCTGGGCGCCGGCGGCGGCGCGCGAGCCGTGGTCTACGGCCTCATCCGCGAGGGCTTCCAGCGCGTGATCGTCTTCAACCGGCACCTCCATCGCGCCGAGGGGATGGTCAGGCACTTCGGTCGCAGCGCCGCCCACATGGAGCTGCGCGCGATGCCCTGGCATGAATCGATCATCGAGTCCGAGCTCGCCAAGACGAAGGTCCTTGTGAACGCGACGTCGATCGGACTGACCGGCGACGAGACGCCGATCCCGGCCGAGATCCTGCCGTCCGACCTCATGGTCCTGGACCTGATCTACGCGCAGACCCGGCTGCTGCGTGACGCCGAGGCCGCGGGCTGCTCCGTGGCCGACGGCGAGCAGATGCTGCTCCACCAGGGCGCGGCCTCGTTCACCCTGTGGACCGGCCAGGCGGCGCCGCTGGAGCTGATGTCCGAGGCCCTCGCGGACGCCCGAGCCCGCGGCGTCCGCTCGGCGGAGGGCGAGCCTGCGGGTGACGCGGACGGCGGGGCGCCCGCGTCCGACGACGCCGAGCCCGCCGCGGGCTGACCGGGAACCGACCACCCGCCATGGAGCGCTTCCGCTTCCTCACCGCCGGCGAGAGCCACGGGCCGATGCTCGGGGCCATCGTGGAGGGCGTGCCCGCCGGCCTGCCGCTGACCGAGGACGACCTCGCCGTGGACCTCGCCCGCCGCCAGCGCGGGTACGGGCGAGGCGCGCGGCAGGCCATCGAGCAGGACCACGCCCGGATCCTGGGCGGCGTCCGCCACGGGCGGACCCTCGGCTCGCCCATCCTGCTGGAGGTCGCCAACCGGGACTGGGAGAACTGGACCCAGGTCATGCAGGTGGGGCCGCTGTCCGACGAGGAGGCGGCCGCGCTGGCGGCGCTGGCGGATGAAGGCAACAAGCGCGCCCAGCCGATCACCCGCGTGCGACCCGGCCACGCGGACCTGGCCGGAGCGCTCAAGTACGACTTCGCGGACGTGCGCAACGTCCTCGAGCGCGCCTCCGCCCGCGAGACCACGGCGCGGGTCGCGGCGGGCGGCGTGGCTCGGGCGTTCCTGCGCGCGCTGGGAATCGAGGTCTGGTCGTTCACCGCCGAGGTGGGCGGGGTGGCCGTGGACCCGGCGAGCTGCACCCGATCGCGGGACGAGGCCGACGCCTCTCCCCTGCGGTGCCCGGACCCGGACGCCGAGACCGCGATGATGTCCCGCATCGACGAGGCGCGCGAGGGCGGCGACACCGTCGGCGGCGTGTTCGAGGTCGTGGTCCACGGCGCACCCATCGGCCTCGGCAGCTACGTCCACTGGGACCGGCGCCTGGACGCGGCGCTGGCCGCGGCCGTGATGAGCATCCACATCGTCAAGGGGGTGGAGATCGGCCTGGGCTTCGAGCAGACGAGGCGCCTCGGCTCGGCGGTCCACGACGTGATCGAGGGCCGGCGCGACGACGGGACGTGGATCCACCGCACCAACAACGCGGGCGGTCTGACCGGCGGCGTGACCAACGGCGAGCCGATCGTGGTGCGGGGCGCCGTCAAGCCGATCTCGACGCTCGCCCGGCCGCTGCCGACGGCCGACCTCCTGACCGGCGCGCCGGTGGACCGGGCGCACTACGAGCGCTCGGACATCTCCGTGGTGCCCGCGGCCGGCGTGATCGGCGAGGCGATGGTCATGCTCACGCTCGCCCGGTTCGTGCTGGACAAGACCGGCGGGGATTCCATGTCCGAGGTGGCCGACAACCTGCGCCGGTACCGCGAACGGATCTCGGGGGCGCCGGACGGGTCCGTTGGCGAGGCCGGCTCCGGCGAGGCCGGCTCCGGCGGCGACGACTGAGCGCCCGATGGACGTCGTCCTGGTCGGGTTGCCGGGAAGCGGCAAGACCGCCGTCGGCCGCCGGCTGGCCACCCGCCACCACGCGACGTTCATCGACCTGGACGCGGAGATCGAGCGATCTGCCGGGCGGTCCATCTCCGAGATCTTCGCCGAGGACGGGGAAGCGGGCTTCCGGCGGCTGGAGCGCGAGGCCGTCGCCGCCCTTGGCCCCGCTGACGCGTCCGCGGGGATCCGGCGCGTGATCTCGCCCGGGGGTGGGGCGGTCCTGGAACCGCGCAACCGCTGGGCGCTGTACCGGGACCGCGTGGCGGCCTGGCTGGACGTTCGGCCGGAGGTCCTGGCCCAGCGCCTGCGCCGCTCCCCCACCGTCAGGCCGCTGGTCCAGGGCGGAGACCCGCTGGGTCGTGTCCGCGCCTTGGCCGCGGCCCGTGCCCGGTTCTACGGCGCCGCCCACCGCGTGAACGGAGTCGCTGAGCCGGCGTCGGCCGTCGAGGCCGTCGAGCGGCTGGCAGCCGCGGGCCCCGGCCCCGGGACGACGCTCATCCGCGCGTCCACGAAGATCGGCGAGATGACGGTCGGCGAGGGGATCGCCGCGGATGCCGTGGGCGCCGCGCTGCGCCGGCTGGAGGCGCGGCGGGCCGTGATCGTCAGCGAGCCCGGGGCCTGGGCGGCGTTCGGCGAGGGCGTTGCTGCGTCCCTGGCGGCGGCCGGCTGGCCGGTGGCAACCGTGATGCTGCCCGCGGGCGAGGCGGCCAAGACGCTGGCCGTGATCGGGGAGGCGGCCCGGGAGCTGGCGCGGCTGCGGGTGGAGCGCCGGGACCCGCTGATCGCGATCGGGGGCGGCGCGCTGGGCGATCCGGCGGGCTTCCTCGCCGCATCCTACCTGCGGGGCGTGCCCTGGATCGGAGTGCCCACGACGCTCGTCGCCCAGGTGGACTCGTCGATCGGCGGCAAGACCGGTGTGGATCTGCCCGAGGGCAAGAACCTGCTGGGCGCCTTCCACCACCCGGCCGCGATCGTGCTGGACGTCTCGGCGCTGCTGACGTTGCCGGAGCGCCAGCTCCGGGCGGCCCTGGGCGAGGTCGCCAAGATGGCCGCCCTGGGCGACGAGGCGCTGTTCGCCGTGCTCGAGGCCGAGGGCGAGGCGGTGGCCCGGGGCGAGGCCGGGGCGTTCGACGGCGGAGCCGTGGCGGAGATCGTCGAGCGGGCCGCGTGGGCGAAGGTGGAGGTTGTCACGGCCGACGAGCGCGAACAGGACGCCACGGGCGGCCGGATCACGCTCAACCTCGGACACACGGTGGCGCACGCGCTGGAGGTGGCGGACGGCTACGCGACGCTGCTCCACGGCGAGGCGGTGGGGTACGGGCTGCGGGCTGCGGTGCGGATCGGCGTGGCCATGGGCGTGACGCCGGGGCAACGTGCGGCCCGGATCGAAGGCCTCCTGGATCGGCTGGCCCTGGGGCGGGCGCCGCTGGCGCTCGGGGAGGGCCCGGTGCTGGCGTCCACGGAGACCGACAAGAAGCATGCCGGCGGGCGGCTGCGATGGGTGCTGCCCACGGCCGAAGGCGTCGTCGTGCGGGACGACGTGCCCGGCGATGTGGTGGCGGCGGCCGTCCGGTCGGTCCTCGCCGGCCGGCCGTCCGCGGAAGGAGGTGTCGCATGACACGGGTGCTCGTGCTGCAGGGGCCGAACCTCAACCTGCTGGGAACCCGGGAGCCGGAGATCTACGGCCGCCAGACGCTGGACGAGATCCACGCCGGGATCGCCGAGCACGCCGCCCAGCTGGGCCTCGAGGTGAGCTTCTTCCAGTCCAACCACGAGGGCGCGCTGATCGACCGCCTGCACGTGCGCGACTTCGATGCCGCGATCGTCAATGCGGCCGGCCTCACCCACACGTCGGTGGCGCTGCGGGACGCGCTGCTCGCGATCCATCGCCCGTTCTGGGAGGTCCACCTGACGGATCCCTGGCAGCGCGACGCGTTCCGGCGCACCAACTTCCTGCACGACGTGGCGGCCGGCTCGATCGTGGGGCACGGACCGGGCGGCTACCGCGAGGCGCTGGACGCGATCGCAACGCGGTTCGGGGGCAGCGGATGACCCGGCCCACACCCGAGGAGCGCGAAGCGGCCGCCGAGGAGCTCGAGCGGGTCCGCGACCGGATCGACGTGCTGGACCGCCGGATCGTGGAGCTGCTCGGCGAGCGCTCCGAGCTGGGACTGGCCGCCGGGCGGGCGAAGGCGGTCGCGGGCCGGCGCGCGGTGCGCGACGCCGAGCGCGAGCGCGAGGTGCTGCTGCGGGTCGCGATGGCGAACGCGGGCCCGCTCCCCCAGGCCGACCTGCTCTCGATCTACCGGCGGATCCTGGCCGTCACGCGGGCCCTGGAGTCGCGCGACCGGACCCATGGCGACGACCCCGCCGACGCCTGAACGGCCGGACCCGTTCGACGGGCTCATGGTCCCGGATCCCGCCGCCGGCCACGCCCGACCGGACCCGCGCGTCCTGCCCCCTGCGCCCGTGACCCGGTTCGCCCCTGCTCCCACCGGGCTCCTTCATCTGGGCCACCTGGTCAACGCGCTGTACACGTGGGGGATCGCCCGCGCGACGGGCGGCCGGGTGATCCTGCGGATCGAGGACCACGATCGCCAGCGATCGCGCCCGGAGCACGAGGCGGCCTTGCTGGAGGACCTGGAGCGGCTGGGCCTCGAGCCGGACGAACCGGCCATCGCCGCGTTCCGCGCCGGTCCGACCCCCTATCGCCAGTCGGATGCGGGCGAGGCGTATGCCGCCGCCGTCGCCGGGCTGCGTGCCGACGGGCTGGTCTACCCCTGCGACTGCTCACGCTCGACGTTCACGGCGTACGCCGAGTCACGCGGCCGACCGTGGCAGGGGATCGGATGCCCCGGCGACTGCCGGCGCCGGGCGCTTCTCGAGGAGCGGGGCACGGGCCTGCGGGTGGCGGTGGGCGCCGGCTCGGAGCGCTGGGTGGACCTCCTGGCCGGCCCGATGGCGGACGAGCCGGCGGCCGGCGGGGACCTGCTGATCCGTGACCGGGTCGGCAACTGGACATACGCCCTGTGCGTGGTCGTTGACGACATGCGGAACGACATCGACCTCGTGATCCGGGGCCGCGACCTGCTCCATGCGACCGCGGAGCAGATCCGGCTGGCCCGGCTCCTGGGCCTGGAGGCGCCGCCCCGGTTCCTCCACCACCCGCTGGTGCGCCGGACCTCCGGCGCCAAGCTGTCCAAGGCGAACGAGGACACGAGCGTGCGCTCGCTGCTGGACGCGGGTCATTCCCCCGCCGCTCTGTTCGGCGTGGCCGCCCGCCTGGCGGGTCTGGCCCCGGGCGCGGCCCCGATCGAGCCCGATACCCTGGGTTCCCTGTTCGCCGCAGCCTAGAGCGGCCGCCTTGCGACGTCCGGTCGCCTGGCGATGCAACCAGCGCACCGCGCGACGTTCCGGCCGCCCGGCGACCGATCCGTCTCATGGCGACCACCCACCTGCAACAGACGGATCGCCTCGCGGCCAGTCTGTCGCGTCATGCGCTGGTTCGGTCTCCGGGCGGCGGAACCGGGCGCCGGTCCGCTCCCGCGATCGCCGGCCCGTTCTGTCGAGCACGCGACCGTCGTGCTCCCATACCTCCAGCATGTTCTCCGGCGATGTCGACGCCACCTGGGCGACGGCCTGACGGGACGGTGACCGCCGCCGGCTAGATTGACGGACGCTCCCAGCCTCCGGACGCCGCCTCCACCACCAGGGCGCCGGCCAGCGCGAGTTCCTCGCGCCACGGCGGGGCGACCAGCTGGACGCCGATGGGCAGGCCCTCGGGCGAGGTACCGCCGCGCACGACGACCGCCGGCCAGCCGGTGACGTTGTGCACGTCGCTGTAGGTGTCGCCGAACCAGGCGGCCGAGCTCTGGCCGTGGCGGATGGCCGGCTGGGGCATCGCTGGACAGACGAGCAGGTCCGTCCCCGACATCCAGCGCAGCAGGCGCGACCGGACGGCGTCCGCCCGCTCCAGGAGCGCCGTCAGCGCCTCGCCGGTCAGCGGCTGCGCCGGGACGAGCCAGTCTCGGCTGTCATAGGAGCCCATGCCCGGCGTGCCGGCGGCCTCGATGAGGCGGCGCAGCCATGCCCAGCCGTCGGCGCGGATGAGCGCGTCATAGACGTCCCACGCCTCGGCCATCCCCGGCGGAACGCGCCATTCGACCGCGGCCCCGGCCGCCTCCAGGGCCCGGGCGGCCGCCTCGACGGCCTCGACGGTGGCCGGCGTGGGCGTCCGGACCCCGTTGTCGGCGAACGCCACGACGCGCAGGCGGTCCACGGCCACGGACGCCGGGTCGCCCAGCGGCGCAGGCGCGACGTGCGGGTCCTCGCCGTCCGGCCCCGCGATCAGCGGCAGCACCAGGGCGAGGTCCTCCACGCGCCGCGCGATCGGCCCGAGCTGCGTCAGCGGCCCCAGGATCCCCGCGAACCCCGGCCAGTGTCCCGTCCGCGGGACGCGGCCGCTGGTGGGCTTGATGCCCGCCACGCCGCAGACGTGGGACGGCTGGCGGATGCTGTCCCCGGTGTCGCTGCCGATGTCGAACGGCGAGCCGCCCGCCGCCACGATGGCCGCCGCCCCGCCGCTGCTGCCGCCCGGCGTGCGCTCGGGGTCGTAGGGGTTCGACGTCCGGCCGTAGACGTCGTTGTCGGTCTCGTCGGACCAGGTGAACTCCGGGGTGTTGGTCTTGCCCAGCAGGATCCCGCCGGCGGCCCGAAGGCGCGCGACCACGGTCGCGTCACGCTCCGGGATGCGCCCTGCCCAGCCGATCGTGCCGGCCGTCGTGATCACGCCCGCGGTGTCCAGCGAATCCTTGATCGTGAACGGCACCCCGTGCAGCGGGCCGACGCCATCCCCCCGGGCCAGCTGCGCGTCCGCCCGGCGCGCGCGCTCGCGCGCGTCCTCTGCCAGACGAACGACGGCGTTGAGCCGCGGATTGACGGCCTCGATGCGCGCGAGGCAGGCGTCGGTGGCCTCGACCGACGACACCTCGCGGCGCCGGATGCGGTCCGCCAGCGCGCTCGCAGACACGAAGCAGAGCTCGGGATCGACCATCGCGGGTGAGCATACGTGCCGCGGCGCCGGTCTATGCTGCGGATGCGTTCGCAGCGGGAGGAGGCGGTCATGTATGCGCGGGTGACCTGGCTGGAGGGCTCGCCGTCCCAGGCTCGGGAGGCGATCGCGGCGATGCGCGAGCAGGCCATCCCGGCCGTGCAGGCGACGCCGGGGTTCAGCGAGATCCTGTTCCTCGTGGACCGCGAGGGCGGCCGGGCACTCGCGGTCACCCTGTGGGAGACGCTCGAGGACCTGGAGGACAGCGAGGCGCTGGCCCAACGGCTCCGATCGCTGCCCGTCGCACGTTGGGCCGCGTCCGGCGCGGAGCGGTTCGAGGTGGCCCTGCGCGTCCGCGCCGGCGGAGACTGAGACGGGTGACGCCGTGGACCTGACGCGATTCGACTCCGCCGACGCCCTGCTCGAAGCGGCCGGGGGCTTCCTCGCCGAGCGCGAGGCCGAGCACAACCTGCCGCTGGGGATCCTCACCACGCTCCGGGACCAGCCCGGGGTCTACCGCGAGGCGCCGTACCTCGGCGTGGTGCGCGAGGCCGGAGACGTCGCCTTGGTCGTGGTCCACACGCCGCCCCGCGGGCTCATCCTCTCGGAGCCCGGGGTTGCGACCGACCGGATCGCCGCTGCCGTCCTGGCGGTCGTGGAGGACCTGGCCACCGTCTCGCCGGACCTGCCGGGCGCCAGTGGGCCGAAGTCGACCGTGGAGCCGTTCGTGCCCGCCTGGTCGTCGGCCACCGGGCGTCCGGCTCGTCTCGCCATGGCCGAGCGCATCTACCGCCTGTCGCGCGTCGTCCCGCCGCCGCCCACACCGGGTGCCTGGCGCCTCGCGGACGTCCGGGATCGCGCGTTGCTGCTCGAGTGGTTCGCCGCGTTCCGGGACGAGGCCATGTCCGTGAAGCCACCCGCGGGGGAGGCGGAGGCGATGGTGGAGCTGTGGGTGACCCGGAACGGCCGGGATGCCTACCTGTGGGAGGTGGACGGGCGCGTCGTGTCGCTCGTCGTGGCCGGCGCCAGGACACCGAATGGGCGGCGGATCGGGCCCGTCTACACGCCACCGGGCGAGCGGCGACACGGGTACGCCACGGCGCTGACGGCCGCCGCGAGCCAGGACCAGCTCGACCGGGGCAGCCGCTTCTGCTTCCTGTTCACGAACCTCGCGAACGCGACGTCCAACGCCGTGTACCAGCGGATCGGCTACCGGCCCGTGACCGACATCGACCGGTATGCGTTCGGGGTCGGCGAGTAGCGGGTCGCGCGCGGGCGGGGCCGTCAGGGCCGGGCGGCCGGCACCAGCGTTGGGCCCGATACCCAGCCGGTCCCAGCGAACAGCTCCGGGCGATGCGTCAGCACGAGCGCGGTCCGTCCGGTGAGGGCCGCGTCCAGGTCCGCGACGAACGCCCGGGCGGTGGGCTCGTCGAGATGCTCAGTGGGTTCGTCGAGGACGAGGATCCGGACGTCTGCCAGCAGCGCGCGGGCGAGCGCCAGGCGCTGCCGCTGGCCGCCCGACAGGCGGGCGCCGTGCTCGCCGACGGGCGTGGCCATGCCCTCGGGCAGGGACCGGACCCAATCCAGCAGGCGGGCGGCGGCCAGCGCCTGGTCCAGCTCCGCCTCCGCGGCGCCCGGGCGGGCGAGGCGGAGGTTGTCCGCGATGGTGGCGTCGAACACGTGCGGGTCCTGCTCGCTCAGGCCGATGGCCCGGCGGACGTCGTCCCCGGTCAGCGTGCGGACGTCCACCACCTCGCCCGACGGGCCGACCAGCTCCAGCGTGCCGCCCGCAGGCTCCAGGAACCGCAGGCAGGCGGCGGCGAGCGTGCTCTTGCCCGAACCGCTTGGACCCCTGACCACGACCCGGGCACCCGGCGGGACCTCGAGGTCCAGCGGCGCCAGGGCATCGACAGCGGCCCCCGGGTAGCGGACACGGAGACCGGCCGCGCGGAGCCCCAGCGGGCCGCCCGGGACCGCGGCCTCGCCACCGGGCGGCGGCTCCGACACCGGGTCCGGGCGCCGGAGCACGTCCACCACCCGGCCGGCCGACGCCTCGATTCCCGGCAACGACCGCGCGGCGAGGGCGAGCGGCGCGACGACCTCGTGGACGGCGATCGGCACCAGGGCCACGACCGCCAGCGCGACCCCGGCCAGGCTGCCGTCGCGGACGGCGACGATCCCCAGCAGCAGCGCGAGCCACGTGGATGCCCCGGCCGCCATGCCCGCGACGAGGGCCACCGCCCCTGCCCCGGTCGCGGAGCGCCGCTCGGCCGCGGCCAGCCGGGCATCCACGGCCGCGACCGCCGCGATCGCGCGCGGGGCGGCACCGGCGACCACGATCTCGGGTGCCCCGTGGAGCAGGTCCAGCGCGGCATCCGCCAGCGCGCCGCGCCCGGGGGCAAGGGCCTGCTCGGCGCGCCTCGCGACGGCTGCGGCCGCAAGCGGGGCCCCGAACGCGGTGACGAGGACCCCGACGGCGAGGGCCAGCCCTGCGGCTGGGACGAGCCAGCCGACGAGCAGCACGGCGCCCGCCGCCGCCACGCCCACCGAGCCGTACGGCAGCACCACCCGCAGCCACAGGTCGGCGAGGCCGTCCACGTCGCCCACGAGGCGCGCCAGGAGGTCGCCGGAACGCAGCTCCGACAGCCCGGCCGGGGCGAGCCGCGCGAGCCTGGCGTAGACCGCGCCGCGCAGCTCTCCGAGCACCCGGAACGCGGCATCGTGAGCGGCCACCCGTTCGGCGTACCGCAACACGCCGCGGGCGATGCCGAACGCCCTCACCGCCGTGACCGCGAGCATCAGGGTGAACACCGGCGGCTCCTCGGCCGCTCTCGAGATCAGCCAGGCGGAGGTCGCGGCCAGGCCGATCGAGGCCGCCGCCGCGCCGGCCCCGGCCAGCAGCGCGAGCAGCAGGCGCGGCGTCACCGGTCGTCCCACGGCGAGGACGGCGAGCAGCGCGCTCATGGCGCCGCCTCGAGCGCGCTCCACCGGACCTCGGCGATCCGGTCCGCTCCCGCGACGGCGCCCGGCCGGTGGGCGACCAGCAGCACGGCCGCACCACCGGCGGCTGCCTCCCTGACGGCGCGCAGGACCGTCGCCTCGGCGACCTCGTCCAGGCCGGCGGTCGGCTCGTCGAGCAGCAGGATCGGCGCCCCCCGGACGAGGGCCCGCGCGATGCCGACCCGGCGCCGCTGGCCGCTGGACAGGCCCGCCCCGCGCTCGCCCAGCACTCGCGCCGGGGCGAGATCGTCAAGCCCAACCGCCGCCAGCGCCGCCGCCACCGCCCGGTCGTCGGCGTCCGGCGCCCCCAGCCGGACGTTGTCGGCGATGGTGCCGGCGAACAGCCACGGGGCCTGCGGCACCCAGGCCGCGAGCGCCCGCCACGCGTCGGGATCCAGCTCGCGGACGTCCGTCCGGGTCCCATCCCCGCCCCGCACGATGACCCGACCGGACGTGGGTGCGAGCAGGCCCAGGATCACGGCCAGCAGGGTGCTCTTGCCGGCCCCGCTGGGACCGGTGACCGCGACGATCTCGCCCGGTCCAACGTCGAGCGCCGCCCCGGCCGGCGCCGCCACGTCCCGGCCGGGCTGCTCCACCCAGACGTCGTCGATCTCCAGGCCGAGCGGCCCCGACGGGGGCTGCAGGCCGGCCCCGGGCTCCGCGGGCGGCACATCGATCACGGCGAACGCCGCCCCGGCCGCGGTCAGCCCCTCCTCGCTGGCGTGGAACTCGGCGCCCAGCCGGCGCAGGGGCAGGTACGCCTCGGGCGCCAGGACGAGCGCGAACAGGCCGGTCTCGAACGCCATGTCGCCGACCGCCAGCCGGAGCCCGATCCCGACCGCGACCAGCGCGACCGAGATCGTCGCCAGCAGCTCCAGGGCGAGCGCGGACAGGAACGCGACCCGAAGGGTGGCCATCGTCGTGGTGCGGTAGGCGTCCGTCATCCGCCGCAGGAGCTCGACCTGCGCCTCCGCGCGCCCGTAGGCGCGCAGCGTGGGCAGGCCGGCCACCACGTCGGCGAACCGGTGGGCCAGGCGGCCCAGGGTGGTCCATCGTCGCCGGCGGTGGGCATCGGACATCCGCCCGATGAGGATCATGAACACGGGGATCAGCGGCACGGTCAGCGCCACCGTCAGCGCCGCCACGAGATCGGCCGTCAACAGGCAGGCGACCACCACCGGCGGCACGGTCACCGCGAGGGCGAGCTGCGGCAGGTACCGGCCGTAGTAGGCGTCGAGCGAGTCCAGGCCCCGCGTGGCCAGCAGCACAAGCTCGCCGCTCCTCTGCTCCGCGGCCCAGCGGGGCCCGAGCGCCACCGCCCGTTCCAGCAGCTGCACGCGCAGGCCGGCCTTCACCGAGCCGCTGATCCGGCGGGCCACGACCTCCGATCCCCACGCCAGCACCGCCCGGACGGCGAGCACGGCAGCCAGCGCCGCGAGCGGACCCGCGAGATCCGCCGGTCCCTCGCCGCCCAGGAACGCGCCGTCGATCGTGCGCGCCAGCAGCCAGGCCTGGGCGACCGCCAGCACCGCAGCAGCCACCCCGAGGCACACGGCGGCGGCGAGCGCGACCCTCGCCGCGCGCCCCGCCTCGAGCAGCCGCCGGTGCAGCGGGCTCACGGGTCGCGACGCCAGCGGAGGCAGGCCATCACCGGCCCGGCCCGAGCGGGCGCTGGGGCCGGTGGCTCAGGGCTCGACGGGCGCCCGTGGCACGCTCACCCGCTTGCGGAACACCCAGTAGGTCCACCCCTGGTAGAGGAGGACGATGGGCACGAAGATCACCGCCACGACCGTCATGATCGTCAGCGTGTACTCGGTCGACGCCGCGTTGGTCGTCGTCAGGCTGTAGGCGGCGTCGGTCGATGACGGCATCACGTCCGGGAACAGGGCCCAGAACAGGCTGACCACCGCCAACGCGATCGTGAGCGCCGAGGCGATGAACGCCCAGCCCTCGCGCCCGACCCGGCTCGCCCCCAGCGCCACGAGGAACGCCACGGCGGCCACCACCGCGATGCCGGTGGACACCGTGTCGCCCCGGATCGCGTTCGCCCACAGCAGGAAGGCGACGGCGACGACGGCGGTCACGAGGCCCACCGGGAGGATCATGCCCGCCGCCCGCTCGCGGATGACGCCGTCGGTCTTGAGCCGCAGGAAGACCAGGCCGTGGGTGATGAACAGGAGCAGCGTCGTGAGCCCCCCGAGCAGCCCGAACGGGTTGAGCAGCGTGAGCAGGTCGCCCGTGTACTGCCTGTCGGCGTCGATCGGCACGCCCTGGACGATGTTCGCGAACGCGACGCCCCACAGCAGGGCCGGCAGGAAGCTGCCGAACGCGATGGCGTAGTCCCACCGGGTGCGCCACGCGAGGTCGCCGCGCTTGTTGCGGTACTCGATCGCCACGCCGCGCACGATGAGCGCGACCAGGATCAGGAACAGGGCCAGGTAGAACCCGCTGAACAGCGTGGCGTACCACTCGGGGAAGGCCGCGAACGTGGCGCCGCCCGCGACGAGCACCCACACCTCGTTGCCGTCCCAGACCGGGCCGATCGTGCGCAGCATCGATCGGCGCTCGGGCTCGTTGCGCCCGAGGACGGGCATCAGGATGCCGACCCCGAAGTCGAAGCCCTCGAGGACGAAGTAGCCGATCCAGAGGACGGCGATCAGCGCGAACCAGAGCGTCGTGAGCTCCATCACCGTGCTCCTAGTACCCGAGCCCGAGCGCCGGCTCGGCCTCGTGCTCGAACCCGCGGTCCGCGGTCGCCGGGGGCAGGCCCGCGCGCACGCGGCGGATCATCAGCGCCAGCAGGACGATCGCGAGCGCACCGTAGAGGAGCGTGAACCCCAGCATCGTGATCAGGACCTGCAGCGCGGTGTCGCCGGGCGTGACGCCGGCGGCGGTCGTCATCAACCCGTAGACGATCCACGGCTGGCGACCGATCTCCGTGAACAGCCAGCCGAACGAGTTGGCGGCCAGCGGCAGGAACGGCAGCAGGATCGCGACGCCCACCGCCGCCCGGCCCGGCACCCGGCCCTTGCGCATCGCGAACAGGAACCAGGCGGCGGCGGCCGCGGCCAGCGCGCCCGCCCCGATCATCCAGCGGAACGTCCAGTAGGTGACCGGCGTGTTCGGCGTGTAGTCGCCGGGGCCGTACAGCCCCTCCAGCCGTGCCTGGAGGTCGTTGATGCCCTCGACCTTGCCATCGAGGGTGCCCGTGGCGAGGAACGACAGCACGTTCGGGATCCGGATCGAGAACACGTCCTCCGAGCCGTCGGGCGTGCCGATCGTGAGGATGGAGAACGAGGCCGGCTGCTGCGTCTCCCAGAGCGCCTCGGCAGCCGCCATCTTCATGGGCTGCTGCTCCGTCATGATCTTGCCCTGCACGTCGCCGGTCACCGCGACCAGCAGGCCGGACACGAGGACCATCACGGCCCCCGCCTTCGCGGACATGCGGAACGGCTCGTCATCGTCGCTCCGGCCGCGGAGCAGGCGCCACATCGAGATCCCGGCGATGAACGCGCCCGCAGTCAGGAACGCGGCGGCGATCGTGTGCGGGAACGTGATCAGGGCGGTGCTGTTCGTCAGCAGCGCGAGGAAGTCCGTGAGCTCGGCGCGTCCGGCGGCCTCGTTGACCTCAAAGCCCACCGGGTGCTGCATCCACGAGTTGGCCGCCAGGATGAAGTACGCGGACAGCGCCGTGCCGATCGCGGCGATCCAGATGGTGCCGAGATGGAGGCGTGGCGAGAGGCGGCCCCAGCCGAAGATCCACAGGCCCAGGAACGTGGACTCGAGGAAGAACGCGAGCAGGCCCTCGATCGCGAGGGGCGCCCCGAAGATGTCGCCCACGAAGCGGCTGTAGCTGCTCCAGTTCATGCCGAACTGGAACTCCTGGACGATGCCCGTCACGACACCCAGGGCGAAGTTGACCAGGAACAGCTCCCCGAAGAACCGGGTGAGCCGCAGGTAGGCGACGTTCCCGGACCGGTGCCAGGCCGTCTGGAAGCCGGCCACCGAGAACGCCAGGCCGATCGTCAGCGGGACGAACAGGAAGTGGTAGACGGTGGTGATCCCGAACTGCCACCGCGCCAGCATCAGCGGGTCCACGACGCAGCATCTCCTCCCGGGACGCCCTCCGAGTCATGCTCAGCATGCCGGAGACACATCGCCCGCGACGCGAGCCGAAGGGCCCCGATGGCTGGGGCCGGCCCGGTCCCCGGCCGGGCCGATCGTCCCACCGGCCGAGGGAGACCCGGCGCGGCGGCGGTCAGGGGTCGGTGCGGTCCTCGATCTCCCAGGCGTGGTCCAGGGCGTGCCACGCGATCCGGCGGGCCGCGTAGCGCTGCGTCCAGCGGCGGTCCGCCAGCGGCGTCCCGTCCGAGGGGGTGCGCAGGACGTCCAGCATGGCGGCACGTCGCGCGAGGACCTCTCTCGGGCGGTTCGCCAGGCCGATCTCGCGGGCGTAGGCATCGTCCGCCTCGTTGACGTGGGCGACGATCTTCGTCCGATCCCGGCCGCCTCCCCGGGGACCCTTCCGGAGCTCCTCCGGCGCCGCGGCGGCGACACGGTCGAACACCGTCCAGGCGGCAGCGACGAGGGTGGCCAGCCGGGCGGCCTCGGCGGCGTCCACGGGCCGGCGATCCGCCTGGGTGACGGCGCTCGGGACGCCGAACTCGGTGCCGCTGCCGCCGGGGACCCGCTCGACGACGTCGATGCCGAGGGCATCGACGTCGAAGGAGAGGCCGGCCTCCGCCGCGACCGCGGCGTATCGCGGCACCGCCGCCAGGAACGCACCCAACGCCAGTGCCTCGTCCTTCCCGCCGCGCGCCCACCCGGGCCAGTCCAGGGCGGCCACGAACACTCTCTTCGGCGCCGCCTCGACGGCGACCGTGACCAGCTCGCTCATCGGCGGAGGATGCCGGCGCTCACGGCGCGACCCGGGCGCGGGCGGCCGAGATGCGGTCGACCAGGTCGCGGAGGCCGGCGCGGACGGCCTCGTAGGTGGCCGGATCGTCTTCGACGAATCCCGCAAGTGCCGCGGGGATCCCGGCGGCCCGGCCCTCCATCGAACGACCCGCCGCGGTGAGCCGGACCGTCACCCGGCGCTCGTCCGCGGCGTCCCGTGCCCGGCTCACCAGGCCCGCCCGCTCCATCCGGCGCAGGAGCGGCGACAGGGTGCCCGAGTCGAGCGCCAGGCGCTCACCAAGCTCGCCCACCCCGATCCCGTCTCGCTCCCAGAGGACCAGCATGACGAGGTACTGGGGGTAGGTCAGGCCGAGCGGGTCGAGCAGCACCCGGTAGGCGGCATCGAGCTCCCGGCACACGCGGTGGAACAGGAAGCACACCTGGTTGTCCAGCCGGAGCTGGGGCAGGCTCATGCAACGCCCACCGGGAGCAGCGCCTCGATGTCACCGGCGAGGGCCGCCGGCTCCGTCTTCGGCCCGTAGCGGGTCACGGTCGTCCCGTCCGGGGCGACCAGGAACTTCGTGAAGTTCCACTTGACGGACGACCCGAGCATGCCGCGCGAGCGCTCCTTGAGGAACGCGAACACCGGGTGCGCGCCCCCGCCGTTGACGTCCACCTTCGTCGTGAGCGGGAAGGTGACCCCGTAGTTGACCCGGCAGAACGCCTCGATGTCCGCGTCGTCGCCCGGCTCCTGGTGGGCGAACTGGTCGCACGGGAACCCGATCACGACGAGGCCCGCGGGACCGTAGCGCTCGTGGAGCGCCTGCAGGCCCTCGTACTGGGGCGTGAACCCGCACTTGCTGGCCGTGTTCACGATCAGGATCGGCCGGCCGCGGAAGGCAGCGAAGTCGATGACGTCGCCGTGGTTGGAGATTGCGGTGAGGTCGTAGACGGTGTTCATGAGATGTATTGTGCACTATCTTGTTGTGTGCTGCATAACCGGCCACCTGTCCCTCGGGACGGGTGCCCGGGACGGAACGACTCAGCGGGTCGTCGCGGCGCGAAGACCGGCGACGAGGCGACCGACGGCCAAGATGTCCCGACCATCCGGTCCGAGCGCGTCCACCAGCGCCGACGCGACGATGACGCCGTCCGCGCCGGCGCGCGCGATGGCCCGCACGTGCGCGGGGCGCGAGACGCCGAACCCGACGGCGACCGGGACCGAAGAGACGGCCTTCACATCGCGGACGAGCCGGGCGACGGTCGGCGGGAGGCTCGCGCGGGCGCCGGTGACGCCGACCAGGGACACGCAGTAGAGGAACCCGCCGCTGCGGGCGGCGACGGCCGCGCGGCGGGCCGGTGCGGTCGTTGGGGCGACCAGGTAGACGACGGCGATCCCGGCCGCCGCGGCCACGCGCTCGAACGGGGCGCCCTCATCGGGCGTGAGGTCCGCGACGATCACGCCCGCGGCACCCGCCTTCGCGAGCGCCAGGGCACGGTCCCGGCCGTCGCCGCCGCCGATCAGCTGGTTGGCGTAGCCCATGGCGACGAGCGGGACGCCGGGTCGCGCGGCCGCGATCCGGGCGACCAGTGCCAGGGACCGGTCGAAGGTTGCCCCCGCGGCCAGCGCCCCCTGGCTCGCCCGCTGGAGGGTGGCGCCGTCGGCGAGCGGGTCCGAGTACGGGAGGCCGACCTCGAGCAGGTCCGCGCCGGCATCCACGGCGGCGCACGCGATCTCGAACGACGCCTCGGCGTCCGGATAACCGGCGACGACGTAGGGGATGAGCGCCGCCCGACCGTCGGTGCGCGCGCGCTCGAAGGCGGCGGCGATCCGGCGTGCGCCGGCCGTGCCGCTCGTGCCCGTGGCGCCGGCGGCCACCGCCGAGGCCATGCCCGGCGATGCGGCGATGGTCATCGCACGGCCTCCCACGGCTCCACGTCCGCGAACCGCTCCAGGGCCGCCAGGTCCTTGTCGCCGCGACCCGAGAAGCCGAGCAGGATGACCGCGTCCTCGGGCAATGCAGCGCCCGAACCCTCGGCGCCGGCCAGCAGCTTGGGCAGCGCGGCCACGGCGTGGGACGTCTCGAGCGCCGGCAGGATCCCCTCCGTCCGGGTCACGGTCCGCATCGCCGCCACGGCCTCGCGATCCGTCGCCGTCGCCACTTCCAGTCGGCCGGCCTCCGCCAGCGCGGCCAGCTGCGGCCCCACGCCGGGGTAATCGAGACCCGCGGAGGCGGAGTGCGCCTCGGTCACCTGCCCGTCGCGGTCCTGGAGCATCAGTGACCGGCTGCCGTGGAGGATGCCGGGCGTGCCGCCGATGATCGCCGCGGCGTGACGCCCGGTCTCCATGCCGTCGCCGGCGGCCTCCGCCACGGCCAGGCGGACGGACGGCTCGCCGATGAACCGCGCCAGCAGCCCGATCGCGTTCGAGCCCCCGCCGACGCAGGCGAGCGCGAGGTCCGGCAGGCGGCCTTCCACGGCGTCGAGCTGCGCCGCCGCCTCGTCCCCGATCCGCCGCTGGAGGTCGCGGACGATCGTGGGGTACGGGTGGGGGCCCATCGCGCTGCCCAGCACGTAGTGGGTGGCCTCCACGTTGGTGACCCAGTCGCGCATCGCCTCGTTGACCGCGTCCTTGAGGGTCGCGGTGCCGCTGGTCACGGACCGGACCTCCGCGCCCAGCGCCCGCATCCGCAACACGTTGGGCGCCTGGCGGCGGATGTCCTCCTCGCCCATGAACACCACGCACGGCAGCCCGAGCAGCGCGCAGGCGGTGGCCGTCGCGACGCCATGCTGCCCGGCGCCCGTCTCCGCGATCACCCGCGACTTGCCCAGGCGCCGGGTGAGCAGGGCCTGGCCGAGGGCGTTGTTGATCTTGTGGGCGCCGGTGTGGGCCAGGTCCTCGCGCTTCAGGTACAGGCGGAAGCGCGGGATCGTTCCGTCGTTCCGGTTGCCTGGAACGACCCAAAGGCGGCGAGCCTCCTCGGCGACGGCCGCGGCCAGGCGGTCCGCGCGGTACAGGGCGGTGGGCCGGCCGGCGTAGGTCGCCAGCAGGTCGTCCAGCTCCGCCCAGAACCGCGGGTCGTGGCGGACGGCGTCGTAGGCCGACTCGAGCTGCTCGAGGGCCGCGACCAGCGTCTCGGGCACGTACCGACCGCCGAAGTCCCGCTCCTTGCCCCATCGGCCCGCGCCGTCCCCCTCGAGCAGGCCCGGGTGCACGGGTGTGGGACCGAAGGCGACGTTGGGCCGATGGCGCCGCGCCTCCCGGGCGCGCTTGACGAACAGGGCGACCCGCACCGGGTCCTTGCGCGGGCGCTCGCCCGCCGAGCGGGGCGCGTCCGTCCCGGATGCCGCGTCCACGCCGACGGCCGACACCGCCAGCACCGCTCCCCCGACGTTCGCGGGGTGGAGGCCCCCGGCGAGCGTGATCGGAACCTCGCGCGCGACGGCCGCGGCCAGGGCCACGTCCACGCGGATCCCCGTGCCGCCGGGGTGGGGTCCACCGGCCGAGTCCAGCAGGATGCCGCCGGCGCCCGCATCCAGGAACGACTTCGCGGTCTCGATCACGGCGTCCGCATCCGCGTCGGGGCCCACGCGGATCGCCTTCCAGACCGGGCGCGCGATCGAGGCGATCGCCGACGGCGGCTCGTCCCCGTTGAGCTGCACCTCGTCGGGATCCACGGCGGCCACGACGCGTGCCAGTCGGTCCGCGGGCAGATCGGCGGTGACGACCACGACCTTGGGCGGGTGTCCCGCGCTCGATGCCGTGGCGCGCGCGAGCCGGGCCAGCTCCACCCCTTCGTCGATCGTGAGCTCGCGGGGCGTGCCGGGAGCGAAGTTGAGCCCGATCGCGTCCGCGCCGGCGCGGATCGCGGCGATCACCCCCGGCGCATCGGTCACGCCGCAGACCTTCACGCCCGGCAGGCGGGCATCCGCCGCGGGATCCGCGGGGTCTCGCCCCGCGGCCACGAATGCGCGGGCCGCCGCCGTCGGATCCGCGGAGCGCATCAGCGCCTCCCCGACCAGCGCTCCATCGAACCCGGTCGCGCGCCAGCGGGCGACAGTGGCCGTGTCGCGGACCCCGGATTCGGCGATGGCCAGGCGGTCGCCCGGGATCAGCTCCCGCAGCCGGACGGCCCGTTCCGGGTCCACGTCCAGCGTCCGCAGGTTCCGGTTGTTGACGCCGACGAGGCGCGCCCCGCTCGCCAGCGCGGCCTCGATCTCGCGGGCGTCGTGCGCCTCCACCAGCGGCTCCAGGCCCAGGTCCCGCGCCCGAGCGACCAGCCGCGCCAGGCGCCGGGCCGGGTGGAGCACCGCCAGCAGCAGCACGAGGTCGGCCCCGGCAGCCCGGAGGAGATCGAGCTGCCGGGGATCGACGACGAACTCCTTGGCCAGGACCGGCACGGGGACGGCCGCGCGCACCGCGCGCAGGTCGTCCACGGACCCGCCGAACCAGTGGGGCTCGCACAGGACGGAGATCGCGGAAGCGCCCCCGGCCGCATACGCGCGGGCGCGGGCCACGGCGTCGTCGGACGGAGCGATGGCGCCCGCGGACGGCGAGCGGCGCTTGACCTCCGCGATGAGGTGGAGACCGGGGTCCGCCAGAGCCTCGGCGATGGGGCGCGGCTCCGGCGCGGCTGAGACCGCACGACGCAGTCCGGCGCGCCCAAGGGCATCCAGCTCCGGGCGCACGTCCGCCAGCCGGCGATCGGCGATCTCGCGCACGACGGCGATCGGGCGCGCGGGCGGTCGCTCGACGACGGTCACGCCGAGGCTCCCGTGCCGTCGGCCGCCGTCGCGCGCTCGGCCTCGGCCGCCTTCCGCTCCCTCCGCAACGCCACCAGCAGCTCCGCGGCCAGCCCGGCGTCCACCGTGAGCGCCGCGCGGTCGATCCCCTCCCCGATGGTCTCGACCGACCCCGCGGCGACCATGGCCGCCCCCGCGTTGAGCAGCACGACGTCCCGCCGCGCCCCGGGCTCGCCGCGCAGCACCCCCTCGACCAGCGCTGCGTTCGCCGAGGGCTCCGCCCCTCCCAGTGCCGCAGTCTTCGCCCGCCGCAGGCCCAGCGCCTCGGGGTCGACGCGCCGGATTTCGATCCCGTCCGGCGTGATGTCGTAGACCACGCCGGACCCGTCGAGCGGCAGCTCGTCCACCCCGGTCCCGTGGACGAGCAGGGTCCGATCCGTGCCCAGCAGCCGGATCACCTCCGCGAGCTTGGGCGCCGCCACCTCGTCCCCCACCCCGATCAGCCCGCGCCGGGCGTGGGCCGGGTTGGTGAGCGGGCCCAGCAGGTTGAACGCGGTCCGGACGCCGATCTCCCGGCGGGTCGGCCCCGCGTGCCGCATGGCGGGATGGAAGGCAGGTGCGAACAGGAAGGCGAATCCCAGGTCCCGGATCGCGCGACCGGCGGAGGCCGCGTCGTGGTCGATGCGGATGCCCAGGGCGTCCAGCACGTCCGCCGATCCCGAACGCGAGGTGATCGCCCGGTTGCCGTGCTTGGCCACCGGGACCCCGCTCGCCGCCACGATGAGCGCGGCCGTGGTCGAGATGTTGAACGTCCCCGAGCCGTCGCCGCCGGTGCCGACGACGTCGATCGTCCCCTCGGGCGCCTCCACGCGCACGACGCGCTCGCGCATCGCGGAGGCGAAGCCGGCCAGCTCGTCCACGGTCTCGCCGCGCATCCGGAGGCCCATCAGCAGGGCAGCCAGCTGCGACGGGGTCGCGTCGCCGTCCATCACCTCGCCCATGGCCAGGCGCGCCTCGTCCAGCGTGAGCGTGCGGCCCTCGACCATCGCCGCCAGCGCGGCGCGAACCTGCTCGCTCATCGGGCGGCCTCGGTGGCATCCGCCCCGGCCGGCGCATCGGCCCCGGTCGCACCGGCTCGTGCCGGCGCGTCGGCGCCCGCCGCACCCGCATCGTCGGGTCGTTCCGTCATTCCGCGTGTTGCGAACGATCCCGTGGTCGCGTCCAGGCGCGAGGCCTCCCCCTCCCCGGCGAGGCGGAGGAAGTTGGCGAGCAGGTGCGGCCCCGAGGGCGTGAGCACGGACTCCGGGTGGAACTGGACACCCTCCATCGGCAGCGTGCGGTGCCGCAGCCCCATCACCACCCCGTCGACCGGGCTGGTGGCGGTGACGAACAGGTCATCGGACAGGGTCGCGGGATCCACGCACAGCGAGTGGTAGCGGGCCGCCGGGAAGTCCACCGGCATCCCCGCCAGCAGCCCGGCGCCATCGTGCGCCACCTCGGACGCCTCGCCGTGGACCAGCGTGGGAGCCCGGACGATGGCAGCCCCGTACGCCGCCGCCATGGACTGCATGCCCAGGCACACGCCGAGGAGCGGGATCCGCCGGGCCGCCGCGATCCGGATGGTGGCCACGGACACCCCGGCGTCGTCCGGGTCGCCGGGTCCGGGCGAGATCACGATCCCCCGGAGGTCCGACGCCGGGTCCGACGCCAGCGCCTCCACCTCGCCCGCCGTCATCGCGTCGTTGCGGACCACGCGCACGTCCGCGCCCGCGGCCTGGAGCGCCTGGACCAGGTTGAACGTGAACGAGTCGTAGTTGTCGATGACGAGGATCACGACGCGGTCCCCTCCGCGGGGGCGGGTGCCGCCGGGGAGCCCGCGGGCCGGGCCGTCGCGGAGCCCGCGGGCCGGGCCGTCGCCGGCGCCGCCGCCAGCTCGATCGCGCGCCGCAGCGCCGCCGCCTTGTGCTCGGTCTCCTCGAACTCGGACTCCGGCACGGAGCGGGCCACGATCCCGGCGCCCGTGTGGACGTGCGCCTGGCCGTCCTTGAGCACCGCGGAGCGGATCGTGATCGCCGTGTCCAGGTTGCCGTCGTAACCCAGGTAGCCCACGGCTCCACCGTACAGCCCCCGGCGCTCGCCTTCCGCGGCGGCGATCAGCTGCATCGCGCGGATCTTGGGGGCGCCGGTCAGCGTCCCGGCCGGGAACACCGCTCGCAGCGCGTCCAGCGCGTCCAGCTCCGGGCGGAGCTTCGCCTCCACGTGGCTCACCAGGTGCAGGACGTGGCTGTAGCGCTCCACCTCCATGTACTGGCTGGTGGTGACGGTTCCCGGGCGCGCCACGCGCCCCAGGTCGTTCCGCCCGAGGTCCACCAGCATCACGTGCTCGGCCCGCTCCTTGGGGTCGCGCCGCAGCTCGTCGGCGAGCCGGTCGTCCTCTGCGGGGGTCGCGCCACGAGGCCGGGTGCCGGCGATCGGGTGGGTCGTCATCCGGTCGCCGACGACCTGGAGCAGCAGCTCCGGGCTGGCGCCCACGACCTCGAAGGACGGCGTCCGGGTGAAGAACAGGTACGGCGACGGGTTGACCCGCCGGAGGGCGCGGTACAGGCCGATGCCGTCGATCGGGTGGCCATCGGGGCTCGCCGGGAGGTCGAACGACTGGCGACGCGCGAGGACCACCTGGATCGCCTCGCCGGCCGCGATCGCGTCCTTGGCGTGCTCCACCGCGGCGATGTACGCGTCCCGCCCGAGGGAGGTCTCGACCTGACCGAGGTCCGAGGCCAGAGTCGCCGCCGCGCCCGGCCCTCCGCCCGTGCGGGCCGTCGCCGCGGCAAGCTCGGCCGCGCTCGGGATCGCCGTCCGCTCCAGGGCCTCGAAGATCGCCCGTTCCGCGATCCGGTAGCGACCCTCGAGGTCCGGCGCCTCGGTGTGGAGCGATGCGATCGCCGACAGCTGGTGGGAGAGGTGGTCGAACACGAGGACGAGGTCCGTCTCGATGAACGCGGCCAGCGGCACGCCCACCGGGTCCCGCTCCGGGCGCGGCACGGACGGCTCGAAGGTGGAGATCGCGTCGTAGGACAGGGCGCCCACGGCGCCTCCGGTGAAGCGGGGCATCCCCTCAACGGGCACCACGCGGCGCCTGGGCACGAAGGCACGCAGGGCGGCCAGCGGGTCCGGTGTCTCGGTCTCGGTCACCGGCAGGTCCGGCGCGTAGTCCACGACCCCCACCGGGCGGGACGTCGTGCGGGCGAGGCGGTCCCCCACCTCCAGCAGCCGCCGCGGCCCGATGCCCAGGAACGAGTACCGGCCCAGGCGCTCGCCGCCCTCGACGGACTCGAGCAGATAGGCGGGTGTCACGCCATCGTCCAGGCGCAGGAAGGCGCCGATCGGCGTCTCCAGGTCCGCCGTGCGCGCGGCGCGGAGCAGCAGCGTGTCGGCGGTGCCGGCGAGTCTCTTCGCCTCGGCCAGGCTCAGCGGGTCGGTCATCGGTCGCGGTCCTTGAGAATCAGAAACGACCTTCGTCTGCTCGGGACGAAAGGTCGTTGGGCCTTCCGCGGTGCCACCCACGTTCGGCGGTGTGCCGCACTCTGACCGACGGATCGAACGATCGATCGGCGCTGCCCGGTATCGCTGGCGCTCTGCGCCGGAGCCTACTGGTCGTCCGCGACGCCTGCGCGCCGCCCCGCGTTCGGTCCGGAGGCTCCCGGGTCCATTCGCCGCCGCCGCCATCCCGGCTTCCACCAGCCGCCGGGTCTCTGTGATGGCGCTCGACGGGTACTCGTCCCGATCAAAGCCACGTATCGGTGATGTGGCGGCGAGTATGGGGCGGGCGCCGGAGGGGCGTCAAGCGACCGGAGACCAGGTCCAGCCGGGCAACGCCTCGATCGCGGCGGTGTCGCCGGGGTCCAGGGCGTCCTCCGCGCGTCTCGCCCGCATGCGAGTGACCCACGCATCCAGCTCCGGATCGGCGGTGGGTAACGCGGGATCGTCCAGCGTTCCGCCTCCGGCTACGTGCGCGCGGGCGACCTCGAGACCCTCCTCGACGTACCAGTCGAACGCCTCCCAGCCACCCGACACCTCCCGGATCATCGCCTCGTCCCCGAAGCACCAGACCCAGTCCTCGCCCGGCTCCGCGCTGCGCATGACCGGGTGACCCTCGGCGCGGCAGTGGCGGGACATGTGCCGGTTCGGGCTGTCGTCGCAGCACAGCGTGCGACCGCAGGACAGGCACTGGCGGAGGTGAACCCAGGTGTCCCCGATCTCGAGGCACGTCTCGCAGCCGCTTCCCGGCGGCGGGACGGGATGCATATCAGCGGCGTGGACGCAGGGTCTGGACATGGGACGCCTCGCGGTGACGTGGGTGCCGGGTTGCCCCGCATTCATACCACCGCGGCGCGTGCGACGCGAGCCGTCTCTCCCCTCGTGGAACGCCGTGGTGCCATTCTGCGCCCCACCGCGCACGGGTCGCGGGGCCTGACACCCGGCTCCGTCTCCGCTTCTGCAGCATCGCCGGCCGGATGGCACACCCGCGTGCCAGCGGCTGGGCCGCGGGAGCGGGACGACGTCCTGGGCCGCCGCGGACCGCTGGCGAACCCTGGCGGAGCGGGTGAGATTCGAACTCACGAGGGCTTGCGCCCCGGCGGTTTTCAAGACCGCTGCCATCAACCACTCGGCCACCGCTCCGCCGGCGAGCATACCAGCGGCGTCCGGGGCCGCCGTCGGGCGAGAACGGCCGGCGCACGGGCCTGCCGGCGATGGTCCACGGGTAGCGGGCTGCGCCGGCACACCCACGACGATCTCCGCCTCGTACCGCTGATGGGGCGCGGGGCCTGCGCCCCGCACCCGCGGTACCGGCGCTACTGCTCGATGACGACGGTCCCGGCGATCAGGTCGTGCCAACCCCGCCGCCGCTTGTCGATGAAGATCCAGATGAACCCGATGGGGAGTCCGAAGATGATCCAGTTGATGATCATGAAGCCGATATAGCGAAGGATGGCGGCACCCCAGCCGATCGATCCCCCGTCCACGTCCCGGACGATCCGGAGGCGGAACACCTTCATGCCCGGCGTCTGGCCCCCGCGAGCCCAGAACCATGGGAAGTAGAGGACCGAGGGCAGGATGAGCGCGAATGTCGTGATGGACGCCACGATGACGCTATCCGAGCTTTCATCGCCCTGGCTCACGCCCCTGAGGTAGCCAAGGCCGGGGATGACCGTGAGGACCACCCAGATCACACCGACGATGATCACGTCGATGATGCAGGCGACAAGGCGGCCGCCGTGGCCGGCGAACTTGACGCCCGGCGCCGGTCCGATCTCGGCCTGGACGGGCTGCCAGGCGAACGGTGCGGGAGCGGCCGGGACCGGCTGGGCCGGTGGGGGCGGCGGGGCCATCGAGGGTGGCGGGGCGGCCTCCGGCCCGGGGGCCGTGATGGGCGGCACTGCCTCGGGCACGGAGACCATGGTCGTCTCCGCCGTGGCGGTGTCCAGGGCCTCCGGCGCTGGCGCAAGCGGCGCCTCGGGGGCGGGGGCTTCCTGCCCCTCGGGGTTGGGCGGCTGCTGCGGTTCCATGCGAGTCCCTCGGCCGGTTGACCGCGGGGGTCCCCTCAGGCCTCCGGTGTGGCTCCAATCCTAGCCGCACCCGCATAGGGCCGGAGGACCTCGGGCACCGTCACCGTCCCGTCCGGCTCCTGGTAGACCTCCAGGATCGCCGCCACGATGCGCGCCAGCGCGAGCCCGGAGCCGTTGAGCGTGTGCACGAGCGGCCGGCTTCGCGCCCGGTAGGTGGTGCCGGCGACCGTGCCCGCGAGGAGGTCGAGTACGACGAAGCCGACGGTGTCGATCCCGAAGCCCCGGCGGCACCGCGCCTCGGGGGCGTGGCGCTCGCCGAGGGCCTGGGGCAGCTACTGCTCGATGACGACGGTCCCGGCGATCAGGTCGTGCCAGCCCCGCCGCCGCTTGTCGATGAAGATCCAGATGAACCCGATGGGGAGTCCGAAGACAATGGAGTTCAGGAACACGAAGACGAAGTAGCGAAGGATGGCCGCCCCCCAGCCGATCGCGCTGCCATCCGCGTCCCGGACGATCCGGAGGCGGAAGACCTTCATGCCCGGCGTCTGGCCGCCGCGAGCCCAGAACCACGGGAAGTACAGGATCGAGACCAGGAAGATCGCAAACAACCACAGGAACGCCGCGCCGACGGCGGCGCCGCTGACCGAGTCCTCGCTCACGCCCGTCGCGAATATCACGCCCAGGATGAACGTCAGGACGACGATGGCAACCCCGACGATGAACCCGTCGATGATGTAGGCGACGAGGCGGCCGCCGTGGCCGGCGAACTTCACGCCCGGCGCTGGTCCGACATCCTCCTGGACGGGCTGCCAGGCGGACGGCGCGGGAGCGGCCGGGCGCGGGCTGGGCCGCCGGGGGCGGCGCGGCGGCGGGCGGCGGGGCCATCGCGGGCGGCGGGGCGGCCTGCGGCTCCGGCGGGGGGGCGATCGGCGCCTCGGGGGCGGGGGCCCCCTGCCCCTCGGGCTCGGGCGGCTGCTGCGGTTCCATACGAGTCCCTCCCTCGGACGTCGACCGGCTGACCGCGGGTGATCCCCTCAGGCCTCCGGCGTGGTTCCAATCCTAGCCGCACCCGCATAGGGCCGGAGGACCTCGGGCACCGTCACCGTCCCGTCCGGCTCCTGGTAGACCTCCAGGATCGCCGCCACGATTCGCGCCAGCGCGAGCCCGGAGCCGTTGAGCGTGTGCACGAGCTCCGGCTTCGCGCCCGGTGCCGGCCGGTACCGGATCGCCATCCGGCGGGCCTGGTAGTCCCCGAAGTTGGAGCAGGAGCTGACCTCCAGCCAGCGTTCAACGCCCGGCGCCCAGACCTCCAGGTCGTACTTCTTGCGCTGGACGAAGCCCATCTCGCCGGTGCTCATGAGCACCACCCGGTAGGGCAACCCCAGGCGCTGGAGCAGGACCTCGGCGCGGGCGGTCATCCATTCGAGCGCCGCCGGGCTGTCCTCCGGCTTCTCGAACAGGACCATCTCCACCTTGTCGAACTGGTGGACGCGCAGGATGCCGCGGGTGTCCTTGCCGGCGGCGCCGGCCTCGCGCCGGAAGCACGGGGAATAGGCCGCGTAGCGGATCGGCAGCTCGGACGCGTCCAGGATCTCGTCGCGGTGGAGGTTGGTGACCGGGACCTCGGCCGTGGGCACCAGGTACAGCTCGTCGCGGGTGACGACGTACATCTGGTCTTCCTTGTCCGGGATCTGGCCGGTTCCGCGCGCGGAGGCGGTGTTCACGACCGCCGGCGGCCACACCTCGGTGAAGCCGTGCTCGCTCGTGTGGACGTCCAGGAACCAGGAGATCAGGCTCCGCTGGAGGCGGGACCCCGCGCCCTTGTAGACCGGGAACCCGGAGCCCGCGATCTTGGCGCCCCGGGCGTTGTCGATGATGCCCAGCGTCTCGCCCAGCTCCCAGTGCGGGCGGCGAGCCCAGGTGGCACCGTCGGCGGCCGTGGCCTCGTGGCCCGCGGGATCGCCCCACGTGCGGACCGTGACGTTCGCCTCCTCGCCGCCCACCGGGACCTCCGGGTCCGCCGGGTTCGGGATGCGCAGCAGGAGGTCTTCGAGCTCGGACTCGGCGGCGGCCAGCTCCGCGTCGATGGCGTCGATCCGCTCGCCGGCACGGGTGGACGCCGCGCGCAGCTCCGCGACCTCCGGGCCGTCCGGGCCGGCGCCGCCACGGATCGCCTCCCCGACGCGCTTGCTGGCGGCGTTGCGCTCTGCCTTGAGCGTGTCCGACTCGGCCTGGAGGCGGCGGCGGGACGCATCGACCTCCAGGGCGCGGTCCACGATCGCCGGGTCCTCGCGCTTGTCGATGGCGCCCTGGCGGATGCGGTCGGGCTCCTCCCGGAGCCGGGCGACGCCGACGCTCATGCCGTGGCCTCCGATGCGCCGCCGGCGTCCATCAGTCGGCGGATGACGAAGTCGTGGTCGAGGCTGGCCAGCAGCCAGCCGGCGCGCGGCCCGTTGGGCCGGCCGAGGAACGCCGCGTAGATGGCGCCGAAGGCGGCCTTCGCCTCCAGCCCGTGGCCCGCGGCCGCCGCGAAGATCGCCCCCTGCCAGGCCTCACCGGACCCCGGCGGATTGGCCGCCGCCGACGCCGCGAGCGCGCGCAGGCAGCCGCGCTGTTCCGTCGTCAGCTGGGCCGCCTCCGCCGGGACGCCGTCACGGCGGATCTCGATCCGGGCCCGGTCCGGCGCGTACGCGTCCAGCCAGGCGCGGACGGCGGAGAGGCGCTCTTGCAGGCCGGCCGCCTCCGCGGCGGTCAGCGTGCTCCCCTTCTCCGCCGCAACGCGCGCGCGGACGTCGACGCCCGGCACCTGGACGAGCAGGGCCAGGTGCCCGAACGGCGGCCGGAACGCGTCCGCCGCCGCCCGCACGTCCGCGTCCGGGTCCAGGAGCGAGTAGCGGAAGATCGACTCGTGGCCAGAGGGCAGCTCGCCCTTGACCTCCCGGCCGGCCGTGGCCGCGGCCAGGCGGTCGAACTCGTCGAACAGGCGCGGGATGGCGTCCGTGCCCTCCGGGTCGAACTCGATCGCGGACTCCGGCCGGTGGCGCACGAACAGGAACCGGAGCTGTTCCGGCGGCACGACCGAGCCGATCGTGTGCGCGGCTGCGCCCCGCCCCTTGGAGGTGGACATCTTCCGCCCGCCGATGTTGAGGAACTCGTACGGGAAGTTGAGCGGCGGCTCCCGGTCGAACACCTCGCGCGCGATGGCGTTGCTCCGGTCCCGCGACCCGCCGGCCGTGGCCAGGTCCTTGCCGTTGGGCTCGATGGTCACCCCGAACAGGCTCCATTGGGCCGCCCACTCCAGGTTCCAGGGCAGCTTGGCCGCGCCGCCGAAGGGCGAGATGCGCCCCGTCCAGCCACAGCCCGTGGCCCAGTCCACGAGGTCCGCCCGGCAGGCGACCGCGACCGTCTCGCCGTCCCATTCCGATGCGATCGTCGTGCCGATCTTGCCGCAGTTGGGGCACACGACGCCGAGCGGCAGCCAGTGGTCCGGGTGCTGGACGTTGGCCACCCGGCGGTACACGTCGCGAACGACCGGCGCCCGGTCCAGCGCGGTGCGGATGAACGGGTCCATCTGCCCGGTGGGGTAGATGTCGCTCATCCAGTAGTAGCGGTCCGGGTGGATGCCGAGGCCCGCGAACGTATCGATGAAGATGCCCGCGAAGTGGCGCGCATAGGACGCGTGGCAGTCGCCGGCGGGGTCAGGGACGTGGGCCAGCGGGCGACCCATCTCGCGCTCGATCGCGTCCGGCGACAGGAGCGCCTGGGCGTCCATGGGGTCCATGTCGTCCACGCCGTAGAGCAGCGTGGCATCGAGACCTCGGGCGCGCAGGGCCCGGGTGATGACGTCGAGGATGACGGGGCCGCGGAGGCTGCCGACGTGGACGGTGCCGGACGGGGTCTTCGAGTCGTTGACGACCTGCGGCCCTTCAACGGAAGCGGCGAGCTCGTCGGCCCAGTCCACGATGCCCCTCTCTCGGCCGGGCTGCGGCCGGCGCTGACGCGGCCCGCCGCCTGGTGCCGGCCGCGGGGCCGCTCGTTCCCTAGCTGATCTCGACGATCGTGTACCAGAAGTCGCCCGCCGGGACCTGGACGACGACCTTCTCGCCCTTGCGCTTGCCCAGCAGCGCACGGCCCACGGGCGACTCGTTGGAGATGCGGCCGTCGGCGGGCTTCGCCTCCGCAGAGCCGACGATGAAGAACGTCTGCGGGCCGTCATCGCCGTTGACCTTCACGGTCGACCCGATCTGGACGTGGTCCGTCGATGTGTGCTCGTCGATCAGGCTGGCGTTCTTGATCATCGTCTCAAGGGTCTGGATGCGGCCCTCGACGAACGCCTGCTCGTTCTTGGCGTCCTCGTACTCGGCGTTCTCGGACAGATCGCCGTGCTCCTTGGCATCGTGGATCCGCTGCGCGATCTCCGGACGCCGGACGGTCACCATCTCGTCCAGCTCCGCGCGGAGCTTGTCCAGGCCGTCCTTGCTGATGTAGGTGGTCTTGCTGTTCACGCGGGACGGGACCCCCGAGGTGCGGACCGGCGCCTGCGCCGCCGCTCGGTCGTTTGGAACAAAAGAACCCCGGGCGCGCCTGGCGCGCCGTCGAGGTTCGAAGATCGGGCGGAATGGTAGCCGTGGAACCGGTTTTCGTCAAAGACGAGGTTGTCCGCGGTGACGTATGGGCCCTCGCGTTTCAAGGCCGCGGTCGTTCTCATCGGTCCGACCTCGGCGCATGCCTGGCAGGCGGCGGACTCGCCCCGAGATTGCCACGCGCCCGACCTCGACCCGCGCCTGTGCCTGCAGGGCGTCGAACAGGAGCCGAGGCGAGGGTCTGCACAGCCCTGCGGAGCTTCGGGTCTGGATTGCCGCCCGACAGGCCCGCGATCGCGGGCCTGGCGCCACGCCTGGTGGCCCCACGGGGATTTGGGACCCGTCTGCCGCCCGGCAGGCACGATGCCGCGAAGAGGGCGCCGGGCACCGCGGGGGCCCGCACCCGCGTTCGCACCGCGGAACCCCGTCGAGCGAACCCGCCCTACTCCGCGACCCCGGCGAGCTCCGCCAGGCGTCGCCGGACGCGACCCAGGGCGCCCCGATCGGCGAACGCGACGAACACCGTGTCGTCGCCCGCGATCGAGCCAATCACCTCCGGCCACCGGGCGCGGTCCAGCGCGGCCGCCAGCGGGTGCGCGGAGCCCGGCAGCGTGCGCAGGACCAGCATCGTGCCCGCCTCCCGGATCTCCACCGGCATGTCGCGCAGCAGCGTCCGGATCCGCTCCTCCCCGCTGGTCTCGGCGTCGCGCAGCCGCTGGGGGATGGCGTAGGCCTGGGTGCCCCCCCGGCCGGCCTTGGTCAGCCCCAGCTCGGCGACGTCCCGGCTGATCGTCGCCTGGGTCGCCCGGAACCCACGCTCCCGCAGGGCCGCCGCCAGCTCCTGCTGGGTCCGGATGGGGCGCTGGTCCACGAGGTCCCGGATCGCCCGCTGGCGGAGCTGCTTCATGACCTCCATCGGCCAGCCCTCCCGTCCTCAGCGCGCCAGCAGGAACACGATCACGACCGCGGCGAGCACGAGCCGGTACACGACGAAGACGTTGAACGAGTTGGTGCGCAGGTAACGCAGGAGCACGGCGATCGCCAGGATCCCCGCCCCGAACGACGCGAGGACGCCGACGACCAGCGGGGCGAGCTCCGCGCCACTGACCTCGCCACGGGCGATCTGGACCGTCTCGTAGGCGACCGCCATCGCCGTGATCGGCGTCGCCATCAGGAAGCTGTATCGGGCGGCGTCGGCTCGGTCGAGTCCCGCGAACAGGGCCGCCGACATGGAGATCCCGGAGCGGCTGATGCCCGGAACCAGTGCCAGGGCCTGGGCAATACCGATGCCCACGGCGCCGCGCGACGTCAGCCGGTCGATCGTGTGCGTCCGCGGTCCCCACCGGTCGGCTGTCCACATGATCCCGGCGCCCACCACGAGGGTCACCGCGACGAGGCCCGGCTGCCGGAACGCCCCCTCCGCGAGGTCATTGAGGAACAGCGCGATCACTGCCGCCGGGATGGTGGACAGGAACAGGAGCCAGGCCAGCCGGCGCCGCGGGTCGTCGGCGAACGAGCGGTCACGCAGGCCCGCGAAGAAGGCCGGCACGATCCGGTACCAGTCCTCGCGGAAGTAGACGAGCAGGGCGGCCAGCGTGCCCGCATGGAGCACGACCGAGAACGCCAGCGACTCGATGAAGGGATCGTCCCAGCCCAGGAGGTAGGGAAGGAGGAGGGCGTGTCCCGACGACGAGATCGGCAGGAACTCCGTCAGCCCCTGGGCGATGCCCATCACGAGGGCCTGGATGATCTGGTCCATGAATCAGTCCCGGGCGGGCGGGTCGGAGCCCGGCCGCCCGGGAGGTTGTCTCCGTCTAGCGGATGAACAGCGGTGCCAGCACCAGGGTGATCGTGGCGAGCAGCTTCACGAGGACGTGGAGCGAGGGGCCGGCGGTGTCCTTGAACGGGTCGCCGACGGTGTCGCCCACGACGGCCGCGGCGTGCGCGTCGGTCTTCTTGCCGATGGCGTTGCCGGCGGCGTCCTTGAGGTGCCCGGCCTCGATGTACTTCTTGGCGTTGTCCCATGCGCCGCCGCCGTTGTTGAGCACGGTGGCCAGGAGGACGCCGGCGATCGTGCCGACCATCAGGAACCCCGCCACGGCCTGGTAGCCGAGCAGGAGGCCGACGATGATCGGCGTGACCACGGCCACCATCCCCGGGGCGACCATCTCGCGCAGCGCGGCGCGGGTCGTGATGTCCACGACACGCGCATAGTCGGGCTTCTGGGTGTAGTCCATGATCCCGGGCATCTCGCGGAACTGGCGGCGCACCTCGACGATGATCGACTGCGCCGTCTTGCCCACCGCGCGAATGGCGAGGCTGCTGAAGAAGTAGGCGAGCATCGCGCCGATCAGCGCCGCCACGAACACGTTCACGTCGGCAAGGTTGACGGACGTCAGGAGCTCCACGCCCTGCTTGCCCGCCTCGATCTGGTTGCCCAGGATCAGGTTGACCTTGTCGATGTAGGCGGAGAACAGGAGGAACGCGGCCAGCGAGGCGGAGGCGATCGCGTAACCCTTGGTCAGCGCCTTGGTCGTGTTGCCGACGGCATCGAGGCGGTCGGTGATCTCGCGGGCACCGGCCTCCGCGCGGCTGAACTCGGCGACGCCACCGGCGTTGTCGGTGATCGGGCCGAACGTGTCCATGGCCAGGATGTAGGCCGTGGTCATCAGCATGCCCATCGTCGCGACGGCGGTGCCGAAGATGCCGCCGACGTCGCGCCCGTCGTCCGTCAGCAGACCGGCCTGCGCGCCGAGCCAGTGGGAGGCGATCAGCGCAATGCCGATCGTGATCGCGGTGACGAAGGTGGTCTCGAAGCCGACCGCGGTGCCGCTGATGATGTTGGTCGCGGGGCCGGTCCGGCTGGCCTCGGCGATCTCGCGCACGGGCCGGAAGGTGCCGGCCGTGTAGTACTGGGTGATGTACACGAAGGCGACGCTGGTGATCAGGCCGACCACGCCGGCGCCGAAGAACCAGATCCAGGCCGGGATGCCGTTGGCGCCCGTGGCACTGCCGGTGTCCATCATCACGTAGGTCGTGATGGCCAGGCCACCGACGGACAGGATCGTCGTGACCCAGTAGCCGCGGTTGAGGATGTTCATCGGGTTCTCGTCCTCGCGGCCGCGGATGAAGAACGCGACGGCGATGATGGTGGCGAGCAGGCCGAAGGCCCGGACGACGAGCGGGAAGAAGATCCATCCCTCCGGGTTGTCCCACCCGGCGGCGAGCGCGATCCCGTAGGCGGCAACGCCCAGGATCATCGCGCCGATGTTCTCGGCGGCGGTGGACTCGAACAGGTCGGCACCACGGCCGGCGCAGTCGCCGACGTTGTCCCCGACGAGGTCCGCGATCACGCCCGCGTTCCGCGGGTCGTCCTCGGGGATGCCCGCCTCCACCTTGCCCACGAGGTCCGAGCCGACGTCCGCGGCCTTGGTGTAGATGCCGCCGCCCAGCTGCGCGAACAGGGCCACGAAGCTGGCGCCGAAGCCGAAGCCGACGATGAGGAACGGCGCCTCGGCGACGGTGACATCCCCGACGAACACCTGGTAGGCCGTGAAGATGCCCCACACGCCGAGCAGCGACAGGGCCACCACGAGGAACCCGGAGACGGCGCCGCCGCGCATCGCGACCTGCACCGCCTCGACGAGGCTCCGCCGGGCCGCCGCGGCGGTGCGGACGTTGGACCGCACGCTGATCGTCATGCCGATGATGCCGGACAGCATCGAGCAGCCCGCGCCGACCAGGAACGCGAACGCGGTCAGCGCGCCGATCGGGGCCCCGGCCAGGCTGGGGACGTCCGCGACCTCGGCCGTCTCGACCAGCGTGATCACGACGAAGATCAGCGCGGCGCCCACCAGGGCGAGCACGGCGATGGTCGTGTACTGCCGCTTGACGAAGGCGTCGGCGCCCTCCCGGATGATGTCGCCCACGTCCTGCATGGCCTGCGGACCCTTGTCCCGGGCGAGGACGTCGCGCGCCAGGTAGAGCGCGAACAGGATCGCGGCCACGCCCGCGATCGGGATGAGCCATTGGAGCGCGTCGGCCATCGGGGTCTGCAGAGCCTCCTACGCAGCGTTTCGGGCGCCGGTGACGTGATGTGGTCCTCGCCGGGGCGCGGGTCGGGTCGGGGATCGGGCGAGCGCGCCCGCGCGACGAGGTTGGGCTGCGGCCGCCGGGGTTCGGAACGCAGGGGAACCCGCGCGTCGGCCGCGGTGAGTGTATGGCTGGGCCCCGCACGGGTCAAACGGATCCGCGACCCACCGGATGGGATCCATCCGGTGGCCCCAGCTATGCACCGCAACGCGCCCGAACGTCCGTTCCCGGCGGGTCCGCTCCCTCGTCCCTATACTCCCCGCTCGATGGACAAGCGCTCCGGCCTGGGGTGTCTCTTCGAGATCGTCGAGACGCTCGTGCTCACCCTCGTCATCTTCTTCGTCATCCAGACGTTCGTTGCCCAGCCCTACCAGGTGCAGCAGAACTCCATGGAGCAGACGCTGGAGCCCGGGCAGTACGTGCTCGTGGACAAGCTGTCGCCGCGCTGGGACACGTACGGGCGCGGCGACGTCGTGGTGTTCAACCCGCCCGCCACCTGGACCGAGGACCCGACCCCGTTCATCAAGCGCGTCATCGGCCTGCCCGGTGACATGGTGGAGGTCAAGGAGGACGGCCTGGTCTACGTCAACGGCACCGCGCTCGACGAGCCGTACACGTTCACCAACGAGGCGGGCGAGAACGAGCCCACGACCTCGTCCCTGGACCAGTCACGCTGGGTGGTGCCGGCGGGCGAGCTGTTCGTGATGGGCGACCACCGGCAGAAGTCGGCCGACTCGCGCGTGTTCGGGCCGATCAGCACCGACAACGTGGTGGGGCGCGCGTTCCTGCGCTACTGGCCGCTGTCCACCTTCGGGATCCTCGACACCCCGACCTACTCCGACATCGCGGCGCCCTGACGCCGGGGCGATGCCGTGACGCCGGTCCTCCTGGTCATCGCCGCGATCACCGTCGCCGGCGCGGTCGTGACGGTCAGCGCCCGGGAGCCCCGCTTCGCCGTCCTGGGCGTGCTGGTCGCGCTGCTGGGCGCCGCCTTCGTCGCAGACCCGCTGCCGGGCTCCATCTCGCTGGGCGCCCGGCTGACCGGGACGGTCCTCGCCGGCTACCTCGTCTGGGTGTCGCTGCGCGGGGTGCCGGTGCCGACGGCCGGTTCGCGCCTCGGGTGGCCGGGGGCCGCCGCGATCGCGGTCGCCGCGGGCGTGACCGGCTGGCTGGCCGCCGCGGCCGTGAGCGCCGTGCTCGTCGCGACGCCCGTCGACGCCCGGCCGGCCGACGCAGCCGGGGGGCTTGCCGACGGATCGCTCGTGGCGCACGCGGCGATGGGCGCCGCCTTTGCCCTGGCGGCCCTGGCAGCCGGTCCGGTCCTGGCGGCTCGGGACGTGCTCCGCCTGGGCCTCGGGCTGTTGCTCGCGATCGGCGCGGCGGACCTGCTGCGCGCCTCGATTGCCGGGCGAGCCGAGGACATCGTCGAGCTGGCGCTGGGGGTGGCCCTCGCACTGGCCGGCGCGTGTGTGGCCGCCGTGATCCGGCGCTCCCTCCGGCACCACCAGGACCTCGAGCTCCGCGCTTCGACGGCCCGGGAGGCGGCGGTCAGATCGCGCGTCGCCGACGAGGCCCATCCCATCGAGCACCGGCGATGATGCTGCTCGCCGTCCTCGTGATCGGGACCCTGGGTGCGGGCCTGGCGGCCTGGGGCGGCGCCCGCGGCGGCCGGGCGGCCCGAGCCGGGGCCCTGGCCGGCACGCTGGCCCTGCTGCTCGTCCTGGTCGTCGCGCTGGCGATGGACGTGCCCACGGCGACGGCGTCGCCGGCGGGCTCTCTGTTCGGCGGGCAGGTCATCCCGACCGGCTACCTGCGCCTTGTCGTCGCGCTGTGGGCGCTCGATGCCGTCCTCCTGATCGCGATCGCGTGGTTGCTTGGCGGCCTCGGGGCCGTCCGGGGGCTGCTGCCGGCCACCCTGGCGGCCGTCGTGGGGGCAACGATCGCGCTGGGAGCCCCCTCGCTCGTCCTCGGGTCGCTGGCGGCGGCCACGACGGGCCTGGCGGCCCTGGTGGTCGTGCTGGCGTCGGACCGGGCTCCCGCCGTGCCCGCGGCGGCTCGCGAGCTGCGGGTCTCCCTGGGCATCACGGCGCTGCTGCTGGCGGCCGTGGCCGTGCTTCCGGTCGGCGCTGCGCTCGCGTTCGGGGACGGTGGCACCGGCGGAGAGGCGGGCGTGGATCCCTCGACTGCGGCCACCGCGGGCACGGCCGGGGCCGTCGTCGGTCTGGCGCTGCTCGCGATCGCGCTCGTGTTGGGGATCCGGGCCGGGGCCGTCCCGTTCCACGTGCGCGTCCCCCGGCTGGTCGACGCGACGACGCCGATCGCCGTGCCGCTCCTCCTCGCCTGGCTGCCGCTACCGGTCGCCGTCGTGGGGCTGACGGCCGTGGACCGGCTGGTGGTCCCCCTCGCGCTGCCGCTCGAGGGCGAGCGCGCGATCATCGTCGGGTTCGCGCTGCTCACGCTGGCCGCGGCCGCGGTGGCGGCGTTCATCGCGGACGACGTGCGTCACGCCGTTGGCTACCTCATCGTGACCGACGCCGGCTTCGTGCTCCTGGGGATCGCCTCGCTGGATCCCGAGGCGTGGGGCGCGACCCGCACCTGGATCGTGGTCCTGGCCGTCTCCAAGACCGCCCTGGCGGCGTGGGCGGCGGTCGCAGAGGCGCGCTTCGAGACGAGGGGGCTGCCCGATCTTCGCGGCTGGATACGCCGGGCGCCGATCCTTGCGGCCGGTCTCGCCGCGGCGACCGTGGCGACCTTCGGGCTGCCCGGCTGGGTCGCGTACGAGGCACGCGGGAACCTGGCCCGCCTGGTCGCGGACTCGCCGTGGGACGCGCTCATCGTGGTTGCCGGTCTCCTGGCCCTGCCCGCATACCTGCGCATCCTGGCCATCGGCCTCGGGCCGGTCTCGACGCCGGTGCGCCGGGCCGCGCCGGAGCGGATCGTGCGGACTCGCCGGCCCTCCGAGACGCTCGCGGTGGAGATCGAGAGCGCCGCGGGTCCCGACGCCGGATCGGCCACCGGCGAGGCGCAGCTGCCGCAGCCGGTACCGGAGCGGACGCCGGTGTCGCCGGAATCCCGGCTGGCGGCCGCGTCCGCGTTCGGATCGAGGGTCGCCCGGACGCTCAGGCGCGACCGGACGGAGCTGACGTCCGCAGCCGTGCTCGCGCTCGCGCTCCTCGCGGCGCTCACGTCGTGGGGCGTCCTGGACATCGCCGGGACGGCGAGCGAGCCGGCGCCGATCGTGGTGGCGGAGTAGCCGCCGCGCGCGTCTGCCTATTCGGCCGGGGCGAGCACCCAGCGGTCAATCTCGCGCTCGTAGCCGAGCAGCTCGTCGGGCCGGAACCACAGGGCGAGCTCCGCCTCGGCGGTCTCCGGGCTGTCCGATGCGTGCACCAGGTTCTGCGCGGTCTCCACGGCGAAGTCGCCGCGAATCGAGCCCGGCGCCGCCTCGTGGGGCCGCGTGGCCCCGTTCATGGCGCGGACGATCGAGATCGCGTTCGGGCCCTCGAGGGCCGCGGCGACCAGGGGACCCGACGTGATGAAGTCCACGAGACCGCGAAAGAACGGCTTGTCCGCGTGGACCGCGTAGTGCCGCTCGGCCAGGTCCCGGTCCACCCACACGAGCTTGAGGCCGACGAGCTTGAGGCCCCGCTCCTCGAACCGGGCGAGCACCCGGCCGACGAGCTGGCGCTGGACGCCGTCGGGCTTGACCAGGAGGAGCGTGCGCTGGGGATCAGCCATGGAGTGTGCCGGCCTCTCGATGCGGGCGACGTCGAACGGGCCGGCGTCGCGGGTGGTGGTTCCGGGTCGCGTCGCGGGCCGCCCCGGCGGCGTTGCGCATCGCGGCTGCCAAGGGTAGCGCGAGCGCGGCTAGCCGTGGCCCCGTGCGCGGTCGAACGCGTCGAGGGCCTCGGCCTCGCGCCCGAGCAGCCGGTAGGCGTCACCGGCAACGAGCGCCAGGCCCGGGTCCATCCGGTCGCCGATCGCGTCCAGCACCGCCGTCGCGTAGTCCGGCTCCAGGCGAAGGGCGACCCCGAGCCGCAGGACCGCAGTGAGCGTGTCCCCGCCGCCGAGCGCGGCGAGGCCCCCGGCGAGTGCCTCCGCTGCGGCCGCGGAGGCCGGCGCCTCGTCCTCCGGGGCGACCGCGGGCACGGAACCGGAACCATGGTGCCCCACCCGGGCGGCCGGCCCCGCGCCGGGGAGAGCGGCGGCCGGGACGGCCGCCGGCGCCACCTCCAGCGGCCACACCGAGCTTCGCGGCATCCCGGCAAACACCGTCTCGAGCGGTTCGTCCAGCAGGGCCATCGCCCGGACGGCGAGCCGGCGGGCCTCCCCCGGGCGCCCCTCGGCGGCCACCGCTTCGGCCGAGATGACGAGCGCCAGCGCGTCGTTGCTCCCCCGCTCCAGCAGCGTGTGCGCCGCCTCGCCCGCCCCCGGCAGGTCCCCGGTGCGCCAGCGGACCTCCGCCAGGTCCAGCAGCGCGTCCTCGTCGAGCATTCCGCGCCCGGCGAACGACTCGAGCTCTGCTCGCGCGAGCAGCAGCGACCCCAGCCGCAGGTGGACGCGCGCGAAGCGCAGGGCGGTGTGACGGGCGCCGGGCTCGCCGGGCGTGGTGACCGGTTCTCCGGGTGTCCCACCGGGCTCCCCGGGGGCCGGCGTGGGCACACCCGCCATCGCGGCGCCGCTCTGCGGTCGGCGGGGGGCGACACCACCGCCGGTGGGGCGACGTCGCGGACCCGCCGGCGGCGTCGTCATCGGGCCAGCCGCAGGTGCCGGTCCAGGCCGCGCAGGTGGCGCCCGGGCGCGACCACCGCCATGCGCAGCGCGGAATCCGTGAACAGCTCGCCGGCCACCCGGTGGACGTCCGCGGCGCTCACCACCTCGACGGCCCCGAGTGCCTCGTCCAGCGTGTACACCCGGTCGTGCAGCGCCTCCTGGCCGCCGATCCACGACGCCAGGTGCCGCGTGTCGTCCATGCGCAGCTCGAGACCGCCGGACAGATACGCCTTGGCCTTCGCCAGCTCGTCCGGGGGGACCGGCTCGTCGACCAGCTTCACCAGCTCGCCCAGGATGGCCTCGATCGCCGCCGGCAGCTGGGCCGGGTCGACGCCGGCCGAGATCTCCAGCGCGCCGGAGTCGGCGTACTCCACCACGCCGGAGCTGACGTCGTAGGCCAGCCCCTTCTCCTCGCGCACGTCCAGGAACAGCCGGCTGGACATGCCGTCGCCCAGGACCGCGTTGAGGACCGCCAGCGACCAGGCATCGGGATGATCGCGCCGCAGGGCCGGCACCGCGATCGCGAGCTGCGCCTGCGTCGTGTCGCGGCGACCGGTCATGACCCGGGGGCCGGCCGGCAGCGCCGGCGCCGGCTCGAACGACGGCAGCTCGCCGTTCCCGGTCCCGAACGCGGCGGCCGCGAGATCCACCGCCTCGGCGTGGGCGATGTCCCCCGCCACGGCGACCACGGTATTGGCCGGGCGGTACATCGAGCGCCAGAAGTCGCGGATCGTCGCGGTCGGGAGCGCGCGGATCCCGGCCTCGTCACCGCAGATCTCGCGGCCCAGCGGCCCGTCGCCGAACAGCGCCTGCTGGATCAGCATCTGCGCGTACTCGGCAGGATCGTCGAGGTAGGAGCGGATCTCCTCCACGATCACCGTCCGCTCCTGGTCGATGTCCGCGTCCTCCAGCCGCGGCCGGACGATCAGCTCGCCCAGCACCCCCATCGCCCGGTCGGCCTCGCGTCGCGGGACCCGCGCCCAGTAGACGGTGGACTCCCGGTCGGTCGCCGCGTTCGCGGAGCCGCCGACGCCCTCCACCGCTTCGGAGATGGCGCGCGAGGACGGGTAGCCAGCCGTGCCCTTGAAGGTCAGGTGCTCCATGAAGTGGGCGACCCCGGCCTCGGCCGAGGTCTCCAGCCGGGAGCCGGCGAGCACATAGGCGGCGATCGAGACGGAGCGGGACCCGGGGAGCCGGGCAGAGATGACGCGCGGCCCCTGGGGCAGCTTGGTCCGGTCGAACATCGGAGCGATGGTAGCCCGTAAACGACGCGTTGCCCGGATCATGCGGGCCCCGGTCGCGCCCGGGGGGCCGACCGGGGCCACGGACGGTCCGTCCGGCCCCTCGATTCCGGGCCGTGCCACCGGGACTTCCGGACCCCGGCGGCCGACTATGATGGCCACCTGACCAGCGGCGACCGGCGGCGCGATCCAGGACGCCGTCCGCAGCGCGCGAAACGGCGTCCCGACGATGAGGAGGAGCAGGGATGTACAGGCGGCCGGGTGCGTGGCTGGCATTGCTCATGGTCGGATCCCTTGCCCTGGGCGGCTGCTCGTCGGCAGCCTCGAGCCCGGCGGCATCCGCCACCGGCTGCACGGCCGGCGCCGCCTCGGGGACGCAGATCCCGGAGGTCGAGGAGGGCAAGTTCAACGTCGCCATGGTCCTCATCGGACCGCACGATGACGGCGGCTGGAGCCAGGCGCACTACGAGGGCCTGATCCACGTCTGCGAGAACGTGGAGAACACCCACGTCGCGTACATCGAGAACGTGCCCGAGGGTGCCGACTCGGAGCAGACGTTCCGCTCGCTCGCGCGCAAGGGCTTCGAGTTCATCATCGGGACGTCGTTCGGGTACATGGACCCGATGGCGAACGTGGCCGAGGAGTTCCCGGATCAGACCTTCCTGCACCTGACCGGCTACAAGAGCAACGGCAAGAACTTCGGCAACTTCTTCGGCGCGATGGAGGACTTCAAGTACCTGGCCGGGATGCTCGCCGGCTCGCGCGCGAAGGCCGACGGCAACCCGAAGATCGGCTACATGGCCACGTTCCCGATCCCCGAGGAGCTCCGGCTCGGCAACGCGATCATGCGCGGCGTGAAGCAGACGTGCCCCGAGTGCACGATGGATGTCGTGTTCATCAACACCTGGCACGACCCGATCAAGGAGAAGGCCGGCGCCACGGCGCTGTTCGACAACGGCGCGCAGGTCGTGTTCACGGGCGCGGACACCGGAGCCGTCGCGGACGTCGCCCAGGAGAAGGGCAGGTGGGGCGTCACGTACGACCACCCCGCCTCCTGCAAGGTGGAGCGCTGCCTCACCGCCCCGTACTGGATCTGGGGCCCCGAGTACGCGAGGATCGCCGAGCAGGTGAAGGCCGGAACCTATACCGCCGGCTACGAGTATTTCGACGCCGATTCGAAGGCGATGGGGCTGCTCGGGTTCATGGACGGCGAGGAGCCCCGGATGGGCGTCAAGGACCTCCCGGAAGCCGATGTCAAGCTGGTGAAGGACACGCTGGCGACGATGCTCTCGAGCAGCACGGCCCGCTTCGACATCGTGTTCGCCGGGCCGATCGTGGACAACACGAACAAGACGCTCCTCGCCGAGGGCGAGAAGCTCGAGCAGTCCGACCTCGACCAGTTCCCGCCCGGCGCACCCGGCGCGGAGTGCAAGACCTGCATGTACTGGTGGAATGAGGGCATCACGGCCGAGCTCCCGAAGCTCGGCAGCTAGTCCCCCACCGCCGATGAACGGAGGGCCTGCGAGGACGAGCGCCACGCGGGCCCTCCGGCATCTCTGGGCGGCTCGGCATGGCTGAGCGTCCCGTGAGCGAGGCCGGGCGGCCGCTGGCCGTCGAGCTGCGCGGCATCGTCAAGCGCTTCCCCGGCGTGGTCGCCAACGACGGGGTCGACTTCGAGCTCCGGGCCGGCGAGGTCCATGCCCTCCTCGGCGAGAACGGCGCCGGCAAGAGCACGCTCATGAACATCCTCGACGGGCTCTACCAGCCCGACGCCGGGGAGATCCGGATCGACGGGCGCCCGGTCGCGTTCCGTTCGCCGCGCGACGCGATCGCCTCCGGGCTGGGCATGGTCCACCAGCACTTCACGCTCGTCGCCTCGCAGACGGTGACCGAGAACATCCTCATCGGGCTGGACCGGCCGCGGTTCCGGCTCCGGCTCGGCGCCTACGACGAGGAGATCGCCCGGCTCGCGGAAGCCCACGGCCTCCACGTCGACCCGCGGGCGAAGGTCTGGCAGCTGTCGGTCGGCGAGCGGCAGCGGGTGGAGATCCTGAAGGTTCTCTACCGCGGCGCCCGGGTCCTGATCATGGACGAGCCCACGGCGGTGCTCGCGCCCCAGGAGATCGACGACCTGTTCCGGACGCTTCGGTCCATGACCGCCGCGGGGCGGAGCATCGTGTTCATCAGCCACAAGCTTGCCGAGGTCCTCGCGATCGCCGATCGGATCACCGTCATGCGGCGGGGGAAGGTCACGGCTGCGGGCCTGCCGGTGGCGTCGGTGACCAGGGGCGGGCTGGCGACGCTCATGGTCGGGCGCGAGGTGCTCGAGAGCCTCGAGCGCGTGCCGATGCCACCCGGCGAGGTCGTCCTCGCCATCGACGCGGTCGAGGCGGACGGCGACAAGGGCGTCCCCGCGCTCCGCGGCGTCACGCTCGACGTCCGCGCCGGGGAGATCCTCGGCATCGCGGCCGTGGCGGGCAACGGCCAGAGCGAGCTCGCCGAGGTGATCACCGGCCTGCGGCCGTGCCGGGGCCGGGTCCTCATCGACGGCGACGACGTCGCGAACCGCCCGGTGCGCAGCTCGATCCGCCACGGCGTCGCACACGTGCCGGAGGACCGGACCGGTGTCGGGACCGCGCCCAACCTCTCGCTCACCGACAACCTGATCATGAAGCGGTACCACGACGCGCCGATCGCCCATGCCTGGACGGTGGACATGGGCGCGGCTCGCGCCGTGGCCACCCGGCTCAAGGACGGCTACGACATCCTGGCGCCCTCGATCGACACGCAGGCCCGCCTGCTGTCCGGCGGGAACCTCCAGCGCCTGATCCTCGCCCGCGAGATCGAGTCCGGCCCGCGGCTGATGATCGCCGTCCAGCCGACGCGCGGGCTCGACGTCGGAGCGATCGAATCGGCCCACCGCCTGCTGCTCGAGCGCCGGGCGGCCGGGGCCGCGATCCTGCTGATCTCCGAGGACCTGGACGAGATCCTCGCCCTCTCCGACCGGGTCGCCGTGCTGTACGAGGGTCGGGTCGCCGGGTCGTTCGAGGCCGGGGACGCCGATGTCACCCGAATCGGCCTGCTGATGACCGGCGGCGGGAGCGAGGCTGGCGACGATGCCAGGGCAGCGATGCCCGCCCCAGTCGGGGGTGCCGAATGACCGCGGCACCCGGCCGGACGCGCTCGCGCGGGGGCCTGCCGTTCGCCATCCGGCTCGAACCACGGCTCGACATCCCCCGCTGGCTGTCGCCGGGCCTGACGGCCGGGGCGCTCGTCGTCGCGCTCCTCATCTCCGCCCTCATCCTGGCCGCGGTGGGCGCCGATCCGGTCCGGGTCTACCTCCACATCGTGCGCTCGTCGCTGGGCAGCACCGGAGCCATCTCGGACACGCTCGTCAAGGCGACCCCGCTGATCCTGACGGGTCTCGCCTGCGCCCTCGCCTTCCGGATGCGCCTCTGGAACATCGGCGCGGAGGGCCAGCTGCTGCTCGGCGCCTGGGCGGCCAGCGCCGTGGTCCTCGTGCCGATCCTGCCCGCCGGGACGCCGGGGGCGATCGTCCTGCCGGTGATGCTCCTGGCCGGGTTCATCGGCGGCGCGGCCTGGGGCCTGATCCCCGGCATCCTGCGGGCCCGCTTCGAGGTGAACGAGATCATCGCGACGCTGATGCTCAACAGCATCGCCTATGCCTGGATCCAGTACTGGGTCTTCGGCCCGTGGTCCGAGGGCGGCTTCCAGATGACCGAGCAGTTCCCGGTCGAGGCCTGGCTCCCGCGACTCGCCGATCTCGCCGACGCCTTCCCCGCGCTGGGCGGGCTGACCGTCCACGGCGGCTTCCTGGTGGCGCTGGTGGCCGCGGGCGTCACCTGGTTCATCCTCGAGCGCAGCGCCTGGGGGTACGAGATCCGGCTCACCGGCGACAACCCGCGGGCCGCCCGGTACGCCGGCATCCGGATCTCCCGGAACATCCTCCTGGTGTTCGCCGTGTCCGGCGGGCTGGCCGGGATGGCCGGCATGGCCGAGGTGTCCGGCGTCGTTCACCGGCTCCAGGACAACTTCTCGCCCGGCTACGGCTTCACGGCGATCATCGTGGCCTACCTGGCCAAGTTCCACCCGCTCCGGGTCGTGCCGGTCGCCATCCTGTTCGGGGCGCTGATCCTCGCCGGTCGCGAGATCCAGCCCTCGGGCGTGCCGGCCATGATCCAGGGGATCATCCTGTTCTGCCTGATCGCGAGCGAGGTGTTCCTCCGCTACCGGGTGGGCCTCGTCCGGCGGGTTCCGGCCTCGGTCGGGGAGGCCTAGCGTGGACCTGGAGCTCATCGTCGCCGCCGGGATCGCCACGGGGACGATCCTCCTGTTCGCGGCGGTCGGCGAGATCTTCGCCGAGCGATCCGGGGTCCTCAACCTGGGCGTCGAGGGGATGATGCTGATCGGCGCCGTCGTCGGCTACGCGACGGCCGTCTCGACGGGCAACCCGTGGCTCGGCGTCGCGCTCGCGATGCTGGCCGGCGGGCTGCTCAGCCTCCTGCACGCGGTCATCACGATCACGTTCCGGGCGGACCAGGTCGTGTCCGGCCTGGCGCTGACGTTCCTCGGGACGGGGCTGGCGCGGGTCCTGGGCGAGGGGCTCAGCAAGGCCGGGGCGATCTCGCTCCTGCCGCGGTTCTCGGTCCCGTTGCTGTCCGAGATCCCGGTCCTCGGGCCGATCGCGTTCACGGAACAGAGCGTCCTCGTCTACGTCGGCTATCTGGTCGTGCCGGCGACCTGGTACTGGATCAACCGCACGCGACCCGGCCTCCACCTCCGGGCCGTGGGCGAGGAACCGGCGGCTGCCGACGCCCTCGGCGTGAGCGTGTACGGCCTGCGCTACCGGTACGTGTTCCTGGGCGGCCTGCTGGCCGGCCTCGCCGGGGCGACGATCACGCTCGCCATCCAGCCCGGCTGGTTCGGCGCCTTCACCGTCAACGGACGCGGCTGGATCGCCATCGGGCTCGTGATCTTCGCGCAGTGGTCGCCGTTCCGGGCCGCGTTCGGCGCCTACCTCTTCGGTGCCGTGGTCCAGCTCACCGTGTCGATGCAGCTGCCCCCCACGATCCTCGGGATTCCCGAACCCGTTCTTCGAATACCACCCGAACACGTTCTTCCTGGACATGCTCCCGTACGCGCTCGTCCTGCTCGCGCTCGTGGTCGGCTCGCGCGAGGCGATGCGCAAGCGGATCGGCGCCCCGGCGGCACTCGGCATTCCCTACGTTCGCGGGGAGCGGGGACGCTAGCCGGAGACGCTGGCGGAGGACGCCTCCCTCCGGCCGCGGATCTCCGGCTGACTACTCCTCGGCCGCCTCGAGCCCGGTCAGCTCCATCTGGACGAAGCCGCTGGTGTCGAACGAGAGCTGGCGCGGGCCGGAGGGCCCGTCCTCCTCGTCGCTCATCCCCGGCACGTACTCGATGACCACCCGCTCGTCACCCTGGACCAGGGTGTAGACGAGCAGCTGGTCGGGGCGGGTCTCGAACTCGAGGTGCTCGAACGAGTCCACGTTGATCGTGATCGAGATCGGCGTGAAGTATGTCGACATCAGCGGCTCGTCGGCGACGATCCGCTCCACCCAGCCGGTCCCGTGCGAGACCAGGTCCCGGCCACGGAGATAGCGGTACGAGACGGTCTGCTTGAGGATCGGGCGCAGCAGGTGCTGGATATCGGTCCGACTGGACACGAGACCGGAGTTGACGAAGAACTTCGCGGGCGGTTCGCTCGACACGTTGGCTCCACCTGGAGTGGCTCGGGGGCGGTGAGCGGCTCGCCGCGCCGCCTTCTGGGAAGCGGCCCGACAGGGGTGGATCGTAGCGGACCGGACAGGTTGCGGGACGGTGGAATCCGCACGCCCGGCGGTCCGCCGGGCGTTGCGGCGGACGCTACCCCGGCGGACCCGGCCGACAGCGCGTCGACGGCCGCCGCAGCCGCCACCAGCATGCCGGCGGCGAACACGGGCCAGGGGTACGTCCCGGGCATCCCGCCGTCGATGACGCCCCCGGCACCGAGCGTGTACGAGAGGATGACCAGCAGCCCGCCGCCGACCCCGGCGACCCAGTGCCACCGCCGCAGGACCAGGCGCCGCCCACCGCGCTCCGACCGCGCGGCCACGAGCCCGAACCCGACCAGGGCGACGCTGACGACCACCGGCGACCAGACCGGCCCGACCCACGGGAGCGGGATCAGGAACAGGAGGTCCGTCGTGGCGAGCGACGGGGGCCAGCCCGCGAACACGTACAGCCAGGCGTAGTAGCCGATGTCCCAGGCGCCGAACACGACCGCGGCCCAGGCAAGGCGCTCCAAGCCCGTCCGCCCGGCCAGGATGCCGGCCGTCGCGATCATCACCAGGGTCGCCGCCTCACGGCCCACCTCGATCAGGACGAGGTCGCCAACCTCGGCGACCGGCCGCAGCGGGAAGATCGCCCCCACCTGCGAATCGAGTGCCAGCTGGAGGTACACGACGACGGCCGATTCCAGGTAGGCCATCGCGACGGCAAAGGCGAGCACGGTGGCAGCTGTCGCGCGAAACGAGCGCTGGTCGATCATCCCGCCGCGGACGATAGCCCATGGCGCCGGCAGGGACCGGCGACCCACGCCGTATGATCGACGCATGCTCCTCGCGGTTGACATCGGGAACACCAACGTCACCCTCGGTCTCGTCGTGGGCGGCGCGATCGTCGCGACCCGCCGGGCGGGCACCCACCGCACCGCCACGGCGGACGAGCTGGAGCTCCACCTCGAGGGGCTGCTCGCCCTGGACGGCCACCGGCTGGAGGACGTGGACGCGATGGCGGTTGCCTCCGTCGTGCCCTCGCTGACCTCGGCCGTCGAGGCCGTGGCCGCCCGCCGCGGCATCCCGATCCTGGTGGCGGGCAACGGGGTCGTCCCGATCGCCGTGCGCGTGGATCGGCCGGGCGAGGTGGGCGCGGACCGGATCGTGAACGCGCTGGCGGCCGCGCGGCTGTACGGGACGCCGGCCGTGGTCGTGGACTTCGGCACGGCCACGACGCTGGACTGCGTGGGGTCTGACGGCGCCTACGTGGGCGGGGCGATCGCCCCGGGCCTGGAGCTGGGCCTCGAAGCACTCGCCGCCCGGACCGCGAAGCTGCCGCGGATCGAGCTGTCGACGCCCGACCGCGCGATCGGCAGGGACACGGTGAGCGCCATGCAGTCGGGCACCGTGTTCGGGTACCAGGCGCTGGCCTCGGGACTGCTGGCCCGCGTCCGCGCGGAGCTCGCCGAGGCGAGCGGCGTGGCGCCCGCGGAGGTCCACGCGATCCTCACCGGCGGACTGTCCGCGGCCCCCTGGGCGACCGGGGTGGAGGGCGTGGACGCCATCGATCCGGACCTCACGCTCAAGGGCCTGGCGATCGTCCACGCGGAGGTCGCCGGCGGCGAGCCGTTCCGCGGCGAGCCGTTCGCCGGCACCCCGCTCGGGGACGGACGGCTCGTGGACCACCGACGATGACCACGGGACGCCTCGAGGGACGCCTGGTCGGCCTCGGCGTGTGCGGCTCGATCGCCGCCTACAAGGCCGTGGAGCTGGTCCGCCTCCTGCGCGCCGAGGGCGCCGAGGTCGTCGTGATGCTCACCCCGGCCGCTGCCCGGTTCGTCGGCCCGCTCACGTTCGCGGCCCTGTCGCGCCACCCGGTCGAGACCGACGTCCTGGGGCTGCTGCCGGACGAGCGGATCGGGCACATCGTGGTGGCCGATTCGGCGGACGCGATCGTGGTCGCGCCGGCGACCGCCCGATGGCTGGGCGCGATGGCCAACGGCATTGCGAACGACGCGGTGGTCGCCGCCTGCCTGGCCACGGCCGCGCCGGTGATCGTCGCGCCGGCGATGGACGGCGACATGTGGACCCACCGGGCGACGCGGGACAACGTGGAGCGCCTCCAGCGGGACTTCGGGTATCGGATGGTGCCCCCGGAGATCGGGTCGCTCGCGTCCGGACAGGCCGGGATCGGGCGGCTGGCGGACCTGCCGGTGATCGTCGACGCGGTCGTGGAGGCCATCGCGGGGACGCCCGTGCGGCGCCCGGATCCGGCGGATCGCCCCCCGCTCGTCGCCCCGGTCCGCGACGCGGACCTGGACGGGCGTCACGTGGTGGTGAGCGCCGGCGGAACGGTGGAGGCGATCGATCCCGTCCGGTTCATCGGCAACCGCAGCACCGGGAAGATGGGCGTCGCGATCGCGGAGGCGGCGCTGGCACGCGGCGCCCTGGTCACCGTCGTCGCCGGCCGCGTGGAAGTGCCGCTGCCGGCCGCGGCCCGGGTCCTGCACGCGGAATCCACGGCGACCATGCGGGATGCCGTGCTCGACACGGTGTTCGGCGACCCCGCTGACGTCCTGGTCATGGCCGCCGCCGTGGCGGACTTCCGCCCCCGGCACGCCGCGGCGGCCAAGCTGGTCCGGGGCGACCCGCTCACCCTGGAGCTGGAGCCCACGGACGACATCCTGGCCGAGGTCGGCGCCCGAGCCCGGGAGGTGGCGCCGGCCGCCCGTCCGGTCATCGTGGGCTTCGCCGCCGAGACCGGGTCGCTGGAGCGCGCGCCCGAGAAGCTCCGCCGCAAGGGCGCCGACCTGCTGGTCGCCAACGACGTCGCAGAGCCGGGCTCCGGCTTCGGCACCGACACCAACCGGGTCTCGATCCTCGCCGCGGACGGCTCGCGCGATGACCTCCCCCTGCTCACCAAGCGCGAGGTCGCGGACCGCCTGCTGGACCGGGTCGTCGCGGCGTTGGACGAACGCGATGCCCGCGCGCACACTGGGACGACGAACAGGGAGACCCAGCCATGAGCGTCCAGCCCGAGGCCCCGCGCCGCACCACCGTGCTCGACATCGCGAAGCTGTACGCGGACGGCGTCCGGATCGCGACCATCACCGCCTACGACTTCCCGACCGCCATGCTCGTGGACGAGGCCGGCGTCCCGTTGATCCTCGTGGGGGACTCACTGGGCCAGGTCGTCCTGGGCTACGAGAGCACCGTCCGGGTGTCCATGGACGAGATGCTCCACCACACCAGGGCCGTCGTCCGCGGCACGCGACGGGCGATGGTCGTGGCGGACATGCCCTTCCTGTCCTACGCCACGCCCGACGAGGCGGTGGCGAACGCGGGTCGCTTCCTGCGAGAGGCCGGCGCCCAGGCGGTCAAGATCGAGGGCGGCGTCCGTAGCGCGCGCACGATCGAGGCGCTGGTCAGGGCCGGGATCCCGGTCATGGGCCACATCGGGCTCACCCCGCAGGCGATCAACGCGATCGGCAAGGTACGTGTCCAGGGCAAGTCCCGCGAGCAGGCCCGGTCGCTGCTGGCCGACGCGCTGGCCGTCCAGGAGGCCGGAGCGTTCTCGATCGTGCTGGAGCTCGTGCCGGGCCAGCTGGCGGCCGCGATCACGGAGCGGCTGCGGATCCCCACCATCGGGATCGGGGCCGGGGCGGGCTGCTCCGGGCAGATCCAGGTCATCCACGACACCCTGGGCTTCGGAGACCGGACGCCGAGGCACGCCCGCAGGTACGCGGACCTGCGGGGAGCCATCCTGGCGGCGATCGAACGCTACCGGGCGGACGTCGAGGCAGGCGACTTCCCGGGCGAGGCCGAGACCGTGCTGATGGACCCGTCGGTCCTGGACGAGGTGCTGGGCCGATCCGCCGCGGACCAGGCGGAGATGGGCGCGGGCCTGGCCGGCATCCCGCTGGACCGCGACCTCTAGGCGCGCGGGCGCACGCTCCCGGCCGCCGAGCTTCCGTCGCAGCATGCAGGTCGTCCGCACCCGCGCCGAGCTCCGGGCGGCGCTCGCGGCCGCTCCCCGCCCGGTCGGCCTCGTGCCCACCATGGGCTGGCTCCACGCGGGCCACCTCTCGCTGGTGGAGCGCGCCCGCGCCGAGAGCGCCACGGTGGTCGTGTCGATCTTCGTCAACCCGCGCCAGTTCGGCCAGGAGGCGGACTTCACGAGGTATCCGCGCAACGAGGGGCGGGACCTCGAGATGTGCGAGACCGCGGGCGTGGACCTCGTGTTCGCGCCGGCCGTGGACGAGGTCTACCCGCCCGGGTTCGACACCGTCGTGTCCGTCGGCGCGGTCGCGGAGCCCCTGGAGGGCGCCGCGCGGCCGGGTCACTTCGACGGCGTCGTGACGGTGGTGGCGATCCTGTTCGCGCTGGTGGGCGCGGAGCGCGCCTACTTCGGCCTCAAGGACTACCAGCAGGTGCGGGTGATCCGGCGGATGGCGCTGGACCTGGCGCTGCCGACGGAGGTGGTCGCGCTCGAGACGGTCCGCGAGGCGGACGGCCTCGCGATGTCCTCGCGCAACGCCCGGCTGTCGCCGGCGGGACGCACCGCCGCGCCGGTGCTCCGGCGCGCGCTGCTCGCGGGCGGCGCCATGGTGCGCGCGGGTGAGCGGCAGGCGGACGCCGTCCGCGCCGCGATCCGCGACGTGCTGGCCGCCGAGCCGATGGCGGAGGTGGACTACGTGTCCGTCGCGGATCCGGAGCGCCTGGCGGAGCTGGACGCGATCGCGGACGGCGCGCTGCTCTCGCTCGCGGTCACGATCGATGGCGTCCGCCTGATCGACAACGAGCGGGTGCCCTGACGGACGGCGAGACCGGACCCGACGCGTTCTTCGCGGACAGCCCCCTCGGCCTGGCGGTCCACCGCCGGGTGCTGGAGATCGTGGCAGCGCTGGGAGCGGCCGATGTCCGCGTGACGAGGTCCCAGGTGGCCTACCGCCGGCGGCGCGCCTTCGCCTGGACGTGGCTGCCCGGACGCTGGCTGCGGAGCCCGGGAGCGGAGGTGGTCCTCTCCATCTCGCTCGCCCGCCGAGACGATTCGGCCCGCTGGAAGGAGGTGGTCAACGCGGCCCCACACCGGTGGATGCACCACCTCGAGATCCGCGCGGCGGCCGACCTGGACGACGAGGTCGCCGCGTGGCTGGCCGAGGCCTGGACGGGGGCGGGCTGACGCGCCGGGCGTCCGCCTGATCGACAACAAGCGGTCAGCTCCAGTCGAAGCGGGCCTCCGTCGCCGCCTCGAGGAACCGATCCATCAGGAGATGCTCCCAGACCAGCTCCTTGATGAGCTCGATCTTGGCGGTGTCGGCCGCATGGACCTTCACCAGGAGGCCCAGCACCTTGGACGCCACGGAGTAGGTGTCGTCGTCCACGACGGCCGCGAACATGCCGGCGCTGCGGACGGCCTCCAGCACCTCGGGCTGGAGCTCGTAGCCCCCCGTGAGCAGGATGCCCAGGGCCTTGCCCTGCGGGCCGGCATGCACCGCCCCCGGGGTCCGGTCGACCAGCGCCTCCACGTTGGCGGGCAGGGCCGCGCGGGACTGGTCGGCGAGGTACGCGCTGACGAGCGTCAGGATCGTGTCCTCGCGATCGCTGGGGACGATGACCAGGGTTCCCGGGCTCAGCCGCTTCAGCATGTGGTGCGGCTCCATCGCGCCGACCGAAACCCCTCCGATGACCCGGTCGAGGTCCGGGCCCGGGTGGATGACGCGCCCGCCGACGCCCTCCTGGATCATGCCGAGCGTCGGGCTGGACAGCATGGGCCGGTACGGCAGGACGCCGAGGAGCGGGATCCGATGGAGCGCCAGGCCACGCTCCAGCGTGCGGACGATCCCCGGCTGCTCGTCCACGCGCACCTTGTTCACGATGGCGCCGGCGACCGGCACTCCATGCGCCGCGAAGTGGGAGGCGTTGAGCACGATCTCGTCGATCGGCCGGCCCACGCCGCCCTCCGACACGATCACCGCGGGCGCCCCGAGCATCGAGGCGACCGTGGCATTGGACAGCCCGACCACCGCCCCCACGCCCGCGTGCCCGGTTCCCTCGATCAGCAGGATCTCGTGGTCGGCGAACGTGCGGTGGGCGTCGAGGATCAGCGCCCCCAGGTCCTGGACGACCTCGCCCGCGATGTAGGCCTTGGTGAACCCGCGCGGGATGTGGACGGGGCTCATCGCCCGGGGTGCCTCGGGCAGGCCGAAGACCGCCCGCATCAGCAGGGCGTCCTCGTCGACGAGCGCGGCGTCCAGGAGGCCGTCGTCGTCGCCGGGCTCCGCGCCCACCGGGATCGGGCGCTGGCCGACGGGCTTCATGAACCCCGTGTGGTAGCCACGCCGCCGGAAGCCGTCGATCAGCCCCAGGGCGGCGGTCGTCTTGCCCCGGTTCTGACCGGTGGCAGCGAGGTAGAGGTGCCGCATCGGAGGCAGGGCCGCTCGAGTGGTTCAGCCGCGCGGCGCGGTCCGGCGCTCGACCAGCTGGACCGCCTCGCGCAGTCGCGTGAGGGACTCCTCGTCCACGCTGTCGGGCTCGAGGTACGGGCCGAGGCGCTCCATGATGTCGGTGACCAGGCCCAGGAACACGGCCGCGTCCGCCACGAAGAACTGCGGCTCGTTGTTGTAGCGCACGAGCGTCAGGCGCCCCTGGAGGACCCGCCGCTCCTCGACGTGGGCGATCTGGGTCGCGAAGTTGTGGCCCTGGATCCCGTCCGGGTTGTTCAGGAAGTTGAGCGCGTTGTCGATGGCCAGGCCGAACCTCGCGCGCCACGCGACCAGGCGCTCGTGGACCTCGGGCGAGATGGGCACCTCGGCGACCTCGTCGAACACCTCGGGCGCCACGGTGAGCAGGCCGACCAGCGTGGTCCCGGCGCGCGCCCCCAGCATCACCTGCAGGCTGCGCTCCAGGGTGAACACCTCGGAGTCGAAGCGAGGGCTGGTGATGACGTCCGTGAGCAGGTCCTCGACGTTGTCCAGGCTGCCCGGGTCGTTGAGCGCGTTGGACAGGTGGAGGATCTCCTCCTTGAACAGGAACTTCTCCTCGTGGTCGAGCATGCGCGGATGGTAACAGGGGGCCGGACGTGCCTCCGCGGTCCGGCGAGCCGAGCCCCGCCAGGACCGAGCCCTCCAGCCACCCGCGCGGCACGGCACGGTGGCCCGGCGCGCCGATATCCAGCCGGTGAATAGTCTGCGCACATCCGGGTCGCATGCGCACCCCGGCGCACGGGCGCCGGCGCTCGTGCGCGCCCGCGCACGCATGGGCACGCTCGACTTGGACAGCCCCGGGCATCGGCGCGTCGCCGTTCGGGTCCGTTGACGCGTCGATACCCCCGGATTACTCACCCGCTGGATATGGCGGCCACCGCAACGCGCGACGACATTCGCGTCAGGACCCGGGTCCGCAGGTCGGTGACGCGGTCACGCGAGGCTCCCCTGCCGGTGAATCGGAACGGCCCGGCGTGGGCCGGGCCGTTCAGGTGATCGACGCTGGGGTGGACTACGGGTACAGGCCCCGCAGGGCGGTGGCGTCGGCGACGCGCTTGACAGCGACGAGGTACGCCGCCGTGCGCATGTCGCAGCTCTCGGTCTTCGACATCGTGAGGACCTCGTCGAAGCTCCGGTCCATGATCTCCTTGAGCTTGGCGTTGACCTCGACCTCGGTCCAGTGGTCGCGGTTCAGGTCCTGCACCCACTCGAAGTAGCTGACGGTCACGCCGCCGGCGTTGGCGAGGATGTCCGGGATCATGAACACGCCCTTGCCGGCGAGGATCTTGTCGGCTTCGGGGGTCGTGGGGCCGTTGGCGGCCTCGGCCACGATCTTCGCCTTGACGTTGGGGGCGTTGTCGGCGGTGATCTGGTTCTCGTAGGCGGCCGGGATCAGCACGTCGCACTCGAGCTCGAGCAGCTGTCCGTTGGTGATCGTCTTGCTGCCGGGGAAGCCGACGACGGTGCCGTGCTCCTTCTTCCAGGCGAGGACCTTGGGGACGTCGAGCCCGTCCTGCTTCCAGATGGCGCCGCCCGTGTCGGAGACGGCGATCACCTTGGAGCCTTCGTCGGACATCAGCTGGGCCGCGATCGACCCGGCGTTGCCGAAGCCCTGGACGGCGACGGTGGACTTGGTGAGGTCGAGGCCCAGGTGCTTCGCGGCATCCACGATGGTGAACACGCAGCCACGGGCCGTGGCCTCGTTGCGGCCCTCGGAGCCACCGAGGCTGATCGGCTTGCCCGTCACGACGCCCGGGACCGTGTGTCCCACGTGCATGGAGTACGTGTCCATGAACCAGGACATGATCTGGGGCGTGGTGTTGACGTCCGGGGCCGGGATGTCCCGCTCGGGGCCGATGAGGACCTCGATCTCGGTGAAGAACCGGCGGCTGAGGTGCTCCAGCTCCTTCAGCGACAGCTTCTTGGGGTCGACGATCACACCGCCCTTGCCGCCGCCGTAGGGAATGCCCACGACCGCGCACTTCCAGGTCATCCACATCGCGAGGGCCTTGACCTCGTCGATCGAGACGTCCTGGTGGTAGCGGATGCCGCCCTTGGCCGGGCCGCGGCCGAGGTTGTGCTGGACGCGGTAGCCGGTGAACACCTGGACCGACCCGTCGTCCATCTGGACCGGGAAGTGGACCGTGAGCTCCCGGCGCGGCTCGCGCAGGACCCGGCGCAGCCCGGGGTCAAGGTTGAGCTTGTCGGCTGCGAGGTCGAACTGCTCCTGGGCGACGTGCCAGGCATTGATCGCAGGTGCTGCTTGTTCCGTCGTCATGAACGGAGGATCCTCGTGCTGCGGACGGTGGACGTCGTCCGCGATCCATGAGCCGTCTCCCGGACGACCCCACGGGGCGCGCAGTGACGCCGGCCGTGACATGGCCGGCGGGCGCGGGCGCGCCGCCTTCGGGATCCGAGTATAGCCATCGGGACCGGCCGACCATGGGCCGGTCGGCACCGTGCCGCAACCAATCTGTCACCCTGCCGCACGGGTCGGGCGGCAGGGGTGGAGAGCGGATCGAGGCCGTGGAGCGGCCCGGTCAGTGGCGCTGGAGGACCGCCGCGCCGACGCAGCCGGGGCCGATGTGCGGGCCGACCGACGCCCCGACGATCATCGTCTGCACCTTCGACGCGTCCAGCCCGGATCGCTCCAGGAACAGCTGCTCGAACTCCTCGATCCCCGCGTTCGTCGTGTGCAGCAGCGTCGCGCGCTCCAGGGGCTTCGCCGTCAGCAGCTCCAGGGTCCGCTCCCGGGCCTTGGCGCGAGAGCGGGCACGATCGGCATTCTCCACGACACCGTCGACGACGGTGATGATCGGCTTGACCGAGAGCATCGTCCCGATCGCGGCCCTGGCGCCGCTGATGCGGCCGCCCCGCTTGAGGTACTCGAGGGTGTCGAGGGCGACGTAGAGGTCGAGGTCCAGCTTCCGCTGCTCCAGGACCCGCGCGATCTCGGCGGCCGACACGCCCTCCGCCGCCAGCTCCGCGGCAAGCTGGGCCAGCATCCCGATGCCCATGGAGGCCGACCGCGAATCGACCACGTGGATCTCGCGCTCGGGAAGCATCCCGGCGGCGATCGTGGCGGACTGGTACGTCGCCGACAGGTCGGCCGAGCAATCCACGCAGACGATCGCATCGGCGCCATCGTCGAACGCCTTCTGGAACACGGCCAGGAAGTCGCCGGGGGCGGCGGCGGCGGTCTTCGGGAACGGCGCGTCGGGAGCCGTCATCCGCGCCCAGAACTGGTCGGTGTCGAGGTCCACGTTGACCCGGAAGCTCTCGGCCCCGAAGGTCACGGTCAGGGGGACGACCACGATCCCCTGCTTCGCCGCAACGTCGGGCGGCAGGTCGCTGACGGAATCGGTGACGATCGCGACGTGTGACAAGTCCGCGGCTCCTCCTCCGGGGCCCGCCGGGCGGGCGGGCTCCCCTCCATGGCGAAGCATACGGACCCGCGGGCCCCCGGGAAGCACCGTTGCCGCTACGACCCGCTACGCTGCGCTCGTGGAACGCCCCCTGCTCGCCGTGGTGTTCGGCACGTTCACGCTGCGCCTGTCCACCGGCCTGACGGGCGGGATGCTGGTGTTCTACCTGGCGGACCTGCCGGCGTACGGCGGCGTGCCGGTCGACTCCCTCGTGTTCGGGCTGTTCAGCGCCCTGTTCTACGCCAGCGAGCTGATCGGGTCGCCGCTGTTCGGCGTGCTGTCGGACCGCGTGGGCCACCGGCTGATCATGCAGGTGGGCCCGGCCTTCGGCGCCGTCGCCGTGATCATCACCGCGTTCACGGTGAGCCTGCCCCTGCTGGGCGGGACGCGGATCCTCGAGGGCCTGGCGACCGCCGCGTCCGTGCCCTCGATCCTGGGCTTCATCGCCTTCGCCACGGCCGACGACGAGCTGCGCCGCGGGCGCGCCGTCGCCCGCTTCGAGGCCGCGACGCTGGCGGGTCTGATGGCCGGCTTCGCCCTGGCGCCACTCCTGTTCGGCCTCCTGGGACCGACGGCGTTCCTCGTCAACGCCGTGCTGTACGGCATCTCGTTCTCCATCTACCGGTTCGGCGTCCCGGTCCACGCGGAGCCCGAGCCGGCCGGACGCGCCCACGACGCCGCCGAGGGCATGCGCCGCTACCTCCGCATCCTGTCCAGCAACCACGTGTGGCTGCTGGCCCCGACCTGGATCGCCATCAACGCCACGCTCGGGCTGTTCACCAGCCAGACGATGTTCCAGCTCGTCCGCGAGCCGGACCCGCAGTTCACCGACCAGCGCCTGATGGGCGGCTTCGACGAGATCTCGGTGTTCGCCGGGCTGGCCGTCGGCGGGCTGCTGTTCTTTGCCGGTCTGTTCTATTGGGGCGGCAAGTTCGCCACGCTGCGCCGGACCACGATCATCCTGTACGGGATCGCGGGCGGGGCGGTGCTGGTGGTGGCCTGTCTCGCGCTCAACAACCCCTTCTCGGTGGAGGCGCCGGCCACGGTCGGGCTGCTGCTGGTGGGTGCGGCAGGCTTGTTCGTCCTGGCCGGCGCCACGCCGGCCGCCATCGGGCTGCTGGCGGACGTGACCGAGGCCTACCCCGACGACCGGGGCGCGATCATGGGGCTGTACTCGGTGTTCCTGGGCCTCGGCCAGATCATCGGCGCCCTTGTGGGCGGGGTGGCGGCGGAAGCTGCCGGGCTCAACGGGATCTTCGTCATGTCGCTCCTGCTGCTGGGCGTGGCCCTGGTGCCGCTGTGGCACCTGCGGCGGTACGAGCACCACGTGGGTGGACCCGCGTCGCCGGCGGTGCTGTCGGACGAGGTCGTCGATGGCTGACGCACCCGCGCTGGTGCCGGCCCGGGGTGCCCGCGGCGGGCGGGGGGCCGTCGTGGCCCCGCATCACCTCGCGACGGCGGCCGGCCTGGGCGTGCTGGCGGCCGGCGGGCATGCCGTGGACGCGGCCATCGCCACGAATGCCGTGCTGGGCGTCGTGATGCCCAACGGCTGCGGCCTGGGCGGCGACGCGTTCTGGCTGGTGTGGGACGAGGCGGCTGGCGAGCAGGTCGCGCTCAACGGGTCGGGGCGGGCGCCGTCGGGAGCCTCCGCGGCAGCGCTCCGGGCGCGCGGGCTGGACCGGATCCCGCTCCGTGGCCCGGAGTCGATCACGGTCCCGGGCGCCGTCCGGTCCTGGGCTGACGCGCACCGCCGGTGGGGGCGCCTGTCGCGGGACGCCGTGCTCGGCCCGGCCATCGAGCACGCGGCGGCGGGGTTCCCGGCCTGGGACGGGCTCATCCGCGCCGTGGAGCAGACCGTCGTCGAGATCGAGGGGGCGCCGTGGGGGACCGGGTTCCGCGCGGTCTGGCGGCCGGACGCACGACCGCGGCGCCCCGGCGAGATGGTCCGGCTGCCGGCCCTCGCCGCGACGCTCCGCACCCTTGCGGCCGACGGCTTCGACGCCTTCTACGACGGTGACCTGGGCGGGCGGATCGTTGCCGGGCTGGCGGCCGCGGGTGCCCCGTTCGAGGCGGCGGACCTGCGCGCGCACGCGAGCACATGGGAACGGCCCATCTCCACCGGGTACCGGGGCGTCCGGGTCACGACGCACCCGCCCAACAGCAGCGGGCTGCTGGCCCTCGAGATCCTCAACGTCCTGGAGCGGTTCTCCCCGCCCGCGGGTGCGAGCTTCTCCGGCCGGGGCTGGACGGACGCGGCGTGGATCCACCTGCAGCTCGAGGCGGCCAAGCTCGCGTATGCGGACCGCGACGCGTTCCTCGCGGACCCGGCGTTCCGCGATGTCCCGGTGGAGCGGCTGCTGTCCGCGGCGCACGCCGCGGAGCTGGCGGCGCGGATCGACCCGCGGCGGGCGGACCCCGCGCCGCCGCCCGTGCGGACCCTCGTGGGCGGGACGATCTACCTCGGCGTCGTGGACGCGGACGGGAACGCGGTCAGCCTGATCCAGTCGAACGCGGCGGGCTTCGGATCCGGCGTCCTGGACCCGGCGACCGGGGTCCACTTCCAGGACCGCGGGGCGTCGTTCTCGCTGACCCCGGGCCACCCGAACGAGCTCGCGCCCGGCCGCCGGACCGCGCACACGCTGCTGCCGGGCATGCTGTTCCGGGACGGGGAGCGGCGGCCGTGGGTCGTGGCCGGTTCCATGGGCGGCGACATCCAGCCGCAGGTCCACGTCGGCCTGGTGTCCGCGCTCGTGGACGGCGGCGCGGACGTGCCCACGGCCGTGGCGGCACCGCGCGTGGTCGTGGAGCCGGATGGCTGGCTGGCACCGCCGGTCGCCGTGCTGGCAGACGGGGAGCTGGCGCCGGGCGTGGGAGCCGCCCTGGGCCGCCTGGGGCACCGCCTGGGCCGCGCCGCCTATGACGGGGATCTCGGCCACGAGCACGCGATCGAGCTGGTTGACGGCGGGCCCGCCGCAGGTGGGACGCTGCTCGCGATGACGGATCCGCGGAGCGCGGGGCAGCCGGCGGTCCGCTGAGCGCTCGCCGTCTCCACCCGCCGTTCCGGCTCCCGAGCCCGGGCTGACGCCCCGCACCGGTGACGCGGAGCCCGGGTGGTATCCTCGGGGCCGCCGGTGGCAGGCTGCGCTCACACCGATCTGCCGCCGGTCGTTCACCTTCACCGGAGGGGCGTGTGACCTCGAACGTCGGCCAGAACTACCCGTACACCAGTGAGACCGCCGCCGAGCGCGCGGCGCATATCGATGCGCTGATCGCGGCTCGCGAGGGGCTCGCGGACAAGCTGCGGGCCGAGACCACGCCGCTCGACGAGAACGAGCGCTGGTGGGTCTGGAAGTGCCCGACCGCCGGCTGCACGGGCCTCCTCCACGCCGCCGGGTACGCGCTCGAGAAGCACGCCGTCTACGTCGTCTGCGACGGGACCTGCGCGAAGACCTTCGCCCGCTAGGAGCTGCGTGATGCCGCCCGACGGCATCGACCTGCGGGCCGCCCGCCGGCAGCTCCTCCTCGACTCGGCCGGCATCGCGGTGTCCGCGATCGGCTTCGGGTTCGTGTTCGGCCTGGCCGCCCGGAGCGCGGGCTACTCCCCCATCGAGGCTGGCGCCATGAGCGTGTTCGCGTTCGCCGGCGCCGCCCAGTTCGCGGCCGTGGGCTACATCGCACAGGGACTGCCCTGGCTGCCGATCCTGGTCCTGACGTTCTTCCTCAACGCGCGCCACCTGCTCTACAGCGCCTCGCTCGCGCCGAGACTCCGCGACGTACCTCTCCCCCAGCGGGCCGCGATGGCCCACGTCCTGACCGATGAGGCGTTCGCGCTCGCGGCGACCCATTTCCACCGGCTCGGGCGGGTGGACGTGCCCGGGTACTGGCTCGGGGCCGTGATCGGCGTGTTCATCCCCTGGAACCTGGCGACCCTGGCGGGCGTGCTGCTCGGCGGGGCCGTGGTGGACCCGTCGGCCTATGGGCTGGACGTGGTGTTCCCGGCGGCGATGGCGGGCCTCGCGGCCGGGCTGGTGACGGGCCGGCGGGAGCTGGTGGCGGCGGGTGCCGGGGCTGCGATCGGCGTGGTCCTGTCGGTCGCCCTCGGGCCATCGGGCGGGATCGTCGCCGGTGGCCTGATCGGGCCCCTCGTCGGGATGGCCGTGCCGGCACCCGCGACCCGCCACGACGTCCACGTGGAGGACCCGGTGCCGCTGGGCGTGGGCGACATGGAGGAGGCGTTCCGGCAGATCGAGACCCTGGCGGCCGACGGCGCGGGCGGGTCGTCCGAGTCACCGGGGTCGTCCGAGTCACCGGGGTCGTCCGAGTCACCGGGGTCGTCCGGCCCTCCGGCCTCCCCGGCAGGCCCGCCTGGGACCGGTGGCCTGCGATGAGCACGGAGCTGGTCCTGCTCGCGCTGCTCATGGGCGCGGTCACGTACCCATCGCGCGCGGTCCCGCTGCTGGTGCCCGGGATCGAGCGGTTGCGGCCGGGAGCCCTGCTCTACCTGCGCCTGGTGGGTCCGGCCGTGCTGGCCTCGATCGCCGCCTCGGAGACCCTGGTGCAAGGCACGGCCGACGGGTCCTACTCGGTGCAGCTTGGGATCGAGGCCCTGGGCGTCCTCGTCTGCCTCGGGATCGTGGCCTGGCGCCGGAACCTGTTCCTGGGGCTGGTGGCGGGCGTGGCGCTGGTCGCGGTCCTGCGCGCGGCCGGCGTGGGCTGACACCGGCGAAGCGGTCACCCCCGGCGCGCCTCTGCCTCCACCTCGACCAGCAGGCTCGGCGTCATGAGGCGCGCGACGACGACCAGCGTGGCCGCCGGCCGGACGCGCCGGAAGATCTCCCCGTGGACGGCGGCCACCGCGGCCGCGTCGCCCGGGTCCACCACGTACATGCGGGTACGGACCACCTCGTCCAGCGTGAACCCCGCCTCCGAGAGAGCGCCCTCCACGATCGCGAACGCCGCCCGGGCCTGGCCCGCCGCATCTCCGGGGTGAAGCGACTCCCCGTCCGGGCCCGCGTCCGTGGTCCCGGAAACGAAGCAGGCGTCGCCCACGGCCAGCGCCCGCGAGTAGCCGGCGGATGCCTCCCACGGTCCGCCGCTGGTGACGTGGCGCCGGCTCACGCGCCGAACCCGCCGTCCCGCGCCAGCCGCTCGGCCCGCCAGGCCCGCACCTCCGGGTCCCGACCGATGACCGCCATCAGCGCCGCCAGCAGCGCCGTCCGCGGCACGATCGAATCGACCTCCAGGTACTCGCCCGGCGAGTGGTCCAGCCCGCCGACCGGGCCCAGCCCGTCGATCGTGGGCACCCCCAGGCCGGCCGTGGTGTTGGCATCCGAGGCGCCGCCGGTGGCCGCGTCCCGCAGCTCGAACCCCATCGCCGCCGCCAGGCCGATCGCGTGGCCGACCAGCCGGCCCGATCGCGCCAGCTTCTCCATCGGCCAGTGGCGGCCATCCTCGCGCACGTCCACCACCACGTCCGGGACCGTCCGCGGCTCGCACGCGGCGCGGATCGCGGCCTCTGCCTCCACCAGCGCGTCGCGGGTCACGGCACGGCAGTCCACCTCCAACGTGCACCGCTCCGCGACCACGTTGGGGCGGGTTCCCCCGTTGATGACCCCGACGTTGACGGTGACGCCCGGCCAGCGGCCGTTGAGCGCGTGCAGCTCGGTCACCATCCGGGCCGCCTCGAGGATCGCGCTGCGACCCTTCTCCGGCTCCACGCCCGCATGGGAGGCTCGGCCGGTGACCGAGATCGTGAGGCCCAGGTTGCCCTTGCGCGAGGACACGATGTCGCCGTTGGCCCGCGCGCACTCCAGGACCAGGCAGGCGTCCATGCCGGGCGCCAGGGCCTGGATGTGGGGCGTGGACACCGGGGACCCGATCTCCTCGTCCGGGTTCGCGACGAACACCAGGCGCGCCAGCGGCAGCCCGCCCGTCTCGCGCAGGGCGGCGATCGCATACAGGCCGGCCAGCAGCCCGCTCTTCATGTCGGTGACGCCGGGGCCGGTGGCGATGCCGTCGGTGATCGCGAACGGCCGGGCGGCCGCCGTGCCCGGGTCGAACACGGTGTCCATGTGGCCGATCAGGAGCAGCGACGGCCCGGCGGGGTCGTCCCCGGTGATCTCGGCCACGACGGTGTCGCCCAGGCCCTGGTCGTTGGGATGGGTGGTGATGGCCGCCCCCATCGCCCGGAGGCGGCCGGCGGTCCAGGCGCCCACCTCGTCCACGCCCTCCTTCGTGTAGGAGCCGCAATCGATGCTGACGAGGGACTCGAGGTCCGCCAGGAAATCGGGCAGCGCCCGTTCAACGGAGGCCGTGATCGCGGCGAGCGCATCGCCGGGCACGAGGTCGGTCGAGGGGGTCATGGCCGCAGTCTAGGACGGCAGCCGGTGGCAGGGAATGCGATGCGGAACGGTAGCGGGACGGCCACCTCGGGAGCCGCCCCGCTCGCGTATCCTCGGCGCACCGTGCGACTGATCGAGGTCCGGATGCTCGAGGGGCCCAACGTCTACCGGCTGGAGCCGGTGGTCAAGCTGGAGGTGGCCATCGGGCGCGCGCGCGAATGGCATGGTTCGCGGTCGGAGGACGGCGGATCCCTTCGCCACCTTGCCCGGACCGTCCCGGCCCGGGAGTGGCCGGACAGCATCGCGGATCTCGTGGCCTGGACGCGCCGCCTCCGGGCGGACCACGGCGAGCACGGGGGGCCGGTCGAGGTGCACCGGACCTCGGACGCCGGGCGATGGGTCCTCACGTGGCCGTGGTCGGGCGCGGAGCGCGCCCGGGCGATCGCGGAGGCGTCGTTCGACCTCGCCGCCCGTTCGGTGTCGGCCGGCCGGAGGGTCCGGCTCACGGGAACGCAGGCGGGGGTGCTGCAGCGCTGGACATCACGGATCGCGGAGGCCGGCGCGACGGCCCCGCCGTGGATCCGGGACGTGGACCGGCGGCTGCCCGTCGTCTCGGTCACGGGTACCAACGGCAAGTCAACGGTCTCCCGCCTGATCACGCACATCCTGCTCCGGGCGGGCCGGCACGTCGGGACCACGACATCGGACGGGATCATGGTGGACGAGCGCCTGGTGGACCCCGGCGACTGGACCGGGCCCGGAGGGGCAGCCGCGATCCTGCGGCGGACCGACATCGACGTGGCGGTCCTCGAGACCGCCCGCGGGGGCCTGGTGCTGCGCGGCATGGGCTACGAGTCCAACGAGGCCAGCGTGTTCACGAACGTGTCCTCGGACCACCTCGACCTGCAGGGCATCCACACGCTCCCGGAGCTGGCCGAGGTCAAGGCGACGGTCTGCCGGGTGACGCGGCCCGACGGCTGGGTCGTGCTCAACGCGGACGACCCCCTGGTGGCCGCCGTCGCCCGCCGGGTCCGGGCGCGCGTGTCCTGGTTCTCGATGGACCCGGACCACTCCCCGCTGGTCCGGCGCCATCGCGCCGCAGGCGGCCGCGCACACGTGCAGCGCGAGGGCCGGATCCTGGAGTGGGAGGGTTCCACGGAACGCGAGATCATCGCGGTCTCGGACCTGCCGATCGCCCTCGGCGGGCTGGCGCGCCACAACGTGGCCAACGCGCTCGCTGCGGCCGGCGGCGCCCGGGCCGTGGGCGCAACCCCGGAGCAGGTCGCGGACGGCCTGCGCCACTTCCGTCCCTCGGCGGACCTCTCGCCCGGGCGCCTCAACCTGTTCCGCCTGGGTCGCGACACCGTGATCGTGGACTTCGCCCACAACGAGGCGGGCACGGAGGCGATCCTCGAGGTTGCGGCCGGGGTCGCGGCCAGGTCGTCGCCGCGCGCGGAGGTCGCGGCCATCATCGGGACCGCGGGGGACCGACCGGACGACACGCTGCGGGGCATCGGCCGGATCGCGGCCCAGGCCGCGGACCGGGTTGCGATCAAGGAGACGCTCATGTACCTGCGCGGCCGGCCCCGGGACGAGGTGGTCGGCGTCCTCCGCGAGGGCCTGCGGGAAGGTGGGTTGGACCCCGATCAGGTGCCCGTCTACGAGACGGAGACGGGCGCGCTGGACGCCGAGCTGGCACGGGTTGCCGGTTCCGGCGAGGGTGGCGCGACGACCGTGGTCGTGCTGTTCTGCCACGCGGAGCGTGACGAGGTGTTCGCGCTGCTCGAGCGACTCGGGGCACAGCCGGCGGAGTAGCGCCGGGGTTCCGGCGGGTCCCTACCCCAGCGGCGCCTCCAGCTCGCCCGGATCGGCGAACGCGGTGGCGCCGGCCGTCCGCCCGGCAAGGGTCATCGCCTCGCGGTACACGCCGACCGCGTCGTCCGCGCAGACCACGACGATGTCGCCCGGCGACGCCCGGCGGAGCGCGGTCTTCACCGCGGATGCCTCGTCCAGGATCTTCTCGATCTTCATCGCGCGGCCGCGACCCTCGCCGCGCAGCGCCCGCGCGCCGGCCACCACGTTGGACGCCGACTCCCCGGGCTCCCGCCCGCGGAGGTGCCGGTCCTCGCGGATGATGATCTCGTCGAACGCGGTCGCGGCGAGGGCCCCGTACTCGCGCTGGTCCTCGTCCCGGCGATCGCCCGGGATCCCGATCACGCCGATCGCCCGGCCGGTCCGCGTCGGGTGGTGCGCGGCAGCGGCGCCCGCGCCCAGGACGCCCGGCCGCGTCTGCGGCTCGACCATCATCCGGTTCACGAAGTCGGCCAGCTGGCGCATCCCGTCCACGTTGTGGCAGTAGTCGATGACCACCCGCGTCCCGGCCACCTCGACCAGGTTGAGCCGGCCCGGCGCCTGGAAGAACGAGGTCGTGAACGTCCGCAGCCCCTGGCGGATGTCATGCAGGTGGGCACCCGACGCCCAGGCGGCCGCGGCCGCGGCCAGCGAGTTGGCGACGTTCATGCGCGCCCGCCCGCCGAACGTGCCGGGCATCAGGTGCGTGTACAGGACCGGCATCTTGCGCGGCCCGTGGCGCAGGACGCATCAGCTCGCCCTGCGGCGTGTCCTCGAGGCAGAACGCGGCGTTGCCGCGGGACACGTGCCCGTCCACGCGGTCGAAGCCGTCCTCGCCCTTGTCCTTGGACATCGAGAACAGCACGACCCGCCCGGCGCAGTGGCGGCCCATCCGGTACACGAGCGGATCGTCCGCGTTGAGCACCGCCGTCCCGGAGCGCGGCACGGCCTCGACCAGCACGCCCTTCACGTTCGCCAGCTGGCCCAGGGTGTCGATGCCGCCGAGACCCAGGTGGTCGCCCGTGACGTTGGTGACCACGGCCACGTCGTTGCGGTCGTAGCCCAGGCCCTCGCGCAGGATGCCGCCGCGTGCCACCTCGAACACCGCGGTGTCCACGGTCGGGTTCTGGAGCACCATCTGGGCCGACCGCGGCCCGCTCATGTCGCCGCGCTTCATCAGCCGCCCGTCGATCACGATGCCGTCCGTGGACGTCATGCCCACCCGGCGACCCATGAGCTTGAGGATGTGGGCGAGCATCCGGACGGTCGTGGTCTTGCCGTTGGTGCCGGTGACGGCGAGGATCGGGATCCGGGACGGGCTGCCCGGCGGGAACAGCAGGTCGATGACGGGCTTGGCCACGTACTGCGGCTCGCCCTCCGTCGGGTGGGTGTGCATCCGGAACCCGGGCGCCGCGTTGACCTCCACGATGCCGCCGCCCGTCTCGCGGACGGGCTCCTCGATGTCGGGGCAGATGAAGTCGATGCCGGCGATGTCGAGGCCCACCACGCGGGCCGCGGTCTCGGCGATCTCGACGTTGTCGGGGTGGGCCTCCACCGTGCGGTCGATGGACGTGCCGCCGGTGGACATGTTGCCGGTGAGGGCGAGCTTCACGAACGCGCCCGGCTCCGGGATCGAGTCCGGGGTGAGGTCCTGGCCGGCGAGGACGGCCTCCGCGTTGTCGTCCAGCTTGATCCGCGTCAGGACCTTCTCGTGACCGATGCCGCGCCGGGGATCGGCGTTGGTCGCCTCGACCAGCTCCCGGACCGTGTGGGTCCCGTCGCCGGTCACGCTGGCCGGGACGCGCTCGGCGACGGCGGCCAGCTTGCCGCCGATGACCAGGCAGCGGTAGTCGCGCCCGGTGATGTAGCTCTCCACGACCACGTCGCCACCGCGGCTCTGGCGCACGGTCTCCGGCCACGCGGCTCGGACGGCCGCCTCGTCGCGCAGGTCGAGGGCAACGCCGCGCCCGTGGTTGCCGTCCAGCGGCTTGATCACGCACGGGTGGCCGATGCGGCGGGCGGCCGCGACGGCGTCGTCCTCGGTCTCGACGACCTCGGAGCGCGGGACCGGCAGGCCCGCCGAGTCCAGGAGGCGGTTGGTGAGCTTCTTGTCGGACGCGATGTCCACGGCGATGCCACCCGTCCGGCTGGTCATCGTGGCCCGGATCCGCTGCTGGTGGACGCCCTGGCCAAGTTGGACGAGGCTGTACCGGTCGAGGCGGATGAAGGGAATGTCGCGGCCCGCGGCCTCGTCCAGGAGCGCCTGGGTGGACGGCCCGAACGCGAGCCGCTCGGCCAGCCGGATCAGGCTCTCCAGCTCCGGGACCAGGTCGAACGCGAACGCCGGGTCGTGCGGGCGCCACGAGGTGGTTGACGAGGCCGACGGCGAGCTTCCCCGCCTCGATCCCCACCTGCTCCTCGCGGTACTCGTAGATCACGTTGTAGCGACCGTACTCGCCGGTTCCTCGGGTCTTGCCCTGGCGCACGTCCGTGCCGGCCAGGTTCTGGAACTCGAGCGCGATGTGCTCCGCCACGTGGCCGGTCCAGGTGCCCTCCCGGAGGCGCGTGATGAACCCGCCGCGGCGGCCCAGGCTGCAGGCGTGGTCCTCGAGCGTGGGCAGCATCTCGACCAGCGCGTCCACGAAGCCGGGGATCGTGTTGGTGGGGAACTCCTCCAGGACGCCCAGGTCCACGACCTGGCGGATCACCGGCGTCCGCATCCAGTAGCTGGGGCCTCGCAGGACGCGGGTCTCCAGGATGCGAAGCGTGGGTTCCGGGCGGGGCTCGCCCGATCCGTTCGAGGAGCGACGCTTGGCGGCCGCCGACTTGGTGCCCGCCGCCGAGGTCCGCCTCGGCCGCTTCGGGGATGCGGGGTCCGCCTGCGCCACCTGGGTCCCTCCTCGCCTGCCCGTGCCTGGGAACCGGAGTGTACGCGGCGGGTCGCGCGACGTGGCGCGGGTCCCGCGGCGCGGCCCGCGGCGCGGCCCGGGGACTTGCGTCGGGCGGCGTGGAGCGGTCGGGCGCGGCGAGGATGCCGCCCGGCGGGCGCCCCCTCCACCAGCAGGGTGTGGAGCTCGCCGGCTTGGGAACGGCCCGGCGAGCCGGGCCGGGGCGCCTGGCGGCCGCGTCAGCTCGAGGCGACCTCACCGCCCTCGATGGCGTGGAGCATCGGCGCCGCCACCCGGGTCCGGCGGCGGAGGTCGAAGCGGTAGCCGGCCGGCAGGCTGTGGAGCACCACCCCGCTGATCATCAGCGGCCGGTGACCGCGGATCTCCCAGGCATCCGTATCCGACGCGGCCCCGTCCACCACCGTGATCGAGCCCCGGCCGATGACCTCCATCACCTGGTCCGGACCCACGACACCCGCCGTGTCCTCGTCCACGCCGAGGCCCAGCAGGCTCGGGTTCTGGGCGATGAGCGACAGCAGCCGCCCCAGCCGGTTCCGCTGCTGGAAGTGCTGGTCCACGATGACGCCGGGCAGCAGCCCCAGGCCGGCGGCGATCTGCGCCATCCGGTGCTTGGGCGTGGCGCCGGAGGCGCCGAACGCGATCATGTGGGACGAGACCGCGGACGCGCCCGCGGATGTCCCGGCGACCACGGCGCCCGCCTGGAAGCGGGTGGTGATCGCGTCCGCCAGCCGCGTGCCGCCGATGGTGGACGACAGCCGCAGCTGGTTGCCACCGGTCATGAACACGCCACTGGCGTCGCGGACGATCCGGGCGGCATGGTCGTCGTTGGCCTGGGTCCGCGTCACCGCGTGCAGGGGCCGGACGGCGGCGGCCCCCAGCTCCGTGAACACCGCGCGGTAGCGCTCGCCCGCCTCGGCGCCCAGCGAGCTGGCCGTGCTGATCACCGCGATCTGCGCGTCCTGGCCGCCGGCGAGCGCCACGAACCGGCCGAGGATGACCCGGTCGCGGACCTTGTCCTCCGCCCCGCCGATGACGATCACGGTTCCGTGCGGCATGGTGGGCGGAGTATAGCGATGCCCCGAGGGGCGACAATGCGCGCGATGAACGCCACCACGGTCGTCCAGCGCCGCGCCCGGCGAGCCGGCGTGATCCGGCGCGCGCTGCGCCGGGAGGCCACGCGTCTCCGCGACCCGCGCCGGATCGCGGCCATGACCATCCTGATCGTCGCCTTCGCGCTCGCGATCGCGGGCATGGCGGCGCGCGGAGACGTCGCGGGTGGGGACGCCCAGGCGTACTGGGCAGCCGTCCGGATCTGGCTCGAGGGTGGCGACCCGTACCACCCCACCGGGCCGTTCCTCCCCTACGTCTACTCGCCCTGGATGCTGCCGCTGTTCGCACCCTGGGCGCTGCTGCCGTGGGAGGTCGCCTGGTTCGCGTGGCGCGGCGGCACGATCCTGGTGCTCCTGTGGTCGATCCGCTGGGCCTACTCGCGGCGCCCCCTGGCGACGGCCGTCCTGGTCGGCCTGCTCGCGTTCCCGACGGCCGGCAACCTCGACACCGGGAACATCAACCTGCTGCTGGCGCTGGCGCTGTTCGGCGCCCATTTCACCGGCCCGCGGCTGGGCGGCCTGATCTGGGGCCTCGCGACCTGGATGAAGTGGGTGCCGGCGCCGCTGTGGCTCGTCCTGCCGGCGCGCTCGCGGACGTGGGGGCTCGTGTTCCTGGCGCTGTCGGGGCTCCTCTCGCTGGCGATGCTGCCGCTCACCATCGTCCAGCTCCAGGTCCTGTTCGGCTTCGGCGAGCGCCCGCTCCGCGCCGACTACCTCGTGTTCATCTGGTCCGCGGTGCCCTGGTGGTGGCGGCTGGACGACCCGTTCGCGTTCCTGCGGCTCTCCGCGTGGCGCGAGGCCACCGCGTACATGGGCCAGCGGGCGCGCACCTGGGTCGCTGCCTTCCGCGCGGACCCGGGCGCGACCTCGCGTGCCACGCGGCACCGCCTGGGCACGTGGGGGCGCACGTTCCTGGGCCTGGACGGCGCCTCGCGGCGACCCGGCGCGCGCCCGCTTCCCCCCGTGTCCGAGATCGGCGACTGAGCCTCCGCGTCAGGCGGGGGCGGCCTCCGGCTGCTGCCACCTCCGCTTGGGCTCGACGACCGGACGCAGGGTCAGCGCAGCGGTCGCGAAGAACGCGACGGCCAGGATGAAGACGATCCGCGGGCTGAGCGGCTCGTAAGCCCGCCCTCGTCACCAGGTCCAGCACGATCCCCCCGATCGCGAGCGAGAGCGGCGTGGCGGACCCCGTGGCCACGTTGCTCATGCCCATGTAGCGGCCCGCGGACGCCCTCGGGATGATGTCGGTCATCAGCGCCCAGTCCACCGCCAGGAAGCTGCCGTTGGCCACGCCGAACAGCGCGGCGCCCGCGATGGCGATCGGGATCGACCCGGTGACGGCGATGATCGCGGATCCCACGGCGGCGAACCCGCAGGCCGCGTAGATCAGCGGCTTGCGCCCGACGCGGTCCGACAGGCGGGAGGCAGGCAGGATCGCCACCACGCTCGCCAGCACGACGGCCACGAGGACCGCCACGTACATCGAGTTCGCCTCTTCCTTGGACATGCCGAAGGCACGCGACAGGTAGATCACCACGAAGTTGACGAGCAACGACCCGGCCGTCAGGAACAGCAGCCGCGACACGAGCAGCCAGACGTACGACCGTTCCCGGAGGATGTCCGTCGCCCACGCCTCGCGGGCGATCCGGGCCCACGACTTGCCGCGGCGCGGCTTGGGCGGCATCCCCTTGCCCACCCGGAGCACGACGCTGAGCATCGTGACCAGCTCCACGATGGCCACCGCCACCATCGACAGGGGCATCAGTTGACCAGCTCCCGGCCGAGGCTCACCGAGAGGGACACCAGCAGGAACCCGGTGACATTGCCCGCGACCTGCATCATGCCGACCATGCCGCTGGCCATCCCGACCTGGGGCTCCGCGACGAGGTCCGGCACGTAGCCCTGGAACGGGCCCGCGCGCGATGTTCGTGCTGAACTGGAGCAGCAGCATGAACGTGGCGAGCGACGAGGACCGTGTTGCCGGTCGCGATGCCCATCAGGAAGACGACGTCCAGCAGCGAGCCGAACACGATGTACGGCTTGCGCCGGCCCCACCGGGACACCGTGTAGTCGCTGATGTAGCCGACGGTGGGCTGGATGATGATCCCGATGATGGCACCGCCGATGGCGATCATGAACAACGAGGTGCCGACGTTCTCCCGAGGCACCAGGCCGTCGAACTCGAGGCGGTTGGTGACGAACAGGCCGACGGCGGCGTCGATCGCCGTCAGGCCCAGCCAGTAGGCCGAGATCCGCACCAGCTGGGACATCGGCAGCAGCGCGGTTGGGCGGGCGCCCTCCTCCGGGTCGGGCTCGGCGGGTATCGCCGTCGCCAGGGTCGCGGTGTCGTCCACTGTCGTCCTCCCCTCCCCGGTTCGGATGCCGCCGGATCCCGGTGGGCCCGTCGCTCCTCGTCAGGTCGCGGCGCGCCGACCCGGGCCGGCCTCGATGGGACGCCCGTGCTCGTCGAGCGCGATGGTGCTGCGGAGACGCACGAGGGCTCGATCCGTGGCACCCCGCGCTGCGTACTTGAACAACGAGCGATCCACGGAGTAGATCGCGGTGGACGCGAGCCCGATCCGGCCGAGCCGGAAGGTGAACACCGGGTTCTCCGGGTTGCCCGCGTAGTGGTGGGGCGTGCCGTCCGTCGCCAGGACGGCCAGGTTCGCCTCGCCCCCGAACCCGTCGTGGAGGGCCGCCAGCAGGTGGGCGACGGGCTCATCGTCGGACCAGGCGTCCTCCAGCCAGCGCTGGCCGACCTCGCTGTCCGCCCGCCCGTGGATCCGGCCCTGGCGGCGGTAGCGCGCACGGGCCGGCCTGTAGTCCCGGAGGTCGCCGTTGTGCGAGAACGCGAACCGGCCGGCCGGGTCGTCGAACGGCTGGGCATCGGGCATCCCGAGGGTGGACAGGCGCGACGGGCGGCGGAGGTGGACGAGGACGCTCGTGGTCTCGACCGCGCCCGATGAGCTCCCTGGCCGGGTCGTCCCGGAACGGCGCCAGGTGGCGGACGCTCTCCAGGCCGCCGTCCGGCCGCAGCCAGGCGGCGCCCCAGCCGAACCCCGCGATGCCGTAGCGGTCCACCCGCTCGGCGTACGGCCACAGCTCGTCGAGCCGGAACGGCTCGGCCGCGCGCGCGACGAACTGCTCGCACATCGGCCGGATCATAGGCGCCGGGGCGACGCTCGACGCGCCCGAATCGCAGCCGGCCGCGGGATCAGCCGGGCCGGCGGACCTCCCGCTCCCAGTCGGGGAAATAGCGGCCGATCACCGTGAGCTCGAACTGCCGCAGGATCGACTCCTTCGGCTCCCGGGCGAGCAGGAACTCGAACGAGCGCCGGACGAGATCCTCAGGCGCGGCGGCCCCCGGTGCGAGACGAGCCAGGTCCAGGGCGGGGACCGCCACCTCGTGGGTCGTGGAGGTCCCGTTCCCGGTCACCGTCACGAGGCAGGCCCAGCCGTCGGGTGCGGCCGCGCAGCGGACCTCGATCTCGTTGCTCATCGCACCTCCTCCGCCGGATCCGGCTGGCAGCCGGGACACCAGAACGTGAGCCGGGGCAGGTCCGCGCCCTGGCGCTCCACCCGGATGATCGCCCCGCACCGCGGGCACGGCCGGGCCGGCCGACGATACACGCGCCGCGGCCGGCGACCGGTCCGGGCGCCCTCCCGGAGCATCGCCCGGGCGCGGAGGACGAGGTCGGCCAGCGTGGCATCGTCGACATCCCGGACCCGGGTGAACGGCGACACTCGCGCCTCCCACAGGGTCTCGTTCTTGACCTCGTTGCCGATGCCGGCCAACGCCCGCTGGTCGAGAAGCGCCTCGGCGATCGATCGACTCGCGCGGGCCGGATCCCGCAGGCGCCGCAGCGCCTCCTCGCCGTCGAACGGTTCGCGCAACAGGTCCGGGCCGAGCCGTGACAGCGACGGGTGGACGCCCTCCGCCCGCTGCTCGAACAGCTCCACCACCGGGGCGTCGAAGCAGACGGCGACCGAGCCCGGGACCTCGATCACGAGCCGGGCGCGCGAGGCCGGCCGCCGCCAGCGCTCCCCGGGCCGGTAGCGGTGCCAGGCGCCGTGCATCCGCAGGTGGGTCCGGATCTCGAGGCCGTTGTCGAACCGGATCAGCAGGTTCTTGCCGGCCGCCTCCACGGCGGTGACGGTGGAGCCCACGAGACGCTCCGCCTGCGGCCCGGGCGCGGGGGCGCTCGCCGCCGTGACGCGGCGTCCGAGCAGGTGCGGGCGCAGCCCGTCGGCCGTGCGGACGAGCGTGTCGCCTTCGGGCACCTAGGGCTCGACGGCGGTGAACGTGCCTGCGAGCAGCAGGTAGATCTCCCCCTCGTCCAGCTCAGAACCGCCGATCAGCACGTCAGCTTCCTGGAGAGAGACCCTGAACTCCCCCTTCAGGTAGTTGGGGCCGCGCTCCAAGACCGTCACGGTCGGCAAGAACCCTCCTTCCGGGTCGTACATCTCCAGGAGCCCCGCCTCGCCACGGTCGAGGGTGCCCACACGCTTCGCGGTCCACGAGAGCGTTGCCCCGACGATGGGGAGGTTACCGAGCGAGTTGCGGTCGCCGACGTTGAGGATCAGCTGTGACACCTCTTCGCCCGTCTCCTCAGGTCCGAGGATGATGATCCCAAGGTCGGGGTCCCAGATCGTCTCGACGCCATCCGCCAGGTCCCCGAGCCTCGCGTTGGCCAATCGGTACTCCCCCTTCTCGATGGGCTCCGTGCCCGGGTCAATGGGGATGCCCTCGACCTCCTCCGGGAGCATGTCGCGGAGGCGCGGCACGCCGCTCGGCCACACGAACGAGGCATCGGGCGATGCCCCGGGCGGCGGGGATGCGTTGCCGGCCCCGCAGGCAGCGAGCACCAGGGCCAGCAGACCGGCCGCAGCGAACGCGACCCGGCCCGGCGCCCGCGGGCTGCGGGCCATTCCGAGACGACGATCCCGCATCAGGGGCAGGCGATCGAGATCTCGACCGCGGCATCGCCGCCGCCGACGGCCGGCATCGTCCCGGACCACGACGCCTGCCGGTCGCCGACTTCGAGCGCAACGCCGCTCGATTCGAAGGCCGTCCCGTCGCCGAACGCGACGAACAGCTCGTACGCCGTCGGACCGCCGCTGATGAAGAGGAGCCCACCGGCGCCGTCCGACGCGTTGAGGGCGACGCCCGCGCCGGAGATCGGGCAGCTCGCGACGTCGAAGTCGTGCGGCGTCCCGTCCACGGTAACGACGACCTCCGCGGCGCCGGCCGGTGCCGTCGTCGGGACCTCGCCCGCCGGCGGCGCCTCCGGGCTGAACGCCGGTCCCGGCGCCATCCCGCCGAAGCCCCGCTCGTCACAACGGACATCGATCGTCACGGCGCGGTAGACGGGGTTGTCGGGGTTCGCGTTGGCCGGCAGCTCGTCGACCATCGTCGCAGCGACGGTGGCGGTGGTCCCGTCGACCGTGACCTCCCAGCTCGTGCCGGGACGGCCCGGGTCGGCGTAGAGCTCGAACGGCGCGGGTGCGACGGCATCGGCGCTCGAATTGAGCGCGGAGAAGCGCTGGTACTGCGCGTCGCCTTCGAACCCGGTGGCCCACGTGACCTCCACGGCCCCGAATCCTCCGGCCTCGAGCCCGGCGCTGACGACGACGTGCTCGCCGCCCACGTCGCAGGTCCCGATCGGGTACGCATACTGCGTCCCGTCGACCGTGACGACAACCGGTGCGCCGGCCGTCCCGCCGCCCACGCCCCCTCCCGCCCCCGCGGGGGTTGCCACGGGTGCTTGCGGCGTGCCCGCCGGATCGTCGTCCGCGGGCGCTGCCCCGCCGCAGGCGGCCACCACCAATGTCAACACGAGAATCCCGGACCAACGGTGGATCATCGGATCGCGTCCCCTCCACTCCCCCCCGGCCCGCAACCTCGCGCCGCGGAAGTCCAGTCTCCCATCGCAGGGCAAGCCCGGCCCGCCGTGCGGGACGCGGGACCTAGACCGTCTCCGGCAGCACGGCGAATCCCTCGTCTGCGGCGGCCTCACGCAGCCGGTGGTCGAAGCTCACGAACACCGTCCCCGCCTCGCGGATCCGGATCGCCGATGCGAGGTGGATGGCATCTGCGGCCCGGAGGCCATGGCGGTCGGCCAGCTCTCCGGCCGTTCGCACCAACGACTCGTCGATCCCGACGCCGATGACCCGTTGCCAGATCGTGTCCGTCTCCAGCCGTGCGACGGCCGCACCGGATCGAGGAATCCTGCCGGACCTCCCGGCTGCCGCAACCGCTGCCCGCAGCTCGGCGTAGGCGAGCAGCGATGCGAAACGATCCGAATCCTGATCCCACAGCGTGACGACCACCTCGGTCCCGGGCTCATCGAGCACCAGCTTCACGAGTGCGGAGGTGTCAAGGTAGCTGTTCACCCTTGGCCCAGTCGACCAGGTCGTCGGTCCCGCCCTCGACCTTGACCTTCGGGAAGTCCGTTGCACGGCCGGGGGGCAGTGTGGGCAACCGGACGAGGCCCTTCGCGGCGAGATCGAGCGTGTGCTGCGAGAAGGTCATGGGCACGATCGCCGCGATCACCCTGCCGTGGTCGGTCACGGAGACCGACACCCCTGCCTTGACCATCTCGAGGTACATCGACAGGTGGTCGCGGAGATCGCGGATCCCGACGGTCGTGGGCGGCGAAGGAGCCTCGGCCAGCGGGGTCGTGGCCTCACCGGCCCGTATTGTGGCGCGTTTGCGATCACTCATGTGGCCATTATACGCGCGGCGGCTTACCCGGCTCTTACCGGCGCAGGAGGTACCCGCGGTACCCGGGGACGAACCCGGCGGCCGCCAGCGCCTCCCGGTGCGAGGACCCGCCCACCGGCTCACCGTCCACCTTGCCGACGACCAGCTCCCGCACGCGGCCGTCCGCCACCAGGTCTGCGAGCGAGCGGAGGGCGAGCGCCATCGCCTCCGGGTCGTCCGCCGCCGGCAGCAGCTGGATCGACGACCCGCCCCGCTCCAGGTACAGCGCGGCCGCGCCGTCCACCAGGGCCACGTAGGCCCCGGCCGCCCGCTGGAACGGTCGCCGGTCCGCCTCGTCCCTGCGCGGCCAGGGGAGGGCGGCCCCGTAGGGGTTGGCTGGATCCGCCGCGGCGAGCAGGTGCACGACCCGTCCGTGCTCGCCCGCCAGCTCGCCGGGCTGGTCCCGCAGCGCCCGCAGGCGGTCCACGGCACCCGGCAGGGCGAACTGCGCCGCGCCCAGGCCGTCCACGAAGTACCCCCGCCGGATCCGGCCGGCCTCCTCCATCGCCCGCAGCACCGGGTACACGGCGGCGAACCCGCCGTCCACCGTCTCGACGCCCGACGCCTCCCGGGTGAGCACGCCATGGCGCTCCAGGAGCGCGAGCGCCTGGGCATGCAGCCGCTCCGTGCGGGTGGCGGACGCGCCCGGCGCGGACGTGCCGGAACTCGTGGCCACCGACCCGGACGACCCGTCGCCGACCAGCGACCAGCGGCCCGCCGCCTCCGGCGGGCCCAGCGCGGTGAGTCGCCCGGGGCGCGGCCGGTGGTCCTTCGCCGGCCGCTTCCAGCGCAGCGCCCGGAGCGGAGCGAACGTGTCGTTGGTGACCTCGCCGGCCCACACGAGGTCCCACAGCGCATCCAGCACCTCGCGGTCAGACCGGCCCGCGGCCGCCGTGAACAGCTCCCGGTAGAAGCAGGCGCCGCGGCGCGCCAGGTGGCCCCGGAGCCGCTCGTGGATCTCGCCGCCGGGTCGCTCCACGCCGTCGGGCGGACCGTCCGGACGCAGGATCTCCCGGCCCGGCCGGTACACCACCACGCGGCCGTCGTCGCGCCCCAGGCTCCCCCGTCCCACCCAGGCCACCTCGCCCATCGCGCCCAGCTCGTCCAGGAGGCGCGGCTGGTAGCCGGGGATCCGGGCCGGCAGCACGTCGCGCTCCAGGACCGAGGCCGGGATCGGCAGCCCCGCCAGCTGGTCCACGACCTCGGCCAGGCGTTCGAGGGCGCCGGCGCCGCGGAACGGGGATCCGGCACTCCCCGTGGCTGCCGGCGATGGCACGACGCCGTGCCAGGCGGGCAGGAACCGCGCCAGCGTGACGGGGTCCACCGGCTCCACCTCGCGGCGGAGCTTCGCGAGCGACCGCCGGCGCAGCAGCCGCAGCACCTCCGGGTCGCAGTACTCCCGCTCCGCGCCGCCCGGGCGGAACTCGCCCGCCAGCAGGGAGCCCGCCGCGACCAGCCGGTGGAGCGCGTCGTCCACGACGCCCGCGGGCAGGCCCCAGCGCTGCGCCGGATCCACGGCCAGGAACGGCCCGTGCGTGCGTGCGTACCGCGCGAGCAGCCCGTCCAGCGCCCCGGCGGCCGGCGCCAGGAACGCCCCCGGCACACCCGGCGGCGCCGCCACCCCGACCCCGTCCCGGAACCGCGCGACGTCCTCCATCGCGATCCAGCGCTCCTCGCCGGCGATCCGTGCCCGCACGGCCCGCCGCGTGGCGGCCAGCTCCGCCAGGTGGAGCGAGGCCTCCACCCGCCCGCCGGCGGTCCGGGCACCGGCCTCGTCCGTGGTCAGGTCGCCCAGCCTCCGGAGCAGATCGTGCACCTGGTCGGGGTCCCTGGCGTGTCGCTCCTCGGCCAACGCCTGAAGGCTGAGCTCGAGGTCCGCCAGCGCGCCCGCGTCCAGCAGCTCCCGCAGCTCCTCCTGGCCCAGCAGCTCCCGCAGCAGGTCCCGGTCCAGGGTCAGCGCCTGCGCCCGACGCTCCGCCAGCGGGGCGTCGCCCTCGTACATGTAGGCGGCGACGTAGTCGAACAGCAGCGAGCTCGCAAATGTCGAGGCCCGGGCCGTCTCCACGGAATGGACCGCGACCTCGCGCCGCCGGACGCCGTCCAGCACCTCCCGGAGCGCCGGCAGGTCGAACACGTCGGCCAGGCACTCCCGGTACGTCTCCACGAGGATCGGGAAGCTGCCGTAGCGACTGGCCACGGCGAGCAGGTCCGCGGCCCGCTGGCGCTGCTGCCACAGGGGCGTTCGCGTGCCGGGGCGCCGCCGCGGCAGGAGCAGCGCCCGGGCGGCATTCTCCCGGAAGCGGGCGGCGAACAGGCTGGACTGCGCCACCCGCCCCACGACGAGATCCTCGACCTCCTCGGGCTCGGGGAACAGCAGCGCCTCGACGCCGTCCAGGCTCCCGTCGCCCTCCGGCAGCCGGATCGCGATCCCGTCGTCCGACCAGATCGTCTGCACCTCCAGGCCCATCCGGTCCGCGAGGCGGGCCTCGAGCGCCATCGTCCAGGGCGCATGAACCCGTCCGCCGAACGGGGTCAGGACGACCAGCCGCCAGTCACCCAGCTCGTCCCGGAACCGTTCCACCACGATCCGCCGGTCGGTCGGCAGGGCGCCGGTCGCCTCTCGCTCGTCCTCCAGGTAGCGAAGCAGGTTCTCGGCGGCGAGCCCGTCCAGGTCGTGGTCGCGCCGCAGGCGCTCGGCCGCCTTCACGCGCCCCTTGGCACCCTTGGCCAGGTCCGCCTCCGCCTCGCGCACGAAGGCCCCGATCGCGCGACCCAGCTCGATCGGGCGCCCGACGCTGTCGCCCTTCCAGAACGGGAGCTTGCCCGGGACGCCCGGCGCCGGCTGGACGGTCACCCGGTTGGGGGTGATCTCGGCGACCCGCCAGGAGCTGGCGCCCAGCACGATGACGTCCCCGTGCATCCCGGCGCGCAGCTCGTAGACCATCTCCTCGTCAAGCTCGCCCACTCGGCGGCCGGTGGCGCCCGCCTCGCCCTCCAGGAACACCGGGTACAGGCCGCGGTCCGGGATGGTGCCGCCGCTGGTGACGGCGACCGTGCGGGCATCCCGGCGCCCCTCGATCACGTCCGTCAGCCGGTCCCACGTGAGCCGGGGCTTGAGCTCCGCGAACTCGTCGGACGGATAGGCGCCGGACAGCATGCCCAGCACGCCCTCCATCGCCTCCCGGCCGAGCGTCTCGAACGGCGCGGCGCGGCGCACGATCGCGAGCAGCTCGTCCACGGTGAAGCGCTCGCCGATGGTCATCGCCACGAGCTGCTGGGCGAGGACATCGAGCGGGTTGCGGGGCAGGACCGTCCGCTCGATGGCGCCCTCGTGCATGCCGTGGACGACGACCGCCGTCTCCAGCAGGTCGCCCCGGTACTTGGGGAAGATCACCCCTTTGCTCGGCTCGCCCACCTGGTGGCCGGCCCGGCCGATCCGCTGGAGGCCCCGCGCGACCGAGGTGGGGCTCTCCACCTGGATGACGAGATCGACGGCGCCCATGTCGATGCCCAGCTCCAGGCTGCTGGTCGCGACGATTGCGGGCAGGCGCCCGGCCTTGAGCTCCTCCTCGATCTGGAGGCGCTGCTCGCGGGCGATGCTCCCGTGGTGGGCGCGGACGAGATCCTCGCCGGCGAGCTCGTTGAGCCGCTGGGCGAGCCGCTCCGAGAGCCGGCGGCTGTTGGTGAACACGATGGTGCTGTGGTGCTCGCGGATGAGCGCGAGGATCCGCGGGTGGATGGCCGGCCAGATGCTGCTCCGCATCTCGCCGCCCAGGACGGGACCGCCGGGCTGCTCGTCCGCCGGCAGGACCTCGCCCAGGCGGGCCATGTCCTCCACCGGGACGACGACCTGGAGCTCGAGGGGCTTCCGGGAGCCGGCGTCCACGATCGCGACCTCGCGGCCGTCGCCGCAGCCGCCGAGGAACCGGGCGATGGTCTCGAGCGGGCGCTGGGTGGCGGACAGGCCGATGCGCTGGAGGGGCACCGCGGCCGGGCCCTGGCCGTCGGCGCTCCCGCCCCGGAGCCGCTCGAGGCGCTCCAGGCTCAGCGCGAGATGGGCGCCGCGCTTGGTGCCCGCGATCGCGTGGACCTCGTCCACGATCACGTGCTCAACGCCGCGCAGGATCTCGCGGGCCTGGCTGGTCAGGAGGAGGTACAGGCTCTCCGGCGTGGTGACCAGGATGTCCGGCGGGTGGCGGACGAGGTCCCGGCGATCGGCGGCCGGGGTGTCGCCCGTCCGGCTGGCGATCGAGATGTGGGGAGGGTCCTCGCCCAGTCGCCGGGCCGCCAGCGCGATGCCCGCCAGGGGCGCCCGGAGGTTGCGCTCCACGTCGTAGGTGAGGGCCTTGAGGGGGCTGACGTACAGCACCCGGACCCGGCCGGGGTCCTGCCGGGTGCGCGGCGGCCCCGGGTCACGAACCAGGCGGTCCAGGCACCACAGGAACGCGGCCAGGGTCTTGCCGCTGCCGGTGGGCGCGTGGATCAGGGTGTTGCGGCCGGCGGCGATGGCCGCCCAGCCCTCCGCCTGCGCCGGCGTGGGTGCCTCGAACGTCGCCTCGAACCAGGCCCGCACGGCGGGCCCGAAGGGCGCGAGCGGATCGGCGACGGGCGCGGCCACGGGATCGCGAGTATAGGCCGCGGGATCCGTTTCGTACAGATGTTCTGTCTGTGCGCAGCGCCGTGGCGGCCCTCACGGAGGCGAGCGGCCCGTTCCCCGGCGCGGCCATCATCTGGGTGGACGTGCGCCGCTCGGCCAGCCGCCTGCTCCTGGGCCCACCGCGGGGAGTTGAGGGCGGACGTTGAGCCTGCTCAGCCCAGTCGGTGACGGACGATCGTCCCCAGGGCGCGCAACGCACGGTCGGCGGTCCGGAACACCGGGATCCCAGCCGCCTCCAGCGCCCCGGCGAATGGGTCGTACAGCGGTCCGGCATCGACGATCGCGACCCACGCCCGCTCCGTGCGCCGCCAGAGGTCGATCAGCAGGCCGGCGACGGCGTCGTCGGCCGCCAGGTCCTCCGCGTGGCCGGGCCCCGCCGGCAGGGTCTGGACGGACGGGGCGAACGGGACCACCCCGACCACGCCCACGTCGACCCCGGGCGCCGTCACGACCGCCTCCGCCAGCTCCGCGAACGCCGCATCCCGGGGCATCGGCGTGGCGTCGAGCGGGTTGTGGACGTCCACGATCCCGCCGGCGCCGGAGGCGGTCAGGATTCCGCCGAGCCGCGACTCGGTCGCGGCATCGAGCGCCGCCAGCTCCAGCGGTCCCAGGCTGTCCGCGATCGTCACGCATTCGAAGCCGGCGTTCGAGATCGCCCCCAGGCGCGATCCCGCGATGGACCGCCCGGCAAGCAGCGTCGCGGTGCGCAGCAGGTCGTCGAACTCGTCCACCGTGTCCGCGACCAGCACGCCGGCCCCGCGCGCCAGGGCCCGGGTCGCGACCACGTCGCCCGCGATCGAGGCGGTGTGGCTGGCGGACGCGGCCGCCCCCGCCGCGGACTTGCCGCCCCGGTACAGCACCACCGTCCCACCACGCTCCCGGACCCGCCGCGCCGCGGTCACAAAGCGCACGGCGTCCAGCGGCTGGAACCCCTCCACGTACACGCCGAGGACCGTGATCTCCGGATCGTCGGCGAGGAAGTCCACGCAGTCGCCCACGGTGACGTCCGTCTGGTTGCCGACCGTGAGCAGGTACCGCGGATGCCGGCCCGCCAGCCGGCCGAGCCGCGTGATCGCGAAGGCGCCGCTCTGGGCCACGATCGCGAGGGGCGCCGGCTCCCCGGCCGGCGGTGGCAGCTTGGCGCCCGGGATGAACATGGTGTCGCAGCGCCCCGGCACGGATCGATAGCCCAGGCAGTTGCCGCCGATGAGCAGCGGCCCCCCGTCCGGGCGCGCGCGCGACGCGTCCAGGGCCGCCCGCATCCGGCCCACGATCGCCTCGGTTCCCTCCTTCTCCTCCAGGCCGCCGGGGATCACCAGCAGCGTCTCGGCGGCGTCGCGCTCGATGACCTCGGCCACCACCGATGCCGCCTGCGCAGCCGAGACGGCGACCACGAACAGGTCAACCCTGCCGGGCAGCGACGCGACGTCGGGCACGCACCGGCAGCCCTCGATCTCGTCCGCGCCCGGCTTGACGACCGTGATCCGCCGGACGTCGAAGCCGGCGCGTAGCAGGTTGTCGAGGATCACGTGGCCCGCGTTCATCGACGCCGACACGCCGATGACCGCGACGGACCGGGGCTCGAGCAGCCGCGCCAGCTTCCGGGTCGGCCGGACCGCGGGGGGCGCGACGGCGTCGATGCCGGGGCCGGCCACGGCGAACGCGTCGAGCGCGACCAGCCCGCCGTCCGCCACCGCGATCGGGTTGACCTCCAGCTCGGACAGGTCTGCGGGCAGGCAGGCGTCCGCCAGGGCGAGGAACCGGAGGACGATCGCGACCAGGCGATCCATCTCGAGCCGCGGCGGTCGGCCCCGCTGGGGCGTCGTGGCGAGGCGGACCGCCGTCACCGCGCGCAGGAGGCCCGGGATCTCGTCGGGGCGCGTCAGCGTCGGCGACAGGATCGCGACCTCGCGGCCCGGCCGCAGGTCCGCCGCGATCGCCTCCGCCTCCGTCCCGCCCGCGCCCACGCTGACCACCGGTCCCGCGTCCCCGGTCCACCTCGCGGAAACCAGCAGCTCACCGCCGATCCCCGGATCGTGGGCCACAAACTCGGCCACCATGACGCCGACCAGGTCGCCGATCCCGGCCTCGTCCAGGCGGGCCCGCATGCCCGCGATGGCGTCCGTGACCACCCGCGCGTCGCGGGCGACGACCGCGACTCCGCCCAGCTCGGTCTTGTGAACAACGGATGGCGCGACGACCCGGACCACCACGCGCTCTCCCGGGAGCGCCGCGACGGCCGCCTCCACGTCCGCCGCATCCATGCCGCCATCGCGGACGGGCACGAACGCCGCCGCCGGCACCGGAACGTCCATCGCGGCCAGGATCTCGCGGGCCTCGGGTTCGAGCAGGCCCGCGCGCCCCCGGGCGCCCGCGCGGGCCACGATCTCCCGGATGCGCCCGATGTCGATCGATCCCGCCGTCTCGCCCATCACCCCATCAGCCTACGCGTTGCGGCGGTCGCGCGGCGACGTCGTCGACCACTCGCCTCGTCCGGTGGTGGCCCGACCTCGCCGCCGCGCCCGGAATCGAAACGGCGGGCCCGTCAGGTGGCCCGCCGGTTCGGTGTGCCCGGTCGGCGACGCGGGGGAGGGGGAGGAGAGCCCGCGTCGTCGACCTGTGCGCTCGTGCGGCCCGGGGGGGGGACGCTGGCCGCACGATCGATCTGGGTCCCAGTCTCGGTTCGGGGGCGTTGGCGACACATGGGCCGCATCGCCCGCAGATCCATGACGCTGCGTGACCAACGGCATGGTGCCGACCGCCCGGAGGTCCCGGACCATGCGGCCCCCGGGGGGCTGCCGGGGGCACCCCGCCTCCAGCCCACCGGGAGGGGTTCAGGCCGGGTCGAGCCGGCCGGCGATCGCCCAGCGGTCGTCCCGGGCGACGTCCGGCGACGCCGGGCACAGCGCGAACCCGGCGCCCACGAGCAGTCGCCGCGCGACGTCCATGCGCACCTCGCCCGGCAGCGGGTCCACCACGTCCCGCTCCGAGACGCCGAAGAGCGCCTCCATGGCGGCGCCTGCCGGCCGCCCGTCCGCCAGGGCCCGGAGCAACGTCCCGGCCAGGCCCGCCCGCCGCCAGGCGGGCGCGACGCCGACCGCGAGCACCTCCTCCGTCCGGTGGCCGTCGGCCGCGGGAGCCGCCACGGCCGCGCCCACGATCAGCGTGCCGGCGACCGCCGCCACCACGCGTGCGCCCCCGGCCAGCGCGTCGGCGAGCAGGGCCCGGCCGTCCTCCGGGTCGAACGGCGGGATCGTCCGGGGCGCGATCGCGAGCCCATCCAGGTCCGTGGCGGCCAGGGCGCGGATGACCGCGGCTCGTTCGGGGGCACCACCCGATCCCGGCGCACCGGCCACATGTGGCCGGGTCCCCGCGACCACCTCGCGCCCGGCCCATGACAGCGCCGGCCGCCACCAGTGGCGGTCCTCCGCCTCGCGCACCAGGCGCGGCAGCACGGTCGCGCGCACGCGGGCGGTCATCGCACGGGACCGATCCTCTGCCGCCGCCTGCGAGCCGTCCATCGGCCGACCGCAGTTGGGCAGGTCGAGGAACGACGCCGGCAGACCGGGCATCCCGTACGCAGCCGCGCCCGCCTCCCAGCGGTCCCTCCATCCGCTCGGTGTCTCCCCGGGCGGCTCCCGGTGCGCTCCCGCCAGCCAGGTCAGGGCCCACGTCCGCGGCACCACCCGGTACGCGTCGTAGCCGCCGCCCCCGGTCGCCAGCCACCGCCCGCCGGCCCACCGGTGCGCCACCGCGTCCGTGATCCGGGCCGCCTCGGCCATCGCGGTGGTGGTCACCCGCAGGTGCGCGAGCGGGTCCCAGGCGTGCGAGTCCGCCCCGTGCTGGGAGACCACAACGTCCGGCCCGAACACCGCGGCCAGCGAGGGCACCAGGGCCCGGACCCCGTCCAGCCAGGCCTCCTCGCCGGTGAACGGCTCGAGCGGCAGGTTGACCGACGTTCCGGCGGCCGCCCCGACGCCCAGCTCGTCGGGGAAGCCGGTGCCCGGGAACAGGTGCCGCCCGCTCTCGTGGAGCGAGACGGTGAGGACCCCCGGGTCGGCGGCGCAGATCGCCTGGACCCCGTCCCCGTGGTGCACGTCGAGATCGAGGTACAGCACGCGCAGGCCCTCGGCCCGAGCGCGGACCACCGCCAGGGCCGGATCGTCGTAGATGCAGAAGCCGGACGCCCGGTCCGGCATCGCGTGGTGGAGGCCGCCCCCCGGGTGGTGCGCGTGCTCCACGTCCCCGCGCAGGATCGCCTCCATGGCCCGCAGGGACCCGCCGGCGACGGCCGCGGACGCCTCGTGGATGCCCGCGAAGGCCGGGTTGTCGGACAGCCCGATCCCCATCGCTCCGGGTCGCGTGGGATCGGTGGAGAAGGCTCGGACCGCCTCGAGGTACGCCGGCGTGTGCACCCGACGCAGATCCTCGTCCGAGGCGGGCTCCGGAGCCAGGCCCGGCTCCGCGCCGACGGCCCGCAGCAGGTCGATGCCGGGACCGAACCGCAGCGGCGTGAGCGGGTGGCCCGGGCCGAAGTCGTACGCGACCGAGCGGGGACCGAACACGAGCAGGGGGCCGTTCACGTCTCGCCGGGGCACCCGGGCACTCTACCGCGCCGCCGCTGCTACCATCCGCACATGGACATCCTCCTCGTCCTCGTGATCGTCCTGGTCATCGTGATCATGTGGCGCGGCCCCAAGACCCTGCCACTCCTCGGCCGTGCGTTCGGCCAGGGCGTCAAGGAGGCGCGCAAGGAGATGGACGAGATGAAGGCCGAGACGCCGCCCAAGGACGACACCGAGGCCAACTAGGCGCTGTCCTCGCCGTGCGCCGGAAGCCTGGCCCGCGGTCCCAGCGCCGCGATCCGCCTCCGTGACTGCTCGAGCGCCGGCACGTCCACGGGCCCAGGGATCCCGCGCGTCGGTCCCCCGTCCAGGTCGCCGGTCAGCACCGCTCCCGCCCCCGGCACGTCGAACGCCAGGTGGTCCGGATGGATCCCGGGCGTGGCGAGGACACGGACCGGGGTGTCGGCAAGGTCCAGCCACCCATCATCGACCAGCGGCTCGCATCCGCCGGACAGGCGGCGGCTCGCGCCCGGCGCAGCCATCACCGGCACCCCGACGCGCAGACCGACGGACGTCGACCCGGCGGCATGATCCGGCGCCGGTGTCGTCAGCAGGACCGCCGTGATCATCGCGCCGCGCTCCTCGGCCACCTGCAGGATCGCCTCGCTCGCCTCGTCGTTGGGATCGCCCGGGTCAACCACGACCACCCGGCGTCGCCCGACCAGGTAGGCATCGACAACCCTCCCCGGGATGCCGCCCGCGCCGTGCACCCTGACCCGCACGAGGTCCGGGCCCAGGACGGTGACGCCGGGCGAGACCGACGGCCCGGCCGGCGCCAGGTGCCGGCGAGCGTCCTCGAGGCTGCCGGCGCCGGCGAGCTGCTGGAGCGTCGTCGCCGTCGGGGGCCACAGGTCGATCCGGCCCTCTGCCATGGCATCGAGCGCGGCACCCGGGGCCAGCCACTCGTGGGCGACCACCTCGGCGTCGTCGACCACCACCGAGGCTCCGGCGGGCAGCCACGCGGCGAAGAACCGGGCATCGAAGCGGCGCGACGACCCCAACGGCGGCGTCACCCACCTCGAGATCGGCGCGAGCCGGTCCGTCCGGAGCCGCAGGTCGAGGCGCTCGACCATGGCCTCGAACGGCTCCCCCGACCGGCGTGCGCCCGCCACGACCTCCGGCTCCGGCTCGGACCCGTCGCGGCGGGTCGCGAGCAGCACGCCGGTCTCCTCGAACAGCTCCCGGATCCCGGCCACGGCGATCGTGACCGCGTCCGCGGGCCCCAGGTCACCCGCCCATGCCGCTGCGCACGCGTCCGGCCCGAGGGTCGAGCGGCTGATCAGCCCTGCCTGCCCGTCGGCCGGGTCCACGGCGCCGCCCGGAAACACGTGCAGACCCGGCCCGAACGCCATCGTGGACGGGCGGTGCGTGAGCAGCACCTCCGGCCCGGACGACCCGACACGCAGCAGCGCCACGGTGGCCGCCTGGCGGAGCGGCGGGGCCACGCCCGGCCCGGTCGTCACAGGTCCAGGACGTAGGCCAGGAGGTGCACTTCCGGAAGCGGCGACCAGTCGCGGTCCGGGGCCCGGCGGAAGCCGAGCCGCTCGTAGAGCCGGTGCGCGGCGCGCATCCGGGTCGAGGTGGAGATCGCGATCCCCGTCCGGCCGGCCGCCCGGGCTCGGTCGATGCACGCCCGGACGAGGGCCTCGCCCGCGCCCCGGCCCTGCGCTTCGGGCGCGACGCCCAGCATCCGGAACTCCGCCTCGCCGGGACCCGCCAGCTCCGCCAGGCGGTTGTCCGATCCCGGCACGTACGTGACCGAACCCAGAACGGGCCCGCCGTCCGGGCCGGCGGCCACCAGGATGGGACCGTGGCGCTCGCGCCAGGCGGCGTCCCGGACGTGCGCGAGGTACCGCTCGTTCTGGTCACCGCCCAACGCCCGATACGCGCGCTCGACCACCTCGCCCGCCGCCTGGAGCTCGTCGGGGCGGGCCTCTCGCACCTCGATCGGCGTCATCGTTCGACCAGCAGCGCCTCGAGTGCCTCCGGCTCGTGCACCGGATGGCGGCACGAGAAGTGGCGACACACGAACGCCGTCGCACGGCCCCTGAGGGCGAACCGGCCGTGGAGCAGGGGCACCGCGGACTCGTCCGGTGCCGGTGATGACGCGAGCACGGCGAACGGACGGTAGCCGCGCCCGGCCACGTCCAGCAGGCGCCGGGTGTCGTCCTCCGCGAGGTCGCCGATGATCGCCACCTCCACCAGCGTGGCATGTGCCAGCTCCAGCGCGCACAGCCACTGGGCGAAGCCTGTCGGATATCGGGCGAGGTACGGTCCGACGGTCGCCAGCGCCGCCTCCGCCGCCGCCCGGTAGCGCGCCTCGCCGGTGAGCGCCGCCAGCCGGAGCAGCACGGTGGCGGTCATCGCCCCGCCCGAGGGCGTGGCGTTGTCCTGGAGGTCCCGCGGTCGGACGACCAGTCGCTCTCCGTCGTCCGGCGTGTCGAAGAAGCCGCCGGCCGGGTCCGCGAAGTGCGCGAGCGCCACGTCCACGAGCGACACGGCGGCCGTGAACCAGCGCTCGTCCAGCGTCGCCTCGTATAGGGCGAGCAACCCGTCGGCGAGGTTCGCATGGTCCTCCAGCACGCCGTCTGCCGTGGCCCGGCCATCCTTCCACGAGCGTCGCAGCCGCCCGTCCGCCGTGCGCAGGCCGGCCAGCACGGCAGACGCCGCCGTCTCCGCCGCGGCCCGGTAGCGGTCGGCCGCGTCCGCGAGAGCCGGATCCCCCGCGGAGCCCAGCGCTCTCGCCGTCTCGGCGAGGGCGGCGATCGCGAGCCCGTTCCACGCGGCCAGCACCTTGTCGTCCCGGGCCGGCTGCGGGCGAAGGTCGCGCCGGGCCAGCAGCGCTGCGCGGGCACCCGCGAGCCGCCGCGACAGCTCTCCCGCCTCCAGCCCGGACGACACCACGAGATCCCGGTCGCCGGTCACCCGGGACAGGATCGAGCGCCCCTCCCAGTTGCCCTCGTCGGTGACCCCGTACGCAGCGGCGAACAGGGCGGCGTCCTCCCCCAGCGCGTCCCGCACCTCGTCCGCCGTCCAGGTGAACGTGGCACCCTCCTCGCCGTCCGTGTCGGCGTCCAGGCTGGCCGCGAACCCGCCGTCCGGCGTCCGAAGCTCGCGCAGCATGAAGTCCAGGGTGCCGGTGACGACGCCCAGGTACGCGGGGTCGCCGGTGAGGGCCCAGGCATGGGCGTAGACCCGCGCAAGCTGCGCGTTGTCGTACAGCATCTGCTCGAAGTGCGGCACCAGCCAGCGATCGTCGGTCGAGTACCGGTGGAAGCCGCCGCCCAGCTGGTCCCGGACGCCGCCCGCCGCCATCGCGTCCAGGCTCCGGCAGGCGATCTCGAGGGAGCGGGTGTCGCCGGACGCCGCGTGCCGCCGGAGCAGGAGCTCGATCGCCATCGGCTGGGGAAACTTCGGTGCCCCACCCCAGCCGCCGTTGCGGGCGTCGAACGAGGCTGCGAGCGCGTCGGCCGCCTGGACCAGGATCCCCGCCGGCGGCAGGCCGTCGGTCGCCGGCGCGGAACGCTGCGTCTCGATGAGCGCCTGGACCAGCCCGTGGCCCGCCTGCTCCACCCGGGCGCGCTCCTCGATCCACGCGCGGCGGACGCCCTCGAGCACCTGGCGGAACGAGGGCATCCCGTGGCGCGGCGTGTCGGGGAAGTAGGTCCCGCCGAAGAACGGGCGGCCCTCGGGGGTCAGGAACACGCTCATCGGCCAGCCGCCCTGGCCGGTCATCGCCTGTACGGCGCCCATGTACAGGGAATCCAGGTCCGGCCGCTCCTCGCGGTCCACCTTGACCGGCACGAACCCGGCGTTGAGGAGCGCGGCCGTCTCCTCGTCCTCGAACGACTCGCGCTCCATGACGTGGCACCAGTGGCAGGCCGCGTAGCCGATCGACAGGAAGACCGGCCGGTCCAGCAGCGTCGCGCGCGCCAGCGCGTCCGGTCCCCAGGGCAGCCAGTCCACGGGGTTCGTGGCGTGCTGGAGCAGGTACGGGCTGGTCTCGAGGGCCAGGCGGTTGGTGCGGCCGGATCCGGCGTGCGCGTCGGCCATGGTCCCGCGATGGTACGCGCGGCACGGGCCACTCGTCCCGTCGGTGCCAGGACGCACCACGTGCCATCGGCGGGCCGATTGCGGGAGGGCGAGGCCCGCTTCGGCACGCACGGGCGGGGGCTGAAGGTCCCTTTTCAGCATCGGGAAATCGGCGTAGGCTATCGTCCTGGTACCGCCGGGCCGTCCCTTGCCCATGGGAGCCAAGCAGCTGAACCGCATCGCTCGGGCGACCATCGTCGCCACCCTCGTCGGCGTCCTGAGCATCACGGGTGCGGTCGCGCCCGTGCTGGCGGCTACGCCCGTGCCGAAGGTCGCCCTGATCGTGGGTCCCGTCGGCAGCCTGACGTCCTCCTTCCGCGCTGCCGCCAACGCGGCCGCCCGGGTCGCCACCGCGGCCGGTGCCGAGGTGGTCAAGGTCTACTCGCCGGACGCGACGTGGCCGGCGGTGGAGCGGGCGACCGACGGCGCCTCGATCGTCGTCTACCTCGGACACGGCAACGGCTGGCCCAGCCGGTACCGCGATGAGCTCTACCCGCCGACGCAGAACGGCTTCGGCCTGAACCCGGTCGCGGGCGTTGACGACAGCGCCCACCAGTACTTCGGGGAGGCCTCGGTCGAGGACCTGAACCTGGCGCCCAACGCCGTCGTCCTGCTCCACCACCTGTGCTACGCGAGCGGCAACACGGAGCCCGGGCTGGCCGAGGGGACCGTGAGCCAGGCGGTCCAGCGGGTGGACAACTACGCGGCCGGCTTCCTGCGCGCCGGTGCCCGAGCCGTGGTGGCCGAAGGCCACCTTGGACCCGCCTACTACGTGCGGGCGCTGCTCCGGACGGAGCTGACCGTCGAGCAGATCTGGAACCGCTCGCCCAGCGACCACGGCAACACATTCGCCGTTGCCAGCGAGCGATCTCCGGGCTATACGGCGCGCCTGGACCCGGACCGGCCGAGCGGCGGCTTCTACCGATCCCTGGTGGCCGCCGGCGTGTCGGCGTCGACGCTCCGAGCCTCGGCGCTCGGCACGGCCGGCGCGAGGCCGGCCGGCGTGCCGGCGCAGCCTTCCCTCGCGTCGCTCGGATTGCGCTTCGGGACGCCCTCGCTGCGGTCGCTGCCGATCGCGGGCACGGACACCAGCCTGGTGTTGTCGCTGACGAAGCAGGCGGCCAAGTCCGTTCCCAAGGGAGCCCAGGTCGGCGTCCGCTGGGATCCGATCCTGCTGGATGCGGCGCCGGTTGCTGCACCCAGCCCCGCGCCGTCACCCTCGCCGTCACCCTTGCCGTCACCGGCCGCCGAGCCGTCTGCGTCGCCCGACGCAGAGCCGTCGCCCGACGCCTCGACGTCCCCGGCGCCCGCCCCGACACCGGATCCGGCCGAGACCGCCCCGGACGTGCGGCTCGTCGCACCGGAACAGCTGGGCTCGGTCGTGTCGCTGGCCCGCGTCAAGGCAACCTCCAAGGGCCTGACCCTCGCCGTCCGGTACCCGGCGGCGCCGGGCCTGTACCGCCTCGTCCCGACCCTGCACACGCCGTCCGGCGTGGCCTATGACGCGGCGACGCAGGCGCTGCTCACCCCGGTGATCGTCCGCGTCGGCGGCCCGGTCGCCGTGGCCTACGGCGCACCCGGGGCGCTCGCGATGCCGGCCGGATCCACGACCAGCACCGCCGTCCGGGTCGTCAACGCGGGCTCCCAGGCCTGGGACGAGGAGACCGCCACGGCCCCGGAGCTGTCCGCGGACGAGCTGCTGGCCTGGCTCAGCACCTCGCGTGTGCCCGCCAGCCTGGTGGCGACGTGGGTCTCCACGACGGGCCTCCCGGTCCCTGCGCCGTCGTCGGTGGTCCTCGGCCTGGCGGTCGGCTCGCCCGGCGGCGAATTGGCCGTGATCCTCGACCTGGTCGCACCCGAGACGCCGGGCGAGTACCTGCTCCTGCTGGACGTCGTGTCGCCGGTGCACGGCCCGTTGTCGGCCCTCGGCAGCGCGCCCGCGCTGGTCCGCGTCAGCGTGAGCGAAGCCCCTGCGGCGCCCGTGCCGGCACCGGAGCTCCCTTCGCTCACTCAGTAGCAGCGGGCGGTCCGCCGTCGCGGGAGCCGCTCGCCGGGGCATAGTCCAATGAGTTCGACGGCAGCCAGCCCGGCCCTCCCGCGCGGGCAATGGCGTACGCCGGCGGGCAGTGACCGGCTGCGGGTCCTCCTCGTGGCGCCCCCGATGCTCCCCGTTCCGCCGTCCGGGTACGCCGGCACCGAGCGCGTGATCACGGTCATCGGCGAGGAGCTGGACGCGCGGGGGCACGTCGTGGCGCTCGTCGCCCCCGGCGACTCGCAGGTCCCCTACGAGCTCATCCCGACGGTCCCTCGCGGCCTGTGGTCCGGGGGCGAGGCGGTGGACGTCGCCGGTCATCTCGCGCGAACCGTCGAGGTCGCGCGGCGGGAGGCGGGCCGGTTCGACATCGTCCACGCCCACGTCGAGGGGGCCGGGTTCCTGCTCGCCGCGGCCTGCCGGACGCCGGTCGTGTCCACCCTGCATCGCCGCCTCGACGGCGCCGGCATGGCCGCGCTGCTCGCCGCCCACCGGGACGTGCCGCTGGTCGCGGTGAGCGACAGCCAGCGGCGCTGGTTCCCGCGACAGCGGTGGATGGCGACCATCCACCACGGGCTTCCGCTGGCCCGGATGCCCTTCTCGCCGACAGCCGGCGGCTACCTCGCGTTCGTTGGCCGGGCGACCGAGGAGAAGGGCCTGCGAGAAGCGATCGAGCTCAGCCGCATCACCGGCCTCCGGCTCCGGGCGGCGGCCAAGGTCCTCGACGAGCATGAGTGGCACCACTTCCGCGAGGTCGTGCAGCCGGCCATCGACGCCGGTGATATCGACTTCCTGGGCGAGGTCGGGCCGGACCGGCGAGATCCATTGTTCGCCGGCGCCCTTGCGACGGTGATGCTCGGGGGCTGGCCGGAGCCGTTCGGCCTGGTGGCGATCGAATCGATGGCGACCGGGACGCCCGTGATCGCGCGCCGTGCCGGCGCGCTCACCGAGACGATCGAGCACGGGATCACGGGGTTCCTCGTCGACGACGTCGCCGAGGCGGCATTTGCCGTGGAACGGATCCGCGAGCTGGACCGGCGGCTGATCCGCGAGCGAGCCCTCGCGCGATTCTCGCCGGGGCGGATGGTGGATGCCTACGAGGCCGTCTACCGACGGCTGATCGCCGAGCGTTCCGCACGATCGTAGGGATCTCGCCCGGGGCGGGGTTGACCGCCGGTGCCGGGTTCGCCTCCGCCTAGGCATCGCGCCCGATGTGCCGGCCTCCGCCTTAGCCCGACCGTCAGTGGGGACAGCCATCGCACCGGAGATCCCCGCCATGACCCCGCTCGGACCCGACAACGCAGCGCAGACGCCCGACGACATCCTGCTCACGGACCTGTACGTCGCCCACGCGCCGGGCCTCACGCGATGGATGACCTCGTTCACCCGAGACCCCGAGGTCGCCGCGGACGTCGTCCAGGAGGCATTCCTCCGGCTGGCCCGGGAGCTCGAGGCCGGCCGGCGGCCGGACAACGCGCCCGCGTGGCTGGCCCAGGTGGCGCGCAACCTGGCGACGAGCCGCGCCCGGCGCGTCTCGACGGCCAGCCGCTTCGAGCCGTTTCTAGAGCGCCCCTCCTCGCCCGACGACCCCGCCGCGGCCGTGATCGCGACCGAGCGGGCGGCTGCCGTCCATGCCGCCCTGGCGGACCTGCGCCCGGTCGACCGGACGGCCCTGCTGCTCGCTGCCGAGGGTCACCACAACGCGGAGATCGCCGTCCGGATCGGCCGGACGGAGCTCGCCACCCGGGCGCTCCTGTGCCGCGCGCGCCGCCGCCTGCGGCCGATGCTGGCGCCCATCGCCCTGGCCTGACCGCCGGGACGTCGCGCCCGTATCATCGTCATGCGTGGGCCGACCGGACGGACAGGAGATCGTCGGACGCTCGGCCGAGCTGGCGACGGCCGGCCGGCTGCTCCGGCGTGCCCTGGACGGAGAGCCCGTTGTCCTGATCGTGGGGGGCGAGGCCGGGGTCGGCAAGTCGCGGCTGGTCGGCGCAGTGGCCGCGGACGCGCGGACGCTCGGGTTCCGGTTCGGCGCCGGCGCCTGCCTGCGCATGGACGCCGGCGAGATGCCGTACGCGGCCATCGTCGCGGCACTCCGGCGACTCCTGCGGGACCTGGACCCGGGCGTCGCCGCCACGACCCTGGGTGCCCACCGGCGCGAGATCGCCCGGCTGCTGCCCGAGGCCGCGCGGATCGCCACCCCGGTTGCCGGGCCCGGGCCGGCGCCTTCCCCCCGAGCCACCCCCGGTCCGTCACCCGCCCCCGGCCCGGCGGTGCCCGGGCCGGCGAGCGCCGGGATCGCCGGCGGGCCGGATCCGCTCGCCCGCCTGCGGCTGTTCGAGGCGGTGAGCGGCTGGCTGGACCGGCTCGCCGCGGACGCGCCGCTGCTGCTGATCATCGAGGACCTCCAGTGGGCCGACGCCGCCACCCTCGACCTTCTCCGCGCCGTCGCTCTCGCCCTGCCCGGCAGGGCGCTGCTCGCGATCACGCTGCGCACCGATGAGCCGGCGCCGGCCGCGGTCGGGGTCACGATCGCCGAGCTGGCACGCGACGGGGCCGACCGCCTGGAGCTGCGGACGCTGGACCGGGTCACGTTCGGCCTGCTTGCGACGGGCGCGCTGGGCGCCACCAAGGAGCCGGACGTCGCGGCCGTGGACGACCTGTACGAGCGGACCGGCGGCAACCCGTTCCTCGCCCTGGAGCTGATCGATGCGGGCCTGCTGGCCGGGCCCGACAACCCCTACGCCGGTGTTCCCCCGTCGCTGCGCGACATCCTGGACGCCCGCATGGTGGCGCTCGACGCCGACACCCTCGCGGTCCTTCGGGCGGCGGCGCTCCAGCCCGGGCCGATCGACGACGGGCTGCTGGCCGGCGTCCTGGATCTGCCCGTCGGTGTCGTGGCCAACGCCCTGCGCGTCGCCCGGGAGGCCGGGGTCCTCGCCACGGCCTCCGGCGGGCCGGCCTTCCGGCACGCGCTCCAGCGGGACGTGCTCATCGAGCAGCTTGGCCCTGGGGAGCGGCGCCAGCTCCACGCCCGGTTTGCCGAGGCGCTGGCGGCCGGCGGACAGGATCCCTCACGTGCCGGGGCGATCGCCCGGCATTGCGACCTCGCCGGCGACGATGCCCGGTCGCTTCGCGCGAACGTGGCCGCGTTCGAGAGCGCCGAGCGAGCCTATGCGTTCGAGGCGGCCATGCGCCATGCCGCTCGAGCGGCCGAGCTCCGCCGACAGCTCCCCGCTGCGACCACCGAAGACCTGCCGGACGCCCCCACGCTCCTCGAGGCGGCGTCCGTCACGGCGCTCCTCGCCGGCGACCCGGTGCGGTCGGCGGCCCTGGCGCGGGAGGCGCTGGCGCTGGTGGGCCCGGACGCCGGACGGGCAGCCAGCCTGCACGACCGCGTCAGGTGGGCGCTGTGGGAGGCCGGCGACCGTGACGGGGCCCGGCGCGAGCTGGAGATCGCCGTCGCCGGGCTCGCTGCCGCGCCCGCGGATGGCGAAGCGGAGATCCTGCGGGCGCGCCTGACCGCCCAGCAGGCGGCGATGCGCATGGACGACGCCGATGCGGGACCCGCGCTGGCCCTCGCCGAGGAGGCGATCCGGGCGGGCCGCGATCTTGGTGCGCCCGACGTGGAGGCGATCGCCCTCGGAGTCCGCGGCCGCGCCCTCGCGATGCATGGGCGCGTTGACGAGGGCCTGGCGGACCTGCGGGCGGCCGTGGCGATCGCCGACCAGCTCCACAACCTGCAGGGCCGGCTCGTCGGGGAGGCGTCGATCGTGACGGTGCTCTCGCGCTGCGGGCGGGCGCGCGAGGCGCTGGCCGAGATCGACGCGGCGCTCGCGGTCGCGGAGGCGTCGGGCCTCGGCCGTTCGCTGGGGGCGCAGCTGGCGGCCGAAGCGGCACGGTCGTGCTTCGCCATCGGGGAATGGGACGAGGCCGTCCGGCGCATCGCGGATGGGCTGGCGCGCCGCCCGGCCGCCCTCGTGGAGGCGCACCTGCGGATCGTCGGCCTGCGCATGGCCGCGGCTCGCGGGGACGATCCGGATGCGGCGCTGCACGATCGCCGGTTGATCGCGCTGGAACCCGTGCTCGCGGATGCCGAGGACCGGGCCGCCCTGGCGGTCGCCCGCGCCGAGGTCGCGCTGGGCACGGATCGCGCGGAGACGGTCCGCGACCTCATCGACCCGTTCCTCGCCCAGGGCGCCGCGGGCGCGCCCGGCTCCTCGATCGCCTGGCTGGGCGCGCTCGCCGTCCGGGCGGAGGTGGAGCTCGCGCTCGACGCGGCGGCCCGTGGCGACCAGCCCGCGGCGGCCACCGCCCTCGCGCGCGGCAGCACAATCGCCGCCATGACCGAGGCCGGGGCCGGGGCTGCTCGGGCCGCATGGGGCCCCCGGGCGGAGGCGCTGCTCGCCCACGTCCGTGCCGAGCGGGCACGCCTCGACGGCTCCGCCGCGGACCGGGTCGCAGCGTGGGACCGGGCGATCGAGGCCTGGGTGGGGATCGACCGGCCCTACTCGGCCGCCTATGCGCGCCTCCGGTTGGCCGAGGCGCGCCTGGCGAACCGCGAGTCGCGCGAGTCCGTCGCCGCGCCGCTCGGGGCGGCCGCGGAGACGCTGCGGGCGCTGGGCGCCCGCCCGATGCTGGAGCGGGCGCGGCGACTGGCCAGGCTCGCCCGGGTGGATCTCGAGGACGCAGGGAGCGGGGCTCGCCCCGGGCGTCGAACGGCGCCGGAGGCGGACACCCGCGACCCGCTCGGCGCCCTCGAGCTCACGCCCCGGGAGCGGGAGGTCCTGCGGCTGGTAGCCGCGGGCCGGTCCAACGCCCGGATCGCGGATGAGCTGGGGATCACGACCAAGACGGCGTCGGTCCATGTCTCGAACATCCTCGGCAAGCTGGGTGTCGAGAACCGGGTCGAGGCGGCGGCGCTCGCCCACCGGCTGGGGGTGGCCGGCGAGGAGGGCCGGTGACCGGAGCATTCGCCCGGTGACCGGCAACGCGGTAGCCGGGTTCCTGCCCAGCATCCACGGGCTCCGATTCGCCAACGCCTTCCCGTCCGGACCGACCATCCGGCTGGGCCCGCTGGATCCGAGGATCCTGGGCATCGGCGACGCCTCGGCCGGCCTGTGCGGCGGGATGGTCCTCACCGCACGGGACCTGTACGAGGCCGGTCTCACCGCCCCGGCAGACGACACGCCGCCGGACAACGGCAGCCCTCGCTTCCGCGCCCTGGTGCGACGACAGGTCGAGTCCCTCGACTGGCTGCGCGTGCCGCTCCGCTACTACGACCTGGGGGCCTTCCGCCCGGACCCGCCGTCGGGCGTGGCCGCCGCCCTCGGGCGGGAGCCGGCACGGGTCGTGTCGGTCCTCCAGGAATGGCCCCGGATCCGCGGCGAGATCGACGCCGGTCACCCCGTCGTCGTCGGCCTGGTCCGGTGGTCCGGGCCCAGCCCATGGCGCCTCGCCCGCAACCACCAGGTCCTCGCCTGGGCCTACGAGGCCGTCGAGGGCGCAATCACGATCCGGGTCTACGACCCCAACCACCCGGGCCGCGACGACGTGGAGCTTCGGGCGGCGATCGAGATGGGGTCCGGAGCCGCGCGCCCGTGGCGGGACCGGATCCGCCTGGCGCAGTCCACCGGCGAGCCGCTGCTGGGCTTCTTCCGTCAGCCGTACCCGTCGCCCCGCTCCGTCCGCGCCTGGAGCCGGTGATGAGCGAGCCGCTCGCCTTCGAGGCACCGGCAACCCGTGACGCGGAGCTGGCCGGCAAGCCCGGGGTCGTCCGGTTCCTGGCGCTGCCGGAGCGACGGTTCGTCATGATCGACGGGGAGGGGCCGGCCGGGGAGGCGGGGTTCGCGCCCCGGATGCCGGGCCTGTACGCGACCGCCTGGACGCTGCGCTTCGCGCTCAAGAAGCGGGGCGTCATCACGAAGGTCGGACCGCTCGAGGGGCTGTGGTGGACGAGCGACGGCGCGACGGACCTCGACGTGATCTTCGGCCCGGGCGACCGGCTGACCTGGCGCTGGACGCTGCTCATCGCCCTGCCGGACGAGGCGACGGAGGGCGAGCTCGACGGCGCCCTCGGCGCCGGTCGCTCCAAGCTGGCACCGCCGTACCGTGACAGCCTCAGGATCGAGCCGTTCGGCGAGGGCCGGGTGGCGCAGGTGCTGCACCTTGGGCCGTACAGCGCGGAACGGCCGACGATCGAGCGGCTCCATGCCGCGATCGCAGCCGCGGGTCTTCATCCCCGCGGTCGCCACCACGAGATCTACCTGGGCGATCCGCGCCGCGGCGACCCGGCGAAGGTGCGGACGCTGCTCCGCCAGCCCGTGGAGTCGCCCGACGCGCGCTGACGACGCTGGCTGCGTTGCGGCCGCGCCCGGCCAGAGCGACCCTAGAGCGGCGGCAGCACCTGGGCGTCCGTCTGCGCGCCCTCGAACAGGTCGCCCACCTCGTCGACTCGGGCGGGCAGCGTCCTGATCGTCCAGCGGTCGGGCCGCAGGTCCGGATCATCCAGCTCGCTCCAGCGGATCGGCGCGGAGACGGGGCCGCCAGGTCGGGGCCGCACGGCGTAGGGGGCGACGAGCGTCTTGATCGGCGCATTCTGGGTGTAGTCCAGCCGGGCCCGCCCGCCTCGCTCGGACTTCGACCACTCCCAGGACACCAGGGCGGGCGCGGCGGCTCCGATTGCCCGGGACAGCGTCTCGACCCACGCGGACGTCTCCGCGTACGAATAGCGCCCACGCTCGACCGGGATCCAGGCCTGGATCCCGCGGCTGCCCGTCACCTTGGGGTAGGCACGGACGCCAAGGTGCTCGAGGGCGGTCCGGTACAGCCGGCCGAGGAGCAGCGTCTCCTCCCACGTCGTGGCGGTCCCCGGATCGATGTCGATCAGGGCGAAGGTCGGGGACCATGGCGCGTCGCGGGTCGATGTCCAGGCGTGGATCTCGAACGCGGCCTGGTTGCCCAGCCAGCACAGCGTCGCCGCCCGGTCCGCCACCAGGTGGTCGTTGGGCGCCCGGTCCTCGCGCTCGCGGAAGCCCTGCTCGCGCCAGATCGTGAGCCAGCGGGGCGCGTGCGACGGGATGTCCTTCTGCCAGAACCCGGGCGCGCCCACGCCGTTGGGGAACCGCTGCAGGTTGAGCGGCCGGTCGACCAGGTGGGGCAGCATCAGGGGCGCCACGCGGGCGAAGTAGGCGACGAGATCCCGCTTGGCGAGCGCAGGCTCGTCCACGCCGTCGCGTGGTGGGAACAGCACCTTGTCGAGGTTGGTCAGGCGGAGATCCTGCCCGGCCACGTGCCAGGTCCCGTCGGCCTTCATCGCCGCGAGCGCGGCCAGCTCGGCATCGGAGACCAGCCACTCCAGGGGAGTCGCGCGACCGCCGGGTATCCCGGGGCGGATCGCGGGGGCCATCGCGGATGTGGGTGTCCCGGCCGGCCGGACGGGGAACGCCGCGTCCGCGTCGCGGTCCGCCCTTGCCGGATCCACCGCACGCTCCCGGACCACCTCGCGCGCGTCACGCCCCGGCTCCAGGCCCTTGAACGAAGTCTGGCGGACGTGACCGTCGCGAGTCCAGCCGCCGATCTCGGCGCGAATCACCAGCTCCGGCCGGACCCAGCGGACGCCGGCGAGATCGCCGCCCCATCGGCCGCGGTAGTCCGGCGGGGGAGCCGGGTCGAACGGGGGCTGCTCCGCCTCGATGGCCTCCAGCCGCGCCCGGAGCTCCCGCCGATGCCGGCCGGTGAAACCGGAGCCGACCTTGCCGGCGAACCGCAGGCGTTCGCCCTCGTAGACTCCGACCACGACCGCTCCGAGCTCCTTCGCAGTCCCCTCCCCCGGCGTCCACCCGCCGACGACCAGCTCCTGTTCCGGACGCACCTTCAGCTTCAGCCAGCTCGTCGCCCGCCGTCCCGGCTCGTAGCGCGAGCGGCGGTGCTTGGCCACGATCCCCTCCAGGCCCTGGGCGGCGGCCGCCTCGAAGAAGGCCACGCCCTCGGCGTCCACGTGCGCGGCATAGCCCACGCGCGCGTTCGGCCGCAGCACGAGCTCCAGGAGCCGCTTGCGGTGCTCCAGCGGCACGTCGACGAGCGAGCGGCCGTCCAGGTGGAGCAGGTCGAATGCCCGGTAGGCCAGCCCGGAGGTCCTCCCCGCCCGCGCCTCGGAGATCCGTTCCTGGAGCAGTGCGAAGTCCGGCCGCCCCGATTCGTCGAGCGCGACCACCTCCCCGTCCACGATCGCCTCGCGCGCCTCGATCCAGGTGGGTGGCGACAGCAGGCGCCCGAAGTAGGCCGCGGCATCATGGCCGTTGCGCGTGAACAGGTCCACCTGCCCATCCCGCACGACCGCCTCGACACGGTACCCGTCCCACTTCACCTCGAACAGCCAGTCCGGGTCCCGGAACGGGCGCGTGGCCAGGGTCGCCTTCATCGGCTCCAGGTACCGGGGCAGCGGAACCTCCCGGGCCGCGGACAGGTCGATCTCGGCGGCGGCCGCGGGCATGTCCGAGATCCAGATCGCCGGCGCATTGGCCTTGACCTCGTCGTTGGTGCGACCCGACTTGACGCTCCGCGGGTGGTCCTCGGCGTCCCAGCCGGGGACCGCGTGCTCGTCGCGCTTGTGGATCAGGAGCCACTGCTCGCCTTCGTCGTCCTCGAAGGCGGCACGAGGGGCCGTGCCGGGACGGCGGGAGGTCCGGACGATCGTGAACCGGCCCCGGATCTTCTGCCCCGTCGCCCGGAACTTGAGCTCGCCGTGCTCGATGGCCGCCGCGGGCTCCGGGGTCTCCGCCTCCGGCTCCCAGGTGCCCCAGTCCCAGACGATGACGTCGCCCGCACCGTACTGGCGGGGCGGGATCACGCCCTCGAAATCGAAGTAGTCGAGCGGGTGGTCCTCGACGTGAACGGCCATCCGGCGGGCCGCCGGGTCCAGGGTCGGGCCCTTGGGCACGGCCCAGGAGACCAGGACGCCGTCGATCTCGAGCCGCACGTCGTAGTGCAGGCGCGTGGCGCGATGGCGCTGCACGACGAACCGGCGACGGACCGGGAGTTCGGGGCCGGCCGGAGACGAGGCGCCGTCAGGCGGCGGGGACGGCGACGGCGCGGGCTCCGGCGTCTTGGCGAAGTCGCGCTTGCGGCGGTACTCCTCGAGCGGCATGCCCCGCAGTATGCCCGTGGGGCCGCATCCGGATGCCCGGCCGGCCAGTGGGTGCGCTCCGGCACTGGCGGCCGGCAGCGCAGCGAGCCAGCATCGCTGCAGCAGCAACGGAGGCCCGCCATGGCAAGGCTCACCATCCGGACCCGGCCGACGATCGCGATGCCCGGGTTCACGATCCCGCCCGGGATCACCGTCCGGCCGGAGCTCGTGCTCCGCACCGGGCGCCGCGGTCACCGGGGCCGCCGCCGCACCAACGTGGAGGCCCGGCTCGGCGAGCTCCTTGCCCGCGCCGAGCGGCCCGCGCGGGGCGTCGAGCCGCGGCTCGCGGCCCGGCTCGGCGAGCTCCTTGCCCGCGCCGAGCGGCCAGGCAGGGCGTCGATCGCGGCTCGCGGCCCGGCTCGGCGAGCTCCTCGCCCGCGCCGAGCGGCCCGGCGGGGCGTCGATCCGCGGCTCGCGGCCCGGCTCGGCGAGCTCCTTGCCCGCGCCGAGCGGCCCAGGCGGGGCGTCGATCCGCGGCTTGCGGCCCGGCTCGGTGAGCTCCTCGCCCGCGCCGAGCGGCCCGCGCGGGGCGTCGAGCCGCGGCTCAGCCGGCTGCTCGCGGTCCGCCCTGCCGTCCGTCCGGCGCCGGTGGAGCCGACGCGCCTGGCCCGCGACCCCCGGATCCCCGTGATCGTCGCGCTGCTCGCGGGTGTGACCGCCGTTGTCCTCGTCGTCGCGATCCTGGTCCGACGCCGGGCATCGGCGGCAGCGTCGCCGGCACCGGAGGCCGACGACGCAGTGGCGGCGGTCGTGGCCGCCCCGCCGCCGGTGCGTACCTCGCCGGCGTGGCTCCGCCGGTTCGTGACCCACCGCTTCAACCCCGCGGTTGTCCGGCTGGGGCTCGTCGGCGGACGGTGGTCGCCGTGGGCGTACCTCGAGCACGTCGGTCGGACGACCGGCATGGCCTACCGGACGCCCGTGCTGCCTCGGATCGCGGGTGACTACGCATGTGTCCCGCTCCCGTACGGGATCGACGTCAGCTGGGCGCGCAACGTCAAGGCGGCCGGCCATTGCCGCCTCCAGGTCCGGGGCATGGTGTACGAGCTGGACGAGCCGGCGGTGATCACGGCGGCGGAGCACCCGGATCTGCCGGAGGCGTTCCGAGGGTGGTTGATCCGACGCGGCAATCGCTACCTGCGCCTTCACGTGCTGTCGGCCACCCCTGGCAGTCTCGACGGGTCCGCACGGCCGGCGGAGCCGGTCCCACCGGTCGACATGGTGCCGGTCCAGGAGCCCGGGGCCGCGACCCGAGCCGCCGACACGCCGACGGTCGAGCCAGGCTGAAAGGGCGAAGCGGAGACACCCGGGCGGAACGGCCCCCCACGGTCGCCCCGCGGCGTCCGATTGCGGGACGGATGGCGCATGGCGGTTCGTCCCGTCGGACGGAACACTGCCCGCATGTCTGCCAACCTGGCCGTCCGCGGCCCCATCGAGCGTCCCGCCTACGCCTGGCTCGCCGTTGCCCTGGAGCTGTTCACGGCACTCGGTGCGATTCCCGTCGGGCTGATGTTCCTCACCGATCCGACCGGCGCGTCCATCGGCCTGCCGTCGGGCTGGATCGAGGCCACTCCGTTCGGGTCGTACACCATCCCGGGCATCTACCTGCTGGCGATGAACGGGATCGGCATGCTCGTGGCGGCGGTGCTCACGGTGCGGCGGCATCGCTGGGCTCCGTGGCTGACCGGCATCCTGGGCACGGGCCTGATCATCTGGATCCTCGTCCAGGTCCTGGTCATGCCGGAGCTCATGTGGCTCCAGGGCCTGTTCCTCGCGATCGGGATCGCACTGGATGCGATCGCCCTGGCCTGGCTGCGCCGGATGGGCCAGCTCCGTCTCCGCTAGCCCGCCCTGCCCGCGTGGACCGCGGAGTCCTGCAGCAGGTGGGTGACCGGCGGGTCGACGAGGGCGCGCGTCGCCGCCAGGGCGTGCTCGCCGAGGCCCAGCGGCACGGTGGACCGGGTCAGGCGCTCTTTCGGCGGCGGGCCGGGCGGCCCTCCTCAGCGGCCTGGTCGGCGACGTCCGCTGGCTGGCTCGCCTCGGCCGACTTCGACGCGCGCGCCACCATCGCCTCGGTGACCGAGACCGGCCTGCCGGCTTCCTCGGCGCGCGTGTCGGTGGCAGCCTTGACGCTGGCCTCGAGCAGCTTCATCAGGTCGACGATGCTGGCGCTCTCCACAACCGGCTCAGGCGCGGCGATCTCCACGCCCTCCACCTTCGCCTCGATGACCTTGAGCAGCGCCTCGCGGTACTCGTCCCTGTAGCGGGTCGGGTCGAACGGCTCGGTCATCGCCTCCACGAGCTGCTCGGCCATCGCCAGCTCGGCGGGCTTGAACTCGAACGCCTCGGCCGGCAGCTCCAGCTCCTTCGTGGAACGGATCTCGTCCGGCCAGTGGAGGGTGGTCAGCAGCATCGTGTCTTCGAACGGGTCCAGCGCGGCGAGCGCTTCCCGGTCCCGGATCACGACCTTGCAGATCGCGGTCAGGTTGCGCTCCGCCAGGACCGCCCGCAGCAGGTAGAACGCCTTGCGGCCGATCTTGTCGGGCTCGATGAAGTAGGCCTGCCGGGTGAACTTCGCGTGCTCGGCCGTGGCCTCGTCACGGGGCGCGAACTGCTCGATCTCGATCGAGCGGACGGTCTTGAGGGGGACCTTCTCGAGGTCCTCGTCCGTGATGACCACGTACTGGTCCGGGGCGTACTCGTAGCCCTTCACGGTCTCGCCGCGCGAGATGACCTGCTCGTCCGCCGGGCACCAGACCTTCATCTGGATCCGGGACAGGTCCGTGGAGTGCAGCATGTTGAACCGGATCGTGTAGTCGGACTCGGTCGCGGTGTAGAGCTTGACCGGAATGGTGACCAGCCCGAACTGGATGGCCCCCTTCCACATCGAACGCGCCACGGGTCGATGATCCCTCAGCTGTCCCGCCGCTGCGAGCGGCTCCCGGCGCCGCTCCCCCGGCCGGGACGTAACCGTACCACCGGGCTGCAACCCGCTTCGTTCGACGAGCGACCCACCCCGCCCGCGCTCCGGGTGGGTGTGCTCAGCGGATGATCACCAGCGCGTCGAAGTCGACACGGGGACGTCCCGATGTACCGAGCACCACAAGCCGGATTGTGTGCGTGCCGCTGGACGCCCACGTCCGGGTGAACATCACGCGTCGCGCCGCGAAGGTTCTCCGGTAGGTATCGATGGTCTTCACCAGCACGCCGTCCACGTAGACCTTCGCGCGGCCGCGCCTGGGACTCTCGGGCAGCACGAGCGACACGCCGCGGCCGGTGAACCTGCGCGCGATCGAGGCACCGCGCGCCTTCGTGTAGCGGCTCGTCCCACCGGACATCCGGCTGCTCACGTAGCGCGTCCAGGTGCCGCGGCGGATGAGGCTGCTGCTCGAGTCCTGGACGACCGCGGCCGTGAACGGCGCGGCTTCGGCCCAGGCGCTCCAGTTGCCCGCCGCGTCCACTGCCCGGACGCGCAAGGCGTACGCGTGGCCGACCCGGAACGTCCGCGTCGTGGTCCGCGCCGAGGCGCCGAGCGTGATCACCGGCTGCCAGCCACCGCCGTCCACGCGCCATTGGGCCTGGTAGCCGGCGATCGGGCTGGACGGGTCCGTCGCGGCGCCCCACCGCCCTTCGGCCACGAACGACGTGGTGCCGAAGGTCCGGCCCACGTCCGCGCCGAGGCGGGGCACGCCGATCGACGGCCGGTCCGCCTCCACCACGATCGTCGCGGTGGCGGAGCGAACGCGGCCCCAGTTGGCGCCCCTGACGACGACCTCGTACCTGCCGGCCCTCGTGGACGGCGGGACGGTGACCCGCAACTGGGCCGTCGTGGCAGTCGCGCCGAACAGCCGCGCCGGCGACAGGGCTGCCGTCAGCCGCGGGCCGGCGTCGGCGGTGAGCGTGACCTCCTCGATGAAGTACGCCCCTCGACTGACCGTCACCGGGATGGCGATCGTCCCGCCCGACTCGCCGATGGTCGCGCTGCCCGCGCTGAGCGAGAACCCGCCGAGGGGGCCGATTCCCGAGACGTCCAGGAGCCGCTCGTGGTACGCATCGGGGTCCGACCCGGTCTTCCAACCGAGGTTGCCGAGCGCCTGGAGAGCACGCTTGACCTCGGCGGGCGTGGCGAGCGGGCGAGAGGCCTTGTACAACGCAACGGCGCCGGTCACGTGCGGGGTGGCCATCGACGTGCCCGACGAGTACCCGTAGCTGGCGTTGCGCTTGGTTGACCAGATGCACTTGCCGGGGGCGATCAGGTCCACGTCCCGACCGTAGTTGCTGAAGTTGGCGAAGGTGTCGTCTCGGTCGTAGGTGCCCCACGAGTAGCAGCTGTTGCCGCCCAGGGCACCCGGCTTGCCGTCCGTGTCGGCCAGGGCGCTGACCGTGATCACCTCGTCGTAGCTGGCGGGGACGAGCTTGGACGCGTTGAACGAGTTGTTGCCGGCCGCGGCGACCACCGTGACCCCGGACCCGACAAGGCGGCAGATCGCCTGGTGGAGGATGTCGGCGTTGGTGTTGCCGCAGTTGCGGTCGTCGGCGCCGCTCTTGGCGACCGACATGTTCACGGCCTCGAACAGCGGGCGCGACGCATCTGCCGGATCGCGCATGGCGGCGATCCAGTCGAGCCCGCACACGTACCAGGACAGGCGGCCCGAGCCGCTGGCATCCAGGATGCGGACCGCCCACAGGCGGGCGCCGGGCGCGACGCCCACCACGCCTGTGGTGTTGTCCAGCGCGCCGACGGTGCCCGCGACGTGGGTGCCGTGGCCGTTGTCGTCCTGCCACGCCGAGCGGTCCGCGGTGGAGCAGTTGACCCCGCCGACCACGTTGAGGTCCGGGTGCAGCGGGTCGATCCCGGTGTCCACGATCGCGACGTCCGCGTCCACGCGCTCGTCGCGACCGTCGATCTTCGCGACCGGCGACGTCGGGCCGAAGACGCGCCTCACGCCGGCCGGCGTCGACTGGGCCTGAACTCGGATCACCTCGTCGGGGACCACGGCGGCGACCGCCGGATCGCCGCGGAGCCTGGCGACCTGCCCGCGGCTCAGCGAGGCGGCGAAGCCACGGACCGCGTGACGGAACGTCCGGTCTGCCCGGACGCCCATCCCCTTCGCCCGCTCCGACAGGCGGGCCAGGTCCGCGCCGGGCTTGAGCACCACGATCCATTGATCGTCCGGGCCGACGGCGGCCGGCGGTGCGAGCGTGACATCGGGCCCGAGCGCCGCGTCAGGGGCAGGCGAAGCCTCCGGGGTCGGCCCCGGGGTCGAGGTCGGCGCCGGCTCCGGCGCGACCGTCGGCTCCGGCGCCGGGGTCACGGACGGGCCAGGGGTCGCCGACGGTGCCGGCGCGACCGGATCCGCGGCCAGGGCGGCGCCGGACGGGAACGCGACGAGGAGCGCGAGGGCAATGGCGATGGGACGATGCATGCAGGCTCCCCGGGTTTCTGATTGTCCCACGGCCGGGAAGCGCCGCAGGAGCACGACCCAGCCTCACCCGCCTGGGCCCTCCCGACAAGGGGGTCGGTGGTCCCGTTGCCGATAGCCCCGGAGTCCCTGCCCGCGATGGCCCTGCCCGCGCGTCAGGCGGGCGCGACGCGAAGCTCCGCCTCAGCCTCCGCAACCCGCGCCAGGATGCTGTTGCGCAGCGTGTCCAGCCCGCCCTTCACGGATTCCGCGGCGCTCGCCACCGAGGTCAGCTGCATCTTCAGCGCCCGGATGGCGTCGAGCTGCTCCCGGATCCCGGATAGCGCCCTGCCGACGGCGGCGGCGTCCACCTCGACCTCACGCTCCTGCAGCTGCGCGAGCGCGAGCAGCCGGGCCAGCCGGACGCCGGCCTCCAGGTACGAGGGGTCGGGCGCGTCCGGGTCCACGACGACGTGGACGTCCTCGCCGACCATCGCGAACGGCGCCACCCCGGCTGGGGCGTGCCTCGGTGTCCACACCGCGACCGCCACGCCGGCGCCGCGATTCCGGCACGCCTCGCGGAGCTCCTCCCGCATGGCGCGCAGCGACATCACCCGGTCCTTCGCCTCCAGGACCACGCGAACGTCCGCGCCCCGGGTCAGCTTCGCGTCCAGGGTGAGGACGAAGTCCCCCTTCTTCGAGCCGAGGACCGCCCCGGACTCCGTCCCGGTACGGTCCAGCAAGTCCCCGGCGCCCCGGGCAAGGTCCCCCAGCATGCCCTCGAGCAGGTCCTCGAAATCGCCGCCCTTGGCAGCCGACCGGGAGCGCTCCTCGGCGCGTGCCCGCGACGCGGCCTCGATCGCCGTGAGGCGCTCGTGCACGCCCTTGAAGCCCTCCGCGATCTCCTGGCGGAACTGGTGGAGCGGCGAGCCCAGCCGGGTCGGATCCAGCAGCAGCGCGAGCTTGGACCGGTCCCCGTCGAAGTACTGGCCGAGCAGGCCGCCGATCCGCCCGATCGCCGAGTCCCGTTTGGTCTCGTCGAACAGCTCGTTCACGAACTGGCGCAGCGCCCCACGGTCGCCCAGGAACCGCTCCAGCGTCCGCGGCAGGCGCCCGTCCCCGTCCGCGAAGTTGGCACGCAGGACCTCCTCGACCGCCCGGGCCGCCTGCTCGTTCACGGCGCTGGTCTGCGCGACCAGCTTGTCGAACTCGCGGCGGACCACGTCCACGTCCATGGACGTCGCCGCATCATGGAGGGCCAGCAGGCCGATACGGAGCGCCCGCTCGACGACCGCCGTGCGGTCCGCCTCGTCCCGCTCGGCCAGCGATCCGGCGAGCGCAGCGTCGGCGAGCACCAGCCGCTCCACGACGATCCGGTCGCCCTCGACGCGCACGGTGGCGACCCGGGGCACCGGGGACATGGTGGGCGGCACGATCGCCGGCAGGGGGAGGAGTCGTGCTTCCATGGCCCGCATGCTGGCGGGCCGTCGTGACAGCTAGCGTGTCACGACGTGGGCGCGGCCCGGTGGAGCACCGGCGGCGGCGCCGCGCGGCGGGGAGCGCCCGCCGGAACGGCGCGCCGTGACCTCGCCAGCTCGTCCGCGATCGTTCGGGCCCAGGATCGCACGCGCGCCAGCTCCCGCCAGTCCCGGCCCGCCGGGCGCCGGTCGTCGGTCACATCCATGATCGGGGCCGCACCGAACGTCGCGGCCCCCCTGGCCCCGATGTCGCGGGCCACGCACACCACGGGGGCCTCCTCGCAGCCCGCGTCGTCGCCCGATGCGGATCCGGTCCCGCCGATGGGGCCCGCCGAGAACAGCCAGACCGGCCGCTCCGCCAGCGCCTCCCGGTGGCGCGTGATGAACCCGCCGCCGTCCGACGCGCGCCGGGCGAGGAACACGCCGCTGCCGAGCACCACGGCGACGTACGGAGACAGGTCCGTCACCGCCGCCGCCGGCTGGCAGTCCACGGTGAGCCCGGCCGCGCGCAACTCCTGGCAGATGGCCTCTGCGACCCAGGCCGTGGACCCCTGCTGGCTGGCGAAGGCGATGAGCACTCGATCGGCACCCACGGGGGCGTCTCCAGATGCGTTGGCCGGATGGTCCGCCCCCGGGCCGTCGCGCGGCAGGGCCGTGAGTCCCGTGATCCCGGGTCCGGACTGCCGTCGGTACAGGGGCGGCTCGGCCCGGGCCGTCCGGCCCTCAGGGGGGCGCCGCAACCGGAGCGGGCGATCAGCCCAGCACGCGCCCGGGGTTGAGGAGGTCCCGGGGATCGAGCGCGTGCTTGATCGCCCGCATGACCGCCACGGCGTCCTCGCCGCGCTGGCGGACCAGCCAGTCCTGCCGCGCGGCGCCGATCCCGTGCTCGCCGGTGACCGTGCCGCCGAGCGCGAGCGCCGCCTCGTACAGGTCCACGCGGGCCGCCTCCAGCCGGGCGATCGCGTCGGGGCTCTCTGCGTCACGGTCGATGACAAAGGTCGGGTGGAGGTTGCCGTCGCCGGCGTGCCCGAAGGTGCCGATCGTCATCTGGTGGCGGCCGGCGATCGTCTCGATGGCTCGCAGCATCTCCGGGATCCGGCTCCGAGGCACGCCGACGTCCTCCATCCGCGCCGCGCCCCGGGCCTCGAGCGCCCGGTAGGCCAGCCTGCGGCCCTCGCGCAGCCACTCCGCCTCCTGTGCGTCCGCGGCCCGGATAACGAGCGTGGCGCCGGCAGTCCGGCATGCGTCGTCCGCCGCCGCCATCTCGGCGTCGGCCGCGTCCCCGGGCAGGTCCGATTCCACGAGCAGCATCGCGGCCGCTTCCCTGTCCAGCCCGAGGCGGTGGACGTCGTCCACGGCCCGGATCGTGAACTGGTCCATCAGCTCCAGGGTCACCGGGCCCAGGCCGGCGGATGTGAGCCCGGCTACGGCCTCGCCGGCTGCCTCGAGCGTGGGGAAGAACGCCAGCACGGTCGCCCGCGGCGGGGGCGACGGTCGCAGGCGGAGCGTCGCCTCGGTGACCAGCGCCAACGTCCCCTGGCTTCCGACGAGCAGCGGGATCAGCCCATACCCCGCCACGTCCTTGACGTTCTTGCCGCCGAGGCGCAGCACGGTGGCGTCCGCCATCACGACCTCGAGCCCCAGGACCGCGTCGCGCGTGACGCCGTACTTCACGCAGCACAGGCCGCCCGCGTTGGTACCCAGGTTGCCGCCGATCGTGCACGTCTCGAAGGACGCCGGGTCCGGGGCGTAGAACAGGTCCTCCGCGGCCACCGCGGCCTTGAGGGCCGCGTTGACCACGCCCGGCTGAGCGGTCACCGTCAGGTTGGCGTGGTCGATCTCCAGGATCCGGTTCATCCGCGTGAACGCGATCGTGAGGGCGCCCTCGAGCCCGGCCGCGCCCCCGGACAGGCCGGTCCCTGCCCCGCGCGGCACGATCGGGACATCGTGCTCGCCGCACAGCCGGACCAGCGCCGCGACCTCCTCGGTCGTCTCGGGAAGGGCGACCGCCAGCGGCAGGCCGGCCTCGAGGTATGCCGTCTCGTCCCGCCGGTGGGCCTCGCGGTCCAGTCGATCGGTGAGCAGCCGCAGCCCCGGGAGCGTCGCCCCGATGGCACGCAGGAGCGCCGGGCCATCGCCTCGCGTGGTCATGGGCGGAGTATTCCACCCGCGAGGGCTACCATGAGGCCGAGATGGCCGTCTCCATGCGCAGCCCCCGCCGCCTCGCCGGGATCGCGCTGGCGCTCGCGATCCTGGCCGGCATCGGCCCGGGTCCGGCCCTGGGCCAGTCGCTCGGCAGCGGGGGGCCCACACCCGGCTCCGCCGAGCCGCCGTCGCTCGCTGCCCCGGCGCCCACGGCTTCGTCCGCCGTCGTCCCGGGCAGCGTGAACCGCACCAGCCTCGCGATCCGCGCCACGTACGACGTGGACGTCCGGCTCCGGGTTGCCGCCCGGGCGCTCCGGGGCTCGGTGACGATCGCCGCCGAGAACCGCTCCGGCGCCGGCATCGATCGCCTGGAGCTCAACACCGTGATGGCCAGGCTTGGGGCACTGTCGCTGGGGGCCGTGACGGTGGACGGGACCGAGGTGCGGGCCACGATCGACGATCAGACCGTGATCGTCCCGCTCGGCGGCGTCCTCCCCGACGGCGCGACCGCGACGGTCGTCGTCCCCTTCTCCGCCACGCTCCGCTCCGGTCTCTCCGGCTCGAGCTGGCTGTTCACGCGACGGAACGGGATCGTGGCCATGCACCGCTGGATCCCGTGGGTCAGCCTGCGGCGGCGCTTCGACCGCCCGAACCACGGCGACCCGTTCGTCACCCCGGTCAGCCCGCTCGTCACGGTGCGGATCCGGTCCGACGTCCCGCAGCGCTACGGGAACACCGGGGACCGGGTGGCGACCTCCGCCGACGGCCTCACCCGGACCTTCCGGGCGACGAACGTGCGTGACTTCGTGGTCACGGCGGCGGCCGACTACCGGACGAAGCAGGTCGTCGTCGGCGACACGGTCGTCCGGGTCGTCCACCGGCGGGGCTTCCCGGCCACGGCCACCCTGAACGCGACCGTGACCGCCCTGCGGCGGCTGGAGGCTCGGCTGGGACCCTACCCGTACCCGGTGCTCAAGGTGGTCCAGTCCGCGGGCGGCTACGGGATGGAGGGGCCGGGCATCGCCTGGATCCCGACCGGGGTCTCCACCACCAACCTGCGCTATCTCGTCACCCACGAGATTGCCCACCAGTGGTTCTACGCCCTGGTGGGCAACGACCAGGCCCGGGAGCCGTTCGCGGACGAGGCGGCCGCGGACTTCGCCGCGCGCAACGTGCTGGGCATGCGGCGCTCGTCCCGGTGCGACCGGGCCGCCCTGGACCGCTCCATCTACCGCTACTCCGCCGCCTGCTACTACGAGGTCGTCTACATCCAGGGTGGCAACCTCCTCGACAACGCCCGCCGGGCGATGGGCAGCACCGTGTTCTGGCGCGCGATCCGCGGCTACCTGAACGACCACCGCTGGGGCCTGGCGCGCACCCGGATGCTGCTGGACGCGCTCGACGCCGCGACGCCGCTGGACATGGCCGGCCGGTGGCGGTCGCGGTTCCCCTCCCTGTATTGAGGCGCGGGTGACCGGGGATCGCGCTCCGTTCCGCGTCCGGCCGGCGACGCCCGCCGACGGCGCCGGATGCGCCGCCGTCTACCGCCCGTACGTGCAGGGCACGGCGATCTCGTTCGAGCTAGAACCTCCGTCGGCGGACGAGATGGCCGCCCGGATCGCGCACACGCTCGCGCGGACGCCCTGGCTCGTTGCGGAGGTGGACGGGCGCGTGTGCGCCTACGCGTACGGGTCGCGCCACCGCGAGCGGCCGGCCTACGACTGGACGGTGGAGACGGCCGTCTACGTGGACGAGGCGTTCACCGGGCGGGGCCTCGGGCGGGCGGCAATGACGGCGCTGCTGGAGATCCTGCGACTGCAGGGGTTCCACCTGGCCGTGGCCGGGATCACGGCGCCGAACGCGGCCTCGGTGGCGCTGCACCGCGCGCTGGGCTTCGAGCGGATCGGCGAGTTCGAGGCGATGGGCTGGAAGTCCGGCGCCTGGCACGGCGTGGAGTGGTTCGCGCGGGAGCTCGCACCGCGGTCCCGGGCCCCGTCGCCGATCCGCCCCCTGGTGGACGCCCTGGGAGATTGGGAGGCGAACCGGCGGGCGTGAGCGTCCGGTGCTCAGCCGGGAACGCAGGCCGTTCGGCTGGCTGCACCGCGGCCCGGGGTTGACCCGGTCAGCGCTCGCTGGGACGCCGCCCGACCACCCACCAGGCGGCCGGGAACAACGCCGCCGCCGCGAGGAGCTTGACTGCGTCCACGATCAGGAACGGCACGACACCGGTCGCGAGCGCCTCGCCCAGCGTCATGCCCGTCACGGCGGCCAGCCACGGCACGCCCACCGCGTAGATGACCACGGTCCCCAGGAGCGTGGCCCCCACCGATCCGCCGATCCGCCGGTCCCAGCCCAGCTCCGCCAGCCGGCCGACCACCGCTGCTGCGAGCACGAACCCGAGCAGGTAGCCGCCGGTGGCGCCCCAGATCACCGTGATGCCGCCCTTCCCCTCGGCAAAGAACGGCAGGCCGACCACGCCCAGCAGGACGTACAGCGCCGCCGCCGAGCCGCCCCGACGCATCCCCAGCGCCCCGCCGACGACGAGGATGCCGAAGGTCTGGAGCGTGTAGGGAACGGGGCTGTCCGGGACGCGGGATCGCAACCCGCGCAGTGAGGTAGATCAGGAGCGCGCCCGCAATCACCAGGCCGACGTTGCGCAGCAGCGGGGAGACCCGCTCCGCGACGCGGATGGGCACCAGGAAGTCCGCGATCGTGAGGCCTCGCTCGCTGACGGGCACGCGGTTGAGCGACGGGATCGCGAGCGACATGGGCTCCCTCGGGGGCGCCGCAGGGCTGCGGCGTCAACGCGAGTCTACCAACCGCGCGCCAGCCCGACCAACGCCGCGAGCCGGGCCCGCCCCGGTTACTCGGCCCGGACCGCGCTCACGATGGACCTGGCCCCGGCGATCCGCGCCGGCTGCGCGGCGGCGAGCATCGCGACGGCCACCGCCAGGGCGATCACCAGCAGGATCGTCGGCAGCGGCAGCCCCGCCTCGAGCCCCGGCCGGCCACCGGCGGTCGTGATCAGCAGGATCCCCACCAGCAGGCCGGCGACGGACCCCACCACGCCACCCAGGGCGCCCAGGATTCCCGCCTCCACGAGCACGCTCCGCCACACCTGGCGGCGACTCATGCCGGCGGCGCGGAGCATGCCCAGCTCCCGGACCCGCTCCCAGGTGTCCATCGACAGGGTGTTGGCGATGCCGAGCACGGCGATCACCACGGCCGCCAGCGCCAGCAGGTCGAGCAGGCCGAACACGCGGCTCAGCGCGTCCCCGACCGCGCCGGCAACCGCCACCAGCGGCTCGAGCGTCATGGCCCGCTCCCGGGCCAGGGCCCCGACGGCCGCGGACGCCTCGGTCGCACGTCCCGGCTCGTACCGAACGGCAATGGCGTCGGCGCCGGCCACGCCGAGGCGGTCGGTCGCATCGGTCCAGCCGACGAGAACCGCCTCGCCGGTTCGGCCGGGGAACGACCGCTCCACGGTGCCCACGACCTCGAGCTCGAAGAGGCCCTCGGCGGTCGCCACGGCGAGCACGTCCCCGAGGCCCACGCCGAGGCGCTCCGCACGGGCACGCGGGAGCACCACGGCCCCGCCCCGGTCCAGGGCGGCGAGGGCGGCCGCGCGGTCGCCGGCGGTGAACGTGAGGCGGCCGTCGGCGTCGAAGTCGGCGCCCCGGATCGCGGCGGCCTCGAGTCGGGTGCCGCCGAACGCGACATCGAAGGTCGCGATGGGCGACGCCAGCCCGACGCCGTCGATGGCGCCGACCTCCTCGTCGACGCCCCCCTCGCCGACGGGCACGGGCGCGATCGCGGTCAGGACCTGGTCGCCGGGCACGACGTCGGCCAGCCAGGCGGTGGACGCGGCGCGGGCGTTCGTGGCGACGGAGCCCAGGGCGACAACCATCGCGAGACCCACGACCAGCGCGCCCACGGTGATGGTGGTGCGGCCCCGATCCCGGGCGATGGCGGCCCGGGCGAGCCGCTCCTCGAGGCGCAGGACGAACGAGAACGGCAGGCCGATGATCCTCCCCAGGGGTGCCAGCAGAACCGGCGTCAGCAGCACGGCGCCCAGCAGGATCGCGTAGACACCGGCCGCGCGAACGGCGTCGGACCGGCTTGCGGACCCGTCGGGGAGCAACAGCAGACCGAGGGTCCCGACCGCCACGGCAACCGCGACGAGCCAGCGCGAGCGGGCGCGCACGGCCGCCGTCGGATCGGCACGGGTGCGAAGGGCGGCGACCGGGCTGATCCCGGCGGCCCGCCGGGCCGGCTCGAGCGCGGCGACCACCGTGACGGCCAGCCCGCCGGCGAACCCCGCCAGGAGCACCTGCGGGGTGACCTCCGGGCCGTCGATCGCGATCGTCTCGGCGGCCCCCAGCCAGCCGGCGGCGAAGCGCGCCAGCATCACGCCCAGGACGAGGCCCGCGGTGGACCCGGCTGCGCCCAGCAGCAGGGCCTGCGCCAGCACCACGCGCATGACCTGGGCGCGGCCGGCCCCGGCGGCCCGCAGCAGCGCGAGCTCGCGGATCCGCTCCACGACCGTCATCGCGAGCGTGTTGAAGATCAGGAACGCCGACGCGAACATCGTGATCCCGGCGAGCAGCGCCATGATCGAGCGGATGTCCGTGGTGGACGCCCGCAGGGAGGCGGCGACATCGCCCGGGACGGACAGGACGTACGGTTGGGCGAGGCGTTGGGCGTCGATCGCGGCGGCGACCGCGCCCGGGTCCGCGCCGGCGGCCAGGACGACGTCGACCCGCGTGATGCCGACCAGCGAGGCCGCCCCACCCGCGCTCGCGTCGTCGGGCCGGACCAGCTGCGCGGCGGTGGCGATGGGCAGCACGACGGTGCGCCCGCCGATGCCCAGGGCGGGGCCGTCACCCGGCAGCACGCCCACGACGCGCACGCGCAGCGGGGCGCCCGCGCCCAGGAGCTGCAGCTCGCTGCCCAGGTCGAGCCCCTCGGCGGCGGCGAGGCGCTCGGTGACCAGCGCCACCGGCTCATCGATCGCGTCGAGGGCGGCGCCCCGTACGGGCGCCACGTCCCGCACCCGCGGCTCGCGCGTCGGGTCGATCCCGAGGACCGTCACGGGCTCCGTGGACGGAGACCGACCGCCGCCCGGGACGAGGAACGTGCGGCGCTCGATCGCGGGTGCGGCCAGGGCGACTCCAGGAACACTCTCAACGGCCGCCAGCGTCTCCCCCGTCAACCCGGTCTCGGCAAAGGCGGCGACCCGCAGGTCCGCGCGACCCACGAGCGACGCAACCGTCCGGTCGACCGAGGCGTCCAGGCCCGCGTGCACCGCGAGCGCCGCCACGAGCACGGCCACGCCCAGCGCGACGCCGGAAACCGTGAGCAGCGTGCGCATCGGCCGGGCTGCGAGGCTGCGCCAGGCGTACGGGACGAGGCCGCGCATGGCGACGATCAGAGGCCGAGGACGGCGAGGCGCGCGATCAGCGGCGCCGCGCCATGGTCCTCGCGACGCCCCACCACGATCTCGTCGCGGATCCGCCCGTCTCCCACGACCAGGACCCGGTCGGCATAGGCCGCCGCCTTCGCGTCGTGGGTGACCAGCACGATCGTCTGGCCGCGGGCCACGCACGTCCGCCACAGCGCATCGAGGATTCCGCCGCCGGTCGTGAAGTCGAGGTTGCCGGTGGGCTCGTCCGCGAACAGGAGGGCCGGCCGGGTGACGATGGCCCTCGCGAGCGCAACCCGCTGCTGCTCCCCCGAGGAGAGCTGGTCCGGGCGGTGTCGCTCCTTGCCGGTCAGGTCCACCAGCTCGATGGCGTCCCGGACGCGCAGGGCGAGGTCGCCAGAGCGCGGGTCCTGGCCCGCGATCGTGAACGGCAGGCCCACGTTCTCGACCACGTTGAGCAGCGGCACGAGGTTGAACGACTGGAACACGAAGCCCGTCCGCTCCCGGCGCAGGCGCGTGGCCTGGTCGTCGGACAGGCGGCCGATCGGCTCGCCCTCGAGGTACACCTCCCCGCTGGTGGGTCGATCCAGGCCGCCGAGCAGCTGGAGGAGGGTGCTCTTGCCGGACCCCGACGGACCCATCAGGGCCACGAACTCGCCGCGGGCAACGGTCAGGTTCACGCCGCGAACGGCCTCGATGAGCTCGCCGGTGAGGCGGTACTGCTTGGTGAGCTGACGAGCCTCGAGGATCGGGCCCCCGTCGGGCGGCGGGACGGTCGCGACGGCGGCCGGCCGGTTGGGAACGGGGCCCGCGGGGGGCAGCTGGAGGGTCATCGCGGCACGAATGGCTCCGGTACGACGTCGTTGGCGGGTAGGGTCCTCACCGTAGCGGTGCGGTCCGGTGAGGTCACCGGCCCGATGGTCCCGGCCCGGGATGGGACCCGGCCGTGCGTCAGGACCCGAAGAAGCGGGCCGTGACGCCGAGGAGGATCGTGTCCACGAACCCGCGGTCCGGCGGCCGGTCCACGACCCGCAGCGCACCCGGGGCGAGCACCGCGACCGGGGGTGGGGGCGGCTCGGTCGGTCGTGGCGTGGGCAGCACGACGGGCTCCACGGTGGGGTCCTCCGTCCGCGCGGGGACGAACGGCGTCCATGCCGGCGCGGGCGTGAGCCGTGGGCTTCGGGCGAGGGGTGGCCCTGGAGGCCGCCTTGGGGGTCGGCTTCGGGGTCGCCCTGGGGGTGGCCCTGGGGGTCGCCTTCGGCTTGGGGGTCGCCTTGGGGGTCGGCTTGGGGGTTGCCTTGGGCGCCGTGGAACCGCACCGGTCCGCGAACAGGACCGTCCACATGAACTGGCTGCCGGGACCCTTGTAGGCGCCGACGGCGACCACGTCCCACGCCTTGCCCATGATGTTCGCCCGGTGGCCGGATGAGTCCATGAAGGCGTTGAACACCCAGTTCGTCGCCTCCTCGACGGTGGCGCCCTCCCAGGTCACCGTGCCGATGTTCTCGCCGGCCAGCTTGAAGCAGTAGTCGTACTTGTTCTGCATGTACCAGAACACCTTGCGATCGGTGCCCTTGATCGTGTGCGAGAAGTAGTTCCGCTCGACCATGTCCTGGCTCCGCCAGCGGGCGATCTTCCGCAGCGCCGTGTCGAGCTTGAGCGACTTGAGGCCGGCCGACGCGCGGGCCTGGTTCTGGAGCGAGATCAGCATCGACTCGGAGGTGGAGCTGAAGGCGCCCGTGTCCCATGCGAGCGCGCGCGGCGGGACGGCGAGCAGCCCGACGGCGGTGACGGCGAAGGCAAGCGTCACCGCCGCAGTCATGCGGCGCGGGCCGGCGATCAGCGCGAGCAGCCGCCCGGTGGTAGCAGCGGTCGGGACCATCGAGCGACACGCTACGCGGGTCCCGGTCCGGCATCTCCGGGGCAAAGGTCCGGGCGGGGTTCCGCTCGGGGTACCAGTGGTGGCCTGACGGTGCCGGCGCCGGGGACCGGCCCACCAACCCGTGTGCACGCCGGCCCGGGACGCGCGCGAACAGGGGCTTCGGCGGTCTTCGCCCGTCGGGCGAGGGACCGCGTACGCGGCGCGGCCGGTCCGCCCGGGCGCTGCCTACCGGGCCGGCGCGGGTGTCGCAGGTGGCGGCGGCAGGACGACCACCTCGCCCTCGAGCACGACGGTTCCGTCCTGGTTCTTGCACACCGTGCTCATGCGGACGCGCCCGCGGGAGGCGATCACCTCGACCACCTCGGCGAAGGCCGTGATCATGTCTCCCGGCCGCACCGGCGCCGTGAAGCGGAGATCCTCGTGCTCGAGGATGCTGCCGGCGCCCGGCAGCCTGGTGCTGATCACGGCGATCACGAGGCCGGCCGTCAGCGCTCCCGGGGCGACGCGTCCGTGGTAGCGCTGCGTGGCCGCGTAGGTCTCGTCCGTGTACAGCGGATTGAGGTCGCCGGTCAGGCCGACGTAGAGGTGGATGTCGGTCTCCGAGACGACCCTGGTGACCGAGGCGCGATCGCCGACGGTCAGCTCGTCTGCCGTTCGCCCCAGCGCGAATGTCACCGCCGCTTCCTTTCTCGCTCAGGCGACCGGTGTGGCCCCAAGGTAGTTCTCGGCGAAGATGTCCTGGTTGAGGAGGACGCTCGCCGTCCGCAGCCCGTCCATCAGCTCCTGGTCGAAGGGATCGAGGATGGCGCCGTCGATCCCGGCGGCCATGGCCATGACCAGGTAGGTCCGGTTGACCAGGCTCCGGTTGGCGGTGCCCTGGGACACGTTGGACAGCCCGATCGCAATCTTCGGGGCCGGGTCGCACAGGGACTTGAAGGTCGGGATCGCCTTGAGAGCCGCTGCGCACTGGTCCTGCGCTGCGCTCACCGGCAGCACGATCGGGTCGAGATACAGCCGGGTGGGCTCGATGCCGGCCTCGAGGGCGCGAGCGACGATCGTGAGGGCGATCTCCGCCCGGGCCTCCGCGTTCCTGGGGATCCCGCGCTCGTCGATCGTCAGGCCGATGAGGCTGGCGTTGTGGGCGGCCGCCAGCGGCAGCAGCGAGTCGAGCTTGGCCTGGGCCCCGGTGGTGGAGTTGATGATCGCGGGATGCCGGGCGGCGCGGAGCCCGGCCTCGATGACCGGGATCTTCGCGCTGTCGATGGAGAGGGGCACATCCACCACGCTCTGGATCGTGTCCACGAGCCAGCGCATCACCTCGACGGGGTCGCCCTCCGTCGGCCCGGTGTTGACGTCCAGGGCGTGGGCGCCCGCCTCCACCTGGCGTCGGGCAAGGTCCTTGATCCACGCCTCGTCGCGCTCGGCAATCGCCTTCGCGACCGAGCGGAACATCCCGTTGATGCGTTCGCCGATGATGTACATGGCTACTCCTCCGCCGCGCCGGCCGGGCGCGCTGCCAGCTGATCGATGGTCCGCTTCACGGATGTGAGGGCGTCGGGGTGGAGCAGCACCACGACGTCCGTGCCCGCCTGCAGGTACGCGGCGGCCGTGGCCGCCTCCCAGGCCGGGCCGCGGCCGGCCGCCGATCCCCAGGACGGCATGTCCGCCTCGGGGAGCCGCGCCTCCTTCGCCTTCCAGGCGTCCTCGCCGACGATGGCGATCACCGGCTGCGAGAGCATCCGGTCACCCTGGAGTCCGGCCAGGCGGATCCGCTCCATGATCGAGTACTCGTACTCGAGGCCGTAGCCCAGCGAGGCGGTCCCCGGGTGCAGCACGACCCGGTCGGGCGGCAGGCCCATCTCGCTGACCAGGATCGTGAGCTGCTTCTGGATGTTGACGTCGATCGGCCCCTCGGCCAGCAGCGCATGCCCGTCGGCCAGGCAGGCGACCACCAGGGTCTTGTAGTTCTCCGGGACCGCGACGCCCACCAGGCAGCGCTCCCCACGGGCCTCCTGGGTGATCCGCGGCCAGAGCTCGTTGTCCACGTCGGGATCGCCGCAGCCGAGGATGATCAGCGGCACCGAGACCGCGTCGAGCACGGCCCGCACGGCGCGGACCGCCTCGTCGGGCGAGGCGCCCCGGCCTTCCGGGTGGGGCGAGGTCAGCCGCAGGCAGATCAGGTCGGCGCCCAGCTCCTCCACGCCCTTGCGGGCCCACGCCGCGGGCGAGTCGACGACGTCGGCCAGCGACGCCCGCAGGTGCTCGGGCCAGTCGTCGGGCACCGCGTCGAGGACCTCGAGGGCGACCAGCGGACGATTCGGGCTCGGGGCATCCCCGCTCATGAACGGCAGCGCCCCGTGCCCACCGATGGTGACCGTCGAGCCCCGCGTCCCACCATCCGCGGGCGTCGCGCCGATGGTGACGGTCAGGATCCTTCCGGGCCAGGTCTCGCGCATCAACTCGACCGTCACGTGCGTTCTCCTTGTTCTGCTGCCAGGTTGGCCGCTCCGACCAGCCGCCGCGTGGCGAGCTCGGCCAGGACGGTGACGGCCTCGGCGTCGAGATACCCCTCGACCGAGGCGTCGAACACGACGTTTGCGCTTGCCGGGAACTCGTCGTCGCCACCCCAGACCACGTACGCGACCGGCACGCGGGGCAGGGCAAGGAGGCGCACCGACGCATCCCCGAGCTCGAGCCGCTCCCCGTCCAGGCCCGCCGCTGCCGCCAGGAGCGCCTTGGGCTGCGGCCCGAAGGCACGCATGAGGGGCATGACGACGCGACCGCGGAAGGACGCGGAGTAGCCCGAGCCGCCCGGGAGCTGCTCGAAGGCGACCCATGTCCCGTCCAGGCTGCGGCCTGTCGACTCGGTGAGGTAGAGGAGGAGCAGGATCGCGTCATGCTCGGGTGCCGGCTGGCCGTCGGCCTCGAGCACCGTGCCGTCGGGGTACCGGATCACGTAGTCCGCACCCAGGCAGCGCAGCCCGATCCGGTCCGGCCCCAGCTCGCGCGCGCCGCTGCGCTCCACGATGGTGGCCATGTCCAGCCCCGCCAAGCGGGCCCGGAGCGCATCGTAGGCCACCTTGTACGTGCTCATGCGCGCCCTCCCCCAGCGTCCAGCGCCGTCAGCAATCGGTCCACCGCGGCGACCGCGGGCGCATCGTCGGGGAGCTCGAGCAGGGGGCGTCCGGCGAGCTCGAACTCGGCGACCCGCGGGTCATCGGGCACGAACCCGGCCAGCTCGAGCCCGTCGGCCGCGATCGCCGCCTCGACCTCCGTCGGGAGCCCGGTGGCCTGGTTGACCACGAGGGCCATGCGGCGCACCGGGAGAGCGAGCTCCGCGATCAGCGCCCGGATCCGCTGGGCGGACCGGATCCCGACCCCGGTGGCGTCGCTGACGATGAGCAGGAGGTCCACGTCCCGGGTCGTCCTGCGGCTGAGATGCTCCATGCCGGCCTCGTTGTCCACGACGACCGTCCGGTACGCACCCATCAGCCGGTCCATGTAGTTCCGCAGGAGGTGGTTCGCCGAGCAGTAGCAGGCCGGTCCCTCGGGGCGGCCCATCTCGATCAGGTCGATGCCCCGACCCTCGGCCAGGCAGCCCTGGAGCTCGTATTCCAGGTACGTCGACTTGGGCATCGTCTCGGGCACGCCGCGCAGACCCTGGCTGGCATGGAGCACGTCCGAGATCGTCCGCTCCGGATGCAGCCCGAGGGCCGCGTCGAGACAGGCGTTCGGGTCGGCGTCCACCGCCAGCACCGGCGTCCGCGTCGCGGCCCGGAGAGAGCGGACGACCAGCCCCGCGACGGTCGTCTTGCCGGTGCCGCCCTTGCCGGCGAGCGCGATCACTTCGGCCATGGCAGCACCTCAGGCGACACCGAGCGCGGCACAGGCCCGGGGGAACCGGCCGCAATCGGTATGGGGGAGGAACATGGCCGAGACGTATTCATCCATGAAGGCCTCATCGACGCTGAGCTCACGGTAGGTCATCCGGGCAGCCACGTCGCCGGCCCGGCGCAGCGCCTCGTACGACAGCAGGGTCATCTTGGCGCCCGTCACGGATCCGTTGCCGATGAACGTGACGCGGTCGACCGGCACGTCGGGCAGGAGCCCGATCTGGATCGCGTTGCCGATATCGAGATAGGTGCCGAAGCCGCCGGCGACGTAGACCCGCTGGAGGTCGACCATCTCGACGCCCAGGCGCCGCGCGAGGAGCGCCGCCCCGGCGTAGACGGCCGCCTTGGACCGGAGCAGGTTCTCGAGGTCGGCGTCGGTGACCGTGATGTCCCGCCCGACGGCCGTCTCGGCCGCAGGGACGATGACGAGCTCGGTCCCGGCCGGACCGGTGCGCACGTTCGGCGCGTCCGTCCGGAGCCGGGCCGAGCGGTCCATCCAGCCCGCCCGCAGCAGGGTCGCCAGCAGGTCCACGAGGCCGGAGCCGCAGATGCCCCGCGGCGGGGCTCCGCCGATCGTCGCCCACGAGAGCGTCCCGTCGTCGGTCACCTCGACCCGCTGGATCGCGCCCCGGGCGGCGCGCATCCCCGACGAGATCCCGCCGCCTTCGAACGCCGGCCCCGCCGAGCAGGCACAGCAGATCAGGAAGTCGCGGTTGCCGATGACCGTCTCCCCGTTCGTCCCGGCGTCGATGAGCATCGACAGCTCGGCCGAGGTGTCCATCCCGGCGGCGAGCACATCGGCCACGATGTCGCCACCGACGTAGCTGGCCACGCCGGGCATCATCGTCACCGTCGCGCGCGGGTGGATCCGCAGCCCGATCTCCGCGGCGTGCTGGACCGGCGGCAGGGCGGCCACCGGGACGTACGGGGCGCGCCGGATGTCGTCAGGCGGCAGGCCGAGGAACAGGTGGATCATCGTCGTGTTGCCGGCGACCACGGCCGTGACGATCTCGTCGCCGCCCACGTCGTGGGAATGGGCCAGCCTGCCGACCAGGACGTTGAGCTCGCCGACGACCGCCCGCCGCAGCTGCTCGAGGCCGTCGGGCTCGGCGGCCCGGATGATCCGGGTGATCACGTCGTCGCCGTAGGCCACCTGGCGGTTGAGCGCGGCGGCCGCGCCGAGCGTCGCCCCGGTGTCGAGGTCCACGAGGTGGACGACGACGGTCGTCGTCCCGATGTCCACCGCCAGCCCGAAGGCCCGGGTCGCGTCCGTTCCCGGACGCAGATCGACCAGCTCGTCACCCCCGGGCGAGCGGGCGATGATGGCGGTCACACCCCAGTCCGCCCCGCGGAGCGTCGCGGGCGCTGTGCGCAGGACGTCCAGGGGGACGGTGATGTCGCGGATGTTCCGCTTGCGCACCAGCTCTCGCTGGAGGCGTGCGAGATCGCTGACCGGATCATGGAGCGTGGGCTGCGGCAGCTCGAGCGGCAGGGCGAAGGCGAGCGGGCTGGGGACGAACAGCTCGGCCGCCCGCGGCAGCCCGAGGGCGACCCGGTCCTCCGCCGCGGGCAGCTCACCGGGGCGTTCGAGGCCGGTGAGGATCTCCTCGCCCTCGATGCGCGACGCCTCCGGCACGTGCAGCGTCACGTCCCCGACGGCCCGGGCCATGCAGGCGAGCACCTCGGATCCACCGGCGGCACGAGCGTCCGGCGGGGCGGTGACCGACCCCTCCGTGACCACGACCCAGCAGCGCTGGCAGATGGCCCTGCCGCCGCACACCCCGGCCAGCGGGACGCCGGCGGCGATCGCCGCGTCGAGCAGCGTCTCCCCGTCCCCGACGGCCGCGGTGCGGTCGTCGGGGACGAACGTGATCCGTGATTGGGTCACCGGCCGGCCTTCAGCTCGCCGCGCCGACCTCGGCTTGGCGCCACCGGGTCCGCATGAAGGCGGTCATGCCGGCCGATTCGCGCGGCCCGACCAGGATCTCCCAGCCGGTCAGCTCCTCGAGCTTGCCGCTGAGGGTGGCCACGCCGCCGGGGATCACCGCCCTCCGGTGGTTGACCTTCGCGGCGATGTCCGACTCGGCCAGCGCCTTGGCGATCGTCTCGGCCGTGAACTTGTCGGCCGCCCAGGCCGTCAGGACCGACTGTCCCTCGGTGTCCACGATGAGGGCCCAGGCCGGTGTGCGGGTGGCTTCGACGTCCGCCTCGACCGTGAAGTAGGTGAGCGAGAAGTTGGTGGTGACGAGGACCGGGGACGAGGCGTCGGGGCTGCCGATGGCACGGATGCCGGGCTCCACCTGGATCGGCTTCTGCGGGTCGGTGTAGATGTTCTGGCGGGCCGTGACGAGGGCCAGCGCCTGCCAGTCCGAGAGCCCGTCCGTCACGACGAGGCCGGCGTACTTGCACAGGTAGGCCGTCCCCTCGGTGACCTGGTCGATTGGATCCGTGGCGGTGACGAACGCCATGGCCGGGTAGCCCAGCGGCCGGAACTGGCGGCGCAGCGCCAGGCGCCGGATCTGGGTCAGGTCGGTGAGCGTGGGCCCGAGGCCCCGCGCGCCGCTGTCGAGCACCAGGTCGGTGACGCCGAGCGCGCCGATCTTGCGGGTGAGGTCCGCCAGTCCGTCCAGGTCCGCGCCCCGGACGGCGAGCGGGCAGCCGTGGGTCTTGGCAAGCCCGGCCATGGCCTCCCAGTTGTCGGCGGTGGCGGCGTACAGGAGCGGGCGGTGCGCAGAGACGCCCTTCAGGGCCGCCTCCATCGCAGCCGGCGAATCGCTCATCAGCATCAGCGCGAGACCCATGCCGTCGGCGAGGGCCGCCGCCGCCGCGAAGCGTCCCGGGTCACCGTCGGCATCCTCGAGCGCGATCATCTCCACCCGGACGTACTGGCCGACCCGGTCGAAGACCATCGCGAGGACGCGCTCGAAGTCCGCCCTGAGCTCGTCGGGGCTGCGGTCGGTCCGGAACCGCACCGCGATCGCGGTCGGGTGGTAGAACGTCTCCTCGTGGCGGAACATGACGGTCTCGTTGCCCATCACGATGCACTGGGCCTCGGGACCGATGCTGACCAGCCGGATCGGCGGGGCGGCCGCTCCGGCCAGCGTCGCCTTGGCGTCGTCCGTCGCGTACGGACAGGCGTCGATGGCCGCCTTCTTGGTGGCCAGGTTCATGGCGAAGGCCAGGCAGGTCGGGACGCCGCACTCGCCGCAGTTCGTCTTCGGCAGCACCTTGTAGATGTCCAGCGCGGTCAACGGCATGTGCGTTCGCCTCCGGTGTACTGGCGCGCCGGTCCGCTCCCGGGCCGGCGCCTGTGGGAGCTAGAGGAGCGCGGGCATGGTCAGGGCCGGGTGCCCCGACTTCTCGAGGAACGCCACCAGCTCGTCCACGGTGGTGGCGACGGTCTCGTCGGCGATCCGGTCCACGAACCCCGGGTCGCCGATCTCGACGGCCCGTGCCTCGAGACGCTCGCGGAGCGCTTCCTTGAGATCGCGCGGCATCCAGGTCAACCGCTGCAGGCCGCCGTCCGCCGGGATGAACTTGCGGCTGGCGAGGTACAGGCGACCGACGCCCAGGAAGCCCGGGGTCTGGATGCCGCCGCCGACCATGCCGGCGAGGTTGCTGAACGACATGCCCAGCGGTGTCATCCCCGAGTACTCGCGGTCCACGACGATCACGCCGTTGACCTCGGGGACGATCCCCAGGATGCACTCGAAGCAGCCGCACGACGTCATCGGCGCCATCAGCATCGAGTACAGGCTGACCTGGTCGACGGTCTTGTTGGACTTGCTGGCCACGAAGTCGTTGAGCCCCTGGAACATCCCCAGCGAGGCGTCCACGCAGGGCCCCTTCTCGATCGGCTGGTTCGGACCCAGCGGGTTGATCTCGTGGCTGACCTTGCCGTCGAGCCAGTTGTAGGCGCCGCACAGGCCGAGCCGCTCGGGCGAGATGATGCACACGTGGTTCGGCGCGTACGACTGGCAGAGGGTGCACGAGTAGTAGATGTCGACGGTCTCGTCGGTCATGCCGGCGACCCGGGCATCGCGCTCGTCCCAGACCTTGCGCGCCTCCAACAGGATCGGCTCGAGGATCGCGGGATCCGAGATCAGGGTGACCGCCACCTTGTCGACGAGGGCGGGGTACTCCTCGAGGTACTTGGCGTGCAGGATCACGCCGATGTCCCGTAGCCGGAAGCCCGCCTTGAAGGCATCCTGGCTGACCCGGATCCACGGCAGGTCCCGCTGCCCGATGTGCATGACGCCCATCGCGCCGTTGACGAAGCGGTGCACCTGGCGCTCGAGGATCGGCTCGAAGTCCTTCTGGAGCTTGCGCCCGGCCACCTCGATGAGGATCCCGAGCGGCATCGACCCGCCGACCTCGGCGGTGTCGAGATCCGGGCCCACCAGCTCGATGTGCCCGTCCTCGATCTCGCCCAGCTCGCGGCTCCGGAGGTACTCGAAGGCCTGGAAGCCGCTCCGGCCGAACTCGACCTGGAGCTGCTCCTTGCGGACGCGCTCACCCTCGAACGCGGCGCTGTAGGAGACCGGGATCGGGATCTTGGTGATCTTGAGCTTGAGGCCGCGGACCTCGACCGCCCTGGCCACCATCCGGTCGTGGGGCGTGTTGGCCACCACGTGCTCGTAGGTGCAGATTCCGCTGGGCATGATCTCGGGGATGTCGGTGTCCGCCACGACCGGGAAGCCGAAGTTGATGGCGCCCGCCGCGGTCGCGTACTTCTGGTCGTCCACCTCGCCCAGCGCGAGCACGAAGGCGAACACGCGCTCCTTGTTGTACAGGAAGATCTGGCGCGCCTTGGCCAGGTCGCCGGGAACGAGGCCGCCGAAGGTCATGGCGGCCCGGGCGGCGAAGTTGAGGGCGAGGACGGTGGAGCTCGTGTCCTTGCCGTAGGGCACGAGATAGGTGTCCCAGCTCATCTCGACGCCTTCCTCGGCCAGCTGCTCGGCCATGCTCCGGCCGCCGGTCTGGCTGGACAGGAAGACGAGGATGTTGCGCTCCTGGAGCTCGCGGGCCAGGCGGACCGCGGCCTCGTTGGTCGGCATGGCGCCGACACAGGCGGCGAACCCGGGCATCCGTCCATCGACGAGCTTGATGCCCTGGGTGCGCAGGATGGCGTCGTCGGTGAAGCCGAGGTAGATCCCGTTGGGCGGCCCGCCGTTGGTGTAGCGGAGGGCCTCGATGATCTCCTCGGCGATCAGGGTCGCCACCCCGGCGTCCAGCGCATCCCCCAGGTAGGGCAGCCACACCTGCTCGCTCGGCACCGGCGGGAGCAGGCTGCGGGCGATCCGCAGCGGTGCCTGGGCATCCTCGACGGTCTTCACCTCGATGCCCGTCGTCGCCAGGATGAGCGGCAGGTAGAACGCGGTGTTGGGGAACTCCAGGCGCGTCGCACCGCCCTGCGATTCCATCACCTCGGTCAGCCTGGCCTCGGCCTGGTTGACAAAGTCGTGGGCGCCGCGGATCGCTGCCGTGGCGATGATCTTCGACATGGTCTCTCGCTCCGTCGGTCGGGCTGTTCGCGTTCGATAGGCTGGCTAGGCGATCGCCGGCAGGGCGTCGTACATCATCGGTCGCAGCTTGAGCGCCGCCCGCTTCCGGTCGAGGTGCTCGACGATCAGCTCGGCGGTCCTGATCGGGTCCGTCTCGAACGTGAACCGGGCACCGACCAGGTCCTCGATCTCGTCGGTCACGAAGCGGGTGACGGCCTCGCTGCCCAGGATGTTGAACGGCGAGCCGAGGAAGGTCGTGATCCCCGACGCGACCGCGTAGAACCCGATCGCGATCGCCTTCTCCGACCACCAGCCGGGCGCCGAGGCGGCGATCGGGAGCTCGGAGAAGTCCCGGCCGATGCCGCCCTCGCTCACCATCTCCTGGGCGACGGTCAGGATCCGGCTGTTGTCGACGCACGAGCCCACGTGAAGGACCGGCGGGATGCCGACGGCCGAGCAGATCTCCTGGAGCCCGCGCCCCGCGTGCTCGTAGGCAGCCTCGGGCCGGAGCAGGCCGGCCTTGCCGCAGGCGATGGCCGAGCAGCCGGTCTGAGCCACCAGCACGTCGTTGCGCAGCAGCTCGAACACGGTGTCCAGGTGCCCCTGGTCCTGGACCTGCTTGGGGCTGTCGCAGCCCACGACGCCGACCACGCCACGAATCCGGCCCGCGATGATCCCGTCGTTGAGCGGCCGGAAACCGCCCCGGTAGGTGCCACCCAGCATGTGCGTGATCGACTCGGTCGTGAAGCCCGCGACGACGTCCATCTTGTGGTTCGGGATCTGGACCCGTGCCCGGTCGCGACGGGCGAAGTTGGCGACCGCCCGGCCGACGATCTCGCGCGCCGCCTCCGGCGCCCGGTCCGCCGCGACCTCCATCGGCACCGTTCCCGGGAACGCGGCCTGGGTCGAGGTGGCGATGATCTCGGTGTGGAAGCAGCCGGCCGCCTGGACGATCCCGGGCATGACGCACTGGACGTCCACCAGGAGCGCCTCCACGGCGCCGCTCACGATGGCCAGCTCCTGCTGGAGGAAGTTGCCGGCGATCGGGACGCCGCGCCGCATCAGCACCTCGTTCGCGGTGCAGCAGATGCCGGCGACGTTGATCCCGGATGCGCCCAGCTCCGCAGCCTCCGCCAGGAGGCCGGGGTCCCCGGCCGCATCGACGATCGCTTCCGCGAGGGCCGGCTCATGACCGTGGACGAGGATGTTCACCTGGTCGGTCCGAAGCACGCCCAGGTTCATCTCGGCGCGGATCGGCTTGGGCGTGCCGAACAGGACGTCCTGGAGATCGGTGGCGACCATCGAGCCGCCCCAACCGTCGGCCAGGGCGCTGCGGATGCCCGACAGCACGAGGCTCTTGTACTCGGTGTCGACGCCCATGTTGGTCCGGTGCATGACGTCGACGACCTCGCGGTCCACGCCGCGTGGAGTGACGCCCAGCTTGCGCCAGTTCTCCTGCTGCTTCGCGGGCGCCCGGCTGACGAACGCCAGGTCTCCCTCCTGCTGGCCGAACTGGGCCAGGCAGGACTCGGCCACGCCCTCGGCGATCTGGTCCGTCGTCCGGTCCTTGACCGGCACGCCCAGCTCGCCGGCCAGGGTGCGCAGCTTGGTCTCGTCGCGCACGCCGTAACCGGGCGCCTCGCCGCGGGCGGCCTGGTGGAGGAGGCTGGCCACCGACCGGCCGTGATCCGAGTGGGCCGCGGAGCCGGCTGCCATGTCGCGCGCCAGGCGGCGGGCGGCGACCGTGTTGACGTCCGCGCCGCAGACCCCCACCTGGGGACGCTTGCTCCCGGGCAGGCCAAGATTGCAGGGGCCCAGGTGGCAGACCGTGCAGCAGATCCCGAGCTCGCCGACCTTGCACTGGGTTCCCAGGGCAGCGTACCGATCCCAGACCGTGTTGACGCCCTCCTCGCGGGCTCGTTCACGCATCTCCACGCTGGCGAGGTCGGTGCGGGCCGGGCGGGTTGTGGGCTCTGTCACGGTTTCACCTGCACTTTCGTCATGGCGACCAGGGTGTCCGTGAGCCGGGCGGCCGCCACGGGCAACGCGCCCGCGATCTCGGTCACCGGTTGCCCGGCTCGTTCTGCGGCGATCACGTCGTCGCTGTAGGGGAGGTTTCCGACGATCTCCAGCCCGTCGAGCTGCGCCGCCAGGTAATCGACATCGGCCGGGCCCCGGATCCGGTTCCCGACCGCCAGCACGCGCGCGACGCCGATCTCGCCGGCAAGGCGGCGGATGCGCCGGGCCGTCTCGATGCTGGCCCGGCTCGGATCGGTGACGACCACCATGGCGTCCACGGCGTGAGCGCTCCGCCGGCCAAGGTGCTCGAGGCCGGCTTCAAGGTCGATCACGACCGCTTCATCCAGCTCCGTCACGACGTGCTCCAGGAGCCGCCGCAGGAGCACGGCCTGCGGGCACGCGCAGCCCGCTCCACCGTGGGTGATCCCCCCGGCCACGATGAGGTTGATCCCGTCGTGGGCGATCGAGATCCGGTCCACCAGGTCGTCGACGCGGGGGTTGAGTCGGACGAAGCCGCCGGAGTTGCCGATCCGCTCCTCGATCTCGTCGCTCATCTCGAGGAGGGGGGTCACCGGACCGGGCGGGAACCCGAGGGCCGCGCCGGTGGTGGGGTTGGGATCGGCGTCGATGACCGTGACCCGGTAGTCCCGCCGACGTAGCTCCGCCGCCAGGAGGGCGGACAGCGTGGTCTTGCCGGCGCCGCCCTTGCCCGAGACCGCGATCTTCATCGGACGCCGCCGAGCGCAGGCGTGCGTCGCCACGGGCCACCGCTGTCGAGGGATCTGGCCATGACGGCAGCGTCAGGATGACCCCCGACCCCGGTCAAGGACCGGAGGGCTCACTTTGGGTGCCATCGGTCATGGGCCGATGGGCTGATCGTCGCGGTTCGGGCCTCGGCCCGGGGCGGCCGGGATGTCAGGCGGCCGGTCGGTCGCCCTCGACCAGCACCGTGCCGGTCATCCCGTCGAGCACCACGGTCGCCCCGTCCGGGATACGGGTGCACGCCGAGGGGACGGAGACGATGCACGGGATCCCGTACTCGCGCGCGACGATCGAGCTATGGGACAGGATCCCGCCCGCCTCCGCGACGACGCCGGAGGCTCGTGCGAACAGCGGGCTCCACGCGACGTCCGAGAACGGAATGACGATGACATCGCCGGTGGCTACGCGTCCGAAGTCCGCGGCTCCGCGCACGACCCGGGCGGTCGCACGCACCGACCCGCGCGAGGTCGGGATCCCGCTCAGGGCCGTCTCGGACGCATCCGACGCGTGCCGGGCGACGAACGCGTCGCCGTAGACGACCTCGGGGACGACGAGGTCGGCGGCCGCGGCCAGCTCCTCGCGGCGCCGGGCGACGAGCTCCCGCGAGTCGCCGGCCGCCGGCGTGGCGCCTCGGACCATGGTCCGGACCTCGTCCGCGGTGAGCAGGAACACGTCGTCCCGCGCATCGAGATCGCCCCCGGCCATGAGCCGGTCCCCGATCGCGAGGAACGTCGGTCGGTACAGCCCGTAGACGCGGGCCCAGGTCGCGCCCACGGCGTCCCGGTACACGCGGAAGGCGCCCGCGCGGCGCCAGAGCAGCCGGACGAACGGCCGCCGGGCGCGCGGGACGCGGGCCAGGATCTCGTCGATGTCGGCACCGGCACCGTTGCCGCGGCCGGGTGCCTCGTTGCCGTTGGCATCTGGGCGCTCCCGGTGCGCCAGCACGAGGTCAACGACGTGGTCCGGGTCCTCGCGCCAGGTGGGCAGCGAGAGGTCGTTGCCGCTGTCGGACAGGTGGCCGAAGCGGACGAGGTAGTTGTCGAGGGCCTCGCCGAACCCGGCCAGGTCCGCTCGCTCGCGGAGGGCCGCGGTGCGGCGCGCGGCGAGGTCGGCCTGGGCGGCCGGCGACAGGTCCCGGGCCAGGGACGCCAGCACGTCGAGGGCGGCGGCCGGGCTCCAGGCGGCGCGATCGCCCCGCTCGGCGGCCGGGTCCACGGTGGCCGGGTCCACGCCGGCCGCACGCAGCTGAACGGCCAAGCCCCGGTCATAGGCGAGCATCGTGAGCGGCACGACGATGTTCGCGTAGGCCGCCCGACGGGCAACGACCTCGATCGCGTCGAGGCGGCGGAGCAGCGCCGGGCCATCGAGCCCGGCCGGATCCTGCCCGGCCAGGGCGGCGTGTGCCGCGCGCAGATCCCGCAGCTCCGCGCGCGTCCAGCGGCCGCGCCGGAGCATGCGCCGGCCGGCCCGCAGCACCCGGGGCACGTGGCGTGCGGCGCCCGACCCCGGGCGGAACCGCGGCGCCTCGGGCCCCTTGGGCAGGCCCAGGAGCAGCTCCAGGCTGTCGTGGGGCATGCCCAGCGCCTCGAACACCGACCCGATCGTCGTCATGTCGAAGTAGGCGCGATAGCCGAACGAGCGGGCCAGGTCCTCCGGCCGGACGTCCAGGGGTCCGACGAGCTCCTCGAGCAGGTCCAGCCAGGCGGCATTCACCAGCGGCACGTTGACCGACCACACGAGCGGCTTGATGACGCCCGGCAGGACGTCACGGGCGATCCGGTTGGAGTAGATCCGCAGATCGCCCAGTCCGGTCATCGGGCGCGCCTGGAGCCACCACGTCGTGGTGCCATCGGTGGCCCACTCGAGGTCGAGTGGCGACCCGCCGGCCTCGGCCAGCCGCGCCGTCTCGCGGGCGACGGCTTCCACCAGCGAGGCCGGCAGGCTCGGCTCCGGCGGCTCGTCCGTGAACGCCCCCCAGCGGTGGACCCAGCGGTCCGGTGTCACGCCGTCCTCGGCCAGGGCATCGCCCCGGCCCGGCACGGTCTCGACCACGACCTCGTCCAGCCCGGTCACCGGGTTGCGCGAGAACGCGATCCCGGCGCCACGGGCGGGCACCATCTCCTGGACCACGACTGCCACCCGTTCCGGGACCGCGACACCGGCACGCTCGGCGAAGATCGCGACGCGCTTGGGGTCCGGCGCGGCGACCTCTGCGACGGCCGCCATCACGCCCTCCGCCGGAACGTCCAGCCGACTCCCGAGCTGGCCCGAGAACGAGCGCAGCTGGCCATCCTCGCCGTCCGCGGACGATCGGACCGCGTAGGTGCGCTGCGGGTCAAGCCACCGGCGCAGCGCGCCCGCGAGGAGCTCCGTGGCGAGCGTGTCGCCGGTCGCCACGCGAGCCGCCACGTCGGCGGGCACGGCCACCGCCGCGGGCACCGGGACGCCGTGGCCCGCAAGCCACGCGAGCGAGGCCGCCTTCGCCCCCACCAGCGCACGGTCCGGCGGGCGGGTCCCGGGACCCAGCGCGACCAGCGGCGACGGGGCGACCGCGTGTGCCCGGGCCGGGTGCACCGGGCGGGTGGCGTGGTCGTCGTGACCGCCGCCGTGCGCGTGGGCGACCGCCCGTGGCCGGAGCACGGCCGCGACAGACGAGGCGGACGGGAGCAGGCGATCCGGGTCCACGCAGGCCGGCCTCAGCGGCTCGCGGCGTCGTCGATGAGCGGCGCGATCCAGTCCGCCGCCAGGCTCATCAGCTCCGGATCGTCGTTGAGGCTCGGCAGGTGGAGCACCTCGACGTCCGGGTGGACCTTCTTGAGCCGGTCGATCGTGTAGCCCACGTCGAGCATCGTCTCGTGGTTGTCGGTCACGAACCCGATCGGGACGAACACGATCGCGCGAGCCCCGGTGGTCACGAGGTTCCGCGCCGCCTGGAGCATGTCGGGCTGGGTCCAGCGCCCGGGCGTCGGGTGGTTCATCCAGCCCACGCTGACGTTCGGGAACTCGTGCCACAGCTTCTCTTTCACGGCGTGGTACAGGATCCGGCTGTCGCGGATGCCCGTCTCGAACCCCTTGGCCTTGTACGGGCAGCCGTGGTTCAGCAGCACGACGCCGATCTGCGAGGTCGCGTGCCGAGCCTTGAGAGGCGCCACCCCCTCGCGCACGTGGCGCGCCAGCCGCTCGTGGTAGCCGTCGCGGTCGTGGAAGCTGGGCAGGTAGCGGATCTCCCGCACCCACGCCCCGTCGGATCCGAGCGCCTTGTTCACCTGCTCCAGCGACAGGCCGCCGGTGTACACGGAGTCCACCACCAGCAGCGGGTAGATGACCAGGCGGTCGTAGCCCGCCGCGCGGATGCCCGGCAGGACCTGGTCGGGCAGGTAGCCCTCGCAGAAGTTGAGCGCGGTGAACACCTCGACCCGGTCGCCGTACCGCTCGCGCAGCGCCAGCTGGATGCCGGCCCGCTGGCGCTCGAAGATCGCGTTGTGGGGCGAGACGAAGCGGTTCGCCCGCTCGTACTCCTCGCGGGCCTTGCGGGCCAGGCGGCGCGACATGAACGGGACCACGCGATCCGGGAACCGGACGGACTTGCTCACGAGGAGGCGGAGGGACTTCGCGTTGTACTCGGTCAGGTCCGCGTTGTCCTCGACCTCGCCGTAGCCGCACAGCAGGACCGCGACGCGCGCACCGCCGTCAGCGGGCTCGTGCTCGTGCTCGTGCTCGTGCTCGTGCTCGTGACCGTCATCGTGGCTATGGTCGTGGGCCGGGGCGCCGGCGGCCGCCTCGTCGTTCCGTTTCGGGCTCATGATCCCCTCGAAGCTGGTCGGTGACGTGGGTCGGCAGGCTCGGCCGGGCCGCCCCGAGGAGGGCCGATCCTGCCACATCCCGGAGGAATCCGGGTCCCGGAGCGCAAGCCGCGGTGCGCCCGGGCACCGGAATGCTGGTCGGACGCCTTGGCGGAACGCCCGGTCGGACGCACCGGAACGCCCGGTCGGGCGCTCAGCCTCCTGGCCGTCACGGGACCTCGACGGGCAACGGGACGATCGCGCCGGCGATGGCGTCGGGGTCCAGGTCCGCCAGGACGGCCTGGCCGCCCATGAGCGTCACGAGCACCGTGGCTCCAGGCGTCCCGATGACCCACGCGACCGCCTCCACCGGGCGGCCGGCGTCATCGGGCGGGACGTCGAAGTCAAGCCGGACAGCCTCGCCGGCGGGCAGGTCCACCTTCTCGCGGGCCGGCGAGGGGGCGCCGAGCGTCTCCGCGATGCCGTCGGCGATGAACCCGGCAACGAAGTCCAGGAGCGGTCCGCTGACCGCGGTCCCCGTCGCCAGGACGCTCATGTTCGCTGTGAACGCGTCCTCCGCGGCCGTGGAGGGATCCACCGCCAGGAGCACCGGGTCGGCCCAGTCACCAAGCCGGTCCGCCTGCCCCAGCAGGGTCACGGCTCCCGGATAGCGCTGCTCGAGCTCTGCCCGGCGCCCCGGGTCGAGCACGTCCTCGGGCGGCACCCGGTCCCAGGCCACCGGGACCGGCACCCGGATCCCGGCCTCCGGGACCTCGACCCAGGCGGTGCCGGCCGGAGCGTCCGGGGGTGCGGACGGCGGCGCGGAAGACGGCGTCGTCCCGGGCGTGGGTCGAGCCGACGGCGTCGCGTCCGGTGACGGCCGAGCAGAGGGTGATGGCGACGGGGCAGGCACCGACGGCCCGCACCCGGCGACGAGCAGCGCGACCGCAAGCCCGAGGCGGACGGCCATCCGGGTCCCCGGTCCCGCGGTCACTGCGCTCGTCATTCGCCGGTCGCGATCTCGACGGAGGCCAGCATGTTCCAGCGGATCCCGTCCGGGACGTCGCCGGTCGGCTCCACGACCACCGTGAACACCACGTCCCCCTGGCTGTCCTGACCGAAGGCCGCGATCCGCGCCACCCGCCCGTCGATCTTCGTCCCGGCGAAGCCGTCCAGCGTCACGGAGGCGTCCGCGCCGACGCTGACGCCGGGCACCTCGCCCTGGGTCAGGTCCGAGGTCTCGAAGGTCCACCCGCCGTCACCCGCGATGCGCACCAGCGGCACACCCGCCGCGACCACGTCCCCCGCCGAGGCCGTGACATCCGCCACCGTCCCGGCGATGGGCGCCTTGACGACGAGCCGTGCGGTGGCCGCGTTGGCGGCATCGAGCCCGGCCTGCGCCCGGGCGACCTCCGCCGTCGCCGCCGTGGCCGCGGCGACGGCCACCTGGCGCGCCGCCCTCGCGGACTCGAGCCCCGCCTCCGCCGCGTCCACCTCGGCGTCGGCCTGGCGCTCCCGGGCGCGCGAGGCACTCCCCGGCAGCTGATCCCGGACGGCCCTCGCCGCGCGCACGGACGCCGCCGCGCGATCCACCTCCGCGGCTGCCTGGGCCGCGGCCGCCGTCGCCCGCTCGGCACCGGCCGTCGCCGCGTCCAGCCCGGCGGTCGCCGCGGCGACCTCGGCCGCGGCCGCGGCGTCGTCCAGCTCCAGGAGGACGTCGCCGGCGGCGACAGCGTCGCCCTCGGCCACCGCGACGCGGGCCACCGTGCCCGGAGTGGACGCGCTCACCGTCGCCGAGCTCGCCGGGACGACCCGAGCCTCCGCCACGACCCGGTTGGCCGGCGGGACCGGCGGCAGGGGTGTCGCGACGGCGCCCGACCCCGCTCCGGACCCGAGCCCGCCGCCGGCCAGCAGGGCCACGGCGACGGCGACGGCCACCACGGCCGCGCCCCCGACGATCCAGCGACGCATCGGTGATGCCTCCTTACTCATAGCCGATGACCTCCCGGACGGCGATCCTCGACGCCCGCCAGGCGGGCGCGAGGCTGCCGAGAACCGAGAGGACGATGACGACGGCCAGCCACATCACGACGCCCGCGACGGACGGCGTGAAGGCGAGCGGCCGCTGGACGAACACCTGCCCGAGCTGGTCGGACAGCACCTTGCTCAGCGGGATCGCCAGGACGGCGCCCGCCCCCCAGGCGAGGAGCCCGATCATCGTCCCCTCGCCCACGAAGATCCTGCGAACGGCGGCGTCGGTGGCGCCGATCGCGCGGATGATCCCGATCTCGCGCGATCGCTCGAGGACGTTCATCGTCATCGTCCCGGTCAGCCCGAGCCCGCCCACGATGCCCAGCAGGATCGCCATCGCCGAGACCACGATCACCAGCGTGTCGAAGGCCAGGTAGATCGTGTCCATCACGTCGCTGGTCGTGGTCACCGACGCGACGCCCATCCCGCTGGACTCCAGGTGCGTGCGCAGCGCCCCGGCGACCTCCGATTGATAGGCCCCATCGTGGCCCTCGGTCTTGACCATCACGATCTCGGCCCGGTCCGCGTCGCCGGTCACGCCCCCGAGCGCCGCCCGATCCACGTACAGGAACGTCGCGAACGTCGGGGACTGGACGATCCCGACCACCGTCCAGGGCACGTCGATCCCGCCGATCCGGAGCGTGAGCACGTCGCCCACCTGGACGTCCGGATCCTCCCGCCGGATGTTGGACGTCGCGACGAGCGCGTTCCCCTCGCCCGGCAGGAGCCAGCGGCCCTCCTGGAGGATCGGCTGGACCGTGTCCGTGTCGGCGGGCAGCCCGAACATGACCATCGACGGGCTCTCGGTGCCGTCCGCCCGCTGGCGGATCGCGGACGCGAAGCGCCACGGCTCGGCGCTGGTGGTGCCCGGGACGCGGAGCGCCTCCGCGACCACCGTGGCCGAGCGCACCGGCTCGTTGAGCTGGACCTGGACGTCGTAGTCGAAGTAGCGGGCGGTGTCGTCGATGGTGGCGAACAGCGACCCGCGGACGTTGAAGATGGTCATGAACACCGCCCCACCCAGCGTCAGCGCCGCCAGCGTGAGCACCAGGCGTCCCTTGCGGCGGAACGTGCTCCGGATCGAGAGCAGCAGCGGGCGGGACAGGCCCCGCACCTGCGCCAGCAGCCGGTCCACCGCCCCGCGGCCGAACCGCTCGTCGATGCCGGTGTCGGTGATCGCGTCGTGGACCGTGATCCGGACCCCGCGTCGGATGGGCCAAAGCGCGGCAAGCAGCGGCACGGTGAGGCCGGCCACGACCTCGAGCGCGATGACCTCCGGGGGCACGAGCACCCGCGCGAGGTCCACGTTGAGCAGATCAGCCGCCAGCGCGGCCAGGCCGTAGGAGGCCAGGGCGGCCGCCGGCACGGCGATCGCGACCCCCGCGAGCGCGTACAGCGCGACGAGGGCGAGGTAGATGCCCGCGACCTGGCTTGCGCGGGCGCCGACCACCTTCATGATCCCGATCTGCCGCAGGTGCTGGGCCATCAGGACGTTGATCGTGTTGACGATCAGGAAGCCGGCCACGAACAGGCTGAGGAAGCCGATCGCGCCCAGGAGCAGGAACACCGCGCCGATCAGCTCCTGCGCCGGGTGGCGCCCGGGCTGGGCGACCAGCATGAACGTGACCGGCGTCCCGGCCCGCTCCAGCCGCTGGCGGACCGCGTCCGCCACGACGCCCACCTCGGTGCGCGTCGCGATGTCCGCGGTCGTCCTGAGGCGCAGCTCGTTGTACGTGTCCGGCCAGCCCAGGTCGGTGAGCGTCTCGCGAGTCACGTACGCCGACAGGCGTCCGAAGTAGTACGCGGGCGAGGCCCCCGGCTCATAGGCGAGGCCGGCCACCCGCAGCTGCCGGTCGTCGCCGGCCGCCGTCCGCACCGAGACGTCCTGCCCCGCCCGGAGGTCCACGAGCCGCAGCGCGGATCGCTCGAACACGATCTCTCCCCGGTCGGGCGGGAACTCCCCGCTCCTGGGCAGGACCCGGTCCACCTGCTGGTCGTCGAAGTCCTCGAGGGCGATCAGCTGCAGCTCGGTCGGTCCATCCCCCGCCGCGGCCTCGGCGGGAGACGGCTCCAGCCACCCGCTGACCGTGCGCCGGGCCTCCGCGACCTCCACGCCGTCCATCCGACCCACCGCCTCCACGAGGTCCGGGTCGAAGCCGGCGGCCGTGTACAGGGTGACCGCCGCGGGGCTCCCCTCCTCGTAGGCATCCGTGAAGGCGGCGTCGAGCAGCGCGTTCGCCCCGGCGATCGTCCCGATCGCGAACACGCCCACGGCGATCGAGGCCACCACGGCGGCCGTGCGGCCGCGGTAGGAGCCGAAGTCGCGCAGGACCTTGCGCCAGCGCACGCTACCCATGCGCGGCACCCGCGGCTGTCGCGGCCTCGTCGATGGGCTGCCCGTGCGGCCCGTCCACGATCCACCCGTCGGCCATGTACACGATCCGGCGGGCCTGCGCCGCCAGCTCCTGGTCGTGCGTGACGATCACCACCGTCCGCCCGGAATCGGCCAGGCGGTGGAACAGGTCGAACACGGCGCCGGCCGTCGCGGAGTCCAGGTTGCCGGTCGGCTCGTCGGCCACCAGCACGGGCGGGTCGTTGGCCAGGGCCCGCGCGATGGCGACCCGCTGCTGCTGGCCACCGGACGTCGAGAGCGGCAGCTTGTCCGCCTGGTCCGTCATCTCGACCAGGTCCATCAGCTCCGCGGCCCGCGCCCGCCGCTCGCGGGGCGAGCCCAGGCCGGCGAAGTCCATCGGCAGCATGATGTTCTCGGCCACCGTGAGGGTCGGGATCAGCTGGAAGAACTGGAACACGACGCCCACGTTGCGCCCGCGCCACCGGGCCAGGTCGTTCTCCGATGCGTTGCGCAGGTCCAGGCCGGACACCGTGATCAGGCCGTCGGTCGGCCGGTCGATGCCGGTGACCATGTTGAGCAGCGTGGACTTGCCGCAGCCGGACTTGCCCACGATCGCGACCAGCTCGCCGCGGTCCACCCGCAGCGTGACGCCACGGAGCGCCCGGAACGAGCCCGCCCCGGTCGGGTAGTCCTTGACGACGTGCTGGAGATCGATGATCGGCCGGTCGAGCGGCCCGTCGGCGCCGTTGGACGGGGCGAGCGGGGCCGGAGCGGCCATGTCGGACGGCATCGCTGGAGGGTTCCGAAGCGAGGATGGACGCGAGATCGAAAGGGGACGGCGGCCCGAGTGTAGCGTCAGGACGCCGAACGGCCTCGCGGGCCGTCCGTCACTACCCGGGGGGCCGCTTCCGCCCGCGGACGGCCCGCACGAGCGCGGGCAGCAGCCCATACCGGTCCAGGGCCCGGCCCAGGCCCTGACCCATGCCGATCTCGGTCGCGATCTGCTCGTTGGTCGGCGCGTGGCCGCGCCCGATCATGCCCCGGTACTGCATCAGGTCCCGGGCGCTCGCCCAGAAGTAGAGGCCCAGCACGAACACGATGTAGCCGAGCGCCCAGGGGTCACCCGTCGAGAGCCACAGCCAGGGGACCAGGAGCAGGAAGCCGCCCCACCGGACGGCCAGGATGCTGCCGGCCAGGAACCCGATCCCGAACCCGAGGACGGTCGTGGCCACGAGGGCGATCGGATCGATGACCAGCAGCCCGCCCAGGATCGCCGACTCGCCGTGACCACCCCGGAGGCCGTACCAGACCGGCAGGACGTGGCCTGCCACGCCGGCCGCGGCGGCGACGAGGTAGTAGGGCTGATCGGGCGCCGCCAGCCGCAACGCGAGGGTCGGAAGCGCCACCTTCGCCATGTCGAGGAGCGACGTCAGGCAGCCGTACCGCGGCCCGAGCGCCAGGCGGACGCTGGTCGCGCTCACGATGTTGCTCGTGAACGTCTCGCCCGTCGGCAGCCGGACCTCCCAGTGCCCGATGTCCACGTCCCGGCCGCTGAGGCGCACGACCACGCGGGCGAACGAGATCGACCCGAACAGGTACCCGACTGCCGCAGCGACGGCGACGCCCCAGTCCATCGACACCTCTCGTCCTCCCCGGTCGGCGCATGCTACGCCGCGAGGACCCCTATCGAGAGGACCGCCGGGCGCCCCGGAGCGCGCGGACCAGCCCGGGCAGCACCCCGTACCGGTCCAGCGCCCGGCCCAGGCCCTGGCCCATCCCGAACTCGATCGCAATCTCCTCGTTGGTCGGGTCCGTGCCCCGGCCGCGCATCGCCCAGTACTGACCCAGCTCCGGCCGCATCGCCCACAGGTAGACCACGTCGGCGAACACCATGTAGCCGGTCAGCCACGGGTCCCCGGTGACCAGCCACAGCCACGGGACCAGGAGGATCATCCCGGCCCACCGGAGCACGAGGATGTTGCCGAGGACGAATCCGACCGCCGCCCCCAGGATCGTCGTCGCCACCACGGCGAACGGGTCGATCACCAGCAGGCTGCCGTAGATCGGCGACTCCCCGCGACCTCCCCGGAAGCCGTGGTACAGGGGCAGGATGTGGCCGACGAGGCCGGCGGCCGCGACGATCACGAAGTACGGCTGGTCCGGGGCCAACAGCCGGAAGGCAAGCACCGGCAGGGCGACCTTGGCCATGTCCAGGAGCGCCGTGAGGCAGCCGAACCGGCGCCCCAGCGTCATCCGGACGGCGGTGGCGCTCACCGAGTCGCTGACGAACGTCTCGCCCTCGCCGAGCGGCACCTCGATCCGCTCGATGTCCACGTCCGCGCCGCGCCAGCGGACGACGAGGCGGGCGAACGAGATCGACCCGAACAGGTACCCGATGGCCGCCGCGGCTGCGGCGACGGTCAACTCCACGGCGGTCGCTCCCCTCCCCTGGGTTGCCGCACTCTACCGCCTCGTGGCGCGGGAGGCACCGCCAATCGGAGCCGCCTCCGACCGCCGCGTCGCGCATCCGGTACACTCCGCTGGCCCTGCGCGGCGCCCGTCGCGGCGCCCCGGGCGACCCTTGGTGGCCTTAGCTCAATGGCAGAGCATCGGATTGTGGCTCCGAAGGTTACGGGTTCGAGCCCCGTAGGCCACCCCACCACCCTGATCGATCCGCGTCCCCTCAGGCGATCCCGGGCGGCCCGTCCAGGAGTCGCCCGCGGACCCAGGCGGCGCGGACCATGTCCGGGTGCGGCCGGAAGACGAGGCGGGACATGACCTCTGCCGGGTCGTGGGAGTCCTCGCCCGGGACCGGGGCGACGAGCCGCGGATCCACGGCGATGAGATCCGCCTCCCGGCCGACCTCGAGCGAGCCCACCACGTCCTCGATCCCCAGCGCCCGCGCGCCCTCGTAGCTGCCCAGGCGCAGCCAGTCCAGCGGGCCCAGCGGCGGCGGGGCCGCCGTCCCCGCGTCCGCCCGCAGCGCGCTCTGGACGAAGGCGCCGGCTCGCATCGTGGCGAACAGGGACAGCTCCGGTCCCCCGGACACGTCCGAGCCCAGGCCGACCCGGATGCCCGCCTCGCGGTAGCGGGTCAGCGGCATCTCGCCCGAGGCGAGGAACAGGTTGGAGGCCGGGCAGTGCGCGACCACGGCGCCACTCTCCGCGAGCCGCGCCACCTCGCGGTCCGAGAGGTGGATCGCGTGCGCGAGGATCGCCGAGGGACCCAGGCCGCCCGCCCGGTCGTACACGTCGAGGTAGTCGACGGCATCCGGGAACAGGCGCGCCACCTCCGCCAGCTCCGGGCGCGATTCGGACAGATGCGTCTGCCAGTACGCGCCGGCGTCCCTGGCCAGCGCGGCCGACTCACGCAGCAGGTCCGCGGTGCAGCTGACGGCGAAGCGCGGGGTGAACGCGTAGCGCAGGCGCCCGCCGTCGCGCCCGTGCCAGCGCGCGCACAGGTCCGCGGACTGGCGCAGGTTGGCCTCCAGCTGGCGCTCGGGCGGCACGCTGGCGTCGTAGCTGTCCCGGTCCATCATCACCTTGCCGATGACGGCCCGGATCCCGTGCGCCTCGGCGGCCCGGAACGTGGCGTCCAGGGAGTCCGCGTACACCGCGCCGTACGCCAGGGCGGTCGTGGTCCCGGCGGCGGCGAAGGCGCGGAACGCCTGTGGGGCGAGGCGCTCGGCGGCGCCGACGTCGAAGGCACGCTCCAGGGGAAAGGTGTAGCGCTCCAGCCAGGTCAGGACGTCGAGGCCGGCGCCGACCCCCGCGTTGGGCAGCTGGGGCAGGTGGACGTGGAGGTCCACCATGCCCGGCATCAGGATGAGCGGACGGAGGTCGATCGCGTGGGTGGTGGGGCCCGCTTCGCGCTCCGGGCCGTCCGTGCGATCGGACCAGGGGCCGATCTCCGTGATCAGCCCGCGCGCATCGACGGCGAGCCGCCCGTCGGCCTCGTACCGGGTGCCGCCGGCGGCGAGCGGCGTGAGGATCCGTGCCCGGAGGACGAAGGGTGCCCTGCCGGGAAGCGCCGTGCCCATGCAATCAGCGTAGCGCGGGGCGACCGCACCGCGACAGGGCCGCTGGGCCCTTGACCCGTCCCGGACCGGCGGCCGAGCAGGTGGCGGCCGAGCAGGTTGCGGCTCGGCCCACGACCCTTGACCATGACGCCATGCATCCATCGCCGCTGCTTGCGGACCTCGTCTCCATCGTCGGGTCCGGGCACGTCCTCCGCGATCCCGCCCTGCGAGCCGGCTACGAGACGGACTGGACCGGCCGGTTCCACGGCCGGGCCCTGGCGGTCGTGCGACCCGCGGACACGGAGCAGGTCGCCGGCGTCGTCCGCGCCTGCCGCGGGGCGGGGATCGGGATCGTGCCCCAGGGCGGCAACACGGGGATGGTCGGCGGCGGCGTGCCGGGGCCGGGGGCGCGCGCGGGCGTCATCGTCCTGAGCCTGGTGCGCCTGGCCGCGCTCGAACCCGTGGACACGGACGAGGCCGTCGTCGTCGCGGGCGCGGGCGTGACGCTGGCCCGGCTGGCGGCGCACGCCCGCGGGGCCGGCCTCGAGTTCCCGGTGGACCTCGGCGCCCGGGACTCCGCCACGATCGGCGGCATGATCGCCACCAACGCGGGCGGCGTCCACGCCCTGCGCTACGGATCGATGCGCGAGCAGCTGGTGGGGATCGAGGCCGTGCTGGCCGACGGCTCGGTCGTGCGCCGGATGGACGCACCGCGCAAGGACAACACCGGGTACCACCTGCCCTCGCTGCTCGCGGGCTCCGAGGGGACCCTGGGCATCGTCACGGCCGCCCGGCTGCGGCTCGTGCCCAGGCTGGAGCGCAGGGCCGTGGCCGTCGTCGGCACGGAGGGCGTCGCGGCCGTGGTCGGCCTCGCCGCCCACCTGCGGGCGACGCTCTCCTCGCTGCACGCGGCGGAGCTCGTGGAGGCGGATGCCCTGGACCTGGTCGTCCACCACCGGAGCGTTCCCCGCCCGTTCGCGACAGCCTGGCCCGCCTATCTGCTCGTGGAGGCCGCCGACCGCATCGACCCGGAGGCGGCCCTGGCCGGGGCCCTCGTGGACGCGCCCGGCGTCCGCGACGCCGTGATCGCCACCGACGCCGCCGCCCGCGAGCGGCTGTGGACCCTGCGCGAGGGCGTGTCGGATGCCGTCGCCGGCGAGGGCGTGCCCCACAAGCTGGACGTCGCGCTGCCCCTGGCGCGGCTGGCCGAGTTCGCCGCCACGGTCCGGGATCGCGTCGAGCGGGCGGCTCCCGGCGCCCGGACGATCCTGTTCGGCCACGTCCTGGACGGCAACCTCCACGTCAACGTCATCGGCCCCGCCCCGGACGACGAAGCCGCCGACGACGCGGTCCTGGGGCTGACCCTGGAGCTCGGCGGCTCGATCAGCGCAGAGCATGGGATCGGCATCGCCAAGACGCGCTGGCTCGCCCTTGACCGCTCCCCCGCGGAGCTGGCGGCGATGCGCGCGATCAAGCGGGCCCTGGACCCGTACGGGATCCTCAACCCGGGCGTGCTGCTCGGTTGACGGCAACCCGCGCCTGTGCGATAGTTGCACACGCAACCATTCGCACCGGATCGCGAGACCATGCCCGCCGTCACTGTCGACGACATCACCGTCCTCCCCCGCATCCCCGTCCCGGACCCCCTGGTCGCGCGCCAGCGCGAGGTCCGCCAGCTGACCACCGCCCCGCGCGGCTACGAGGGCGAGGGTTTCCCGGTGCGACGCGCGTTCGCGGGCGTCCTGCTCGAGGACCTCGACCCGTTCATCCACCTGGACCAGATGGGCGAGGTGGAGTACGCGCCGGGCGAGGCCAAGGGAACGCCCTGGCACCCGCACCGCGGGTTCGAGACGGTGACCTACATGCTCGACGGGGTGTTCGAGCACAGCGACTCCAACGGCGGCGGCGGCGTGATCACCAACGGCGACACGCAGTGGATGACCGCGGGCGCCGGGATCCTCCACATCGAGCGTCCGCCGGACTGGCTGGTCGCGCAGGGCGGCCTGTTCCACGGCTTCCAGCTGTGGGTCAACCTGCCGCGGGAGCAGAAGTGGGCCGCTCCGCGCTACCAGGACATCCGGGCGAGCGAGGTGGCGCTGGCCTCGTCACCGGACGGCGGCGCCCTGGTCCGGGTGATCGCGGGGGAGGTCGCAGGCCACGCCGGCCCGGGGTCCACGTACACGCCGATGACGCTGGTCCACGCAACCCTCAGCCCCGGGGCCACGCTGGAGCTCCCGTGGCGCGAGTCGGACAATGCCCTCGCCTACGTCCTCGCCGGGCGCGGCACGGTGGGCGCCGAGGGTCGGCCGGCGGAGATGGGGCAGCTGGCCGTGTTCGGGCCGGGAAACGCGCTCACCTTCGCCGCGGACCGGGTCCAGGAGAGCCGGGCACCCACGTTCGACGTGCTGGTCCTGGGCGGCCGCCCGATCCGCCAGCCCGTGGCCTGGATGGGTCCGTTCGTGATGAACACCCGCGAGGAGGTCATGCAGGCCTTCAGCGACTACCAGGCAGGCCGCCTTGGGCAGATTCCGGCCGTGCACGCGGTCCACAACACCCCGGCCGGGCTCCAGGAATCGGCCGGCGCGGGGGCGTCCGAGGCCTGACGAGCTCTCAGCGGGCGCCGACCGCCCGCCGGATCCGCTCGGACACCTCGGTCTCCACGACGGAGTCCGGATCCCGGAGGCCCTCCAGGGAGGCGCGCACCCCGACCAGTGCGGCGTACAGCGGCGGGCAGGTGGGACAGGTTGCGAGGTGTGCCTCCACGGCGCCCTTCGTGCGCTCGTCGAGCTCGCCGTCGAGGTAGCCCGAGACATGGCGCCGGGCCCGCCAGCAGCGGAGCGGCTGGGCGAGGCTCGCCCGGCGCTTGGCGTCGTCCTCTGCCAGGGCGCTGACCAGCATCATCCGACCCCTTCGCAGGCGCTGTTTGGCGGCGGGCAGCCCGATCTCCATCGCCTCGGCGATCTCCGGGCCGGTCCAGCCCAGGGCGTCGTGCAGGACCACGGGCACCCGCAGGATGACCGGCAGCCGGGCGAGGGCGTCCTCGAGCTCGTCGCGGAGCTCGGATCGCTCGATCACCCGCTCCGGCTGCACGGTCCAGGCGTCATCTGCCCACTCGGCCTCCACGGCGTCCACGTCCAGCTCGTGGCGATCGGCCCGCGACCGGTCGATGACCCGGTTGACGAGCGACCGGCGGAGCCAGCCGCGCAGCGCCGCCGGCTCCTTCAGCTGGTCGAACCGCCGCCAGGCGGCGACGAGCGTCTCCTGGGCGCAGTCCTCGGCGACGTCCGCGTCGCGGGTGAGGCGCGTGGCCAGGCGGACGAGCCATGGCAGCTCGGCGAGCAGCTGCTCGCCGAGCTCGGGGACCGGATCGGGGGAGACGGCCGTCATCACCGGGTGGCGGTCGGACGCCTCAGGCCCGCTGGACCGGGCAGGTCTTGATGCCGAACAGCGCGTACAGCGGGCAGAACCCGGTGGCGCCGGTGAGCAGCATGGTCAGGGCGAGGACGCCGGCGATCCACGCGAGCGGTGCCGTCACGGCGCCGGTGAGGACAGCCGCGGCGAGCGCGGCGGCGATGGCGAATCGGACGAGGCGGTCGATCGTGCCGACGTTGCGGGTGAGCTTCACGGTGGTGTCCCTCCGGACTCGGGGCGATCCCTGCGATCGCCCTCTACCCGGGAGACGAGACTCCGGCCGGGATGGATACATCCGGGCGGGCGACCCGTCCGGGCGCTACTGCCCGGTCTCGACCGGCTTGCCCGCCGCTGCCCAGTCGCTCATGCCGCCGATCATGCTGGTCACGGTGCCGTAGCCCGCGTTGAGGAGGATGTCGCGGCCCTGCTGGGACCGGTTGCCGGACCGGCAGACCACGACGATCTCGCGGTCCGTCGGCACCTCCGCCACGCGGGCGGCCAGCTCGCCGAGCGGGATCAGCGTCGCGTCCGGGATGTGGCCGGCGGCCCATTCGTCGGGCTGGCGGACGTCGAGCATGAACGCGCCGGCGTCCCGCATCTCGGCCGCCTTCTCGACATCGATCTCCAGCGGCAGCGCCGCCGTGGACGCGCCCGGCGCAGTCGTGGGTGCGGTCGCCGTCCCGCCGCAGGCAGCGGCGAACGTGGCAGCGAGGACGAGCACGGCCGCCGCGAGACCGTGGCGGAGATTCACAGGTGAGAACATGGCTGGCTCCGAGACGTGGTGAAGTCCCCTGATCTTCGCCCATCTCCCGGGAACGTGCCGCTCCACGCTCGGCGCCGCAGACCACCTCCGTCCGCGATTACCCTCCGCGCATCACCGGTGGGGGTGGGGGTCCGGCGTCGCGATGGCACGGCGGGTGTCGGCACCGGCGGCGCGATGCGGCGAGGGTAATCACGGACAGGGGTGATTCGCCCGGCCGTGCGTGGCGCCGGCCTACACCGCCGCGTCGATGATCGTGCGCGCCTCGTCAAGGACCTGCGCAAGGTGCGCCTCGCCCCGGAACGACTCCGCGTACAGCTTGGTCACGTTCTCCGTGCCGGAGGGGCGGGCCGCGAACCAGGCCTCCGCGGTGACCACCTTGAGGCCGCCGATCGGCGCGCCGTTGCCGGGGGCCGTCGTGAGGATGGCGCTGATCGGATCGCCGCCCAGCGCGGTCGCCGTGACGCTCGAAGGCGTCAGCCGTCCCAGCGCCGCCTTGCGCTCGGGCGTGGCCGGCGCGTCGATGCGCCGGTAGGCCGGGGCGCCGAACCGCGCCGTCAGCCCGGCGTACACCTCCCCCGGGTCCCGCCCCAGGACCGCGGTCAGCTCCGCGGCCAGCAGGCAGGCGACGATCCCGTCCTTGTCCGTGGTCCACACGGTCCCGTCCCGGCGCAGGAAGGAGGCTCCGGCGCTCTCCTCCCCGCCGAACCCGATGCTCCCGTCCAGCAGGCCATCCACGAACCACTTGAAGCCGACCGGCACCTCCACCAGCCGCCGCCCGAGGTCCGCGACCACCCGGTCGATGATCGACGAGGACACCAGCGTCTTGCCCACGCCCACGTCTTCGCCCCACGCGCGCCCGCCGCCGAACAGGTAGGAGATGGCGGCTGCCAGGACGTGGTTCGGGTTCATCAGCCCGGTCCCCGGCACGACGATCCCGTGCCGGTCCGCGTCCGCGTCGTTGCCCAGCGCCAGGTCGAAGCGATCCGCGAGGCGGACAAGCCCGGCCATCGCGAACGGCGAGGAGGGATCCATCCGGATCCGCCCGTCCCAGTCCAGGGTCATGAACGAGAACGTCGGGTCGACCGCGGGGTTGGTGACCACGAGATCCAGGCCGTAGCGCTCGCCGATCGCGCCCCAGTAGCCGACGGCGGCCCCGCCCAGGGGATCCACGCCCAGCCGGAGCCCAGACGCGGCGATCGCCGGCATGTCCACGACCTGCTCCAGGTCCGCCACGTACGTGGCCACGAAGTCGTACGGCGAGGCCGCCGCCCGGGCACGCTCGAACGGGACCCGGGCAACGCCCGCCGGCCCATCCGGCCCGGATCCGGCCAGGATCCGGTTGGCCTCGTCCTGGATCCAACGCGTGACGTCCGTGTCCGCCGGCCCGCCGTTGGGCGGGTTGTACTTGAAGCCCCCGTCCTCGGGCGGGTTGTGCGAGGGCGTGACCACGATCCCGTCGGCAAGGCCTCCCGGGCCGGAGCGTCCCCGGTTGGCCACCAGGATCGCGTGCGAGATCGCGGGCGTGGGCGTGTACCCGTCGGCCGCGTCGACGCGCACGTCCACGCCGCGCGCGACCAGCACCTCCAGCGCCGTCCGCCACGCCGGCTCGGACAGCGCGTGCGTGTCCCGGCCGATGAACAGCGGCCCGGTGTAGCCGCGCGATGCGCGGTAGCGGCAGATCGCCTCCGTCGTGGCGACGATGTGCGCCTCGTTGAAGGCGGCCCGGAACGCGGATCCGCGGTGGCCGGAGGTCCCGAATGCCACCCGCTGGGCGGGATCGGCGGGATCCGGACGGACCTCCTCGTACGCACGCAGGAGCGCGGGCACGTCCACGAGGTCCCCGGCCGACGCCGGCCGGCCTGCGTGCGGGTGCTGGCTCATGGACCCAACGATACGCCGGGTCCTAGCCCCAGAGCGCGTCGATCGACAGGTACCGCTCGCCGGTGTCGTAGGTGAAGGTCAGGATCCGCGACCCGTCCGCCACCGAGGGGATCAGCTGCGCCACGGCCGCCAGCGATGCCCCGGACGACACGCCGACCAGCACGCCCTCCTCGCGCGCGGAGCGGCGGGCGTACGCCATGGCGTCCTCGGGCGCCACCTGGAGGATTCCGTCCAGCAGCTCCGGCCGCATCACGTCCGGCACGAACCCGGCGCCGATCCCCTGGATCGGATGCGGCGAGTGCGTCCCGCCCGAGAGCACGGGCGACAGCGTGGGCTCCACCGCATACACCCGAAGCCCCGGCCAGCGCGGCTTCAGGACCTCCGCGACGCCCGTGATGTGCCCGCCGGTGCCCACGCCGGTGACGATGTAGTCCAGTCCGTCCGGGAAGTCCCGGAGGATCTCCTCCGCGGTGGTGCGGCGGTGGACCGCGGGGTTGGCCGCGTTGGCGAACTGCATCGGGATCCAGCTGTTGGGGATCTCCGCGGCCAGCTCGTTGGCCCGGGCGATGGCGCCCTTCATGCCCAGCTCCCGGGGCGTGAGATCCAGCTCCGCGCCATAGCCCGTCATCAGCTTGCGGCGCTCGACCGACATCGATTCCGGCATGGTCAGGATCAGCCGGTAGCCCTTGACCGCGCACACCAGCGCCAGCCCGATGCCCGTGTTGCCCGAGGTTGGCTCGATGACCACCGACTCCGGCCCCAGGATCCCGCGCGCCTCGGCGTCCTCGATCATCGCCAGCGCGATCCGGTCCTTGATGCTGCCGCCGGGGTTCGCCCGCTCCTGCTTGAACCAGACCTCCACCCGCGGGTCGAACAGGCGGTTGACGCGGATGTGGGGGGTGTCGCCGATGGTGGCGAGGATGGATTCGACCTTCATGTCCGTGGGCTCCTTCCCGCTGGGACGCTAGATGACGAAGTCGGAGTCCTCGAAGCCGTCGCGCGTGCGACGGATCCGGAACTGGCTGGTCTGGTACACGAGCGAGCCGGGCGGCACGCTGGAGGTGAGGAACACGTTGCCGCCCACGACGCTGTCCTCGCCGACGACGGTGTCGCCGCCCAGGACGGTGGCACCGGCATAGACGACGACGCGGTCGCCGATGGTGGGATGGCGCTTGCTGCCGGCGGCGGACTTGGCGACCGACAGCGCGCCCAGGGTCACCCCCTGGTAGAGCTTCACGTCCTTGCCGATGTCGGACGTCTCGCCGATCACGATGCCGGTGCCATGGTCGATGCAGAAGCGCGGACCGATGCGGGCGCCCGGGTGGATGTCCACGCCGGTCCGGGTGTGGGCCACCTCCGCCAGCAGGCGGGGCAGGATCGGGACCCCCATGCGGTACAGCTCGTGTGCGATCCGGTGGATCGCGATGGCCAGGAACCCCGGGTAGGCGGCGATCACCTCGTCCACCGATTCGGCGGCCGGATCGCCGGCGTTGATCGCCTCGGCGTCCAGCAGGATGCGGGCGTGGATGTCGGGGAGGGCCGCCGCGAACCCGGCGATCACCCCGTCGGCCACCTCGGGGTCGCCGGCCGGATCCACCAGCGGCTCGACCAGCCGCCGGAGGTCGTGACGGACGAGGATCAGGCGTGCCGCCAGGTCGTCCTCGGTCGCCCCGGCGTCGTCGCTGAGCTGGGGGAACAGGATCCCCAGCAAGGTGTCCGCGAACGCGGCGACATCACGCTTGAGCGGGTAGATCCGGCCGTGCTCCGCGCGACCGGCGGCCAGGGTGGCGGCGAATGCGTGATCTCGATCGTGGTCGACGGTGTCGGCCATGGCGGGGACTCCCTGCGGTGCGGTTGGGACGGTCGCGACGCCGCGCTCACCGCGGCGGGCGACAGGGGGCGCGAGGCCCGCGGGGGTTCCGGTCAGCGAGCGACCGCGACCGTGCCCCGCGCCGGCACTCGCCCGGGACAGGAGCAGCGGTGGCCGCCTCGCGGGCGGCGGTCGCGGGTCGTCATGGCCGGAGAGCATAGACGACCGGCGCGAATGCGTCCTTCGGCGTTCCCGAACGGTGTCGTCCGCAAGCGGACTCGCTCCCGGCGGAGATCCCCTGGCCGGAGGCCGGGGGACAGTGCGCCCGTCCAGCCCGCAACGGACGGTCCGTCCGTCGTTGCGGCCGCCACCCCGCGGGCCGTAGGATTCCGGATAGCCCGAGCCAGCACCTCGTACGGGGCTCGTCCGAGTCCGCCTCGGCGGCCGGATGCATGAGCCCGCGATGACCTTCGGCCGGGCTGGAGGTGCGCGCATGGCGACCGTGACGTTCGATCACGTGTCCAAGCGATTCGGCGAGGTGACCGCCGTCTCGGACCTCAACCTCGAGATCGGCGATGGCGAGTTCATGGTGCTCGTCGGACCCTCGGGGTGCGGGAAGACGACCAGCCTGCGGATGATCGCGGGGCTGGAGGAGATCACCGACGGCACGCTTCGGATCGGCGACAAGGTCGTCAACGACGTCGCCCCCAAGGACCGCGACATCGCGATGGTGTTCCAGAGCTACGCGCTCTACCCGCACATGTCGGTCAGCGACAACCTCGCCTTCGGGCTCAAGCTGCGCAAGGTGCCCAAGCCCGAGATCCAGAAACGGATCGCGGACGCGGCCGGCATCCTCCAGCTGGAGAAGCTCCTGGACCGCAAGCCCAAGGAGCTCTCCGGCGGCCAGCGGCAGCGGGTGGCGCTGGGCCGTGCCATCGTCCGGGAGCCGGCGGTGTTCCTGATGGACGAGCCGCTGTCCAACCTCGACGCCAAGCTGCGCGTCCAGACGCGAGCCGAGATCGCACGCCTCCACCAGCGGCTGGGCACGACCATCGTGTACGTGACGCACGACCAGGTCGAGGCGATGACGATGGGCCAGCGGATCGCGGTCATGAACGACGGGCTGCTCCAGCAGGTCGGCACGCCGCAGACCCTCTACGACCACCCGGTGAACCGGTTCGTGGCCGGGTTCATCGGCAGCCCGGCCATGAACTTCGTGGACGTCCCGGTGACGAGCGGGGCCCTGTCCGAGCCCGGCTTCAACTTCCCCATCCCGACCAAGTACCGCGAGCCGCTCCAGTCCGCCGGTCCCCGCGTCCTGGCCGGGTTCCGCCCGGAGCACCTCGACCTGGCCGAGATGGACGGGGCCGGCACGGTCCAGGGAACCGCCGACGTCGTCGAATACCTGGGCAACGAGGAGCTGCTCCACGTCTCCGTGGGCGACCGCGACATCGTCGCGATCGTGGACTCCTCCCACCGTGTCCGCCCGGGCGACGCCGTGACGCTCCGCCTCCCGGTGGACAAGCTGCACCTGTTCGACGTCGAGACGGGCGACGCGCTCGCCAAGACGTCCGCCGACGCCGCGTGAGCGACGATCGTTCGGAGAACCCAAGCTTCGGCGACGATCCGCTCGAGGAGCGGGTCGTCGCCTCGCGGGTCGTCCACGAGGGCCGGTATCTCGAGGTCCGCGTGGACACGATCGAGCGTGCCGACGGGTCCCGCGGCACCCGCGACATCGTCGGTCATCCCGGGGCCGTGGCCGTCCTGGCGCTGGACGACGACGGCCGGCTGCTGCTCGTCCGCCAGTGGCGGGTCCCCGCCGGCCGGGCCATGCTGGAGATCCCGGCCGGGACCCTGGACGTCCACGACGGGGTCACCGAGGATCCCGACGGCGCCGCCCGCCGGGAACTGGAGGAGGAGACCGGCCACCGGGCCTCCACCTGGCGGAAGCTGGCCGCGTTCTGGACCGCACCCGGGTTCGCCTCGGAGCTGATGCACCTGTACCTGGCCACGGGGATCGCCGGAGCGGACGGGGACGACCGCCTGTCCCCGGACGAGGACGAGCGCCTGGAGCTGCGGCACGTCACGCCGGACGAGGCCCTGTCGATGCTGGACCGCGGCGAGATCGCGGACGCGAAGTCGATCCTGGGCGTCCTGTGGCTGGACCGCCTGCGCCGGGACGGCGAGCTGTAGCGCCGACCGGGACTACCCGGCGATCGGCGGCGGCCGCGGGTCGCGGTTCTGCGGGACGGGCATTCGCGCCAGCGCCCCGCGGTACAGCGCGGCATCGGGTGCCAGCGCCACGGCCAGGCGCAGGTGCGTCCACGCCTCGTGCTCCCGGCCAAGCTGCTTGTACGCCTGGCCCAGCGCGTAGTGCCCGTAATGCGACGACGGGTCCACCTCCAGCAACGCCTCGAACACCTCTCGGGCGCGATCGTGCTGACGGGAGTTGTAGAGCGCCCGGCCGAGGGCCTCGAGGATGGATCCCTTGCCGGGCTCCAGGCGCGCCGCCCGCTCGAACACGATCGCCGCCTGCGCGTGATGTCGCCGGCGCGCCAGGGCATGGCCGCGCTGGAGCAGCTCGTACGCGGATTCGCGGTCGTCGGGTGCGGCGGACGGATCGTCGTCGCGGGCCCCGTGGTGCTCGGTCACGGCCGGATGCTCGCACGGATGCGCGGATGCCGCCGGTAGGATGGCCGCACGCGCCGGACGCCCATCGGGGCCGCGTGCCGGCCCGCCGCGCGAGCCCACCGTGACTGTCTTCCGCCTTGCCGCCGCCCTGTTCATGATCCAGGCCGGGTTTCACGCGTACACGGCCGCGATGCCCCTGGCCCTGGGCCGCGCGGGCGCGCCCGAAGCCTCCATCGGCCTGGTCATGGGCACGGCTGCACTGGTGTCGATCCCCGGCGCCCTGGTGGGCGGCCGCCTGGTGGACGCGCTGGGGGGCCCGCGGCTGCTCCTTGCCGGCGGGATCGCGTACCTGCTCGCGTCGGGCGTGCTCCTGCTGCCCGTGGTGGATCCCGGCGGCAGCCTCGTCCCGTTCGTCGGGGCCCGGATGCTGCAGGGCATCGGCATCGGCCTCGCGCTCCCGTCTGCCCTGTCGATGGTCCCGCGCCTCGTCCCGCCCTCCCGGCTGAGCTCTGGGCTCGCCTACGTCGGCGCAGCCCAGAACCTGACGCTGGTCGTGATGCCGGCGCTCTCGATCGTGATCCTCGACGCGACGTCCCTCGACGGCGTCGCGGCCGTGGTCGTCGTGGTGGTCCTGGCCGGCCTCGCCCTCGGCCAGCGGATGCCCCTGCGGCCCCTCGTCCTGGGGGCGGCGACCGCCCTCCCGGCCGCCGGCCGCCGGTTCGGGATCACCTTCCGTCGGGACTGGGCTGCGCCGCTGGGGATCATCGTCACGTACGTCGCCCACTGGGGCGCGGTCACCGCCTACCTGCCGGTGCGGGCCGCGGACGCAGGGGCGGACATCGGCCTCTACTTCGCCGCGGACGGCGTGGCGATCTTCCTGATGCGGCTGCCATCCGGCTGGCTGCTCGACCGGTTCACCGCGCGAGCCCTGATCCTCGTCGGCGCCGGGACGACGGCCGTCGCGATCGGCATGCTGCTCCTGCCGCTCACGACCCCGCTGCTCGTGGCGTCCGGGCTGCTGGGCGGCGCGGCCGGAGCGCTGGTCCTGACGCCCGTCACGGTCGAGCTGTCGCGCCGGTCCACGGATGCCGACCGCGGCTCGGCGTTCGCGCTGCTGTCGGGCGGCATCGCGGGAGCCATGACCCTGGGCAGCATCGGCGGGTCGCCGGTCGTCGCTCTCGTCGGCCTGTCAGCGGCGCTGGTGGCCGGCATCGTCCTGATCGGCGCATCGATGGTGCTCGCCGCATCGGACCCGCTGCTGGCGCGGACGGGCAGCGGCCAGGCGCCCGGGGTCCCCGCGGTCTAGGGCCTGGCCGGACGGGCCGCCCTCGTGCCAGACGGAGAGATCGAGCGGGACCAGCCTGGGGCTGACCGTCCGGCCCGGGATGCGCCCGCGCTTGGCGATCGGCCGGCCGTCGATCTCCTTGATGTCGCCGGTGAAGTCGATGGGCGTGGCGCCGGAGATGTAGCTGCCCACGGCGAACGAGTCCACGGGGGCGTCCTGATCCTTGAAGTACCGGATCCGGTCCGGGTTGAGACCGCCCGAGACGACGATCCGCACGTGGCCGAAGCCGGCCATGTCCAGCCGGGCCCGCACCTCGGTCACCAGGTCCGCCGTCACCCGCCCGCGCTCGGACGGCGTGTCCAACCGGACGCCGTACAGCCGCTCACCCAGGGCGTGGGCGACCCGCAGCGCCTCCTCTGCCTCGTCCTTGAAGGTGTCCACGAGCACGATCCGGGGCACGTCCGGGGGCATGTCGCGGTCGAAGGCCTCGGCCGCGCGCACGGTGTCGCCGAAGATCAGCACCAGGGAGTGGGGCATGGTGCCGGTCGGGTTGAGGCCTGCCAGCATGGCGCCCGCCGGCGTGGACGCACCCACGCAGCCGCCCACGATCGACGCGTAGTCCAGCACGTCGGTGATGTCCGGGTGCACGTGGCGGGCGCCGAAGCTGATCACCGGCTGCGGGGCGGCCGCCTCGACGCATTCGCGGGCCGCGGTGGCCCAGCCCGTGGACTGGGACAGCATGCCCAGCATCGCCGTCTCGTACAGGGCGAACGTCCGGTAGCGGGCCTCGATCCGGAGCACGATCTCCTTGGGCGTCACGAGGTCGCCGTCCTCGAGCGCCTCCACCTTCGCTCCGGGCTCCGCTGCCAGGACGTGGCCGATCAGGTTCCTCGCCTCCCCCATGCCGCACAGGACGGCCTCTTCGCGGCAGAAGACCTCCATCACGACGACGGGGTCGAGGCCCTCCTGGTCGAGGATGGCGTTGGCGCGGGCGAAGTACACGTCGGCCGTGGCGCCCGACAGGATCTCGTGCGACGGACGGATGCGCTGGAGGCCCATCAGCCGAGTGTAGCGTACGGATCCGGCCCCTCCGGGGGCGCGCGGCGAGAACGCGACCGGCGCCACAGGAGCACCACGAGCAGGACGAGCATGACGGCGATGGCGGCACCGATCGCGACCAGCAGGGCCCGACTGCGGCCGGCCTCCGGCGCGGCCCCCAGGGCCGCGGACGCGTCCTCGGCCCGGTCGGCGGCCGCCGCAAGATCGCCGTCCAGCCACGCGGCGCGGGCCGCGGCGAGATCGGCGTCGGGATCCTGCCCGTCCAGCCCCAGGGTGACCAGCCAGTCGCGCGGGGCGGCGGCGGCCTCGCCGGCCGCATCGATCTGCTCGAGCGCCGCATGCGTGTCCGCTGCCAGCTCTGCCGCACCCGCCAGGTCCGCGGCGTCCTCGGCCCCCTCGTAGGCGGCCTCGACGTCACGGGCGGGCGTCAGCCCGAGATCGCGGGCCAGGGCCTCGGTAGCCTCGCGCTGGGCGAGGACCGCCCCGGCGTCGGCGATCCGCCCCGCGGCATCCTCGAACGCCCAACGGTCCAGCGCGAGTCGCACGACCACCGGAGCGGCCCAGCCGTCACTCTCGGCCAGGAGATCGCGGTAGGCGTCGCGCGCAGCATCCCGCGGACCGAGCAGCGCCGACTCGTCGGGGGTCAGCGCCCACTCGGCGACGAGGTCGTCGATGCCGTCGGCGCCGCCGAGCTCCTCGACGAGATCCAGGAACCGCCGCCAGTCGTTGGCCAGGCCCGCGGGCTCGGGCGCATCATCGCCCGGGTACGCGGTCGTCCGACCGGCGGCTGCTCGGAACACGGCGCGCATGCCGTCCTCGCCCACCGCGTCCACCACCTGGCGGAGCACGATCCAGGACGCGTCGTAGCCGTACCGCTCCCTGGCCGCCCCGGCGTCGTCGCGGATCGATGCCGGGGGCGGCCACCCGTTCAGCGGGAAGGCCACCTTCGCCGCCCGGGAGACCTCCTCGGGGCCGGGCCGCGCCGCGCCCAGGGCGTCGAGCACGCGTGCCGCGTACTCATCTGCGAGCCCCTCCGTGATCCAGCGCTCCGTGAACAGGTCCCCGTTGAACCAGGCGTGCGATGCCTCGTGGACGATCGTCTGGTCGTCGAGCTGCTCGCTGACCGTGATCTCGTCGGCGTCGGTGTCGTAGAAGCCCGCGTACCCCTCCAGGAGCGGGGAGTGCACCTCGACCAGGGTCAGGGGCCCATCCACCGGCCACGGCAGCCCGACCAGCGACACGAGCTCCGGGATCCCGGTCTCCAGGACGTCCGACACCCGCTCCCGCCACCGGCCATCCTCCGGCCAGCCGCGGACGACGATCTCCTCGCCCCCGGGAAGGTCGAGCCGCTCGCGCGTCAGGCCTTCGTCGTTGCGGGCGATGACCCACGCGTACCAGGCCAGCGGGTCGGCGGTCGTCGCCGTGAGCACCGTCCCGGCCTCGTCCGACGAGGTCGCCATCTCGCCGCCGGAGACGTTCACATCGAACCCCGCCGGGACCGTGACCTGGACGGCCGCAGAGTCACCGAACGCCCACGCGACGAACGCGGCGAAGGCCGTCCCCACCCGGACGTCGCTGTCGGACCGCGGCTTGCCGGACGGGAGGTCGAACGAGAGCCGGACGGTGGCGCGCTGCCCGTAGTAGATGTCGTCCCGCAGGCTGATCGCGACGACCCGGTAGTCCCTCCCGCGGCTCACGTTCACCGGCACGGCGACGCCGTCCTGGGTCGCCCGGACGCGCACGGCCTCGGGCTGCACCGCCAGCCTGACGACGTCGTAGTAGAAGCGCGTGGTCACGCCCTCCTGGACCGAGTTCGGTCGCTCGTTGCGCACCCGGATCACCACGCCCACCCGCACGATCCCGTCGGCCGGTTCCACGGTGTACCGGGCCGTGGTATCGATCGCCAGCCCGTCCGCGGCCAGGGCGATCGGCGCGTCCAGGACGCCGAGGAACGGCGCCACGGGCGTCGCGGCGGGGGGAGCGACGGCGGCGAAGCCGAACAGGAGGATCGCGAGCAGCGGCGCCGCCCGGCGCGGCGCGCCGGTCCCGCGGCGGCCCATCGTCCCCCGGCGGCCCATCGTCAGGTCCGGGAGCGCCGCGCCCTGCGGACGGCGGCCGCGAGCGCAGAGGCGAGCACCAGCACCGTGGCCAGCGCGGCAGCCGCGAACAGGGCCCGCCGCCGGCCCTCCTGCCAGGCGCCGTTCCACGACGTGAAGGCCTCGTCCGCGGCGGCCAGGACCTGGTCCATGCTGCCGGCCTCGAACGCGACCCTGGCTGCCGTCACGTCCGACTCGGGGTCCTCGTCCAGCATGCCGATGCGGGTGAGGATGTCCGCATCCTCGTGCCGTTCCGCCAGGGCATCCTCGAGGACCAGCAGGGCGTTGAGCTCCGCCTCCGCCTCCCGGGAGGCCTCCTGGAACCGCCCCGCCTCGAACAGCCCGCGCATCGTGGCGGGCACCGCCAGCCCATGACGCGCGGAACGGGACTCGACGGCGGTCCGCTGGGCCAGGACCGTCCGCGCATCGGCCATCAGGCGCTCCGCCGACTCGAACTGCCAGGTCCGGAGCGCCTCCCGGATCGCTGCCGGCAACGCCCACCCGTCGGCCAGCGCGAGCGTCCGCGCGTACGAGTGGCGGGCGTCGGCGCGCGCGTCAAGGAGGGCCGCCTCGTCGTCGCGGACGACCCAGGTGCGCCACAGGTCGGTGTAGTCGGATCCGGACGGCTCCTCGAGCAGGTCGAGCAGGGCCCGCCAGTCGGGGGCGGCCAGGAGCGTCTCCGGCGTCGTGCCCGGCGGAGCCTCGGGCGTGGCGGTCCCGGCGTTCGTCGCGCCGCGCGGCGCGGGAGGCTGGTAGGCGCCGATCCGCGCCTCGGCGGCCGCGAGGATCGCGCGCAGCCCGCCGTCGCCCGCGCGCGCCGCGATCTCGCGAGCCAAGGCGAGCGACGCCGCGTAGCCGTACGCCTCCGCGGCCGGATCGGCGTCATCCGCGGCGGCCGGCCATGCGTTGAGGGGAATGCGTGCCGCGGCAACCTCGTCACTGAGCTCGGGCGAGCCGGCCTTCACGTCCAGGGTGGCGGCCGCGCGCTCGGCGAACAGCGACGCGAACCCCTCGTTCGCCCACCGGTCGCCGAGCAGGGCGCCGTTGAACCACCCGTGTGTCGCCGCGTGGAGCACGGCCAGGTCGTCGGCCCAGTATGCGATCTCGATCAGCTGCTCGGCGGGGTCGAACAGGCTCGCGTGACCGCCGGCGGAGCGGGTGGCGGCCTCGCGGACGATCATCGGCTCGGCGCCCGGCCACGGCAGGCCGGCGTCCGCCGCGATGGCCGGCAGCGCGCGCTGCAGCAGCCCGCCCACGCGCCGGGCCCAGGCGGGGTCCTCGTCCCACGCCCGGATGACCAGCGGGATCTCCTGCTCGCCCGCCGTCACCGAGTGCGGCGTGTCCGTGTAGCTCGCCTCGCGTTCGCCGAGGACGACCGCGAGCCACGTCGTCGGCGAGGCCAGCGGACCCGTGGTCAGGCGCGTGCTCCCGTCGTCGGTGGTGGTCGTCCGGGCAAACGATCCCCGCTCCACGTGCACGTCGTAGCCGGCCGGGAAGTCCACGGTCACGGTGCTGCCCTTCGTCCCGTCGCTGGCGTACGCCCAGACCGGGAACGACGCCAGGCTGCCACCGATTCGGACCTGGCCGCCCCTCTGGCCGCCCGCGTCCCGGAGGTCGAACGCGAGCGTGTACGTCCTCGACGAGCCGCCGTAGAGGCGCTTGCCGAGGTCGATCCGCAGCAGCGTGTAGCCGGACGTCTTCCGGGCCACGCGGACCTTCGCGCCGGGGGCGCCACTCAGGCGCAGCCCGCTGACGCCCGGCTGGACCGCGAGGTACGCACGCTCCGCGTAGAACCGGCGGGTCTTCGTGTCGGACCGGTGGTTCCGGGCCACGATCCGCACGGTCACGTGGACCAGTCGGTCGTCTGGGCGAACCTCGTACGCGGCGTCGGTCACCAGCGTGAGGTCCGTGTCCGCGGCGAGCGCAGGCGGGGCGCCGACGGTACCGGCGACGGGGCCGAGGAGCACGACGGCCACCAGCAGCGCCAGCGCGAGACGGATGGCACGCGGAGCAGAGAGCAGTGCCGGCACGGACGGCCGCGCCTCGTACCGCCTGGACCCGGTCATGCTTTGACGACGCCGCCCCGGTCGTCGCCGACGGGCTCCGGCAGCTCGCCCAATGACGCGGCGAAGCGCGCCAGCAGGGCCGCTCCGGGTCCGGCGTCGGGGTCGCTCACCGGCTGGGTCCGCCATCCGCCGGCCTTGAGCCAGCCGGTGGTCTCCTCGTGGAACCGGTCCGCCACCGCCAGGTGACGGGCCAGGGCCAGGCCCAGGGCGTCCCGGTCCGCGGCCGCGACCGGGATCTCGGCGACCAGCAGCGGGCGCTCGTCGTCCAGGACGCAGAACTTCACGAACGGCAGCTCGTCGTTCCAGCGGAGCAGCTTGCGGTAGGAGACACGGAATCCGTCATTGATCGGCGGCGCGTAGTGCGTCCAGCAGATCAGGGCCAGCGACGGGTCAAGGATGAGCGTGATCCGGAGCGCGGCGCGGCGGCGCCCGTCGAGGACCAGGTCCCACGACGTGACGCCCTCTCGGTCGGCGCGCTCCAGGGGCGCAAGACCCAGCTCGGCCAGCCAGGCCTCGACGTCGGCAGGGGCACACGCCGACGCCCGGGGGGCGATTGACATGGCGCGGAGTCTACCCGAGGCCGCCGGAACGCCCCGGCGCTAGTCCCCGCCCGTTCCGCTCACGACGGCGGGTGGCGCGTCCGCGTCGCCGCCGGTCTCGTCGCCCCGGCGCCCGGGGGCGGCGCTCGCCTTCCGCTCCACCGTGCCCCCGGACCGGATCGAGCGCCCGCTGAAATCGGCCGGACGCACCTGGTAGCCGACCTTGACATTGCGGCCCAGCCGCGCGCCGCGCGGGACCACGGACTGCTTGCCGACCACCGTGATCCCCGTGTTGAGCCGGCCCGGCTCCTGCTTGTTGGGGGTGTTGAAGTCCGGGCCGTCGCCCACCAGCGCGCCCTGGCCGATCACGACCTCCTTGTCCAGGATCGCGCGGTCCACCACGGCGCCGGTCCGGATCACGGTGTCGAACATCACGATGGAGTCGCGGACGACCGCCCCCACCTCCACCCGCACGCCCGGCGACAGCACGCTGTTGACGACCGTGCCGTTGATCACGCAGCCGTGCGAGATGAGGCTGCGGTGCACCTGGGCCGTGGCCCCGATCCTGGCCGGCGCACGCTCCTCCGAACGAGTGTAGATCAGCCACTCGCGGTCATACAGGTCAAGGTCCGGAGCGTCGCTGAGGAGAGCCATGTTCGCCTCCCAGAACGACTGGATCGTCCCCACGTCCTGCCAGTAGCCCTCGAAGCCGTAGCCGAACACGCGAGCCCCGCCGTCCACCATCGCCGGGATCACGTGCGTGCCGAAGTCCGTCAGATCGTCGGACAGCCAGCGCCGCAATGCGCGCTTGCTGAACACGTAGACGCCCATCGACGCGAGGTCGCTCTTGGGCAGCTTCGGCTTCTCCTGCCACTCGGTCACCCGTTCCTGGTCGTCGAGCGCGAGGATCCCCATCCGGGTGGCCTCCGCGAGCGGGACCCGGCGGACGGCGATGGTCACGTCCGCCCGCCTGCGCTTGTGCGCGGCGATGAACGGCGCGTAGTCCATCTTGTAGATGTGGTCGCCCGCCAGGACCAGGACGATGTCGCCCGAGTCGTGCTCGATGACGTTGAGGTTCTGGAGCACGGCGTCCGCCGTTCCCCGGTACCAGGTGGCCACCCGCCCCTTGCGGATGTACGGCTGGAGCAGCTTCACACCGCCCCGCGCCCGGTCGAGGTCCCAAGGGCGGCCCAGGCCGATGTGGTCGTTGAGGGATCGGGGGTTGTACTGGGTGAGGACGACGACGCTGTCGATGCCGGAGTTGACGCAGTTGGACAGCGTGAAGTCGATGATCCGGTACTTGCCGCCGAACGGGACCGCGGGCTTGGCGCGGATGGAGGACAGGATCGACAGCCGCTCGCCCTCTCCGCCAGCGAGGATGACGGCCATCACGGGATTCACCATCGGTCGTCCCTCCGGGCTTGGGGTGCTCCCGCCACGATGCTAGCACCGGGCCGGTGAACGGACGTCGCGGCCGGCGTCAACGTCAGGTGAACAAGCGTGGGTTCACGAAGGCCCCGTCGAGCTGGACCATCCAGTGCAGGTGCGCGCCGGTGGAGCGCCCGGTGTTGCCCTCGTAGCCGATGACCTGCCCCTTGGCGACGTCCTGGCCGGCCCGCACGGGGTAGCGTGACTGGAGGTGGGCGTACCACGTCGTGAGGTTGGAGGCGTGGGCGATGATCACGATCCAGGCCGGGTCCGCGCCATCTGCGTAGTTCCAGCCGATGTACACGACACGTCCCGCCGCCGCGGCCCGCACCGGCGTGCCGTAGGGCGCCACGATGTCGATGCCGCTGTGCCAGTGGGCGCAGTCGCCGTGGGGCGGGTTCCAGGAGAACCCCGTGCAGCCGTAGGGCTGGCTGACCGTGCCGGGCATCGGCCAGTTGAACGACCCGGAGAACTGCGATGGAATGTTCCCGCCGGCGTACTGGGCGGCGACCAGCCGGTCGATCTTGCGCTCCAGCCGCTTCCTCGCGCCCGCAGCCTCGGCCACCGCCCGGCGGAGCCTCCCCTTGTCGGCCGTCAGCTTCGCGTACTGCGCCTTCTGGGCGGCCAGCACCGCCTTGGCGGCCTTCGCCAGCTTCGCGAGCTTCGCCTGGGCCTTGCGCAAGTCCTTGAGACGCTGGTCCAGCTTCTGCTTCTGGACCGCGGTCTGCTGCCGGATGACGTCGGTCTGGTCCCGGGTTGCCTCGACGGTCCGGTGCAGGGCGAGCAGCGTCTCGCGGTCCTCGGCGATCCGCCCGGCGAGCATCCGATCCTGCTCGGCGGCGTCGAGCTCCGTGCTCATTGCGACCAGCATGTCCGTGAACGAGGCGCCCGAGAGGAACGTCTCCAGCATGGAGGTCCGCTCCGCGTCGTACGCACGCCGGATACGCTCGGCCAGCTCGGCCTTGCGCAGGCGCAGCTCCTCGCGCTTGGACGCCTCGCGTTCCTCGAGGTTCCTGAGCTCCTGGTCCAGGCCGTCCAGCTCCCGGACCAGCGCCTCGTACGTCACCTTGACCGCGTCGATGTCCTCGACCAGGGCGGCCACCCGCCTGCGGGTCCGGGACAGATCGTCGGTGATCCCCTCCAGCTCGGCCTTGGTGCTGGCGATGCGGCCCTCGAGCCGGTCCTGCGAGGTGTTCAGCTGGGCGATGAGCTTCTTCTGCTCCGCGATCCTGCGCTCCAGGAGCTCCTGCTGGGCCCGCGCGTCGGACAGCTCATCGCCGTGGACGGCGGACGGGGCGACCGCGGGAGCGGCGAGCACGCCCAGCATGAACGGAACCGCGAGGAGGGCGGTCAGGAACCGGCGGCGATGGCTGCCTGGCCGGGGGTAGCGCTGGGGGACGGGCTGGCGGCTCAACGAGTAGGCGTCCTCATCTCGTGCGAGCGTGTCGTGTCGAGCGCGTCGATGGGAGCATGACGGAGGCGCGATCGGTGTACGCCCGCCGGATAGGCGCCGCCCCAGAGGGCACTCCCGAGACGACAACTGACCGGCTTTGGGATCGTAGTGTACCAGCGCGCTCCAAGCAGACCGCCTCGGGGCGGCTCCGCGGGGCGTCGCGCGCCGCGCCGCCCCCGAGCCGGGTTCAGCGCACGGCCAGGATCGTCCACATCGCGCCGAAGATCAGGAACGGGCCGAATGGGATGTAGGTCTTGAGCGTGATCCGCCGCAGCGCCAGCAGCACGATGATCACGACCCCCGCCAGGAGCGCCCCGTAGACCACACCCGTGAACAACCGGAACGGCCCGGCCAGGATCCCGACCGAGACCAGCAGCTTGAGATCGCCCATCCCGATCGCCCCAGCGCCGAACGGGAGGGCGAGCAGGGCCAGCAGCGCCGGAATGGCGATGGCCACGAGGATCGTGAGCGGCAGGTCGGCCGGCACGACCAGCGGGTTGGCGCCCAGCAGCACCGTCGCCAGGGCGTACGGGATCGCGGGCAGCGTGATCACGTCCGGCAGCAGGCGCTGGTCGAGGTCCGTCGCCAGCAGCAGCACCAGGGCCGCCAGGTAGGCCCCGAGCACCGCGGCGTGGACCGGGTCCGCGAACCGGATCGTGACGGCGCCCAGCGCCAGCCCGCCCGTGCCCACGGCCACGACCGTGCGCCAGTCCGGCGGGCGGACATGGCCGTCGTCGTGCGCGGGCCAGCGGGCCCCGATGCGGTCCGCGGCCAACCCCCATCCGGCGCCCAGGACGGCGAGCAGGACCGCGAGAGGCGTGATCACGGGCGCAGTCTACGGGTGCGCATGGCCTGGCAGGCCGCGAATCGGCGCCCGGGGGCCGGCGCTGGTGCCGTCGTCGCCAATCGGCCCGGCTTCATGCCTCCCGATCGGCGAAACGGCGTCCACGGCGCCGGCCGCGTGGCGACGGAGCCGCTCGGACCTGGATCGTCGCTCTTGGAGACGCGATGCGCGCCCGAGCCGACCTCGAGGGCGCGTTGAGGCCGGCTGCGCACCCGAGTGGCAATGCGCGCCCCTACGGCGCCCCGGCGAGGGCCAGCTCCACCAGCGTGGCGTGCGTGACGCCATTTGCGCCGCGCGGGGCGAACGGCTCCACCTTGCGGAAGTACGCCGTCCCGCCGATATCGAGGTGCGCCCAGGGCACGGTCCGGAACTGCTCCAGGAACAGCCCGGACTTGACGAGCGAGCCATCTGGCGACCCGCTGTTCTGGATGTCGCCGTACCACGAATCCATGTCGGGCAGGTAGTCCTGGACCAGCGGGACGCGCCAGTAGCGCTCGCCGGCCCGCTCGGCCGCCGCGGCCACCTCGCCCCACCAGGGGTCCGGCGTCGCGAACGCGCCGGTCACGAGGTGGCCGATGGCCCTCCCGACCGCGCCTGTCAGCGTCGCAACGTCCACGATGTGCGTCGCGCCGAGCTGCTCCGCATAGGTCATCGCGTCGCCCAGGATCAGCCGTCCCTCGGCATCGGTGTTGATCACGTCCACCCACTTGCCGTTGAGCGCCCGGACGATGTCGCCGGGCCGGGTCGCGCGGCCGCTGGGCATGTTCTCCACGGCCGGCGCCACGGCGAGCACGGGCAGGCCGGGCGACAGGCGGCTGACGGTGGCGATGGCGGCGATCACGGTGCAGGCACCGGTCTTGTCCATCTTCATCTCTTCCATCCGGTCGGCCGGCTTGATGCTGATCCCGCCGGAATCGAAGCACACGCCCTTGCCGACCATCGCCAGGTGCCGGCCGAGCGCGTCCTTCTCGCTCTCGCCGCCGGACCGCAGCACGATCATCCGCGGCGGGTTGTCGCTCCCCTGCCCCACCGCGAGGAACATGCCCATGCCCAGCTCGGCGGCACGCTTCTCGTCGATGACGTCGATCCACAGTCCGTGGGCCTCCGCGATCGCTCGCGCCTCGTCGGCGAGCACCTGCGGGGTGACGTCGTTGGCGGCCCGGTTGGCCAGGCGGCGCGCCATGTTCGCGCCTTCGCCGATGATTCGGCCGCGCTCCGCCCCCTGGGCGACCTCGGCCTCGGAGCCGCCGTTCGCGACGAGGACCAGCTCGTCGAGGGCCGGCGGGGCGCGGTGCGTGCCCTCGCGGTAGATCGTCCTGGGCTCGAACCCCCCCTCGACGATCCCGCGGGTGACGAGCTCCGCAGCCAGCGGCAGGCCACAGTCGAGGCCGGCGGCGATCGGGCCCAGCCATACCGCGACCGAGTGCACGTCCCGGTCGGCCATGCGCCGGATCGCCGACGCGCCGACGCGCCGGGCCGACTCCCGGTCGAGGTCCGCGGCATCGCCGGCTGCGACCAGCAGGATCCGCTTCACCGGCAGCTCGCCGGGCGCCGCGAGCGCCGTCGAGTAGCGCCTGGTGCGAAGCTCCCGGAACGACGCCAGGGCGCGGATCTCGCCGCCGGTCCGCCGGTCGAGGGCATCCAGCTCGCCGCTGAACTCGGGCTCGCCGACGACGGGGACGACGAGCAGGTCTGCCGCGACTTCCCACGGCTGGCCGGTGACGACACGAATCTGCACGTGGACGAACCTCCGGAACGCCGGACACGCAGCAACGGGCGTCCCCGGCGAGGGGAACGGGTGACGACGGTGAGTGTACGTCGGGCCGTTGCCCCCGGTGTCAGCCGGACGGGACGGGCGACGCCTCCGGTCGGCGCTGGGCATCGAGGGCGGCCCCCAGCGCCCCGCGCGCCTCCTCGATCGCGATCACGGCCTGGTTCAACCCGCCCTGCGCGAGCTCGGCCATGATGACGACCAGGCCCCGCGTGTCGCCGGGCAGCCGTCGGCGGGCCTCCTGCTCGGCCGCGAACGCCTGGCGGACGGCGCTCGTCACCCGGCCCTTGGCCTTGACCAGCGACTCGTACAGGTTCCGGAGCGCCGCGTCGTAGGCTGCGTTCCGGTCCAGCCACGTGGTCAGGGTTGAGACGTCGGTCGTCGGTGCCAGACGGTCGCGCAGCGCGCGCGCCTTGGCCATTGTCGCGTCGGACCCGTCCAGGGCGTCCAGGGCGTCCCCGTAGTGCGCGGCGGCTCCCTCCTTCGCCGCGGCCGCCGTCTGCTGGTCGTGCTCGGTAAGGAGGCCGGTGAGGCTCGCCGCGTCCACGGCGCGGCCGGCGAAGGCCGCCCACTCGGCCTCGAGGCCGGCGGTGAGCCCGGTGGTCGCCGCCAGCTCCTCGTACCGGCGGCGGACGTCCTCGGAGAGGCGGAGCTCCGACTCCGCGCCCGGGCCGGGGACCCGCTCGAGGCTGGCCTCGAGGACCCCGGCCTGTTGGTTGACCGCGGCGAGCCGGAGCGTGCCGGCAGCGATCGATTCCTGGAGCCCGTCGCTGCTGCCGGCCACGACCTGCGCGAGCGCCAGCCGAGCGCTGGTGCTCAGCGCGTCGACCTCCGCCGACAGTCGCTCGAGCTCGAGCGTCGCGGCGTCCAGCGCCGGCACGGCCTGCGCATCTCCGGTCCAGGTGAGCTCCGGACGTGCCACCGTCCCCGGCACGTGATCCATGCTCGCGACGACCCCGGCTCCGCCGAGGGCGATCAACGCGGCCAGCGCGAGCCACGCCAAGGCGAGCAGGAGCGAGCGGGCGCGGCGCGGGATCCCCATCAGGCGGGAGCGTAGCGGGTCGCGCGCCCGGGCGCCGCGCGGATGGCCGGATCGCCGGGCAGATGGCCGGATCGAGGCGCCGATGGCCGCGCCGCTGCGCCGATGGCGGGGCCGGCTACTGGTCCTTCAGCCGGCGGCGCAGGTGGGTCAGCCCGCCCTCCATCGGCCGCGGGTCGAACCCGAAGCCCCGGCGGACGCCGTCCAGCGGCCCGGTGTTGTCGAGGCGCAGCTGGCGCAGCTGGTCGGTCGCCACCGGGAACGGCAGTCGGACGGCCTCGGCCAAGCCGGCGACCAGGCGGATCACCGCGACCGGCATGGGGACGAGGAGCCGGCGCTTCCCCATCGCGCGCAGGACCTCCTGCACAATCTCCCGGTAGGTCCAGTACCGGGGCCCGCCCAGCTCGTACTCCTGCCCGATCGTGCCCGCGTCCGAGAACGACGCCACCACGATGCGGGCGAGGTCCTCGATCGCGAGGGGCTGGAACCGGGCATCGCCCTTGCCCGTGATCGGGACGATGCCGGGCGACATCCGCACGAGATCCGCGAGGATGTTGAAGAAGCCGTCCCGCGGTCCGAAGAGCAGCGATGGCGCGAGGATCGTCCAGTCCAGGCCACTGTCACGGACCAGGGCCATGCCCCTCGCCTTCGAGCTCCCGAAGTGGAGGTCCGGCTCATCGGCCACGCCGAGGCCGCCCAGGTGGACGAAGCGGCGGACACCGGCGTCGGTCGCCGCTCGCAGCACGGACCGGGTGCCCTCCGTGTTGACCAGCCGGAGCGTCTGGCCGCCGTCCCAGTCCCGCGGGATCGCGGCCAGGTGGAGCACGGCGTCGGCGCCGGCGAGCGCGGCCGGAAGGGAGTCCGGCCTGGTGACCTCGCCGCGGCGGATCTCGACGCCGGTCCGCTGTTCCGGCGTGAGGCGTCCCAGCAGCGCGACCTCCCCGCCGTCGTCGCGGACGAGGGCAAGGACGCGGTGGCCCGCGTCGACGAGGGCGGGGACCATGTGGCTGCCGACGAACCCGTTGGCGCCGGTGACGAGGATGGTTGCCATCGGGTGATGCTCCGGGCGTGGGGGGTTGGTGCTACCTGTGAGTAGCATGATATCGCGTTCGGCCCCGGCGCGCGTCCGGGTGTTCGCTCCCCGGTCCACGGCCTACCATCCACGCATGCACGACCTCGACCGACGGTCGCTGCGGGCCCTCGTCCGTGCGATGCCCAAGGCGGAGCTCCACCTCCACCTGGACGGCTCGCTGCGCGTGGCCACGGCGCTCGAGATCTCGCGCACGCGCGGCGTGGCCGCTCCGCGCACCTTCGCAGGCATGCGGGCGGCGCTCGTCGCCCCGGACAGGGTCGCTGACCAGGCGGAGCTCCTGCGGGCCTTCGACCTTCCGATCGCCCTCCTGCAGGACGCCGATGCCCTCGAGCGTGTCGCCGCCGACCTGGTGGAGGACAAGGCCTTCGACCGGGTCCGGTACGCGGAGATCCGCTGGGCACCGCTGCTGCACACCGGCCGCGGCCTGGGCGGCCGGCAGGTCGTGGACGCGGTGGCCCGCGGGGCGTTCGCGACGGCCGCCCGGCTGGGTATCGAGATCCGGCTCATCGCCACCCTCCTGCGTTCCCATGCGCCGGAGGCCAACCTGGCCTTCGTCCGGGACCTGGAGGTGGGCGGGGTCCCGGACGGCTTGGTCGCGGTGGACCTGGCCGGAGTCGAGGCCCGTCACCCGGACCCGCTGGTCCACCGTGAGGCGATCGACCTGGCCCGCGCGATCGGCCTCCACGTCACGCTCCATGCCGGCGAATGGGGCGGCGCCGCTCAGGTCCGGCGGGCACTCGCCCTGGACCCGGAGCGGATCGCCCACGGCCCGCTGGCGATCGAGGACCCCGATCTCGTGCGCGAGCTGATCGCCAGGGGTACGTGGCTGGACCTGTGCCCGACGTCCAACACGCAGGCAGCGATCGTGCCCACGCTCGCCGACCACCCGCTGGCCCGGCTCCACCGTGCCGGCGTGCCCGTCACGCTCAGCACCGACGACCTGACCGTGTCCGACGTCACCCTGTCCGACGAGTACATCCGCGCCGTGGAGCAGATCGGGGTCACGCTCCCGGAGCTGTGGGCGATGGACCTGGCGGCGCTCTCCGCGGCCTTCTGCGACGAGGCGACCCGCGCCCGCCTGGAGTCCGAGTTCGCCGCCTGGGGGGCCGGAGTCCCGGAGCTGGGCACGGCCTGACCCCGCTTCCGCGGCCTGACGTCTGTTCCGCGGCGGGCTGGCGACGCTCGCCGGTTGTGCACGCCGCGTCCCAGCTCCGGCCACGTCGCCGCAACGATGGCGCACGTCGTACTCCGCGACCGCCACCACGTTCCCGGCCAGTCAACGACCTGGTGCGTGGTATCCAGCCCGACGACCCCACGAGGCGGCCGGGGACCGATGGCATGCGTGCTCGGCCAGATCGATGTGGCCCAACACGCGTCCGATCGGTTGCTGGCCCGGTCATGGCGGAGGGCCGAGCGTGGTGCCCCGAAGGCGAGCCCCGGCCCCTGGACAAGTGTGCGAATACAACGCAGGTGGTCGGTAGGTGGCCGACTGCGCATCGCGGCCGCGCGACGGGTCGCCGGGCGAGACCGCCCCGCGCCGCCTCGGCCCGGCCCCGCTAGTCCGCCGCGAGCTCCTCGAGCGCCGCCGCGAGCTCCGTCGCGTCGGCCGCGATCCGTGTCGGTCGCTCGCCATCCGGGAGCGTCCGGGCCGTATCGCGCGACGTCACGCCCGTCAGCATCAGGATCGTCCTCGCGCCGACCGCCCGGCCCGCGGCGACGTCCGTCAGCGCATCGCCGATCATCACGGCCCGGCGAAGCTCAGCTCCGACGAGGCCGGCCGCCGTCTCGAGCAGGAACGACGCCGGCTTCCCGATCGTGACCGAGGCCGTCGTCCGCGAGGCGACCTCCACGGCCGCCACCAGCGAACCGGCCCCCGGCCGCAGGCCGCGCTCCGTCGGGTAGACCGGATCCCGGTTCGTGGCCAGCAGGGTCGCCCCGGCACGCACGCAGTCGGCCGCCGCCGCGATCCGGAGGTACGTCAGCTGGGGGTCGAGGCCCACGACGACCGCGTCCGGGTGGCCCGCCGCCGCCCAGCCGTCGATCCCCTCCTGGCTCATCCGCGTCGCGGCGTGGGCCGCGGTCACGACGTCGAACCCGGCCTCGGTCAGCTCGCGCTCCAGCCCGCTTGCGCCCAGCGCCAGCACCCGTCGCACCGAGGGGATGCGGTCGCGGAGGTAGAGCGCGCTCGCGCGCGCGGACGTGACGACGCGGTCTGGCCCGACCGGCGCCCCATGGCCAGCCAGGCGCGCCACGTAGTCGCCGTGGTAGTGCATGGCGTTGTTGGTCACGTACACGACGTCGTCACCCAGCGCGGCCCGGGCGGCGAGCACGGGGCCCACGCCCGGCACGCCCTCCGACGCGCGGTACACGACGCCATCGAGGTCCACGAGGAGAAGCACGGCTCGATGCTACCGTCTGTCCATGCCCTCGCCCCCCCGGCCCGCTCCCTCGCCCCTCGACGACACGGACCGCATGGTGGTGGACGGCACGAACCTGCTCTACCGGCTGGGGCGGGGCTCCGCGGCGCCGCCGGCGGCGGCGATCGGCAGGCTGCGGGCCGTGGTGCCGGCCACGATCACCATCGACCTCGTGTTCGACGGGATGGGCCATGGCGTCGTGGGCCGCGTCGCCCAGGGGATGCACGTGCGGTACTCGGGCCGGCGCCCGGGCGACGACGTGATCCTCGACCTCGCCGCCGGCCGTGACCCCTCCGGCGGCGGGACGGCGGCCACGGCCCGCGTCCTCGTCGTGACCGATGACCGGGACCTGCGGACCCGGCTCCTGGCCCTTGGCGTCCGCTCCGTCCCGCTGGCCTGGCTCACCAACCGCCTCGACATGCCGAGGCTGTCGTCCCCGGCGTCCGGCAACCGCCGGGCCACCCTCGGCGCGGGCACGCCCGCCGGGACCGCCCCCGGTGGGGCGGCCGGCACATCCCCGGGCGCGCCCGTCCCGGAAGACGACGATCGTCCGCGCTGGAAGCCCGGCCGCGGGGCCACCGCCAAGACCGGGCCCGCCCACAAGGTGGCCCGCCACAAGCGCCATCCCAGGCACGGCGGCTGATCCCGGGCCTGCTAGCATGCGCGCGTGATCATCGACCAGCTCGAACAGACATGGAACGCCCTGCTCGAGTTCTCGGGCACGTTCGTCACGCCGGACTGGGGCGCCCTGGTCGGCCTGCTTCCGGTCTTCCTGCTGCTGCTCGTCGTCGGCCCGATCCTGAGCCTGCTGGTCATCGGGTGGGTCGTCTACGGCGTCCGCAAGCCGCGCGCCCGGACCGGCTTCCGGGACCTGCGGCGACCGGCGCGGATCGATGACGAGGGACGGCCCGTGTTTCCCCCCGGCGAGCCCTACAGCCCGCGGGAGCGGATCATCTACGAGCCCGGCGCCACCCGCTCCGACAGCGGCGAGGACCTGGTGATGGCCTGCCCCAAGTGCGGCCTGGTGCGCGCGGCGACGCTCCGCACCTGCGGCAACTGCGGCCTCACGTTCACGCTGAAGCCGACCACCCGGTCCGCCCGGCCGGCCGCGCCGCCGCCAGGCGGGGCTGCCGCTGCCTAGGCGACCTGTCGAGGCCGGCTTCTGCCGGCCGCCATCCCCGGCCACCGGAACCCCCGGCCCGGCCCCCAGCGTCCCGGACACGACATGGCCCAGGCCTCCTCCCTGCTCTTCGTCATCGGCGTCATCGCCACGGCCCTCGGGTTCGCGGCGCACGTCGGTCATGCCGTGCTGCTGGCCAATGGGCGCCGCGTCGTGGCCCTGGCGCCGGCCGTCCGCCCGGCCTTCGCCACCGGCGGCGTGACGGGGTCGTTCGTCGCGTCCCGGGCGCGCGACATGAGCGCCCAGCCGGGCCTGGCCGCCGCCCCGACCGCGCTCTCGAGGACGGCGACCATGGTGACGGCCGTCGCCTTCGCGCTTCTCGTCGCGTCGCTCACCGCCCGGGCGATCGAGGTGGGGCGTGGCCCGTACGGGAACCTGTACGAGTTCAGCGTCGCGTTCGGGGCGTCGATCCTGGGCGGCTACCTGTTCCTGGCCCGTCGGTACCCGATCCGCCAGATCGGCTTCATCCCGGTCGGGGTGGCGCTGGCGATGCTGCTCTACGCGTCGTCCCTGCCGTCGGAGATCGAGCCGCTGGTGCCGGCCCTCCAGAACGCCCCGTTGCTGACGATCCACGTGGGCATGGCGGTGATCTCGTACGGGATCTTCGCCACCGCGTTCGCGGCCGGCATCGGCTACCTGGTCCAGGGGACCGAGGACCGATTTGCGTGGCTCCCGTCCCACCGGACGCTGGACGAGGTCGCGTACCGGGCGGTGATCATCGGTTTCCCGATCTTCGCGACGATGATCATCCTGGGGTCGTGGTGGGCGTCGATCGCCTGGTCGCGCTACTGGGGCTGGGATCCCAAGGAGACCGCCGCGCTCGTCACCTGGCTGACGTACGCGGTGTACCTCCATGCGCGCAACCAGCGCCGCTGGGCCGGGCGCCCGGCCGCGCTGCTGCTGGTGATCGGCTTCCTGATGGTGCTGGTGACCTACTCCGGCAGCCTCTGGTTCAGCGGACTCCACGCGTACAGCGGGCTGTAGCGACCGGGTCCGCTTCGGCGGCCGGGCCGCGCGATCCGCCAGATAGGGTCCGTACGGCCTTGTGAACGCGGCCGCATCGCCGCATCCTCGACGCCGCCGATCCACCCGCCTTCGTGGGACCTCATGCGCATGCGCCTCCGCTCCGTCGCACCGGTCGTCGCCGGTCTCGCGATCGCCACCACCACGGGAGGGTGCGTGTTCCTCGATCCGCCGGGCGCGGACCTGGGCGCGGCGACCATCTTGTACGGGACGGGGACGGCGACGATGACGATCGACGGCGAGGCGATCGTGCTCGACCAGGTCTCGACGACGTCCCAGCTGATGACCGGCTTCGGCCCGGATGTCTACTGGTTCAACGACGAGGGTTGGGGCCTGCGGTTGTCGGGCGGCGGCACGGGCCTGTTCATGCCGGCAACGGTGTCGATCGATCGCGTGCGGACAACCTACTGGTCCGCCATCGACTATGGGAACGCGTGCCGCGTGACGGTCGAGCAGGCCGACGAGAAGGGCGTCAAGGGAACGGCGATCTGCACCGGCCTCCAGTGGACGGACATCCTCCGCGGCGGCCCCGCCGGTGGCTACGTCGAGGGCGAAGACGCCTTCGACGCGACGATCGAGTTCGCCGCGGCACCCAAGGCCCCCGCGACCTGACGCGGTCCCGGACGGTCGGACCTCGCCCGGCCACCTGGGGCCGCCTCGCCCAGATGAGTCGCAGATAAGCGGCTGCTGGGATCCTCCCCGGCATGGACGACAAGCGTGTCGGGCAGGCGGTCCGCGCCGTGCGGATCCGGAAGCGCATGCGCCAGGCGGACCTCGCCGCCGAGGCCGGGGTGTCCCAGGACACCGTCTCGCGCCTGGAGCGCGGCGCGCTCGGGGGCATGTCCGTGGAAAGGATCCGTGCCATCGGCGCCGCGATCGGCGTGCTGATCGACCTGCAGCCCCGGTGGGGCGGCGCGGAGCTGGACCGGCTGCTCGGCGCACGGCACTCCGCGCTGCACGAGGCGGTGGCGGCCCGCCTCGCGGCGCTCGCGGACTGGACGCTGGCCCCGGAGGTGACCTTCGCCGAGTACGGCGAGCGCGGCTCCATCGACATCCTGGCCTGGCACGCGCCCACGCGCACGGTCCTCGTGATCGAGCTCAAGACCGAGATCGTGGACGTGCAGGAGATGCTCGGCACGCTGGATCGCAAGCGCAGGCTCGCCGGGCGGATCGCCCGGACGCGCGGCTGGGCGCCGGCGGTCGTGGCGACGTGGCTCATCGTGTCCTCCAGCCGGACGAACCGTCGGCGTGTGGACGCCCACCGGGCGATGTTGCGCAATGCCCTGCCGAGCGACGGCCGCGCGATGAACGCCTGGCTCGTCGCACCGCGGGGACCGATAGCCGCCCTGTCCCTCTGGCCACGTACCGACGGGGAGCGTGGTACAGCGGGACTTGCCCCCGTGCGGCGGGTCCGGTCGCCGAAATCGGCCGCCTGACCGCAGCAGCCGGGCAGTCAACCAGGCCACCGACCGATGGCACGCGTCGTAGGCCATGAGCAGTTGGCCTTGCACGCATCAGATCGGTAGACGGCCCCGTTCCGGGCCGGATTCGGCCGATACCACGCGGTTCATCGTTGAGTGGCCCAGTTCGACGGGTGCTGTCGCCGAATACCACGCATCAGATCGGTAGGTGGCCACCCTGCCGGGGCCAGCGGACCGCCGATGCCGGCCGGGCGGGGCCACGGGCCGGAGTGGCCACCCCGCCCGGGGCGCTGGCGGCGCGGGCCGGGCGGGCGGAGCCACGGACCGGGCCACTCCGCGGCACGCGACGGGGGCGGCTGGGCGGCGGCACGCGACGGGGGCGGCGGGACGGCGGCACGCGACGGGGGCGGCGGCACGCGACGGGGGCGGCTGGGCGGCGGCACGCGACGGGGGCGGCCGATCGGCCCTGCGTCTCGTCGGCCGAACCTGTAGTATCGAACGCCTGTTCTGTTGATAACTCACCGGCGGACGGTGGACAGGGGCCGTTCCCGCGGTGGACGAACCGCGGCCGGATGTGGACGGAGCGGACCGGAAGGTGGATCGGGCGCGGATCCGGTCGGATTCCCGCTGTCACAACATGTAGCGATGCGATGCCTGGTCTGACCACAACATGTTGTGGTTTTGGGCTTGACCGCGCCTCCCGGACGACGTATCGTGAGCAGGTCGCCCCTTCGCCGGACGACCCTCGGAACGCCCCGGGAGCACGACGGACAACCCGTCGCGTCGGGCCTCCGGGAGAACCGGCGGCCGGACGGCCCGGCGAACGGTTCCGCAGCTACGTCACCCCATCCCGTGACGCGGAGCCGCCCACCGGACGGCATCCGGCCGGCACCGGATCGAGCCCCCCGCCTGGCACCCGGGGACGGCCCGACCCGACCTCCGGCAGGAGTCCGTCCGGGTCGCCGGCATCTGAGCGAGGTCCCGCGGGGAGCGGGCACGGAGGAGAACACAGGACATGGCCCAGGCAAGAGACATCGTCCCGGTGATGGATGCGAAGACGGCGCCGAAGGCGCGCGGCAAGGCGGCGAACGCCGCGAAGACGCGCAAGGGCCTCGGCGGCCAGTACGGTGCCAGCTTCACCGGCGAGGGGACCCGCGGGCTCACGTTCGAGCGTCGCTGGACCCGCCCCGGCGTCCACCCCTACGACGAGATCACCTGGGAGTACCGCACGGCCGGCATCAGCTCGGAGAGCGGCAAGACCGTGTTCGAGCAGAAGGACGTCGAGGTCCCCGCGTCGTGGAGCCAGCTGGCGACCAACGTCGTCGTGTCCAAGTACTTCCGCGGCCACGTCGGCACCCCGGAGCGCGAGCACAGCGTCAAGCAGCTGATCGACCGCGTGGTCAACACGATCGCGGCCTGGGCAGAGACCCAGCGCTACTTCGCCACGGACGAGGACCTGGCCGCGTTCAAGGCGGAGCTGACCCACCTGCTCGTGCACCAGAAGATGGCGTTCAACTCGCCGGTCTGGTTCAACGTCGGCATCGAGGCCAAGCCGCAGTGCTCGGCGTGCTTCATCAACTCGGTCCAGGACAACATGAGCAGCATCATGGACCTCGCCAAGACCGAGGCCATGCTGTTCAAGTACGGCTCGGGCGCGGGCGTGAACCTGTCCCCCATCCGCTCGTCCAAGGCCAAGATGTCCGGCGGCGGCATCGCCAGCGGGCCCGTCAGCTTCATGCGCGGCTACGACGCCTTCGCGGGGGTCATCAAGTCGGGCGGCAAGACCCGCCGCGCGGCCAAGATGGTGATCCTGGACGTCGATCACCCGGACGTCATCGACTTCATCGAGTCCAAGGCCGGCGAGGAACGCAAGGCCTGGGCGCTGATCGAGCAGGGCTACGACCCCTCGTTCACCGGCGAGGCCTACGGCTCGGTGTTCTTCCAGAACGCCAACCACAGCGTGCGCGTCACCGACGAGTTCATGCGCGCCGTGGAGCGGGACGCGGAGTGGCAGACCCACGAGGTCAGCGACGGCCAGCCGGCCGGCACGTACAAGGCGCGGGACATCTTCCGCAGGATGGCGGAGGCCGCCCACCTGTGCGGGGACCCGGGCATCCAGTACGACACCACGATCAACGACTGGCACACCAGCGCGGCCTCGGACCGGATCTACGCGTCCAACCCGTGCTCGGAGTACATGTTCCTCAACGACACCGCCTGCAACCTCGCCAGCCTCAACCTGATGAAGTTCGTGCGCGAGGACGGCGAGTTCGACGTGGACGCCTTCCGGTTCGCGGCCAAGGTGACGATCACGGCCCAGGAGATCCTGGTGGACAACGCGTCGTACCCCACGACGCAGATCGAGGAGAACAGCCACCGGTTCCGGCCGCTCGGTCTCGGCTACGCCAACCTCGGCGCATTGCTCATGAACCGCGGCCTCGCCTACGACAGTGACGAGGGCCGCCACTACGCGGCCGCGATCACCGCCCTCATGCACGGCGAGGCGTACCGCCAGAGCGCGGTCATCGCCCGGGACCATGGCGGCCCGTTCGTGGAGTACGACCTCAACCGGGACAGCTTCCTGCGGGTCATCCGCAAGCACCGCGACGCGTCCTACGAGATCCCGGCGCAGGGCGTGCCGGTGGACATGCTGGACAGCGTCCACCAGCTCTACGACGAGACGCTGGAGCTCGGGACCCGACACGGCTTCCGCAACGCGCAGGTCACCGTGCTCGCCCCCACCGGCACGATCGCGTTCATGATGGACTGCGACACGACCGGCATCGAGCCCGACATCGCGCTCATCAAGTACAAGAAGCTGGTCGGCGAGGGCTACCTCAAGATCGTCAACCAGACGGTGCCGCACGCCCTGCGCAAGCTGGGCTACACGGCCGCCGAGGTGGACGAGATCATCGCCTACGTCAACGAGCGCGAGACGATCGAGGGCGCGCCGGGCCTCAAGCCGGAGCACCTCCCGGTGTTCGACTGCGCGTTCAAGCCCGTGAACGGCGAGCGGTCGATCCACTACCTGGGGCACATCCGGATGATGGGCGCGGTCCAGCCGTTCATCTCCGGCGCCATCAGCAAGACGGTCAACATGCCCGAGGCCGCCACGGCCGAGGAGATCGAGACGGTCTACCTGGAGGGCTGGAAGCGGGGCCTCAAGGCGATCGCCATCTACCGCGACGGCTCCAAGCGCAGCCAGCCGCTCTCGACCGGCAAGAAGAAGGACGAGGGCACGGCCGAGGACCGCGAGACGATCGAGGCCCTGCGCCGCCAGCTCGCCGCCGCCCAGGTGGAGGCCACCAAGCCGCACCGGCACCGGCTGCCGGCGGAGCGGACCGCGGTCACGCACAAGTTCGACATCGCCGGGCACGAGGGCTACATCACGGTCGGCCTGTACCCGGACGGCCAGCCGGGCGAGATCTTCCTCAAGATGGCCAAGGAGGGCTCGACGGTCAGCGGGCTCATGGACACGTTCGCGACGTCCGTGAGCATGGCGCTCCAGTACGGCGTTCCGCTCAAGGACCTGGTCAACAAGTTCGCCCACGTCCGCTTCGAGCCCAGCGGCTTCACCGGCAACCAGGAGATCCCGATCGCCAAGTCGATCGTGGACTACATCTTCCGCTGGCTGGGTTCCCGGTTCCTCGCGTCGGAGGAGAAGGGCCCGCTGGGCCTCATCGACCGGAGCCAGGTGGTGGACGAGGCGCCTCCGGCACTCTCCGGCGCGTCGGCTCTCAAGCCTCGCGCGGACGAGGGCATCACCGCCCAGTCCGAAGCGATCGCCGCGCCCGCTCCGGCGGCAGAGCCGGCACCCCCCGCCACCGAGACCCCGCGGGCAACCGCCCTCTCGGCGGCGCCGGCGGCCAAGGAGGAGCTCGCGGTCGTCGCGTCCAACGGCTCCGCCAACGGGCACGCCGGCAACGGCAACGGGAAGGGCAACGGCCTGGCCGCCATCACCACCTCGCTCGGCGGTGGGACCAAGGTTGCCTTCGCCGCCCAGGCGGATGCGCCCTCGTGCGCCGAATGCGGCTCGATCATGATCCGCAACGGAAGCTGCTACAAGTGCCTCAACTGCGGGAGCACCTCCGGCTGCAGCTGAGCTCCAGCCCTCTCGCATCCCGAAGCCCCGGCCTCGCCGGGGCTTCTTCATGCGACTCGGCGGCAGGCACCAGGCGCCGGAGCCGTCAGGACGATCCCGGACGCTCCAGCTGAATGCCCGCGAAGCGACCGAAGTCGGCATCGAAGGTGACGATCGTGGCCCGGTGCTCGATGGCGAGAGCGGCCAGGTGGGCGTCACCGACCAGGTTGCCGGCGGTCCCGGCCTCGGCCAGCAGGCCGGCCAGGATGTCCGCGTGGCGGTGCGTCGGCTCCAGCACGATGGCTGTCGGTTGGGTGAGCCAGGCCCGCACGACGTCGGATGCCTGGGCTGGCGTGAGCGGACGGGCGAAGACCGACGGATGGGTTGCCAGCCGGAGGAACGCCAGCAGGGCCGTCCACGCGAACGCCACCGGCTCAGGACCGCGAAGCGCGTCGTCCAGCCATGCCCGTCCGCGTTCGTGCAGCGGTGCGGCCTCGTTCACCGCGTACAGAAGCACATTGGCGTCCAGCAGCCGCACGGACTACCTCCGCTCGGCGAGCTTGCGGATGATCGCCTCGTCCTCGAGGTCCGCGGCCAGGCGCAGCGCCTTGTCCAGCGGGACCGTGGGCAGGCCCATGTCGAAGGTCGGGGTCCGGAACGCCGCGTCGGCTCGGCGCTCCACGGCGCCGGCCCGGATCGCGGCGTTGACGGCCTGCCGGAACGTGAGGCCCCGCTCGCGCATCATGCGCCGGACGACGGCATCGCTGTCGGGGTCGAGCGTGATCGTGGTCCGCATGCCTGCATCATAGCATCAATCAGGTCAGCATCAATGCACCATCGGTCCGGCCGGCAGCCCTCTACAGCACCATCGCCGTGACGGGTTGCGTCATGGCGTCATGATCCAGGGAGGAGCTGCCGCAGGAATCCGCGGCGCCGGCCGAACGTCCCACGGCAGGAGCGTGTCATGAACTTCAACAGCGTCCTCATCGGATCCGAGGATCCCGGCCGCCTGGCCGACTACTACACGAAGCTGTTCGGAAAGCCCATGTGGGACGACGGCGGCTACACCGGCTGGCTGATCGGCACCGGCTCGGTCACGGTGGGGCCCCACAGCGAGGTCAAGGGTCGGAACGCGAGCCCGGGCCGGATGATCCTGAACATCGAGAGTGAGGACGTGCCCGGTGACTTCGCGCGCCTGGTGGCCGCCGGAGCGATGGTCGTCCGGGAGCCGTACACGATGGACGGCATGCCGGCCGACACGTGGATCGCCACCCTCGCGGATCCCGACGACAACTGCTTCCAGCTGCTGAGCCCGATGGGCCCCGAACCCGCCTGACCGATGGCCGGCATGGCTCGCCCCGGCCGCTCCGCCCGCGTCGCGCTGGTGGCGGTGGCGCTCGCGACGCTCACGCTGGGCCTCGCGCCCGCGGACCGCGCCTCCGCCGCGCTGCCGCCCTGGACGGGCGGCATGAGCCTGTATCGCGACGGCGTGTTCACCACCCAGAAGACGTGGCGCTGGTGCACGGCGGCCTCGGTCCAGATCATGCGCAACATCAAGTACCACCGCGAGGATCATTCCCGGGCGAGCCAGGAACGGTACTGGGACTACATGCGCGCCCACAACGGGTACCCGATCCCGGCGTCGGCCGGGGTCGACCCGGCCGGCTGGACCGCCGGGCTGCGGCGGTTCGTGGACGACCGCTACCGGAGGGTGGAGAAAGGGAGCTTTGGTGGTGCCATCCGGTCGGCGGTGCGGAGCATGCGGCGGACGTCGCTGCCCGTGGCGCTCGCCGTGGCACGCGGCGGGCACGCGTGGATCCTGGTCGGCTTCACGGCCACGGCGGACCCGGCGAAGACGAGCGAGTTCACCGTCACGAGCCTCCGCGTCGTCGGTCCCCTGTGGGGGCGCCAGAGCACGAGCTGGGGCTACGACATGCGACCCAACAGGAAGCTGACGCGATCGCAGCTCAAGACGTTCTTCCGGCCCTGGCACTACGCGCCCATCCGGATGGCCTGGGAGGGCAAGTGGGTGTCGATCCAGCCGATCGGGCCGTGACGCCGGCGAGCGGGCTCAGGGACTCCAGGGTCCCGCGAGCGCCAGCCAGGCAAGGGCGACGTCGATCGCGAGGCCGATCAGCAGCGTCGGCGTGAAGCACAGCAGGAGCAGCAGTGCCGACCCGGCCGCCGAGGCGAGGACGAGTCCCACCCACCAGTCCGCGGGCACCAGCCAGCCCAGCGTGGCGAGCGCGGCCAGCATCGACACGGCGAACGTGAACGCGACCAGCGCCCTGCCCACGGCGACGACCGCGCCGGAAGCGAACCCTGCGCGGGTGACGAGCCACGATGTCGTGAGATCGAACGGCCACGGTGCCGCGCCCGGCTTGGCCGTCGCCGGGTCTGGCTTCGGGAACACGAACATCAGGTGCACCCAGCCATGGGCGAACAGCAGCAGGGCGAGCACCCACCGGCCGATCGACGGATTGTCCTGCAGCAGCCACAGCGTCACGGCACCCGCCACCGCCGTGACGATCGCCAGCGGCCCCAGCTCACGGACCAGCTTCGCCATCGCTCAGGCCTCTCCCCGGCCGGCGGCGTAGCCGCCAAAGGCGACGATCCAGAGCACGATCGGGTATGCGATCCAGCGCTCCAGGCCACCCGTCCCGAAGACGGCGAAGGGTGACCCGTCGCCCATCACGAGATAGCTCCCGATCGTCAGCAGGGACACGAGACCCAGGAGCAGCGACAACCATCGGAATGGGCCCCGAACCACGATCGAGCCCGTGACCGCGGCTATCCCACCGGCCACGAACGTGGTCATCGCGCTCAGCGCGTGCGGCGTCCCTGTAGGGCCCGGGAACACGCCGACGCCCAGCGCGCCGAGACCCAGGATGAGCATTGGGATGGTCACGGCGCGGCGTCCGAACCCCCGGTGGACCAGGACCGCCGCCGTGGCCACCAGCAGGCCCGATGCGATCATCGTGAAGTTGAAGATCGTCGCCGCGGGCTGGTACACGATGCCGCCGCTGGCGGGCGTCGTGCCACCCAGATCGCTGATCTCGTTGCCGGCGGTCGAGTAGGCCGCGGGGTACAGCGCCTCGCCGCTGATGATGCCGAGCAGGATGATCGACCCCGCCAGGGCGAGCATCGAGCCGCCGAGCCGCAGGGCGGATGGGCCGGTCAGGCCCCGGGCAAGGACGTTCGTTCGGTCGCGCGACGCCGCGCTGGTCGCCATTGGGCACCCCCTGGTGGAGAGGACACGATCGTTCGGTGGGCTCACCATCCGCGACCCGATCCCCGGCGCGACAGGGCGTCCTCCCCCGATTTGCGGGTGCCAGTGGTCCCGCCGGCACCGGGCCAGGTTGGGACTCCAGGGGGTCTCGCACCGATCGGAGTGCTGGCGTGCCCGGGAGCATCGCCGTACCATCCGCCCGCGAGACTGGAGGGAGGGGCGGATGACAACCACGGCCCGTTGGGGTGTCCGAACGGCGAGGCCACAGGGGGTCGCGTTCGTCGAGCTGTTCTTCGACCTCGTGTTCGTGTTCGCCGTGACCCAGGTGACGGTGACGACAGCCCACGACCTCACGCCCGGCGGTGTGCTCCGCTCGATCCTGCTGGGCTGGCTGATCTGGTGGGCGTGGACCCAGTTCACCTGGACGCTGAACCCGGCCGACACGACCCACACCGGTGTCCGGGTTGTCACCCTGGCCGCGACGGGCGCCGCGTTCGTGATGGCCGCCTCGGTACCTCGCGCGTTCACGGACGAGGCGATCTGGTTCGCGCTTCCCTACCTCGTGGTCCGCGGCCTCGGCCTGGGCCTGCAGGTGGCGGTGGAGCTGGAGCGCCAGGGGACGAGCCACGCCGCGGTGTACCGCTGGGCGGGGGCGTCGCTGGTCGGGCTGGTGCTGGTGCTGGCCGGCGCTCTCGCGGAGCCGGGCGTCCGAAGCGTCGTATGGCTGATGGCGATCGCCGCCGACCTCCTGGCGGCGACGATCGCAGGACGGGCGACCACCTGGGACCTGAACCCGGCCCACGTCACCGAGCGGCATGGGCTGTTCGTGATCATCGCCCTCGGCGAGTCGCTGATCGTCGCCGGGACGGCGATCTCGGGGGCGGAGCTCACGGTGGGGCTGGTGACGGCGGTCGGCGCGGCCATCGTGGTCGCCTGCCTGCTGTGGTGGACCTATTTCGGCTGGCTGCAGGGAGCCCTGGAGCACCGGTTCGCGGGCGTGGACCAGACCCGGCTCGGACCCCTGGCGCGCGATGCGTTCAGCTTCGCGCACTTCCCGCTGATCGCCGGGATCGTCGGGTTCGCGGTGGCGGTCGAGGAGACGGTCGCACACCCCGACGAGCCGATGACGGGGGCCGTGCTCTTCGCGCTCGGGATCGGCGTGACGCTGTTCGTGGCCTCGTCGGCGTTGTCGTTGTGGCGGCTCGGGGGACCGATCCTCGGGTGGCGTCTCGTCGCGCTGCCGGCCATCCTCGCCGGTCTCGCGATCGTGGGCCTGCAGGCTGTGCCGCCCGTCGTCCCGCTCGGGGTGGTCGCCGTCGTGCTGCTGGCGATCGTCATCCTCGAGGAGCTCCGTCCGCCCGACGCGGCGTGACGGTCCCGCCGAGGGCGGAGGGCCGGTCCGAGGACCGCCGGCACGTGATCGCCGCTGATGCGGCGAGCCCTGTCCCCGACGGCGCCGGCGCTCAGGCGACGGCGGGCGACGCGGTGGGGGCGAAAGCCATCGCTGCCTGCCGGCCCCACTGCTCCTGCCGCGCGATGATCGTCGATCTGATCACCGCGGCGGGCATGGGGCGGGCGAACGCGTAGCCCTGTGCAAGCTCGTATCCGATCTGCTGGAGCGTCCGCGCCTGCGATGGGCGCTCCACGCCCTCGGCCACCGTCACCAGGCCCAACGTGCGGCCCAGGCGGACGATCATCTCCGCCAGCGCCAGCGCCTCGCCCCCGTCGTCCACCCCGGCAACCAGCGAGCGGTCCACCTTCAGCACGTCCACCGGCAGCCGGCGCAGGTAGCCGAGCGACGAGTAGCCGGTGCCGAAGTCGTCGATCGCCACCCGCACGCCGAGCGCCTTCAGCTCCAGCAGGCGCTCGATCGCGGCGTCGATGTCGCCCATGACCATGCTCTCGGTGATCTCCAGGGTCAGCGCGGCGGGGTCCAGCGACGCCCGCTGGAGCGCGGCCCCGATCGTGGCCGGGAACCTCGGATCCGCCAGCTGACGGGCCGACACGTTGACGCTCACCGACAGGCCGCCACCGCCGGTGGCGGCGTCCCGCCACTCGCGGGCCTGCCTGCAGGCATGGTCGAGAACCATCCGCCCGATCGGGAGGATCTGGCCCGTCTCCTCGGCCAGGGAGATGAACTCGGCCGGCGACACGAGCCGCCCCGTCGGATGATCCCACCGGATCAGCGCCTCGAGCCCATCGAGGGCGCCGTCCGCCAGGCGCACGACGGGCTGGTAGTGGACGGTGAACTCGCCCTGGTCGAGGGCGCGGCGCATGTCCACCGCCAGCTCCAGCCGCCGGACGGCGGTGTCGTGCATCGCGGGCTCGAACAGCTGCGACCGGCTGCGGCCCGCCCGCTTGGCCGCGTACATGGCGGCGTCCGCGTTGCGCAGCAGATCCGCCCCGTCGGTCGAGCGGCTGGCCGGCTGGGCGATCCCGATGCTGGTCGTGATGATCAGCTCGCGATCTCCGACGGTCGCCGGGTCGGCGAGCGCCTCGTGGATGCGCTCCGCCACGTCCATCGGCGTCTCGGCGACGCCGAGATCCTCCAGCAGGACGGCGAACTCGTCGCCGCCCATCCGGGCCGCCGTGTCGCCCGGGCGGATGCAGGCGGCGAGACGGCGGGCAACCTCGGCCAGCAGCGCGTCACCGGCTTCGTGGCCAAGCCCATCGTTGACGGTCTTGAAGTTGTCGAGATCGAGGTACAGGACCGCCAGCGACCCCGGGCGCCGGCGGGCCCGGTCCACTGCGTGCTGGATCCGGTCCAGGAACACGATCCGGTTGGCAAGGCCCGTGAGCGGGTCGTGGAACGCCTGCTCCTGGAGCTGCTCCTCGAGCAGGCGCCGGTCCGTGACGTCGGTGAGGAACGCGCTCCAGTACGGGGGCGTGCCGTCCGCCGGCCGGACCACGGAGCCCTCGTCGCGGACCCAGCGCACGCGCCCATCGCGGGTGATCATCCGGTACTCGATGACGACCCGGGTTCCCTCGCGGCTGGCCACCGACTCCGCCTCGTTGGCCAGGACACGATCCCGGTCGTCGGGATGGATCCGGCTCGCCCACAGCGTGGGATCGGTCGTCCATTCCTCCACCGCATAGCCCAGCAGCTCCTCCACGCGCGGGCTCACGTAGCGCCACGCGCCGTCGGCACCCACGTCCGAGATGTAGACCACGGTGGGGACGTGCTCCAACAGCTCCCGGTACCGGCGGTTGCTGACCGCCAGCTCATGCGCGACACCCCGGCGGTGCTCGAGCACGACGACCTGGCGGGCGATGATCAGCGCGGTGAGCAGGGCGGCGCCGAGGACCAGCTCCGAGAACCGCTCGAACCGGCCGGCATTGGCGGCGTCCAGCGGATGCCAGAGGGCGACGGCGACGGCCGCGAGCGCGAGCGCGATCAGCAGCGCGAGGCCGGGGTCGGACACGCGGCCCACCAGGACGCGGCCCGTCGCCTGGAGTGGCGCGACGGCTTTGACTGGAAGGGGGACGCTGCGCGGGCGCAGGTGCGGAACGGCCGGCACGATCGAATCCAGACTCCCGTTGGTCCCGATGTGCGGCGCCTGGCAACCGGGCGGTCTTTGGGCTGGAAGCCCCGAAGATCCCTGGCTTTGCGTCCCCGCCTCTCGACGGGTTTGCCCTGTTTGCAGACCGTCTTGGTGCCGATCGCCGGGTCGCGGCGGCGGCCCCGCAAGCATGCGTCGCCGGGCTCCCGGGATCGAGCGTGACGAAAGTTCCGGTCGGTGATCGCGCGCACCGGACCTTCGGCCCGCGGGGTGTCGGCGGCGCGGCGCCGGGCCGGGTCGGCGCGGTGGTCGGGGACTTGTATCGTTGTGATATCATCTTGATGTCGCGCCGGATGAGCGCGGTATGGAGCATCGGAATTCGATGAACAAGGAACGTGCCGCCCGGGTGCTGCCCGGCATTCCCACCCTTCTCGTCCTCGTCGCCGCGCTGGTCGGCCTCACGGTGGCCTTCGTCTGGTACCTGGGCGCGATGCTCATCCCGGCCGGCGACGACGTGGACGGCTGGACGCTCGCGCCGATGGGGCTCATCGTGCTGGCCTTCGTCGTCGTCGGCGTCGCCCTGTCCGGCCTGACCCCGGTCAACCCCAACGAGGCGCGGGCCATCATCCTGTTCGGCCACTACGCCGGCACCGTCCGGGCCCAGGGCCTGTGGTGGGTCAATCCCTTCACGCTGCGCCCGAAGATCTCGGTCCGGGTCCGCAACTTCGAGACCTCCAAGCTGAAGGTCAACGACCACGACGGCAACCCGATCGAGATCGCGGCGGTCGTGGTGTGGAAGGTGACCGACACCGCCGAGGCGCTGTTCGAGGTGGACGACTACGAGAACTTCGTCCACGTCCAGGCGGAGGCCGCGTTGCGGAACCTCGCGACCACGCACCCCTACGACGCCCACAACGAGGGCGACGTCGCCCTGCGCGCCAACCAGCTGGAGATCGCCGACCAGCTCCGCGAGCGAGATCCAGGACCGGCTGGAGAAGGCCGGCGTCACGGTCATCGAGGCCCGGATCAGCCACCTCGCCTACGCGCCCGAGATCGCCAACGCGATGCTCCGCCGCCAGCAGGCGAACGCGGTCATCGCGGCCCGATCGCGGATCGTGGAGGGCGCGGTCAGCATGGTCGAGATGGCGCTCGAGCAGCTCTCGTCCAAGCAGATCGTCGACCTCGACGAGGAGCGCAAGGCGCAGATGGTGAGCAACCTGCTGGTCGTCCTGTGCTCGGAGCACGAGACGCAGCCGGTCGTCAACACCGGGACCCTCTATGCGTAGCGGCCGGCCACCCGCCGGACCCGCGATGCGCGGAGGCTGATCACCGACATGGCCGAGCGGAAGCCGTTCCTGCTCCGTCTCGACCCCGAGACGTTCGCGGCCCTCCAGCGGTGGGCCGCGGACGACCTGCGGTCGGTCAACGCCCAGGTGGAGTTCCTGCTCCGCCGGGCGCTGGCGGACGCCGGGCGGCTCCCGGAGCGCCGTACCCCGAACACGACCCCCACCACCACGCGCAATCGGCGTTGACTCGGGGCACCCCGGCCCGTACGATCCGCGAGCCGATCCGGGTCGCGGCGGGGGCGGCCGCCGGAGGAGTGGTCCAGCCGTCGTCCGGCGGGATCGGCGACCTGATCCCGCGGCCCGCGCGGCCCTTGGCCGAGCGTGACCCGCACAGGAGGAGAAGTCCGTGGAGCGTCTCGAGTTCCTGCGCCACTACCAGGACTACCGCAAGAACCGGATCGACCGCCGGAGGTTCCTCCAGGTCACCGGCCTGGGCACGGCTGCCGCCGTCATCGCCGCCTGCGCGCCGGCACCGGCCGCGACGTCGGCACCGAGCGCGGCCGCTCCCTCGGCGGCCCCCTCCGAGGGTGCGCCCAGCCAGGAACCTGCCGCGTCGATCGACCCCAGCGCGGACTGGACGCCCCCCGAGGGCGTGGACCTGGGCGACACGCTCGAGCTCACGACGTGGCCCAACTACCACGACCCCAAGACGCTCGAGCAGTTCACGGCGCTCACGGGTGTCACGATCAACGTGACCGTGTTCGGCTCCAACGAGGAGATGCTGGCCAAGCTCCAGGCCGGCGGCACCGGCTGGGACGTCCTTGTCCCCACCAACTACACGTTCGAGACCTACGGCAAGCTCGCCCTGCTGGAGCCCCTCGACCTCTCGAAGCTGCCCCGCTTCGACGCCGCCCGGTACGAGGCACGCTTCCTGGAGCCCGCCATCTACCCGGCCGGGTCGAGCGACCTGTACGGCGTGTCCAAGGACTGGGGAACGACGGGCTACGTCATCAACACCAAGAACGTGACCACTCCGATGACGTCCTGGAAGGACTACTTCGACCTCACCCAGGGCGAGTACTCGGGCAAGACCACGATCCATGACTACCAGCTGACCGGCATCGGCAACGCGCTCAAGTACTTCGGCTACTCGTTCAACTCCGTGGACCCGGCCGAGCTGGCCAAGGCCGAGGAGCTGCTGATCGCGACCAAGCCCCACTTCTTCGCGATCACCTCCGACTACCAGCCGCCGATGCGCAACGGCGACGCCTGGATCGCCATGGCCTGGACCGGCGACGCGGCCCAGATGAACCGGGAGATCCCGGAGATCCAGTACGTGATCGGCACGGAGGGCGGCGAGCTCTGGTCGGACTTCTTCGCGGTCGTCAAGGACGCCCCGCATCGCGAGGCCGCCTATGCGTTCCTCGACTTCATGAGCACCCCCAAGGTCGCCGCGAAGGACGCCGAGTTCCACGGCTACCCGATCGTGGACGAGTTCGCCACCGGCCTGCTGCCCGAGTCGTTCACCAGCAACCCGATCATCTACCCGGACGACGCCGCGCTGACCCCGCTCGAGTTCGGGGCGGCGGTCACGCTCACCGACGAGAACCGGGCCGAGGTCTGGAACCGCGTCAAGTCCGCCTGAGCCGGACGGTGCGGGCAGGCGCATGACCGCCGAGGCGGGCGCCAGACCCGCAGCCCCCGGGCGGTGGCGATCTCCATTCGCCACCGCCATTCTCCTCGTGCCGACGAGCTTCTGGTACCTGGCGCTGCTCGTCGCGCCGCTCATGATCCTGCTGGTGTTCAGCCTCGGCACGCGCGCCCCCGAGGGCGGCTACGCACCGGGCCTGAGCCTGGACAACTACCTGCGCCTGCCCACCCGCCAGACGGCGTTCACGACCACCGGGGGAATGGCCGCGGCCGGCACGCTGCTGTGCCTGATCGTCGGCTACCCGCTGGCCTACTACCTCGCCACGCGGGCGGGCGCCAAGAAGACGATCATCCTCGTCCTGGTCATCGTCCCGTTCTGGACCAGCCAGCTGATCCGGACCTACGCGTGGCTCACGATCCTGGGCAACACCGGCCTGCCGGCGTTGCTCGAGGGACTGGGCCTCCAGCGCGTGGTGCTGCTCAACAGCCCGCCGGCCGTCCTGATCGGCCTCGTCTACAACTACCTCCCGCTGATGGTGTTCCCGCTGTACGTGTCGCTTGAGCGGCTCGACAAGCGGCTGCTGGAGGCGTCCAAGGACCTGGGCGCGGGTCGCCTGGCAACGTTCCGGCAGGTCACCCTGCCGCTCACGCTGCCGGGGGTGCTGTCGGGGATCATCCTCGTGTTCATCCCGATCATGGGCGAGTACCTGGTGCCCCAGCTGCTGGGCGGCGGCAAGCTCTACTTCGTGGGCAACGCCCTGTACGACGCGTTCCTCCAGTCCCGCAACTGGCCGTTCGGGTCGGCGATGGCGATCGGGCTGATCATCGTCGTGCTGGTCGCGGTGAGCATCTACCTCCGCGTCGGCTCCCGGGGCAGCGCCGGGCGCGAGGTATCGCTGCTGTGAGCGCCGACCGGACGTTCGACCGCCTGTTCCGGGCGCACACCGCCCTGGTGCTCGTGTTCCTGTATGCCCCGATCGTGCTGGTCGTGCTGTTCAGCTTCAACGCCGGCGAACGGACCGGCGAGCTTCGCGGTCTCTCGACGCGCTGGTACGGCGAGGTGCTGGACAACCGGTTCGCCACGGCCGCCCTGCGCAACAGCCTGGTCGTCGCGTTCTGGACGACCGTGTTCGCGACGACGTTCGGGACGATGGCCGGGCTGGCGCTGTCCCGGACGCCGCGGGCGCTGCGCGCCGTGTTCGACATCATCACCTACATCGCGATCATCATCCCGGGCATCGTGATCGCGATCTCGACCCTGCTCCTGTTCGTGAACCTGTTCGGCTGGCTCAACCCCTGGCTCGCCTACGTCGGCACGACCCTCGGGATCTCCCTACCCACGGTTGGCGCGGGGCTGCACACGATCGTCGCCGCGCACGTCCTGTTCACGATGGCGATCGTGATCGTGCTTGTCCGGACGCGCCTCGCGGGCATGGACCGGACGCTGATCGAGGCGTCCGCGGACCTGTACGCGGGGCCGTGGCGGACCTTCCGCCAGGTCACGTTCCCGCAGCTGCTGCCGGCGATCCTGGCCGGGGCGCTGCTGTCGTTCACGTTCAGCTGGGACGACTTCATCATCGCCCAGTTCGTGGCCGGCCCCGGGCAGAACACGCTGCCGATGTACGTGTTCTCGTCGATCCGGCGGGGGGTGACGCCGGAGATCAACGCGATCGCGGCGATGATCCTCGCGGTGACCCTCTCGGTGCTCGCGATCGCCTGGGTCAGCTACCGGCGCCAGGCCCGGCAGGTGAGCGCCCGCGTCGCGCCGGACGCCGCCTGAGCCGAGCCACCCGCCGCCCGACACGCCGCCCGCCCACGGAAGGAGCCGCCCGATGAGCCAGCCCTCGCACCCGCTCGACAACGTCGACGCCTGGCGCGGCCCGACGGCATCCCAGGCCACCGGCCTGACGCTGGCCGCCGCCCGCGCGGTCATCGCGGCGGTCCAGGCCGAGGCGCGGGCGATGCGCGTGGCCCTGAGCTGCGCCGTCGTGGACTCGGGCGACCAGCTGGTGGCGTTCGAGCGGATGGACGCGGCGGACCTGGTCACGATCACGCTTGCCCAGGACAAGGCGTTCACCGCCCTGGCCAACCGGATGCCCACCCGGGACCTGGCGCCGCTCGTGCAGCCGGGCGCCGAGTTCTACGGCTACGACTCGGTGGCCGCGGGACGGACGATCGTGTTCGCGGGCGGGATGCCGCTGGAGCGCGATGGTGTCCTGGTGGGCGCTGTGGGCGTGTCCGGCGGCTCGTCCGAGGAGGATCAGCGCGCCGTGGACGCGGGCGTCCGCGCCTTCGGGGGCTGAGCCGGGCCCCGGTCCTCCGCCGGCCGCCGCGACGTCGCCGACCCGTCAGCGCACGGCCTCGATGAGGGCGTGGACGTCGTCGGCCCCCAGCACCAGGCGGCCGTCGGCGGCCATGTAGACCAGGTCCAGGTTGAGGCCCGCGTCACCGATCCGGCGGAGCAGCCTGGCGCCCTCGCCCGGGGCGTTCGAGACCGGCACCAGCACCACCTGGCGCTCCGTCTGGATCTCGAAGCCGGCGTCCATCAGGGACCGCCGCGCGCGCTCGGTGTCGGTGACCAGCACGTGGAACACGCCCTCGCCGCTCTCGCACACATAGCCGCAGCCGCCCACAATGCTGGCGCCGGCCCGGCCCAGCGCCTCGCTCGCCTCCGCCAGCGTTCCCGGCCGGTGGAGCAGGCGGATGGTCAGGTTCGTCGCCATCGCGCGCCTCCTGTCGTGGGTCGCGGGGCGATTCTCCTCGCTTCGGGCGGCGGGCGCATCTGCCGATCCGCCCGTGTCGTCGCCGGTCACGGCCCAAGGTTGCGGACAGCCCGTGGCCCGGGCGACCCCCAGGACCACCGGGGCAGGACGTTCGATCGTCTCCCGCACGAAACGGTGACCGGGCGCACCGATCCGCATTGAATCGGTGCGGTCCCGGCGGTACGGTGGCCTCACCCGACGGATCGCCCACCGTCTCCCGTGGGCGGCGACGCTGGATCGTGCCCTTGAGCGTGGGACCGGAACCGTGGCCTGAATACCCGCGCTCGTCGTTCGAGGCGGAGGGGATCGAGATCGACGTGCTGCGCCACGTGGTGCCGGGGGCCGCCCCGGTCATCCTCCTCCACGAACTGGGCGGCCTCAGCGAGCGCGTCATCCGGGTCGCGGACCGGCTGGTCGCCGGCGGCTTCTCCGTGGCGATGCCAGACCTGCTCCCGCCCTCGGACCCGCACCCCGGTCCGGGTCGCCTCGCCCGGAACGCATGGCGCGTCGGCCGCTCCCGGGAGTTCGCCGCGTTCGCCCGCCGGCGGGACCGGCCGCTGACGGGATGGGTGCGCAGCCTCGCCACGCACGAGGCGGCAGCGGCAGGGCGGCCGGTGGGGATCATCGGCATGAGCGTCACCGGTGGCATCGCGCTGGCGGCGGCCGTGGACAGCAGCGTCGGCGCCGCCGTGGCCAGCCACCCGTCCGTCCCGCCCGCCTATCTCGGCTGGGCGCGCGACCTGGCGATGTCCAACCAGACCCTGGACGATCTCGTGGACCGGGCCGAGGCCGGCTTCTGCGTCCGCGCGATGCGGTTCCGCGGGGACGTGGTCTCGCGCGGGCTGCGGATGCAGTTCCTGGGCGAGGTGCTGCCCAACGCCCAGATCGTCGAAGTCCCCACCGCCATCCCGTTCCGGAGCTCGGTGCTGCCGGCGGCCGCGGTGGCCCGGGAGGGCTCCGCGCTGCACGCGGCGCTGGTCGGGACGCTCGCGTACCTGCAGCAGCAGCTGGGCGCTCCGATCGACGACGACGCCGTGTGGATCCGCCCGTGAAGCGCGACAAGCCGTCCAAGAAGGCCCGCAAGGCGGCGAAGAAGGCGCGGCGTGCCGCCGAGCGGGCTGCCGCCGAGCGGGCTGCCGCCGAACAGGTCGCGGCCGAGCGGGCTGCGGCCGAACGGGTCGCGGCCGAAAGGGCCGCCCTGCGGGCCGCCGCGGACGCGGCCGAGCGGGCTGACGCGGAGCGGGCCGCCCTGCGGGCCGCCGCCGAGGTCGCGGCGGCCGAACACGCCGCACGGGCCGCCGCAGAGCGGGCCGCCGCAGAGCGGGCCGAGGCCGAGCGGGCCGAGGCCGAGCGGGCTGCCGCCGACGAGGCGGCCACGACCGAACGCGGCCGACCCCAACCGCCGGCACCGGCCCCTGCGCCGGCTCCGCCCCACGCGGTGACGCCGACGCCTGCGCCGCAACCCCCTCTCCCGCCTGTGCTCGTCCGCGTGCGGGCGTCCGCGGGACCGCCGCAGGCTCCCGTACCGGCGCCGACACAGCCTGTCTCGCCACCCGCCGCCGCCGGCGAGGCGCCGTTGCCGTCGTCGCCGTCCAGGCCCGCGACACCCGAGGCGCCCGAGAGTCCGCCGGCGTCCGAGAGTCCCGCGAGGCCCGAAGCGAATGCCCTCGTCCCCGCCGGGGAGGGCGACCACCGCGACCGGCACAGGATCGGCGTCGTGCTCGTTCCCGGGGTGGGGAGCCGCCAGCCCGGCGAGATCCTGCTCTCGTGGTCTCGCCCCCTGCTCCGGCTGCTCGGTGCGTGGCAGGCCACCACCCGCGGCGTCCGGCCCGGCAACGACGCGACGACCCGCGTCGAGATCGACCCGTCGGGCGTCTCCCGGCCATTCGTGACGGCGGCGGTCCCGGCCATCGGCGATCACCCCGCCCAGACCTGGACGCTGACCGAGGCCCGGCTGCCCGCGCGGATCGAGCCCCCGCCGACCGGTCCCCTGCTCCGCTGGCTGGTGCTGCACGAGCCCTGGCGAATCTGGACCGGCATCGTCTCCGGCATCGCCGGCGAGGGCCGCTGGCTGTTCCGGCTGCTGGACCTGGTCTTCCTGCCGCTGCTGCTCCTGCCGGCGACCGCCGCGGTCGTCCTCGCCTGGATCCTGCTCCGGCTCCTGCGCCTCGTCCCCCTGCAGTGGCTGCGAACGCGCTCGAACGCCGCGGCGCTGGGGCTCGGTCCGGTGCGCCGGTTCGCCGTCGCGCGGCTGCTGCTCACCGACCGGCTGCAGGCGGCGAACCTGCGGGCGAACGTCGCCGCGGCGATCGAGGACTGCCGCGACGGTGGCTGCGGCACGATCGTGGTGATCGCGCATGGCAGCGGCGCCACCGTCGCCTACATGACGCTGGCCGACGAGACCTACGCCTCGCTCCCGGTGAGCGCGTTCATCACCTCCGGTCAGGCCCTGGGCATCGCGTGGCGCCTCGGCCGCGCGGACGAGTACGACACGCCGGACCGGGACCCGGATCGGCTGTACCGGGGGGACCGGCTGCGGACCAGCCTCGCCCGCCTCCCGTTCCGGGACGGCCTCCGCTGGCACGACTTCTGGGCGACGCACGACCCGGTCCCCGCGGGGACGCCGGCGTCGGGACGCTGGGTCACGCTCCCGGAGCTGGTCCGCGGAGCCGCGAGCCGGGTCTCCAACCGGATGAGCCTGCGCCGGGACCACCGGGCGTACTGGGACAACGACGAGCAGTTCGTGCTGCCCGTCGCGCGCCTGATCGAGGGGTCGCCGGACGGCGAGCCGACGGCGACGCGGTTCTTCCCGGAGGGTGACCGGATCCGGCGGGTCGAGCACCGGCGGCGCCGGGTCAAGATCCTGCAACTCGCGCGGGCGGCCATCACGGCCTCGCTCGTGGCCGCCGTGCCGCTCGCGATCCTGCACCCGCTGCTCCCGGGCGACCGGGGCAGCCTCGAGGTCGCCGGGCAGGCGCTCTGGGACGGCCTGGCCGAGCTGGTGGAGCGGCTGGGGCTGGATGTCGAGGTCGGAGGGATCGCGGCCTGGTTCGCGGCCGTCCTGGGCGGCCTCGCGGCGCTTGCCCTGTTCTGGCTCGCGGGCGCGACGATGGCCCGGCAGTGGACCCGGTGGGACGCGCGGGAGCGCGCGATCGCCCTCCAGCCCATCCCCGGCTGGCGCTGGACCTGGGCCCTGGCGTTCCGGCTCTCGCTGTGCGCCGCGGCGGCGGCCGTGCTGCTGGGCTTCGTGGCCTCCGGCGACTGGTGGTGGACGGTGCCGTCGGTCGCCCTGGTCGCGGTCGCCTGGGTGCTCGGCCTGGTGGCGGGGCGCGGCCGGATCCGGCGGCCGACCGAGGAGGAGCTGGACCTCGCCGGCGTCCGTCCCTGAGGGTGCCTGCGCCAGGGCCGAGCTCGCGGCCGGCCGGTCTGGCACCCAGCTTGGTGCCGGGGCGAGAATCGACACGTGACGACGACGAAGACTCCGAAGCGTCCGCGGGCGGCGAAGCGCGCCGCCCTCCCGCACGTCTCGCAGCCCGGTCGCGTCCCGATCCACTCCTGGGCCCCGGACCTGGAGGCGACGGCGCTCGCCCAGGCCGTGAACCTGTCCAACCTGCCGTTCGCCATCGACCATGTCGCCCTGATGCCGGACGCCCACACGGGCTACGGCATGCCGATCGGCGGGGTGCTGTTCGCGGACGGGGCCGTCGTGCCGTACGCGATCGGGGTCGATATCGGCTGCGGCGTGGCCCTCGTGGAGACGGATCTCACGGTGGAGACCCTTCGGCCGAAGGAGCTGGCACGGGTCCTGGAGGCCATCGCAGAGGGCGTGCCGGTGGGGACGCGCCACCAGCCGCGCCCGGTGGACCGGCGGCGGGCCGAGGAGGAGATCGGGCTGCCGCTGCCGCCGTCCATCGAGGACGCCTGGTTCGCCCGCGCGGTGGACTCGCTGGGCACGCTGGGCTCCGGCAACCACTTCCTGGAGCTGCAGCGCGACGAGACCGGCCGCGTCCACGTGATGCTCCACTCCGGCTCGCGCAGCCTGGGCAAGACGATCTGCGACGCGTTCCAGCAGCGCGCCCTGGCCCACTGCACCCGCGACCGCCTCGCCCTCCCCCACCCCGAGCTCGCCTACCTGCCCGACGACACCGCCCTCCACCACGCCTACTGGGCGGCGATGACCTTCGCGCTCCGGTTCGCGGAGGTGAACCGGTCCCGGATGCTGGACGTCGTCGAGCGGGCGTTCGCGCGCCACACGCGCGCCGGCCGGTTCGACCGCGTCGTGGACGTGCACCACAACTTCGCGGCGCTCGAGACGCACCTGGGCGAGACCGGGATCGTGATCCGCAAGGGCGCCGTCCGGGCCGCCGCCGGCGAGACGGTGCTGATCCCGGGGTCGATGGGCACGGCCTCGTACGTCGCCGAGGGCCTGGGCAATGCCGCCGCCTTCGAGACCTGCCAGCACGGCGCCGGCCGCGCGATGAGCCGCCACGCCGCCCGGCGGGCGATGACGGCCGACGCGGTGTACGCGGAGATGGACCGCCTGGGCGTCTCCCTCCATGCGGGAGACCGCCGCGCCGTCGCGGAGGAGGCGGCCTTCGCCTACAAGGACATCGAGGCCGTGATGGCGGCCTCGGCGTCGCTGGTCCGGCCGGTCCGGCGCCTCACGCCGCTGGGCGTGGTCAAGGGGTAGCGGCGCCGTCCGGGACCGCGGTCAACCGGGCGGAGGATCCCCGCGGACCAGGACGTAGAAGACGGCGTCCACGGGGACACCCTCGCGGTCCACGTCCCACGCCCGTCGCGTGCCCTCTCGCACGTAGCCGGCCCGCTCGGCGACGCGACCCGAGGCGTCGTTGCCCGGGTGGGTGTACAGGTCGAGACGGATGACGTCCGTGGTCTCCAGGGTCCAGTCCGTGAGGAGTCGCAGCGCCCGGGTGGCCACCCCGCGCCCGCGCGCCCAGGGCGCGAGCCAGTAGCCGAACCGTGCGAGGTGGCCCCACGGCCCGTGGCGGGCGATGGAGCCGAGCACCTCGCCGCTGGCGGCGTCGGTGATGGCGAACGAGCGCTCGTCGTCGGTGTCCCAGTCCGCCCGGCGGACCGCCACCAACTCCCGGGCGACCGCCTCGGTGTACGGCTGCGGGACCGGGATGAACCGCGCGATGAGCGGGTCCTGGCACGCTTCGAGGACGGCAGGGGCATCGCCGGGCTGCCACGCACGGAGCGTCACGACGCCGTCCGTGAGGACGACGGGCGCATCGCTCACTGGCGCGAGATCTCGTCGGCCGGCTCCCCACCCGGTGGGCGGCGCAGCTCCACACGGGACACGATCGTGAGCGGGCCGACGCCGCGGAAGCGCGTGACGATCGGGGCGTCGAAGGCGGCCCCCACCCCGCCGATCCCGTTGGAGCCCGTCTCCACGTGCCCCCACGTGGCCGGGAGGTCGTAGACGAGGGCGGCGGCGCCCGGACGGAGAACGCGCCGGACCTCGCGGAAGCCCGCCTCGGCGTCCGGCCAGTGGTGGGCGGACAGGGAGGTCACCACGAGATCGAAGACGGCGTCCTCGAACGGGAGCGCGGCGACGTCACCCTCGACGAGCGCGGCGCGATCGGCCAGGCCTGCGCGCGCCAGGCGCCCCCGGGCGGCCTCGAGCATCTCCGGATCGACGTCCAGGCCCGTCCAGCGCGCCTCCGGAAGTTGTGCGAGGAGGCGCTCGGCGACGTGGCCCGGGCCCGGGCCGATCTCCAGGATGGCGGGCGGGCCGGTTCGCGCCGCGGCGCCTTCGGTGTCCGGGTCCCGCGCGGGCTCCGTCGCTTCGCCCTCGGTCCTGCCGGCGACCCCGGTGTCCGCGGCACCCCGGGCCTCCGCGGCATCCCCCGCCAGGACCGCTGCGCAGTCCGCCGCGATGTCGCGGTAGTAGCCGCCCATGAACAGGCTGGCCACGATGTCGTAGGCGCCGGCCCCGGGCGAGGACGAGGTGCGGAACGACTGCGCGATCAGCCTGGCCCCCGGGCGCGCCGCCCGCGCCAAGGCTGCGATCACCAGCACGACGAACGCGACCCCGAGGAGCTGCCTCAACACGACCATGCGGGCCCCATCATCGCCTGCCTTCGGGTCGGCCGCCGGGTCAGGAGAGCGGCGCGATCCCCGGCATCGGCACGTTCCAGCCGATCAGCTCGCAGCCCAGGTAGTGCGGCGCCCCACGACCCGGCGTGCAGATCGGGCAGCCCCAGTACGTGAGGCCGCCGTCGTCGGCGAGGTACGCCACGTCGCACTCCTGGTCGACGGGATCGCACGCACGCCCATGACAGGTGCAGTCGCAGTGGATCCAGTGCTCGCAGCTGCACGCTGCGGAGGGCGACGGCGCGCGCAGCACGCTCGAAGGGAACGGGGACGCCTGCATAGTCCAGCCCTCGGCACCCACCCGTCGGGAGGTCCCGCCCGACCCGGTGGCTCCGATTGTCCTCTCCCCGTCAAACGCGCCACGGGCGTCGGGGGCCGGGACAGCCCGCGCGCGCGCCGCGCCGGTCCTCGCGCGCCGCCGGTCCTCGCGCCGCGACCATCGAACCAGGCCACATACCGATGCAGTGCGTGGTATCCGGGCGACGGGCGGCGAGCCTGGCCAGATACCGACCGGACGCGTCGTATCCGGGCTGGAGGGCCCTCGGTTTGGCCACCGACCGATGGCGTGCGTCTTGGGCCACATGCAACTGGCCTTCCACGCTCTCCGTCGGTGAGCGGCCAAGTGGGACCCCCAGGATCCGCCGCGACCGAGGCGGCGCTCGACGCGAAGCGGCCAGAGCGGGGACAAGTACCCGGATACCACGCGTGTCATCGGTATTCGGCCAGGAGGGCGGCGGGTCGCGGTGGGCGGCGGGTCGCGGTGGGCGGCGGGTCGCGGTGGACGGCGGGTCGCGGTGGGCGGCGGGTCGCGGTGGGCGGCGGGTCGCGGTGGGCGGCGGGTCGCGGTGGACGGCGGGCCGCGGTGGGCGGCGGGCCGCGGTGGACGGCGGGCCGACGGCGGGCCGCGGTGGGCGGCGGACGGCCGAACACGAAGAGGCGAGGAGGACCCGCGATCCGGGCCTCCCCGCCGGAGGACGTGACGTCAGTCGTTCACGATCCCGCCCGCGCACAGGGCGGCCGCGGCGGCCGACCCGTACACGGCGATCTTGTGATGCGTCCCCGCCTCGCCCAGGTGAACGAGGACGTGAAGCGGGTGCATCCGGTTGGCGGTCGGCGAGATCGTCACGTTCGGGTTCTTCTGGAACACCGAGAGCGGGAGCGTGACGCTCTCCTCGCCGGCGTCGAGCGCGAGCAGCACGCACTGCCCGTTCCCGACCTGCATGACGTGGGTGTGGTTCGCCGCCACCGGCGCGGCGGCGAGGACGAGGAGCGCGGCCGCCCCCAGGACGGCGGCGAGGGGACGGATGGCGGCGACGGAACGAACGGGACGCATGGGACGCTTCATGACATGGCTCCCTGGATGGTGGCGGGGAATGATCGATCGATGCGCAGGGCGCTGATCCCGAGGGCGACCCAGCCGCCCACGAACGCGAGCACGGCGGCGAGCATCAGCACCTGGCCGACCTCGGGCGGGAAGCCCCCCGCGATGCCGAACCCCACCGGGATGACGACGAGCGAGCTCACGCCCAGCAGCACGGCCCCGGCGCGGGACAACACCTGCGTGCGAACCGTGGCCAGGGCGAACAACGCCGAACCGATGAACATCGTGAGCATGCCGAACATCCAGACCCACCACGGGCTGAGATCGCCCAGGAACGGGCGGTCGCCCACGACGCCCATCGCGGCGATCCCGACGATCGACACCACGGCGCCTGCGGCCGGGACGATGAACGCTGCCCAGACCAGTCGCGGGTTGCGGCGCGCCTGGAATGCGCTGAGGCCGACGAGGGCGACGAGCAGGGCCGCCGTCCCCGTGAGCAGGAACAGCGACCAGATCCCGTCGTTGTCGGATTCGTCGAGCGTGGCGGCGGCGAGGCCGACGAACCACAGGATGCCGCCGAGGATCGCGGCCCACCCTCCAATGCGATGTGACATGGCGAATCCCTTCCCGTGTTCAGATGCGGCGCCGAGGCCGCGGAGATGCAGGTGGGCGTCCAGCGCACCGAGCAGGACATCTGCCACGTCGAAGGGCCCGAGCGGGCGATCCCGAAGGACCAGCTCGAACTCCTCGCCGTACCGGGTTCGCCAGGACGCGGGGTACAGCGCGAGGAGCAGGTTCATCACCGTTGGGCCTGCCCCAGTCTCCTGAGGCCGGCGCTGGCGAACTCGGAGAGGTCGCGCAGCTGCTCGGCCAGGACGGTGGCGCCCACCGCGGTGAGCCGGTACGGCCGTCGCCGGTCCACCGGTGGGAGCGCCTCGATGAGTCCGCGCTCCTCCAGCCGGGCGAGCGCGGCGTACAGGGTTCCCGGGCCCATCGGCCGGCCGGTGCCGGCCTCCACGTCGGTCATGATCGCGTAGCCGTGCTTCGGCCCGTCGCTCAGGCTGACGAGGATGAGGAGCGCGGGCTCGGCAAACCGGCCGAGCTCGGGGATCTTGGTCTCCATGGAACTCCGTGTACTCCGGATGACGATATATCGTGCCGCGATATATAGACGATCACCACGATCCCGTCAACCCCTGTTGCCGAATTCGACCCCTCGCCCGTCCGGGAGCGCCGAACGGACCTGTTCGCGGCGGGCGGACAGGGGGATGCTGAGCGCACGCCACGCACGGAGGTACGGGCATGATCGGCAAGGCCGGGGATCGGATCGTCATCGAGACCGAGAAGGTGGGGCAGCGCGCCCGGGAGGGCGAGATCCTCGAGGTGTTCGAGTCGCCGATGGGCGTGAACTACCGCGTCCGCTGGGACGACGGCCACGAGAGCGAGATCCGCCCGGCAGCCGGCAGTGCCCGCATCATCGCCGCCGAGGAGGCCGCGAAGCGCTGAGGGCCCCTACTCGACCCCGGTCTTGCCGGGCTCCGCGACCACCTCGAACACGTGGACGGCCGGGGCACTCCCGAGGGCCGCGAAGGAGCCCTCCACGTGGTCCCGGAGGTCGATGACCAGCGCCCACGTGCCCGGCAGGGCGGGCGAGACCAGCTTGGCTTGCACCGTCTCCGATTCGCCGGGCTCCAGGGCGACCGCGCGCACCTCGACGGCCATCGCCGCCGCGGCGGGATCGGCGCCACCCTCGGCCGACGGGACGTCCAGCGGCACCCAGTGGGCGACCATGAGCGTCACCCGGGCCACCGCGTCCTCCGCGAGCACGCCCGGCGCGTGCATGCCACCCCAGGACAGGTCGCCGGTGTTCTCGGCGTCCACCTTGATCGTCAGCGAGGAGCCGGCCCTGACGTCGTCGTCACCGACGCGCAGGCGCAGCGAGGCCTGGCGCGGGCCCGGCACGAAGACCGCGACGTCCCGTGCCGCGGCGGCGACCCGCCCGAAGCGCCGTTCCGTGAGCGTGACCGTGGCGCGATAGGCGCCGGGATCGGAGGGCAGCGCTGCCGTGATCCGGAGCGTCCTGCCACTGACGGCCGTCACCGGCTTGGGAGGGGCGGCCGGGACGACGCGGGGCGCCGGGGCCGCCGCGGCCAGGCGGTCCACGGGCTTGGGGGGCGTGACCGGCATCGAGACCGCCGCGGCCGCGATCGGGTCATCGGCCGGGGCGAAGGCCACCTTCGTGTCGCCGCCGGGGAACCTCCAGCGCTTGGGGACCGTCATCCGCCACGCGGTCTCCAGCGTGGAGCCGGTCATCGACAGCCGGGGCGCCTCCAGCGTGACCCCGGCGAACGGCGCCGGCTGCGCCTTCGGTGTCAGTGCCACGGACACCGCACCGCCGCGAATCCAGGCGAATCGCTTGAGGGCACTGACGCTGATCCACTCGCCCTTCCAGCCCGCGCCGCGCGCGAGCGGGTCCATCAGCCACACCCGGCCGTGCTTCCGGTCGTACCGCTCGATGTACATGGCGTGGTTGTCGTGCTTGCCCTTGCCCTTCCAGAAGCGGTAGTCCCAGCGGCCGTAGTAGCGCGGCAGGTCCGAGTAGTCGCCCAGGATCACCGCGCCGGAGCCGGCGGCCAGGCGCCGGAGGAGCCCTGGCCACGTGATCCGCTCCCCGCCGTTGGGCGAGAAGCGGAGCTTGATGCCGAGACGGGCGTATGCCCGGGCCAGGTCCGGGAACAGCGAGCCACCCTTGCGGTCGCCGGAGAGTCGGCGGAGCTTCCCGTGGCTGATCGTCTTGTCGCCGTTGGTCCACTTGTCCAGGAGCATGGCGCCGGACGCCCACAGGCAGTCGTTCCACGGGCGCACGTCGGTCTGGGTGACGAACTGCGGGCGGTAGCCGGGCAGCGGGCGCGGCGGCTCCAGGGCGGCAGCCGGCCCGGGGGCGGCGGCCAGCCACGTCACGACGACGAGGCAGGTGGCGACGATGAGGCGGGCGAGTCGAAGGGTCAGGGGCATCCGGGCTTCGTCGTTGCGGCGGCTCGTTTGTCGCCGGCAACCGGCCGGGACTCAGGTGGACCGCGAGGAGTGCCCCAAGCCTCGCGGGGACGGCCGGACGCGGCCATGGTCCGGCGGTCCCGACGCCCCGGCGACGATGGTCCGGGGCCGGACTCGAATGCTGGCGCCGGCCTGGGTCAGCGCAGGATGCCGGCGTCCGCCTCGCGTCGCAACCCGGCGAGGTACGCCCCGTGGGCGGCCAGCGTCCCGATCGGCCGGGAAGACCCGTATGGAGCCGGTTCCTCGTGAACGGCCCCGGGGAACCGGATCACGCTCCGCTCGCCCGCCACCCGGGCAAGCGCTCGGTCCGTCGTCAGCAGGCGGGCATCCTCGGCCTGCGCGAGCGCGAGATAGGCGGCGTCGTACGCGGAGAGGCCGTGGGCATCCGACAGGTCGAGCCCCAGCAGGACGAGCGCGCGATTGCTCGTGAGCGTCTGCACCTCGAACTCGTCCAGGTCCCGGATCGCGGTCAGCACGCCACCGACGGTCCAGCGATGACGGTGAACGAGGACGTTGGTCACCTCGAGCCAGAAGACCTCCGGCACGACGATCGGACCAGCCTCGTCGCGCTGGCGGATGAGGTGCTCTCGGACCGTCGGTCCCAGCGGCTCGCCCAGGATGAACGCGAGCGACGCGGAGGCGTCCAGCGCCAGCGGGTCAGTCATGGCCGTGGTCCCGCTCCTCGCGGATCAGCTCCTCCGCCGTCCGGTCATCCAGGAGACCGGCCTCGCGCCAGGCCTTCGCCCGCGCATCGATGCGATCCGCAGCCGCCCGGATCCGCCGCATCCGCTCTTCCCTGTCCTCGCCAAGGCGATGGCCGTCCTCCACGGAGACCAACATTGCGACCGGCTTGTGGTCGCGCTCGACGAGGAACCGCTCGCCGGCGGAGGCCTCGTCCAGGATCGCACCAAGGCTCTTCCGCAGGTCCATCGGGGTGATCGTTCTCATAGCATGTTATGTTAATCGGCTATGAGATCGTGTCAAGCCTCAGGTTCGGGCTCCGTGCGCGGCGGTGCCGGGTTCGCCAGGCCCTCCACCACCTCCACGTTGGGCAGCGTGAGCAGGATCGAGGGCGGCGCGATCACCTTCCAGCTGCGGCTGCCGCCGCCGACGATGATCCGCTCCCGGGCCATCACGGCGGCATCGACCCAGATCGGCAGGTCCGCCGGCAGCCCGAACACCGTCACGCCGCCGATCTCGTGCCCGGTCAGCGCCCGCGTCTCGTCCGGCGAGGCGAACGACGACTTGCGGCCGAACCGTCCCTTCACGGCCCGGTTCACGTCCAGGCGGTGCGTGGCCAGCACGACGCAGGCGGCGTACACCGGCGGGGTCCCCTTGCCCACCACCACGATCGTGTTGGCGGAGTCTTCCATCGCGAAGCCGTATGCGGCGCAGAAGTTGGCGGTGTCCGCCAGCGCGGGGTCGCACGGGAACAGCTCGAACTCGCCACGGCCGGCGAGGGCGGCCTCGAGGGCCAGGCGCTCGGGATCGGGATCGGGGGGCATCGTCATCGGCCAAACGGTAGCGGATGCCCGGCGCGGCCGGATCCGGGTCCGCCGGTCTCCCGGATCTGACGCGGCATCCGCGCACCCCGGCGCAGCGGGTCAGCCGAGGAGGATCGACCTCGTGGCCGGCGGGTGGGCGCAGGGTGAGGCGGTCGCCGGCGACAAGATCCGTCGATGTGATCGTGGCCGTCTCCACGCCGGGCAGCGAGTAGTAGCCGAGGGCGACACGGACCCGTCCGGGACTCGCCTCCTGGGGCAGGACGATGCGCCAGGCTCCGGTGCGGCGCGAATACCAGTACCAGCGATCGGCGAGGGCGCCGAGGCTCCGCCGGTGCACGATCTCCCGGGCCGCCTCCTGCGTCTCGGCCATGCCGAGCTCGCCGTGGAACACCGTGAGCGCGCTCCAGGCACCACCGGTGTCGGCGACGAAACCCTCGAGCTCGTCGTCGTGCTCGCGGCGAACCTCGTGCAGCTTCATGGCTGCTCCGGGGTGCGCCGCAGGAGCCGCCCGCCGGCGCCGGTCTCCCGCTCCGCCAGGCGGTAGAAGCGGCCGTTCGCGCGGAGGTTGCCGCGGAACAGCCAGTACAGCGGACCGCCCGGGAACGGGTGCTGGGTGAAGGTGGCGCGGATCACGGCGTCCCGCTCCGCGCCCGGCGCCAGGAGCGTGGCGGTGAAGGGATCCCGACGGCCGTCGCGGTGCTCCAGGTCACCGCCGCCCGCCGCGTCCAGGTTGCGCGTCCACGCGCATGACACGTCCGGGTGCCCCAGGTACGTGTGCTCGCCCACGCGCAGGAGCCCCAGGAACACGGCGCGGGGCTGGTGACTCCGGCGGCCGATGATGACCACGCGCACCACGTTGCCGATGCCGGCCCGGCGCCAGGCCCGCTCGATCATCGGATCCAGGCGGCCGAGCGTGCGGTACCAGCGGGGCCAGAAGGCGTGGGCGAGGCGGGGCGTCACGCCGTGGAGGATACGGCGGGTCTCACGGTGCCGGTATGCACCACGGTGGCCCCGCGCACCGCGGTGACCGGGCGCACCGACCCCCGGACCCACGGCGACGGACGTACCGCGACCATCGGGCCGCTCAGCGGACCCGGGGACTCCGCGGTAGCTGGCTGCCGAGGCACGGCCCGGTCACGGTCGGTACACTTGCCTCGCAGGCGGTGCCACCGCACCAAGCTCCTCGCTTTGCGCGACATAGGCCCGTTTCAGGGGCGGCCGAGAAGAGGCACGCGTCCGCGGTACAGCCGGGATGCGCATACCACGGTTCTTGGGGGTTGACCCCAGCCAGCCGGATACCCGATCTCAGGCGCCCCTTGGGTGCGCCGCGAGCAGGGTGCCCGTCCAGGCACCACGACCGTTCACCACGCCGCTGGCTCGGTCGGCCCGCTGGTTGAGTCATCCACAGATCTCAGTCATCCCAGCCTCGCCACGAGCTGGCTCATTGGACAGCGGGGAGCAGGCGCCGCCCGACCCGCGGATATCGGTCACGTCGCCGACAACCCTCCCTCGGGCTTGGGCGGGTCGGGACCCCTTGGAGATCACGAGTTCATGCGACACCCGACGACAGCAGTCACGCACACGATGAGAGTGACCTTGCAGGCCGCTATGATCGCTGCGTTGATCGCTGCGCTCCTCGCGGGCACGGCGTTGGCCGGCAAACCCGGAAAGCCCGGGGGCGGCACGAGCACGGCCGGCCTTGCCCTGATCATGGTCCGCGACCAGAACGCCAACGGCACGCCCAACTGGGCGGACTCAATCACCTTCACGTTCACCACGAACGACCCAACCCCGCGCCTGAACGTCACCTGCACCCAGAGCGGGGTGCTCGTCTACTCGTCGACCCACCTCATGTACTGGCCCAACTACTGGGATGACGACGGCGTCTTCAGGCTCGAGTCGGCGGCGTGGACCGGCGGGGCGGCGACGTGCAAGGCAGATCTCAAGGGCACATCCAGGAACGGCAGGGCGGTGCTGCTGGGCTCCATGAACTTCGCCGTCGGGGCCTGACGTCCTCGCGGCGTCGCCACCTGGCTCTGGGGCACGGTGCAGGAACGCACCAACCCCGGGACCCTTGGCGCTCGGTGGGCCGCGACCTTCGGGTTGTACCGCGGCGTCGTCGTGAGTTCTAAGGTGCCCATGGGTCGGAGTGTCCGACCGCCAGCATCGGTTCAGGGACTGCTGGCTCGATAAAGGCAAACCCGTCGTGAGGCGGGGACGCAAAGCCACGGGACTCGGGCTTCCGAGTCAGCCGGGTTGCCGAAAGCCGGACCCGCGCGAGCAGACCGCGCCGGGTCCCATGCCGCCACGGGAAGGCGGCAGGGAGGAACCGATGTACCTTCGCTACCACGCTGGCCGCTCCATGCGGCACGTCGGCAGCGCCATCGCCGAGGGGGCACTGATCGTCGGCATCGCGGGCGCGCTCGTGTTCGGGGTCGCGGTCGTCGGTGGCTCGAACCCGGCCGGGGCGGATGGCGTCGCCGCCGGTGGTGGCGCCGCCATCTGGATCGACAGCGGAACCGCTAGGAGCGCCGGCGGGCTCAACTACACCGACAACGTGGACTTCGGCTACAACAAGGTCGCGGTCTACTCCACGATCCAGCTCCAGTGCTACCAGGGCGGCGCGCTCGTCTTCTCCGACTCGCGTCCGACCTGGGAAGGCGGCCTCAAGTACGGCGAGTCGTTCACCCTCGGGCCTTCGTTCGCGTGGAGCGGCGGCGATGCTGACTGCGTCGCGAAGCTCGGTCACCGCACCAACGGTGGCAAGTGGCGAACGGACGCCAAGGTGGAGTTCCCCGTCGCGGGCTGATCGACGCGAACCACAGTCATCCACCACGAGACCCGGCCACTTGGCCGGGTCTCTCTGTCTTGACTCATGGCGCCCGCCGGCGACGGGTGCCCTCACTTGCAGAGCAGGCCCTGGTTGTACTCGCCCAAGGTGCCGACCAGCCGGTCCACGATGGCCGCGTCAGGCTCATCGTCAGACGCCGACGCCGCACCGAGCACATCCTGGGCCAGGTCAAGCGTGACGTCCACCCCCAGGCATCCCTCGGCGCCGGCTGCGCGATTGAGCTCGGCGGTGAGAAGCTCGGCACGCAGCCGATCAGCAGGCGTGGCCAGGCGCACCGTCCCCTGGGGGGCCAGGATCCTGAGAGCCTGCTCACAGGTGCCGACGGGCTGGCCGCCGACGGACATTCCCGGGTCCTCCAGCAGGTCGTCCACGAGGATCCATCCCGCATCGCGGCCCCCGTTGGCCCTGGCTGTCTCCGCCTGGTTCTCCTGGGCGCAGCCGTTCCAGATGAGCCAATAGGCAGCCGATCGCGGCTCTCCACCGCCGTCGGACACGCGCGCCTCCGGCGGAAAGTCCAGCAGTCCCATCGACGCCGCCGGTGCTGCCGGTGCCGAAGGCTGCGCGGACGCGGCCCCCGTAGGCGCGGTCGGGGGTGCGCAGGCGGCCAGAGCGAGCGCGATGCCCGCCCCGACGAGCGCCCGGACTACAGAGCCTACCGTCATCGTCCCTCCACCATACGGCGAGGCCCGGCGGTGAGCCGGGCCTCGCATTCCGTTGCTGCCGTCCGGAGGACGGCTGATGGTCAGCCTCCGAAGTCCCCGCAGTACAGACCGTTGTTGTACTGGTCGAGGACCTTGGCGAGCTTCAAGGCGTATGGATAGTCGGTCTTGTTCTTGGACGTCAGGTAGGCCGTCGTCTTCGTGCCGTCGAAGTCGATCTTGTCGAGCAACTTCTCGGCCTCCAGGGCCACCCAGAAGATGTCCTGGGAGCCGGCGGCATCCCAGACGTCCCCGGTGTCGGTGCAGGCACCGGCGCCGAAGTTGAGCTGTGCAGCCAATAGGTGCATCGCCAGCGTTCGTGCGCCGTCGCTGGCAAGCTTCTTGCCGTCGCCGACTTTGCCGTTGGCGGTCACGACGCGCTGGTCGAGGATCTCCACGGCCTGCTCACAGGTCGTGATCGGGACGAGCTTGCCGTCGGTGAGGATGTCGTCCCAGATGATCCCGCCACCGATGGCCGGATCGAGGACGTCCTCGAGGAGCCAGTAGCCCTCTTCCCAGCCACCCTGGCGGTCGGCATTGGCCGCCTGGCCACCCGTTGAGCAGCGGTTCCAATTCTTCCAGTAGCCCGGAGTCCTCGGATTGCCGCCCGGGAAGTTGTTGTCCACCTGGAAGCGGAGTGTCACGCCGACGGTCGCCGGGATGGTGGTCCCATCACCGAAGTCGACGCACCGGTTGCCAAGGTCGCTTGGGACATTGTCGTCGGCGTTGGGGTTGTACGGGATGACGGTGGCATCGAAGACACCATCGCCGTCCACGTCTACCTGCCACTGTGAGGTCCAGCCCGCGGGGACCGTGATCTCGCAGACGGTGTAGGTCTCATCCGGTCGAAGCACCGGGGTGCCGAAGGTGAGCACGCCGTCGTCATCTCCGAGAGTGGAGCTGGTCGAGCCGACCTGCGTCCCGTCGAAGCCGTCCGGGCCCTCGAAGACCTTGAACGTCCAGTCCTTCGTGTCGTTGACCGCCCCGTTGGTCAGCTTCTTGAGATCCATGAAGCCGGCCCCGCAGGTGTAGGTCGTCGATGCGTCGGCGTCGGAGGAGTTGCCCTCGCTGTCCGTTACCGTCGCTGTGTTGTCCAAGGTGGCGCTGTAGGTGCCGTCGGCGCCGTAGTCACCGGCGGTCGCCGAGCAGGTGTGATCGTCCGTCGCTTCGTACTCCCACGGGCCGTCCCCGGCCGTGAGGTCCTCGTCGAGACCGATCTGGTCGTCCGTCACGGTGGCGGTGCCACCGATGATGTTCGGGACGAAGCTGACCGGGCTGGTGCCGTTGTAGCCCACGGCGTTGAGGGTGGCCGTGGCGGTGTTGAGCGTGGCAGATGCGTCGTCCGGGATCGCGCTGTACGAGCACTCACCGGTTGTGCCGGCGAGCACGGTCAGGCTCGTAGAGCCACTGCCGCAGTCAACCGTGACGGCCGTACCGTCGTTCAGGACGTCGGACACGACCACGGTCATGGCGGAGTCGGGGTTGGGGTTCTGGACGTAGATCTTGCCGCTGATCGCGAAGTTGCTGTCGGCTGACGTCTCGCTGACGTTGACGGTCCACTTCCAGTCGAGGAAGTCGCCCGCGTAGCCGCTCTGCGACGTCGGATCCACCGACTTCTCGATCGACCAAGTGTGAGTTCGGTCGAAGGTGGCCGTGGCGTCCTTGGTCACGGACGGGATGTAGCAGTTGTACGTGGTGGTGGCGTCGTCGTTGTCGCTGCCGCCGGTCCAGGTGATGGTGGCGGTGTTGTCAGCGTCGCCGGTGTAGGTGCCGCCCTCGTAGTCACCGCTGTCCGTCGAGCATTCGTGCTCGTCGGTGTAGGTGTACGGCTGGGTGGCGTCGACCGGGATCGATACGTTGTTGGAGTCGCTGATCGTGGCGTCGAGGCCCACGTTGGGACCCGCCGTCCAGCTCACGGGGACCGTGTCGGAGACGGAGACCCCGTTGCGGGTCGCCGTCCCGGTGTTGTTGGCCAACTGGGTCCCGACATCACCGGCCGAGTAGTTGCACGTGCCCGAGCCACCGGCCGGGATCGTGAGCGAAGTGCCCCCGTCGTCGTCGTTGCACACGACGGTCGCCGCGGTCGGACCGGTGAGCGCATCGGTAACGTCGACCGTGAGCGCGTCCTCGAGGTTCGGGTTGGTCACCGTGATGACGCCCGTCACGTCGTGGTTGATCTCCTCGATGAAGTAGGAGCTCCACGTGATCGACCAGGTCCACTCCAGCGTGTCACCCGCGAAGCCGGACTGGCTCTCGGGTTCGACCGTCTTGTCGATGGTCCAGCCGTAGCGGTCCTGGTACGTGCCGTCGGCCGTCTTGCTGACGTCCCACAGGTAGCAGTTGTACGTGGTGGTGGCGTCGTCGTTGTCGCTGCCGCCGGTCCAGGTGATGGTGGCGGTGTTGTCAGCGTCGCCGGTGTAGGTGCCGCCCTCGTAGTCACCGCTGTCCGTCGAGCATTCGTGCTCGTCGGTGTAGGTGTACGGCTGGGTGGCGTCGACCGGGATCGATACGTTGTTGGAGTCGCTGATCGTGGCGTCGAGGCCCACGTTGGGACCCGCCGTCCAGCTCACGGGGACCGTGTCGGAGACGGAGACCCCGTTGCGGGTCGCCGTCCCGGTGTTGTTGGCCAACTGGGTCCCGACATCACCGGCCGAGTAGTTGCACGTGCCCGAGCCACCGGCCGGGATCGTGAGCGAAGTGCCCCCGTCGTCGTCGTTGCACACGACGGTCGCCGCGGTCGGACCGGTGAGCGCATCGGTAACGTCGACCGTGAGCGCGTCCTCGAGGTTCGGGTTGGTCACCGTGATGACGCCCGTCACGTCGTGGTTGATCTCCTCGATGAAGTAGGAGCTCCACGTGATCGACCAGGTCCACTCCAGCGTGTCACCCGCGAAGCCGGACTGGCTCTCGGGTTCGACCGTCTTCTCGATGGTCCAGCCGTAGCGGTCCTGGTACGTGCCGTCGGCCGTCTTGCTGACGTCCCACAGGTAGCAGTTGTACGTGGTGGTGGCGTCGTCGTTGTCGCTGCCGCCGGTCCAGGTGATGGTGGCGGTGTTGTCAGCGTCGCCGGTGTAGGTGCCGCCCTCGTAGTCACCGCTGTCCGTCGAGCATTCGTGCTCGTCGGTGTAGGTGTACGGCTGGGTGGCGTCGACCGGGATCGATACGTTGTTGGAGTCGCTGATCGTGGCGTCGAGGCCCACGTTGGGACCCGCCGTCCAGCTCACGCTGGCCGTTGCCGGGTAGTCGATCCCGTTCAGGGTCGCCGTCGCGGTGTTCAGCGTCGCCGACCGATCGCCGGGTGCGGCTGAGTAGGGGCAAGTCGCGCTCGAGTTGGCCGGAACGTCCAGCATGCCCGCAGCGAAGTCGCAGTCGGCATCCGCGCTGATCGTCACCGCTGAGCCATCGTCGAGGGTGTCGGCCAGCGCGACCGTCATTGGGATCGGCGCCGGGTTGGATACCGTGATGACGCCGGTCACGCTGTGGTTGATCTCCTGATCGAACACCGATTGCCAGGTGATCGACCAAGTCCACTCCAGCGTGTCACCCGCGAAGCCGGACTGGCTCTCGGGTTCGACTGTCTTGTCGATGGTCCAGTCGTAGCGGTTCTGGTACGTGCCAGCCGCCGTCTTGGAGATCGACGGAGCCCAGTTGGCAACCGTGTGGCTGTCACTGTCGGTGATGTCGTTGGGGAACCCCTCGGGGTTGTACTCGACGTCCACCGTGTTGGTGACATCGACGGCCGACGTCACGGTGTAGCTCTTCGAGAAGGTGCACGACTCGGCGGGTGTCTGGCCGTCCTCCGAGACCGGAGAGAGCCGATCGCAGCCGGCAGTCGTCGCCTCGGCGGTCAGGTCGCCGAGAACATCGTCCTCGACCGGCTTGCCGTCCGCGGCCACGTCGAACAGGAGGTCCGGCGAATCCCAGGAGCCCGTGTTCGTGATCGTGAAGTCGTAGGTGATCTCCTCACCGACAAACGCGTTCGCCGGGCCGGTCTTGGTGACCTCGACCTCGGGCTGGAACAGGTTCGTGGTGTGGATGGCGCTACCGCCGAACGACTGACCCGAGAAGTTCGCGTACTCGCGGTAGTCGATCGTCACCGTGTTCACGAGCGGATCCGTGTCACCCTCCACGACCTCGCGCGTGTAGGTGATCGTGCAGCTCGTGTTGGGCGCCAGGGAGACGCCGCAGTCCGACGTGTAGGGGTCGCCCGCAGGCGTGTCGTCGGTCAGATCGCCGAGCAGGTTGTCGATGATCGAGTACTTGTAGAGGGTGGCCTTGCCGGTGTTCGAGACCGTGATCTCGTAGTTGACCGGATCACCGATCTTCGACAGGTCCTCGCCGGTCTTCTCCACGGAGATGCCGCAGACCGGGAAGTTGCCGAGGGCGAAGTCCTTCAGCTGGGCGTTTTCAGCGTGCGAGGAGCGCGTCTCCGCGAGGAATGAGGAGAAGCAGCCAATCTCCCCGCCGTTCGGGAACAGGACGTCGCTGACGTTGATGCCGCCCTCGAACAGCGCGCCCGCGCCGTCGTAGCTGGACGTGTTGTCCTTGTTGAAGTAGTCCCAGGGGGGATCCTCGCCAACGCTGTTGTTGACGACGGCACAGTAGGAGTCGTCCAGGCCCACGACCGAACAGTCTGCCTGGGCGAGGTCCGACAGCTGGACGAGGGAGCCGGTCGCGTCGTCGCCCTGCCACTTGTAGACCGTCACCTGGCCGGCGCGTCCGCCCTGGCGGAAGTCAGCGAGGACGAGGATGTCGCCATCCGTGTGCTCCTCGGTGAAGTAGCCTTGGCCGGTCCCTGCCTCGCCGACGGGGCCCAGGCCAACCGGCTGCCGGAAGAACCAGAAGCCGATCTGCTTGTCGCCATCCCAGTCAAACCGGTCGGCGCCGAAGTAGAAGACCGTGTCGGTGCCACTACCGTCTTGATCAGGGACTTCGTAGGCGGCGGCGAAGGCCGTCACGATGTCGTCGCCATCGGGGACCTGATCGTTGGTCGTGTCGTACTGCCACCGACCGTCTTGGATCCCGTAGACGTCCTTCGAGCCGCCGCCCGTGAAGAAGCTGTTCTCATAGCGGGTGACGTCGGTGGTCCGGTAGCCGTCGTCGACGAAGACACTCGCGAAGGCGCTGCCGCCGCCACTGTGGATGGTCGCCCAGTCGTCGCCGCCGTAGGGCGTCGCCTTGGTCTCATCCGCAACGTTGGCGTCGCCGCAGGCGACGGCCACGACGTTCTGTCCCTGCCCCTCGAAGCAAAGCTCAGCGTCCGCCCCGGCGACATCGAGCTCGAACACGTCGTCCGCGTGGACGGCGAACGATGTCGCAGCCAGACCCAGGAAGAGCAGGGTGCCGCCGAGGGGGACGAGGAATGTCCTCCTCCAGCGAGTCCAATCAGTCAATCGATACACGCTTTCCTCCCATGAGGGCCGCTCAGCGAGCGGCTCCACTGCGATGACTTGCTCTTGCGTTGGCCGCCTGGGACCGGGATGGATACCTCAGCACCTGCACCTCCGATGGGCACCACTGTCGTGCTTGATGGGTTGTCTCGGTTCGGTCGTTCTACGGCGGCGCCGCGTCGGGACGAAGGCGGCGTGCCTCATGGGTCGCGCGGCGCGGGAGGGCGGCGGACCCGTGCGTTCAGGGCGCGCGGGTCCGCCGTCCGGTCCGCGGAACCGGCGACGGAGTGGGAGAGTGGACGCCGGCCTGGAAGGACCTGCGTGCTGGGCATGCGGGTACGAATTCACCTGCGGTGCCCGTCGTGCACGGGTGGCCGTGGCGATCAGAGGCGTGCGGACAATCGGCTCCGAGCCGATGAATTGCACTACCGACGAAACCCGCTTCCCCCGGGTTCGTGGATCCGCAGACGGCTCTGACTTGCCGCCGGCGAATACCGCGGCAAAGCGAAACCGCGGTATCCGCGAGCATAGATGACGAAAGGACTAGGTCAAGTGACCTATCGCCCGATCGTGGCCCGCCGAGCGTGCGAATCGGCCACGTGTCGCCGAATTGACACCCCGTGGCACCGGGTGTTGCGCCCATCGCGCCCGGTGGGGGGTGAGACCCCGATCGATTGACGCCCCTGCGCCGCGGCTGGCAAGGTCCGCCCGTGGCTCAGCCGTCCCAGACGTCCCCGGTTCCCGCGCCCGCTCCCACCGCGCCCGCCACCTTCCTGATGACCGACATCGAGGGCAGCACGCGCCTGTGGGAGGAGCACCCGGACGTCATGCCGGCGGCCCTCGAGGCCCACGACGCCCTCCTCCGCGCGGCGGTCGAGGCCAACGGCGGCACGATCGTCAAGACGACGGGCGACGGCCTCCTCGCCCACTTCGAGGACGCAGCGGGTGCCGTCGAGGCCACCCTGGCCGGCCAGCGGGCCCTGGGCGCGCACGCCTGGCCCACGCCGCAACCCCCTTCGCGTCCGGATGGCGCTCCACGCGGGCGCCGCGCAGGCGCGCGACAACGACTACTTCGGCCCGGCGCTCAACCGGGTCGCCCGCCTGCTGGCCATCGGGCACGGCGGCCAGGTGCTGCTGTCCGCGTCCGCCGCCGCGCTGGTCGCCGGCCGCCTCCCGGACGGCGCCTCGCTCCTGGACCGTGGCGACCACCGCCTGCGGGACCTGGAGCAGCCGGAGCACGTGTACCAGCTGGCGGCACCCGGCCTCGCCTCGGACTTCCCGCCCCTGCGCTCGCTCGCGCTCGCGCGCACGAACCTGCCCGTGCAGGTGACCTCCTTCGTGGGCCGCGAACGGGAGCTGGCCGAGGCAGGACGCCTGCTCGATGGCAATCGCGTCGTCACGCTGATCGGCGTCGGGGGGACGGGCAAGACCCGCCTCATGCTCCAGGTGGCGGCGGAGCACCTGGACCGGTACCGGGACGGCGCGTGGGTGGTGGAGCTGGCCCCCGTCGGCGACCCGGCGCTGGTCCCGGCGGAGGTCGCGCGGGCGCTGGGCGTGGGCGAGCAGCCGGGGCTGCCGGTGGAGCATTCGCTGGCGGACTTCCTGCGCGCCAAGGACCTCCTGCTGCTGCTGGACAACTGCGAGCACGTGATCGACGCCGTGGCGGCGCTGGTCGCCGGCCTCGTCGCCGGCTGCCCGTCGCTCACGGTGCTGGCGTCCAGCCGGGAGGCGCTGGGCGTCCCCGGCGAGGCCGTGCTCCAGGTGCCGTCGCTGGCGACCGCGGAGTCGGTGCGGCTGTTCACGGAGCGCGCCTCCGGGGTGCTGCCCTCGTTCGGGCTGACGCCCGACAACACGGACGCGGTGGCCGAGATCTGCCGGCGCCTGGACGGGATCCCGCTGGCGATCGAGCTGGCCGCGGCGCGGGTCAGCGTCCTGTCCGTGCCGGAGATCGAGCAGCGCCTGGACGACCGGTTCCGGCTGCTCACCGGGGGACGTCGGACGGCGGTGCCCCGCCAGCAGACGCTCCAGGCCCTGATCGACTGGAGCTGGGACCTGCTCGAGGACGGTGATCGCCGCCTGCTCCGGCGGGTGTCCGTGTTCGCGGGCGGCTGGACGCTGGATGCGGCGGCGGCGGTGGGCACGACGCCGGGCGAGGGCGCGCCGGGCAGGGGCGCGCCGGGCAAGGGCGCGCCGGACCCGATCGAGACCCTGGACGCCCTGGGCCGGCTGGTGGAGCGGTCGATGGTCGTGGTGGACCGCGGGGAGCACACGCGGTACCACCTGCTGGAGACGATCCGCCAGTACGCCCTCGGCCGGCTGGTGGAGAGCGGCGAGGCGGACGACACCCGTGCCCGGCATCTCGAGTGGTGCCTGGACCTCGCGCGCGGCGCGGACGCGGGGCTGGCCGGGCCGGAGCTCGTCGGCTGGCTGGAGCGGCTCGATGCCGAGACGGACAACCTGCGGGCGGCGGTGGACTGGGGCCTGGACGCCGACCCCGAGGGGGCGACCCGGCTGTGCGTCGCGATCTGGCTGCACTGGCGGCTGCGGTCCTCCGGCGTGGAGGGGTGGGCGATGCTGAGCCGTGCCGTGGAGCGGCTTCGCGACCTCGCCCCGCCGGACGATCCGGCCGCCGCCCGCGAGCGGGACCTGCTCCTGGCGAGGCTGCTCGCCGAGGCGGCGTTCGCCGGCGCCACGTGGGGAGGCGTGGACACGATCTCAATGGGCGAGGAGGCCGTCGCCCTCGCAACGGCGGCCGGCGATGACCGTGCCCTGGTGAGGGCTGGCGCCGCCCTGTGGACGGCGAGGTTCTTCCACGGGGATCGCGACGGCCTCCGCGAGCTGGGGGAGGCGCAGATCCGGCTCGCCACCCAGCTTGACGACCCGTTCGCGTTGGCGGGGGCGCGGTCGGCGCTGGCCAACGCCCTATGGCTCACCGATGCGGCCGAGGCCGACCGCCTGCTCGTGGCGGCGGCCGATGACGCCCGCCGGTCGGGCAACCCGTTCGTGATCGCGTTCACGGCCCTGTCGCGGGCACGCGTGGCCGGCGCCGCGGGCCGGGTCGAGGAGGCGCAGGCCAGGTTCGACGAGGCGGTCGTCGCCTACGAGGCCCTGGGGGACGTGCGCTTCGCCCTCGTCGCGCGGAGCGACCTCGCCCACGCCCTGCGCCGCGCCGGACGGGGCGAGGAGGCACGGGCGGTGCTGCGGGAGACGATCGAGGCGTGGCAGCACCTGGGGAACCGCGGGGCGATCGCGAACCAGCTGGAGGCGTTCGCGTTCATCGCCATCGGGGACGGCGATGGCGAGCGGGCCGCCCGGCTGCTGGGGACGGCCGAGGCGCTCCGGGAGGCCGCCGATGCCCGGATGCTGGGCTACGAACGCGCCGAGTACGACGCGGCGGTCGCGCGCCTGCGGGAGACGCTGGACGCGGCGGACCTGGACCGGGAGTGGGCCGCCGGGCGGGCGACGGACGCCGCCGCCGCGGTCGCCCTCGCCGTCGGCGCTTGAGGGTTGACGCCCGACCCTCCATGGGAGGCACCCGGAAGTAGCCCATTCGGCAGCGGGCCGACCCCTTCTGGGCGGTGGCCGGGAGCGCTCCGGCGGACGATCCTCGTGATCCACCCAGCGGGGGCACGCCGGGCCATCGATGGCTCGCCCAGCATCCCTTCCCCCCGATCGCAAGGAGCCCAGATGATCTCGAATCGGACCGCGCGCGCGAGGACCCTCGCGCCGATGCTCGCCGCCGTGCTGGCGCTGGGGCTGGTGGCGGGGCCGACGCTGGGCGTGGTCAACTCCGTGTTCCCCAGCACCAACGATGCCAACCGCACGGCCGGCTGGGCGCACGTCGACCAGGTGTCCGCCGGCATCGGCACGACGACGCTGCGCTTCATCAGCACCCGCAGCTTCTACAGCTGCTTCGAGTACCGGACCGATGGCGACACGTCCCAGGCCACCGGCAACCCGAACTACAACCCCGCGGTCACCGACGGCCTGTACCCGTTCGTCTGCGTCAACAACAGCACCGCGCAGAGGACGCTCGCGGCGCACGAGTATGTCGAGGTCCGCATGGCCTTCGGCGCGGAGCGCGACGAGCGCTTCGACTGGACGCGCTTCGACGTGCTGCCCGACGCCCAGACCAAGGCCGACTGCAAGAAGGGCGGCTGGAAGGACTTCGGCTTCAAGAACCAGGGCCGCTGCATCAAGTTCGTCCTGACCGGCCGCGACACGCGGTAGGGGCTCGCCCCCGGTCGCGTGCCCCGGTCGTGTCCCCGGTCGCGTGCCCCGGTCGAGGCGCCGGGCACGGCGCGGCGCGGAGAGCGGCTTTATAGGTCGCCGCCCCGGTCGTGTCCCCGGTCCCGTGCCCCGGTCGTGTCCCAGGTCGCGCGGCGACCCAACCAGCGCGTGACGGGATGAACCGGCCGCGTGGCGACCCGTTCGTCACGCGAAGCGCGGTCTCCGTGCAACGGATCGGTCGCCGGGCGCCCGAAACGTCACGCGCTGCGCTCGTTCGCTCGCCGGGAGTACGCAATCGACGCGCGGAACGATGCCACGCTGCCGCTCCATGCGGTCTTGACGAGGTCTGCCCCCTCCTCGCACGCGACGCGCACGGCGGTTCGCAGGTCCTCCACCTCGAACGGCCCTTCGTACGGCACAACGCCGGGCAAGCCCGCGAGGGAACGGCTCCCCGACGAGCGGCAGGCCGACGGAGCTCGGCACTCGTCCGCGAAGATGACCGAACGATTTCAGCGACGCGGGATCCTCGAGGGGCCCGACGAACAACGTGAAGATCGCCGCGTCCGCGCCGTCGAGCAGGGCGCCCGCAACCGTCCCGGCCAGGAGCGGCTCGTCGTCGCGGCCGGCGAGGCGGCTGCGGGTGGTCACCCGCTCGATGAGGCCCGCCCGTCCGGCAAAAGGATCCCGCGACCTGTCGCGCCATACCGCGGCGCATGATGAATGCGGTGGCACCCGCGTCCACGAGCTCGCCGACCAGGGCCGGTGCGCGCTCGAGCTCCGGGAAGTCGCCCTCGATCCCCTGGTCCAGGGGAACGATGACCGCGACCTGCCCGGTGGGGTCGAACAGCCGTCGGAGGCGCAGGTACCCGCCCGAGGACGCCGCCCGCAGCTCCGGGATGACCTGGGGTCCGTTCCGCCATTCGTCCATCGGTCGTCCTCCCGTGCTCCGTGCTGGCGAATTTTTCTATGTTTGACAACGCGCAGGAAACGCGCAAGTATCGAACATCCAAACGACGACCAACCGCAAGGATACCGGAGCAGGTGCAGGCAGGCGCGGTGATGGACCCGACAGGCCCCACGGGAACGAGGCGCTCGTGGGATGTGATCGTGATCGGCGCAGGCGTGCTCGGGACGGCAATCGCCGCCCGCCTCTCGCAGACGACGGCACGGGTCCTGGTGCTCGAGGCCGCCGGCGACGTGGCGGAAGGCGCCAGCAAGGGCAACGCGGGCGTCGCGGTGAGCTACTACGCGGCGCCCGGCACCCTGGAGGCCCGGCTGATCTCGGCGACGTATCCCCGCTGGCCGGAGGTCTGCCGCGCCCTCGGCGTCCCATACCGCCGGCTGGGCGGGATCATCACCGCCCTCGACGAGGAGCAGGCAACGGGTCTCGCGGCGCCCCTCGACGAGGCCCTGGGTTGCGGGGCCAGGAGCGGAGATCCTGGACGGGGATGCCGTGCGCCGCCTGGAGCCGATGATCAGCGACGCAGCGGTGGCCGGCCTGTGGATGGAGGACGAGGGGGTCATCGATCCCCTCCAGCTGACGACCGCCTATGCCGAGCTTGCCGCGCGCAACGGCGCCACCTTCCAATTCGACAGCGCGGTCACGGGCCTCGGTCGTGACGGGGATCGCGTGGCCGAAGTCCGCACGCCGGCCGGCCGGTTCGAGGCGCGAGTACGTCGTCAACGCCTCGGGGGTCCGGCTGGGCGAGGTCAGCGCGCTCGCGGGTGGCGAGGTCATCCGGATGTGGCCCCGCAAAGGCGAGTACTGGCTCCTGGACCGGGAGTTCGGCACTCGCCTGCGGCGGATCGTGTTCGCCGCGCCAACCAAGGAGTCGAAGGGAGTGCACGTCATTCCCACGGCACACGGGAACGCGCTGCTCGGTCCGTCGAGCGACGACCTCGACGATCCCGACGACAAGTCCACGAGCGAGGAGCGGCTGCAGCAGGTGTTCGAGCAGACCCGGCGGCTGGTGCCGTCGGTGTCGCTGGACCAGGCGATCAAGTCGTTCGCGGCCAATCGGCCGGCCTGCGAGGAGCGGGTGATCGTCCGGTTCGACGCCGGGGTGGCGAACCTGCTCCACGTGACGAACCGGAGCAGCGGGGTGGGGTCCTCGCTGGGCACCGCGGACCACGTGCGTGGCCCTCCTTCGCGGAGGCCGGGCTGGACGTGGGTGAGCGCGCCGCCGCGGCGTCCTCGCTGCCCGCGGTCCCCCGCCTGCACGACCACCCTGCGCCCGAGACGCTCACCGCGATCGACCCGCGATACGGCCAGGTCGTGTGCGTGTGCGAGCAGGTGAGCGCCGCCGAGATCGCGGCGGCCCTGGATGCACGCGGTCCCGGCACGCACGATCCAGGGTGTGTGGAAGCGGACCCGCGCCACGGGTGGTCGTTGCCAGGGCGCGATCTGCGAGGCGGGTGTCGCGTTCATGTGCTCCCTCCGCTACGGGCTGCCGCCGGAGCGGGTGGAGGCCATCGACCACGGATTCCTCGGGGTGGAGCCATGACCGGCGCGGCGACGAGGGTGGCCGTGGTCGGTGCGGGCCTGTCCGGGCTCGCGGCTGCCGCGGCGCTCGCCGGGCGCGCAGACGTGACGCTGGTCGAGCGGCTGCCGGCGATTGGCGGCCTGGCGGGCTGGGAGGACGCCACCGCACGGGGCCTCGACCTCCGCGGGCGGGCCACCGGGGTCCGGCAGCTCCTGGGCGCGACGGCGCTGCGCTGGGATCCCGGCCGGCTGCTGGTGGCCGCGCCGGGCGACATCCGCTGGATCGAGGTCGACCATCTCGTGTTCGCCGGCGGCACCCGCCCGGCCACCCCGGCGGACCTGCGGCTCGCCGGCGACCGGCCCGCCGGAGTCATCTCCGCGACCGTCGCGGAGCACCTGGTGGCGGCCCGGGTGACGCTCGGCCGCAAACCGTGATCCTGCTCGGTGTCAGCCACTGGGCAGCGCTCGTGGCGCACCGGATGCACGCGCGGGGGGCTCAGGGTCCGAGCGCTGGGCCTGCCCGGGGACGCGCGGCCGGCGTGGGCGGACGAGTGGCTGGGATCGGCGACGCCGCATGCCGTCCACGGGCGTCCGCGGATCATGTCGCTGGAGGTCGAGCGCGAACCCGGCCGCGGCCGCGAGCTCATCCCCTGCGATGCGCTGGTCATCGCCGCCCCGGCCCGGCCGATCCGCAACGTCGAGGGCGCCGTGTTCGGCGGGGAGCGCGTCACATTCATCTGCGAGACGGACCTCGCCGCGAGCCGCCGACATCGTCGGCCGGGCCGAGACGGCGGCCCGTGCCATCACGCTCGAGACCGGGAGGGTCGTTGCATGAAGGTGAGCTCGCCCGTGGGCGACTTCCCGTTCGAGCCGCGGTCGCTGCGCTATGAGGCCGGAGGCCTCGTGGTCGAGGGCGCGATGGGCGCCTGGCCGGCCACGATCCGCGTCGAGCCTGCAGACCTGCCGGTGATCGTGCGCCTGGTCCCACGGCCGGTCCTGGCTGCCCTGTGCGCCACCGCCGGCCTGCTCCTGGCCCGGTGGCTCCTCGGCCGATGACGAAGACACGCAACGGCAGCACGAAGCGAATGAGAGGTGACCGATGAGCACAGCGAGGCCCGCAGCGAGCGCGCGAGGACGTCGTGCTCTCTCGCGCTGGATGCAGCAGGAGCGCCTGACGTACGGGACGGGGCAACGTCTCCGCCGCGTCGACGGGGAGCCGGGGCTGATCGCGATGACGCCCACCGCCACGCCCTACGACGGGCTCAGCCGCCGACGTGTGCATCGTCACGATGGACGGCGAGGTGGTGGACGGCGCAGGAGCCGACGGTCGAGGTCCCGCTGCACACCCTGGTGTACCGGCGGCGGCCCGAGGTGGGGGCGATCGTGCACGTCCACAGCGCCGCCGCGATGACGATGGCGTCGCTGGGGCTGGTCGCTGCCGCCGTTCCTCACCGGGCTGGTCGAGGCGCGGGCGGCGCGGTCGTCGACGGCACCCTACGCGCGCCCGGGCACCGCCGAGATGGCGGACGCGGTGGCGGAGGCGCTGGTGGACCGCGGCGCGTGCTTCCTGCGCCACCACGGGCTGCTGGCCATCGGCGCGGACCTGCTGCGCGCGTACCAGGCCGCGTCGGTGACGGAGGGGCCGCACGTGTACCTGCGCGCCCGCGCGTGCGGCCCGTGCCGGAGCTGCCGGAGGAGGAGGTCCGCTGGATCGCGACGAGTGGCGATCGCAGTCAAGCTCCCGGTGGAAGCCCCGCACGCCTAGGACCCCGAGATCGGAGGGCGAGTCGTGGGATCGCTGCTGATCGGCGCCGACATCGGCTCGTCCGCGCTCAAGGCCGTCCTGGTCGATCCGGTGTCGGGCGTCCTGGCCGTTGCCGAGCGGCCGTACCGGATGCATCGGCCGCACCCGGGTTGGGCAGAGAACGATCCACGCGACTGGTTCGACGCGCTCGTCGCAGCGGTGCACGACCTCCTCGCGGCCTCGGTGCATCGACGGATCCGGTGTCGCCGCGCTGTGCGTGGTGGGCCAGCGCGACCCTGTCGTGCTGCTGGACGAGCGGGATCGCGTGCTCACGCCCGCGATCCACTGGACGGACCAGCGCGACCCCGCGGGCACGGCGGCGATCTTCGACACCGTCGGCCGCGACCGGATCATCGACATCAGCGGCGTGCCGCCGACCCCGGGGCTCGTGCTGCCCAACCTGGACTGGACCCGGCGCCACCGCCCCGAGGTGTGGCGGGCGGTGCGGTGCGCCGTGGCGCCCAAGGACTACGTCCTCCGGCGACTCACGGGGACACCCGAGACGGACCGGAGCAGCCTGTCGCGCAGCCTGCTCAACGACTGGCGGACGGACGACTGGTCCGCCGAGCTGTGCGAGACCGCACAGGTCCCGCCCGGGATCCTGCCGCCGGTCCGGTACGGGTCGTGGGAGCGGGACGCGGGACCGCAGGCCGGCGGCAACCCTGGGCTGCCGGCGGCGACAGTCGTGGCCGCGAGGCGGGGGCGACGACCAGGCGGCGACGCTGGGCAGCGGCGTGCTGGCGCCGGGAGAGCTGACCCTGGGGACCGGATCCTCGCTGGCGTGGCGTGCGGTGACCCACGACCCGCGCCTGGACCCGCGCGGGCGCCTGTGCGTCGCCCGCCACGTCGTCCCGGAATGCACCTCTACGAGATGATCGCGATCGGCACCGGGACCCTGCTCCGCTGGTTCCGCGACTCCCTGGCAACCCCGGAGCGGCGACCGCCTCGTACGAGGCGCTGATCGCGGAGGCCGCCGACTATCGCCCCGGGCGCGGACGGCCTGCTGTGCTACCCGTACCCGGACGGCGCCACCCTGCCCGAGGTAGCCCATGCCGCTGCGGCGTTCCTGGGCGTCACCGGCCATCACCGTCGCGGGCACTTCGTTCGGGCGATCCTGGAGGGCGTCGCCTACCTGTATCCGCCGATCCTGGAGATCCTCGCCGAGCAGGGGGTGCGCGTCGAGCAGCTCACGCTGATCGACGGCGAGTCGCGCAGCGCGACGTGGAACCAGCTGAAGGCCGACGTCTGCGGCCGCGAGCTCCGCACGACCACGAGTGCCGGAGGCGTCGGCCGTGGGCGCGGCGATCCTGGCCGGGATGGCCGGCGGCCTGTTCGCCGACGCGGAGGCCGGCGTGCGGGCGCTCGTTGCCGCGGGCGGCTGTTCGTCGCCGGACCGGTCTGCGTGGCGCGCTACGGCCGCTGCGTGGCGGGTGGACGGCTGCCGCACCCCACGTGTTCGCCGCGTTCGACGCTCGAGGTCCTGATTGCAACGGGTGTCGAGCACGCCTGAAGCATGTCCGCGACGGACCTGTGGTTTCGCGAACATCGCACGTATCGCGCACGTAGCATAGATGGCAGGAATGTGCAAATTAACGATTGACATGCGAGGTGCGGACGGGTACAAACGGCGTATCGCGCCTAGGCAGCCCGCCACGGTAGCGCCGTCCGGTCGGTCGTGAGGAGCTGGAGAACCATGGACGATCGTCGAATTGACCACCCCGCGGGGACTGACCCGGCGTTCCCTGCTCAAGCGCGGCGCCGGCCTGGGGGCTGGCGTGGTCGCACTGGGCGCCATGCCGTCGTTCCTCGCCGCCTGCGGCTCCGGCGGGACCAGCGAGACGAAGACGCTCAAGGTCGCTCACCAACCAGCCGCCCGATCCGGCGCCTCCCGGGGTCGCCGCCTACTCGGAGGAAGCGTTCGCCAAGTGGCAGGCCGACAACAAGGCCACCGTCGAGTACGAGGTCGATCCCGTACGACGCAGATCCACGACAAGCTGGCGACCGCCTTCGCGTCCGGCAACCCGCCCTGGGACATCGTCTACATGGCGGGCTGGGTGCCGGAGTTCAGCAAGAACTCTGGCCACGGTCGGCGACATGATCTCCGCGGAGCTCAAGAGCGACCTCCCGCCGTCCAGCTTCAAGACCGTGACCTGGGACGGGAAGATCCAGGGTGTCGTGTTCACGCTGTCGCTGATGACGCTGTTCTACAACACGGAGCACTTCGAGCTGGCGGGCCTCAAGGATCCGCCGAAGACCTGGGACGATCTCCTCCGCTACACGAAGGAGCTCACGCGGGACGGCCGCTACGGATGGGTGAACAACTACGGCGCGCCCGAGGGCATCGGCGGCACGGCCAACCTCTGGATGTCCTACCTCCAGCAGGCCGGCGGCACGATGTACGACGAAGGCGGCCTGCCGATCTTCAACGACGAGGCCGGCGTGGACGCCGCGCAGTTCATGGTCGACCTGTGGGACGCAGGGACCGAGCCCGGCTCGATCTCGTACGTCGGCATTGCGGACACGACCAACGTGTTCACGGCCGGCACCGCGTCGATGATGATGAACTGGCCGTTCATGTGGACTCCTGCCAACGACCCGGCGAGCTCAACGATCTCCGGCAAGATCGGTACCGCGGTGCTGCCGGCGGGCGCCGCCGGGACAGCATCGATCGACGGCACGGACGCGTTCACGATCGACCAACGCCTCCAAGAACCCGGAGCTGGCCGCCCAGCTGATCGAGTTCTACCTGGATCCCGAGGTCCAGAAGCGCCAGGTCCTGGACACCGGCTGGCTGCCGATCCGCCTGTCCACGCTCGCCGACGCCGAGGTCCAGGCAGTCCGCGACCGAACGCGCCGATCGTCCTGGAGCAGGCGAAGTCGCCCTACGACAGCTTCGTGACGCCCGACTACATCGAGGTCACCCAGGCGATCGGGACCGAGCTCCAGCGGGTCATCCGCAAGGAGAAGACCGCCGCCCAGGGGATCAAGGACGCGTCGGACCAGGTCACCGCCATCGTCGACAAGCGCGCTAGCCAGCCTGCGCGGCGGACTCGCCGGACAATCAGGGCAGGCGATGACAGCCGCACCTGGCGCCGTCTCGCGACCCACCGGCCGCAGCTACCTCGCGCGGCGCCGGCGCACGGGGACGTACCTCGTGCTGCCGGCGCTGGCCGTGCTGGCGCTGATCCTCGCGCTGCCCATCGCCGCGTCGCTCGCTCCTGTCGTTCATGGAGGCGGACACGAGCGACTTCCAGTTCGGCGTGTGGGTCGGGCTGGACAACTACCAGACGCTGTTCGCCGACCCGGTGTTCGCGATGGCGCTCCGCAACTCGATCTACTGGATGGTGGTCGAGGTCGCCGTCGTGGTGGTCGGTCGCCCTGTGGCTTCGCGCTGCTCCTCAACCACCCGATGGGCCGCTGGTGCCGTGTTCCGGGTGATCCTGCTGGTGCCCTGGGCCCTCGCCCCCGTCGCCAACGCCGTCCTGTGGAAGTGGATCTACAACTCCAGCTACGGGGTACTCAACTACGTGGGCATCACGCTGGGCGTGATCCCCGAGCCGGTCGTCTGGCTGGGCGATCCGGCAACGGCGCTCAACGCGCTGTTGGTGGCGGAGATCTGGAAGGAGATCCCGTTCATCACGCTGCTGCTCCTGGCGGGCCTCCAGAACGTGCCCCGGATCCTGTACCGGGCCAGCAAGCTGGACGGCGCCGGCCCGTGGCAGACGTTCCGATTCGTGACGCTTCCCCAGATGCGCACGACGATCCTGATCTGCATCGTGCTGCAGTCGATCTGGGCGCTCAAGTCGTTCGACCTCGTCTATGTGCTGACCCGCGGCGGCCCGGCGAACGCCACGACGATGCTCAACTTCCTTGCCTACCGGGTGAGCTTCCAGTTCGGCAACCTCGGCCTGGGCGCGGCGGTCGCGGACATCCTGTTCGTGATGATGTTCATGCTGGCGCTCGCCTACCTGCGCGTGTTCCAGCCGGCGCGGGCGGCGCGAGCGAGGCGCGGCGTGAGCCGGCGCACGCGCGCCCGACTGCGGCGGATCGGCGTTGCCCTGGGGCTTGCGCTGTTCGTCGCCTGGACGCTGGCGCCGATCACCTGGGCGGTGATCTCCAGCCTGCTCCCGCTGAGCGCGCTGATCACGACCCCGCCGGATCTCTCGCCGGGGAATTTCACGCTGGAGAACTACGTGGCCGTCCTCAGCGCGGACCGGAACCTCCTCGCGGGCCTCCGCAACTCCGCGATCGTCGCCAGTTTCACGGCCGTGCTCGCCCTGCTGATCGGCAGCGTGGCGGCCTACGCGCTGGCCCGGCTGCACGTTCCGGGCGCGAACCGGATCCTGATGCTGATCCTCGTCACGCAGATGTTCCCGGGGATGGTGATCATCATCCCGCTGTTCATCGCCCTCAGCCGGATCGGCCTGACCGACAGCTACATCGGTTTGATCGTCGTCTACCTCTCGTTCGTGCTGCCGATCGTGATCTGGGTGCTCAAGGGCTTCTTCGAGGCGGTGCCCCGGGAGCTGGAGCGCGCTGCGGCCGTGGACGGGGCGTCCACGCTGCAGACATACCGGCTGGTGGTCCTGCCGATCTCCCTGCCGCCGCTGTTCGCCGTCGGGGTGTTCGCGTTCATCGAGGCATGGAACGAGTTCTTCTTCGCCGTGATCCTGACCCAGAGCAACGCCAAGACCGCGCCTGTCGTGGTGGCCGAGTTCTCGGGCCAGTACGTGTCCCTGTACGGCCAGATGGTGGCCGCAGCCGTGATCGCGAGCATCCCGGTCGTCGTCCTGGCGATCGTCTTCCGGCGTTACATCCTCGAGGGGTTTGTCGAAGGAGCGGTGAAAGGCTGATGGCGGACGTCGAGCTGCGTGCGATCACCAAGCGGTACGGCACCGTGGCGGCCTGCTCGGACGTCAACCTGCACGTCGCCGACGGCGAGTTCGTGACGCTGCTGGGGCCGTCCGGCTGCGGCAAGACGACGACGCTCAACATCATCGCCGGCCTCGACGAGCCGACGTCGGGAGAGGTCCTGGATGGGCGGCAAGGTCGTCAACGACCTGACGCCGTTCGAGCGCGACGTCGCGATGGTGTTCCAGAACTACGCGCTGTACCCGCACATGTCGGTGCGCGACAACATCGGCTTCACCCTGCGCCTGCAGGAAGCGGCCGAAGGATGAGGTCCGCCGCCGGGTCCAGACGGTGGCCGACATGCTGGAGCTGGCCCACGTCCTGGACCGGCTGCCGCGGGAGCTCTCGGGCGGGCAGCAGCAGCGGGTGGCGCTGGGGCGGGCGGTGATCCGCGAGCCCGCGGTGTTCCTGTTCGACGAGCCGTTCAGCAACCTCGATGCCGCGCTGCGGGTGAAGATGCGGGTCGAGGTCAAGGAGCTGCACCAGCGCCTGGGCATCACGTCGCTGTTCGTGACCCACGACCAGGAGGAGGCGCTGTCGCTGTCGGACCGGATCGCGATCATGCGAGACGGCCACATCGAGCAGATCGGCACACCCGACGACGTGTACCTGCAGCCGCGAACCCGGTACGTGGCGCGGTTCATCGGCAGCCCCCAGATGGACGTCTTCGAGGGACGCCTGGAGCGCCGCGATGGGGCCACCGTGTACGTCGTGGGGTCCGCTGCGTTCGAGATCCCGGAGTCCGTCGCTCCCCCGGGTGACCGCGATCTTGACCTGGGCGTTCGCGCGGAACACGTGCGGCTCAACGCCGGCGGCATCTCGATGCCCGTCCATGTCGTCCAGCCGCTGGGCTCGATGACGTACGTCACGGTCGGCTGGGACGAGCAGCTGCTGACGTCACGCCTGCTGGGGATGGCCCACTTCCCGCCGGGCGATCTCGTCACGGTCAGCCTGGACCCCGCCGGGGTCCTGTTCTTCGACCGCGAGTCGGGCCGCCGCGTGCAGTCCGATGGCACGCTCGCCTGATGGATCCCAATGCCGATTGCGGGACGCCGGTGTGTCCCCGCCCATCACGGCCCGCGCGGCTCGGCCGGCGCGGCTCCGCACGAAGCATGGGCAAAGCTGGGTAGACCCAAGGTCTACATTCAGGATGTCTCTCCCCGAGACCCTGAGGCGCCCGACCTTCCCCCCGGGTCGGGCGCCTCTCGTCGCCCTCGAGACCCCGGCGCAGTACGCTTCTCCCGCGCCCGGACCACCGGCGCCGCCGCCCGGAGACCGCCATGCCGCTCGAGGACTTCCCGCGTCATCCGCTCCTGTTCGGCCCGTCGCCCATCCAGCGGCTGGACCGCCTGACGACGCACCTCGGCGGGGCCACGGTGTGGGCGAAGCGCGACGACTGCAACTCCGGGCTCGCCTTCGGCGGCAACAAGGTCCGCAAGCTCGAGTACCTGCTCGCGGACGCGCTCGCGCTGGGGTGCGACACGCTGGTCTCGATCGGCGGGGTCCAGTCCAACCACACCCGCCAGGTCGCGGCGGTGGCGGCCCACGCCGGCCTCAAGTGCGTGCTGGTCCAGGAGCACTGGGTGGAGTGGCCGGACGTCACGTACGACCGGGTCGGCAACATCCTGCTCAGCCGCCTGATGGGCGCGGACGTTCGCCTCGTGGACGCGGGCTTCGGCATCGGGTTCAAGGAGAGCTGGGAGCAGGCGATCGCGGAGATCGAGGCGGCGGGCGGCAGGCCGTACCCGATCCCGGCCGGCGCGTCAGACCATCCGCTGGGCGGGCACGGGTTCGCGGGCTGGGCGTTCGAGGTGGCGCGCCAGGAGCGTGACCTGGGCGTGTTCTTCGACACGGTGATCGTGTGCTCGGTCACGGGATCCACGCAGGCCGGCATGATCGCGGGGTTCGCGGCGCTCGAGGCGGCGGGCGGGCGGGCGCGGCGGGTGATCGGGATCGACGGCTCCGCCACGCCGGTCGAGACGCGGGACCAGGTGGCCCGGATCGCGCGCCGGACGGCGGCGGCGATCGGTGTGGGGCGGGAGCTTCGCGAGGACGAGATCATCCTGGACGACCGGTATCACGGGGGCGTGTACGGGATCCCGGACGCCCGGACGCTGGAGGCGATGCGCCTCGTGGCGCGCCTGGAGGGGATGATCACGGACCCGGTGTACGAGGGGAAGTCGATGGCCGGCCTGATCGATCTGGTCGCCCGGGGGGAGATCGGGCGGGACTCGAACGTGCTGTACGCGCACCTGGGCGGCCAACCGGCCATCAACGCGTACGCGTCGCTGTTCAGCCAGGGAGGCGGTCCCGGATGACGGACAAGCCGATCGACATCGTGCCGCAGCCGCGGATCGACACGCTGGTCACCGATGCCACCGGGCGGCAGCGCCGCCGCAGCGAGTACACCGGCACGATCTGGTTCGGCGGGCGGCCGGAGGTGAGCGCCTACGGGATCGTGGCCCGCTCCGCCCCCGCCGTCATCGACACCCCGATGTTCCTGCCCGACAGCCTCGCCTACCGGCCGGACCCGCTGGAGGACGCGCTGGTCGCCTGCTCGGTCGCGATCCAGGGCAGCCAGGAGGGCGCCAGCCACGTGCTGGAATGCGGCGCCGGCATCGCCCCGGACCCGCGCAACCCGTCCGTGTACTGGGCGCAGCTCCGGGTATCGGCGCGGGTGGTCGTGCCGTTCGGGGTGAGCTACCGGGTGGAGGTCCTGGTGGCGATGAACGGGATCCTGGAGAAGGGGGAGGGCGCGTGAGCCCCATCGACTTCGGCCGGTTCGACGTCCTCACGTTCGACTGCTACGGCACGCTGATCGACTGGGAGGCCGGCATCCTGGCCGGGCTGCGCGCGGTGCTGGATCCGCGGGGGGTGGTGGCCGACGACGAGGACCTGCTGGTCCGCTACGCGCGCCACGAGGCGGCGGCCGAGGCCGGGCCCTACCTGCGCTATCGCGAGGTGCTGGCGCGCGGGCTGGCCGGCGTGTGCGCGGAGCTGGGCGTGACGCCCGCGCCCACGCCCGGGGAGCTGGCGGCGTTCGGCGGGTCGGTGGCGGACTGGCCGGCGTTCCCGGATTCCGCCGACGCCCTTGCGCGTCTCCATGGGCGCTACAAGCTGGCCGTGATCACGAACTGCGACGACGACCTGTTCGCGGCCTCGGCCCGTCGGCTCGCGACGGACTTCGACTTCGTGATCACCGCCCAGCAGTGCGGCTCGTACAAGCCCAGCGTCCGCAACTTCGAGGTCGCCTTGGAGCGGATCGACCGGCCCCGGGACCGGATCCTCCACGTCGCCCAGAGCCTGTTCCACGACCACGTGCCCGCCAAGGCCATGGGGCTGACCATCCGTCTGGATCGACCGGCGCCACGACCGCCCGGGGAGCGGCGCCACGCCGCCCGCCTCGGCCGTGCCGGACCTGGTCGTCCCGTCGATGGCGGCGTTCGCGGACCTGGCTGCGGGCTCCGCCACGACCCGTCGCGACGCCGCCGCCCGTGTCCGGGCCCAGCGTCAGACCTGGCGAGAGCTCGTGGCGGCGGTTGGTCCTGCCCGCACCGAGGAGCCGGGCCCGATGGGCGACTGGTCGTTCCGCGAGCTCGCGGGCCATCTCGCCGGCTGGCGCGACTGCCGGTGCGCCCAGCTGGAGGCCGCCGCCCGCGGCGGGCCGGATGCCCCGCCGCCGTGGCCGGCCAGGCTGGAGGACCTCGACGAGATCAACGACTGGATCCGGGACCGCGACCGGGATCGCCCGACGGACGACCTGATCGCCGCCTACGACGCGAGCTTCGAGCGGCTGGCGTCTGCGATCGAGGCGCTGCCCGAGCGACTGTTCGATGATCCGGCGGCGTTCCCGTGGACCGGCGGGATCGCGCTGCGCGACGCCGACTTCACCGAGCACCTCCGCGAGGAGCACGAGCCGCAGGTGCGCGCCTGGCTTGCAGGGGTACCGCGGGTGCGCTGACGGCGACCCGGGCGGGAGATGGTCACGGCCTGGTGAGCGCCGGTCGCGATCCCGGTGGGGAACGTCCCAGCGCGCCTGGCCTCGCCCGCTGCGCGGCTGTCACTGTGCATCCGGAGCGGCATCCCGGCGCCGCGGCGCGGCAGGAGGTCCCAGACTGGCCGGATCTGTGCACCACGCTGCACATGCCGGCCCGGACGGGCCACCGCGCGAAGGATCTGTCCGGCGGGATGCACGGAACTGGCCGGACCGTGGTCGGGAGGTATGTCCGGATGCACACGACCCGCGCCGTGTGCATCTGATGCCCATTCGGGCGTCCGGCGCCGGGGGCCGGATCACCGGACGAGCGACCGGCCGGCGCGGCCGGCGCGACCGGACGCGGCGGTCAAGGACCGAGATTCCCGCACAAATCCAAACTTGGGGGGTTGTCATACCAATTGCGATGGCCTAGGATGGTAGGCCAACGGCGTGTCAAGACTTGACACGCCATCACGTATGTCAGGGTGGCGTGGCCCGGCATGCGTCCGGCCGGCGCGCCGGGATGTTGGACCGCCGAAATCCAAGGTCGCGCGGCGTGGCGCGACGCCCGTATGTGGAGAACCGTGATTTCACTCGACACCCCCTCTACCCCCGTCTCGGACGCCGAGGCCGCCCTTGCCGCCGCCGCCGTGGAGCTCGACCCGGAGGTCGCCGCGCTCGAGGCCGAGGCGCTCGCCGCCGACGCTGACCCCGAGCCCGAGGTCAAGGCCGCGGCCCCGGCAGCTGCAGCTACCGCCACCGCCACCGTCGCCGCTCCCGCGCCGGCCGCTGCCGCGGACGAGGACGCGGAGCCGGAGCCGGTCGCCGTCGAGGTCCTGGACACGGACGACTCCGTGCGCCTGTACCTGCGCGAGATCGGCCGCGTGCCGCTGCTGACCGCGGAGGAGGAGGTCATCCTCGCCAAGGGCATGGAGCTGGGCGCGCAGATGCACACGGAGCCGTGGAAGGCGATCCTGTCCATCCACGAGTGGACGCTCCACGAGACCGAGCCCACCGGCCGCCGCAAGGACCGCCGGTACGTCCTCCCGTTCGTGGCCGAGTCGCACCGCATCGTGCGCGACGCGATCACCTCGGACGACGCGATGGAGCTGCTGGTCACCGCTCCCTCGTTCGGGCTGCCCGACGCAATCAAGAAGGCCGAGACGGACCTGCTCAAGGAGCGGCTGTCGCAGGCGCAGGACCTCCGGTCCGTCTACAACGAGCGCCTGGACGCGGAGTCGTTCCTCGCGCTGCTGGATTGGATCGAGGGCGAGCTCGGCCGGCCGAACGTGGAGCTGCGCGCCAGCGCGGCCCTCCGCGAGGTGCGGACCTGGGCACGCGACGACGTGGCCTACCCGGCCATCCAGCGGCGCCTGGAGTCCGGCCTGGAGGACGATGTCCTCGCCGAGATGCAGCCGGTGCTCAGGGACCTCGCCAAGCACTCGCGGGACCACCTGACCTCCGCCAACCTGCGGCTGGTCGTCTCGATCGCCCGCAAGTACATCAACCAGGCGGGCATGGGCCTGCTGGACCTCGTCCAGGAGGGCAACGCCGGCCTGATCCGCGCGGTGGACAAGTTCGAGTACGAGCGCGGCTTCAAGTTCAGCACCTACGCCACCTGGTGGATCCGCCAGGCGATCCAGCGCGGCCTCGCGGACCAGAGCCGGACCATCCGGATCCCCGTCCACATGGTCGAGACGATGGGCCGCGTCGCGCGCGTCGTGCGGGAGCTGTCCACGCAGCTGGGCCGGGAGCCCACCAACGCGGAGATCGCCGCCGCCCTGCCGGACGAGACGCCGGCCATGACGCCCCAGCGCGTGGAGGAGATCCGCAAGCTGGGCCGCGAGCCCGTCTCGCTCCAGTCGCCGGTCGGCGACGAGGGCGACGCGGAGCTGGGCGAGCTGATCCCGGACGAGGACGCCGTGTCCCCGCTGGACGCGGTCGCGGACCGGATGCGCCGGGAGCAGATCGAGCACGTGCTCAACAGCCTCGACGGGCGGGAGCAGCGCGTGCTGCGCCTGCGCTTCGGCCTGGACGACGGCCATGCCCGGACGCTCGAGGAGGTGGGCCGGGAGTTCGGCCTCACCCGCGAGCGGATCCGCCAGATCGAGGTCCAGGCGCTGCGCAAGCTCCGCCACCCGTCCCGCAGCCGCAAGCTCCGCGAGTTCGCCGCCTAGGCTCGTCCCGGCCCCTCGGGGGGGCTCCCTCGCGCGCACCCTGCACATGCGTCCGGCCATGCCCGAGCCCGGGCGGCCGGCGCCCCCACCCCACGCAGTTGCGAGGCCCGGCCGCGCTCAGGCTCGGGCGTCCGGAGTCGTGTCCCCACAATGGGCCCCGGGGGATGATTTCGATCACGTGGAACGACGTTCCCGGCCGGGGTCGGTGGGGTTGTTCCGTTTGCCTGGAACTAGCCCACGGGTGGCATGTGGCGGACGGGTGGGGCCCGGGCTCATCCGGTCAGCTGCCTTTCACGCGGTCAGCTGCCGTTGGAACGCATGACGGCGCACCCTGATTCGCCGGCAGGGTCACCGGACGAGTCCGCCGGTGTCGCCTCGTCACGCGGGTGGCGGTCCCGCGTCCTCCGGATGACCAACCGAGGAGGACACGATGCACGCAAGGGAGCTGCAGCCGGACTTCGCCGTCACCGCGATATGCACCCTGCCGCCGGGGCTGGGCGCGGACGCGGTGACCTCGAGCGGACACGTGGTGGCCCTGTGGCCGCAGGACGACGGCACCCTGCGCTGGGTGTGGGACGGTGTCGCCGGCGAGCCGTTCGACGCGATCTGCGAGATGCGCGACAAGACGCCGAGCGTCTTCGCCAGCGCGGACGGGGGGCACATCGCGTACATGGCCACCCGTGGCGATCGGCACTTCGTGGGCCGCGACGGCGGCGAGGGCGCTGCGTACGATGGCCTGACGCGCTCGGTGCCCCCGGTCTTCAGCCGGGATGGACGGCGCCTGGCGTACGGCGCCGGCAACGGGGACCGGATCCGCCTGATCCTGGACGGCAGCGCCGTGGGCGACGAGCAGCTGGCCCCGATCGCCGCCGTGTTCAGCCCGGACGGTACGCGGCTCGCGTACGCGGAGATGCGCGGCGAATCCCGGAAGGACGCCGAGCTGCGGATCGTCCTCGACGGCGTGCCCGGCGACTGGTTCGCGGGCATGCGGAATGCCGGCGGCGTGATGCAGTTCAGCCCGGACAGCCGACGCTTCGCCTACTGCCGGATCGACGGCGACCTGCACACGGGATGGGTGATCGACGGCGTGCCCCAGCGCATGGACCAGGAGGTCCCGAAGCTCAACCTGGCCAGGCTCCGCGGCATCGGCGTGCTGGAGCCGCCGCTGGCCGCCACGTTCAGCCCGGACAGCCGGCGCTTCGCCTACTTCGCGGACGTGCCCGAGAAGGGCGTCGCGATCGTCGAGGACAACGCGCCGGGCCCGATCGTGAAGGCGATCATCCCGCCCGTGTTCAGCCCGGATTCGCAGCATCTCGCCTACCTCGTGCAGCTGTTCGATGGGCGGATTGCGCTGGTGATGGACGGCGCGACCGGGCCGGCGTGGCCGGCCAAGGAGGGCTGGGGGCCCTGGTTCAGCCCGGATGGCCGCCACCACGTCTTCGTGCTGCGCCGGCAGGAAGGCGGCTTCCTGCGCAAGCGGAGCCTGTACGCCCTGGTCGTGGACGGGCGGGTCGTGGCGGAGCTCCCGGTCGGCGACATCGGCGCACCCGTGTTCAGCCCGGACGGCGAGCGGGTGGCCTGCTGGGTGGAGCACGACAAGGTGCGCCGGATGGTCCTGGACGGGCAGATCCGGGCCGGCGATGCCCGCGTGGAGAGCGACCCGGTGTTCACCTCCGCGGGACGCCTCGCCCATGTCGCCCGCCCGGAGCCGGGCACGAAGATCACGGTGACGGTTGACGGGCGACCCGGGCCCCTCGCCGACGACGTGGCGGGCGATCGGTCCGTGCTGGCCCTGTTCGGGCGGGACCTCGCGCCCCGGTTCGACGTCCCGTTCGCGGTCTCGCCGGACGGCGAGCATGTGGCGTGGCTCGGCCTGTTCGAGGGCGCGTGGCACCCGGTGCTGGACGATCGAGTGGGCCCGGCGTTCGAGCAGCCGCTGTGGTCGACGTTCGAGGCGGACGGCCGGGCGACCTGGTACGCGCAACGCGGCGACGCCGCCTTCCGGGTGACGGCCGTGCCGTAGGGCCGCGGTGCGGTGGCAGGCGTCCTATTCAGCTGACGGATATTTCGGGCACATCGAAGCCGCAACGGACGTGGATCGCGAGTCGGACGACGTCCCCTTGGGTGTCGCCGTGGGTGGTCACGCACGATCTCGCGCGCCCCCCGGGCCATCCGGCCGCGCGCCCACCCGCGCAGGCCACCGATACCGGGGGATTACCCGCAGGCCGAATATCTCGCGCGTGATCCGCTGCGGCGGAGGGCGGCAGGTGCGGAGTGGTGCGGAGTGGCGCGGCGCGCGGTTCGGACTGGCCCCGGATGGCGGCTCCTCAGGGACGGGCCGGATCGCCCTCGGGGATCTGCTGGGTGATGCAGTGCGGGCCGCCGCCGCCGAAGGCGATCGTGACGCCCGGCACGCCGACGATCTCCCGGTCCCGGTAGACGGACCCGAGGAGCTCGAGGACCGGACCATCGGCGGGTCCGAAGCCGGTGGGCACGATGACGCCGCCGTTGGCGAGGTAGTGGTTGGCGTACGCCGCGCTCGAGACGGTGCCGGGATCCAGGGCGGTCACCCGGATCTCGCGGCCGCGGGCGTCGCGGGCGTCGCGCAGCCGGTCCAGGTTCGCGCGGCCGGATGCGTGCTCGGAAGCCGCCGGATCGGCGGGGGCATCGAGCAGGACATGGCCGGGGGCGATGACCTGGGCGATCCCGTCGATGTGCCCGTCCGTCCCCTCCGGTCCCACGTCCAGGCTGTGCCCGAACGGCAGCCAGACGACCGTCGTCACGCCCAGGTAGTCCCGGAGGCCCTGCTCGATCTGCTCGCGCGTCAGGGCGGGATTCCGGTTCGGGTTGAGCAGACATTGCTCGGTCGTGAACAGGGTGCCCTCGCCGTCCACGAGGATGGCCCCGCCCTCGAGCACGAGCGGTGCCGTGAACAGGCGCATGCCGAGGTGCGCGGCGATGCGCTCGGGCAGCCGGGCGTCGTCGTCGTAGGGGTGCCAGCGCTCGCCCCAGGCGTTGAAGCCGAACTTCACGGCCGCCACGGACCCTTGGGCGTCGCGCACGAAGATCGGCCCGCAGTCGCGCGCCCAGGAGTCGTTCATGGGCAGCTCGAGCACCTCGACATCCGAGCCGCACCGGTCCCGGACCTCGCCGGCCGCGCCCGGGTTGACCACCATGAGCACGGGCTCGAAGCGCGCGATGGCCAGGGCGACCGCGGCATACTCCCGGCGGGCGTCGTCGAAGCGGTCCCCCCACAGCTCGGCCCGCGTGGGCCAGGCCATCAGGCAGGCGCGATGCGGCGCCCACTCCGGGGGCATCGAGAAGCCCGCGGACGCGGGCGTGACCGGCCTCGGATCGGACACGGGCGACTCCAGTTCGGCTGCCGGGCTGAAGGGTTCGGGCGGTTCCCGGTGCCCGCCAAGTATCCGCCCACCCGTATCATCGTCGGGCGGTCCGGGATGGTCGGGCGGCGATCTCGCGAGGTGGGCTATGGATCGGGCGGCGGACCTGGTGATCACCGGCGGCTCCGTCCGCACGCTGGACGCGGACGAGACGGTCGCCGAGGCGCTGGCGATCACCGCCGGGCGGATCACGGCCGTCGGATCCGCCGCCGAGGTCGACCGGACGCGCGGTCCCCGGACCCGCGTCCTGGAGCTGCGCGGCGAGACCGTCCTGCCGGGCTTCCAGGACGCCCACTGCCACCCGCCCATCGGCGGCCGCTACCTGCTCCTGTGCGGGCTGCACGATCTGCCGTGGGACCGGGACGCGTACGTGACGCGGATCCGGGAGTACGCCGAGGCCCACCCGGACGAAGCCTGGATCGTGGGCGGCGGCTGGGCGATGCCCGCCTTTCCCGGTGGCACGCCGTCGCGCCACGACCTGGACGCCGCCGTGCCGGACCGGCCGGCGTTCTTCGAGAACCGGGACGCGCACGGCGGCTGGGCGAACACCCGGGCGCTGGAGCTCGCGGGCCTCACCGCGGACACGCCCGATCCCGACGACGGCCGGATCGAGCGCGAGCCGGACGGCACGCCGCAGGGGACGCTGCACGAAGGCGCGGCCAAGATCGTCGAGGGCCTGATCCCGCCGCTCACCCAGGCGCGCTGGGAGGCCGCGCTGCTCGCGGCCCAGCGGTACCTGCACGGGTACGGGATCACCGCGGTGACCGACGCCTGGGTGGAGACCTGGCACGTGGCTCCCTACCGCGCCCTCGCGGAGCGCGGCGCCCTCACCATGCGGACGGTCCTGTCCCTGTGGTGGGCGCGGGGCGGGGATCTGGACCAGCTGGAGGGCTTCGAGGCGGCGCGCCGGACGGCAACCGTCGGGCGGCTGCGCGCCTCCACGGTGAAGCTGATGCTGGACGGGGTCCTGGAGAACTTCTCGGGCGCGCTGCTGGAGCCGTACCTCGGGCCGGACGGTCGGCCGACGACGAACCGCGGGTTCGAATACATCGATCCCGGGCGGTTGGCGCGGGAGTTCGCCCCGGCGCTGGACCGGGCGGGGTTCCAGCTGCATTTCCACGCGATCGGGGACGCGGCCGCCCGGACCGCGCTGGACACCGTGGAGGCCGTCCGGGCGGCCAACGGCCCCGCGGACCGGCGCCCGCACGTCGCCCACCTCCAGGTCGTCCATCCCTCGGACATCCCGCGCTTCGCGGAGCTCGGCATGGGCGCCAACATGCAGCCGCTGTGGGCCCAGAACGACGAGCAGATGACGGAGCTCACGATCCCCTTCCTGGGGCCGGAGCGGGCCGGCTGGCAGTACCCGTTCGGCAGCCTGGAGCGGGCCGGGGCGCGCCTGGTCGGCGGCAGCGACTGGTCCATCTCCACGCCCAACGTGCTGGAGGAGGTCGAGGTCGCGGTGAACCGGGCGGGGGCGCACGACCGCGGGGCCGAGCCGCTGCTCCCCGAGGAGGCGATCTCGCTCACCAGCGGACTGCGGGCGTTCACGCAGGGATCCGCGTGGGCCCACCGCCTGGACGGCGAGACCGGGATCCTGGAGCCGGGACGCCTCGCCGACCTCGTCGTCCTGGACCGGGACGTGTACGACCGCGGCGTGGGCTCGATCGGCGACGCCCGGGTGCGCCTCACGATGGTCGAGGGCGAGCCCGTGCACGACCCGGACGGGATGCTCTCGTGAGGCGGCCATGCGCCTGACGCCGCTCGAGGAGGACCGAATCGCGATCTTCGCGGCCGCGGAACTGGCGCGGCGCGTCCGGGCGGCCGGCGCGCGGCTGAACCAGCCGGAGGCCGTGGCCCTGATCTGCGACGCGATGCTGATGGCGGCCCGCACCGGGGCCACGTACGAGGCCTGCGTGGCCGCCGGCCGGTCCGCGGTCCGCGAGGACGACGTCATCGAGGGCGTGCGCGAGCTGATCCCGGAGGTGCGCCAGGAGGTGCTCCTGGGCGAGGGAACGCGGCTCATCGTGCTGGTGGACCCGCTGGGACCGGGGCCGGACCCCGTGACCGGCGCATGAGCGAGCCGCTTCGTCCCGGCGAGGTTCGCCTGGCCGGCGGTGACCGGCCGCTGGGCAGGGACCACGACCGGATCACCGTCTCGGTCCACAACACGTCACGGCGGGCCGTGCGCGTGTCGTCGCACTACCCGTTCGAGCAGGTGAACCCGCGGCTCGCGTTCGATCGCGAGGCCGCCCGGGGCTTCCACCTGGACGTCCCCGCCGGCGCCACCGTGGGCTGGGCACCCGGAGAGACACGGGAGGTGGCGCTCGTCCGGTACGGGGGGTCGCTGGGGGCGAAGGCGACGCCCCGCTCCGCTGCCCCTCCCCCGCCCCGCCCGCGCGTCGGGGCCGACGAATGGCTGGCACGCTTCGGGCCCACCACCGGCGACCGCGTGCGCGTCGGCGACACGGACCTGTGGCTGCGCGTGACCGAGGACCGCACCGCGCCGGGTGACGAGCCGGTCTGGGGCTACGGCAAGACCATCCGCTCGCGGCTGGTCCAGCAGGACGGCGCGGCCGGGCCCTCGGAGCTGGACGTCCTGGTCGCGGGCGTGCTCGTCGTGGACCCCGTCGTCGGCGTGGTCAAGGCGGACATCGGCATCAAGGACGGCCGGATCGTCGGCATCGGCCGGGCCGGCAACCCGGACGTGACCGACGGGGTGGACCTGGTCATCGGCCCGCACACGATGCCGGTCATGGGCTACGGCCTGGTCGCCACGCCCGGCGCGGTGGACTCGCACGTCCACCTGCTCACCCCGGAGCTGCTGCCGGTCGCCCTGTCCGCCGGCGTCACCACCCTCATCACCGCGGGCTTCGAGGAGCCGCCCTACGTGATGGAGCGGACGCTGCGCGCCTTCGAGACCTGGCCCCTCAACATCGGGCTCCAGGCGGGCGCCCGCGCAGACGTGCCCGGCCGTCTGGAGGAGTTGCTCGAGGCGGGCGCGGTCGGGTTCAAGATCCACGAGGACTACGGCGCGTACCCGGAGCTGATCGATGCCGTGCTCGTCGTTCGCGGACGCGCACGACGTGTCGGTGAGCCTCCACACCGACGGCCTGCACGAGTCGGCGGAGCTGGAGGACACGGTGGCCGCGATCGCCGGCCGCACGGTCCACGCCTACCACGTCGAAGGGACGGGCGGCGGGCACGTGCCGGATCTCATCGGCCTCGTCCGGGAGCCGTCGATCATCTGCTCCTCCACGACCCCCACGCTCCCATACGGCGCCGCGGCGCCGATCGAGCACATCGCGATGATCCTGCTGGTCCACGGCGGGGGCTGGTCGGTGCCGGGCGACCTGGACCTGGCGCGCGGCCGCATCCACCCGGCCACGATGGCGGCCGAGGGGCCGCTCCACGAGCTGGGCGCGATCTCGATCACCAACTCCGACTCGCAGGGGATGGGCCGGATCGGCGAGACGCTGCGGCGGACGCTGCAGCTCGCCCACGTGATGAAGGCCTGGCGGGCGACCGGGGCCGGGACGGGGTTCGCGGGCCTGCCACCGGAGGCGGCGGACCCGCACGACGACAACGAGCGCGTCCTTCGCTATCTCGCGAAATGCACCGTCGAGCCGGCGATCACCCACGGGATCTCGGGCGAGGTCGGCTCGCTCGCGCCCGGGCGCCTGGCGGACATCGTGCTCTGGAGCCCGGCGTTCCTGGGGGTCAAGCCGGAGCTGGTGCTCAAGGCCGGGATGCCGGCCTGGGGCGCGCTGGGCGAGGGCAACGCCTCGCTCCATGATTCGGAGCCCCGGCGGTATCGCCCGCATTGGGGCGCGGTGGGGAGCGCGGCGGCCGCGGGCGCCCTGACGTTCGTGTCCGAGGCGGCGACGCGGACCGGAATCGCCCGGCGACTGGGGACCGGGCGGCGCGTCGTGGCGGTCCGCGGGACCCGGGGCCTCACCCGCGCGTCCCTCGCGCACAACCGCGCCACGGCGCCCGTGGCCGTGGACCCGCGCGACGGGACTGTGACGCTCGGCGGTCGCATCCTCGCCGTGGATCCCGTCACCGAGGTCCCGCTGAGCCGCCGCTACCTGCTTCGTTAAAGACCGGGCGCTGCCGGCAGGACCGAGAACCAGCCACAACGCGCCACTCCCGAGGCGCTCGAGGCGTCATCAGGTCGAGCGACCGCTGGAACGACCGCCGGGGCAGACCGGGAGATGACGATGTCGAAGCCGCTGGTCCGTGCCGCCACGGATCCCGATCCTCTGGGGTGGCGCGCCGGGACCGTCCGGGTCCTCGCCAATGCCCTGCTGGTGCTGCTGGCGTTCGAGATCGTGTCCCTGGCCGCCGCGGTGGCCCAGTTGATCGTCACTGGGCCGCCCACGCTCGCGACGCCGGTCCAGTTCGTGCTGGTCGCGGCCGTCTTCTACCTGGTCCGCTGGATCTACGTCGTGCCCGGCTTCCTACCGGTGCTCGTCGGGATCGAATTCGTCGCCCGCCGCGCTCCGCACGCCCGTGTCCTGACCGCCATCGTCGCGTTCGCCCCGATGATCCTGTGGGAGCTGACGCAGTCGCCGGGCAACTTCCCCTCGGTCCAGGGTGCAATCCTCGGCGTGACCGCGGTGCTGTTCGCCGCCCTTGCGCGTCTGCCCGCCCGCGCCGGCCCGGGGCTGGCGCGGCGATGACCTGCGGCATCTTGCGCTGACCCGAGTCAGCCGGACGGCCCCTTCACGCTTGAATGAACGTAACGGCGTGAGCCGGCTCCATACTCATCGACGTGGCCAGACCAGCCGCGCGGCACCCGAGGCGTCCCATGCGAGTCCGGCTGGTGGAGCGGGCGATGCGCGGCGACCAGGATGCGTTCGCATCCCTGGCGGCCGAGAGCGTCGACGGCTGCTACCGGGTCGCCTACCGGATCCTGCGGGATCCCCACCGGGCGGAGGACGCCACCCAGCAGGCGCTGCTGGGGGCATGGCGGGACCTGCCCACGCTTCGTGACCCGGAGCGCTTCGACGCCTGGCTCCACCGCCTGGTCGTCAACGCCTGCTACCAGGAGGCCCGCGGCGAGCGCCGCTGGACCGCGAGGATCCGGGTCATCCCCAACGACATCTCCCTCGAACCGGACGTGGCGCGCTCCGTCGTCGCCCGGGACGAGCTGGAGGGCGCCTTCCGCCGGCTGACTCCGGAGCAGCGGGCGGTCGTCGTCCTGCGTCACCACCTGGGGTATCCGCTCACGGAGATCGCGGCCACCCTGGGCATCCCCGAAGGGACCGCGCGGTCCCGCCTCCACTACGCGGTCCGCCAGCTACGGGCCGCGCTCGATCACGACGCCCGCCCCCTCGTGACGTCCGAGGAGCGAACCGCATGAACCGCACGCCGAGCCCCGACTTCGAGCCCCGGGTCGCCGACTGGCTCGAGGACGATCCCGACCACGCACCGGCCGCCGTCCTGGCGACGGTGGTCGCCGCGTTCCCCTCGATCCCACAGCGGCGCGCCTCGCGCGTGCCGTGGAGGTACCCGCCCATGTCCCGCTTCGCCCTCATCGGGGCAGCCGCCGCGACCATCGTGGTGGTCGGCATCGGCGGGGTGATGCTCGCGTCCCGGCCCTCCGGCCCGGACGTGGGCGCCGGCCCGATCGTCTCGCCCGCGCCCTCACCCTCGCCCACGCCCGGCGCGTCGCCCTCGCCGCGCGCGGACTACTCGGACGTGCCGGGGCGGTTGCTCGTGCAGCACCTCGGCAACGCCCTCGACGGCTCCGAGGCCGACCCGGCGGACGGCAACTACGACCGGCGCCGCCTGTACCTCATGAACCCGGACGGCTCCGGCATCTCGGAGCTGCTGCCCGGACAGCCGGCGAGCGGCAAGGTTCACGCCGACGTCTCGCCCGATGGCACGAAGGTCGTGTTCCAGGATCCACGGGCGGAGACCACCTCGAGGATCTACGAGGCGAACCTCGACGGGACCGGCCTCCGGCTCCTCACCCAGTGCATCTGTGGCGAGGGACACCCCGCGTACTCGCCGGACGGCGGCAAGATCGCGTTCACCCGATGGAACGGTGGGACGGGCCGGATCGGCGTCCGCGACCTCGCGTCGGGCGAGATTACGCTGTACCCCGAGACCGAGGGAACGTGGCCCGAGGGCGGCTCCGGCGACTCGCCAGAGCATGCGTCGTGGTCGCCGGACGGCTCGCTCATCGTGTACGCGCTCATCCGCCGCGACGCCGAAGGCCGGCTCGTCTCGTCGCAGCTGCTGCAGCTGGACGTTGGCACCCGGGAGGTCACCGACCTCGGCGTCCCGGAGACCCTCGGGGCCGGTGAGCCACGGTACTCGCCCGACGGGACCCTCATCCTGTTCGCCTCCCGATCCGCCGAGACGTCGCTGGGTGAGGCTCAGGGCGACATCTACACCGTCCGCCCGGACGGCTCCGGCCTGCGCCGGCTCACCGGCAACGGCGACGGCGACGGCGACTGCGACAACGGGACCGGGGCGTCGTGGACGCCGGACGGCCGGTACATCGTCTACATGTGCAACTGGATCCTGCTCATGGAATCCGACGGCGCGAACAAGGCCAGGTGGTCCCAGGCCGGGCCGGACCTGAGCGAGACCGCAACCGGCTACGGCTACACCACCTACTGGATCCCGCCTGCCCCCTGACCAGCGGTCCTCGCCCGCTCGACACGGACCCCCGGTGCGCGCTGCGGCCACCGGGGGTTCCGGCCGGGGATCCCCTGCCATGCCATCATGCTGGCGCTCAGTGATATCATGTTGTCATGATCCGAACCCAGATCTCGATCACCGACGAGCAGGCCCGCCGGCTCCGGCGCGCGGCCGCGGGACGGGACATCTCCATCGCGCACCTGGTCCGGGAGGCGATCGACGCCTACGTGACGGACGTGGATGCCGGGCAGCGTGGACGCGTCGAGCGGGCGCTCGCGGCCGCCGGTCGCTTCGACTCGGGGCTGACCGATGTCAGCGACCGGCACGACGACTACCTGGCGGAGGATCCGTCGGGTTGGTGACCCTCGTCGACACCTCGGCCCTGTATGCCTACCTGGACGAGCGGGACGCCAACCACGCCGCAGCCCGGGACGCCTTCCGGTCGCTGCTCGACGCCGGCGAGCGGCTGACAACGCACAACTACGTCGTCATCGAATCGTGCGCCCTCGTCCAACGGCGCCTCGGCGCGCTGGCGGTGCGGTCGCTGCTCGATGATGTCCTGCCGGTGATCGAGATCCGCTTCGTGGACGAGTCGATCCACCGGATGGCGGTGGCGGCCATGCTGGGCTCGGTCAGCCGCAGGGTCTCCCTCGTGGACTGGACGAGCTTCGTGGTCATGCGAGAGCGAGGGATCGAGCAGGCCTTCGCGTTCGACGCCGACTTCTCGCAGCAGGGGTTCTCCACGATCCCCGAACCCTCGCCGGAGGGATAGCGGCCAGGGCCAGCGCACGCCGCCTTCACAAGTGGCTCGGAATGGGTGATTCGGCCCTCGGGAGAATGACTGCCCCGCAGCGTGGTACGGCCGCGCCGGACGTGGCTCGGGCTCTCTACACTCGCACGCGACCGGGACCGGCCGGCATGGTCCTCGTGATCGCGGAGAAGCTGTGCGACGGAGCGTCCCGGCACGCCAGGCTGCCGTCAGGTTGCTGCTCGCGGCATCGCTCGGTGCAGCGGCGCTGTTCGTGGGGCTCCGCCTCCTCACGCCGTCGGACGGGGGACGGATCGCGTTCTACGCCGACGCCTGGAGCGCGACGGGCGTGCGGATCACCCCGATCGACGCGCCGGCGGATGGTCTCCAGACCGGCGACGTTGTCCAGCAGATCGACGGTCGCTCGGTCGAGGACTGGGTCGGCCTGGTGCTCGATCCGGGCGCCTCGAGACCCGAGGGCGATGTTCCGTACGTCGTCGAGCGCGGTGACACGCGACTGTCTGCGAACGTGGCCTGGTCGCCCCCGGCCATCGGTGCCGCGCTCCTCGAGGGCTGGAGTGTCCTCCTATTCTCGATCGTGCTCGCCTCGCTCGCCGCCTACGTCCATGCGCGGCGCCCGGACGAGCCGGCGGCGACCGGCCTCGTGATCGCCGCCTGCGGGGCGGCCGGGAGCAGCGTCCCGTGGTTCCTCGGCACGACGACCAGCGACATCGCGCTGGGTGGCCCGTTCCTGTTCCACACGCTGCTGACGTCGGGGCTGTACATGGTCATGTGGCCGGCGAGCGTTCACCTCGCGCTCGTGTTCCCGTCGCCGGCGCCGGCCGTGGCGCGGCGCCCGTGGCTGATCCCCGGCGTGTATGCGATCACCATGGGCGCCTACGTCGCCTGGCTCGCGATCACGCGGGCGACCAGCCCGACGACGCTGGAGTGGATCGGCACCTGGCCTCGAGCCCAGCTGGCGATCGTCGTTCCGTGCCTCGTCCTGTGGCTGGTCCTCGCCACGCGCGCCTACCTGCGACCGGCCGGCCCCGAGGCGCGGGCGAAGAGCCGATGGGCGGCCACGGGTGCCGCGGCCAGCGTCGTCCTGGGCCTCGCGCTGTTCCAGGTGCCGGAGCTTGTCCTTGGGCGGTCCGTCGTCCCCGCGTCGTGGATCGGCCTGATCGCGCTGCCGATGCCGTTCGGGTTCGCGATGGGCATCCTGCGCGACCGCCTGTTCGACATCGACGTCGTCGTCAACCGGACCCTGGTCTATGGCGGTCTCACCCTGGGCGTGCTGGCCTGCTACGTCGCGGTAGCGTCACTGCTGGGGACGGTCGCGGGACCCGAGCAGGGCTACGGGATCTCGCTGCTGGCAACCGGCGCCGCCGCCCTCGCCGCCCTGCCGCTGCGGGACGTGCTGCAGCGCCGGGTGAACCGCCTGCTGTACGGGCAGCGCGACGAGCCGTGGCGGGCGATGCGCCGGCTCGGCGCCCGGCTGGAGTGGGCGGCCGACCCCCAGCGGGCCTTCCCGGCCATCGCCGAGACGGTCGCCGACGCCCTCCGGCTGCCGTATGTCGCGGTGGAGGTGACCGACGAGGTCGGGGGCACGCAGGTCGTTGCGGAGCAGGGGGCGACGACGGGCGCCATCACGCCGCTGCCAATCGTCCACGGGGCGGAGGCGGTCGGCCGCCTGCTGCTCGGGGTGCGCGCGGGCGAGCGCGGGTTCCGCCCGGACGAGCTGGCGCTGCTCCAGGACCTGGCGCGCCAGGCGGGCGCCGCCATCCACGCGCTGCGCCTGCGCGAGGACCTGGCGCGCTCGCGTGAGCGGCTGGTCGTCGCCCGCGAGGAGGAGCGGCGGCGCCTGAGACGCGACCTCCACGACGGCCTGGGCCCCACCCTGGCCGCGATCGGGATGCGGGCGGAGGCTGCCTCTACGGTGATGGACCACGATCCGGCGGCGGGTCGCCGGCAGCTGGACGCGCTGGGCGACGAGATCCGGGTCGCCCTGGCCGACGTCCGGCGGCTGGTGGATGGCCTGCGTCCCCCCGCCCTCGACGAGCTGGGCCTCCTGGGAGCCATCGGGCAGCAGGCGGCGAGGCTGGACGGCGGTCCGGAGCGGGAGGCGGGCGTCCCGGCGATCCGCGTGGAGGCCGTCCCGGGGTCGCTCCCGGACCTGCCGGCGGCCGTGGAGGTCGCCGCGTACCGGATCACCGTGGAGGCGATGACCAACGCCGTCCGGCACGCGGGCGCCCGCCTGTGCCGGGTGCGCCTGGAGGCCGGGGCCCAGCTCACGATCGAGGTCACCGATGACGGCCGGGGCCTGCCGGTCGCACCGCGCGCCGGGACGGGCATCGAATCCATGCGCGAGCGGGCGGCCGAGCTCGGCGGCGACGTGGTGGTCGAACGGGGGCCGGAGGGCGGGACCCGGGTCTTCGCCCGCCTGCCGATCGGCCGGGTGGCGCCGGCGTGACGGACCCCGGCGACGCGACGCGCCTGCTCATCGCGGACGATCACGCGGCGTTCCGCGCCGGGCTCCGGGCCCTCCTCGAGACGGCGGGCGATGTCACCGTGGTGGGCGAGGCGGGCACGGGCCACGAGGCCATCGCGGCCGTGGCCGCCCTGCACCCGGACGTCGTGCTCATGGACGTGAACATGCCGGGCCTCGACGGCGTGGAGGCCACCCGCCGGATCGTGGATGCCTCGCCGCACGTCGCCGTCCTCGTCCTCACGATGCACGAGGACGAGGAGACGGTGTTCGCCGCCGTCCGGGCCGGGGCACGGGGCTACCTCCTCAAGGGCTCCCAGCGAGCGGAGATCCTGCGGGCGGTGCGCGCCGTGGTTGCCGGCGAGGCGATCTTCGGGCCTGCGGTCGCCCGCCGGCTGATGGCCTACTTCGCACGGCCGGCGCCGCGTCCCGACCCGGCGGCCTTCCCGGAGCTCACCGAGCGGGAGCGCGAGATCCTCGACCTGGTCGCACGCGGCCGGTCGAACGCGGACATCACGGCCGCCCTGGTCCTGTCGCCCAAGACGGTCCGCAACCACGTGTCCAACATCTTCTCGAAGCTCCAGGTGCGCGACCGGTCCGAGGCGATCGTCCGCGCCCGGGAGGCCGGGATGGGCGGCGAGGCGGGTCGCGCCCGCTGATCGATGGGCCGGCGCACGGTCGGGACACGGATCGGGACACCGGCCCCATGACGACGGGACCGGGGCAGCCGCAGGATCACCCGATCCGGCGCGCCGCGTCCCAGATGGCGCCCCGGACGAGAGGAGGGTCCGGGCATGATCCGCAATGTCGCCAGGCTCTGGCACCCGGTTGCGGCCGCCACGTTCGTCGCGTGCGGGGTCATCCAGGTGTTCCTCGCCGGTCTCGGTGTGTTCGATGACCCAGCGGCGTTCGTCACCCACCGGGAGTTCGGCTACCTGTTCGGCTGGCTCACGCTCGTGATCCTCGTGCTCGCCCTCATCGGTCGCGAGCCGCGGCGGGTCACCGGCCTCAGCGCGCTGCTGCTCGTCCTGTTCGCGCTCCAGTCGGTGTTCGTGGCCGTGCGGGCCGAGATGCCGGTGGTCGCGGCCCTGCACCCCCTCAACGGGTTCGCCATCCTGGCGGTGGCGGCGTACACGGCGCGCGCCTCCTGGGCGGTGCGGCGCGCCGACGCGGCGACCGCCCGCGGCGCCGTCGCGTTCCCGACACCCGTTTCCCCGCCGGTCGCCTCGGCGTCGGAGGCCCGCTGATGGTGACCGTTGGCCGGTCCGCCTACAACCTGATGTACCGGTTCGGTGCCCCGTGGGAGGGCGCCGACCGGGTGGAGCTCCGACGCCTGGTCGAGGACGGGCGCTGCGCCCCCGAGACGCTGCGGCGACCGGGCCGGGCGGCGGCGCGCGCGATCGACCTCGGCTGCGGCGCCGGCAGCGTGTCCATGGAGCTGGCCGAGGCCGGCTTCGAGGTGACCGGCGTGGACTTCTCCCCGGTCGCCCTGCGCAAGGCGCGGGCCGCGGCGACCGGGCGTGGCCTGTCCGAGGACCGGGTGCGCTTCGTGCCCGGCGACCTGACGACCGGTCATGTCGATGGGGTGGATGGGCCGTACGACCTGCTCGTGGACTACGGAACGCTCGACGACCTGCCCGCGGCCGGCCGGCGGGCGATGGCGTCATACGTGACACGGCTTGCCCGCCCGGGCTCGCGCTTCTTCCTGTTCGCGTTCTCGGGACACCCGGAGGACCTGCCGAGGTTCAGCTTCGGCGGCCCGTCCCGCGCGTTCCCTGGCGTGGAGCCCGGCGAGGTGGAGCGCCTGTTCGAGCCCTCGTTCCGGGTCGAGGTCGATCGAGGCGCCGACGCGAACCCGCCACGTCGGCACGTGGCTCCTCGAGCGAACGGAGGCCACCGGTGGATGACGCGACCGGGCTCGCCGCGGTGCTGCTCGTCGCCGGGCCGCTGATCGGGGCCGTGCTGGTCGCCAACCCGCCGTTGATCGGGATCTGGACGGCCCCCCGCGAGGTGCACCTGGCCGCCGTGGCCGCGCACCGCCGGGGGTGGGTGCTGGTCAACGTCGGGTTCGGCCTGGCGACGATCCTGACGAGCGGCGGGCTGCTGGTCCTCGCCTGGGCGGAGGACGGTGCCGGCGCCCGGGGTACGGCGCTGGTCGCCACCGCCGTCGCATACACCGTCGGGGGCGTGCTGTGGTGCGCCATCCTGGCGATCCGGACCCGCACCACCCCGTGGCTCGCGGGCCGGGTGGCGGCCGGCGACGCGACCGAGCCGCTGGAATCGCTGCTCGGGGCGACGATCGGCGGCCTGTTCGGGGGGTTCGCGCTGACGACGACGGTGGCGCTCGTCGCGCTGGGCGGCACGCTGCTGCTCACCGGCGGGATCGCGGCCCCCGTGGCGCTGGTCAGCGTGGCCATCGGGGCGATCGGCGTGGTCTGGCTGCTCGCCGCCGGCGATCTCATCCCGGCCGTCCTCTACCTGCCGACCCTGGTTCTCGGCATCGCGCTCCTGGCCGGCTGGCTGTAGCCCATCACAGAAGAAGGGAGGATCAACAACATGTCGGAGCGAATGCGCACGTGGGTCCCCGACCCGCGAGCCGCGGCCGGACTGCGGGCCAGCGGCATCATCGGGGCCGTCGGCCTTGGGTTCCTGATCGCCATGTTCACGTCATTCGCCGCCGGCGCACGGTCGGCAGGGATGGTCTTCGGCTGGATCAACGACGTCACCGGGGTGGTGACGCTCCCCCTGGCGCTGCCGGGCATGCTCGCGCTGCACGCCCGGCTCCGGCCGACGGCCGGCCGCGCAGGCGACGTGCTGCTCGTGATCGGGGTCGGCTCGTCGGGCGCGATCGTGGTCCTGCAGCTGCTCCTGGTGGCGGGCACGCTCACCTTCGAGCGACAGGTCGGCCCGGTGATGGTCGCCTACCTCGGGCTCGGCACGTGGCTCGTGACCACGAGCTGGCTGGGCCGCCGGTCGGGGGTGCTCGACTTCGGCGCCGGCACCGGCGGTCTGGCGGCGCTGTACGTGGGCTATCCGGTGTGGGCGTTCCGCCTGGCGAGGCAGCTGTCCGGCACCGCGACCGCGGCGTCACTCGATCGGGTCCAGGTCCCGACCGAGGCGTAGGGGCGAGGAGGTTCCTGCGCGATGTACCCGTGGTTCGTGACCCTCCACCTGATCGGGCTCGTCGCGTTCCTCGTCTCGCACGCCGTTGGCATGTGGGTCTCGTTCCGGGTCCGCGGCGAGCGCGACCGGGCCGTGATCGCGTCGATGCTCGACATGTCGGTCCAGGGCTCGAAGGCGATGTACGTTGGACTGGTGCTGCTCGGGATCGGCGGTCTGGGCGCGGCCGCGACGGCCGACCTGCTGCTCGCGCCATGGAACGTCGCCTCGTACGTGGTGTTCACGGCCGTGTTCGCCGCGATGTCCGTGATCGCCGGGTTCTACTACCACCCGCTGCGGGAAGGGCTTGAGGGCTCGCCGAAGACGCCGCGCCTGGACGACGAGGCGCTGGCCGCCCGGCTCCAGACGCGGCGCCCGGAGGTCCTGGCGCTGATCGGTGGTGGCGGGCTGGCGATCCTCGTGTGGCTGATGTCGGTCAAGCCGGCCCTTTGGTAGCGGGAACACGGCGGCGCAGACCCCACTGGGACCGCGAGACCACTCTTGACGTGGTCCCGCTCCAGCCCTCTCGCCGCGAAACCGGATGACCGTCCCGGGCGTAGTCAAGACTGTCCAGCGCCCTCATCGGACAGGAGTCCCCGCCATGCGCGTCCCCCGAATCGCCGTTCCGCTGCTGCTCGCAGGCGTCGTCCTCGCCGCCTGTACGACGGGCGGCGCTGCCACCACCGCGCCGACCACCGCGGTCGAGCCGTCCCCCGCGGCCGGGGGCGTGACCGTGAACCTCGCCGACACCAGTCTCGGCAGCGTGCTCGCGGACGGCGAGGGCCGGATCCTGTACGTGTTCACCGCGGACGCCGAGGGCGTGTCCAACTGCAGCGGCGACTGCCTCGCCAACTGGCCCGCCCTGCTCTCGGCCACGGTCCCGGCGCTGGGAGCGGGTCTCGACGCCGGGGACTTCGCCGTGATCGCGCGCAGCGAGGGCGGCAGCCAGGTGACGTTCAACGGGATGCCCCTCTACTACTTCGTGGGCGACACGGCTCCCGGCCAGACGACCGGGCAGGGCGTCGGCGAGAAGTGGTTCGTGGTGGATGCCGACGGCAAGCTGGTCGGCGGCCCCACCGGCCGCGCCTACTGATCCCGGCGCCGTGGCGCCACCGCTCAGCCCGTGGCGCGCTCGTTCCGCGCCGCCGCCACCGCGACCTTCGTGATGCGGGCGGCGCGGGTCTCCGGGCGCACGGCCGTCGCGATCCAGCCGAGCAGCATCTTGCGGGCGCTGGGCGGGAACGCCCCGAAGTTGGCGGCGGCCGGCGGGTGGGCGTCGAGCGCGGCCGCGAGGTCGTGGGGAACCTCCATCCGCTCCGCGGAATCGAGGATCTCCCACCAGCCGTTCGCCTTCGCCCGCTCGATGGCGGCAAGCCCGGCGGGCCGCATCCGCCCCGCTGCGATCAGCCGCGCGACCCGGGCCTTGTTGGACGCGGCCCAGACGCTGCGCGGCTTGCGGGGCGCGAAGTAGAGCCTGCCGCGGTCGTCGTCGTAGCGGCCGGCCGTGCTGTCCACCCAGCCGAAGCAGAGGGCCTCCTCGATGGCATCCTCGTACGGCCAGGCCCCGCCGCCCGGAGCGGGCCCGCCACGTGACCAGCCAGCACCCGCGGGCCGTCCCATGGTTGGCCTCGAGCCACGCGTGCCAGGTGGCGCGGTCGTCGGCGTGGACGAGCGGGGCATCGTCGAGCGCGGACACGCCGGGAGTCTACGGCGGCGGGCGCGGTCCGGCTACGGGGCGGTGGTCACGGCGACCATGTCCGCCGGGAGGGGCTCGCCGGCCGTGAGGCGCAGCAGGTGGCCCACGCCGATCGCGTCGCAGTCCACGGGCCGAACCGTCGTGGCGACCTTGATCGCGAGGCCCTGTCCCCGGCCGTCGATCGCGATGTCGGTGCGCTCGTCGCAGGCGCCGCCGGTCCACTGGACGAGCAGCACGTTGGGCTGGCCGGGCGGGTTGGCCACGCCCTCCGCCGGCGCCTGGACGTTCGGCGGGTCGATCTCGACGTTGTCGATGCGGCCGCTGGTGTCGCGGACGTCGATCGTGTAGGTCCCGCCGCCGACCAGCTCGGACGACGAGGTCCACTGGCGCGGACCGGTGATGGTGTCGGTGATCGTGGTGCAGGCGGCCAGCGAGAGCGCGAGCACGAACAGCAGCGCGGCGGCGAGGGAGCGGGGGGCGGGGGCGGGCACGGGGCGAATCCTTTCGAACCTGGGCGGCGCAAGATCGGCGCGCCGTCCCTCGGGACGCGAAGGCGCCCGTCCAGGTTCCGCCGGGCATCGTCGATGATGCGCCCCGACCGCTGCTCGGGGGCCATCCGTCCATTGCCCGGGGACGGGCCGCGGACTATGCTCCGTGCGTGGGCATCGCCGCCGCTCCGCCCGAGGGGGCCGCCGCCGACCCTCGCTCCGTGTTGCGGCGCGAGGGTCCGGCCAAGCTGACCGGCGCGGCCCTGTTCACCGACGACCTGGACGTGCCGGGCGCGTGGTTCGGAGCGACCGTCCGCTCCGGCGAGCCGCACGCCCGCCTGCTGGGCATCGACCTCGATCCCACCTTCGACTGGTCCTCGGTGGTCGTGGTCACCGCCGCCGACATTCCCGGCGACAACGTGGTGGAGCACATCGAGAGCGACCAGCCGGCGCTGGTGGCCGACGAGATCCGCCACGTTGCGGAACCGGTCGCGCTGGTCGCGGCGCCCACCGCCGGCCAGGCCCGGGCCGCCCGGGACGCGATCACCCTGCGCACGGAGCCGCTCCCGGCACAGCTCGATCCGCTCACCGCCACTGCGTCGTGCAAGGAATTCGAGATCGCGAAGGGCGACCTCGAGGCCGGGTTCGCCACGGCAGACCTCGTCGTCGAGGGAACCTACTCGACCGGCCACCAGGAGCAGCTGTACCTCGAGCCCCAGGCGGCGATCGCGATCCCCCGTGAGGACGGCGGGGTCACGATCCAGGGCTCGATCCAGTGCCCGTACTACGCCCACGGGGCGGTGATGCGGGCCCTCGCCCTGGACCGCGATCGCGTCGTGATCGTCCAGGCGGAGACCGGCGGCGGCTTCGGCGGCAAGGAGGACTACCCGTCCGTGCTGGCCATCCACGCTGCCCTCCTGGCTCGCAAGGCCGGCCGGCCGGTCCGGATGGCGTACGACCGCCACGAGGACATCGCGGCCACGACGAAGCGCCACCCGTCGGTGGTCCGGCACCGGACCGGCGTGACCCGGGACGGCCGGCTGGTCGCGCAGGACATCGAGGTGGTGTTCGACGCCGGGGCGTACACGACACTGTCCCCGGTTGTCCTGTCACGGGGCGGGATCCACGCGGGCGGCCCGTACGCCTGTCCCAACGTCCGGATCCGCGCCCGGGCGGCGCTCACCAACACGCCGCCCAATGGCGCGTTCCGCGGGTTCGGGGCGCCCCAGACCGAGTTCGCGGCGGAGACGCACCTCAACCGGATCGCGGAGACGCTGGGGATGTCGCCCTTGGAGATCCGGCGGCGCAATGCCTACCGGGAGGGTGACGAGACCGCGACCGGGCAGGTGCTGCGCGAGAGCGTGGCGGCCCTCGACGTGCTCGAGGCGGCGGCCGGTGCCGCGGGCTTCCAGGGCGTCCTGGCACTCGAGGCCGAGCGGCGTCACCGCCGCCCGGGGCGGTCGGCGTCGGGGATCGGGCTGGCGCTGGGCTGGCACGGCGCGGCGTTCACCGGCGGCGGCGAGAAGCGCCTGGCGAGCCTCGCGACCGTGGAGCTTGACGCCGACGCCCGCGTCCACGTGCTGTCGGCCAACACGGAGATCGGGCAGGGCGCGCGGACGGTCCTGGGCCAGATCGTGGCCGAGGCCCTGGGGATCTCCCCGGACGAGGTGGAGGTCGATCGCCAGGACACCTCGAGGGTGCCGGACAGTGGACCCACGGTGGCATCGCGGACCACGATGGTCGTGGGCGGGCTGCTGGCGACGGCGGCCGCGCACCTCCGGGCGGACGTCGAGGCGGCGACAGGGCGCTCGTTCGCGGAATCCCGCGGGGCGTACGCACGCGAGCACGGGCCGCTGCGCGTCACCGAGCAGTTCCGCGGCTTCCCGGACATCACCTGGGACGACGAGACGTACCGGGGAGACGCGTATCCGGCCTACGGCTGGGCGGCGGCCGTGGCCGCAGTGGACGTGGACCTCGACACCGGGGCGATCCGGGTCCGGTCCGTGGTCCAGGCGAACGACGCCGGGCGGATCGTCAACCCGATGCTGGCCGAGGGCCAGGTGGAGGGCGGCACGCTCCAGGCCGTGGGCTACGCGACGCTGGAGGACATGCAGGTGGACAACGGCCGGTACCGCAACGACCGGCTGGCCACGTACCTGATCCCCACCTCGATGGACGCCCCGCGCATCGAGACGATCCTCGTGGAGCGGCCCTTCTCCGGCGTGCCCCACGGCGCCAAGGGCCTCGGCGAGCTGCCGATGGACGTCCCGGCGGCGGCGGTCATCGCGGCGATCCACGACGCCACCGGGGCCTGGATCACGGACCTGCCCGCGACGCCCGAGAAGGTGCTGGCAGCAGTGCTCGCCCGGGAGGCGGAGGCGGACCGATGACGACATGCCTCCCCGTGATCAGCGACACGTGGCGGTTCCGCGTCAACGGCCGCGCGGTGGAGGCGGACGCGCCCGGCGGCCGTCGCCTGCTGGACGTGCTGCGCGAGGACCTGGGGCTCACGGGCACCAAGGAGGGCTGCGGCGAGGGCGAGTGCGGGGCGTGCTCCGTGCTGCTGGACGGCCAGCTCGTCAACGCGTGCCTGGTGCCCCTGGCCCAGGCGGACGGGCACGACGTGACGACGGTCGAGGGCCTGGCGCCAGAGGGAGGCCGGCTGGATCCGCTCCAGCAGGCGTTCCTGGAGCTGGGCGGGACCCAGTGCGGGTTCTGCACGCCGGGGATGCTCATGGCGGCCCGTGCGCTGCTCGACTCCGGCCACCCGGCCACGGAGCCGTCGATCCGGGAGGCGATCGCCGGCAACCTGTGCCGGTGCACGGGGTACACGAAGATCATCGACGCGATCTCGGCGGCCGGCGACGTGCCGGCGCCGGTCCCGGCCGCGGCCGGCGGCGAGCCCGTGGCCGCGCACGCCACGGCGACGGTCGTCCGCGAGCCCGCGTGGGCCGGCCCGCGTGTCTGCCGACCGACGTCCCTGTTCGACGCCCTCGCCCACCTGGCCGCGGATCCCTCGCTGCGGCCGATCGCCGGCGGCACGGACGTGATGGTGGAGCTGGAGGCCGGTGTCGCCCCGGCCGATCGCCCGCTGCTGGACCTGTGGGATGTCGATGAGCTCCGGGTGATCGAGGTGGAGCACGACGAGCTGGTGCTCGGCGCGCTGACGACGTACGCCGAGATCCGCCATTCCCCGCTCGTGCAGGCTGCCCTTCCCGTGCTGGCGGACGTGGCCGCGTCGGTCGGCGCGGTCCAGGTGCAGAACCGGGGCACCATCGGCGGCAACTGCATGACCGCGTCCCCGGCCGCGGACATGGCGCCCGCGCTCCTGGCGACCGACGCGCAGCTCGAGATCGCCGGTCCGCACCACACGAGGATCGTGCCGGCGGCCCTGTTCTGGACGGGGTACCGGCAGACGGCCCTGGCGCCCGGCGAGCTGCTGGCCGCGGTCCGGATCCCGCTGGTGCCGGGGCGGCAGGTGCACGTCCGCAAGGTCGGCACGCGGCGTGCGCAGTCCATCGCCAAGGTCTCGCTCGCCGTCGCCTGGCAACGCAATGGCGGCGACGGGGGGCCATGGCACGGCGTCCGGGTGGCGCTCGGCTCCGTGGCGCCCACGCCGGTCCGCGCGCCGCGCACCGAAGCGCTGCTCGAGGGAGCGGTCCCGTCGCCGGAGCTGGCCGAGCGAGCCGCCGCCAGCGTTCAAGAGGAGATCTCCCCGATCGACGACGTCCGTTCCACGGCGGCATACCGCCGCGAGGTGGCGGGGCGCGTCCTGCGGCGGATCGTCCTGGACGAGCTGGCGTAGCGGTCACAGCAGGACCAGCGCATCGGCTGGCAGCGGGCTGCCCGCTGCCAGCAACGCCATCGCTCTCGACCCCGGCAGTGGGAAGCGCGTGCGGAGCGCCTCCGAGTGCGCCCGGACGAACCGGCGGTTGTCCTTCGTATCGGCGAGCAGGAGCACCACGCGGTCCGCGCCGCCATCGCGCTGCTTGAGGGCGAGTCGCCGCTCGAGGGCCTGCAGGTCGTTGGGCCGCATCTCGGCTTCGACACCGAGGCGCCAGCCGTTGCCGGCGACGAACGCGTCCCATGCGCGTCGGTCACCAGGGATGGGCAACGGGACCTCCGTCGCCCAGCGGAGCGCCGCGTGGAGACGCGCGCGGAATCGGGCGAGCAGCGCCGCGTGGCCGGCGTCGCGGATGGGGTCACCACCCGGGACGGCCCGCGCTACGAGGTCCAGCCCCACCGCGGCGAGCATGGCGGCCGCATCGGCCAGGCTCAGCTCCGGCACGCGTCCCCGCTCCACGCGGCTGACCATCGACCGGGAGCCGTGCGCGGCCGCTCCGACGGCCTGCTGGCTGAGCGAGTGCTGACGCCTCGCCAATCGGATCTCGCGGCCGATCGTCGCGAGGGCCTCGCGGGTCCTCGCCGCGGCGTGCTCGTAGCGGGTCTCGCGGGCGGCCATGCCGTCCATCCTGACGGGAGCCACTCACCGCGCGCTTACGTCCTCCGCGAGGTCCGAGGCGAACTGCCGGACGTGGGCTCCCCGACAGGGCGGGGCCGGGGCTGAGACAGGCCCCCGGCCGGGGCGGGCCGCGCCGAGTACGGGATCGCCGCCGCGCCGACGTGCATCTGGGCACACACTCGCGCGCATGGCTGGTCGTGCTGGTCCGGGATCTGCCGGTTCTGTGCATCACGGCGTACACATCGGAAGGACACACGCGGGTGACCGCCGGAAGTGTCCGGCGAGATGCACACATTCCTTGGGTCGGGCGACGGAGTGTGTACCTGGATGCACACCGGGGTCGTAGCGTGCATTGGATGCACCGATCCGCCGGGGCGGCGCGCCCGAGGTGGGGCGGCGCGCCCGAGGTGGGGCGGCGCGCCCGAGGTGGGGCGGCGCGCCCGAGGTGGGGCGGCGGTCAGCTGCCCCGGACCTGCACCCGCAGCATCCAGGCGTGCTTGTCGATCCCGTGGCGGAGGCCGATCAGCATGTCCTGGCTCACCGGATCCGGCTCGCCCAGCTCGTCGATCCAGGCGCCGAGGCGGCCGGACAGCCCTTCCAGGCGGCCCAGCATGCGCGCCACCACGTCTGCGTCCGGCTGCCAGCCGGCCGGAAGCGGCTCCACCGGGGTCGTGGCGATCAGCGTGGCGAGGCGGCCGTCGGGCGGAACCTCGAGGGCGGCCATCCGCTCGGCGACGTCGTCGTATGCGGTGCGCAGGTCGTCCACGATGGCGTCGAGATGCTCGTGGACCGGCTTGAACATCGGGCCGGTCACGGCCCAGTGCGCCTGCTTGCCCTGGAGGCTCAGGTCGATGAGCTCCACGAGGGCAGCCTGAAGGATCTCGGTGGTCCGCCCGGCGGCGGAGACGGGGGTGGGAGCGGTCAGCGTCATGGAACAGCCTCCATGGGGCCCACACCAGGGCACCCTGCGGATGATCGTTCGAGGTTACCACCGGGGGAACTCCCGCCGGAACCACTGCCGGAACCCCGACAGTCCCCGGCCGTGCGTCAGTCGGCCGGCAGCGCCGGGTCGGCGACCCGCGTGCCGCTCCCGGACGCGCCCCCGGCGGGCTCATCCGCCCTGGGCAGGTGGGGCACGGACCCCGAGATCCCGGCCAGAAGCGTGGCCAGCACGGCGGCCGGGGCGAGCGATCGCTCGCCCGGCTCGACAGGCCCGGTCGCCTCGACCTCGAGCAGGGCGAACGTCGTCGCGTCCAGGACGACGCGCATGCCCGGCGCCCAGTAGACACAGGTCGCCTCGCCCGCCCGCCGGTCGAGGCGATGGGTCGCCCCGCCGAAACGTCCCTCGATCGCCGAGCCATCGAGGATCCGGAACGCGTTGTCCGGCTCGGCGGCGAAGTCGGCGGCATCCACGTACAGACGCGGCTTGTCGACGTACGGGCGACCGGCGGTCGGGCAGGCCGTGACGCAGGTGCCGCACTCGTTGCACAGGTCGGCGAGGACCGCCACCTGGAATCGCTGGGCCATGGCGAACGGCCGTGTCCCGGCCGGCACGTATCCCCCGCCGAGCGCCGCCAGGACGGGCACCTCCGCCCTCAGCGGGGCCGCCTCGTAGGTCAGCAGGGCGAGGTTCGGGCAGACGCCGACGCACAGGCTGCACAGCGTGTCGCAGTCCAGGCAGCGGGCGGCCTCTCGCCGCGCCTCGTCGGCGGTGTAGGGCAGGACCGTCTCGTCGAAGCCGTCGCGACGGGCCGGGTCGGTGGCGCGGACCGGGACGCGGTATGCCCGGTGGGCTCGGCGGACCGTGAGCTCGCGGACGTCGAGGTCGGCGGCCTCGCGGTAACCCGCCGGCACCGGCAGCGCGGTCCCGGACGACAGCCCGAGGTGCCGGGCGATCGCTGCGCCCGCCCGCTTGCCGTCCGCCGCCGCCCGGACGATGGACGCCGGGCCATGGGCCGCGACGTCTCCGCCCGCCCAGACCCCCGGGATGGACGTGGCAAGCGTCTCCGGATCGGTGGCGACGAACCCGGCAGCGGTCAGCTCCGGCGCCAGGTCCCCGAACAGGTCGAGCACCGGTGACTGGCTGATGGCAAGGATCAGCGTGTCGAGCGGGAGCTCGTCATCCGAGTCGGGGACGTCGCGCGGGACCTTGCGCCCCGACGCGTCGCGCGTCCCGTCGTAGGCGGTCCGGCGGACGATGAGGCCGGCGAGGCGCCCGCCCGCCACGTGCAGTCCGACCGGCCGCGCAAGCTCGACGACTTCGATGCCCTCCTCGCGGAGCGCCGCGACCTCCTCCCGGTCGGCCGGCATCTGGTCGATCGTGCGCCGGTAGACGAGCCGGACGTGCGCCGCCCCGGCCCGCCGCGCCGATCGCGCACAGTCCATGGCCGTGTCGCCGGCCCCCACCACGCCGACCCGGGGCCCGATCGCGGGCGAGCGGCCCTCGCGCACGCGGCGCAGGAACTCGACCCCGTCGAGCACGCCCGCGGCATCCTCCCCCGGCAGCCCGAGGCGCTTGCCCTGCTGCGCCCCGACGGCGACGAAGACGGCGCCGAACCCCTCCCTCCGCAGGCCGGCCACGGTCACGTCGCGGCCGACCCGGACGCCATACCTGATCTCCACGCCGAGGCGCTCCAGGGCCGCGATGTCCTGCGCGATTCGGGCCTGGGGCAGGCGGTAGGCCGGGATCGCCCCGCCGACCATGCCGCCCGGATACGGGTGCTCCTCGAGGATGGTGACCGCGGCGCCTGCCCGCGCAAGCCACTCCGCGGCGGCGAGCCCGGCCGGTCCCGCGCCGACGATCGCGACCCGGGGGGCGTCCGGCACGGGCAGGTGCCCGGGGGTCGCGCCGTCGAGCTCCGCGTCCATGATGAACCGCTTGACCTGCCGGATCGCGAGCGGCTCGTCGAGGTGCGTCCGGATGCAGGTGTGCTCGCAGTGGTGGTCGCAGACGCGTCCCAGGATGGCCGGCAGCGGGTTGTCGAGCCGGGTGATCCGGGCGGCCCCGGCGAGGTCGCCATCGCGCACGGCCCGCATGTAGCGCGGCACCTGCTGATCGACCGGGCACTCGTCCAGGCACGGCGCGGCGATGCAGTCGAAGGCGCCGAGGGCGCGGGCGGTCTTCGAGTGGCCCGTGGAGAAGGTCGCCTTCGCGTACCGCGGGTCGGCGGTGACGCGCGCGGCGTACGCGCGCAGGTTGAAGCGGGCGCAGGCGACCGGATCCGCGGCGTCGGCGGCATCCGCGGCGTCGGCGGCATCGGCGGCATCGGCGACCTCCGGGACGAGCCCGCCGGCGACCGCGCGACGGCGCACGAAGTCGTCGATGCCCGTGGCCCCGACCGCATCGAACGCGGCGTCGACCTCCGCGGGGTACTGGAGCAGGCGCAGGTAGCCGCCCGTCTTGAGCAGGTCGGAGCAGACCGTGACCGTGCGCAGGCCGCCGGCGAGCAGGTCCGGCAGGTTGAAGGCATCGGCGCCGCCGGCGAACGAGAGCGGCATCGACCCCTCGAAGGCGTCGCTGATCCGGGCCGCGAGGTTGACGGTCACGGCGTGCAGGGCGCGGCCCGACAGGTACATCGTGGCGTCCCGGTCGAACACCCCGCGCCAGTTGCGCACCTCGAGCGTGTTCGACAGCTTCAGCCCGAAGGCGACCCCCCGTCCCGCGGCGGCCGTCCGCAGCCGCGAGAACATCGGCACGGCGTCCTCCCAGCGGAGGTCGTGGCCGAAGGCCTCGTCGGGGATCGGAACGTCCAGGTACCCCAGCTCGCCGTTCACGATCCCGCGCACCCGCTCCGCGCCCAGGAGGGTCGGGTTGCACTTCACCGTCGTGTGCAGGCCCCGGTCCTCGATGAGGTAGCGCGAGATGCGCTCGATCTCGTCGGGCGGGCAGCCGTGCATCGTCGACAGCGTCACGGAGTCGGAGAGGCGGGACGGGATGTCGACCTCGCGGACGCCCGGGAAGCGACGCGCGACGACGTCCACGTACGCCGGCAGCCAGGCCGACGCGTCGGCCATGGCATCGAGGTACCACCCGACGTTCGGCCGCCGGATCCCCTCGAGGTTGTAGCCGACGCTCATGTTGAACACGACGCCGGGCCGCTCGCCGGCGAAGCCGAGCGCCCGGTGCAGGGCGTGGACGAGCACCCAGGCGCGCAGGTACTCGTCGAACGACTCGTGGACGCGCAGCTCCTGGCTCCACTCGACGTTGTAGCCCTCGTCCTCGACGTCGATGCACGGCTTGTTGACGTCGAGCTCATCGAGGGTCTGGACGGTCTTGAGCTCGATCAGCCGGGCGCCCGCCAGCCAGGCCGCGACGATGTTCTGGGCCATCTGGGTGTGCGGCCCGGCGGCGACGCCCCACGGCGTGTCGAGCTGCACGCCGAGCTCGCGGCGCCGGAAGCGATGGTCCGCGCGGGGGACGAAGGCCGCCGCCACCGGGACGCCGAAGACCGAGCCCCGCTGCTCGAGCTCGCGAAAGGCCCAGGCCGTGAGCTGCTCCATCGAGAGGGGCCGGAAGCGGTCGGACATCGGGTGCTCCCTCTTGGCGGTGGGGCCGGGACGTCAGAGCCGGGCGTGCAGGCGGGCCGCCTGCTCGCGCGCCTTCGTGCGGACCTCGTCGGCGTCCACCCGCGTCGGGCGCCCGTCGGCGAAGACCACCTCGCCTGCGATCGTGACCCGGAGCGGCCGGATTCCCGGCGTGAAGGCGACGTGCCAGGGATCCATCGGCTCGTAGGACCAGGTCACCTCGTCGCCACGCGCCTCGGGCACGAGGTCCCAGCCGGCCTCCAGCCAGGACCACGCGGTGCCCGGCCCGCACGTGACGTCCACCGAACGCTGCAGGACGTAGGCCAGCCGGAACGCCTCGAGGACGTTGCCACCGATCCCGTCGGTGCCCAGGGCCACGCGGTTCGCGAAGCGCGCCGGTTCCGCGTACCCCACCGCGTTGTTCAGGTTCGACATCGGGTTGTGGAGGATCGTCCCGCGGAGGTCGTGGTCGGTCGGCAGGTGGACGCCGTGGGCGAGGAGCCAGTCGTCGCGGGTCAGGCCGGCCAGCCGCCGCGGCGCGTCGATGTCGCCGACGCCCTCGCACACGTGCACGTGCACGCCGACCCCCAGGTCCGCCGCCAGGTCTGCCGCCGCGCGCAGGGAGGCATCCGAGCAGGTGAAGGCGGCGTGGATCCCGACGAGCCCCCGGCCGCCGGCCCGGAGGAACCGCTCGTTCTCGGCGAGGCCTCGCCGGGCGCCATCCGGCCCGTGGCGGTCGGTGATCCCGTAGGCCAGCACGGACCGGACGCCGACCTCGGCGCAGGCCGCGGCGATGACGTCCAGGCTGCCCTCGATGGCGTTGGGGGACTCGTGGTGGTCGATGATCGCGGTCGTCCCGTTCTCGAGCGCCTCGAGCGCTCCCAGCATCGCCGACCAGCGGATCATCTCGAGGTCCAGCGCCGCGTCCAGACGCCACCAGACCTGCTCCAGGATCTCCTGGAAGCTGGTGGCGACCCTGGGCGGTGCGGGCATCCCCCTGGCCAGCGCCGAGTACAGGTGGTGGTGGGCGCAGACGAGCCCCGGGGTGACCGCCGACATCAGGACCGCCCTCCCGGGCCGGCCGCCTTCTCCGCCTCGCGGGCCAGGCGGGGCAGCAGCGCCCGGGCGGCTTCGGAGTCGCGCATCGGCAGCTGCGTGCGGCGGACGCCGTCGAACGCGTGCAGGGCGCCGGCCACGGCGGCGGCCGTCGGCACCAGCACCGCCTCCCCCATCCCCTTGGCGCCGTGCGGGCCCTCGGGCTGGGGCACCTCCACCAGGATCGTCTCCACCGGCGGCATCGTCGCGGCGGGGATGATGCCCAGGGACTTGAGCGTGTCCGTGACCGGGATGCCAGCCTCGACCTCGAACGATTCCGTCAGCGCCATGCCCAGGCCCATGTGGACGCCGCCCTCCACCTGGCCGCGGAGCAGCAACGGGTTCAGCGCCCTCCCGATGTCGTGGGCGGCGATCACGCGCTCGATGCGGCCCTTCTCGTCGAGGATGACGACCTGGGTCGCCCAGCCGAAGGCGAAGTGGGTGACCGGCTCGTCGGTGTCGGCCCCCAGGGGGGTGGTGCGGTCCTCCACGACCTCGCCCGCGAACTCCCGGCCGGCGAGGGCCGCCCAGGCCTCCGGGGAGAACGGTCCTGACGCGACCCCGGCCGCCGCGCGCAGCGCCGCGCACGCCACCAGGACGGCGCGACCGCCCAGCATCGTGGCCCGGGACGCCGTCGTCTCGCCGGTATCCAGCTCGCGGGCCGTGTCCACCAGGACCCGGATCCGCTCCGGCTCGAGCTCCAGCTCCGCCGCCGCCAGCTGGCGGAACACCGTGTGACAGCCCTGGCCCATCTCGGTCCAGGAGTGGAACAGCGTGAGGGTGCCGTCCGCATCCGGACGGAGGACCGCACGGCCTCGCTCCACGAGCCCGTTGCCGATGCCCGTGTTCTTGGCGCCACACGCGATCCCGGCGAAGCGCGCGGACCGGTATGCGTCCCGCACCACCTCGAGGGTGGCCTTGATGCCCACGCCCGGTCCCAGGCGCTGACCGGTCCCGAACCGGTCCCCCACCTCCAGCGCGTTGCGCCAGCGGATCTCCCAGCCGTCGATGCCGACCTGCTCGGCGAGCATGTCCAGCACACCCTCCAGCGCGAACGCGGCCTGGTTGGCGCCGAAGCCGCGCATCGCACCCGACGGCGGGTTGTTCGTGTACACCGCATCCGCCACGACGTCCACGTTGGGCACCCGGTACGGCCCGCAGGCGTGTCCGGCGGCACGCTCCAGCACCTTGCCCCCGACGCTCGCGTAGGCGCCGTTGTCGCCGGTGATCCGTGCCCTGACCGCCACCAGGTGGCCGTGCGCATCGCACCCGACCGTGTAGTCCAGCCACATCGGGTGGCGCTTGGGGTGGAACCGCAGGCTCTCGGCGCGACTGAGACGGAGCATCACGGGGCGCCCGCTCCGAAGCGCCAGCAGCGCCGCCTGGCCCTGGACGTTGAGATCCTCCTTGCCGCCGAACCCACCCCCGGTCGACACCTGCGTGACGAGGACCTCGGGGTCCGCCAGGCCCAGGAAGGAGGCGACCTGGCGTCGGTCCTCCCAGGCGCCCTGACCCTCGGAGTACACGTGGACGGCAGGGCCGCGAACGGGCTCCCCGTCCGGGCCCGCGGCCCCGCGCGGGACCGCGAGGCTCGCCTCCGGCTCCAGGAACGCGTGCTCGATGGACTGGGTCCGGTAGGTGGCGGTCGCGACGTGGGCGGCCGAGGCGAGGGCGGCGTCCGCGTCCCCGCGCCGGACGACCGAGCGCTGGACGACGTTGCCGGCCTCGTGGACGAGAGGCGCGCCGTCCGCGAGGGCCGCGAACGGGTCGGTGAGCGGGACGAGGGGCTCCAGCTCCACGTCCACCAGGGCGGCCGCCTCCACGGCCGCGGCCCGGGTCTCCGCGGCCACGGCCGCCAGAACGTCCCCGACGTACCGGACCTCCTCGCCCTCGGCGACCAGCAGCGGCCAGTCCGCGACGATCAGCCCCTGTTCCCGGCGTCCGGGCACGTCCGCGGCCGTGACCACCGCGACCACGCCCGGGTGCGCGGCCGCCCGCGACACGTCGATCCGCCGGACGAGGGCGCGTGGCACGCCGGCGAAGCGGAGCGCCCCCTCCAGCATCCCCGGGGCGAGGAGGTCGCCCACGAACGGCTTGTCGCCCAGCGCCAGCTCCCGTCCCTCGTACCGGGCGCGGGGATCGCCGGTACCCGCGGGCAGGGCGGCCTCACCCCGCCGGACCGAAGCCGCCAGCTCGACCGCGTCGATGACCGTGACGTAGCCCGTGCACCGGCACAGGTTCCCGGCCAGGGCGCGGGCGATCGCCGCCCGCGAGGGCGCCGGATCCCGGCGCAGCAGGGCCTCCGCCTTCATCACGATGCCGGGCGAGCAGTAGCCGCATTGCGAGGCGCCGGTGGCGACGAAGCAGGCCGCCCAGGCGTCCCGGACGTCCCCCGGCAGGCCCTCCAGGGTCTCCACGCTCCGCCCCGCGACCCGACCCGCCGGCTGCGCGCAGGACACGACCGCCCGGCCGTCCACGATCACCGTGCACGCCCCGCAGGAGCCCTCCGGCGCACACCCGTCCTTCATCGAGCGCAGGCCGCACGGACCGCGCAGGAGGTCGAGCAGCGACTCGCCGGTGGCGGGGGCCACGTCGACCGGCCGCCCGTTGAGCGTGAAGTCCATCGGACCTTCCCACGGCCGGTCACCGCAGGACCGTCTGGCCCTAGCGCAGGTGCCCGCCGATCACGAATCGTAGGCAGCGTACCGGAGACGGGACGCGTGCCATGTGTCCCGACCGCGAGGCCGTTCGGGCCGGTCAGAGGAGGTCACCGATGCGGCGTCTCGGGTTGGAGCGGGAGATCGTGGACGAGGTCGTGCTGGAGCGGGCGGCCGCGCGCTGTCGCTCCATGGGCGTCACCCTGCCCACCTTCGCCGAGCTGGCGGATCCGGACTGGATCCCCGCCGCCACGCGCGAACGCCTGGCGTCCGTCGACCCGGACGCCCCGGATCCCGCCAACCTGTTCCGCGCCCACTGGTTCAATGACGGGACGCGGGCCGGCCGCACGGCGGTGCCCGAGCACCTCGTCCTGCCACCCGAGCTGACCGGCGTGGAGGCACCGATCGTCGTCGCGCTGGGCGACCGCTTCCCCATGATCCGGTCGCACAAGGTCATCGCCGCGTACGGGTGCCTGGCGCCGCGGATCGTCACCGGCCAGTTCGACCCCACCACCCAGCGGGCCGTCTGGCCGTCCACCGGCAACTACTGCCGGGGCGGCGTCGCGATCAGCCGGATCATGGGCTGCCGCGGCGTGGCCGTCCTCCCGGAGGGGATGAGCCGGGAGCGCTTCGAGTGGCTGGAGCGATGGGTCGCGGATCCCGCGGACATCATCCGGACGCCGGGCACGGAGAGCAACGTCAAGGAGATCTACGACCGCTGCGCGGAGCTGGACCGCGAGCCGGACACGGTGATCTTCAACCAGTTCAGCGAGCTCGGGAACCACGTCGCTCACTACCTGCTCACGGGACGAGCCCTGGAGCGGGCCTTCGAGACCGTCGCGGCGGACCGCCCGGGCCTGCGGGCGGCCGCGTTCGTGTCGGCGACGGGCTCCGCGGGGACGATCGGGGCCGGCGACTACCTCAAGGAGCGTCTCGGATCCCGGACCGTCGCCGTGGAGGCCCTCGAGTGCCCCACCCTGCTCGAGAACGGCTTCGGCGAGCACAACATCCAGGGCATCGGCGACAAGCACGTCCCGCTGATCCACAACGTGATGGCCACCGACCTCGTGGTCGCCGTGTCGGACCGGGCGACCGACGCGCTGCTCGTGCTGTTCAACACCGAGGACGGGCGCGAGTACCTGGTCCGCCGGCGCCACGTGCCGGAGGCGACCGTCGAGGCGCTCGGGTCGCTGGGCTTCTCGTCCATCTGCAACGTCCTGGCCGCGATCAAGGTCGCCCGTCACCAGCACCTGGGCCCGGATGACGCGATCCTGACCGTGGCCACCGACGGCGCGGAGATGTACGCGACCGAGGTGGACCGGATCGTCGCCCGGGACCATCCCGGCGGCTTCGACGCCGTCGCGGCCGGCGAGGCGTTCGGCGAGCACCTCGCCGGAGCGGCGATCGACCACGTCCTGGAGACCACCCGCGCCGACCGCGACCGGATCTTCAACCTCGGCTACTACACGTGGGTGGAGCAGCAGGGCGTCTCGATCGAGGAGTTCGAGGCCCGCCGCGACCCCGCCTTCTGGACCGCCACCCGCGAGATCGTCGGGACCTGGGACGAGCTGATCGCGGCCTTCAACGACCGTGTCCGGAGGTGACGCCATGCGCGGCGTGACGCACAGCCATCGCACGGACGTCCCGCCGCCGCCCGCGGTGGAGACCGGGCTCGCCTGCGCGGGCTGCGGGGCGCTGGCCCCGGCCCACCACCCGTTCACGCCGCGCTGCCCGAACCGCCGCGCCGGCGACGACATCGACCACGTCATGGCGCGGGGGATCGACCTGCTCCGCCTGGACCCGCCGGCGGACCCGGACCCCAATCCGTTCATCCGCTACCGGGCGCTGTTCCACGCGTACCACGTCGCGCGGGCCGCAGGCTGGGGCGACGCCCGGTACGTGGACCTCGTGCGCGAGCTGGACGACGCGGTGGCGGGCGTGGACGGGCGCGGCTTCCGCGTGACGCCGCTGGTCCGCGTGCCGCGCCTGGCCGGGGAGGCGGAGCTGGGTCCGCGCGGCACGGCCTGGGTCAAGGACGAGACGGGCAACGTCGCGGGCTCCCACAAGGCCCGCCACCTGTTCGGGATCCTGCTGGAGCTGCGGGTGGCCGAGGCGCTGCACGCGGCGGATTCATCGGTGCCGCTCGCGATCGCCAGCTGCGGCAACGCGGCCCTGGCCGCCGCCGTCGTGGCCAAGGCCGCCCAACGCGAGTTGCGCGTGTTCGTCCCCGTGACCGCCGACGCATGGGTCCTCGACCGGCTGCGGGAGCTCGGCGCGACGGTCGTGAGCTGCCCCCGGCGCGACGGCGAGGCCGGCGACCCGTCCTATCTCCGGCTCCAGGAGGCGCTCGCAAAGGGAGCGGTCCCGTTCACCTGCCAGGGCCCGGACAACGGCCTCGCCATCGAGGGCGGCGCCACCATCGCCTGGGAGATCGCGGACGAGCTGCGGGCGGCCGGCGGGACGCTGGACCGGATCGTCGTCCAGGTGGGCGGCGGCGCGCTCGCGTCGGGGATCGCGCTGGGCTTCGACGACGCGGCCGCGATCGGCGCCATCGACGCCCCGCCCCGCCTGGACGCCGTCCAGACCCGGGGCGGCTGGCCGCTGGTCCGCGCCTGGGAGCGCGTGCTGGAGGAGCTGGGCCTGGTCGCCGGCGTTCCGGCGGATCCCGGGCTGCTCCACGAGGGCCTGCGTCGCGTGGCCGACCACCGGTCGCGCTACATGTGGCCCTGGGAGACCGAGCCGCACAGCGTCGCCCACGGGATCCTGGACGACGAGACCTACGACTGGCTGGCCGTCGTCCGGGCGATGCTGGCCACGGGCGGCCGCGCCGTGATCGTCGGCGAGGACGAGCTCCTCGCCGCCAACGCCCTCGCCCGGGAGACCACCGGGATCGACGCGGACGAGACCGGCACCGCGGGCGTGGCCGGCCTCCTCGCGCTCGCGACCGAGGGCGCCCTCCATCCCGGCGAGTCGGTCGCCGTCGTCCTGTCCGGCGTCCGCCACGGCGGCGTGACGGCGTCGTCGGCGTCGTCGGCGCCCGCCCCGGCCTCGGCGTCCCTACCATCGTCAGAAGCGTCCGCCACCTGAGCCCACGTCATCGCATCGGAGCACGCCATGAGAAGCTTCCTCGGCCGGGACATCCTGTCGCTCAAGGACTTCAGCCGCGACGAGTTCTTCCGGGTGTTCCAGGTCGCCGACGACCTGCGCCCGTTCGCCCGCGACCGCCGGAACACCGACCTGCTCAAGAACAAGACGCTGCTGACGGCGTTCTACCAGCCCAGCACCCGGACGCGCCTCTCGCACGAGGCGGCGATGCACCGCCTGGGCGGCCAGGTCCTGGGCTTCAGCGACGCGAAGATGACGCGAGCGGGCGACTTCTACCAGGAGTCGATCAAGGACACGTTCCACATGCTGGAGTACTACGCGGACGTCATCGCGATCCGCCACTTCAAGCAGGGCGCGCCGGCCGAAGCGGCGAAGTGGGCGTCGATCCCGGTCATCAACTGCGGCGACGGCTGGGGCGAGCACCCCACCCAGGTGCTGACCGACCTGTACACGATCCTCCACGAGAAGGGCACCCTCGACGGGCTGACCTACCTGCTCGTGGGCGACATGCGGATGCGGACGATGCACTCGATCCTGTACGCCCTGTCGCAGTTCGACGCCAAGGCGATCGTGGTCGGGCCACCGGACATGAGCCTGCTCCCCGAGTTCAAGCTGGAGATCGACGCGCTCAACGTGGACTACGAGGAGGCCGGCGACGTCCGCGACGTGATCGGCGAAGCGGACATCATCTACATGGAGCCGGTCGTCCAGGCGGACTACACGGCGTCGCGCGTTGAGCGTGGCGACCAGCTCGGCCTGACGCCGCCCGAGTACGTCGTCACCCGGGAGCTGCTGCGGGACAAGGGCAAGCGCTCCTCGATCATCCTCCACAGCCTGCCGCGCATGGACGAGCTGCCGGAGGACGTGGACGCCACCCGCCACCAGCGGTACTGGGCGGAGGCGTTCAACGGCGTCGTGCTCAAGATGGGGCTGCTGGCCCTGATCCTGGGCGCGGCGGAGTAGGGGGCGCGCGATGCAGACCGGGCTCCGGGGCCGCGACCTCATCAGCCTCCAGGAGTGGACGAAGGAGGAGATCGACACCGTCCTCGAGGTGGCGCTGCAGCTGAAGCGGGAGCGGGCCCTCGGGATCCCCCACCCGCTGCTGCGGGACCGCGTCCTCGCCATGCTGTTCTTCTTCTCGTCCACCCGCACCCGCGCCTCGTTCGAGGCCGGGATGGCGCAGCTGGGCGGCCACGCCCAGTTCATCGAGAGCCGGACCACGCAGATCGCCCACGGCGACACGCCCACGGAGATCGGCGAGATCCTCGGCCGCTACAACGACGGGATCGCGATCCGCAACGTGGACTGGGGCGTGGGCAACCGGTACCTCCGCGACGTGGCGGAGGCGTCACGCGTCCCCGTCCTCAACATGCAGTGCGACCTGTACCACCCCCACCAGTCGCTGGCGGACCTGCTCACCATCATCGAGAAGAAGGGCTCGCCGAAGGGGCTGACGATCGACATCTCGTGGGCCTACGCGGCCTCCTACCAGAAGCCGATCAGCGTGCCGGTGGACCTCTCCCTGCTCACCACCCGCTACGGGATGCACGTCCGGCTGGTCCACCCGCCGGAGTTCCGCCTTCCGCAGGACCTCGTGGACCAGGCGGCGGAGAACGCCCGCCGCAGCGGCGGATCGCTGGAGCTGATGGACGACTTCGACGCCGGGATGCAGGGCGCCGACATCGTCTACGCCAAGAGCTGGGGCGCCATGCTCACGGCGCAGAACGAGGAGGAGGGTGCCGCGACCGCGAAGCGGTACACGGACTGGATCACCGACGAACGACGGATCGGTCTCGCCGCCGAGGACGCCATCTACATGCACCCGCTGCCCGCGGACCGCAACGTGGAGGTGGCGGACGCGGTGATCGACGGGCCGCACTCGGTCGTGTACGACGAGGCGGAGAACCGGCTCCACGCGCAGAAGGCGGTGATGGCGCTCACAATGCGCTAGGCGATCAGCGCGTCCTGCAACGCGGCCCGCCGCAGCGCGGCGGGCCGGCCGTTCCACAACGTCCGGCCGCGGGCCGGGGAGGCAGCGATGTCGAGTCCCCTGATGGTGGTGGCGATCGGCGGCAACGCGCTGATCAAGGACAAGCAGCACCAGACCATTCCCGACCAGATGGCGGCGCTCGAGGAGACCGGCCACCACCTGGGCGCACTCGTCGAGGACGGCTGGCGGATGGCCATCGGGCACGGCAACGGTCCGCAGGTGGGCTTCATCCTGCGCCGGTCGGAGCTCGCGGCGCACGAGCTGCACGAGGTGCCGCTCGACGTCTGCGGCGCGGACTCCCAGGGCGCCATCGGCTACGAGCTGCAGCAGGCGCTGGGGCACGAGTTCGCCCGGCGCGGCCTCGACCGGCAGGCGGTCACGGTCGTGACGCAGATGGAGGTCGACGGGAACGACCCGGCGTTCGCCAACCCGACCAAGCCGATCGGATCGTTCCTCGACGACGAGGCGGCCGCGCGCCGCCGGGCCGACGGCTGGACGGTCGTCGAGGATGCCGGCCGCGGGAACCGCGTGGTGGTGGCGTCGCCCATGCCGATGCGCATCGTGGAGCTGGCGGCCGTGCGAGCGCTGTCGGACGCCGGCTTCGTGGTCATCACGGTCGGCGGCGGCGGGATCCCGGTGGTCGCCGACGCGGACGGCATGCTCCGCGGGGTGCCCGCGGTGATCGACAAGGACTTCGCCAGCTCGCTCCTGGCGACCGAGCTCGGCGCCGACACGTTCGTGATCGCGACGGCGGTCGAGCAGGTGGCGCTCGACTTCGGCCGGCCCGAGCAGCGGTGGGTGGACCGCCTCACCGTGTCAGAGGCGAGGCGGTACCTGGCCGAGGGCACCCATTTCGCCCCCGGCAGCATGGCGCCCAAGATCGAGGCCTGCCTGTGGTTCCTCGACGGCGGCGGCCGCGAGGCCATCATCACGGACCCGCCGCACCTGCGGGCGGCCGTGCGCGGGGAGGCGGGCACACGCATCGTCCGCGACGCCTGACGGTGACGATGACGGGCCGGGATCGCATCCTCGCCGCACTCGACGGCCGGGTTCCGGACCGCATCCCGCTCGCGCTGGCCTTCTTCGAGGTGGACGGCGCCGCCCTCGCCCCGCCGGGCGCCTGGCGCGACGACCTGGTGGACGTGGCGTTCGTCGCGTTCCCCGTGTCGCCCGAGGAGGAGGCGCTGCGGCGCGTCGCCCAGCCCTTCGACGGCAACACGCGCATCGGCAGCGCCGCCCAGGCCGCCCGCTACGCGAGCTGGGACTATCGCCCCGAGCAGGCGCCCAACGGGAACCCCCTGGAGGCCGCGCAGACGCTGGAGGACCTCGAGCGCTTTCCCTTCCCGAGGTTCGACGGGCCGTACGTCGCGGACGGCCTGGCGGCCCAGGTCGCCCGCATCCACGCGCATGGGCTGGCGGCCGGCGGCAACACCCCTCACCTCGGCGGCGAGCTGTTCGAGGCGGCCTGGCGCCTGCGCGGGCTGGAAGCCTTCCTGATCGATCTCCTGGAGCGCAAGGAGATGGCGCACTACCTGCTGGACCGGCTGACCGACCTCGCCCGCCGCAACGCGATCGCCCTGGCCCGGGCCGGCGTGGACGTGCTCGCGCTCGACGACGACGTTGGCATGCCGGGCACGATGATGATCGGGCCCGCCACCTGGCGCGAGTTCTTCCGGCCGCGCCTGGCCGCGATCATCGAGGCGGCCCGGGAGGCCAAGCCGGACCTGCGCGTCATCTTCCACAGCGACGGCCACTTCGAGCCGATCCTCGACGACCTCGTCGAGATCGGCGTGGACGGGATCAACCCGCTCCAGCCGGAGCACATGGACGCCGTCCGCATCCGGAACCGGTTCGGCCCGCGCCTCGCGCTGTGGGGCACGATCGGGTCGCAGACGACGTTCTCGTTCGCGACGCCCGAGGAGATCGCGCGCGAGGTCCGCGAGCGGGTCGAGACGTTGGGCCCGGCCGGCCTCGTCCTGTGCCCCGCCTACGACGTCGATGAGCCGGACATTCCCTGGACGAACGTGGCCGCCTTCCTCGAGGCGGGACGCGAGCACGGGCGCGTCTCGGGCACCTGACGGCTGTTCGCCGGGCGAGGACGACGGCCCGGCGAAAACGAGCGGCCGCGGTATCGTCCCCGCCGTGCCCTCCGCCAACGCCCTGACCGAGGCGACGCTGCGTGCCGCGGTCCATGATCTCGCGAGCCGCGATCCCGACCTGGGCGAGGTGGTGGCGCGGTTCGGGCCCCCGCCGCTCTGGGCTCGCGAGCCGGGCTTCGCCACCCTCGTCCACCTGGTCCTGGAGCAACAGGTCTCGCTGGCCTCCGCGCAGGCGGCGTTCGACCGCCTCCGGGCCGCCGTGGACCCGGTGGAGCCGACCGGCTTCCTGCGCCTCGACGACGCCGCGCTGCTCGCCATCGGCTTCTCCCGCCAGAAGGCGCGCTACGGGCGGGCGCTCGCCTCCGCGCTCCTGGATGGCTCGCTGGACCTGGCCGCTCTCCCCACCCTGGACGACGACGCGGTTGACGCAGCGCTCACGAAGGTCCCTGGGATCGGGCCTTGGACCGCCACGATCTACCGCCTGATGGTGCTGCGGCGCCCGGACGCGTGGCCCGTCCACGACATCGCGCTGGCGCAGGCGATCGCCGAGGTGCGCGGCCTGGACCGCCGCCCGGCCGCCGCCGAGATGCACGACCTCGCCGAGGGCTGGCGGCCGTGGCGGGCCGTCGCCGCCCGGATCCTGTGGCACCACTACCTGTCGGTCCGCGGCCGCTGAGGCCGGGGCGAGCCGGGTGTGGTCAGCTCTCGGTCAAGCGCCCCCGGTCGCGCGGCGACCCGGGGAGGGGCGGCCGCTCACGGGGCTCGATGCCTGCTCGTGCGGCGGCCTGGGCCCGGCGAGGTCCCGACCCACGTGCCCGACCCCGCCCGTCCGGATGCCGGTGCGACCGACGAGCCAGCGGCCGACCGACACTACGAGGCGATCGCCTCTGCCCGCGCGCCGGCCGCCTGCCCCATCGCCACCTCCGCGCGCCTCGCCGGGATGTACAGCGGGGCCGCGGCGGCGCACACGAGGCCCCCGATCAGCATCGCCGTGGACACGGAGCTCCGGTCCGCGATCGCCGCCAGGACGACCATGCCCAGCGAGCCCGCCGGCTGCGCCGCCATCGAGTTCATCGACAGGACCGTCGTCCGATGCCCTTCGTCCACCTGCCGGTGGAGCAGCGTGGTGTGCATCGGGTTTGACGCCCCGTGTACCGCGTAGCAGGCGAGGTAGGCGACCACGACGCCGGCCACCCCCGTCAGCAGGCCCATCGCCACCACGAACAGCCCCTGGGCGATGCGCAGCAGGCCCGCCGTCCGGGCGACGCCGATCCGGTTGCTGACCGCGACGATCCCGGCCGCGCCGCCGGCGGCCGCCAGCCAGGCACCCGAGGTCACCGGGCCCATGACCGCGGCCGCGGCGCTCGTGCCGCCCACGAGCTCCGCCATGCGGACCGGGAACAGGCTCTCGAAGGCCGGCATCGAGAAGCCCCAGAGCAGCTCCACGGCAACCAGCGCCCGGAGGACGACCGAGGTGCGCAGGAGTCCCAGGCCGGCGCCGATGACGCCCGGCACGGCCCGGACCGACGCGACCACCGCCCCACGATCGCGGGCGCGGGGCGGCTCCGCCATCAGGGTCACGACGCACGCGAGGTTGCCAAGCGCCAGCAGGACCGCCACGGCGAGCGGGACCAGCAGCGGATCGACGCCGGGGACCGGCCGGAGCGCCACCAGCGCGCCGGACGCAAGGGCCCCGACGGCGATGGTCACGCCCAGGACGGTGGATCCCTGCGCCAGGCCTCGCTCGATCCGGGCGTCCGGTTCCGCTGCCAGGGTGGCATCCACGAACCACGCCTCCAGCGGGCCGCTGTCGAGCGCCCGGAACACGCCCTGGAGGACGATCGCCACCGCGAACAGGGCCGCCGTGTCGGCGACGGCGAACAGGCCCAACGAGGCGAGCGCGACGCAGGATGCGATCACGAGCACCGGACGGCGGCCGAGCGAATCGGCCAGGCCGCCGGTGGGCAGCTCGAGCGCGAGCACGACCAGGCCCTGGAGGGCGAACACGAACCCGATCTCGGTCAGCGAGAGGCCACGGGACAGCGGGATGAGCACGAAGAGCGGCGCCAGCAGGCCGACCGGCAGCCAGCGCAACCCCACCAGGAGCAGGTAGCGGCGATGGAGATCGCGCGCGGTGAGCGCCGTCATCGGTCCGCCTCCGCGACCGCCTCCGCGATCGCCGCCCGGACGGCCGCGAGCGGCAGGGCGTGGACGTAGACGATGACCGGCTCCGCCGCCGGGTCGTCCGGCGTCGGGTCACGGAAGCGCGTCATCAGCGCCTGGATCTCCTCCCGGAGCGCGACCAGCTGGGCCGGCGTCACGCGCACCAGGAAGTCGCTCGAATCGGCCGCCTCCCGCCACTCGATCGCCCATTCCCGTTGAACGGCGAGCCACCGCTCGGAGCCCTCGACGAAGGTGCGCAGGTACAGCCGCCGCAGCCAGTCGCTGGCCGCCTCGCCGTCCGGGTCGCCCGCCACGTCCCGCTCGGTCCAGCCGTGGGCCGCGGAGCTGGCCCGCCACCAGCGTTCCCGTCCCCGCCCCGTGTCGGTCTCCTCCACCAGGCCCACCGAGGCCAGCCGCCGGAGGTGGTAGCTGGTGGCTCCCGTGTTCGTGCCGAGGGCGCCCGCCAGCGTCGTCGCCGTCGCCGGTCCGTCGAGCCGAAGTGCCACCAGCAGGCGGCTGCGCAGCGGGTGCGCCAGCACCCGCAGTGCGCTCGCGTCGAGCCGGATGGTCGAGAGCGGGGCGGCCGTCGCGACCTCCGACGCGGGATCGGGAGCCGGATCGGGGGCTGGCGTTCGATCGGTGCGCATGCCGGGATCCTAGCATGCAAAGAAGTTATGCACAAGTAGTGTGCACATAACTTCTGCACGCGTCGACCCACCGGTCGGCGCTGCGCGCCCGCCGTCGCCGGGACCCGTCCCCTAGGACCAGTCCCCGACGCCGGACACCCTGTCCACGGTGATCCGGATCGTGTAGCCGGGCGGCGGGTTCGGCATGGGTGGAAACACGACGTCCGGTCCCAGGTAGACGCGTGCCAGGCGCTGCAGGAGCGCGGGCGCGCCACCCTCGGTGACGCGGGCGCGGCCACGCAGCACGAGATAGCGGTCCAGCCCGATCTCGGTGCGGCCCGGCGCGGTGAACGAGAGCGCGATCCGGGGGTCGGCCCGCAGGTTGCGGAGCTTGCGCTGGTCGAACAGCGTGCCGATCACCACCTCGTCGCCGTCCACGCCCACCCAGGCCATCGAGACGTCGGGATCGCCGTCGCGGCTGAGGGTGACGACGTGGGCCAGAGGGCCGGCGGCGATGAACGCCCGGACGACGTCCGTCAGGGCGGCCATGTCGCCTTAGCGCCCCTTCCCACGGGATGCCGCCGCCCGCTCCCGGTCCCGCAGGATCCGCTGCGCGGCCAGCCGGCCCGGCGCGCCGGTCACGCAGCCGCCTGGGTGCGTGCCGGAACCGCACTGGTAGTAGCCCGCGATCGGCGTCCGGTAGTCCGCGTAGCCCGGCGCCGGCCGGAACGAGAACATCTGGGCGCCGAACAGCTCCCCGTGGAAGATGTTGCCCTCGGTGAGCCCGGCCACCCGCTCGATGTCGGTCGGCGTGACCACCTCGCGCTGGAGGACGAGGTCCCCGAAGCCCGGGAAGAACGATTCCAGCGTCCGCTGGACCGTGTCGCCCAGGCTCCCCCGCTCCGTCTCCCAGTCGCTCTCGCGCAGGTGGTACGGAACCCACTGCACGAAGCAGGACATGACGTGCTTGCCCGGCGGCGCCATGTCCGGGTCGATCGTGCTCTGGATCGCACAGTCCAGGTACGGGCGGCTGCTGTACCAGCCGTACTTGGCTTCGTCGAACGCCCGCTCGAGGTAGTCCAGCGACGGGCCGACGTTGGTGAATCCCCGGTAGTGGTCCTCGCGCCCCGCCAGGGCCGGGTAGACCGGCAGGCCGTCCAGGGCGAAGTTGACCTTGGCGCTGGTGCCTTGGAAGCGGTAGCGACGGATCGCGTCCACGAGATCCGAGGGCAGCTCGCGCGGGTCCACGAGCTCCGTGAACGTGCGGCGCGGGTCCAGGGCGGACACGACGACCGGCGCCCGGTACTCGGACCCGTCCTCAAGCGCGACCCCCAGCGCCCGGCCGTCCTTCGTGATCACGTTCGCGACCGGCGCCTCGAGGCGGACGTCCGCCCCGAACGCCGCCGCCGCCCTCGCCAGCACCTGCGTGAAGCCGCCGTTGCCGCCCTTGTGGAACGACCACGCACCCATCACCCCGTCGTGCTCGCCCAGCAGGTGGTAGAGCAGGACGAGGCCCGATCCCGGCGACCGCGGCCCGACCTTCGTGCCGATGATCGAGGAGCTGGCGAGGTACCCCTTGAGGATCTCGGACTCGAAGTAGTCGTCCAGGAAGTCCGCGGCACTGCCGGTCACGAGCCGGACGAGGTTGTGCAGCACGTCCCTGGGCAGCGACCGGAGTCGGACCCCCAGGCCTGCCAGGGCCAGCAGCTCCTCGGGCTCGTCGCTGAACAGGTTGGGCGGCGGGGCGTCCATCAGCGGCTTCATCGCCTGGAGGACCCTGCCCATGTCGCGATCGAAGCGCTCGTAGGCGTCGGCGTCGCGCCGGCTGTGGCGCCGGATCTCCTGCTGGTTCTCGCCGTGGTCCTGGCCCAGCAGCAGGTAGTCCCCGTTCTCCATGGGCGCGAACGTGGAGGACATCAGCAGCGGCATGAAGCCGTGCCGTACGAGATCCAGCTCCTGGACGATCTCCGGGCGCAGCAGGGACAGCGCGTACGAGAAGGTCGTGAACGAGAAGCCGGGGCGCAACTCCTCGGTGATCGCGGCCCCGCCCACGAGGTGGCGCCGCTCGAGGACGAGCGTCCGCAGGCCCGCCTTCGCGAGGTAGGCGCCGTTGACGAGGCCGTTGTGGCCGCCGCCCACCACGATCGCGTCGTAGGCGCGATCCACCTTCGTACCACGCGCAGCCTTCGTCGCGCGGTCCGGCCGGGGGGTTCGATCCTGCTTCGCCATCGTCAGGCCGTCTTTCGCTGGGGGAGGAAGTGGGGCAGCTTCGCCGTGTGCGCGGCGACGTGGACGTACCGGTGGCTGACCGGGATCTCGAGGTTGACCCTCGTGCCTGGGACGGCCGCCGCGACCGGCACCCGGGCGATGCCGACGTGCCGCTGGAGCACCGGCGAGTACATGAAGCTGGTCGTGTAACCCACCTGCGCCCCCTCGTCGTCGTACAGGTACTGCTCCTCCTGGACCGGGACGTGATCCATGGGCGGGACCAGGCCCGCCTCATCGTGCACCCGGTTCCAATCGCGCCATTCCGCCACGATGCCGGTGGTCCGGAACCGGGAGGTGGCGTCGCGCAGCTCGCGCCGGATCGCGTCCCGCCCGACGAACGCCCGCTCGTCCGCCTCCACGCCGCGCAGCGCCCAGCCGAGGCCCAGCTCATGGGGCGTCGCCCGGTCCGCGTCCGTCCACGCCGTCCGCGCCGACGCGAAGTCCACGTCCAGCAGCAGCAGGCCGGCCTCGATCCGGGCCATTGACAGGGCCTGGAGCCCGAACGGCAGCAGACGGTGCGGGCGGCCGGCCTCCCAGACTGCATCCCACACGGCGAGCGCATCCTCGGGCGAAACCCAGACCTCGTACCCCAGGTCGCCGGTGTAGCCGGTGCGCGAGACCGTGACCCCCCGGCCGGCAATCCTGCCTGCAGCGACGTCGAAGTACGCCAGCCCGTCCACCGCCGGCTCCAGCGCGGCGAGGATCGCGCGGGATCGCGGGCCCTGCACCGACAGCACCGCGTACGCGTCCGAGACGTCCTCGATCGCCACCCGGTCGCGCGGCCCCACGAGATCCTCGAACCAGGCCAGGTTCGGCTCCGCGGTCGTGAGCAGGAACTCATGCTCGCCGTGGCGCAGCAGCACGCCGTCCTCCACGACGTGCCCGCGGTCGTCGCACCACAGCGTGTAATGGGCACGGCCGGGCGTCAGCGGGCGCGGATCGCGGGCCAACGCACCGGCCAGGAAGCGCTCCGCGCCGGGCCCCGCGACGCGGTACTTCCACAGCGGCGAGGTGTCGAAGATGCCCGCCCCGGTGCGGACCGCGAAGTACTCGAACTTCTCGGACGCCGAGTACCGCTCGGCGGCCAGGTGCCCCGACCAGTGACTCCACAGGCCGGTCTCGTTGAGCACCGCGGTGCGCTCGTGGAACGGGGTGGTCCGGATCATCCGACGCGCTCAGCCTCCCTCGGGTCCGCGGACCGTAGCGGAACCGGGGCGCCGCGTGGCCGGGCGTTGCCCCGTGCGGATCAGGCCGTGACGGGGGCCTCCAGCTCCACTGGCAGCAGGTCGTCCTCCGGCCCACCCTGGGCAGGGCTGGACGTGATCCCCCAGCCGCCGAAGATGGCCGTGCCCTCCAGGCGCAGCGTGGGCGCGTCGGCCGGGCGCTCCACCTTCGGGCGGCCGTCCCCGACCCCGCCGATGCCCACGATCTTCGATTCGACGTTCCAGCTCTCCGGGACGACGAGATTGCCGCCGCCGAACAACGCGTTGAGGTGGATGGTCGCGCCCTCGGGATCGAGAGTGGCATCGCGCAGGTCCAGGCTGCCGCCGCCGAACCAGGTCGTGACCGTACCGCCCTTGAATTGATCCGCCTCGCTGCGGAACTCGAGCGGCCCGAAGTTGGCGACGAGGTCCACCTGGTCCGCGTTCGGGTCCTGGTCCACCGCCTCGCGGCGCTTGACGGCCGCGTAGACCATGGCACCCATCACGAACGCGAACCAGCCCAGCAGCAGCAGGCTGATGGCGCGCAGAATCATCTTCATCGGCCGTCTCCTCGTGCGTGGCGGACCGCGTCCGCCGATCCACGCAGCATGCGCCCGAACCCCCGATTCGGTCCAGTGCCGACCGGCCGGCCGTCGTGACCTGGCGACTCTCTCCGGCTCACGGGGCAGCGATGCTGTCGACGTCGATCCGATCCCTCGGCAGGCTTCGGGGTCGCGATCGTGGCACGGCTTCCGGCATCGAGCCCGGAGACGACTACTCGTCAGAGGGCGGCAACACCAGTCGGGCCGCGCTGGCCCGCGTCCCTGGCATCGAGCCCAGTTCCTGACTACCTGGCAGCAACCGGACCACGCACCGGACCTGAGCGACTGGCGCTCCCGACGTGCAGTCGTGCCTGGACTGTGTGCCGGTTTCGGTTGCCGCCGCCCGGTGCACGGCAGCCGGGGCCGCTGGGCGCGCGGCGACCGCGGCGTTCGCGCGATCGGCCGGCGTCCGGTACAGTCAGGGCCTTCTCGTGCTCGATGGGCGCGCCGGTCAGCGCCCCGGTCCATCCGACCGCCCGATCCCGATCATCCCCCCTCGTCGCCCCGACCGGGCCCCGCAAGCGTGCGGGAAGGGCCCCGTCAGGAGCGTTCTCCCATGTCCTTCGATGCCCTCGGGCTCACGCCCGAGCTGCTCCGCGCCGTCGCCGACGAGGGCTACACCGAGCCCACCCCCGTCCAGCGAGAGGCGATCCCCCTGGTGCTCGCCGGTCGCGACCTGCTTGCCGGCGCCCAGACCGGCACCGGCAAGACCGCTGCCTTCGTGCTGCCGATCCTCCAGTACCTCCACGCCACGCGGGTCGCCGGCGGCGATCGGCCCGTCTCGCGCTCCACCCCCGCGGCGTCACGCCCGCCGGTCCGCGTGCTGGTCGTCGTTCCCACCCGGGAGCTCGCGCTCCAGGTGGAGGAGAGCGTCCGGACGTACGGCGCGCGCCGCCCGGTCCGCTCCACCACGATCTACGGCGGCGTGGGGTTCGAGCCGCAGGCGGCGAAGCTCCGGTCCGGCGTCGAGATCGTCGTGGCCACCCCCGGCCGCCTCCTTGACCACGTCACGCAGCGGACCATCGACCTGTCCCGGGTCGAGGTGCTCGTCCTGGACGAGGCCGACCGGCTGCTGGACATGGGCTTCATCCGCGACATCCGCCGGATCCTCGCCCTGCTCCCCGGCCGCCGCCAGAACCTCCTGTTCTCGGCCACCTTCTCGGACGACGTCCGGTCGCTGGCGGACGGCCTGCTGCGGGACCCGGCCAGCGTCCAGGTCACGCCCCGCAACACCACCGCGGAGCTCGTGGAGCAGGTCGTGATCCCGGTGGACCGCGGACGCAAGCGGGAGCTGCTGGCCCACCTGGTCGGCTCCGGCCGCATCGACCAGGCCCTCGTGTTCACGCGCACCAAGCACGGCGCCAACCGGCTGGCCGAGCAGCTCGTCCGCGACGGGATCCGCGCCGCCGCGATCCACGGCAACAAGAGCCAGTCGCAGCGCGTCCGCGCGCTCGACGACTTCAAGGCCGGTCGTGTCGCAATCCTGGTGGCGACCGACATCGCCGCCCGCGGGCTGGACATCGAGCAGCTGCCCCACGTCGTCAACTTCGAGCTGCCGATGGTGCCCGAGGACTACATCCACCGCATCGGCCGGACGGGCCGGGCGGGCACGGACGGCGAGGCGATCTCGCTCGTGTGCGTGGACGAGGCGCCGCTGCTGCGCGACATCCAGGGACTGCTGAAGCGCGCGATCCGGTCCGAGATCGTGCCCGGGTTCGAGCCCGACCGCAGCCTGCGGCCGGAGCCGATCCGCCTCCGGTCAACCCCTGCGGAGCGCGCCGAGCTGGCGCACGCCCGCGCCGCCCGCGGCGGCCACGGCGGTGGCACCCCGGCGCGCGGTGGATCTGCGGCCCGCGGGGACGGCCGGGCTCGTGGCGGGGGTCCCGCCCACCGGGGATCGCCCGCCCATCGGGGATCGCCAGCCCATCGGGGATCGCCCGCCCACGGCGACGCCCGGGCTCGCGGCGACGCGACGTCCCGTGGCGCGTCCGCACCGCGTGGAGGCCCCGCGGCGCGCGGCGCCATCGGCAACGGCCCTCCGCCGGCGCACGTCGGGCAGCGGCGGGACAGGCACCCGGCACCCGTGCACGGGCACCCGCGCGCGCTGCCGGGCGAACGGATCCGCCATCTCGACCCCAGGGGCTGAGTCCCGGGCGCCTCTGCCCGACCCGCGCCCGCTGCTCGCCGTATCCTTCGCGCCATGCCGCTGTACCAGCTGAACGACCCCGTCGCCTTGGACGCCCCGGTGGTCGTGGCCGCCTTCGACGGTTGGGTGGACGCCGGTGCCGTGGCGACGGCGGCCCTGGAGCGGATCACGACCGGCGCGGCCACCGTTGCCACGTTCGACGGCGACCAGCTGTTCGACTACCGGGCGCGGCGGCCGACCCTGGACATCGTGGACGGCCGGCTCACCTCGCTGACCTGGCCGGAGATCAGGCTGGTGCACGTCCCGGTGGACGGCGTGGACCTGCTCGTCCTCAGCGGCGCCGAGCCGGACGACCGCTGGCGGGCCATGAGCGAGGCGGTCATCGAGCTGGTTCGCCGGCTGGACGTGCGCGAGTGGATCAGCGTGGGCGCCATCCCGGCGGCCGTGCCCCATACGCGATCGGTCCCCATCCTGGGCACCCAGAGCGCTCCCGGGCTCCTGCGGGGCGGCGTGGAGGCGGGGCCAACCGGGCTGCTCCGCGTCCCCTCGGCCGCGCTGTCGATGCTGGAGATGGCGGTCTCCTCGGCGGGTATCCCCGCGGTCGGGTACTTCGCGCAGATCCCCCACTACGTGAGCGGGCCCTACCCCATCGCGTCCCTGGAGCTGCTCCGGACGCTGGAGCGACACCTGGGCGTGGACCTGCCGCACGGCGACCTGGCCGACGAGGCGCGACAGCTGCGCGTCCGACTGGATGCAGCCGCCGCGGGCGAGGATGGCACGCGGGCGTACGTGGAGCGCCTCGAGGCGATGGTGGACGAGTCGCGCCAGCCCGAGGGCGACGACCTGATCTCGGACATCGAGCGGTTCCTGCGCGAGCGCGGTCGCGACGCTTCCTGACGGGTCCCGGCCCGACGCCGCGTCCCGCCGCGGTCAGTAGCGCTCCCGGCGCACGGTCACCTTCTGGCCCTTGATCGTGGCGGCCCGCAGCGACCGGATCACGTGCTCCGCGGCGTCCTCGGGCACCTCGACCAGCGAGAACCCGTCCGCGATCTGGATCGCGCCGATGTCGCCGCCCCGCAGCCCCGCCTCGTTGGTGATCGCCCCGACCAGGTCCGAGGGCCGCATCCCGGCCGCCCGGCCGGCCCCCACGAACAGGCGCGTGACGCCGCCCCCCGAGCCGCGCGCCGGCGCCCGCATGACCGGGCGGCCCTCCGCGTCCCGCCAGGGCGTGACCCGGTAGCCGCGGCGCGGACCCGCCGGCGCCCCCGGACGGAACGGCCGTCCCGGGGCGGCCGCAGGGCCGGGCTCGCGACCCACGGCAGCACCCTTCGCCCCGGACGGCCTCCCGCGCGCGGGCCCGGACGGCGGCAGCGTGGCCGGGGCGAGCTCCGCGAGGTCCTCCGCGCCGCGCGCCTCGGCATCGGCCAGGGCGACCGCCGCGAGGGCGATGTCCACGAGGTCGAACTCGCCCGAGAGCGGCTCCACCACCGCCCGGTACCGGTCCGTCCCACCGGCGACCACGGCCTCGCGCAGCGTGCCGCGCAGCAGGTCCATCCGGTGCTCGTGGACGTCCGCCACGGTCGGCAGGCCGGCGATCTCCAGGGGCTGGCGCAGCGTCCGCTCGATGTCCCGCAGCAGGCGGTGCTCGCGCGGCTCGACCAGCGTGATCGCGACGCCCTCCCGGCCCGCCCGGCCCGTCCGCCCGATCCGGTGCACGTACGTGTCCGGGTTCGACGGAACGTCGAAGTTGACGACGTGGCTGATGTGGCCGATGTCGAGACCCCGGGCGGCGACGTCCGTGGCCACCAGCACGTCCAGCGCCCCGTCCCGGAACCGGCCCATGATCCGGTCGCGCTGCTCCTGCGACAGGCCCCCGTGGAGGGCGGCGGCGTCCCGGCCCCGGCCGCTGAGCGCCTCCGCGAGGTCGTCCACCTCGCCCCGGGTCCGCGCGAACACGAGCGTCGCGGCGCCGTCCTCCAGGTCCAGGATCCGACCCAATGCCGCCAGCTTGTCGGCGCGCCGGACCACGTACACGACCTGCCGGACCCGGGCCTCCTCGCCCCCGACCTCCGGGGCCGCCTCCACGCGCACCCGCACCGGGGAGCGCAGGTGGCGCGCCGCGAGGCGCGCGATGGGCTCGCTGATCGTGGCCGAGAACAGCGCCGTCTGGTGCTCAGTGCGCAGGGCCGAGAGGATCCGATCGAGGTCGTCGGCGAACCCCATGTCGAGCATCTCGTCCGCCTCGTCCAGCACGACGGTCTCGACCTCGTCGAAGCGCAGCGTCCCCCGGTCCAGGTGATCCACGGCCCGTCCCGGGGTCGCCACCACGACGTCCACCCCGCGCGCCAGCCGGTGGAGCTGGGTGGTGATCGGCTGGCCGCCGTACACCGGGACCACTCGCGCCCCGAGCTCCCGGCCGTAGCGGTGGATCGCCTCGGCCACCTGCATCGCCAGCTCCCGGGTGGGGGCGAGGACCAGCGCCGCCGGCCGGCTGCCGCGCCCGTCCCGGGGCACCCCGCGACCGTCCGCCGGGCGACCCGCCTCACGCTCCGCGTCCATGCGCGCCGCGAGCCGCTGGAGGACCGGCAGCGCGAAGGCGGCCGTCTTGCCGGTGCCGGTCGGGGCCTCCGCGAGCAGGTCCTTCCCCGCCAGCAGCGGCGGGATGGCCGCCACCTGGATCGGGGTCGCCTCCTCGTACCCCAGCCCCGCCAGGACCCGCAGCAGCCGCTCGTCCAGGCCCAGCCCGGCGAACCCGTCGGGAGGATCGTCGGAGATGCCGGCCGAGGTCGGCGAGGGTGCGGGCTCGGGGGGCATGCCGGACGCACGGCGAACGCGGGGGCTCACGCAGCAGATGCTAGGCCGATCGGCCCTTTCGCGCGCGCCGAGGCCGGCGGGAGACTCGCACCGCAGTCGGAGCGGCGCACGGCCATGTCCCTGGCCGCGGCTCGCGAGCGCCGGATCTCGCCCGGGCGCGAACCAGCCGCCCGCGGCGATGGAGGACTCCATGGAACCGAGGGGTGAGCGGCGGCGGCGCGATCGAGGCGGCATCATCCTCGGCGGCATCCTGCTGCTGGTCGGCGTCTACTACCTGCTCCAGCAGACGCTCGGGTTCGACCTGCCCGACCTGGACTGGGACCAGCTGTGGCCGATCCTGCTGGTCGTCCTCGGGGGCGCGATCCTGTGGGGTGCCTGGTCGCGACGCCACGAGACCTGAGACCGGCGATCGCGACCGGGTCCGCCGGTCGGTCGGCTCCGACGCGCCCTGCGGCCGGATACTCTCACCGCATGCGACGGATCGAGGCCGAGGCGCTCGTGGGCGCCTCTCGCGACGAGGTCTGGAAGCTCTACGACGACATCGCGGGGCTCCCCCGCTGGCTGCCCTCGGTGGACCGCGTCGTCTACGTGTCCGGACCGGCCCGGGTCGGGGTCGTCTACCGGACCCGAACGCGCGTGGCGGGGATCGGGGTCACCGAGCAATGGGAGATCGTCGGCCACCGGCACCCCGTGCGGCAGGTCCACGTGTCCGACGGGACGCTGCTCCACCGGACGCGGACGATCACGTTCGAGGCACGTGGGACCGGGACCTGGGTGCACGAATTGGTCGAGCTGCGCTCGCGCCTGTGGGGACCGCTGGGCTGGGCACACGAGACGCTGGCAACCATCCCGGCGGGTTCCATCATGCGCACGACGGTCGCGTCGGCGAAGCGGGTGTTCGAGGGGGAACCGCCTCACTGAGGCCGGGGAATCGGGAACGGACCGCCGGAGGGACAGGGTTCCCGGCTCCGCCGCCGCCCGGCATCCCGCCGGGGGAACGACGCGCCACCGGATGTGGTCCGAATGTTGGCGGTCCGTTCGCTGGCCAAACCGTAGGCCGTCGCGCAACGAGGGCGGTACCCGCCAAGGGTCAGGGCCGGACGGGAACGAACGTCCTCGCCCTGCACCACGCCGGCTACGGGCAGGCCTTGCCCGAGCCCACAGCGGCGGAGCCGGTCCCGGTCCACTTCCCGTCGAACACCCGCCGCACGGTGCGCCGGATCTCCTTGATGTCGGCGGTGGACAGGTACTCCGGGTACTCGGGCGGGACGAACCGGATCGTCTTCACCTTGCGCGCGTCCACGCGTGACGCGAGCTCGGCGAGGCCGGCCAGGTCCTTCCGTTCGATCGTCGTCCAGAGGTGGTCCCTGGCGATCTTGAGCATCTCCGGCGCCCGCTCCAGGACGGCGATCGGGTCCAGCTGACGGCGCAGGGCAAGCAGCACCGCCTGCTGGCGGCGCATGCGCCCGTAGTCCGAGTCCTGGTGGCGCGACCGGGCGTAGGCGAGCGCCATCGCCCCACTCAGCTTCTGGCAGCCCGCCTCGATGACCAGCCGACGGGTACCCGAGCCATCGATCCTCGGGTACCGCTCGTCGACGATCCGCTCCGGCACGCGGATCCACAGGCCGTCGAGCGCGCCGACGAGCTTCGCGAAGCCCTGGAGGTCCACGGCCACGAACCCGTCCAGCCTGACGCCCACCAGCTCCTGGATGGCGCCGGTCAGCGCCCGGAAGCCGCGCGCCTTGCCGCCGGGGAACGTGCCCGGGTGGCCCCAGGCGTACACGTACAGGGAATTGATCATCCGCGGGTAGCGGCCGCCGGGAAACGCCCCCTTGCTCTCGTCCGGCAGGGGCACGTTGACCATGTTGCGGGGGATACCGAACATCGCCGCCCGCCCGGTCTCGACGTCCACGCTGAGGACCATCATGGTGTCGGTCCGCAGCAGCCAGCGGCCCGGGCCGGAGTCGCTGCCCACCAGCAGCAGGTTGAGGCGACCGTCCCTGGCCCAGCCCGGGGCCGGCGAGGGTGACGGGGTGGGCAGCGGGGTCGGGCTGGCGGGCGGCGCCGAGCCCGTCGGCGAGAGCGCGGGGGTGGGGCTGGGCGCCGGGGTGGGGGTGTCCTCGGGCTCGAAGCTGGCCTCCGGGATCGTCCAGTCGCCCTCCGGGTCCGTCTCCGGGCCGGTGAACACCGCCGAGAGCGTGTCCTCAACCTCGAGGGCGGACGTCGCGACCACGCCGTGGGCAACCATGGCGATCGCCAGGACCGCGACCACGCCGGCGACGGCCAGGGGGCCCGTCCTGCGGCCTGCCGCCACGGCTGCTCGCCGCGCAACCAGCCACGCGTCGCCGATCGCGGCCAGGTGGTAGACGAGCACCACGAGATCGAGCGCGACGATGGCGAACAGCGCCTCGGGCCGGAGCAGGAGGTCCAGGACCGCCCCCCGGCCGCCGCCCGCCGCGGTGCCGACGGCGACACCCACCAGCAACGTCGTGAGCACGAGCGCCGGGAACGCGACGATCCAGGCGCGGCGTCGTGCCCCGACCGAGTACTCGCCGAGGCCCGGGAACAGCAGCGACAGCGCCGCCGCGATCACCGGGGATCGCGGCGTGGGCGTTGTCACGATGCTCGGATCGGTCATTCGCCTCCCTCGTCCAGGCGGGCGCCGGGACGGACACCCGGCTGACGCCATGGCGCCCCGCGATGTTTCAGCGACGATACCGCGACGCCGGCGCCGTCGGGGGTACTCTCGTCCCATGGCCATCATCCCTCTCGGCACGCCGGGCGACGCGCAGGCCACCGCCCGGCCACTCCAGCGCCACCTGCCACTGGACGGGACTCGAAACGTCCGCGACATCGGCGGCTACCCGGCGGCGGGCGGCCGCCGGACCCGGTGGCGGACCCTCCTGCGCTCGGACGAGCTGGTGAGCCTTCCCGGCCACGCCCGGCGCGCCCTGGAGGACCTCGGCGTCCGCCAGGTGATCGACCTTCGCTGGCCGGAGGAGCTGGTTCGCGCCCCGAACGTGTTCCACGGCTCCTCCACGGTCCGCTATCGACATGTCCCGCTGCTGGAGGACGATCCAACCCCGCACGCCGGCCTGGCCGGGATGTACCGCCACGTGCTTGACGAACGGGCCCCGCAGCTGGCCGAGGTCTTCCGCGCGCTGCTCCCCGACGACGGGCTGCCCGCGGTCGTCGGCTGTGCCGCAGGCAAGGACCGGACGGGCGTTGTCGTCGCGCTGCTGCTGGACGTGGCGGGCGTGCCGCACGATGTGATCGTGGAGGACTACGCGCTCTCGGCCGGCTTCTTCGCCGCGCCGGTGACCCGCATGGATCCCGATGACTGGCGCCACCCGCCGCTCCAGGTGGACAGCCCGCCCGAGTTCATGATCAGCACCCTCGAGCACCTCGGCCGGCGCCACGGGGGGTCGCGCGCGCTGCTCCGGCGCCAGGGCCTCTCGGACGCGGATCTCGATCGCCTCGCGGAGCGGCTGACCGAGTCCGCCGGGGACTGATCGCCGGTCGATCGGACCGTCCGGAGGGGCCGTTCGCCGGTCGTCCCGGGACGGATGGCGCGGTAGGGTCACCCGTGGGCGGACGCCACGACCCGCCCCGTACGGGATGACTCCCATGTCGAAGCCGATCCCCGCCGTCCCGCCGATCCCCGCCGAGCGACTTGCCCGGCGCTGCGACCCCGCCACCTTCGCCTTCCGCACCACCGCCGACCTGCCGGATCTCGACGAGATCGTTGGCCAGGACCGGGCCGTCGAGGCGGTGACCTTCGGGATCGGCATCCGGCAGCCCGGCTTCAACCTGTTCGCGATGGGCCCCGAGGGCACGGGCAAGTACACCCTCGTCCGCCAGTTCCTGCTCGCCCGCGCGCCCGCGGAGCCGGTGCCCGACGACTGGTGCTACGTCCACGACTTCGCCGACCCGCGGCGCCCGCGGGCGGTCCGGCTGCCCGCGAGCCACGGACGGGTGTTCCGGGACCGGATCGGCCAGCTGGACCGCGAGCTGCGCGCCGCGATCCCGGCCGCCTTCGAGTCCGAGGAGTATCGAAACCGCCGCGAGGCGCTCGAGGCGGCCCTCAAGGAGCGCCGCGAGGCCGCCCTGCTGGACTTCGAGCGGCGGGCGGCTGAGCGGGGGATCGCGCTGCTCCGAACGCCGATCGGGGTGGGGCTGGCCCCCCTGCGCGACGGCAAGGTCATGGAGCGCGCGGTCCTGGACAAGCTGCCCGAGGCGGAGCGGCGGCGCCTCGGGGAGGCCACGGAGGAGCTGGAGGGCGAGCTGGGCGAGCTGGTCCAGCGCACCTTCCCGCGGTGGGAACGCGAGGCGCGCGCGACGATCCGGGAGACCGGCGAGACGGTCACCAGGCGGGCGGCCGGCCACCTGATCGACGAGGTCCGCCGTCACTACCGCGACCACCCCGAGATCCCGGACTGGCTCGATGCGCTCGAGAAGGACGTCGTCGCCAACGCGGAGGAGTTCATCGCCGCGGCCCAGCCCCGGGAGCTGCCGTCGCTGCTGGCGGCGCGCCTCGAGAATGGAACGGCCTTCCGGCGCTACCAGGTCAACCTCATCGTGGACAACGGCGACGGCGACGGGGCGCCGGTCGTGTTCCTGGACCTGCCCACCCAGCCCAACCTGCTGGGACGGGTGGAGCACGCCGCCCAGTTGGGCGCGCTGGTGACGGACCACACCCTGATCCGGCCCGGTGCGCTGCACCGCGCCAACGGCGGCTACCTCGTCCTCGACGCGCGGCGCCTGCTCACCCAGCCGTTCGCATGGGAGGAGCTCAAGCGCGCCCTGCGCGCGGGCGTGATCCGGATCGAGTCCACCGCCGACCGCCTCGGCCTGTCCACGGTCTCGCTGGAGCCCCAGCCGATCCCCCTGGACACGAAGGTGCTGCTCGTCGGTGACCGGACCATCTACTACCTGCTGGCCGACCTGGACCCGGACTTCCTGGAGCTGTTCAAGGTCCAGGTGGACTTCGAGGAGGCCGTGCCCCGGCTGCCGGCGACCGAGCAGCAGTACGCCCACCTCCTGGGAACCGTGGCGCGGCGCGGCGGCCTGCCGCCGCTGGAGCCCGGTGCCGTGGGGCTGATCATCGACCACGCCGCGCGCCTCGCCGGCGACGCCGAGCGGCTGTCCACGCACATGCGCCGCCTGACCGACCTGCTGCGCGAGGCCGCCGACCGGGCGTCGAAGGCGGGCCGAGACCGGGTGACCGCCGAGGACACGGCCGGCGCGATCGAGGCGCAGCGCCGGCGGGCGTCCCGGCTCCATGAGCGGTCCCTGGATGAGATCGCCCGGGGCACGATGCTGGTGACGACCGCGGGCGAGGCCGTCGGCGTTGCCAACGGGCTGTCGGTCATCTCGCTGGGCGAGGTGGCATTCGGCCGCCCGTCACGCATCACGGCCTCCGTGCGCCTCGGCGACGGCGAGGTCGTGGACATCGAGCGCGAGGTCCGCCTCGGCGGGCCGATCCACAGCAAGGGCGTGCTGATCCTGTCCGGGTTCCTGGGCGACCGCTACGGGCGGGATCGGCCGCTGACCGTCCACGCCAGCCTCGTGTTCGAGCAGAGCTACGGAGGCGTCGAGGGCGACAGCGCCACCCTTGCCGAGACGTGCGCCCTGCTGTCCGCGATCGGCGGGGTCCCGCTGCGCCAGTCCGTTGCGATCACCGGATCGCTCAACCAGCTCGGCGAGGTCCAGCCGGTCGGCGGCGTCAACGAGAAGATCGAGGGGTTCTTCGACGTCTGCGCCGCGCGCGGGCTCGATGGGTCCCATGGGGTGATGGTGCCGGCGGCGAACCTGCCGCACCTCATGCTGCGCGACGACGTCGTGGCGGCCGCGCGGGCGCGGCGGTTCTCGGTCTGGGCCGTGTCCACGATCGACGAGGCGCTGGCGGTGCTGACCGGGCGGCCGGCCGGCGAGCGCGGCTCCGATGGCATCTTTCCCCCGGACTCGGTCAACGGCCGCGTGGAGACCGGCCTGGCAACACTCGCCAAGCGCGCACGGGAGTTCGGCGCGCGCCCGCCGGGCCCGGATCCCGGTGCGTCCGCCCCCGGGGCGCGCGCGACGCGTCGTCGCCGGGCGCCGACTTCGCCGGCCCGGCAGGCGTAGAGTCAGCACATGGGACGAGTCGGCGCGTCGATCGAGCTCCCGCATCCCCCCGAGCGCGTGTTCCGGGTCGCCACCCGGATCGAGGACCTGCCCCGCTGGCTGCCCGAGGTCGTCGAGGCGGAGCTGCTGGACCCGCCGCTCACCCAGGGCAGTCGCGTCCGCCTCCAGATGTCGCCGGTCGTCGCCGGCATCGAGATCCTGGGCACGGTCCGCCAGGTGCGCGCTCCGTCCGTGCTCGCCATCGGCGGCGCGGGTGGTCCGCTGACCGTCGAGGTTCGGACTCGCCTGGTCGCGGTGGGCGCTTCGTCCACGCGGATCGCGCTGGAGGTGGACCTCTCCGCGGCACCGCTGCTGGGGTTCGTCGCCCGCGAGGCGGAGCGGCGGATCAACGCGGAGCTGCCCGCGTCCCTGGAGCGGTTTCGGGCGCTGCTGGACGCCGAGCCCGACTGACCCGGGACCCGCGAGTGCCACCCGCTGGCGGTGGCCCCCCGGCCGTCCCGTGCGCGGGTCCGGCCCGCCCGGAGACCCAACGAGCGCAGCGCGCGACATTCCGGGCGTCCGGCGGCCGATCTGTTGCGTGGCGACCTCTTCCGGTGCATCACACGGGTCGCCAGGCGGCCGATTCGTCGCGTCATGCGCTGGTTGGGTCGCCTGAGTGTGATCCTTGGTCTGTCCGCGGCTTGGCTCCTTGGGTCGCTGCCCGCCCGACATGGCGTGGCCATCGCTCGTTCTGCCGGCTGCGGACACAGGGTGGACCGGCCGACGTGACTTGATAGGAGCGTGGCTCCGCCCCGACTCAGGTGTGTCCGCCGACCGGCCCGTCGTCACCTCATGCATCGAGGAGACAGGCACATGGTCATCCTGGGCGCGGATCTGCACAAGCGGACGCACACGGTCGTCGCGGTCGACGACATGGGACGCCAGCTCGCCGAGAAGACGGTGGCCGCGACACCCGCCGGCCACCTCGAGCTTCGCCGCTGGGCGGCCCGATACCCCGACCGGCGGTGGGCGCTGGAGGACTGCCGCAACCTCTCGCGGCGACTGGAGGGCGATCTCGTGCGGGCCGGCGAGGCGGTCGTGCGGGTGCCCCCCAAGCTCATGGCGGCGGTCCGCCCCTCGGGCCGGGAGCCCGGCAAGAGCGACCCCATCGACGCCCTCGCCGTCGCCCGCGCGGCGCTGCGCGAGCCCGACCTCCCGGCCGCGACCCTCGACGGACCCGAGCGCGAGCTGCGCCTGCTGGTCGACCACCGCGACGATCTCGTCGCGGACCGGACCGATCACGAGTGCCGCCTGCGCTGGCACCTCCACGAGCTGGGCATCGCGGAGCCCGGTCCGCGCACGCTCGACCGCGTGGTTGTCCAGGACCGCCTGGCGACGGCGCTTGCCGGGCGGACGGAGGCCGTCGCCCGGATCGCCCGCGACCTCGTCGAGCGGATCCGCGAACTGTCGTCCGCGATCCGGGTCCTGGGTCACGACATCGAGGGGCTCGCGGCCGCGCTCGCTCCGTCCCTGCTCGCCCTGCCGGGATGCGGCGGGCTCACCGCCGGCAAGATCGTGGGCGAGACGGCGGGCATGACCCGGTTCCGGTCCAAGGAGGCGTTCGCGCGGCACAACGGCTCGGCGCCGGTCCCGGTCTGGTCGGGCAACGACACCCGGCACCGCCTGAGCCGGGGCGGCAACCGCCAACTCAACGCCGCCCTGCACCGGATCGCCATCACGCAGCTGCGGATGGACCCGCGAGGCCAGGCCTACGTCGCCCACCGGCGCGAGCTCGGGGACACCAAGCCCGAGGCAATCCGTGCCCTCTGCCGGCGCATCAGCGACGAGATCTACCGCCGGCTCCGGGCCGACGAGGCCGTCCGGTCTGCTCACCAGGCCCTCGCGGCTTGACATAGGAGCAACCGGCGACCGGGAGTGGCCTTACCGGGAGGCGCGTGATCCCGACCGTGCGCTGCGGGTCCTGGGCCGAAGGGCGGGGGCACCCCGCTGATCGCCGCCCGCTAGGAGGTGGCGCCCCCGGCGTAGCCTGGCACCATGACCTCGATCAGCGGGCTGTGCGTGACCATGGCCTCCACGTCCGTCCGCCTCCAGTTGGCGGCGACGCCCGCCAGCAGCTCGCGCCGCTCGGCCGGATCCGTCACGACGCGCGCCGTCGCGTCCAGGTCGGCGTGGGCGTGCGGTCCCTTGAGGTGGATCGTGATCCGCGGGTCCGCAGCCACGTTGTGGAGCCAGGCCCGGGTCCGGCCCGCGATCGGCATGCCGCTGATCACCAGGCGCCCGTCGAGGTTGTGCAGGAAGATCTCGATCCGCCGCGGCTCACCGGTCCGGCGGCCGGTGGTCGTCAGGTCGATGGTGTGGCTGTGATCGAGCGCGGCTCGAACGGCGTCGTCCATGGGCGGGCTCCCGGCGGTGTCACGGCAAGATAGTTGCATGAGCAACGATACTCGCTCGCGGCGGATCGGGCAAGCGGGACGGGGCGGCGTGCAGACGGGCCCTACACTCCTCCTGATGCTCCGTACCGTGACGGCCACCCGCTACGTGACGCCACTTCGCGAGGGCGGCTCCGTGCCCGCGCTCGTGGAGGCGGACGACGACGGCCTGTACGTGGTCAAGCTGCTGGGCGCCGGCCACGGCCGCAAGGCGCTGGTGGCGGAGCTGCTGGCCGGGGAGATCGGGCGTCACCTGGGCCTGCCGGTGCCGGACCTCGTGCTCGTGGAGCTGGACGCGGCACTCGCGAAGGCGGAGCCGGACGAGGAGATCAAGGAGCTCCTGGAGCGGTCGGCCGGGACGAACCTCGGCCTGGACTTCCTGCCCGGCGCGCTGGCGTTCGCGCCGAGGGTGGGCCCCGCCCCGGACCCGGAGCTGGCGGCGGCGGTCGTGTGGCTGGACGCGTTCACCACCAACATCGACCGGACCCCGCGCAACCCCAACCTCATCGTGTGGCACCGGCGCCTGCACCTGATCGACCACGGCTCCGCGCTCTACATCCACCACACCTGGCGCGAGCCGGCGGCGCACGCCCGCCGCCCGTTCGAGCCCATCCGGGACCATGTCCTGCTCCCGTTCGCGGCCTCCATCGCCGACGCCGACGCGCGCCTCGCGCCGCGCCTGGATCGGGAGGTGCTGGAGGCACTCGCCGAGCTGATCCCCGACGACTGGCTGGCGCCAGAGCCCGGGCTCCCGACACCCGCCGACCACCGCCGCGCCTACGTGGACTACCTGCTTGCCCGGCTGGCCGAGCCCCGGGCGTTCGTCGAGGAGGCCGAGCGTGCCCGGGCCGCGTGAGCCGTTCGAATACGCGATCGTGCGGGTGGTGCCGCGCGTGGAGCGCGGCGAGGCGTTCAACGCGGGCATCGTCCTGATGTCGCGGCCCCACCGCTTCCTGGCCGCCCGGACGCACCTGGACGAGGCGGTGCTGGTTGCGCTGGCACCGGACTGCGACCCCGATGTCGTCCATGCCCACCTGGCCGCGATCGAGGCGGTGGCCGCGGGCGAGCCGGACGCGGGGCCGATCGCCGCGCTGTCCGCCCCCGAGCGGTTCCACTGGCTGGTCTCGCCATCGTCCACGATCATCGGGCCGTCCGAGGTCCACACCGGTCTCACCGCGGACCCGGCGGCCACCCTCGACCACCTGTTCCGGACGCTCGTCCTGCGTCACGGCGAAGGCGGCGCCTGACGGTCAGCCGATGCAGCGGCGATCGTCGCAGCCCAGCCGGCCGGGCTGGCCCCAGAGGACGGTGAACCGGCGGACGGCCTCGTAGGCATCCACCGGCAACCCCAGGTAGTGGTCGCAGGCGGGGCGGCCGAGCCGCTCCTCGCAGTGCTCGTGGACCGCGACGGCGAAGGCACGCAGAAACGCCTCCTCGTCGTGGCGGTGGAACGCGAGCCTCCGGTCCAGCGGTCGCTCGATGAAGTCGTACGCGTACTCGGTCAAACGGTAGTCGTCCTGCCCGACGGGCTCCCAGGCCTCGGCCAGGACGATCTCTGCCGGGTCCGCCACGCCGGGGCCGGGCAGCACCGCCCGCAGCTCGAACCCGAACGCGCCGTCCTCGTAGGGGTTCAACGTCGGGACCGGGAAGGCCGCCCCGTAGTTCCACAGGATGGAGGCGAGCGTGCCGAGGTGCCGGCGCAGCTCCAGCGTGGTCGCCACTCAGGCCTGCCGGGCGTAGGTCCCCCGGAGTGCCGCGGGCGCCGGCTCTCCGGCGCCGATTGCCGGTCGCGGCCGCAGCTCGCCGAGCGGTGCCGGCTCCGGCGTGTGCAGCGCACCCGCCACGAACAGCTCGAAGCTGGCGGCGGGGATCCGGTAGATCCGCTCCGACACGGCGATGGCGGGCAGACGGCCGGCGTGGATCAATCGCAGCACGGTGGACGTGCTGACTCCCAGCTCCGTGGCGACCTCGATCGGGCTCAGGAACGGTCTCTGCTGCATCCTGTGCGCTCCATGCGACATCGCACAGGATACGCCATGGAGATCATCCGTCAACCATGGCCGGGTGCCCCCTCGTCGGCCGCCACGGGGACCGGCATCGGCTTCCGCGCGTCACGGCCCTGGCCGCGGCGGAACGCGAGCGCCACCAGGATCGTGACCGTCATGAACGAGAGCGAGGCGATGTTGGAGACGATCATCGCCGGGTTGCCGATCGACCAGCCGTACGCCAGCCACAGCACGAAGCCGCCCTCGAGCAGGGTCAGGTAGAGCAGCGAGACGTCCCGGCTGGACCGGGTGTGGAACATGCGGCGTATCTGGAGGAACGGCGCGGCGGCCATCAGCACGCCGGCGATCGTGGCCGCGATGGCCAGGATCTCGGGAGTGGTCACGCCTTGCCCTGCGCGCGAAGCTCCGCCTTGCGGGCCCGCTTGCCGGCCTGGTACTCGGCCAGGGCCTCGGCGGAATCCACGTCGCCCAGGGTCGGGTGCTTCGGGCGCACCTCGTCCCAGCCGGCCGGCTTGACCCCGTAGCGGTTGCCGAGGAGCGCCACGATCGTGCCCGCCTTCATCTCCCCGATGCCGGGCAGGGCGATCAGCCGCGCGTGCAGGTCCCGCGCGTCGGTGGCCTCCGTCCAGACCCGGCTCGCTTCCCCGCCATACCCGTCCGCGATCGCCGCGCACAGATCCCGCACGCGCCTGGCCATGTTGCCGGGGAAGCGGTGGAGCGCGGGCGGCGTGCGGAAGGCCAGGTCCAGCGCCTCGGGGTCCATCGTGGCGATGGCGGCCGCGTCCAGCGTCCCGATGCGCCGCCGGAGTTCGTACGGACCGGCAAACGCCTTCTGGACGGTGACCTGCTGGTCGAGCGCGAAGCCGATCAGGAGGGCGAGCGGTTCGCGAGCGAGGAGCGCGTCGGCATCGGGGTTGCCGGTGAACGGGAGGTGGTCGGGGGGCACGGGGAGGCTCATGCGAGCCATCGTACGCGGCTACGATCGATGCATGCCGAGACCGCCTTTCGCCGACGCGCCCGGCCGCCGGGCCATCCGGGCCGGCCGCCTGCTGGACATCGAGACCGGCGCCCTGCTCCCGGACCGCACAGTGCTGATTGCCGAGGGCCGCGTGGAGGCGGTCCTGGCGCCCGCCGACGGCCTGCCGGACGGGACGACCGTGCTCGACCTCGGCGGGCTCACCGTCCTCCCCGGCCTCATCGACACGCACAGCCACCTCGTGGGCGAGGTGCAGACCGCCGGCGTGCCGGCCACCACCACCTCGGCCGCCCAGGAGGCGATGACGGGGGTGCGCAACGCCCGTGCCACCCTGCTGGCCGGCTTCACCACGACCCGGGACCTCGGGGCGTTCCGCGCATTCGTGGACTGCGCCCTGCGCGACGCCATCGATGCCGGTGACGTCGAGGGGCCGCGGATGCAGTGCGCCGGGGCGTTCATCACCGCGCCCTGGGGCGGCGGGGATGTCGTCGGTCTCGCCCACGACATCCGGCTGCCGGACGACCTGCGGTTCGGCGTCGTGACCTCACCGGCCGAGGTCCGCGAGCGCGTCCGGCGCCTGCTGATCGGCGGCGCGGACGTGATCAAGTGCATCGCCACCGGCGCCGTCCTCACCCGAGGCGGCGTGCCCGGGGCGCCGGAGCTGTCCGAGGAGGAGCTGCGGGCCGCCGTGGAGGAGGCCGGCCACTACGGCGCGTTCGTGGCCGCCCACGCGCACGGGCCAGAGGGCGCAAAGCGCGCGATCCGCGCCGGCGTCCGCTCCGTGGAGCACGGCTCCATGCTGGACGATGAGGCGATCTCGATGCTCGCCGACACCGGGACCTTCCTGTCCACGGACCTGTACGACGGGGAGTGGGCGCTGGAGCACGGCGCGGCGGAGGGCTGGCCGGCAGACACGATGCGCAAGCTGGCCGAGACCATGGACACGGGCGAGGCGGTCGTGCGCAAGTCGGTTGAGCGCGGGGTTCGGATCGCCTACGGCACGGACAGCGGCGTCTACCCCCACGCGCTCGTCGCGAAGCAGCTCGCGTGGTACGTGCGGTGCGGGATGTCGCCGCTCGCGGCGATCCGCTCGGCGACGATCACGGCCGCCGAGTGCATGGGCTGGGCGGACCGGGTGGGATGGCTCGCGCCCGGGCGGTTCGCGGACCTGGTGGCGGTGGATGGGGATCCGACCGCGGTCGTGACACTGCTGGAGCGGCCGTTGGTCGTGGTCAAGGGCGGCCGCGTGGCGCTCGACGCCCGGGCCGGCTGACCGTCGCATGCTGCTCGGCATCGACCACCTCGTCATCGCCGTCCGGGACCCGGACGCCGCAGCGGCACAGCTGGAGGAGAGCCTCGGCCTGGCGTTCACCGGCGGCGGCCGGCACGAGGGCGCCGGCACGTTCAACCGGCTCGCGTTCCTCGGCGACACGTACCTCGAGCTGATCGGTGTGTTCGACCGGTCGCTGGTGCGCTCGTCTGCGTCGTTCGCGGTGAGCGGTGCCGCCATGGCGGTGCTCGACGCCGGGCGTCAGGGCCTGGCCGCGTACGCCCTCGCGACGGACGACGTCGAGCGCGAGGTGCGGGCGCTGTGGGCAGCCGGGTCGCCGATCGGGGAACCGGTCGCGGGATCGAGAACGCGCCCCGACGGCGGCGTGGTCCGCTGGACCTGCGCGTTCCCGACGCTGGGACCGGAGGAGGCCCCATTCCTCATCGAGCACGTGTACGAAGGCGCCGAGTGGGGCCCCGAGGCGCGGGCGGCCCGCGCGGCGTTCCGACATCCGGTCGGCGGTCAGGTGCGCCTGGCCGCGCTGGAGCTCCCGGTTCCGGACCCGGCAGCGACCGCGGACCGGTACCTCGCCACCGTCGGGGTCGATTTCGACACCAACAGGCGGGCGGTCATCGGGAGCCATGAGATCCGGCTCCGGGGAGCGGACGGGGCGGCGCCCATCGTGGCGCTGGCCGCCGAGCCCGGCACGCCGGCCCTGGAGCGCGTCCTCGTCGGCGTCCGGTGGATCCGGGCGCAGTCTCCGGTGGCGCGCAGCTAGTCCAGGACGATCCGCACGCCGTCGCCGTCGGGCTCGTTGACCTCGAGGACTGGGCCCCGCAACCCGGAGCTCAGGGCGTCGCGGACGCGGGCGACCTCGTCCCCGGACAGACCGGGCACACGGTCCAGCGCGAACCGCCCCACCGCGATCGGCAGCCGGAGGTTGACCACGGACCGGCCCCCGTCGCGAACCTCGATGCGCAACGACGTCGCGCTGCCGGCGTCGGACGGCCCTTGGGCCTGGCGCGGTGGTTCGCTGGGCCGCGTCGCCGGCGGGCGGTCATCGAGCGCGGCCAGGATTGGCGCCGCTTCGTCGGCGGTCAGGCGGCCCTCCGCGACGAGGCGGAGGACCTGCTCGAGGGTGTCGGCGGGCATGGTCATTCCTCCCCAGGGTCGCCGGCAACGGCTGCGTCGAGGGTGCGCAGGCGGCTCGCCGCCTGTTCCACGTCAAGCTCGCCGCGCTCGAGCGCCCGCAGGATCTCCAGCCGGTCGTCCTCGGTGGGCACGCCGTCCGCGGCCGGGACCCGCGGCATGGGCTGAGCGGCCGGCGCCGGCGGTACCGACCGGACGAGATTGGCGGCGGCCTCCGCCTCGGCCACGACGACCGAGGGCTCCGCGGAGGCGACGGGCTCCGGGTCACGCGCTGGCCTCCGGTCCAGCGGCGGCTCCCGGTTCGGCGCCGGCCCGGACCGCGGCGCGTCGGCCGGGGCACCATCGAGCGACACGTCGCCCGACAGCGTGCTCACCGTCACCCTCGCAAGGCCGTCACCGACCACGATCGTCCGCCGGCCGCGCCCGCCCTCGGCGCGATGCGGCACCGTCGCCCGGACGTCACCGGTCACAGTGCGGGACTCGAGGCGCAGGGCGCCGGCGGTGCGCAGCCGGACCTCGCCGCTCACCGAGGTGACGGAGTGGGCCGCGCCCGGGGCGAACCCGGCGGCCAGGTCGATGTCGCCGCTGGCGGTCGAGGCCGTGAGCGCGGTCAGCATCGGCGCCTCGACCCGCAGGTCGCCGGACACCGATCGGACGGCCAGGTTCAGGGGGACACTCGCGTGCAGGGTGATGTCCCCCGACAGCGTCTCCACCGAGGCCGGTCCGCCGTCCACCTGGAGCAGCATCCGGCCGGACGCCGTGGCCCACCGGCTGGCACCGCCGATCCCGATGGCCTGGACGTCGCCGCTCATCGTCCGCACCGCCAGGCGTGCGGTCCGCGGGACCTCCACGTCCAGGTCCAGCGAGCGGCCCGTGCGCATCACGATCGGACCCAGGTGGAACACGTTCGCGTCATCGTCGCGGATCCGGATCACCGCGGGACCGTCATCGATCGACATCTCGCCGTCCAGTGGACGGCCGTCGTGGGACCGGACGACAACCCGGTCCCCGTCGGTGCCCCGGATGCGCAGGGTGTTGGAGGCGAGGAAGATGTCAACCTCGCCGCCGGGGGCGATGGGCAGGACCCGGACCGCCGGGTCGGTGGTGATCGTGTCGGTCATCGGGCATCCCTCCCGAGCGCACGGATGGCCTCGGCGGCGGCCTCGGCGCTCAACTCGCGGCGGGCCAGGCGCTCCAGGATCTCGCGGCGCCCGGCCTCGATGGCATCGGCGGTGCCGGGGCCGGTCCCAGGGGACGGCGCGGCGGCCGCTTCGACGGCCTCCGGCTCGTCCCGGGGACCGAAGCCCAGGGCGCGCACCAGCGCCTCTACCCGGCCCCGGACCGTCGGATAGCTGATCCCGAGCTCCCGCTCCATGTCGCGCAGGTTGCCGCGGCTGCGCAGGAAGCTCTCCAGCAGCACGAGCTGCTCACGGTTGAGGCGGCCGAACCGGCCGACCGAGAACTCGCCCTCGATGGTGGTGCCGCAGTCGCCGCAGCGGAGCCGTGTCACGCTCAGCTCGCCGGCACAAACGGGACAGGTGGCGATCACGTCGTGAGGCGGCATCGCATTCCCCTTCGCACGCCTGCTACGGGCGCGGCAGGTCGGTCGCCGCCGAGCCACCGGTTGCCAGCAGGACGACCACCGCGGCCGTACCGGCGGCTAGCCGACCGACGACGCGACGCGTGGAGCGTGCAACATCCGCGAACGCCGCGCTGACGGACACGCCCGATCCGGCCTCAGCGAGAAGAACCTCCTGCCGTCGGACGGCCTCATGCTCGAACGACGTAGCTCCCTGCATCGATCCGGCCATCTCTCCACCTCCGCCTATTCCTCCTGGCTCGCTTCGGACTCGTTCCGGCGACCAGCATGGTGTTAGTCAATGTCTGCTTGCGCTTTTATAATGGCCACTTTCTGGTTTGTCAATAAGGGTTCCCCAATTCGTCGCAACGCGACATCCACCGATGGTCAGCGGGCCACGGCCGGAGGCGCGACCGTCCTGTGGGAACAGGGAGCTCGTGGCGCCTGAACCCGACCTTCCGGGCGGGTTCGTGGGGGCTACGGCGGGGGCGGCAGCGTCAGCGCCTCGCCCGGGGCAAGGACCCGTACGGGAACGTCCGGAGCGAAGCGGGCGGCGGCGTCCGCGAACGCCCGGCCCGGCTCGTCGAACGGCTTCGGGCGCACCCGGCGCATGCCGGCCGGGTAGAACGTGCCCCAGTGGATCGGGATGGCCAGGCGCGGCCGGAGGATCGCGGCCGCCGCGGCCGCTCGCACCGGGTCCATGTGCCCGACACCGATCGTCGGTCCCCAACCCCACACGGGCAGCAGGGCGGCGTCCAGCCGTCCGGCGAGCTCGCCCATGGCGGGGAACAGGTCCGTGTCGCCGGGGAAGTAGATCGTCCGCGACCCGGCGACCACGCAGCCGATCGCCGGACCCTCGGGGCCGAACGGCTCCCGCCGGCCGGAGTGCTTCGCCTCGACCACCTCGAAGTGGACCCGGTCGATCGTGAGCCGATCCCCGGGCTCGACCTCCTCCACGGGTCCGAGCTCGAGCTTCGACACCAGCCGGCCAAAGCCCTTCGGGACGATGACCGTGGGCCGGCCCGGGATCCGGCGCAGGGACGGAGGGTCGAGATGGTCGTGATGACCGTGGCTGATGAAGACCGCGTCGAGGTCCGCGAACAGCTCCGGCAGGACGGCCCGCACCTGGCGTCGGACGGGTCCAAGCCCCTCGCGGAGGACGGGATCCATCAGGATGCGCAGATCGTCGACCTCGATCAGGACGGTGGAGTGCCCCAGGAACGTCAGCTGGGCATGCTCCGGCCCGGCCTCGGGAGCGGGCGCGGCGGCTCGAACGGTTCGCCAACCGTGGTCCACGGCGGCATGGCGGTGCGGCATGCCCCCATGGTGCCCCCTTTCGCCGCCGTCAGGAGGGCGGTGACGGCATGGCCCACTCGGCGACGATCCCCTGCAGCGCCGTCCGGAGATCGGGGGCCAGCGACGCGGCGAACGTGGCCGTCAGGTGGCGCGTGTCCCGGAACACGATCATCCCGTCCACGACGACGGGGCACGGATCCGCGCGGCAGATCCGCGACGTGAGATCGACCAGGGCGGCGCCCGTCGCGCGGGCCGCGATTCGCTCGATCCTGCCCAGCCGCCCGGACAGAGCCACCTTCATGCTGACGTCGCATGCCCGTACGTCCTTCTCGTGACCCGACAGGCACGACGGGACGTCCCGCCCCGCCTCCGGCGTGTCCACGATCACGGCGGCGCGCCCGGGGATCCGGGCGATCGCGCGGGCGAGCGCCTCGCCCTGGGCGTCGCGCGTCGCGTCGCGGTCCAGCACCGGGTGGATCGCGAAGCGGCTCGAGCTGACGATCGTGAGGTCCGGCCGGACGTCGCGCAGCCGCTTGAGCGTCGCCTCCCGGAAGGCGGCGCACTCCGTGTACTCGCGCTTGAGCGCGACGTTGCGGATTCGCATGTCCACGAAGGGGCAGGCGACCTTCACGAAGGTGAGGATGCGCGCGTCGTATGTCCGAGCCACGCGGGCGAGGGCCGGGAACCATTGCGCTGCGTGCGAGTCGCCGACGAGCGCGATGGTGAACGAGGCGTCGCGGGAGCCGTAGATGCACTTCGGCGGGACGGTGACCCGCTCGAAGGCCATACAGCCATCGCGCCGCAGTCGCTCCTCGTCCGCTCGGGCATCGCGGAGCGCCGGCCGGAGGTCGGCGGGCAGGCGGACGTACGTCACGGGCTTCGTCGTCGGCGACGGGCCGGGGGTGGCGCTCGTGTCGGACGTCTCAGCCGGCGCGGGCGTCGCCGAGCCCGTGGGTGCGGGCGCCGCCGACCCCGCGGGATCCGTGGGCGCCACGCGGGGGGTGCCACCAGGGGACGCCCCCTCACCCGTCGAGGCCGGCAGGGGCAGGAGATCCGTGTCGAGGTCGAAGGGGATCGGTTCGGATCCGGGGACCGCCGCCGTGACCGGTGAAGCGAGGGCAGACGGCCCGAGCTCCCGCTCGGCCGCCAGCGCAAGGCCTTCCGTGCCTGCGACGACCAGGGCGACCGCGGTGGCGCCGGCGATGACCGTCCTGCCCGGGTAGCGCGCGAGCGCCGGGAAGCCCGCGCGGAACGGCTCCTCCACGAACCTCCAGCTCAGCCACGCGACGATGACCGCGAACCCGACCAGGCCCAGGCTCCCCTCGAGCGACAGCTCCGTCTCGAGAACCGCGACGGGCAGGACGAGGATCGGCCAGTGCCACAGGTAGAGCGAGTAGCTGATCCGGCCGAGGAACCGCAGCGGCGGGGTCGCCAGGAGGGTGCCGGGCCCACCGCGAGCCATGCCGGCGTTGACCAGGGTCGCTGCGGCAAGCGTTGGCGCGAGCGCCCACGCACCCGGGTACGCGATGGTCCCGTCGAGCAGGAGCGCCGTGGCGCCGAGGACACCCAGGCCCGCCCACGCGAAGGCCGCCGACACGGGTCCCGGGATCCTCGACAGCGGCACCGCGCTCACCGCCAGCAGCCCGCCCAGCGACAGCTGCCAGGCACGGGTGGGCAGCGAGTAGTACGCCCAGTTCGACGCGATCTCCGACACCACGACGCTTGCGGCCAGCGAGGCGGCGAGCACCAGCGCCAGCACGGCGCCGATGCCGAGCCGCGGGCGGCGCCCGCGGGCGGCGAGCAGGACGATCGCGGGCCACACCAGGTAGAACTGCTCCTCGACGCCCAGCGACCAGAAGTGGAGGAACGGCGAGGGCGCCGTGACCGAGGCGAAGTAGTCGCCCTCGGCAAGCGCGAACCGGATGTTGCCGACCGACAGCGCGGCGGCGGCGGCGTCGAGCGCGGCGCCCGCGCGGTCGAGCGGCGGCAGGACGAGATACGCGGCCAGCGGCCGTTGCGGCCAGGGCCACCATGCCCGCGGGCAGCAGGCGCCGCACGCGGCGCGCGTAGAACGCCCGCAGACCGATCGTGCCCGTCCGCTCCCGCTGCCGGATGAGCAGGCCGGTGATCAGGAACCCGGAGATGACGAAGAACACGTCCACGCCGACGAAGCCACCGGGGATGGCGAGGAGGCGGGAGTGGAACAGGACCACCAGGAGGACGGCGATGCCCCGGAGGCCCTCGATGTCGGGGCGGAAGGCGTCGTGACCATCCGTCCTCGCCGCCGCATCCATGCGTACGACCCCTTCAGGTCTCCTCCCGCAGCCTGAGACGCCGGGGCGGTGCGCCGCGTTACAGGGCGGCGAACGGACGGGCAGGAGGACGGGCCTGGGGGCAGGGAGCGGCCGGGATCCGTGCTAGCATGCGGCCGTCGTCGAGCCGTCCGAGGCACCCTCGCGGCGTGGTGAGCAGCAGCCCGGAAGACGAGTGACACGCAGGCTGAACGCCCCCGTCCGACGCCGGATCGTCCGTCAGGCGCATCCGATCGCCCGCCACCGCCAAGCGCATCCGATCGCCCACCACCGCCGGACAGCGCCGATTCTCACGATCCTGGTCGGCCTCGTCGTGCTCGGCTCTGCGGGCATCGGGTCCGTGGCCGGCGCCGCGGTCCGCGACACGGCGGTCTGGCCGACGCCCGCGGCCGCGCCGTCCGCCCTTCCGACACGGATGCGCCCGGCGGCCGAGGCCGCCGCTCCGGCGACGACGCGGCGCACGGAGGACGCCGTCGAGCAGAGCAGGCCGCAGGGCGCGGCGGACGCAGCGGACGCGTCGGGCCGCCGGAGCATCGCCTCGCGGCCCCGGAACCTCGCCGCCGTGGGCAGGTCGAACGCCCCGCTGGAGCCGGCCACGACCCGCGCCGAGCCGCCCGGCGTTCCACGCCCCGTCGCCGCGTTCCTCGGCGACTCCTACGCGACGGGTTGGGCAGGGGCCGGGATCGGGGCGTCCGGCTGGCCGGCCATCGTCGGCCGGGCGTACGGCTGGCGGACGCGGAACTATGCGGTCGCCGGGACGGGGTTCGTCAACCCGGGCTGGACCGGGCAGCCCATCCGCAGCCGGGTCGCCGCCGTGATCCGGCTCCGACCCGGCGTCATCTTCGTCGCCGGCGGCCACAACGACCGGCGGTTCGGTGCCGCGGCGAGCGGGCGCGCGGCCGCCACCGTCCTGCATCGGCTGCGGGAGGGCGTCCCCGATGCCGTGATCATCGTGATCGGCCCCATCTGGCAGGACGGCAACCCGCCCGCGAGCGTGCGAGGGCTCCGCGACCGGCTCCGCCGCGTGGCGGCCGAGGTCGGCGCCGTGTTCATCGATCCGCTCGGCGACGGCTGGTTCGCCGGGTCACGCCACCGCTTCATCGCCGCGGACGGCATCCACCCGACCCAGGCGGGCCACCGCCACATCGCCCGCCTGGTGCTCGCCGGGCTACGCTCCGACGCCCGAATCGGCGGCTAGGAAGCCGCCTGCCTACTGGGTTCCGCGCCAGTTCCCCACCGTCGTGCCCAGGAAGCCGACCACCGAGCGGTAGTAGCGGCTCGGAGCATAGGGGTCCATCTGCGCGGTGGCGCCGGGCGTCCGCACGGAGCTGAAGCCGAACCTGTAGCTGCGCGTGCGGTTGGCATCCGTCCAGAACAGCTGCTTCATCGTCATCGACGACGAGCCGCGGAACAGGCCCCGCATCACGTAGCCCATGCCGGTGATCCCGGACGCGAACACCGCCTTCGCCTTCGTGCGGAGGAAGCCGTACCCGTAGTTGTCCACCCGCTTGATCGCGGTGGATTTCGTCGGGTTGGCACGGCCCCACTCCGAGTTGCCCGAGGCGTAGCACAGCCGGTTGAGCATCACGACGGCGTTGGGTGCCAGCGCGAGCTTCGCCATGTAGTACTCGCCGAAGTACTTGGTGTTGCGGTTGCCGTTGCCGTACGTGGCGTTGAGGCCCATGCCGTCCTTGGACGTTGGCGAGAACGGGCCGTACGGGCTGGGCCAGCCGTTGCCGTGGCCGAGGTAGATCAGGACGTTGGCGCCGGTCGCGGCGTCGCGGACCCTGGGCCAGGTGGCGTACGGGCTGTAGATCTCGCGAACCGTGGCGCCGTAGTTGCGGGCCTGAGCGGCCAGCTTCCGAGCGCTGTCACGGAACTCGCTGGTCTTGTAGCCGACCGGGCCGACGACGACGACCACCTTGAAGCCGGTGGCGTGCGCGGCCGGGGCGATGGCGCCAAGTGCGCCGAATGCGAACAGAGCGGCGAGGACGCCGGTCAACAGCGACCGGGACCTCCTGAGTGACGCCCGCTGGGCGCCTGTTCGTGACTGGTGCAACCGTCTTGCCTCCTCCCTGCCGGGACACCGGGCACGGGCACGGTGGCGGTGGAACGGGTGGCCGTCGGCGGCGAAACAGGCGAGGGACGGGACACGGGCCGGATCCGCGATGCGCGGATCGGTGGGCCGCTCGAGGCGGTCCGGCGTGCCGGATGGCGATCCACCCGAAGGGGGGACAGGGTGCTGCCGGGGGCGACGGCTCTTTGGTTTTCAGCCTGTCTGCGGTTCGGGTGGCCGCGACCTCGAGTGGTCCCGGCGAGTATGCCAGACGGCCGTGAAACCGTCGCACGGGCGATTCGGCCCCCGTTGCCGGGGCTGGGAGGCACCATCGCCGCGGTGGCCGCCCAGGTCCCGGAACGCTATCGTTGGCCCGTCCCGCTTGCCGTCATCCACGGCGCTGGGACGGGTAGCTCCGGGAGGCGGCGTGTCCGAGGCAGGCGGGGTGGCGCTGGCGACGCAGGGGCTGGCCAAGCGGTACGGGCCCCGGGTGGCCCTCGACGGGCTGGACCTCCGGGTGCCCACCGGGGTCGTGTACGGCTTCCTGGGGCCCAACGGTGCCGGCAAGACGACGACGATGCGGATCCTCACCGGCCTGGTCCACGCGGATGCCGGCTCGGTGGAGCTGCTCGGCCGCCCGTTCGCGCGCGGGGACCGCCGGCGCCTGTTCGATGTCGGGTCCCTGATCGAGGCCCCGTCGTTCTACCCGTTCCTGTCCGGGCGCGAGAACCTGCGCGCCCTGGCCGCCACGGGCGCGCCCACGCCCGCGTCCCGGATCGACGAGCTGCTCACCCTGGTGAATCTCCGCGACCGGGCCGGCGACAAGGTCTCCGGGTACTCCCTGGGCATGAAGCAGCGCCTGGGGATCGCCGGCGCCCTGCTCAGCGACCCGACGCTCCTGCTCCTCGACGAACCGGCGAACGGCCTGGACCCGGCGGGGATCGTGGGCATGCGGGACACGCTCCGGGCGCTGGCCGCGACCGGCAAGACGGTGTTCGTGTCCAGCCACATCCTGTCCGAGGTCCAGCAGCTGGCCGACGTGGTGGGAATCATCGCCCGCGGGCGCCTGGTGCGGGAGGGCTCGATCGACGCCCTGCTGCGCGAGGAGGGCGCCGTCCGGATCCGGGTCGAGCCCGCCGAGATCACGGCGGCCGGAGCCGTGCTCGAGCGGGTGGCTGGGGCCGGATCGGTGGTGCCGGGCGATGGCCCGGAGGCCGGCTGGCTCACCGTCCGCGTCGACCCCCACCGGTCCGCAGAGCTCAACCGCGCGCTCGCCGAGGGCGGCGTGTACGCCTCCCGGATCGAGGGCGGCACCACGCTGGAGTCGCTGTTCCTGGAGCTGACCGGGTCGCGGCCGGACGTTGGGGGTGCCGGGGGCGGCGGGACTCTCGCTGCCGGGCTGCCGCCTCTGCCGCCGGCTGGCGAGCCCCGAAGCGCGCCGGGCTCCACGGAGTGGCGGTCGTGAGGCTGTTCCGGTCCAACCTCCGCAAGCTCGTCAGGCGGCCCGCGACGTGGGTCACGTTCCTGCTGCTGGTCGGGCTGCTGCTGCTCATCTTCGTGGCCGTCGTAGCCGCAACGTCCCAGGAGACCGATGAGGCCTCGGCGCTGGTCGCGCGCCTCGTCGTCACCTTCCCGCAGGCCTACACCTTCGTGCTGTCGATGGTCCTGGGCATCGGCGGGCTCCTGGCCGTCACCTACGGCGGGGCCGTCTCCGGTTCGGAGTGGTCCTGGGGGACGCTCAAGTCGGCGGTGGCTCGCGGCGAGGGCCGGGCGCGCTACGTCACCCTCGCCTGTGCGGCGGCGGTCACGTTCGCGGTGATCGGCATGGTCGCGGCGTTCGTGATCGGGGTCGCCTGCGCCGCCGTGGGTGCCCTCGTGCTGGACGTGTCGCTGTCCGGAATGACCGATGCCGATGCCCTGGGCGGGCTGCCGGAGCAGTTCGGGCGGGCCGCGCTGGCGATCTCGATGAACACCGCCCTCGGGTTCGCCATCGCGACGATCGCCCGGAGCCAGCTGGCGGGCATCGGGGTGGGCATCGGCGTCTACTTCGCCGAGGGCATCGCGGGCATCTTCCTGCCCGAGGTCATCAGGTGGTTCCCGTTCTCGGCCGCCTCCGCGGTGGTTGCCGTCGGCGGCGACGTGTCGTTCGGCGGCGGGGGCGGGGCGGCCGTGGGCGCGTCGCTGGACCCGAACGTGGCGGTGCTGGTGGTGCTCGCCTGGCTGGTGGCCGCGCTCGGGGTGTCGGCGCTGGTCACCGAACGGGCCGAGATCGGCGGGTAGCGATCGGCGGCCGGAAGCCGGCGCAGCGCCGCTTGCGACGACCCGCCGGCGCGGCACGCCAGGGTGCCGTTCCGGTGCGACCCATGCGAAGCCCGTTGCCGATCGGTCGAGCTTCGCGCGCGAGGCACGCTCGCGGCAGCCGTTGGTGGCACCGTGCCGTGCCGGAAGCCGGGTAGGACGAGCGGCTCGGCCGCCCTCCGGCTCAGCGGCGGGCGATCGGCGCGGACACGCCACGCGTCAGCGCCAGGAGGTCAGGCGCCGCCAGCTCGATCTCGAGGCCGCGGCGACCGGCCGAGACATGGATCGTGGGCCACGAGACCGCCGAGGAATCCAGCACCGTGGGCAGCGCCCGCCGCGTGCCCAGCGGGCTGATCCCGCCCAGGACGTAGCCGGTCGCGCGCTCCGCCTCCGCGGCCGGAGCGATGGCGGCCCTGCGGCCCCCCATTGCGTCCGCGACCGCCTTGAGGTCCACCTCGGCGTCGGCCGGGACGATTGCCAGCGCGAGCCGGCCATCCACGCTCGTCACGATCGTCTTGAACACGCGCGCCGGGTCGATGCCCAGCGCCTCCACCGCCTCCAGCGCGTACCCGTGCCCACCCTGACGGAGCGAGGCTTTCGGATCATGCGCATATTCATGCACGGTGTGCGGCACGCCCGCCCGCCGCGCCGCATCGACCGCCCGCGTGCCCTGTGCGCCCATGCGGCCATTGTCGGGTATGCTCCGCCCCGTCCGGCGGACGTCGCCGCCTTCGGCCCTGCGGTGCAGATCACCGCACCCGCGAAGGCGCCGTGCCGGGCCACGCACAACGCCGGCCGCTGCCCAGCGACCGATACCGGAGACGACAGACACCTTGCGCTTCGAAGAGCTTGGGCTCTCGGCCGACCTGCTGCGAACCGTCGTGGAGGAAGGCTACGAGGAGCCGACGCCCGTGCAGGAACGGGCGATCCCCCTGGTGCTGGGCGGGCGGGACGTCCTGGCCGCCGCCCAGACCGGCACCGGCAAGACCGCGGCGTTCACGCTGCCCATCCTGGACCGCCTCAGGTCGCACGCGAACACCTCGTTCTCGCCGGCCCGCCACCCGGTCCGCTGCCTCGTCCTGACACCCACCCGGGAACTGGCCGTCCAGGTTTCCGAGGCGGTCAAGACGTACGGCCGCAAGGTGCCGCTGCGCGCGGCGGTCGTCTACGGCGGCGTCCCGCTGGACCCGCAGATCAAGGAGCTGCGGGCGGGCGTGGAGATCCTCGTCGCCACCCCGGGCCGCCTGCTTGACCTCGTGGGGCAGCGCGCGGCGAACCTCACCCAGGTGGAGATCCTGGTCCTGGACGAGGCGGACCGGATGCTGGACATGGGCTTCATGCCCGACATCCGCCGCATCCTGGATCTGCTGCCCAACCGCAAGCAGACGCTCCTGTTCTCGGCCACCTTCTCCGACGACATCAAGCGCCTGGCTGGCTCCATCCTGAACGACCCCGAGACGATCGAGGTTGCCCGCCACGGCACGGCCGCCGAGGCCGTCCGTCAGCTCGTCTACCCCGTGGACCGGGATCGCAAGGAGGAGCTGCTTGCCCACCTCATCCGGCAGGGCGACTGGCGGCAGGTGCTGGTGTTCACGCGCACGAAGCTGGCCGCCTCGCGGCTCGCCCACTGGCTCGACCGCCACGGCATCGCGGCCACCGCGATCCACTCGGACCGCGCCCAGGCCGACCGCACGAAGGCGCTGGAGGCGTTCAAGGCGGGCGAGCTCCGCGTCCTCGTGGGCACCGATGTCGCCGCGCGCGGACTGGACATCGAGGACCTGCCCCACGTCGTCAACTTCGAGCTGCCGTGGAACCCCGAGGACTACGTCCACCGCATCGGGCGGACGGGGCGCGCGGGGGCCGAGGGTGATGCGGTCAGCCTGGTATGCATGGACGAGGCGGACCTGCTGCGCGGCGTCCAGCGGCTGCTCCGGACCGCGATCCCGTGGACCGTCGAGGAGGGCTTCGTGCCCCGCCGCGACGTGGAGCCTCGCCCGCTGCGCGCGCCGCGGGGCGCTGGGGGATCGACGGGGAGCTCAGCCGGCCGGGGCGGCCGTCGGCGAGGCTGACGGCTCCGGCACCGGCAGGACGATCCGCAGCAGGGCCGCGGCGATCCTGGCGGGATCCCTCACCCCCTGGTTGGTGAGGACCGCGATCGTCACGCCCTCCTCCGGCAGGTAGCGGACCACGTTCCGGAAGCCGAGGTACCGGCCCGAGTGGCCCAGCGCCGGCCGGCCGTCGATGGACGTCACCTGGATCCCCAGGCCGTACGGGACCCGGGCGCCCATCGCCCTCGTCGTCGCGGCCTCGTGCACCATCGCGCGGCGCATCTCCGGCGTGAGCACGCCGCCGGCGGCGTAGGCCTGCATCCAGCGGGAGGTGTCGAGCGCCGTCCCGGCCAGGGCGCCCGCACCCCCGGCCGCGGTGACCACGGACCGGAAGGGCATGACGGAGCTCGTGGGCGCCACGGGCACCGCCCGGATGCCGCCGCCACTCTTCGCCAGCAGCCGGTAGCCGATCGTGATCGGCGCCCGCGGAGTCTCCGCGGCCTGGTACCAGGTGTGCTCCAGGCCGAGCGGGTCGAGCAGCCGCTCGCGGACCTCGACCGCGAGCGGCCGGCCGGTGATCGACTCGACGAGCTCGCCCAGCAGGAGGTAGTTGGTGTTGGAGTAGCTCCACGTCGTCCCGGGGACGGGCCGCTTCTTCCTCACGTACGTCCATGTCCGCTCCGGCGTCCAGGTCGCATTCGGCGCGGACTGCAGGGCCTTGTCGATGCCCTTCCGGAAGAAGAAGTCCGGCAGGCCGCTCGCGTGGTCGAGGAGCATCCGGACCGTGATGCGCCGGTCCAGGTCGTACCCCGGCAGAAGCCTCGCGACGGGCTCGTCGAGCGACAGCCGGCCCTCCTCAACCAACTGGAGGACCACGGCCGCCGTGTGGGTCTTGGAGATCGACGCGAGCGCGAACCCACTGTCCGGAGTCGCCGGGACCTTGCCGGCGACGTCGGACCGCCCCGATGCGCCAAGCCACTGTCGACCATCGTCCCACAGGATCGCGACGGAGACGCCGGGGATGGACAGCTTGCGGCGCAGGCTGTCCAGGCGGGCCTGGAGCCGGTCCGCGGGCACGGGGGCGGCGGACGGGGCGAGCGGAGTGGCCGTTGGCCCCGGCGGTGAAGGCCTGGCGGAAGGCGTGATCGACGGGGCGGGGGTCGGCGACGGCGTGGGAGCAACGGTGACGGGCGGCGACGATGGGGTGCCGGCCGCGGCGGCCGGCGATGCCGGGGCCGACGCCGATGCTGCGGGCGAGGCGAGGTCGACGAAGCCGCCCGTCGCCACCCCTGCGAGGACGACGGCGAGGACGATGAGGGCGGCGATCGCAACCAGGGCGCGGGCAGGAAGGCGAACGCGCGGCTCGTTCGGCATGATGGTGAGACGATACGTCGATCGGCGCCCGTACGGCGTCCAGCCCCCGGCTGCCGCCCGCAGTCCCGCTCCAAGGTGCACCCTCATGCCCGACGATCACAGCGCAGCCGCCCTGCTCCGCGAGGCTGGCCTCATGGCCGACGGTCCCGTGCCCTGGGGCCGCCCCGTGCGTCAATCCGAGGCCGGCGTGTTCGTCGTCGAGCTGGCCGCGCCCGTCGCATCCGCGCCGCTGGACCTCGCGCTGATCGGCAAGTGGCTGGAGCGGGTCCCCGATCTCCGCCTCGACGGCGTGCGGCCCACGTCCCGTGACCTCCTGCACCGGCTGGCCGCGTTCTGGCTGCCTTCGCAGACCGTGGTGTTCGTCGGCAGCGCGCCCAGGACCACGTCCGGCCGCATCGCGTCCATCCTGAAGACCGTCCCGGGGGACCGCCGGCCCGCGTCGACCGGCTTCTGGCTGCACTTCCTGCGCAACCCCGGCGACCTGCGCGTGTGGTGGGCTGCCACCGACGCCCCCGAGGAGTACGAGGACGCGCTGCTCGACGCCTTCGCCGCCGGCGTCCCGGCCGCGGATCGCACGGCCCTTCCCGACCCGGCGATCGGCCTGCCCTGGGCCGTCCTCCGCTCGCCGTCCGGCGCCCGCAAGCCGACCGGGATCACGAACCCGCTCCTGCCGGACGAGAAGGCGCCGGAGCCGCCCCCGGTGGCCCGCATCGTTGACCTCCCGCCGGCGGAGGCGGATGGCGCACGCGACGAGGCGAAGCGACCCCGCCGGCCCGCGCCCGGACGGGGGGTCGGTCGGGTCGCCTCCGCGGCCGCCTACGCGGCCCAGGGTTCGCCGCGCCAGGCGCCGGAACCGGTCTACCTCTCGCCGGAGGGGTTGGAGCGGATCCAGGCGGAGCTGGCGGAGCTGCTGGCAGAGCGCCCGGGCGTGATCCGGCGGATCGCCACCGCCCGTGAGCACGGCGACCTCAAGGAGAACGCCGAGTACCACGCCGCACGCGAGGAGCAGGGCTTCCTGGAGGGGCGGATCAAGTCGCTGGAGGCGAAGCTCAAGATCGCGGTGGTGGTCGAGCCGAGAGAGCGCGGCGCCCACGTGGGGCTGGGGTCGCGCGTCCGGGTCGAGGTGGACGGCGACGAATCCATGATCCAGGTCGTGAGCTCGGCCGAGTCGAGCTCACGCGAGGGCCGGATCTCGAGCGCCTCGCCGGTCGGGGCGGCCCTCATGGGCCGCAGCGTCGGGGACGTGGTCACGATCATCACGCCGGGCGGCGAGATCCGCTACACGGTGCTCGCGATCGAGTAGGACCCGCGGAGGGGTCGGACGGCAGACCGGTCAGGCTGACCCGGGCTTCCCCCGCCGCCCGAACAGCGACAGCACCACGAGCAGCACGCCCAGGCCGATGGCGGCGTACGGCAGCGCATCGTCGAGGCCGGGGATCCGGCTGCCCGACAGGCCGATGACGCCCTCGAAGAACAGGGCGAACCCGAAGAACAGGCCGAGGCCGACCAGCGTCGTCCGGAGGCCGTCGCCCGCCAGCTCCCGGTCGCCCCTCGCGAGGCCGTAGAGCAGCATCCCGAGGCCCGGGCCCGTCGGCGCGACGAGCGCCCAGGCATACGCCCAGGTCGCGTACAGGTCAAACGTCTCCTGGACCCACAGGATGAGTCCCGACCATCGTGATGATGGCGCCCGGGATGGCCAGCCCGAGGCCGTTGCGCGGCGGGATCGCGAACGACCCGACAAGCATCACCAGCCCGGGCACGATGATCCACAGCGGCCAAGCGTTCGGGCCCAGCGACACGTCCACGACGCGTCCCACCAGGAACGCGGCACCGACGACGACCAGGATGACCCCGATCACGAGGCCCGCCTGCTGCCCCGCTGCCGCCGGCCGCTGCGATGACGGCCCCGCGGCGGTGGGTGGCGGGGGTGTGGCCGGCGGCGGACCGGGCGGAGCCGCCGATGGCGAAGCGGGCGGGTTCGTGAACGAATCGGGCGTGGTCATGGCAGCGCGATCTCCCGTGGTTCGAACCTCTCGATCGTACGCCGCCGCCGGCACCCGCTCACGGGCCAATGGGTCCGCTCCTGACCGCCCGTGGACCCCATCGGCCGCAGGCGGCCACCACAATGAGACGGCGTCACCCGCCGGCCTGGACCTCCGCCCAGCGGAAGCACCCCGTCTCGTGGTCGTTCACGAGGCCCGCCGACTGCATCAGCGCGTAGCAGATCGTGGGCCCCACGAACCGGAACCCCCGCGCGCGCAGGTCGCGGCTCATCGAGCGGGACGGCTCCGTCTCGGCGGGGATCTCGCCCAGGGACGCGAACCGGTTGACCAGCGGCCGGCCATCGACGAACGACCACAGGTGCTCGACCAGATCGGTGCCATCCGCCTGGAGCTGCAGGGTTGCCCGGGCGTTGCCGATCGCCGCCCCGATCTTGGCCCGGTTGCGCACGATCCCGGCGTCAGCCAGCAGGCGCGCCACGTCCCCGTCGCCGAAGGCGGCCACCGCCGCGGGGTCGAAGCCGGCGAACGCGCGGCGATAGCCCTCCCGCTTGCGCAGGATCGTGGACCACGAGAGTCCGGCTTGCGCCCCCTCGAGGATCAGCAGCTCGAACAGGTGGCGCTCATCCCGGACCGGGACGCCCCACTCCTCGTCGTGGTAGGCGCGGTACTGCGGGTCCGGGCCGTCGCCCCACGCGCAGCGGCGCCGGCCGTCGATCGCGCTCGTGCTCGTCATCGCCGCATGGTAGCCGCGCCCGCTCATCCGTCCCTTATCGCGGCCAGGAACGCCGCCACGTGGTCCAGCGCGTCCGGGAGCACCGGCTTGAGCGTGTGCCCGAGCCGCGGGTAGGTGACCAGCCGCGCGTCCGGCAGCAGTGGCACGGCACCCTCGAGCAGGTCGATCCGGGCGAACGGGTCCGACGTCCCCGACAGCAGGAGCGTGGGGCACGCGATCCGCGGCCAGTGCGCCGTCCGCGCCGCGGCCGTCTCGGGCGCGCCCGGCCGGTGGAGGGGGTAGGAGAGGCACACGAGACCCGCGTACGCTCGCCCGCCCGCGACCGGCCCGACGCCCGCGGCCGACAGGGACGCCACCCGGCCGCCGTACGAGTGACCGCCCACGACCACGCCCGGCTCGGCGGGCACCTGCGCCTCCAGGGCCGCCACGGCGTCCTCGGCCCGGCGTCGAGGCAGCTCGAGGGCATGGGCCTCGAACCCACGGGCCCGCAGCCCCTCCACCCAGGGGGCCATGGACGCCGCGCTGCCGGATGCCCCGTGGCCCAGGTAGACGCGGATCACCGTGCGAAGGTACCGCCCGCGGTGGCATGCTGGTACCGGTGGCATCCCGGGCTGGCCCCCAAGGGCCATACCGGGACCAGGACGCCAGACGCAGACTGCGGGGCATGGCCATCGACCGACACGCGCGCCCGTCGCCCGCCCCCGACCGCCCGGCCCGCTGGCTGGCCGCACTGCTGATGGCCGCCCTGTGCCTGAGCGCCGCGGTCGTGCCGGCCCTCGCCACTGACCCGGGGCCGGCGCCCAGCCCCGAGACGTCGGCTGATCCGTCGGCCTCGCCTGATCCCTCGGCCTCGCCTGATCCGTCGGCCTCGCCTGATCCGTCGGCGTCCGCGTCGCCGTCGGCCGATCCCACGGCATCACCCACCGACTCGCCCACCCCGCCGCCCGACCCCACCCCGTCCCCGACGCCCTCGGCGACGCCGGCCCCCTCCCCGACGCCCTATCCGTGGCCGACCTCCGTCGCGACGCTCGGCTCGACGGTCACCTTCTACGGCCGTGGCTGGGGTCATGGCGTGGGGCTCTCGCAGCACGGCGCGCGTGGTCGGGCGCTGGCCGGGCAGACCTCGGAGCAGATCCTCGCTGCGTACTTCCGCGGCACCACCCCGGCCGTCACCAGCCCGACCCGGCTCGTGCGAGTGCGCGTTCTCTCCGGCTTCGTGGCCACCGCCACCCGCCCGCTCGTGATCTACGGGCGCGGCGGCAGCTGGACGGTGGACGGCATCGCCACCGTGTTCCCGAAGGATGGCGTGCTGCGGGCCTGGCGGACGTCCACCGGCTGGCGGGCCAGGGTGCTCGCCGCCGATCGGGCGACAGTCCTCCACGCCGGCTCCGTGTCCGGCTCTCTGCTCGTGCGGCCCGCGGCGCCCGCGACGCTGCTCCAGCTGTGGTCGAAGCCGTCCGCCTACGACACGTATCGGGGCGTGCTCAGGGTCACCCTCGGGACGGCCACCGCCAGCGTCGTCAACCACCTGGCCCTGGACCTGTACCTGCGTGGCGTCCTGCCGGTCGAGATGCCGGCCACGTGGCCGACCGAAGCGCTCGAGGCGCAGGCCGTGGCCGCGCGCAGCTACGCGGTCCGGCGCCTGCACCCGCGCAGCGGCAGCTTCGACCTGTACGACGACACGCGCTCGCAGGTGTACCGCGGCGCCGAGGCCGAGCGGGCCTCCACCAACGCAGTCATCGCTGCCAATCCGGGCGCGATCCTCAAGTACGGTGACGTGATCGCAAAGACGTTCTTCCACTCCACAGGCGGCGGGGCGACCGAGAACAACGAGTACGCGTTCGTGGGGTCGTCCGGGACCGTGACGTCGGGGGTCATCAGGTACCTGCGCGGGATCAGCGACCGGGCACCGGATGGCACGGCCTACGACGCGGGGGCGCCGCTGTACGGCTGGAAGACGTCCTCGCTCACGCAGGCCCAGCTGTCCACGATGTTCCGGGCGGACAGCCGCACGAACGTGGGCGACCTGCTGCGGCTGGACCTCACCCGCCGGGGCGTCTCCGGACGCCTGTACCGGGTGACGTTGTACGGGACCTCGGGCAGCAAGAGCGTCTCCGCCGACGTGTTCCGAGCCGTCTACAACGCCCGCCGCCCGTCGGGCACGGCGATGCTGCGCAGCAACCTGTTCAACATCGCGCCCCTGCCGTGACCGGGCCGGCTCAGAGCTCCCGGCGGCGGAAGGCCGCGATACCGGTCAGCAGCACGAGCCCGGTCCAGGCCGCGCTCCAGGCCACGAACGCCAGCGGCGGCGGCCCGCTCGCGAAGAACGGGTTGCCACGCATCATCCCGGCGCCACCCCCGGTGGCCGCGACGAGTACGACCAGGGGCGGCTGAAGCCCGTACACGACGCCGCGCCACAGGCCGTCGGTCGGGAGCAGGAATCGGACGATGTCGGTGGCGGCGGCCAGGGGCTCGGCGTCGAGGGCGGCGGCGACGTTGCCCAGCACGCCCGCGAACCAGCCGAGGCCAAACAGGACGACCGTGATCGCGCCGGCGGCGATGGACGGCAGCCGGGTGCCCAGCGCGAGCGCGAGGGTGAGGACGGTGACGGCCTGCAGCGCGAGGTACCCGACGGCAACCTGGGGCTCGGGAGGCGTGAAGCCGCTGATGAGACCGATCACGCCGATCGCGAGCAGGCCGGACAGGATGGCATAGCCCGCCACGACGATCGCGAGCCCGAGCCACCGCCCGATCACGAGGTCCGCCCGGCGCAAGGGCCGCGCCAGCATCGCGTGCACGGTCCCGGTCTCCACGTCCGAGGCGATGGCCGGAGCGGCGAGGAAGGCGGCCGACATCGCGAGCACGAAGCTGAACATGAACGCGATCAGGATCAGGACCTGCGACACGCCCAGGCGGAGCTCGAGCTCGCCGACCCCGTCCTCGCGCGCGAACGACACCAGCCGCTCCACGCCCCACCCGACGAGCGCGACGCTGGCGACCGAGAGCACGACCAGCACCCACAGGATCCGGCGACGGGCGAACTCTCGCAGCGTGAGCCCGGCGACGACGAGGATCAGTCGCGGGGTCATCGGCCGGCCTCCCGCCATCCGTTGGCCGTCGTCGCGGCGGCAGGCGTCGATTCCGTCTCGCGGACGATGTCCAGGAACACGTCCTCCAGCGAGCGACGGGCCGGATCCACGGCGTGGACGCGCCCGCCCAGCGCGACGACCGCGGCGACCACGTCCGGGATGCGCTCGGGATCCAGCGGCCGGATCGCCAGCCACCCGTCCTCGTCGGTGACCGGGCCGTAGGCCGCCAGCGGCCCGCCGTCCACGGTTGCGCCCGGCGGCAGGTCCGTGACCCGCAGGCGCACCGCCGGCTCGCCCAGCAGATCACCCAGCGCGCCCGACGCGACCACCCGGCCGCGGTGGACGATCGCGACCCGGTCGCACAGCCGCTCCACCTCGCCCAGCAGGTGTGAGTTGAGGAGCACGGCCGACCCGCGCTCGCGAGCCTCTCGGATGATCGCCCGCACGTCACCGCGCCCGACCGGGTCCAGGGCCGAGGTCGGTTCGTCCAGGATCACCAGCGCCGGGTCCCCCAGCAGGGCCGCGGCCAGCCCAAGCCGTTGCTGCATGCCCTTGGAGAAGCCTCCGGTGCGGTCGTCCGCGCGGGCGGCGAGGCCGGCGAGGGCGAGGACGCGGTCGATCTCGAGATCGCGGGCACCGGGCGCCAGGCCCGCCAGTCCCGCGTGGAGCGCCAGCACCTCCCGGGCGGACAGCCAGGCCTGGTAGCGGAACAGCTCGGGCAGGTAGCCGATCCGGCCGCGGGCTGCCCGGTCACCCAGCGGCCGGCCGAGGACGTCACCCCCGCCGGCAGTCGGGCGTGTCAGCCCGAGCAGCAGCTTCACCGCGGTCGTCTTGCCGGCGCCGTTGGGACCGAGGAAGCCGAACACCTCGCCCGGCTCGACGCGCAGGTCCAGGGCGTCCAGCGCGACGGTCCGTCCGTACACCTTGCGCAGGGCACGGGTCTCGATGGCGGCGGTCACCTGGACATTCTCGGGCCCAGGAGGAAACCGCGCGCCGTCGTGACAGTCAAGCTGTCACCGGCCGCGCGGATCCTGCTCTCATGACGATCTCGACCCTTCCCGTCGAGCGGCACCCCGTCCGGGTGGACTGCCCGCTGTGCGATGGGCCAGCAACGTTCGAGCCCGCCGAGGGCGATCTGGACTGTCCGGCCTGCGCCGTCCGGCTCGAGCTCGCCACGGACCCTGTGCGGGCCCTGCCCGCGGCCGCCTGACGGGGCGGACGCGCCGCCCGGGCGTCCCTTCCTCGGGGCTCAGGCCAAGTCGAAGCGATCGAGGTCCATCACCTTGCTCCAGGCCGCCACGAAGTCGCGCACGAACGTCTCCTGTGAGTCGTCGCACCCGTAGACCTCCGCGTAGGCCCGGAGATGGGAGTTCGACCCGAAGACCAGGTCCACGCGGGTCCCGGTCCACCTGTGCTCGCCCGTGCCCCGGTCGTGACCCTCGAACAGGTCCTCGGCGTCCGCTGCCGCCGTCCACTCCGTGCGCATGTCGAGCAGGTTCACGAAGAAGTCGTTGGTCAGCGTCCCGGGACGATCGGTGAACACGCCGTTCGGCGTCCCTCCCGCGTTCGCGCCCAGGGCGCGCAGGCCGCCGACGAGCACCGTCATCTCCGGAGCGGTCAGCGTCAGGAGCTCCGCCCGATCGACGAGCAGCTGCTCTGCCCGCCGAGGCTGGCCGGGCGCCAGGTAGTTGCGGAAGCCGTCGGCGCGCGGTTCGAGCACGGCGAACGACTCGACGTCGGTCTGCTCCTGCGAGGCATCCGTGCGGCCGGGCGCAAAGGGAACCTTCACGTCGTGCCCGGCGTCCTTCGCGGCCTGCTCGACCGCCGCGCACCCGCCCAGGACGATCAGGTCGGCGAGCGAGACCCGCTTCCCGCCGGTCTGCGCGGCGTTGAACTCCGACTGGATCTGCTCCAGGGCCTGCAGCACCTTCGCCAGCTCGGCCGGGTCGTTCACCTCCCAGTCCTTCTGCGGGGCAAGGCGGATCCGCGCCCCGTTGGCCCCGCCGCGCCGGTCGGTGCCGCGGAACGAGGCCGCAGATGCCCAGGCGGTGGAGACGAGCCTGGAGATGGACAGGCCGGACCCGAGGATCCTGGCCTTGACGGCGGCGATGTCCTGCTCCCCGATCAGCTCGTGGTCGGTGGCCGGGACGGGGTCCTGCCAGATCTGCGGCTCGGCCGGCACCAGCGGGCCGAGATAGCGCGAGAGCGGCCCCATGTCCCGATGCGTCAGCTTGTACCAGGCCCGGGCGAAGGCGTCGGCGAACTCGTCGGGGTGCTCGTAGAACCGCCGCGAGATCTTCTCGTAGGCCGGGTCGAACCGAAGCGAGAGGTCGGTGGTCAGCATCGTCGGCGGATGCCGCCGCGAGGAGTCGTGGGCATCCGGGATCGTGTCGGGGGCGCCCTTCGCAACCCACTGGTTGGCGCCGGCCGGGCTCTTGGTCAGCTCCCACTCGTAGCCGAACAGGTTCCAGAAGAAGTTGTTGCTCCACTTCGTCGGCGTGGAGGTCCAGGTGACCTCGAGCCCGCTGGTGATGGCGTCACCGTCCCTGCCGCTGCCATAGCTGCTCGACCAGCCGAGGCCCTGGGCCTCGAGCGGGGCCGCCTCGGGCTCGGGGCCGACGTGGGTCGCGGGGCCCGCTCCGTGGGTCTTGCCGAACGTGTGACCGCCGGCGATGAGGGCCACGGTCTCCTCGTCGTTCATCGCCATGCGGCGGAACGTCTCGCGAATGTCGTTCGCGGCGGCGACGGGATCCGGGTTGCCGTTGGGGCCCTCGGGGTTGACGTAGATGAGGCCCATCTGCACGGCCGCGAGCGGGTTGGCGAGCGCGCGGTCCCCACCGTGGCGCTCGTCCGCGAGCCACGAGCTCTCGGAGCCCCAGTCGACGTCCTCGGGCTCCCAGGTGTCCTCGCGGCCGCCGCCGAAGCCGAACGTCCGGAAGCCCATGTGCTCCAGGGCGACGTTGCCGGCGAAGATCATCAGGTCGGCCCAGGAGATCTTCCGGCCGTACTTCTGCTTGACCGGCCAGAGCAGCCGGCGCGCCTTGTCGAGGTTGGCGTTGTCGGGCCAGCTGCTGAGGGGCGCGAAGCGCTGCTGGCCGCGCCCGCCGCCGCCACGCCCATCGCTGATGCGATAGGTCCCGGCGCTGTGCCAGGCCATCCGGATGAACAGCGGCCCATAGTGGCCGAAATCCGCCGGCCACCAGTCCTGCGAGGTGGTCATCACCTCGATGATGTCCTGCTTGAGGGTCTCGAGGTTGAGCTTCCGGAACTCGTCCACGTACCTGAACCCCTCGCCCATGGGATCGGACAGGGGAGAGTCGCGGTGGAGGACCGTGAGGTCGAGCTGGTTCGGCCACCAATCCTTGTTCGACGTGACGGCAGTTCGGTCCATGGCCTCTTCCCGATCGTTGCACTGGAGGTCCCGGAGACGCACCCACAGGGTACCCGGCGCGAGGGCTTCATGGCTGATGGGACCGTCGGTGCCACGAGAGCCCGCGCCCCGGCATACTGACCCTGGCCCGCGGCCCCCGGGTCGTGGGACCGCTCGTCCGAAGGGAGGATTCCGAGGGTGAACGTTCGCAAGTACGCCGCCGAGCTGCTCGGCACGTTCCTGTTCCTGGTGATCGCCTACCTGTCCGTGGCCGCGTTCATGGCCGCCGACCCGGCGACCCCCGGGCTGCTCGTCGTGCCGTTCTCGTTCGGCTTCGGCTTGCTGGCAGCCGTCTTCGCGTTCGGCCACATCAGCGGCGGACATTTCAACCCCGCCGTGACCGTCGCCATGGTGCTCGACCGCCGCACGACGCCGGTGGACGCGGTCGGCTACATCGTGGCCCAGGTCGCGGGGGCGCTGGCTGCCGCTGCACTCGTCATGGTGGCGGTCAGCCAGGAGGCCGTCGCCGGGGGGATCACTGCGCCCAACACGGCCGCCGGCATCAGCGACACGGGAGCGCTCATCATCGAGACGGTCGCGACTGCCGGCTTCGTCGCCGTGATCCTGGCTGCCACCCGGCGTGCACCGGCGCTGGCGGCGCTGGCAATCCCGCTGACACTGGCCGCGGTCCACTTCGCCATTGCCACGCTGACCGGCGCGGGGGTGAACCCGGCCCGCTCGATCGGCTCCGCCGTGATCGGCGGCGACGTCACGGCTCTCTGGATCTACATCGTGGCCCCGGTCGTGGGCGCGGCCCTCGGCTGGCTCGCCTGGAGGCTCCTGGACGGCGGGGCGGACCCGGCCACCGCCTGACGGGCACTGCGACCGTCGCCCACCTGGCGCCCCGGCAACCGCCGGGGCGTCCTCGATTCAGGCGCCAGGCCCGGTCCCGGTCTCAGCGGCGCCGGGCGCCGGGGCACCGGGCTCCGCCAGCCAGCAGGCCGCCTGCTGCTCCCCGCCGACGTCGAACAGCGGCGGCTCCTCGATCCGGCAGCGGTCGAACGCCACGGGGCAGCGCGGGTGGAACCGACAGCCGGGCGGGACGTGGGCCGCGTCCGGCGTCTCGCCGACCAGGATCGTCCGCTCGACGTCCTCGCCCTCGGCCGGCGGATCCGGCGACGGCGACACCGACACCAGCGCCCGCGTGTACGGGTTGCGCGGGGACCGAATGACGCGCTCTGCGGGGCCGATCTCCATGATCCTGCCCAGGTACATGACCGCGATCCGGTCGGCGATCACCCAGGCAAGCGACAGGTCGTGGGTGATGAACAGGTAGGTCAGGCCTCGCTCGTGACGGAGGTCCAGCATCAGCCGCAGCAGCTCGGTCCGGATCGACACGTCCAGCATCGACACCGGCTCGTCCGCGACGATCATCTCGGGGTCCAGGACCAGGGCCCCGGCGATGACCACCCGCTGCCGCTGGCCGCCCGACAGCTCGTGCGGGTAGCGCTCGGCGAAGTCCGCCGCCGGGCGCAGGCCCGCCGCGTCCAGCGCGGCGTGGACCCGCTGTTCGCGCTCATCGGCCGTCCCGATCCCGTTGACCTCCAGCGGCTCCCCGACGAATGCGCCGATCGTGTGCTTGGGGTTGAGCGTCTCGTACGGGTCCTGGAAGATCAGCTGCACGCGCCGCCGGTACTCACGCAGCTTCGCGACGCCCCACAGGTCGGACACGTCCTGGCCGTCGAACACGACGCGCCCCGCGGTCTGCCGCGTCAGCTTGACGATCACCCGCCCCGTCGTCGTCTTGCCGCAACCGGACTCGCCGACCAGCCCCAGGACCTCGCCCCTGCGGATCGTGAGGTCGATCCCGTCCACGGCCCGCACGACGCCCCGGACGCGTCGCGTCAGCGTGTCCACGATCCCGCCCCGGATGGGGAAGTGGACCTCGAGGCCCTCGAGCCGCAGGATCTCGCCGTCGGCGGGCGGGGGCGCGTCGGCAGAGGGCGGAACGGGCACCGGCTCGCTCATGCGGCGGGCTCCGCCGGCGAGGCGTCTGCCGCGTCCCGGCCCGGTGTCGCGACCGCCGCCGCGTCCGACGAGGGGTACAGGTGGCACGCGACGCGGACGCCGTCCGCGAACCGGACCTCGGGTGGGACGACCTGCGTGCACACGGGCATCGCCGCCCCGCAGCGCGGCGCGAACCGGCAGCCCGGCGGCGGCTTGCGCAGGTCCGGCGGCATGCCCGGGATGGTGTCCAGCGTCCGGCGGTCCGCGCGGATGTTGGGGAACGCCGACAGCAGCTTCTGCGTGTACGGGTGCCGCGGGGCGGTGAACACCTGGTGGGCGGGACCCTCCTCGGCCACCCGGCCTGCGTACATGATCATCACCCGGTCGCAGGTCTCGGCGATGACCGACAGGTCGTGGGTGATCAGGATCAGGGACAGCCCGAGGTCCCGTCGCAGCTGCTCCAGCAGCAGGAGGATCTGGGCCTGGACCATCACGTCCAGCGCGGTCGTCGGCTCGTCGCCGATCACGATCGCCGGGTCGCAGGCGAGGGCCATGGCGATCATCGCCCGCTGGCGCATGCCGCCCGACAGCTCGTGGGGGTAGGCCGACGCGCGCTGCTTCGGGATCCCGACCAGCTCCAGGAGCTCTTCCGCCCGCCTGCGCGAGGCCTCCTGCGTCTGGCCCAGTCGCACCTCGATGGGCTCCGCGATCACGTCGCCGATCCGGCGCACCGGGTTGAGGGCGTTCATCGCGCCCTGGAACACGATCGAGATCTCGCGCCACCGGTAGCGCGCCAGCTGCACCTCCGTGCGCGGCACGAGGTCGATGCCGAACAGCTCGATCGAGCCGCCCTTGATGTAGCCGTTGGCGGGCAGCAGGCGGACCAGGGAGAGGGCGGTCGTCGTCTTGCCGCAGCCGGACTCGCCGGCGATGCCCAGCGCCTCGCCGTCGTCCAGCCCGAAGCTCACGCCTTCGACGGCCTTGACCGAGCCCTCCGGCATCCGGAACCGGACGGAGAGGTCCTCGACCGCCAGCAGTGGGGCGCCGGGCACGGCGAGCTTGGGCATCGGCCACTTGCGCCGCGCGCGGATGGCTGCGACGCGGGGGTCGATGGCGGCTGCGGTGTCGGCAGGCGGCGCTAGGTCCGCGGCGTCCGTCATCGGCGCTCCTGGAGCTTCGGGTTGAGGATCGAGTCGAGCGCGTTGCCCAGCAGCGTGAACGCGAACACCACGAGCACGATGCAGATGCCGGCCGGCAGGAAGTACCACCACGCCCCGAGCCCCGGGGCGCCCACGCTCCTCGCCGCGTCCAGGATCTGGCCCCACGACGGCTGGAACGGGTCGCCGAGGCCGACGAACGCGAGCGTGGTCTCGGTCAGGATGGCGCCCGCGAACACCAGCACCGCGTTGGCGACGATCAGGTTGGTGACATTGGGCAGGACGTGTCGCCGCATGATGTGCCCGCCGCCGGCGCCCACGACGCGGGCCCGGTCCACGAACGCGCGCTCCTTGAGCGACAGGGTCTGGCTGCGGACGATGCGGGCCGTGGAGGACCAGCTGGTGATCCCGATCACGACCACGATCGTGAGCAGGCTCACCCGGATGCCGAACAGCTCCGTGGAGCCGGTGCCCACGACGTCGCGGATGATCGCGGTCAGGATGATCGCCAGCACGAAGGTGGGGATCACCAGGAAGAAGTCCGCGACCCGCATGACGAGGGCATCGAACCGGCCGCCCGCGTAGCCGGACGAGATCCCCAGCACCGCGCCGATGAGCACGGTCACGACCGTCGCGAGCAGGCCCACGACCATCGAGATCCGCGTCGCGTGCACGACCAGGTTGAGCATCGATCGGCCCAGCTCGTCGGTGCCCAGCGGGTAGCCGGCGATGGGCGGGGACAGGCGCGGCCCGGTGGCCGTGACCGCCGTCTGGAGGGGCCCGACCAGCAGCTCCGGGATGAGGGAGAGAACGATGAACACGGTCAGGATGATCATGCCGGCGAGGCCGTCCGGGCGGCTCGCCAGCTGGCGCAGCAGGCCGGGCGAACGGCGCCGGGCGGGCAGGACGTCGGCGGCGGGTGCGCCCGCGCCGGAGGGCACCGCGGGTGCCGTCACGTCCGCACCCGCGGGTCGAGGACGCCGTACAGCAGGTCCGCGGCAAGGTTGGCGAACACGACCGCGACGCTGAGCAGCAGGAACACTCCCTGGAGCACCGGGTAGTCGCGGCTGGACAGGGCCTCGACGGTCAGGGTGCCGAGACCCGGCCAGTTGAACACCACCTCGACCGTGATCGCGCCGGCCACGACGTAGCCCAGGTTGATCGCGACCAGGGTGACGGTCGGCAGCATCGCGTTGGGAAGCGCGTGGCGGCGCAGGACGCGCGTGTCCTTGTAGCCGACCGCCCGGGCGGTCGTGATGTAGTCATCGCCCAGGGTCTCGATCACGGACGAGCGCATCAGGATCGCGTACTGCCCGATCAGGCCAAGTGCGACCGTGGCGAGCGGCAGGGCGAGGTGCGATCCGAAGTCCAGCAGCTGGTCCAGGGGGCCCGAATACGTCTCGCCGGCGGTCATCATGCCGAAGGTCGGGAACCAGCCGAGACCGGTGGCGAAGATCAGCAGCAGGCCCATGCCCAGCAGGAAGTACGGCGTGGAGTACAGGATCAGCGACGCCGCGTTGCCGACGTAGTCCACCACGCCGCCGCGTTTCCAGCCGGAGTAGGCGCCCAAGGCCAGGCCGGCCACGATCGCGATCAGCTCGCCCAGCCCGAACAGGATCAGGGTCGGCCAGATGCGCTGCCCCAGCACCTCGGTGACCGAACGGCCCCGGGCGGCATACGAGAAGCCCAGGTCGCCCTGAAGCGTCGAGGACACGTAGGCGACGAACTGGTCCGGGAACAGCGGCTTGTCCAGGCCCCACTGCTCCCGCTTCTGCTGGAGCACCTCGGCCGTGACGCCCGGCATGCGCCCCAGCAGGATCCGCTCCGGCGATCCGGGCATGGCCCGGAACAGCAGGAAGTTGAGCAGGACGATCAGGACGATCGTGAAGATCGCCGTCGCCGTGCGGCGTAGGACGTAGTTGGCCCCCATGCCCCGTCGGTGTCGTCAGGCCGGTCGGGAGGGGAGGGCCGGGTGGCCCTCCCCTCCGTGGATCATCGGACGCGTCGGGGACGCGTCACTCACTCGTCTTCCTGCGTGGGCTTCGACCCGCGCTGCCGCGCGACGACCAGCCCGATCACGACCACCAGCACGACCGCGATGACGGCCAGCAGGAGAATCATCGAGTTGTCGCCGCCCGACGTGGTGCCGCCGTCCGCGGAGGGTGCCGGCGTGGGCTCGCCCGGTGCCGCGGACGGGGCCTCGGTCGGGGCTGCCGTCGGCTCGGGGGTCACCGAAGCGGCGTCGATCAGGGACATGTAGCCCGGGTAGCCGTAGCCGAAGATCGGCGTGCCGCCCTCGGGCGGCTGGTTGGTCCAACCCGCGAACTTGTCCGTCCGGTAGGCGTCGAGGACGTTGTCGTAGTACATGACGTGGTACGGCGAGTCGCGGTAGAAGATCTCCTGCATCTCCTCGATGTAGGCGTGCCGCTCTGCCTCGTCCACCGCCCGCTGCTGGAGCCCGAACAGCTCGTCGTAGCGCTCGTTGGCGTAGAAGCTGTCGTTCAGGTTGTCGATCTGGAAGCTGGTGAAGAAGGAGAGCAGCGACATCGGATCCGGGTCGCCGACCCAGCCCCACATGTAGAAGTCCCAGTTCGCCGTGCCGTCGAGCCCCGGACCGACGAGATCGGACAGGAGCTTGCCCTCCTCGGTCACGTAGGCATCGACACCGATCCCCAGCTCCTTGAACCAGCCCTGGATGAACTGGGCGTTGGTGGCCATCTCCTCCTCGGAGTCCGGCCACGTCAGGCGCAGGTTGATGACCTTGCCGTCCTTGTCCACGCGGTTGCCGTCGGCGTTGCGGGTGTAGCCCGCCGCGTCGAGACGCGCGTTGGCCTCGGCGATATCGAACGTCCGCCGGTTCTCCGGCTTGACGTACCACTTGGCGTGGTACGGCGGGACCTGGGAATCACCGGCGATGCCGTGGCCGGCGAGCGTCGCGTCGACCAGCTTGTCGAAATCGATCGCATAGCCCAGTGCGTCACGGAAGGCGACGTCGGACAGGGCGGACGTCGACCCGTTGAAGCCCTCGCTGTTGCCCTTCGTGTTGAACGAGAGGTACGAGTAGCCGTTGGAGAAGCCCTCGACCGTCTCGACGTTGGGCTCGTTCGCGAGGCCCTCCCACAGGTCCGGGCTGATGCCGCGGATGTAGTCCACCTCGCCGGCCTTGAGGGCCTGGACCATGGTGTCGCTGCCGGCGAACGTCTGGAAGATGATCTCGTCCGCCGCGCCCGGCGGCCCCCAGTAGTTGTCGTTGCGGGCCATCCGGATGAACTGCCCGGGCTCCCAATCGACCACGACGTATGGGCCGAGGCCGACGACGACCGGCTCGTTGGCGAAGAAGCCCTCGGCCTCCGCGTCGCCGATCTGGTCCTGGGTGTACTGCGACCAGATGTGCTTGGGCAGGATCGGGACGTAGGCCTGGGTGAGCAGGGTGGTCGGGAACTCGGTCGTGGCGACCAGCGTGCTGGCGTCGGTGCACGAGACCGTCTGGAGGCCGGCGTTGGTGAGATACGGCTCCAGGTACCCGGAGCCGACGTACCCGGTCTCGGAGGCGACCACGTCCAGCACGAACTGCCAGGTCCACCGGGCGTCCTCACAGGTGGCGGGCTCGCCGTCGGACCACTTCATCCCGTCGCGGACGTGGAACGTGTGCGTCAGGCCGTCCTCGGACGACTCCCACCTGTCCGCGAAGCCGGGGGCGGGACCCAGGTTGATGTCGAAGCCGACCATCATCTCGTACTGGATCTGGAAGATCTCGTAGTCCGCCACCGTGACCGCGTGCCACGGGTTCAGCGTCTCGAGCTTCTGGTCCGTGCCGATCCTGAGGATCAACGGGTCCGCAGCCGCTGCGGGTGTCGCCGCGGGCAGCAGCAGGCCGGCGGCAAGGGCAAGCGCCGCGATCGACCGCACGGCGCGGCTGCGCGGAGGCTGGTGCATCAAAGCTCCTCCTCGATCTCGACCGGCCGTCCTCCCCGACGGCGACCGGAAACGCCGCCCAGTTCCGGCGGGTGTGCGGAGCGTGGCACACCGGCGGGCGGCGTGCAAACCGCCACCTGTCCCGGTAGAGCGTGCGCAACGGCACGGAGGCACGATGGAGCGGACCGCGCTCAGACGACGAAGGTGCGCGGGCCGCCTGGATCACGCAGCGCGGGGCGGTCGATGCGGAATGCGCCGAGCTCCGCGGCGGATGGGGTGGTGCCGTCCATCGCAAGCTCGGCCAGGATCCGGCCCAGGACGGACGCAAACTTGTATGCGTGCGCCGAACCGAGCACGACGTGCACGTTCGGGTGTCCCGGCACGGCGTCCACCACGAAGTCCCGGTCCGGCGTCAGCGTGTAGAGACAGGTCTTCGTCGCGAACGGCTCCCCGGCCATCCCGGGCAGGTGCTCGGCCAGGAAGGCCATGACCCGTGCGTGTGCGTCCTCGTCCCGCTCGAAGGTCCGGGTTGCGTTCGTCACCTCGCGACCGCCCACGTCCTGGCCGATCTTGGGACCCGGCTGGCCGTGGGCCGGGAAGCCGTAGAACGACGGCTCGTGCATCCAGATCCACACCGGGAATCGCTCGGGGGCGAACAGGGCGGGATCCCCGCGCGGCATGAACCACGACACCTGCTCCTGGGTGACCGTCAGCGGGAGGTCGACGCCGAGCGGGGCCAGGAGGTCGTTGGTCCATGAATCGGTCGCGAGGATCACCCGCCCGGCGCGGATGCGCTCCCCGTCCTCCAGCACGACCACCAGCTCCCCGCCGGCGTCCTCGATCCGGGCCACGGGCGCTCGCTCCCGCAGCTCGACCCCCGCCTCGGCCGCCCCGCGGCGGTGCGCGGCGTTGCCGGCCGATGGGTCGGCGATGCCGGCATCCGGCTGGAACAGGCCCACGTGCTCGTCGCCGAGACGCCAGGCGGGCCAGCGGCGCATGATCTCGGCCGCGTCGAGCTGCTCGAACGGGACGCCCTCCGCCGTCATCGACTCGAGATAGGCGTCGATGTCGATCTCCACGCCGTGATCCGCCTCCCGCGGGCCCACGTCCAGACCGCCGGTCCGGAACACGACCCGGGTCCCGCTCTCCGCCTCCAGCTCGGCCCATGCCTCGTAGGCGCGGCGCGCCAGGCGCACGTAGTCCCGGCGGTGGTACGAGAGCCGGATGATCCGGCTGACGTCCTCGGACGCGCCGTACGGGTGCCCGATCTCGAACCGCTCCAGGCCGAGGATGCGCAGGCCCGGTCGGCGCGAAAGCCAGTAGCAGGCGGCGGACCCGAGCGCACCCAGGCCCACGACGACGACGTCCCGGTCCCGGCTCATACGCGCACCTCCAGCGCGTACTGCGCTACAGCGGCAATGGTCATCAGGTCGTGGATCGCACCGGACGCGATCTCCGCCAGCACCTCGTCCAACGTCGCCCAGCGGAGCGCCAGGTCCTCGGTCACGTCCGGCGTGGCAGTCCCCGCGTGCAGGCCCGTGGCCACGAACAGCGCCCCGGTCTCGTCGGTGACCGAGTTGGACACGGACATCCGGCACAGCGTGCGCCACTCGGATGCCTCGTACCCCGTCTCCTCTTGGAGCTCGCGCCGGGCGCCGTCCGTGAGATCCTCGCCAATGGGCACGCCGCCCTCCGGGATCTCCCAGCTGTACTCATCCAGCGTGTAGCGGTGCTGGCCGACGAGCAGCAGCCGCCCGTCGTCCGCCACCGCAACGACGCCCACGGCCCGGTTGTGGAAATGGACCACGCCGTAGATCCCGGGACTGCCGTCCGGCCGGTCAACCTCGTCGTGGAACACGTCGATCCAGGGGTTCGCGTAGGCGATCGAGCGCGAGCGGCGTCGCCACGGGCCACTGGTCGCGGCGGCGCCGGGGTCGGGACGCGGATCCGGGTACGTCATCCCGCACACGGTAGCCGACGGGCCGCAACAGCCGCGGGGCCGGTGCGTCACAGGGAGCGAGGCGGATCGGCCCTAGGCGCGCGCCGGGGCGCCGCCCCACGATGACCGGCGCCGCCGTCGCAGGCAGGCCGGGATTGGGTGGGAGACAGAGCATGGGCATCCATCGACTCCGCGTACCGGCGTTCGCGCTCCTGCTGCTCCTGGCGATCGCGCTGGTCGGGTACCTGGTCGCGGGCTACGCCGTCTACGACACGCTCGCGGCGGTGCCCGGGACGTGCCACGAGATCGACGCCCAGGACACACCCGAGCACTTCAGCGCCTCGGGCCTGGACGACTCGGTGACCGCGCAGTACGCGATGCCGGCGCCACAGGACGTGGAGTTCCGGTCGCGTGACCCGCAGATCGCGGACCTCACGCTCCGGGCGTGGTGGATCCCTGCCGAGCAGGCGGACGCGCCGGCCGTTCTCCTCGTCCACGGCGTGAAGAGCTGCCGGCGCGACGAGAACGTGCTGCTGGCCGCCGGCATGCTCCACCGGAACGGCTTCAGCGTGATGCTCATGGACCAGCGCGACCACGGCGATTCGGACGACGAGGACCTGCGCTTCGCCGGGGGCACGGAGGAGTATCTCGACGTGCTGGGGGCGTGGGACTGGCTGGTGGCGCAGGGAATCCCGGAAGGAGCGGATCGGGATCGCGGGCATGTCGTTCGGAGCGGCCACCTCGGTCATCGCGGGCGGCGAGGAGCCGCGCGTCCAGGCCGTGTGGGAGGACTCGTCCTATGCCGACATGGCTGAGGCGATGCGCGACTACCTCGAGCGCGAGGGCTACCCGGCGTTCCTCCAGCCGGGTGCCGTGCTGATCGGCAGGATCGTCTCGGGCGACGATCTCCTTGCGCGCGGCCCGCTGACCGAGATCCCCAACTACGCCGGGCGCCACCTGGCGATCGTCCATGGGGCCAAGGACTCGCAGGCCCTGCCACGCTACGCGGAGGCCCTGCAGGCGGCCGCCGAGGCCGCCCACGTGGAGATCGGCGAGTACTGGATCGTTCCCGGCATGGAGCACACCCGGGCCGTGATCGACGCGCATGTGGCCTACGAGCCGCGCCTGGTGACGTTCTTCGCGGACGCGCTCGGCGCGCCCTGACCCGCCGCCCGTAGACTCCGGAGCGTGACCCGGGAAGCTGATCCGCCGCGCTACGAGCCCGAGGCTCGCTGGGACGTCCGCGTGCCGGTCCGCGATGGCCTGGAGCTGTCCGCGAACCTGTGGCTGCCTCGACCCCGCCCGGAGGAGCCCGGCGAGCGGTTCCCGGTCATCCTCGAGATGATCCCGTACGGCAAGGACAACTGGCGGCGCAACTCGGACACGGCCCGGGGCGAGTGGCTGGCCGCGCGCGGGTTCGCGCTCTGCCGGTTGGACGTGCGGGGCACCGGGTCGTCGCCCGGCGTCGCCGAGGGCGAGTACACCGAGGACCAGACCCTCGACGGGTACGACGCCGTGGAGTGGTTGGCCGGACAGCCGTGGTGCAGCGGCTCCGTCGGGATGTGGGGGATCAGCTGGGGCGGCTTCACGGCCATCCAGGTCGCGAAGCTCCGGCCGCCTCACCTCCGCGCGATCCTGCCGATGTACGCGACCGACGATCGCTATCGCGACGACGTGCACTTCCGGGGCGGCTGTGTCACCGCCAGCGAGAAGTGCCAGTACGCGGTGAGCCAGCTGGGCATGAACGTGATGCCACCCCTGCCCGCGTTCCGGGGGCCGGCCTGGCGGGAGGAGTGGCGGGACCGCCTGGAGCGGACGCCGCCTTGGCTGTTCCCGTGGATCCGCGAGCAGACCGACGGGCCCTTCTGGCGCGAGGGCTCGCTGGCGCCCGACTACGAGGCGCTCGAGTGCGCCGTGTTCCAGATCGCCGGCTGGACCGACTCGTACGTGGATTCGGCCTTCCGGATCCAGGAGCGGTGCACGAACGCGGCCGTGCGGACCCTCGTCGGCAACTGGGTCCATTCCTACCCCGACGATGCCTACCCGGGCCCGAACATCGACTGGCTCCACGAGATGCTCCGGTTCTTCGACCGCTACCTCAACGGGGCCGAGAGCGGGTGGGAGGACGAGCCGGCGATCACGTGGTTCGAGCACGAGTGGGCGGAACCGGAGCCGTTCCCGGCCGCGTGGCCGGGTCGGTGGAGATCGGCCCCCGCGTTCCCGGTCCCGGGGACCGAGGAGCTGACACTGTCGCTTGCGGCCGGCGCCCTGGTCGAGAATCCCGTTTGCGACGACGGCGGTGTCGATGCCGTGGCGCACCGGGCCACGGTCGGCACCTCAGGAGCGCTGTCGTGGGGCGCCGGCACGGCCCCCAACGGCCTCGCCCGGGACCTGCGCCCTGACGAGATCCGGGGCCTGACGTATACGACCGAACCCCTGGCGGAGTCCCTCTCGGTCATCGGGTTCCCGGAGGCGGTGCTCCATCTCTCGGCGACGATGCCGGTCGCCACCTGCGTGGTGCGGTTGTCCGAGGTGTCGCCGTCGGGGGCCTCGTCGTTGGTCGCGACGGGCGTGCTCAACCTCACGCACCGGAATTCAGACACGGATCCGGAGCCGATGGAGCCCGGCCGGGTCGAGCAGGTCCGCATCCCGCTGAGAGCCACCGGCTACCGATTCTCGCCCGGCCACCGGATCCGCCTCACCCTGCTCACCGCCTACTGGCCGGTCCTGTGGCCGTCGCCGTTGCCCGGGGAGATCCGGGTGCACCGGAGCCCGCTGGCGCCGTCGCGGCTTGTGCTGCCGGTCCTGCCGGCAAACGCCCCGACACTCGACCCTCCCGCCTTCCGCACCGAGCCGGTCGCGATGCGCGACGTCGGCGGGAGCGAGGAGGACCCCTCCGAGTGGCGGATCGAGGAGGACGTGCTCCGCGGCACCGTGGCGGTGACCATCGCGGAAGGCGGGGCGAGCATCCTCGAAGACGGGGGGCGCGTATACAGCTCCGAGCGCCTGGTGCTCACCGCGTCCGATGCGGACCCGGCGCAGGCGCGGCTGGACAGCGTCGTCTTCTACCGGTGGACGGGCGACGGGTTCGACGTGGACATTCGGGCGACCGGGGACATCGCGTCGGACGAGGCGGCGTTCGACGTGCGCGTGGACGTGGACGTGCGCCTCGACGGCGAGCCGTTCTTCGCCCGGGAGTGGTCCGAGCGGATCCCACGCCGGCTGGTCTGAGCCGGGCGGCGCACGCTGTCTCGCCCGAGCTGCCCGTCCACGCCCGACATGCCCGTCGCGCGGCCGAGCTGTCCGTCAGGGACGCTGCAGGCGAGTGCGGACGGGGACGGCGAAGCGCGGAGGAGGCCTAGCCCAGGGAAGCCAGCGCCGCCAGGGCGAGGAACCCGCTGCCGAGCGCCACCGACACGCTTCCCAGCGTCGCGACGAGGTACCACTCGGCGTAACCGCGATCGCGCAGCTGCCGCCAGCGTGCCGCGAGGTCGAGAGCCACGACAAGTGCCGACGCAGCGGCCAGCCCGGTGAGCACGAGTGCTGCGACCAGGAGACGTTCCATGGCCATCGCCGTCGCGGCGATCCGGGCGGAGGCGCCGCGGGGAGCGGCGGCCGTGGCGATAGCGGACGGGCTCTCGGCGCCGGACACCCTCGTGTCCTCGCCGGGCGCTGGGCGAAGCTCCCGCGGGGAGGCGAGCGCCATGGTGAAGTAGAACGCCCCTCGCGTGTTGACGACGAACAGCGATACCAGCACCACCCCGGTGAGCACCGCCGCGTGGAAGACCGCCGGATCCCAGCTGCGGATCACGGCATCGACGAAGGCCGCGAACCCGGGCAGCAGTGCCTCGCCCTCCAGGATCACGAGCCACCCGACGAGCGCGATCGAGAGGTGGAGCACCTGGTCCGCGAGGAACAGCATCCCCGGCCACGGCGTCCACGCCGCTCCCAGCCCGGAGGCCGGGAGCTGGCCCCGGGCGAGCTGCTCGCGCGCCCGAGCCTGGGCACGCTCGTCCATGCGCCTCGTGGCTCGCGTCTTCCAACGGTCCACGCCCATGTGCGTGAGGGCCACGACTGCGACATACGCTCCGCCACGGATGCCGAACGCGAAGATGACCGGTGTCAGGCACAGCGCCACGTGGAACCCGTGCAGGCCGAGCGCAGCCCAGCCCGTCCGTGCTGCCCCGCCCTTGTTCATCGCGATCCAGTCGTTCTGGAGCACGAAATCCGCAAGCAGGTGGGCGAGCACCAGCCAGGCAACCATGAGCACCGGGTCGACGGGGTTGAGACTCACGCCAGCGAGCCTACCGTAGCCGCACCGGCGCAGCCGGTGTCAATCCGCCGACACGAGCCCGCGGTCGTCCGTCCGGATCCACCCGGCGTCAGCGCGCGTGTGCGTACGACGGCAGGATGCCTCCCAGCACACCGGCGAGTGCCTGGAGGTGGTCGGCGGTGGCGAAGTCCAGCAGCGGGTGGCCCGGCAGCGTCGCCTCCGTCGTGCGCCCGTTGCGGTGGACGTAGACCACGGGGAAGATCCCGCCCGTGCCGTCGGCCTCCACGGTCATCGCGACCAGGTCTCGGTCCATGTCGTCCAGCGCGTGGACGAGCGGCACGATCCCCTCGTCCCGGATCCCGTCCTCGGGCGAGACCGAGACGACCCGCGCCAGATACGCCTTCTGATGCCACAGCTCGGGCGCGCACGTGGCCTCGCGCGCCAGGAAGCCCAGCACGTCCGCCTCGGCCAGCCGCGGCCGCGCGGGCGCGATCCCGAAGTGCTTCTCCGCGATGTGCCGGGCGAGGATCAGGGCGTTGTACCGGTGACCATGGACCGCCCCGGAGTACGCCGGGATCCCGTGCTTGCGCAGTCCCGGCGCGGCCTGGCTGATCGTGCCCGCGAAGTAGATCCCGGGCACGGTGGTGCTCTCCCACATCGGCGTCACCGCCGGCAGCCGGCTCTGCCCGAAGGTGGACACACCGAGGTCCGGCAGATCCAGCAGCGGGCAGGTGAACCCGGTCGCGGCGATGACCTCGTCCGCCTCGACGCTCATCGGCAGGCTGGTGTCGGTGCGCCGCAGGTCCACCCGGTAGGCATCGCCGACATGCGCGAGCTCGACGATGGACGCGTCGAGGATCGACACCCCGAGACCCAGGAAGCTGTCCTCGAACGGCTGGACGTAGCGCGCCCGGACGCCGACCAGCGACCGGGTCTGGACCGACAGCTTCGCGGGCGACGGCGAGCACACGGTGATCTGCGACGCCCAGGCGGCGAGGCCGGACGCGAGCTCGAAGCCGGAGTTCTGCTTGCCGATGATGAACACCCGCTTGCCCGCGTACCACGACGCCTCATGCGTGTCTGCGTAGTGGCGCGCGTGCTCGATGCCGGGCGGCGACGGGCTCCACGGCTCGGCGACCCCGACCGCGAGCACGAGGATCCGCGTGCGGTACTCGCCGTCCGTGGTCTGGAGCACGAACGTCGTCCCGTCCGCGCCGTCCTCGCGACTCGTGCTCTCCCAGCGGCAGTCGTAGCGCACGGCGATCCCGGCCCGATCCGCGAAGGCGGCGAGGCTCGCCTCCATCTCCGGCCGCGATGGGAAGTACGAGGACCCGTCCATGAACTCGGCCTGGAGGGATCGGAGCTCCGGCTCATCCGCGACCAGGCTGTTCCAGTCGAAGCGCTGGTACTCACGGGCGGTGCGCTCCTCGGGCGCGTAGGGCTTGGTCCACGAGAGCAGGCGCTGGAAGAACGGCCAGCGGCGGAACATGCCGCCCGCCGACGGATCCGCCGACAGGACCGCGTGCGGCACGCCCTGGCGTCGCAGCCCGTACGAGACCTGCAGGCCGCCGGGCCCACTGCCGATGACGATTGCCGGGTACTCCCCCGGCGGGAACGGGCGGGGGTCGGGCGCCACGGCCGTCAGCTCCGCCACCGGTTGGCGTTGCGCAGGCGTCTGGCCTGCGCCTGGAGCATCCGGTACATCACCCTTGGGTAGGCGACCATGAATGCCTCCACCGACGACCCGGCCATCACGATGCACCGCAGCGTGGAGGTGGCGACGACGTCCGCCGTCGGCGGCTCGCCCAGCAGGATGGAGACCTCGCCGAAGAAGTCGCCGCGCTGGAGACCCGCCCGGCGCTGCCCGTCCACGATGACGTCCGCGGCGCCTTCCAGGATCACGTAGAAGCCGGAGCCCGTCAGCCCCTGGCGCAGGATCCGGTCGCCCTCCGGGAACACGACCTCCTCGAACGCGCCCGCCACGCCCAGGAGCTGCGGCGTCTGCAGGTCTCCGAACAGGGTGAACCCCGCGAGGATGTCCGCGATCTCCTCTCGCGTGGTCATTCGCCCAACTCCTTCTCTGCCCGCGGCGCGCAGCCGCGCGATCGGCGCATGCTCGCACACCCCGCGGCCGGGCGGTAGGCGTGTTCCGCGCCGCACGCTCCCGCGCCCCCCCGGGTCCAACGATGGGTCCTCTCGCGCCGCCGGTGCACCGCCTGGGCCGATCCGTTGACGGGCGGCGACGGGCGGCGCACCATGGCGGCCGCGGCGGGGGCCGCGCCCGTCCGACGAGCACCGCGGAGGATCGATGACGCTGTCCCAGGACCAACGCGCCGAGCTGATCGGCGCATGCCCGCTGTTCCGCGGGCTGGACGCCGACGGGCTCGCCGCGATCGCGGCGGCGTCGATCGAGGTCGAGTTCCCGGCCGAGCGGGTCATTGCGCGCCAGGGAGAGATCGGGACCGGCTTCTTCGTGGTCGCCGAGGGGACGGCGCGCGTCGTCCGCGACGGCGTGGTCGTCGCACGGCTGGGACCCGGCGAGTTCTTCGGCGAGCTGTCCGTGCTCGACGGCGGGCCGCGGATCGCGCAGGTCGTCGCGGACGCTCCGATGCGCTGCCTCGCCCTTGCCTCGTGGGACTTCGAACGCGTGCTGCGCGAGGAGCCCGGCGTCGCGCTCTCGGTGCTGCGGGTGGTTGCCGGCCGCCTGCGCGAGGTCTCGTCCGACCACCGGACGTAGGACGGATCGAAGGCGAGCAGCGAACAGGTGGCGTCCCCCAGCCTGCCGGACGGAATCGTCACGTTCCTGTTCACGGATATCGAGGGCTCCACGCGGCTTGTGGCGGAGATCGGGGACGACGCCTACGCGACGGTCCTCGACGCGGAGAAGACGCTGGTGGTCGATGCGGCCGTCGCGGAGGGCGGGGTCGCGTTCGGATCCGAGGGCGACGCGCATTTCGTCGCCTTCCCCACGGCGGCGGCGGCGGTCAGGGCCGCCGTTCGGGCCCAGCGGGCGCTGGCCGCGCACCCGTGGCAGCACGGTCCCGTACGGGTGCGGATGGGGATCCACACCGGCGAGGTTCGGCTGACCGGCGACGACTACCTGGGGCTCGAGGTGCACCGGGCCGCCCGGGTGGCCTCCGCGGCCCACGGAGGCCAGGTCCTGGTGACCGACGCCACTCGCGTGCTCGCCGGGGAGCCGGCGGCGGACATCGGGATGCGGGACCTCGGTGAGCACCGGCTCAAGGACCTCACCCGTCCGGAGCGCCTGTTCCAGGTCGAGGCGCCAGGGCTGGCCACGACCTTCGGGGCGCTGCGCACGCTGGACGCCACGCCCAACAACCTGCCGCCGCAGCTCACGAGCTTCGTGGACAGGGCGGACCTCGCCAACGCGGCGGCGCTCCTGGGGCGGACGCGGCTGCTCACGCTCACCGGACCGGGCGGGACCGGCAAGACGCGCCTGTCGCTGGCGCTGGCCGGCGACTGCGTGGACCGGTTCCCGGGCGGCGCCTGGTTCGTGCCGCTGGCACCGGTGACCGACCCGGAGCTCGTGGGGTCGGCGATCGCGGCGGCGATCGGCGTGCTGGCGGCCAACAAGGCGCCGATCGATCGCGTCCGGGATCACCTGCGCGACCGGACGGCGGTCCTCGTCCTCGACAACTTCGAGCAGGTGGTGGACGGGGCGCCGGTCGTGGCGGACCTGCTGCGGTCGGCGCCCAACCTGACCGTGATCGCGTCGAGCCGCGCGCCGCTGCGGATCGCCGGGGAGCAGGAGTTCCCCGTCCCGCCGCTGTCGCTGCCGCCCGCAGGCGCGCGCGATCCGGAGGCCCTGGTGGCGTCCGAGGCCGTCCGGTTATTCGTGGAACGGGCGATGGCCGTGCGACCGGATTTCGCACTGACCGACGAGAACGGCCCGCACGTCGCGGAGATCGTCCGGCGCCTGGACGGCCTGCCGCTGGCGATCGAGCTCGCCGCCGCCCGGATCCGTCTGCTGTCCCCGGCCGCCATGGCGCAGCGCCTGGACGACCGGCTCGACCTGCTGTCGGCCGGCGGCCGCGACCTCCCGGAGCGCCAGCGCACGCTCCGCGGGGCAATCGCCTGGAGCTTCGATCTGCTCGCGTCGGTGGACCGGGACCTGTTCGCGCGTCTGGGCGTCTTCGCGGGTGGCGGCCCGCTGGCGGAGGCCGAAGCCGTGTGCGCGGCGACCGACGCGGCCGAAGACCGGACGCTCGACGTCCTGGGCGGCCTCGAGCGGCTCGCCGAGCAGAGCCTCGTCCGCGTGGATCTCGACGCGCACGGTGACGTCCGCTTCGCGATGCTCGAGACCATCCGGGAGTTCGCCCTCGAGCGGCTGGCGGAGCACGGCGCGGTTGAGGGGATGCGAGATCGTCACGCGGCCGCGTTCCTCACCTTCGCCGAGCGCGAGGGTCGCGAGGGTGGCGGCGGGGATCGCGGCCGGGCGCTGGACCGGTTCGAGGAGGAGCACGACAACCTTCGCGCCGCGCTGGACCACCTCGTCGCCCTGGGCGACCGCGACGGCGCGGCCCGACTCGGCTTCGCAACCTGGCGGTTCTGGCAGATGCGCGGCCACCTGGCCGAGGGCCGGAACCGGATGGATGCCGTGCTCGCGATGCCCGGCTGGGGGGCGGAGCCGTCCGGCGCCCGGCTGCGCGCGCTGGAGGCCGCCGGCGGGCTTGCCTATTGGACCGGCGACATGGTCGCCGCAAGCGCCCACTACGGAGCCTCGGTCGAAGAGGCGCGGCGGCTGCGGGACGACGCCGAGCTGGCGAACGCGCTGTACAACAAGTTCTTCGCCAGGCGCCCGACCAGCGGGGTGGACGAGTGGCTCATGGGCCTCGCGGACGACGACAAGGCGGAGCTTGACGAGGCGCTCGAGATCTGGACGCGCCTGGGCGACGAGGGCGGGGTGGCCCGTGCCCAATGGGGACTTGGCGAGCACCACGTCTACCGCCGCGAGTACGCCGTCGCCGAGGCGGTCCTGACGGCGGCGCTCGCGGTGTTCGAGCGGCGGGGCGAGGGCTTCTGGATCGCCTGGACCAGCTTCACGCGGGCCCTGGGCCGGTCGATGTCCGGGCGCGTCGGCGAGGCGGGCGCGGACCTCGGCGTGGCGCTGCGGGAGTTCCGCACGAGCCGCGACGTCTCCGGCGCCGTTCTGGTCATGGCCGCCCTGTCCAGCACGCTGCTGCTCGCGGACAGGTCACGCGACGCGTACGCCGTCGGGGCCGCGTCGCGGCGGGCGGTCGCGGAGACGGGCCTCCACATCGCAACCCTGTGGCCCTCATCGGACATCCCGCTGGTGGATCCCGACACCGAGGTGCCGGAGCTGCGAGCGGCCGCGGCGGAGGGCGCCGCGTGGTCCCGGGAGGAGGCGTTCGAGCGCGCAATCGCCCTCGCCGACGAGCTGGCAGCGGGGTCGTCGGCGCCCGCCTGACTCGCGTACGATGGCCCGGTGAGCAGCGATCGGCCGCCGGTCCCGGACATCGTCCTCGTCATCGAGACGGCCGCCGACCCGGCCGCCGCGTGGCAGGCGGTCACGGTGCCCGAGCGGATCGCCCTGTGGCTCACCGACGCCTCGCTGCTGGGCGGCGTGGGCGACACCTACCGGCTGGACTTCGGCGAGGGCAGCGTGGTGACGGGCGAGGTCGTCGCCCTCGACTCGGGCCGGCGCTTCGCGTACAGCTGGACCTGGGAGGACGCCGAGGCGGAGGCGGCCACCACCGTCGAGTGGACCGTGGAACCCCGCCCGGGCGGCGGGGCTCGCATCCGGCTGGTGCACGGCGGCTGGGACGCCGGCGAGGAAGCCGCGCGGGACGACCACGAGGCGTACTGGACCGGCTACCTCGACGACCTGCGCGACATCCTCGCGCAGGCGTGACCGCCCGGGGCCGTTTCGGACCGCTCGTCAACCGGGCATGGGGCCGCTTCCACCGGGACGCCCGGATCTTCCTCGTCACCACGCTCGTCTCCGGCGCGGCGTTGGGCCTCTACTGGATCAACTTCAACCTGTACCTGTCCTCGCTGGGGCTCTCCACCTCGACCATCGGCCTCGTGGCGACGCTGTCGTCGGTCGCGGGCGCGCTGGTCGCGTTCCCGGCCAGCGCCGCGTCCGATCGGCTCGGCCGGAGACTGATCATCGGCGGCGGGCTGACCGCTGCGCTGGTCGCCGTCCTCGCCCTCCTGGCGAGCGAGGCCCTTCCGGTCATCGTGCTGGGGGCCGCCCTGTACGCGGCCGGGACACAGGCCATGCACGTCGTCGTCGCGCCGTACCTGACCGAGCACAGCACGCCGAACCACCGCAACGAGCTGTTCGCGGTCCAGTTCGCTCTCGGGAGCGTGACCAACATCATCGCCGCCGTGCTGGGTGGCGTCGTGGCCGGGCTGGTCGCGGGGTCCCTGGGGCTGGACCCGGCGGGCTCGGGCACCTACCGGGTCATCCTCGTGATCATGGCCCTGCTCACCGCGGCTGGCCTCGGGACGGTGGCCCTCCTGGCCGATGACCGGCCGAAGGCCCTGATTCGAGGTCGGCTCCAGCGCCTTGGGGAACCGGCGGCGTTTCCCCACGACCCTCGCCGCCCGCGGACATGGCTCGGGATCGTGGTTCGTGACCGGGGGCTGTTCGCGAGGCTCCTGGTCCCGGGGCTCCTGATCTCCATCGGCGCCGGGCAGGTGATCCCGTTCCTCAACCTGTACATCCAGGGGCGGTTCGGCCTCGACCTCGCGTCGCTCAATGCGGTGTTCGCGCTCACCTCGCTGGGCACGGTGGCTGCGATCCTGTACCAGCCGAGGCTCGCCCGGCGGTTCGGCCAGATCACCTCGGTCGTGCTGGTCCAGGGCGCCAGCATCCCGTTCCTGGTGGTGCTCGGGTTCTCGCCCGTGCTGTGGACGGTGATCCTCGCGATGGCCGTCCGGAACTCCCTGATGAACGCCGGCAACCCCATCTTCAACGCGTTCGCGATGGAGCGGGTGACGCCCGGCGAGCGCGCCACCCTGTCGGCCGCGATGAGCGTGCTGTGGCAGGCCGGCTGGATCGTCGGCGGCCTCTGGTACGCGACGCTCCAGGCGAGCCTCGGGTTCGAGGCCGGGTATGCCGTGGGCTTCGTCACCATCATCACGCTGTACTCGATCGCCACCGTGCTGTACTGGGCCTGGTTCCGCGACGTGGACCGGCGGGCCCTTGCCGCGCGCGCCGCGGCCCGGGGGACATAGACTTCGCCCCATGGCCGAGGCGCCCGTCCCCCAGCGCGCGAAGTCCGCGATCCCCCGCAACCCCGGCCGGCACGAGCTGGGCATGAAGGCGACGTTGCTGTTCCCCGACCGGGAGATCGTGGAGCGGTACTACGTGCCGCTCGTCTACACGGCCTGCCGGACCTGCTACTCGGAGCTGGAGCCCCAGGAGATCTTCCGGCGCGCGGTTGAGGGCGAGGTCGCGCCCGCGAGCATGCAGCGCCTGATCTCCAACGTCATCGAGTCGGGCCACGGATCGACGATCGAGCACATCGTGTTCACCTTCGGTCTCTCCGGGGTGTCGCGGACCCTGTCGCACCAGCTCGTCCGCCACCGGGCCGGCGTCGCCTTCGACCAGCAGAGCCAGCGGTACGTCAAGTTCAAGGGCGCGGCGACCATGCTCCCGGCCACGATCGCCGAGGGCGACCCCGACCTCCGCGAGCGCTACGAGCAGCAGGTGGACGGGGCGCTGGGGCTGTACGGGGAGCTGCTGGAGGCCGGCGTCCCGGGCGAGGATGCCCGGTTCGTGTTCCCGAACGCGACGCGCACGAACCTCGTCATGACCACGAACCTGCGGGCGCTGATCCACATGTCCGGCCTGCGGTTGTGCACCATGGCCCAGTGGGAGATCCGCCGGTTGTTCCAGCTGATCCGCCACGAGGTGTTCGGCGTGTCGCCGTTCCTGGGCTCGTTCCTGGCGCCCAAGTGCGTGCCGCTGGGCTACTGCGACGAGTTCAACAACCGTGACGAGCACTGCCCGATCCGCCCGCACAAGGACAACGTCCTCGCTGCCTGGGCGCAGCAGCGCGACGCCGCGAAGGCCGCCGGCCGGGACCTGACCGTCCGCTGATCGCGGCGCCACCCGGGCCGGCCCGCCTCACCGGTCACGGCCTCCCGGCCGTCGTTCCGCGTGTTGCCTCCCTGCAACGGTTGTTGCGGGATCTTCACCGGATACCTTGTACAAGGGCTTGACACGTGCTCCGATGCCCTCTACAGTCTGGACACACCTTATACAAAGGTTGATGAACGAGTCAGTCGGCCGAACCTCCGAAGACCGGAGGCGGCCCAAGCACCGGAGGAACCGACGTGTCCAACAGACTCTCGCGATCTGCGGCCCTCGTCGCCGCTCTCGCCCTGGCCGCAGTTGCCAGCCCCGTGGCCGCCGCCGACAACGCAATGGTGCGCGTGCTGCACGGTTCCCCCGACGCGCCGAACGTCGACATCTACGTCGATGGGGCCAAGGTCGGCGCCCCCCTTGCCGACCTTGCGTTCGGCGAGCTGACAGCGTACGTGCCGCTCCCGGCGGGCAGCTACGACATCAAGGTCTGCGCCGTTGCCCCCAACGAGGCCGTCTGCCCGATCGACCTCGCCGATGTGGCGGTCGCTGCCGGCACCAAGTACACCATCGCCGCCGTCGGCCTGATCGCCGACTCGACGATCACGCACCAGCTGATCGAGGACAAGCCCTCTCCGAAGACGGGCGAGGCCGAGGTCCGGGTGGTCCACTTCTCGCCCGACACGCCCTCCGTTGACGTCCTGTTCCAGAACGGCGACCCGACCGGCATCGCCGGCCTGGAGTACCCGAAGCAGACCGCCTACACGCCGCTCCCGCCGGACACCTACGACCTCAAGGTCTGCGCCTCGGCCGACAACAGCCTGTGCCCGCTCGACCTCGACCCGCTTCCCCTCGAGTCGGGCAAGTCCTACAGCGTGTTCGCCATCGGCTCGCTCGCCGGTGACTCGCTGACCTACGCCGCGGGCGTGGACGCCACGGCCGCCATCCCGGCGCCGGAGACGGACACCGTCGGCGCCACCTCGACCGGCACCACCACGCCGGCGCTGCCGCTCCTGCTTCTCGCCGTCGGCATCGCGTCCTTCGCCGGCGCGCTGCGCCTCGCGACGGCTCGCGCTCGCCGCTAGCACGACAACCGGCCAACACAGTCAGGCAACGAAAGGATCAGACCAATGCGTCGCATCGCTCTCGGCATCACCGCCGCCGCCATCGCGGTCACCACGATCGCCGCCCCGGCGCTCGCCTCCAACAAGCCCGGCTCCATGACCATCACGGACATCGTCCTCGTCAACGACGGCGAGTTCGACGTCCTCCAGGCCGCCGTCATCGAAGCCGGCCTCGCCGCCGCCCTCGACGGCAAGGACCAGTACACCGTGTTCGCCCCGACGGATGCCGCATTCGTGAGCACCTTCGAGGGCATCCTCAACGCCGATCTCAGCGAGCAGGACGTCATCGACTTCGTCGAGGCCGGTGGCGTGGACGCCGCCTTCGGCAACGGCGCCCTGCAGAACATCCTCCTGTACCACGTGACCGACGGCCGCCGCCAGGCCAAGTCCGTGGTGAAGGCGCCGGGCTACGACATGCTCAACGGCGACCGCCTGTCGCGCGGCGAGCTGTTCGACGCCGGGATCCTGAAGACCAACATCTCCGCCTCCAACGGCGTCATCCACGTGATCGGCGGGGTACTCCTCCCCTAGCCGACCCGCATCCCACCTGCCGGGGCCACCCTCGGCGGCTCCGGGAGGCTCCCTCCTCCTCCGACGCCCCGCCATCCCGGCGGGGCGTCGTCGTGTCCGAGGGGTCGCGCCGGGACACCCGTCTCGGATACCCTGCCGGGGACGCGGCGACGCGTCGCTGCAACGTCCGCCACACCAGGGGAACCGCCTGCATGAAGAAGCCCACCAAGACCGTGACGACGATCGGCGTCGTGGCCTTCATCATCGCCGCCGCCATCACCGGGGCCGCCGGGATGTCGGGCACCGCCTGGTCCGGGTACGACCGCATGATCCTGCTGTTCCTCGGGGTCTTCTTCGGAATTCTCGCCCTGGGGGTGATCCTTGACCGCGCGGCGCGCAACGCCGCCGGTGGAGGACGGTAGCGGCCTGGGCTCGGAGCGGGTGGTCCGGCCCGACGGCAGGGCCGCCGCCGGTCACCCGGTTTCGATCTCCCCGATGAACCGGCGGATCACCCGCGCCAGCCGCGGTCCCGCCTCGTCCCCGGCCGCAAGAACCTCCTCGTGGGACAGCGGCTGGCCCGTGTAGCCGGCCCCGGCGTTGGTGACCAGCGAGACCCCGCAGACCTCGAGCCCGGTCCACCGGGCCGCGATCGCCTCGAGCACGGTGGACATTCCCACCGCGTCGGCGCCCAGCGTCCGGAGCATGCGCACCTCGGCGGGCGTCTCGAACGTCGGGCCCAAGAGGCCCGCGTAGATCCCCTCGGCGATCGCAACCCCCTCGGCCGCGGCAGCCGCGCGAAGGCCGTCGCGCAGGTGCGGCGCCCACACGTCGGTCATGTCGGCGAACCTCGGCCCCAGCTCGTCCGCGTTGGGACCGATCAGCGGTGTCCGCCCGGTCAGGTTCAGGTGATCCGTGATCAGCATCAGGGTGCCGGGCCCGAACGCGGGGTTCACTCCGCCCGCGGCGTTGGTCAGGACGACCACGCGTGCGCCCAGGCGGCGGAACAGCAGCACCGGCTGGACCACCAGGCCGGGGTCGTTGCCCTCGTACACGTGGAACCTGCCCTGGAGCATGGCCACCGGCACGCCCGAGAGATGCCCGAGCAACAGCCGGCCGGCGTGTCCCGGCGCGGTCGCGGCCGGCCAGCCGGGCAGCTCGTCGAACCCGATCGAGACCGGGTCCTCGAGGCCGTCCGCCAGGCTGCCGAGCCCCGACCCGAGCACGATTCCGGCCCGGGGAACAAGCGCAGTCCGGGCGCGTACGGCCAGCTCCAGCGCCGCCAGGCGCGCCGGCTGCTCGGCCGGGGCGATCGGGCGGGAGCGATCGAGGTGAGCGGTGGAGGGCATCTCGTTCATGCGGGGAGGATAGTCCCGGCGAGACCCGAGGCCGGGATGCCGCAGCGGGGCCGGCGCCGGGCCGGGCCGGCCCGCGGCCCCCGCGGTCGGCGGCGTTAAACTCCGACGCCCGGAGGGAGTACCGACACCGGGATGCCGGTCACGTCCTTCCGGGCGCCCATCGCGGCGGCCCTCGCGGGCTGCCACTCTGGCAACGAAGCGCCCGAAGCGACCGGAGAGCGCCGATCCTTGATGCGATCTCGGACCAGGCGCCGGCGTGGCCTTGAGGTGATCTCGGCCGGCCGGGTGGAACGGGCTTGAGGCGATCGCCTCCGTTCCGGGCCTCCAACGGCCCCTTCGGGCAAGGGCTACGTTACGGGGAGGCCAAGCGCGGTCCAAGGCGGTTGTCCACGAATCCGGCGGAAGCGGGCGTCCGGTCATCCACGAATCTGCGGCCGCTGTGGACGACCTGTGGACGGCCGGTCGCGCCGAGCTTCGGGCACGCGGGAGGGCGACCCACTGGATGGGCTACCCGCCCAGGGCGAACATCTCCACCTTGGGCAGGCTCCGCGTGGCGGCGCTCCGGAGCTCGGAGTAGCGGTCCGTGCGCACGTCCCACACGGCCCGGATCCTGGCCTCCAGCTCCGCATCGGATTCACCCGCCCGCAGCGGCGTCTTGAGGTCGGTCCCCGTCACCGCGAACAGGCAGGTGTACAGGTGGCCCTCCGCCGACAGGCGGGCGCGCGTGCAGTCGCCGCAGAAGGGGCGGGTCACGGACGCGATGAGCCCCACCTCGCCCGAGCCGTCCAGGTACCGGTACCGACCGGCCACCTCGCCCCGGTAGCCCGCCGCCAACGGCTCCAGCGGCATCTCCGCGTCGATCGTCGCCACGATCTCGTCCGCCGGCACCACGTCGTCCAGCCGCCAGCCGTTGGAGTGACCCACGTCCATGTACTCGATGAACCGCAGCACCAGGCCCTCGTCCCGCGCCCAGCGCGCGAGCGGCAGGATCGCGTCCTCGTTCATCCCCCGCCGGACCACGGTGTTCACCTTGATCGGCGCCAGCCCGGCGGACCGTGCGGCGGCGATGCCGTCGAGCACTCGCGCCACCGGGAAGTCCACGCCGTTCATCCTCCCGAACACAGCGTCGTCCAGGGAGTCCAGGCTCACGGTCACTCGCTGCAGACCGGCCGTGGCCAGCGGTCCGGCCAGGGCTCGCAGGGCGGACCCGTTGGTGGTCAGGGTCAGGTCCACCGACGACCCATCGGGCGTGAGGAGTGCCGACAGATACTCGATCAGGACGGGCAGATCCCGGCGCACGAGCGGCTCGCCGCCGGTGATCCGGAGCTTCCCAACCCCGAGCCGCACGAAGATCGCCGCCAGGCGGGCGACCTCCTCGAACGACAGCACCTGGTCGTGGGGCAGGAACGCGAAGTCCCGCCCGAACACCTCGGCCGGCATGCAGTACGGGCAGCGGAAGTTGCAGCGGTCGGTGACCGAGATCCGCAGGTCGCGCAGCGCGCGCCCCATGCGGTCCGCCAGGCCGGGCCGGCCGTCGAACTCGTGGGGCATCGCGCGGGGGTCGCCGTCGGGCTGCATCACGTCATGGTAGTCGGCGGCCCGGAACCTGGCGGCGGGGCGTCTCCGATGGCGGCGACCCTCGGGCGGATCCCGGCCCGCCCGCGGCCGGGGACGGTGCGCCGGGGACGAGACGCCCGGACAATGCGGCAGGGGTGGTGCGCCGGCGCCACGTTCCAGCCGGCGGTACCACCGGAATGGCCCGCTGGTACCTCTAGCGACTGCACCGGAGCCCACCGACCCGCCTAAGGTGCGACCACGCCGCATCCCGACCCCGAGTGCGCAGAGGAATCTCACGATCATGTCGACCACGGACACCCGCTCCGGATTCCGTCTCCCCTGGAGCTCAGACCGATCCCGAGACGACGGCACGCCCGACGACGCTGCCAGCGCCGAAGGGGCCAGCGCCGAGGTCGACGCCACCTCCCCGGCCGACGACGCGGCGTCCATGGTCTCGGATGGTTCCGAGGCCGGACCCGACGAGGCGTGGCCCGACATTGATGTGGGCGCCCGGCTGCACGACAACAGCGTCGAGGCCTCCATGTCCCCGCCCGCCAGTCCGGAGCCCGCCCCAATGCCCCATCCCGCCGCCGCCCCGACCCCCGCCGCCGTCGCGACGCCGAAGAAGCCGTCCAAGCTGATGGGCGATCTCGTGGCCGCGATGCGGGCGACCGCCGAGGTGGCCCGGGAGCAGGCGCAGTCGCAGCTCGATGCCGACGCGCGACAGGTGATGGACGACATCCGGAAGGGCTCCGCCGACGGCGTCGCCGCCCTGCGGGAGCGCTCCGACGAGGACATTGCGCGAATCCGGGAATGGTCGAAGGCCGAGATCGCGCGCGTCCGCGAAGAGACCGACCGGAAGGTGTCGGAGCGCAAGGCGAGCCTCGAGCAGGAAACGGCAGCGCACGCGGCGGATATCGAGCGGCGGGTCGGGCTGGTCCAGGCCGCCGTGGCGGCCTACGAGGCCGACATGACCGCCTTCTTCGAGCGACTGCTCGGGGAGAACGATCCCGCGCGCCTGGCCACGATGGCCGAATCGATGCCCGAGCCCCCGTCCATGACTGCCTTCGCCGAGGGGGATGCCCCGGCAGCCGAGGCCGGGGTCGACCCGCTCGTCCCGGTGGGCGAGTCGCCGACCGCCGATGTCGCCGGCGAGACCGGGGCGGAGGCGCTCGTCGAGATCGAGGCCGAGACGGAGACCCGGGCCGCCGCCGGCGCGGAAGCCCAGACCGAGGTCGAACCCGAGGCCGGCGTCCCCGAGGCGGACGAATGGTCGGCGGCCGAGGACGCCGCCGTCGAGCTCGAGGCCGCCGCCGTCGAGCTCGAGGCCGCAGCGGCCGCCGGCGAAGCCTGGGCGCAGGCCGAGGCCGAGGCCGAGCCCGTCCCGGCGCCGAAGAGCAACTCATTCGCGAGCAGCGGCCCGTGGGGCGGTGAGGACGGGCTCACTGGCGCGTTCGCGGCGACCGGCACGAGCGGCCCGGGCGGCAACCCCGATTCCGCCATCGACGACGACGCCGACGTGGCGCGCTGGGCGGCCGACCCCGGCGAGGACGCGCCCTCAGGCACAGACACGCCCGCCGGGACCCCGGTGGACCGGGGATCCATCATGGCCGCGCTCGAGGCTGCCGCCGAGGCGGTCGTGGCCGCCGAGGCCGCCGCCGAGTCCGCGGACCAGGCCGAGGCCGCTGCCGACGTCGCCGAGACCGCCGCCGAGCTCATCGTCGGCCGCGCTGACGCCGACGAGGAGGCCGAGCACGAAGCGGAGGCGGCCCTGGCGGCCCGCATGGACGCCGGCGGCCTCGAGCGGGAGCCCTCGCTCGCCGATCGCCTGGCCAGCCTGCTGCCGGGCGCCGGATCTGCGGAGGGTGACGCGACGCCGACCACGACCCAGGTGGTGGTCACGGGGCTCGTGTCGGTCGCCAGCATCGCGAGCTTCAAGCGGCATCTCGGGCGCGCCCACGGTGTGCAGTCGGTCACCGTGGCCTCCGGGCCCGACGGGGAGTTCGTGTTCAACGTGACCCATCGCACGGACTCCGGGCTCCGTGAGGCAATCCCCGCGTTGCCCGGCTTCGGCGCGCGGGTCACCGGCACCGGCGACGGCGTCCTCAGCGTCACCGCCCGTGATCCCGAGGCGGAAGGTTGAGTGCCATGTCCACCACCGTCGGCCGCCCCGCCGTCGCCATCCTCCTGCCGGACTCCGAGTACGAGCCCGTCGCGGCCGAGCTGCGCACTGGCGGCTTCGACCCCGTCCACGTGACCGACGGCCGCGACCTGTCCGCGCTGATGGCGGCACGGCGCGATGTCGCCGTCGCCATCATCGACGTGGAGAGCGGCACCGTCGGCCACTCCGCGTGGACCGCCCTGGTCGAGACCGGGCGACAGGTCCCGGCCCTGCTCGTGGTCAACGCCTCTGCCTTGGGCAGGCTCGCCGAGGAGGCCGCGGGCCGCTTCGACGACGAGTACCTGACCAGGCCCTACTCCTCGGAATCGATCCGCTGGCGCGTCGAGGCGATGTGCATCCGATCGGTCGCGGTGGACGACGGCAGCGGCCCGGTCCTCCAGACGCCGATGGAGTCGGCCGACTGGGGCCGCCGCGGCCAGCTCCTGGCCGTGTTCAACCCCAAGGGCGGCGTCGGCAAGACGACGGTCGCCATGAACCTTGCGGCCGCGCTCACCGCCAAGGACCGGCGCGTCCTGCTGGTGGACGCCGACACCGTCACCGGACACGTGACCTCGTCGCTCGGCATGGAGGGCGTGCCCACGGTCGTGGACGCCTGGCGAGACGAGCTGGACGGAGGGCCCGTGCAGACCTTCGACGAGCTCGCATCGACGCACACGTCGGGACTCAAGGTCCTGGCGCTCTCGTCGAGCCCCATCCACACCGAGATCCTGGAGCCGCAGCGCGTCGCCGGCGCCATCACCGTCGCCCGCCGCAGCGTGGACTACGTCATCGTCGATCTGCACCCGTCCTACAGCCCGCTCAACCGGGCACTGTTCGATCGGGCCGACCGCATCCTGGTTCCCGTGACGCCGGACCTGCCGGCGATCCGCGCGGTGGTCCAGCTGCGCGACATCGCGGACGAGCTCGGGATGCGAGACCGTCTGGCCCTGATCGTGAACCGCGCCAACAGCGGGGTACCCATCGCGGACCTTGAGCGGACGGTCGCGATCCCGGCCTACGCGCAGATCCGCTCCGACGGGATGCTGCTCGTCAAGGCGGCCAACGAGGGCCGCACGGCCGTCGAGATGGCGCCCAGGGACAGGATCACGGCGGACTTCAACGCGCTTGCCGACCGGATCCTCGGCCTGCCGGAGCCGGACGCGGCGAAGTCCGCGCTGCGCTTCTTCGGGCGGGCGGTCTCGGCGCGGGCCTGAGATCGGCCCGGCCTAGCGGGACCGCTCCTGCCAGCTGGTGCCGCCCAGGGGCTGTCCCGGCAACCTGGCGTGCCGCTCGCCGGTCCGCTTGTCAACCTGCTCCACGCCCCGCAGGTAGAAGCGGTTGACGAGAATCACCTCCACCTCGGGGTCGCTGACCTCGATCTCGCCCAGTCGCGTGACCGCCTCCACGACCGGCACGAACATCTCCGTCGAGCGCTCCATCAGCCGCTCCGGCTCGGAGCCGGGGTGCAGGTACACCGTGCCGATCACCCGATACGGCGGCACCTCGAGCGCGACGTCGTAGGCGACCTTGTGGACCTTGAGTGCCGTCCGCTCCGCATCGGTCAGCGGCGGGAGGCTTTCGTCACCGGACAGGACCAGGATCAGGTCGTAGGGGTCCACGCTCCGCAGACCGGGCGCCGGCTCCAGCGGCGCGGACCCGTCCGTCGGACCCCACTTCACGTCGTGGATCGGCAGCGCCTCGCGCCGGTTGAGCACGTCGGACAACCGGCCTGCGACGTCCATGCGGCCGGACAGCCGCCACTCCTCGGTGAGCGCGGTGAACGCGATCCCGCGGGTCGGCCCGGCGCGCTGGTCCCTGCCCCCGGCAGCCGCCGCGGCCTCGGGGCCGGCCGCGGAACCGCCCTTCGCGGGCTTGCCGCGCTTCAGGAAGCCAAAAGGCACGTCGTCATTCCTCCTCGGCCGTGCCGGTGTTGGACCGGATCGTGTCCACGACGTTGGCGTCGGCCAGCGTGGTGACGTCTCCCAGCGGCCGGCCCTCGGCGATGTCGCGGAGCAGCCGGCGCATGATCTTGCCCGAACGCGTCTTGGGCAGGTCCGGCACGAACATCAGGAACTTCGGGCGCGCGATGGGCCCGATGACGTACGCGACGTGCTCACGGAGCTGCACGGCGAGCGCGTCGGACGGCTCCTGGCCGGACTTGAGGATCACGAAAGCGAAGATCGCCTGGCCGCTGATCGCGTCGGACTTGCCCACGACCGCCGCCTCGGCGACGGACCGGTGGTCCACCAGGGCGGACTCGACCTCGGTCGTGCTGATCCGGTGCCCGGCGACGTTCATCACGTCGTCCACGCGACCCAGCAGCCAGAGGTAGCCCTCCTCGTCGCGCTTCGCCCCATCGCCCGCGAAGTACATGCCCGGGAACCGGCTCCAGTACGTCTGCCGGTAGCGCTCCGGGTCTCCGTAGATGCCGCGCAGCATGCCGGGCCACGGCCGCTTGAGCACCAGGTAGCCACCACCGCCGAGGGGTACGGACCGCCCGTCCGCATCCACCACGTCCACCTCGATGCCCGGCATCGCGAAGGTCGCCGAGCCGGGCTTGGTCGTCGTGACGCCGGGCAGCGGGCTGATCATGATCTGACCCGTTTCCGTCTGCCACCACGTGTCGACGACCGGCGTGCGGCCCCCGCCGATGACATCCCGGTACCAGCGCCACGCCTCGGGGTTGATCGGCTCGCCCACCGAGCCCAGCAGGCGCAGGGACGACAGGTCGTGCGCAGTGGGGAAGGCCTCTCCCTGCTTCATGAACGCCCGGATCGCCGTCGGGGCGCAGTACAGGATCGAGACCTTGTAGTCCTCCACGATCTGCCACCAGCGGTCCCAGGTGGGTGCGTCCGGCGCACCCTCGTACAGGACCCCCGTGGACGCGTTGGCAAGCGGGCCATAGACGATGTACGAGTGACCCGTGACCCAGCCGATGTCGGCGGCGCACCAGTACACGTCGTCCGGCTTCACATCGAACACGGCCCAGTGGGTGAACGCCGCGCCCAGCAGGTAGCCGGCCGACGTATGGAGGATCCCCTTCGGCTTGGCGGTCGTGCCCGAGGTGTACAGCAGGTACAGCATGTGCTCGCTGTCCACGGGAACCGGGGGGCAGGTCTCGGCCTGGCGGTCCACGATGTCGTGCCACCAGACATCACGGCGGGGCACCATGTGGACCCCGTCGCCGAAGCGGTCCACCACCATCACGTGCTCGATCGAGGGCGCGTTCGCGCAGGCGGCATCCGCGTGGTGCTTGAGGCCGACCTTCTTGCCGCGCCGCCAGCCGCCGTCGGCGGTGATCAGGACCTTCGCCCCGCAGTCGTTGATCCGCCCCGACAGTGCCTCCGAGGAGAACCCGCCGAAGACCACCGTGTGCGGCGCGCCGATCCGCGCGCAGGCCAACATGGCGATCGGCAGCTCCGGGATCATCGGCATGTAGATGGCGACCCGGTCACCCTTGCGCACGCCGAGCTCGAGCAGGGCGTTGGCCGCCTTGCTGCTCTCGCGCATCAGGTCCGCGTAGGTGAGGGTGCGCGTGTCGCCCGGCTCGCCGATCCAGTGGTACGCCACCCGGTCCCCCAGCCCGCGCTCCACGTGACGGTCCACACAGTTGTAGGCGACGTTGAGCTCCCCGCCCACGAACCACTCCGCGTCCGGGAGGTTCCAGCGGAGCGTCTCACCGAAGGGCGTGAACCAGGACAGCCTGTCCTTCGCCTGGCGCTCCCAGAAACCCACGTAGTCTGCGGCCGCCTCGTCATAGACGGCGGTCGTGGCATTCGCCTGCGCCGCGAACCCGGGGTCGGGCGGAAACGTTCGTTTCTCGGCGAGGAGGTTCTCGATCTCCGGCCGGCTCCCGGCCCCGGACGCGTCGCTCACGGATCCCTCCACCACAGCAGCCTTCGGTGGGTCATTCTACGCGCGCCGGCGGCGGGCTCCGCCAGCACGGCCCTGCCCTGGGCAACCCGGACGGTCCGATCGTCAGTCGATCCCGGCCAGCAGGTCGTCGTCGGACGGCCCCGGCAGAGCGGGTCCGCCCGGCGCGCCGGCTCCCGGGTCGCGCGCCAGGACCACGCGCTGAGGGCGCGGGATCTCGATGCCGTGGGTCGCGAACGCGGCCAGCATGCGCTTGCGCAGCTCGCCCCCCGCGGCCCATTGCTCCGGGGCGCGCACGAGCCCGAGGACCTTGAGCGTGACGCCGTACTCGTCGATCGCCTCGACGCGCTCCACGTGCGGCGGCTCCATGACCCGCCGCCGCCACTCCGGGTCGGCCGCCATCGCGACGCCGACGTCGTTCACCACCCGGGTCGCCTTCTCGATGTCCGTCCCGTGGGCGACCAGCACGTCCTGGTTGATTCGCGCCCAGACACGGGTCCGGTTGGATGCGACCTTGATCTCGCCATTGGGCACTGTGTGCACGACGCCGCCCAGGTCCCGCAGCGTCGTCCGGCGCAGGCTGAAGTCCTCAACCGTCCCGCTGACTCCGGCCAGTGTCACAACGTCGCCCTTGCTGAACTGGTTCTCGATCAGGATCAGGGCTCCCGTGAAGTAGTCGCGCACGATGCTCTGGGTCCCGAAGCCCACCGCGATGCCCACCACGCCCAGCCCGGCGATCGCCGGCCCGATGTTCAGGCCGAGCTCGCCCAGGATCATCACCAGCGCGATCAGGAACACGAACAGCCGGATGACGTTGGTCCCCAGCTGGTCCAGCGTTTCGATGCGCTTACGGACCTCGACCGAGGACAGCTCCCGGGCGGTGCCCTCCGTGGTCTCGCGATCGATCAGTGCCTTCACCACGCCGCGGACGAATAGCCGGGCGAGCCGGATGACGACTGCGGCGATGACGATGATCAGGAGGATCGGCAGGATCGGGTCACGGAGGAACGCGAGCAGCCGGTCACCGAGATCGGCGGGGAGCGTCATCGAAGCCCGGACCGGCGCGCCGGTGCGCCGGCGCGCCGGTGGCTCACGTCGGCGTTCCCCCGAGGCGGACGGAGACGGCCCCGGCCGCTTCCCGGACCTGCTGGACCAGCTCCGGGACACGCCGCGGTGTGACGCGGAACGAGGGACCCCAGACGTCCACCGCGGCGATCACCGAACCGCGGGCGTCGTGAACTGGCGCCGCGACGGCGTTGAGTGCCGGATCATATTCGCCGAACGCCGTGGCGTAGCCGCGGCGCCGGACGCGGGCGAGCTCCTCGAGCAGCGGCTCGAGGCCGACGATCGTCCGGTCCGTGAACCGGTCCAGGCCGCGGCGGACGAAGCGCAGGATCTCCCGCTCCGGGAGCGACGCCAGCAGGACCTTGCCGGCCGCGACCGAGTGCAGCGGGACGGCGCGCCCGGTCCAGTCCCCGACCGCGACCAGGTTGGGGCCGTCGGCCTGGGCGACCGTGAGGAACTGGTCGCCGTCCAGCACCCCGAGGCCCGTGGTCTCGTGGGTGACGCGGGCGAGCCGGTCCAGCTCCGGCATCGCGATCGCGCGCAGGTCCAGCGTCCGCTCGGCCCGCTCGGCGAGGCGAATGACGACCAGCCCCAAGCGGTACTTGCCCGTCTCCTCGTCCTGCTCCACGAGCCCCCGCTTCTCGAGCGTCGCCAGCAGCCGCGACGCGGTGGACTTGTGGAGCCCGAGCCGCCGGGCGAGCTCGGTGACCCCCGCCTCGCCCGCGCTCTCGCCGAGGGCCAGCAGCAGTGCGGCCGCCCGGTCCACGGACCGGACCGCGTTCCCGTCCAGGGTCATCTCGCGGGTCCCCTTCTCGCCCGCTGTCAGTGCGCGGCCGCGTCAAGGCCGCCCCGGGCACGCGCCTCGAGCGCCGCCCGGAGCGAATCCTCGAACGCCGTGACCGCTCGATCCACGATGTCCCCCTGGGAGTGCGCCTCGCACACGAACCACGGCTCCCGGCTGTCGGGCTCCGGCATGGCGCCCCGGGCGTGCATGCCAATGGCGACGGCATCGTAGAGCTCGTGGTCGGTCGTCGCCCAGTCCCGGTACTCCGTCGCCACGCGATCCGTGAACATGATCCCGAACATCGACGGGTGGCCGGTGAACTGGTACGGCAGCCCGGTGGGGTTGAGAACCTCCCGCAGGCCGCCCTGGATCCGAAGGCCCGTCGCATGGATCGTGTCCAGGGCGTTGGTGTCGCGAATGATCTCGAGCGTCTTCGTAGCCGCCGCGGCCGCCACCCGGTTGCCGGCGTACGTGCCGCCGTGGCTGACCTTGGACGGCAGCATCTCCATGATCTCGCGCCGGCCGCCGAAGGCCGCCGCCGGGTAGCCGTTGCCCATCGCCTTGGCGTAGGTCGCCAGGTCCGGCGTGATCCCGAAGTACTCGGCAGCACCGCCGCGCGCGAACCGGAACCCGGTCTTGACCTCGTCGAAGATGAGCAGGATCCCGAACTCCTGGGTCAGTTCCCGCATCGCCTTGTGGAACCCCGGCTGGGGCATGATGCCCTGCGCATTGCCCAGCACCGGCTCCACGATGATCGCGGCGATATCCTCGCCCTCGCGCTCGAACAGGCGGCGCAGGAACTCGATGTTGTTGTAGCGGGCGGGGATGACCGTCTTCGCGATCGCCTCCGGGATGCCGCGCCCCCAGGCCAGCCCGACCGGGTTGTCCTGGTCCCCCAGGTCCGCCATGTTGTTGGGTGCCACGCTGATCAGCGCGTAGTCGTGCACGCCGTGGTACTGGCCCTCGAACTTCACGATCTTGCTGCGGCCGGTGAACGCACGGGCCATGCGCATCGCATGCATCGTGGCCTCGGTGCCGGATACCGTCATCCGCGCCATGTCGACCCACGGGTTGAGCTCGCACAGGAGCTCCATCGCCCGGACCTCGTCTTCGCTGGTCAGCGAGAAGCTGACGCCCTGGCGCATCCGCTCGTTGACGTAGTCGTCCACGCGGTCGTCGCCGTGGCCGAGAATCACCGGCCCGTAGCCCATGCGCAGGTCAACGTACTCGTTGCCGTCGAGGTCCCACACCAGGCCGCCCCTGCCCCGGTCCACGTAGATCGTGCGCTCGCCCCACGCCCGGAAGTTGGAGTCGGTGCCACCGGGGAGGGTCTGCGTCGCGCGCCTGTACATCGAGAGCTGCCGGTCGTGACTCAGCGCGGGCGTCGACGGGGCGGCGGGATCGTCGGTCATGATGCCTCCAAGGTGTCCCCACGATCCGGTCCGGGCGGCCGATGCCGCGTCCGCGGCGCGCGGGCCCCCGCCTCCGCCCCAACCGGATGGCGCGCATCGCGGGACGGGCGTTGCGGGGAGTGCAACGGTGTACCCGATCGTGCCACACGGCCCTTCGCGGCGTCAACGCGAACATCGTTTCCCGACCGGGTCCGAGCCACGAATCTCCCGCACCCTGCGTGCGAGAGCGCGGCGATCCGCATACATTTGCGGGATGGCACACGGAGTCGCGCCGCGCGGCGAGGCGCCGGCCGGCGGCAGCTTCTGGTTCACCACCGGCGATCCCGGCCCCGCGCGGCCGCGGGCGCGCGGTCTGCTCCATGCGGACGTCGCCATCGTGGGCGCCGGCTTCACCGGCCTGTGGACGGCGATTCGGCTGCTGGAGACGGACCCTTCCCTGCGCATCGCCGTCCTCGAGGCATCGCGCGTCGGATGGGGCGCCAGCGGCCGCAACGGCGGGTTCTGCGCGGCCTCGCTGACGCATGGCCTGTCCAACGCCCTCCTCCACTTCCCGGACGAGGTGGACGTCCTGGAGCGGGAGGGCGTCGCGAACCTGGCCGAGCTGGTTGCCTTCGTGCGGACCGAGGGGATCGAGTGCGAGCTGGAGGCGACCGGCACGCTGGAGTTCGCCGTGGCGCCGCACCAGGTGGCGGAGCTGGAGGCGTATGCCGCGACGGCGTCCCGGCATGGCCACCAGGTGACCCTGCTCGATCGGGCCGGGGCGCAGGCCGCGATCCACTCGCCGCGCTGGCTGGCGGCCATCCGGAGCTCGGCGGATCGGAGCGTGCTCGTCAACCCGGCGAAGCTCGCCTGGGGGCTTGCGGCGGCGGCGGAGCGGCGCGGCGCGGTGATCGCGGAGGACAGCGTTGTCACCTCGCTGCGGCGACGTGCCGGCGGCGTCCGGATCGAGGTCGAAGGGGGTGGCGTGGTGGAGGCGGCCAACGTGGTGGTCGCCACGTCCGCGTACAGCGGCTGGCTGCGCCGCCTGGTGCCCCTGTTCGTGCCTGTCTACGACTATGTGCTGATGACCGAGCCGCTGTCGGCGATCCAGCAGGACGCGATCGGCTGGCGGGGCCGGGAGGGGGCGTCGGACGCCGGCAACCAGTTCCACTACTTCCGCCGGACGGCCGACGACCGCATCCTGTGGGGCGGCTACGACGCCATCTACCACCGCGGCAACCGGGTCTCGCCTGACCACGACCGGCGTCCAGAGACGTTCGAGCTCCTGGCCCGCAACTTCGGCGCCGCATTCCCGCAGCTGGACGGGATCCGGTTCAGCCATCGCTGGGGCGGCGCCATCGACACCACCACGCGGTTCACCGTGACCTTCGGCGAGACACTGGGCGGCCGCGTCCACTACGCGCTGGGCTACACCGGGCTGGGTGTGGGATCCGCGCGCTGGGCCGCCGGCATCCTGCGCGACCGGCTGCTGCGGCCGGACTCGCCGCTGCTGCAGCTTCGGTTCGTTCGCTCCCGGCCGTTCCCGATCCCGCCCGAGCCGATCCGAACGCCCGCCGTGGAGCTGATGCGCCGCGAGGTCATCCGCGCCGACGAGAATGGCCGGCGCTCGCCGTTCCTCCGGGCCCTCGACGTGCTGGGGATCGGCTTCGACAGCTGAGCGCAGGTCAGGCGGGCGCGGCCACCCAGAGCGGGAGCTCCCGGGCAAGCGTCGCCAAGGGCACCGAGCCATGACCGAGCAGCGCGTCATGGAACGCCCGAAGGTCGAACGCGAGGCCGTCCCGGGCCTCCAGCTCGCGGCGCAGGCGACGGATCTCGCGCATCCCGGTCATGTAGGTCAGCGCCTGGCCGGGCCACACGATGTAGCGGTCCGTCTCGATCATCGCGTCCGTATCCGAGAGGCCGGTGTCCAGCAGCCAGTCGATCGACTGCCGGCGTGTCCAGCCCAGCCCGTGCATCCCGGAGTCCACGATCAGCCGCGACGCCCGCCAGGCCTGGGCGTCGAGCATCCCGAATCGTTCCGCCGGGCTGCGGTACAGGCCGAGCTCGTCCGCCAGGCGTTCGCTGTACAGCCCCCAGCCCTCCACGTACGCCCCGGCGACCATGCGGGAGCCCAGGCGCCGGAATGCACTCAGGCTGGGGTGCTCCATCTCGAGCGCGATCTGAAAGTGATGGCCCGGGATCGCCTCGTGAAACGTGGTCGGCGCGAGCTTCGAGAACGTCCGGCTCGGCAGGTCGTAGGTGTTCACGTAGTAGATCCCCGGCCGCGAGCCATCCTCCGTGGGCGGGAAGTAGTACGCGAACGGCGCGTCGCGCTCCTTGAACGATTCGACCGGTCGGACCTCGCACCGCGTCCGGGGCACGCGGCCGAAGACGCGCGGGGCGACGGCCGCCGCGCGCTCGATGTCCTCGGTCGCGCGCGCGACGAGCTCGGCCGGCGACGCCGCCTGGTTGGCAGGGTCATGGTCCAGCGACCACCGGTAGGCCCGGACGTCATCGCCGAACCCGGCCTCGCGGGCGATCACGCGCCGCTCGTCGTCGATCTCCGCCAGCTCGTCGCGGCCGATCTGGTGGACGTCCCGGGGATCCAGGTCCAGCGTCGTCCAGCGGCGGATCGCATAGCGGTACAGCTCGATCCCGTCGGGTGCCGAGTGCAGGCCGGGGACCTCGCGCGTCACCGCCAGGTAGTCGCCCTCCAGCGCGTCGAGGTAGCGGCGGTCGGCGGGATAGACGACGCCCTCGACCACCGCCCGCACGCGCTCCCGATCGGCCTCCGTGGCCACCCGCGACAGCGCGGGGACGATCGCCTCCTCGATCGGGATCGCGAGCAGCCGGCGAAGTTGGTCGATGGTCCGCTCTGCGACGATCCGGGCGGCCGTCCGGCCGGATGCCTTGCCGTCGCGCAGGATCTCCACGTGGGCATCGATGTACGGTCCGTAGGCGCGCAGCCGGGCAAGCCATGCTTCGAGGCGCTCCGGGGTGTCCGCGGGCTGGAACTGGGCGGCCTGGGCGAGGAGGGTCTGCGGGCCGGCGATCTGGTCCACCGCCCGGAGCTCATGGAAGGCGAGATCGTCCTCCGTGACGGCCAGCTCCGAGATCACCCGGAGGACGTCGCGAGTGATCCGGTCCTCGACGTCGAGGCCCTCCTCCGGCACCGCGGCGACTTCGCGCCCCACGCGCTCCGCGGTGGCGCGCGCCGCCGCGCGCCCCTCGGCCGAGGGATCCTCCAGCCGGTCGTCGTACCGGGTGTCGCCGTACATCGTCGCCGTGGTCGGCGACAGCCGCAGGTAGTCCTCCCAGAAGCGAGCGGCGATCTCGTCGGTCGCGCTGGCCGGGCGGGTGGGTTCGGTCACGGGTCGGTGTCCCCCTGGGAGGCGGATCATTCGGCCGAGCGCGTGCTGGTCGCGGGCCGCGGCTAGGGTACCCCGCCGGCGCCCGGCTCAGCCCGAGAACAACGACATCTGGTCCCCCGTCCGCTCCGCCGGCGGGTCCAGGCCCAGCAGGGGCTCCATATCCGCCAGCGACACCCGCTCGCGGGCGGCCCAGTCAAGCAGGTGATTGGCCTTGAGCAGGTGCCAGCCGCCGGCGTCAAGCCCGCTCCGCAGGAGCGGCGAGCGCTCCAGCTTGTGGCGGACCAGCTCCGCTCGCTCGGGCAGCACGACGAGGAATCGGACGAGGCGCTCGTCGGCGGGGATGCGGGCGTGGCGGCGCAGGACCGTGTCGCTGAGCATCGCCGTCCACTCCACCTCCCACAGGAATGCCGCGCGGCCCCGGACGTACCAGATGACGTCGACGTCCTCGAGGTCCTCGGCCCGGATCCGGCCGAGATACGGTGGGCCCCGGAGCTCCCGATCGTCGAGGCGCGCCTGGAGCGGCACGCCGCCGACGCGCCGGGCCTGCTGGCGGAGCCCCACCCAGCAGGCGAACCCGAGCCGATGGCCGAGGTCCACGAGGCGCGCGACCAGCTCGCCGTGCTCTTCGCTGCGGCGCGCCAGGTCGTCCGTGGTGAACAGGTGCTCCGGCGTGCTGGCCAGGCTCCGGTAGCTCTCGAGGCAGGCGCGGACGAGGTCCTCGTCCGGCAGGTCGGGACCGGTGAACAGCCCGGCGATCCGGTCCAGGAACGCCGCCTCGGACAGGGGACCCGCGGTGGACAGGAGGCTGAACACGGCCCACTCCACCCGATCGGCGAGGGGGACCGCGGCGTTGTCGCGGTCGGTCCGGTCGCCCAGCCACCAGCGATCGCCCTCGAGCCGGACGAGCCGGCGCCCATCGGCCCCGGCCAGGGCGTCCCGGACGAGCGTGAGCAGGCGGTCAACGTGGTCGGCGGGCGCTGGCTGCGGCGGCGCGGCCTCCGAGGGCGCGGCGGGCTCGAGTGCCCCGGCGCCGGGTTCGGCATCCATGGTCGGCGGGCGGACCAGCCGGCGGAGATGACCGGTCCGATCGAGCCCCACCAGGATCTCGCCCAGCAGCCCCTCGAACGCGACGGGCTCGCCACGCAACCGGAGAACCTCGATGGCGGCCTCCACCACCGCCCGCGCGGCGTCGGTCGCCGAGAACGGGGCGTTGGGCGCCCGCTCGGCCGGCGCGAACAGGCGGGTCGCCGGCACGACGTCCGGATCGCCGGCCCCTCCGGGCAGCGGGGACAGGGCCACGTTCGCACGGCTGCGCGGACCGCCGGGGACGGCGCCGGAGCCGGGCGGTGCCAGCTCCACGGTCCCGCCCTCCTGGCGACCCGGTTCCGGCAGGCGGGCACCCACGACCCGATAGCCGGCCGTGACCCCGCCGAGCACCGTCGCGACGAGCGATTCCGTCCCGTCGCCCTCGAGCAGCAGCATGATGCGGGCGTTCCGGGCCAGGACCGGCTCCAGGTCGCGCAGTGACCTCGCGAGGGTCGCGGCCTGCCACCCCCAGGAGGCGCGGACGGCGGGCCCGAACAGCGGCTCCAGGGGCAGCATCGCGGCGGCCTCGTAGCCCAGGGCCCAGGCCGTGGCGTGGTACGACCACGCGAGGCGCTCCGCCGAGGGGCGTGGCGGCTGCATCCCCAGCACCAGTCGAACTCGCGGGCGGCCGGGGGTGCCGGCCAGGTGCTCCGCCTCCAGCCCCAGGGCGCCGAACGCGGCCGGCGTGGCGAGCTTGAGCACGGTCGTCGCCGACCCGTCCACGAGGCTCCGCAGGTCGTCTCCGAGGCGCGCCGGCACGGGACCCCAGGCGCCGCCCTCGAGACGCTGGATGAAGCCGCGCACGAGCCGCACGCCGTCCTCGAACGCCACCCACGGGTTGCGCTCCCGGAAATGGCCCCCGCCCGGCGGCCGCACGTGACCGGAGGCGATCCGCAATGGGGCGACCCGGCCGGGAGACGTGGCGAGGCGGCTGGCGGGCCCGACCGCGTGCAGGAACGCGAGCCGCAGGGCCGCGGCGATGGACGCCGCCCGCAGGTCCGTCTCAACGCGCTCGAGGATCGCCTCCAGCGCGACCAGCTGGCGGGGCGTGTGGAGATCGAGCAGCTCATCGCCCAGGGATTCGCCGCCGTCGAGGACTGGGAACCGGTCCCGAAGCCTGGCTCTCGCGAGGGGGGCCTCCGGATCGTCGATACGGGCCAGGTCCGCGGGTTCCATCGGCGCCTGGCGCTGGGCGCCGCCGCCCAGCTGGTCGCGGCAGACGGTGCACCGATAGTGGCGGCGGACGGGCCGGGGACCGCCGGGCCGGCCGTTCTCCTCGGCGGGCTCCACGGCCCAGGTGACCTCGTCCAGCACGACCGGCCGGTCGCAGGTCGCGCAGCGGCTCGCGTAGCGGTCGGAGATCGACGCCTTGAGGCTCGACTCGCGCCGGGCGCTCGCCGCCAGGGACTGGACGGCCGCGTCGAGGTGCCGCAGGTCCGGCGGGCGGAGCACGATCTCCGCCAGCAGCCGGTCCAACGGGGTGGTCTCGAGGCTGACCGCACGTCGCTGGTGATCGAGCGCCGAGCGGGCGACCCAGCCGCCGCGCCCGAACGGGTCGAGCACGATGTCGCCGGGCGCCGAGGCGGCTTCCAGCCGCGCAGCGATCAGCGCCGGGGGCGGCGGCGGCGCGAATCGCTCGAACGCCGGGAGGCTGAACCCCGGCTCGACGCGCAGGAGCAGGGCGCGACCGGCCATCGCCGGATTGTCGCAGACCGATCGCGAGAGGGCGAGAGCCGGGTCCTGGGCGAGGTGCGCCCCAGGCGCCAGGGCATGCCCTGGCCAACCTACGACCGGGTGCGTGGTGCGCGACGACGTGTCCACCGGCCAATGGCCCGGCCGGGCGGCGGTCGGGCGGCTCGAGCACGGAGGGGATGCAGCAGCCGGGTGTCTCCCGATCAGCAGCCGGCCGAATACCGGTGCCGGGCGTCGTCGGCCATGTGCAGCTGGCCGAGCACGCACCTCATCGGTGCGTGGCCATCAAGAGACCCCGTGCGGCGCCATTGCACGCGCCCGATCGGTACGCGGCCAGGATTCTCCCTCCGGCGCCCGGTTGGTACGCGCCTGATCGGTTGCTGGCATGCTGCGGACCGGACAGCGCACGCCGCCCGGCGGCCGACTACGGCTCCTCGAGCTCGTCCGTCTCCTCGACGAACGCCTCGTCCGTCGTCTCCTCGGGCGGCAGGACCCGGTCGAGGTTCTCGATCTCCTCGTCCTCGATGTCGTCCTCGAGATCCTCCTCGAGATCCTCGTCCTCGCGGACCAGGGTGCCCTTCGTGTAGGGGCGGAGGTCCGTGGACTTGGCCGCCGTCGGGAAGCTGACCTTGCCGTAGTTGCGCGGGTCCTGGAACACCTCGCGGATGATCAGGCGCACGTCCTTGTCGCCCAGCGAGGTGACGCCGGCGAGGTACTTGTTGCCGTCCGCGATGAGCTTGAGCAGGCGGGCGGCGACCCGGGGCTCCACGACGCCGATCCGGATCCCGTTGCTGATCGCGATCAGGCGGTTGCCCTCGGGAGTCAACTCCACCGCATCGCCCGGGTTGACCTGGGCCAGCTCCGCGGGGCGGGCGAGGTTCGTCAGGTGCGCGAACCCGGTCTTGCCCGTCTCTTCGACGAAGATGCTGATCGGCGCCTTGGACCCGGCCTTGGCCGGGACCGTCTTCTCGCCGGCCTCGACCAGCAGGACCCGCAGGCGATCGATGTTGCGCTCGGCGATGCGGTTGGTCGGGTCGAGGGCGAGGGCCTTCTGGTAGTGCTCGCGGGCGGCCCCCAGCTCGCCCTGCTCCCAGAGCGCCTTGGCGAGGCGGTTCTCAGCCTCGGAGTCCGGGCCGAGCTCCAGCAGGCGCCGGTTGGTCTCCGCGGCGTCCGCCCAGCGGGCGGCGGTCGCGTGCGCGATCGCCTGCTCCGCCAGCTGGCGCCGCAGGCGGGTCTGGCCGGCGGGCGTCTGGGCGGCGGCGTCGATCTCGGGGAAGGTCACGGGGCGATTGTCCTTTCGGTCCATCGGGACGCGAACCGGCATGCAGGGCGTCGTCGGACGCTCCGAACCGGTCGGTCGCGGGCAGACGTTTCTAGCACCCGGGGGCCTAGGCGTCAAACGCGCGTCAGGCGCGGCGGGTCAGCCGCGCAGCTGGATGTTCCAGACGACCACCACGACGCCGAGCACCGCGAGCAGGATGGTCTCCCACAGGAAGCGGGGATCGCGTCGCCGGGCCGGGGCCGAGCCGTGGAGTGCGTCCCACAGGTAGAACACGAGCGTCAGCACGGCCGGCCCGACGAGCCTCGGCACGTCGATCGCCCGCAGCGCGCCGGCTGCGATCGCGACGACGATCGCATAGGTCAGCGCGGATCGCGCCGCGTCCCTCGCGGTGCCGTATCGCAGCGCCGACATCCGGTAGCCGAGGAGGAGCGCCACCGCCGCGTCCTCGAGGCCCAGGACGACGAGCCAGCCCTCCGGCAGCGCCCCGGGCCCAGCCGCCCCACCCGGCTCCGCCAGGCCGCCCGGCACGATGGCGGCCATACCCGTGAAGGCGACGAAGGCGGTCGCGACCGCCGCCATGAGCACCTTCGAGCGGTCCGCGTCGCCGGCGCCTCCGGGCTGCACGAGGAGACGCAGCTCGAGGGCGGTGATCCGGTCGAACACGAGCGCGAACGCCGCCAGGGCGGGAACCAGGCCCAGGCCGATCGGCACGAGGTGGATCGCCGCCGCCGCGCCGCCCGTGAGCGTTGCGGGAACGAGCATCGCGATGAGCGCCGGGCGGCGAGCGGCGTCCTCGCCGGGCACACCCATGCCGGCGACCACCACCGCGAGCGTCAGCAGCACGGCCGGCACCAGCATGTCGTCGCGGTCCACGAATCGGGCCATCCCGACCAGCGCTGCCGCCGCGATCGTGAGCTCGCGGCGGCCGAGGCCGACCGCGGGATCCGGGGGCGTCATGGTCGCGATGGTACGTCCGCCCGTCAGGTCCGCGACGGCTTGCCGGCCACCCAGGCCAGCAGCGCGTCCCGCTCGCGGGTGTTGACCACGTGCCCGGGCTCGGCCCAGGCCCGCCGCGCCTGGTCCACGCCCCAGCGCAGGTAGCCGAGCTCGTCGGTCCGGTGCGCGTCCGAGTCGATCGCCAGCAGGCAGCCGGCCTCGATCGCGCGTCGGGCCCGCTCGGCGGCGAGATCGAGGCGGTGCGGCGAGCCGTTGACCTCGAGCGCCGTACCCGTCGCGGCAGCCGCCTCGTAGACGGCGTCCCAGTCGAGGTCGAGGTCGTCGCGTGACCCGATCATCCGCCCGGCCGGGTGCGCGATGACGTCCACGTGGGGGCTCCGGATGGCCGCCAGCGTCCGGCGGGTCAGCTCGGCGCGCGGCTGGCGCCGAGCCACGTGGACCGACGCGACGACCAGGTCGAAGGAGGCCAGCAGATCGTCCTCGTAGTCAAGGCGGGCGTCGGCACGGACCTCCAGCTCGCAGCCGTGGAGCAGGCGGAAGCCTCCCGGGTCCGCCCCTGGCGGGACGGCGCCGGCTGCCTCGTCGGCCGCGAACCGGGCGTTGAGGGCGGCGATGATCACCCGCTGCCGCTCCACGCGCTCCGGGTCCAGGCCATGCGCGATCGCGAGGCTCTGCGAGTGGTCGGTCAGGACCTGGTAGGCATACCCCAGCCGTCGGGCCGTCTCGGCCATCACCTCGATCGAGTGGACGCCGTCGCTCCAGTCAGAGTGGCTGTGCAGGTCGCCACGGAGGTCGGCCAGGCCGACCAGGCGCGGCAGCCGGCCGGCGAACCCGGCCTCGATCTCGCCGTCGTCCTCGCGCAGCTCGGGCTCGATCAGCGGGAGGCCGAGGAACCCGTACGCCCCCGCCTCATCGGGGAACGTCCGCAGAACCGCGGCGTCGCCGCCGGCCGGCTCGCCATCGTCGCCAAGGCGCAGGAAACCCTTCTCGGACAGGCTCCAGCCACGGTCGCGGGCAATGCCCCGGAGGTGGACGTTGTGCGCCGCCGAGCCCGTGAAGTGGACCAGGTATGTGCCGGCCTCCCCGGGCGGCATGACCATCAGGTCCACCTGCGGGCCCCCGGCGAGACGCACGCTCGCCTTCGCCCGGCCCGCGCCCAGCACGTGGTCCACCTCCGGGAGCCCCGTGAACCGGGCGATCACGGCCTCCGGCTCGTCCGTCTCCACCAGCAGGTCCAGGTCCCCCACGGACTCGCGCCGCCGGCGCAGCGACCCCGCCTGGACGATCCGGCGCACGCCGGGCGCGTCGGCCAGCCGCGCCACGAGCTCGTCCGCGATCGCCTGGGCCCGATGCACGAGCAGCCGGTTCGGCGCGGCCTCCAGCCGGGCGATCCCGGCGAGGATCCGCTCCTCCGTGCCGGCGGAGACGCCGCGCAGCCCACGCAGGTGACCGGCCTCGGCGGCCCGGCGCAGGTCGTCGAGGCTCTCGATCCCCAGCTCCTCGTGGACCAGGCGCACGGTCTTCGGCCCGACGCCCGGGATCCGGAGCAGCTCGACCAGGCTGGCGGGGATCTCCGCGCGCAGCCGGTCATGAAGCGCCATCCGGCCGGTCGTCGCGAGCTCCACGATCTTGTCCCCGATCGCCTGCCCGACGCCGGGGATCGGACGGCGGTCGCCCGCCGCGTACGCCCCGGCCACGTCGAACGGCGCCCGGGCGAGCGCGTCTGCCGCCCGGTGGTAGGCCACGGTCTTGAACACGACCTCGCCCTTGACCTCGAGAATGTCGCCGATCTCGTGGAAGATCCGGGCCAGGTCCGCGTTGGTGGCGGGTGGCGCGGCGCCGTGGGGGACGGCGCCATCGTCCAGGGTCGTGCTGTCCTCACTCGGCATGGGCTGAAGGGTAGCGGGCAACCCACCGGGGACCCGCGACCGGCAACCCTACGCGGCGACCACCCGGTTGCGACCCGCCCGCTTGGCCCGGTAGAGGGCCCGGTCCGCCTCCTCGATCACGACGTCGAGCGGCAGGTCCGGCGAGTCCGCGACCGACACGCCGACCGAGACGCTGACCCCGGGCACCCCGAGCTTGCGCAGGTCCAGCGCCCCGACCGATCGCCGGACGCGCTCGCCGACCTCCAGGGCAACCTCCGGGGTGGGGTTGCGCAGCAGCACGGCGAACTCCTCGCCCCCGAACCGTGACGGGACGTCGCCCTCGCGCACGGCCGAGGCGATCGCCTGGGCGACCTCGCGCAGGACATGGTCGCCGACGGCGTGGCCGAACGTGTCGTTGAGCCGCTTGAACCGGTCGATGTCGATCATCAGGACGCCCACCCGGTCCTCCGCGCGCCGGCGCCGGGCGAGCAGCCCGAGGTACTCGTCGAAGTACCGCCGATTCGGCAGGCCGGTGAGGGCGTCGGTCGTCGCGCGCGCCTCCACCTCGCGCAGCGAGTACACGCGCGCCAGCGCCGCGGAGGCCTCGGCGGCGGCGGCGGCCAGGATCCGGTGGGCGCTCGACGGCCAGGGGCTCCCGGTCCGCCGGGAGAGGACGATGGCGCCTTCCACCCTGCCGTCCACGCGCAGGGGGGCGGCGAGCAGGTTGGACAGGCCGTACGCGTCCCGGAGCCGGACGGCGATCCGATCGGCGATCCGCTGCTCGGCACCCTCGCGCGCCGGCGTGGCCTGCGGGCCTCGCCGCTGGCGGGGCGCCATCGTGGCGACGGCGGTGGACACGCCGGCCGCCGCCGCCGTCGCGACCGCCGTCCCGCCGCGATCCGGCCAGGAGGCAGCGGCCGGACCCGCCGCGGGCGTCCGGGAATCGGCCGCGGGCCCGACGGCGAGCCCGCTGCGCGATCCCAGCCGGTCCGCCGCGATCCCCAGCGGCACCAGCTGGGGATCGCCCCCGGGATCCGGCTCGATCGGTACCGCGGTCAGCCGCCGTCCCCGGACTGCGGCGACGGCCAGGTCGGCGAGCGCCTGGTCCTCGGCCGGGTCCTCCAGCTCGGCGAGCGGCAGCGTGATCCGGGACGTCGGGGCACCGGGCCGGGTCGGGGACAGGATCGCCTCCAGGTTTCGGGCGTCAGGGCGCCGCCGTACCACCGCCACGTGGTCCGCTCCGGTACCGGTTCCCAGCTCCTCCACGATCGCCGCCACGATGGCGTCGGGCGACACCGAGCGGGCCAGGCCGCGGAGAATCCGGGCGAACGACTCAGCCTCGTTGCGACGCGTGCCCTCGAGGCCGGCGACCTCCTCCCGCTCCTGCGCGGCCGCCAGCCCCACCAGCCCGACCAGCACCAGGACCAGCAGGTCGATGGGCCGAGGATCCACGACCAGGCGCACCAGCTCGATCGCGCCGAGGGCGATGAACAGGAGGACGAAGGGGCGCCGAGTCAGGGCGCGCAGATCCATGCGTCGCCGAGGGCCGCCGATGCCGCGTCCTGGGTGTCTCACCTGGGTATGAAGCATGGGACCATGCCTGCGGCTCGGCAAGGGTGCCCGCCAGTACTGTTGTGGCGGCGGTCCTGGTACTTCCGTACCGGGTCAGGCCTCCCCGGACCCCACCGCAGTCCCCGCGACCGACCGTGCCGCGGCGACCTTCCGGCGACGGCGGGAATCGAGGGTGACCGGCCCGGCCGGGGGCGGCTCGACCGCCGATTCGCCACTCGTGATCTGGTTCCCGCCCGCATCCTTGGACCCGTACAGTCCGGCGTCCGCCACGGCGATCAGCTCGGTCGCCGAGCGGCCGTCACGGGGATGGGTGGCGAGCCCGATGGAGGCGCCCATCGGGAACGGCCGCCGCCCGTCGGCCGAGAAGGGCGACGCGGCGAGAGCCTCCAGGATGCGCTGTGCGGCCCGGGCGGCGTCCTCGGGGCCCGTCTCCGGCAGGATCAGGGCGAACTCGTCGCCCCCGTAGCGGGCGGCCACGTCCGAGGCGCGCAGCGTCGAGCGGATCAGGTCGGCAACGTGGACCAGCACCCGGTCGCCGTAGACGTGCCCACACGTGTCGTTGACCAGCTTGAAGTCATCGAGGTCGAGCATCACGACGCTCAGCGGGCGGCGCGTCCGGACCGCCCGGACGACCTCCTCCGACAGGCGCTCGTGGAGGTACCGGTGGTTGAAGAACCCGGTCAGCGGATCGCGATCGGCGAGGTCCCGGGCGGTCTCGTACAGGCGCGCGTTCTCCAGCGCCATGGCGGCCTCGTGGGCCATCGTTCGCAGGAGCGTGATGGGCCCGGACTCGTCGATCGGGCGGCCACGCGTGAACAGCTCCGCGAGCCCGATCGCCGCGCCGTTTGCGATCAGGGGCAGCATCGCCAGGCCGCGCATCCCGTTCCGGCGCAGCAGCCCGACCTCGGCCGGGTCGGCATCCGGATCCGCCGTGTCGACCACCCCGATGGTGCCCTCATCGAGGACCCGGCGAGTCGCCGGGAACTGGACCAAGGGGTAGAACGGGTCGATCGCGCCGAAGTGGCCGGCGGGGAAGCAGCCCAGCGTCCGCAGTCGGTCGCCCGCCTGGTCCCAGTCGCTGATGTGCGCCTCGTCCGCCCCGACGGCGCGGGCCATGTGCTCCGCCATCAGGTTCGCGACATCGTGGGGGTCCAGGGACCGCGACAGGTCGCTGCTCATGGCCAGGAGCTGGCGCAGCTCGGCCGCCAGACGCCGCGTCTCGGCAAGATGGCGCGCCCCGGAGAAGGCGGTCGCGGCCTGGTCGGCGAGGATGGACAGGAGCCGCAGGTCGTCGTCGTCGAACTGGTTGAGGCCGAGCTTGGACAGCGTGATCACGCCGACCAGCCCGTCGTCGTGCTGCATCGGCACGACGAGCATCGATTCGTCCACGTCGTCGGTGCCCGGGATCGTCACGCCCCGGGAATCCGCGTTGGCGTCGTCCACCCGGATCGCGGTTCCGTGCCGCGCAACCCAGCCGGTGAACCCCTCGCCCACCGTCGTGCGGAGGATGTCGAGGTCGACCTGCTCGTAGGCGCCGACCCGGCCCTCGAAGGCGACCGGCACGAGCCCGTCCGGGGCCTCGAAGAGGTAGACGCGGGCGTTGTGGTAGTCGATGACTCGCCGCGTCTCCTCCACGACGGCGCGGCCGACATCGTCGGCATCGAGGCTCGCGCTCATCCGGCGGGCGGCGTACTGGAGCACCCGCAGCTGGCCGGCCCGCCGTGCCTCGGCCATTCGCGCCCGGCCGACGAGCGCCCCGGTGGTCAGCAGGATGCCGCCGACCGTGAGGTCCACGACCAGCAGCATCTCGGTGATGGATGACGGTCCGCCCTCGATCGCCCAGCCTGCGGCCCCCAACAGCAGGATCACCAGGCCGCCCGCGAACGCGAGCGAATGCAGGCGGGTCGCAGGCGTCGAGCCACGCGGCCCGGCCAGCAGGCGTCGGAGACGCGCGGTCAGGTGCTGCACGCATCGATCCTGCGCCCTGCAGTCCCGACCTTGCACCCACCGGAGGTACTAGCCGGCAGCCTCCCGCCAGGAGAATGCGGCGGACTCGGGCCGGGCGAGCCAGCCATCCAGCGAGCCCGCGGCCGCGTCCTTGGGCGACAGCAGCGGCTGCCGGACCGGCCAGGGGATCGCGAGCCGCGGATCGTCCCAGCGGATCCCGCCCTCGTGCGCCGCGTCGTACGCTGCCGTGCAGAAGTACTCGATCTCGGCGACGTCGGACAGCGCCGCGAACCCGCGGGCGAACGGCGCCGGGGCCCAGAACAGCACGGGCTCGTCCGCCGACGCCTCCAGCGTGACGACCCGCCCGAGCGTGGGCGATCCCGGCCGGATGTCCACGGCCACCATGAACGCCCGGCCCGTCACGACCCGCATCAGCTTGCCCTGCGGGGGATCCCACTGGAAGTGGAGCCCGCGGATCACGCCGCGCATCGAGCGAGACTGGTTGACCTGGGCGAACCGGTCCGGCAGGCCCAGCTCCGCGAACGCGTCCGCCCGGAGGATCTCCGTGAACCATCCCCGATCGTCGGCGAACAGCCGCGGCCGGACGATCCGGACCTCCGGGATCGCGGTCTCCTCGACCGTGAACGGCACCGCTACATCATCGCCAGGCCGCCGTCCACCCCGAGCACCTGGCCCGTGATGTAGGCGGCCTCGTCGGAGGCGAGGAACGCGACCGCCGCCGCGATCTCGTCCGGCGTGGCGAACCGGCCGAGCGGCGTGGCGCCCTTGATCGCGTCCTTGACGTTGTCCGGCAGCCCGTCGGTCAGCTCGGTCACGACGAAGCCGGGCGCCACGGCGTTGACCGTGATGCCGCGCGAAGCGACCTCCCGAGCCAGGGCCTTGGTGAGCCCGATCAGGCCGGCCTTGGACGCCGAGTAGTTCGCCTGCCCCGCGTTGCCCATCTGGCCGGACACGCTGGACATGTTGATGATCCGGCCGGAGCGCTGCCTGAGCATGGGGCGCAGGACCGCCCGCGACATGTAGAACGAGCCGGTGAGATTGACGTTGATCACGTCGGCCCATGCCTGGTCGGTCATCCGCATCGCGAGGTCGTCGCGGGTGATGCCCGCGTTGTTGACCAGGATGTCGATCCGCCCGAACGCCTTGAGCGTCTCCTCGACGGTCTCCGCGCACGACTCCGGGGAGGTGACGTCGCCGCCCACGCAGATGGAGCGGCGGCCCAGGGCCTCCACGTCGCCCTTGGTGTGGTCGTCGATGAGGCAGGCGGCGCGGTCGATGAAGGCGACGTCCGCGCCCTGTCGCCCGAGCATCAGCGAGACGGCACGGCCGATGCCGCGCGAGCCGCCGGTGACGATGGCGACCTTGCCGGTGAGATCGAGCATGCGGGGCTCCTTCCTGCGGGGATGATCCGGGCGCGCGACCCGGGGCCGGGCTCAGCGGGTGATGGGGTGCGCGTGCTCCGGCTCGCCGGGCACGACGTCGGACAGGTCCATGTGGCCGGGCAGCGGCCGGGCCAGCACCTCCGCCAGCGCGGGCGGGATCGGGTCCACGGAGTCCCAGTCCACGGGCAGCCGGACCGATACGTCGGCGGGGTTCACGGCCGCGTCGCCGATCGGCCCGCGGGCCGGGTCCGCGGTCCACTCCATCGCCACGGCCCCGGAGGTGAACCCGGCGCCGAAGGCGACGAACACGATGTGGTGGCCGGGCCTGACCCGGCCCTCGTTGACGGCCTCGGCCAGGGCGATGGGGACGGACGCCGCGGACGTGTTGCCGTAGCGGTCCAGGTTCACGTACATCCGCTCCATGGGCAGGTCGAGGCCCTTGGCCACGGCCTCGATGATCCGGATGTTGGCCTGGTGCGGGACGAACAGATCGATGTCGCCGGGCTGGAGCCCGGCCCGGTCCACGGCGGCCAGCGCGGTGGAGGCGAGGGTCCGGGTCGCGAACCGGTACGTCTCCCGGCCCTCCATGCGGACCTTGTGCTCGCCGCGGGCGACCGTCTCGGCCGAGGGCGGGCTCTTGGAGCCACCGGCGGGCAGCCAGATCATGTAGGCGCCCTGGGGCTCGGTGGTCAGCTCGATCCCGACGGGGGCCGTCGGCTCGTCGCTGGCCGAGAGCACGACCGCCCCGGCGCCATCGCCGAACAGGATGCAGGTGCCCCGGTCCGTGTAGTCCAGGAACCGGGTCAGGAGCTCGGCACCGATGACGAGGACATGCTTTGCGAGGCCCGCGCCGATGTAGGCGGACGCGGTGGCGTACGCGTACACGAAGCCGGAGCACGCGGCCATCACGTCGAACGCCGCGGCGCGCGTGTTGCCGATCGCCTCCTTGACCAGGGCAGCCGTGGACGGCATCCAGTAGTCCGGGGTGAGGGTGGCCAGGATGATGACGTCGATGTCCTCGGGCACGAGACCCGCGGTCGCGATCGCGCGCAGGCCCGCGACGGCGCCCATCGAGGCGGTCGTCTCGTGGGCGGCGGCCACGCGTCGCTCGCGGATACCCGTCCGGGTCACGATCCACTCGTCGGACGTGTCCACCATCCGCTCCAGGTCCGCGTTGGTGAGGACCTGGGCGGGCGCGTAGCGACCCCAGCCGGTGAGCCGGACGGCGGGCGCGGCGACGCGGTCGGTCATTCGGGCTCCACCTCGATCACGGCCTGCTTCGCCTTGACCAGCGCGCCGTTGTCCACGCACACGCGGACGACGCGCCCGGCGAGGTCGCTCTTGATCTCGTTGAACAGCTTCATCGCCTCGATCAGGCCCACGATCTGGCCCACCGAGACGTGGTCGCCGACGCGGACATAGGGCGTGGCGCCCGGCGAAGGGGCGCCGTACCAGAGTCCCGTGAGCGGCGCCTTGACCGACAGGCGCTCCGCGGTGGCGGGCGCCGCACCGGCGGACCCGGTGCCGGCCGCGGCCTGCGTCGCGGCGGGGGACGCGTCCGCCCCGGCTGCCGCGGCATCGGTGGCCGCCGCGACCGGCGGACGCTCCACGGCGGACGGCGCCCGAAGGATGATCGTCGTGCCTCCGGCGGCGACCTCAAGCTCACCCAGGTCGCTGCGCTGCAGCACGGCGGCCAGGCGATCGACCAGGGATAGCAGCGAGGCGTCCGTGCCGGACAGGGCCCGCACGGGCAGGGCAGCTCCGGCAGGACCGTCGCCCCCCGGACCCACCGCCACGGGCTCGGCACGGGCGGGCTCGGTGGCAGGCGCCGGCCGTTCTCCGGCGGGCGCGTCTGCGATGGGCTGCTTCCCGGCGAGGACGGTCTCGGGCATCGGCTCCTCCCGGCTCTCCTGCGGCTCGGCGGTCATCCGTCCCACCTCCGGAACACGAGCGCGGTGTTCTGGCCCCCGAACCCGAACGAGTTCGACACCGCGGCCCGCAGCGGGCGCCGGGTGGCCGTGTTCGGCGTCAGGTCCAGGCCATCCGCGTTCGGGTCCGGGTCCCGGAGGTTGATGGTCGGGGGCACGCACGACTCGCGCAGCGCCTGGACCGTCGCGATCGCCTCGATCGCGCCCGCGGCGCCAAGGGTGTGCCCGAGCATGGACTTGTTGGCGGTCACCGCGACCCGTGGCGCATGGTCCCCGAAGATGGTCCGGATCGCCTGCAGCTCCGCCTTGTCGCCCTCCGGCGTGGACGTCGCGTGGGCGTTGACGTGGTCGATCTCGTCGGGCCCCATGCCCGCCTTCTCGAGCGCCCGGCGGGCGGCGCGGACCGCCCCGATGCCGCCCGGCGCCGGAAGCGTGATGTGCGACGCATCCGCGGTTGCCCCGTACCCGACCAGCTCGGCCAGGGGCCGTGCGCCACGGGCCTCGGCGTGCTCGAGCGCCTCGATGACCAGCGCGCCGCCGCCCTCGCCCATCACGAACCCGTCGCGACCGGTGTCGAACGGGCGCGACGCCGCCGCCGGGTCGTCGTTCCGTGTGGACAGTGCCTTCATGGACGCGAAGCCGCCCAGGGTCGCCTCGTGGATCCCCGCCTCCACGCCACCCGCGATCATCACGTCGGCGTCGCCGCGACGGATCGTCTCCCAGGCCTCGCCGATGGCGTGGCCGCCCGATGCGCACGCCGACACCGTCGCGAAGTTGGGCCCGGTCGCCCCCACGGCGATCGCGACCTGGCCGGCGCCCACGTTGGCGATGCCCATCGGGATGAAGAACGGGGAGATCCGGTCCGGGCCCCGCTCGGCCATGACCAGCACGTTGTCGAACAGCGTGGACGAACCACCCAGCCCGGACCCGATGATCACGCCGGTGCGCTGGGCGAGGTCGTCGTCCAGGCGGCCGGGCAGGCCCGCCTCGTCCAGCGCCTGCCGGGCGCACACGAGGGCGAACTGGATGTAGCGATCCGTCCGCCGCATCTCCTTGCGGTCCAGCACGCCGGACGGGTCGAAGCCCTTCACCTCGGCGGCGATCCGGCTGGCCAGCCGCGACGGGTCCAGCGTCCGGATCGTGTCGATCCCGGACCGGCCCGCGACGAGCCCGTCCCACGTGGTGGCGACGTCGTTGCCCAGCGCGGTCACGGCACCCATGCCCGTGACCACCACGCGTCGAGGCCGGTCCGGCCAGGACCAGCTCATCGGACCAGCCTGCCGGTACGGACGGTGGCGGCGCGGTACACGTCGCCGGGCAGGCCCCGGGCGGAGATCGCGTTGGCGACGGCCATCACGTCGAACTCCGCGCGGCGGATCTCCGCCCGGACCTCGCCGTCCTCGACCGCCACCAGTGCCCACGAGGCCGTGGGGTCGCCGTCGAACACGTAGCCCGCGCTGCCGGCGTTGACGATCACCTTCCAGCCGAAATCGCGCACCTCCGGCACGTGCGTGTGACCGACGGCGATCACCCGCGCGTCCGTGCCCATCGCCCGCTCCAGGATGACGTTCGCATCCAGCTCCTGGTCGAAGCCACGGGTCTGGGATCCCGGCGAGGCGTGGACGACGAGCGCCATCGAGCCGTCGTCGGCCAGCACGAGGCGTCGCTCCGAGGGCAGACGCCGGAGCCAGGCCAGTTGCTCGTCGGACAGCTCGTCATGGGTCCACTCGACCGCGATCCGGAGGCTGTCCGGCACGCCCTCCGCGTACCACGGGAAGGCGGCTCCGTAGTCGAAGTCCGCGACGGCAATGTCCGTGTTGCCGAGGACCACGAACGCGCCCTCGGCCTCGAGCGCCCGCAGCGCATCCACCGCGGCCCCGGGCTCGGGGCCGTTGAGCACGAGGTCCCCGGCGACCAGGACCGCGTCCGGTTTCTCGGCCCGGACGGCGGCGAGCACGGCCTCGAGAGCGGCCAGGTTCCCGTGGACGTCCGAGAGGACCGCGATCCGGGTCAACGGTCGCTCCTGAGGTCCTGCGAGGGGGGTGCAGCGCAAGGCCGAGCCGAGCACGCGAGCAAGCGCACTCGATCGTGCGTGAGCGAGCGCGCGCAGGCGAGAACGCCGCGATGCGCCGTCATCGCAGGATCCCCGCCGGCGGGATGACGAACGAGAGGAGACCCTCGCAGGCGACCTCACCGTCCACGGTGGCGACGCCCCGGCCCTTGCCGAACCGGCTGCCGAGCTTCTCCATCGTCACCTCGAGGCGCAGCACGTCGCCCGGGACCACGACCCGCTTGAAGCGGACCTCGTCGATCCCCGCGAACAGCCCGATCCGGTCACCGAAGCCGGGCTGATTGGCCACGTAGATCCCCATGGTCTGGGCGAGCGCCTCGACCTGGATCACGCCCGGCATGACGGGCAGACCGGGGAAGTGGCCCTGGAAGAACCACTCCGTCGCGGTCACGGCCTTGAGCCCGACGATCCGCTTCTCGGCCGGCTCGTACTCGACGATCCGGTCGACCAGCAGGAACGGCCACCGGTGGGGAATCAGGCCCTGGATGACCTTGACGGAGAACGGGGCGGCGAGGCTCGGGGTCGCGTCGGGCGCCGCCTGGGCGGCGGCGGTCTCGGGGGTGGGGTCGGTCACGGGAGGCTCCATCCAGGTGATTGCGGAACGGCTGTTGGGAGGATCGGGTCGGTGGGATTGTCCGGCCCGTCGGGTCGCGCAGGCTCGACGATCCGTGCAGGAATGCAGCCGGCGGGCATCGAGCTGCAGGCCATCAGGATCGCGCCGCGCCCGCGAGGAACGCGGCGCTGCCCACCCGGTCCAGCAGGTTGGTCGTGAAGCGGCCCTCCAGGAATGGCTCGGACACCAGCAGCGCCCGGTGGATCCCGATGTTGGTCACGACACCCTCGATCACCAGCTCCTGGAGCGCCGCGCGTCCGCGGGCGATCGCGGCCTCCCGGGTGGGTCCCCAGACGATGAGCTTGCCCAGCAGCGAATCGTAGAACGGCGGGACCTCGTAGCCGGTGTAGGCGTGCGAGTCGAAACGGACCCCGGGGCCGCCCGGTGCGTTGAACCGGTCGATCGTCCCGGCGCCGGGCCGGAAGTCGTGCTCCGGGTCCTCCGCGTTGACCCGGAACTCGATCGCGTGGCCGCGCTGGACCACGTCGGCCTGGTTGAACCCCAGCGGCTCCCCCGCCGCGATTCGGATCTGGGTCGCCACGAGATCGATTCCGGTCAGCATCTCGGTCACCGGGTGCTCAACCTGGATCCGGCAGTTGATCTCGATGAAGTAGGCGTTGCCCTGCCCGTCCACGAGGAACTCGAGCGTACCGACGTTCTCGTAGCCGGCCGCCACGACGGCGCTGATCGCGCGCTCCGCCAGCTCCCGGCTGCCGGCCGGGGTCATCGCCGGCGACGGCGATTCCTCGAGGATCTTCTGGTGCCGGCGCTGCACCGAGCAGTCACGTTCCCAGAGGTGGACGCCGTGACCGAACCGGTCCACGGCCACCTGAACCTCGACGTGCCGGTTGTCCTCCAGCCACTTCTCGAGGTACAGCGAGTCGTCGCCGAAGGCGGCCTTGGCCTCGGACCGGCAGATCGGCAGCACCGCCGCCAGCTCCCGCGGCGAGCGGACCATCCGCATCCCCTTGCCGCCGCCGCCGGCGGACGGCTTGAGCAGGACCGGGTAGCCGATCCGCTCTGCCTCCTCCTGGGCATGCGCCTCGTCGCCCAGCAGGCCTGAGCCGGGGATCGTCGGCAGGCCGTGGGCGGCAAGCAGGCGCCGGGTCTCCTCCTTGGACGCGAACCGCTCCAGCACGTCCGCGGGCGGTCCGATGAACGTGAGATCGTGGGCGCGGACCGCGTCTGCGAAAGCGTCGTCCTCCGAGAGGAAGCCGTAGCCCGGGTGCACCGCGTCACAGCCCGTGACCATCGCCGCCGAGATCAGGGCGGGTGCCGAGAGGTACGAGCGGCGGGCGTCGGCCGGCCCGATGCAGATCGCCTCGTCGGCCAGCATCGCCGGCAGCGATTCACGGTCCGCCTCCGAGTAGGCGACGACGGCCTCCATGCCCAGGGTCCGGCAGGCCCGCAGCACGCGCAGCGCGATCTCGCCCCGGTTGGCGATCAGGATGCGGCTCACCACCGGTCAGCCCTCCCCGTCCGGATCCGCCGCAGCGAGGGCGGGCGGGTCGGCATCGACGGCGGCCACCGGCTCGCCGTACTCCACCGCGTCGCCGGCCGCGACCATGATCTCGGCGAGCGTGCCGTCGACCGGCGCCACCACGTCCTGGGCGATGCCCAGCAGGTCAACCGTCCCGAGCCGGTCGCCGGCCTCCAGGTGCGTCCCGAGCGACACCGTGGGCCGGAAGATCCCGACCGCCGGCGACGTGGCGACGGCACGCTGGGGCTCGTCGGCCCCGGCCGGCACTTCGACGGACGCTTCGTGCGCCGCCTCGTGCGCCCGGGCCTCGCGCTCGGGACCATGGCCGGCCAGTCGGAGCCGGTCCGACCGGCGCGGAGACGGACCCGTCGCCGCGGCGCCCGCCGGCCGGCGGAGCCGGACCCGCCAGCCGTCCTCGCGGACCTCGAGCTCGCCCAGGCCGCTCGCGTTCAGCTTCTGGACGAGCGCCGGGACCAGCGTCTCGGAGAGCCTCGCGATGGCAGCGTGATCGGCCTCGCGCTGGGCGGGCGTGCGGTCGGCGTGGCTGGAGGGTTCGGGCATCGATCAGACGTCCTCGCGGGCGGGTGGCTCGTCGCGACGCCCCACCGGGAGCGGCGCCGGGATGGCCCGCTGGCCGGCCTCGAGGAGGCCTCGCAGGCGATCGGCAAGGCCGGGCCTGGGCGGGACGGGTGGCGTGGGCGCCGGTCCCGCGAGCTCGGCGTACGCACCGAGGGAACGGTACCGGCGATAGCGCTGCTCGACCAGCGTATCGAGCGGGATGGCCGCCAGGCGGTCCAGGTGATCCAGGATCGCGGCCCGCAGACGGCGGGCCGTCTCGGCGTGGTCGGTGTGGGCGCCACCGGCGGGCTCCGGGATCACGTCGTCCACCACGCCCAGCGTCTGCTGCTCGGCGGCGGTCATCTTCATCGCCATGGCCGCCGCCGCCGCCTCGTCGGTCGTCCGCCACAGGATGCTCGCGCAACCCTCCGGCGAGATCACGGAGTACACCGCGTTCTCGAGTGCCAGCACCACGTCGCCGACGGCGATCGCCAGCGCCCCGCCGGAGCCGCCCTCACCGGTGATCACGGTCACGATCGGCGTCCGTAGCCGGGTCATCAGGCCCACGGACCTGGCGATCGCCTCCGCGATCCCGCGCTCCTCGGATTCGGGGCCGGGGTGGGCGCCCGGGACATCCACGAACGTGACGACCGGCAGCCCGAAGCGCTCGGCCAGCTCCATCGCCCGCATCGCCTTGCGGTAGCCCTCGGGGTGCGGCATGCCGAAGTTGCGGCGGACGTTCTCCTCCGTGTCGGCGCCCTTCTGCTGGCCGATCACGACCATTCGCCGGTCCTCGATCCGCAGGAAGCCGGCCACGATCGCCTCGTCGTCGCCGAACAGGCGATCGCCATGCAGCTCGATGAACTCGTCCTTGATGACCGAGATGATCTCCAGCGTCCGCGGCCGCCGCAGGTTGCGCGCCAGCTGGACACGCGCCCAGACGTCCGCCTTCCGGTCCGGCGCGGGAGCGCCGTCCGGCGGCTCGGCGCCGTCGTCCCGCGGCTCCCGTCCCTCGCGTCCGCGGCCCAGGATCCGGTCAACCACGGGCGGCCGCCTTCTCGGGGGTCGCCAGGAAGCGCAGGATCGCCGCCAGCTCGTCCCGCAGCTCCGCGCGGGCCACGACCCGGTCCACGAACCCGTGGCGGTACAGGAACTCGGCGCGCTGGAAGCCGGGCGGCAGCTCCTGACCGATCGTGCCCGCGCCGACGCGGGCGCCCGCGAACCCGATCAGCGCGTTGGGCTCGGCCAGGTTCACGTCGCCCATCGCCGCGTACGAGGCGAACACGCCACCGGTCGTGGGATCCGACATCACCGACACGTACGGGACGCGGGCGGCTCGCAGCCGTTCCAGGGCGGCCATCGTCTTGGCGAGCTGCATCAGCGCCAGCGTCCCCTCCTGCATGCGCGCGCCCCCCGAGGCGGACACGATCACGAGCGGGATGCGCTCCTCGAGCGCCCCCTCGGCGGCGCGCGCCACCTTCTCGCCGACCACTGCGCCCATCGAGCCGCCCATGAACCCGAAGTCCATGGCCAGGATGGCGGTGCGCAGGCCCTCGATCCTGCCCGTGCCCCAGATGGCCGCGTCCCGCAGGCCGGTGGCCAGCTGGGCGGCGGCGACCCGGTCCGGGTAGGCCTTCTGATCCACGAACTCCAGGGGATCAACGCTCACGAGCCCCGGGTCCCGCTCCTCGAAGGTGTCCCCGTCGAGGAGCTGCGACAGGCGCATCGTGGCCGAGAGGCGGAAGTGGTGACCGCACGAGGGGCACACGCGCATCGCCTTCTCGAGCTGGGTGTTGAACAGCTGCTCCTCGCACGATGGGCAGCGCGTCCACATCGTCGTGTCCGAGAACGGCTCACGCCGGCTGCGGAACGAGGGGAACTTCATGGGCATCAGGCCGGCCCTCCGAGTCCGCCGGCTGCGCCGGCAGACTCCACGAGGTGACGGTCGGGCGCGCCTCGGCCCGCCGGCCCGATCGCCGCCCTGAGGCCCGGCCGCGACGCCCGCCATGCCACCCAGGCCACGCCGACGATCGAGATCGCGGCGGAGGTGATCGCGCCGCTGACCAGCAGGGGGCGCGGGACCAGGGCGGGCCGGGCGGCGGCCTCGACGGCGGCCTCGTCGGCCGGGTCGAGATCGCCGGCGAGGATCGAGGTCAGCAGCGGATCGCCGTCGACCGCCAGGGGATCGGTTGGCGTCGCATGCGCGCGCGGGGCCACGCCGGCGCCCGCTGCTGCCGCCACCGGGAACGCCCCGCCGGCGGCCATCGCCGCCAGCCGCGCGGAGAGCCGCTCCTCGAACCGGAACGACGGGTGGACGCGGACCAGGTATCGCCGCAGGGCGACAGCCGCGTCGCGGAGGCCGCCGTCCAGGGCGGCGTCCGCCGGGGCCGCGTCCGCGCCCCGCTCCGCGGCTGCCAGCAGATCGTCGAGATAGCGGTCGGCCATCAGCGCCTCGGGTCCCGGGCGATCGCGGTCCGGCAGGTGCCCGGCCGTCACCGGCGTCCGCCCCGCTCGCGGCCCAGGTCTCTCGCCACGGCGCCCAGCGCCCGGTGGATGAGCACCCGGACCGCCCCTTCGGACCGCCCGAGGACGCCCGCGATCTCCGCCGTGCTCATCTCGTCCACGAAGCGGAGGAGCAGCGCGCGCCGGCGGTCGTCGGGGAGGGCCTGGACCGCCCGCAGGGCGGTTGCCGCCTCATCCCGGGTCGCCGCCTGCGTCTCCAGGTCCGCCGGATCCGCGATGGCCAGGCCCGCCCCGAGGACGGCCTCCAGGGAGTCCACGGGCCGGCGCCGTCGCGCCCGCCGCTCGTTGGCGATCACGTTGCGGGCGATCCGGAACAGCCACACGCGGAACGTGGACGCCTCGGGGCCGGCCTCCGGGAGCGCCTGCTCCCTGAACCGCGGCAGGGCGGCCAGGGCGCGCAGGAACGTCCGCTCGGTGGCGTCCTCCGCGGCGTGGTGGTCGGCGAGCTCGTAGAGCGCGAACGCGTACACCTGGGCGAGATACTTCCGGTACAGGGCGTCGAACTGCGAGGGATCGCGGCGCGCCGCCTCCACGAGGCGGCGGTCCCGATCAAGGGCGACGACGCCTCCTCGCGCCGCCCGCTCCTGTCTGCCAAACACCGGTCGAGCCACGGCGTTACACCTGACCCACGGCGAGCCGCACCCGGGCGACCTCGCCGGCATGGACGAACCGCTCCCCGGCGGGCCCGGCCGGATCCTCGATGACAAGGGCCCCGGACGCCGCGTCCATGCCCAGCGCACGGACGGACGCGACCTCCCGTGGGACCGTCTCCCCCACCGTCTCGAGCGTGACGAGCCGGCCGGTCGTCACCTGGCGCTCCGTCCAGCCGGCCAGGTCGAAGTACCCGGCCCGGAGCGCCTCGACACGGGCCTCCAGGCGATCCGTGAACCCCGCCAGCAGGGCGTCCCGGTCCACCGGGCGGCCGCCGGAGGCCTCGCGCAGGCTGGTCATCGTCGCGGCCAGCTGGGTCGGGAAGTCCGCCGCGGCCCAATCCGAGTTGATCCCGATCCCGACGACCACGCGGGGGTCCGGCGTGCCGAGGCCTTCGCTCTCGCCCAGCACGCCTGCCAGCTTGCGCAGCGCCAGCGGCGCGGCCAGGCGCGCGGCCGCCTCGCCGGCGTCCAACGGGCCGAGCAGCAGCGCCCTCGGACCCGCGACCTCGATGACCAGGTCGTTGGGCCACTTCAGGCGGACAGCCCCGACCGGCAGCCCGGCGGCGTCCTCCGCCGCGTCGCACATCGCGAGCGCGACGACCGCCGCCAGGCGCCACGCGTACCCCGGCGCAAGCCAGGTCGGGCGGAAGCCGGCCGACAGGAGCAGCGCGGCACCGGGCGGCGCCTGCCACGTCCGCCCGAGGCGCCCGCGCCCCACCGTCTGCTCCCCCGCGATCGCCAGGCAGACCTCGGGCTCGCCGGCCGCCAGCCAGCCGCGGACCACGTCGTTCGTGGAGCCGGTGCGCGCGAACCGCTCGACGCGGGCGAGGAACGTGTCCGGAGGTGCCATCTCGAGCACGGGCGCCTCAGCCCGCGGCGGGGCCGGCCGCCTCGACGGTCTCGGGCTGCTCGAGCTCGAACGCAGCGTGGAGGGCACGGACGGCGTCCTCCACCCGGTCCTCGGCGATGATCGTGGTGATCCGGATCTCCGAGGTGGAGATCATCTCGATGTTGACCCCGGCATCGGCGAGGGCGCCGAACATGCGGGCCGCGTACCCCGGCGCATTCTGGATGCCGGCGCCTACGATCGAGACCTTGGCGACCGAGCTGTCGGTCGTCATCTCGCGGAAGCCGAGCTCCCGGATCAGCGGCTCCAGCAGGCGCTTGGCCCTGGCCAGCTCCACGCGCGGGATGGTGAACGACAGGTCCGTCGCGCCGCCGTGCCCCACGTTCTGGACGATCATGTCCACGTTGATGCCGGCATCCGCGAGTGGCCCGAACACGCTGTGCGCGACCCCGGGCGTGTCCGGCACCTCGACCAGCGTGATCTTGGCGACGTTCCGGTCGTGGGCGAGTCCCCGGACCTTGTTCCGCTGCTCCACGAGCGGGTCCTCCCTGATCTGCGTCCCGGGCGCGTCCTCGAACGAGCTGAGGACCTCGATGACGACGTCGTTGACCCAGCCAAGCTCGACCGCCCGGGTCTGCATGACCTGGGCGCCCTGGTGGGCGAGCTCCATCATCTCCTCGTAGCCGATGACGGGCAGCTGGCTGGCTCGCGGCTCGATCCGCGGGTCCGCGGTGTAGATGCCGCGAACGTCCGTGTAGATCTGGCAGCGGTCCGCGTCCAGCCGCGCGGCCAGGGCCACGGCCGTCGTGTCCGAGCCGCCCCGTCCGAGCGTGGTCATCTCGGCGGCATGGACGTCGCTGGCGCCCGGCGTTTCTTGCAGCGTGTCGAGCGCGGTCACGCTCATGCCCTGGAAGCCCGCCACGATGACCACCCGGCCGGCGGCCAGCTCCGCGTGGACGCGGCGCGGGTCGATGCCCGCGATCCTGGCCCTGCCATAGCGGCCGTCGGTCGTGATGCCCGCCTGGGGACCGGTGAGGCTGATCGCGGGGACGCCGAGCGCGTGGAGCGCCATCGACACCAGCGTCGCGCTCTGGTGCTCGCCCGTCGCGAGCAGGACGTCCAGCTCCCGCGCGTCCGGCTCGTCCGTGATCGCGGCGGCCAGCGAAAGCAGCTCGTCCGTGGTGTCGCCCATCGCGGACACGACGACGACCAGCTGGGCACCGGTCCCGCGTTCACGCGCGATGCGCCGCGCGACCCGCTTGATGCGCTCGGCGCCTGCGACGGACGAGCCGCCGAACTTCATCACGACGAGGGGTTCGGGCATGGCGCGCATTCTAGCGGAGGGCCGTGACGGGTCCCGGATCACGGCCCGCCGGGCCCGCTGCCGCGCACGCATCGCCGCCGTCCCCCACAATCGCGGCCGAACCGTCCCCCAGGAGACCGCCGCGATGTGTTTCGACCACGACTCCCGGCCGCCGATCACTCCCATCGCCGGGGGCGCCCTCGACGCCCGCGAGGTCCAGCTCGAGGCCGAGGACGGCAACCGGTTCGCGGCGTATCTGGCCCGCGCCGCCGAGCCGACCGGCGCCGGCATCGTCATCCTGCCGGACGTTCGCGGCCTTCATGCGTACTACCGGGAGCTCGCGATGCGGTTCGCAGAGAACGGCGTGGACGCGATCGCGATCGACTACTTCGGCCGGACGGCCGGCATCGGGGACCGCGGCCCCGATTTCGACTGGGCGGCCCACGTCCCCCGGACCACGTACGAGAGCCTGCGTGCCGACACCACGGCCGCCGCCGCGCATCTGCGGGCGACGGCGGCGACCACTAGCCTGTTCTCGACCGGCTTCTGCATGGGCGGCCGGCTGGCGTTCCTGAGCGCGGGCTTCGGGCTCGGCCTGTCGGGCGTGATCGGCTTCTACGGCTGGCCGGTGGGCCCGGCGAGGAACGGGACACCCGCGCCGGCCGAGGTGGCGGCCACGTTCGAGTGCCCCGTGCTCGCGATCTTCGGGGGCGGCGACGAGGGCATCGGGCCCGACGCAGTCGCGAGCTTCGAGGCGGCCCTCGCGGCGGCCGGCGTCGAGCACCGGATCAGCGTCCACCCGGGCGCACCGCACAGCTTCTTCGACCGCAAGGCGGACGCCTTCGCCGAGGCGTCGGCGCAGGCGTGGGACGACGTGCTGGCGTTCATCCGCGCCCGCCGGGCCCCCTAGCCCGAGGCAACCGGGGCAGGGAGCCGCCGCTCACTCCGCTCCGCACGCGCCGCGAGCAGCACCAGGCCCGCCAGCAGCGCCAGCACCGCCGTCCCCAGCATCGCCACGCCGATCCCGGCCGCGTCCGAGATGACGCCCATCGCCGGCGAGTACCCAACGGCTCCCACGACCGAGCCGAAGACCAGGGTCGACGTCACCAGTGCGGTCCGGTCCGGCATCCGGGCGCCCGCGGCCGACACGATCAGCGGATAGACCGGACCGAACGCGACGCCCACGGCGCCGAACAGCAGGATCGAGACCCGAGGATCGGGCACGAGGACCGCCGCCGCCTGGAACGCGGCGCCCACCATCACCGCCACGGCGGCCGCCCGCACGGGCTCCACCCGCCCAGCGATCCGTGCGAACGCCAGGCGCCCGACCGCCATCCCGCCCCACAGCATCGTGAGCGCAAGGCTGGCCTCCGTCACCGGCAGGTCGTCCAGGAACCGGATCATCCAGTCCGAGGCACCAACCTCGGACGCGACGTAGCACCCGATCGCCACCGCGAGCAGCACGAGGTACCGGGGAACGACCCGGAACCAGCCCGACGGTCGTGCGGTGCCCGTGCCCGACGAGGCGATGTGGGTGACCACCGGTGTCGCGACAACCAGTGCCCCCGTCATGACCAGCCAGGCGCCGCCGCTGCCGGCGATGACGGCCTGCCACGGCACCCCGCCGGCCACCAGCTGGGCGGCGATCACCGGCGCCGCCAGGGCGGCAACGCTGAACGAGAGGTGGAGCAGATTGAGCGCCCGGTCGCGCGACCGCGGGAAGAGGTCCAGGAACAGGGCGTTGATCGCCATCTCGCCCAGGCCGGCGCCCAGGCCGGCAGACGCGCCCGCGACCAGGAACACGATCCAGGACCCCGCCGTTCCCTGGACCAGCAGCCCGATCGAGATCGCCAGCCCGGCGAGGCCCACCGTCGCGCGCGATCCGAGGCGGCGGAGAAGCAAGCCGCCGGCGAGCGCGCCCGCCCCGTACGCCACCGAGCTCACGAGGAAGAACGCGCCCAGCTCCGCGTCCGTCCGGCCGAAGGCCTCCTTGACCGAGCGCAGCAGCGCCGGCACCAGCAGGCCCCGCCATCCGATGAGACCGAAGGCGATCGCCCCGACGACACCGGCCACCAGCGCGCGCTGGTGTCCGACGACCACGTGGTCAGGTGTGGTGGACGCGGCCGGCGGGAGCATCGATCATGGATGGTATCGGCGGAACGCAGGTGGGCGGGCGACGGCAGGCGGGCCATCCGGCCGGTGATTCCCATCCACGCTCCGGACGGACCCGTCGCGCGCTACGCTGGAGCCCACATCCCGCGACGGAGAAGGACGATGAAGGAACGGCTCATTGGCGACGACCAGCTCCTCGTCACCGCCGACACGACCCTCGGCGACGCCCTCTGGGACTGGGTCGCCGCGGACGCCGCCCGGCGGGCACCGGACGGCTGGCGGATCGCCAACATCGGTGCGGTCGGCACGCAGTTCGCGGGTTCTGCCCCGATCATGGGCTACGGCGCCGGCGCGCCCGTGATGACCGGCGTGGCGCTCTGGATCCTGTACCGACGGTGAGCGACCCGACCGCGGACGGACCCGGAGCCGAGGATCGCGCAGCGACCCCGCCGAGCGACAGGGCCCGCGTCCGCCGCAAGCCGGGCCGCGGGCGCTACGAGCGGGAAACGATCCACGCCATCCTGGACGCCGCGATCGTCGGTCACGTGGGCTGGGTGCTGGACGGCCAGCCCTACGTGACCCCCACCTGCACGTGGCGGCAAGGCGACCGGCTCTACTGGCACGGTTCCGCCGCCAGCCGGGCGATCCGGTCGGCGGACGGTGCGCCGGTGTGCGTGACGGTGTCCCATCTCGATGGCCTCGTCCTGGCGCGCTCGGCCACGAACCACTCCGTCAACTACCGCTCGGTGATGGTCCTCGGGACCGCGCATCTCGTGACCGACGTCGCGGAGATGGAGGCGGCGCTCGAGGCGCTCGTGGAGCATCTCTACCCCGGCCGCTGGGCCGAGCTGCGCCCGATGACCGAGAAGGAGCGCAAGGCGACGGCCGTGATGTGGGTGGACCTGGCCGAGGCGTCGGCCAAGATCCGCGACGACATCTCGCAGGACGACCCGGGCGACGAGACGTGGCCGGCCTGGGCCGGGGTGATCCCGCTGCGGACGGCCATGGGCGGGCCGGAGCCGGACCCGGACGTGCCGGCGGGCATGCCGGTCCCCCGCGTCGCGATGCCCATGACCGAGGCTTGACGGCAGGTCGCGAGGCGGTAGGCTCCCGGCACCACCGAGGAGCGTCCCGCATGCCGGACCAGACCCAGCTCCGACTCGCCCGCGAGGACGAGGCGGAGGCGATCGACGAGCTCATGAAGGCCTCCACCGGGGAGCTGTTCGCCCGCGTCTACGACGCCCGCCAGACCGCCTCGTCCGTGCGCCACATCTCGAGCGTGGATCGGACGCTCCTGGCCGACGGCACGTACTTCGTGATCGAGGCCGACGACGGCCTCGTCGCGTCTGGCGGCTGGAGCCGCCGGGGCAAGCTGTACACGGGCTCAGGCGATGCCGAGGACGACGCACGCCTCATCGACCCCCGGACCGAGCCCGCCCGGATCCGGGCGATGTTCACCAGGCCGGACTGGACCCGGCGCGGCCTCGGCACCCGGATCCTGGAAGCATGCGAGGCCGCCGCGAAGGCCGATGGCTTCTCCGCCCTGATCCTCGTCGCGACGCTGCCCGGCGTGCCGCTCTACGCGCGCTACGGGTTCCGGGAGGTGGAACGCCGTCCCGTGCGCATGCCCGACGGCGTGACCATCGAGTGCGCCACGATGACCAGGCCGATCGACTGACGCGGCGCACGGAGTTCCGCCGCGCGGAGCGCCGGGGCGACCGGTGCTCGAGGCACTCGTGGAGCATCCACCCTTGCCCGACGCGTCCCGGTTCCCGCTCCACCTGCGCTTCGGCCCCGACTACCCTGTGCTGGTGAGTGTCGACGTACGGCCGATCGACGGGGGCAACTTCCGCGACGTCCTGGACCTGGAGGTCACCGAGGAGCAGACGGCGTGGGTGGCGCCAACGGCGCGCTACCTGGCCCTGTGCGCGTACGGCGGCCTGTGGCATCCGGTGGGCATCTACGCCGAGGGCTTGGCGGTCGGCTTCGCGATGTGGGCGCGGGATCCGGAGGACGGCAGCCACTGGGTCGGCGGGTTCCTGATCGAGCGGTTGCATCAGCGACTCGGCTACGGGCGCGCGGCGATGGTCGCGATCATCGAGTACCTCCGTGGCAACCAGGCCGCGACGATCCTCGCCCTCAGCTACCACCCCGACAACCTGGTGGCCCGTGGGCTCTACGCGTCGCTGGGTTTCGTTGAGACCGGCGAGCACGAGGGCGACGAGGTCGTGGCCCGCCTCTCCTGACTCCAGTCGTGCGGGGTGGCGACCCCGCGCGGCATCAGCCGGCCGCGACCACCTCCGGGCCACGATTGCGCGGCGCCACGATCGCGCTCCGCCCCGGCAGCCCCTGGTCCCGGGCCGCCTCGACCAGCGCCGCCTGCACCGGGGCAGCGTCCGCGCCGGGCGCGACAAACGCGAGCACCGTGGACCCGGCCCCGGACAGGAACGCCCCCAGGGCGCCGGCCGCGCGGGCCGCACCGGTGAGCCGCGGCAGCTCCGGGTAGGCCACCGAGCGGTACGGCTCGTGGATCCGGTCCACCGTCAGGTCGGCCAGCAGCTCGAAGCGCCCCGACGCGATCCCGGCCACGCCGATCGCCACCCGGCCCATGTTGCCCACGGCGTCCCGCAGGGGCACCTCCGCCGGCAGCACCCGGCGCATGTCCTCGGTGGACAGCCGGCGATCCGGGATGAACAGGACTGCCCGAAGCCCGTCCGGCGCGTCGAAGCGGACCGCCTCCACGCGGTCGCCCAGGTGCGCCGACACGACGAAGCCGCCCAGGAGCACCGCGGCGGCGTTGTCGGGGTGCGTCTCGATCGTGGTCGCGATCCGGAGCAGCGCGTCCATGCCCAGCCCGCCGCCGGCCAGCGTGTCGCCGGCCACCACGCCGCCCACGGTCGCCGCGGCGGATGATCCAAGGCCGCGGGAGAGCGGGATCCGGTTGTGCATCAGCACCCGCCAGCCGATCGCGGGCGGCCGGGGCCCCAGGACCGTCTCGACGGCCGCCTCCAGGCCGGCCACGAACCGGTTGGCGCGCGACGCCGGCAGCTCCCCCGCCCCCTCGCCGGTGACCGAGAGCTCGATCGACCCGTCGCCCCGGACCGCCTCGACGGTCACGCGGTTCGTCAGCTCCAGCGCGAGACCCAGGCAGTCGTAGCCGGCCCCGAGGTTCGCCGAGGACGCCGGGACGTCGACGGTCAGCGAGCGCCCGACGAGCGCCGCCCAACCGCCGGTCATGGTCAGCTCCACCCCAGCGCGTGCGCGACGCCGGCGACCGTCGGCTCCGCCTCGACCACGTCCACCGTCAACCCGGCCTCCGCGGTCGTGGGGTCCTTGAGCCCGTTGCCCGTCAGCACGCACACGACCGTCGCCCCGGGATCCAGCCGCCCGTCCCGCGCCGCCGCGACGACTCCGGCCACGGACGCCGCGGACGAGGGCTCGCAGAACACCCCCTCGAGCCGTGCGAGCTCCCGGTGTGCGGCCAGGATCTGCTCGTCGGTGACGGCCTCGATGCGTCCGCCCGACTCGTCGCGCGCAGCGACGGCCAGGTCCCACGAGGCCGGGTTGCCGATGCGGATCGCCGTGGCCACGGTCTCCGGGTGGTCCACCGGGTGGCCGGCAACGAGCGGTGCCGCACCCGCGGCCTGGAACCCCCACATGGCCGGCACCACGGCCACCTGCCCGGCATCCCGGTACTCCCGGAAGCCGCGCCAGTAGGCGCTGATGTTGCCCGCGTTGCCCACCGGGATGGCGAGGACGTCCGGCGCACGCCCCAGGTCGTCGCACACCTCGAACGCGGCCGTCTTCTGGCCCTCGAGGCGGAACGGGTTGACGGAGTTGACGAGCGTGATCGGGTGGTCGTCCTGCTCCGACAGCGCCCGGACAACGCGCAGGGCGGCGTCGAAGTTGCCGTGGACGCTGATGACGCGGGCACCGAACACCAAAGCCTGCAGCAGCTTGCCCACGGCGATCTTGCCCGCCGGCAGGACGACGACGCACTCCAGGCCCGCCGCGGCCGCGTAGGCAGCGGCCGACGCGGACGTGTTGCCGGTCGAGGCGCAGATGACGCTCCGGGCGCCTTCCTCGAGCGCCTTGGCCACCGCCACCACCATGCCCCGGTCCTTGAAGCTGCCGGTGGGGTTCTGGCCCTCGATCTTGAGGTACAGGTTCGCGAGGCCCAGCCGCTCGCCCAGGTGCCGGGCGTGGACCAGCGGCGTGCCGCCCTCGCCCAGCGAGACGACCCGCGCGCCCTCGGCCACGGGCAGGAAGTCGCGGTAGCGGTCGACGAGGCTGGGGCGAGCGGGGCCGGGCGACGGCACGGGGATCAGTCCGAGACCGGGTAGCAGGCACCGGACGGGGCGGCGGCACACTCGGAGGCCACGGGCCGGACGGACAGGCTCGAGCGCGCCGTCGCCGGGGCCGCGCCGGCCCAGGTCGAGCCGACGCCGCGCGCGACGGCCACGAGGTCGCCCAGCACGGCCGACGCGGCGGCCGGACCACCGGCGCCCGGGCCCTCGAAGGCCACCCGGCCCACCGGCAGCGCATCGACCTCGATCCGATTGAGCACCCCGTCGCAGCGCCCGAAGGGCGACCCGGCCGGCACCGCGGTGGGGACGACGGAGGCCTCGATGGCGCCGTCCTCCGCCAGGCGTGTGGTGGCGATGAGGCGCAGGATGCGGCCGTCCAGGGCCAGGGCAGCGACGTCGTCCGCGGTCACGCCGGTGATCCCGGGCGCCCCTGCGCCACCCGACGTGGTGCCCGGGCGGTTCGAGACCGCATCCGGGTCGATCCAGTGCCCGAACGCGAGCCGGGCGAGGATCACCAGCTTGTTGACGGCGTCGAGGCCCTCGACGTCTGCCGTCGGGTCGGCCTCCGCGTAGCCGCGCGCCTGGGCGTCCGCGAGCACCTCCGCGTAGGCGCGCGCCTCGCGGGCCATGGCCGTGAGCATGTAGTTGGTGGTGCCGTTGACGATGCCGCGCACGCGCGAGACCCGGTTGGGCGCGAGGTCCAGGGCCATCGGTCCGAGCAGCGGGATGCCCCCGCCGACGGCCGCCTCGAAACGCAGCGACACCCCGGTCTCGCGCGCGAGCCGCTCCAGCTCCGGGCCGTGGTGGGCGATGACATGCTTGTTCGCCGTCACGACGCTCTTGCCCGCGGCCAGGGCGGCGGCCACCAGGGTTCGGGCCGGCTCGTCGCCGCCCATCGTCTCGACGACGACGTCCACCTCGTCGCTCGCCACCAGGTGCGCGGGCGCGTCGGTCAGCAGCGACTCCGGGATCCCGGACGCGATCGCCCGGTCCAGGAATCTCTCGGCGACGGCGGTCAGCGCCATGGGCCGCGCATCCGACGGGGTGAGGGTGGCGGGCCGCTCCAGGAACGCGCGGACGACCTCGCGGCCGACGGTGCCGGCGCCGATGACGCCGACGCGCAGGGGTTGCATGCTCACGGGAAGGTCTCGATGCGGGGCTGGGATGTGGCGCGGATGGTACCGAACGAGGCCGCGGACCCGCGAACGCGGTCGTTGCGTCACCGCGTGATGGCCTCGCCCCGATACACTCCGCGGCAATGACCATCGAGCTCATGCCAGCCCCGATGCCCACGGAGGCGCCGGCCCCGAGGCCGCGCATCTTCTCCGGCATCCAGCCGTCCGGGATCGTCCACCTGGGCAACGACCTGGGCGCGATCCGCAACTACGTGATGCTGCAGTACGAGTACGAGGCGATCTACTGCATCGTCGACTACCACGCGCTCACCAGCACGCACGACCCGGACCTCATGCGGGCGCGCACGCGAGAGCTGGCCGCCGGGCTGCTGGCTCTGGGGCTGGACCCGGACCGCTGCACGCTGTTCGTGCAGAGTCACCGGCCGGAGCACACGGAGCTGGCCTGGCTGCTCGCGACGGTCACCCCCGTCAGCTGGCTGGAGCGGACGCCGACGTACAAGGAGAAGAAGCAGAACCAGCCCGACGACATCAACCACGGGCTGCTCACCTACCCGGTCCTCCAGGCGGCCGACATCGTCATCTACAAGGCGGGGCTCGTTCCCGTGGGCAAGGACCAGGCCGCGCACCTGGAGCTGACCCGGGAGATCGTCCGCGCGTTCAACAACCGGTACGGCGACACGTTCCCGGAGCCGGAGGCGGTCTACACCGAGGCTCCGGTGGTCCTGGGGACGGACGGCGTGAAGAAGATGTCGAAGTCGCTCGGCAACTCGATCGACGTCCTGGGCGACCCGGAGGTCATCCGGCGCCAGGTCATGAGCATGGTCACGGACACCAGGCGGATCCTGCGCACGGACCCGGGGCGGCCGGAGGTGTGCAACGTGTGCCAGCTGCACCGCTTCTTCGGCGACGACTACGAGGAGGTCTGGGACGGCGAGCGGACCGCCCGGACCGGCTGCGTTGACACGAAGAAGCTGCTCGCGGAGCGGATCATCCGTCACTACGCCGGCGCCCGGGAGCGGTACGCGGAGCTGATGGCGGACCCTCGTCAGGTGGACGGGATCCTCGAGGCCGGGGCCGACCGCCTGCGGCCGATGGTGGCGGCCACGATGGCCGAGGTCCACGCGAAGATGGGGCTCCGCTAGGAGGCCGGCGCCGATGCCGATCGAGCTCACCGAGCGCCAGCGTCGGCTCGTCGACGCGGTCCTCGTCCTGGCCGTCGTCGCGCTCGGGTTCGTCGTCGCCACGGACTTCGCCGACCTGTTCTACGCGTTCGGCGACATCCTGCTGCTGTTCTTCCTCGCCTGGCTCCTCTCGTTCGCGCTGCTGCCCCTCATCAACGGCGTCGCCCGGCTCACCCGCCTGCCGCAGGCGCTGGCGGTGATCGTCGTCTACCTCGCGATCGTCGCCTTCCTGCTCGTCGTCCTCGTCCAGGCCTCGTCGAGCCTCGCCCAGTCCGTCGGGCAGTTCATCGCCGACGCCCCCAAGCTGCAGGAGCAGCTGGACAACCTCCTGGGCTCGATCCAGGAGCGCCTGGACGCCCTGGGCTTCACGATCGACCTGATCGGCCAGGTCCCGGTCATCGTGGCCAACCTCGAGACGTGGGCCGGCCAGCTGGTCGGGCCGCTCCAGTCACTGGCATTCGCGAGCATCGGGGTGCTCGGCAACATCCTGATCCTCGTGATCCTGTCCATCTACATCGCCCTCGACCGCGAGCAGATCGTGGCCTTCCTGTTCCGCCTCGTCCCGCCGTCGCTGGCGCCGGAGGCACGCCTGCTCCAGACCAGCGTGTCGCGCTCGTTCGGCGGCTTCATGCGCGGCCAGGTGGTGTTGGGCCTGATCTTCGGGGTGTTCACCGCCCTCGTGAACGTGGTGTTCGGCCTCCAGTACGCGGCGCTCACGACCGTCGTTGCGGGCGTCCTCCAGATGATCCCGTTCTTCGGCCCGTTCGTGTCCTGGCTGCCGCCCGTCCTCGTCGCCCTGCTGTTCCAGCCCGAAGTGACGCTGCCGGTCCTGATCGTGATGGGCATCGCCTGGTTCGTGACCATGAACGTCGTGTCGCCACGCCTGATGTCGGGTTCCGTGGGCATCCACCCGATCGTCGTCCTGGCGTCGGTGATCCTCGGGGCCAAGATCGCGGGGATCGCGGGGGCCATCTTCGGCATCCCGATCGCAGCCGTCCTGTCCGCCTTCTTCTTCCACTGGTTCGGCCGGTCCCGGGAGGGCGGCACGGTGGCTGAACGTGCCGCCCAGCGCCTGGCCGCCCGCGAGGGCCGCGATGTCCGCAAGCCGCGCGAGCCCGTCCCCGGCGTGGACGCGGACGTTGACGAGGTGGCCGGCGGATGACCGGGCGACGCGAGCCCGGGCGGGAGGCACCCGGCGGCGACGCCCCCGACATGACCCGCGAGCGCGCCCGGTCCGAGCGGCGGGACGTGGACAAGGAGCGCGGCGAGCCGGTGGCGGGCGACCGCGGTGGCGGGCGGACGCTCGCCCGCACGGGCCGCCCGCTGCGGGACTGGACGAGCCGGCCGCGGATCCTGGTCACCAACGACGACGGGATCGAATCACGGGGGCTGCTCGCCCTCAAGCGGGCGCTGGACCCGATCGGAGACGTGACCGTTGTCGCCCCGGACACCAACCAGTCCGCGGTCGGTCACCAGAAGACGATGATGCGTCCCCTCCGCGTCCGCGAGCGCACCCTGGGCGACGGCTCCACCGGCTACTCGATCGACGGCTCGCCCACGGACTGCGTCAGCCTCGCCCTGCTGGGGTTCTTCACGGAGGGCTTCGACCTCGTGGCCGCCGGCATCAACTACGGCGCCAACCTGGGCGACGACATCACCTACTCGGGCACGGTGTCCGCGGCGATGGAGGCCGTGATCCACAGCTGCCCCGCGTTCGCGATCTCGCAGGAGTACGTCGAGGAACCGGACTTCGCTCTCGCGGCCGCGGCGGCTGCGGTCGTGGCCCGCAACGTGCTGGAGCACGGCCTGCGGCGCGGCGAGCTGCTGAGCGTCAACGTGCCCGCGGTCTCGATCGCGGACTGCGAGGGGCTGGAGGTCACGCGGGTCGGGCGCCGCGTGTACCAGGACGAGCTGGTCCAGCGCCTGGATCCGCGGGGCATCCCCTACTACTGGATCGGGGGGCCGCCGCCGTCCGGCATCAGCGTGCCGGGCACCGACTATCACGCGGTGGTGAATCGGCGAGTCTCGGTGACGCCGATCCACCTGGATCTCACCGGACGCCGCCTGCTGAAGCAGCTGCGGACCTGGGACTGGACCCTGGAGCGACCGGCCGTGGCGGAGGACGACGCCGGCGACGCGTGATCCACTCGACGGACGGACCGCCCGATCCGGCTACCGCCGGCGGCGCTTCCGGTCGGCGATCACCTCGCGGGCGGCGTTGCGGCCGGGCGCGCCGGTCACGCCGCCGCCGGGGTGGGCGCCGGACCCGGCCAGGTACAGGCCCTCCACCGGCATCCGGTAGCGAGCCCAACCCAGCAGCGGACGCCACAGGAAGAACGAGTCGAGCCCGGGTTCTGCGTGGAGCGGATGGCCGCCGGGCAGCCCGTACTCGGACTCCAGGTCGGCGGGCGTGAGCACCTGCCGGGTGGTCACCCGCCCGGAGATCCCGGGGGCCACCGTCTCGAGGGTGCGAAGCGCCAGGTCACCGATCTCGTCGCGCCGTGACGCCCAGTCGCCCTCGGCCGGAACCGTCGGCACCCACTGGAGCAGCACGCTCATGACGTGCGTGCCCTCCGGCGCCCCGGCCACCAGCGAGGGATCGACCAGCGACGGGATCGTCGCCTCGAGCACGGGCGAGGCAGGCAGGCGGCCGTACTTGGACGGATCGAAGGCGCGCTCCACGTCGTCGATGGACGTCGTGCCGACCTGGATCCGGCCCCGCAGCAGCCGCGCGTCGCCGGCGGCGGCAGGGAACTCCGGCAGCCCGTCCAGCACGAGGTTGACCTTGGCCACGGTACCCGGGGTGCGGATGTTGCCGGCCCGCCAGCGCATCGCCGGCCCCAGCGTCACCGGGTCCACCATGCCGGTCAGCAGGCGCTTGGGGTCCAGGCCGGACACGACGGTCGGGCAGGCGATCGTCCTCTCCGTCCTCCAGCGCGACACCCGTCACGGCGCCCTCGTCGGTCGTCACGGCGACGACCCGGGTGCCGGTTCGAATCTCCGCCCCGGCGTCCCGTGCCGCGGCCGCCAGCGCGTCGGCAAGCGCGGAAGGACCGCCCCGCGCGAACACGGTCTCGCCCGCAGCGCCGCCGTCGTTGCCCGCGGCATCCGCGAGCAGGACGGCGGTCGTCCCCGCCGACCACGGCCCCATCGCCGTGTACCGGACGGCGCGCCAGGCGAGCGTCGCCCGGATCGCCTCGGTCCGGAACGATTCGCCCACGAAGTCAGCGGCGGCCATCGCCAGCACGCGCAGGGCCGTCCGGCCGTCGTCCCGGCCGAGGCCGCGGAACGCCCGTCCCAGCCGCAGCCCGAGCAGCGCGTCGCCGAGACCCGGCGCCTTGACGTCCGGCGGCGCCTCGTCCCCCAGGTCCGCCAGGAAGCGCCCGAGCCGCCGGACCTGGCGGTCGAACTCAACGTAGGCGACGGCGTCGTCCTCGGACCACGGGCGCAGCGTGTCAACGGTCCGCGCGAGGTCGTCCCACAGCGTCACGGCGCGCCCGTCGGGCTGGGGCGCGAACACCCGCACCTCCGGCGCAACGAGCGACAGGCCATGCCTGGCGAGGTCCAGCTCGCGTGCGACGGACGGGCGCAGCCGCCCGACGGTGTGCGCAAGGGCGGGCACCCGGGCGCCGGGGGCGAGCTCCTCGGTGACCGCGGCGCCGCCGACCACGTCGCGCGCCTCCAGCACCAGGACCCGCAGGCCCGCCCGGGCCATGTACGCGGCCGCGGTCAGCCCGTTGTGGCCGGCCCCGACCACGATCGCGTCGCAGTCGTTCATCGACGTCGTCATCGTCAGGCCACCTTCCGGCCGCGGGACTTGAGCACCTCGAGGGCGGCCAGCCGCCCGTTGGCGCCCATCAGGCCGCCGCCGGGGTGGGTGGACGAGCCCGACAGCCACAGGTTCTGCACAGGGGTCCGGAAGCGCGCATAGCCGGGCACCGGCCGGTTGAAGAACAGCTGCTCCAGGGACAGCTCGCCCTGGAAGATGTTGCCCTCGGTCAGACCCATCGTGCGCTCGATGTCCAGCGGAGTGAGGACCTGGCGCCCGATGATGATGTCCCGGATGTTGGGCGCGAACTCGCTGATCCGGTCGATGACCGCGTCGCCGAACGCCTCGCGGTTGTCGTCCCAGGTGCCCAGGTCGGGGTCCAGCTTGTAGGGCGCGTACTGGACGAAGCAGCTGATGACGTGCTTGCCGGGCGGCGCCATCTGCGGGTCCACCAGGGTGGGGATGATCATGTCGATGTACGGGCGCCGGCTCCAGCGGCCGTACTTCGCGTCGTCGTAGGCCTGCTCCATCTCGGTGGTGCTGGGGCTGAAGGAGATGGCGCCCCGGAGGTGCTCCCCCTCGCCCGGCAGGCAGGTGAAGTCCGGCAGCCGGTCCACGGCGAGGTTCACCTTGCCGGAGCTGCCCCGGAACTTGAACCGGCGGACCTCCTGCTCGAAGTCGGGCGGCAGGGTGCCCGGCTCCAGCAGGTCAAGGAACGTCACCTTGGCATCGGTGGACGCGAGGACGACCGACGCCTCGATCTCCTCGCCGCTCTCGAGCGCGACGCCCGTGGCGCGGCCGTCCCGGACCAGGATCCGGGCGACGGGCGCCTCGGTGCGGATCTCGGCTCCCTGCGCCTGCGCGGCGCGGGCGATCGCGTACGACACGCCGCCGGTGCCGCCCTTGGGGATGCCCCAGGCGCGGAACGCCCCGTCGATCTCGCCCATGTAGTGGTGGAGCAGGACGTACGCGGTCCCGGGCGAGCGGATCCCCTGGTAGGTACCGATGATCCCCGACGCCGACATCGTGGCCTTGAGGGGCTCCGTCTCGAACCACTGGTCCAGGAAGTCCTTGGCCGACATCGTCATCAGCTGGACGAACACGGCCTGCTGGCGCTCCGGCAGCTGGGCGAAGCGGCGGGCGAGGCTCGCGATCGGCAGCAGCGGGCGCGGGTCGTTCTCGGTGGGGTCGCCGGGCACGATGCCCAGGATCGGCTTGATGAACCGGGCCATCTCCACCATGAGCTGGCCGTATTCCTCGTAGGCCTCGGCGTCGGGCTTGCTCCAGCGCCGCAGCTCCCGGACGGTCCGGCCGTGGTCGTTGACGCGCCACAGGTAGTCGCCGCCACCGGCCTTGGGACCCTCGCCCGGCCGGAGCGGCGTGAACGTCCCGTCGAGCGGCAGGATGTCCAGGCCGTGCTTGGGCAGGTCCAGGTCCCGGATGACCTCGGGGCGCAGCAGGCTGACGACGTAGCTGGCGACGGAGAAGCGGAAGCCGGGAATGATCTCCTCGGTGACGGCCGCGCCACCCAGCACGTACCGGCGCTCGAGCACGACCGTCTTGAGGCCGGCCCTCGCCAGGTACGCGGCGGAGATGAGCCCGTTGTGCCCTCCGCCGATGATCACCGCGTCGTAGCGCTGCGGCACGCCACCCTCCAGCTGCGGGGTTCCCGCTATCCAGTCTGCATAGTGCCGATGCAGTCTAGTCGAGGTCGGCGGACGAGGGAGCCGGGCACCGCGTGTGCTAAGTTGTATGCGTCAGCACTCATACTTGGACGCACACGATGAAGCTCGTCCGGACCACCATCACCATCCCCGAGGAGGTCCTTGCCCGGGTGGACGAGGTCGCCGGGCCGCGTGGCCGGAGCGCGTACATCGCCGACGTCGTCGCGCGCCAGGTCAGGCGGGATCACGGGCGCAAGGTGTTCTCGGAGCTTGCGGGCGCGCTGAAGGGCTCGAAGACCTGGGGCGAGACCGACGAGGAGGTGCTCGCCAACCTGCGGGCGCTGCGGGACGAGTGGGAGCGGCCCTGGCTGTGGGAGGAGAGCGATGCGCTTGCTGCTGGACACGACCGTGCTGATCGACCACGCCCACGGGCTGGGCGGCGCCGGCGAGCTGCTGGAGCGGCTGTTCAGCGAACCCCATGACCTGTTCGTGTGCGATGTGGTCGTCGCTGAGGCGCTGTCGAAGGGTCCGGACGAGGAGATGCTGGTCATCGGGTCACTGATCCGGGCACTGGAGTACGTCTCCACGCACCCGGACGCCGCTCGCTGGGCCGGCGAGTCGCGTCGCCGGCGGCGGGCGGCAGGGCCGCGGTCCCTCGCCGACGCGATCGTCGCCGGCGTGGCAAGAAGCCTCGATGCGACCGTGGTGACCCGGAACCCTCGCGACTACGAGGCGCAGGGCGTCCCCGTCCTCGCCTACGGGGAGCCGCAGGGCGGCTGACCGGCCTGCCCGCGGAGGCTCGCTACCAGCCTCCGGCCAGCGTCCGGTCCAGGGCATCCACCACCACGTCAACGCTCGTCCGGGTGATGCACAACGGCGGCTTCACCTTGAGCACATTGTTGCCGTCGCCGGTGGGCTGGATCACAACACCGAGGTCCAGCATCCGCTCGCAGATCGCCAGCGCCTCGTCCGCCGCGGGCTCCAGCGTCTCGGGATCGCGGACCAGCTCCACGCCCAGGTACAGGCCCATGCCGTGGACCGCACCGACGATCGGGTGGTGCGCGCCAACTGCCCGCAGACCCTCGCGCAGGTAGTCGCCGGTGTCGCGGGCATTGGCCTGCAACTCCTCGCGGTCGATCGTCTCCAGGACCGCGAGGCCGGCCGCGCAGGCGACCGGCGATCCGCCCACCGAGGAGAAGAACGAGCCCTCGGCGCGGAACGCGTCCGCGATGGCGCGGGTCGTGATCACGGCCCCCACGGCCATCCCGTTGCCGGCCGCCTTGGCCACGGTCACCACGTCCGGCACCACGCCTTGCTGCTCGAACGCCCACTGGTGGTGGCCGAGACGCGCGTAGCCGGTCTGGACCTCGTCCGCGATGGCCAGGCCGCCGGCCGCCCTCACCGCCGCGTAGGCCTCGGTCAGATAGCCGTCCGGCAGCACGACGCCGCCGGCGTTTCCGTACAGCGGCTCGGCGATGAAGGCCGCGGGGCCGCGGCCGGCATCGGCCAGTCGCGCCAGCGTGGTCCGCACGTCGTCCGCGTAGCGAGGGCCTGCATCCGGGCCCCGGAACCGGCCCCGGTACGGGTTGGGCGCCTCCACCGGGTGGACCCAGGCGGGTCGCGTGGCGAGCGCCCCCGGGTTGTCCAGCAGGGACGTGGTCACGGCGTCCGTGGCGGCGGTCCAGCCGTGGTACGCGCCGCGGACCGCCAGCACGTCCACGCGCCCGGTGGCGGTGCGCGCCAGCCGCAGGGCGAGCTCGTTGGCCTCGCTGCCGGTGTTGACCAGGAACACGGTGTCCAGGGGCGCCGGGAACCGCGCAACCAGGGCCTCTGCGAAGCGGACCATCGGCTCGTAGAGGAACCGGGAGTTCGTGTTCAGCAGCCGCAACTGGCGCGCCACGGCCGTCTCCACGGCCGGGTGGCTGTGCCCCAGGACGGCGACGTTGTTGACGACGTCCACGTACGCGCGTCCCCCCGTGTCCACCAGGTGGTGCCGCCAGCCGCGCTCGATCTGCGGCGGGGCGTCGTAGTAGTGGACCTGGACGTCCGCCAGGGCGGCCCGGCGACGTGCGAGCAGCGCGGCCGGGTCCGGGCGCGGGGCGACGACCAGCGCCGGATCGAGGCCCAGCAGGGCGGCCGGATCCGGGCACAGCGCCTGCCAGGCCGCGGCCAGCGACGGGACGGCCCGGCGGGGTGCCTCGAGGCCCGGCACGGCGACGAGCTGCACGTGGAGCAGCGCCGGCAGTGAATCAGGCCCGCGATCGGCCACGACCCCGATCACGTCGCCGGCCCGGACCGCCCGCCCGTCGTCGATCGCGGCCGCCACCCCGTCAAGGCGGACGTCGAAGCCCTCGGCGCACACCCGGATGCCGGCTGGCGATCGATGGGCCACGCCATCGACGGGTGCCATGACGGGCAGGCCGGCATCCAGGAACAGGTCCGTGCCGAGGTGGACGGTGGCGGCCTCGATCGTCGCGTCCGGCTCCGCATCGGTGAGGCGCGCTTCGCCCCAGCGGCCGACGGCGATCCCGCCGTCCGCCCGAATGGCGTCCGCCAGCTCGTCGATCTCTTCCGGGTCACCGGTCGCACGGCCGACCAGGACCTGGGACTGCGGCGACAGGTCCAGCACCCGCACACGTCCAGCGGGGATCTGCACCGGGGCCGCGACGCCCGGGGGCAGGACGATCCGCTGCGCGGGCCCGTGCCCGGCGACCTCGCGGAACAACGCCTCCGCCAGCGGCAACGGCACCCCGACCACGGCCTCGAGGGCGGCCCACTCGTCATCTCGCGTCGCCGCGACGTAGGCGTTGTCGGGCTCCAGCGCAGCCTGCTGGTCGCCGCTGACCGCGACGGCGGCCGCCCGGGCGACGACGATCGGCCAGACGGCGGCCAGCTCCGCCTCGCCCAGCGGGACGAGCGGCAGGAAGCCGCGGGCGATCTCCGCGGCCAGCTGGAGCGGCCGTGCCAGGTCGTGGAACACGTCGGCCGCGATGGTCACGGCCAGCTCGGCGGCCAGCCAGCTCCGGGACAGGTCGCCGAAGTCGATGAGCCCGACGGGCATCGGTCGGCCGGCGGCGTCGCGCCGGGCCACCGTGTTGAGGTCGGTCACGTCCGCGTGGATCGCCTGGATGCGCAGCTCCGGCTCCAGGACGGTCAGCGCGGCAGCGGCGTGAGCCATCGCCCTGCTGGCCAGCGCCGCCCGCTCGGGCGTGGACGCGAACGGGGCCAGTGCCTCCACGACGTCGCCCGCGTGGCGCACGTCCCATTGCAGCCTCCGGTCCAGTGCGGAGTGGTCGAATGCGCACAGCGCCAGGGCGATTCCGGCAGCCATGGCGCCGTGGGCCCGCAGCACGGCGGGAGCGAGGTACCCCGCCCCGTCCATCGGCTCGCCGTCCACGTAGCGGACCAGACGCAGGTCGTGGGCGGCACCGGCGGACGTCTCGACCCGCACGATGTCCGCGCCGTCCATTCCAGGCTCCGGGACGGGGAGCTCGAACGTCACCCCGGCCGCCAGCGCGTGCCGGATGGCCGCATTCTCGGCCTCCAGCTCCGCGCGGGAGATCCCGGCCCGGGCGATCTTGAGCACGAAGCGGCCGTCGTCCGCCTCGACCAGGTAGTTGCGGTCCTGGTGGCTGCCCAGCTCCCGCAGCCGCCCCTGCCGCCCGAAGGCGGTCGCCAGCAGGCGCGCGGCCTCCACCGCGTCGACCTCCGGACGGCGATGCTCGTGGCCGTGGAACGGGTTGTCGGTCATGGCTGTCCATGGTGGCAGACCTGCCGCCGTCGGGCATCGAGGGCCTCGCCTCGTGACACATGGACTGCGTCACCGTCCGGGTCGCATCCAGCCTGAATGAACCTCATGCATACTCTCGGGGCCACCAGACCCCAGGAGGAGCCCCGTGAGCGTCGGCACCGCGTTCCATCCCCGCACTTCGGTCCTCAACCGGAAGATGCAATGGCGGGAGTGGGCCGGCTTCTTCGCGTCCTCCGTGTACGCGGACTTCCACGACATCGAGTACAACGCGATCCGCGAGGCGGCCGCGGTGATCGATGTCAGCCCCCTCTACAAGTACCGCCTGACGGGCCCGGACGTGATCCGGCTGGCGGACCGGGTGATCACGCGCGACGCGACCAAGCTCAAGGTGGGGCAGGTCTACTACACCCCCTGGTGCGACGAGCACGGCAAGGTCATCGACGACGGCACCGTGCACCGCCTCGGCGAGCAGGAGCTGCGCTGGACGGCGGCCGATCCGCAGTACCGCTGGCTGCACCAGAACGCGGCCGGCCTGGACGTCGAGATCGAGGACGTGACGGAGTCCGTCGCGGCCCTCGCCCTCCAGGGCCCGTTCAGCCGCGCCGTGCTGGAGGCGGCGACCGGCGAGGATTTCGGTGACCTGCGCTACTTCCGCCGCCGGCCGACCAAGATCCGGGCCATCGGGGTGGATGTCAGCCGGACCGGCTACACGGGTGACCTGGGCTACGAGCTGTGGATCCCGGCCGCCGACGCGGAGGCCGTGTGGGACGCGCTGTTCGCCGCCGGCAAGGCGTACGCGATCCGGCCGGCCGGGATGCTCGCCCTGGACGTCACACGCCTCGAGGCCGGGCTGATCCTGCTGGAGGTGGACTACACCTCCGCCCGCCACGCGATGAACCCCGAGCAGAACTACAGCCCGTTCGAGATCGGCCTTGGCCGGCTCGTCGACCCCGACAAGGCGGACTACGTGGGGCGGCGCGCCCTGGCGGCGGAGCAGGCGAGCGGCGGGCCGGCGCGCCGGCTGGTCGGCCTGATCCTGGACTGGTACGACATCGAGGGGCTGTACGACGCCCAGGGTCTGCCGCCGTCGATCTCGCCCTCGGTGGACCGCTCGCCCGTGCCCGTGTTCGCCGACGGCCGCCAGGTGGGCAAGGCGACCTCCCACGGCTGGAGCCCGATCCTCAAGCAGGCGATCGCCCTCGGGTCGGTGCCGCCCCGCTACGAGCGGGTGGGCACCCGGCTGCAGGTGGAGTGGACGGTGGAGGGGCGCCGCGGCCGCGTCAACGCGACGGTGGTGGAGCTGCCGTTCCTGGACCTGGAGCGCCGGCGGGCCTGAACCGGCAGCAGGCGCGACACAGGCGAGCGGCTGGGAGCCGCCGCCGATCCCTGCTCAGCCCAGCGTCCGCCGGATGAACTCCTCGAACCGCCCAAGGGCCACCGGCAGGTCCGTGCGACCGAAGCCCAGCCGGAAGTGGTTGCCCGCATGGCCGAACACCTGCCCCGGGGCGATCAGCACGCCCTCGGCCTCGAGCAGGTCGCTCGCGAACCGCTCCACGGGCACGCGCGCATCCAGCCGCGGGAAGCCGATGGAGCCACCCCTGGGACGGACCCACGAGACGTGCGCCGCCTGGCGCTCGAAGAACCCGTCCAGGTGGGCGAGGTTCGCGCCGACGATGCCACGCGAGCGGGCGAGGACCCCCTTCCCGGCCCGGAGCGCCACGAGGGACAGGATCTCCGCCGGCGCCGACGCGCAGATGGTGGTGTAGTCCTTGAGCCTGGCGGCGGCATCGAGCAGCCGTGCGTCGTGGGTCGCCAGCCAGCCGATCCGGAGCCCCGCCAGGGCGAACGACTTGGACATCACGCCCAGCGATACGCCGTGCCGGCCGATGTCGGCGCCCGCGGGGAGGCGGTCCGTGGGGTCGAGCTCAAGGAACCGGTAGACCTCGTCGGAGAGGAACGTCGCCCGCGCATCGGCCGCGATCTCCGCCACGGCCCGGTACGTCGCCGCGTCCGGGATCATGCCGGTGGGGTTGTGCGGGACGTTGACCACGATCAGGCGTGTCCGGGGCGTGACCTGGCGCCGCAGCAGGTCGAGGTCGATCCCCCATCCGTTCGCCTCGTGGAGCTCGTGGAGGGTGACGGCGGCGCCCGCGGCCCGGGCGACCTCGTGCAGGCTCTGGTACGCCGGCCAGATCACGATCGCGTGGTCGCCGGGCTCGAGCAGGACGTTGGCGGCGATGAAGATCGCCTCCTCGGCACCGCTGAACACGAGCACCTCGTCGGGGCCGATGGTCTCGTACAGCGCCGCGATCTCGGCGCGCAGGAGCGGGTGGCCGGGAGCCTCCGTGTATCCCAGGCGCAGGCCGTGCCACAGCGCCGCGGTCTCCGCGTCGGCAAGCGCGAGCAGGTCCGCCATGGCCCAGCCCTCGACGTCCGAGGCGCACAGCAGGTGGCGGACGGCGAACTCGTGCCGGGCGAAGAACCGCTCGAGGGCGAAGTCCTCGATCCGCATGGGCGCGGCGCCTAGCTCCCGACCTCGGCCAGCGCGGCCCCGAGCGAGCGGGTGGCCGCCTCGTCGAGCCCCTGCGCCTCCAGCAGCCAGGAGAGCGCCTCGCCGCGAGCCGCGACGATCGCCCAGCCGCCGTCGTCGAGGGCGACCAGCGTCCCACTCATGGGTCCCAGCGCGGCATCGCCGGCGTCGGTGCCCGGCGGCACGCACCCGTCCGCCTCGCTGCAGAAGGCGCCCTCCGACAGCACCAGCGTGGCCCCGCCGGGACCCTTGTACGACATCACCAGGCGGCCGCCGCTCGCCAGCCGGTATTCGCCCCTGACCACCGACCAGCGCGAGGGCAGCACCGCGCACAGGACGGTCCAGTCCAGCTGGCCCGCGGCGTCCTCGAGGAAGGACCGGTTGTCGTCGCTCCCGGTGCATGCATCCGCGCCGGCGGCCGCGGACCCGGCGGGTTCCGTCACCTCCGGCGAGTCGACGGGCTCAGGGGTCTCGGCGGGGGGCTCGGTCTCGGCGGGGGGCACGGTCTCGGGTGTGGGGGACTCCGGCGACGCGGTGGGCGACCCGGTGGGCGACCCGGCCGGGGCGACCGTGGCCGCCGGCTCCGCGGGCGAGGCCGTCGCCCGGCTGGGTGGTCCGGGCACGGCGCAGGCGGCCAGGGCGACGGCCAGGACCAGGAGCGGCACGGCGAGCCGGAACAGGGTCACGCGTCGCAGGGTACCCGCCACGCTGCCAGCCTGCTCAGTCCGGGCCGAGCGTTGCCGCCAGGCGCACGAGCGCCGGCTCCACGCCGAAGACCTCGCGGATCCGCTCGTCGGTGAGCACGGCGGCCGGCGGGCCGTCCGCGACGATGCGCCCGTGGTCCATGACCACCAGCCGCGGGAAGAAGTGGGCGGCCAGGCCAAGGTCGTGGAGGACGGCGACCAGGGCCGTGCCGTCGCGCTCGTTGAGGTCGCCCAGCAGCTCCATCGCCTCGACCTGGTGGCGGAGGTCCAGGTGGACGGTCGGCTCGTCGAGCAGCAGCACGGGTGCCTCCTGGGCCACCGCGAGCGCGAGGAGAACGAGCTGCCGCTCGCCGAGCGAGAGCTCGCGCGCGTCCCTCCCCAGCAGGTGGCCGACGCCCACCCGGTCGATGGCCGCCGCGACCGCCGCCCGGTCGGACGGCCTGGCGCCACGAAGCGCAGCCTCGTGGGGCAGGCGTCCGAGCGCCACGACCTCCTCCACCCGCATCGAGAACGGGAGGCTGGTCTGCTGGGGCACCACGGCGAGGCGCCGGGCGACGGCGGACCGCTCGAGGCTCGTGATCGGCGCGTCGTCCAGCAGGACGCGGCCGGCGGCCGGCCGCAGGATGCCGGCCAGGACCCGCAGCAGCGTGGACTTGCCGGCGCCGTTCGGCCCGATGAGCGCGACCCGCTCCCCGTGCTCGAGGCGGAACGAGACATCCCGCAGGATCTGCCGTCCTCGGGCTTCGACGGTGACGCCGTCGGCGACAAGCGCGGGGGCCGTCACAGCTCGTACCCCGTGCGCGCGCGGCGCAGCAGCGCGAGGAAGAACGGCGCCCCGATGATCGCCGTCACCACCCCGACCGGGATGTCGCCGACGACACGCGCCGCGAGGTCCGCGAAGATGAGCAGGTTGGCGCCCCAGATGGCCGAGATCGGGAGCACCGCCCGGGCGTTCGGGCCGATGAGGAGCCGGACGACGTGGGGCACGACGAGACCCACGAAGCCGATCAGGCCGCTGACCGTGACGGCGGCGGCGGTGACGAGCGAGGCGAGGGAGAGGAGCACGATCCGCTCGCGGGCGACGTTGATCCCCAGGTGGCTGGCCGTCTCCTCGCCGAGCAGGAGGGCGTTGAGCGATCGGGCCCGCGTCATGATCAGGATCGAGCCGATGACGACGATCGGCAGGGCGCCCGCAAGGCGCTCCCAGGACGCCAGCTGGAAGCTGCCCAACAGGTAGCCGAAGATCTGCCGCAGCGCCGCTCCCGACATGTACATCGCCATCGCGAGCCCGGCGGACAGGAGCGAGGCCACTGCGTACCCGGTGAGCAGCAGGCTGGTCAGCGGGGCGAGGCCGCTGACCCGGGACAGCTTCCACACGACGGTGACGGCGGCGAGCGCGCCCACGAACGCGAACGCATGCACCAGCCCGAACCCGAGCACGAGACCGCGGATGGGCAGCAGGAACGCGATGGCCGCCCCGAGGGCGGCCCCCGACGCGGTGCCGAGCACGTAGGGATCGGCCAGCGGGTTGCGGAGCAGCCCCTGGAAGGTCGCGCCGGCCACGGCCAGGCCGGTGCCCACGACGAGCGCCGTCAGGACGCGCGGCATCCGCAGGTCCCAGACGATCGCGGCGAGGGCTGGATCGGCGGTCGACAGGCTCGTGCCGAGCAGCCGGTCCAGGATGATCGTGACGGTGTCCCCGAACGGGACGGCGACGCTGCCGAGCGCGATCCCCAGCAGCGCACCCAAGACCATGACGGCCAGCCCGCCGACGACCAGCCACAGGCGCCGGTCACGCGTGCGCGGCGCGGCCCGGAGCCCCGAGCCGGCGTCCCCGAGCCTCGCCGCCGCGGTCGTCACGGCACGGGCGGGATCGGTGACGACGAGGCGATGGGGGCGTTCGGATGGATCGTCGAGGCGAGGAGCTGGAGGCCCTGGACCAGGCGCGGGCCGGGCCTCGTGATCATCGTGTCCTCGATCGGCCGGATGTCCCCGTTCCTGACGGCCGTCATCGTGGACCAACCCGGCCGCGCGGCGACGGCCTCGCTGGTGACCCCGTACGCGGCGTCCGCGAGGAGGATGACCTCGGGGTCCGCGCCGATCAGTCGCTCGGCAGCGATGTCGTACTTGTCCGGGGATCCGGTCGTGATCGGCTCGCCACCGGCGAGGGAGATCATCTCGGCGAGGAACGACTGGTCCGCGGGCCCGTAGTACGCGCCGGTCGCGTCGATCTCGTAGAACACCCGCGGCCGGGGCTGGCCGGCCACGGCGTCGGCGACCGCGGCGAACTCGTCGCGCATCCGCTGCGCCATCGCGGCCCCTTCGTCGGGTTTCCCGACGGCCTTGCCGAGCAGCTCGATGTCGCTGAACACGCCTTCGACCGATGGCGCGTAGACCACGACGACGGGAACGCCGAGGTCCCGGAGCCGCTGGACGGCGTCGGGCGGGGTCCCGAAGTTGCCGCCCGCGACGACGAGATCGGCCTTCGCGGCGACGATGTTCTCGATGTCCACGACGATGGCGCTGCCGTCGAACTTCTCGAAGTCGGGCACGGACCCGGCCTCGGGCGGGTACAGGAAGATGTCCTCTGCCTTGCCCACGATGCGATCGCCGACACCCAGGGCGAACAGCGTCTCGGTGGCTGCGGGGGTGAGGGAGACGATGCGTTGCGGCTCGGCCGGGAGGGTGACGGCCGTGCCCTCGTCGTCGGTCAGGGTCTGCGGGAACAGGGGCGCCGCGGTGGGGGCGGGCGTGGGCTCCGCCGTGGCGACCGGCGCAGCCGACGGAAGCGGGGTCGTGGGGGCGAGCGTCGGCGATGCGGCCGGCGCAGCCGAGCAGGCGGCGAGCAGGACGGCCAGCAGCAGGCCGGCGACGATGGGAAGCGAACGAGATAGGCGTGCGTGCACGGGGGGCTCCGACTCGGGGGGTGGAATGGCAAGACCCCGGCTTCGGGGTTCGAAGCGGGGGTCAGGCGGTGGATCGCACGGTGCGCCTGACCTTTCTCTCGAAGGATCTAGCGGCGACGGCAGGTCGGCGACCGGACTTCCGCCCCAGGGGGGCGGTCACCGTAGCGGGACTGTGCCGGAATTGCACCGGCTTCGCGACCGTACCGCGTCGGAGCTCTGGGGGGACCGGGGGGCCCCGATGACCAGCCGAGCCTACCACCCCAACGCCGGTAAGTGGCGATGAAGTCGCACCCGGCACACTCGCGCCCTCGCCCTCCTCCCGCCAGCCCAAGTCCCGCCGGAGGAGGTTCACCGTCCATGGAGCTCAACCGATGCTTCAGGGTCATCGCGCCCCTGGCGGCGATCGCGGTGGTCGGGGCCGTCGGCCTCGTGCGGCCGGCGTCGCTGCACGCCGGCGATCCGCCATGGGACCCGCCGCCGTGTCCGCCCGGACACCTCGCGGGCGGGACCGGGGCCGCCTGGTACTCGCTGGAACCCGAGCTGGACGCGAACGGCTGGCTCTCCGGCCGGAGACTGGTGCTGGGCGACCTTGCCGGCACGCTGACGCGACGGCTGGACCTGCCACCGGAGTCGTTCGCCTCGGGCCCCGTCGGCGGACGGGTGCTGGTCGGCGATGACGACGGGACGCGCTCGCGCCTTCGCGTGGTGGATGTCGCCGCCGGCTGCGCGGTGGAGCTGGGCCGGGAGGCGTCCGTGGTCCGCTCCGCGGTGCTGGCGGCGGACGGCCGCACGGCCTGGGAGCACCGCGTGAACCGCGCCACGCGCGCCGACGAGGGCGTATGGCGACGGTCCAACGCGACCGGCGGCGCCGTCCGCGTGCTGCCGGGACTCCCGGTGGAGCCTGCCTACGGCCCGACCTTCTCGACGGAGCTCCTGCCGGCCCTGGACGGGCGCATCGCCGTTGCGTCCTGCGGCGAGGTGCGCTGTCGCATCCGCGTCCTGGACCCGGGAACGGGCCACGTCGCCCGCATCGACGACACGGGATCACTGCTCGGACTCGATGGGGGTCGTGCGATCGCCTACGCGGTCTGCCCGGGGCTTCCGTGCGCGGTGGAATCGGTCGACATCAGGTCCGGCCACCGGACCACGCTGGTCGCGGACGCGGGACCGGCAGCCCTCGCGATGACCGCGAGGCCCGCGCTCCTGCACGAGCGCTCGGACGGCCGTCTCGAGACCGTCGATCTCGTGACGCTCCGCCGGACGCTCCTGGCCGCGCATGGCCCGGGCTCACCGGTCCGGGTCGGGTCCATGGCCACGAGCGGCGCCGACGTCCCCGCCGGTCGGGTGCTCGTCGCCCCGGGCGGCGGGTTCGCGGATCCGGCCGCGGTTCGCGTGGTGGACACGGGAACCGGGACGGTCGTGCCCGCCCGGGAGATCCGGCCGTGACGCGGGTGCGCGCCCCCGGGCGCCGCGCGGCGGTCGTGACTGCCTGGACCGTCCTCGCGCTGCTCGGCGGGGCGCTGTCCCCGGCGGCGGCGCACGCCCCGGACCCGGTCATGGGCGGCGGCCTGTTCGCCCAGAACCAGGTCCTCAAGTACCGCTGGTCGGGCTCCCCGTCCGCCGCGACGAAGACCGCGCTCAACGCCGGGGTCGCGGACGCGAACACCACCCGGCAGTCGAAGGCCCCGACGTTCGCCTACGACGCGAAGGGCGCGAGCACCGTGTACTACGGCGTGAGCGTCCCGTGCGGCGTGAACGGCCTCGCCTGCATGCGTCGCAACGCACCGGACACCTTCGGCGTGTGGTTCCGCGAGAACGGCCACCGGTTCGACTGGGGCACGCTGCGCTGGTGCGAGCTCTCCGGCTCGCCGGACGGCTGCTACGAGGTCGAGAACGTGATGCTGGACGAGCTCGGCCACGTGATGATCCTCGGCCACCACGAGAACTACGCCGACGAGAGCGACTACCGGGACGCGGTGGTCCAGACCTACTCGCGGACCAAGCCGCGATCGGGCTGGAATGCCCATGCCTTCGGTCGGTGCGACGTGGCCACGCTCCAGCAGGAGTACGACGTGCCGAACACGACGACGCTGTACAGCACCTGCCTCGACGTGCCGACGGCGTTGTCGATGACAGCCTCGCGGACCTCGGTCCCCGTCGGGTCGTCGGTGATCTTCACCGCCACCCTCGGAACGGACGGCTCCGGGCGCCTGTCGAACAACCTCGTCAGCTCCCGCGTCGTCGTGCTCCAGCAGCGTCTCGCGACCGGCTGGAGCGATGTTGCCACGATGGCCGCCGGAGCCTCGGCGGGGACGTACACCACGACGGTCGCCATCTGGGGCACGCGGGACTACCGGGCGCTGTTCCGCAGGACGACCGCCGAGGGCCTCCGGGCATCCTCGTCGCCCGCCATCACCGTGACCGCGACATCGACCTGCGTGGCCGGCCCGAAGCTCCCCGCCGCCCCCTGCGCCAGCTGAACGAAGGAGGATCGCCCGTGTCCCTGCATGCCGCCGCCGTTGCCCGGTCCGTGGGCCTGTGCCTGCTGGTCACCGCGGTGGCGGCGTGCGGGACCCCGCCACCGGTCCCGGCTGCGACACCGCCGGAGCCACCCGTCGCCACCACCCCGCCGGGGAGCCTCCCCCCCGGGGATCCGACCGCCGTCCCAGGATCGCAGCCGCCGGAGGCCGTGCTCAGCGGCTTCGCCGGGGGTCCGGTCGTAGGCGATCTCGGAACCAGCGCCTGGGACGGGCTCGCCTCCGATTCGCCGTGGATCCTGGGCGGTGCCGCGGGATCCGCGCGGGCCGGCGACACGCTCCGCGTCGACTTCCGGCCGGCCATCGGTTCGTCCGAATGGAAGGCGACCTGGGCGCACGTCGTCGGCGGCCGGCTCGGGGAGATGGACGGGGTGTCCGCCATGGCGAGCGGGCCGATCGAGCTGACCGCGCCACCGACGGGCGGCTCCTGGAGCCTCCAGGTGTTCGCGCGCTTCGGAACAGGGCGAGACGCCGCCTGGTACTGGCAGGTGGAGGTGGTGCCGTGAGCGGAGCCGGCCCGGTGGCCGGCGGACGGTCAGGCGGTGGTGCCCGCCGGTGCGTTGAAGATCGAGACCTGTGCCTCCTCGGGCAGCATCACGCCGAAGATCTTCTGCAGCGCGAGGAGATGCACGCACGAACCCCAGCTCTCGAAGTAGTGGCAGGTGCAATGCCACTGGCCCGCGTCGAGGCTGACGTGATGGGTGTCGTTGTCACCACGGAACGTCAGGGCGATTCGCTCGATCGTGATCCGGTCCAGCTCCCGAGCGTAGCGATTCGCCTTCTCGACCTTGCCGATGAGAGAGGAGTGCATCGCCGATCATCCTCCAGTCGCCCCGCGGCGGGCGTCCACGAGGGCCGCCGTCCGGTCGGATACGCATGGCCGGTGATGGCGGTCGCAGGGGTAGCCTACACCCCCGCCGCCGGGTGGTCAGCCCCCAAACCGGGACCGTTCCGGAATCGAGACTCCGGGTTTCAGCCGCCCCGGACCAGGCGCTCGCCGGTCACCACCAGCTCGTCCCGGATCTCCGGCGTGACGGCCTCCGTGTACACCCGGACCAGCGGTTCCGTGCCGCTCGCCCGGACCAGCAGCCAGGACCCGTCGGCGAGGAACCACTTGAAGCCGTCGCCGGTGTCGAGAACCTGCGTCCGGACGATCGGTTCGCCGGCCAGGGCCGTCGGCGGCGCATCACGCAGCTCGACCAGGACCCGCCGCTTGACGCCCTCGTAGGTCGGACGGTCGAAATGGACGTCGATCCGGCGGTAGAACGACGGACCGGCCAGCTCGTGGAACAGCTCCATCGCGCGTGACACCGGCCACGCGCCGCGCTCGCGCTCGCGCAGGAACAGGTCCAGCAGCATCAGGTCCGCGTAGATCCCGTCGCGCTCCGGGAGGTGCATCCCAAAGCCGTAGCCGCCGGATTCCTCGCCGCCCATCATCGCGCCGGTCTCGATCATCCGGGGCCCGATGAACTTGAACCCGACCGGTACCTCGTGGGTCTCGATACCGTAGTGGCGCCCGAGGGTCGCCGCGGTGGACGTGTTGTTGACCGACACGACCACGGGCTGGCGCAGCCCGCGGTGCTCCGCCAGGTAGTACATCAGCAGGCCCGTGACCTCCAGCTGGTGGAGGAACGTGCCCCGCTCGTCGGCCGCACCGGCCCGGTCCGCGTCCCCGTCCAGCAGCAGGCCCAGGTCGAAGCCGCCCGACGCGATCATCGCCAGCGCCTGGTCGACGTGTGGCCGGATCGGCTCCGGGTTCACGCCACCGAAGTACGGGTTGCGCTCGCCGTGGATCTCGGTGACCCGGATCCGCCCGCCGGCGAGCAGCCGCGGGATCCACCCGGAGCCGGACCCGTACAGCGGCTCGACCAGCACGGACACGTCCGCGGCGCGGAGCGCGTCGAGGTCGATCGTCCGGCCGACGAAGCGCTCGTACCCGTCGAACGGGTCGAACCACTCCACCAGGCCGGCGGCCTCCGCGTCCTCCAGCGGGCGGCGCTCGATGGCGGTGCCGGCGTTGGCGGCAATCCCGGCCTCGATGGCCGGCAGCATGTCCGCGCCGGCTGCCGCGCCGGTCGGCGACTTGACCTTGAAGCCGTTGTCGGTCCACGGGTTGTGGGACGCCGTGATCACGATTCCGGCCGCAGCCCCGCGCTGGACCACCTCGAACGAGCTCATCTGGGTGGGCACGGCCGTCCGGCTGATGGCGACCGGGATGCCGTGCGCCAGCAGCACCTCGGCCGCAGACCGTGCGAAGTGCTCCGAGGCGAACCGCCGGTCGTACGCGACCACAACGCCCTTCGCCTGGTCGCCGCGGTCCGCCACGACTCGCGCCACGCCGTCTGCGCAGCGCCGCACGTTCTGGAACGTGAACTCGTCGGCGACCCGCGCACGCCAACCGTCGGTCCCGAACACGATGCGGGTGGGGCCCGACCCCTCCGCCACGGTGGTCACCTTCCAGCCTCCGCTGCCGCACACCGGTCCAGGAGCGACTGCACGGTCTCGCGCGCGTCGCGGGCGCCGCGCAGGTGTGCGATCGGCCGGTCAGCGGTGATCGTGCCGTCGCCCGTCTCGCGGACCTCGAGACCGGCCTCACCCCGCTCGATCACGAGGTCGTCCGCCGCGACCACCGCGGAAACGCCGCCCTCCACCACGCCACCGTCGATACCCGCCGCGCCAAGCACCTCCAGCAGGACCGGCCACGTCCCCACGTCGGTCCACCCGACGTCCATCGCCGCCATCACGACGGACCCCAGGGCCGCGGCAGGCTCCATCACCGCGTAGTCGATCGACCGCGGCGGCAGCGCCGCGTACGCCGTGGCCAGGTCCCCGGACGCGAGCCCCGCCGACACGCCGTCCGCGACCTCCGGGGCATGCTCGGCCAGGGCCGCCAGGATCGCCCGTCGGCGCCACAGGAACATGCCGGCGTTCCACGCGGTTCCGGGCGACGCGAGGAGCACCTCGGCCCTGTCGCGCGTCGGCTTCTCCTCGAACGCGAGCAGCGGGTACGCGACCAGACCGTCGATCCAGGCGCGGCGATCGTGGGCCGGCCGAAGGTACCCGTACTCGGTGGCCGGTCGGCTGGCCTCCACGCCGAGGGTCACGAGCGGCTCGAGGATCTCGAAGCACCCCGTGGCGATCCCGCCCGCGGCCTGTCGGAGCACCTCCCGGAACACGCCTTCCCTCGCCGGGTCGATGTGGTGGTCGGCCGGCAGGACCACCATCACCTCGTCCTCGTCGCGCTCGATCGCCAGCGCGGCCAGCGCGATCGCTGCCGCCGTGTTGCGCCCCTCCGGCTCGACCAGGAGACCCGCGCCCGGAACCTGGGACCGGACCAGCGGCTCGTAATCTGCCGAGGCCACCACGTACACGTCCACGGGACCCAGCTCGGGTCCATCGAGACGGCGGACCGTCCGTTGGAGCAGGGTCTCCCCGGTGGGCAGGAGGGGCAGGAAGGGCTTGGGCCGCTCCGCGGTGCTCAACGGGCGGAGCCGCGTGCCACCACCCCCGGCCATGATCACGACGTACATCCTAGGCATTGTAGGCGGCGTGCCGGCGGGGCGGTCGCCAACGGCCGACATGCTGCGGCGCCGGGCAACCCTCGATCCGCGGACTTCGCACCGCCACGCGCAATTCGCGTTGACGTGGGGCGCCGTGGTCCGTACGATCCGCAGACCCATCGTCGGGAGCATGAGCGTCGATCGACACCGACTGAGGACGCGCCTTTGACCACCTCGGCGAACCCGGGGGACGCTCCGCCCGCGCCCGTCGCGGCCGCCCCGGGATCGAGCGTCGCCGCCGCCTCGCACGGGCCAACCGATCATGCGCACGCGATCGATGGCGGCGCGAAGCCCGATGTCGAGATCGTGGACGTCACCAAACGGTTCGGCGACGTCGTCGCCGTAGACGCGATGCGCCTGTCCGTGGCCCGCGGCTCCTTCTACTCGTTCCTGGGGCCATCGGGGTGCGGCAAGACCACGACCCTGCGGATGATCGCGGGCTTCGAGCAGCCGACGTCCGGCGAGATCTACCTTGCAGGCGAGCCCGTGGCGGGCGTGCCGCCGTACCACCGCAACGTCAACACGGTGTTCCAGCACTACGCCCTGTTCCCCCACATGAACGTCGCCCAGAACGTCGGCTACGGGCTGCGCCAGCGCAAGGCATCCAAGGCCGATGAGGCCCGCCGGGTCGGCGAGGCGCTCGAGCTCGTCCGCCTCGCCGGCTACGAGCGGCGGCGCACCTGGGAGCTGTCGGGCGGCCAGCAGCAGCGCGTGGCACTCGCCCGGGCGCTCATCAATCACCCCACTGTGCTGCTGCTCGACGAGCCCCTGGGCGCCCTCGACCTCAAGCTGCGCAAGGAGATGCAGCTGGAGCTGAAGGCGCTGCAGCAGGAGGTCGGGATCACGTTCGTGTACGTGACCCACGACCAGGAAGAGGCGCTCACGATGAGCGACACGATCGTGGTCATGCACCTCGGCCGGATCCAGCAGCAGGGAGGACCCTCGGACCTGTACGAACGGCCGGTGAACCGCTTCGTGGCCAACTTCATCGGCGTCTCCAACCCCATCGAGGGCCGGCTGACGGAGCATGACCCGGCCACCGGCCGGGGCGTCGTGGAGACCGACCGGGGGCTCCGCCTCACGGGGGTCGTCACGGACCCGGAGGCGCGGCCCGCAACCGGCACGCCGGTCATCGTCGCCATCCGGCCCGAGCGCCTGCGGGTCGACGCGGCCGCCCACGCGGCGCCGGCCGGAGGAGGTTGGACGAGCATCGCGGGGCGCATCCACCAAGGCACCTATCTCGGCGACCAGACGGAGTTCCGGATCGCCACCGACGAGGCCGGCGAGATGGTTGCCCGGCGCCAGAACGCGGCCGGGGCCGCATCGATCGCAGGCGTCGGCCCGGGTGATCCGGTCGTCGTCCGCTGGGAGGACTCGGCGAACCTCATCCTCATGGCCTGACGCTCGGGCCGGTGATCGCCCAGCAGCGCTAGGCGACCGGCGCCGGCTCCGGCAGCCCGGCCTCCGCGGCCAGCAGCGCTGCCTTCTCCGTGCGCTCCCAGGGCAGGTCCAGGTCCACCCGGCCGAAGTGGCCGTAGGCGGCCGTCTGCTGGTAGATCGGGCGGCGCAGGTCCAGGGCATCGATGATCGAGGCCGGACGAAGGTCGAAATGCCGCTCCACGAGCTGCTGGATCCGCTCGTCCGGGATCACGCCCGTGCCGAACGACTCGACCGAGAGCGACAGCGGATGCGCGATGCCGATGCCGTACGCGACCTCGATCTCGAACCGGTCCGCGAGTCCCGCGGCCACCACGTTCTTGGCCACCCAGCGGGCGGCGTAGGCCGCCGAGCGGTCCACCTTCGTCGGATCCTTGCCCGAGAACGCCCCGCCGCCGTGGCGGGCCATACCGCCGTAGGTGTCCACGATGATCTTGCGGCCCGTCAGCCCGGCGTCCCCCATCGGCCCGCCGGTGACGAAGCGCCCGGTCGGGTTGACGTGCATGACCGGGTCCACCGGCCGCAGCTCGTCGGGAATGGTGGGCAGGATCACGTACTCCGCGATGTCGGAGCGGATCCGCTCCGCGCGCACGTCGGGATCGTGCTGGGCCGAGACGACGACGGTGCGCACCCGCACGGGCACGCCGCGCTCGTACTCCACCGTGACCTGGGTCTTGCCGTCCGGCCGCAGGTAGTGCAGCTGGCCGGACTTGCGGACCTCGGCCAGGCGGCGGGCCATGCGGTGCGCCAGCGCGATCGGCAGGGGCATCAGCTCCGGCGTCTCCCGGCACGCGAAGCCGAACATCATCCCCTGGTCCCCGGCGCCCAGCTCGTACGCCGGTGCCGCGTCCTCGCGGACCTCCAGGGCGGCGTTCACGCCGACCGCGATGTCACCCGACTGCTCCTTGACGCTGACGATCGTGCCGCAGGTCTCGTAGTCGAAGCCGTAGTCCGCCTTCGTGTAGCCGATCCGGCACACGGTGTCGCGCACGACCGCCTGGAAGTCGATGTAGGTGGACGTGGTGATCTCGCCCAGGACCATGACCAGGCCGGTCGTGGTGGCGGTCTCGCAGGCCACCCGCGCATTCGGATCCTCGCGGATGATCGCGTCCAGGATGGCGTCCGAGATCTGGTCGCACATCTTGTCCGGATGGCCTTCGGTGACCGACTCGGACGTGAACAGGTAGTGATCGGCGTCGACGATGCTCATGGTGGCTCCGGGCAGGCTGCGGTCCCGGGAGGGTACCACCGCCGCCGCCGCAGACCGGGTGGGCCCGCGGCTAGGATGTGCCCATGACGCCGGACCTCGACCCCGCCCCGCTCGATGCCGCCGACCCGCTGGCCGGCCTCCGCGACCGGTTCGTCGTCCGGGACCCGGACCTCGTCTACCTGGATGGCAACTCCCTGGGCCGGACGCCGAAGCGGTCGCTCGAGCGGCTCGCCCGGACCGCGGAGGTCGAGTGGGCCGACGGGCTCGTCCGCGCCTGGGACCACTGGCTGGATCTGCCGCTCCGCGTCGGCGACGCCCTGGCGACCAGCGTCCTCGGGGCAGCGCCGGGCACCGTGGCGGTCACGGACTCGACCACCGTCAACCTGTACCGCGTCGCGTCCGCGGCGCTGGACGACCGACCCGGCCGCCGCGTCATCGTTGCGGCGCGTGACGACTTCCCGACCGACCGATACGTCCTCGAGGGCCTCGCGGCGTCACGGAGGATGTCGATCCGCTGGCTGACCGGCGACCCGGTCGAGGGCGTGCAGGTCGCCGAGGTGGAGGACGCGCTGGATGACGACGTCGCGCTGGTCCTGCTGTCCCTCGTGAACTACAAGTCCGCGGCGATCGTGGACCTCGACGCGGTGGAGGCCGCGGGGCGCCGAGCCGCGGCGCACGTCGTGTGGGACCTCAGCCACGCCGCCGGCGCGATCCCCCTGGACCTGGCGGCACGGGATGTTGGCCTGGCCGTGGGCTGCACGTACAAGTACCTCAATGGCGGTCCCGGCGCCCCGGCCTTCATCCACGTGGCGCCACGCCTGTCGGACCGGCTGCGACCGCCGATCCAGGGTTGGTTCGCGCAGCGGGACCAGTTCGAGATGGGGCCCGCCTTCGACCCGCGGGAGGGCATTGCCGGCTGGCTGGTCGGGTCGCCCCCGGTCCTCTCGCTTGGCCTCATAGAGGAAAGTGCGACGCTGATCAGGGAGGCGGGCATGGGCGAGATCCGCGCCAAGTCCATGGCCCTCACCGCCTACGCCGTCGCGCTCCTGGACGAGGTCCTGGCGCCGTTGGGCTGCCGGTTGGGCAGCCCGCGCGATCCCGCCCGGCGGGGTGGGCACGTGGCGATCCGCCATCCGGACGCGAAGGCGCTCACGGCCCGGCTGATCGAGCGCAAGGTGATCCCCGATTTCCGCGAGCCGGACGTCATCCGGTTCGGCCTGTCGCCGCTCACGACGTCATTCGCGGACGTCCGGCGCGGCGTCGATGCGCTGGCGAGCCTGCTGCGGGGCTGAGTCGCGTCCGCGGCCCGCGAGCCCTGCGCGCGGCTCACCGATGGCGCACACTGCGGCGCAACGGCCGCCGGGCTCACGCGTTCTCCGAGAACATGGCGACAGAGATCGGCCTCTCGACAATCCCTTGCGTCCACGCGGTGTCCCTGATACGCGTCCATGCCCATCTCGTGGACGAAACGCCCGCGACCCTGATCGACACCGGGTACGTGGGGTCGAGCGGCCGGATCGCGCGGGCGCTCGCCGGTCATGGCATGCAGCTGACCGATCTGGCCCGCGCGATCTGCACCCACGGCCACCCGGACCACGCCGGCAGCGCCCGGGAGCTGGCGGATCTCGGCGTGGAGATCCTCATCCACCCCGCCGACGCTGAGGGCATGCGCACCGGCTGGCGGACGGCCCTGCGCCGCCCGTCGCGCGGCCGCATCTTCGCGGCGATGACGCCGCCGCTGGACACGTTCACGCCCCTGCGGGACGGCGATGTGCTGCCGGTGCTGGGCGGCCTGGAGGTCATTCACACGCCGGGCCACACGCCGGGCAGCGTCTGCCTGTACGCGGCCCGGGACCATGTCCTGTTCACGGGAGACGTGCTGGAGCGCCGGTTCGGTCGCGTCTCGTTTGCGAGCCGCCTGTACAGCGACGACTACCGCGCAGCGAGGCGGGCCATGCAACGGCTCGCGTCGCTGGACGTCGAGACGATCGTGTTCAGCCACTTCCCTCCCCTGACGGAGGGGGCGGCGGCAACCCTGGCCGAGCTGGCCAGGCGCGGGGCCACCTGAGGGACCAGGACGAGGAGGGGTTGGACGTGGAGACGCTGATCCAGCTGGTGGAGGAGAGCGTGCGGCGGTTCGACACCCGCCCGGCGCTCATCATCCGCCCGTCGTTCCGGACGCGGACGTGGCGCTACCGGGACCTCGCGATTGTCATTCCGCGCGCCGCACGCGTGCTCGCGGACGCCGGCCTGGGCGAGGGCGACCGGGCGATCATCTGGGCGGTCAACCGCCCCGAATGGGGCATCGCCCTGCTCGCGGTGGCCCACCGCGGGTCGGTCGCGGTGCCGCTCGACGTCCGGCACACGGTGGACTTCGGGCGCAAGATCCTGGCCCAGACGGGCGCCACCATCGTCATCGCCAGCCGCCAGACCGAGGCGTCCGCCCGCGCGCTGGGCCTGCCGATCGTGTGGCTGGAGACCCTGCCGGATCTCGCCCGTCGGGCGGAGCCCCTGCCCCCCGCTCCCGTGACCCGCGACACGCTGGCCGAGATCGTGTTCACCAGCGGCACGACCGGCGAGCCCAAGGGCGCGATGCTGACCCACGGCAACCTTACCGCCAGCGCCACCGCGATGACCCAGGTGCTGCCGTTCGGCGAGAAGGACCGGCTGCTGAGCGTGCTCCCGCTGTCGCACCTCTACGAGCAGGTGCTGGGCTTCATCGGCCCGCTGATCAAGGGCGCCAGCATCGTCTACCCGGTGAGCCGCCAGCCCGCGGTCCTGTTCCGGACACTCCGCGATTTCCGCGTCTCCATCCTGCTGATCGTGCCCCAGGGCATGCGCCTCCTGGACGCCGCCATGGAGCGCAAGGTGGACCAGGCCGGCCAGCGATCCCGGTTCGAGATGCTCCATCGCCTCGCGGCACGGTCGCCGCGCCGCGTCCGGCGGCTCCTGTTCCGCCCGATCCTCGCCGAGTTCGGCGGCCGGCTGCACACGATCGGGATAGGTGCGTCGGCGCTCGAGGTGGATGTCGCGAGCCGCTGGCACGAGATGGGCGTCGACATGCTCCAGGGATACGGCCAGACGGAGATGGGCCCGGTCGTCTCGTTCACCCGGCCGGAGCGCAACGTCATGGGCACCGTCGGCGAGCCGATCCCCGGCGTGGAGGTCCGGATCGCGGACGACGGCGAGATCCTGGCCCGCGGGCCCGGCCGCTTCGCCGGCTACTGGCAGAACCCGGAGGCCACCGCCGCGTGCATCGACGCGGACGGCTGGTACCACACGGGCGATCTCGGCGCGTTCACGGCCGACGGCATGCTCACCTTCCGCGGCCGCAAGAAGGACATGCTCGCCCTGCCCGACGGCCAGAAGGTCTACCCCGAGGACGTGGAGGCGATCCTGCGCGAGGACGAGCGGCTGCGGGACGCCACCGTCGTGGGCTGGCCGCTGGGGCCCGGGCTCCGGGTCCACGCGGTGCTGCTCATGGACGACCCGTCCGTGGCGGACGAGGTGGTCCGCGGCGCCAACGCGAGGCTCGCTCCGCACCAGATGATCCGGGGCACCACCGTGTGGCCGGACCCGGACCTGCCGCGGACGCACACCCTCAAGGTGCGCAAGCCGGACATCCTGGCCCGGCTGGCGGAGCTGGACCGCCCTGGGAGCGCCGCCCTGCCGGTCGCCGCGTCCCGGGTCAATCGCGGGATCGCGGACGCCGCCGTGGACCCCGTGACGGCGATCATCGCCAGCGTCGCCGGCCTCGATCCCGGCTCCCTGTCGCCGACAGCCCGCCTGTCCAGCGACCTGGATCTCGACTCGCTGCGACGGGTGGAGCTGCTGGGCGTGATCGAGGAGGAGCTGGGGATCTTCGTCAGCGACGACGCGCTGGAGCCTGACGCCACGGCGGCGGATCTGGTGACACTGGTCGAGGCGGCTCGCGGCGCGAAGCGTGGGCACGGGTCCTGGAGCTGGCCGCTGTCGCCCGCGGTCCGGGCGCTGGGCATCGCCTTCCAGGTGCTGCTCATGTACCCGTTCGTCGGCCTGTTCTACCGGATCCGTACGACTGGGCTGGAGCGGCTGGCGCACGTCGAAGGTCCTGTGCTGTTCACGCCCAACCACTGCCTGCACCTGGACAACGCCATCATCCTGTCCCGCCTGCCGCTGGGGGTCCGCTGGAAGCTGTCCGTGGCCGCCGCCGCGGACACGATCTACGACAACCCGGTCCAGGGCGTCCTGGCGTCGGTCATCGCCAACGCCTTCCCGCTCCAGCGCGAAGGCGGCGTCCGCAAGAGCCTGGAGATGCTGGGCACGCGGCTGGACCGCGGGTTCAACGTGATGCTGTACCCGGAGGGGAGGCTGACCGTGGGCGGGCCCCTCCAGCCGTTCAAGGCGGGCGCCGGCCTGATCGCCGTGGAGGGCGCAACCCCCATCGTGCCGGTCAAGGTTCGCATCAACGAGATGTCGATCATCGACAGGCGCCGGTTCGGGGGCCGCTTCCGGGGCGACGTGGACTTCGTCATCGGCGACCCGATCTGGTTCGATGCGGACACGGACCACGCGGTGGCCACCACGCGCCTGGAGGCGGCGGTGGCAGCGCTCTGAGCCGGCCCGGATGTGACGGACCGCACGCCGACTGCGGTTCGTCACCGGGGCCCGCCGTCGGTTCACCGGCCTCGCAGGCTTCGTGCACGAGGCGGCACGCCGAGGATGAGGCACCGGTCACTTCGGCTGGCGCGTGATCACCCTCGGGCGCCCGGTGTCCACGTGACGGGAGCCTCGCCGCGCGTCCGGAGCCTCAGAGCCCCGGGATCTCCATCGGCGGGACGTCGGCCGGGGTGAACCCGAACACGCGGCCCAGGAAGGCCAGCTCGGCGCGGTACGTCGCGCGGCGCGTCTCTGCCCGGCGGAAGCCGTGGCCCTCGCCCGCGAACGACATCGCGACGTGCGGGATGCCGCGCGCCGTGAACGCGGCCACCATCACGTCCAGCTGGGACGGCGGCACCACCTTGTCGTCCAGGCCCTGGAACAGGAGCATCGGGGCACGGATCCGGTCCAGGAAGTGGATCGGCGAGCGCTCGCGGTACACGGCCCGGCCCTCCGGCCACGGGGCGACCAGGCCCTCCTCGTACCGCGACTCGAACTTGTGGCCGTCCTCGCGCAGCAGCTCGAGATCCGCGACGCCGTAGCTGCTGATGCCGGCCGCGAACACCTCGGGCCGGAACGCGAGCGAGGCGAGCGTCGTGTAGCCGCCGGCGCTGCCGCCCCGGATGGCGAGCCGGGCGCCGTCCACGGAGCCGCGCTCCACGAGGAACCGCGCCGCCGCGACGCAGTCGTCCACGTCGTAGACGCCCCACCGTCCGTTGAGCGCGTCGCGGTACGGGCGCCCGTACCCGGCGGAGCCGCGGTAGTCCACGTCCACCACGGCGATCCCCCGAGACGTGAAGAACGCGCGATCCAGCGACAGCGCCGAGGACGCCGTCCCGGTCGGGCCGCCGTGCGACAGGACGAGCAGCGGCGGGAGCTCCCCGTCCGGACCCCCGAACCGGTCGTTGGTGGGCGCGAAGTACAGCGCGCGCGCCGTGGCCCCGTCCGTGGTCGGGAACTCGATCGGCTCGGCGTGGGGCAGGACGCCCGGGTCCAGCGACGAGGACAGCGATCGTGCCAGCACCCCCGCGGGCTCGCCGGTGTCCGGATCGAACCGGACGATCGCCGGCCCGTCGTGCGGACCCGCGGCCAGGGCCACCGCGGTGGATCGCCCGCAGCGAAGCCCCTCGAGCTCCGTGAACGGCGTCTCGACCGGCGTGACCTCCCCGTCGGGCGAGATCCGGATCAGGCCGTCATGGCCGTCCGTGCGCGCCGCCGCCAGGATCCCGGCTCCGGGGGCGAAGGCGTACGACGATCGCGCGAAGACCCAGGCCGGGTCGCCGATCTCCGCCTCCATCGGCGCCAGGTTCCGGGGCGGATCGTCCAGGCCGCCCGGCCCGTCGAACGCGTACAGGTTCCACCACCCGGTCTCGTCGCAACCGAAGTGGAGCACGCCGGCCGCATCCCACGCCGGCTGCAGGATGGATGTCCGCGGTCCTCCCGCCACCGTGCGCGCCTGACCCACCGATCCATCGGCACGGACGTCCGCCACCCGCAGCCGCGTCGCGTCCCAGGGCATGCCCGGCAGATCCCATTCGAGCCAGGCCAGCCGCGACCCGTCCGGCGACGGCCGCGGGGCGGCCACGAAGTCCGGCCCCGCGACGATGACCCGCCCGGGCGAGTCGCCGGCGCCGTCGAGGTCCACCGCCACCAGCTCGTTGACCACGGTCGCCGGCTGGTCGTCCTCGGGATCGTGCGTCTCGCGGACCAGGTACACGACCGGCCGCAGCGGGTCGAACCACGGGTCCGCGTAGCGCCACGGCCCGGGCGGCGTCAGCGCCCGCGGCTCATCGCGGCCGTCGGCGGCCAGGAGCCACAGCTGCCCGTCCGGGAACGACGAGACCACCGCCCGGCCGCCGTCCACCAGGTAGCTGCCGCCGCCGTACTCGTGCACGCGGCTGCCGACGTGGAACGGCGCCGGCGTCAGCTCCCGCGTCTCGCCATCCGGCGTGTGGCGCAGCAAGGTCCGGCGGCCGCCCTCGGTGGGGCGGCCCTCGAGCCAGTAGATGTCGTCGCCGTCGATCCACGGCTCGGCCAGCCCGAGCGCCGTCCCCGCGACCAGCTCCACCTCGATCGGCGAATCCCAGCTCCCGTAGGGCGCGGTGACGGCATTGCCCGCCGCGTGATGCTCCACGACCATCGCTACGTCCCGTGCTGCCAGCTGGACACGTACTCCAACTGCTCGGGTGTCATCGCGTCCAGGGCGATCCCCATCGCGGCCAGCTTGAGCCGGGCCACCTCCGCGTCGATCGCCTCGGGGACCACGTACACCTGCGGCTCCAGCTCCGCGTGGTGGCGCACGACGTACTCCGCCGCCAGCGCCTGGTTGGCGAAGCTCATGTCCATCACGGCGGCCGGGTGCCCCTCCGCGGCGCCCAGGTTCACCAGGCGTCCCTCGGCGATCAGGTTCAGCCGCTTGCCGCCGATGTCGAACTCCTGCACGTTCTCGCGCACCTCGCGGACGTGGCCCTCGGCCATCTCGCGCAGCGCCGCCAGGTCCAGCTCGGCGTCGAAGTGACCGGAGTTGGCCATGATCGCGCCGTCGTGCATCGCCTCGAAGTGCTCCCGGCGGAACACGTTGACGTTGCCGGTTGCGGTCACGAACAGGTCGCCCCAGGGCGCCGCCTGGCCGACGGTCATCACCTGGTAGCCATCCATCAGCGCCTCGAGGGCCCGGACCGGGTCCACCTCCACGACCGCCACGTGGGCGCCGTGGCCGTCCATCCGGGACGCGATGCCGCGCCCCACCCAGCCGTAGCCCGCCACCACCACGTTGCGGCCGGCGATCAGGATGTTGGTCGCCCGCAGGATCCCGTCGATCGTGGACTGGCCGGTGCCGTACCGGTTGTCGAACAGGTGCTTGGTCAGCGCCTCGTTCACGGCCACGACGGGGAATGCCAGCGCGCCGTCGGCGGCCATCGCCCGCAGGCGGATCACGCCGGTGGTCGTCTCCTCGGTGCCGGCCAGGACCTCCGCCAGCTGCGCCCGCCGCTCGCTGTGGAGCAGCGTCACGAGGTCGCAGCCGTCGTCCATCGTGATCATCGGGCGGGTGTCCGCCACCGAGCGGAGGTGCGCGTAGTACGTGTCCCTGTCCTCGCCCCGGCGGGCGTAGGTGGCGATCCCGTAGGCGGCCACCAGCGCGGCCGCCGTGGTGTCCTGCGTGGACAGGGGGTTGGACGCCGCGAGGTGGACCTCCGCGCCGCCGGCGGCCAGCGTCCGGGCCAGGTTCGCGGTCTCGGTGGTGACGTGGAGGCAGGCGCCGATCCGGACGCCGGCCAGCGGCCGCTCGCGCTCGAACCGCTCGCGGATCAGGCGCAGGACGGGCATCTCGCGCTCGGCCCACTCGATCCGCCGGACGCCCTCGTCGGCGAGGGCGAGGTCGGTCACGTCGTGGGGCACGGTGGCGGGGGAGGTCATGTCGGGTCCTCGGTGGGGCCGTCGGGCGGGGACGGGGGATGGGATGGGCCTGGTCCTGCCGTACGGGCGCAACGGAGGCCCGCTGGCGCCCGGCGAACAGGCGGCGGATTGGGGCGGTCAGGTCCGACCACGTCGAACCGGTCCGCCGGACGAGGCGCTCCTCGTACAGGCAGTGGTCCATGTAGCCGAGCTTCCGATAGGCTGCGATCGCGGGTGGGTTGTCGGATCGCACGTTGAGCGCGACCTGGTCGCAGGAACGGAGCAGCTCCGCGGTGACCGCCGAGGTGACCGCCGTCGCGTAGCCGCGACCGCGATGGGCGCTGTGGGTCAACACGTTGCCGACCACCGCGAGGCGGGCCTCCTTGGAGATCACGTGCGTCCCGGCGGCGGAGACCAGCCGGCCCCCCACCCGGATGCCGTAGTAGACGCCCTCGGCGACCGCGGCGGGTGGCAGCCAGGCGCCGAAGCCCAGCTGGTAGAGCCGGTTGAGCTCCGGGGTCTCCACGGGCAGGAGCCGCTCCACGATGCCGGGGGCGGGCCGGAATCGAGAGCGATCCACCCACATGCGAACCATCGGCGGCCCGGGCTCCACCCGGTAGTGCGCGCCGACCGCCGCCAGCGATCCGCTGGCCGCAGCGAGGTATGCGGTGCGCGGCCGCAGGACCTCACGAAGGATCGCCTCGATCCCGTCATCACGGCCCATCACGAACAGCGGCTGGGGGGTGATCCCGCTGTACTCGAGGCCGACGGCGACCACCTCGTCGCCGCTCGTGGCCACACCCCAGCGCGTCCGCGGGAACTCACGCTCCGCGAGATCGCAGATCGCGTAGGCCGCGAACAGGCGGTCTCGCTCCAGGAAGTCCCGCAACAGCGCGCGGTCGGTGGAGACACGAGCCGAGACCGCCAGACCGCGCTCACCGACCGCCACGGTGGCCATCAGGACTGGGCCTCGACGTTGAGCGCGGGCACGGGCTCGTCGTCGCTCGTGGCCGGGACTTCGCTCGTTGCCGCGTTCTCGTTCGTGGCCGGGGTTTCGGGGCCGCGCAGCAGCGCCGCGAACCCTGGTGACGTGGCGCGACGGACTGCCGCACGTTCCACCGCGGCCGCGATCGCCGGCTCGAACGGCGCCCGGAGCACGCCCTCCTCGGTGACCAGCGCGGCCACCAGCGCGGCCGGCGTCAGGTCCTGGGCAGGGTTCCGGACCTGGCTGCCCTCGGGCGCGATCCTTGTCCCGGCCGCCCGTAGCACCGGTCCGGGCCGGCCCTCCTCGATCGTTGCCTCCTCGCCGGTGGGCGTCGCGAGGTCGATCGCCGGCGTTGCCGCGAACACCAGGAGCGGCACGCCGGCGTCCCGGGCCGCCAGGGCCAGCGCGAACGTCCCGACCGGCGCGATGACGTCGCCGTTGGCCGCGATCCGGTCCGCCCCCACGAGCACGGCCGCCACCTCTCCCTCGGCGATGCACGCCGGCGCGGCCGCGTCCGTGGCCACCGCATAGGGCACGCCCGCCTGACCCAGCTCCCAGGCCGCAATCCGCGAACCGGCGAACATCGGCCGCGACTCGGCAACCAGCACGTGCACGGGACGCCCGGCGTGGTGGGCGGCGGTCACGGTGTTGAGCGCGGTCCCGAACTGCCCGCCGCCCATGGCGCCGGTCGAGCCCGCCACCAGCACGTGCAGCGGGGTGTCCGCCTCGCCGGGCAGTGCGGTGAGCCCGTGGGCCACCAGCAACCCGTGGTCGCTGGTGGCCTCGAACAGGATGGACTCCGCCTCCTCCCGCAACGCGGCGGCGACGGTCTCGCCGTCGGCGTCCACGGCGAGGAGCCCCATCCGGGCCAGCATCCGGTCCAGCACGGCCGCCATCGCCGCCGATCCCGGCCGGGTGGAGCGCAACGCGTTGGCGGCGCCCCGGATCGTCGCCCGGCGCGCGAACGGCCGGGACGTCCGGGCGCGGCTCGCGACGTTCGCAACCGTGGCCGCGGCGAGCTGCGCCTGGACCGGCGCGCCGATGACCATGCCGTCGTTGATCGCGGTGACCGCGTCCGCCGTGGCCCGGAGCTCCTTCTCGGCGAGGACGTCGGGGAGGCGGCGCTGGTCGAACAGGTGGATCACGGCGGCGTCGGCATCCCAGCGGAACGGGGCGCGGTAGCCGGCGGTCGACGCGTCCACCTCCGGAACGCCGGCACGGGGCGTGGCCGGCTCGTCACCGGCCAGCAGCTCTCGCGCGGCCTCCGCGGACTGCTGCTGGAGCGTCTGCGCCGCGCCGATCACGGTGCCCACGGACGTGACCACGTCGCCTGCGAACTGCCGGAAGAACCGGCGGCGGTCCGGGTCGTGCTCGCCACCACCGGGCTCCCCGGGAGCCTTCATGGAGGGCTGGTCGGATCGATCGGTCATCGGGACGGCGGGTGACCGGGCGGCCGGCGCGCGGCGGCGCGGGGCGGGCCGGTCCTCAGTACCGGACGACGCTGGTGACCTTGCGGTCATCGAGGCGGTCACGACCCTTGAGGAACTCGAGCTCCACCAGGAACGCCAGGCCCACGACGGTACCCTTCAGCCGCTCGACCAGGTCGATCGTGCCGCGGACGGTTCCGCCGGTCGCGAGCAGGTCGTCCACGATCAGGACCCGCTGACCGGGTGCGATGGCGTCACGGTGGATCTCCAGGGTGTTGGACCCGTACTCCAGGGCGTACTCGACGGTGATCGTATCCGCCGGCAGCTTGCCCAGCTTGCGGACCGGAGCCAGGCCCGTGCCCAGCTCGTACGCCATGGGCGCCGAGAAGATGAAGCCCCGGGACTCCATGCCCACGACGATGTCGACCTGCTCGTCCCGGTATGGCTCCAGCATCAGGTCGATGGCCTCCTTGTAGGCGGCCGGGTCCTTGAGCAGGGTCGTGATGTCGTAGAACAGGATGCCGGGCTTCGGGAAGTCGGGGATCTCGCGGATCTTCGCGCGGAGCGTCTCGGCGGACATGGGGTTCGGGAACCTCCGTGGATGTCAGACCGCGGTTGGGCAGCGCCGAGCGGCAGGGCGGGACGAAACCGCCCGCTAGTCTACCGCAGCCCGTCCCCCCTCCCGCTCGTCGGGTGCCTGTCTCGGCGGCCTCCCCGGCAGACGCCGGCTGCCAGCGAGACCCGCGAGCGACACCGCCAGCGCCACCGAGAACACGATCGCCAGCGCCCAGCCCAGCCCGTTGCCGCCGGCCCGCTCGCCCGCCGCGGCGATCGCACCGCCGATCCCGGCGCCCAGTGCCGTGCCCAGGATGTCGGACAGCTGGAGGGCGCTCGACGCGGCGCCCTGCTCCCCGGCCGGCGACTCGCGCAGCACGACCAGGGTCAACGCGGAGTACGCGAATCCCATGCCGATGCCGGCCAGGCTCCAGGTCACGATCGACAGCTCCGGCGGCACGCCGGGCGCGACGACCGGGATGGTCAGGGCGATGCCGACCGCGAGGCAGGCAAAGCCCAGGCCGACGAACCAGCGCGGACCCGTCCGGTCGATCCGCCGCGCCTGGAGCCACGTCCCGGCGGACCAGGCGACGGTCGTCGCAGTGAACACGACCCCGGTGAGCGTGGCCGGGGTGTCCCGCCAGGTCTGCAGCAGGAGCGGGATGTACGCGTCGCCCGCGAAGAACCCGAAGGTCAGGATCCCGCGCACCATGACCGCGGCGGGCACCCCGACTGCAAGCACGAGCGTGCCGGCCGGGGTCAGGCGCCGGAAGGCGGGGACGAGCATGACCAGGCCGAGCGCGGCACCGGCCACCACCACGGCCACCTCGTTTGCCGTCAGCGCGGCGACCAGGACCCCGGCCCCCGCGGCCGCGAGGAGCGCGTTGGGGAGGCGTCGCACCGTGGCCCGGCTCGCCGCAGCCTCGCCCGCGCCCGGGTCCGCAGCCGGGACGCGCCGAAGCGCGGAGATGGCGAGCCCGCCGGCGACGGCCAGGAACGGCAGCAGGCCCAGGAACACCCACCGCCACCCCGGGCCCTCGCCGACGAACGCGGCGATCGTCGGCCCGATCAGCCCGGGGATCACCCACGCCGCGGACAGCATCGCGAACATCCGCGGCTGCAGGCGCTCCGGGAGGTGTCTCCCGATGGCCACGTACGCCGTCGGGCCCACGGCACCGCCTCCCAACCCCTGCACGAAACGCGCCGCGACGAGCACGGGCATCGACGGCGCCAGGCCACCGACCACCAGCCCGATCGCGAACAGCCCGAGTCCGATGGAGAATGGCCGCGCCAGCGGCACCCGGTCCAGCGCACCGCCGGTGAGCACGATGCCGATCAGGTTGCCCAGGAAGAACGCCGTGAAGACCCAGCCGTAGAGCTCAAGCTGGCCCAGCTCGTCCGCCACGATCGGCATCACGGTGCCGATCGCGAGCGACTCCAGGGCGACCAGCGTGATGGTGGCGACCAGGCCCAGCGTCATGCCCCGCAGCCCGGGCGAGAACAGGTCCGACGTGCGCGCGGGCGCGTGCGTTTCGGGAGCGATCTCCGCGGCGACCTCGACCGGGTTGGGCGTCACCCGCTGATCATGCCGGGTCCCGGCCTGCCGCGGTCAGCGCCCTCGGCCACGCGGGCTCCCTCGGCGCGGCGGGTCACGACGCATGAACCACACGTGGGGTCCGCCGCCCGGCACGTCGCCGTCATGCACGACGGTGAACCCGAAACGCTGGTAGAGCCCGACGTTCCCCGCCGCGCCCGTCTCCAGCAGCAGGGGCCGGCCATCGGCCTCGGAGCACGCGATTGCGAACCGGATCATCGCCCTGCCCAGGCCCCGGCCCTGCGCCGGTGGATCCACCGCGACCTGGTCCAGCAGCCAGAGCGGCTCGCGGGGGTGGACTCCCTCGATCCAGTCCCAAAGCCGGGCATACCGCTTGCCGCCGTCGGGCGCCAGGGCGGCCATCCCGGCATCGGCGGCCTCGTCGATGGCCCGGGCGGCCGCTTCGCAGTCCGGCGGGACCAGCGCCATCACGCCCAGCCCGTCGTCCGTGCAGTGGATCCAGCCCTGCTCGGCGAACATGCCGTCCACGAACGCGAAGTGCGCACGAACCCGGTCGTCGAGATCCACCTCGCTCACCATCGGCCAGGTGACCATCGGGTCGCGAGCGAACGCACGAGCGACGACGGCCGCGAGGGCGGGGATCTCGGCGGGTGTAGCGGGCCGGATTCGCACGGTCGTCACCCCATCAGGCTATCCGGCCGCGCGCTGTCGCCGCCGGATCGGCGACACTGCCCCCATGGACACGACACCCGACCGCGATCTCGACCGCCACCTCGACGACATCCGCGCCGCTCCGCGTGATGGCGGGGTGGTTGCCCTGATCGTCCGCCGGCCGGCCGTGGACGAGCGCGAGGCCGTCGCCGAGGCGGTGCTGGACGTCGCGGACGGCCTCGTCGGCGACGGGTGGCTGGCCCGCGGCAGCCGGTCCCGGCCGGACGGCTCCGCCGATCCCGAGGCCCAGGTCACCGTCATGAGCACCCGGGTCCTGGCCGCCATCGAGCCCGATCCGTCCCGCTGGCCCCTCGCCGGCGACCAGCTCTACCTGGACATGGACCTCTCGGTCGGCAACCTGCCTCCGGGCACGCGGCTGACCGTCGGGGGCGCCATCCTCGAGGTGAGCGCGACGCCCCACACGGGCTGCTCCAAGTTCAGCGCCCGGTTCGGCAGCGACGCGCAGCGCTGGATCAACGCCCCGGCCGGCCGCGAGCTGCGGATGCGCGGCCTGAACGCGCGGATCGTGCAGGGCGGCGTGGTGCGGGTGGGGGACGCCGTCCGCAAGGCGTAGGACGGCCCGGTCAGCGGTCAGGGGACCCCTCGACCTCCTCGAGGCGGACACCCACGACCCGCGCCACGAGGTCGAGTGGAATCGGCCGGTCCGCCGGGAATCGGATCGTCGCCTTCGGCTGGTAGTAGGGTGCGAGCTCCTCGCCCAGCGCGTCCATGACCATGCCGCTTGCCGGGAACAGGCTGGTATGGCCCTTGAACGCGGCGAACGACACGAGGAACCGGCCGTTCACCTTGTAGGCCGGCATCTGGTACGAGATCGACTCGGCCGCGCGCGGAGCGGCCGCGAGGATCGCCATTCGAAGCGCCTCCAGCACGACACGCCGATCCGCGGGCTGCGCGGCCAGGTACTCGTCGACCGTTGCGGGTGTCGTCATCGCGGCCTCCGTGGGACGGGTGGAGACCGCGATGATCCCACGTCCGGGCTGCGCAGCCCGGCGAAGCGCCTGAGGGCCGAAGAGGCCTGCCGGGATCAACCGGACACGCGTGACACGAGGGTCGGCGGTCGCCTCCGTGGCAAACCGCCGGCGGCGCAAGTCCTGGCGGCCGGGCGCTACGCCCGGTTCATGCGACGGTGCACACGGCGGCCCACTCGCCGTCGACCTGCCGGATCGCGGTTCGGCCCACCGACCCGTCGGGCAGCCGGCACGGATAGTCCGTCAGCGAATGATCCTCGCGACGGGCAAGACGGGCGAGACCGGCGTGCACCCTCGCCAGCGGCGACGGGCGAGCAGCCCTTGGGCGGCGGATGGCACGGGCCTGGCGGCTCGTTGGCTCGAGTTGGCGGAGCTGGCCCTCGTCGTGGCGCGTGGCGACCAGATAGTAGAAGAGCGCGCGGCTCATGGCGTGACCGACTAGCGGGCTCGCCCTATTCCAGAAGTGCCGGGACCGATGACGAGGCCCCCAACCCTATCCCCTCCGGCCGGATATGGGAAACGCGGGGGCGGCCCTGGGCGCATCCCGGCAACGCAGGTGGCCGCCCGCCGAAGCGAGGGGCCTCCCCGGTCGTCGCCCGAAGGCCGGCTCCTCCCGAGTCAGCCCGCCGAGGCGGTGTCGATCACGAGCTCTGACGGCGGTCCGCCGGAGGTGTCCGAGGGGTCGAAGCCGTGGACGGCCGCGGCCCGCTCGATGAACCAGCGGGTGAACGCGTCGTCGGCGCTCATCATCTGCCCGAACGAGCGGCCCGGGTCGTCGCCCTCGAGCGTCACGATCACGAGATCGCCCATCGGCGTCGACTGCAGGAAGGTGCGCTCGCGGACGCCGGCGCTGCGCCGCGACGCCAGGAACTCCTCGCGACGCGAGGTGTTCAGCTCGTCCATGAAGGCGCGCCATTCAGTGGTCTTGCCAGGCGCGATCGGGAATGCGACTGCCATCATCGGCATGGGGGACCTCCAGGGCACGTGCGTGCCCGCCAGCGGAGGGTCGGACTCGCCATTGGCCCCGCGCAGCGGTCTGGCGACCGTGTGGGACGCCGCGCCGGTGGGAGCCCCCCGGCTCCCGTGCCTCCCTCCGTTCGCGGCAGTGTGGGACATCGGGGGCCGGCTGGACGGCGCCTGATCACCACGCGGGACGCAGGATCATGGCGCGGTCAGCGGTCGAACGCGGGGCCGGTCCGAGGCGCCACGCTCACCCGCCAGGCGGGCGGAACGCCACCGCATGCTGGACGACGGCGTCCATCTCCTCCGGCGTGATCAGGGCAACGGCCCGCGAGAGCAGCGTGCCGGAGGCCGTCCCAACGAGGGCCACCGCGGCCGCGGCCGCGTGGTCCGGCAGGTCCACGATCACGTACCAGTCGTCGGTTCCCAGGCCGAAGTGGAATGACTCGACGGTGCCGCCCACGGACGCGATCGCAGCCTCCGCCGCGGCGCGCCGCCGGGATCCGCCTTCGCGCAGCACGCCCTGCGCCCCGGCCGCCGTGTAGGTGCCGGTGATCAGGTACTTGCCCATCGCCTCACCTCACCCAGCCCGTGTCACCGCCCTTGGGCGCCTCTCGATGGGCCAGGATGTTGAGCGTCGTGTGCGCCGCGTAGAGCACGCCGAACGCGACCCACAGGCGCCGGTCCACCCACCACATGGGGATCCAGAACGCCAGCAGCGCCGCGATCAGCAGCGCCGCGTACGGCAGCAGGATCGGCCAGCGCGGCGGCTGTCGCCACGGGATGGGCCTGACGATGTCGATCCAGGCGCCCAGTGCCGTCCACGTCGCGTAGAGCCCGAACGCCAGCACCAGGTACCACGGCTGCCCGGCGACGCCGAACGACACGGCAAGCACGAGCGCAACCACGCCCAGGCCGTACACGATCCGTCCGATCATGGCCTCGGCGGACGGGCGCCAGCGATGCGCGGCGAAGAACGCCAGCAGCACGAGCTGGCAGGTGAATCCAAAGGCGATCGCGATCTCCATGCCCGGCCTCCGCATCGAGCATGGTGCGTGCCGCCGTCGTGCCGGAAGTGCCGGAGGGATCACGACCGGTTCCGCGCAGCCGTTCGTCACGTCGGGGCGGAGTGGCAGCGATCAGATCCCAGGCGCCCGAGGCGCGACCTCCAGCGGCAGCTCCAGCTCCAGCTCGTCCCGAATCGGGATGCCGTGCTCCCCCAGCTCCGGGATCCACGGCTTGAGCGTCACCCGCGCGCGATCGACTGCTCCCGGATGCACGCGGGCGAGCCGGAACCCGCGACGCTGGTAGAAGCGCAGCGCATCGGTGTTGTCGTTGGTCGTGATCAGCCACAGCCGCCGGCAGCCGCCTGCCTCCGCGACGCGACGCACCGCGCCCAGGAGCGCGGTCCCCACGCCCGTCCATCGCTCGGCCGCGTGCAGGTTGAGCACCTCCAGCGAGTCGCCGGCGACGATCCACGTCAGCACCCCGAGGAGCCGTCCGTCCGTCTCGGCGACCAGCGCCGGGTGACGGCGGGCATCCACCAGCTCGCCGAGCCGCGCGACGACCTCGGTGGCATGCGCCGCCAGGAACGCGTCCACGGCCGGGCGGTCGTCGGCGAGTGCCGGCCGGATCGTCGGCGGAAGGCCACCACCCCCGTCGTCCGGCACCACCGCCACCACCCGGAACCGCTCCGCCACGACCAGCGTGTCGTCCGTGATCGTGAAGGACGGGTCCCCCAGCCGCGCCCGCAGGTCATCGAGGTACGAGTTCCAGAACCGCTCATGGGAGACGCGGAACTCCGCCGCGTTCGCGTAGCCCTCGCCCTCGTCGATCGCGTGCTGGTCGTCCACGTCGGCCAGGCGCACGATGCGGCACGAGACCGTCTCCAGGATCGCCACCGGGCGCTCTGAGGAGTCCACGAGCACGGAACGGTCGCCGGCGGCCGGCACCGCCTCGCCGTCCGCGTCCATCTCGGCCAGCAGGCCCGCGGTCGTCGTCTTCGTACCGGCCAGGGCCAGCCGCGTCAGCTCGTCCCGCAGCCCACCCGGGAAGGCGAACCCCCAGCGGGGCAGGCCCTCGAGCAGATCGGGCTCGGGCATCGGCGAGCGCTCGGGCATCGGCGAGCACTCAGGCATCGGCCGGCGCTCCGGCGCCCACGGCCGCCACGAGCCGCGAGACCACCGCCTGGGTCAGCGTCCAGCCCTTGAGCGGGTCCCGCGGCAGCCGGATCCGCACCTGGTTGGACGCGAACGTCATGTCGCCGGCCCGCACGCCCGGCAGCGGGGCCGCACCGCCGGCCGCGCCGGGGGCCAGCAGCTGCATCGCCGTCGCCCGGGACAGCCCGCCCCCGAACCGCACCACCAGCCACCCCTCCTCGCGCGCGAGGCTCGCCACGCCGGCGGCCTCGGCCGACAGCCGGAGCTCCGCCACCTCGGCCAGCCGCTGAACCGGCGCCGGCATCGGCCCGTAGCGGTCCGTGACCTCCTGGCGGAACGCGGCCACATCGCCGCCGGACCGTGCCCGGGCCAGCCGCCGGTACAGCTCCAGCTTCTGGGCCTCGTCCGGCACGTAGTCATCCGGCAGGTGGGCGTCCACGGGCAGGTCCACCACCGCCTGGGGCACCTCCCGCACCGGCACGCGGTCCTCGCGCCGGGCCTTCGCCTCCTCCACCGCCTCGGCCAGCAGCCGCGAGTAGAGGTCGAAGCCGACCGCCGCCATGTGCCCGGACTGCTCGCCGCCCAGGATGTTGCCGGCACCCCGGATCTCGAGGTCCGCCAGCGCGATCTGGAAGCCGGCCCCCAGCTCCGACGCGTTGAAGATCGCCTGCAGCCGTTTGCGGGCCTCCTCGCTCATCCGCTCGCGCCGCCGGTACAGCAGGTACGCATAGGCGCGCCGGGACGACCTCCCCACGCGCCCCCGCAGCTGGTACAGCTGGGCGAGGCCCAGGGCGTCCGCGCGGTCGATGACGATCGTGTTCGCGTTCGGGATGTCGAGGCCGGACTCGATGATGGTCGTGCACACCAGCACGTCCGCCGCGCCGTCCGCGAACGCGAGCATCACGCGCTCGAGCGACGACTCGGGCATCTGCCCGTGCCCCACGACGATCCGCGCCCCCGGCAGCAGGCGGCGCAGCTGCTCGGCCTGGGCCTCGATCGTCTCGACCCGGTTGTGGACGTAGAACACCTGGCCGCCGCGGTCCAGCTCGCGCAGGATCGCGTCCCGCACGAGGCCGGCGGACGCCTCCGCCACCCGGGTCTGGATCGGCAGCCGGTCCTCGGGCGGGGTCTCGATGACCGACAGGTCCCGGATCCCGGCCAGGGCGAGGTTGAGGGTCCGCGGGATCGGCGTGGCCGACAGGGTCAGCACGTCCACCGCGCTCCGCAGCTGCTTGAGCCGCTCCTTGGCCGCGACGCCGAACCGCTGCTCCTCGTCCACGACCACGAGGCCCAGGTCCCGGAAGGCCACGTCCTTGCTGAGCAGCCGATGGGTGCCGATGACGATGTCCACCATCCCCGCCGCGAGGCCCTTGACGGTGGCCTCCTGCTCTCGCGCGCCCACGAACCGCGACAGCAGCCGGACGTTGAGCGGGAAGGCCGCGAACCGCTGGGTGAACGTGGTGAAGTGCTGCCCTGCCAGCACGGTCGTGGGCACCAGCACCGCGACCTGCTTGCCGTCCTGCGTTGCCTTGAACGCGGCCCGCAGGGCGACCTCGGTCTTGCCGTAGCCGACGTCGCCCACCACCAGCCGGTCCATCGGGCGGCGTGTCTCCATGTCCGCCTTGACCTCCGCGGCGGCGCGCAGCTGGTCCGGCGTCTCCTCGTACGGGAACGAGGCCTCCATCTCCCCCTGCCAGGGGGTGTCCGACGCGTACGCGAACCCCTCGGCCGCCTCGCGCTTCGCGTACAACCCCAGCAGCTCCTCGGCCAGGTCGGAGACTGCCTTGCGGACCCGCTGCTTCGTGCGCAGCCAGTCGGTGCCGCCCAATCGCGACAGGGTCGGACGCTCTCCACCCGAGTACCGCGACACCCGGTTGATCTGCTCGACCGGGACGAAGATCCGGTCACCCGCCGCGAACGAGAGCTCCAGGTAGTCCCGCTCCTGGCCCTCGTCCCCACGCCGCAGCATCTGCTCGTAGCGGGCGATGCCGTGGTCGATGTGGACGACGAGATCGCCGGGCGTGAGCCGCTCCAGGATGTCCCGGGGCACGATGCGCCGCATGGCCTTGGGCCGCCGCACCCGCACGCTGCCGAACAGCTCGCGGTCCGTGACCACCGCCAGGCCGTCGGGGCCGCCCTCGAAGCCGCCGTTGAGGCTGCGCTCCACGAGGGCGATCGCGCCCGGCGGCGGTGCCTCCGTCACCCGGCTCACGATCCCGGCGGCGTGCCCCGCCTCGCCCAACAGCTCCGACAGCCTGGGGGCCTGGTCGGTGGCCAGGACGACTCGCGCGCCCTCGCCCAGCCAGTGCTCGACGCCGTCGACCAGGCGCTCGGTCCGCCCCGGCGGCAGGACGGGCTCCCGCCAGCCGAACAGGTCGCCGGAGGCGAGCCCCTTCGTCGCAAAGGCCATCCCCTGGGCCTCGCCCGCCTCGGACTGCCAGGTCAGCTCCAGGGTCCTCGCCCCGTGCAGGTGAGCCTTCCAGTCCCGCGGCGACAGGTAGGCGGTCGGCCAGTCTCGCGGCAGCTCGCCGGCCTCCACCAGCTCCGCGTGCCGCTCGTCCGCCTGGCGCCACAGGAAGTCGGCGGTGTCGGCGAGGTCGCCCGGCTCGTCGAGGACCAGCAGGGTGGCGGAGTCGAGGTGGTCCAGGCCCGTGGATGGCGCGACGACCCTCGCCCAGACCTCCGCCGCATCGCCGGCCGCCAGGGCACGGCCGGCCGCCGCCGGCGCCGCACCCTCCGGGCGCGCCTCCCCCGCGAACCGGGCGAGATCCAGCGCAAGGCGCTCCGGCAGCCGCGCCGCAAGCCGGCCCAGCCGGGCGCGGATCTCGTCACCGCCACCCCGGGGAGCCAGGAACTCCGTCGCCGGGAGCAGCTCGACCTCCCGGACGGCCTCCACGCTCCGCTGGTCAGTGGGGTCGAAGGCGCGCAGCGAGTCGATCTCGTCGCCGAACAGCTCGATCCGGACCGGGAGCGCGGCGGACGGCGGAAACACGTCCACGATGCCTCCCCGGCGAGCGAACTCCCCGCGTCCCGCGACCTCGGTGACGGGCGTGTAGCCGCGCTCGAACAGCTCCCCGAGGAGGGCGTCCTGGCCGATCCGGGTCCCGGGCGCGAGCGTGCGGACGCGCGCCGGCAGGTCGTCCGGGCCGATCGTCGCCTGGAGCAGCGCCTGGACGCTGGCGACGAGCACACGTGCCCGGCCGGACCGCCAGGCGGCCAGGGCGGCGACCCTCGCCGCGGTCTCGTCCGGGACCAGCTCGCTGCGCTCGTAGGCGAGCGACGTCCGCGGCTCCAGCACGGCCACCAGCGCCGGGTCCCCCAGCCATGCGCCCAGCTCCTCCGCCACGCGGTCCCCCACCTCCGCGTCGCGCGCCACCCAGCAGATCCGCTCCGCCTCCGGGGCCAGGGCGAGCGCCGCGGCGAGGAACGACTTGGCCCCGTGCGGGACGGCCGTCAGGCCGGCGTGCCGGCCGTGCTGGCCGGGCGCGGCGCCCGCCGGGCCGAGCCGCTCCCGGAGCGACGCGAAGGCGCCTGTGGGATGCAGCAGGAGCGGCAGGATCGCGAGATCCGGCACCCGGCGCCCGGCGCCGCGGGACGAGGAACCGCTACGGGACGCCGTTCGGGACGCGCCCCTGGCCGGGGTCGCCCGGTCCACGCTCGGGCGAGGCTCCGCCTCGGGGCGGGCGCCCGGGTCCAGCAGCTCCACCTCCGCCTCGGCGGAGGCGCGGTCCAGGTCCACCTCGCGCTCGCGAACCTCGGCGGCCGCGCGCCGCTCCGCCCACTCGCGCGCGACCTTGTCGGCCAGCTTGCGCTCCCGGGTCGTGCGCCCCCGGTACCGGTCGTTCACCGCTTCGAGTCCGGGCTCCCGCCGGGCTCCGTTCCGGATCCCCCGCCGCCCAGGATCCGGCGCCATCCCGTCTTCGTCCGCCGGATGCCCGCCTCGTCCGCCGGTCCGCCAACCTCGCCCGGCTTCGGGGCCTCCCCACCCTCGCCGATGTCGGGTGCCTGGAGCTCGAACGCGTTGAACCGGTTGGCCGCCTTCGACGTGCCCTCGCGCGCCCACGCCTCCACGGCGTCCGCCGCCGCATCCAGCAGGATCGGGAGGCGTACCTGCTCGTCCGCGGCAAACCGCGAAAGCACGTGGTCCACGGCCCCCCTCCCGGGCTCCCCGATCCCCACCCGCAGTCGGGCGTACTTCTCGGTGCCCAGCTCCTCGATGATCGAGCGCAGCCCGTTGTGCCCGCCGTGGGAACCGCCCTCCCGGAAGCGCAGCTTGCCGAACGGCAGCGCGAAGTCGTCGGCCACGACCAGCAGGTCCGCCAGCGGCACGCGCTCCCGGGCCAGCAGCTTGCGGACCGCGATCCCCGAATCGTTCATGTACGTGAGCGGCTTGGCCAGCACGAGGTCCAGGCCCTTGTACCGCACCTGGATGCTCTCGGACGCATCGCGCTGCCGCCCGCGGCCGGACCGCCCGGCCCGGTCCGCCATCCGGTCCAGCACCATCCAGCCGATGTTGTGGCGCGTCTGCGCGTACTGGCCGCCCGGGTTTCCCAGGCCGATGATCAGCTTCACGAGGCGGTCAAGGACCTCCGGTGCGAGCGCGGCACGGGTGGCTGCCCGGGCACGCGGAACGGCCCCGGGACCGCGTCCGACGGGGCTCGCGGCCCATGGTACCGGGGCCTGTCACGCGCGGGCACCAGTGTGCGTCACACCGGCGGCCGCCGATCCGGGCCCTGCTCCCGATCCGGCGGACCTTGGGAGCATGGACATGGGCGGCCTGGGCCTTCGGCGTCCCACCTCGAGCTCTTCTCGGAACGATCGGAGGGCTGGAACGCTGCCCGCCCTGGTCGTGCTGGTCGTGACGGCGGCCCTGGTCGCCACGTGCGGCGGACCCGCACCCTCGCCGGCGACCGGAGGAGCATCTCCGGCGGCGCCGGCCGCAACCGTGTCGGTCCCGGCCTCGCCCGGCCAGGACTCCGGACCCGAACCCACCCCGCCGTCCGGCGAGTGGACCGCGGTCGATCTCCCTCCGCTGACACGAGTTGCCACCCTTGAAGCCACGCGCTCCGGGACGGCGGGCGTCGCCCTCGACACGGCGTTCCGTCTCACCGCTCTCGAGGGCCGAGACCCCGCGGAGCTCGCCTCACGCCTGGTCGTGGAGCCGAGCGTGAAGCTGACGGCCGGCAAGGCGAGCGGCGACACCGTGGTGCTCACGCCGGCCAAGCCGCTGCTGGCGGGCCAGCTCTACCGGTTCTCGGTCCGCGGCGTCGCCTCCGGCACCACGGAGGCGACGTGGGCCGTCCAGGCGGCCAAGCCGCTGCACGTCGTGACCTCGATCCCGTATGACGAGGCGACGGACGTCCCCCGCGACACCGGGATCGAGATCACCTTCGACCAGGCCGGCGTGAGCCTGGCGGCCGCCGAGCGCCACATCGACATCTCGCCGGACACGGCGGGCCGCTTCGAGCTCCATGGGCGGACCGTCGCCTTCGTGCCCGACCGGCCGCTGCGGCAGGCTCGGCTGTACACGGTCACGGTCCGCGAGGGCCTGCCGCTGGCCGGGACCGGGATGCGCCTGGAGCGCGATGTCGTCCTCCGGTTCGAGACCGCGGGCAACGATCCGGCGAAGGTCCGCGTGCACCTGAACCGGCCGCTGTACGACGCCTCCACGAAGGAGCAGGCAGCGATCGGCCTCTACATGTACCGCGAAGACGACGAGGAGGAAGAAGGGGCGACCGAGGCAGCCGAGAAGGTGTCGGTCAAGGTCCACCGCCTGCCCGGCCTCGAGGCCGCGATCCGCGCCTACGACGCGATCCACGCGATCCCGGACTGGACCGTGCTCAGCGCGGCGGCACCGGTGCGCACGTCGGGTCTGCCGAAGGTGCTGTCCGGCACCCTGCGGTTGCGCGACTCCGACAGTGGCCGCTGGATCCAGCTGCCACGCGCCCTGCGTGCCGGCTGGTACGTGGTGACCGTGACGCTCGCCGGCATTCCGCACCAGGCGGTGCTGCAGGTGTCGGACCTCGCGGCCTACGCGATGGTCAGCACCAACCGGACGGCGGCCTGGGTCAACGACCTGCGGACCACCGGGCCGGCCCGCGGGGTCAGCGTGTCGATCGAGGGGCGTGCCCTCGGCAAGACCGGGGCCGACGGCCTGCTGGTTGCCCGCACGCCGGCGGTGGTCATCGGGCGCGCCGACGACGGTCGCGACATGCGTCTGATCGTCCGGGCGGGTGGCCGCGCCACGTTTGTGCCCGTTCACCTCGGGGGCGTGTGCGAGAAGTGCGGCAACTGGGACACCGGCGAAGGGTACGGCGTCTCCGAGCACGACCGCTGGTGGCACGTGTTCACCAGTGACCGCTATCGATACCGGTCGACGGACACGGTCAACCTGTGGGGCGTGGTGCGGGACCGGGCCGGCGGCAGGGCCCCAGCGAGGGTCACGCTCGAGATGCTCGTGGAGGACTGGTCGACAAGCCGCGAGGTGCCGATCACGAGCACGACCGCGACCCCGGATCGGACCGGTTCGTTCATTGCCCGGCTCGCGTTCGCGGATCTGCCGGCGGGCGGCTACACCCTTCGGCTCCGCGCGTCCGGTGACATCGTGGCCGACGTCTCGGTCGCCGTGGGATCGATCGTCAAGCCCGCCTGGGGGTTGTCGGTGGAGACCGGCCGCCACGCGGTCATCAGCGGCCAGTCCGTCGAGATGTCGCTGCAGGCAGCGTTCTCCGAGGGAACCCCGGTCGCAGGCGCCGAGATCCGCGTGAGCACCGAGTCCGACGGCGACGAGGAGGATGGCGGAGCCCGCGCGCCAACGCTGGTGCGCACCGAGACCGGCGGGGCGGCGTCGGCCGTGGTCCCGATGAGAATCGGCGACGGCGATGAGGACGGGGGCGTCCCGGCCCAGCACCAGGTCCAGTGGATTCACATCCAGCCGACGGCGCCGGAGGAGGGTCAGATCGAGGGCTCGACGGAGGTGGCGGTGTTCGCGGCATCCGCGCTGGTCAGCGTTCGCGGCACCGTCGACGGCACGCGGCTGGTCATCGACGGCTCCGTCAACGACGTCGCCTTCGAGCGGTACGAGGCCGCAGGGCCGGACGGCCTGTGGGACGTCGACCCGATCGGCGATCCGCGCCCCGGGGCAAGCGTCCGGGTCCGCGTCGTGGAACTCATCACCACGGTGCACCGGGTCGGAACGAGCTACGACTTCATCACCAAGCGCGTGGAGCCGGTCTACGAGACGAGGGAACGCGAGAAGGACCTCGGGACGACGGCCGTCCGCACTTCCACAGACGGGACCTTCCACCTCCAGCGGACGGTCACCGGTGGCAGCCGCCGCTCCTACTCCCTGGTCGCGACCTACGTGGACGAGGCCGGACGAACCACGGCGGAGCGGACCCTCGCGGAGTCGGCCACGGCCGAGACCGGTGACTCGTCCCTGTGGCTGGCGACGCCTGGTCAGGTGGAGCGTGAATACGGTGTCGGGGACACCGTCCGCGTCGTGGCCCGCGGTGGGTCGGGGGGTGTGCCCGCGAGCCGGTACCTGTTCCTCGTCTCCCGGCAGGGTCTGCGCGGCGCGACGGTCAGCGACAGCCGGAGGTTCGCGACCCGGTTCGACGCCGCCGACGTGCCCACCCTGTGGATCGACGCGATTCGCTTCACCGGGACCGCGTACGAGGTGGCAGGGTGGTCCTATCGGGCGGACTTCCGCAGCGAGGACCGGCGGTTGGCGGTCGAGATCTCACCTGATCAGGCCGCATACGGACCGGGAGATCGTGCGACGCTGGCGATCCGGACAACCGGGCCGGACGGACGGCCGGTCGCGGCTTCCGTGTATGTCCGGGTGGTTGACGAGCGTCTGTACGCGATGGGCGGGGCCGGGGACGCCGATCCCCTCCCGGCGCTGTACGCCTCAGTGGGAACCGGCCAGCTGGCGACCGCCTCGTCGCACCAGCCTCCGCTGGAGCCAGGCGGCGAGGGCGGGGACACGACCGGAGGCGGCGGTGACGAGCGATCCGACTTCCGCGATTGGCTTGCCGCCGAGATCGTGAGGACCGGCGCCGACGGCCGCGGGTCCCTGCTGGTGAACCTCTCCGACGACCTCACGTCGTGGCGCGCGGTCGGACAGGCCGTGGATGGGAAGCTGCGGGCTGGCATCGGGACGGCGCCGATCGCCGTCAGCCTGCCGCTGTTCGCCGAGGCCAATGTTGCCGCCGAGTACCTCGCGGCGGACCGGCCGGTCATCCGGGTCCGTGCCTACGGCACCGGGCTCGGTGCGGGCGACCGGGTCACGTTCAGGGTCTCCTCGGAAACCCTGCCGATGGCGGCCGTGTCCGTGACGGGCCGCGCCTTCGAGGCGATCGAGGTGCCGCTTCCCGGCCTGTCCGTGGGCGAGCACCGCGTGCGCATCCAGGCGTCGACCGGATCCGGGGCCGGCGCGCGCGAGGACGTGCTGGTCCGCTCGTTCCGGGTCGTCGAGACCCGTACGGTGCAGGGGCGGACGACGTGGGCTCCGCTCACCGGGGCAATGGGGATCGAGGGCGGTCCCGGGCTCACCACCGTGACGCTGGTGGATGCCGGTCGCGGCCGGGTCGTGCCCCTGCTGGAGAGCCTGGCCTGGGCGGAGCCGGACCGGGCGGACCGGGCCATCGCGGCCGCGATGGCGACGACGATGCTGCGGGAGGCGTTCGGGATCGAGACGGTGGCCGGGGTGCCGGACCCGCAGCTCGATCGCTTCCAGGCGTCGGACGGCGTGAGCATCGTGCCGTGGGCGGACGCGGAGCTGGAGCTGAGCGTGCTCGCCGCCATGTCCGGCGATCCGCGCGTGAAACGCGCCCAGCTGCACCAGTACTTCGCGAACACCGCGGATGACGAGGACGAGGACGGCGTCGCAGAGGAGACGCGAGAGCGGGCCCTGTGGCGGCTGGCCGGTCAAGCTGCGATCGGGGAGCCCGTGCTGGCCGACGTCAGGCTGGCCGCGAAGCTCGCGGACCTCGAGCCGGCGGAGCGCCTGACGCTGTCGCTGGCCGCGCTCGCGGCGGGCGACGAGGAGCTGGCCGTGACGCTGGAGCGCGGGCTCGTCGAAGAGCGCGGACAGCGCCTGGGGCCGTGGGTCAGGATCCACGAGGTGAAGGGCGTCGACGACGCGGTGGCGACCGCGCGCCTGGCGATCGTCGCGGCCTCGGTTGGCGACCCGATCGCCGCGGACATGGACGCGTACGTGGAGGCCAATCCCCCCCGGGAGACGCTGGTGGACCTCGAGCGGGCGGTTGCCGCCCGCGGCTGGGTCGCCCGCGTCCCGGGCGCTGCTGCCGTCGCCGCCGTGACGATCGGCGGGCAGCGGTCCGAGGTCCGGATCACCCCGGATCGACCCGCCCGGTACGCCCTGACGCCCGCGCAGGTGGCGGGGGCCCGCCTGGAGCCGGTGAGCGGGAGCGTGCTGGTGGTCACCGCAGGCGAGTCGCCGCTCGCGGGCGATGCCCTCACCCCGCCCGCCGGGACCACGGTCAGGCGAGAGGTGACGCCCGCCGGGACGATCGGCGCGACGGACACAGTCGTCGTCACGTACCGGGTGAACCTGGGGTCCGAGGCCGACGAAGGCTGCTGGCGAGTGACGGACTTCGCGCCGTCGGGCTTGGTGCCGATCGCGGCTTCCGGCTGGCACGAGGAAGACGAGGAGCCGTCATCCGAGCCGGCTCCCGAGTCGCCGTGGCGGGTGGAAGGACAGCGGGTGGACTTCTGCGTCTCGCGGAGCCACCAGTCCTCGATGCACCGGCTCCGCTACCTGGCGCGGGTCGTGACCCCGGGCACCTACCGGTGGGAATCGACGGTGCTCCAGTCCTCGGTCGTGCCCGAGCAGGGCATCGTCCTGCGGCCCACGGAGGTCACGATCTCGGGGCTGGGTTCGTAGCCCTCCGGCGTCCGGGCGCGGCGCCGCGCCCGGATGTCCGCCCTTGCAGCCTGTCGGCGGCGGGACCGGGACGAGCGCGGCGCGTGCCGCCTGGTCAGGCCCGCGGCCTCGAGAGGAGGCCCCGCTCCAGGGCCCGCATGGCCGCCTCCTCCGCCGGTTCGGCGTGGTCCCAGCCGCAGACGTGGAGCGTCCCGTGCGTCACCAGCAGGCGCAGCTCATCGTGGGCGTCCCAGCGGAGGTCGCCGGTCTGACCACCTCGGCCGGCTCCCGCCTGCTCGATCGCCCGCTCCACGGAAACGACGATGTCGCCCAGGTGCGTGCGCACGCCCGGCGGCAGCGGGAACGCCATGGCGCCGCCCGAGCCGGCGGCTGCCGTCGCCCTGCCGGCGTGGTCCGGATACGCCTCTGGGGGGAGCAGCGGGAACGAGAGCACGTCGGTCGGGCCGGCCCTGCCCATGTGGGCGGCGTTGAGGTCGGCCAGCTCCGCGTCGTCGGTCAGGACAAGGCCGATCGAGGCAGGTGCCGGCGCGCCGGCGGCATCCAGCGCCAGCGCCACGACGCGTGCGAGCGCGGTGGCCGGGACCAGTCGCGGCACACGATCGCGCCGCTCCAGATCGATTCGCCACGGGCCCAGGTAGTGGCTTCGCATCGCCGACACGCCGGCTAGCGATCCCCCGCCGCGCGACGCGACTCCAACTCCACGACCTTGTTCTGCGGGTACGCGATCCGCTGGTGGTACATCCCCAGCAGCTGGCCCACGAACGCCTCGCGGATCAGCTCGATGTCGCGCAGCGTCAGGTCGCACTCGTCGAACTGGTCGTCCGTGATCCGCTCCTCGAAGATCCGGGAGACCATCGCCCGGATGGCCGGCTCGTCCCGCGAGGACAGCGACCGGACCGACGCCTCCACCGAGTCCGCCAGCATGATGATCGCGGCCTCGCGGGACTGCGGCTTGGGGCCGCCGTGCCGGAACTTCGCCACGTCCACCGCCTCCGCGGCCTTCCGTCCCTCCGCGGTCTCGAGCCCGCCGAACGGCGCCGCGGCCTGCTCCCGTGCCCGGGCGAGGAAGTAGGACATCACGGCGGTCCCATGGTGCTGCGGGATGAAGGCGATCAGCGCCTTGGGCAGGCCCGACTTGTAGGCGATGTCGATGCCATCCCCGACGTGGCTCTTGAGCAGCTGGGCGGAGGTCTGCGGGTCCAGCTCGTCGTGCAGGTTGTCGCCGCCGGCCTGGTTCTCGATGAACGCGGGCGGGTTGGCGAGCTTGCCGACATCGTGGTAGTAGGCCGCCACACGGGCGAGCAGCGGGTCCGCGCGAATCGCCGCCGCCGCCCGCTCGGCCAGGTTGCCGACCATCAGCGAGTGGTGGTAGGTGCCCGGCGTCTCGAGCAGCAGGCGGCGCAGCAGCGGCTGCGAGGGGTTGGCCAGCTCCAGGAGTTGGAACACGGTCAGGATCCCGAACACGGACCCGATGACTGCGAAGCTGCCGACCGCGGCCACGGCGGAGCCGCCGGCGGCCACGGCCGAGGCACCGACCAGCTCCAGCAACCCGCGGGGGTCGTGGTAGCCGAGCAGCGCGAACATGGTCACCACGAGCGCGCTGACGATGAACACGGCGAGCCCAGCCTGGACGAAGACCGCCAGCCGCTCGCCGCGGCGGACCGTCATGATCCCGGCCATCCCGCCCAGCAGGACGTACGCGGCCAGCTCCAGGCCTGCGCCGTTGACCGCGGCGGCGAGGAGGGCGATGAGCGCCGTGATGACCATCGCCAGGCCCGCATCCAGCAGCACGGTGACCAGCATCCCGATCGCGGCCAGCGGCAGCGCGTATGGCAGCCAGGCCCTGCCGGCCGTGAGCTTGAGCGCGAACACCGCGACCAGCAGCAGCAGCGCCAGGAGCAGCAGCACGTTGTTGCGATGCCAGAGCTCGCGACGGAAGCGCCAGGTCCAGATCAGCAGCATGCCGACCAGCAGCACCGACAGGACCACGAACCCGGCCAGCCGGCCCACGTCCAAGCCGCCGCTGTCGAGTCCGAAGTAGTCGATCGCCTCGGACGCCTCGGCCCCGACGCGGTCCCCGGCCCGGACGATGATCTCGTTGAGCTCCCAGGCGCTGACGACCGGCTCCACCGCGGTGGCCGCCTGCTCGCGGCGGGTCTCCGTCAGCGCGGCGTCGAACGACGAGTTGGCGACCACGAGGTCGCCGATGATGGACGCGGCGAGGCGTCGCTCGTCCACGTTGAGGTCGGTCGACATCCGCCCGGCGAGACTGCCGACGACGACCGGGACCTGCGTCTCCTTGAGCTCCGTGCGCAGGATGGTGTCCAGTACCCGCCCCGCCTCGGTTCGGACGACCGTCCAGCGCTGTGAGGCCAGCGCGACGAGCGTCGCCCGATCCTCCGCGGGCAGGTCGGGGATTGCCTGCTGCAGGAGCGTGACCCGGTCCTCCGGCGTGACCTCGTCGCCGAAGGCGGCATCGACCGGCGTGACGAGGCGCTCGAACTCCCGGGCCTGCTGTGCGGCGATGGCTTCGGCCTGGGCGGCCGTGAAGTCGTACTGGGGAGGGACGTCGTCCCGCGCCTGCTGGCGGGCGGCATCGGTGAGGACGGCGCTGACGTACTCGCCCGTGCGGGGGGCGACGACGTCGGCCGGGGCGGGCTTGCCGGCCTCGAGCTGGGTCTGGGCCGGCAGGAAGTCCACGCCCAGCACGACGGACATGGCGGCCACGAGCAGCAGCGACGCGAGGATCAGACGACCGGCGTCGCGGCGGGTGAACTGGGCGGCGGGCTCGACGGACCGGGAGAGCATCGTCCGGCTCCGGGCCTAGTGGGCCGCCTCGTGCGCGGTCAGGTCGGCGCGCGCAAGGGCGGCGGCGACCATGCCGGAGACGACCTTGCCGTCCGCCCGGCCACGGGTCCGCGGCGAGAGCCAGCCCATGACCTTGCCGAGGTCGCGGGCGGACGCGGCGCCGGTGGCAGCGATCGCCTCATCCACCAGGGCGCGCAGCTCATCCTCGGAGAGCGCTTCGGGCAGGTAGTCCCCGAGGATGGCGATCTCGGCCTCCTCCTTCGCCGCCAGGTCCTCGCGGCCGCCGTTGCGGAAGGCCTCCACGCTCTCGCGGCGGGTCTTCACCTCGCGCGCCAGGATGGCCTGGACGTCGTCGTCGGACAGCGGGGAGCGCTTTGCCTTCTCCGTGTTGTAGATCGCGCTCTGGGCCATGCGCAGGACATCACGGCGCAGGGCGTCACCCGACCGCATCGCTGCGGTCGTGTCCTCGTGGAGTCGTTCGCGAAGGGTCACCGGATGGCTCCTCGGGCGTCACGGGTCCGTCGCTGTGCCCCGACGGTGGGTCCGTGCCCGCGAGCTGCGCCGATGGTGGGGAACCGGGATCCCGGTCCCGGTCGACGCGTGGATTGGCCGCCCTCGGCTCCGTGCCCGCCCCGAAGGCGGTCGCGGCGCCGGGTGGCTCAGCCCTGGCTCGCGCGTGCGTTCTTCTTGCGCTTCGCTTCCTTGCGCTTCCGCTTCACCGACGGCTTCTCGTAGTGCTCGCGCCGGCGAGCCTCCGCGAGGATGCCGCTCTGCTGGATCTTCTTGTTGAAGCGGCGGAGGGCGCTCTCGAACGTCTCGTTCTCACCCACTCGGACTTCGGCCAATCCCGGTTCACCTCCTCGGGCAGGAGTCTCGTACCCGCCGTCCACGCGCGATGCCCGACGGCGCGGATGGCGTCCCGGAGGCCGTGCGCGCAGGGCGCGCCAAGCCAGCCGGCAGGCCCGCGGAGTGTACGCGCGTGCCCAAACGTGGTCAAACGCCGTTCGACCCGGCCCCATGGTCAAGCGTGGTGCGCATGAGCGATCAGGGGTTCCGCTCTCCATGAAACGCTCTCGCGGTCCGCGCGTCAACTGCGCAGGGCCGGGTTCGCGAGGGGTGCATCCGGCCCTTCCACACGGCGATAGCAGCGCATAGGATCACCCGCCATGGAAACCCTGCTCGATCTGCTCGATCAGAGCGTCCAGCGATACCGGGACCGCCCCGCGTTCGCGCTGCGCAAGGACGACGGCACCACCATCCACTGGACCTACGAGGAGGTGGGGCGCCGGTCCCGGATCGCAGCCTGGCGGCTCCACGCCCTGGGGCTCCGGCCCGGCGACCGGGTGATGACCTGGTCCCCGTCGACGCCGGCCCTGCCCGCGGCCTACTACGCGGCGATCATCAACAGGCTCATCTACGTCCCGCTCGACATGCGCATGACCGCCGAGGCGATCGAGAAGATCCGCCTCAAGTCCGGCGCCGTCCGCCTGCTGGTCGGCACGGGCAAGGACGCCCCGGATCCCGGCGAGGCGGGCATGGCGGAGTTCCCCACGACCACGATCGAGGACCTGTGTGCGGACCCGGACGGCACGTTCCCCCCGGACTGGGAGGACCAGGTCCGGTCCTGGCCGCGGCCGCGGTCGGACGAGGTGTTCGAGCTCGTGTTCACGTCCGGGACCACCGGCACGCCCAAGGGCGTGATGCTCGCCCACGACAACATGCTGGCCGCGGTCGGCACGTTCCACCGCATCGTGCGGCCGATGGAGCACCGCCTCGTCTCGGTGCTGCCGCTGTCGCATTCGCTGGAGCAGAACGTCTCGCTGTACTACGCGATGGACGTCGGCGCGGACATCCTCTACATCCGGAGCCGCAACCCACGGGTCATCTTCGACGGCCTCCGGGAGCACCGGGTCACGAGCATGCTGGTCGTGCCCGCGATGCTGGACCTGATCTGGTCCGCCATCACGCGCGAGGTGGCCAAGCAGGGCAAGACCGCCACCTTCAACCGGATGCGGGGGATCGCGCGGCGCCTGCCGATGCAGGTCCGGCGCGTGATCTTCCGGTCCGTGCACGCCAACCTCGGCGGCAGCCTCACGCTGCTGGTGTCCGCCGCCGCATACCTGCCGCCCGATCTCCAGCAGGGTTTCGAGGACCTGGGCATCGTGGTGCTCCAGGGCTACGGCGCCACGGAGACGGCGGCCGGGGCTGCCACCACGTTCAGGGACCACCCGCTGGGGACCGTCGGCACCCCGCCGCCGCCGATCGAGATGCGGCTCGCCGAGGACGGGGAGATCCAGTTCCGCGGCCCGACGCTGTTCAAGGGCTACTGGGAGAACCCCGAGGCGACGAAGGCGGCCTACACCGAGGACGGCTGGTACATGACCGGCGACCTGGGCCGGCTCGACGCGAAGGGTCGGCTGTATCTCCACGGGCGCAAGCGGGACATGATCGTGCTGCCCAACGGGTTCAACGTGTTCCCCGAGGACATCGAGATCGCGCTGCGCGACGCCGGTATCCGGGACTCCGTGGTCCTGGACACGGAGCCCGGCCGGATCGAGGCAGTCTGCCTCGCCCCGTCGGTGCCCATCGGGGGCACGGCGCCCACCGACGACCAGGTGCGGCAGCAGATCGCGGCCGCGGTCAAACAGGCGAACGGCGCCCTGGGACCGAACCAGCGGATCCAGGGATGGCGGCTGTGGCCGGAGGCGGACTTTCCGCGGACGCACACGCTCAAGGTGAAGCGTGACCCGGTCCGCGCCTGGGCACGGACGACGCCTGCCGGCTGACGGCCAATTCGCCCGCGTTGCGGCGCGCTGCCGCTACGGCAGGGCGACCGGCTACGGCGCGGCGACCGGCGCCCCCAGTGTCCCGAGGGCCGCGGCGAGCCGCGCGACCTCCGGGTCCGGCGAGACGGACGGCGACCAGGGAAAGAAGACCAGGGTCTGGCCCACCCGGCGCAGGACGAACTCGGCGTCGCGCGGGTACTGGATCGCACCCGTGCCCGAGGCGAGGTAGGCGGCGAAGTCCTCACCCACGGCCGCGGCGTCGTTGTTGGACGGCAGCTCGTAGACCAGGACGTAGCCGCCCGTCGGGTCCGACGGGAGCACGGCCTGGAGGACCACGCGCGGCACGTCCACCAGCGACGGGCTCTCACCGGGCCGGTACGCGACCAGCGGGTCACGGACCTGGAACGACTCGTCGCCCAGCGTCTCCGACACGAGGTCCCGGGTCCTCGCGGCCGCCTCGCCCGCCGGCGCGAGCGTCGGAGCCACGGCGGCGCCGCCTCCTGCCCCGCCTCCGCCACCGACGAGCTGGGCGATGATCACGATCACGCCCAGCACGAGCCCGGCGATGGCGACCGCGGCGATCCACGGGGGCGGCCCACCCCGTCGATCCACGCCCTGAACCGGCGACGGGGCCGTCATCCGGGCGGCCAGCCCATCTCGCGCCCACCGAGCAGGTGGACGTGGAGGTGGGGCACGGACTGGCCCGCGTCCGGGCCCACGTTGGACACCAGCCGCCAGCCACGCTCCAGCCCGGCGTCGGCGGCGAGCCGCGCGGCGACCTCGAACAGGCGGCCCAGCATCGGGCCGTCGGCGTCGGTGAGCTCGGCGGCGGAGGCGACATGCGCCCGGGGCATCAGCAACAGGTGGGTGGGAGCCTTCGGCCCGATGTCGCGGATGGCGAGGACGAGGTCGTCCTCGTGCAGCTTCGCCGCCGGGATCTCTCCCGCGACGATCCGGCAGAACAGGCAGTCATCCGGCATGGGTGCCTCCGATCGATGCCGGCGGGCCGGCGAGCACGTGCAGGGCGGGGCTCGACGATCGACGCGGCCGAGGCGCGGGGTCCACGGCCAGCACGTGACCCATGGTGCGGTCCGCCGCCTCGCCGTCGATCGCCATCCGGCGCACGGTGAGGATCGCATTCTCGAGGTCGTCCGGATCGCCCGGGCGCGCGGCCGCCGCGACCAGCCCGTGGTCCTCCGCGTGCCCGGTCCAGCGGCCATCCGGGAGCCGGCTCTCGACGAGGACCCGGGTGACCGTCCCAAGCCCACGGCGCGCCCACGTCGCCCGCGCGTCCGCGGCCATCGCCAGCAGCTCGCCCGCGCGCACCTTCTTCGTCCGCTCGTCCACCTGGCCCGCCATGCGCGTCGCCGGTGTCCCCGGCCGGGCGGAGTACCGGAACACGTGCAGCCCGGCGAGGTCCAGGTCGCGCACGAAGTCGACGGTCCGCCGGAACGCCGCGTCGTCCTCGGTCGGGAAGCCGGCGATCACGTCCGCGTGCACGGCGAGGCCCGGGATGGCGGCCCGCGCCCGCTCCACGACCCGAGCGTAGTCGGCGGCCAGGTAGCGGCGGCCCATCCGGCGCAGCACGCCGTCGTCGCCGCTCTGGAGCGGCAGGTGAAGGTGGGGCAGGGTCCTGGGGGCGCCAACCACCCACGCCTCCAGCAGGGCGTCGTCCACGTGCTGGAGCTCGATCGATGACAGGCGGATCCGCTCCACGGGCGTCTCGGCCAGGATCCGGCGCACCAGGCCGGGGAGCGTGAGCGCGCTCCGGGCGTGCGAGCCGCGAGCCCCCCGCTCGGACCAGCCGCCGTCGTAGGTTCCGATGTTGATCCCGGTCAGGACGATCTCGCGGTGGCCGGCGGCCAGCGCCCGACGGACGTCCGCGAGCACCACCTCGGGCTCCACCGAGCGCTCGGCGCCTCGGGCCCGCGGGATGATGCAGTACGTGCAGTGGAACGAGCAGCCGTCCTGGACCTTGACGAAGGCCCGGGTCCGCTCCACGGACGCCCGGTCGTCCGCGATGCCCTCGATCCCATCCGCAGCGAGGGCGCTCGCGGCCTCCACCCCGGACAGCGTGGGGAGCGGGGAGTCCAGGGGCCCGTGGGGGTGAGCGTCGGGGGAGCCCAGCCGCACCAGCCCTTCCAGCTCGCGGAGCAGGCCCGCCTTCGCATCGTTGCCCACCAGGCGCGCGGCCGGGTCCGCGGCTTCGAGGGCCTCGCGCCCGACCTCCACCGAGCAGCCCGTGACCACGATCTCCGCGCCCGGGTTCGCGCGGCGCGCGCGCCGGACGGCGGACCGCGACTTCTCGTCCGCCATCGAGGTCACGGTGCAGGTGTTGACGAGGACGAGCTCCGCGGGGCGATCGGGGTCAACCAGGGCGACGCCGGCCTCGCGCAGGAGCCGCGCCGCCGCCTCCATCTCGGACTGGTTGACCTTGCAGCCGAGGTTGACGATCGCGGCCGAGCGGAGGCGGGCGGTGGCGTCGGGCCGGGAGCCGGCGGTGCGCTCGAGCGTCACCACAGCACGGGCTTCGTGGACATCAGGAACGCGATGAACCCGACGGCGGACGTGATCGCGTAGGCGAGGTACCGCTGGCGGCGGGCGCGATCGCGCCAGGCCGCGCGGTCGGCGTCCGTGGCGATCCCCCCTCGTGCCTCGAGGCGGCGCAGCCCCGGCCGCTGGTAGACGAAGGCGATGACGGCCGCGATCGCATACGTCGCGAGGCTGACGAGCAGCCACGGCTGCTCCAGGATCCGGGTCCCCAGCACGAGGACCATCGCAACCCCGGTCAGCGCGAGGCCGGCGCCGATCGGGACGGTGCCGTGGGCCTGGATCCACTGCAGTGTCCGGACGAAGGTCCCCGGCTGCTCCGACGCCGCGCCAGGGGCGACGGACCGGTTGCGGAGCGTGAACGGCAACAGCAGGCTGGGCACGAACAGCGCGATCGCCAGGGCGATGTGCGTCGCGAGGATGGCCGGGAACAGCGGGGCAAGGTCGGGCATCGGGGGCCGAATCCTAGCGCAGGATCGCGGAGGCCCCGGTTGGGGGATCAGGCGGGCCGGGTGACCTCCAGGGCGACCCAGTCCCCCTCCGTCCAGCGGCGCTCGATCGCCAGGCCGCGCACGTTGAAGGCCGCGATGACCTCGGCCTCGCGGTTGTCGAAGATGCCCGATGCCAGCAGCGTGCCCCCGGGCCGCAGGTCCGCGACCAGGCCATCGGCCAGCGTCACCAGCAGCGAGGCGATCAGGTTCGCGAGGACGACGTCGAATGGGCCGTCTCCCGAGGGGGCGCTGCCCGCGCGGGCGCGCACGACACGCGCAAGGCGGTTCCGGCGGGCGTTGGCGGCAGTGGCATCGACAGCGATCGGGTCGACGTCGACGGCCAGCACCTCGCCCGCGCCGAGGCGCGCGGCGGCGATCGACAGGATCCCCGACCCGGAGCCGACGTCCAGGACGCGCGCCGGTCGGTCGTTCGGGCCGCCGCCCGTGCCGCCCGCCAGCACGCCGCGGTCCGCCAGCAATTCGAGGGCAGCCAGGCACAGCCTCGTCGTGGGATGGAGGCCGGTGCCGAACGCCATGCCGGGATCCAGCGCCAGCACCACGTCGCCGGACTGCCGTCGGTGGCGCCGCCAGGTGGGCCGGATGACGATTCGCCTGCCGATCCGCAGGACCGGGAAGTGCGCCTTCCACGCATTCGCCCAGTCCGCCTCGCGCACGATGCGGGCCGTGAGGTCACCGATCGGTCGCAGGCCGAACGCCTGGAGATGCCCGAGCCCGGTCTCCGCCTGCGCGACGGCGACTCGAACGGCGCCTTCGTCCAGCAGCGGCAGGTGCGCCCGGACCAGGGCGGGCCGGGCCAGGTCCACGCGCGCCGCCAGGCCGTCCTCCACCAGCTCGAACGCGGGCTCGACGCTCGTGCCGCCGGGCGCCGCCCGTGACAGGATCTCGGACACCGCCTCCACGGCCTCGTGGTCCGCGGCGACCGACAGCTCCAGCCAGGCACCGGGCGAGGCGGCCGCCGCCGTGAGGTCCAGGCCGTCGAGGGGGCCGGGGGAGCTGCCCGCCCCTGCGCTCACAGGCCCAGCTTCTCGCGCAGCCCGCCCGCGGACACGTTCTCGCCGGACTCCTTGGCGTAGGCCTCGAGCAGCTCCCGCTGGCGCTTGCTGAGCTTCGTGGGGACGGCGACGTTGACGATCACGTGGAGGTCGCCACGCGACGCCTGCCGGCGCAGGTGGGGCACGCCGCGGCCGCGCAGCCGGATCTCGGTCCCGGGCTGGGTGCCGGGCTTGATCTCGACCTCGGCCGGCTCGCCCTCAACCGTGGGCACCTCGATCTTCGTGCCCAGCGCCGCCTGGGCGATGGACAGGTCGGCCTCGTGGTACAGCTCCGTCCCCTCGCGGGTCAGGGACGGGTGAGCGGCCACGTGCACTGCAACGTAGAGGCTGCCGGGGGCACCGCCACGCGGGCCGACCTCGCCCTCGTTGGTCAGGCGGATCTGGTGACCCTCGTCGATGCCGGCCGGGATCGCCACCCGGAGCGTGCGCCGTCGCTCGGTGCGGCCCTCGCCGCGGCAGGTCTCGCAGGCCGCCTCGACGATCCTCCCCTCGCCGCGGCAGCGAGGACACGGCGCGACGTTGACCATCTGGCCGAGCATCGTCTGACGCACGGAGCGGATCTCGCCGCGGCCCTTGCACTGGGGGCACTCCACGGGGGAGGAGCCGGCCTTCGCGCCGGTCCCCGCGCAGGTCTCGCAACGCCCGAGCACCGGGAACTCGATCTCCTTTTCGGTGCCGAGGACCGCCTCCTTGAACGTGATCCGGAGGTCGTAGCGGAGGTCGGAGCCGGTCGTCGGGCGGCCCCGGCGAGCGGACCCGGCCATCGAGCCGCCGAAGAAGGCGTCGAAGATGTCCGAGAAGCCGCCGAAGCCCGCGGCGCCGGCACCGGCCCCGCCCGCGCCGCTGACGCCCGCCCGGCCGAACATGTCGTACGCCTGCCGGCGCTGCGGGTCGGACAGGACCTGGTACGCCTCGTTGATCTCCTTGAACCGCTCCTGGGCCGCGGCGTCCTGGTTCACGTCCGGGTGCCACTGCTGGGCCAGGCGACGGTAGGCGCGCTTGATCTCGGCGTCGTCGGCTCCCCGCTCGACGCCCAGCACCTCGTAGTAGTCGCGCTCGGTCACCATGGGCGGTGCGAGTGTACGGGACGCCCGGTCAGCGGTCCGCGATCGCGGCCGCCCGTGCCAGCACCGCGTCCAGCACCGGCGGGGTCAGGCGGCCGGTGAAGGTGTTCTGCTGGCTGGGGTGGCAGGACCTGCAACTCCCACCATCTCATCGCAGCCTGACTACGGGTCCCGGGTTCGGTTCAACCTCGCGTCCCGGCGGCGGAGTCGGTCTGGGGATGGGAACGCAAGGGGCATCTCGTCCGTGACCCAGGCATGTTCGATGGTGGACAGGTAGCCACCCGCGGTCCACACCAGGATGAAGCCGGTCGTCTCGCCGGATGGAGACGCCACGACCGCATCGACGGGAACCCTCCCGTCCGGGCAATCGGCCGGAGGCACGCCTGGCGTCACGCCGAGGTGAAGATAGGTCGGCATCGCCGGCGTGCCGTCAACCACTCGAAGAAACGGAATCTGGGCACGGAGTACGTCGCCCGCAGGCAGCGCCGGGTCGTCCAGCACGAAGTCCAAGATGCCCCGCTCAATGAGGGTCAGCTTCCGTTCCATTCATCGGGGCCTGGCAGCCTGGGAGTCGGCGGCCGCAAGTTCTTTGGCACGCAGGAGGACAGCGTCGAACATCGGCCCTGTCAACCGTCCCGTGAACGTGTTCTGTTGCGAAGGGTGATACGAGCCGACCAACCGGTACGGCCCAATGGCGACTTCCGCTCCGTGCCCGAACCGGGGGCGTGGCGACGGGATCTCGTGGGCGGCCGTGGCCAGGACGCGGAGGGCGGCGTCCCAGGCGATGGCGCCCAGCGCGACGACCACGCGCAGGTCCGGCAGGAGAGCCAGCTCGCGCACCAGGTACGGGCGGCAGGTCGCCTGTTCCTCGCGTGTCGGCTTGTTGGCAGGCGGCGCGCAGCGGACGGCGGCGGCAACGCGTGCCCCGTTGAGCGTGAGCCCATCGTCCGCGCGTTGGCTTTCCGGGCGGTCCGCGAGTCCCGTCGCGTGGAGGGCCCGCCACAGGAAGTCGCCCGACCGGTCGCCCGTGAACACCCGGCCGGTCCGGTTGCCACCGTGGGCAGCCGGCGCAAGCCCCACCAACAGGATCCGTGCGTATTCGTCGCCGTAGCCTGGGACGGGGCGACCCCAGTAGGGCTCGTCACGGAAGCGGGAGACCTTGGTGCGCGCCTGATCCTGCCGCCACGCGACGAGGCGCGGGCAGGCGTCACAACCTGCGATGGCGGCGTCGAGGCTGGGCAGGTCGCCTGCGCCGCGGGCGGCGGCGATCGGGTCGAGGTGGGGCACCCGGAGATGGTATCGAGGGGAAGCGCTGAGATGCGCCGAGGCCGGCGGCGCAGGGCCGAGGCCGGGTCAAGGCGGGCGACCCTGTCATTCCGCCATCCAGTCCAAGCACGACTGCTCGTCACGCGTCCTGGCCCCGCCGCGGCGTGACAGGGGTCCGCCTTGCGTCGGCCAGTCACGAGCCGGGGTGGATGCCGGCCCCGCGGGGCATTCGTCCGGTCGGATCGACGGATACGCGCCCGCCAGGCCGGACGACGAGTCGTGCCTTGACTCGATGCCGGGGGTTGGCGTGCGGGACGTGGCGGACGGGACGTGGCGGGCGGGACGTGCCGGGCGGGACGTGGCGGGCGGGACGTGGCGGGCGGGACGTGGCGGGCGAGACGCCCCGTAAGTGGGCGATGAGCCGCGTGGCGCACAGTGCGGGCATGGACCCTGTTCGACTCGGTCTCGGACTCCGGGCGCTGCGGCGACGCAAGGGATGGACGCAGGCCAAGCTTGCGGCAGAGGCATCCCTGTCACAGGCCGCCATCTCACGCGCGGAGCGGGGAGACGCCTGGCGGCTGACGGTCCGGACGCTCAATCGGATCGCGGAGGCGCTCGGTGCCCGGACATCTCTTCGCCTGCTGTGGCAGGGCGAGGCCCTGGACCGGCTTCTCGACGCCGCGCACGCCGGCCTTGTGGATCAGGTCGTGGCAATCCTCGCCGAACATGGGTGGGTGGTCGTGCCCGAGGCGACGTTCAATCACTTCGGTGAGCGGGGATCGATCGACATCCTCGCCTGGCACCCGTCCAGCGGAGCGCTCCTCATCGTCGAGGTCAAGTCGGTCGTGCCCGACATGCAGGCGCTGCTGGCCGGCGTGGACCGCAAGCAGCGGATCGGCCGGATCTTGGCTCGCGACCGCGGCTGGCGCGTGACGTCCGTGTCGCGGCTGATCGTGCTGCCTGATGACCGGACGGCACGCCGCCGCGTCGCGTCTCATGCGGCGACCTTCGATCACGCCTGTCCGGCGCGGACCAGGGCGGTTCGACGATGGCTCGCGGCGCCCGTCGGGCCGCTGGCCGGGATCATGTTCCTGCCATCCAGCCAACGCACGACTGCTCGACACCGGGTTGGCACGCGCGGGACCACGGCGAAGGGCAACCCGGCCGGCGGAAGCGCCGAAACCACGCTGCGAGCTGACACATCGTCACCGGCGCCCACTGCCGCCGGTAGATCGGCGCTGCTCGAGCCGGGCGTCCGCGACGAGCAGTCGTCCTCGGACTGGATGACGGTTGCGACCCGGAGCGGAGGGTCGGCGCGAGGCGGAGCGGGGCCGGTGGGAGCGGCCGCAGGGCTGAGCGGAGGATCGGTGTGGGGCGAGCGCGGGGCGGGCGAGGAGCCGCCTACTTGAGCAGCAGCCGGTCGAGCCGGCGTCCGACCACAGCGAGCCCCGCCAGCCCCATCACCGCCAGGTAGACAACGTGGACGAGGATGCCCGGGTCGATCGCGCCCGTGGTGAGGGCACGGATCAGGTCGACCCCCTGGTAGAGCGGCGTCACCTGGACCAGCAGGCGCAGCGGCTCCGGGTAGGCGCTGATCGGGTAGAACGTGCCGCTGAACAGGAACAGCGGCAGGACCACCAGCTGGATCATGTCGAAGTCCTGCCAGCTGCGCATGAATGTGGTCGCCGCCATGCCAACGGCCGCAAAGGCGAACGCGAGCAGCATCGCCGCCGGGACCGCCAGCACCGCCCACGGCGAGGCAACCAGCCCGAGGGCGCTGATCACCACGATGAACCCCAGCGCGTACAGCGTGGCGCGGATCACGGACCAGCCGATCTCACCCAGGGCCACGTCGCCGGACCCGAGCGGCGTCGCCAGCACGGCGTCGTACGTCTTCTGGTAGTTGAGCTTGAAGAACACGTTGAACGTGGACTCCGCGATCGCGCCGTTCATCGACGCCGTGGCCAGCAGCGCCGGCGCCACGAACATCGCGTACGGGATCGGCGTCCCGTCCGGACCCGCCACGTCTCCAACGAGCCCGCCGATGCCAAGGCCGATCGAGAGCAGGTAGAACAGGGGCTCGAAGAACCCCGAGAAGATGACCAGCCAGCCGGTCCGGTAGACGTAGACGTTGCGCTCGATGAGCAGCATCGCCCGGCGGCTGCCGAGACCGACCGGCAGGATCCGCAGGACGGCGGTCGCCTGGGTCATCGGCCTAGCGCTCCAGCTGGCGGCGGAACATCACGAACATCGCGATCAGGCCGGCGACGGCGCCCGCCGACAGGATCACGACGTGGGCGAGCTGGACGAACGGGTCCTCGCCCACGGTGCCCAGGGTGACGGCCCGCCCCAGGTCCACGCCGTGCCACAGCGGCAGCAGCCAGGCGATCCATTCGATCTGGTCGGGCAGCTGCTCGATCGGGAAGAACGTGCCGCTGAACAGGAACAGGGGCGTGATCCCGAACCGCCAGATCGCGTTGAACGAGTTCGTGTCCCGCTGGGTGGACATGTAGGCGGCGATCGGCCCGGCGAACGCGAGGGCGGTGAGCACCCCCACCGGGATGGCCAGGATGATGCCGGGCGTCGCAGCGGCCCCGAACAGGACGATCACGACCGTGAACGCCGTGCCCACGATCAAGGCGCGCGTCGCGATCCAGGCGATCTGCCCGAACGCGATCGCGTACGGCGTCAGCGGGGTGGCGTACATCGCGTGGTACCGGCGGTTCCAGCGGAAGCCGCCCAGGACCGGGAACGTGGCCTCGAACGCGGAACCCTGCATGACCGTGGACACGAGCAGCCCCGGCGCCAGCCACTGGAGATAGGAAACGCCGCCCAGGGCGGCGGTCCCGGACCGGTCCACGAACGACCCGAGACCCACGCCCATGGCCAGCAGGAACAGGGCCGGCTGGGCGAACGACCCGAAGATCGACCCGCGCCAGGTGCGCAGGTAGAGCAGCAGCTGGTGCTCGTACGCCGCGAAGGCGGCCCGCAGCGGGTTCGGGCGCGGGAGCGCGGTACCGGTGAGGTGGACGGCCGTCCCGCGACCGGCCCCGAGGACCGCCATCAGTCGGCCAGGCTGCGGCCGGTCAGGCGCAGGAACACGTCTTCCAGGCTGCTCCGCCGCACGAGGACCGTCTCGGGAGCCAGGCCCCGCTGGTGGACGGCGACCGCCACGGCCTCGCCGTCGTCGGAGTACACGAGCACCCGGTCCGGAAGCTGCTCCACGCGCTCACCCAGGCCGTCCAGCGCGCCCCCGAGCGTCTCCTGGACGCCGACCGGGAACCGCAGCTCGGTGACCTCGCGGGTGGAGTACCGCTCGATCAGCTCCCGCGGGCTGCCCTCGGCCGCGATCCGTGCCTTGTCCATCACCACCAGCCGGTCGCACAGCTGCTCCGCCTCATCCATGTAGTGGGTCGTGAGGACCAGCGTCACGCCGCCCTGCTTGAGCCGGTACAGGCGCTCCCAGAGCAGGTGGCGCGCCTGCGGGTCCAGGCCCGTCGTGGGCTCGTCGAGGAGCAGGATCGAGGGCTCGTTGATCAGCGCGCGGGCGATCGTGAGGCGCCGCTTCATGCCGCCCGACAGCGGCTCGACCTTGTCGTTCGCGCGCTCTCCCAGCTGGGCGAAGTCCAGCAGGTCACCTGCCCGGCGGCCCGCCTCCGCGCGCGACAGGCCGAAGTAGCGGCCGTAGATCACGAGGTTGTCGCGGACCGAGAGCTCCGTGTCCAGCGTGTCCTGCTGGGGCACGACGCCCAGTCGCGCCCGGATCCGCGCCCCGTCCGCCGCCGGATCCAGGTCCAGGATTCGCAGGGTGCCCGCGGTCACCGGCGAGACGCAGGCGATCATCCGCATGGTGCTGGTCTTGCCGGCCCCGTTTGGACCGAGGAAGCCGAAGCTCTCCCCGGGCGCCACGTCGAAGTCGATCGCATCGACCGCCGTGAACGCGCCGAAGCGCTTTGTCAGGCCGCGGGCGGCGATGAGCGGAGCGACGGCGGGAACCTCGGCCATGGGGGGACGATGCTACCGCAGCGTCCCGACCAGCCCGGTCTGCGGATGGCTTGCCAGTCGCCGCGATCCGCATCGCTCCGGGGCCGCCTGCTATCGTCGGCGCATGGCAGAAGGTCACGATCCCGCCCGTCGATCGATCGCCGTCGTGGGTGCCGGGTACGTGGGTCTCGTCAGCGCCGTCGGCCTGGTCGGCATGGGCCACGCGGTCGAGCTCGTCGAGACTGCCCCGGATCGCCTGGCGGCCCTCCGGCAGGGTCGCGTCCCGTTCAGCGAGCCCGGCCTTCCGGAGGCGCTCACTGCTGCCCTCGAATCGGGAGCTCTGACGATCCTGGATCGGGCGTCGTGCACGACCGCCGGCATCGTGCTGATCTGCGTGGGGACGCCGATCAACGACCAGGGCCAGGCGGACGTCCAAGCCATCGAGGCGGTCCTGGCCGAGCTCGAGACGCGCAGGCCCCGGCCGGTCACGGTCGTCCGCAGCACGATGCCGGTGGGAACGAGCGCGCGGCTCCTGCGGGACGGGCAGGTCCGCGACGCCTCGCGGTTCTTCGCGGTCCCGGAGTTCCTGCGCCAGGGCACCGCCCTGCGGGACTTCGCCCGGCCGACCCGGGTGATCATCGGATGCCCCCCGGCGGCGAGCAAGGACGCGGAGGACGAGCTCGCGGATGTCTTCGGGGCGTTTGACGCCCCCGTCCGGTTCGTCACCCTCGAGGAGGCGGAGCTCATCAAGAACGGCGCCAACGCGTTCCTGGCCCTGAAGATCTCGTTCGCCAACGAGCTCGCGGTCCTGGCCGAGCGGTCGGGTGCCGACGTCGGCCCGGTCCTCGAAGCGATCGGGCTGGACCCGCGAATCGGATCGGGCTACCTTCGCCCGGGGTTCGGGTTCGGCGGCAGCTGTCTGCCCAAGGAGCTCAAGACGATCGCCATGGCGGGCCTCGAACGCGGTCTGGAGATGCATATTGCCTCCGCTGCAACGGAGGCGAACCTCGCCCATCAGCGTCTGTTCGGGGAGCGCATCGAGTCAGCGCTCGGCGGTGTCGCCGGCCGGGCGATCGCATTGCTGGGGCTCTCGTTCAAGGCCGACACCGACGACCTCCGATATTCGCCCGCCATCGAGCTCGCGCGCTGGCTCCTGGCCCACGGGGCAACCGTCCGCGCCTATGACCCCGTGGCGGGCGCGGCTGCAGCACGTGCGGTCCCCGGACTGATCGTCCATGACACGGCCGCCGAGGCACTGGCCGGAGCAGGCGCGGCGGTGATCGCGACCGAGTGGCCCGCGTTCAAGGTTCTCGACTGGGCGGGTATTCGCGAGACCATGGCGGCTCCGGTGGTCATCGACGGGCGACGCCTGCTCGATCCCGCGATGATGCGCGAGCTCGGCTACCGCTACGAGCGAGTGGGATCTCCGCCGAGCCGGCCGGCCCGCGAACAGGCGCGCACCACCGTCGCGTGAGGTTCGCGCCGAGGTGATGGGCGATCCCGGACCGCCCGCCGGCTCCGCAGACGCCGAGTAGGCCTCCGCCGTGCATGCGGCACGTGAGGCATGCCGTATCCGACGTGGCCGTGAATGGTTCGCTGGACACCGGCTGTGGGGTTCGAGCGGCACTGGCGCTCGCGCATCGGACGGTCGATCCTTGGCCGTTGATCCGGGAGCGTGCGTCCCCAGGAAAGGAGGCGCGGCGTGCGGTTCGATATCGGGCTCCAGGGGCTGGCAATCCTGGTCGCCATCTCGCTGGTCTTCGGGGTCATCGCCCATCTTCTCCTGGCGAGGCGGACCACCCGCTGGATGTGGCTCATCGCGGCCGCCGGCTGGTTCATCGGCGGGCTGCTCGCGAGCGAGGTCGTCTGGGGATCGATGACCGAGGAGGAGATCCAGCCGATCATCGACGGCCTGGCATTCGACGAGGCGCTCCTGGGCGGCGTCGTCGGGGGTGCCGTGGCCGTGGTCGCGACCTGGATCGTCACCCGGATCCGGCGGCCGCAGCCACCCGGGCGACCACTCGCGGTCTGACCCGGAAAGCCGCTCGCGGCCGGCCGCCGGGAGAGCGGGCTACGGCTCCGGGACCGTCCCCTCGTGGAGGGTGACGATCCCGCCGGACATCCCCCGCCAGGTCACGTCCACGAGACCGGCCTCGCGCATGATCGCCGCGATCCGCTCGGGCGCCGGGTAGGCCTGGACGCTGCGTACAAGGTACGCGTAGGCATCACCCTGGCCCGCGATCCGGCCGATCACGGGCACGATCCGGTCGAACCACCAGCGCAGGATGCGCGCCGGCCGGCTGCGCGGGCGGGTGATCTCCAGGCACAGCACCCGGCCCCCGGGCCGGACGGAGCGCGCCATCTCCGCGAACCCGCGCCGGTAGTCGGGGAGGTTGCGCATGCCGAACGCGATCGTGGCCGCGTCGAAGGTGCCGTCCTCGGTCGGCAGGGCGAGCGCGTCACCAACCCGGAACTCCAGCCCGGCGCGTCCCGCGAAGCGCTGCTGCGCCACGGCGGTCATCCCCGGGGACAGGTCCACCCCCAGGACGCGGCCGCCGGGCTGGACCCGCCGGTGGAGGTCCGCGGCAACCTTGCCGGTGCCGGACGCCACGTCGAGCGCTGAGCCACCGGGGTGGAGCCTCGCCCGCTCCACCAGCCGGCGCCGCCAGCGAGGCTCCTGGAACGCGGAGATCGCGAGGTTCATCGGGTCGTAGACGCGCGAGATCCGGTCGAACATGACCTGGACCTCGGGCGGCGCAGCGGCATTGCCGGCGTCCGTGGCGGCGCCGGACGGCGTGTGGTCGGGCGGAGGGGTGGCGGTCATGCCGGGGGCTCCGGTGGGGCGAGGAAGCGGGCCGAGACCAGCGCCGCACGAACGGCGGCGGCGACCCGGGCAGCATCGGTGATCGGTGCCGGATGGGCGAGGCCGGGAAGCGTAACGCGGATCGCGCCGGGGATCCGCGCGACGACCGCGTCCGCGATGGGAGCGTAGAACGGCTCGCTGGCGCCACCGGTGATGACCGTGACGGGAGCGATGATGCCCGGCAGGTCGTCCGGGCGAAGGCCGCCAAGCGCCGAATCCGCCACGGCGCCGTCCCCCTCCCCGGCCAGGAACGCGCGGCTGCGGTCCGGCAGGCGGTCCCAGGCCGCGTCCCCGGCGACCGCGCGCAGGAACGTCTCCGCGGCGGCGGCGGCGCCGCCCTCGCGATGCGCCCGGGCGACCGCTGCCGTGAGCTCCCGGAAGGCCGCCTGCATCCGCTCGTCGGCGAGGGGCCCGTACGGCGGCTCGTACGCCACCACGGCCGCGACCCGGTCCGGGTGCCGGGCCGCGGTCTCCAGGGCGAGCGCCCCGCCGAAGCTGGCGCCCGCGAGCGCCGCCCGGTCGATCCCCCGTGCATCCAGGTACGCCACGAGGTCCGCGATGTGCACGGCGATGTCCAGCCCCGCCGGCACGGGTCCCGGGGGCATGCGCCCGGAGCCGCCGGTCCGCCGGTCGAGCGCATGGACGGTCAGGTCACCCGGCTTGGCCAGCTCCGCCGCCAGGCGGTCCAGCTGCGCGGCGGTTGAAAGCGTGCCGTGGAGCAGGAGCAGCGGCCGCGGACCGTCGCCGGTGATCCGCCAGCCGATGGCCGCACCGTCGGGCCGCGCCAGCTCCCCGCGCCGCTCGCCGGTGAGCAGCGCCCGGACCGCGGTTCGGCGCAGCTTCCCGCCGGGCGTCCTGGGCAGCGCGGCCAGGCGCGTGAAGGCGGCCGGGACCTTGAACCCGGCGAGCGACGTCCGGCAGTGGGTCGCGAGGGCTTCGTCTCCCGGGTCGGTGGCACCGTCAACCAGGACGATGGCGGCCACCGGCACGTGGCCCCACTTCGGGTCCGGCCGGCCGATGACCGCGGCTTCGACAATGGCCGGGTGCTCGAGCAGGGCGGCCTCCACCTCGGCCGGGTCAACGTTCTCCCCGCCTCGGACGATGCGGTCGGTCCGGCGATCCACGACGAACAGCCGCCCGGCGGCGTCGAGGCGGCCGAGGTCCCCGGTGCGCAGCGGTTCGGCTGCCGCGACCGGCGCCTCGCCCATGTAGCCACTTGCCCGGGCGGGAGTCTCGACGACGATCTCGCCGACGCCGTCCAGGTCGGGACCCTCGATCCACAGCCGGACGCCGGGCAGCGGCCGGCCGGCGCTCGCCGGGGCCTCGAGGGCCTCGGCAGTCGGCAGCGCGGTCACCCCGGAGGCCGCCTCCGACAGGCCGTAGGTCGGGATGACCGGCCAGCCGGCCCGCGCCGCGCGCAGGACAAGGGCGGGCGGGATCGGGCCGCCACCGAGGAGCACGGCGCGCAGCATCGAGGGCGCCGGCGCGTCCCCCGCGAGGTCCAGCAGTCGGACGAGCTGCGCGGGGACCAGCGACACGTGGCTGACCGGCGGCTCCATGGCGAATGCCGCCAGCTGCGCCTCGGGGTCGTTCGCCGGCACGATCCTGACCGGCACCCGTCCCGCCACCGCCCGCCAGGCGATCCCGAGACCCGCAACGTGGCTCATCTCCAGGGGCGCCAGCCAGCCGATCGCCGGGGGCAGCACGGCGAGCCAGGCATCCGCGCTGGCTGCCAGCGCCCGGGACGAGAGCACCACCGCCCTCGGGCGGCCTGTGGTGCCGGAGGTCAGCACGACGACGGCGGGTGCCTCCGGGTCCCGGGCGTCGCTGGCGGTGGCGAGGTCCCCCTCGCCGCCCTCAAGGTCCCCGGCCTCCAGCACGAGCCGGGGTGCCAGGATGGCGAGCGCGCCCGCCAGCTCGTGGGACGTGAGCCCGGGCTGGATCGGGGTCGCCACGGCTCCGGCGCGCAGCACGCCGAGCAGCGCCGTGATCGCGTCCAGCGTCGATGGGAGAGCGAATGCTGCCCGGTCGCCGGGCCTGACGCCACGGGCCACGAGCCGGCTCGCGATCGCATCGACCCGTGCGGACAGCTCCCACCAGGTGAGGGTCCGCTCACCCTCGACGAGCGCCGTCTCGCCGGGGGCTTCCGTCGCGTGCCGTCGCAGGAGGTCCGTGACGAGCCGGGTCATGCACCCACCACCCGATACCGGTCGATTGCCGCCTCGTCCACCATGACCCCCAGCCCGCCGCCGCCCGGGCCGCCGGGCGCCCGCATCCGCCCGCCCTCGACGACCAAGGGCTCGGCCAGCAGATCGTCCTCGAGCAGGTCCGCGGTCGCGAGACCATGCGCGCGCGCCGCGGCCGGCCACCCGGGCACGCCCGGCAGCGCAGCCGCGCAGGCCAGGGCGGCCGAGAGCCCCACGCCCGTCTCGAACAGGGAGCTGAGCACGACCGGCACGCCCCGCTCCGCCGCCGCCAGCGCGATCTCGCCCACCGCCTGCGGGCCGCCGACCCGCGACGCCTTCACGACCAGCACGTCGGCCGCCCCGGCGTCCAGGACCATCCGAGCCGCCTCCGGCGAGTCGACGGCCTCGTCTGCCGCCACCGGGGTCCCTGCGGAGGCCCGGAGACGGGCCGCCCCCGCCAGGTCGCCCGGCGCCAGTGGCTGCTCCACGTACTGCAGCCGGAACCCCGCCAGGACGCGCAGCCGACGCTCGGCGGTCTCGAGATCCCACGTCCCGTTGGCGTCCAGGCGCAGCTCGACCGCATCGCCGACGGCCGCGCGGACCGCGCCCAGGCGCTCCACGAGCGATGCCGTGGTGTCGTCCGGGGCCGCCTTCAGCTTGAGCGTGGCGAACCCTGCCGCCGCGGCCCGCGAGGCCGCCTCGACCGCGGCATCTGCGTCCATCGCCCCGATCACCGCGTTCACGGCCAGGGACGGCGGGCGGTCCGCGCCGGCCTCGCCCGCCTGCCCCAGCACGTCCAGCCACGCGCCGTCCAGGGCGGCCCGGAACGCCCGTCCCGCGGCGCCCGCCCGCGAGACCAGCGACCGAGCCGGTGGGATGCCCCCCTCGAGCAGCTCGTCCAGCAGCGCCTCCAGCACCGGTGCCGCCTCGTCGGCTTCGAGCACCGCCTCGCCCCAGCCGATGCGCCCGTCGGGGGCCGTCACGCGAAGCAGCCGGGAATCGCGCGCCGTCCATGTGCCGGTGGCGGTCTGGAACGGCGCGCGGAACGGCACCCGCACGTGCTCGATGCGCACCCCGGCGATGGCGCTCACGACAGCGCGAGCCCGGCCGCGAACAGGACCGCGTACGCGAGCGACAGCCGCGCCGTGCCCTTGAGCACCGGGTTCAGCTCGCGCGGCTCGACGAATCCGCGCACCGTTCGCTGGAGGGGCACGGCCAGCGGCGAGACCAGCAGCGGCGCCAGCACCCACGGCGCCCGCCCGCCCGCCACCAGGGCCACGGGCACGACCAACGCCACGGCCAGGAGCGCCTCGTATTCGACCGCCGTCCACCGGCGCCCGAGCATCACCGCCAGCGTCCGCTTCCCGGCCGCGGTGTCGGTGGGGATGTCGCGCAGGTTGTTGACCACCAGGATCGCCGTCGTCAGGGCGCCCACCGGGATGGCCGCGCCGAGGAACAGCGGCTCGAGCCGCCCGGCCTGGAGGTATGCCGTCCCGATCACCGCGACGAGGCCGAAGAACACGAACACGAACACCTCGCCCAGGCCCCGGTACCCGTACGGCCACGGCCCGCCCGTGTATGCGAGGGCGGCCACGACCGCCAGCACGCCCAGGGCGATCAGCACCGGGCCGCCGACGAACGCCAGCCACAGCCCGGTGACGCCCGCCAGCCCGATCGTGATCGCGATCGCCACCTCCAGCTGGCGCTCGGTCACGAGACCGGCGGCCGCGACGCGCATCGGTCCCGATCGGTCGGGCGTGTCCGCGCCCCGCCGGAAGTCGGACAGGTCGTTGGCGAAGTTGGCGACGACCTGGAGGAGCAGGGCCACCGCGACGCAGCCGAGCGCCGTGTCGAGCCGGAACGGCGCCCCGACGCCGATCGCGGCGCCGAGGCCCACGACCACGCCCGCGAGCGCCGCGGGCAGGGTGTTGGGGCGGGCAGCCAGGACCCAGATGCGCAGCGTCGAGGGTCGCGGCGCCGGAGCCTGGGCGCTTGCGGGCGCAGGGGAGGTCACGGGCGCCGCGGGTACTTGCGGTAGTCGGCCGGGCGCTTGTCCAGGAACGCCCGGGACCCCTCGTGGGCCTCGTCCGTCGTGTAGTACAGGCCCGTCGCATGGCCGGCGAACTCCTGGAGCCCGGCCAGGCCGTCGGTGGCGACGAGGAACGCGGACTTGAGGAACCGGATTGCCGTCGGGCTCATGGCCAGGATCTCGTCGGCCCACTGGACCCCCTCGGCCTCGAGGTCCGACAGCGGCACGACCTTGTTGACGAGGTGCATCTCGAGGGCATCCTGCGCCGAGTACTGGCGGCACAGGAACCAGATCTCCTTCGCCTTCTTGTCGCCCACGAGCCGGGCGAGCAGGCCGACCCCGAAGCCGGCGTCGAAGCTGCCGACTCGCGGTCCCACCTGGCCGAAGATCGCGTTGTCGCTCGCGATGGACATGTCGCACACGATGTGGAGCACGTGGCCGCCGCCGATGGCATAGCCGTTGACGAGGGCGATGACGGGGATCGGCAGGGACCGGATCTGGCGCTGGAGGTCCAGCACGTTGAGCCGGGCGATGCCGCCGTCGTCGAGGTAGCCGCCGTCGTGGCTCTTGTAGGTCTGGTCGCCGCCGGAGCAGAACGCCTTCTCGCCTTCCCCGGTGAGCAGGACGCAGCCGATGGAGGCGTCGTCGCGGATCCGGGCGAAGGCGTCGATCAGCTCGCGGACGGTCTGCGGCCGGAAGGCGTTGCGGACCTCGGGACGGTTGATGGTGACCTTGGCGATGCCGGTGCCCGAGTGCTCGTAGCGGATGTCGCGGTACTCGGCGGCCGGCGTCCAGGTGACGGGCGATGTCATGCGGCGGGAACCTCCTGCAGGAACTCAGAGACGAGGCGCCGGAAGGCGGCCGGACGTTCGAGGTGGGGGGTGTGGCCAGCCCCGTCGATCACGGCGAGGCGGGCGCCGGGGATCCGGTCCGCGACGAGCGCGGCCCGGGGGGCGCCGACCGTGTCCAGGGCGCCGCCGATGACGAGGGTCGGGGCCTCGATCCCGGCCAGATGGTCGTGGAGCGGCTCCATCGTGCCCTGGCCGGCGCCCCGGAGGCTCGCGGCGAGCCCGCGGGGATCGCTCGAGAGCCGGATTGCGCGCTGGCGGGCGAGGACCGCGGGCGCGAGGGCGGCATGCGTTGCGAACACCGCATTGCGCTCCCACGTGGTCACGAAGGCGTCGATGCCGTCGTGCTCGAGCGCGGCGGCGAGGGCCTCGTCGGACGCGCGGCGGGCGGCCCGTTCGTCGTCGGCGGCGATGCCCGCCGACGGGCTCTCCAGCACGAGGCTGGCGACGGCGGCGGGGTGCGAGACGGCGAGGCGGAGCGCGATCCGGGCGCCCAGCGAGTAGCCCACGATACGCGCCGGCGTCGCGCCCAGGCACGCCAGGATCGCGGCCAGGTCGTCGGCGGTGCGCTCAACGGTCATTCGCGCCGGCTCCGCGTACCCGGAACGACCGTGACCCGGCAGGTCCACGACGATCACCCGGACTGCCCTCGCGAAGACGTCGGCGTGGGCACCCCAGGAGGTGCCGCGCCCCGTGAAGCCGTGGAGCAGCAGCAGCGGTGCGCCGACGCCGCGCGCCCGCACCTCCCACCGCAGCCCGTCGATCGTGATGCCGCTCACGCGTTGCCCACCAGCTCCGCGAGGGCCGCGCTGACAACGTCGGCGACCGCGTGGTGGAGCGCCACGTTGCGCGCCCGGTCCGTGCGCAGCTCCAGGACCTGGACATCGGGGCGTGCCACGGATTCCGCGATCGCCGCCCCCAGCTGATCCGGGCCGACGAGCCGGTGCTCCCCGCCCAGGGCCGTCACGATCGGCCCGACCTCGATGCCGTGCGGCGTCCCGAACAGCTCCTCGTAGTGCTCCGGCAGGCCCGTGCCGATCACCGTCGCGGCCGGCTGGGCCTGGGGCAGGAACGAGAAGATCCCGCCGCCATCGTTGTTGACCAGGACGATCGTGGCGGACAGCGCGTGCAGCTTCGCCGCGACCAGCGCGTTGAGGTCGTGGAGGAACGAGACGTCGCCCACGACCAGCGCCACCGGCCCGTCCGCGACCGCCGCCGCGCCGAGGGCGGCGGACACGACGCCGTCGATCCCGTTGGCGCCGCGGCTCGAGCGGACCGTGATCGCCCGGTCCGTGCTTGGCAGCCAGCCGTCGAGGTCGCGTACCGGCATCGAGCTGCCGGCCCACAGGACCGCGCCGTCGGGGAGGGCGGCCGCAAGGGCAGGGAACGGGGCCCCCTCGAACGGCTCGTCCAGGCCCGCGAGCCAGCGGTCCATGGCCCGTGACGCGGCGTCGTCGGCGGCGCGCCATTGCGCGGCCCAGGCGGGGTCGCCGGCCACTCGCTCGGCCGCCAGCCAATCAGCCGCCCAGCCGCCTGCGCCACCACTGACCGGATCGTTCCAAGGTTCCGCTTGCCTGGAACCATCCTGCGACCCGCGGATGGGACGCACCTCGGCGATCGATCGCAGCCGGTCGGCGAGCCCGAGCGCCGTGTCGGCCGCATCGGCGTGGACGAAGCCAGCCGGGAGGATCGCGGCCTCGCGCCAGCCGCCGTCGCCGTCGAGGATCAGCAGTTCCGGGCGCACCCGCTCCAGCAGCTGGAGGATCGGCTTCGAGGTGGGCATGGCGCCGGTTCGCAGGACCAGGTCCGGGAGGTGAGCGTCGATCCAGGGGCCGGGCCGGACCAGCTGGTCGCCGCGGGCCACGACGAGGCGCCGGTCGTGCGGGCCGGTGCGGAGTCCCGACAGCGGATCGGCGAGGATCGGGAAGCCGGTCGCCGCGGCCAGGTCCGCCAGGGCCGTTGGGAGCCGCGGGTCATCGTCTGGACCGGCCACGATGAGCCCGCGCCCGGCGCCGGCGAGCCGCGCCGCGAGGCCGTCGAGCGCCTCGTCGTCCAGGCGGCGCCGGCCCACGAGCGCCGCCGTGAACGGTGGAATCGGGCCAGCAGCCTCCTCCTCGGCTATCGCGCCCAGCGGTCCGTCGGGGAGCAGCGGCTCCCGGAACGGCACGTTGAGCTGGACCGGACCGGCAGGCCCCGCGACCGCGGTCGCCACGGCCCGCCCCGCCACCGACCGCCAGTGGGCGAGGGTCGCAGGATCGCCGTCGAGCAGCGGCAGCTCCGCGAACCACTTCGCCGCCCGCCCGTAGAGGTGGCCCTGGTCGATCGTCTGGGGAGCGCCCCGGTCCCGCAGCTCGGCCGGACGGTCAGCCGTCAGCACGACCAGCGGCACCCGGGACAGCGACGCCTCCACCACGGCCGGTGCGAACTCGACGGCCGCCGTGCCCGACGTCGCCAGCAGCACCACCGGCCGCCGCGAGATTCGCGCCATGCCCAGCGCGAAGAACCCGGCTGCCCGCTCGTCGAGCAGGACGCGCACGCGGATGCCGGGTGCCGAGCGAAGCGCCAGGGCCAGCGGAGTCGAGCGTGAGCCCGGGCACACGACGGCCTCCAGGACCCCGGCCGCCACCAGCTCCGCGACGAACGCCCGCAGTCCCGCGGCGTCGCTCACGCCGGCTCCTCCAGGTACCCCAGCGCGGAGACCACGGCGCGGAGCTTGATCCGCGACTCCTCCCACTCGCGGTCCGGGTCAGAGTCCGCCACGATGCCGCAGCCGGCGAACAGGGTCGCCCGCGCCCGGTCCACGATCCCGCAGCGCAGCGCCACGCACAGCTCGCCGTCGCCGTCCGCACCCAGCCAGCCGATCGGCCCCGCGTACCAGCCGCGATCGAACCCCTCGTGCTCGTCCACCAGGGCGAGTGCCACGTCGCGTGGCTCGCCGCCCACGGCCGGGGTCGGGTGGAGACGCTCCGCGAGCGCGAGCAGGCCGTGGGCCTCTGGCAGCGTGCCGGAGATCTCGGTGACCAGGTGCTGGACGAAGCGCAGGGTCATGACGGATGGCCCCGGGGCCACCTCCAGCGTCTCGGCCACCGGCGCCAGCAGGTCCCGGATGGAGGACACGACGATCGCCTGCTCCTCGCGGTCCTTCTCGGACGCCAGCAGCTCGCGCCCCAGCCGGGCGTCCTCGGCCGCGTCCGCACCCCGTCGGATGGAACCCGCGACGGCGACCGTCCGGAACGAGCGGCCGTCGGTGCGCACCAGCCGCTCCGGCGTCGCGCCCAGGAACGTCCGGCCGTCGCGACGGAATGCATACGTCGTGCTCTCGGGCGCGCTGGCGGCAAGGCGGCGGAGCGCGTTGGGGACGTCCAACTCCACCGGCGATCGGAGGCCGAGGCGCCGGGCGAGCACGACCTTGTCGATCCGGCCCCGGCCCACGGCGCCCGAGAACATGCCCACCAGGCGGCGCCAGGACTCGTGCGAGGGCTGCTCGTCGGCGACATACAGGGGTGCGAACACCGGGCGGGCGACGAGGCCGCCCGGACCGGGCGCGAGCTGGCGTGCCCGGTCGGCCAGGCGCACCCAGCGGCGCTCAAGGGCACGGGCATCCGCGGCACCGAACGTGCGGGCCAGCGATCCCGTGAGCGTGGCGCTGCCCGCATCGACCGCCACCAGCAGCTCGGGGAGCACGAGCGAGGCGGCGCCGAACGGCCCCCACGGATCGTCCGCGGCCGGCTCCCGGCCGGAGAAGCCGAGCGCGCCCAGCAGGACCGGGCCGCCCGCCGCCCCGTCCGCGCGCTCGATCTGTGCGCCGTCGAGAAGCGTGTGCCAGGCGGCCTCGGCCGCCTGGAAGCGTTGGCCGCCCGCCGGCTCCACCGCCCATGCCCGCCCGATGCCCACCAGCGCCGTGCCGTCTGCCGGCCGCAGCCAGAGGGCCACCTCGAGGTCCGCCTCGACCGCGGCTGCGAACAGCGAGACCGGATCGACGTCCCCAGATGCGATCGTGGCCGAGACCAGGCCGCGCGTCCCCTCGCCGGCCTCGCCCGCGAGGCGCGTCAGCCGTTCCGCCAGGCCGGCGCCCGAGTCCCCCACCTCGTCCGCTCGCGTCGCCGCCGACGGCGGTCGCAGCGCCGTCATCGGGGGGTCTCCGGAAAGTCCCAGCCCGGCTCCGGTGGCGCCACGGGCCCGATCCGCTCCTCCGGCACCCCGGCGCTCCGCAACAGGGTGGCGCGGAGGGCCGGGTAGGCGTCCTCCAGCCGGGCCGGCTGCGCAGCCTGGAGCCAGCGTGCAACGACCTCGTTGAGCGCCCCGAACCAGGCGATGCTCGTGATCCGGGTGTCCCCCGGTGGGATCGCGCCCGAGGCGACCGCCTCGTCCAGGTAGCCCTGGATCAGCCGCGCGAAACGCTCGTGCAGGGCGTTCGTCTCGACCTGGAACACGCGTCCGGCACCGACGGTGTCGAGGAACAGCAGCCTTGCCGTCGTCCGGTGGCCCGCGAACGTGGTCAGCACCGTGTGCAGGGCAACCTCCGCCCGTGCCACGGGCTCCGTCTCCGCGGCGACCGCCTTCTCCACCTTGCCGACCAGCTTGTCGGCGGTCGTCTGCATCAGCTCCCGGAAGATCGATTCCTTGTTGGGGAAGTGGAAGTAGATGCCGCCCTTGGAGGTCTCTGCCGCCCCGGCGATGTCGTCCACCGCGGTGTCCCGGTAGCCCCGGGTCGCGAACGCGCTGAACGCGGCATCGAGGATCCGCTCGCGGCGGCTTCGGCTCTGCTCGGCGGGGTCTGGTCTGGTCACGTCTCCGGTCGCTCCAAGCACCGACCGACCGGTCGGTCGGTCGGTTCGAGCTCATCCTACACCGTGCTCCGGGGAACGTGCGCGCTGGATGTATCGAGTTTTGACGGCGGTCATCGGGCTGCTCCGCCGACGGCTAGCGGCCGAGCTCGTCGAGCTTGTCGTCGCGGCCGATGAGGATCAGCTCGTCCGTGTCGCGCACGACCTCGTCGCGATGCGGGTTGACCGCCACCTCATTGCCCCGGCGCAGGGCGATCGGCGTCAGCCCGGAGCGCAGCGGCAGGTCCAGGTCCCGGAGCGTCCGCCCCACGAACGAGGCCGGCGGCCGCACCTTGACGATGCCGAACGTCGGCGCAACGTCCAGGTAGTCGATCACGCTCGGGACGGTCAGCGCGTGGCTCACCCGCTGTCCCATCTCCCGCTCGGGGAAGACCACGCGGTCCGCCCCCACCCGCTCCAGGATCTTCCCGTGCAGCGTGGTGCCCGCCTTGGCGACCACGGTCTGCACCCCCAGGTTCTTGAGCGCCATCGTGGCGAAGATGCTGGCCTCCGCCCGTCCGGAGATCGCCACCAGGGCGAAGCCGAAGTCCCCGGCGCCGATGCTGCGCAGTGCCTCCTCGTCGGTGGCATCGAGCTGGACCGCGTGGGTCACGTCCGGGGCAATGTCATTGACGACCGCCATGTCCGAGTCGATCGCGAGGACCTCGTGGCCGATCACCATCAGCTTCCGGGCGGCCGCCGAGCCGAAGCGGCCCAGGCCGATGACCATGACGGCGTGCTTCATCGTGTCCTCCAGTTCAGCCGATGCGGATGGACTCCTCGGCCGGCCGGTACCGGACCACGGAGGTCCGGGCCGCCAGCGCGAGGGCCAGCGTGAGCGGGCCGAGACGGCCGAGGAACATGGCCGGCACCAGCCACAGGCGGGCCGGGTCCGGGAGGTCCGGGGTGATGCCGGTTGACGCACCCACGGTACCGAAGGCAGAGATCGCCTCGAAGACCACGGCGATGAACGACTCGCCCGAGAGCAGCTGGAGCCCCAGCGAGAAGACGATCGCGGCGGCGACCGACAGCAGGGCGACGGACAGGCCGCGGTAGACCAGGGCGTCCGGGATCCGCCGGCCGAACGCGGACACGTACGGCCAGCCCCGGGCCGTCGAGATGATCGCGACGAGCAGGAGCGAGAAGGTATTCACCTTGATGCCCCCGGCGGTGGACCCGGACGCGCCGCCGATGAACATCAGGACGATGACCACGAACAGCGACGCCGTCGCCAGCTCGCCGGTCGGCAGCGCCGAGAAGCCGGCCGTGCGGAGCGTCGTGGACTCGAAGCCGGCGTTGAGCACCCGCTGCCATTCGGGCATCGCGCCCAGGGTCGCCGGGTTCGACCACTCGAAGGCCGCGATGGCCGCCGTCCCCACCAGCAGGAGCACGAGCGTGGTGGGCAGGACGAGCCGGGATTCCAGGGAGAGCCGGCTCCAGCGGCGGCGGAACACGACGTCGCCGACGATGACGTACCCGAGACCACCCAGGATGATGAGGGCGCCGATGGTGCCGAGCAGCAGGGGATCGTCGTCGTATGCGGTCAGCGAGGCGAAGCCGCCCATGAGGTCGAAGCCCGCATTGTTGAACGCGCTCACCGCGTGGAAGACCCCGTACCAGACGGCATCCAGGGGCTCGCGCCCGTGGAACAGGAAGACGACGGTGAGCAGGATGGCGCCAGCCACCTCCACGACCAGGGCGAACAGCGCGACGCGTCGGAGGACCGAGACGGCCGAGCCGAGGTCCGCCACGCCGGTCGTCGCCTGGGCGACCATGCGGTCCCGAAGCCCCGCCCGACGACCGCCCAGCACGAGCAGGAAGAAGGTCGACCCCGCCATGAACCCCACGCCGCCCAGCTGGAACAGCGCGAAGATCACGGCTTGGCCAACGCCGCTCCAGTGGGTGCCCGTGTCCAGGACCACGAGGCCCGTGACGCACACCGCCGAGGTCGCCGTGAACAGCGCGTCGATCGGGCGCGTCCAGCTCCCGGACGCCGACGAGATCGGCAGCGTCAGGAGCAGCGTCCCGATGGCGATCAGCGCTGCGAAGCCCGTCGCAAGCGCGATCGCGGGTGGCGGCGGGGGGCGGCGCATCCGGACGGGAGTCGCCTCGTATGAAACGGGCGTGACCCGCTCGATGCGGACGCGACGATCACCGAGTCGTCGCCCCTGCCGGATCGTCATCGCCGGAGTCTAGCGACAGGAACCGATCCTCGAGGTCATCCCCCGGACACCGGCCGGGACCCAGGTGCGGGCTCCTCAGGCGCGCTGGTAGGCGACGGCGACGGCCCCGACCAGCCGCTCCATGCCCTGGAGACACTCAAGCTGCGAGGCATCCAGGGCCGCGGGACGGAGGCCGAAGCGCGTGGCATCCGCCCGCGGGCCGCCCTCCGCATAGACCAGCACCACGTCCGCGCCGATCGTGCGCTCGGCCTCCAGGACGAGCTCGAGCGCCTTGTCGTCCAGGTTGGCCCACTTCCAGGTCGTCTCGGTCATCGCGTCCTCCTCCGTGGCCTCGATTATCGCGTGCGGCACAAGCGAGTGGCGGGTGCCTGGTGAGCGGGGGACGCGAAACGGCCCGCCGGCGGGGCCGGCGGGCCGTGCACGGATCCCGGAACGGAGGCTAGACCTCCTTGTACTCGCCCTCGACCGTCTCGTCGCCGGCCGGGGATCCGTCGCCGCCCTGGTCATCGCCGGCCGGGGATCCGCCCTCGGGTTCGTCGGCCGTGGCGCTCGCCGCCTGGTAGGCGGCGGCGCTCACGCGGTTGAGCGTCTCCATGATCCTGCTCATGCCGGCCTGGATCAGCTCCGTGTCGCTGCCCTTGAGCGCCTCGCGAAGGGCGGCGACCTGGGTCTCGACCTCGTTGCGGTCCTCGGGCGAGACCTTGTCGTCCAGGTCCTTGAGCGTCCGCTCGGCCTGGTACGTCAGCTGCTCGGCCTGGTTGCGGAGCTCGACCTCCTCGCGCCGCTTCTTGTCCTCGTCGGCGTGGCTCGCGGCCTCGCGGACCATCTTGTCCACGTCGTCCTTGGACAGCATGGACGAGGCGGTGATCCGGACCTGCTGCTCCTTGCCGGTCGCGCGGTCCTTCGCCCTCACGTCCAGGATGCCGTTGGCGTCGATGTCGAAGGTGACCTCGACCTGGGGGACACCCCGGGGCGCCGGCGGGATCCCGTCCAGGATGAATCGGCCGAGCGTCTTGTTGTCCGCGGCGAAGTCCCGCTCTCCCTGGAGGACGTGGATCTCCACCTGGCTCTGGTTGTCCGATGCGGTCGAGAACACCTGGGACTTGGAGGTCGGGATCGTCGTGTTGCGGTCGATCAGCCGGGTCATGACGCCGCCCAGGGTCTCGATCCCCAGCGACAGCGGAGTGACGTCCAGGAGCAGGACGTCCTTGACCTCGCCGCCCAGTACGCCGGCCTGGATCGCGGCGCCGATGGCGACGACCTCGTCCGGGTTGACGCCCTTGTGGGGCTCCTTGCCGAACACGGACTTGACGAGCTCCTGGACCGCCGGCATGCGGGTCATGCCGCCGACGAGGATCACCTCGTCGATGTCCGAGGGCTTGAGGCCCGCGTCCTTGAGGGCCGCCACGACGGGCGCCTTCGTCTTCTCGATCAGGTCGCGGACGAGGTCCTCGAGCTTGGCCCGGGACAGGTTCGTCACCAGGTGCTTGGGGCCCGAAGCATCGGCCGTGACGTAGGGCAGGTTGATCTCGGTGGACGCCGTGGTGGACAGCTCGATCTTGGCCTTCTCGGCGGCTTCCTTGAGCCGCTGGAGGGCCTGCTGGTCCTTCGACAGGTCAAGCCCCTGGTCCTTCTTGAACTCCGCCAGCAGCCAATCGATGACCCGCTGGTCGAAGTCGTCGCCGCCGAGGTGCGTATCGCCGTTGGTTGCCTTGACCTCGAACACGCCCTCGCCCAGCTCCAGGATGGAGATGTCGAACGTGCCCCCGCCGAGGTCGTACACGGCGATCTTCTCGTCGTGCTTCTTGTCCAGGCCGTACGCAAGCGCGGACGCGGTCGGCTCGTTGATGATCCGCTTGACCTCCAGGCCGGCGATCCGGCCGGCATCCTTGGTGGCCTGGCGCTGGGTGTCGTCGAAGTAGGCGGGGACCGTGATGACGGCCTCGGTGACCTTCTCGCCGAGGTACGCCTCCGCGTCCGCCTTGAGCTTCTGGAGGACCATGGCGCTGATCTCGGGCGGCGTGGAGTGGTGCTCGCCGGCCACGACCCGGATCCCGTCCGACCTCGGGTCCTTCTCGACCGTGTACGGCACCAGCGACTTGGAGCGCTGCACCTCCGGATCGTCCCAACGGCGGCCCATGAAGCGCTTGATCGAGTAGACGGTGTTGGTCGGGTTGGTGACCGCCTGGCGCTTGGCCAGCTGGCCGACGACGCGCTCGCCCGTCTTGGCGAAGCCCACCACGGACGGAACGGTTCGATTGCCCTCGGATGACGGGATGACGGTCGGCTCGCCGCCCTCCATGACCGCGACGACGCTGTTCGTCGTGCCGAGGTCGATGCCGATGATCTTGCCCATGTGGCTGTTCTCTCCTGGAAATCGAAGGGGTTCGGTGTCGTGATCGATGATCAGTTGATGGAGCTGGGGGTTGCGCCGCCGTCGTCGCCGGCCGCCACGGCGACAAGCGCCGCCCGGATCACGCGGTCCCGCAGGCGGTAGCCGCGGCGGACCTCCTCGACGATCTCGCCCTCGGCGCGGCCCGTGCCGGGGACGCTCACGATCGCCTCGTGGACGTGCGGGTCGAAGGGGGTGCCGGGCGAGGCCTCGACGGCCGTCACGCCCTCGCTGTCCAGCAGCAGGCGGAGCTTGCGGTCGATGGCGGCGATGCCCTCGGCCCATGCGTCATCCGCGAGGTCCTGCGGCCGGGACTCGATCGCCCGGTCGAAGTCGTCTGCCAGCACGATCACCTTGCGGATGAGGTCTTCGCCGGCCAGCCCCAGGTGTCGCTCTCGCTCCTCTGCGGTGCGGCGGCGGAAGTTGGTGAACTCCGCGCGCTCCCGCTGCAGGGCGGCCAGGTACTCGTCGGCCCTGGCGACGGCGTCGTCGCGCTCGGTGCGCAGCGCGTCCGCCTCGGCGGCGAGCGCGGCGGGCGAGGCGTCGAGCGCCTCGATGCGTTCCTCGGCTCGGGTCTTGCGGGTCATGGTTCTCCGGTCAGGCGTAGAGGTGATCGATGAGCTCGTTCATGAGCCCGGACACGAAGCGGACGGTGCCGATGGCCTGGGGGTACGCCATGCGCGTCGGGCCGAGCACGCCGACCACGCCGACCGCCCGGCCGGGATGGCCGTACGGAGCGAGCACGAGCGAGACCTCGGCCATATCCTCGGCCGGGTTCTCGTGACCGATGAACACGCACACCCGCCCGGACCCGGCGACACCCTCGATCATCTGCGCCAGGTAGGCGCGGTTCTCCAGGGCGGCGAACACGCGCCGCAGCTTCTCGCTGTGGGCGAACTCCGGGGCGGCCATCACGTTGAGCAGGCCATCGCTGAACAGCTCCTCGATCGCTGCGCCGTCAAACTCCTGCAGCGCGCGCACGACCCGATCGCCCACCCTGCGGTGGAGGTCGAGGCCGGGGTCCGCGGGATCGAGCGTCGCCACCGCCCGCGCCGCTTCGGTGGCGGTCATGTCGTCCAGCAGCTCGTTGAGGCGGTTCGCGACCGCGGTCAGCGCGGGCTGGTCGGCCGGCTCGTCGAGCGTCACCAGGACCTGCTTGAGCGCCCCTTCGCGCATCACCAGGATCAGGCTCGCCAGCCGGTCGCTGATCGCCACCAGGTCCAGGCGCCGGAGGTGCACGGCGCGCGGCTTGGCGGGCGTCGCCAGACCAGCGGCGCGCGTCACCGACGCGAGGGTGGTCGCCGCCAGCCGGAACCAGTGCTCGCTGGCGTACTCCACCTGTCCGAACTGGTGGCGGATCATCAGCTGCTCGACCGGCGGCAGCGGCACCGTGTCCACGATGGACTCGACGTAGTAGCGGTAGCCGTGCTCGGTGGGGACGCGGCCCGCCGAGGTGTGCGGATGCGTCAGCAGGCCGGCCGCCTCGAGTTCCGCGAGAACCGCGCGCACCGTGGCGCTGGACACGCCCAGCCGGTAGCGCTCGACCAGGGCATGACTGCCGACCGGCGCCGCGGTGGTGACGTATTCCTCGATGACGGCCCGAAGGATCGCTTGGGAGCGAAGGTCCAGGGGGCCGCTGGAGCGACGCACACGACGCGCCATCAAGCCTCTCCTGCAATGGTTAGCACTCGCATACCGAGAGTGCTAACGCGTTCCGGAAGTCTACCCGCCAGCGGCTTCGAGTGTCAATCAGAGCAGCCGGGCGAAGAGCTCGTTCGAGAGCAGCCGGCCGCGGGTGGACATCCGGACGCGGGGGCCGGCGTCGTCGAACGCCTCCACCAGCCCGAGGCCCATGGCCCAGTCGAGGTGCGGCTCGAGCGGCCCGGTTCGCGCCTCGTCCAGCGAGAGGCCGGTGTCCAGGCGCAGCGCGAGGATGATCGTCTCCGCGGCCGCGGTCGCCGGATCCACCGCGTCCGTGCCGCCCGGCGGCAGGCTGGGGCGTCCTCCCTCGGCCGGGGCCAGCGCCGCGAGGTAGCCCTCGAGGCGGGCCGCGTTCCAGCGGCGGGTCGTCCCGTCGAATGCGTGCGCGCCCGGGCCCACCGCTTCATGGGGACGCCGCTGCCAGTAGACGAGGTTGTGCCGGCTCTCGTGGCCGGGGCGCGCCCAGTTCGAGATCTCGTACCCCCGGTATCCGGCCGCGCCCAGCCGCTCAACGGCCGCCAGGTACTGCGCGGCCGCCCGGTCCTCGTCCTGATCCGCGGCCGCCGTCTCGCGCCAGCGCCTCGCCCCGGCCCGCGTGGACAGGTGATCGCCGAGGGGCCCGGTCAGTCCCTCGGCGTCCGGGTCGTCCAAGGTCAGCCCGTAGGCCGAGACGTGGTCCGGCGCCAGGCCGAGCGCCCTCTCGAGCGTGGCCTCCCAGGCCTGCACGGACTGCCCCGGCACGTCGTACAGGAGGTCCAGGGACACGGACGCGATCCCGCCGGCGCGCGCCGCTCCCACCGCGTCGGCCACGTCCACCGCCCGGTGCCGCCGCCCGAGGCGGGCGAGCAGCGCGTCGTCGAGCGACTGGGCCCCCAGGGATATCCGCGTGATCCCGGCGGCCGCCAGCGCCCACGAGTCGCCGCGCTCGTCGGCACCCGGGTTTGCCTCGATCGTGACCTCCGCATCGGGCGCCAGCCCGAATCGATCGCGCACCAGCTCGATCAGCCCGGACACGACGGCCGCGGGGAGCAGGGACGGGGTGCCGCCACCCAGGTAGAGCGTCTCGAGCGGCGCTCGGCTGGGCACGCCCAGCCGCCCGAACTGGTCGTCCAGCGCGTCGGCGCGGAGTGCGAGCTCCGCTCGGAGCGCCGCGACGAACGCATCCACCCGGGCGCGCGGGCCGCGGGTCGCGGATCCCGCGTACACGACGAAGTCGCAGTACGGGCACAGCGAGACGCAGAACGGAATGTGGATGTAGAGGGCGACGGGCGGTCGCGAACGGATGCTCAGCGCTCCCCTGTCTCGCCCGGGCCGAGGACCTTCCAACCCTCCGGCGTCCGGTGACGGCGATCGACCTCCTCGGCCTCGGTGCCCTTCGCCTTCGGCAGGCCGGCGTGACCGGTGGTCAGGAAGATCGCGAACCGGGTGATGGAGTGGCCCAGGAACGCGGCGCCGATCCCGCCCGTCACGCCGGTCAGCCAGCCGCCGGCGAGGCCGATCGCAAGCGCCGTGACCAGCATGTACCACGGCCGTCCCTTGGCGCCCAGCCGCGTCGCCAGCGCGTACACCAGTGCCTGCACCACGTTGGCGAGCGTCGGGTCGATGCCCACCAGCACCAGGAAGCCGAACAGCAGGCCGCGGAACACGGCCTCGTCCACGAAGGCGGTGGCGAGTGCATTGAGCATCGCGCCCGGGTAGGACCGCACCTCCGGGAAGCGGACGTGCCGGTACCGGTAGTAGGCGATCACGAGTGCGATCGCGGTGCCGATGGCACCGTAGGCGAGGCCCAGGATGACGGCCCCCAGCCGGTCGCCGAGACCCAGGAACAGCTCGCCGGACGGGTTCGGGTGGATCTCCAGGACCAGCAGGATCCCGCCGATGCCCAGCGTGTACCAGCCCAGGCGGCGCAGCAGCGACGGAGGGTTCCCCCATCGGTCGGCGTCGTCGTACTCGGCGGCGTTGAACCGCTCGGCGTCGAGGCGCAGCAGGATCAGCAGCCCGGTCAGCCCCACCGCCATCAGGACGAGCAGCGGCTCCGGGATGTCCCGGATGCCGGGCAGGTCGGAGAGTTCGGGCAGGTCGGGCATCGGGTGGCGTCAGGCCGCGGGGGACCGGCGCATCGGGCGCATCACGCCTCGTCCATGCGCAGGATGGCGAGGAAGGCCTCCTGCGGGATCTCGACCGATCCCACGCGCTTCATCCGCTGCTTCCCTTCCTTCTGCTTCTCGAGCAGCTTGCGCTTGCGGGTGATGTCGCCACCGTAGCACTTCGCCAGCACGTTCTTGCGCATGGCCCGGATCGTCTCGCGGGCGACGACGTGGCTGCCGATGGCCGCCTGGACGGGGACCTCGAACATCTGGCGCGGGATCAGCTGCTTCAGCTTCTCGGTCAGCTGGCGTCCCGTGGACTGGGCTCGGTCGCGGTGGACGATCAGCGACAGGGCATCGACCGGCTCGCCGTTGACCATGATGTCCAGCTTGACCAGGTTCGCCGCCCGGTAGCCCGTCTCCTCGTACTCCATGGATGCGTAGCCCTGCGTCCGGCTCTTGAGCTGGTCGTAGTAGTCCACGATCAGCTCCGCCAGTGGCAGCTCGAAATGCATGTGGACCCGCTGCGGATCCAGGTACTCCATGTTCACGAAGCTCCCCCGGCGCCCGGTGGTGAGCTCCATCAGCGACCCGATGTAGCGGTCCGGGGAGACGATGCCGAGCTTGACCCACGGTTCCTCGATCGACTCGATCTCCCCCACGTCCGGAAACTTGGCCGGGTTGTCCACCGTGACCCAGCCGCGCCCCATCGTGAGCTGGACCCGGTACTCGACGGACGGGGCGCTGGCGATCAGGTCGAGGTCGAACTCGCGCTCCAGCCGCTCCTGGACGATCTCCATGTGGAGGAGTCCCAGGAAGCCACACCGGAAGCCGAAGCCCAGGGCCACGGAGCTCTCCGGCTCGTAGGTGAACGAGGCATCGTTGAGGTGGAGCTTCTCCAGGGCGTCGCGGAGCAGCGGGTAGTCCGGGCCGGCGAGCGGGTAGAGCCCCGCGAACACCAGGCTCTTCGCCTCCTGGTAGCCGGGGAGCGCCTGTGTCGCCGGCTTGGCGACCGTCGTGACCGTGTCGCCGACCTGCGCTTCGCGGACGGTCTTGAGGCCGGTGGCGACGTAGCCCACCTCGCCGGCGACGAGCCGGTCCACCGGAACCAGCTGCGGCCGGAACACGCCCAGCTCCAGGAGCTCCGTCTCGGCCCCGCTGGCCATCAGCCGGATCGTGTCGTGGTCGTGGAGGGTGCCCTCGGCAAGGCGGACGTAGCACACGACGCCCTTGTACGGGTCGTAGTGACTGTCGAACACGAGGGCGCGCAGCGGAGCGGTGGGCGACCCCTTGGGCGGCGGGATCCGGGCGACGATCGCCTCCAGGATCTCGGGGACCCCGGTGCCCTCCTTCGCCGACGCCAGGATCACCTCCTCGCGCGGGATCGCCAGCACGTTCTCGAGCTCCTCGATCACCACCTCCGGCTGGGCAGACGGCAGGTCGATCTTGTTGAGCACCGGGATGATCGTCAGCCCCTCGCGCAGGGCAAGGTGGACGTTGGCCAGTGTCTGGGCCTCGATCCCCTGGGCGGCATCGACCACGAGGATCGCGCCTTCGCACGCCTGGAGGCTGCGGCTCACCTCGTAGCTGAAGTCCACGTGGCCCGGCGTGTCGATCAGGTCCAGGCCGTAGATGAGGCCATCATTGGCCGTGTACTCGAGCCGGACGGCACGCGCCTTGATGGTGATGCCCTTCTCGCGCTCCAGGTCCATGGAGTCCAGGACCTGGCTCGTCATCTGCCGCGCGTCGATCGTGTGGGTGAGCTCCAGCAGCCGGTCCGCGAGCGTGGACTTGCCGTGATCGATGTGGGCGATGATGCTGAAGTTGCGCAACCGTTCCTGGGGGATCGTCACGAGGCGGGAGTGTAGCGGGTGCCGGACGCGCAACCGACCCGCATGACTCCGCCACGAGGAGCGTGCCGTGGCCGGATGGACCAGTGGTCGGATCGAGAGCGTGGTCGCCGTCGAGGGTCATCCCGACGACGTCGAACTGGGGTGCCTTGGCACGCTGCTCAAGCTGCGGTCCGCCGGGACGCGGGTGACCATCGTGAGCCTGACCTCGGGCGCCCAGGGCGCCACGCACGATGAGGGGCTCGAGGGCTCGATCACCGACATCCGGTTCGGCGAGGCATCCGCAGTGGCCGAACGCCTGGGGGGCGAGTTCCTCACCCTCGGTGCACCCGACGGGTACCTGTACGACACGCCAGAGCTGCGCAACGCGCTGGCCGGGGTGATCCGCCGGGCGCGGGCCGACATCGTGTTCGCCCCGCCGCCGGTGGACTACCACTACGACCATGTCACGGCCGGTCAGCTGGCGTTCTCGGCCGTGTACTACGCAGCGACGACCATGCCCGTCGAGGGCGAGCGTCTGACCCGGACGCCGGCGCTGTACTACTTCGACTCGATCGCCGGGGCCGAGTTCCAGCCCTCGTTCCTGGTGGACATCAGCGACCATATCGCCGAGAAGAAGGAGCTCGCGGCGCTCCACGCGAGCCAGATGGCGAACATGCGCGAGATCGGGGGGTGGGACCTGGTCGAGCACATCGAGATCGTCGGGCGCTACCGGGGCCTGCAGGGCGCCACCGCGTACGCCGAGGCGTTCCAGTCGTGCCTCCGCTGGCCCCGGGGCCGGGCTCTCCGGGACTTCCCCTCGTAGCGCTCCCGCGCCCGGAAGCGGCGGGGGTGACGGGACGTGATGTTGACGCCGCCCCGGCCGCCGGGCGAGGATTCGTCGTGGCCCCGGTTGCGTCCATCCTCATGCCAGCCTCGCGGCCGGCCATCGCGGAGGATCTCTGGTGACGTCCGTTCTTGACAGCGACGGTGGAACCGACGGCGTTCCGGCCCGGCGGGCCTCGCCGCCGAACCTCCTCCGGCGCGCCTTGGCCCCGGATGCGTCCGGCCTCGTGTGCGGGATCGATCCCGCCTCCGCTGGCTGGGAGTGGGTCACCTTCCACGCCTACCGGCTTGCGCCGGGTCAGCCGGTGGAGCGCCCGGCCGACGGCCAGGAGCGCCTGGTCCTGCTGCTGGAGGGCTACGCCCGCGTCCTTGCCGGGGATCGGGACTTCGGCGTCGTCGGCTCGCGGGCGTCGGTGTTCGAGGGCACGCCGGCTCCGGTGGTGCTCGTCGAGCCGGGGCGGCCCGTCTCGGTGGTCGCCGACACGGCGGCCCTGGTCGCCATCGCCGCGGCGCCGGGTGGTCCCATCCGGCGGACGGCGCTGATCACCCCCGACGAGATCCTTGTCGAGGACCGTGGCGAGGGCAGCACCGCGCGTCGGATTCACCACCTGCTGCCGCCGTCGGCGGAGGCCGGGCGCATCATCTCGTTCGAGGCGTACACGCCCGGCGGCAACTGGTCCAGCTACCCACCGCACAAGCACGACACGGAGGACCCGCCGACCGAGGCGCGGCTGGAGGAGCTGTACTACTACCGCTTCGCGAAGCCCCAGGGGTTCGCGTTCGCTCGCGTGTACACCCCAGACCGCAGCCTCGACGAGGCCATGACGCCGATGGACGGCGACCTCGTGCTCGTGCCGGAGGGCTACCACCCCGTCGGCGTCCCGGCGGGCTACGACTGCTGGTACCTCAACGTGATGGCCGGCCCCAGGCGGGCGTGGCACTTCACCGTGGACCCGGATCACTCCTGGCTCATGAACTGGAGCCCGACGGCACCCAGCGTGGTCCGATAGCGGAGCCGGCAGCCGGCCGGCTGCCGCATGGCCCCGGCGGGGCAGCATGACCCCGGCGGGGCAGCACTGCGTATTACGCATCTTGACGGTCGGTCGGTTGCGTAATACGCTCCGGTCGTGGGAACGATCCAGTCGCTGGAGCGCGGGCTTCGCATCCTCGATGCGCTGGTGGAGGCGGACGCAGATCCGATGCGGCGCGGGCGCGGCGTCCCCCTGGGCGTCCTCGCGGCCGAGCTCGACGTGCACAAGACCACCGTCCTGCGGCTGGTCCAGACGCTCGCAGCCTCCGGCTACGCGGCGCCCGCGGACGGGCATGGCTACCGCCTGGGTCCGGCGATGCGACGCGAGCGCGGCCTGGCGCTGGGAACGCAGCGCCTCAGGCGTGCGGCCCGGCCGTTCCTGGAGCAGCTGGTGGACCTCACGGGCGAATGCGCCCATGCCGCGGTCGCGGACGGCGATCGGGCGCTGGTGATCGACGACGTGGAGACGGACCGACCGCTCCGCGTGGTCGCGACCAGCGGACGTCACGTCGCGCTGCACTGCACCTCGGCCGGCAAGTGCCTGCTGGCGTGGGGGCTCGCGGAGCCACCCGTGTCGCTGCCGCGCCGGACCGCCCGGACGATCACCAGCCCCGACGCGCTGCGCGCGCACCTGGATCTCATCCGCGACCTCGGGTATGCGTTCGACGACGAGGAGAACGACCCCCACACCCGCTGCATCTCGGCCCCGGTCCTCGGGCCCGACGGGGCGGCGATCGGCTGCATCGGCATCGATGCGCCGAGCGTCCGCCTGACGGCAGATCGCGTCCCCGTCGCCGCCGCGCACGTGGTGGACGTCGCGGGCCGGCTCTCGGCAGCACTCGCAACGGCAAGGACGGCATAGCAGCCCGACGGCATCCGTCGGCTTCCTGGAGGGCATGAGCGTGGCAACCGTTCGACTCACGACCGGGCAGGCGGTCGTCAACTACCTGGCCAACCAGCATGTGGAGCGGGACGGCGTGGAGCACCGCTTCTTCGCCGGCCTGTGGGGCATCTTCGGGCACGGCAACATCGGCGGCGTCGCGCAGGCGGTCCAGCAGGCGGAGGCCGAGTTCCCGTACTACCTCTGCCGCAACGAGCAGGCGATGGTGCATGCCGCGGTCGGCTACGCCAAGCTCAGGAACCGGCTGGGCGCCTTCGCGTGCCTGACCTCGATCGGTCCGGGCGCGACCAACATGGTCACGGGGGCCGCCTCGGCGACCATCAACCACGTCCCCGTGCTGCTCATGGCCGGCGATGCGTTCGCCGAGCGCGTCCAGTCGCCGGTGCTCCAGCAGCTGGAGCACCAGGCATCGCAGGACACGAGCGCGAACGACGTGTTCCGCCCGGTCGTCCGCTACTGGGATCGCATCAACCGGCCGGAGCAGGTCATCACGGCGCTGCCCGAGGTCATGCGCATCCTGACCTCGCCGGCCGAGACGGGAGCGGTGTTCCTCGCCCTGCCGCAGGACATCCAGACCTACGCGTTCGACTTCCCCGTGGAGATGTTCGCCAGGCGGGTCTGGTCGATCCCGCGCAACCGCCCGGACCGGGACTCGCTGGCCGCGGCCGCCGCCTGGATCCGCGCCAGCCGACGCCCCGTGATCTTCGCCGGCGGCGGCGTCCGCTACAGCGAGGCGACGGACGCCCTGCGCGCATTCGCGGAGCAGACGGGCATCCCCGTCGCCGAGACGCACGCCGGCAAGGGGTCCCTCCCCTACGACCATCCGCTGAGCCTGGGCGGGGCCGGGGTGTCCGGCACCCTGGCGGCCAACGTCATCGCGCCCGAGGCGGACCTCGTGATCGGCATCGGTACCCGGTTCACGGACTTCCCGACCGCGTCCAAGACCGCCTTCCAGGACCCCGATGTCCGCTTCATCAACATCAACGTCGCCGAGTTCGATGCCTACAAGCACGCCGCGGTGCCGCTCGTCGGCGATGCTCGGGCGACCCTGGAAGAGCTGGCGGTGGCCGTCGGCGATTACTCGACCTCCGCCGAGTACCGCGCCCGCGTCCTGGAGCTCAACCGCGAGTGGGACGCCGAGGTGGAGCGTGTCTACGCCCACAGCGTCGGGGACGTCCTCACCCAGGGCGAGGTCATCGGCGCGGTGGAGGCCTCCGCGGACCCGCGCGACGTGGTCGTGACCTCCGCGGGCAGCCTGCCGGGCGACCTGCTCAAGCTGTGGCGCTCGCGCGACCCGCTGAGCTACCAGGTGGAGTACGGCTACTCCACCATGGGCTACGAGATCGCCGGCGGTCTCGGCGCCAAGCAGGCGGCACCCGACCGCGAGGTCTACGTGATGGTCGGGGACGGCTCGTTCCAGATGATGAGCAACGAGATCACGACGGCCGTCCAGGAGGGCCTCAAGCTGATCGTGGTCCTGGTCGACAACAAGGGCTACTCCTCGGTCGGGCGCGTGTCGGAGCAGGTGGGCGCCGAGGGCTTCGGCTGCCACTACCGGCTGCGCGGTCCGTCCGGGGCGTACGACGGTCCGGAGATGCAGCTCGATTTCGTCAGGATCTGCCAGGGGATGGGCGCCAGGGCCCTGGAGGTCGCGACCCTGCCGGAGCTCCGGGCGGCCCTCGCCGAGGCGCGTGCCGGAACCGAGACCGTGTGCATCGTGGTCCAGACGGACTGGCACGAGCGGGTCCGCGGCTACGCGAACTCCTGGTGGGAGATGGCCACTCCCCAGGTCAGCGAGATGCCGGCCGTCAACGCCGCCCGCGAGGAGTTCGACCGCAACAAGGGCCGCCAGCGGTACCTGATGATCCCGGGCGCGCCCTACCAGCACGGCTCGGAGCCGCGTGAGTAGGCGCGCCGTGGGATCGTCCAGCACGCTCCTGGAGGTCGTCGCGACCACGCCGACCGACCTGTGGAACGACTCCTGTGCGGCCGGCGAGCTGGAGTACGCCCTGGCCAACGGCGCCACCGGCGCCACCTCCAACCCGCCCCTCGTCCTGGACACCCTCCGCCAGGAGCCGGAGCCGTGGACCGGCCGGATCCGGGAGCTGTCCCGGGACCTGCCGTCCGCGAGCGAGGCGGACCTCACCTGGCGCGTCGCCGAGGAGATCGCGGTTCGGGGCGCCGGGCTCCTCGCGCCCGTCTTCGAGGCCACCGGCGGACGCCGCGGCCGGCTCTCGATCCAGGTGAGCCCCGTTCTCTTCCGGGACGCGGCCGCGATGGTCCAACAGGCGGCAAGGTTCGCCGGGCTCGCCCCGAACCTCCAGGTGAAGCTGCCCGTCACGACGGCCGGGCTGGCGGCCATCGAGGAGGCGACCGCGCTCGGCATCAACGTCAACGCGACCGTCAACTTCACGGTCCCGGGCGCGATCGCCGTCGCCGAGGCGGTGGAGCGGGGCATGTCGCGCCGCGCGGCCGACGGTCTCGACACCGCGGGACTGCATCCGGTCTGCACCCTGATGGTGGGGCGACTCGAGGACTGGATGAAGGTCGTGTGTGCGCGCGACGGCATCCTGGTCACGCCCGGCCGCACCGACTGGGCGGGCGTGGCCGTCTTCAAGCGCGCGTATGCCCTCTACCGGGAGCGCGGCTACCGGACGCGCCTCCTCGGCGGCGCGTTCCGAAACCATCTCCCCTGGTCGGAGCTCATCGGGGGTGACATCGTCCTGACGATCCCGCCGGCGTGGCAGCGGCTGATCAACGCCTCCGCCATGGAGGTCGTGCCGCGGATCGACGAGCCGGTGGACGGGGCCATCGTGTCCGAGCTGCAGGAGGCCATCCCCGACTTCCGGCGCGCGTACGATCCCGACGGCCTGGCACCCGACGAGCTCGAAGGTTACGGGGCTGCCGTCCGCACCCTGCGCCAATTCATCGCCGCCTACCACGACCTGCAGGCCCGGGTCCGCGACGTCATCCTCCCCGATCCCGACAGGTGAGCGCCTGACATGATCCGTGTTGCCAATGCCCCGTGTTCGTGGGGCGTCATCGAGAACGTCGCCGGCGATATCGGCGGCTATCACCGTGTGCTCGACGAGATGGCCGAGACCGGCTACGCCGGCACCGAGCTCGGCGACTGGGGCTTCATGCCCACCGACCCCGGTGAGCTCCGGGCCGAGCTGGACGCCCGTGGCCTGGCCCTGCTCGCATCCTTCTCCACGCCCTGGCTCCAGGACCCGGCCCGCCACCGCCAGGGCGCCGACGACGCCGTCCGCATCGCCAAGCTGCTCGCGGCGGTCGGCGGCCCGGACACCCTGATCGTGCTGGGCAACGATCCATACGGGGATCCCGTCCGCGGCAGGATGGCCGGCCGGATCACGCCGGCGCAGGGCCTCACCGACGATCAGTGGACGATCTTCGCCGATGGCGCCAACGAGCTCGCCCGCCGGGTCCGGGACGAGGCGGGGATCCGGACCGTGATCCACCAGCATCTCGGCACGTTGATCGAGACCGGCGCCGAGGTGCGCCGTCTGCTGGCGATGACGGACCCGTCGCTGCTGGGCGTCTGCCTGGACACCGGGCACTGGACGTTCGGAACGGGCGAGGATCCCGTCGATGCCGTCCGCGAGCTCGGCAACCGGATCTGGCACGTGCATTTCAAGGACTGCGACCCGGCCATCGTGGCGGAGTCGCGTGCCCGGGAGTGGGACGGCCTCACGTCCACAGGGCATGGCGTCTTCTGCGAGCTCGGCAAGGGCTGCGTGGACTTCCCCGGCGTCCTGCGGGCGCTCGAAGAGATCGGCTACGGGGGCTGGATCGTCGTGGAGCAGGACATCCTGCCGGGCATGGGCAACCCGCGCGAGAGCGCACGCCGCAACCGCGAGTACCTGCGGTCCATCGGTCTGTGACCGCGACCACGCCGTGCAACCCGCCAGGGAGGGAGCCATGACCGGCAAGGTCCGCATCGGGATCGTTGGCACCAGCTGGTGGGCCGACGCGATGTACCTGCCCGCCCTGGCGGAGCACCCGCTGGCCGACGTGCGCGGCGTCGTCGGTGGCCGCCGGCCCGACCACACGCGGGCGTTCGCGGCGCGGTGGGGAATCCCGGGGGCGTACGACTCTCCGGAGGCGCTGTTCGCCGCCGAGCCGCTGGACGCGCTCCTCGTGCTCACCTCCAACAAGAGCCACCACCCGCTGGTGATGGCCGGGCTTGAACGCGGCCTGCACGTGCTGTGCGAGAAGCCCCTGGGGATGACGGCCGCCCAGGCCCGGGAGATGACCGAGGCGGCTGAGCGCGCCGGTGTCGTCACGATGGTGCCCTTCACCTACCGGTTCATGCCCGCCAACCGCTACCTCAAGGAGCTCATCGACGAGGGTTTCATCGGACGCCCATACCACCTGAACATGCGCTACTACACGGGCTTCGGGCGGTCGGGCGCCTATGCCTGGCGCTTCGACGTCGGCGAGGCGGGCTCCGGCATCTCAGGCGACCTGGGATCCCACTGGGCCTACCTGGCGCGGTGGTTCTACGGCGACGTGGAGGCGGTGACCGCGGTGTTCACCCACCTCGTGCCGCGGGACCCGCGGCCGGACGGGGCCCCGTTCGAGGCGGCCGAGGATTCAGCCATGATCCTGCTGGAGTTCGCCAGCGGGGCGACCGGTTCCCTGCACGTCACGTCGCTGGCGTACGAGCCGGGCCCCTTCGGCCAGCGCCACGAGATGGAGCTCCACGGGAGCGCGGGCAGCCTGCGGACGACCACCGACTGGATCCGGGTCCAGCGGGTCGAGGGCTGCCGCGACGGCGAGGCCGAGACCCGTGACCTTCCGATTCCCGACCGGGTGTTTGGTGGCGCGCGTCACGACACGGTCCACAACACCTACCGGGACGTCTTCCGGCGTCAGGACCACATGACACGGGCGTTCGTGACGGCGATCGCGAGCGGGGAGCCCGCGTCGCCCGACTTCGGCGACGGCCTGGCCGTCCAGCGCGTCCTGGAGGCTGCCGGTCGCAGCGCCCGCCAGGGCCGCCGGGTCCGGATCGCGGAGATCGTGGCGGACGGGGGCTGAAGCCCGGACCCCGCGTGTGCGGCTGCGCCGGCGGTGCCGTTTCGCGGCGGGAGCCTGCCGATCGCGCGCGACTGCGCGCTACGATCGGGACGTGATGGAGGATCTCACGCCCACCTTCCCTGCCCGGCTCGCGGACGGGTATCGCCGGTTCCGGGCGACCCGCTACCGGGTCGAGCACGAGCGGTACCGGGTGCTCGAGAGCGAGGGCCAGCGACCCGAGACCATGATCGTCGCCTGCTCCGACTCCCGGGCCGGACCCGAGATGGTGTTCGACGCCGCTCCGGGCGAGCTGTTCGTCGTGCGCAACGTCGCGGGACTCGTGCCGGTGTACGAGCCCGATGCCCGGAGCCACGCCGCCAGCGCGGCGCTCGAGTACGCGGTGCTGGCCCTGGGCATCCGGTCGATCCTGGTGCTGGGTCATGGGCGCTGCGGGGGAATCGCGGCCGCCCTCGACGAACGGCGCCCGCTGAGCGCCACGGACTTCGTGGGCACCTGGGTCTCCCGGCTGCGTGACCTCGCGCTGGATCTCGACCCCGCGGACCGCGAGGACCCGGCCCGGCGCGACCGGATCCTGGAGCACCGCTCCATCGAGCAGTCGCTGGCCAACCTCCGGACGTTCCCGTGGATCCGCTCCCGCGAGCAGGCAGGCACGCTCGTCCTGCACGGCGCATGGTTCGACATCGGCCTGGGCGAGCTCCACGTGCTGACCCCCGGCGGGTGGGTGCTCCTCCCCGACGCCTGATCCACGGGACGGGTACGCTGCCCGGGTGACGACGGACCGGGCTATCCCCATCGACCGGACCCCGGAGTGGGCGGCGCTGCGAGCCCACCACGAGGCCCTCCGGGACCGGCACCTGCGCGACCTGTTCGCGACCGATCCCGGGCGCGCTGCGCGCCTGACGGCCGAGGGCGCCGGGATCTTCCTGGACTACTCGAAGCACCGCGTCACGGACGAGACGATGGCGCTGCTGGTCGCGCTGGGGCGCACGGCCGGCGTGGAGGCCCGGCGAGCGGCGATGTTCTCGGGCGAGCGAGTCAACGTCACCGAGGACCGCGCGGCCCTCCATACGGCCCTGCGCGCGCCCGCGGAAGTCCGCGTGGAGGTCGACGGCCACGACGTGGTCCCCGATGTCCACGAGGTCCTCGACCGGATGGCGTCGTTCGCCGACCGGGTCCGGACGGACGCCTGGCGGGGCTACACCGGGCGCCCGATCCGGAACATCGTCAACATCGGCATCGGCGGGTCAGACCTGGGGCCGGCGATGGCGGCCGAGGCTCTCCGCCACTACTCGGACCGGACGCGCCGGTTCCGGTTCGTGTCCAACGTGGATGGCGCCGACCTGCGCGAGGCGCTGATCGACCTCGATCCGGCCGAGACGCTGTTCGTGGTCTGCAGCAAGACGTTCACGACCCTCGAGACGCTGACCAACGCGCGCTCCGCCCGGGATTGGCTGCTGGCGTCGCTGGGCGACCCGGCCGCCGTCGGGCGCCACTTCGTCGCGGTCAGCACGAACGAGGCGAAGGTCCGCGAGTTCGGCATCGATCCGGCGAACATGTTCGGCTTCTGGGATTGGGTCGGCGGGCGCTACTCGATGGACTCGGCCATCGGACTGTCGCTCATGCTGGCCATCGGGCCGGACGGCTTCCGGGAGATGCTGGCCGGCTTCCGGGCCATGGACGAGCACTTCCTCGACGCGCCCCTGGGCCGGAACCTGCCGGTGCTGCTCGGGCTGCTGGGCGCCTGGTACGGGAACTTCTTCGGCTTCGAGACGCACGCCGTGCTCCCGTACAGCCAGGAGCTGAGCCGGTTCCCCGCCTATCTCCAGCAGCTGGACATGGAGTCCAACGGCAAGGGTGTCCGCGTGGACGGCAGGCGCGTGACGTACGACACCGGCGCCATCGAGTGGGGCACCGCGGGCACCAACGGCCAGCATGCCTATTACCAGCTGCTCCACCAGGGAACCCGGATCGTGCCCGCGGATCTCATCGGGTTCGTCAACCCGACCACCGAGATGGGTGACCACCACGACCTGCTGATGGCCAACCTGTTCGCCCAGGCGGAGGCGCTCGCGTTCGGCAGGACGCGTGAGCAGGTGATCGCGGACGGCGTGCCGGCCCACCAGGTCGAGGCGCGCGTGTTCGACGGCAACCGGCCGACCTCGGTCCTGCTGCTCGACCGGCTCACGCCGCGCTCGCTGGGTGCGCTCGTCGCGCTGTACGAGCACAAGGTGTTCGTGCAGGGCGTGATCTGGGACATCGATTCGTTCGACCAGTGGGGCGTGGAGCTGGGCAAGGTGCTCGCGACCCGGATCGCCGCCGAGCTGACGTCGGCCGATGAACCCGACGCCGGAGCGCACGATCCATCGACGGCCGCACTGGTCGCGCGCTATCGGGCGGGACGCGAACGCGGCTGAGCCGGGCCGGGTCCGGGCACTCGCTCTCACCTCGCGCCGGTCGGCATTCCGGCATCCAGTCCACGCACGACTGCTCGTCCCGTGCCGGGCGGAGGGTCGGACGATCGCCGGGGCGAACCGCGCGTCGTACCTGAGACAGCGTGCACCTGGTGACCGGATGGCGGCAGCATTGCCCGAGCCGCCGTCCCGGACGAGCCGACAACGGGACGAACAGTCGTGCTTGTGCGACGTGCCGGATCCGAGCAGGGAGCGGGCTCGGGGCCCGTGCGCTGGCACGAGGGCGGGCGCTGGCGGACCGCGCGCCGGCCGCCGGCGGTGGGCCGGCCAGAATTCCGTGCGCTGGCCGGTTGACATCGCCTCTGCTACCATTCGCCGTCGCGCCCCGGGCAGCCCACGCCCGCGCGCGCCTTGTTCGATCACGTACTCACGGAACGGAGATCAGCCACCTTGGCTAGAACGCCCCGGAAATGGCAGGGCGCTCGCACCCCGTCCGGGCTGAAGCGCGTCCGCCAGGCCGAGCGCCGGCACGCCATCCTGCAGCCCCGTCGGTCAGCGGCAAAGACGCTCGTTGCCAAGGCCGTCTCGGTCGCGACAACCCAGCCCGAGGGCGACGACGTCGCCGCCACGCTCGCCGATGCGATCTCCGCCCTCGACCGCGCCGCCAAGTCGGGCGCGATCCATCCGAACGCCGCCGCGCGCCGCAAGTCGCGCATGGTCCGCAAGGTCAACGCTGCGGTCGGCGGGGCGCAGATTGTCGCCGGCCACGTGACGAAGTCCACCGGCAAGGCCGCCGCGGCCAAGGCCGCCAAGGCCCGCATCGCCGCCGGCAAGGCGTCGAAGGCGAAGGGCGCCCAGACCGCCGCCGGCAAGGCGCGTGCCGCGCTGTCGAAGTCCACCCGGGCCGAGGCAGCACCCGCCGCGGCGACGACCGCCGCCGTTGAGGCCAAGCCCGCCGCGAAGACCACCAGGGCCGCCGCCAAGTCGACCGCCACGAAGTCGACGGCGACCAAGGCCGGTGGGACGAAGACCACGGCCGCCAAGACCGCCGCCACGAAGCCGGCGGTGGCCAAAGCCACGACCGCCAGGGCCGCCGCCACGAAGCCGGCGACCGCCAAGGCGGCTCCCAAGACGGCGACCGCCAAGGCGGCTCCCAAGACGGCGACCGCCAAGGCGGCTCCCAAGACGGCGACCGCCAAGGCCGCGCCGAAGACGACCCGGGCCAAGAAGGCCGAGTAGTCGCCCTCACGCGCAACGACCTACGCCCCGGTCATCGACCGGGGCGTTTCGATTCAGCGCCGTCCGCCGACGCCCGGCCTCGAATGGCGACGCCAGCCAGCACACGCCCCGAGCACCGCAGCCGCCAGCAGCTGCCACGGCATGCCGGGTCTCCCGGTGCCGACCGCCTGGATCGTCACGCCCGTGTCGGGCAGCCCCGCCGCGGCGTGGATCGAAGTCAGCACCAGGTACTCGCGGCAGGTCGCGATGGCCTCCGCACGGGTCGGCCGGTCGCCCTTGGGGCCGTAGCCGCGACACCGGTTCGCGAGCGGGTCCTCGAATCGCGCCGTGACGACAACCCACTCGCGGTGATACGTCTTCTCGACTCGGCCGAATCGCGGAGGCACGACGATGCCGTAGAAGCTGCCCCTGCCGAATCCCGGGGCGATCTCGCGGCTGGAGGAGAAGAGGAAGAACGTGGGCCACTCGAAGTACGCGGGCCGGATGCCGGACATGCTGGTGCCGCCGAGCCCATCCGGCCAGTTGGCGAAACCCCGGATCGTGATCGTCGCCCCGCCGAAGCAGGCGCGGGCCCGGGGGTTCTCCCCCCAGTAGCCTGACACGTCGTACGGCGCGAGCTCGAGGAGTTCGTGGACGGTGACCGCATGGCGATCCGGGCAGGGCGCTCGTGCCAATACCGGGGCCGGCGCGACAGCCGGCAGCAGCGCGCCGATGGTGATCAGGAGCGTGGCGACCCGCACCAGGGATGAGCAAGGCATCGAACGCACCTCCCGCTCGGGACGCCCGTATGCCCATGAGACGCCACGCGAAGCGTGCGCGTTGCGGCGCGATCAGGCCGAGCGGGCCCCGGTGGCATCGGGCGGTGCGCTCTCGTCCGGCCGGCGCCGGTTGGTCGTCCCGAACACGAACGCGCCGCCCAGCGCGCCACCCGTCGCGAGCACCAGGTGCAGGCCGGCCGTCGACAGCTGCTCGCTCCAGTACAGCTGCGTGAACGAGTCGAGGTCCGTGACGCCGGCCTCCTCGAAGGCCGGCCCGCGGCCGATCGCAAGGTACCGCTGGTAGACGCAGTCCGGGCCGGACTCGCAGGCGAGCGGACCACCGGAGGACTCGTCCCGGTACCCGTTGTCGGCGGCGAAGAACAGCGCCTTGACGCCCAGGTACAGGAGCGCGAACGTGATCCCCGTGGCCAGCCCCGCCAGCAGCGCGTTGGCCAGGATCCGGCGCCACGGCCCGCCGGCCCGGTCGGAGCGGGCGTTCGCGTAGTACCCGATCAGCAGGCCGCCGAGGAGCGCGAACGGCGCAACCAGGAACTCGATCGGGATCACCAGCATGAAGCTGACGCCGACCGTGACCGCCAGGCCGACCCCGACCCACGCGGCCGCGATCGCGCCGCGGTCCACGAACCGGCTCATGCCTCCCCGCGCCCGGCCGCGCCGGCCAGCGCCGACCGACCCGGGTACCGGGCGGTGTCCCCCAGCTCGTCGCAGATACGCAGCAGCCGGTTGTACTTGGCGACCCGCTCCGAGCGGGACGGGGCCCCGGTCTTGATCTGCCCCGTGCCCATCGCGACCACCAGGTCGGCGATCGTCGTGTCCTCGGTCTCGCCCGAGCGGTGGGACACGATCGCGGACCAGCCCGCGCGGCGGGCCAGCTCGATCGCGTCGATCGTCTCCGTCAGCGTCCCGATCTGGTTGAGCTTGATGAGCACCGAGTTGGCGGCCCGCTCGTCGATCGCGCGATGGATCCGCGACACGTTGGTCACCAGCAGGTCGTCGCCGACCAGCTGGACCTTCGCCCCCAGCCGATCCGTGATCATCCGCCAGCCGGTCCAGTCGTCCTCGGCCAGGCCGTCCTCGATCGAGACGATCGGGTACCGGGCGACCCAGTCGGCCCACAGCTCCACGAGCTCGCCGGACTCCAGGGTGCGCCCCTCCTTCGCAAGGACGTAGCGATGCGCCGAGCCCTCGTCCCCGCTGCCCTCCTCGACCAGCTCGCTGACCGCGGGGTCCAGCGCGATCGCGACCTCGTCCCCGGGCCGGTAGCCGGCCTTCTCGATCGCCCGAAGCACGACCTCCACGGCGGCCTGGTTGGACGGCAGCGATGGCGCGAAGCCGCCCTCGTCGCCCTGGCCGGTCGCCATCCCCTCGTCGTGGAGGATCGCGCGCAGCGCGGCGAAGATCTCCGCCCCGGCACGCAGCGCCTCCGGGAACGTCGCCAGCCCCACGGGCATGACCATGAACTCCTGGAAATCCGTGGAGTCCTGGGCGTGCTTGCCACCGTTGAGGATGTTGAACATCGGGACCGGCAGGATCCGAGCGCCCACGCCGCCGATCCAGCGGTACAGCGGCAGCTCGTGGCTGGACGCCGCCGCGTGCGCGCACGCCAGCGACACGCCCAGGATCGCGTTCGCGCCCAGCTCGCTCTTGTTGGGCGTGCCGTCGAGCTCGATCAGGGTGGCGTCGATGTCCGCCTGATCCGCGGCGTCGAAGCCCAGGATCGACGGCCCGATCCGCTCGTTGACGTTGGCGACCGCCGCCAGGACGCCCTTGCCCCCGTAGCGTGCCTTGTCCCCGTCCCGCAGCTCCATGGCCTCGTGGGCCCCGGTCGAGGCGCCGGATGGGACGGCGGCTCGACCCAGCGCACCGTCCTCGGTGGCCACGTCCACCTCGATCGTTGGATTGCCCCGCGAGTCGAGAATCTCCCGTGCATCGACCCAGGCGATGGTGGTGTCGCTCACGTCGCGGCCTCCGGCTCCCGGTCCAGGAGGACCGTGACACCCGGCAGCTCGCGCCCCTCGAGGAACTCGAGCGAGGCGCCGCCGCCGGTGCTGATGTGGGTCATGCGGTCCGCGAGGCCCTGCTGGGTGATCGCGGCCACGGAGTCCCCGCCGCCGATCACGACGGCCGCGCCGGCATCCGCGCGGTCCGCGAGGAACCGGGCGACGGCCCTCGTGCCGTGGGCGAAGGACGGGATCTCGAACACGCCCAGCGGCCCGTTCCAGAGCACGGTCCTGACATCCGCGAGCGCCTCCTCGATGAGGACCAGGCTCTGCTTGCCCACGTCAACGATGTGCCAGCTGGCCGGCACCTTCTCGGCGAGGATCGTCTTGTACTCGGTGCCCCGGGTGACCTCCTTGGCCACCACCACGTCGACGGGCAGGACGATCCGCACGCCCTGCTCCTCGGCCGCGGCCACGATCGCCCGGGCGTCCTCCACCCGGTCCGGCTCGGCCAGGCTCTTGCCCACCGGCTTGCCCTGGGCGAGCAGGAAGGTGTTGGCCATCCCGCCGCCGATGACCATCACGTCCACCTTGTCCAGCAGGTGCTTGAGGACCTTGATCTTGTCGCTCACCTTGGCGCCGCCGATGATGGCCGCGAACGGGTGTTCCGGGTTCTCCAGCAGCTTGCCCAGGTTGGCGAGCTCCTTCTCCATCAGGAAGCCCGCGTAGGCCGGCAGCAGCTTCGCGACCCCCACCGTGGAGGCATGCGCACGGTGGGCGGAGCCGAACGCGTCGTTGACGTACACGTCGGCATAGGACGCGAGCGTGGCGGCGAACGCCGGGTCGTTCTTCTCCTCCTCCACGTGGAAGCGAAGGTTCTCGAGCAGCAGCACCTCGCCGCCGCGGAGCCGCTTGATGGCGTCCTCCGTCCCGGCACCCAGCGCGTCGCCCGTGACGGGCACCCGCCGCGCCAGCAGCTCGCCCAGGCGCTGGCCGACGGCGCGCAGACGAAGGCTGTCGGTCACCTTGCCGTCGGGACGGCCGAGGTGGCTGGCGAGGATCACGCGGGCCCCCTGTGCCTGCAGGTGGCGGATCGTGGGCAGCGCAGCGCGGATCCTCGAGTCGTCGGTGACCCGGCCGTCCTGCAGCGGGACGTTGAAGTCCACGCGCACGAAGACGCGCTTGCCCGCGGCGTCCAGGTCCCGGACGGTGAGCTTGTCCATGTGCGGTTCCTCCGGGGCTGGCTCCGATGCGTGCCGGGGCGGCCGGCGGCGGTCGGGACCGATTACAGGCGCTCGGCGATGTAGCGGACGAGGTCCGCCACGCGGCAGCTGTAGCCCCACTCGTTGTCGTACCAGGCGATGACCTTCACGAAGTTCCCGCCCAGCACCATGTTCGAGGGCAGGTCCACGATCGATGACCGCGAGTCGCCCCGGAAGTCGCTGGACACGAGCGGCTCGTCCGAGGCGCCGAGGATGCCCGCCAGGGGACCCACGGCAGCGTCGCGGAACGCCTGGTTGAGCTCCTCGATTGTCGTCTCGCGCTCCAGCTCCGCGGTGAAGTCCACGACCGAGACGGTCGGGGTCGGCACGCGGAGGCTGAACCCGTCGAACTTGCCCTTCAGGTCCGGGATCACGAGGGCGAGCGCCTTGGCCGCGCCGGTCGTGGTCGGGATGATGTTGAGGCCGGCGGCACGGGCCCGGCGCGGGTCCTTGTGGGCGACATCCAGGATGCGCTGGTCGTTGGTGTAGCTGTGGATCGTGTTCATCAGCCCGCGCTTGATCGTCCAGCGGTCGTGAACGACCTTGGCCGCGGGCGCCAGGCAGTTGGTGGTGCAACTGGCGTTGCTGATGACCACGTGCCTGGCCGGGTCGTAGGCGCCCTCGTTCACGCCGAGGACGATCGTGATGTCCTCCTTCTTGGCCGGGGCGCTGATGACCACCTTCCGTGCGCCGGCATCGACGTGGGCGCGAGCCTTGTCGGCGTCGGTGAAGCGACCCGTGGACTCGATCACGATGTCCACGCCCATGTCCCGCCACGGGAGCTGGGCCGGGTCGGCGACCTGGAGCACCCTGATCTCGCGGCCGTCCACCACGATCGCGGCGTCGGTGTGCGAGACCTCGCCCGGATACGCGCCGTAGGTCGAATCGTGCTTGAACAGCAGCGCGTTGGTGGGCACGTCCACGAGGTCGTTGACGGCCACGACCTCGAGGTCGGGGGCCCGCTCGATGATGGCCTTGAGGGACTGGCGGCCGATGCGGCCGAAGCCGTTGATGCCGACGCGAACGGTCATCGGGTGACTCCTAGGTGTTCGGGACGCCGACCGTCGAGCGCCTGGGCAGACGCGCTCGACGGCCGATGATGGCGGACGACTGGGCGAGCCCGACCGTGACCTCGGAGGCCCTGGGGCGAGTTCCGGGGAATCTTAGCAAAGGCCTCGCGGACTCCCCGGGCAGGCGGCACCTTGCCGGGGGCCGGTGGCACCGCCCACGCACACCATTGAGCCCCCGCCGGACCTGCCGGTGGGGGCTCAACTTCGCGGTGTCGTGTCGGGTCAGCCGCCGATGCGGAACACCTTGCCGCCGCACTTCGGGCAGGTGCCCGACAGCGCCGGCTTGCCGTTCTTCATCGTGATCTGCTGCGGGTTCTGGACCTCGACCTTTTCCTTGTCCTTGACGCAATAGGCCTGAGCCATCGAGTCCAATCCTCCTCACGCTGTCCGCGTCACGAGAGCACGCCTCTCGGATCCGCGGGGTCGCCGGTCATGGCGCTCATTCTGGAGACCAGAGCGACGGGCGCCAGTGCGCCGCCCCGGCCTGCGATTGCTGACGGTCCAGCTCCGCGAGGATGAGGAGGCTCTCGAGCCCCGTCTCCACCGCGGCGGCTTCCGCCCGGTCCAGCATCTCGCCGGTGACGAACTCACCGGTCCGGCGGTTGGCGTAGACGGCGCACACGACGCCGGCGCGACAGCCACCGAGTCCCGCGAGCACGAGCAGGGCCGAGGCTTCCATCTCGAAGTTGAGGACGCCTTGACGAGCCATCTCGGCTGCGAGGTCAGGGTAGCGGATGGGCAGTTGCGGGATCGGGCGTCCCTGCGCGCCATAGAAGCTTGGCGCGGTGGCGGTGATCCCGACGTGGCGCCGGTGGCCGAGCCGCTCGGCGGCCTCGATGAGGGCGAGGATCGCCTCGTGGTGCGCGACGGCCGGGTAGCCCTCGTGGACGAACCAGTTGGTCGTGGTCTCGAGACGGACGGCACCCGAGGAGATGACCAGGTCTCCCAGCTCCATCCCCTCCTGGAGCGCGCCGCAGGATCCGATCCGGATGAGCGTGGGCCGCTTGACCAGGGCGAGGATCTCGCTGACGACGATCTCGATGTTGTCGGTGCCGATCCCGGTGGACACGCACGAGACGCGCAGGCCGCGGTAGGTGCCGGTCGCGGTGCTGAACTCGCGGTGCCGGTGCCGGAGCTCGACGGTGTCGAAGAGTTCGGCGACCCGGTCGGTGCGGTCCTGGTCACCGGGGAGGAGGATGTAGTCGGCGAGGTCACGCGAGCGAAGCCCGATGTGGTACTGCCGCTCGCCGGCTGGGATCGCGACGCGGGTGTCCGCGTTCGGCAAGTCCTGCTCCCCTTGTTCAGCATGCTCGTGCGAGCGTGCGGCTGGAGGCGAGGATAGGCGCCGGATTCGAGCAGCGTCAAGCCATTCTGCGCACGCAGGGCCCGATCGGGGGCGAACGGGAGTCCGATCGGGGCCGCCATGCTGCCCGATCGGGCCGGCCGCCGGTACCGCGGGCGGTCATCGGGGTGGCTCGGCGTCGTCCGGGGCGCCGGGGCGCCGCTGGGCCGCGAATGCGTCGAGGCGGGCCAGCACGCGCGCCTGCAGGAGTCTCCGGCCGCGGTGCCTCCGAGCCGCTGTGACGAGGATCGACATGGCGGTGACGAGCAGCAGCGTTCCGATGCCGGCCGGCGCCGGGTCCAACGGCGCTCCCACCCCCAGGCCGGCCCGCAGCGGCGATGAGGCGACACCCGGCGCCCCCTCCGCCCGCCGGGACGGCGCCTGCATCTCGTCGCCGGCCCCGCCTGCCGTCGTCCCCGCCCCGAGGTCACCGACCAGCAGCAGGCCCGCAGGGTCCGTCACGATCACGGCGAGCTCCCCGCCGCGGCCCTCGACGATTCCCGTCGCGTTGAGGGCGTCACCGGGCGCCAGCAGCGCCACCAGGTCGGCGGCGGCCGCCTCCAGGACGATGCGTCCCGTGCCGGTCCCGTCATCCAGACGAGCCCCGTCCGTCTCGATCGACGTGACGAGGCCGCCGATCCGCACCATGCGGCCCACGTGGTCGCCCAGGCGGGCCACGTTCACGTCAGGAGCTCCGAGGACATCGGCGCTTGCCCCCGGGGCGGGCGAGCTGCCTGCGGGCGACGACACGGCCGGGGATCCGTCGCTGCCCGCCTGCCCCGCGGTGACCACGAGGTCGGCCGGTCTGCGCGGGACGACGGCGAAGCGGCGGTCGGTGGCGGTGGGATACGGCCGGCGGACCAGCCCGGTGACGGTCGCGCGTCGACCTTCCACGATCGCGGACGAGGCAATTCCGGCTCCGGCCAGCCCCGAGACGGGCACCTTCGCGCCGCCCAGGTCCAGCTCGGCGAGCCACCGCTCCCCGAGGCGGCGGACGTCCGAGACGGTGCCGCTCACCCGGACCAGCCGCCATTCGTCCGCGGCGCCGGGCGCCCGGCGCAGGTCGCGGATCGTCGCCTGTCCGGAGCCGAGCACCTCGACGGTATCGGCCCGCAGCCTGGGAGCACCGTAGGCCCGTCCCACCGTCCCGCGAACCCGCACGCGCCGACCGGCCCCGAGCCGGGCATCGGGCTGGGCCAGGTACACCTCGATCGCCCCGGTCGCGTCCTGCACGACCGTCCGCCGGCCGCTCGCGTCGAGCAGGTCGCGATCCACCGTGAGCACGCCGACGACGGTGACCGCCGCGCCCTCGCGGAGCCGCGCCGCGGCGATCGGGAGCACCATCGACGCCGGAGGGGTGGCCGAGCCTGTCGGCGACGGCGGCGGCGAGGCGGGCGCGGGCGCGATCACGGCGACGTCCGCCCGGTCACGGAGCCAGACCCGGTACCCGTCAAGGGCGCCCTTGCGCGACGCACGCTGTCCGAGGACGCCGGTGAACGTCGCGACCATGCCCTTGCGCAGCGTGGCCGGTTCGAGGGCGGCCGACGCGTCCGCGTAGACCCGCAGCGCGGCGCCGTCCTCGCCCTCGATCGTGAACGCAATGTCCCCGCTGGTCGCCTTCACGGCCGACACGACGATGGTGCCGCGCACGGTGACGAGCCGGCCCTCGGTCGCCTCGCCGGCGTCGCCAGCATCGATGGGCAGTGCCGTCGGCAGCGACGAGGAAGCCGCGACGCGGAGGCCGTCGCCCACGACCCGCAGCTCCGTCTGGCCATACGGGCTGGCGATCGTGCCGCTGACCTCGAGGACCGTGCCGCGGGCCGGACGGGGCGCGTCGTCCGGAAGCTTGACGGGCAACCCACCGGTTGCATCTCCCACGGCGAGCAGCGACGGGGAGCCCAGGCGCCCAGCCTCCGCGATGACCACGCCGCGAACCGTGACCCGCTGGCCGACGGGAACGGCCCGCGCGGCGGCGACGTCGGGTGCCGTCGGCACGGTGGATGCGGTGGGCGTCGAAGTCGGCGCGGTCGAGGGCGACGGCGCCACCGTGGCGGTCGGCGTCGGCGTGGGCGTTGGCGCCACCGTCGGGGTCGGCGTCGGCGTGGGTGCCGGGGTCGGCGTGAAGGTGGGTCGCGCGGACACGACGAGCTCCCCGGGCAGGGTGGCGTGCAGCCGGTACCCGGCGAGCCCGGTCCCGCCGCTGTCGCGCTGGCCGAGCGGCCCGCGCGCCGTCACCACGTCACCGGCCGCAGGTGCCTGGCCACCCAGCGCATCCGGCCCGATGATCACCCGCACTGGACCCGACCCGTCGTCCAGGAGCAGCCCGAGACCGTCCGCGAGCGTCGCGGGCGACTCGACGACGACACCGCCCAGCTCGATCCGGAGGCCCTCGACGGGCTCGGCCGCGGCGCCCGTCGGGACGGCGAGTGCCGCCGGCAGGGCGTCGATCCCGAGCACCGCGACGTCGGTGCCCGCGACGCGCAGGGTCCGCTGTGCATACCGGCTGTCGATGGCCCCGGCGACGTGAATCCGGGCGCCGGCGGCGATCGGCGTCCCGAGGGGCGCGTCGAGGTAGATCGCGATCCCCGCCGTGGCGTCCTGGACAAAGCCCGTCCGGCCCGACTCCAGGGAGCCGAGGGCCGTCGTCAGCACGCCCTCGACGGCCACCAGGGTCCCGTCCGGCAGCTCGCGAGCCACCGCGATCGGCGTGGTCGGGGCGACGGTCGGCGAGGGCGTCGGCTCCGGTGTTGGCGTCGGAGCGGGCGTGGGCTCGGCGGTGGGCGAGGGCGTCGGCGAGGGCGTCGGCTCCGGCGTGGGGGCTAGCGTCGGAGCGGGCGTGGGCGTGGGCGAAGGGGTGGCCGGCGCGCTCGGAGTCGGCGAAGGCGCCGGTCCAGGCACTGCCGGGGAGGCGAGATTCTGTGGGACAGGGGCCGGGTTCAGCGCGAAGTCGGCGGCGTTGTCGTTCGTGTCGCTGACGTTGCCGCCGGGCCCGCCGGGACGCCGCTCGATCGAGCTTCCGGCGGGAGGCGCACCCGCGGCGATCCCCTCCACGAAGGCGTTCGTCGCATCGCCCCAGGCGACGGCATCGACCGGGGAGCCGCCGATCACCCGGAGCACCACGGCGCCCCCAGCCGCCGCCAGGCCACCGGAGTACATCGCGTCGGCGACGGCCGCGTATGCGCCGAGCGAGTTCGCGATCAGCAGGTGCCGGCCCGGCTCCAGCACGAGAGACGTGGCCCACGAGGCCTTCCTCGTGACCGTCGCCCCGGAGCTCGTGGCGTAGGCAACCTCCAGCCCGGCGAGGTCCATCGGCGCGGTGGAGGCGTTGGTGAGCTCGATGTACTCGTCCGAGGCCGACGTTCCTCCGGTCACCACCTCCGCGACCAGCAAGCCCGACGACGGTGGCCAGGCGACCTCCGCAAGGGCCTCCGACGCGACGAGGCGAGGGCTGGCGCCGGGCGCCGCGGTTGCCGGCACCCCCAACGCCAGGACAAGCAAGAGCACGGTGGTGGCCGTGAGCCGGACGCGCGCCATCGAGGACCTCCGGGCGGGAGATGTCGGCGGCGGGCCGTCGCCCGGGGCGGACGGGCATCGGCAGGATCCTATCGGCCGCCACTTACGTGCCACTCAACAGCGGATGCGCCCCGGAGCGCGGGGAGGGGCTAACATGCTCCGGCCGCGACTTCCCCGTTCCCGCGGCCCCGGCTCCCGACGACAGGAGGCTCCCTTGGCGCGCGCCAAGCACACCGATCGAACCGAAGCCCGACGACGCCACCGCGCGGAGCAGGCCGCCCTCGCCGCGGCGGCGTCCGGCGACGCCCCCGAAGGCGATGCCCCTGCCGAGGGCGTGGCTGCGAAGACGTCGGCCACCAAGGCGCCGGCCGTCAAGGGGGCCACCGCGCCGCCCGCGCAGCGCCCGAGCATCATGTCCGCGTTCCGCGGCGCCTACCGGCCCGTCGATCTGCGCAGCGACCTCCGCGCGTTCCCGGCGGTCGTCACGCACTGGGCCGTGCTGGCTTCGATGGCGATCGCGATCGTGTCCACGATCGCGTTCATCGTCTCCACGAACGAGTTCGGGGCCTCGCTCGACGTCTCCGTTGCCCAACCGCTCGAGGGCAGAGAGATCGGCATGGTCACCAACGCCACGTACCTCGTGATCAGCCTGTTCGTCGCGCCGCCGCCGGCCGCGGGAGCATTCCTGATCGGCTTCACGGCGCAGCGCGCCAGCTGGCTGGGCGGCCTCGTGTTCGGCGTCGTCGCCGCGATCTGCTACTCGGTCATCGTCGCGATGCCGGCGGGCCGCCTGCTCATCGGCGGCAACCCGCCCGAGGCGTTCGCGGTGCAGGCGATGGTGATGGGCCCGATCGGCGCACTGCTGTTCGCCTCCATGGCGGCCTGGTACAAGCGGTTCCTCAACCTGGCCAATCCGAACCGCGGAGCCCGGCGGGCGAACACGAAGACGCAGCCCAAGCCGAAACCCAAGCCGGCGACCGCGAAGTCCGGCACCCGCTCCCGCTAGCGACGCCGTCGGGCATCCGGCCCGCTCCGGTACCTCATCCGAGGCGCCGCAGCCCCGACTGGCCGATCGCCTTGACGCCCAGCGGTGCGACCGGTCCTCCGGCCGCACCCGCCGCATCGACCAGCGGCACCACGCCCCGTGCGATCACGTTGACCACGTTCCCCTCTCGCTGGAGGTCCCCGTCCACGAGCAGCAGCGCGTTGCGCCGCACCACCGAGCGCAGCCGCTGCCAGGTGTCCGGCCAGAGCGTGACGTTGACCATCCCTGTCTCGTCCTCCAGCGCCAGGAACACCGTCCCGCGCGCGGTCATCGGGTGCTGGCGGGTAACGACCAGGCCGCCGATCCGCACCGGGCCCTCCCCTCGCTCCGCGAGCGCCGCGTTTGTCACTGCCCCCAGCCGGTCCAGCGCATCCCGGAACAGTCCCACGGCCTGCCGGCGGGCATCCAGGCCAACCACGGCGTAGGCGTCGCCGAGCCGCTCGGGCTCGGTGATCGGCGGCAGCGGCGGCGCCTCCGTCGCCGGCAGGCGCAGGCCCATCGGCCGCCCCGCGGCCCGGCCCCGGCCCCCCGCACCCCGCACGGCTCGCCCGTCCAGGCGCCCCTTTGATGCCCCGGCGACCTCTCGCAGCTGCCACAGCAGCTCGCGCCGGGGCCGTCCCAGCGAGTCCAGCGCCCCGGCCCGGATCAGCCGCTCCACCACCTCCTCGGACAGGCCGGTCCGCTCCACCACGTCCGCCAGCGACGTGTATGGCCCCCGCGCCAGCTCCGCGTCCAGCCGAGGCTGCTGCTCCTCGCCGATCCCCTTCACCAGGTGCAGCCCGAGGCGCACGCCCCAGCCGGTCACCGACTCCGCCGCCCATCGCTCGCGCGAGGCCGCGCCCGGAATCACGCACGCGGGCGAGCGAACGGGTGCCGGTCGCGCCTCGACCCCGCACCCGTCGGGCAGCGGCTCGCCCGGATCGCCGTCGTGGACACCGTCATCGCCTGCCGATCCCGCCAGCGCCCAGCCCGGCCTGCCCACCCATTCGGTCGTCGTGCGCCACGCGCTCCGGTTCACGTCCACCGGCAGCACCGCCACGCCGTGGCGCTTCGCGTCGTTGACCAGCACCTCCACCGGGTAGAAGCCCATGGGCTGGGCGTTGACCAGCCCGACGGTGAACTGGGCCGGGTAGAACAGCCGCAGGAACGCGGATTCGTAGGCCGTCCGGGCGAAGGCGGCGGCGTGACTCTTGGCGAAGCCGAACGACGCGAACGCGGCGCACTGGCGGAACAGCTCCTCGGCATCGTCGCGCGGCAGGCCCTGGACCCGGATGCAGCCCTCCACGAACTGCTCGTGGAGACGCTCCATCTCGCGGCTGGAGCGGTACGTCCCCATCGCCCGCCGGAACCCGTCGCTGCCCGCCGGCGTGAAGCCCGCGACCTCGATCGCGATCTTCATCACCTGCTCCTGGTACAGGATCACGCCCAGGCTGTCGTGGAGGATCGGCTCCAGGCTGGGGTGGAGATAGGCCACCGGCTCGAGCCCCTGCCTGCGGCGCAGGTAGGGGTGGACCGCGTTGCCCTGGATGGGGCCCGGGCGGATGATCGCGACCTCCACGACCAGGTCGTCCAGGTTCTGCGGCCGGGACTTGGGCAGCGTCTGCATCTGGGCCCGGCTCTCCACCTGGAACACACCCACGGTGTCCGCCGCCTGGAGCATCGCGAACACCTCGGGGATGTCCTCCGGGATCCGGTCGAGGTCGATGCACACGGCACAGTCGTGCTCGATCAGCTGGAGGGTCTCGTCGATGGCGGCCAGCATGCCCAGGCCCAGCAGGTCCAGCTTGATCAGCTTCATCGTCTCGACGTCGCGCTTGTCGTACTGGACCACGACCCGGCCGGGCATCGTCGCGCGCTCGACGGGGGCGATGTCGATGAGGGGCGCGGCCGTGATCAGCATGCCTCCCGAATGGATCGAGAGGTGGCGCGGGAACCCGTCGATCCGGGCGCACAGCTCCAGCCAGCGCTCCCAGTCCGGGAGGTCCCGCACGGATCCGCGGTGCCGGCCGTCGTCCCGCGAGGGCAGGGGCTCGATGCGCGCCACGCTGCTGACCGGGTCGAAGCGGCGGGCCTCCGGCTGGAGCATGCCGCTCCCGGCGTCGAGCCGGCGGGCGACCTCCCGGTCCAGTCCCTCGCGGATCCAGCGCTCGCTCACCGGGGAGTCGCCGGGGCCGCCCTCGTCGTCGTGCGCCCGCCGGGCCGGATCGACGGCCTGGCCCCGGCGATGTTCGCGGGTCGCGACGTGTCCCCGGGTCGCCCGCTCCCCGGCTCGCCGCGCATCCACCGGTCGCCGCGCCGGTCGCCAGGGACCGCGGATATGCGTGACAGGCTTGGCGGACGGCACTTCCGGGACCGGCGAGGCCCTGGCGCCGTTCCGCGAGCCCGGGGGCCGCTCCGTCACTCCCGATCCGTGCGGGAGTACCACGCCGCCAACTCCCGTCGGGGTGTTTCGGGCCGCCGGCGCATCCGAATCCCCGCCCCCTAAGCCTGGTACGCATACGGCAGGTGGGGCGGGTGGGACAGTGGGCCCAGATGGCGTCGACTCTCGAGTGACCAGCCGGCCGCCGAGCTCATGACGAAGTTGGCCCATCTCGTCGGTGAGACCCCGTGGGCCGGTGGGGATCGAGGGCTCCTCTCCGGGCCGCGCGAAGAACTGGGCGAAGCCGCCCTCCGCCTCCAGGTCTCGGCGGACCATCACGGAGTCGTACGTCTCGAGCGCCTTCGCCACCCGGTCCACGAGCGGGCGCGGAAACCCCAGCGCGTACCCAACTTCGCGGACCGCGGACCGCGCCCGGTACGTGACGAGGTTGCAGACCATCCCCGTGTGCTCCGGCCCGTAGCGCTCGTAGACGTACTGGATCACCTCCTCCCGGCGCTCCGAGGAGAAGTCGATGTCCACGTCCGGGTACGCCGTCCGCCCCTCGTTGATGAACCGCTCGAACAGCAGCTCGTGGCGGATGGGGTCAACACGGGTGATGCCCAGCACGTAGGCCACGATCGAGTCCGCCGCGCTGCCCCGCCCCTGGGCCGGGATGCCCTGGGACTTCGCGAACCGCATCAGGTCCCAGCAGATGAGGAAGAACTCGGCGAGGCCCGTCTTCTCGATCACGTCCAGCTCGTGGGCCAGCTGGCGCACGACGGCCGGCGTGAGCGGGTGGTAGCGGCGCCGGGCGCCCTCCCAGCACAGCTCGGACAGGTGGCTGAACGGCGTCTCCCCCCTCGGCACCTCGAAGCCCGGGAAGCGGTATCGCTCGAAGGCGAGCTCCACCCGGCAGGCGGCCGCGATCTCCACGGACGCCGCGACCCCCTCTCGCCACGCCCGCGCCAGCATGGGATCCGCGGCCGCGACGGCGGGGTCCCCGGGCGGCAGCGCCAGCAGGTCCGCCCCGCCCTTGAGGTACGACTCCCCGTCCGGCCGGCGCAGGTCGCGCAGGTCCGCCAGCGACCGCCCGTGCCGGATCGCCGTCAGCACGTCCTGCAGCTCGCGGCCCTCCGGCAGCGCGTAGTGGACGTCGTTGGTCACGACCACCGGCAGTCCCAGCTCGTCCGCGAGACGCGCGGTCTCCGCTGCCAGCCAGTCGTCGTCGGGGAGCAGGTGGTGCGAGAGCTCGAGGACGAAGCTGCTCCGGGCGGCCGAATCGCCCGAGCCGCCGCTTCCGCGCCCGAACAGGGCCGCGTACCGCTCCGCGACCGCCCGCGCCCCTTCCCGGTCCCCGGCCCGCAGCCGGCGCGCCAGCTCCCCGTGCCGGCACCCGGACAGCGCGACCAGCCCCTCCGCGTGCTCCGCGAGCAGCGCCTGGGTGAACCGAGGCACCGCCTTGGTGCCGGCCAGGTTCGCCCGCGAGACCAGGCGGCACAGGCTGCGCCAGCCCGTCGCGTCCCGCGCCAGCAGGACCAGGTGGGGACCGCGCTCCGCCTCGCCGATCCCGCGATGGTCCTCCCTGCGGACCTCACGGTGCCCGGGCAGGCGTGCCCGCTCCGGGCGGGGCCTCCCCGGACGTCCCTCCGTCGCACGTGGAGCGTCGGGCAAGGCCGGCGGACGGCGGCCCGGTCGCCATGCCCGCCTCACCGGCACGGCAATCCCCTCCGGGTCCGGCGCGGCCGGGTCCAGCAGCTCGATCTCCACCCCGACGACGGCGTGGACCCCCGCCGCCTCCGCGGCGGCGGCGAACCGGACCGCGCCGTACAGCCCCTGGTGGTCCGTGATCGCGAGCCCGGCGAGGCCGAGCTCCACCGCCCGGGCCACCAGGTCGTCCGGGGCAGAGGCCCCGTCCAGGAACGAGAAGTGGCTGTGGCAGTGCAGCTCGGCGTAGGCGGGATCGACCACGGGAGGCTCCGGGGGGCGGGTCGAGATTCTAGAACAAATGTTCTATCACGTCCAGCAACCAGCAGCGCAACCGAACGGGGTCCTCGCGCGTCTCAAGGGCGTGATCAGCCAGCCCGCTCCGCACCACGACCGCCGGCTCGCCCTCGACCTCCTCCTGCGGGTCGCGGCCGTCGCCGGGGCGGCGCTGCTGATCCTCGGCATCCTGCCGGAGGTCGCCCGAGCGGTGGCCTGACCACATCATCGTTCCGATCGGCCTGGGGGCTCACGCGGAACGTACAAGGCGACGGTCGTTGCGATGGCGGCCGTCGACCTGCCACCCGGGACCTGGGCAGCCCGGGGGCCAGTCGAGGACCCCTGCCGATGAGCGGTGGGGGTCCTCGCCGTTCCACCGCTACGATGGGTCGCGTGATGCGCACCTTCGCCCCTCGCCCGATGCTCGCCGCCGTCGTCCTGGCGGTCGCCATCCTGGCCGGCTGTGGCTCGGCCGCGACGATGTCGCCGCCTGGCACGGTGGAGCCCGTGCTCACGGCCGTTCCGGGCGGCATGACCCCGTCTCCCGATCCCCTGCCCGACGACGTCACCACCACCGAGACCGAGTGGGGCACGATCCTGGACGCGGTGCCGGCTGCGTTCCCGGTGTTCCCGGGAGCCGAACCGGCCGACTGGCCGGACGGCCCCGTCAGTGCGGCATGGCTCACCACCGCAGCGGCCGAGGAGCCGGCCGGCTGGTACCAGGGCGCGCTCCTGGACCAGGGCTGGGCCACCGTGGAGACGAGTGGGCCGCTCGAGGACGGCAGCTGGACCCTCGACGCCTGGGCCGACATCCCGGAGTGCCGTCTCCAGGCCGTCATCCATCCAGCCGGCGAATCGACGATCATCACCGTGCGCTACGCCGCCGCCTGTGCGGGCGGCGAGGGCTGACGGCAACCGGAGGCGAGGACGGCATGGAACCCAGGGCACGCGACCTGATCGGAGCGGCGACGCTCGTCGTCGTCCTCGTTGTGCTCGTGGTCCTGCTCGTCGTGGCGGCCCTGCCCGGCTGAGAGGTCCTCGGCGGCCGGGGATCCCCGTCGGCGGGATTTTTCTCGGCGCGAGACGTCGAAATCGATGTGCACGGCCCAGGTGCGCCGTCTATGCTGGTCGCCGACCGGCCGGGACCGGTCTCTGGTGTGGGAAGGGGGATCGCAACGGTGCAGTCGGCACGACCGCGCGACATGGGCGCGCTCGTCCTGGTCGTCGGCCTGCTTCTCGTCCTGGTCGTCATCTCGGTCGCGTTCGGGTCGCCCGCCATCCGCTGACCACGCGGTCCCGGCGACGGGCGCCAATGCGCTCAGTCGTAGAGCCGTTCCAGGTGCCACGTGCCGGCGACCCGGTCCAGGTAGACGAGAGCCAGCCAGGCCTGCCCCGCCACCTTGAAATACTCCCGGGCGATCGGTTCGCGCCACCACGACTCCTCCACCCGCCAGCGGTTGCACACCTCGACCGGCTCGCGGCGCCCGTTCCAGCGGATCGCGACCAGCCGGCCGTCCCCGTCCAGCTCCGCATCGATCGCCGGGTGCTCGCGCAGCAGCCGCGTCATCTCCCGTCCCCCTCGCCGGCGGCGCCGGTCACGGACGTCCCGGTCACCGGTGCCCAGCGCCAGCGGGACTCCGCGAGCGGCGCCTCGGGATCCGTGATCTCAACCCGCCGCACGCGGTCCACCCCGAACGCGATCGCGAGGCGCGCCAGCTGCCAGGCGAGCCGGGCGTCGCGGGCCGCCTGGGGCGTGAACAGCGGCAGTTGCTGGCCGGTGGCCGGCTCCACCCCCGCGAGCTCCAGCTCCAGGCGCGCGACCGCAGCCGCCGGCGGGGCGTGCTCGAGACGGGCGAGGAGCAGGCGCTCGATCGCCTCCGCATCCGCCGTGGGCTCCGGCAGGCGCTGCTCCAGCCGGACCTCCGGCAGCGTCCCGCGGCGCGCGAACGCGAGGTCATGGGTCAGCACCAGGCGGGCGATCTCCGCCGCCTGGCCACGGGCCACCAGCTGATCTGCGAGGGTCGCGGCAAGACGCCGCAGGACGAACCGGACCGCGTCCGTGCCCTCGGCCGGCGGGTCCAGAGGCAGGGCGAGGGCAAGGCGCTCCGGGGCACGCCGCGGCCGGAACCGCTCCGTCTCCTCGCCCCGGGCCCGGGCGTGCAGACGCGCGCCCTCATCCCCGAACCGGGCGACCACCGCGGAGCGGGGCAGCTCCGCAACCGAGCCGATCGTCCGCAGCCCGAACCGGGCGAGCCTCGCCCGGATGTCCGGGTCCCGCGTGAGCAGGCGCGCCGGGTACGGGGCGAGGAAGCGCTCGTCGTCCCCGGGTGGGACCAGGACGGGTGGACCGCCGTCCGGGGCGTGCGCGGCCGCGATCGTGGCGGCGAACGCGGTGCCGGCGATCCCGGCCCGGGCCGGGCCGGGCAGGATCGGCCGCAGTGCCTCGCCGATCCGCCCGACGAGGTCCTCCTCCCGGCCCCACAGCCGCATCAGCCCGTCCGCGTGGACGGCGAGCCGGCCGAACGCCGGGTCCGCAACGTCGCTGCTGCCGGCGATCCCCGGGCTGAACGCGGCCAGCCGCTCGCAGGCGGCCTCGGCGGCGGCCCGGTCCGCCTCAGGCGCGAGGTCCAGGAAGGTCGCCTCTGGTGCGAGCCGGTGGGCGGTCCCGAGCGGGATCCCCCGGCGCACGCCGAGCGCCCGGGCGAGCGGGTCCGCGTCCACGACCGTTCCGTCCGTCCAGGGCTGTCCGCCGAGGACGATCGGGCCGGGCGGCCACGAGCCGGAGATGCCGTCGCTCCCCGTGGATTCGAGGCGGGCCCTCGCGAGGCGGAGCGGAAGGTGGGGCCAGAGCAGGTGAAGCAGGCGCATGGCGATCAGTCGCTGGAGGGGGGCCTTTGACGTCGTGGGGCGGCGCTGACGGGAGCTCGAGCACGATGGGCACGGGCTCCGGGGTGGACCCCGGCGGCGCACCCGGCGACACGCCCGGCGGTGCGCCCGACGGCCGCCCGCCGAGCAGATCGTCCCGGAGCAGGCAGCGGTCCCGGGGCCCGCCCTCCGCGTACCGGATCTCGAGCTCCGCCCGCCGTCCCGACGGGCCGTACCGGTTGCGGACGACCGTGGCCGCGCTGCGCTGCCCCACGACGTCCCGGCCCAGCCGGATCCACCCCGTGCGCTCCAGCTCCAGGCGCAGCCCGCTGGCCTCCTCGACCGCGGCCGCCAGCCCCCGGCCGAGCGCACCGGGCTCCAGGACCACGAGCAGCGTTCCCGCCCGCCGGGCCAGCGCCGCCAGCCGGCCCAGCCGGTCCCCCACGCGCACGCCGGCGACCGCGGGATCCCGTCCGTCCGGCAGGTCCATCACCAGGAGGTCCACGGTCCGCGCCGAGAGGAGCGCGGCCGCCAGGGCCAGCGCCTCCCCGAGGTCCACCGGGGTGAGCACGACGAGCCACTCCGGCCGCACGCCGCGGGCGACCGCCTCCACCGGGTCCAACGCGCGGGCGAGGTCCAGCCAGGCGACGATCCCCCCCGTAGCCTGCGCCTCCGCGGCGATCCGCAGCGCGACCGTCGTCCGACCCGAGGACGCCCCGCCGCGCAGGGCCACCGTGGCGGAGCGGGGCAGCCCGCCGGGCCCGAGGATCGCGTCCAGGGCGGCGAACCCGGTGGGAACGACGCGCCCGTCCGGCTCCGGGGTCGCCGGGCGGCCGGGTCCGGGGCGCGGGGTGGGCGCGAGAGCCGGGGTCGGTCCCGCCTCCTCCGACGTCTCGAGCGGCATCGGCGCGCGGGCGAGCGCGCCCTCGGTCTCGAGGCCCAGGCCTCCGCCCCGCCGTGGAGCGGCCGCGCCCCAGCGCGCCTGGAGCTTCGCGAGGGTGGTGGAGACGTCCGTCGAGCCTGTCATCGGACGTCCGATACTAGAACAGATGTTCGATTAAGACAAGATGCCAAACGGCCCGGCGGGGCCCTTGCCGTCTCGGCCTTCCATCCTCTCTCACTCCGACCTTGCCCTATGCGTGCCACGCTTGGTTGGCACCGGGTCCCGGTGTCGAAGCCGCGCCCGGCGCCGGGATATGCCTGCCACGCATGGATCGGCGTCCGGCGGGGCGCATTGGGCTCATCCAAGACCGCCTTGAGCTCCTTCCGATGGCTGCTACGCCTGGTACGCATAACGGCGGGCGTCCCGGCGAGAGACGTGGGCGTCCCGGCGAGACGAACCCCTACCCGGAGACCGCCAGGACCACCACGCCGCCGGCCAGCAGCGCCAGACCCGCCCACTGCGTCGGCCGCAGGCGCTCACCCAGCTGCCGGACCGCGAACACGACCGCGATCACCGGCCCGAACGAGCTCGCCAGGCCCACCAGCCAGGTCGGGGCGATCTCCAACCCGATCGCGAAGGTCACGAACCCCGCGACGTCGCACAGCCCGGTGACCAGGATCAGCGCCAGCACGAACGCGGTGAAGCGGGCCGGCACGACGACCCCCGGGACTGCCTCAGCCGCGCGGGAACGCGAGCGGAGCACCATCAGGAGGAGCAGGATCAGCGCCGCCATCGCGTTGGCGACCCGCGAGCCGAGCCCGACCGACAGCCACCCGTAGGTCTGGATCGGCCCGGCCAGCGCGACGGTGACCACCGAGAACAGGATGATCGTCAGCGCCGCGACGAGCACGCCCGGGCCGACCAGCCTTGCGCCGCGCAGCCGGCCGCCATGGAACACGATGCCCGCCAGCACCACGCCCGCCGTCGCGAACAGGGCGCCAAGCGCCTGGACCGGCAGCAGCGTCTCGCCGCGCAGCACGACGGCCAGCACGACCGTCGCGCCCCCGTAGGCGAGGATCACCGGGCTGACCACGCTCAGCGGCCCGATGCGCAGGGCGGTGAAATACGAGAGGTACGCGAAGGCGGCCCCGACGCCCACCGGAATCCCGGCCAGGAACCCCGTCGCCGCCTGCGGGCCCAGCCGGGACGGGTCGGCCAGGACGATGAGCGCGATGGTCGCGACGCTCACCAGCTGGGCGCCTGCGAGGACGGCCGTGCTGCCGACGCGCCGCCCCGCCAGGGCCCCCGTGATGTCCACGATGCCCCACGTCAGCGACGAGAACAGCCCGAGGAGCAGACCCGTTGACACCGGGTGAGTCTAGGGCCCCGGGCGGTCGGTGGAGGCGGTGTCCCGTGCTACACTTCGCGCCCGGTCGGGCGGTTCGCCGCCACCGTTCCCGGTGGGGATGTAGCTCAGCTGGGAGAGCACCGCGTTCGCATCGCGGGGGTCAGGGGTTCGAGTCCCCTCATCTCCACCATCGCCGCCTCTCACCAGGGTCGCGCGAGCACCGGGACGGGCGCACGACCGCACTCGTGGGTCGGTTGGGCAGGTGGTGAGCCCAAGGGTCTGTAAAACCCTCGCCTTCGGCTGTGGCAGTTCGATTCTGCCCCGGCCCACCAGCATTCCCGGAGCGTTCGCGCCGTGACGGCGCGCCCGGCTGCCGTTCAGGCAGGGGTCAGCGGGCGCTCCACGCGAAGGGCTCCGTGTCCGTCCAGGGCCCCAGGATGAACGGCTCGGCCGGCCAGGTCGCCGTGCCGCCGGTGATCGTGAGCGGCGCCCCGGGATCGACGACCGTCAGCCGGACCGAGAACGTGCCGTCATCGTCGGCGGGGAGCCGGAAGCCGTCCGAGTCCACGCACACGGCGAGGGTCCGGTGGCAACCGCCCGCGGCCGCTGTCCCGTCCGCGTACCCGGACAGGTCCATCTCGTCCACGATGATCCCGCCTCGGACCTCTGCAGCGATGATCGAGGGCTCCGTGTCCCCGGTCTCCACGACCAGGTCCAGGCGATCGCCGGCGATGTCGCCAGTCCCCGCGATCACCAGGCGCCACGCCCTGGCCGCGGGATCCGCGATCGTCACCTGGACCGCGTCGGATCCCAGCGCCTCGACCGTCAGCTCCGGGTACCGCCGGCCGTCCACGTTGCCCGAGTCCGGCGAGGCGGTCGCGACGGGAACTGATGGCGCGCTTGGACGGGTGATCGGGGTTGGCTCGGGGCTCGAGGCGGGCGACGCCGCGATGGGCGCCGTCGATGCGCAGCCGGAGACGGCCAGAAGGGCGATCGAGACGGCGACGACGGGCGCGAGGCGAAGGGACATGAGACCTCGGAACGTGCGATGCGGCGATGAGACGCAATGGACGCAGCGATGTGACGCGCCAAGGTACCGAAACGGTTCCCCGCCGGGAGTCCGACGGCCGCGTGCCCGCTCAGTCGAGGGCCGCGTGCAGCTCCGGGGCGTGCCGGCGCAGCCAGCGGCGCCATGCGGCGTGGTCCGGGACCCGTGCGGCGAGCAGGGCGTGGAACCGCGGCCCGTGCCCGAACACCCGCAGGTGGCACAGCTCGTGCACGGCGACTGCCTCCAAGGCCTCGGGTGGCGCCAGGACGAGCCGCCACGAGAACGACAGGGCGCCCTTGCGAGAGCAGCTGCCCCAGCGGCTGGTGGTGTCTCGGATGGCAACGCTGGCGGGCGCGACGCCGAGCGACGTCGCATGGCGGCCGATGGCCTCGTGGAGCCTGGCCCGCGCCCTCGCTCTGAACCACGCCTCGAGGATCGCCGCCGTCGGCCGCGCGTCCCGGGCGACGCGCTCGACCAGCAGCTCGTCGCCATCGTCCGCGCCCACCCGCGAGACGCGCGACGCCCGGGTCCGCGGGGGCGCTTCCGCCACCCGCACGCGGTGCGGGAGCCCCAGGTACGGCACGGTGCGACCCTCGTCCAGCCCCGGCCGGGCGTCCAGCCTCGCGCGCGCCCGCTGCTGGCGCTCCAGGTGGCGGCGGACCCACGCCTCCCGCTCGCGCAGGAAGTCCTCCACCACGCGCTCCTGGCGTGCCCAGCCCGGGTGCGCGGCGGGCGGGATGGTGACCACGACCCCGCGCTCAGGGTGGACGGTGACCCTCAGCCGGCGCGCGTTCGGCGTGCGGCGCAGGACGTACGGGATGTCGCCGCCTGCCAATCGGAGGACCGCGTGGTGCTCCGTGACGCGGCTCGCGTGCGCGAATGACGGGCTCACGTGCCCCGTCGCAGGAGACGGCCCGCCCGATCGCCCGTCTCCTCGCCGCTGCGCACCTCCGGCCGGCCGGGCGCGCCGGTGCCGTCCACCGGGAGCCCGCCGCGGACGAGAACGTCGAAGGCCATTGCCCGCGATGCTAGCGGGCGGGACGGACGTGCGACGGCCCGGCCGGCGGGACCGCCCGACGCGGCGCACGGCGAGGCGCGGCGCACGGGCTGCGGGGCTACTCCTGCGCGATGACCCCGATCGAGACCCGGAAGCCGGCCCGGCGCTGGAGCGGCGGCAGCTGGGTCATCTGACCCACCGGGCCGTCGCCCGGGAACCACCGCAGCCACTCCTCGTTGAACATGTCGAAATCCCCGGCCTCGCGCAGCGACCAGTTCGCCCAGACGACCTTGTCCAGCGAGCTCCCGGCCTCCTCCAGCTTGGCCTGCAGGTTGTGCAGGCACTGCCGGGCATGCTCCTTGATCGCGCCCCGGGCGACCTGGCCCGTCTCGGGATCGATGGGGCCGACCGACGACACGTAGACCATGCCCCCAGCCTTGATGGCCCGCCCGAGGCCCGTGGACAGCACCCTGGCATCGGCCCGCGTGGACTCGCCGCCCCAACGGCCCTTCATCATGCGCGTGGAATCCGGGTTGCCGGGATCCTCGGGCGGAATGCCGAACTCGTCGGGCGGCAGCGGGACGCCCTGCCGTGCGAACTGGCTCATGAACGTCGGGCGGATGCCGGTCGGGCGCAGCTCGCCCAGGATCTTCCCGTCCTCGTCCACGCCCGTCTGCTCGAACTCGAAGATGTCCTGGGTGAGGATCTCGTCGTCCTCCATCCCGTAGACCTCGGTGATGTTCGTGACCTTGCGGGTGCCGTCCTTGAGGCGCGCGGTGTGGACGATGAGGTCCACCGCGGAGGCGATCTGCTCGCGGATGGCCCGCAGCGGCAGCTGGTAGCCGGTCATGAGCACCATCGTCTCGAGCCGGCGGAGCATGTCGTTGGGCGTGTTGGCGTGGCCCGTGGACAGCGAGCCGTCGTGACCGGTCGTCATCGCCTGGAGCATGTCCAGCGCCTCGCCGGAACGGCACTCCCCCACGACGATCCGGTCGGGCCGCATGTGCATCGCGTTGCGCAGCAGGTTCCGGATCGTGATCTCGCCCTCGCCCTCCAGGTTGGGCGGCCGTGATTCCAGCGTGATCACGTGCTCCTGGCGGAGCTGCAGCTCGGCGGCGTCCTCGATGGTCACGATCCGCTCGTCGTTGGGGATGAACCCCGACAGGACGTTGAGGAAGGTGGTCTTGCCGGAGCCAGTGCCGCCGGACACGAACAGGTTGAGCCGGGCCTCGATGCAGGACCGGAGGAACTCGAACATCTCCGGCGTCGCGGTGCCGAAGCCGACGAGGTCCTCGACCGTGTACGGCCGGGCCGAGAACTTGCGGATCGTGATCACCGGCCCCACCAGCGAGAGCGGCGGGATGATCGCGTTCACGCGCGAGCCGTCCAGGAGGCGGGCGTCCACGCGCGGGCTGATCTCGTCGATCCGCCGGCCCAGCGGGGTGATGATCCGGTCGATGATCCGCAGCACGTGCTCGTCGTTGAGGAACGAGCTGTCCACCCGGTGGATCTTGCCGTGCCGCTCGATGTACAGGTGGTCCGGACCGTTGACCATGACCTCGGTGATGCTCGGGTCGCCCAGCAGCGGCTCCAGCGGCCCGAGGCCCGTCACGTCGTTGAGCAGCTCCTCGACCAGGCGGAGGCGCTCGTCCCGGGTGACGGCGAAGCCGTGCTGGGTGATGATCCGGTCGACGATCGCCTCGATCTTGCCCCGAACCTCGGCGGCCGGGACGTCGAGCAGCGAGTCGAAGGCGTGAACGGCTTCCGTGTGGAGGCGGACGCGGATCTCCCGCATCAACTCCTCGCGGGCGGCGGTCCGGGCGGTGGGCGGCAGGAACGGCGAGCCGGCGGACGGTGCGACGGGGCCGGGCGGCCTCGTGACCGGCGGCCTGGGGGGCGGGGCGACCGGCGTGACCGGCACGACCGCGCCGGGAGGCGTGACCGGCAGGACCAGGCCGTCGGTCGGCGAGGCCCAGCTGTCGGTCGGCGATCCCGGCGTGACCGACACGACCGCGCCCGCGGTCGGCGTGGGCCAGCCGGCGGTCGGGACGACCGCGCCCTCGGGCGGCGGGACCGCGTCTTCCCGCATCGCGGCGTCGGCCTTCGCGGCTTCGTCGGCCTTCGCGGCTTCGTCGGCCTTCGTCGCGGCGTCGGCTTTCGCGGCTTCGTCGGCTTTCGCGGCGGCGTCGGCCTTCGTCGCGGCGTCGGCTTTCGCGGCGGCCTGTTGCGCGCTCTCCACCCGTTGGCGCAGCGACATGGTCGGTGTGGGCCTCCCCGGCGACTTCTCGTGACGGCGGAGCCCGTGACCGGGCCCGCGAACCGCAGCATAGCGCCCGATCCGGCGACGACGAGTAGACGACGGTACTGCCCGACCGCGGGCCGCACGACAGGCGCTATACTCGCGGTCCGGCTGTGGGGCTATAGCTCAGCTGGGAGAGCGTCTGAATGGCATTCAGAAGGTCCGGGGTTCGAATCCCCGTAGCTCCACCATCGCATTGACACGCCGACCACCTGACCCCTCGCCGGGAGCGGCGGGGGGTCTCGTTTCATCCGAGGGCTCGTGACCGTGACGACCACAGGCGACCGAGACACCGCCGGCGAGGCCGGCACCCGGGACGCGCGCGGCCGCGCCGAGCGGTACGACCCGGCCTCCATCGAGCCGCGCTGGCAGCAGCGCTGGGACGAGCTCGGGCTGCACGAGACGGACCTGCACGACGACTCGCGGCCCCGGTACTACCTGCTGACGATGTACCCGTACCCGTCGGGCGCGCTCCACATCGGCCACTGGTACATCGTCACCCCCACCGACGCGATCGCCCGCTACCGGCGGATGCACGGGGACAACGTGTTCCTGCCGATCGGCTTCGACGCCTTCGGGCTGCCGGCCGAGAACGCCGCCGTCAAGGGCGGCTTCCACCCGCGCGAATGGACGATGGCCAACATCGAGACGATGCGGCGCCAGTTCCGGTCGATGGGCGCCACGTTCGCCTGGAACAGCGAGGTCGTGACCTGCGACCCCGGCTACTACCGCTGGAACCAGTGGATGTTCACCAAGTTCCTGGAGCGGGGCATCGCGTATCGCGCGGTGTCCGCGGTGGACTGGTGCCCCAACGACGGGACGCTGGCCCGCGAGCAGGTCGAGGGCACGGACCGCCGGTGCTGGCGCTGCGGCGCCCAGGTCGAGAAGCGCGAGCTGCCGCAGTGGTACCTGCGGATCACGAACTACGCCGAGGAGCTGCTGGACTTCGGCGGCATCGACTGGCCGGACCCCGTCCGGATCATGCAGACGAACTGGATCGGACGATCGTCGGGCGCCGAGATCGTGTTCGACACCGCCGTATCGGCCCACCACGCAGGCGGCGAGGAGATCCGGGTGTTCACGACGCGGCCGGACACGCTGTTCGGCGCGACGTTCATGGTGCTGGCCCCCGAGCACCCGCTGGTGCCCGTGCTGACGGCGCCCGAGCGGCGCGAGGAAGTCCAGGCGTACGTGACCCAGGCGGCGGCCCGCAGCGAGATCGACCGGCTGTCCACGGAACGTGAGAAGACGGGCGTGGCCATCGGCGCCGACGCGGTCAACCCGGCCAACGGCGAACGGATCCCGATCTACATCGCGGACTACGTGCTGGGGACGTACGGCACCGGCGCGATCATGGCCGTGCCCGGCCACGACGAGCGCGACTTCGAGTTCGCGAAGGTCCACGGCCTGCCGATCGTGCGGGTCGTGATGCCCAGGGGCGGCGACCCGGACGAGGAGATGACCGAGGCCTTCGTGGAGAAGTCGGCAGACTTCGCCGAGAAGGGCCACGACCGCCACGGGCTGATCGGCGACATCGTGGACGGTCTCGAGGCCATCGGGCTGGGGCGGCGGGCCACCGAGCAGATCGTGATGGTCAACTCGGGGCGCTTCTCGGGCCGGCCCGCGACCACCGCCTGGCACGAGATCGTGTCCTGGCTGGAGGAGCAGGGCAAGGGCCGCCAGGCCGTCACCTACCGGCTGCGGGACTGGCTGATCAGCCGCCAGCGGTACTGGGGCACGCCCATCCCCGTCATCCACTGCGACGAGTGCGGCCCGGTGGGGGTGCCGGAGGCGGACCTGCCCGTCCTGCTGCCCGACACCGTGGACTACCGCGGCAGCGGCGACAACCCGCTCACCCGGGACGAGGCGTTCCTGCGCGTGGACTGCCCGTCCTGCGGCCGTCCGGCACGCCGTGAGACGGACACCATGGACACGTTCATCGACTCGTCCTGGTACTGGTTCCGCTACCTCTCCCCGGACAGGGCGGACGGCCCCGTGGACCCGGCGCTGGTCAAGGCATGGACACCCGTGGACCAGTACACGGGCGGCGCCGAGCATGCCGTGATGCACCTCCTGTACAGCCGCTTCTTCACCCGGGCGATGCGCGACATCGGCCTGGTCCACGAGAGCGAGCCATTCCGCCGGCTGTTCAACCAGGGCCAGATCCTGGGCGCGGACGGCGAGCGGATGAGCAAGAGCAAGGGCAATGTCCAGGACCCCGACGAGCTGGTCTCTCGCTACGGCGCGGACACGGTGCGCCTGTTCCTGATGTTCATGGGCCCCTGGGACCAGGGCGGACCCTGGAGCCCGACCGGTATCGGCGGCGTGGCCCGGTTCCTCAACCGGGTGTGGACGATCGCGACCGACCCGCAGGGTGGCGAGCCGGACGCCGCGACCGGTGGCCTGCCCGACGGCGAGTCCGAGGCCGCGGCCCGCACGGCGATCCGCGCTGCCGCCCATCGGACCCTGCGTGACGTGACGGACGACTACGACGAGTTCCGCTGGAACACGATGGTCGCCAAGCTCATGGAGCTGTCGAACGTGCTGTCCCGCTATCGCGGGACGTCCGTGGCCGCGGGGCCCGAGTGGGACGAGGCCGTCGGGCTGCTGCTGCTGATGCTGGCGCCGGCCGCGCCCCACATCACGGAGGAGCTGTGGGCGCGCCGCCTGGAGGCGGGGGGCGAGCCGTGGGCGTCCATCCACGCCCAGCGCTGGCCCGATGTGGACGAGTCCGCAACGATCGAGGACACGCGCGAGGTCCCCATCCAGGTCAACGGCAAGCTCCGCGATCGGGTCACGGTGCCCGCGGACATCTCGGAGTGGGACCTCGAGAAGCTCGTCCTGTCGCGCGACAAGGTGGTCGCGGCGCTGGGCGGGCGGGAGCCGGACCGGATCATCCACGCCGGCGGCGGAAAGCTGGTCAACCTCGTCGTTCGGTAGCGCGGAGGGGCCCGGCGCGCGTCGCCGAGCGAGGGGCCGGGCGCCCTACGCCCGATGCAGTGTCAGCCGGCTGCGGTGAGCTCCAGCGTGCCACCTTCCGAGTCAGTGATCAGCAGGCTGTCGCCGTCGGCGGTGTACGTCTCGGCCTTGGCGAGCGAGTCGGCGAACTGGGGCCCGAGCGAATCCTCCGGGCACGCGACGAGCGTGCTGGGACCGAGCGTGATCGTGAGCCCACCGTCGGTGGTCGTCTCGTAGTCGCCGCGGATCCGGTTGCAGTCCGCCTGGATCTCGGCCGAGCCGTCCTCGTTGAAGGTGATCACGTAGCGGTCCTGGTCGGGCCCGGGGACCACGCCCTGGGAGGCGGGCTTCGTCGTCGTGGCCGCGACCAGGTGCCAGGTGCCGGTGATGTCGCCACCGCCGGCGCCTGCACTGGGCGCCGCGCTCGCGCCCCCATCGGAGGAGCAGGCGGCAACGAGGGCGATGACGCCGACGAGGACGAAGGCGGTGAGCCATGCGGGGTGGCGACGGGTCGAAGGTGACACGGGACTCTCCTTGGTTGTGGGCAATTCGAGCGGGATCCGGGCGGGCATGAACCTGCCGCTGGACCCTCGGCTGGGCATCATCCCACACAGCGAGTCTTCGGTTCGTGAGCGTGCGCGAGCCGCCACCGACGCGCGACGGGATACCCTGATCGATGACCCGGACCACATCCCAGCGGAGGCAGCCCGTGGGCGAGATCAAGATCGGCGCGCTGTGCTGGAACCAGTACACCGACTGGCCGTCGCTGCTCGAGGCCGGGATCCGTGCCGACCGGCTGGGGTACGACACCCTGTGGACGTGGGACCACCTGTACCCGATCGTCGGCGACTCGCGGGGGCCGAACTACGAGGGCTGGCTCACGATCACCGCCTGGGCGCAGGCGACGACGCGGGCCCGGATCGGCCTGATGGTGGGCGCCAACACGTTCCGGGCGCCGGCCCTGGTGGCCAAGATGGCGACCACGCTCGACCACATCAGCGGCGGCCGGGCGATCCTGGGCATCGGCGGAGCCTGGTTCGGGGAGGAGCACGACGCCTTCGGGCTGGAGTTCGGGTCCGGGTTCCCGGAGCGGCTGCGCTGGCTGGGCGAGGCGGTGCCGATCATGCGCGGCATGCTGGACGGGACGGAGCCCACGGCACGTGGCGACCACTACCACTCGAAGGCGACCCGCAACCTGCCGGCCCCCGTGCAGGCGCACCTGCCGATCTGCATCGGGGGCGGCGGGGAGCAGGTGACGCTCAAGCTGGTCGCCAGGTACGCCGACATGAACAACGTGGGCGGCGGCGTCGAAACGGTGCGGCACAAGGAGGAGGTCCTCCTGCGCCATTGCGAGACCGTGGGGCGCGACCCGTCCGAGATCGAGCGCTCGACCAACGTGGGCACCGTGTTCATCCGCGACGACCGGGCCGAGGCGGAGCGCCTGTTCCACGAGGCGTTCGATCGCAACCGGGTGGCCAGGCACTGGACGGACCAGCCGGTGGGCACGCCGGAGGACGTCGCGGAGAAGCTGGCGCCCTACCTGGAGCTGGGCTATCGCCACCTGATCGCCGGGTACCCGTCCGACTACGACGAGGAGTCGATGACCCGGTTCGCGACCGAGGTCCGCCCCCTGCTCGAGCGGGTCTAGCGGTCAGGCCGGGGCAGGGGTGCCCGGGCGTACCGGGCCATCCGATGCAGCCGGCCCGGTGCCGTCGTCAGCCCGGTGGCGGTCCCGGTAGCGGCGCACCTTCGCACGGTTGCCGCAGGAGGCCATGTCGCACCAGCGGCGCCGGCCGGCGCGCGAGGTGTCCTCGAACACCCAGCGGCAACCGTCATTGGCGCAGATCCGGAACCGTGACGTCTCGCCGGCGGCGATCGCCTCCACCAGGGGCTCGACGAGGCGGGACAGCGCCTCGCCGGTGGGGTCGTTCTCCGTGTGGCGGTGCCCGATGCCGCAGCAGCCCGCTGCGGCGACCAGCTCGATCCGGGGGGCCTCGCGGAGGATGGCGTTCACGGTGTCCAGCGCCGCCTGATCCGGGATCCGGCGCTCCACCTCCGCGTCCCAGACCTCGCGCAGGGCGGCGCGCGAGGCGCGGATCCGCGCCAGCCAGGCGGCAGCGTCCAGGGCGGCCTGGGCGCGCACCGCATCCTCGTGCGCGAGACCCCGGGAGGTGAGCCAGGACACGGCGTCGTCAGCCGTGGCGAGGTGCTCGTTGGGGACGCCGTCGTCGTAGGACTCGCTGTTCACGAAGTCCAGGCAGACCTCGAGGTCGGCCGCGTGGACGTGCCCGGAAGGGTGGACGGGGGCGAGGCGCAGGGTTGTCATGGCTGGCAGTAACCACAATACAGGTATTGACAGGTTACGCGCAAGGGGGTATCGTTCGTAACTAGTCAAGCAGTTCAGTCCGGTTACATCCATCGGACCACCGGAGAACCCGCCATGGACGTGTTCCTGAATCTGATCGTCGCCCTCGGCCTGCTGGGGACGCTCGCCGCGATCGCCGGCTACGAGAGCCGCGACGGCGTCGATCGCAGCGGCCGCTGACCTGGAGGACCAACCTGATGTTCCTGTACCACAGCACCGTCGCACTCGACCTCGCCCGGGAGCGTGCCCGGGACCTGGAGCGCGCCGCCACCGTTCACCGGCTCCTCAGGGAGGCGAGGGACCTGCGCGGGGACGCCCCGCCACCGCGACGCGACGGGCTCCGCTCGCTGGTCGCGCGGCCGGTTCGGGCCTTCAGCGCCGCCACCCATGCGGTCTCGGAGGTCGCCTGCATGGCGGCCACGCGGATCGAGGGCCGGACGGCGTAACGTCCTCCTCCACAGCGGACGGAGGACCACATGAACGACATCGCCGCAGTCTCCTGGGGACCCGACCGCATCGACCTGTTCTGGGTCGGCGTGGATCGGGTCCTCTGGCATCGAGCGTTCGACGGGACCACCTGGGGCGATCCGGCGTCACTGGGCGGGAAGCTGGCGTCGCCGCCGGCCGCGACGGCGTGGGCCGAGGACCAGCTGGAGGTGTTCGCCGTCTTCGACGATGGGACGCTCCGCAATCGCTACTGGGACGGCGAGTCGTGGCACCCGTGGGAGTCGCTGGGCGGGGAGCTTGCCCTCGGGCCGGTGCCGGCGGCATCGTCCTGGGGCGCGGACCGGCTGGACGTGTTCGCCGCCGGCACCGACGGCATGACCTGGCACCGCTGGTGGGACGGCACCCGCTGGGTCGAGTGGGAGCAACTGCCCGCCTGACGGCGAGGCGAGTCAGATCGCCGGATCGCCGTCTTCCGGATCCCCGGGCCCGGGATCACCGGCGGCACGGAGCCGCCTGGGGAGGCGACGCCGGATCACGGTGACGCGCGGGGCGGCCGCGTCGCGCGCCCGGCGGCCGGCGCTCACCGCGGCACGTCCGGTGGCGGTCGTGACCCGGGCAGTCGTGCGGGCGGTCGTGCGAAGGATCCAGCCCGTGGTGGCCCCGACGGTCCGCAGGTCCGCGACCAGGTCCTCCTCCGCCAGGCCGGCGCCTGCAAGGTGCATCCGGCGGCGTTCGGGGCTCAGGCCGTCCAGCGCGAGGCGGATGGCCGCGATGGCGACGGCGATGTCGTCCAGCTGGCCCAGCACCGGGACGATGCCCGGCACGAGATCCACGGGCGAGACGAGATAGCCCGCGGCAGCCACCATCGCCGCGCGACGCTTCCGGCTGAGCAGCGGGTCCTTCGCCAGGCGCCACGCCAGCCGCAGGTACGCCGGCATCCGGCCGATCATCGCGCCGACACGCTCGCGGGGGAAGGGATCCTCGCTCATGGGATCGATCGTAGCCCGGGTTCGGCGACGGCGCCGTGAGCGGCGCCGTCGAGCGGCGCGGTGGTCAGGGCATGGGACGCTGGACCACGTACCAGCTGCAGCAGCCCGAGTTCCGGACGAGCGCATGCGCGTTGGCACCGTCGGCGTCCATGACCATCAGCTGGGCGACGCCGAGTGTTCGTCCGGCGTTGAGGAACCGGGTGAACAGGATCTGGGAGCCGTCGGGCGTCCACGCCGCGGCGCCGACCGGGTCCGCCAGGCCGAACGCCTCGACGCCCGAGCCGTCGGGCGCCATCGTGTACATCCGCATGTCGTCGATCGGCCGTGAGTTCATCGCGTAATAGGCGTGGACCGGCTTGGTCGTGAACAAGATTCGCGTGCCGTCCGGGGACCACGCCGGGTCGCCGGCGTCCAGACCCTCAGGCGTGAGCCGGCGCGGGTCCCGGTCGTCGGCGCCGACGCGCCAGATGGAGGTTGTCGTGTCCTCGCCGGCCACGGCCGTCACCACCGCGTAGGCGAGCATCGCCCCATCGGGCGACCAGGTCGGGTGCATCAGGAACGTGTCGGCCGCGCGCCGGGTGGACTCGAACTCCACGACGTCACCGGATCCGAGGTCCCGGATGGCCAGGACGGCCGACGTCGGGTGGGCTGGGTCCGGCCCGGTGGTGCGCGTGAACGCCATGCGGCGTCCGTCCGGCGAGTAGGCCGGGTCGCTTTCACCGAGACAGGACGGCGGGGTGCAACTGGTGGACAGCAGTCGGGCGTTCGCCCCGTCTGCGTCGGCCTCCCAGATTCGGTCCGTGCCCCCACCGTCCGGGTCGTAGGCGTGGAACGCCAGGCGCTGCCCGTCCGGCGACCACGCGGCGCGGTCCTGCAGCCCCGGAACGTCCGGCACGCGCTCGTCGCTCGCGGGATCGCTGGTCAGGAATCGCAGGCGTGACAGGGCATCCACCGCGAAGCGCTCGTAGACGAGCTCGCCGGCTTCGTGCAGCGCATCCAGGGACGGCGGCAGCGGGCTCACCTCGATCGGCGAGCCGGCTGGGGGCCCCGGGGCAGGCGGCGTCGCGGTTGCGCGGGCGGTCGGTGGCTCGGCCGAGGGTTCCGTGGCGATGACTGCCGGCAGCGATGTCGGGGCCGGCGACGGCGCCGGTCGCTCGCTGCCGACAAGCGTCTGGCCGACCAGCGCGCCACCGACCAGCAGCGCCGCGGCGAGCAGCGTCAGGCCGCGCCAGCCACGCCGCGGTCGTGCCGGGACCCGCTTCCCGCTCACGGCGGTGCCTCGCCCCTGCTCCAGCAGCAGCCGTGCGTACAGCGCATCGATGAACTCGGGACGCGGCGTGACCGGGACCTCGACGGCCCGGAGATCGCGCCTCAGTCGCTCTTCGCTCATGCGCCGTCTCCGGGGTAGAGCTGGCGGAACCGATCTCTTGCGCGGCGGAGGAGGGACTCGGTCGCGTCCTCGCTGCGGCCGAGCTCCGCCGCCACGTCACGGACGCTCAGGCCGTCGACGAAGCGGAGGACGAGCGCGGCGCGCTGGAGGGCGGGCAGGCCGCGGAGGGCGCCCAGGATGGCCTCGCGATCCTCGACGGCGCGGTCGGCGACAGCGTCCTGCATGTCGATCTCCCGCACGACCAGCCGCAGATGCCGTCGCTCCTGGCGGTCCAGCTCCCGGTAGTGATCGGTCAGCTTGTTCCGCGCGATCGAGCACACCCAGGTGACCGGATCGGCTCGACCGTCGAAGGACTGCCAGTGACGGACCGCCTGGATGAAGGCCTGCTGGGTCAGCTCCTCGGCCAGCGCAGCGTCGCCGCCGCAACGGCCGTGGAGATAGCCGTACACGCGCACGACCGCCACGTCGTACCAGCGCCGGAATGCCGCCGGGTCTGCGAACACGGCGGCGTGGTCCTGGACCCGTGTATCGGCCGAAGGGGCGGGGGCGCTCACGTCCGTTCCACGTGCGATGCCCGGGCATCCGGGCGTACCGGGAGATTAGACGCCCCTCGGCCCGGAAATCCGTCCCGACGGATTCCAGGACCCCGAGGCGTCCAACCGGCACGTGGCGAGTCCAGCCACGACAGCATCGGAGGGATCGATATGGCGAAGCGACTCGGCGTGCGGCGCACGCTGGCCATCGCACTGGCCCTGGCGGCGGCCGCGGCCGTCCCGACAGCCGCGTCCGCGGGTACGGGCGACGGCAACCACTGCACCTTGCCGGACGGCACGGACTTCAACGAGCTCTGGGGCGTCAGCGAGACGATCGTGTGGTGGATGTGCTCGGACGTGGGAGCCGGCCAGGACTGGCGGGTCGCCGAGGGGTGGGGGATGGGCGAGACGTTCAAGAAGGTCCCGAAGGGCTTCGTCCCGGCGGGTGAGACGCCGCTGGATGACTTCCTGGCAAAGTTCGTCGGCGTCAAGGTGGTGGTCGATCCCGGGACGTCGGGCGAGCGCCAGTACATGTTCACGGACACGAGCAGGCTGCGCATCGACGGCACCAGCGTCAACGGCGTGACCATGGGCGTCCTGAGCCCGCTCAGCGTCGGGACGCACGCCGTGGAGACCTACTGGACGATGAGCGACCTGCACTGCGACGGGACGGGACGGGACCTCGAGGTCAACTGCCTGGCCGCCGGCGACACCCTGGCCTTCTTCGGGGAGGCAACAGTGTCGCCCGGGAACTAGGGCCTATGCGACCCACACGCCTGCCCAGGACCGCGTAAGCGGCAGATAAGCGGGCGCGCCTAGAGTCCGCATCGGACGCCGGCTTCCGCCGGAAGTGCCCCCGACGGGAGCAGGCGTCCCACCCCATTGCCCGCCGCCGGGCCCGCCGGGGAGTCGTCCGATCGTGGAGCCTTCCGGCGCGCCCTGGCGCGTCCTCGAGTCGTCAGAACCCGACGCGCCGCCGGCCCAGCCCGGCCCGGGCGCGATCCCCTGGTACGCGGTGGCCGTGGCGGCGGTGGCGGCTGCCATCGTCCTCGGAGCGTTCCTCCTCGCGTCACGCTCCGACCCGATCGTCGGGGTGGAGGGTGCCTCGACCATCGAGACCGGCACCGCCAGCGCTCCGATCACGGCGGGAACGGTGGGCACGGGCGGCGCGGAGCTGGTGGTCGAGGTGGGTGGAGCGGTCGCGCAACCCGGCGTGTACCGGCTCCCCGCCGGATCCCGGGTGGGCGACGCGATCACGGCGGCCGGCGGATATGCGCCACGGATCGACGCCGCCGCCGCGGACCGGCAGCTGAACCTGGCGGCGCCGCTGCGCGACGGCGAGGAGGTCCACGTCCCGGCCCGGGGAGAGAATGCGGCCGGATCGGCCGGCGAGGCGGCCGACGCCGGCGCCGCGGGCGGTTCCGGCGGCCTGATCGACGTCAACACGGCCTCCGCGGAGCAGCTCGACACGCTGCCCGGCGTGGGCCCCGCGACCGCGGCGAAGATCATCGCGGCCCGCGAGGAGCAGCGGTTCGCGTCGGTGGACGACCTGCGCTCGCGCAAGGTCGTCGGCGAGGCGACGCTGGAGAAGATCCGGTCCCTGGTGACCGCGGGGCCGTGAGCCGCGCCTCGGAGAGCGTCCCGCGGGCCGCCTGGCTCGCGGCGGGCATGGCGGCCGGCGCCGGGGTCGCAGCCGCCGGAGCCGGAGGAGCCGCGCCCGCCGGCGCCCTGGTCCCGGCGTCGCCCGCCACGATCACGGCGATCGGGGCACTCCTCGTCGCGACGGCGGTCGTGCTGCGAGCCGGCCCGGCCGCGGCACGGCGGGGCACGGCGACGCTCGCCCTGGGGCTCGGGCTCCTGGTGATCGGCGTCCGGCTGCTGGTCGGGCCGGCGCAGGGGGTCCCGCCTGCCCTCCCCGACGGTTCGCGGGGACCGTGGACGGCGATCGTGGAGTCGGTCGGGTCGCCTCGGGACGGCGACCAGGTCGCGCGTCTGCGACTGACCGCCGAGGCCGGCACGGTCATCGTGGCTGGGACGCTCCCTCCCTACCCGGTCGTCACGGCCGGTACGCTCGTCGAGGTCGCTGGCCGGCTCCGGCCGCCGCCGGACGACGACCCGTACGGGGAGTACCTGCGGCGCACCGGCGCCTCGGGAAGCCTCGACGCGACATCGGTTCGCGTCCTGGAGTCCGGCCCTCCGGCCTCCCTTCAGGCCTGGCGGGACGCGGCCGGCGATGCGCTTCGCCGATCCCTCCCGGAGCCGGAGGCGGGCCTGGCGGCCGGGATCCTGATCGGGCTCCGGGAGCGGGTGGACCGCGAGCTCGCGAAGGACTTCGCCACGGCCGGGGCGAGCCACGTGGTCGCCATCTCCGGCTGGAACATCGCCATCGTGGCGGGCATCGTCGCGGCCGTCATGCGCGGGCGGCCGCGGCGGATGGTCGCGCTGGTCGTGGGTGGGACGATCGCCGCCTACGTGGTCGCAGCGGGAGCCTCCCCGTCCGTGGTGCGGGCCGCGGTCATGGCCGCCGTGGTGCTCCTCGCCCGCGAGTCGGGCCGGGCGGGCCGGGCGCCGGCGGCGCTCGCCTGGGCGGCCGCGATCCTGCTCCTCGTCAGCCCGTCGATGATCGAGGACGCCGGCTTCCGGCTGTCGGTCCTCGCGACCGCGGGGCTCCTCGCCTGGGCGACGCCGCTGGGCGAGCGCATCGGTCGGCTGGGCGGCGGCCGGGTGCCGCGCTGGCTGGCCGAGAGCCTCGGGATCTCGCTCGCGGCACAGGCAGCGACGCTGCCCGACGTGCTGGCGACGTTCGGGCGGCTGTCACTGGTGGCGCCGGTGGTGAACCTCGCGGTCGTGCCGCTGGTCCCAGCCGCGATGGCGGGCGGCGTGCTCGCGCTCCTGGCGGGAGCGATGGCGATGACCGGCGCGCCGGCCTGGGTGGCGACCCTCGCCGGGCTGCCCGGCTGGCTCGTCCTGCACGTGATCGTCGCAGTCGTGCGCCTCGGCGCGGGGATCCCCTATGCGGCCGTGGAGCTGCCGCCGGAGCTGGCGGTGCCGCTGGGTCTCGCAACGGCCGCGGGGCTGGGTGCGCTGGTCGCGTGGCGGAGACGGGTACACCACGGCTCGCAGGCACCTCGACCATCGGGTTGGCGACCACCGGGTCAGCGGCCACCACGACGCCCGGTCCGTGGCCCTGTGCGAGTGGCGCTCGTCGCGCTGGCCATCGTCGTCGCAATCGGCTCAACAGCCGTCGCGCAAGCGGCGACCCGGGCGACACGGCTCACCGTGCTCGATGTCGGCCAGGGCGACGCGATCCTGCTCGAGAGCCGGACTGGGGCGCGGATGCTCGTGGACGGAGGACCAGACCCGCAGCGGCTGCTGGTGGAGCTGGACGCCCGCGTCCCGCCCTGGGACCGACGCCTGGACGTGGTCGTGCTGACCCACCCCCACGAGGACCACGCCGCCGGGCTCGTGGCGGCGCTCGAGCGGTACGCGGTCCGACGGGTCTACGAGCCGGGCATGCGCGGGCCGGGCCCGGCGTGGCGGGCATGGGACGAGCGGCTTGTCGACGGACCGCCCCGAGGAACCCTCGCCGCCGGCGCCCGCATCAGCCTGGGCGAGATCGCCCTGGTGGTGCTGTGGCCCGACCCCGGGTCGGTGCCCCGCGAACCGCCGGACAGCGGCAAGGAGATCAACAACCACTCGATCGTGCTGCTGGGCGAGGCCAATGGCCGTCGCTTCCTGCTGCTCGGCGATGCGGAGGAGGACGTTGACCCGGAGCTCCTGGGGCGCGGCCTGCCGCGCCTCGACGTCCTCAAGGTCGCCCACCACGGCAGCGCGACCGCGACATCCGAGGCACTCCTGGACGCCACCCGGCCGACGATCGCCGCGATCTCCGTCGGCGAGGGCAATACCTACGGCCACCCGGCACCATCGACGCTGTCCAGGCTGCGCAACGCCGGGGTTCGGGTGTACCGGACGGACCTGGACGGCTCGATCGAGCTGGAGCTGCGCGAGACCGGCGTGGGCGTGCGGGCGGCGGGCGGCGGGCAGCGGGCGGCGGGCTCCCCTGGCGGCGCCGCCCCGGAGGCCCTGCTCGGATACGATCCTGACGATGACCGTCCCGGGGCGCCGCGAGGCCGCCCAGCTGCTGCTCTCCCTCGAGCCGTCCCCGAAGTTCCTGCGCCACGCCTGCGCGGTCGCGGACGTCGCCGCCTGGCTCGCGTGGCGTGCGGCGGCCAACGGCCACGCCGTGGACCGGCGGCTCGTGGAGACGGCGGCGCTGCTGCACGACGTGGACAAGCTGGCGTCGGTCGCGACGCCCGCCCACCTCCGTCACGGCGAGGGGTCGGCGGCATGGCTGGAGGCGAACGGCTGCCCGGAGCTGGCCCCGGTGGTCCGGGACCACCCCGTGACGCGCCTCGCCGAGCCGGGCCATGACGGATGGTGGCGGACGGCCCCGCTCGAGGCCCGGATCGTGGCCTACGCCGACAAGCGAGCGGCCCAGCACCTGGCGCCGATGGAGGCCCGCTTCGCGCGCTGGCGGCGCAAGTACCCGCCCGGCTCGACCGTCCCGGTGCGCCGCACGGGCGGGGCGCCATGGACCGAAGAGGTGTTCGAGCTCAGCGAGGCGCGCGCGCGGCTCCTGGAGCGCGAAGTCTGCGCGGTGGCCGGCGCACGCCCCGACGAGGTGCGGCGCCTGCGGTGGTCCCGACGCGCCGTCCGGGAGGCCCGCGCTGAGCTGCGGGCGGATGACCGGCCGGCGGCGGCGCCCACGGCCACCGAGGTCCGCCCGTGAGCGCCGACGTCCCGGTCATCGCGTACTACCGCGGCGACGACGGGTACATGCTGGATCGCGCCGTCGCTGCCGTCGCGGCGCGCATGGAGCGCGACACGGGCATCCGTCCCGAACGGTGGCGCGAGAACGGCGCGGCCACCACAGCCGCCTCGATCGCCGAGCGCGTCGCGACGTCGCCCATGTTCGGGGGCGGCACCGTCGCGGTCGTCACGGACCCGGCGCCGCTCCTGCGCTCGAAGGACGCTCGCGAGGCGCTTGAGCAGGCGATCCGCAGTGTCGCGCCCGGCAACGCGCTCGTGTTCGTGGAGCAGGGCGATGCCGGCAACCGGCGTGCGGCGGCGCTGCAGAACCTGGAGAAGGCAGTCCTCGTCGCAGGCGGCGAGGCGAAGTCGTTCAAGGCGCCGACCGAGGGCGGCCTGGCAGCGTGGATCGAGGGCCGGGCGCGGGAGCGCGAGATCCAGCTGGCGCCCGGGGCCGCCAAGGAGCTTGCCCGGCGCGTGGGCGGGTTCGTCCGCGAGGGCGACGTGGATCGCCAGCGCCAGGGCGCGCTCGCCGTCGCAGAGCTCGAGAAGCTCGCGCTCTACCGTCCGGACGCCCCGGTCACCGAAGAGGATGTCCGGGCGCTCGTGCCGGAAGTCGTCCCGGACTCGACCTGGGCGTTCCTGGACGCCGTCGCGGAGCGCAAGGTCGCCGTCGCCGGCCGGCTGCTGGACCGGCTCCTGGAATCCACGCCGGAGCCCGTGATCCTGTCCCAGCTCCATCGCCGCCTGCGGGAGCTGGCGGAGGTCGCGGGCCACCTCGCCGACGGCGCCTCGCCGGGCAGTCTCGTCCGGACGCTGAAGCTGAACCCGTATCGTGCCGAGATCCTCGTCCGCCAGGCGCGCCACTGGTCCACGACCGAGCTGGAGGCGGCACTCGAGGGCGTGCTGGAGCTCGACGCGATGGTCAAGGGAGCGCCGGGATCGTACGGGACGGACAGCCAGCGACGACTGGCGTTCACGCTCTGGGTCCGGGACCGCGTGGGATCGGCCGGCGGGGCGGTGCCCGCCGCGGGGCGCTGAGCGGGGTCGGGACCGTCAGTCCGCGGAGGACCAGGCCTCCTCCTGGAGGACCACGTCGCTCTCGATCGCGAACACGCACCGGCCCGCGCCGAGGTCCAGCAGCTCGATCAGCTCGGGATCGATGTACAGCTGGTGGCAGTCCTCGCACAGCCCGCCCGGGATCCCGAAGCACAGGCGCTCGGTGCGGTCGGGCAGCCGGAACGTCGTATCGAAGCGAGTGACGATGAGGCGGCGGGTGCAGCTGGGGCAGCGGTCGCGAAGACCCGACACGTGCGTTCCGACTCCGGGTGGGGTCAACCCCAGCGGCCGACCACCTGCGACGGATGCTAGGAACGGTGGTGCGCGGGGGACATGACCCAGCCGTACCCCCGCGTCCGGTACTCCGCCCTACTGGACGCGCAGCACCGTCCGCGCGGCGGACCAGTGGCGCTCCAGCGAGTAGTAGTCGCGCTCCGGGGGCGTGAACACGTGGACGATCACCGAGCCGTAGTCCAGCAGCACCCAATGCGACTCCGGCGTCCCCTCCCGTCCGATCGGCTTGGTTCCCTCGTCGCGCAGGCCGGCCACGATGCCGTCCGCGATCGCATCGATCTGGCGCTCCGAGCCGCCCGAGCAGATCACGAACGCGTCCGCGAGGGTGGTCAGCCCCCCGAGGTCCAGGAGCACGATGTCGGCCGCCTTCTTGTCCTCCGCCAGCTCCACGATGCGTCGTGCAAGGTCGAGCGCCGCCCGATCCGTCTCGGGCGCCGCGGTGTCGCGGGCGGGCAGACCGTCCGGGCGGGGGGTGGTCACGGGGGCGGGCTCGGTCACGGGGTGTCGGTCCTCCAGGCGGATCCGGTGTACAGGTGGTGCTGGGCGATGTAGGCGGCCACGGCGTCGGGGACGAGATACCGGACGGATCGTCCGGCCGCGGCCCGGCGTCGCACCACGCTACCCGAGATCGGCAACAGGGGCCCCGGCAGGAACCGGACGCGGTCCTCACGCCCGGGGAAGCGAGCAGCGACCCACGCGCGGTCCAGGTCCGCGTAGCCGTCCCGGGGGACCACGGCGAGCCGGCACAGCGTGAGGATCCGGTCCGGATCGCGCCACGTGGGGAGCTCCCCGAGGGACTCTCCCGACAGGATCAGCCACGGGTCCCCGGCCGCCGATCCCCGCTCGGCGCGGAGCGCCAGCAGCGTATCCACGGTGTAGGAGGGGCCGCCGCGGTCCAGCTCCTGCCGTCCCACCTCGAACGCCGGGTTGCCGGCGATCGCCAGCTCGACCATCGCCAGGCGGTGTGTGGCATCGGTCACCGACCGGCCCGGCTTGTGGGGCGGCACGGCGGCGGGCACCAGCAGCAGCCGCTCGAGGCCCAGCGCCTCGCGGGCCTCCTCCGCGATCAGCAGGTGGCCGTGGTGGATGGGATCGAACGTGCCGCCCAGGATCCCGAGCGAGCCCGGCACGACCGCGGCGGGCGGTACGACCGCGTCCGTCACCGGTCGCCCTCGGGCGGCTCCCACTCCAGCTCGTGGCCGGCGATCCGCACGCTGTCGCCGGGGCGGATGCCCGCCTTGCGGAGCGCGCCGTCGATGCCCAGCCGGACCAGCTCCCGCTGGAACCGCTCTGCAGATTCCTCGTTGTCGAAGTTGGTCTGGACGACGATTCGCTCGATCCGCTTGCCGCGGACGCGGAAGGCGAGGTCCTCGCGCTCGAGGGTGAACCCGTCGGAGGCGGCCTCGAGGTGGTGCACCACGATGCCCGCGGGCTCCGGCGGCTCCGTCATCTCCTCCGCGCTCGGTAGCATCGCCCCGACGGCCGTCCGCAGCTCGCCCAGGCCGTCACCACGCTCTGCAGAGATCGCGAGCACCGGGATCCCGGCCTCGCGCATCGCGGCCTGGAACGGCGGCCACGCCTCGGCGACACCCGGCAGGTCCAGCTTGTTGAACACCACCAGGATCGGCTTCGCGAGCAGCGACTCGTCGTGGGCCCGGAGCTCCTCGCGGATGACGTCGTGGTCCCAGCGCGGGTCGCGGGCGGAGCCGTCCACGATGTGCAGCAGAACGCGCGTCCGCTCGACATGGCGCAGGAACGCGTGGCCCAGCCCGGCGCCGGACGAGGCGCCCTCGATCAGCCCCGGCACGTCCGCGATCGTCGGCCGCCGGCCGTCCTCCATCCCGAGGTCCATCACGCCCAGGTTGGGCTCGAGCGTGGTGAACGGGTACGAGGCGATCTTGGGCTGCGCGGCCGTGAGGGCCGCGAGCAGCGTGGACTTGCCGGCATTCGGGAGCCCGACCAGCCCCACGTCCGCGATCAGCCGCAGCTCCAGGCGCAGGGTCCGTTCCTCGCCCGGCTCACCCTTCTGGGCATGCCTCGGCGCCTGGTGGGTGGCGGTGGCGAAGTGGGTGTTGCCGAGGCCGCCGCGGCCGCCGCGCGCGACCATCACCTCCTGGCCGACGGCGACGAGGTCCGCGATCAGCGCCCCGCTCTCGCCGTCCAGGACGGCCGTCCCGGGCGGGACGGCAAGCGCCAGGTCCTCGCCCGCCTTGCCATGGCGCCGGGCGCGTTCGCCCCGACCCCCGGCGGTGGCGCTGAACTGGTGCTTGTACCGGAAGTCGCGTAGCGTGGTCTGGCCGGCGTCCACCCGCAGGTGCACGGAGCCACCCCGCCCTCCGTCTCCGCCGTCGGGACCGCCGCGCGGGACGTGGGCTTCGCGCCGAAAGGTGGCCGCCCCGTCACCGCCGGCGCCCGCGCGCACGACGATGCGAACATCGTCAAGGAACATCGGGGGCATTGTCGCACGGGCTCGCGAGTGCGCCGCCGTGGACGCCCGGTCCGCCCGGCGTGGCGGTCCGGCTAGAGGTAGCGGAGCGGGTTGACGCGCGACCCGCCGTCCCAGATCGGGCCACGCCACACTTCGAAGTGGAGGTGCGGGCCCGTGGCGTAGCCGCTGGAGCCGAGGCGCCCGACCTGCTGTCCACGCGCGACGTACTGGCCGGTGCCGACGGACACGCCCGCCATGTGGTTGTACGTCGAGTACACGCCACCACCGTGGGAGATCCACACCTGGTATCCACCGCCATTCGACTTCCAGCCGGCGAAGGTCACCTTGCCGCGCGCGGCCGCGACCACGCGCGAGCCGTAGTCCGCGGCGATGTCCAGGCCGTAGTGGCCGTAGTGGAAGTGCTGGCTGATGTAGTTGCCACCGCCGACGACCGGCCAGCGCATGGCCCCGCCGGAGTACCTGCCACCCACGCCTCCGCCGCCACCGCCGCCGCCACCGCCGCCACCGCCACCGCGCGACGACCTGACGGCCGGCTTGGGCGTGGGCTTGGGCGTGGGGATGGGCTCACCCTTGGCCCCCGGGAGGACCAGGACCTGGCCCGCGACGAGCGTGGGATCCTCGAGGCCGTTGATCTCGACGACCTTGGCCGGTTTGACCTTGTGCTGGGCCGCCAGCGACTCGAGCGTGTCGGTGGCCTTGACGGTCACGACGAGCCCGTTCACCGGCGGGATGCGCAGGATCTGCCCGACGTGGAGCTCGTCCTTCGACTTGATCTTGTTCGCCCACCACAGGGTCATCATCTTCACGCCGAACTGGCGGGCGATGCCGGACAGGGTGTCGCCGGACTTCACCTTGTACGTCTCCACCAGGTCCGCCCCGTCCTCGACCGTCGTCTCGGGCGCGTAGCCGGTGAGGAGCGTGCCGTCGTCCAGGAAGGCGCCCGCCTCGGCGTCGCCGGTCTCGGTGCCCGCCTCCGCCGCCGCCTCGGCCAGGCCGCTGACGTCGATCTCGGCGGTGACGTCGATCTCGCCGGCGGCGTCGTCAGGCAGGGTCAGCGGCTGGAAGCTGAACTCGCTCTGGAGGCCGGAGGCGATCATCTCGCCGGGCAGCGCCTCCAGCGGCTCCGGTCCGAACCCTCCGCCGATCGCGATCCGCGCCCCCTGGCCCGCGCCGGTGGTGCCGCCTACGGCGCCCGTGGGCTGCGTCGGGAGGAACGCCAGCAGCGAGGCGACGGCGACGATCGCGGCGACGGCGATGGGGAGCGCGCGCTCGGCGGTGAGCAGCGGACGGAACGCCCCGGACACGGCCGGGCGCAGCCGCCGGTCAATGGCCGGCAGGGCGGCGTGGAACCACGACCGGATGGTGCGAGCGGTGCGGATGCTGCGGCCGTTGATTCGCGAGGCCGAGGATGCTCGAGTGCGGTCGATGCGCAGGCGGGCTGTGGGGCGCTGCGCGCCGTCCGTTGGCTTCTGCAATACGGTCTCCTGGAGCGACGAGCGGGCCTGGTGACGTGCGCCGCTGGGGCGGCGGACCGGCTCGTCCGGGGTTCGCGATGTTCGCCTCGTGTGCCCCGTGGCCGCTCCGGAAACGCGGAACGGGCCGTGTTAACGACTGAACCCTACCAGACCCCCGGGAAGGGCGTCCAAGCACCCGGGCCTCGACGCTGGGGGCCTGACGCATGCTTTTCGGGGGTCAAAGGTCCCGAATCTATGTAATACGGCGCCCGCTCGACGCACCCAGCGGACCGGCCTCCCGGGGTCCCGTCAGTCGAGGGTCTTGGTCAGCGTCGCCAGGAACTGGGCGTTGCTCTCGGTCTTCGCGATCCGGTTGAGCAGCAGCTCGATGCCCTCGTTGGTCCCGACGGCGGACAGCATCCGGCGCATCGTCCAGACCATCTTGAGGGTGCCCTCCTCCAGCAGCAGCTCCTCGCGCCGGGTGCCGGAGCGCTGGACGTCGATGGCCGGGAAGATCCGCTTCTCCGCCAGCTTGCGGTCCAGGATCAGCTCGCTGTTGCCGGTCCCCTTGAACTCCTCGTAGATGACATCGTCCATCCGGGAGCCGGTGTCCACGAGGCAGGTCGCGATGATCGTGAGCGAGCCGCCCTCCTCGATCTTCCGCGCGGCGCCGAAGAACCGCTTGGGCGGGTAGAGGGCGATGGGATCGATACCGCCCGACAGCGTGCGACCGCTGGGTGGCAATGCAAGGTTGTACGCGCGAGCGAGGCGGGTGATCGAGTCCAGCAGGATCACGACGTCCCGGCCGGTCTCCACCTGGCGCTTGGCGATCTCGAGCGCCATCTCCGCGACGTGGGTGTGGTTCTCGGTGGGCTCGTCGAACGTGGAGCTGATGACCTCGCCGTGGACGCTGCGGCGCATGTCGGTCACCTCCTCCGGCCGCTCGCCGATGAGGGCGACCATCAGGAGGATGTCGGGGTAGTTGGCGGTGATCCCGTTGGCGATGCTCTTGAGCAGCATCGTCTTGCCGGCCTTGGGCGGGCTGACGATCAGCGCACGCTGACCCTTGCCCAGCGGGTTGACCAGGTTGACCAGCCGCTGGCTGAGGTTCTTGGGGTCCGACTCCAGGTTGATCAGCTCGATCGGGTGGATCGGCGTCAGGTCTCCGAAGTGCGGGCGGCGGCGGGCGGTCTCGGTGTCCACGCCGTTGACGGTGTCGACCCGGATCAGGCCCCAGTACTTCTCACCCTCGCGAGGGGCGCGGACCGCGCCCGTGACCCGGTCGCCGACCCGCAACCCGAAGCGCCGCACCTGGCTGGACGAGACGTAGACGTCATCCGGGCTGGGCAGCAGGCCGTGCCGGCGCATGAAGCCGTAGCCCTCGTCCACGATGTCCAGGATCCCGAACACGTAGGCGTAGCCGGCGCGCTCCGTCTGGCGCTGGAGGATGCGGTCGACGAGGTCCTCGCGGCGCTCGGCGGGGGCAGCCTCGATGTCCAGGCGCTGGCCGACCTCGCGCAGCTCCTTGACGGACATCTCGGTCAGGTCGCGGACGTCGAGGTCGTTGCGCTCACGCGCGGCCTCGAGCTCGGCGACCTCGTCCTGCTCGGTGACGGGCAGGCGGCTGGTCTGGGTTCGACGTCGCGGCCTGCGGTTGCGGCTCGGGCGCTGGTCGGGGCCGTTCGGCATGGGAGTGGGACCACCTTGGGGGTGAGGTTCCGCGCCGATCGGGCACCGGCGGGAACGATGGGTCGCGCCACGGGCCGTTGTTCGCGCGGAATCGGGGTGCCGTCGCGCGCGGCGGGTGGGGATGAGCGGAGCATATCGCGGTCCGCTCGGGGTCGTCAACGCGAGGCGCGCGGCGTGGTGCCAGCAGCCGGCCGGTTCAGCACCGCGTGGCGCGTCAAGGTGCCACCTGGACCCGATCCGTGCAGGACTCGCGGCGTCGGCCCGGGATCCGGGCCGCTGAGCCACGCACGCTCGGGAATCCTCCCGACGGCACCAAGGGTGTGCCAGCCGCCCCGCAGCGCGAGGCGGTTCGGCCGTCCGGGCCGCTCTGCCGGCGATCCAGCGGGCGCACGCCGAGACGAACGCGTCGCATGGCGACCCGTCCGCTGCGAGCACAGGGTCTCGGCGCGACGGATGGGTCGCCCGGCGGATGGAATGTCTCGCACCGCGCCGGTTGGGGCGCTGGGCGCCAGAAGCATGGCCGGCGGGAGCCGCGTTCAGCGCCGCCGGACCGGTCATCATGGCCACGTGCGCACCGAGATCCACCCCTTCGAGCCCGAGCTCCTCGACGACGCGGCCGCCATGCTCGCGGAGCGTCACCGCGCACAGCGGCGCGCGTCGCCGGGCCTGGACGCGGCGTTCGAGGACCCTGCAGCCGCCCGTCGCGAGATCGAGCGGCTTGCCGCGGCCGAAGGCGCCTCCGGCGTGGTCGCGATCCGGGACGACGCCGTGGCAGGCTACCTGCTGGGCACCCGTCGGGACGATGCCACCTGGGGTCCCAACGTCTGGATCGAGGCGGCCGGCCACGCGGCGGCGGACGGGGATGTCGTGCGAGAGTCGTATGCCGTCGCGGCGGCGCGCTGGCTGGACGAGGGCCGGACGCACCAGTACGTCGTGGTCCCGTCAGGCGACCGGGCGCTCGTGGACGCCTGGTTCAGCCTCGGCTTCGGTCAGCAGCATGTGCATGCCCTGCGGGAAGCGCCGACGGCCTCGTTCCGGCCGGTGACGCCGGCCGGACTCGTGATCCGGCGTGCGACGCGTGCGGACATCCACGCGCTGGCCGTCCTGGACCTTGTCCTGCCGACGCACCAGTCACGGTCGCCGGTGTTCTCGCGCCGCCCCGCCCAGGCGCTCGAGGATGCCCGAGCGGAGATCGAGGCCGATTTCGACGACCCGCGCTTCACGACCTTCGTCGCCGCTCACGACGGCCGCGTGATCGGGTCCGCGATCGCCTGCTCGCTCGAGATGTCCACCTCCAACAGCAGCCTCATCCGGCCCGCGAGGGCCGGCTTCCTGGGCTTCGCTGCGGTGCTGCCGGAGGCGCGCGGGCTGGGCGCCGGGCGGGCGCTTGGCGAGACGGTGCTCGCCTGGTCACGCGACGAGGGCTACCCGTGGGTGGCCACGGACTGGCGCGCCACCAACCTGGAGGCCGCCGCGGCCTGGCCGCGCCTCGGCTTCCGCCCGACGTTCCTGCGGCTCCACCGCGCAGTCGTGTAGGGCTGGGGTCGGCAGGGCCGCCGCCGGGAGCGCTACTTCGCCTGCGTCTCCATCGCCGCGCGCGCCGCCTCCCAATCCTGCTTGAAGCGCACGATCCCGGCATCGGTCAGCGGGTGGCGGACCATCTGCTGGAGGACCTTGAACGGCAGCGTCGCGATGTGCGCGCCGGCGAGCGCGGACTCGGTCACGTGGCGCGGGTGGCGGATCGAGGCGGAGATGATCTCGGACTCGTAGCCGTAGTAGCCGATGATCTCGGCCAGCTCGCGGACGACGATCATCCCGTCCTCGTTGATGTCGTCCAAGCGCCCCACGAACGGCGACAGCAGCCAGGCGCCGGCCTTCGCCGCGAGGAGCCCCTGGTTGGCCGTGAAGATCAACGTGCAGTTGGTGCGGATGCCCTCGGCCTTGAAGCGCTTGATCGCCTCGAGGCCGTTCTCGGTCATCGGGACCTTGACCACGATGCTGTCGGCCAGCTTGGCGAAGTGGCGGCCCTCGGCCAGCATCCCGTCGACGTCGTCCGCGATGACCTCCGCGGACACCGGGCCATCGGTCAGCCCGCAGATCTCGAGCAGCACATCGTCGTAGGCGCGTCCCCCCACCTTCGCGTACAGGGAGGGGTTGGTGGTGACGCCGTCGATGACGCCCCACCGCACGGCCGTGCGGATCTCGCCGATGTCGGCAGTGTCGAGGAACAGCTTCATGGGCGGGGCTCCTGGGCGGGTGCTCGTGGTCGGCGTCCAGTCTACGGCCGCCTGCCCGCCAGGGCCCACCCGGGTCTACCCGTCAGGAAGCCGGCGCGGACTCCGCGGATGGCTCGCCGGCAAGGTCGGCCGCGTGCACCTGCGCGTCAAGCTCCGGGCCCGGACCGACGGCCGTCAGGCGCGGCTCGCGACCCTCGGACAGGGCGAGCGCCGTGGACACGAACCCGTGGAACAGCGGGTGCGGGCGCTCCGGACGGGACTTGAACTCCGGGTGGAACTGGCTGGCCACGAACCATGGGTGGTCCCGCAGCTCCACGATCTCCACCAGCCGGCTGTCCGGCGAGATCCCGGACAGGAGCATCCCGGCCGCCTCCAGCGCGGCCCGGTAGCTGTTGTTGACCTCGAACCGGTGGCGGTGGCGCTCGTACACCACCTCCTCGCCGTAGACGGCGCGCGCCTTGGAGCCCGCGAGCAGCTTCGCCGGGTAGAGGCCGAGGCGCATCGTGCCGCCCTTCTCCTCCAGGTCCCGCTGGTCGGGCATGAAGTCGATCACGGGGTGGGTGGTGAACATGTCGAACTCGGTGGAGTTCACGTCCGAGGTGGCCAGGACCGTACGGGCGAACTCGATCACCGCGCACTGCAGGCCGAGGCACAGGCCCAGGTACGGCACGATGTTCTCCCGCGCCCAGCGGGCGGCCAGCACCTTGCCCTCGATGCCGCGGTGGCCGAACCCGCCCGGCACGAGCACACCGGCAGCGCCGCGCAGCTCCTGGTCCACATTGTCTGCCGTGAGCGTCTCGGAGTTGACCCAGCGGACCTTCGCGTCCACGCCACTCGCCCAGGCCGCGTGCTTGAGCGACTCGGTCACGGACAGGTACGCGTCCGGCAGCTCGATGTACTTGCCGACCAGCGCGATCTCGAGAGCGGGCTTGGGGGCCTTGATCCGCGCCACGAGGGCGGCCCATGACGCCAGATCCGGCGCCTGGTCCGGGTCGCCCAGGCCGAGGTCACGGACCAGCAGCCGCCCGAGGCCGGACTGCTCGAACTGGAGAGGCACCTCGTAGATCGTCGCCGCGGTGGGGGCGGGGATGACCGCGTCCACGTCCACGTCCGTGAACAGGGCGATCTTCTCGCGGATCTCGTGGGGGACGTCCGTGTCCGAGCGCAGGACGATGACGTCCGGCTGGATGCCGATCCCGCGCAGCTCCTTGACGGAGTGCTGGGTTGGCTTGGTCTTGAGCTCGCCGGTGGCCATCAGCGCCGGCAACAGCGTCACGTGGACGTACACCACGTTGTGGCGCCCCACGTCCTTGCGAAGCTGGCGGATCGCCTCCAGGAACGGGAGGCTCTCGATGTCGCCGACGGTGCCGCCGACCTCGACGATCACGACGTCCGGGTCACCCGCCCGTCCGACCCGGGTGATCCGCTCCTTGATCTCGTTGGTGATGTGCGGGATGACCTGGACCGTGCCGCCGAGGTAGTCGCCCCGGCGCTCCTTGGCGATCACCGCCTGGTAGATCCGGCCCGTGGTGACGTTGGAGGCCTGCGACAGGTTCTCGTCGATGAACCGCTCGTAGTGGCCGAGGTCCAGGTCCGTCTCGGCGCCGTCGTCGGTGACGAACACCTCGCCGTGCTGGTAGGGGGACATCGTCCCAGGGTCCACGTTGATGTACGGGTCCAGCTTGAGGATGGAGACCTTGAGGCCGCGGGCCTTGAGGAGCCTGCCGACGCTGGCGGCGGTGATGCCTTTGCCCAGGGAGGAGGTCACCCCTCCGGTCACAAAGACATACTTCGCCATGGGTCGGGCTCCTCCGGGGGTTTTTCCCATGCTATCGAATCGGACGGATACGGGCCAACCGGAATCGCTGCGGCGCCGGCAGCGGTTCGGTGCCGGAAGCGAGGAGGGCGAGCGGTGGGAGCGTGGCGGATGAGGAGATACATCCTGCTGTGGCTGGTCACGATCCCGGTCTTCGTGCTGATCGACCTCGTCTGGCTGGGGGTGGTCGCTCGCGATTTCTACCGGAGCCAGATCGGTTCGCTGATGGCGGATCCCATCGTCTGGTGGGCGGCGATCCTGTTCTACCTGCTGTCGATCGCGGGCATCATCCTGTTCGCGGTCGTGCCGGCGATCGATGCCAGGCGATGGACGAGGGCGCTCGTGCTCGGGGCGGCGTTCGGATTCTTCACCTACATGACGTACGACCTCACGAACCTGGCGACCCTCCAGGGCTGGCCGGCGACGCTCGTCGTCGTGGATATCGCATGGGGCACGATCCTGGGCGGGTCTGTCGCCACGGTGAGCTACCTCCTCGGAACGCGGGGCCTGGGGTTCTGATCGGATCCCTGGAGCATCGCGGGTGGTCGACGCGCCCGAGGGGACTCGCGGCAGCCGCCGGGCACCCGCCAGGGGCCCGGAGACCAGGGCCCCTCACCGATGGCCTGCCGCCGGCGGATCGCGCGGCCCGGCGGCCGGGGATGCGGTGCGCATGCGCACCACTGTCCATCGTGGACCTTGTACAAACACTTGACACAGCCACGCCATATCGCAAAGAATGCAGAGACACACCTTGTACATTCCGCGACGGGGAGGACCCGCCGGGACACCACCGAGATCTGGAGGGACCACGATGCGCATCCGCCGAACCGTCTCCGCGCTCCTGGCCGGCAGCGTCCTGCTGACCGTGCTGGCCGTCCCCGCGAGCGCCTCCACCCCCAGCGTCGCCGACGTCCTGGGCCGGGACGGCGTCGCGTTCGACACGAACTGGTACGACTACGACATCGTCGAGAAGGCGGCCCTGACCGTCATCGACGCCAAGGACGGCAAGACCACGGTCGCCGCCCTCGCCGATCCCAGTGCCTCGCTCACCGTGTTCGCCCCCAACGACCGTGCGTTCCAGGTCCTCGTGTACAGCCTCACCGGCCGCTGGTACTGGAGCGAGGCCAAGGTGTTCGAGAAGCTCGTCGCGGCCGTCAGCGGCCTGGTCGGGCCGGACGCGACCATCGACACGATCGAGGCGGTGCTCCTCTACCACGTCGTCGGTGGCAAGGTGATGTCGGGCCAGGTCCCGAGCCTGAACGGCAAGGACGTCGCCACGGTCGGCGGCGGCACCTTCAGGGTCAAGGTTGGCTGGTACTTCACGTCCCTCGTCGACAAGGACCCGGACGCCCTCAACCCGACGCTCGTCAAGAGCAAGCTGGACATCCCCGCCGGCAACAGCGTGATCCACGGCATCTCGCTGGTGCTCCGCCCCATCGACCTCCCGCGCGGCTTCTAGCCGCTCCTTGCTCCCAAGCGGAAGCGGCCGGACCTGCGGGTCCGGCCATTCCGCGTCCTCCCGGAGAATCGAACGACATCGTCCGACATCCTGCGTCCCGTCGGCGGCGCCGTCGCCGGCGCGGGACTGGCCCTGGCCCTCCTCGCTCATCCTCCGGCCGCGGCCGCCCACGCGCCGTCGGTCGTCGAGTCCGGCAACGAGTCGCCGGCAACGGCCGTCGTGCTCGATGACCCCACGCTGTCCCGTGCGATCGGGGCCACGCTGGCCGCCGCGGGCGAGACGGACTGGTTCCGGATGGACCTGCGGGCCGGCGACCCCCTGGTGGTCGAGGTCACGGCCCCGGATGCGACGGGCGGTATCCCGACCGAGCTCGTCGTCCTCGGGCCCGGGCTGCCCGCACCCGCCGGCGACGCGGACGCCGGGCTCGCGGCGACCATCGGCGCCGAAGGCCTGCTCCGCCACCTGCCCGAGGGTGGCGATCGGGAGATCCACGGAGGCCTCGGCTTCATCGCCTGGGGCGGGATCCGGACCGTGGCGCCCGCGGACGGCACCTACTGGATCGCCGTGCGTGCGTCGGAGCCCGGCGCCACCGGGAAGTACGTGCTGGCCCCCGGCGTTCGCGAGGAGTTCGGCCTCGATGCGGTCGGCGGGATGGCCGGTCTCGTGGGGCTGTTCAACGCGCCGTGGCCACCCGAGCCGGGCGCGGACGCGGGATCGACATCCGCTCCCGTCGTGCTCATGGTCGGCGTCGTGCTGGTCGCGGTCGCGGTCGCGGTCCTCGCCGCCCGGCTTCGCGCGCGGCGGGGACGCCGGTAGCACCTCGACCGGCCACCGGGGTTGGCATCGGTCCGGAGGCGCTCGGTCACGGGCAGCCCGCCTCTGGCCGAGGTCGCCGGGTCGGCGGCAAGCCGGAGGTCCAGGTCGCCGGGCGAGTCCAGGAACGCCAGGGGCAACGCAGGTTGGCCATGGCCGGCCCATGGTCGCCGATCGTGCACACGACGGGCCGGGTGCTGCGCCGGCGACGCTCGGATCGTTCCGGCGGTCGGGCGGGAACCACGCGCGCCTGGCGAGGGCGCCTCACCCGGTCGAGGACAGCCGCGCCCGGATCGCCGCCGGCGCCACCACCGGCCGCCGGGTCAGCCACACGCCAAGCACGATCACCACGCCCCCGACGACCTGCGGCAGCCCGACCGGCTCGTCCAGGAGCAGCGCGCCGAGCGCCACCGCTCCGGCCGGGAGCAGGAGCTGCATCGCCGAGGCGCGCGTTGGGCCCACGAACCGGACCGCGTTGAACACCAGCACGTTCGAGATCCCCACGGCCAGCATGCCGGAGTAGAGGAGGGCGAGCAGCATGGCCGGTGACATGCCGTCGGACGGGCGCGTCGCCGCCTCCAGCACGCCCAGGGGCACGAGGATCAGCGATCCCCCGACCACGGTCCAGGTGGTCGCCTCGAGCGGATCCACGTGGCGCAGGATCCGCGTGCCGCCGACCGTGTACACGGCCCACGCGATCGCGGCGCCAAGGGTGAGGGCGTCGCCGATGAGCGACGAGCCCAGCGACAGGTCCCGGCCGCCGGCGATGACCACGGCCACGCCGGCGAAGGCGATCAGCGCGCCGGCCAGCTTGGGGGCCGACAGCACGTCCATGCCGACCGCCCCGGCGAGCAGCGCCACGAGCACCGGCGACGTGGCCACGATGAGCGCCAATTCGCCCGCCCCGATCCGGGTGAGGCCGAACGTCCACAGCACCTGGTACACCCCGAACCCGATCGCTCCCAGGCCGAGCAGCTGCAGCGTGCGCCCGGCAGGCGGCCGCACGGTCCCATTGCGCCAGCGGAGAATCGCCAGCAGCGTCAGCGAGGCGATGACGAACCGGGTGCCGGTGAACGTCATCGGGCCAAGGGCGCCGATGGCCACCTTGACCACCACGAAGTTGAGCGACCAGATGAGGATCGTCAGGAGGACGCCGGCCTCGGCAAGACGGCGAGCCCGGCGATGCACGGGGGTTCGGGCGGTCGCCGCCTCGACGGGTGGCGCGGACACGAAGACGCCCGCCGGGTCGGCGGGCGTCTGACGAGGGCTTGCACGATCGGCGGACGGCTCGTCCGCCGGCGGGGGCGCGTCGATCAGGCGCCTTCCTGCTCCAGGAGGAGCGCCTCCTCGTCGTCCTCCTCGGTCAGCTTGAGCCAGACGAACAGCCCGGCCAGGACGACGAGCGGGATCACGATCAATGCGCCGAGGGTCACCCCGAGGGCAACGGCCACGGTCCGCAGGGCCTTCATCGGGTGGGGCCTCCTTCACTGCGACTTCTGTCGCCCATTGTGCCGGGTGCGCGGCAGGCTGTCACGAACCGCAGGGCCCGATGTGACAGGCACGGCCGGCCCATGGACTTCGGGCCTGGGGCTTCGGCCCGGGGGCGTCGCCGGCGATCAGCCCGGCGTGCTGGGCTTGGGCGGCGTGCGCAGCGACGGTGCCTGGGCGACGAGCTGCGTCAGGTCCTCGCGGGTGAACTCGGCGATCTGGTGGTGCACGCCGCCCTGACCGCCGACCAGCAGCCGAACGACGTACGCCCCGTCCTGCTCGAACAGGAACACGTCCTTGGGGTGCTGCTCGTCCACCCACCGCCCGATCACGCGCAGCGCCTGCTCGTGGGTGCCCGCGGCGGGCGCGCTCGTCCCTCGCCGGGTTGCCGCCTCCTCCATGAACTTGGCAATGTCCTCGTCCAGGAAGGTCAGCGTCTCCTTGGCAAGCGTCCCGACCGCGTCCGACCAGGCCCCCCCGGCAACGCCGGCGGCAACGAGCCCCTGGACGACGAACCCGTCCGGAACCTCGAGCACCAGGATGTCCCGCGTGCCCCGCGTGTCGAGGAAGGCGCCGATGGAGCGGAAGACCTCCTCGAAGTCCTGCCGCGGGCTGCCTTCGTAGATCCGCATGGCTGCTCCCTCTCGCTCGCCCGGAATCCGGGGTCGCAGCGAGTGTAATCAGGGTCCCGGCCGCAAACAAGGCAACGGACATCGGCCGCCGGGCCCTCGGTGACGGCTTCCGGTGCCAGCCGTCCACGACATTAATTGTAGTTTGTCGCTTGACTTAGTCAGCCGTCCGGCGCATGATCCGCGTAAGTCTACTAACTCACGTGACATGATCGACCGGATACCGGTCCGCGGACACACCCGGAGGACGGAAGGACAATGCAGGGCCTGCTGATCCTGGCGATCGTCGGCTTCTTCGCCCAGCTGGTGGATGGATCGCTGGGTATGGCGTACGGCGTGACGTCCTCCACGCTGCTGCTCGCGGCCGGGGTCGCCCCGGCGTCCGCCTCGGCGGCAGTGCACCTGTCCGAGATCGGGACGACGCTGGTGTCGGGCTTCTCGCACCACAAGCTGGGCAACGTGGACTGGCGCACGGTCAGGATCATCGCGATCCCGGGCGGGATCGGGGCGTTCGCCGGGGCAACGATCCTGTCCTCGATCGACGGCGATGTGGCCAAGCCCTGGGTGGCCGCCCTGCTGCTGGGACTCGGCCTGTACGTGACGTTCCGGTTCTTCATCCTCGGCGGCCGCCGGCCGCAGTTCCGGGGCCTGGTGTCGGGGTTCTTCCTGGCCCCGCTGGGGCTCGTGGCGGGTCTGATGGATGCGATCGGCGGCGGCGGCTGGGGCCCGGTCGGCACGACCACCCTGCTGTCCACGGGGCGCCTTGAGCCACGCAAGGTCGTGGGCTCGATCGACGCGTCGGAGTTCATCGTCGCGCTTGCCGGGTCGGTCGGGTTTCTGCTGGCGCTGGGCACGGCGGGCGTCGATTTCGGGTTCGTGATCGCCCTCCTGGTCGGCGGCGTCATCGCCGCGCCGTTCGCGGCCTGGCTGGTGCGGCTCATCCCGGCCCGGGTGCTGGGCACGGCGGCGGGCGGCGTGATCGTGCTCACCAATGTCCGGACGATCCTGATGGCAAACGGCGCCGACGGCACATTCGTCGTGAGCGCCGTGATCGGCGTGAGCGTCCTGTGGGGCGCGTTGGTTGCGCGTGCCGTTGCCCAGGAGCGCGCCTTCCGGGCACTGGAACGCGCCGCCGAGGAGGCCCTGCCGGCCGCCGCCTGACGGGGCGGGTCGCGCGCCGGAACCCGGTTGCGCCGGATCCCGGCCGAGCCCCGGCGGGACGGGGGCGGCTGAAGCGTCGCGACGGGCGGCTCGCGGCGTCGCGCCGCGCCGTGAGGGGTGGGCATCTGCCAGACTCTGCCCGATGCGAGTCTCCGCCAAGTCCGACTATGCGCTGCGTGCCCTGATCGAGCTGGCCCGCCGCCGCGACGGCGTGGCGGTCAGCGCGGAGGAGCTCGGGCGGCTGCAGGAGATCCCGCACGGCTTCCTGCAGGCGATCCTCGCCGAGCTGCGGCGCGCCGGCCTGGTGCGCAGCCAGCGCGGCCAGGCGGGTGGCTGGCTGATGGGCCGGCGGCCCGAGGACGTGACGGTGGCCGACGTCATCCGGGTCGTGGATGGACCGTTGGTCAACGTCTACGGGATCCGCCCGGAGGCGGTCAGCTACAACGAGACCGCGCGTGGGCTGCAGCTGGTGTGGATCGCCGCCCGCACCAGCCTGAGGGACGTGCTGGAGCGGGTCTCGATCCGGGACCTTGCGGACGGCGGGCTGGCGGAGGAGATCCTCGCCCGGACCCAGGGCGAGGACGCATGGCGGCCGCACTGACCGCCGCGGGGATCAGTCGTAGTGCCGGATCACCGGCCAGATCTCGGACCACGGCTCGGGCATCCCCTGGCACACGGCGACGGTCCCGCCCTCCTCCTCGTTGGGCATCCCGGCCGCGTTCCGGATCGTGGCCTCGTGGAGGCAGCGCCCGACGAGCCCGGCCGCGCTGCCCCCGCGCCCCTGCCCCACCAGGACCACGACATCGTGGTCATCGGGCGGCGGACCCCAGGACCACGAGCTGTTGTGGCCTGAGTAGGCGGGCGGCAGATCCCGACCCAGCAGCTCCAGGGCGCCCAGCTCGCCGTAGTTCACGGTGAAGATCACCGCCCGGTCGCGGAGGTCCGGGGACAGGTCTGCGACGACGCCCTCGACCGTTTCGACCAGCTCGGGCCAGCCCACCTGCTCGGCGCTCTCGCCGTAGATGTCCGGGATCGGCGTCTTCGCGAGCGTCTCCGCGGGCAGCACGGGCAGCGTGAGCAGAACGATCATCGCGAGCGAGGCCACGGCCATGCCGCCGAAGGCCGTCGCCCGGACCCTGGAGGAGCCCAGCCAGCGGTCCAGCGCGATGGCGCCGGCCGCCATCAGCGGTGGGATCGCACCGACGACGTAGTAGCTCTTGCCGCCCGACACGAGCACAACGGCGAGGATCGCGGCAAACGCGGTTGCCAGCGCCCGGAACGGCCGGAGAGAGGGCGACCGCCACAGCTGCCACAGGCCGATGATCGAGACCGGGAACAGCAGCGGGCCAGCGAGCAGCAGGATCTCCGGCACCAGCATCGCCCGTGCTTCGTCCGCATCGCCCCTGATCGACCGTGCCATCTCCAGCTGCGGGAGCCCGTTGGCCACCTGCCAGGCGAGGTTGGGGGCCCAGATCAGCAGCGCGATGGCGGCACCCAGCCATGGCCAGCGGGTTCGGAGCAGGTCACGCCGGTGAACGACCAGACCGATGACGAGGCCGCCCACGAGGAACAGCACGAGGTGCTTGTTCTGGAGCCCGATGCCGGCGGCCACGCCCACAGCCAGCCACAGCCGCTCGTCACCACCCGCGAGGATGCGCGTGGCCAGCCACAGGACCACTGCCCAGGCGAGGACGTCGTAGGTGGTCGTGGACGCGAGGTGACCCGCCGCGAGATAGCCGGACGCCGCGAGGACCAGCGCCGCCAGCGACTGCGCCCGTCGCGAGCCGCCCATGTCCGCCGCGATCATGGACGCCAGCACGACGCACGCACCGACGGCGAGGGCGGGCAGGATCCGCAGCGCCCAGGGCTCGGCGCCCAGCAGCGCGATCGTGGCGGCGGACAGCAGCGGGGTCAGCGGCGGCTGGTCCACGTAGCCCCAGTCCGGGTGGCGACCGGCCACGACGAAGTAGAGCTCGTCGCGGTGGAAGCCGTAGGCGGGCGCAACGATGAGCAGGCCCACGACGGCGATCCCGGCGATCGCGAGCACGGGCCGGGGCGGGATCCGGATCGGCGCCGGACGACCGGTCGCAGTCATGCCGGGCATCCTCGCGCGCTCGATCGCCGGACGCGCGGGCCGGACGTCCTGCACCCGGGTGCGCTCTGGACCCCGGTACGCGGCGCCGTCATCGGCTTTCGCGTGAGCTCGCCCGGCGTGCCGGAGGCCGGCAGCGGTGGCGGCTGGCGCAGGCGTGCCGGACGGCTGCAGGCCGTTCGGCCCGCAGCGGCGCCGGGCGTTCAGCCCGAGGCGGCGCCGGCCAGCTCCACCGCCAGCTCCCCGGCGACCCGAGCGTCGTTGACGATGAGGGCTCTGTTGGCGCTGATCGAGGCGCCGTCGGTCAGGGCGGCGATCCGCGCCAGCAGCCACGGCGTGAGCGCCGGTCCGGCAACGCCGGTGTGCTCCGCCTCCCGGATGGCCTGCGCCACGACCTCGCGCGTGAGATCGTCGGGCAGCGCGCTCGCCACCGGGACGGGCGTGCACACGAGCACCCCGGATCCGAGGCCCAGCTCCGCGTGTGCACGCACCAGGGCGGCCGCGCCTGCGACGTCCGGCACGGAGAGCGGCGCCCGGATCCCGCTCCGGCGCGCGTAGAACCCGGGCAGGTCGTCCGTGCCCACCGCCACGACCGGCACGCCGCGCGTCTCGAGATACTCGACGGTGAGCGGCACGTCCAGGATCGCCTTGGGCCCAGCGCACACCACGGTCACGGGCGTCCGGGCCAGCTCCTCGAGGTCCGACGAGACGTCCAGCGAGGGCCGCTCGCCACCGATTGCGCCCCGGTGGACCCCGCCGATCCCCCCGGTGGCGAACACGCGGATGCCGGCCGCGTGGGCGGCGATCATCGTGGCCGAGACGGTGGTCGCACCCCAGCCTCCGGCCGCGATGGCGGCACCCAGGCTGGGCCGGGCGACCTTGCGGACGGTGCCGTGGGGCGCCGTGGCGAGAGACTCGAGGTCCGCTGCGGACAGGCCGACCAGCAGCCGTCCGTCGTTGAGGGCCACGGTCGCAGGGACGGCGCCGGACGCCCGGACCGCGAGCTCCGAGGCCTCCGCGACCTCCAGATTCTGCGGGTACGGGAGGCCGTGGCTGATGAGCGTCGATTCGAGGGCGACGACGGGGCGGCCGTCGCGGATCGCGGTGGCGACCTCGGGGCCAACGAAGAGGCGGCTGGGCGGGATCATGACCCGACTGTACGCCGCCGGGACGCCCTGCGCGATGCGATGGGAGCCGCGACGCGGGCCCCGCCGGCGGCGCGAGCCTCGGCAACCGCGCCCGGGCTACAATTCGGTCTCATGCCCGACCAGCGCCGTCGACCCGTCAATCGATCCGCCCGCCTCCCCGGTCCCGACATCGTCCGCCGCCAGGTGGTCCTCGAGGAGCAGGACCTGGCTCCCGACGGCTCGTTCGCGGTGGCCAGCCGCCGGTTCGTGACCGGCAACGACTACGCCTCTCACCTGTACCTGGTGCCCGTGGGGGCGTCGCGAGGGCGGGGCCTGCCCGTGCCTCGCCAGCTCACCCGCGGCCCGGTCCGCGACAAGCGGCCCGCCGTCTCACCGGACGGGCGGTACCTGGCGTTCACGCGACGCGCGCTCGACGAGGACGACGCGTCGCTGTTCGTGCTGGACCTCGAGGGCGGCGAGCCGGACCGGCGGACGACCGGCGTGCCGGTGCGCGAGATCGCCTGGTCTCCGGACGCCCGCTGGATCGCGTTCGCCGGCGACACGGGCGCGGAGCGTCTGATCGTTGGCCCCGCGCCGGCGGGCGAGGCGCCGATCGCGCGCCACATCCGGCACCTGGACTGGCGGTACGACGAGGAGGGCTACCTCGACCGGCGCAGCGAGCTGCACGTCGTGGCAGCCACGGGATCGGCGCGGCTCCAACGCCTCACGACCGGCACGTTCGACATCTCCGGCATCGCCTGGCGGCCGGACGGTCGCGCGATCGCGTATGTTGCAGACCCACGCGAGGAGGCGCACCGCCACCCGCGCAGCTCCGTCTGGGAGGTGGCGTTCGGCGGGCGAAGGCCGACGTCGGAGCGCGGCCGGGCGCCGGTCCATCCGCCCGAGCCGCGCGAGATCCTCGCCCTGGCGGGCCCGGTCCACTCGCCTGCGTACTCGCCGGACGGCCGCTGGATCGCCGGTGTGGGCGTGGACGACGCTGATCACTTCGACGACCTGTCCCCCACCCTGTTCGTCGGCCCGGCGGACGGGTCTGCCGCGGCCGTGGCGCTGGCGCCGGACCTGGACAGGCCGGTCGGGAACTGGGCGGACACCGACCTCACCGGCTGGAAGGCCGAGCCCCGGCGCGGACCCGTGTGGGCGGCGCCGGACGCGATCGTCGCCCTGGTCACCGACCGCGGCCGCACCCACCCGTGGCGTTTCCCCGTGGACCCCGCGACGGGACGGGCGGCCGGCGATCCCGTGCGGATGGCGGGCGGCGATGTCATGGCGGATTCCCTCGCGGTCGGCGCGGGACGCGTGGCGGTGACGGCGACCATCGGCGCCCGGCCGCCGGAGCTCGCGGTGGTGACGGACGGTGGCGAGCTGCGGCCGGTGACGCGCCTCGGATCCTCGTGGACCGGCGGCCTCGCCTGGCCGGCGATGCGGGTGGTGGAGGCACCCGGCCCCGGCGGCCCCATCGAGACCTGGATCGCCTCGCCGGCCGGCGCCGGGGACGAGGCCCTGCCCACCATCGTCGATGTCCACGGCGGCCCCCTGGGCGCCTGGGCGCCGGCCCCGTCGATCGAGGTCGTGCTCCTGTGCGCCCGCGGCTACCGGGTGGTGCTGCCCAACATCCGCGGCTCGGCCACGTACGGCGCCGCCTGGATCCGGCCGCAGCTGGGCGACTGGGGCGGCGTCGATGCGGACGACGTGCACGCGGTGCTGGACCACGTCATCGGCCTGGGCCTCGCGGACCCGGAACGCCTGGGCGTGCTCGGCCTGTCGTACGGCGGGTTCATGGTCAACTGGCTCGTCGGGACGACGGACCGTTTCCGGGCGGCCGTGTCCGAGAACGGGGTGACGAACCAGGTGTCGGCCTGGTCCCAGTGCGACGAGGGGCCCGAGTACTGCCGCTCGGCGCGGATGGGCGACCCGACCACCCCCGAGGGCATGGAGCGGCTGTGGCGCCAATCGCCGCTGCGCAACGTGGCCGCCGTGAAGACCCCGCTGCTGATGCTCCAGGCCGAGGCGGACCGGCGCTGCCCACCCTCGGACAACGAGCAGCTCTTCGTGGCCCTGCGCTGGCTGGGCCGGGACGTGGAGTACGTGCTCTATCCCGAGGAGTACCACGTGTTCCAGGCCACCGGCCGACCGGACCGCCGGATCGACCGGATGACCCGGATGCTGGACTGGTTCGACCGGCACATCCCGCGCTGAGGACGGTCAGCCCAGGGCCAGCTCGCCCGGCGGGTTCGACAGATGGCGGAGGGCGGCGCGGTTGCCCGCCACGGCGCCGCGCCGAAGGGCCGCGGGCGGCGCGAGCCCGCGGCGGCGGGCGGCAAGCCAGGCGGCGAGGAAGCCTGCGTCGAAGGAATCGCCGGCACCGGTGGTGTCGGCAGCGGCGATGGGGGTCGTGGCGACCTCGAGGCGGAGCACCGGGCCGCCGGCCGTGACGGAGCCTCTCGCCAGCACCGTGGCCCCCTGGGCTCCGCGCTTGACGACGGCAATCGGGGCGAGGTCGAGCAGCGCCTCCGGATGAACGCCGGCGAGCGCGGCGGCCTCACCGGTGGTGGCGAACATGAGGTCCGGGGCTGCATCGCGCAGGAGCGCGGCGGCGGCTCGGCGACCTCGATCCAACAGCGGCCCGGCGGAGGCGAGGTCCACGGTCACGAGCGCACCCGCGGCGTGGGCAAGCCGGGTGGCAGCCAGGCCCGCCTCGCCCAGCGGATGACCCAGCAGCGAGTACGCCGGGAGATGCAGGGCATCGATCCCGGCGAACCAGGCCGGGTCCAGGTCCTCGGGGCGGAGGTGATCCGCGGCTCCGCGGTCAGCGACGAAGGAGCGCTCGCCACCGGGCTCCACGAGCACGCCGATTCGCCCCGTGCGCACGCCGACGACGCGGGCCGCGCGGACGCGGACGCCATCGTTCCGGACGGCGGCGACGAGCGCCCGGCCGGCGTGATCCCGACCCACGGCGCACACGAGGGTCGTCCGGACCCCGAGGCGACCCAGCCAGCGCGCCGTGTTGGCCGCCGACCCGCCCTGGCGCAGGAGCGCGCGCCCCGGCACGTCCGTCCCGCGCTCCAGCGCCCGCGCGGGCGCCAGCACGACGTCCAGGGTGAGGTCGCCGAGCACCATGATCCGGGGCGGTTGCGGGGTCTTCGCCACGAGCCGAGAGTAGCGCGCGGTAGGATGACCCGGCGGCCGCGCCCGCCGAGCCGCCCAGCCGGAGACCTCGATGACACCTGCCACGGACCGCCTCGACCAGCTCGCCGTCGACACCATCCGCACCCTGTCCATCGACGGCGTCCAGCAGGCGAACTCCGGGCACCCGGGCGCCCCGATGGGCATGGCTCCCATGGCGTACGCGGTGTGGACGCGCCACCTCCGCCATGCGCCCACGCACCCCGACTGGCCCGATCGCGACCGCTTCGTCCTGTCCGCGGGTCACGCGTCCATGCTCCTGTACTCGCTCCTCCACCTGGCCGGCTACGCGGTGAGCCTCGACGACCTGCGATCGTTCCGCCAGTGGGGGTCGATCACCCCCGGCCACCCGGAATACGGCCTGACGCCCGGCGTGGAGGCGACGACCGGACCCCTGGGCCAGGGCCTTGCCAACGCGGTGGGGATGGCCGTCGCGGAGCGGCGCCTGGCGGCGGAGTTCAACCGCCCCGGCCACGAGGTCATCGACCACCGGACCTACGTGATCTGCTCGGACGGCGACCTCCAGGAGGGCGTCACCGCCGAGGCCTGCTCGCTGGCCGGCCACCTGCGCCTGGGCAGGCTGATCGCGCTCTACGACGACAACCGGATCCAGCTGGACGGCCCCACCGCGTGGACGTTCAGCGAGGACGTCCTCGCCCGGTTCGAGGCGTATGGCTGGCACACCCAGCAGGTGACGGACGGCAACGACGTCGCGGCCATCAGCGCCGCCATCGAGGCGGCCGAGGCGGACGAGCGGCCGTCGATCATCGCGGTCCGCACCCACATCGGCTTCGGCAGCCCGAACAAGCAGGACAGCTGCGAAGGCCCACGGCGCGCCGCTGGGCCCGGACGAGGTGCGCCTCACCAAGGAGGCCTACGGCTGGGACCCGGACGCGCAGTTCCTGGTGCCGGACGAGGTGGCGGACCGGTTCCGCCGCGGCGTGGCCGAGGGCGAGGACCTGGTCGCCGACTGGGAGGGCCGCCTGACGCGGTACGCCATCGCCCATCCGGCGGAGGCCGGCGAGCTGCGGCGCCGCCTGGCCGGCACCCTCCCGGCGGGCTGGGACGGCGCGCTCCCCGCCTACGACCCGGGGACGGAGGTTGCCACCCGCAACGCCTCCGCGGATGCGATCCAGGCCCTGGCCGCCGCCCTGCCCGAGCTGTTCGGGGGCTCCGCAGACCTGTCCGAGTCAAACCTGACCGACGTCAAGGCCAACGGCCACGACCACTTCGCGGCCGATCACGCGGGCCGCAACCTGCGCTTCGGCGTGCGGGAGCACGCGATGGGCGCGATCGCCAACGGGATCGCGTACCACGGGGGGTTCCTGCCCTACGCCGCGACGTTCCTGACCTTCAGCGACTACATGCGGGGCGCCGTCCGGATCGCCGCGCTGACCGGGCTCCACGTCACGTACGCCTGGACGCACGACTCCGTGGGCCTGGGCGAGGACGGCCCCACCCACCAGCCCGTGGAGCACTTCGCGGCCCTGCGCGCGATCCCCAACCTGTGGCTGGTGCGGCCCGGGGATGCGAACGAGGCGGCGGCCGCCTGGGCGCTGGCGGTGGAGCGAGGATCGCTGGAGGGGACGGCGCCGGGTCCCGTCGCCCTCGCGTTCTCCCGCCAGAAGCTGCCGACGCTGCCGGGCACCCGCGAGCTCGCCCGCGATGGCGTGCGCCGGGGCGGCTACGTGCTGCGCGAGGCCGCCGGCGGGGCGCCGGAGCTGATCCTCATCGGCACCGGGTCCGAGCTGGCCCTGTGCACGGCCGCCGCGGACACGCTGGAAGCGGACGGGATCCCGACGCGCGTCGTGAGCCTGCCCTGCTGGGAGCGGTTCGAGGCGCAGGACGCGGCGTACCGCGACGCCGTGCTGCCGCCGTCCGTCCGGCGCCGCGTGTCCGTGGAGGCCGGCGTCTCCATGGGCTGGGAGCGCTGGACCGGCGATGAGGGCGCGATCCTGGGCCTGGACCGGTTCGGCGCCAGCGCACCGGCCGGCACGATCCTGCGGGAGCTCGGCTTCACGGCCGGGAACGTGGCCGAGATCGGTCGGCGCGTGGCCCGGGAGGGCCTGCGCGGTCGCCTGGGCGCCACGGGTGACGGCCACTCCGGCCGCTGACGGAAGGGAGGAGCAACCGATGCGCGTCGCCGTCGCCGCCGACCATGCCGGGGCCGCCTTCAAGCGCGAGCTGATCGCGAGGCTGGCCACGGCGCTGGACGGCGAGCACACGCTGGTGGACCTGGGCGGCGATGGGTCCGACGCGCAGGACGACTACCCGGACTTCGCCCAGGCCGTGGCGATGGCCGTGCGCGACGGCGAGGCAGCCCGGGGCATCATCGTGTGCGGCTCCGGCGTCGGCGCGTCCATCGCCGCCAACAAGGTCCGGGGCATCCGGGCCGCGGTGTGCCACGACTCCTACTCCGCCCACCAGGGCGTGGAGCACGACGACATGAACGTGCTCGCCCTCGGCGCCCGGGTCATCGGCATCGAGCCGGCGGTGGAGATCGCGCTCGCCTTCCTGGACGCGATGTACTCAGGCGAACCGCGCCACCGTCCGCCGCGTGGGCAAGATCCTCGCGATCGAGGCGCAGTCCATGGGCGAGGGCGGCTGACCGCCCCCGCTCCGCCGGGCGTCGCTCACTCTGTCGGGTACACCCACTGCTCGATGACCTTGCCGTCCTTCAGTTCCAGGACGATGAGGCCCGGAGAGGCGGCCTCGGGGCTGCCGTACATCTGGAACACCGCGACGTAGTTGCCCTGCCGGATGAGGGCAGACGTGTTCATGACCTTGAAGGAGGCGGCGGCGTAACCTTGGACCTTGGCCTGGATCGCCTCGAGGCCCGTCGCCGACGCCGAACCCCCGGTCTCGTCGTGGATCACCGCGCCGGGCGCGTAGAGCGCCGCGACCGTGGCCGCGTCGTACGGATTGCTCCACACGGCCGCGACGTCGTCCAGGAGGGCCTCGTCGGGGTTGGCCGTCGGCGAGGGCGCCGCGGGCGGCTGGGTCGCAGGCGAGGGCGTCGCGGCGGTGCCGCACGCGCCCAGGAGGATGACGGCCAGGAGCGTGGCCCCCACCCGACCGGTCAGTCGACAGCTGAACATCTCCTGTTCCTCCTCGCTCAGGGTGTCGAGTACATCCACTGGTTGACGACCTTGCCGTCCTTGATCTCGTAGACGACGAGGCCCGGGGACGCGGCCTCGCCCCCACCGAACCTGGCGAAGTGAGAGACAAAGTCGCCCTGTCGGATCGGGGCCGAGGTCACGACGACCTCGAAGTCCTGCGTGTTGAGGTACCGGATCCTCGCCCCGATCTCCTCGAGGCCGGTCTGGGTCAGGTTCTCGACCAGATCGTGGACCACCGCGTCCGGCGCGTAGAGCGCCGTGACCGCAGCCGGGTCATAGGGCGTGCTCATCAATGCCGCCAGCTCGGCCACGAGAACCTCGTCGGGGTTGGCCGTGGGCGATGGGCCGGCCGGGAGGACGGCTGGAATCCCCGACTCCGGCCGCGAGCCGACCAGCAGCGCCCCGGCACCAAGGGCCAGGAGGAGGCCGAGCAGCAGCAGGATCCAGGCCAGGCGCGCGAGGTTGACCGGGCGCCAATGCACCATCGGGATCCGCCGATGGGGGTGCTCCATCGCGAACCGACGGGCCAGCTCCACCGGGCGGGCGTCCGTCGGCGCATCCTCGGCGAAGGCGCGGAGCGCGGCGCGCAGGTCGAGGTCGGAGCGATCGCGCTCAGCCATCGCGGAGCTCCCTCCTGAGGCGATCGATGGCCCGCGACAGGCGCGTGCGGGCGGTGGACGCGGAGGTGCCGACGGCCGCCCCGAGCTCGTCGGAGGGCAGGTCGACGACGAAGTGCATCGCCAGCAGCGCCCGATCGTCGGGCGAGAGGTGCGTCAGTGCCCGGCGCAGGTCGAGGCGCTCGATGCCGACCGATGGATCGCTCCGGGCGTCACCCGGCACCTCGACGTCGATCTGGACGACCGGACCCCGCCGGCGGCGAACCAGCTGGCGGGTCTCGTTCGCGGTCACCGAGAGCAGCCATGGGCGGACCCGCGCCGTGTCCCGCAGGGAGTGGAGCTTGCGCCAGGCGATGAGCCAGGCGGCCTGGACCGCGTCCTCGGCCAGCTCCCGGTCGCCGCAGGCGACGAAGGCGACCCGGGCCATGTCGGCGTGGTGGGTCGCGACCAGCTGCGCGAAGGCGGCCTCGTCGCCCGCCCCCGCGAGCTCCACCATGGTGGCGGCTGTCTGACCGCGCATCACCTGGCCGTCCATGCCCTATAGATGCGCCCCGTGGCGGATCTGCTACAGGGTTCGCCGCGGACAATGCGGAGCGGCCGCGGCCGGTGGCTCGGCGGCGCCCCGTCGTCAGCCCACGGTACGCGGCGATTCGCGGCCCGGCGAGAGTCAAACGGCCTCGCGCGGATGCGCGATCGCGGCTCAGCCGGCCGTTGTGCGCCTCGTCTGCTGAAGCGCGATCCCGTCGAGGAGTCGGTCGAGGCCGTACTCGAACTGGACATCGGCCGTGCACTCCGCCATGAGGGGGCCGAGCTCGATCATCCAGCGATACTCGTCGCGCGGCAGCGACACCAGGAACTCGTTGAAGTCCCGGCTGTAGGCGGCCTCCTGCTCGGCCGTCGAGTCCGGCCCGAGCGGGTGCCGGCTCTCGAACACGGCGTACCCGGCGGCCCAGTTGATGATCGTGTTGGCGGCCAGGACCGCTTCACGCGGCGCGAAGCCATCCCCGACGAGCACACCGATCAGGGTGTCCATCCCGCGCAACGCGTTGGGGCCCACGGTCGGCCGCACGCCCATGATCGGCGTCACGTGCCGGTGCCGCAGGAGCACCCGGCGGAACGTCCGAGCGGTCTCGGCGGCCGTCCACCGCCAGTCGTCCGGCCGCATGGCGACCTCGGCGACCACCTCGCCGATGATCCGGTCGAGCACGAGGTCCAACAGCTCGTCCTTGCTCCGGATGTGCCAGTAGAGCGAGGTCGCGCCCGCGCCCAGCTCCTGCCCGAGCCGGCGCATCGACAGGGCGTCGAGCCCTTCCGCGTCGAGCACCCGGATCGCCGTGTCGATGATCTGGTCCCTGGAGAGCGCCTCTCGCGTCGGCTGGCCCCGCTCCGGCGGGGTCCACGGAAAGAGCCGTCTTGGCGGCACCGGAGCTCGCGGCGGCACAGGTGCCCTCGGTGGCTCCGGACGACCCGGGGCGACGTCGACCGGTCGTTCGGTGGGCTCCGGGTCGGTCGGCTCGTTCATCTGCGTCATCTGCTCCGTCGTACATCGTGCGAATTAGTCGCACATAGTACTTGACACTCGCACAGTGTGCGAGTAGTCTCCCCGACATCGACTCGAACGGTGTGCGAGTCAACTCGATCATTGTACGACGGATCACCAGCGACGGGAAGGGACGGAACGATGACGCGCGAACAGGTCCATGCCAGGCGGTGGAGCATCCTCGGGGTGCTCATCCTCGCGTTGTTCGGGGTAAGCGTGGACAACACGATCCTGACCATCGCGCTGCCCACGCTGGCGGTGGAGCTCTCGGCCACCGCGAGCCAGCTCCAGTGGATGGTCAATTCGTACGTCCTCGTGTTCGCCGGCCTGCTGCTCGTCGCCGGTGCGCTCTCCGACCGGTACGGCCGCCGACGCGTCCTGGTGACGGGGTTGGCCCTGTTCGGTCTTGGATCGGCGATCGCGCCGTTCGTCACCGGAGCCGACCAGCTGATCCTCCTCCGGGCGTTCATGGGTCTCGGCGCCGCCATGACGATGCCGGCGACCCTCTCGATCCTGACCGATGTCTTCCCGTCCGAGGAGCGGCCGAAGGCGATCGCCGCCTGGGCCGCGGTCTCCGGCCTCGGGATCGTGGTTGGGCCGCTGCTCGGTGGCTGGCTGCTCGAGAGCTTCGCCTGGACATCCGTGTTCGTCGTGAACGTCCCGTTCGTCGTGGTCGGGATCGCCGCCACCCTGGCGGTCGTGCCCGAGTCCCGCGCACCGGGTCGTGTCCCGCTCGACCCGGTCGGGGCGCTGCTCTCGGTCGCCGGCCTCGGCGCCCTGGTGTACGGGATCATCGAGGTCCCGGCGCGCGGTTGGGGCGATCCCGTGATCGGGGCTTCCCTTGCCGGCGCGACGGTCCTGCTCGTCGCGTTCGTCGCCTGGGAGCGTCGCCGGACGCACCCGATGCTGGACGTCCGGCTGTTCCGCGACCGCCGGTTCTCAGCGGCGAGCCTCTCGGTGACGCTCACGTTCTTCTCGCTGATGGGTGCGCTGTTCTTCCTCACGCAGTACCTCCAGGTCGTCAAGGGCCTGTCCGCCCTCGAGACCGGCATCCGGTTCCTGCCCATCGCGGTGGGCGTGATGGTCGCCGCCCCGTTCAGCGCGCGACTCACCGCGCGGATCGGAACCCGCTTCACCACCGCGGCCGGGCTCGCGGTCGTCGCGGCGGGTCTCGCGCTCGTCGCCACGCTGGGGGTCGAAGCCACGGATCTCCACCTGGCCGCGGTCCTGTTCGTCACGGCGCTCGGGATGGGCCTTGCGACGACCCCGGCGACCGACGCGATCATGGCCGCCCTCCCGGCGGCGACGCTTGGCGTCGGGTCCGCCGTCAACGACACGACCCGCCAGATCGGCGGTGCCCTGGGCGTGGCCGTCCTCGGCAGTCTCGCCGCCGGCAGCTACGCAGCGGCGGTCGGGCCGTTGGCGGGATCGCTCCCGCCCGAGGCCGCAGCCGTGGTCCGCGATTCCGTCGCCGGCGCGTCAGCCGTCGCGGCGGCGATCGGCGGCGCGACGGGCGAGGCCATCCTTGGCGCGGCTCGAGTGGCGTTCGTGGACGCGATGGCCTGGACCTCACTGCTGGGCGCCGGCTTCGCGCTCGCGGGTGCCTCGCTCGCGTTCGCCTTCCTCCCCGATCGGGTCAACCGGCCGGCCACGTTGCCGACGGTGACCGGCGACACGCCCGCGACGCAGGTCGCGAGGACGGAGGTCGCCCGGGCGGCCTAGGCTTGGACGCACGGCGCGGGTGGCGCCACGGGAGCGGAACGGGCACGGCCGGGCCTATGCTCTCCGGGCAACATCGACGCCAGCAACGTCCCGCCCACGGAGGCCCCTTCCATGCGCATCGGCTTCATCGGACTCGGGCGGATGGGCGCCAACATGGTCCGCCGGTTGCTCCGCGACGACCACGAGGTGGTGGCCTACAACCGGACGCCCGAGAAGACACACGAGATCGCGAAGGAGGGCGCGGAGCCCGCCTTCACGATCGAGGAGCTGGTCGGGAAGCTCGCGAAGCCGCGCGTGGTCTGGGTCATGGTCCCGGCCGGTGACGCCACCGAGGCCCAGATCGAGGAGCTGCTGGAGCATCTCGAGCCCGGTGACACGATCGTGGACGGCGGCAACACGAACTTCCACGACGACGTCCGCCGCCACGCCGCGCTGGCCGCGAAGGGGATCCGCTACGTGGACGCCGGCACGTCCGGCGGGATCTGGGGGCTCCAGGTCGGCTACTGCCTGATGGTCGGCGGAGACGCGGAGGCCGTGGCGCCCCTGGAGCCGGTGTTCCGCTCGCTGGCGCCCGACGACGGATACCAGCACGTGGGCGGCCCCGGCGCCGGGCACTACGTGAAGATGGTCCACAACGGCATCGAGTACGGCCTGATGCAGGCGTACGCCGAGGGCTTCGAGATCATGCACGCGTCAACGTACGATCTCGATCTGCGCGCGATCGCCGATCTCTGGAACCACGGCTCCGTGGTTCGGTCCTGGCTGCTGGAGCTGGCGGTGCGCGCGTTCGCGGCGCAGGGCAACGACCTGGCCCACCTGAAGGGCTGGGTCGCGGATTCGGGCGAGGGCCGCTGGACGGTCCAGGAGGCCATCGAGCGGGACGTGCCGGCGCCCGTGATCACGCTCGCCCTGCAGACCCGCTTCCGATCCCGCCAGGACGACTCGTACGGCGGCAAGGTGCTCGCGGCGTTGAGAAACGAGTTCGGCGGGCACGCGGTCAAGCAGGGCTGACGGGCAGATGGATGCCGCGACCACGCTGGCCCGGCTCGAGGCGGCCGGGACGGAGCAGAACCGCAGGATCTACCGGCGCCACGGCGCGCACGACCCGCTGTTCGGCGTGAGCTTCGCCGTCCTCCACGCGCTGGCGAAGGAGGCGAAGCGGGACCAGGCCCTCGCGCTCGACCTGTGGGCGACCGGCAACTACGACGCCCGGCTGCTTGCCTGCATGGTGGCGGACCCGGCGTCGGCGACCGAAGCCGACCTCGACGGATGGCTGGCCGACATCGACGTGTACGTCTTGGTGGACACCTTCGTCGGCTCGCTGGCTGCCCGGGTGCCGGGGGTCCACGAGCGCGCGGACCGGTGGGCGGCATCGAAGCGCGACTGGACCGCCCAGGCCGGCTGGGACCTGTACGGCCAGCTGGCGATGAAGGACACGGCGCTGGAGAACTCGTACTTCCTGGCCCTGCTCGAGCGGATCGAAGCCGGGATCGGCGGCGCGGGCAACCGGACGCGTCACAGCATGAACGGGACGCTGATCGCGATCGGCATCCGCAACGAGCGCCTGCGGGCCGCCGCGGAGGCAGCCGCGGCGCGGATCGGCGTCGTCACGGTGGATCATGGTCAGACCGGCTGCGTGACACCGGCCGCAATGCCGTACATCGAGAGGGCGTGGGCGCGCCGGGCCGCGAAGCGATGAGCACCGCCGGCGCTCCGAAGCCGCAGCCCCCGCGGACGATGCGGGACGTGCGCCTGGCCGCTGCGACTCGCCGGCGTGCGCGCACGCCTCGGCCGACCGACAACCCCCTGCGGGAGGGCCTGCGCCTGGAGCGCGTGCCGGACCCCTGCGCATTCGTGCTGTTCGGCGCCACCGGGGATCTCGCCCATCGCAAGGTCATCCCCGCGCTGTACCAGCTGTGGCGCACGCAACTGTTGCCGCACGAGTTCGCCCTCGTCGCCGTCGGCCGCCGCCCGTACACGGACCAGGCGTTCCGCGAGGAGCTGAAGGGGTCGCTGGACCGCTACTCCCGCGTCCAGCCGGTGGACCGCGACGCGTGGGACGAGCTCGCGTCACGGATCACCTATCACCGCGGCGACTTCGCAGACCCGGCGGGATACGAGGCGCTCGAGGCGCGGCTGGACGAGCTGGACGAGGCGCGCCGAACCGGAGGCAATCGCCTGTTCTACCTCGCCACCCAGCCGTCCGCCTTCGCGGAGATCGTCGGCCAGCTTGGGCGCGTCGGCCTGGACCACGAGCACGGCGGCGGCGGCTGGCGCCGGATCGTGATCGAGAAGCCGTTCGGGCGCGACATGGAATCCGCGGTCCGCCTCAACCGCGAGGTGGGCAAGGTGTTCCGGGAGCGGCAGGTCTACCGCATCGACCACTACCTGGGCAAGGAGACCGTCCGCAACCTGCTCGTGTTCCGGTTCGGCAACGGCATCTTCGAGCCCATCTGGAACCGCCGGCACATCGATCACGTGCAGATCACGGTGGCCGAGTCCATCGGCGTGGAGACCCGCGGGTCGTTCTACGAGGAGACCGGCGCCTCCCGGGACTTCCTCCAGAACCACCTGCTCCAGCTGCTGGCGCTGGTGGCGATGGAGCCGCCCGCGACATTCGAGGCGGACCCGCTGAGGGACGAGAAGGTCAAGGTCATCCGGGCGATCACGGAGCTGACCCCGGAGCAGGTCCGGCGGGACGTCGTCCGCGGTCAGTACGGCCCGGGCTGGGTGGCCGGCCTCCCGGTCATCGGCTACCGCGAGGAACCGGAGGTGGACCCGGCTTCCGAGACCGAGACGTTCGTCGCGGCCCGGCTCACGATCGACAACTGGCGCTGGTCCGGCGTCCCGTTCTACCTGCGGATGGGCAAGCGGTTGCCCAAGCGCGCGACGGAGATCGCGATCCAGTTCAAGGAGGTCCCCCACCAGCTGTTCCGCGACAGCACCTCGGAGCCGGAGCCCAACCTGCTGGCGATGCGGATCCAGCCCGACGAGGGGATCATGCTCCGGTTCGGCGCCAAGGTCCCGGGCCTCGGGATCGACGTCCGCAACGTGACCATGGACTTCACCTACGGCTCCGCGTTCCAGGCCGATTCGCCGGACGCCTACGAGACGCTGATCCTGGACGCGCTCCTGGGCGACGCCTCGCTGTTCACGCGGGCGGACGAGGCGGAACAGGCGTGGGCGATCGTGGACCCGGTCATCGCCGCCTGGGCGGACATGCCGGCGCCCGCCTTCCCGGACTACGAGGCGGGCTCCTGGGGACCGGCCTCGGCCGACGACCTGCTCGCCCGCGAGGACCGGCGGTGGCGGCGGATCTGACGGCGGGCCCGGCGCCCGTCCCGACGCCCGGGGAGCCGGTCCTCCGCTGGCAATCGAGCGCGCACGGGATCGAGGAGATCGAGCGAGAGCTCGCCCGGATCTGGGCGCAGCCGAACCTGGAGGTGGCCGGGGAGGACGGCGGGCCGCCGAGGCGACACGTCGCGGCCCGCACGAGCGTGATGAACCTGGTGGTGATCGCCCGGCGCCCGGAGGACGGCGAGCGGGCCGCGGAGATCATCAGCCGCCTGACCGGGCGGCATCCCAGCCGCACCGTGATCGTCGTGGGCGCGGACCCGGACGGGCCCTCGTGGCTGAACGCGAGCATCCGCGCCCACTGCGTGCTGCCGCGCCCGGACGCCCCCGAGACGTGCAGCGAGCTGATCCTGCTCACCGCAGGCGGCGAGACCGGCCGCCACCTGTCCGCCCTCGTCGCCCCGCTGATCATCCACGACCTGCCGGTGACGGTCTGGTGGCCGGGCGAGCCGCTCCTGGAAGGGGACGCCGCGCGGGACCTGCTGGCAGGGACGGACCGCCTGGTGGTCGATGGCGCGTCGGGACCCGGGGACGGGCTGGGTCGCCTGCGCCGGCTGGCCGCCCTGTACGACACCTTCGACCGGCTGTCCGTGGCCGACTTCGCCCTCGTGCGCCAGTCGCGCTGGCGCGAGGCGATCGCGACGGTGTTCGACCTGCCGGAGCTGCGGCCGTTCCTGTGGGGCGTCCGGGAGATCCAGGTGACGTACGCCGCGCGAGACGCAGATGGGCGTCCCGGCTCCACGAACGTGGTCAAGCCGCTGTACCACGCGGCGTGGCTGGCCGCACGGCTGGGGATGCGCGTGGCAACCCCGCTGGCGCCCGCACGCGGAGCGCTCCGGGCGAAGCTCCGGTCCGGGTCCACGGAGGTCGCGGTGGCGCTGCAGCCGGCTGCCTCGGGGCTGGCCCCGGGCTCCTCGCTCCGGGTGGGGATCCGGGCGCGACGACGAGCCTCGGAGCTGGACGTGGACGTGACTGCGGAGGCAGAGAACGTGCACGTCCGGGGCCGGATCGACGGCACGGAGACGCTGGTCCGGACGTTCAAGGCCGCCCGCCGCTCGGACGCGGACCTGCTGAGCGAGGCGATCGAGGTGGGCGGACGGGACCCGCTGGCCGTGGACACGATCCGGATGGCAGCAGCCCTCGCGGGTCCGGCCGGCGGGACGAACCCGTGAGCGGGCTGCCCGTCCGGCCGAGGCTGCTGGTCCTGCCCACGGCGGACGACGCGACCCGGGCTGCGGCCGGCGAGATCGCGCTGGAGCTGGCGAGGGCGGTCAAGGCCCGGGGGGTCGCGCACTGGGCGACGACCGGCGGGTCCGCGGCGCCGGGGATCTACCGGGCGCTGGGCGAGCCGCCACTGTCGGACGCCGTGGACTGGTCGCGGGTCCACACCTGGTGGGGCGACGACCGGTTCGTGCCTGCGAACCACCCGCTGTCCAACGTGGTGCCGATCGCCTCGCTCGGGCTCCCGCCCGAGACCCTCCATCCGATCCCGGCCGGCGAGGCGATCACGCGCGGCGAGGGGCCCGCCTGGGCGGCGGAGCGGTACGCGCGCGAGCTGGGGGACTCCGTGCCGACGGGCAGCGACGGTCTCCCCGTGCTGGACCTGGTGATCCTGGGCGTCGGCCCGGACGGGCACGTGCTGTCCGTGTTCCCGGGATCGTCGGCGTGGGACGACCCCCGGCTGTGCGTGCCCGGTGCCCGCCCCATCGCACGTGGAGCCGCACGTGGAGCGCGTCACGATGCACCCGCGGATCCTGGCCGCCGCGCGGTGCGTGCTGGTCGTCTCCAGCGGGGCGTCCAAGGCCGCCGTCCTCGCGCGCGCCTGGGCCGGCGAGGACGTCCGGGAGCTGCCCGTGCGGGCCACGTTCCTGCCGAGCTCGACGTGGGTCCTGGACGAGGCCGCCGCCGCGGAGCTCCCGCGCGGGTAGAGCGGGACCGCGCGCCCGGTGCCAGACTCTCCTCGTGGACCTCGTCCCGTGGATCATCGTGGGGCTGCTCGCCGGCTGGATGTCCGGCTGGTTCGTCGGACTCCGGAGCGTCCAGGGCTGCCTGCCCACCACCGTCGTCGGAATCGCCGGCAGCCTCGTCGGACTGTGGGTCAACGGCGTGCTCGGGCTGGGTGGACCGGCGGGGTTCGTCAGCCTGCTGATCGTCGCGACGCTCGGGTCCGTGCTCGTGCGGGTCGTGATCCGGGCGATCGAGGGCGGCAACCGACGTTGACCGGATACCATTCCCGATCATGACCGAGCCTGCCGTCGACACCCGTCCCTACTCCCCCGGCCTCGAGGGCGTCATTGCCGGCGAGACCGCCCTCTCGTTCATCGACGGAGCGGCCGGCCGCCTGCTCTACCGTGGCTACCCGATCGGCGAGCTCGTGCACAACGGCTCGTACGCGGCCGTCGCGGAGCTGCTGTGGACCGGCGACTGGCGTCCGGACGCGACGCTCCCATGTCGGCCACTGCCGGCGCCGGTCATGGACGCGCTTCGGGCGCTGCCGAAGACCGCCCGGCCGATGGACGCGCTGCGCACGGCGGTCTCGGCCTGGGGCGCCGCCACGGACCCGTCCTTCCCACCGACGGCCGAGCAGGCCCGCGAGCTCACGGCCACCTCGCCGTCCGCGCTGGCCGCGTTCGCCCGGCTTCGCCGCGGCCTGGAGCCGGTGGCGCCCGATCCCGACCTCGATCTCGTGGCGGGCTTCCTGTACCAGTTGAACGGCGAGCGCCCGGACGACGCGACGGCCCGCGCCCTGGACGCGTACTTCATCGTCGGCGCCGAGCACGGCTTCAACGCCTCCACGTTCACCGCCCGGGTGATCACGTCCACCCGCTCCGACATCGCGTCCGCCGTGGTGGGCGCGATCGGCGCGATGAAGGGCCCGCTCCACGGCGGCGCCCCGTCCGAGGTCGTGGAGCAGATCCACGAGGTGGGCACCCCGGAGCATGCCGAGGCCTGGGTCCGCGAGGCGCTGGCGAACGGCACGCGCCTGATGGGCTTCGGGCATCGCGTGTACCGGGCGTACGACCCGCGGGCCGCGGCGCTGCGCGAGGTCGCGGAGAACATGGAGCACCGCCCGGACTGGCTGGAGCTGGCGCTCGCCGTGGAGGACGTGGCGCTGCGGGTCCTCGCGGAGAAGCACCCGGAGCGGCCGCTCAAGACCAACGTGGAGTTCTTTGCCGCGCCGGTGCTCATGGGCGTGGGGCTGACGCCCGACCTGTTCCCCGCCACGTTCGCCCTGGCGAGGCACGCCGGCTGGACGGCCCACGCGGTCGAGCAGGGCGCCGCCAACCGGCTGATCAGGCCGGACGTCCGCTACGTGGGCGAGTCGGAGCGATCGCTGCCGGGGGCATGACGCGGCGCCTGAGATCGTCGAGCCCGGGGCTACACCCGGGCACGTTCGCGTCATCCAGCACTCGGGCGGTTGCCAGCCCGCGATCCTGGCGCCCGATGGCCTGAATCAGGGTCATCCAGCACTCAGGCGGCACCCTGACCCAGGCTGGCGTCCTACCAGTCGTGTGAGGAAGATCTGACCCTCCGGGCCGAGCACGACGGCAGGGGCGAGATGGCCGCCATCAGCGCACGACGGTGGTACCGGCAGTTCCCGCGACGAGGCCTTCGATCTCGGCGAGCGACCCGATCGCGGCACGCTTGCCGGTGGCGGTGGCGAACTCGGCCGCCGCCTCCACTTTGGGACCCATCGAGCCGGCGGGAAAGCTGCGAGCTCGCAGCTCGGCCGATGTCACGCGGTCGAGCCGCCGCTCGTCCGGCGTGCCCCAGTCGAGGTACACGCCGTCCACGTCCGTGGCCATCACGAACACGTCCGCCTCGAGGTCTCGCGCCACCAGGCTGCTCGCCCGGTCCTTGTCGATCACCGCCTCGACGCCAACCAGTCGGTTCTCCCGGCCGGGCTCGAACATCGTCGGGATCCCACCGCCGCCCGCGCAGATGATGACCGTGCCGTGCTCCAGGAGCCAGCGCATCGGACGGATCTCGAAGATGCGCCGTGGGAGCGGAGACGGGACCACGCGCCGCCACTTGGCTCCGTCGGGCTTGACGACCCAGCCCTTCGCGGCGGCCCAGCGCCTTCGCCTCCGCCTCGGCGTAGACCGGGCCGACGAACTTGGTCGGGTTCCTGAACACCGGATCGGCCGGGTCGACCTCGACCTGGGTCAGGATGGTGGCCAGCGGGTACGCCTCGACGTCCGGGTACGCCTCGGCCTGGAGCGCGAGCAGCCAGACCTGCGGCCCGTTGCCGTGGGACACGACCAGCTCGTGCGCGTGGGCGACCTTGGCCAGCGCGGCGGCCGTGATCCGGACGTTCGCCCGCCGGCGCTCGGCGGTCATCGGCTCGCCCCGCTTCAGAGGGCGTTGTCGCCGAGCGCGACGACGACCCGCATGGGAGGTCTTCTCAGTCGCCGAGCGTGGCGACCATCACCGCCTTGATCGTGTGCATCCGGTTCTCGGCCTGGTCCCAGACGATGGACCGCGGCGACTCGAACACGTCGTCCGTGACCTCCATCCCGTCCAGCCCGAAGCGCTGGTACATCTCCTCGCCGACCTTCGTCCGGCGGTCGTGGAAGGCGGGCAGGCAGTGCAGGAACTTCACGGCCGGGTTGCCGGTGAGCTCCACCAGCGCCCCGTTGACCTGGTAGGGCTTGAGGAGCTTCACCCGCTCCTCCCAGACCGAGGGGTCCTCGCCCATCGAGACCCACACGTCCGTGTACAGGAAGTCGACGCCCCGCACGCCCTCGGCCGGGTCCTCCGTGATCAGGATCCGGGCGCCGGTCTCGGCGGCGATGGCGCGGCAGTCGGAGATCAGGTCCTCGTTGGGCCACAGCGCCCGTGGGGCGCACAGCCGGACGTCCATCCCCAGCTTCGCCCCGCCGACGAGCAGCGAGTTGGCCATGTTGAACCGGGCGTCCCCCAGGTAGCAGAACGAGATCTCGTCGAGGTGCTTGTTGCTGAACTCGGTCATGGTCATGACGTCGGCCAGGATCTGGGTCGGGTGGTACTCGTCCGTCAGCCCGTTCCAGACCGGGACGCCGGCGTATGCCGCCAGCTCCTCCACGATCTCCTGGCCATACCCGCGGTACTCGATGCCGTCGAAGATGCGCCCCAGCACGCGCGCGGTGTCCCGCATCGACTCCTTGTGGCCGATCTGCGTCCCGCTGGGACCCAGGTAGGTGACGTGCGCGCCCTGGTCGTAGGCGGCCACCTCGAAGGCGACGCGGGTCCGGGTCGACGCCTTCTCGAAGATGATCGCGATGTTCTTGCCGCGCAGCCGCTGCTGCTCGTAACCCGCGTACTTGGCCGCCTTGAGGTCCGCCGCCAGCTGGAGCAGGAACCGGATCTCGCCGGGCGTGAAGTCGAGCAGCTTGAGGAAGTGGCGGTTCCGCAGGTTGTAGGCCATGCGTGGCTCCTTCAAGGACTGGGGCGCGGTCACCCGCGGCGCAGCGCCGTGCCAGCGCCGTGCCAGCGACCGATTGACGTCCCGTAGGAGGATACGCGTGGCCTTCACGGGGTGGGCGCCCCGCGGTGCTACAGGAACCCGCGCCGGCGGAAGTAGAGCAGGATCGCGGCCAGGATCACGCCCATCACGATGATGATCGCCCAGAACTCGGTCAGGCTCTCGTCACCGGGCAGGTCCACGTTCATGCCGCCGATCGAGGCGATCAGCGTGAGCGGGAGCAGCGCCACGCTGAACGCCGTCAGGACGCGGATCGAGGCGTTCAGGCGATGCGAGAGCACCGACTCGTTGGAGTCCTCCAGCGCCTCCGCGACCTCCTTGTAGTTCTCCAGCACGTCCCAGATGCGCTCGGCGGCGTCCGTGATGTCGTCGAAGTAGATGTCGAGGTCGTCCGCGATGTAGCGCTGCTTGGTCCGCTCCAGGTCCCGGAGCACGGCTCGCATCGGTCGCACCACGCGCCGGAAGTTGATGATCTCCTGCTTGGCGTTCGAGATGTCCTGGACGATCTTGGCCGACCGCCCCTCGAAGATGTCGTCCTCCAGCTGGTCCAGCTTGGCGCCCATCTTGCGCAGCATCGGGAACGAGGCGTCCACGCAGGTGTCCACGATCTTGTACAGCAGGTACCCGGTGCCCTTGCTGAACACCGACTCACGGACCTCGTCCCGCTCGCGATGGCGCTCGAACATCGCCGACAGCGGGGGCAGGTTCTGGTCCGGCAGCGTGATCAGGAAATCCGGGCCCACGAACAGGTCCACCTCGGCCGTGAGCAGGCGGTCCTGCGACTTGTCGAACACGGGGAAGTGGAGAACGATGAACAGGTAGTCGTCGTACGCGTCCAGCTTGGGGCGCTGGTTGCGCGAAGCGACGTCCTCGATGGCGAGCGGGTGGAAGCCGAACTCCCGCTCGAGCCAGTCCCGATCCGCCTCGAGCGGCCGCTCCAGGTTCAGCCAGCGGACGCCGGCGGCCTCGATGACGTCGGGCTCGGAAGCCTCAGCGGCGAGCGCTCCGGGCAGCGCAGCACCCGGCCGCGCGGCGCGCAGGCGCGGGCGCAACAGCAGGTTCGGCACTTGGAGGCACTCCGGTCCGCATGGCGCGATCCTAGCGCACGCGGTCCGGCCGCGACCAGCGGCCCTGCGCGCGGGCCCTACGAGAGCGGCACCGCCTCGCGGAGCACCGTGCCCGCGGTGCGGGGAGGATGCCGCAGCGCCACCATCGCGGCACCGGCGAAGAACACGAGGGCGCCCACCACGAACGGTCCCCCGGCCCCGGTCGCCGAGGCAACGGCGGCACCCATCGCGGGGCCGATGATCCCCGCCACGTACAGCGGCAGGTAGACCAGGTTGAGCGTCGCGGACCGGCGTTCGGGCGCCACCTCGGTCGCGAGCAGTGAGAACACCATCGCGCCCACGGCCGCCACGGCGGCCCCCAGCAACACGGCGACGGCGGCGAGGCCGCCGAGCGCGGGCATCAGGGGCATCAGCAGGCTGGCGCATCCGCCACCGACCAGCGCCGCCACCAGCACGGGCCGGAACCCGAGCCGGTCGCCCGCGACGCCGGCCGCCGGCGACACGACCGCGCCGACCAGCGAGGCGACGCCCATCACCAGCGCGATCCCCGTCGCCAGCCCGACACCGGTTCCCGTGATCCCCTCCACCAGCACCGGGGTGTACGGCCGGGACATCTGGTTGGCCAGGAACACCACGCCGTACACGACGAACAGGCGCCGCACGATCGGGTCGCCCGCGACGGCCCGCACGGCCCCGAACGCGAGCCGCAGCACCGGTCCCTCCGGGATCACCTCCGGGCGCACCTCGCGTGTGCCCAGGCCGACCAGGAGCGCGGTCCCCAGCGACAGGCCCGCCGAGAGCGCGAACACGCCGGGCGATCGCCCAGCCCGGCGCCGTCGATCAGGAGGCCGGCCAGCGCCGGGCCGACCGCGAAGCCGATCGGGCCGGCCGCCCCGAACAGGGCGATCGTGGTTCCCAGGCGGGGACGCGGCGTCACGTCCCGGATCCCGGCCAGCATCACGCCCGGTGTTGCCCAGCTGGAACCCGATCAGCAGCACCGCCAGCGCCACCTGCCACGGCTCCTGCGCCATCGCGGCGAGCCCGAACACGACCGTCTCGACCAGGGCGCTGCGCACGATCACCGCCTTGCGGCTGTACTTGTCGGCCCACACGCCCCACAGCGGCACCAGCGGCAGCCCCAGCACGAACACGAGCGAGCTGAACAGCCCGATGAACGCAAGCCGCTCGTCCTCGGGCACGCCCAGCTGGCGCAGGTAGGCCGGCAGCAGCGCGAACACCTGGCTCACGCCCAGCCGCCTCCACGAGCTGGGTGATCCAGAACGCGGCGACGACGACGCGCCAATCCTGCTGCTGGCGGGTCGCTGGCTGATTCACGTCGCGACGGTACACTCCGCCGCGATGTCCGAGACCAACACCTCGATCGGCACCGAGGGCACAGGTGGCGCCGGCCGCGACGCTGCGCCGCGCCTGCTCGTCCTCAACGCCATCTTCCCGGGCCTCGGCCACCTCGTCGCGGGGCGGCGTCGCTGGGCCCTGGCGCTCGCGGCGCCGATCCTGCTGCTGCTCGGCGCGGCCGCGCTGGTCGCGCTCGCCACCAACAGCATCTCGCTCGCGACCCGGATGTTCGACCCCGCGGTCCTCACGGCGCTGCTGGTCCTCGAGGTCCTCGTGCTTGGCTGGCGCCTGTTCGCCCTGGCCGCCGTCCGCATCGTGACGCCGATCCGGGCGACGGGGCCCACGCTGCTTGCCGGCGCGCTGGCCGTGGTGATCGTGCTGGGGCCGCAGCTCGCCCTGGCCGGCGTCACGCTGGACGCAAGGTCTGCCGCCGCGGAGGTGTTCGCGCCGGTGGCCGAAGGCGGCGCCTGGGTGCCGGATGCCAGCGCACCGCCGGTCGAATCGGACGACCCGGACTTCGCGACCGCCTCGCCGACCGCGCTGCCGTCCGCCACCCCTTCGCCGTCGCCCACGCCCGAGGTGCCGCGGGTGAACGTCCTGCTGATCGGGATGGACTCCGGGGTCGGGCGCGGCACCGCGCTCACCGACACGATGATCGTCGCCTCCCTGGACCCGGTCGGCAAGACGGTCTCGATGGCGTCGGTCCCCCGGGACCTCGTGGACGTGCCGCTCCCCGACGGGCGGAGCTACCGGGGCAAGATCAACAGCCTCGTGTCCTACGTCCGCTGGAACCCCAAGAAGTTCCCCGGCGCGAAGGACGGCCAGTCCGTGCTGGCCGCGGCCCTCGGCACGCTGCTGGGAATCAAGATCGACCACTGGGCGCAGGTCAACCTCGGCGGGTTCGTGAACGTCGTCGATTCGGTCGGCGGCGTGACGGTCAACGTCACCGACGGCTTCTGCGACCCGCGTTACGACGAGTACGGGATCGACGGCTTCGGGCTGTCGCCCGGCCGCTACCGGATGAACGGCAAGCAGGCGCTGGCGTACGCGCGCATCCGCAAGGCCGCCGGCGAGAGCGACTTCACGCGCGCCGCCCGCCAGCAGGAGCTGATCGCCGCGCTGCGCGACCGCATCGTCAAAGGGGCGTTCCTGGACAACCCGTCGCGGTTCCTCAAGTCCCTGGGCGGGACGATCAGCACCAACGTGAAGCCCAGCCTGATCGCGGACTACATCGATGTGGCGGCCGGGATCCCGCGCAAGGACGTGTTCCGGATCGTGATCAAGCGCCCGCTGCTGCGCGGCGGGTACGACGAGCGCGGCTCGATCCAGATCCCCAACATCAAGCGGATCCGGGCGATGGCGGCGAGCCTGTTCACGCCCACGGGCGTGCGCCCGGAGGGGTTCGACACGATGCCGTCCGCGGGCAGCGGCGCCACGAAGCGGGCCCCGACCTCGACGAACTGCGGGATCAAGGCCACGCCCAGGCCGACCCCCAAGCCGACCCCCAAGCCGACCCCCAAGCCGGCGGCCACGGCGACCCCGAAGCCGACGCCCGAGCCGACGCCGACGCCTCCCGAGCCCACGCCGACGCCGTCCGAGCCCACGCCGGCGCCGTAGCCCGCGGACGCGCCGGCGCCGTAGCCCGGCCATCGCCCGTCAGAGGCCGGCGGGGGCCCCTCGAGGCCGGCTGCGGCCGACCAGTGCGCCCGTGCCACCGGTTCAGCCCGATCTGGCGGCCTCGCGCGTGAGGCGGTGGGCCTCCAGCGCCCGCGCCCGTGCCGCGGCGTGGTCCACGATCGGGGTGGGATAGTCCTCACCGATGTGGCAGCCGGCCGCGGCCTGCTCCTCGATCGTCATCTCCCACGGGGCGTGGATCCGGTTCGCGGGAACCTGCCTGAGCTCCGGCACCCATCGACGCACGTACTCCCCGCCCGGGTCGAAGCGCCGGCCCTGGAGGACCGGGTTGAACACCCGGAACCAGGGCTGCGGGTCCGTGCCGGTGGAGGAGGTCCACTGCCAGCCGCCGTTGTTCGAGGCGGGATCACCGTCGGTCAGGTGGCGCATGAACGCGGCCTCGCCCAGCCGGTAGTCCAGGAGCAGGTGCTTGGCCAGGAACGAGGCGGCGACCATCCGCGCCCGGTTGTGCACGAACCCGCTGGCCCGCAGCTGGCGCATCGCGGCGTCCACCACCGGGTATCCCGTCCGCCCGTCCGTCCACGCCCGGAGGCCCTCGGGGTCGTCCCGGTACGGCAGCCCGGCAAGACCGGCCTGCAGCGGCTCCCGCAGGACCCCGGGGTGATGCCACAGCACGTGGGCGTAGAACTCGCGCCAGGCGAGCTCGGCGAGGAAGACCCGGCGGCCGTCTCCGGGACCATCGACGCGGTCCGCCACCTCGACCGGGGACAGCAGGCCGAACCGGAGGTCCTGGCTGAGGCGCGATGTTCCATCGAGCGCCAGGCCGTTGCGTGCCCCCGCGTAGTCGTCGACGGGAGCGGACACGCCCGCGTCCGCTCTCCCCGCCCATCGGGCGAGCCGGCCTCGCGCGGCCGCCTCGCCGGGCGCCGGGATCAGCGTCCGGTCCGCCGTCGGAGGCCCGAGGTCGGGGATCACGTCCGGCCGGCTACGACCATTCGCGTTCCGGCTCGGAATCCGGGTCGGGGCCGGCAGCACTGCGCGGCGGGGCGTCGCGTCCCACGCACGACGGAACGCGCCGTAGACGGCGAACGGGCGGCCGTCCCGTGTCGCCAGCTCGGCAGGCTCATGCACGTACTGCCCGTGCTTCGCATGGACCGCGATCCCGCGAGCGCCGGCCGCGGCCGTCACCGCCCGGTCACGCGCCCGGCCGTACGGCGCCGCCTCCCGGGTGAGATACACGTCCGTGGCCCCGATCTCCCGGGCGAGCTCCGGGACGACGTCCTCGGGTTGCCCGCGCACGACCCGGAGCGAGGCTCCACGTTCGGCCAGCCCGGCCGCAAGCACGACGAGACTCTCGCGCATGAACCACGCCCGGTTGGCTGACGCCCAGCGTCCCATGAGCAGGCGGTCGTCCAGCACGAACAGCGGCACGACCTCGTCCGCCTCGGCGACGGCCGCGGTCAGGGCGGGATGGTCGTGGAGGCGGAGGTCCCGGCGGAACCACAGGATCGCGCGGCGTGGCATGCCGCCATCTTCGCGCCCTCGCGGCGATCCTGTCGGGCATCATCCGCGCCATGACCGAGCCCGTCGTCATCGAGATCCCGGAGCCGGCGCTCGTCGTGCTGGTCGGTGCCGCCGGCGCGGGCAAGACCACGTTCGCGGCCCGTCACTTCGCCCCGGACGAGGTCCTGTCCTCGGACGCATACCGGGAGGCCATCTCCGGCGACGCCGGCGACCAGCGGGCGACCGGCCCCGCGTTCGCGGCCCTGCACCGGGCGGTGGCGCGGCGCCTCGGCGCAGGACGTCTCACGGTGGTGGATGCGACCAACGTGACGGCGTCGGCGCGCCGGGCCCTGGTCGGGCGGGCGGCGCAGGCCGGGGTGCCCGCCGTCGCGATCGTCCTCGACCTGAAGCCGAGTCTCGTCCTCGCCCGCAACCGCGCCCGAGCCGGCCGCGTCGTTCCGGAGGACGTCGTGCGCCGGCAGCTGGCGGACCTGGCGGGAATCCCCGCCGAAGGCACCGCCACGCACCACCAGTCCGAGGCGGAGGGCTTCGCGGCCGTGGTCCGGCTGACCGAACCGTCAACAGTGGATGCGGTCAGGATCGTCCGCGTCGCTCGCCTCATCCGGCTCGACACACCGGCACCAGGCAAGGCTCGCACCTGACGCCGGCTGGTCATCGGCCGGTGCGCTACCCCGCGGTGCCGTACGCGATCAGCGCGATGCCGACCGCCGTCAGCGCGATGCCGGCCACGTGGCTGCGCGTCATGCGCTCCCGGAGCACGACGATCGCGAGGATCACCGTCGTCACCGGGTACAGCGAGGAGAGCACGGCCGCGATGGCGAGCTGGCCGGATTGGGTCGCCAGGATGAACGCCGCATTGCCGAACATGTCCAGCACGCCGATCAGCACGATCCACCGCAGCGCGTCTCGGCCCGGCCGCCACGGCTGCCGCCAGGCGACGATGAGCACCGCGAGGATCACGACCTGGAGCAACCGGATGATCACGAGCGGCCCGAAGGCTCCGGCCTCCGAGAGCTGCCCGACGCCGATGTTGAACCCGCCGATCGCAATGCCCGCGATCAGCGCCCACCGGAGGCCGGACGGACGCCCGTCGGCGTGGCCCGGCGCCCGCGTCACGAGCACCACGGCCACCAGGGCGACGGCGATCCCGGCCACGGCGGCCATCCCCGGCACGCCCTCCAGCGCAAAGCCGACGACCACCGGGATGACGGCGCCCACGACGCCCGTGACCGGTGCCACGACGCCCATCCGTCCCACGGCCAGGCCCCGGTAGAGCGACGAGATGCCGACCACCCCGCAGATCCCGATGACCGTCGACCACAGGATGTCCGCACCCTGCGGAAGCGGCTCCCCGCGCACGACGGCCAGCGCGAGGGCCGCCACGATGCCGACGAGCTGCGTCCCACCCACCACCCCGAACAGCGGAGCGCGGCGGCTCAGCATCCCGCCGCCGAAATCGCCGGCGCCCCAGGCCAGGGCGGAGGCCAGCCCGAGGAGGATGACGGGGGAGCCCAGGCCGGCGAGCTCAGGCAGGGACGCCGTCCTCCGGTTCGCCGGGCTCATCCACGGCGGAGGGCGGCTCCAGGACGAGCACCCTGTCCGCGATCGCGTCGTACCGGTCGGAGGTCGTGAGGTAGATCACCTGGAAGTCCGCCGCGACCTCACGCAGGAGCTCGAGCGCCCGCGGGCCGCGCTCCGCATCGAGGGTGACGAACGGGTCGTCCATGACCAGCGGCGGGCGCCGGTCGCCGGTGACGAGCCGGACAAGCCCCAGGCGGGCCGCCAGGTACACGACGTCCAGCGTCCCCTGGGACAGGTCCGAGACCGGGCACCAGTCGCCGCGCTCGGGCGAGAACACCTCGATCGCGAGGTCGGCATCGTCCACGCGCACGCGCCGGTACCGGCCACCGGTCACGCGCGTGACGGCGGGGCCCATGTGGCGCTCCAGGTAGCGGGTCGCCCGCTGCATCGTCGCCTGCTCGGCGGCGTTGATCTCTCGCAGGGTCGCGGCGTAGACCCGCTCCCGCCGGCGCAGCGCGGCCAGCTCCTCCTGCCACGAGGCGAGTCGCTCGGCGAGGGCGGCCACCTCCTCCGCGTCCACGGGGTTCTGCTCCACGCGGGCCCGGGCGCCGGCCTCCTCGTCGCGGGAACGGCTGACGATCCCCTCCGCGTCGGCGACCTCGACCTCCAGGCGCTCCCGGGCACGGGGCTCCTTGGCGATCGGCCCGAGCGCCTCGAGGGCCGCGGTCTTCTGCTCGATCTCCAGGGCCGCGCTGTCCCGGCGGGCGGGCAGGACATCCTGCGGCTCGTCGCCGATCAGGCCGCTCAGGCGCGCCCGGCGGACGTCGATCTCGCCGGTGTGCTCATCCTCGCGGCGGAGCAGGTCCTCCGCCGAGTCGAGGTCCTCGAGACCCAGGCGTCCCAGCAGGTCCGCCTCCTCCGCCTCGCTGGTGCGCAGCTCCAGCTCCAGGTCCGATCGCCCGCGCAATCGCCGGTCCACCTCCGCGTCCCGGAGGTGCCGGTCCACCCGGTCCGAGCGCCGCAGGAAGACGCCGACGATCGCGAGCGCGAGGCCGACCGCGGCCACGAACGCCCCCACGATGATCACTGCGGTGCCCAGCTCCAGGATCCCGAGCGTGTCGAGGCCGAAGGCGACGCCGGCGATCACGATGCCCACCAGCACGAGCCCGATCGACAGCCGCGACAGGGGCCGCCACTTCACCTCCGGCGGCACCTCGAAGCTGACCTGGACCTCGCCCTCCAGCTGCGCCCGCAGGGCGGCGATCCGCGACGTCACGCCGCGCAGCCGCTCCACGTTCGAGCGGAGGACCGGGAGCGGCGTCGGCGACGGGTGCGACGCCTCCAGCTCCGCGATCTCGTCGCGGACCACGACCGCGGTCCGGTAGCGCTCGAACCGCTCCCGCGCCTGGTCCCGCTCCGCGTTGAGGCGCTCCGCCTGGCGCGCCTTCTCCAACATCGAGCGGCGCTCCGTGAGCGCCATCTCCGCCTCGGCCCGCCGCTCCCGCGCGGCGGACAGCGTGTCCCGATCCTGCGCCAGCCTTGCCAGCGCGTCCTCGCCCGCCTGGAGACGGACGGTCACCTCTGCGATCGCATCCTCTCCGGTCTTGAGCCGGCCCGGGTTCTTGGCACCCCGTGCCTGCAGCTCATGGAGCGCCGCGTCGAGCTTCTTCTTCGCCCGTCCGGTGCCGCGCGTCGCTCCGCTGATCGAGGCCTGGAGGCGGTCCCGCAGGGCGGCCTCGTCGCGCTGCAGCCCGGCCAGCTCGTGGTGACGGACCGATGCCGTGGACCGGAAGAAGGCCTCCGTCGGGACGCCGGACAGCTCCGCCAGCCGCGCGTCCGCGCCCGCCGGATCCGTGATCACCTCTCCGTCCAGCTCCAGGCGGACGCTGCCCCTGGTGCCGCGAAAGGCCTTCTCCAGCCGGCCCGCGTGGGTCCCCCCGTCCTCGTCCTCGTAGGTGAACGAGAGGTCGATCTCGGGTCGCGCGTCCGGGTCCGCACCCCACGGCACCAGGGCGTCGAGCTCCGCGGCGGCGGATGTGACCTTGCGCGTGAGGGCGAGCTCCACCGCGCGCTGGAGGGTGGACTTGCCGGATTCGTTGGCACCGCGGACGACCGTCAGGCCGGGAGCGAGCTCCAGCTCCGCGTCCCGGTAGCGCCGCAGGTCCCGGATGGCGAGGCGCGTGATCCTCACAGCGTCACCTCCTGCCCCGCGAGGAGCAGGCGGCCGAGACGGAGGACGTCGCGCAGCTCTTCGGCCTCCCGTTGCGCCGGGTCGTCACCGGACGCTTCGAGGTCCGCGATCCGGCCCTCGACGTTGCGGATGAAGGCACCCGAGATGGTCTCGGCGGGTGGCAGGGTGCCCTCTGTCAGGGCCGGCAGGCTGGCATCCCGGACGCGGACGCGGAGGAACGCGCCCCTCAGCGCATCCTCGATCTCGATCGGCGACGCGTCCAGCTCGTCCGGCCGGACACCGATCAGGCGCACGTCGAGGACCAGATCCGGGTCCGCCATCGCGCGGAGCTTCTCGATCAGCACGGGCTGCGAACCGACGGTCGCCGCGTCAAGGTCCAGGTGGTGGAACGACGTCCGCCCGACGACCCGCTCGTCGATCGACACGTTGCGGCGGCCGTCCACCTCCTCGAGGGTGACCAGCAGCACCTTGCCGCCGCGGTCCTGGTCCACCGCGACCGGCTCCGGCGCCCCGGCATAGGCATAGGTCACGGCCTTCGCCTTCGCGACCTGCGCGGAATGCCAGTGCCCGAGCGCCAGGTAGTCCAGGCCGCTGGCGGCGATCTCGTCCACGGTCACGACGACCTCGTCGTGCTCCGTGCGGCCGGGAATCGCGATCGAGGCATGGAGCAGGCCCAGCTTCCAGGTCGCTTGCGGCGTCTCCACGGCCGCGAGATCCCGCAGCGGGCTGTGGGGGGCTCGCTTGGTCGCGAACACGGGTCCGTGGACGACCGCGTCCAGCGCGGGAATGTGGACCCACGGCCGGGCAGGCGTGAGCACCACGACCATGTCCTCCGCCGGGCGCACGCCGGCGAGCGCGGACAGGTCATAGGCGCGGTAGACCGAGGAGCGGTCGTAGACGTCGTGCGTGCCCGGGATGAGGACCGAGCGGATCCGGGCCTGGGCGAGGCGCGCCAGCTCCGCCGCGACGCGCTCCACGGATCTGCGGGGCTGGACGTTGGAATCGAACAGGTCCCCGGCGACGAGGAACAGGTCGACCTTCTCCGCGATCGCGAGATCCACGCTGGCACGGAACGCGGCGAACTGCCGCTCCCGCTGGGCCGATGCCACCTCCCCGAGATCCGCATGTCGGGCGCCGAGGTGAACGTCCGCGGTATGGAGCAATCGGAGCATCCGGTGCGTGTGCCTCCCTGATCGATCAGACCGGGACCGGCATCCGACCGGGTCCCGCGAGCGGCCGCTCCCCGTCCCCCCGTCGCAGGACCTGGCACGGTCCGTGACGTGGCTCAGGGCCTGCCGGTCGCCCCCGGGACCCGGTTGCGAGGCGGGCGCCCCCATCGCTCCCGTCTCGACACGCCGAGTCTCGGCGGCCATTGTGACAGGTCGCCTGTCACGGCCGCGGCCGCGGGGGGCACGGATTCCATTCGGCGGGACGACGGCAGGACGCCCCGACGGCCCGTTTCCGCGGCCCGGTGTAGGCTGGTGCCAACGTACACACCGGTGCGCCCCGATCAGGGACTCCGACAGGCACCTGGGTCGCGCGGCCCCGGCTGACTCCCCGCCGTGGTCGCCATCCCCGGGCGACGGCCGCGATCGGTCGCGCACCACGAGACCGTCCGAGCGCGCGCCCGGGAGGAGCACCAATCGTGACCTACGTCGATCGAACACTCACCTGCGTCGACTGCGGCGTCGAGTTCGTCCACTCCGCGGCCGACCAGGAGTACTACGTCGGGAAAGGGTTCACCTCCGACCCCAAGCGTTGCGCCTCATGCCGCGCCTACCGGCGCACGACCCGCGACGGCGGCACGGCCGACGTCCGATCCTACGGCGGACCGCGCGGCTACGAGCGCACCGAGGATCGCGGGCCGCGCGAGTACTTCGTGGCGATCTGCTCCTCGTGCGGGAACCAGGCGCAGGTGCCGTTCAAGCCGCGCATGGACAAGCCGGTCTACTGCTCGGACTGCTTCCGGACCGTGCGCCCGGACTGATCCGGGGCGCCCCGGCGGTTCCTCTGGCACGCGGCGGCTCGCCGACCTGCCACGACGTTCGTCGCCGCTAGATCCGGAAGGCGTCGCCGCGCCGGAAGCGGTCGCGATGGCGGCCGCGCCACACGGTGACCCGTCCGCGACCGTGGACCTGCCAGGCGCCGTTGCGCCCGACGGCGGCCGTCTCCTCGTCGATGCCCAGCAGCACGCCACCCCGCGGCGCCTGGAGCGCGACCAGCGCGGACAACGGCTCCGGCCATGCGTCGTAGTGCGGCAGGACCGCAACGCCCTCCACCAGGGCGAGACCGTGCGACCATCGGATCGGGAACGGCAGCGGAAGACGGGCCTTGGGGATCGAACGGAAGTCCATGGTCCGCCCGACGATGGCCATCGCACCCGCCGAACACCCGGCCACGACCGCCCCGCGCGCGTTTGCCGTCCGGATCCCGTCCCCCAGCGGCGAACCGCGCAGGACGCGCAGCAGGTGCCGGGGGTGCCCGCCGGACAGGTAGATCAGGTCCGCTTCGCCGATCGCCTGGAGCGCGGCCGAATCCCATCCCTCGTCCGGGTTGCGCACGAGCACGGGCTCCACCTCGGCGCCAAGACCCATGAAGTGCTGGACGCCCATCTCCGCCCACGTGCGGAACGTGGACTCGCCGTCCGGCGCGGACGCGGTGGGCAGGATCACCACGCGGGGTCGGTCGCGCCCGGTCGCCTCCAGCAGGCCGCGGTCAAGCTCGGCCATGGGGGCGAGGAACTCACCGGCGCCGACGAGCGCCACGGGTCCGGGCATCGGCGGCAGCATAGAGCAGCCGCCCGAAACCCGGCGCCGAGCGGGCTGGACGCCGCGCGGCCCCGCTGACACACTCGCCGGCACGCTCGTCCGTACGCTCGCTCGGCCCATCCAACCGGAGGCCCCGTGACCTCGACCCAGCGCTGGACCATGCTGGCGGCGATCCTCGGATCGTCCATGGTGTTCCTCGACGGCACCGTCATGGCGCTGGCACTCCGCCGGATCGGCGAGGACCTGCCGCCCTCGCTCGTATCCACCCTCGAGGGCCAGACCTACGCCGTCAGTGGGTTTCTCGCCACGCTGGCCGCGCTGCTCATCCTCGGCGGTGCCCTGGCCGACTACCACGGCCGGCGGAGGGTGTTCGCCATCGGTCTCGTCGGCTTTGGCGCAACGTCCGTGCTCTGCGGGCTCGCGCCCACCCTCGAGCTGCTCGTCGTCGCGAGGGTTCTCCAGGGCGCCGCGGGTGCGTTGCTGGTGCCGGGCTCGCTGGCGATCATCACCGCGCTGTTCGATGGGCCTGCGCGGGCCCGGGCGTTCGGCATCTGGGCGGCGGCGACGTCCGCCAGCACGCTCGTCGGACCGCTCGTCGGCGGCGTGCTGGTGGACGAGGCGAGCTGGCGGGCCGTGTTCCTGATCAACGTCCCACTCACCCTGGTCGCGCTGTGGGCCACCGTTCGTCACATGCCCGAGACCCGGGCGGCGGGGGCCAGCGGGCGCTTCGACTGGCTGGGGGCGGCGGTCGCCGTGATCGCCGTGGGCGGGATCGCGTTCGGCATGATCCGCGGCCAGGAGCAACGGTGGGGGGACCCGCTCGCGTGGGCGGCACTGGCAGCCGGGATCGTGGCGCTCGTCGCGTTCCCGTTCCTCATGGCCCGTCGCCCGGACCCGCTGGTGCCCCTCGCGCTGTTCCGGCGACGGGTGTTCGCCACGGTCAACCTGTCCACGCTGCTGGTCTACGGCGCCCTGTACACGATGACCGCGTTCCTGGCCCTGTTCCTCCAAGGCGTGCTGGGGTACAGCGCCACCGCCGCCGGGGTCGTCACGCTGCCGACGGCGATCGTGCTCACGCTGCTGTCCACCAGGATCGGGGCGGCGGCCGGCCGCCACGGGTCCCGGGGGTTCCTCGTCGCCGGACCGCTGCTCATGGCGGCGGGTCTCGCCTGGCTGGCGCGCATCCCGGCGACGTCTGAAGCGTGGCGCCTCGTACCTTCGAGCGCCGCGACGCTCGCGCCGCCGGCTTCCGTGGTCATTGACGTGCTGCCGTTCTCGGTGCTGTGGGCGGTCGGCCTGGCGCTCGTCGTCGCGCCCCTGACGACCACCGTCATGTCGTCGGTGCCCGTCGGCAACGCGGGCGTGGCGTCCGCGGTCAACAACTCGATCAGCCGGGTCGGGCAGCCGATCCTGGCCGCCGTCATCTTCGTGGTGGTCAGCGGGTCGTTCTACGCGACGCTCGCCCGGGCCGTCCCGGGCCTCGAGGCCGCCGACCCCGAGCTCCGGGCGATCGTCCAGCCCCTCAATCCACCGCGGCCGGAGGCGCCGGCCGACGTCGCCGAAGCAGCGAGGGAGGCTTCGACGGCGGCGTTCCACCTCGCGGCGCTCGCGTGCGCTGCGCTGCTGGTGGGCGGCGCCGTCACGAGCTGGGTTGGCCTTCGGGCGGGGCCGGCCGGCCACGGGAAGGCGGTCGGCGAGCGGGAGTCGGGTGGCGGTTCTGCCACGCGTTGACCGTCCACCTGCGCCGCCCGGCGGCTGGATCGTGCGCTCAGGGCGCCCGCGCCAGGCGAGCCGCCAGGCGGTCGCAGCGGCGCCTCACCGCACGGCAGGACCGCCAAGCGGCACACGACGGATCGACCGCCAAACGGGTGCCGGTCCGGTCTTCCGTGCCGGGGGCGCCGGTGCCATCCTCCCCGGATGACGAACCTTCACGCCGACCTCCTCCTGACCGGTGGATCCATCTTCACGGCCGATCCCGCGAAGACCTGGGCACAGGCCCTGGCCGTCCGGGACGGCCGGATCGTCGCCGTCGGCGGCGACCGGGACGTGCGCCGGCTCGCCGGACCGCGCACGCGGATGATCGAGCTCCGGGGTCGCACCGTCACTCCCGGCTTCCAGGACGCCCACGTCCACCCGACCCACGCCGGTCTCGCCCGCGTCCGGTGCGAGCTGCACGACGCCCGCGGCCTGGACCGGTACCTGGAGATCGTGGCGACGTACGTCCGGACCCGCCCCGAGGCGACGTGGATCCTGGGCGGCGGGTGGTCCATGGCGGACTTCCCGGGCGGGATGCCCCGCCGGGAGGACCTGGATCGGGTGGCACCGGATCGCCCGGCCTTCCTGCCCAGCCGCGACGGCCACGACGCCTGGGTGAACTCGCGAGCCCTGGAGCTCGCCGGCGTCACGCGGGACACGCCGGACCCCGCCGACGGCCGGATCGCGCGAGACCCGGACGGGACGCCCAGCGGCACGCTCCACGAGGGCGCCCAGGACCTCGTCGGCCGCCTCGTGCCGGAGGCCGGCGAGGTGGAGATGCGCGACGCCCTGCGAGAGAGCCAGCGCTACCTCCACTCGCTCGGGATCACGGCCTGGCAGGACGCCATCGTCGAGGACAAGGACCAGGCGGCGTATCTCGCGCTGGCCGCGTCCGGGGAGCTGACGGCGCGGGTCGTGGGCGCCCTGTGGTGGGAGCGGTCCCGGGGCCTGGACCAGATCGACGACCTGGTCGCGCGCCGCCAGACGGGCCGGCTGGGCCGCTACGCCGCCACCAGCGTCAAGCTGATGGTGGACGGGATCATCGAGAACCAGACCGCGGCGATGCTCCAGCCCTACCTCGACCTGCACGGGCACGCCACCGACAACGCCGGCCTCAGCTTCATCGATCCCGAGACGCTCAAGGCGGCCGTCGTCCGGCTCGACGCCCTGGGCTTCCAGCCGCACTTCCACGCCCTGGGCGACCGCGCCGTCCGGGAGGCGCTCGACGCGGTGGAGGCGGCTCGGGCGGTGAACGGCTGGTCGGACACGCGCCCCCACCTCGCCCACCTCCAGGTCATCCACCCCGACGACCTGCCGCGCTTCCGGACGCTGGGCGCGCTGGCCAACGCGCAGCCGTACTGGGCGGTCCACGAGGACCAGATGGACGAGCTCACGCTCCCGATCCTGGGCCCCGAGGTGTCCGCCCGGCAGTACCCGTGGCGCTCGCTCCGCCGGCACGGCGCCACGCTGGTCATGGGCTCGGACTGGAGCGTGTCCACGCCGGACCCGCTGATCGAGATCGAGGTCGCGGTCAACCGGGTCCTGGACGGGTCCCGGGGCGTCAAGCCGCCGTTCCTGCCCGAGGAGCGGCTGGACCTCGTGGACGCGCTCACGGCGTTCACGGCGGGATCGGCGTATGCCAACCACCTCGACGAGACGGGCACGATCGCGACCGGGATGCTGGCGGACCTCGCGATCCTCGACCGCGACCTGTTCGACCGGGGCGCCGGTGAGATCGGCGAGGCGCGAGTCGTGGCGACGTTCGTCGAGGGCGTGCCGGTGTACGAGGGGACCGGCCTCGAGGGCTGACGTCTGCTCGAGCCGGCGATCAGGGCTCGAGCGCGAGCGGGACACCCTCCGCGCGAGCCGCTTTCGCAAGGGCGGCATCGAAGGTCGCCAGCTCGCCATCGACATCGATCGCAAGCCAGAGGTACGTGGCGTCGTACACGGACAGGCGGTGACGCGCCGCCAGCATCATGGCCATCCGGACGCCGGCAGGGCCACGGTCTGCCGACTCCGGCCCGGCGCCTTCGAGCATGGAGAGCCGTTCGGCGGCATCGAGCGGGTCACGACCGGCCAGGCGCAGGAGCACATGGCCCACCTCCGTCCAGTGGACCGCCGGAACGAGGAGCACGCGTCCCTGCGCAAGCCACGCACGCCACGCAGCCGGCACGTCCGGACGGGACCCGATCGCAAGCTCCACGGCGATGGAGGCATCGACCACGACCGGCGTGGGCGCGATCGTGAACGTCACGTCCGGTGCCCATGGTCCCGGTCCTCCCGGATCCAGGTCACGATCTGCTCCGTGCTGGCCGGGGGGAGCCGGTCCAGGGCTCGACGGCGCACGAGCTGGTCCAGCGCGGCCAGCCGCCGCTCCCGGACCCGGTCCGGGTCCAGGTGCTCGAGGTCCGCGAGCGGGACGATCGCGGCGACCGGCTGGCCCGCTCGCTCCACGATGAACCGCTCGCCGGCGGCGGCCTCGTCCAGCACCTGGCCGAACCGGGCCCGGACGTCCAGGGCGCTGATCGCTCTCATGGCACCATCATAGCGCCATGGGAGTCGCCGTCAACCGGAGCCGAGATCCCCGCGCGTGTCGATGTCGCGCAGCGTGGCGCCCATCGGGTCGAGGGCGAGCCATTCGGCGGCCGGGAGGGTCGCGGCTCCGGCAGCCTCCAGCAGCGAGCGGAGGCTCCGGCGACCGCCCGCGAGGCAGGCTTCCAGTGCGTCCGTGACGGCACCGGGCCGCAGCGCCATGGGCAGCGGTGTGGGCGGTGATGCGTCGAGGGTGATCGCGGTCAGGTCCTCGTCGGCGGTCAGGCGATCGGCAAGGAGCCGCAGCACGCCCGGCACCATGCCCGGCATGTCCCCGCCGGCGATGATCACGACGCGCGGCGGGTGATCCCGGGCGAGGACGACATCCAGCCCTGCCGCGACGCCCGCCAGCGGCCCGCCGAGCGCCTCCCGGTCACGCGTCACGGAGACGCGGTCGGCCAAAGGCGCCGGAACAGGAGGCGCGGGGGCACCGGGTGCGAGCACCAGGACGATGTCGTCCACCACCGCGGCAACCGCCCACAGCGCATGGTGGAGCACCGGGCGGCCGCCCAGGTCGGCGGCGAGCTTGTCCCCGCCGAAGCGGCTCGACTCCCCACCCGCGAGGACGATCGCCGTGATCGCCGTGCCGCTCGCGGGCTCGCTGCTCACGTCTCACCGTCCGCGCCGGCGGCCCGATCGCGCGCCCGCGCGATCGCCTTCGGCCCCAGGACGTGCCCCGCGTCGGTGCGGCGGAGCAGGCCACGCCGATCGAGGTCCTCCAGCACGACCACCACATAGCGGCGGCTGGTGCCGGTCGCGTCGCGGAACGCCGCCGGCGAGAGGGGCCCGGCGGCGGCCATCGACAGGGCGCGTTTCGCCAGGTCCCGGTAGGTCGTCGCGGCCCATGCCAGGTCGTCCTCCAGGCGGACGATCCGGCCGGCCGTCACGAGGGCGCGCACCCCTTCCGGCGGACAGCCCACGGCACGCGCCGTCTCTGCGAGCGCTGGTGGGGCGGGCACGTCCAGGGCCGCCTCGAGGCGGTCCATCGCCGCCATGGTGGCGGGCGGCAGGCCGGCGACCCGCGCGGGGTCGCGAAGCCGGTCCCCGTCGCGGGCCAGGACCCCACCGGCCACGGCTGCGTCCTCGACGTGGCGCGCGACCTCGTCCGCCGCGGCGCGATCGAGCGTTGCCCGCCGCCGGGCGGCGAGCGCCAGGTCCCGCCGCAACGCCGGCGCGGGCAACCCGGGGGAGCCCGGCTCCGCCGCGTGGTGCGCCGCGACCAGGTCCCGCGCCGTGGCCGCCAGCGCGTCTGCGACATCCGGCGCAAGGGTCCAGCCGCCCGCGCCGCGAACGGCCCCGTGGAGGTCCAGCCGGGCGGCATCCGGGCCTGCGGCACCGGTGGCGCCGATCGAGGCGGGACCGGCGGCCGCGGCCGCGAGCGCCGCTGCGCGCGCCGGTGTCAGCCGCCGGCGCGACACCCCGCGCGGAGGGTCCGGGTCCAGGATCACGCCGCCGCCCGCGGTGGACCCGGGCGACGGGCGACGCAGCGCGAACGCGTCCCCGGCGGCGGCCGCCACCCGCGCGTCGAGCCGCAGCAGCGCCACCGAGGACCCGTCGGGCAGATCGATCGCCTCGCGCGGGCCCCGGATCACGAGCGCGGCCGCCTGCGCGGTCCCCAGGTGGAGGCGGAGCGCTCGCGGTCGGCAGGCGCGGGCACCGGGGGGCGGGCAGGATCGAGCGCGACCGTCGGGCGGACCGCGACCAGCACCCGCGACGTCGCCACGACCCCGGGGTCGCGCGTCAGGACCTGGCCCCGCCGCACGTCCGACGCCTCGACGCCGCCCAGCAGCAGCGCGGTCCGCCCGCCGGCCGCCGACTCGACGGTCGCGCCGCGGACCTGGACCTCGCGGACCCGGACGTCGATGCCCTCGGGCATGAGCCGCAGGGTCATCCCGGCCGTCACCGGCCCGCCACGCAGGCTGCCCGTCACCACCGTCCCGCGCCCCCGGACCGCGAACACCCGGTCGATCGCCAGCCGGGGTGGTCGCTCCGCCGCCGCGGTCGCCGACCCCCCCAGGCGAGCGGCGAGGCGGGCCACGATCTCAGCGACGGCCGCCCGGACGGCCTCCACGCCCTCGCCGGTGGCGGCGGACGCGACCAGCACCGGCGCCCCGGCGAGGGAGGTCCGGTCCAGCAGCGCACGCACCTCGCGGGCGACCTCCGCCGGCCGTTCGGCGTCCGCGGCCAGGTCCGCCTTGGTGACGATGCCGAGGCCGTCCCGGACCCCGAGCGCGTCCAGCAGCTCCAGGTGCTCCAACGTCTGCGCCCGCGCGCCGTCGTCCGCCGCGACGATCACCATCGCCGCATCGATCTCGCCGGCCCCCACCAGCATGTTGCCGATCAGCCGGTCGTGGCCCGGCACGTCCACGAAGTCCGCCACGGTCCCGTCCGGCAGCGCGAGGTGCGCATACCCCACGTCGATCGTGATCCCGCGTCGCCGCTCCTCGGGCAGCCGGTCGGCGTCGATGCCGGTCAACGCGCGCAGGAGCGCGGTCTTGCCGTGGTCGATGTGGCCGGCGGTGCCGATGACCACGGCGGGGTCGGCGGCCGGGCCGGAGTTCGCGGTCATCGTCCGGGCGGCGGCAGGTCCGCGATGCGGCGCGCGATCGTGCCGTCCTCGAACGGTGGCACGGTCCGCAGGTCGAACACCAGCGCATCGTCCACGATCCGGGCCAGGATCCGGTCCGGCACGCGGCGCAGGGCCGCGGCCGCCCGCGTGGGCGACGCCGCCGGCACGGACACGCCGAAGGACGGCAGCACCTGGCCGGGCAGCGAGCCGCCCCCGACCGGCGATTCGAGCGCCACCACGGAGACGTCGCCGCGCCCGGCCCCGGCAGCCTGACCGGCGATCCACTCGGCGCGGTCCCGCAGCACCCCAGGCGCCCGGGCGATCAGCTGCCAGACGGGGATGTCGATCGCCGCCCGCCCGGCCCGGTAGATGGCGAGCGTGGCCGCCACCCCGGCCAGGATCGACTTGTCCGGGCGCATCGCCCGGGCCAGCGGGTCCCGTCGCAGCCGCGCGATCAGCTCCCGCCGCCCGACGAGCAGCCCCGCCTGCGGCCCGCCCACCAGCTTGTCGCCGCTGAACAGCACGACGTCGGCACCCGCGGCCAGGCGCTCGGCGGGGGTGGGCTCGTGGGCAAGCCCGAAGTCGGCTGTGTCAAGGAGGGCGCCCGAGCCCAGGTCGTCGAGGACGAGGGCGCCGTGCGCGTGGGCGAGCGCCGCGACCTCGGTGAGATCCGCGCTCTCCGCGAACCCGGTGACCGCGAAGTTGGACGGATGGACCCGGAGCACCGCCCGTGCCCGGCCGTCCGCCAGCGGGGCCTCGAAGTCCGCCGCCCGGGTCCGGTTCGTCGTGCCGACCTCCACCAGGCGCGCCCCCGCCCGGGCCGTGATCTCCGGGATCCGGACCCCGCCGCCGATCTCCACCAGCTCCCCGCGCGAGACCGCGATGCCGCCCCGCCGCCCGGCCAGGCCCACCGCCAGGAGCAGGGCGGCCGCGTTGTTGGTCACGACCATCGCGTCCTCGGCGCCCGTCAGCGCCACGAGATGCTCCTCCGCGGCACGGAACCGCGGCCCGCGGCGGCCCGTGCCCGGGTCCAGCTCGAGGTAGCCGTACGAGCGGGCGGCGAGCGCCGCCGCGGCGCGCGCGGCCCGCGGCCAGGGTGCCCGCCCCAGGTTCGTGTGCAGGATGACGCCCGTCGCGTTGATGACCGGCAGAGGGATCGTCGCGGCCGGATCGCCCAGCGCCGCGACCCGCGCCAGGACCGCGTCGGCCAGCTCCGCCTCCGGGGTGGGAGGGGCGCCCGAGGCCAGGCGCCGCCGCTCCTCGTCGACCACGTCGCGAGCCAGGGCCGTCAGCGCCGCGGGCTCGGACACCTCGACCTCGTCGCGGACGAGGACGAGGAGGCGCTCGATGCTCGGGGGCCGGGCCCGGGCCGTCGTCATCGGTCCGTCCCCGCGGGCCGCGCGGCCACGATGTCGAACAGGTGCCAGTGCTTCGGCCCGCCGAACGAGCCGGCGTCCTCCTCGTGCTCGTCCAGCTCGACCACCTCGAGGCCGTCGAGGAGGCGCTCCACATCGGCCCGATCGACGAACGCGACGTCGGGCTCGCCGGCGTAGTCGTCGCGGTCGCCGAACAGGTTCACGACCAGCAGCCCGCCCGGGGCGAGGGCGTCCACGAGCCGCCGCCAGGCGACGGGGAACAGGTCCGGACCGAGGTACGGGAGGCTGAACCCTGAGTACACGAGGTCGGCCGGCGGCAGATCCACGGTCTCCGCGGAGGCCACGGCGATCGCGAGGCGGTCGCGCTGCGTCGGCGGCACGCGCTCCTCGAGCACGTCGGCCGCGGCCTGCTGGGCGTCGATGGCGAGGACGCGCCAGCCGGCGGCCAGGAGCTCGGCGGTCTCGGTCCCGTCGCCGAACCCGATCTCGACCGCCACTCCGGGTTCGCGCCCGGTCTCGGCCCACGCCGCCCTCGCCCGTTCGAACAGGTCGCGCGGGGCCCGGCCGGCCGTGTAGCGGTAGTAGGCGGCCCAGTCGGGCTCCTCGACCGCGAGATCCGCGGCGGTCGCGTCGGGGGTGTCGGGTTGCTCGTCCATCCGTGGCCATCCTAGGGCGCCGCGGGACGGTGCGTGCAGGCGCATCCCGCGGCGCCGGCCGGCGAATACGATGGCCGGCAGGCTGGAGACGGGAGGCGCGATGCACCCAGGCGGGGCACCGGACGTGGTCGTGGTCGGGGGCGGGATCGTGGGAACCGCCACCGCCGCGTTCCTGGCCGGGGCCGGTGCGCGCGTGCTCGTCCTCGAGCGGGACGGGCTGGCCTCGGGGGCGTCCGGCGCCAATGCCGGCGTGGTCCAGCACCCGTTCGATCCTGTGCTGGCCGTCCTGTACCACGAGACCGTGATGCTGTACCGGGACCTGGCGGCGGGCTCGCGCGCCTTCGCGTTTCCGCCGAGCCCGGTCGGGCTGCTGACCCTCTCCGCGTCCGAGGCCACGGTGCGACGGGAGGCGGAGCGCATCCGCGGCCCGTATCCGGATCTCGGGGTGGAAGTGCTGGATGGGCCGGCGCTCCGCGAGGTCGAGCCGGCGGCGGCCGAGGGCCTGTGGGCCTGCCGCGTGGATATCGGCTACCCGGTGATGCCGGGCGCCTCGACCTACGCGTACGCGACGCTGGCGGAGGCGCGGGGCGCGGTCATCCGGATGGGCCGCACGGCCTCGCTGGCGGTCGCCGGCGACGCGGTCGTCGGGGTCCGGGTCGGGGGCGAGGTCATCCCCGCCGGCGCGGTCGTGGCGGCCGCCGGACCATGGACGCCGGAGCTGCTCGATCCGGCCGGGCGCTGGGCGCCGATCACCCCGCGCTGGGGCGTCGTGGTGGAGGTGGAGCCCGCCTCGCCGCCGCGGCACGTGCTGGAGGAGGCGGACGAAGACGCCGAGGATGTCGGGGCGGGCGACGGGGCCGAGTCGAGCTTCGCCCTGGTTCCCCAGCTCGGAGCCGCCGCGGTGGGCGCGACCTTCCTGGTCCGCGAGCCGGATCCGGCGGCCTGGATGGAGCGGATCCTCGTGCGGGCGTCGCGGTTCGTCCCGGGTGTCGCCGAGGCGCCGATCCGGGGCGTCCGCGCCTGCGCGCGGCCCCAGAGCGCCGACGGCCGGCCGCTCGTCGGGGCCGTTCCGGGCAAGCGGAACCTGTTCGTGTGCGCGGGGCACGGCCCGTGGGGCATCACGACCGGCCCGGCGTCCGCACGCCTGGTGGCGGACCTCGTCCTGGGCCGTACGCCGGCGATCCCCGCCGAGCTGGATCCGGCGCGGTTCGGGGCGCCGTGACGGCGAGAGGCGAGCCACGAGGCGACCCGGAACGGCGAGGCACCGCCCAACCCGAGCCGGAGAGGTGCGTGGCGGGAGCGCATGGGAGTCGAACCCACCGCGCGACGCCGGGCGCCGCGCCACCGGTTTTGAAGACCGGGGAGCCCACCGGGACCCCTCCGCTCCCAGCGCCGATGGTAGCGCCGCCGCCCGCCTCGGGACCGGGCTGCGCGTCCGGCGTCGTATCCTCCCGCGCATGACCGAGCCGGCCCTCCCCGCGATCCGCCTCACCGACTACACCGAGTGCGGCGGCTGCGCCGCGAAGCTCGGCGCGGACCTGCTGGCCGAGGCGCTGGCAGGACTCGGCGCGGGGGACGCGGCTGGGGCGGCGGACCCGGCCCTGATCGCCGGCCTGGCACCGCCCGACGATGCTGCGGCGTGGCGCGTCTCGGACGACCTGGCGATCCTGGGCACGCTCGACTTCTTCCCGCCGCTCGTGGACGACCCGGCGGAGTACGGCGAGATCGCGGCGGCCAACGCGCTCTCGGACGTGTTCGCGATGGGCGGTCGGGTGCTGTTCGCGCTGTCGATCGCGGCCTTCCCGGAGGGCTTCCCGCGCGGGAGCGCTGGCGACGATCCTCGAGGCGGCGGCGGCGAAGGTGCGCGAGGCGGGCGGCCTGCTGGCGGGCGGGCACACGATCCGGGACCCCGAGCCGAAGTTCGGGCTGGCCGTGATCGGCGCCGCGCACCCGGACCGGCTGCTGCGAAAGGGCGGCGCGACGCCCGGCGACGTGCTCGCTGCTCACGAAACGCCTGGGGACCGGGCTGCTGGTGAGCGGTCGGCGCCAGGGTCGCGTCGGGGACGCGGACCTGCGCGCCGCCATTCGACCAGATGCGAAGCCTCAATCGGGCCGCGTCCGAGGCCCTCGTCCGTCACGGGATCCGCGGCGCCACGGACGTGACGGGGTTCGGGCTCCTGGGTCACGCCCTGGAGATGGCCCGAGCCTCGGGAGCCCGGCTGGCCTTCGAGGCCGCCGCCCTGCCGGCCCTCGACGGCGCCCTGGATCTGGCACGCGGTGGCGTCGAGACCGATGGCGCCGGTCACAACCGGCGGTACACGGCCCCGGCGCTGGCGATCGCCGACGCCGTGCCGGAGGCGGCGGCCGCGCTCGCCCACGATCCGCAGACGTCCGGGGGCCTGCTGGCGGCGGTGCCCCGGGCGGTCCTCGCAGCGGTGGAGGCGGATCTCGCCGCGGCCGGTGTCGCGGCATGGCGGGTCGGATCGGTGGAGCTCGGCGAGGGCGTCGCCCTGCGCTGACGCGGGCGTCTGCCGCCAGCCGCGACGGGCCGGACCGTCCTCGACAACGGTGCCGGGGACTCTGGCCCCGTGCGCTGCGGCGGTCGATGCTGTGGTCATGGGCCACTTCCACGTCGAGGTCCGAATCGACGCGCCCGTCGAGCGCGTCTGGGCCGTCGCCCGGGATGCCGACCGGATCCCGGACTACAACCCGCACATGGACATCCGCCACGTCTGCGGTGCCCTGGACCGCGCCGGCACGACGTTCGAGGCGACGGTCCGGATCCTGGGCACACGGAGCGAGGCGGTGGGCGTGGTCCGGGACGCCGAGCCGGGCCGCATGCTGCACATCGCCGGCCTGAACCGTGACGGGAGGACGACGAGCGACTGGGTGTTCCGCTTCGCCCCGACCGGCGACACCACGCTGGCCACGCTCGACGCCGAGTACGAGGTTCCCATGGGCGTCCTCGGGGCCGCGATGGACCACGTCGTGTTCGAGCGGGCGTTCGAACGCGCGATGCGCCACATGTGCGAGAACTTCGCAGACCTCGCCGCCGCCCGCGTCCCGCAGCCCGCCTGAGCCTGCGACCCGTAACAGGAGCGACGCGACCGGCGTCGCATCGCTGGTCTCGACACCCGCCTCGCGCATGGTGCGCGGGGATTGAGACCTGGAGCGCGCGATCATGCTCAAGCGGCGCGCACGACCGAAACGGGTCCATGGAGCCCGGAAAGCCGCGGCTGACGGTTCCGGCACCTGGATGCACGTAGCCGCCTTGTCCTGCGTCTCCCTGCTGATGGCGGCGGCCTGCTGCGCCGCCCCGGCCACCGGCTCATCGGCAGCCCCGCCAACCGGGGCGACAGCCACCGGAGGACCCGGCACGTCCCCCTCGTCCTCGCCGCGCGCCGGGACGCTGCCTCCGGTCCGCCTCGTGTTCATCGGCGACGTGATGCTGGGGCGGAGCGTCGCCGACGTCGCCGCGCACGACCCGGGAAGCATCTTCGAGCAGCTGCGCCCCGTCCTCGTCGATGCCGACCTTGCGCTGGCCAACCTCGAGTCCCCGCTGACCACCCGACCCCACGCGTCGAGCGGCCACCCGCTGGAGGCCGATCCGGCAGTTGCCCAGCTCCTCGCGGGTGCCGGGGTCGACGTGGTGGACCTGGCCAACAACCACGCGACCGATGCGGGGCCGGCAACCGTGCTTGACACCATGGCCGCCGCAGATGCCGCGCGCGTACGCAGCGTCGGGGCCGGAGCTGATGCGACCGCCTCCGCGACACCGCTGGTGCTCGACCTGGGAGGCGTCCGGGTCGGCATCCTCGCCTACGACATGACGGGTGGAGGCACCGTCGCGACCGGCGCCTCGCCCGGGGTGAACGGGTGGGATCGCGCCGCCGCGAAGGCTGCGGTCGCCGCGCTCCGCGCCGACGTGGACCTTGTCGTCGTCGCCCTGCACGGCGGCGTGGAGTACCTGCCGCGTCCCGACCCGGTCCTGCAGGAGGCGGTCGAAGACCTCGCCGGGTGGGGCGCCGACGTCGTCTGGGGCCACGGTGCGCACGTGCCGTACCCGGTGAGGGTGATCGACGTTCGGCGGCCTGCCGTGATGGCACCCGGCCTGGGAAACGCCGTGTTCGACCAGCGACGCGTCGGCACCGACGAGGGCACCCTGCTCGAGGTGATGGCCGACGCCGAAGGCGTGATCGCGATGCGATTGGGGACGATCCGCATCGATGCGGGGCGCGCGGCCTTCACCGGCTGGCATGACCCGGCCGGCGATGCAGTGGCCGTCCGCGGCGAGTGGTGGACACCCGTTCGAGTGGCCGTCGAGACGGCGCCCGCCGGGTGCGACACGTTCGACCTCAATCTGGTCGTGACGGGCCTCCAGGCGGACAGCCACGTCGTGGACGCGGCCTGCGGCTCCGTGACCGCCGCGGGGGCGGTCGAAATGGCGATCGCCTACCGTCACCCGCTCGGCCGCGAGCTCCTGCAGGACATCTATCCCGGCAGCCCGTGGGCGGATGCCGAAGGCATGAGCGCCCATCTCGCGGTCATGACGCCGGACGCCCACATGGTCTGGGCCGCGGGGACCCTCCCGGACCCGATCGGCACGGTCGCGGTGTGCTCCGGCTCGCTCGCCGTCGGCTACACGACGCTCGACGACCCGGCCACGTTCGCCGCCGGCGCGTGGACGTGGAGCGGCTTCGGGTTCGCCACGGCATCGCCTCTGTCCCGGCCCACCTTCATCGGCTGCGCCGACATCGACCACGACGGCGCGACCGAGCCCCTCGTCCGCAGGCCTGCCACGACGCCAGGAGGCACGTCACCATGAACCGATCGACCCCGCGCCGGACGCGATGGCCGGCCATCCTCGTCGTCACGACCCTCCTGGCCGGATGCGGGGGCGAGCCTGTCAGCCCGCCGCCGGCCGAGCCCGGTGCCACGGCGACGGCCCGGCCGACTATGGCGCCCCAGCCCACGGCGACCGCTGTGCCCGAGCCCACACCGTCGCCGCAGGGCCAGGCGACCGCCGCATCGCTGGGGCTTCGCCAGGAGCCCGCCTTCGCCGCCTACGAGTGGGTGCCGCCGTTGGGCGACGAGCGTCCGTACCCGGGTGCCGCGACGCCCACGTCGATCAAGCGCGTGCTCATCGCCGAGACGTCGTCCTGGGTCCGCGACGACCGCCGCCTCGTCAAGATGCTGGAGCGACAGGGCTTCGCCGTCCGGGCGGGCACCGATCGCTTCTTCCACGCGGCCTACGACTTCGCCTGGTACGCCCGCCGGCCGCTGTACGTGACCACGGATGCGATGTACCACACGTGGCACCTCGTATTCGACAAGGTGCTGCGCGACGCCGAGCAGAAGTCGCTGCTGCCGATCCTGAAGCGCCTCCTCACCGGCGCGGTCCCGGCGGCCCGGGCCCAGCAGCGGACGCTGGCCGGGACACCGCTCGCCGAGGCGGCCGAGCGGGCGACCGCCTACTACGAGGCCGCGGCCGTGCTGGCAGGCCTCGACCTGGGCACGACGTCCGACCGCGCCGCGAAGGAGGTCGCGCTCGCCCGGAAGGCCGCCGAGGTCGCTCGCTCGCCGGTGTCCGGGGTGGTGGACTGCCAGTTCCCGGACAGGTTCGACGGATGCGTGGACTACAGCCTGTTCCGGCCGCGCGGCCACTACGACCGCACCCCCAAGCTGCGCCGCTACTTCGCCGCGATGTCGGTGCTCGGCCAGGAATGGTTCGGTCTCGCGCCCGCCAACGACGGGGTGCTGCCGGGCCTGCTGGTGACCCGCGTCGTGATCGCCGACCCGAAGCTCCAGGCGGACTGGCAGGCGATCTACGAGCCGACGGCCTTTCTCGTCGGCCTCGCTGACGACGTGACCCCGTCCGAGGTGGCGGTGGCGGCCGACGCCCAGGTGCCCGCCTGGCGCGACGACCCGAGCGCGCTCGTGGGCATCGACACCCGGAGGCTGGCGGCGGCGATCGTGGCCGCCCATCCGACGCGGATCGATCCCGAGCGCGCCGGGATCCGGCTCATGGGAGCCCGGTTCACCCTCGACGCCTATGTCCTCGACCAGCTGGCGTGGCCGAACGTCGGCACCGTCGAGCAACCGCGGGTTCATCTCTCCGCCCTCGACGTGGCCGCGGCGCTGGGCTCCGACTTGGCGCTGAAGACGCAGCTGGACGCGGGTGAAGGGGCGTACGAGCACTACGAGACCCAGCTCACGAAGATGGCCAGCCTCGTCGCCTCGCGCCAGCCCTCGGATTGGGCGGGCACGGTGTACGACGCATGGCTCGCGTCCCTGGAGTCCCAGCTCGCGCCGCATGGCGCCGCCTACCCCGACTACATGCGGACGCCCGCCTGGGCGGCCAAGTCGCTGCAGACCGCGCTGGCCTCCTACGCCGAGCTCAAACACGACACGATCCTGTACGCGAAGCAGGGATCGGCGGGCGAGAGCGGAGGCATCGAGGAGGAGTCCACGTGGGAGCCGCGCCATTGGGTCGAACCCGACCCGGTGGCATTCCTGCGGCTGGCCGCCGGCGCCTCGCTGCTGCGCGACGGCATGTCGCAGCGGGACCTGCTGCCCGCGTCCGACCGCGACACGCTCGACACGTTCATCGAGCTGTCGACCTGGCTGGGCGGCGTCGCGACGCGCGAGCTGGGTGGCCGCGTCGTCAACGACAAGCAGAACGAGCGGCTGGAGGGGATCGGCTCGGAGCTCGAGTACCTGTGGTTCGCGACCGCGGACCTCTCCGGCGCCGAGGGGTACCCCGGCCCCAGCGAGGGCAGCGACGCGCTGGTCGCCGACATCTACCGCTCGTCGGGGGCCTACCTCGAGGAGGCGACCGGCTTCGTGGACACGATCTGGGTGATCGTGCCGCTCGGCGACGGCCGCTTCGAGCTGGCGAGCGGCGGGGTGTTCGCCTATCACGAGTTCAGGTGGCCGGCCGACAATCCCCGCCTCACCGACACGGAGTGGCGCTCCATGCTCGACGACGCGGAGAACGCCCAGGCCACCTCACCCGTCGCGCGTCCGTCGTGGCAGGCCCCATTCCTGCTCGGAGCGAAGATCGCCGACGAGCCGGTGCCGCGGGCCGCGCCCCGCTGACGTGCGGCCCGCCCGGATCGGGGCCGCTACTCGGCCAGCGCCCGGTCCGCCTCCGCGAGGATCCGGTCCAGATCGGCAAGCACCGCTTCGGGGACAGGGTCCACCATCGGCCCGGCGAGGATCGCGTCCACCTGCTCTCGTGCCCGGTCGTACATGGACGGCTTCCCGAGCGCGTGCCAGGCGTCGTACGGGGCGCGGCTCACCAGCGCGGGCTCGTAGAACTCGCCGCTCCGCGCTGCGTGCCGCGTGGACGGCTGGGCCAGGAAGTTGCCGCCGGGCCCCACGTCTGTCACGTCCTCGAGCAGCTCCGCGCCCTCGCGGCCGTCCACGCCCTCCACCATCCGCAGGGCCAGGTGCGCGAGCTCGTTGTCCACCAGGATCTGCTCCAGGACCAGCGTCTGGTCGCCGTCCAGCTCGCCGTAGCCGATCAGGATGTCCGCCCCCGCCGAGATCGGCGGCAGCATGGTGACCAGCTTCTCGACGCACGCCTCCGGCCCGATGTCGTGCGCATCGCTGGCGCACCCGGCGGCAGTCGTGGGCAGGCCGTAGAAGCGGCCCATGGTCGTGAGGGCGGCGGACTGGATCCCCATCTCCGGCGTCCCGGCCAGGAAGTTGCCCGACCGGAAGTCCATGGACCCCACGGCGCTGGAGTAGATCATCGGCCGGCCGGGCCTCGCCACCTGGAAGATCACGAACGAGGACAGCGCCTCGGCGTTGGCCAGCGCGATGTTGCCCAGCAGCGACGCCGGACCGGTGGTCCCGGGCACCGGCATCGGCATGATCATCACCGGCATATCCCACGCGCCGAGGTCCAGGTACGCGTCCAGCATCTCGCCGTCATGGACGAGCGGCGCCACCGGGCAGTAGATGACCGACGCCTCGTGTCGCTCCCGGGCCCGTGTCTCCCCGCCCGCCAGCGCGGACACGATCGCTCCCAGGTACGGCGCCTGGTCTCGCCGGTGCAGCTCGTGCTGCCCGTGTCTGGAGGTCGCGGTGAGCATGGCCGTGAACTCATGGAGCGGCCGGGATGCGACCGGCCGGTCGTTGGCGGCGACCGGCGGCCAGCCCATCACCGCGAGGTCGCACGCCTGGAAGACCCGCATCGCATCCACGGTGTCCTGCCGGGTCCCATACCGCCGCTCGCCGGTGACGAAGTCCCGGGTGTACGCGGCGGTCCCGTCCATCGCGAACCGGGTGACGGGCGACGGAAGGGCGTAATCGAAGGCCGGGTTCCGGGCGCCCAGGGTCATCGCCCTCGGCGCCCGGGCCAGGGCGGCCTCCACCAGGGAGCGTGGCATGCGCACGACACCCGTCGACGCGTCGACCTCTGCCCCGGCCTGCGCCAGCAACGGCGGCGCCACGTCGCCGAGGACCCGGACCCCCGTCTCGGCGAGAATCCGCAGCGACGCCTCGTGGACACGCGCCTGCTCGTCCGGGGACAGGAACGCTCCCTCCCATCTCATCGGGCCGGACCCTCCTCGGCGGCCGCCCGCCGCTGGATCTGCGCCAGCTCGCGCTCGACCTCGTCCGGGAACGGCAGCGGCTGGTGGCCGTCGATCGCGGCCCAGGCCACGTCACGGGCCTGCCCGACCACGTCCGGCCGGCCGGCGGCCTCCCACCGGTCGAACGTCCCGTGGTTGCCGAGCCTGGGGACGAAGAACTCGCCTCCCCGTACGGCGTCCCGCGTCGCCGGGCGCGCCAGGAAGTCGCCCATCGGGCCGACCTCGTCCAGCGCCTCCACGACGTCCGCCTCGCCCACGCCCGTCCCGATCCCGGCGGCCAGCCGGCGGCACGCCCGGTAGACCTCCACGTCGATCACCATCTGCTCCAGGCAGAGGGTGGACGCCCCGCCCAGCGAGCCCGGGCCGATCAGGATGTCCGGCCACGAGAGCGCCGGGAGCGTCCAGTTCAGGGTGCGCTCCCAGGCCGCCTGGACGCCGGTGACGAAGTGGTCCGTGCCGCCGTTGGACGAGATCGCCGGCAGCCCGTGGAAGCGCGCCATCTCGGTCACTGCGGCACCCAACAGGGCGTGCTCGGGGCTGCCGCCGCCCCAGCGCCCGCTGCGCGGCTCCATGACCGCCAGCGCGGGCGCGTAGATCACGGGCGTGCCCGGCGAGGCCGCCTGGACGAGGCAGATCGTGCCCAGCACCTCGGCATTGCCCAGCACGATCGTGGACCGCAGGCCGGCCGGCGCCGACGAGCCCATCATCGGCATCGGCATGATCGCGATCGGGACGTCCCAGCCCGACAGCTCCAGGAACGCGTCGGTGTGCTCCTCCTCCATGGCCAGCGGCGAGACCGGGCAGTACAGCACCGAGTACGGGTGGTCGCGCCGGACCGCGTCCCGGCCGCCGAACATCGCGGCCAGCAGCTCCAGCAGCCAGCGCGCCTCCTCCACCGACCCGGGGGCGTCCTGGACGTGCTTGGAGAACAGCCGGAACGTCTCCACCAGGTGCGCCACGGTGACCCCGACGCCGCGGGCGTCCTCGCCGGCGGTCACCATCTGCCAGTAGGCACCGATCTCATCGATCGTGTCCACGAGCTTCGTCGCGGCGGCCCAGTCGTCGTGGGTGGCGTCCCGGCGGACGCCGGTGGCCGGGTCGTAGAACGTCGTGGACTCGCCGTCCGGGATCAGCGTGCACTCACCGGCGTTCATGGGCAGGGCGAAGCCGGGCCGCCGGCCGCCCAGCGAGAACTGCCGCGGCGCCGCGGCCAGCGACGCCTCCACGAGGGACCGCGGGAACCGGACGCGCCGGTCCCCTTCGTCCACGTCCGCGCCCGCCTCGCCCAGGATGGCACGCGCCCGCGCGGAGTCGATCCGCATCCCGGTCCGGGCGAGGACCGCCAGCGACTGCTCCTGGATGCCGGCGGTCTCGGCGTCGGTCAGGACGCGCAGCACGGTGGCCATGCTCAGGCCATGCCGTTGAGCTCGCCGTCGGCGGCCGCGAGGATCCGGGTCAGCTCCGCGGCCACCGCGTCGTCCAGCGGCTCCGGGTGATGGTTCGCGCGGATCGCCGCAACGCGCTCCCGGGCCACCTCGTGCGGGTCGCGATACCGGCCGTGGCCCACCATCTCGTGGGTGAGGGCGCGCTTCATCGCCGTCCGCATGTGCGTGCGGGTGTGCTCCTCGGCCAGGAAGTGGCCGCCCGGCCCGACGGCGGCGATCACGTCCAGGGCCAGCGTCTCGTCGTCCACGGGCATGGCCATCAGCGCGTGACGCGCCCGCTGGTACAGGTCGTGGTCGAGCAGGATCGCCTCCGGGTAGAGCAGCGTGTAGGTCCGGTCGAGGCCGAGACCGGTCACGATCTCCGCGCCCGACAGGCCGCCCTGGAACGGGTCGAGCGCGACCTCCGCGGCGGACTGCCAGGTGCCCGGCGCCGCCGAATCGGTGCCGAAGCAGCCGGCCAGCGCCGGCAGGCCCCAGTGGTGGGCCATCTCCACCGGCGCGTACCGGCCCCGCCCGTCGAGCGGGTAGCCCACGTACGTCCCCGTGCGGGGATCCGCCCAGGCCTTGAGGATCGAGTGGAACATGGGCGCGCCCGGGTACGCCAGCTGGAGCAGCACGACCGCGGAGATCACCTCCGCGTCGCCCAGCGCCAGCGCCCCGGCGGAGGTGGCCGGCGCCGTCGTGCCCAGGGTCGGCATCGACATGATGCCCACCGGGATGCCGGCCTCGGCCAGGACCAGCGCCGCCTCCAGGGCTGCGTGGTCCTGCGCGAGCGGCGCGACCGAGCACAGGAGATTGGACAGCATCGGCCGGGCCTTGAGCGCCGCGCGGCTGCCGGCGAGCACGGTCGCCATCTCCACCGCGTATCGCGCGGCCGCCTCGCCCTGGACCATCCCCTGGAAGTGCTTGACCGTGTTGTTGTACGCGGCGTCGATCTCGTGGAGCTGCGAGGTCTGGCCCATGTCCTGGGCGCTCACGGTCGGCCACATGAAGCCGATCGCGGGCAGGGCGTCGCAGATCCGCGCCATCCGCGCCACGTCCTCCTTGCGGGACGAACGCTCCAGGCCCGTGTCCGGATCGATCACGGCCACCCCGCAGCCGTCGGTCGTGAAGTAGGAGGTGCCCTCCTGCAGCACGAGGTCGAAGGCCGGGTTCCGGGCGGCCATGGTGTACGAGCGGGGCGCCTTCGCCACGGCGGCCATCACCAGGTCCCGCGGGAACTTCACGATCTGCGTGGCGGCATCGACGTCGCAGCCGTGGTCGCCCAGGATCTCCAGGGAACGCTCGTTGGGGAACTTCACCCCCACCGTCTCGAGGATGTGGAGCGTCGCGTCCTGGAGCCGGTCCAGCTGCTCGTCGTCCAGGAACTGGACGCGCCGGTTGCTGACGATCGGCTCCAGCGGCGGCGTGGGGCTGAAGGTCGCGGTCCCGGTGGCGGGTTCGGTCGTCGTCATCGCCCTGGCTCCTTCGTTCCTACCGTGTCCCCGCCGGCGCCGCGGTGCGCTGAAGCTCATCGTCGGCCGTGGCGACGATCCGTTCCAGCTCCCGCAGGCGCGCCGGCTCGAGCGCCGCGGGGTGATGGGTGGCGAGGATCCGGCTCACCTCGTCGCGGGCGGCATCGACGGCGTCGCGCGTCGACCCGTCCGGCGCCGGCTGCCCGGTGAGCCCCGAGAACTCCAGGCGGCGCAGCCCGTCACGGGTGTGCTGCTCGTACAGGAAATGGGCACGCGGCCCCACCCGGCGCACGACGTCCAGCGCGAGCGCCTCGGCACTCGTGTCCAGCCCGGCGAGGTTCGCCCGGACGCGCTCGTGGAGATCTGCGTCGAGGACGATCTGCTCCGGATAGCACAGCATGCAGGAGGCGAGGAGGCCCATGCCGCTGCCCGTCTCCGCCCCGAGCAGCGCAGCCAGGGTGAGGGACACGGCGGCCTCGGAGGCAGCCTGCCAGCCGGGCGCCGGGGCGTCGGTCCCGAACACGCCGGCGAGCGTCGGGATCCCCCAGTGGTGCGCGATCTCGACCCCGGCCGCGTATGCGATGTCGCCGTCCCGGCTGGTGGCGAGGTAGCCCCCGGTGCGGGGGTCCATCACGCCCGTCATGAGGGAGTGGAACACCGGCGCGCCGGGCACCTCCAGCTGGACGAGCGCGAGCGCCGCGATCACCTCGGCGTCGGCCAGCGCGAGCGTGCCCGCGATCGTGGCCGGCGCCGTCGACCCGGTCGTCGCCATGGACATGAACCCGACCGGGACGCCGGCCTCCGCAAGGACGAGGGCGCCCTCCATCGCCTCCCCGTCCTGGGCCAGCGGCGCGATCGTGCACACCAGCGCCGACAGCGGCGGGCGGCTCCGCATCGTGAGCTCGTCGCCTGCGATCACCCGGGCCATGTCCACCGCCGCGCGGGCCGCCGACGCGCCGATGACCGTCTCGGTCTGGACGTGCTTCACGGTGTTGGCGTACGAGGCGAGCAGCTCGTGGAGCGGCGCCGTCGCCCGGTGGTCGCCCGCCGTCAGCATCGGCCAGTAGAAGCCGATCGAGGGGAGCGCGTCGGCGACCCGCGCCATGGTGCCCGTGTCCGCCGCCACGGATGGACGCCGCTGCCGGGTCACGGGATCGATCATCTCGATCCCGGAGCCATCCGTGGCGCAGTAGAACGCCGTCCCGTCCAGCACCACGTCGTGGGCCGCGGATCGGGCACCCATGGTGTAGAAGCGGGGGGCGCCGGCCATCGCGGACAGCACCAGGTCCGGCGCCAGGCGCACGATCCCGGTCGCCTCGTCCACGCGGGCGCCGTGCGCTGCGTACCGTGTACGCACGGCAGCCGACGGGCAGTGAACGCCCACCTCGTCGAGGATCGTGAGCGCGGCTGCCCGCAGGTCCGCCAGCTGTCCGTCGTCCAGGACGCGCAGCCGATAGGCGGGCCTGATCGGGCGCAGGGGCGGCGTCACCGACGCGCCGTCGCCCACGATCGGCGGCATCCCGGTCACATCGTGCCTCCGGGTGCAGTCGCCGCCGGCGATGGTGCGGCGTCCCGGAGCTGCCTGGCGCGCCGGGCGCTCACCCGCATCGCGACCAGGATCGCGATCGCCGTGCCGCCCACCACCAGCGTCGAGATGGCGTTGATCTCGGGCGTGACGCCGAACCGGATCCGGGAGTAGATGTAGAGCGGCAGGGTGGACGACCCCACCCCGGCGTTGAACGACGTGATGATCAGGTCGTCGAACGACAGGGCGAAGCTGATCAGGGCGCCGGCGGCGATCGCCGGCCCCAGGAGCGGCAGGGTCACGTAGCGGAGCGTCTCGCGCGGCGTGGCGCCCAGGTCCCGGGCGGCCTCCTCCATCCGCGGGTCCAGCGACACCGCCCGTGCCCGGACGATGATCGCCACGTACGAGATCGAGAACGCGATGTGGGCGACGGCGATCTGGAGCATCGACCCGTTGGCGCCCATCAGCAGCGCGAAGAACAGCAGCAGGCTGATGCCGGTGACCACCTCGGGCGTCACCATCGGCAGCAGGATCAGCGTGTCCGCGGCGCCGGCGGCCCGGCTGGACCGGATGCGGGCGAGGCCCAGGCCCAGCAGCGTGCCCAGCATGGTCGTGACGATCACCGAGACGAAGGCGACCTGGAGGGTGACGCCCAGCGCGGACAGGAGCGCGTCGTTCCCGAACAGCTCCGGGTACCACTTGAGCGTGAAGCCGCGCCAGGCGAAGTTGCGCTTCGAATCATTGAACGAGAACAGGATGAGGATGACGATCGGCGCGAACAGGAACGTGTACACCGCGTACGCGAAGCCGGTCAGGATCGGGTTCCGGTCCCGCCACATCAGCCGATCACCTCCCGGCGCAGGAAGCGCAGCCCGGCCAGCGTCCCGGCGATCGTGACCACGATCAGCAGGAACCCGAGTGCCGCCCCGTACGGCCAGTCACGGGCCGACATGAACAGCGTCTGGACGATCTTGGCGATGGTGGTCGTCTGGGCGCCGCCGAGCAGATCGGGCGTCACGAAGTCCCCGATCGAGGGGATGAACACCAGGATCGCCGCCGCGATGATGCCCGGCATCGTGAGCGGCAGCGTGACGTGGAAGAACGCTGCGCGACCGCTGGCGTAGAGGTCCCGGGCGGCGTGGACGAGGGCGGGATCCACGCGGTCGATGGATACGTAGAGGGGCAGGATCGCGAACGGCAGGAACCCGTAGGTCATGCCCATGATCACGGCGAAGTCCGTGTTGAGCAGCTGGATCGGCTCCGCCATGCCGAGGGTCGCCAGCACGCTGTTCACGACCCCGTTGTCACGCAGGATGATCATCCAGGCATAGGTCCGGATCACGAAGCTGGTCCAGAACGGGAGCATGACCAGGACGATCAGCAGCGCCTTGTGGCGTCCGCCGTAGCGGCTGATCCAGTACGCCACCGGGTACGCGACGAGAATCGCGAACACCGTGGTCGCCGTCGCGTACTTGAGCGAGTTGCCGACCGTCGGCAGGAAGTCGGGCTCCAGGGCTCGCCGGTAGTTGTGGAGCCCGAACCCCTCGAACAGGACACCGCCGAACTGGTCGCGGGTGGCCAGGCTGACCACGAAGATGACGGCCAGCGGGGCGAGGAAGAAGACGAGCAGCCACGAGAGGCCCGGCGCGAACAGGGCTGCGTCGCGAAACCGGCGTCCGCCCACGACGTTGCGATCGGCGGTGAGGTGGCTGCTCGTCGATGCCCGGGGTCAGCCGCCTGCCCGCAGCTTCGTCCAGCGGTCCGAGTACTTCTGCTCGTCCGGCCCGAGGTCCAGGATCTCCTGGAGCTTCTCGACCAGGGCCTGGTCCGGGTTCACCGTGGGATCCGCCAGGATCTCCGGGTCGATGTATGCCTTGGCGGCCTCGTTGGGCCCCATGTACCCGATGTAGTTGGTGTTGTCGGCCGCGACCTGCGGGTCGAGCATGTAGTTGATGAACGCGTGGGCCGCGATCGGGTGCTGGGCGCCCTGGAGCAGGACCATCGTGTCCGAGCCGCGGATCCCGCCCTCCTCGGGGATGTAGTAGACGACCGTGTCCCGCTCCTCCTGGACCTGGTAGACGTCCGCGCCCCAGGCGTGCATCAGCCACACGTCGCCGGTTGACAGCACGCCGATGTCGTCGGTCGTGTACGTGCGCAGCAGCGGCTTCTGCTTCTCGAGCAGGGCCAGCGCCTCGTCCAGCTCCGTGTCGCTGGTCGTGTTGGCGCTGTACCCGAGCCTGATGAGCGCCGCAGCGAAGACCTCGCGCATGTCGTCGAGCATCGCCATCTTGCCGGACCACTGCGGATCCCAGAGCGGCTCCCAGGAGGTCAGCTCCCCCTCGATCTTCGCGGTGTCGTAGGCGACCCCCGTGGTCCACCACATGTACGGCATCGAGTGGGCGTTGCCCGGGTCGTAGCCGGGGTCCTGCCACTCGGCGCCCAGGTTGACCTTGTTCGGGATCAGGCTCAGGTCGAGGGGCTGGATGAGGTTCCGATCCACGTAGCCCTTGATGTAGGTCGAGGTGGGGAACGTCACGTCGTAGCCGCTGTTGCCGGCGTTGATCTTGGCGTTCATGGTCTCGGCGCTGTCGAAGAAGTCGTAGGTGACCTTGACCCCGGTCGCTTCCTCGAACTTCGCGATCGTTTCCTCGCCGATGTAGTCGGCCCAGTTGTAGACGTACAGCTGGCCCTCCGGCTCGGGGACCGGGGTGGGCTCGGCGGTGGGCTCGGCGGAGGGCTCGGCGGATGCGCCGGGCGTGGCAGGGGCCGCGGTCGGGGCGGCGGCGGACGGGGAGGCGGCGCCCCCGGAGCACGCGGCGAGGGCCGTCGCCGCGCCCGCGCCGGCCATTCCCTGCAGCATCCGCCGCCGGCTGATCGGTCGCCGGGGCACCCAGATGCGCTCGATGTCACTCACGGTCGTTCCTCCTCTTGCGCGTGCGCCTCCACGGCGCGCTCCAGGACCAGCACGTCCGACGGATTCCAGTCCAGCCGTACCCGGTCACCGGGCGCCGGCCGCTCAACGGTCCTTGGCACGACGGCCGTCAGCACCAGACCACCGTCGGTCCGGACCTGGTGGCTGACGGATGTGCCCAGATAGGCGCTCTGCAGCAGATGGCCCCGGAGCACCGGCCTCGGGTCGGCGGCGGCCGCGGCCTCGCCGTCCCGTGCCAGGCGCATCGCCTCCGGGCGGATCGCAAGCTCGACGGCCGCTCCCACGGCCGGTGCCGCCGCGGCCGTCCGATCGTCGGCCGACGCCGCCGCGGCCAGGCAGCGCTCCCCGCCGTCCAGGCGCACCACCAGCTCGCCGGCCGCCATGGACTCGATCACGCCCGCGAGCAGGTTGGTGGTGCCGATGAAGTCGGCGACGAAGCGGGTGGCCGGCCGGTCGTAGAGCTCCTCGGGGGCGCCCAGCTGCTCCACGTGGCCGCCGCGCATCACGGCGATCCGGTCGGACAGCGCCAGCGCCTCCTCCTGGTCGTGGGTGACGTACACGAAGGTGATCCCGACCTCCAGCTGGACGCGCTTGAGCTCCACCTGGAGCTGGCGGCGCAGCTTGAGGTCCAGCGCCCCGAGCGGCTCGTCGAGCAGCAGCACCGTGGGCTCGCACACGAGCGCGCGGGCCAGCGCGACCCGCTGCTGCTGGCCACCGGACAGCTGCTCCGGGCGCCGCTTGTCGTAGCCCGGCAGGTGGACCAGGTCGAGCGCCGCCCCGACGCGGCGCCTGATGTCCGCGTCCTGGGTCTTGCGGCGGCGGAGCCCGAAGGCGACGTTCTCGAACACGGTCAGGTGGGGGAACAGCGCGTAGCTCTGGAACACCATGTTCACCGGCCGGCGCTCCGGGGGCTCGTCGGTGATGTCCCGGCCCAGGAGCTCGATGCGGCCGCTGGTGGGGTACTCGAAGCCCCCGATCATCCGCAGGGTCGTCGTCTTGCCGCAGCCGGACGGGCCGAGCAGCGAGAAGAACTCGCCGCTCTGGATGTCGAGCGACACGCCGTCCACCGCGGTGACATCCGCGAAGCGCTTGGTGAGGTCGACGAGGCGCAGCTCGACGCCGCCAGCGACGGGGCTCGTCACCGGGGTCCTCGCCTGCGAGCCGTGGACCGAACCATGCACACGCCTCCCGTGCGTCTTCGACCGGCGCGCGACAACGAAGCGACGGTCGATGACCCATCCGCTCCGTCGAGTCTCCCGTGGCCGTCAAGCGGCAAACAAGGGCCGTTCGGTCCCCCACCTGAGCCGCCTCGGCCCGGGCGACCGGAGCGGCGCTGCGGCAGCCACGGCGCCCCGGACGAGGGCATCGCGTGGCCGCGACGGCGTGGCCGGCGGGCGTCGCCCCGACCGCGACCGCGTCGCCGGACGAGGGCCTCGCGTCGCGGTGATGCCGCAGCCGGCGTGGCGTCGCCCCGGCCTCCCGGGCGGTTGCACGGACCCGTACACTCTCACGATCGGACCCTCCGCACGGCGAGGTAGCACATGCCGAAGGAGTACGTCCGCCTGACCACGCCGCTCGTGCGCGACGGCGACCGCCGCTCCGGGGCGCCTCTCCGCCCAGCCAGCTGGGACGAGGCGCTGCAGAGGACGGTCGACGGGCTCCGGGCGGCAGGCGAGGCGCACGGCTCCCGGACGTACGGGATCTTCAGCTGCAGCCGCTCCACCAACGAGGTGAACTTCGCGGCCGGCAAGTTCTCCCGGGTCGTCCTGGGCAGCAACAACATCGACAGCTGCAACCGCACCTGACACGCCCCCTCTGTCGCCGGTCTGGCGACCGTGTTCGGCGCTGGCGGGTGCACCAGCTCATACCGTGAGATCGAGGAGACGGACGTCATCCTCCTGTGGGGCAGCAACGCCCGGGAGACGCATCCGATCTTCTTCCACCACCTCCTGAAGGGGGTCCGCAACGGTGCCCGGCTGTACGCCGTGGACCCGCGGCGCACCTCGTCCGCGGAGTGGGCCGACCTGTGGCTGGGCCTGGACGTCGGGACGGACATCGTGATGGCCAACGCGATGGGCCGCGAGATCATCGCCGCCGGGCTGGCCGACGAGGAGTTCATTCACCGGGCCACGACCGGCTTCGAGGCCTACAAGGCGACGGTGGAGCCCTACACGCTGGAGCGCGCGCAGCGCGAGACCGGCGTCCCGGCCGATGCGATCCGCGAGGCGGCGCACGCGTACGCCACCGCCAACCGGGCCATGATCTGCTGGACGCTGGGCATCACGGAGCACCACAACGCGGTGGACAACGTGCTGGCGCTCATCAACCTGTCGCTGCTGACGGGGCACGTGGGCAAATGGGGCAGCGGCCTCAACCCGCTCCGGGGCCAGAACAACGTCCAGGGTGGCGGCGACAGCGGCGCGCTGCCGGACCGGCTGCCGGGCTTCCAGCACGTGGAGAACGACGAGATCCGCGCCCGCTTCGACAAGGCGTGGGGCGTCACGGTCCCGCCCCGCCGCGGATGGAACCTCACGGCGATGTACGACGCGATGGAGCGCGGGGACCTCACGGCCCTCTACTGCATCGGCGAGAACCCGGTCCAGTCCGAGGCGGACGGGCATCGCGTGCGGCGTCTGCTCGAGGGACTCGAGTTCATGGCCGTCCAGGACATCTTCCTGACCGCCACCGCCGAGCTGGCGGACGTGGTCCTCCCGGCCGCGGCCGCTTGGGCCGAGACCGACGGCACGGTCACCAACTCCGAGCGGCGCGTTCAGCGCGTGCGCAAGGCGCTGGATCCGCCGGGCGATGCCCGCGACGACCTGTGGATCATCTTCGAGCTGGCGCGCCGGATGGGCCACGACTGGGGCGAGGCCTCCGCCGAGGCCGCCTGGAACGAGTTCCGGACGCTCTCGCCCGCGCACACCGGGATGAGCTACGCGCGGCTCGAGGCCGAGGACGGGCTCCAGTGGCCGTGCTACGACGAGACCCACCCCGGCGAGCCGTTCCTCCACTCGCGGCTGTGGGCGAACCCCGTGCCCGGCAACCGGGCGCCGTTCGTGCCCGTTGAGCACGACCCGCCGGTGGAGGCGCTGGACGACGAGTTCCCGATGCGTCTCACCACGGGCCGCCACCTGGACTCGTACAACACGGGCGTCCAGTCCGGTCCGCTGCGATACCCGAAGCGTCGCCGCGAGGCGATCGACCTGTGCCCGGAGGATCTGCTCCGGATGGGCCTGGCCGAGGGTGACATGGTGCGGATCGTGTCCCGCCGCGGTGCCGTCGAGGCACCCGTGCGGGTGGATCGCTCGCTGCGTCCCGGCCTCGCGTTCATGACCCTGCACAGCCCGGACGAGGTGGACGTCAACGTCCTGACGATCGACGCCACGGACTGGAAGTCCGGCACGGCCGAGTTCAAGGCCGCAGCGGTCCGCATCGAGAAGCTCGGCGCGCCGGTCGCGGGGTAGCCGCCGGCCGGGCCGCGCGGCGGGCGCCCCCGCCTCGCCCGCGCCTCGCCCGCGCCTCGCCCGCGCCCCCGCCTCGCCGAACCGAACCCTGACCCGCAGGATTTCACTCGCAGTGAACATCCGCTCGTCACCACGGACGGTTCACGCCATGTCCGTGGCTCCCGGCGAGCCCAAGCACCCGTAGACGCCCCGAACCAGTCGGGATCGCATCTCCGGTGGGCCGAGACCGGGGTTCCGCAAGGCACGCGAGCCGCGCAAGCCCCGGGTGAGCCCCCCGGTGTTCACTGTGAGTGAAATGTCGCCGGTTCGACGCGCCGCCGTGTTGCCGACTCCTGCTCGGTCTGCCTTGGTGCGCATGGCCGTCGAGGTCGGGCAGCAGCTCCGCGAGGAGCGCATCCGGCGCCGCTGGACGCTCCGGCAGGTGGCGGACCGGGCGGGCGTCGCACTCGGCGTCGTGCACGACGCGGAGTCGGGGAGCGTCCTCACGCTTGAGTCGTACGCCAGACTGGCCGTCGCGCTCGGGCTGCGGCCCTCGCTCCTCGCGACCCGTCCGGACGCACGCGCCGCCCGGTCCGCCGGCGGCGAGGACATCGTCCACGCAGCGATGGGCGAGCTCGAGGCACGCGTCCTGGAACGACCCAGCCGCACCATCGCCATCGACGAGCCGTACCAGCACTACCAGTTCGCGGGTCGGGCGGACGTGCTGGCATGGGACCGGGAGAACCTGCTCCACATCGAGAACCGGACCCGGTTCCCGAACCTCCAGCAGGCCGCCGGCGCGTACAACGCCAAGCGCCAGTACCTGGCCCGAAGCATGGCAGAGCGGCTGGATCTCGGGCCGCACGGCTGGCGGAGCGTGACCCACGTGATGGCCTGCGCCTGGTCCGCTGAGGTCCTGCACGTGCTGCGCCTGCGACGCGCCACGTTCAACGCGCTGTGCCCGGACCCTCCGGACGCGCTCGAGGCGTGGCTCCGCGGCGAGGCACCGGCCGCGGCTGCCGTCACCAGCACGCTCGTCCTGCTGGACCCGCTGGTGCCGTTCGGATCCCGCCGGCGGACGATCGTGCCGATGATCGAACCGCCGCTGGTCCGTCCCCGCCATCGGGGCTACGCCGAGATCGCCGATGCGCTCCAACGGGTCGCATGACCGGTGCGGACCGGGTACCGCGTGCCGCGCCGCAGCCTTGACTTCCGCGTCACCGGTGGGACCATGCGCTGACCCCAGAGCCGTCGCGTCCGCGGCCGCCGGGAGATCGGAGGGAACGGCCCATGCCGCATTACCTGATCCGCGCGTCCTACAGCGTCTCGGGCATCCAGGGGGTCCTGAAGGAAGGTGCCGCGAGCCGCATGAAGGTCGTCGAGTCCCTGGTCGCCAGCGGTGGCGGCCGCCTCGAGGCCGCCTACTGGGCCTTCGGCGACGATGACTTCATCGCGATCGCCGAGCTGCCGGACAACGCGGCGGCCGCGTCGGTCGCCAGCACGGTCTCGGCGAGCGGCGCCGTCAGCGCGAAGACCACCGTCCTGCTGACGGCCGACGAGATGGACGAAGCGATCTCGCGCCGCCCCGCCTACCGGGCGCCGGGCGCCTGACCACGGGACTCCGGCCGGTGGATCCGCCGCGGATCCGCCGGCCGACTCCGTAGCCGCAGCGGCCGCGGGCACCGGCGCCGCGGCCACCGACCCCGTTGCCGCGCCGCCCGCGGGCACCGGCATCGCGACGCCGGCCGCAACCCACGAAGGGCCGAACGACGGGTCGGAAGACGACCGATGGACCCCTGCGCGGCCGCTACACTGCCGGGCATGGACCTGCACATCGCCGACATCGCGCCGACGCCGGCCGAGCGGGCCGCGATCGACGCGATCCTGGACCCGGAGATCGGACCCGTCCGCGGCGGCTGGGACGGTGGCGAGCGTGATGTCGATCGGGACGGCCGCATCGCGCGGGGCGGGCACGAGGCGCGGTCCCGTCGGGACCTGCTGCTCCCCGCCCTCCACGCAGCCCAGGACCGCGTGGGCTGGATCAGCCCGGGTGCCCTTGCCCACATCTGCCGCCGCCTGACGGTGCCCCCGGCCGAGGCGTACGGCGTGGCCTCGTTCTACGCGCTCCTGTCCACCGAGCCCCGGCCGCCCGCCGCGGTCCACGTGTGCGACGACATGGCCTGCCGCCTGGCGGGCGCGGAGCGGGTCTGCGAGGAGCTGGAGCAGGCGCTGGGACCCGCGGGCCATCCCCGGGACGGGTCGCAGATGACCTGGATGCGCAGCCCCTGCATCGGCCAGTGCGAGCGCGCCCCGGCCGCGATGTACACCATCGCCGGCGACCCGCCGATCCGCGACGCGACCGGCCCGGTTGACGCGAAAGGGATCATCGCCACCCTCGGCGAGGGCCTCGTGGAGCAGGGCCATCCGCACCCCGGCCACGACGCGGCGCATGCCCTCGCCGGGACGCTGGACACGAAGCCGACGCCGGAGCGCCTGGAGGGGATCCGCCGGTTCATCCCCCAGGCGGGGGAGCGCGGCCTGCGCCTGCTCGCGCGCGTCGGCCGGATCGACCCCACCAGCCTCACCGACTACCTGGCCAACGACGGGTACCGCGCCCTCAAGGAGGCCACGCTCCTGGGCCCGGACCGGGTCATCCAGGAGATGATCACGGCGGAGGTCCTGGGGCGCGGCGGGGCCGCCTTCCCGGCGGGCCAGAAGTGGGCCGCGGCTCGGGCGTCCACCGGGCGCCCCAAGAGCATCGTGTGCAACGCGGACGAGGCGGAGCCCGGCACGTTCAAGGACCGGGCGATCCTGGAGGAGGACCCGTTCGCCCTGGTCGAGGCGATGACGATCGCGTCCTTCGCCGTCGGCGCGGAGCTGGGGTTCATGTACCTGCGCGGCGAGTATCCGCTGGCCGAGGCGCGGATGCAGAACGCGATCGACCGGGCGCGGGAGCACGGCCTGCTGGGCGACAACATCATGGACGCGGGCTTCTCGTTCGACATCGAGATCCGGCGCGGCGGCGGCGCCTACGTGTGCGGCGAGGGCACCGCGATCTACGAGTCCATCGAGGGCAAGCGCGGGGAGCCGCGCAACAAGGCCGCCCGGTCCACCACCGCCGGCCTGTTCCAGAAGCCCACGGTCCTCAACAACGTCGAGACCCTCGCCAACGTCCCCGACATCGTCCTCGAAGGTGGCGAGATCTACGCGGCCCTCGGCACGGACCGGTCCAAGGGCCACAAGCTGTTCAGCGTCTCGGGGCACGTCGTCCGGCCGGGCGTGTACGAGTCGGAGTTCGGGATCACGCTGCGCGACCTGATCGAGCTCGCCGGCGGCGTCCCCGGCGGCCGGGCCGTCAAGGCGGTCAACGTGGGCGGCGCTGCGGGCTCCTTCGTGGGGCCGGACCAGATCCACATGCCGCTCACGTTCGAGCACGCCAAGGAGATCGGCGCGTCGCTGGGGGCCGGCGCGATCCTCGTGTTCGACGAGACGACCGACATGGTGGACATCCTGCGGCGCATCGCCGAGTTCTTCCGCGACGAGTCCTGCGGGCAGTGCGTCCCCTGCCGGGTGGGAACCGTGCGCCAGGAGGAGCTGCTGGCGCGCCTGGCCGCCGGCCGGCCACTGGGCACCATCGACGACGAGCTCGCCCTGCTCCGCGACCTCGGCCAGGTCATGCGCGACGCCTCGATCTGCGGCCTCGGCCAGACCGCCAACGACGCCGTCCGGACGGGCCTGCGGTTCACCGGCCTGGAGCCCGTCGGGGCCGGCCGATGAGCGAGACGCCGCGCACCATGGGCGAGTCCCACGAGGCACCGGACGGGACGCAGCGGGCGCTGTACACCGGCGTGGACCCGGCCATCTTCACCTCGCCGCCGGCGCGATCGCCCGGTCGTCCCGGGCCGCGCCGCCGGACCGCGATCGAGCCCCCGTCGAGATGACCATCGACGGTCACCCGGTCACCGTGCCCGCCGGCTCGACCATCCTCGAGGCCTGCCGCGCGCAGGGCATCGACATCCCAACCCTGTGCTACGGCGAAACGCTCACAGCCCGAGGGCGTCTGCCGGCTGTGCGTGGTGGACACGGGCGGTCGCGCGCTGACGCCGTCCTGCTCGGCCAAGGTCTCGCAGGGCATGGACGTCCACACGGACAGCGAGAAGGTCCGCCTGTCGCGCAAGCTCGTGCTGGAGCTGCTGGGCTCGTCGGTGGACGTGGACCTGGCCGGGCCCGAGCTGCCGGACGGGTCCATCGCCGGCTACATGGCGCGCTACGGGGCGGATCCCGGCCGCTTCGGGCCGCCCTCGCCGCCGGCGCCGGCCGGGGACCGCGACGCGCGCCTGTCCGGCCACCACCACGCGCCGGACCCCGCGGTCGCCGAGACGGTCGCGCAGCCGGTCAAGGTGGACAACGACCTCTACGTCCGCGACTACGCGAAATGCATCCTCTGCTACAAGTGCGTCGAGGCGTGCGGCGTGGACGCCCAGAACACGTTCGCGATCTCGGTGGCCGGTCGCGGCTTCGACGCCCGCGTGTCCACCGAGTACGACGTGGGCCTCAACGACTCCGCCTGCGTGTACTGCGGCAACTGCATCAACGTGTGCCCGACCGGCGCGCTGATGTTCCGCTCCGAGTACGAGATGCGGCAGGCGGGCACCTGGGACGAGTCCCGCCAGACCGTGACCGACACGATCTGCCCGTACTGCGGCGTGGGCTGCACGCTCTCGCTGCACGTGCAGGACAACCGGATCGTGAAGGTGCTCTCGCCCGCGGACTCCGAGGTCACGGAGGGCAACCTGTGCGTGAAGGGCCGCTTCGGGTTCGACTTCGTGCAGCTGCTGCCCAAGGGATCGCCCCGGGAGGACGCGCCGGCGGGCTGATCGGCAGGTCGCCGGGCGGGCCGGTTACACGCCCACGTCGCGCAGGTCGCAGCGCAGACAGCGGCTCGCCTCCTCGATCGTTCCTCCCGCGAATAGCCGGCGTCGTCCTGGGCGCCGGTGTCGTCCCGAGCGCCGCCGCCGCCCCGGGCGCCGCCGCGCCGCTCGGGACGGAAGCGAGGGCCGGTCTCCACCCGCAGCGGGGCGAGCTCGCTCAGGTTCTCGGCCGGGGCAAGATGCTCCTCGATGTCGCCGCTGCCGCCCAGGTACCGGTCGATGGCCTGGGCCGCGGCGCGGCCGCGAGCGATCGCCTCCACCGACGAGGCGGGACCGATCCTCGGGCCGACGACGACGAACACGCCGTCGGCCGGTGTCGGCAGGCCGTCCGGGCTCCCGTTGGGACCATCCGGGATGTCGTCCGGGTAGCCCGCGCGGGCGTCCGCCGAGATGAGGATCGCGTCGTGACCCTGCTCCCGGAGCGCCTCGATGGGGAAGCTCGGCGAGTCGGTCCGGATCGTGACCCCGGCCGCCTCGATGATCGCGAGGTCGCGCTGCAGGGCACGGACGATCGGGCTCGTCTTGCGCAGCTGCGGCTCCCCGGACCCGCCCGCGGGCATCGCGTAGCGGAGCATGCCCCCGGGCTCGGACAGCGTCTCCAGCACCGTGACGTCGTGGCGACCACGCCTGGCCAGGTAGTAGGCGGCAGTCAGGCCGTCGGGGCCCGAGCCGATCACCGCGACGGACCTGCCCGACCGCGGACCCCCGGCCGCCGGCACGCGGGCCTCGGCCCGGCCGCCGTACCGGATGGCGGCGTCCTTGAGCGCCCGGACGGCGACATTCTCGTCGAGATCCCCGCGCCGGCATGACTTCTCGCAGGGGTGGAAGCAGGCAACGCCGCAAACCGACGGCAGCGGCAGCTTCTCGCGCACGACGAGGTATGCGGCCTCGAAGTCGCCCTGGCCCACGAGCCGGATGTACCGATGGGCCTCCACCCCGGCGGGGCACAGGTGCGCGCACGGAGCGACGACGAGCCCCGGGCACATGCCGGCCCGACAGTGCCCGCGCTCGATGTGCTCGACGTACTCGTCGCGGAAGTAGCGGAGCGTGGTGATCACCGGGTTGGGCGCCGTCTGACCCAGACCGCACAGCGACGTCGAGCCGACCGTCCGGGCCAGCTGCTCGAGGACCGGCAGGTCCTCCAGCCTGCCATCGCCCGCACAGATCCGCTCCAGGATCTCGAGCATCCGGCCGGTCCCCTCCCGGCAGGGGGTGCACTGGCCACACGACTCGTCCCGCGTGAAGGCCAGGAAGTAGCGGGCGATGTCCACCATGCAGGTGCTCTCGTCCATGATCACGAGGCCGCCCGAGCCCATGATCGATCCGGCCTCGCGCAGGCTCTCGTAGTCGATCGGGAGGTCGGCGAGGCTGGCTGGCAGGCACCCGCCGGACGGACCGCCGGTCTGGGCCGCCTTGAACCTGCCGCCCCCGGGGATGCCGCCGCCGACGTCGCGGACGACCTCGCCCAGCGTGATCCCCATCGGGACCTCGATGAGCCCGGGCCGGTTGACCTTGCCCGTGAGCGCGAACGTCTTGGTGCCCTTGCTGGTGGCCGTGCCGAACCTCGCGTACCACGCGGCGCCCTGGCGGAGGATGCTGGCGACGTTGGCCAGCGTCTCCACGTTGTTGATGTTCGACGGCCGGCCGAACAGCCCCCGGACGGCCGGGTACGGGGGCCGGGGCCGGGGCTGCCCACGACGCCCCTCGAGGCTGGCGATGAGCGCCGTCTCCTCGCCGCACACGAAGGCGCCGGCTCCCTGCCGGATGTCGATGTCGAAGGCGAAGCCGCTGCCAAGGATGTCGGGGCCCAGCAGGCCGAGCTCGCGAGCCTGGCCGATGGCGGTCTCGAGCCGGGCGATGGCGAGCGGGTACTCGGCGCGAACGTAGACGTAGCCCCGCTCCGCGCCGATCGCGAAGCCGGCGATCGTCATGCCCTCGAGGACCGCGTGCGGGTCACCCTCCAGCACGGAGCGGTCCATGAACGCGCCCGGGTCACCCTCGTCGGCATTGCAGATGAGGGACTTGGGCGATCCGGGCGCCGCGCGGCACAGCTCCCACTTGGCGCCGGTGGGGAAGCCACCGCCGCCGCGACCTCGGAGGCCGGACGCCTTGACCTCCTCGACCACGTCTGCGGGGTGCATCGCGAGGGCGCGCCGGAGGCCCGCGTAGCCATCTCGGGCCAGGTAGTGGTCGAGGCTCGTCGGGTCGATCAGGCCGCAGTTGCGGAGCGCGATCCGGACCTGGCCGCGCATCACCGGGAGGTCCTCGAGGCGCGGGATGCCCGCGATGGTGCCGTCGCCGGCGGTGCCCAGCGCGCGGTCGGCCGGTGGCTCGCCGCGGACCACGTGGGCGGCCAGGATCCCGGCCACGTGGTCCGGCGCGACCGGGCCGTAGACGACCCGGGGCAGGCCCGGCACCTCCACGTCCAGCAGCGGCTCCGCGTAGCACAGCCCGAAGCAGCCGACGGGCACGATGGCGGCGTCCACGCCCAACCGGGCCAGCTCCGTCCGGACCGTCGGGACCAGGTCACCGGCGCCGGCGGCCAGGCCGCAGGTGGCCGTGCCGATCGAGATGACCGGTCGCTCGCCGCCGTGGAGGCGGTGCCAGCCCTCCCGCGCCTGCGCGGTTCGCCGGACCAGGTCGTGGAGGCCCGCGGCGCGGGGCGCGGCGCCGGCCAGATCCGGGACGGCAGCCGCCGCGACGTCCTGCGTCGCCAGCCCGAGGCCGCCGGCGATCCCGGATGCGTCCAGGCCGTCCACCAGGGCTCGCGCGGAGGCCGGCGTCTGGCGCCCCCGGGCGCGCCCGTTCGCGACGATCACCGGCGCCAGGGCGCAGGAGCCGAAGCAGGCCGCCGTCTCCAGCGTGCACCCGCGGTCCGGCGTCGTTCCCCCGGCGGTCACCCCGAGATGCGTCTCGAGCGCCCGGAGCAGCCCCGCGCTGCCGCGCACGTGGCAGGCGGTCCCGCGGCAGACGGTGACGGTGTTGGCACCCCGCGGCTCCAGGTGGAACCCGGCGTAGAAGCTGGCCACCCCGAACACCCGGGCGGGCGACACTCGCAGGTGCGCCGCTGCGGCCTCGATCGCCGGCGCCGGCAGGTAGCCGGCCGTGCCCTGGATGAACTGGAGCACGGGGATCACGAAGCCCGGTTCGGCGGGGAAGCGCCGCGCGAGCTCAGCCGGCCAGTCGATCGCTGGCGCGCCGGCGCCCGGTGCGGACGCATCCACCCCGGGCGCGGACGCATCGACCACCGGCGCCCGTCCTTCGACCACCGGCGGCGGATCCGCGATCACGGCGCCACCTTCTCCACCCGGATCGCGCAGTGCTTGAGCTCCGCGGTCTGCGTGACCGGGTCCCCCGCCTCGATCGTGAGCACGTTCGCGTTCGCCTCCGCGAAGTGGAACGCCATCCAGCACACTCCGGGCGGCGACCGGTGGGTGACCCACGCCCGGACGTCCACCGAGCCGCGCCGGGACGTCACCCGCACCACCTCGCCGTCCGAGATCCCCAGCCGGGCCGCGTCGTCCGGGCTGAGCTCGATCAGCTCCTCCCCGCACACGGCCTCGAACCCCCCGGACCGCCGGGTCTGGGTGGCCGTCTGGTAGTGCCAAAGCCGCCGTCCCGTGCTGAGCACCAGCGGATAGTCGGCGTCCGGCGGCTCGGCCGGGGGAACCCACTCGGCGGGAACGAACCGCCCCCTGCCGCGGGTGAACGCCCCGCCGGCGTGGAGGTACGGTGTGCCCGGGTGGTCCAGGGTGGGCGCCGGCCACTGGATGCCGACCTGCTCGCACCGCTCCCAGGTGATGCCGCCGTAGATCGGGCTGAGCGAGCGCAGCTCCTCCCAGATGTCCGCGGGCCCGGTGAACCCCATCTCGTACCCCAGCCGCCGGGCCAGCTCCGCGAATATCCACCAGTCGGGGCGAGCATCTTCCGGCGGCTCCACGGCGCGACGGACCCGCTGAACCCGGCGCTCGGTGTTCGTGAAGGTCCCGTCCACCTCCGGCCAGGACGCCGCCGGGAACACGATGTCGGCAAGGGCGGTCGTCTCGGTCGGGAAGCAGTCATTGACGATGACGAGCTCGGCCGCCCGGAGACAGGCGGCGACGTGCGCCGTGTTGGGCTCGCTCATCGCGATGTTCTCGCCGAACACGTACAGCGCCCGCAGGCTTCCGTCCTCCAGCCCCTCGAGCATGGACGGGATCGTGCGGCCGGGCCGGGTCGGCAGGCCGGGGCGGCCCCACGCCTGCTCGAACCGGGCCGCGACCATCGGGTCGTCCACCCGCTGGTAGCCGGGGTAGACGGCGGGCAGCGCACCCATGTCGCAGGCGCCCTGGACGTTGTTCTGGCCGCGCAGCGGGTTGAGCCCGGCCGACGGCTTGCCGATGTTTCCCAGCAGCAGCTGGAGATTCGCGAGGGCCGTGACGTTGGCCGTGCCGGAGATGTGCTCGGTGATGCCCAAGGTGTAGTAGACGCCGGCGGATTCGGCCTCGCCCAGCACCCGGGCGACGCGCCGGATGGTCTCCGCGTCCACGCCCGTGACCGCCGCCGCCCGCTCCACGGGCCAGTCGTCGATCGTCGGCCGGAAGGCCTCGAAGCCCTCCGTGTGCTGCTCGACGAACGCCCGGTCCTCCCAGCCGCGATCCAGAATCTCATGCATCAGCCCGTTGAGGAGCGCGATGTCCGTCCCCACCCGGTGCTGGACGTGGATGTCCGCCCAGCGACACAGGTCGATCGTCCGGGGGTCGCACACGATGAGCGTCGCGCCCCGCTTGCGGGCCCGCTTCATGTACGACGCGATGACCGGGTGGGCCTCGGTCGTGTTGGAGCCGATGACCAGCAGCACGCGCGCCTGCTCGATCTCCCCGATCGAGTTCGTCATGGCCCCGGATCCGAAGCTGGTCGCCAGACCGGCGACAGTCGGAGCGTGTCACGTTCTCGCGCAGTGATCGAGGTTGTTGGTCCCGATCACCGCGCGTGCGAACTTCATCGCCGCGTAGTTGTGCTCGTTGGTGGACCGCGCACAGGCGATCAGCCCGATGGCGTCCGCGCCGTGCCTGTCCCGGATCCCGCGCAGGCGGTCCGCGGCCGTGTCCAGGGCCTCGTTCCAGGTCACGGGCTCCAGTGGCGCCTCCTTCGTCCGCCGCAGGAGTGGCGTGGTCAAGCGGTCGGCGCTGGACGTGAAGTCGTACGCGAAGCGGCCCTTGACGCACAGCATCCCGTCGTTGGGCGGCACGCCCTCCACGCCCGTGACCCGGACGACGCGGTTCGCGGCCCGGTCCACGTGGAGCTCCACCTGGCAGCCGGTGCCGCAGTAGGGGCAGGTTGTGCGCACCTTCTCGAGGGTCCACGCGCGGCCCTTGCCGATCGACTTCTTCTCGACCAGGGCCCCCGTCGGGCACAGCTGGACGCACTCCCCGCAGGACAGGCAGGAGGACGCGCCCATCGGCAGGTCCGCGTCGCAGATGACCCGTGTCTCGCCGCCGCGGTAGCCCATGTCAAGGACCTCGTTCACCACGAGGTCGTTGCACCCGCGGATGCATCGGAAGCAGCGGATGCATGCATCCGGGTCCCGGACGATGAACTGGCTGGACCGGTCAACCGGGTGGCGGCGGGCCGGCGGCGCGAACGAGGGGCGGCGGACGCCCAGGCGATAGGCGGCCTCGGCCAGCTCGCACCGGCCGGCGGCCTCGCAGGACAGGCAATCGTGGGTGCCGGCGGCGAGGAGCAGCTCCACATTGGTCCGGCGCGCCTCCAGGACCCGCTCCGAGGCGCCGGTCACGACCATGCCGTCGCGCGCCAGGAGCGTACAGGCCGTCTGCAGCGTGCCGCTCCCCTCGACCTGCACCACGCACGTCCGGCACAGCCCCGCCTGCCCCACCCGCGGGTGGTGGCACAGGCTGGGGACGTAGATGCCGTTCGCCTTCGCGGCCTCGAGGACCGTCTGCCCGGAGCGGGCCGACACCGGACGCCCGTCGATGACGAGACGCAGAGCCCCGGCGTCGCGGCCATCCCCGGGCCGGGCGGCGGGCCGTTGGGGCGCGGTTGCGACGTTCATCGGCCACCACCAGTCGATCCACCCGCCGTGGGTCGCGTGGCTGGTTGGGCCGCCACCCGGTGGGCGTCGAGCCCCCGAACGATGGCCGGTTCCCCTCGGGTCCGCCAAGAGCCGAACGCCGCGAAATCGGCCGCCGCACGGACCGCCGCGACCCGGCCCGGTTGGCCGGACGCCGGTCCCACGCCTCGGGCCGCCTCGCGGGCAGGGTCCCCGCGGCGCAACCCGCTCCCCGCAGCGCGACCCGCTCCCCGTCAGCGCCGACACGCTCCTGCCATTCTGGCCAGATCCCGATGGGGCGCGTGCTACCTGGGCCCCGGCGGATGATCTGTGCCACGCACCGATGGGTCGCGTGCTACGCGCCGTGATCGACTCCGGTCCCGGCCACCAACCGGTGACACGCGTGCAAGGCCAACTCGATGTGGCCTACGACGCACCCCATCGTTGCAGGGCCAAGTCCTCGATCCGCACGATTGGTCCTTCGTGCGTGGCGGACCCGCCCCAATCGCCGCCGGGCCACTCCCGGGTGGCCAAGTCGCCCGGTACGACGCACCCCATCGGTATCTGGCCAGATTGCGGCACGCGGGCGCGACGCGGCACGCGGGCGCGACGGGACTTGCGGGGTGCGTCGCGGACGCGCGGGTGCGCCGGGGCCTGCGGGTACGCACGCCCGCACCGGGGAAGCCGCGGCCAGCCGGGGACGCCCGCCCTGCGCCCCGTCCGGTGCACCCACGCACCACCGGGACGGGTCCCGTGACCCGTCCCGAACGTGCGGGGCGGACGGACCCACGCACCACGGGCCACACGGCCCCTAGCCGCCTCCATGTATCGAACGGTACAGTCCGGCGCATGAGCGATCCCCAGGGGGCCCGCGACCTCACGCGCCTGAAGTGGGCGACGATCATCCTGCCCGTCGTCTTCGTGTGGGGGTTCGAGCTGGCCCGGTTCCTGATCCTGGACCCCCAGGTCACCGGCGACGACGGGCACGTCCTGTCCGCGATGATCATGGGCGGCGCGATCGTGGTGTTCGCGATGATCGTGTCCGTCTACCTGGACCGGACGCAGAAGCAGCTCCTCGCGCAGAACAAGGACCTCACGGTCACCCACGCCGTCAGCTCCGCAGTACGCGGCGGCCACTCGCTGCAGGACCTGCTGGACCAGGCGCTGGAGCGGATCGTGACCGAGACCGGGGCCCTGGCCGGCATCGTCACGGTGCGCACGCCCGGCGGGGAGCCGCTCGCGATTCGCCGCCCCGTCACGTTCGCCCCCGGCCTCGCCTGGCTCGCCCCCATCCTGGACGAGGCGCCGGAGCCGTTCCTCGACGAGCCGCGCTACACGACCCGGTCCGGCGTGGACACCGGCATCCTGGACCTCCCCCTGATCCGGGGCGGCGGGAGCATCGGCCACCTGCGGCTGGCCTTCCATCCGCCCGTGCAACCGGACGTCTCCCCGGCGGCCCTGACGGACATCGCCGGCGAGATCGCCGGCGCCGCCCAGCTGGCGCTCACCGTCGCGGACCTCCATCGCCGCGAGCAGGAGAGCGCCGCGCTGTACGAGGTCGCGCTGCAGCTCACCGGCCGCGCGGACCTCCGGGCCATGCTGGACGCGATCACCGGCCACGCCCGGGAGCTGCTGGGCGCGGAGCGCGCGGTCGCCTGCCTCGCGGACGCGCCCGAGTTCGCCGCCGGCAGCCGGGCATCCCGTGACCGCGTCGCGATGGCGGACGACGGCAGCGTCTGCCTGGTCGCCCACCAGGCCATCGCAGCCAACCACCCGCGGAACCCGCTGTGCCCGCTGCTGATCGCGGATCGCGAGCAGACGCGAGAATGGGCCGCCCGCCCCCTTCGCGGCCCGGACGGGCTGCTGGGCGAGCTGTGCGTCGTCCGGACCGGCAAACCGTTCACGGAGCAGGAGCGGTCGCTGCTCGGCGCCCTCGCGGACATGGCCACCATCGCCATCCGGACCGCGCGTCTCCACGAGGCCGAGGAGCAGTGGACGATCCACGCCGAGCGCGACCGGATCGCCCGCGAGCTCCATGACAGCCTCGCCCAGGTCCTGGGCGTCATCCACCTGCGGCTGCGCGCCCTGGAGACGCGGGCCAAGGACGAGGCCAGCCACGTCATGGCGGCCGAGATGTCCGAGATCGCCGAGACCGCGGACGAGGCCTACAAGGACGTCCGGGAGGCGATCCTGGGCCTGCGCGAGACCGTCCGGGAGGACGACGGCCTGGAGGGCTCGCTGCGCGAGTACCTGCGCAAGTACAGTCGCCAGACGGGCATCGCCGCCACGCTCGCCTGCGAAGGCGACACGCGCCGCGCCCTCACGCCGCGCTCCGAGGTCCAGCTCCTGCGGGTGGTCCAGGAGGCGCTCACCAACACCCGCAAGCACTCCGGGGCCCGCCGGGTCACCGTGACCATCGACTGCGAGGGCCCCGGCGCCACGCTCATCGTGGAGGACGACGGCGTGGGCTTCGACCCCGCCACCGTGGCCAGCTCGATGGAGGGCGGGTTCGGCCTGGCGTCCATGCGCGAGCGCGTCGAACAGATCGGTGGAACACTCGACGTGCATACTGCGCCGAACGAGGGGACGCGCGTCGTCGTCCGGCTCGAGGCAGAGGACACGCGTGTCACACGTTCCCCCCAGGCTGAGGATCCTGCTGGTCGATGACCAGCCACTGTTCCGCCGGGCGCTGGCGACCCTGATCAGCGCCCAGTTCGACATGACCGTCGTGGGCGAGGGCGAGAACGGGCGGGACGCCCTGGACAAGGTCCGGGCGCTGCAGCCGGATCTCGTGGTCATGGACGTCAACATGCCGGGCGCCGATGGCGTCGACGGCGTGCGCGCGATCCGCCAGGCGGGGTTCGCGACGCCGATCGTGATGCTCACGGTGTCCGAGGACGACGACGACCTGTTCGAGTCGATCAAGGCCGGCGCCAACGGGTATCTCCTCAAGAACGTCCGCCCGGAGCAGCTGTTCGAGGACCTGCGCGGCGTCATGCACGGCGAGGCCCCCATCGCGCCCGCCGTCGCCACCAGGCTCCTGGAGGCCCTCCGCACGGGTGGCATCCCGGCCCGCGGCGCCTCGACCGCTTCGCCGCCCGCCTCCGACAACATCCTCACCCGCCGCGAGTCGGAGATCCTCCAGCTGGTCGCCGACGGCCTGTCCAACAAGGAGATCGCCAACCAGCTGACGATCACCGAGGGCACCGTCAAGAACCACGTCCACAACGCGCTGGAGAAGCTGCACCTCACCAACCGGGTGCAAGCCGCCGCCTACGCCGTGCGCCAGGGCTACGCGAACCAGGAGCGCACCCGGGACTGACCGCCCCGTCCTGCACCCGGGGATGCAGCGCCGTCTCGCGACCCAGCCAGCCGCCCGACTCGTCGGCGGCGGACGCGCCACCCGGCCCGCCCGCGCACCGCGCCGCAAACCACACCCGTCCGTGATTGCCCTCCGCGCATCACGTTGGGCGCCGACGAGATCTGTGTCGATCGGGTGGTCCGACGTCCCCTGCCTGCTGCGGACCGGAGCCCGGCACTTGTTCACCTCATCGGCCATATGCCCGTCACGTGAAATCCCGCCAGGAACCCGTGGCGCACAGGAGCCGCGACACCGCCCGACGCCGCCGGTGTGCACGTCCCGCAGCGGTGCGCAGCAGAACCGTCATCCCCCCGGCGATACAGGGCGCACGCATCGCGGCTGTGCAACCCGACGGATTGGAGACCGACTCCCGGACGCCTAGCATCCGTGGACGGGACGCACCCGCGGCCCACGGATTCCACGGGGGGCCACGTGCCCGCAGGTCCGGTCAAGGTGCTCGTGCTCTACAGCCACCCGCTCATGGGCGAGGGGCTGGGGCAGATGCTGGCGGCCGAGCCGGGCATCGTGGTCTACGCGGTGGACATCGCAGAGCAGGCGGCGGTTGACGAAGCCCTCGCGAGCGAGCCGGCGATCATCGTCGTCGAGGAGGGCGGCCGCGTGGACGCGGCGGACGTGGTCCGGCGCTCCACCTGCCCGGTGGTCCTGGACGTGGACATCACCACGACCCGCGCCTGGGCGCTGCACCGGGAGTCGCTCAACAGCCGCCCGGACGAGTTCCTGGCCGCCATCCGCGCCGCGGTCAACGGCGCTGCGCTGCCGGCCGGGACCGGGGCCGGCGACGGAGCCGACGCAGCCACCGCGGATCGCCCCCACCGCACGAAGTCGGACAAGCCGCTCGCGCCGGTGATCACCCCCGGCTGACCGGCTCGACAGCGCCCGCCGGCTACTCGCGCGACGTCGCGGCGCGTGCCTCGCGCGCATCCTGGATCGTCACCACGGCGACGCGGTCCGTGGCCGGTTCGTACACGTAGATGACGAGCATCCAGGGCCACGGTCCCAGGACGACACGAAACCCGGACCAGCCGCCCGACAATGCGCGGCCGAGCTCCGGGAACAGGCGCAGGGGCTCGATCGCAGATCGGACGCGCGCTCGCGTCGACGGCGGCAGAGACCGGGTCCGGATCAGGCGGTCCAGGTCCTCCCGGGCCGTCTCGGTGACGACCAGGCCGGCCATCAGAGCTCGTCCGGCGACACCATCCGGCCGGCCTCGAGGTCGGCGAGACCCTGCTGCGCGCGCTCCCGCGCCCCGGGGATCGCGTCCAGCAAGGCGGTGATCGTCGCCGCGTCGGGATCCACCTGGTCCAGCGCCGTCGACAGCAGCGAGCGGGCGATCGTGCCCGGCTGGACGTACGTCCGCTCCGCGATCCGGTGAAGCCGGATCGCGTGCTCGTCATCGAGCTGGATGTTGAACCGGTTCGTGTGCTCCTCGGACATTCGATCGCCTGAACGTAATGACACGACCTGTGTACCCAGGGACCGTAGTCCCGCGCAGGGCGCGCCGTCAAGCGCGCCTTTGGTAGCCTCTCCGCTCATGGGTGACGCCTTCGACCCCCTCGGCACGCCGATCCCCCGGCGCAACGTCCTCAAGCTCATCGGCGTCGGCGCGCTGGCGGCCGGCAGCCTGGGCGTGGTGCTCGAGGGCTGTGTCGGGCCGCCCGTGACCGTGACCCTGGACTACGACCTCGGCACCCTCGAGACCGGCGTGCCGACGAAGGTGGACTTCAACGTCCCGATGGGCGGCTCCGACGTCGAGGGCGCCGTCTGGTTCGTGAAGCAGACGGACGGCACCATCGACGCCTTCGACCCGCGCTGCACCCACGCCCTGTGCGCCTACGTGTGGGAGGACGCGGACCGGCAGTTCCGCTGCTACTGCCACGAGGCGCAGTTCGCGATCGACGGCGCCGTCCTGGACGGTCCGCCCCCTCGCCCACTGGACCAGTTCCCGATGCGCGTCACCCCCGCCGGCGTGGAGCTGGACGTGCCGGGCAACTTCCAGACCCCGCGGGAGAGCCTGCCGGAGTAGCGCCTGGGGAGGTCGGGTCAGCCCGCGACGAGTCGGCGCGACCGCGGTGACGTCTGCGCCCTGGCCAGAAGATCGTCCGCAGCGGCAACAAACTGGCTCCCGGCACCCTTGCGATCCAGCTGCAGGACCAGATCCTGGGCATCGTCGTTGATGCGAACCTCATCGAGGACGGCCTGCAGCGCATCGGCCTCCGTCGCGAAGTCGCCGATGAGGTTGCCCGTTTCCGTGTGCCAGAGCGAGTAGCGCATCGTCCTCGCAGCCTACAGCGGAAGATCCGGAGGTGTCACGCAGGCCAGAAGGTCCGACCGCGAGCCGAAGAGGTCCCAGTGATGATCGTTGCCGAACTCGTCGTCACAGCTGATGGGGCTCGACGCCGGCACGTCGAGGGTGCTGATGTGCGTGAGAGGCGACCCTTTCGGCCGCCGCCGGAACATCTCATGCTGATCTCGTGCGGCCTCGACCTCGTCGTAGACGGAGATCCCGTTCATGACCGAATCCAGCAACGACCCGGCCATGCCCGGACGAGTGCGGTAGCCGGGGACGCGCCCCTGGGGAACGAAGTCCTCCGTCGTTGGCGGGCTCGACCGCACGAGCCTGTAGAACCTCCGGCCCGCCGCCGACCTTCGCATTCCATGCACTCTCCCGCTTCGGGGGTCGCCATGCTTCCCGCCGGTCAAGGTAGCGCGCTGCGCTTATCACTCGTTCAACAGCCCGTCGTTCCATCCATGGCGCGGTAGTCTTGGGACGTGGAGACGATCACCACATCGATCTCGCTCGGCACGCTGACCGACATGGCATCGGGCCGCTTCGGCAACCTGGTCAAGGCCGTGGTCGACCTCGAGCGCGGCGTCATGGTCGTGGACGCCGATATGCACGCCGACGAGGAGGCGCTCCTGCTCCACTCGGGTTCGACCCAGGACCATCGGTGGGGGATCAACCTCTATCCTGCCGACCACGGGTCCGACGCGTTCCTGGAGTTCGACTCCGCCATCAACATCCGGCCGGGCCAAGGCAACCGCTCGAGGTCGGTGGAGGACGCGACCACGAGGGCGGCCATCAAGGCCCTCGTTGGCAGGCTGGTGCGGCCATGAGCCTGCACCGGGAGCTGGCCGCGGGTCGCTGGTGGACCATGACCCTACCCGAGCAGATGGCGAACGCAGGGGCCGACGTCGGGACGCGCCATCCGGGCGAAGCAGACGGGCGACGACACGCGGTTCGAGCCCGCCTTCGCCCGGGCACTGGACCTCCTGGACATGACCCTCGCCGACGACCGCCGAACCGGACCACAACTGCGGGAGATCGCCCGGATGCGCGAGGTCGTGTGCGACTACCTGGACGGCGACAACGTCTACGGCTCGACGCCGGAGTGGATCGAGGGCTACTTCACCCAGTTCGCGCTCGCGGCCCGACGCGATCGCTGACAAGGCGCCGGACGCTCGCAGGGCCGCCCCGGCGTCCGGCGGCACGAACGGCTCTCGCGTGCGCGCGCCACTCCGCGAGAGAGCCACGCTCCGGTAGTGTCTCATAGGATTGACAGTAACCGCCTAACTGCATAGCCTATGTGACATGAGCAACCGGTCCATCCCCACCTACCCTCGATACGTCCGTCTTGCGGGCGACCTGGGTGAGCGGCTGCGGGCGGCGCGGCTGCGCCGACGCCTCTCCGTCGCGGAGATGGCGGAGCGCATGGACGTGTCCCGACCAACGCTCTACCGCCTCGAGCACGGGGACCTGTCGGTCAGCATGAGCGTCCTGGTCCGCGCCCTTGGGGTGCTGGGCCTGGAAGGCGATCTTTCGGCGCTGGCCGCCAACGATGAGCTCGGGCGGAAGATCGCCGATGCCACCAGCACCGCACGGCGCCGTCGGACGCCGGCCCCATGACCCGCGAGCTGCCCGATACGGTGACGGTCGAGCTCGACGCCGCCGACCTTGGCGGCCCGACCACGATCGGGACGCTGCGGCGCACACGGGCCGTGGGCGGCTCCCTCGTCGGCTTCGCGTACGACCCGGCCTGGCTCGCCCGCGGCGAGGCGTTCGTCATCGACCCGCTCCACGGACACTACCCCGGCGACCAATGGCCCCGGGACGGGCAGATCGACCGCATCTTCAGCGACGCGGCGCCCGACCGTTGGGGGCGGACCCTCATGGACCGCCGTGAGGCCGCGATGGCACGCGACGAGCAGCGGCCCAGACGCGCCCTGGGTGCGTGGGACTACCTGCTCGGGGTGTCCGACGTTTCGCGCATGGGCGCCCTCCGCTTCCGATCGCCCGATGGTCGCTGGCTGGACGATGATCAGGTCGGGGTACCGCCGACGGCGCGCCTTCCGGAGCTCGTCGCGGCCGCGCGCGCCATCGAGCACGGGCCACGAGGCGGGCGCAGGGAGGCCCACCACCTCGCGCTGCTCCTCGCCCCGGGCAGCTCCCTCGGCGGCGCCAGGCCCAAGGCCAGCTACCTTGCCGATGACGGCTCGCTGTGGATGGCCAAGTTCCCCTCCCGCAACGACAGCCGGGACATGGCGGCGTGCGAGTGGGCGCTCAACGAGCTCGCAGCCAGGGCCGGGATCGACGTTCCCGAGCACCGGCTTCTCGCGTTCGGGCGCGGCCACCGGACCTTTGCGGCACGCCGGTTCGACCGGGTCGCCGGGACCAGGCGTATGTACGCGTCCGCGATGACGCTCCTGTCACGCCGGGACGGCGAGCCAGCGAGCTACCTGGACATCGCCCTGGCGATCGCCGATCACGGCGAGCGGGGAGCGATCGACGCGCAGCTCGCGAGCCTGTTCCGCCGAGTTGCGTTCAATGTCCTGGCGGCCCATCGCGATGATCACCTGCGCAACCATGGGTTCGTGCGCACACCCCGCGGCTGGTGGCTGGCGCCCGCCTTCGATCTCAACCCGACGCCGGACAAGGCGGAGCACGAGCTGGCGCTCGACGACGCCGTGCACGCCGGGGACATCGACCTCGTGATCGAGACGGCCCCGTTCTACCGGCTCACGGCCGGCGCCGCGCACGCGATCGTCGCGGAGGTTCGCGCAGCGCTGGCCACGTGGCCGGCCGTCGCCCGGGCCGGGAACCTCGGACCGGGCGAGATCGAGACCCTGCGCGAGGCGCTCGCGGCCTGAGCGACCCACCCTCGCGTGCGCGTACGCGCGTGCACGGCACGCAAGGTCCCGGGTGCCGCGGGACCTCCGGCCCGGTCCGGTGTGACCTCCGGGGGCCGCTCGATACAGGAATCGTGGTGCGTCCGCGCCACACCCTGTATCGCAGTTCTATCCCCCGACGGATGGGATCTCGCCCTCGCGCGCCCGATCATTGCCACAGGTCGGTTCGTCCGATTCCGCCGACCGTGGAGTGAAGGTGCCTTTGATGTCCCGGGTCACGTCCCTGACCAACATGCCCGACGCCCAGCTCAACCGCTGGATCAAGCGGCTCGGCGCTGCTGCTGCTTGTCGTCCTCGTCGCGTTCGTCGCGTTCTACGCCGTCGATCGCTTCCGGATGCCCACGACGCCGATCATGGACCGCGAGCTGGCGGCGCCGAGGAGGCCGTGCGGGCCGATCCGACCGACATCGACGTCGCGGGGCCGGCTTGCGGATGCATCTACTTCCTGGCGGAGCGCTACGACGATGCGATCGCGCAGTACTCGGAGCTGCTCGGACCGGCAAGGCAGGACGAGGCCGCGTACGTCAGCCGCGGCTCAGGCCTACGAGCGCAACGGGGGAGCTCGACGCGGCGGCCGCCGACTACGCGAAGGTCATCGAGATCGGCCTGGGACCGGCGAGATGGCGAACGTCGACCCGATGCTGCCAGACGGCCTACTACGGGCTCGGCACGATCGCGCTCGCCCAGGACCGCGCCGATGACGCCATCGAGTCGCTCCTCAAGGCGCTGCGCCATCAAGCGCACTGACGCCGACACCATGAACCTGCTGGGCGCCGGCATACGTGAAGGCGGGTCAAGCCCGGAGAAGGCCGTTCGAGCCCCTGCGCTCGCGCGATCCTGTTCGTGCCCACCCGGCTGGCCCGAGCCGTACCAGTCACTGGCGGCCGCATACACCGCGACCGGCGAGGCCGAGCAGGCGGAGTGGGCCGCCGCGATGGCCGAGGCGATGGCGGCCCTGGCCGAGGGCGGATCCGGCGACACGTCCGGTGCGGTCGCACGACTCGAGGCCATCGCCGACGGCGACGCGGCGCTCGACGCACGGATCGGCCTGGGACTCTGCCGAGCGAGCGCAGGCGACAACGCGGCCGCCGAGGGCTGGTACCGGAAGGCGCTCGAGCTCGACGCCGAGAGCCAGGCCGCCCAGCTCGGCCTGAGCCGCGTCTCGGGCGGCACACAGGCCCATCCCGACATCATGCCTTCGCCCAGCGCCGAAGGGAGCAACTGATGACCGCGTCCCCCACCGTCGCCCCGTCCCGGCATGCCGCCCACCGGCATCGGCGAGACGTCCCGCCGGCGGGGTCGGCCCCGACGATGTCGTCGACGAGGAGCCGCCGCGGAGGCGGCGCCGCAAGCTGCTGCTCCTGCTGCTGTTCCTGCTCCTGGCGCTTCATGCTCCTGCTCGGCGCTGGCGATCTGGTACCTGCTCTTCCGGCAGCCGATCCCGGTCCCCGTGATCCCGGGCGAGACGATCATGCCGGGCTACGTCACCTCCATGTACGGGGCGGACTCCGCCCGATGGGCGTCGCGGTGACCCCGGCCGGCGACCGCGTCTACATCGGCGAGACCGAGGGCCCGCAGATCGCGCGGGTGTTCGACGCCGCGGGCAACCGAGCATCGGCCAGATGCAGCCACCGCTGTCGACCGGCAGCGACCACGTCCCGGTCTACCTGGCGGCGGACCCGCTCACCGGGCGAGGTCTACGTCACCGATCGGCCCACCGGCGTCGATCTACATCTACGACGCCGACGGCGACCTATCAGCGCACCGTCCGATCCGCGGCCCGACGTGAAGGGCTGGCAGCCCCTGGGCCTGACGTTCGACGCGGCCGGCAACCTGTACGTCACCGACTATCGGCGAGCGCCGCACCGGATGCTCGTGTTCGACCCGTGCGGGGACACGGTCCGGACCTCGGCGAGGACGCCGACCTCAACTTCCCGAACGGCGTGGCGGTCGAGACGGCCGGCAACGTGTACGTCACGGACAGCAACAACGGCCGCCTGCTCGTGTTCGACAGGACCGGCAACTCGTCGCCAGGTCGGCCGGGGCGCGGGCGAGGGCAATCTCGGCCTGCCGCGCGGCGTTGCGATCGACGGCCAGGGCCGCGTGTACGTCGGTGACACGACCGGCCATGCCGTCTTCGTGTACTCGACGTTCCAGGCGGGCGAGCGGCACGCCTCGAGTACCTGGGCTCCTTCGGCGGCCAGGGCATCGCCGACGGGAAGTTCATGTTTCCCCAACGGCAGTCACGGTCGATGCCCGCGGCCGCATCTACGTGGCCGACTCCGGGAACGACCGGGTCCAGTTGTGGAGCTACTGAGCCCATGAGCAGCAGCAAGGGAGGTGAGCCGGAGGAGTGCATCGCCGCCGAACGGGCGGCCCACGTCCAATTCCCACAGTGAGAGAGAAAGGAGGTGAGGACAGTTGAGAAGGCTGATGCTGCTCATCGCAGCCGGTAGTCTCTGGCTGTTCCTTGCCGCAGTTCCCGCCCTCGCGGACGGTGGACCCCATGTGGCATCGATCAACAACGGCTCGACTTCGCTGACCGCGGATTCGTGCGCCGGGTGCCACCGGGCTCACACCGCGCAGGGCGCCATGCTCCTGACCGTTCCCGAGGAGGAGCTCTGCGAGTCGTGCCATGGTGACGCCGTTCCGGGCGCCACCACGGACGTCTGGTCGGGCGTCCAGTACGCCCTCGGGGCCGACGGCCTCCGCGACCAGGCCGCCACCCTCGGCGCGCTGCGCAGCGGTGGCTTCGAGAGCACCTTGATCGGAGACCCGGTCAAGAAGGTTGTAGGTACATCGACATACGCGAAGGTCACGGTCGGTGCATCCGCGCCGGTCACCTCCGCGCACCTCGACATGACCGGCACCCTTGGACAGTTGAGCATCGCCTGGGGCAACGGCACTCCCGCCGACGGCGCAGGGCCGGCAGCGGCCATCGAGTGCACCTCGTGCCACAACGTCCACGGCAACGGCCAGTACCGCATCCTGAACCGCATCCCCGAAGGCGACGGCACCGACGACGCGTGGGTCGTGGACATCTACGACTTCAACAACGGCGTCTACAAGTCCGCCGCGAGCCATGGCCTGCTCAACGGCGACACCGTCACCGTGGCCGGCAACAGCCTGGCTGGGGCCAACGTCACCGGCATCGTGACCATCGTCGATGATCCTGGCGACGCCGATCTCCTGGCCGACGACGACCTGTTCTTCACCGTGGCCGGAGCTCCCGCGACCGGCACGGGCACGGGTGGCACCGTTACCCGGAGCACTGCTGCCGGAGTCGGCGGCGTGAAGGTTACCGACTTCCCGCTGGCGACCGACATCCCCGACGGGGATGCTCGCAACTACACCGTCATCCAGACACTCGCTTCGGCGCCCACGCTGCTGGCCAGCGAGGCCGAGACGTACGACCCGACCGACGGTGACTACTTCCACTACCGCATCCCGTGGGACGGCACTGGTGCCCTGAACACGGGCTACAACTACGATGCGCCGAACGCCCAGACCGGGACGGCCATCACCGTCAGCGGTCGATCGTCGATCGCGGTTGGCGACCGCTCGTTCAGCCAGGAGATCACCGCGTGGTGCACCTCCTGCCACACCCGCTACTGGGCGTGGTCGCAGCCGACGACGGACCCCAGCGACGGCACCACCGGAGCGGCGTACAACACGCCGCGACCCGGCGACAACGTCTTCACGTACCAGCACCGGACCCGTGGCTCTTCGAACCGCGGGTGCAACACCTGCCACGTCTCTCACGGCTCCAGCGCCGAGATGACCGGCTTCGCGGCCGACGTTCCGTTCCCCGGCGAGACGGCCGGATCGGACAACAGCCGGATGCTGAAGGTGGACGACCGCGGGACGTGCCAGCTCTGCCACGACCCGACGGAAACCCTCACCTTGCTCGGTGATGGGCTCTATGGGCCGGACGGACCGATCACCACGGACCCCGGACGCCCCTGATCCTCAACTCCCCTGGCGGCCACCCTTGCGGGGGCCGCCAGGGCCCTCACCGGAACTCGACGTTCTCGCAAGAACCGCAACCATCCCGACGAAGAACAGTCAATGCGCCCCAGGAGCGATGCGATGACCAATGTCGCCAGAACCGCCGCCGCCAGGACGGCGGTTCTTGGCCCGCTACTCCTGATCGCCTGGCTCTTCCTCGCCGCGATCCCGGCCCTGGCGGACGGTGGACCCCATGTGGCATCGATCAACAACGGCTCGACTTCGCTGACCGCGGATTCGTGCGCCGGGTGCCACCGGGCTCACACCGCGCAGGGCGCCATGCTCCTGACCGTTCCCGAGGAGGAGCTCTGCGAGTCGTGCCATGGTGACGCCGTTCCGGGCGCCACCACGGACGTCTGGTCGGGCGTCCAGTACGCCCTCGGGGCCGACGGCCTCCGCGACGACGCCACCCTCCTGGGTGCGCTTCGCGGCGGCGGCTTCGACCAGGCCCGGATCGCGGCCGACGACCCAGCACGACGATTCCAGTCAGGATCTGCCATCAACGTCTGGGCGAAGGTGACCGTTGGAACGGGCGCCGACGTCACCTCCGCGCACTTGAACCTCGCGGACAACGCGCTCTCGGGCCCGACGGTGGCCTGGGGCAACGGCGCCATCCCGGGCGACGGGTCCCAGATCGGACCCGGGCCTTCCGTCTCCATCGGGTGCGGCACGTGCCACAACGTCCATGGGAACGGGAAGTACCGGATCCTGCAGACCATCCCGGGCGAGAACCTGACGGGCGGCTTCGTCGCCGTTGCCGCTCCCGGCGTCACGGTCACCGACAACCCGCTCGCCACCACGATCCCCGACGGGGACGCGCGGAACTACACCATCCTGCAGGTCCGGCCGGCGACCGGGGGCACGTACATGCTCCTCGCGAGCGATGTGCTGGACGCCCGGAAGCTGAACGACGGCAACCCCGCCACGAACCCGACCAAGACCTGGCCGGCCGGCGACTACACGGCCACCGGCGGCGACTACTGGCACGTCCGCGTGCCATGGAACAGCGCGACGAGCAACGCCGACGCGCCGAATGGCCTGCCGAGCGGCGTGAACGCCTTCAACGACCAGATGACCAGCTGGTGCGGCGCGTGCCACACGCGCTACATGGCGAACACTGGAACTCCCTGGATCGACGAGTCGGGCGATGACATCTTCAAGTACCGGCACCTGACCGGGGGGCGACTCGCCTGCACGACGTGTCACGTCTCCCATGGGTCGAACGCCCGGATGGCGGGCCCGAACTCCCGCACCCAGCCGTTCCCGGATGGAACGGTCGTCAGCTATGACATCAACGGGGCCACCGGCGACAGCCGCCTGCTCAAGGTGGACGGCCGTGGCACCTGCCAGCTCTGCCATGACCCCACGGGGACGGTCACGGCAGGCACCTACACCGGACCCCCCACGGTCCCCGGCGTCCCCTGAGCCTATCGGCGTCGATGGCCTCCTCGTGATGGCCATCGACGCCACACCCAGACGAGCCAACGCGACCCCATGAGCCACCAACTGCGTCCCGGCACCCGTCGCGCCGGCCCCATCTTCGGGGTCCTGCTCGTCGTGGTCGGCGCATTCGCCGCGCTCACGCCCGCCGTCCCCAGCGCTCGCGCAGTCGACCCGACCCCGTCCCCCGAGCCGACGGCCGCGCCCGATCCGACCCCCGCGCCCGATCCGACCCCCGCGCCCGATCCGACCCCAGTTCCGGATCCGACCCCCGCGCCCGATCCGACCCCCGCGCCCGATCCGACCCCAGTTCCGGATCCGACCCCAGTTCCGGATCCCACGCCGGCGCCGGATCCCACGGCACCACCCGAACCGACGGCCGACCCGGGCGGCGCGCCCACGCCGGACCCGTCCGCACCCGTGGACCCGTCGCCGCCGCCCGTCGATCCCACCCCAACCCTGGAGCCGTCCCCCACGGCGCCGCCGATCGGCCTGCGGACCACGCATGGGTGGATCGACACCCTCGATGACCGCGGCCGCGTCGTTGCCACCGGCCCGCTGGATGCGCTGCTCGGCGGCCTCGACCCGTTCGGCACCTACCGCGTCTGGTTCCAGGTCGTCAACGGCACCGACATCGGGATCGACATCGGCCCGGTCCTGGAAGTCGCCACCGGGGTGGACGGCACCGACTTCACGACGGTCGCTGCCCCGGCGTTCGTCCCCGGCGAGCCCTTCTACGTGACCTCGGACGACGGACGGCGGGACGGCGCCCGAACAACCGTCGTTGCCCCGACCGATCTGCGCCTCGATGCGAGCATGGATCCCGCCGGCGAGGCGACCGACGGCATGATCAGCATCGGTCACAACCCGGCCGGGCGCCTCTCCCTGCCGGCACACTCGTTCACGGAGGTCGGCTTCACGATCCGCGTGTCGGTCGATGCGCGGTGGGGATCGGGGCATGCCTTCCGCCTCACGGACGGCGGGGTCAGCCTCTCGGCCGGGGTCACGGCCGCGTCGCTCATCGGTCTCGAACCGCCACTCGGCCTGTCCCGCGGGCAGCGCAAGGGGACGGCGGTGGGCGACCCGGTCCCGCTGTACGCCCTGGACCTCGCGTTCGCGCCGCTGGGCCTGCTTGGACCACCGTACGTGTCGCCGCACTTCGACGTCGGCCTGACGGGCGACAGCTGCGCGGCCTGTCATGCCACGCACACGGCCCAGCGGGCCAACCTGGGCTCGGAGCCGGCGCCGGTCTCCAATGTCTGCTTCACGTGCCACGACGGCAGCGGCGCCTTGTCCGACATCAAGGCCGAGTACACCGATCCGGACGTGCCGGCCAACGACCCGGCAACGGGCACGTGGTACTCGCACCCGGCCCTGGACATCACGGCCCATGCGTCCGACCGCGAGGACGAGTTCTCCGGGAGGCTCGACCGGCACGCCGAGTGCGCCGACTGCCACCAGCCGCACCTGTCCGACTCGAGCCTCGGAGTCCAGACCACGTCCGGCTGGACGGCGTCCGGGGCGATCCGTGGCGCGTCCGGGGTAGCCGTCACCAACGGCGAGACCGCGGGAGCGACACCCGCCTACAGCTGGCAGGAGACCACGACCCTCGAGTACCAGCTGTGCTTCAAGTGCCACTCCGGCTTCACGCAACTCGGAAGCGGTGCACTGGACAAGGGCATCGAGCTCAATCCGCTCAACGGCTCCACGCACCCGGTCGAGGGCAAGGGAACCAACCAGACGGACGCGATGCAGGCCAGCCTTGACGGAACTTCCGCGTACAAGCTGTGGAACTTCGCGGCGGACGGTACGGTCCGCTGCACGAATTGCCATGGCAACCCTCGGACGCGTGAGCCAGGGACGCCCGCCGCCGAGTCCCGACAGGCGCCGCACTCGAGCCAGTACGAGGGCCTCCTGATCGCGAACTACCGGCGGGATCTGAAGCCGGCTGACGAGCCGTACGACGACGCCGACTTCGCGCTGTGCTACCTGTGCCACGGCGAGGCCGGCATCCAGGGTGACAACCAGGCGACGAACTTCCGGCTGCACGAGCGACACGTGGTGAGCATGGAGGGCGAGGGTCTGGCCGTCTGCTCCGAGTGCCACTCCCAGATCCACTCCACGGCGCTGCGGCCGTCCACGCAGACGGGCTCGACCAGCCGGCTGGTCGTGTTCGGGCCGAGTGTCACCGCCGTCGATGGGGAGCTCAGCTGGACCTCGACCGGCGAGGGCAGGGGTTCCTGCACGCTGATGTGCCACGGCAAGGAGCACAGCCCCAGGAACTACTGATCGGCGAGCCAACGACCCAGCTGAGCGGCCCCTGTATCGAGCGGTACAGGGGCCCTGCCGTTTCTCCCTCCAAATACCCTGCCGGGTCCCGGCGTAAATGTGCGCCTCGACGGATGGGCGGCGGGGCGGATGCCCCGGACAATCCTCCCAGGTGTCACGCCGCGGTCCCCCGCGGCACGCGAATTGAGGGCAATCATGGATCGCACTCCGTTGCGCGACCTTCGTCGCGCGCGTCCCCGGGGAGGCCGCGCATGAGTTCGCGCCAGCTCCCCGCCTCCGGCCAGGCGGCCGCGGAGAACGAGTTGCTCGCGCAGCTCGGGCTGCCGCCCAGCGCCTCGCCGGAGGACGTCGACCAGTCCCACGAGGCCGTGAGCGAGTTCCTCGCGGCCGCGCCCCCGAGCATCAGAGGCTGGGCCCACGCCCAGGCGGCGGCGCTCGACGCGGCGTATCTCTCCTTGACCGACCCAGTCGGCCTCCAGGGCTCAGCCCTCAGGAGCCCGACGAGGCCGCCTGCGGTCGTACCCGGCGGGCCGGCGACACCTCCGGCCCGCCGGGATCCCCTCCCGGCCGCTCCCCCGCCCCCGGCGGACGACCTCGAGGATCTCGAGGCGGGCGCGAGCCGACGACGAGGACTCGCGGCGCTGTATGCGTCCGTGACGCCCAGCGCCCACTCGGACATGGGTCCGGACGCGCCGCAGGAAGAAGACCCGGCGGCTCTCGACCGACGCACCGCCGGCCGTCGCCGTCCCGCCGCAGACCACCAGCGACCGCTGGAAGAAGGTGGCGCTCGGCAGCCTGGGCTTGGCCATGGTGGTCGGCATCGCATTTGCCGGCTACACGTTCGGTGGTGGCGGTGGTGGGACCCCGGCGCCAACCCCGCCGGCACAGGCCGTGGCCACGCCCCCGGCGATCGACGAGTCCAAGGTCACCGCGCTGATGGAGCAGCTCCAGGCGAACCCGAACGAGCCGGACGACGCTGCTCTCGCTGGCCGACGAGTTCTACGCCGGCGGCCAGTACGAGACCGCCGCCACGTGGCTGGACAAGCTGCTGGCCGTCGATCCCGGGCACGTCAAGGCGCTGCTCGCCCGTGGGCGCCGTGAGCTTCAACCTGGGCAAGATCGGACGAGGCGGAGGCCGTCCTGGAGCAAGGTCCTCGTCATCGACCCGAACAACCAGGAGGCCTATTACGACCTCGGGCTTCATGTACTTCAACCAGGCGAACCCGGACTGACGCGCCGTCCAGCGCGAGTGGAACAAGGTCATCGAGATTGACGCGACCACGCCGCTCGCCAAGAACGCGCAGCGCACCTCGACTCGCTGGTCGCGAAGTCCATGATCCCGGGCGGCTCCCCGGGCGCGGCTCCCGCCGCGTCCCGGCGTCACCCGGAGCCTCCCCCGCGGCCAGCCCCGCGGCCGGCGCTCCACCGCCCCGACCGGCACCGTGCTGGACCAGGTGGCCACCGGCAACGCCTTCACCGCGCGCGACCTCAAGGCGCCGGCGGACAGCCCGTTCACGATCCGGTTCGAGAACAAGGACACCGTCGCCCACAACATGGAGATCAAGGACGCCACGGGCAAGTCCGTGTTCTTCGGTGACCTGGTCCAGGAGCCCGGCACCATCGAGTACACAGGTGCCCGCGCTCGCGGCCGGCACGTACAGCTTCCTGTGCACGGTCCATCCCAACATGACCGGCACCCTGGTCGTCGGGTCATGAGCGACCTGGGCAGCACGCTCGGCATCCTGATCGCCTTCGCGGGCGGAGTGGTGTCGTTCGCGTCCCCGTGCTGCCTGCCGCTCGTGCCGGCGTACATCGGCTACATGGTGGGCGCCACGGACGAGGGGCGGGCCGGCCGTCGCGCCGCCTTCACCCACGGCCTGGCGTTCGTGGCCGGCTTCTCGCTCGTGTTCGTGGCCTTCTACGCGGCCATCGGCGCCATCGGCTACGTGATCGACCGGCAGGTCCTCAACATGCTGGGCGGCGCGCTGCTGGTGTTCCTGGGCCTCCAGGTCGCGGGCGTGATCAACGTCCGGGCCCTGTGGCGCGACACGCGCGCGATGCCCACGATGGGCGGGGCGCTCGCCATTGCCGGCGGCGGCACGAGCACGGGGACGAGCCCCACCATCGGCCGCTCGTTCATCTTCGGCACCCTGTTCGCGGCGGGCTGGAGCCCGTGCATCGGCCCCATCCTGGGCGGCATCCTGGGCCTGGCCACGGTCAGCGCCAGCGTCGCCACGGGGACGGTGCTGCTGGTCGCCTACGCGGCCGGGCTCGCGGTCCCGTTCCTCGCGGTCGCCATGGGCGCCACCTGGGTCTCCCGGCGGCTGTCCTGGGTTGGCCGCCACCACCACGCCGTGTCGCTGGTCACGGGCGCGATGCTCGTGACGCTCGGCGTCCTGATGCTCACCAACATGCTCGGCCGACTGGCGACGCTCGGCTCGCCCTTCGGTCTGTAGGAGGTCGTCGGCATGGCCCACGAGGCTCGAACCCGGCAGCTCCCCCCGGCGCCCAACGGCACCGCGGCGGTGGCGAGCCCCAGCGCGATGGACCGCGTGGACGCGGCACTGGAGGGCCTGTGGCACCTCCTGTCGTCCATGCGCGTGGCCCTGGTCCTGATGCTGCTGCTCGCCGTGGCGGGCGTCGTCGGGTCGCTGGTGATCCAGATGCCGCCCGGCATCGCGGCCAGCGCGGAGGCCCAGGCCAACTGGCTCAACGAGGTGCGTCCGCGATACGGGTTCCTGACGGACCCGATGAACGCCCTGGGCGTGTTCGACATCTTCAACTCGGTGATCTTCCGGGCGCTGGGAGCGGCGCTCACGATCAGCCTGATCGCCTGCTCCGTGCACCGGTTCCCCGGCATGTGGCGCACGTCCACCAAGCCGCGCGTGGACGTGGGGCCGTCCTTCTTCGAGCACGCGCCCCAGCACGAGGCCGTCGTGGTCCGCATGACGCCGGCCGAGACGCTGGCCGCCGTGCAGGGCGTCCTCCGCCGGCACCGCTACCGGGTGCTGGTCGCGGAGGACGAGGCGGTCCACATCTACGCGGACCGGTTCCGCTGGGCACCGTTCGCGGGGCTCGTCGGGCACCTGTCCCTGGTGGTGATCCTGGCCGGCGCGATCATCGGCGCGACGTTCGGCTTCCGGGACTCCGGGTTCACGCTCCCCGAGGGCGAGAACCTCCCCGTGGCCGCGGAGGCGGGCCTCACCATCGAGCTGATCGACTTCACCGACACGTACTACGTCACCACGGGCGCGCCCTCCGACTTCGCCAGCCAGGTGATCCTGCGCAAGGACGGCGAGGAGATCGCGCGCCACACGATCCGGGTCAACGACCCGCTGCGCTACGGCGCAACGAGCTTCTACCAGTCGTTCTTCGGGACCGCGGCCGTGATGAAGGTCCTCGACGCCCAGGGCCAGGAGCTGGCGGCCGAGAGCGTCCCGCTCGCCTGGGAGGTGGACGGCGGCCGCAAGGGCGGCACGTTCACGATCCCGGGCACGCGCTACGTGGGCGAGGTCGTCGGGACCGCCGGCAACTCCGATCCCACCATCCTGCCCGGCCAGATGCAGGTGAGCCTGTTCGAGGCCGCCACCGGCACCTGGGTCGCGGGGCAGGTCATCGACCAGGGCAAGCCCACCACGATCGGCGACCTGACGGTCACCTTCGAGCGGGAGAGCCAGTTCACGGGCCTCAGCGTCGCCCGGGACCCGGGGGTGGTCGATCGTCTGGATCGGCGCGATCCTGCTGTTCGTGGGCTTCGTCATCCGGTTCACGGTCCCGCACAAGCGGCTGTGGGCCCGGATCACGCCGGGCCCGCGCGGCGGCTCCGTGGTTGGAGTCGCCAGCCTGGGCACCAAGGACGTGGTGGCCAACTCCGAGTTCGACACGATGGTCAGTGACATCCGTGCGGCCGTCCAGCCGCCGGTGCAGAGCTGAGGGAGACGCGACATGGAAAAGCTGTCAGGGTACGCGTTCATCGCGGCCATCCTGAGCACTGGCCTGGCAACGATCTTCTACTTCCTGTACGCGGTCTCCGGCCTGCGGGCCGCTCGGATGCAGACCGCCGGCGGGCCGGCCAACGCGGGCGCGATGGGCTTCATCTCCGGCCCGCGCACGGCCGCCATCGGCCGCTACGCCACGATGCTCGGCTGGCTGGCCGTGTTCGCCCTCCTCGCGTGCATGGTGTTCCGGACGATCGCCACCGGCCACGGGCCGTTCTCCAACATGTACGAGTTCTCGGTCGCGTTCGCGTTCGGCATCCTGACCATCTACATGTGGTTCGAGCACAAGTACCACCAGCGCCTGCTGGGCCTCGTGGTGATGCCGGTGGCGCTGGCGATGCTGCTCTACGCGTGGAGCATCCAGGGCCCCATCGAGCCGCTCGTGCCGGCGCTCCAGAACAACCTCCTGCTCACGGTCCATGTCGCCACGGCCATCGTCGCCTACGGCAGCTTCGCGATCGCCTTCGCGGCCGCGCTGATGTTCCTCCTCCAGGGCCGGTACGCCATCGTCGCCGGCGGCATGCTCATCGGTGCGCTGCCGTTCGCGATCGTCGGCGGCATCGCCGGCGGCCTCATCGCCGCCCTCGGGGCCGGGCTCCTCGGCGCCGTCGTCGGCGCGGTCGTCGGCTACATCGCGCGCTCGATGGGCGTCGGCGCCTCCGACGAGGAGGACTCCGGGGGGCGCTGGGGACTCCCCAAGCCGCAGGTCCTCGACGAGATCGGCTACCGCGCCATCGTGGTGGGCTTCCCGTTCCTGACCCTCACGATCCTGCTGGGCGCCGTGTGGGCCGAGACCGCCTGGGGCCGGTACTGGAGCTGGGACCCGAAGGAGACGGCGTCGCTGGTCACCTGGCTGATCTACGGCGCGTTCCTCCACGCCCGCGTGATGCGCGGCTGGCGGGGCGACCGGGCCGCCGGGCTGCTGGTCCTCGGCTTCGTGGCGACGCTGTTCACCTACTTCGGCAACTACGTCTTCGGCGGGTTGCACAGCTACGGCGGCCTCGGCTGAGCCGCGGCGAATGAAGGAGCGACGCAGATGAGTGCAGCAGGCGCCACGGCAACCGCCGCCCGCGTTCCGGGCCGGCTGCAGACGGTCGCGGTGCTGGCCGTCACGGCAGTCGTGATCGGCGCCATCGCGTTCTTCGCCGGGGGCGCGGACGCGGAGGGCCTGACCAAGGTGGAGCTGGAGGGCACCGTGGCCGGCTCCGCGCCGGTCGTGGGCTCCGTTCCGCCCGGCTTCACCGGGGTCACCTATGACGGGCAGACGGTGTCGCTGGCGGACTACGCCGGCAAGCCCCTGTGGCTGACCTTCGGCGCCTCGTGGTGCCCGGACTGCCGGGTGGAGGCGCCGGACGTGGAGGCCGCCTACCAGAAGTACAAGGACCAGGGCCTCAACGTCCTGGGCGTGTTCATCAGCGAGGGCGCGGACGACGTGGCCGGGTATGCCGGCCGGGCCGGGATGACGTTCCCGATCGTGGTGGACTCCCGGACCGAGGTCGCCGCCGCGTACCGGACAATGGGCATCCCGACCCACTTCTTCATCGGCGCCGATGGCACGATCAAGGAGGTACGGATCGGCGCCATGCACCGTGACGACATGGACCGCGCCCTCGCGGCCATCATGAACTGAGCCTCCGATGACCGACGAGACGACGCGTCCCGATACGCCCCAGGCGGACCCGGGCGACGCGTCGCCGCCGGTCGAGGACCCGGGCGCGACCGATGGGGTCCCGGCCCCGGACGCGGGCTTCGATCCGGGCGCGGTCGAGGGTACCGGCGAGCTCGAGGACATCGCGGACGCCGGCGAGATCGACGAGGTCGCGCTAGCGGCCGAGTCAGAGGCCCCGGCCGAACCCGAGCACCGTCATCCGTTCTACCTCCGCGGGCGGCACATCCGCCTGCCGCGCTCGCGGACCGGGCTGCTCGCCCTGCTGCTGGTGCTGGGCGCGATGGGCTTCGTGGCTGCCTTCGGCAGCGTGTCGCTCATCCACTGGACCGAGACGGCCGACTTCTGCGGCCGCTGCCATTCCATGGAGCCGGAGCTCGCGGCCTACGAGGCGGGTCCGCACGCCGAGGTGACCTGCGCGGAGTGCCACGTGGAGCCCGGCATCATGGGCTGGGTCAAGGCCAAGGTCAACGGCACCCGGCAGCTGGCCGAGATCGTCCTGGGCACCTACCCCACGCCCATTCCGCCCCCGGATCACTCCGATCTGCCGGACGCCGTGGACACCTGCGAGAAGTGCCACGACCCATCCCGGCGCGCCCTGGCCGGCGTCAAGACGCGGACCGTGTTCTCCGAGGACGAGGACAACACCCGGCAGTTCGTGGGCCTGATGGTCCGTCCCGGCGGCGGCGACGTGTTCGACGTGGACCGCAGCGTCCACTGGCACATCCTGCGCGACGTCAACTACTGGACGCCGGACGAGGACGCCGCGTCGATCGATTACGTCGAGGCCGAGATGGCGGACGGCACGATCAACGCCTACATCGCCCAGGACAGGATCAGCGTCGCCGAGGACGTGCAGCCGGACATCGACGCGATCAAGGCGGTCGAGAACGCGCACCTGATGACCTGCTACGACTGCCACAACCGCGCCGGCCACAACATCCCCAACCCGCGCAGTTACATGGACTACGACCTGTCCACCGGCGTGATCGACGCCACCCTCCCGTTCATCAAGCGCGAGGGCATGCGGCTCCTGTGGAGCGGCTACCCGGACGATGCGGCCGCCGACGCCGAGATCGAGAAGCTGGGCGACTTCTACCGCCTGGAGTACCCGGACGTGTACGAGGCGAAGACTGCCGAGGTCGACGTCGCCATCGACCGGCTCAAGGAGTTGTACCGGTTGACCGCGACGCCCGAGATGAAGGTCACCGCGGCCACGTACCCGGACCACCTGGGCCACAGCGACTTCCCGGGCTGCTTCCGGTGCCACGACGGAGGCCACTTCAAGGTGGTGGACGGTGCGGCCACGACGGAGGTCATCCCGGCGGATTGCAGCGCCTGTCACACGTTCCCGCAGCTGGGGACCGCGGTGGCGAGCCTGCCGCTGGGCGAGGCCCCCGACTCGCACCGGACGGACTCGCTGTGGGTGTTCAATCACAAGCTGGTGGCGCCCGACCTGGATCCCGGCGGCAACGAGTGCGGCGAGTGCCACGCGCGGGACTACTGCGTGAACTGCCACGCGACGGGCGCGGTGACGGTGGACCACGACACGATGGCCACCAACCATGCGGCCGTCATCCGCGAGCAGGGCAACACGGCCTGCGCCTACTGTCACCAGCCGGTGTACTGCGCGCGGTGCCACGCGGAGCCGGTGCTGCCGGTGACCGCGCCGTTCATCCACGGCGTACCGGAGGAGGCGTCCACGGACGGGACGGAGGGCGCGCTTCTCCCCGGGCCCGCGCCCGGCGGGTCCAGCGGCGCGGAGTGGCCGCTGGCGCCGCGGACCTCAGGCCTCGCCGGGGCAGCGGGACCGACGCCGCCGGTCACCGGTCTCTCGGGTGCGCCACCCGGGAGCTGACCATATCCGGGCGCGGCCGGGAACGCCCTCTCCCGGTCCGCGCCCCTCCCCGGAGGAGCCCTGTGCCCGCCCGACCCCGCCGGTCCGGCGGGCACAGACGATTCCGCCCGGAATATGCCGTTTCTATACCCATCCATACGTTGTGCCGGGCCTCGTTGCTCCCGCAATCTCCCCCCAACCCAGTCCGTTGCCCGCGAACCACGCCCACGTCCTCATTCCGGAGGCCGCAGTGGACCCCGAGCCGGCCGCCCCGCCCGAGCAGGCAGAGACGACGCACAGCCGCAGGCGCTTCCTGCGCTGGCTGGGCGGGCTCGCCGTCGTGTCCACGGCAGCGATGGTCGTGACCCCGGTCATCGGTTTCCTGGTCCCCTCCAAGAGCGGCGCCTCCGCGGGCGGCGGCAAGGTCCTGGTCGGCACGACCGCGGACATCCCCGCCGGCAGCGGCAAGGTGGTCGCGATGGGCAGCAAGCCGGCCATCATCGTCAACACGGACCAGGGCGTGAAGGCCTTCGACGCCATCTGCCCGCACCTGGGCTGCGTCGTCACCTGGAACGACCTGATCGGCGCCATCCAGTGCCCCTGCCACGACGGCCGCTTCAACCCTGCAACGGGCACGGTCGTGTCCGGTCCCCCGCCCGGGCCGCTGCCGCCGATCCCCGTGTCGGTCGAGGGCGACCAGATCTACCTGACGGAGGCCTGAGATGGCGGCGACCCCCGACGCCCCCACCGGCGGCAAGGTCACCGGCTGGCTGGACCAGCGGACGAGGATCGGCCCGCTCCTCGCGGCCAGCCTCCACGTCCGCATCCCGATGTCCGCGAAGACGTACTACTTCGGCGGCATCGCGCTGTTCCTGTTCGGTATCCAGGCGGCCACCGGCACCCTGCTGGCGCTGTACTACAAGCCGACGCCCGAGGCCGCCTACGAGAGCGTCCAGTTCATCACCAGCGACGTCAGCTTCGGTTGGCTGATCCGCTCGGTTCATCACTGGGCCGCCAACCTCATGATCCTGTTCGTGATGCTGCACCTCGTGCGGGTGTTCATGCAGGCCGCCTACAAGTACCCGCGCGAGCTCACCTGGGTGTTCGGCTCCCTGTTGCTGATGCTGACGCTGGCCTTCGGCTTCACCGGCTATCTCCTGCCCTGGGACCAGCTCGCCTACTGGGCGACGGTGGTCGGCACGGAGATCGCCGGCAGCGTGCCGTTCATCGGTGAATCCCTGCTGCTGCTGCTCCGTGGCGGCCCGGATGTGACGGGTGACACGATGACGCGGTTCTTCGGGATCCACGTGCTGGTGCTCCCGATCGCGACGGCGGGGCTGCTCGTCGTGCACCTCGTCCTGGTGCACCAGCTGGGCCTCGCGAACCCGAAGCGCCCGGAGCCCCGCGTCCCGACCCCGGAGATCGAGAACGAGCCGCAGCGGCCCTTCTTCCCGCACTACATCGTCGACGAGCTGATGGCCTGGTACGTCCTGCTGGCCATCCTGGTCGTCCTGGCATCGGTGTTCCCGGCCGGCCTGGAGGAGCAGGCGAACCCGCTGCAGACGCCGGAGCACACGAAACCCGAGTGGTACTACCTGGGCGTCTACCAGTTCCTCAAGGTGATCCCGGTCAAGGTGATCGGGATCATGGTGCCCATCGTCGGGATCGCACTGCTGATGATCTGGCCGTTCCTGGACCGGAACCCGGAGGTCGTGATGCGCCGGCGCAAGCTCGCCGTCGCCGGGGCGACCCTGGTGATCGCCGCCTTGGTCGTGTTCACCGTCTGGGGCTACGTGAGCTGACGATGAGCGGAGACACGATGCCCCAGCAGGCCGCGCTCCGCCGCCGGGTCGCCCGGATCGGCACCCTCGCCCTCGTCGGCCTCGCGTGGTTCGCGATCACGTTCTCGGCGTCGGCGGAGAGCCCCAGCCCGTCCGGCCAGCCCGCCGCATCGCCGTCCCCGGCCCCGTCGGGGCCGGCGCCGGCCGAGCGGACGCCCTCCCCGTCCGACACCGACTGGCTGTACGCCACGCCGCCCCCCTCGCCCACGATCCCCCCGGCCACCGCGCCGCCCGTGCCGGAGAAGGTCGCCCACCCCGACGGCGGCGGCAAGAACGGCTGCTACGACTGCCACAGCGCGGTCAACGAGAAGCAGGCGCAGATCTCGGCCGACTGGAAGGACAGCGTCCACGGCCAGGGCGAGGTGACCTGCGCGGACTGCCACGGCGGGGACCCCGGGTCCGACCAGATCACGAAGGCGATGGACCCGGCGATCGGGTTCCAGGACGCGCCGGACCGCGAGGGCTCGGTGGGGCTGTGCGGAAGCTGCCACGCGGACGTCACGACCATGAAGGCGTCCGACCTGCCCACCGACCAGTACGCGAAGTACTGGTCCAGCGTCCACGGCCAGCAGCTGCTCACGAACAACGACCCGCGGGTCGCCGTGTGCACGGACTGTCACGGCGTGCACGACGTGAAGCCGGTCTCGGACCCGGCGTCCAAGACGTTCGCGCTCAACGTGCCGGACCTGTGTGCCAGCTGCCATTCGGACGCGAGGCGGATGGAGCCGTACGGGATCCCCACGGACCAGTACGACGTGTACGCGAAGAGCGTCCACGGCCACGCGCTCCTGGACAACAAGGACGTCCGCGCCCCGTCGTGCACGTCCTGCCACGGATCCCACGACGCCCAGCCGCCGACGTCATCCACCGTCGTGGACGTGTGCGGCAAGTGCCACACCGCCACCCAGGACCTGTACATGGAGAGCCGCCACTCGGAGCTCCAGAGCGTGGCCCCCAAGTGCTGGACCTGCCATGGCACCCACGACGTGTCCAAGCCGAGCTCTGAGCTCTTCTTCCACCCCACGCCGCCCGAATACGATTGCGTGACCTGCCACGACCTGCAGAACCACACGCTGCGCCTGGAGCTCGACCAGTTCGAGGACCCGGCCAACCGGCGGTGCGACACCTGCCACCACCCGGAATCCCAGATCTACTCGCAGATCGAGGGAATCTCGGACGCGGTCACCGGCGCCGAAGAGGCATACCTGGACGCGGAGGACGAGATCCAGCACGCGGCCGGGCTGGGCATGATCACGGCCGATGCCGAGGTGGCGCTGGCCGGGGCCAAGACGAGCCTGATCCAGGCCCAGGCGGCCGTCCACACCACCAAGCTCACGTCGATCGCGGAGCTGTCGGCCGCCGCGGTGGCCCAGGCAGAGGAGGCGAAGGCGCTGGCCACCGCGAAGATCGACGAGACCAACTTCCGGCGCGCGGCCATGGTGGTGGTCCTTGGGCTCATCCTGCTGGGCGTGGTGTGGCTGTGGCTCACCAAGCGCCGGCTGGACCGGGAGCTGGAGCACTCCCTGGCTGCACCGCAGCCGCCGCCGCCGCCGCAGCAGCCGCCACCGCCGCCCGATCCCGGCTGACGTACCGCTACCCGGTCTCCTCGCGGCGCACCCGGTCCGCACGCGCGTAGACGTTGAAGCCCTCGCCCCGCAGGAAGCCCACCAGGGTCACGCCCAGGCGCTCTGCCGCCTCGACGGCGAGGTCCGTCGGGGCGGAGACGGCGGCCACGATCGGCGCCCCGGCGACGGCCACCTTCTGGACCAGCTCGAACCCGGCGCGTCCGGTGAGCAGCACGATCCGCCCATGCAGCGGGAGCGCGCCCGCCATGACCTGGCTGCCGATGAGCTTGTCCAGCGCGTTGTGGCGCCCGACGTCCTCGCGCAGCGTGATGAGGCGGCCGTCCGGATCGAACAGCCCGGCGGCGTGGAGGCCGCCCGTGTGCTCGAACACCGCCTGCGCATCGCGGACGGTGCCCGGCAGCGAGATCAGCGTGCGTGGGTCCACCACGGGTCCGTCCGGGATGGGGGCGCTGCGCACCTCCACCTCGTCCAGGCTGGCCTTGCCGCAGATCCCGCAGGATGCCGTCGCGACGAAGTGGCGCGCCGCGATCCGGCTCGCGTCGAAGGCGGCGGCGAGATGGATCGTGATCTCGTCGTCGGGCTTGGCGTGCGTCGCCGAGTCCCCGGTGGTGATCGCCGTGATCTCCGTCCGGTCGTCGATCAGTCCCTCCGTGCGGAGGAAGCCGACCGCCAGCTCCGCCTCGTGGCCGGGCGTGCGCATCGTGATGGCGACATCCACCGGCGCCTGGCCCGGCCCCGCCACCCGGATCGCCAGCGGCTCCTCGCCGGCCAGGCGGTCCTCGCGCTCCTCCGCGGCGCCCGCGCGGTAGGCGGTCACGCGGACGCGCGTGGCCTGGCGCTCGAGGGTGGGCTCCGGTGGCTGCGTGGTCATGGCGTGGATGCTATCGCGGGTGCGGCATGGGCCAGTTCTTCGCCGGATCCGTCCTCGGCCACGCTGGTCGCCGGTTGCTCCTATGTCAAGCCGCGAGGGCCTGGTGAGCAGACCGGACGGCCTCGTCGGCCCGGAGCCGGCGGTAGATCTCGTCGCTGATGCGCCGGCAGAGGGCACGGATTGCCTCGGGCTTGGTGTCCCCGAGCTCGCGCCGGTGGGCGACGTAGGCCTGGCCTCGCGGGTCCATCCGCAGCTGCGTGATGGCGATCCGGTGCAGGGCGGCGTTGAGTTGGCGGTTGCCGCCCCGGCTCAGGCGGTGCCGGGTGTCGTTGCCCGACCAGACCGGGACCGGCGCCGAGCCGTTGTGCCGCGCGAACGCCTCCTTGGACCGGAACCGGGTCATGCCCGCCGTCTCGCCCACGATCTTGCCGGCGGTGAGCCCGCCGCATCCCGGCAGGGCGAGCAGGGACGGAGCGAGCGCGGCCGCGAGCCCCTCGATGTCGTGACCCAGGACCCGGATCGCGGACGACAGTTCGCGGATCCGCTCGACGAGGTCGCGGGCGATCCGGGCGACGGCCTCCGTCCGCCCGGCAAGCGCCGTCGCCAGGCGGTCCTGGACAACCACGCGGTCGAGCGTGCGCGGACCGGGCTCCGCGATGCCCAGCTCGTGGAGGTGCCAGCGCAGGCGGCACTCGTGATCGGTCCGGTCCGCGACGAGATCGTCGCGGTGGTCGACCAGCAGGCGCAGCTCGCGCTCGGGTCCGTCGAGGGTCGCGGCCGGGAGGTCGGGCTCGCGCAGCGCCGCGCGGGCGACGGCGAGGGCGTCGATGGGGTCGCTCTTGCCGGGCTCCCGGCCCGAGGGGCGGACCGCCGCCATGAGCTTGGGGGGCACCCGCACGACCGCCTCGCCGGCCCGCACGAGATCGCCCTCCAGTCGCCGCGAGAGGTTGCGGCAGTCCTCCAGCGCCCACCGCCGGTCGGGGTATCGGGCCGCCCAGCGGCGAAGCTCGAGGTGGCCGGCGGGTGTCGCGGCCACCGTCTTCTCGGCGAGCTGGCGTCCCATGTCGTCGACCGCGACGACCGTGTGCGTCCGCTTGTGCAGATCCGCGCCCAGGATGACCATGTGCCTGTCTCCTCGATGCATGAGGTGACGACGGGCCGGTCGGCGGACACACCTGAGTCGGGGCGGAGCCACGCTCCTATCAAGTCACGTCGGCCGGTCCACCCTGTGTCCGCAGCCGGCAGAACGAGCGATGGCCACGCCATGTCGGGCGGGCAGCGACCCAAGGAGCCAAGCCGCGGACAGACCAAGGATCACACTCAAGCGCCCCAACGGGCGCGCCACGGGACGTTCCGGCCGCTCGGCGCAGGCGCCCGCCGGGAACGTCGACGAAGCCCGCGAACGCGGTCACAGGACCGGAACGCGGTCACAGGACCGGAACGCGGTCCAGGTAGACGGCGGTCCCGGTCGGTCTCAGGCAGTGCGTCATGGACATCGCCCGGAGGTAGCCGCCGGCGTTGAGGATGGCGACGATCTCGCCCTCGGCGACCTCCGGGAACGGGTAGTCCTCGGCGAACACGTCGCCCGCCTCGTTGATGTGGCCGGCCACGGTGACCAGCTGCGTCCGCTCCCGAAGCGGCCCCACGACCGGCACGATCTCCTGTGCGTAGCGATAGATGAAGTACGCGCAGTTCACGTTCCAGCCGATGTCCAGACCGACGAAGGTGACCCCGCCGCGGCGCTCCACCGACACGACCTCACCCAGCAGCACGCCCGCGTCCTTGAGCACGAGATCCCCGGGCTCGAAGGCGGCCGTCACGCCGTACGGCGCCAGGTGCCGGGCAATGACTCCCGCGTATGCGTCGAGGTCAACCGGCCGCTCCAGATCCCGGGCCACGCGTCCCAGCCCCCCGCCGACGTTGACCTCCCGGATCGGACAGCCGGCGGCCAGGAGGCGGTCCAGGTACTGCGTCGCGCGGATCAGCGCCGCCTCGAAGCCGTCCAGCTGGTCGCCCAGCCAGCCGGACCCGGCGTGGAAGTGGAGGGTGTCCACGACGAGCCCGTGGCGCCGGACGGCGGCCATCGCGTCGTCCAGCCGGTCCTCGGTCACGCCGAACTTCGTCGGGCGCTCCCCGGCGTACGAGAGGTGCTCCGTGTAGCCGGCGCCGACACCCGGGTTGATGCGGATGCCCACGGTCCGCCCGGGCGCCCGGCGACCCACCCGCTCCAGCTGGCTGACCCCGTCGAGATTGATCCGGATCGGGTGCGCCAGGAGCACGTCCAGGTCCCGCTCGGAGACGTTGGTGCCCGTGTGGCTGATCTCGTCGGGCTCCCAGCCGTTGGCGAGAGCGTGGAGGACCTCCCCGGGCGAGCAGGCGTCGATGCCGATGCTGCCCCGCTCCCCGGGCGCGCCGAGCCCCCGGAGCACGGCCAGGAGCCGCGGGTCCGGGTTCGATTTGAGCGCGAACCGGACGACGTGACGCAGGCCGGCGCGGGTGAGGGCCGCCTGGAGCGCGAGGACGTTCTCGACCGGACGAGCCAGGTCGTAGACGAACAGGGGCGTGCCGCGCTCGCGGGCGAGGGTCTCGAGGTCCGCGCCGTCGAGGCAGAGGCGATCGTCGAGAACATCCAGGCCGGGACGGCGCCACCACGTGGGCGCGGGCGCGGGAGCCATCGCCTGTGTGGCGTCGGTCACCGGTTCGCCCCGGCACGGTTCGCCCCGGCACGCCCGGGCCCTCGCGCAGCCAGGATCGCCCGGCGCTGCGCCGGGTCCGCGAACGGGTCCGGCCCCTCCGCCACCGGCGTCCCGATCGCGTGCAGCAGGCGCTCAGTCGCGATGGCGATCTCGTCCACGGCGGCCCGGAACGCCGCCTCGTTGCGGGCGGAGGGCGCACGGAACCCGCTGATCTTGCGCACGTATTGGAGTGCGGCGGCCTGCGCCTCGCCGGTGGTGGCGGCGCCGGCGTCCTCGCCGCGACGGAGCTGTCGAATGGAGCGGCACATGTCGCGCAGGGTACCGCCGCCGGGCGGTGCGCGGCCGCGCCGGATTCTCGTTTCAGGGGCTGGACGATGGTCCTGCTGCGAGCGATGATCCGCACCTGGCCGCGTATGGCCGGGGGAATCATCGGGGTCGGGCTTCGGGGGAGCCCGACCCCGTTTCCATGTCTGGCGCAATCGCCGGCCCTCCGCGTCGCCGGGCGGTTGGTGGCCATCGCTTCATGGCCCGATGGTCACCGTCCCGCCCGGGGTCTCGTGGCCCCATCGGGCCGTAGCGCCCGGGGCCGGCCTGCGAGAGGCTGGACCGGCGATGCAGAACCGCAGGTCCGCGCTCCCGTCCATCCATCCCCAGCCTCCTGAGAACCGCCGGGTTGCCCGCCTGGGGCGCCATGGAATCCTCGTTCTCGCCTTGGCTGCCGTGATCGTGCCCCTGATCGGCGCCGTCCCCGGATCGGCCATGGCGGCCACCACGTCGATGGTTCCAGCGTGCGCCGGAGCCAACGTCAGGACGGGGACCTCGACCGGCTCGACGGTCAAGGCAACGTTGCGCCCGGGTGCGAGCGTCACCGTGGTGGCCAGGGTCAATGGCGGCAGCTGGAGCGCCACCTGTCCCACGCGGAAGTCGGGTTCGGCCTGGTATCGCATCAGCGCGATCGACGGGCGCAGCGTCAGCAGTCAGTACGGGGTGTCATACCTGTACGCCGCGACCGGCGTGCTGGCCACGGCGCCTGAACCGGCGAGCAGCGCGTCGGACCCACTCGGGACCGAGCTGACCCGGCTGCTGAACCTCGACCGCAAGGCCCTTGGCAAGCCGGCCTACCTGGTGGATGGGCGCCTGGCCGACATTGCCCGGGACGCGGCCTTCACCTGCCCCACCAAGCCGGCGCTCCGGCTCCGTGGAAGGGCCCAGGACATGGCCGGCCGAGGGTACTTCTCGCACACCGTGCCGGGATGCCTGGTCGCCGGCACGACGACCCCGTACTCCTCGCTGTCCATCGTGCGCTCAGTGTTCGGCTACACGGGTGCCCGCAGCGAGATCCTGCACTGGAATACCTCCGGCACGGGCGCGACGACCTACAAGCTCGGCTGCGACATCAGGGGGGGCAACTGTGCCGGGGGCACGACCACGGCGCCGCGCACGGTGGCGATCGCCCAGCGGAACTTCATGAGCTCGTCGGCGCACCGCAAGTCGGAGCTGAACTCGTATCAGCGCGTCGGGTGCGCGTCAGCGAAGTCCACGACCACGGGACGCACCTATTTCGCCTGCCTGTTCGCCGACGGCGGATCGACGGTCAAGCCCGCACCCACGCCGTCCCCGTCGCCGACGCCCACACCCACGCCCACGCCGTCGCCGACGGCCGCTCCCGCCCCCGCGGGCAGCGCGATGACCCCGGCCTGCGATCGGATCAACCTGCGGACGAGCGCCTCCACGCGCTCGACGGCCAAGGCGGCGCTGCGACTCGGCGCGAACGTCACGGTGGTCGCGCGGGTCAGGGGCACCAGCTGGGGCACCGCCTGTCCCACCTGGAAGTCGGGCTCGGCCTGGTACCGGATCAGCGCGATCAACGGCCGCAGCGTCCGCAGCCTCTACGGGGTGTCGTACCTGTACGCCGCGACGGGCATCCTCAAGGCGGCGCCGACGGTCAAGCCCGCACCGACGCCGACGCCGACGCCGTCCCCCACGCCCACGCCCACACCCACACCCACGCCCACGCCGTCGCCGACGGCCGCTCCCGCCCCCGCGGGCAGCGCGATGACCCCGGCCTGCGACCGGATCAACCTGCGGACGAGCGCCTCCACGCGCTCGACGGCCAAGGCGGCGCTGCGACTCGGCGCGAGCGTCACGGTGGTCGCGCGGGTCAGGGGCACCAGCTGGGGCACCGCCTGTCCCACCTGGAAGTCGGGCTCGGCCTGGTACCGGATCAGCGCGATCAACGGCCGCAGCGTCCGCAGCCTCTACGGGGTGTCGTACCTGTACGCCGCGACGGGCATCCTCAAGGCGGCGCCGACGGTCAAGCCCGCACCGACGCCGACGCCGACGCCGTCCCCCACGCCGACGCCCACACCCACGCCCACGCCCACGCCGTCGCCGACGGCCGCCCCCGCCCCCGCGGGCAGCGCGATCGTGACCCTCGGCTCGACGACGACCTTCTACGGCCGCGGCTACGGCCACGGCGTCGGGCTTTCGCAGCACGGCGCACGGGGCCGCGCCCTGGCCGGCCAGTCCGCAGCCGAGATCCTCGAGCACTACTACCAGGGCACGACGGTCGGCTCGATCACGGCGGGGCAGAAGATCCGGGTTCTGGTCCTGGACAACTTCGCCGGCAAGGCCTCGTCGCCGCTGACCATCATCGGCCGCTCGGGTGCCTGGGGCATCCGGGGCGTGGCCCGCGACTTCCCGGCCAACGCCCGCCTGCGCATCGTCACCACCACCTCCGGGTCCACGACGACCCGGCGCCTCGTCGTCGACGCCGCCGGCGTCGTGATCCACGAGGCCAGCGCCCCGGCCAACCTCCGCGTGGAGCCCCGCGCGGCCGGCACTCGCCTGCAGCTGGTCTCGAAGGCCTCACGCTACGACCGCTATCGCGGCGACCTCCGGGTCATCTTCGGCTCGAGGACCACCGACGTCGTCAACCATCTTCCGCTTGAGGACTACCTGCGGGGCGTCGTCCCGGCCGAGATGCCGAGCAGCTGGCCGGAAGCGGCCCGTACCGCGCAGACGATCGCAGCCCGGTCATACGCGGCGCGGCGCCTCCGGCCCGGCGTCTCCACGTTCGACGTCTACGACAGCACCCGGTCGCAGGTCTACCGCGGGGTCCGCGTCGAGACGCCCGCCGCCGACGCGGTCATCGCCGCCACCGCGAACCAGGTGCTGCGCGAGGGAAGCCGCATTGCGAACACCCTGTTCCACTCGACGGGCGGGGGTGCCACGGAGCACAACGAGAACGTGTTCGTGACGTCCACCGGCAGGAAGACGGCAGGTGCCGTGTCCTACCTGCGCGGGTCCGCGGACCGCGATCCGTCCGGCGTCCCGTACGACGCCGCGGCGCCGTTCGCCGCCTGGCGCAGCGGGGCCTTCTCGATCGCGCAGCTCTCGGCCATCTTCGGCGCGGACAAGCGCACGGATGTCGGCAGGATCAAGGCCCTCGATCTTCGGAGGCGAGGCGTCTCGGGTCGCCTGGTCAGCGTCACGCTGATCGGATCGGAGGGAACCCGGAAGGTGTCCGGCACCGTGTTCATGGCGGTCTTCAACGCCCGCCGGCCGGCCGGCGCCGCGCCGATCCGCAGCACGCTCCTGGACGTCGCGCCGATCCCCTGATCGCGCCCCGCGGACCGCTCAACAGCAACATCTCCGGACAACCCCCTCGGCCACCCGCTGTCACGCGTCGGGCGGATGGGCGTCACCCATGGTGCGCACACAGGCGTGCCGTTGGGAGCGGACGGGCCGCACCCCACCGGGCTCAACACGGAGGGAGGCCATGTCCACCCTGGATCGCTCGCGACGGAACCACCACCTTCGGCTGATCGCGAGTGTCGCCACGCTCGCGATCGTGCTCGGCGCCTGCGGGAGCGACGCCGCGCCGAGCACGATCCCCGTCACGCCGCAGCCGACGATCGCCGAGCCGTCGGCGACGCCGGCACCCACGCCGTCGCCGACACCGGCCCCGACGCCCAAGCCCACACCCCTACCCACGCCATCGGCATCGCCCAGCGCGGCCCCCTCGCCCAGCCCATCCGCCCCGGCGGCGAGGATGGTGGACGACTGGGTCTGGACCTACGAGAAGCGGCCGCTGACGCTCGCCGGCGAGGCCGGGACGACCACCTGGTCGAAGGTGCTGTTTGCCACCAACACCGCGTCGCTCAAGTGGACGGCCACCCCCGAGACCTCGGCCGGCTGCACGTTCCGGTATCGGCTCGAGTCCTCGGCGCTGTCCAAGCCCGCGGCGGCAACCCAGAAGGTCAAGGGCGCGAAGGCCGCCTCGGGCACGCGGAACCTGACCGTCAAGTACGCGGACGGCAAGTTGACGGTGACCACCGACTGCAAGTCGTACAAGGTGAAGCTGACCGCCACCGGGCATCCGGGCGTGGTCATCAAGCAGGCGAATGACCCGTCGAAGGCGACGGGCACGACGGCGACCGAGCTCAACGACGCCCTGGCAGAGTCGTACGGCGACTGGTCGCTCAACACCAGCACCCGGTACTACTCGGGAGGCACGATCCGGGTGTCGACCTACAAGATCACCATTCCAATCCAGTACGAGCTGCCGAAGTGGACGCCGCCGGAGGGCACCGATCCGGCCCTCGTCGCTGCGTGGACCGCGGCCCTCAAGAACATGCGCAGGCACACCGAGGGCGAGGCGGCCATCGGCATTCAGGCCGCCGGCCGGTACCTGGCGTCGCTGTCCAAGAAGCGGTTCCCGTCCGTGGCGGCCATGAACCGATACCTGGACGACAAGAGCGAGAAGCAGTTCGAGTGGGCCAGGGACAAGGCCAAGGCCTACAACGAGGCCACGCAGTACGGCTGGACGCAGGGCGGGTTCATCCCGTGAGCCCAGCCTGAACGTACCCCAGGTCGACCGCGGCCCGGCAGCAGGGCGGGTCCGCCACGAGCGAGACCCGCCCGGCCGGAACGCGCGCCATGCGTGCCATCCGGTGGACGGGACGGGGGAGCGCGCGGAGAAGAGCCGCGGGCGAGGGGACCTGGGCGAGAGAGCCAGAAGCGGCCATGCGTCGCGGGGCCGGGCAGCGGGCCGCCCGGCCCCGTATCCTCGCCGCCATGGACCGCTGGCACACGATCATCGAACCGTTCCGAATCCATGCCGTCGAGCCGATCCGGCTCACCACCGAGGCCGAGCGCGAGCGGGCCCTCGAGGACGCCGGCTGGAACCTGTTCAACCTCCACGCGGACGACGTCCTGATCGACTTCCTGACCGACTCGGGCACCGGCGCCATGAGCCGGGACCAGTGGGCGGCGGTCCAGCACGGCGACGAGAGCTACGCCGGCAGCCCGTCGTGGTTCGCGTTCCTGGAGTCCGTCCAGGCGCTGTTCCCGTTCCGCCACGTCATCCCCACCCACCAGGGGCGGGCCGCCGAGAAGATCCTGTTCAGCGCCATCGGCGGCCCGGGCAAGGTCATCCCCAACAACACCCACTTCGACACGACCCGTGCCAACGTCGAGTTCACGGGTGCGGAGGCCCTCGACCTCGTCATCCCGGAGGGCCGCCAGCCGGCGACGATCCACCCGTTCAAGGGAAACATGGACATCGAGGCCCTGGAGCGGATCCTGGAGACACGCGGCGACGACGTCCCCGTGGTGTTCGTCACCATCACCAACAACTCGGGCGGCGGACAGCCGGTCAGCCTCGCCAACCTGCGTGCGATCCGTGGGGTCTGCGACCGCTTCGGCAAGCCGCTGTTCCTCGACGGCTGCCGCTTCGCGGAGAACGCGTGGTTCATCAAGACCCGCGAGCCCGGCCAGGAGCACCGGCCCGTCGTGGACATCATCCGCGAGATCGGCAGCCTCGCCGACGGCATGACGATGAGCGCCAAGAAGGACGGCATGGCGAACATCGGCGGCTGGCTCGCGCTCAACGACGACGCCCTGGCGGAGCAGTGCCGGAACCTGCTGATCCTGACCGAGGGCTTCCCCACCTACGGCGGCCTGGCCGGCCGGGACCTCGAGGCCATCGCCCAGGGCCTGCGCGAGGTCGTGTCCGAGGACTACCTGCGCTACCGGATCCGGTCGACCGCGTACCTCGGCGATGCGCTGGTCGCAGCCGGCATCCCGTGCGTCCAGCCGTTCGGGGGACACGCGGTGTACCTGGACGCTCGGGCGCTTCTCCCCCACATCCCGCCGCTCGAGTACCCGGGCCAGTCGCTGGCCGTGGAGCTGTACCGCGCCGGTGGCATTCGCGGTTGCGAGATCGGGACCGTGATGTTCGGCCTCCATCCGGACGGGACGGAGACGCCGGCGGCGATGGACCTCGTGCGACTGGCGATCCCACGCCGCACGTACACGCAGTCCCACGTGGACTTCGTGATCGAGGTGGCGCGCGACGTGGCCGCGCGTGCCTCCACACTCCACGGCTACCGGATCGTGCGCCAGCCGGCCCAGCTGCGGCACTTCACGGCCGTCTTTGCGCCGCTGGTCTGAGGGGAGCCCGCATCCATGCCCGACATGACCGAGCAGACCAACGCGCTGATCGGCTGGCTCAGCACCAACGGCATCATCCTCGCGGTCGTCGTCATCGTCCTGTGGCTCACCTACCGCTGGACGCGACCCGCGATCCACCGGCTGCTGACCCGCGTCATCGAGAGCCAGACCAAGGCGCTGGAACCCGATGCGATCGCGGAAGCCGACATCGCCAAGCGCGTCGCCACGATCGAGGACCTGCTGGTCAAGGTCCTGCGGGGCGGCGTCGTGGCCGCGGTGGTCATCGTGATCCTTGGGCTCTTCGACCTGTGGTCGGTGCTCGCCGGCCTCGGCCTCGTGCTGGCGGCCGTCACCCTTGCCGGGCAGAGCATCGTGCTGGACTACCTGATGGGCATCCTGATCCTCGTCGAGGGGCAGTACTTCAAGGGCGACTACATCCGCTTGGGCGGCGTCGAGGGCACGGTCGAGGAGGTCGGGCTCCGGCGGACGCTCGTTCGCGACATCCGAGGGACGCTGCACTCGATCTCCAACGGCGACATCCGTGCGTCGGCGAACATGACGAGGACGTACGCCGTCGCGATGGTCAACATCGACGGCGTCCCGGACCGCGACCTGGAGGCGGCGATCGCGGTGCTCGAGACAGCGGGCCGGGAGCTGGCCGCCGACCCGGCGCTGAAGGGGCTGTTCCTGACCACCCCCGGCTACGCGGGCACCACCGCTCTCACTGCCGCGGGCGCGACCCTGCGGCTTTCCGGGCGCGTCCGGCCGGAGGCCCGGGTGCAGGTCGAGGTGGCGATGCGCCGGCGGGTCGCGGCGGGCATGTCCGCGGCGGGGATCGAGCTGATCCGACCGGTGCTGGGCGCGGGGGGTGCAGGGGGGGCGGCGCCTCGCTCCTGACGCCGGCACTGCCACGGGTCGGGCGCCGCTCCGGGTCAGCCGCCGGTCAGCCGCCGGTCAGCCGCCGCGGCGGCCGCCCCAGCGCCACTCGATGGGGCCTGTCCAGCAGTGGTCCAGGTACAGGCACAGGGCACGGGACAGGTCCCACTGGCGGCCCGCGACGTACGGGCCGCGATCGATGACGGGAACCGTGACCTGGCGGCCGCGGTGGCGGAACGTGACCAGCGTCCCGCATGGCAGCGTGCGGTGGGCGACGCCCATGATCGTCCTCGTGTACTTCTGGCCGCAGGCCGTCCCGCTGCCGATGAACCCGGGGCCGTACCAGCTGACCTCCGGGTCGTGGCGCCACGGGTTCTTCGACTGGCTGCCCAGCTTCGCGGCCGGCTGGTCCACGACCGGGCGGACGAGTGGCTCCTCCGCGGACCCGGTCTCGGCCAGCGCCGTATCAGGCCCGAGCCAGCCGGCCGAGCGCAGCGCATGGTCATCGATGGGAATCGCCGTCGCCGGCGAACCGGCGGGCAGCGCGATCGAGACGGCGTTGAGCGACGCCGGATCGATCGACCGGGCGGAGCTCGGGGCACTCGAGCCCGCGGGTTCGGGTAGGGCGACCAGGGCGGACGCGGCCATGAGGGCAGCGATCGCGGCGATGAGCCTGGTTCGCACGATCGGGGCGCAGCCTACCGTGTCTCGCCGACTCGTGTCGGGCTGCAGGCATCTGGGTGCGGTCAGCGCAACATGACGGCCGCCGGCTCGCGCAGCGCGAGCCGGCGGCCGTCGACAGCGGTGGTCAGCCGTGGGCCTGCGATCCCGAGCCCCGCCGGTCAGGGCCGCTCGGCGGCCGCCGAGTCCGTTCTGCGGGTGGTCCCACGTGTGGAGCCGCGAGCGTGCCGCCGCGGTGCAGCCCGTGGACTGCCCTACCCTTTCCCCCCTTGGCATCCCGCGGCATCCTGTCGCCGCTGCCGGTAGGAAGCTTCCGTCTGGGCGTCATCACACACTCCCCATCAGTCCAGGACGAACCAGGACACGACGGCCGATGAGCTCAGCTTGGTGTTGAGGTACACCGTGAACTTGCCCGCTGCGGGGACAGCGGCACGGACCCAGCGGCCCGACTCACTCGACGCGAGGATCGCGAAGACCTTGCTGCTCGTCGTCACGCCGGCCAGGTAGATCGTCTTGGACGCCGTGCCCGACCTCATCGACTTGCGGCCTGAGCGGCTGAGGGAGACCTTGCCGGTCACCTTGAGCGCCACCTGGGCGTTGGTCCGCGCCCAGGCCCACACGCCGATGCTACCGGCCGCGTCATTGGCATCGCCCTCGACGCCAACTCCGCCATAGCCGACGACACCCCAGCTCCCCGAGCCGTAGACGCCCGTGTCCGGGCTGTCGCCCCAGACGCCGGTGCCGGCGTAGCCTTCCTCGAGGCTCTCGGGCGCCGACCCGAAGACTCCCGTGTACTTCGTGTACGCCGGCAGGAACCAGCCGGCATCGGGCGGGCTGACGCTCCAGCCGACGAGTCCACCCCCGCCGGTGCTCGTCGCCTCGACGCCATAGCCCGAGCCGGTGCCGGTGGCGTGGCTCGCGAACGCGGTGCTGTCCGCGCCCGAGTCCGTGATGGACGTGGTGGCGATCGTCGGGTTGTCCTGCTCGGTCATCATGCCGGACGGAGCCGCGGCCGCGGTCAGCGGCAGCGCGGCCTGGGCCGCCAGCGCACCCGCGGCGCCGGCGGCCGCGGTGAGCAGCGCCCGACGAGATCGCGGGGTCATGGAATCAACAGCCATTGCTGAGCCCTCCAACGTGCGGCCTGTCCACGGCATTGACCATCGACTGACGCCTTGGCCGGTGATCCGTTGCAGGGGTGACGCACGGGCCACCGGAAGCGCCGAGGGTGGCGTCGTGCCGCACGTTCCAGTGTTCCGTGCGCATTGTCGAGTGCCGTTGGACATCCTCCGCCGATCGGCTGTGGTGCGGGTTGCGGCAGCCGGCCGGTAGGCTCTGCGGATGAACGATGGCGCACACGGGATGCCGCCCGACGGCGACCGGTCGCTCGAGGTCCACGGGCCGCTGGACATCCGCCGCACGCTGTCGGTCCACCTGCGCGGAGCCGGCGACCCGGCGCTCCGGTTCGAGGTCTCCGGTTCCGCGTGGCGGGCGACGCGGACGGCGGACGGACCGGCGACGCTGTTCATCCAGCGGTTGCCGGACGGTGTTCGGGTCCGGGCATGGGGACCGGGTGCGGCGACGGCGCTCCACGGCGTCCCGGCGCTGATCGGCCTGGACGACGATCCGTCGGCGCTCGTCCCGCGGCACCCGGCCGTGGCCGACGCGGTGCGCCGCCTGCCCGGCGTGCGGATCGGGCGGTCGGGGGGCGTGCTCGAGGCGCTGATCCCGGCGATCCTGGAGCAGAAGATCACCGGCGACGAGGCGCGGCACACGTACCGGGCGTTGCTGCGCGCCTACGGGGAGCCGGCGCCTGGCCCACGCGGGCTCCGGCTCCAGCCTGCGCCGGAGGTGCTGGCGTCGCTGCCGTACCACGCGTACCACCCCCTGGGGCTGGAGCGTCGCCGCGCGGAGCTCATCAGGGCCGTGGCGCGCGAGGCACCGCGCCTGGAGCGTCTGGGCGCCCTGGCGGGCAGGCCCGGCGAGAGCCGCGAGTCTGCCTATGCCGTCCTGCGCCGCTTCCCGGGCGTCGGGCCCTGGACGGCGGCCGAGGTGGGGATCCGCGCGTTCGGCGACCCGGATGCGGTGAGCATCGGCGACTTCCACCTGCCGAACCTCGTCGCCTGGGCCCTGGCCGGCGAGCCGCGCGGCACCGATGAGCGGATGCTGGAGCTGCTCGAGCCGTACGGCGGCCAGCGGGGCCGGGTCGTGCGCCTGCTGGAGCTGAGCGGGATCCGCGCGCCGCGCTACGGCCCGCGCGCGTCCTCACGCCGGATCGCGGGGATCTGAGGCGGGACGCCTGGAGCTGCCGCGCCGAGGTCGTGGTCGGGGCCGGACCCGGGTCGGGACGCCGGTTGCCCGGGCCGGTGTGCATCCGGAGATACACTCGCGCGCCAATCGGCCCGGAATCCCGCGGATCTCGCCGGCTCAGCCACTCGGGATGCACAGATCTGCCACGCGGCCGCCCTGACAGCCCCGGCTTGTGCAGACGGACGGACAATTCGGGCCCGGGCCCGGACGGGAGGTGCGCCGGGATGCACGCGGCTCGCCGATGTGCAGGGAGATGCACACCCCGGTCGCGGACCAGGGGCCCCGGCGCGGGGTGGCGAATGTCAGGGGCGCGGCGAGGGGCGCACGCCACGCGTCACGCCGTCGCCGGCACCTCCTCGCGCATCCCCCACGGCATCCCGTACTCGGTGAGCAGGTCCAGGAACGGGACCGCATCGAACGCCTCGGGCCCCAGCACGCCCGAGCCGGACCACGTCCCCCGGGCCAGGAGCTCGAACGCCACCACCGGGTTGACGGCGGTCTGGAGCACCACGGCCTGGGAGCCGTACTCGCTCATGCACCACTGGTTGTCCACCACGTGGTAGAGGTAGACCTGCCGCGGCTTCCCCTCCTTGCCCTTGCCGGTGACCCACAGCCCGGCGCACGTCTTGCCGTGCATCCGGTCGCCGAGGCCCGCCGGGTCCGGCAGGCAGGCTGCCACCACGTCCCGCGGCGAGACCTCGCCGCCCTTCACGCGCACGGGCTTCGTGCTGTCCAGGCCCAGCTTGTGGAGGACCGTGAGCACCTCGATGAACTCGTCGCCCAAGCCGTACTTGAACGTCGCCCGCTTCGCCTTCGTCCAGCGCGGGATGAGCAGCACCTCCTCGTGCTCCACGTGGACGCACTCGACGGGCCCGATCCCCTCGGGGAAGTCGAACACCTCGGGCTCGCTGAACGGCGGCAGGGTGAACCAGCCGCGGCCGGTCTCCCAGACCACCGGCGGGTTGAGGCACTCCTCGATCGTGGTCCAGATCGAGAACCCGGGCGCGAACTCGTACCCGTCGACCACCAGGTTGGCGCCGTCGCGGACGCCGGCCTCGTCGATCTCGCTGAACAGGTGGTCCTCCGCGTACCGGGCGAACACGTCGGACAGGCCGGGCTCCACGCCCATCCCCACGAACGCCAGGCGGCCGGCCGCCTCCCACGCGCCCGCCTTGGCGAACTGCTCGTCGCCCAGCTTGACCCCGGTCAGCTCGTGGGGCTTGTCGGGGTGCGGGCGGGACAGGGACATCGCCATGTCCATGTAGTCCACGCCGGCCGCGAGGGCGGCGTCGAAGATGGGCATCACGAAGCGTGGATCCACGGCGTTGAGCACGTGCGTGATCCGGTGCTCCCGGACCAGCGCGATCATGCCGTCCACGTCGGAGGCGTCCACCCGCGCCCCGCTGAACCGCGCGTCCCCGGCCACCTGGGCCAGTGCGTGCTCGACCCGGGCCGGGTCGTAGTCCGCCACGATCATGTGCTCGAAGAAGTCGCGCCGGGCGGCGATGGCCACCACGGCCGTGCCGACGCCGCCGGCACCGATGACGAGGATCCGCATGCTGGTCACCTCTGTGGCATGCACCGGTGGACGCCGGCCGGTGAGGTCGCGAACGGACGGGGCTGGGCCCCGGCGGGACCCCTTCATGATGTCAGACGGCCGGGATCGGGGAGGCCGCGCACCAACCGGTCCGCCGCAGGGTGTCCGTGTTGGCCCGCGAACGGGTAGCGTATGGGGCCGGACCCGCACGCTCGCGCCCGGGCGGCAATCCGGAGGAAGCCCGATGCCCTCGTTCGAGAAGTCGCCGCCCGAGCTGGTCGAGCGGTTCGAGGCGGTCGCCGCGCGCCACCCGGCGGGGCAGCGCCGGAAGATGTTCGGCTACCCGGCGTTGTTCGTCAGTGGCAACCTGGCCACCGGGCTGTTCGCCGACACGTGGATGGTCCGGCTGGCGCCCGCCGACCTCGAGGCGCTGCTCGCGCTGCCGGGTGCCGCACCGTTCTCCCCGATGCCCGGCCGCACGATGACCGGCTACGCCACGCTGCCGCCGGACGTGGTCGCGGACGACGCGGCGCTGGACGAGTGGCTCGGGCGGTCGCTCGCCTTCGCGGCAACGCTGCCCGCGAAGTGAACCCGGGGGCAAGCGGAGCCGGTTGCGCGCCTCGCGGGTCCACCTGAGCACGATCGCTCGGGGCCGGGACGACCCGTGACCCCGGCGTTCAGGAGAATCGTACCCTTGGCGTTGCCTCCAACATGGCGTATGCTCCCGCCACGCCCCATCGTCGGGCGAAACAAGGTACGGCCGACTCGATCCACTCCCTCCCGGTTTCCGCCGAGGAAGATCGCGGAAACCGTCGCAACCACGAGGAAGTGGGATCGCTCATGAACGTCGACAAGACGCTCACCTGCGCTGATTGCAGCCAGGCCTTCACCTTCACTGCCAGCGAGCAGGATTTCTATGCCGAGCGTGGCTTCACCGAGCCGCGCCGCTGCCCCTCCTGCCGGTCGGCCCGCAAGGCCGCCCGCAACTCGGACAGCGGCGGCTACGGCGGCGGCAGCTACAGCTCCGGCGGCAGCTACAGCTCCGGCGGCTACGGCGACAGCGGCGGCTACGGCGGCTCGCGTGGCGGCGGCAGCCGCGGCCCGCGCGAGATGTTCCCGGCCACCTGCTCGTCCTGCGGGCAGGAGACCGAGGTTCCGTTCCGGCCCACGTCGGGCAAGCCCGTCTACTGCAGCGCCTGCTTCGCCCAGCGCCGGGCCTGAGGGCATGGCCGAGGTCAGGCGTCCGTCCACGGGCCTGCCGCCCCGCCGCCCGGTTCCGCCGGCCGACGAGCGCAAGCACGTGATCGCGGAGTACCGCCACCGCCACCAGGAAGTCACCTGCGTGTGCGGCTGGGTCGGGAGCTCGGCGATGCCGGACGGCCGGACGTCGGACTGGAGCCGCCACGTGGCGGCCTCCCGCACGGAGCGCGGCTAGGCAACACGCCGCGCACCATCAGCCAGAACCAACATACGGCCGCCGGATCCCGGCGGCCGTTTCGATTCCGCTCAGCCCTCCAGGCGGAGGAGCTCCAGCGCCTTCTGCAGCTGGGCATCCGAGGATGCGGCCAGCTGCGTCGCCGTCATGTCCCGCAGGTCGTCGGGCCCGACCAGGGCGACGTCGTCGGCCAGCGGCACGGACACGTCCGGCACCAGGCCTTCCCGCCAGATCGGGCGGCCGCCGCGGGTCAGCCAGCGCTCCACGCCGATCCGCAGCGAGCTGCCGTCCGTCAGGTCGAAGCGCCCCAGCACCGTCCCCGTGCCGAACGTCTGCTCGCCCACCACCGTGCCACGATCTGCGTCCTGGATGGCGCCCGTGACGATCTCCGCCGAACTTGCCGTCTGGCCGTCCACGAGCACCGCCAGGGGCAGGTCCGTCCACAGGCCGCCGTCCTCCACGGGGACCTCCTCCTCCTTGCCGTCCCGCTCGACCGACCGGTAGGCGGTGCCCTCGCCGACGAACTGGCTCGTGATGCCGACCGCCTCGTTGACGTAGCCGCCGGGATTGCCGCGCAGGTCGAGCACCAGCGCCGTGGCACCCTCCGCCTTCGCCGCCTCCAGGGCCTCCTTCATCGCCTTCGTCGCGCCTGTGGCGAACTGCTCCAGGCGCACGTAGGCGACCTTGCGGCCGGGGACCATCGACCAGCTGACCATCGGCAGGTCGAACCGGCGTCGCACGATCGTCACGTCGAAGTCATCGGTCCCGGCACGGCCGATGGTGAGGGTCACCTGCTCGCCCTCCGGGCCCCGGACCCGCGCCACGACCTCCTCGATCGTCTCGCCGTCCGTGGAGTCGCCGTCCACGGCCAGGATCCGGTCGCCGCGCCGCAGGCCGGCCTCCTCGGCCGGCGTGTTGGGGATCACCGACCCGATCGCGATCTGGTCCGTCTCGCCGCTGACCTGGACGCCGATGCCCACGAAGGTCCCGGACAGCGACTCGTCCACGGCCTTCGCCTCCTCCGCGGTGAGGAAGGTCGTGTGTCCGTCGTCGCCCACGGCGTCGACGAGCCCGCGGATCGCGCCGTAGGCCAGATCGCGGTCGTCGAGGTTCTCGGCGTCCACGTAGTTGTCCTGGATCGAGCGCCACGCCTCCTCCACCAGGTCGAGGTCGGCGATGTCGCCGGCGGCGGGCGACGCGACGGGACCGGCCACGGGCGTACCCAGGAGGCCGGCCCGGTCCGCGGCGGCACCGCCGATGAACAGGCCCACGGCCAGCACCGGGACCAGCGCCGCCACGATCCACTTCGTGGCCCCGCCGTTCGAACGCGGCGCGGGGGCCGCCGGGGCGGAGGGAGCCGTGACGGCGGCTGCGGGCGGAGGCGCCGGAGGAATGCCGATTGCGGCAGGCGGCGCGGGCGGCAGGCCGGCAGACGGCGCGGGTGGGGGCGGTGGCGTGGGCGGGAGACCGGCGGCTGCCGGCTGGGTGTCGAATTCGGTCATCGGGCTCGTGGGCTGGAGGCGCGCCGAGGCAGGGTCGGGCAGGTGCCCAGCATGACGCCTCTGCCTTCAGCGCGGGTAGACGAGCGGTGAAGTTGCCTTACCCGGGGGCTCCGGTGCGTGCAATGGGACGGGACGAGGGGGCCCCGGCGACGCCGGGGCCCCCTCGGAGGAGGTCGTCGATTCGGTCTACTTCGGCGGCCGGACCGAGATCGAGCCGCCGCCGATGGCCACCGGGCCCCCGCTGTCGTAGACCACCGTGCCGTCCGGGGCCCAGACCTGGAACCGCAGCAGGGCCGGCGACCCGTCATGGGCGGTCACCCGGAACCGATGGCCGGCCGCGCCGTTGAGGAACCCGGTGCCCTGGATGGTCGCCGTCGGCGCGTTCGTCACCAGCCAGTCGAGCGAGCCCGACACGAACGTGAGCCCACCGGCCGGGAACGAGAGGAAGGCGCTCCCGTGCGGCGTGGACGCGCTCTTGACGTACTTCGCGTCGAACGCGAACTGTGTCTTGCCGGTTGCGCCGGGCATCCCGGTGTACGCCCCGGCCGGCGTGGTGAACCACCCGGAGCCGTTGGCCGGCCGGTCGTTCTTCGGATCCGCGAAGAGCTCCAGGCCCACCACGACGGGGTCGTGGTCGGAGACGCGGAACTCGTCCGGCGCATAGAGGATGGCCTGGAGGTTGGGGGTCTTGAAGTCCGTGTTGTAGTCCAGCACGGACGGCTCGTCCGCGTTCACGTGATCCTCCGCGACGCCCGAAACCTGGGCCCGCAGGCTCGGCGAGGCAAACGCGTAGTCGAGATACCCCCACTGGCCGTCGAAGACGTACGAGTACGCATCGGGCCCGATCAGGTCCGCGACCAGGTTCGTGTACCCGCCGGCCTCGATGGCCGCAATCGGGTCCTCCTTCGCATAGGCGTTGTAGTCGCCGATCAGCAGAATGTCCGGATCGCCCGTGTCGGTCGGATCCGTTGCCAGCCAGTCCACGAGCGCGTTGGCGGCGTTCGTGCGGACGGCGTTGCAGTTGCCCTGGCCGTCGCCGGCATCGGGCGCCGTGCAGGCGCTGCCTTTGCTCTTGAGGTGGTTGGTGTCCACGATGAAGCGGGCGCCGGTCGCGTTGACCTCGAATGCCTGGGCAAGCGACGGCCGGCTGCGCAGGACGGCGTCGCCCCCGTTGACGAACTCGTCGCTGTCGAGGACCGCTGTCGTCCCCACGGGCGTCACGACGTCCGGGCGGTAGACCATCCCGACCTTGATCGCGTCCACGCCCAGGGCGTTGATCTTCCCGGTTCCCGCGTCCGCATCGACGAACGCGTAGGTGCCCGGCGCCGTGGCCGCGTTCAGGCGGTCCACGAGGTCGGCGATCGCGCTGTCGGGGCCGTAGCCGTCGTTCTCGATCTCGTTGAAGCCGATGACGTCGGCATCGAGGCGCAGGATGGCCGCAGCGGTCTTCGGCCATTGGCGGGCGAACTCGGCGGCCGTGTCGGCGCCGCGACAGTCGGTCGGAGCGCCGCCGAGGCCCATCGTGCAGTTGTCGACGGTGTCGGGCAGGCCATCGAAGGTGTTGTAGTAGTTGAGCAGGTTCAGGCCGGCCACCCGGATCGAGCCGCCGACCTCGGGCGCGGCCGCCGGGCGCGGGTTGGCGGCCTCGAACATGACCTGGCCGCCGAGCGCGCCGATCGGCCGGACACGGAAGGCGTTGCCGCTTGCCGAGGCACCGGCCCACGTGTAGGTCATCACCCCGACGGTACCGGTGGCGGTGTCGCCGCCGCGCAGCGTGTTGGATGCGGACAGCGGCTGGCCGCCCCGGGCGAACAGGATCGGGTCCGGGTTCTGGGCCTGGGACGAGTCGTCGATGATGATCCGGTTGAGGTTGTTGGCGGCCTGCAGCGCGAGTGCGTCCGCGCCGGGCGAGACGACGCCGGTGGGCACCCGCAGGCGCGCCCCGGACGACATCACGACCTGGCCGAACCGCCCCAGCTGGAAGGTCTCGGTGACCAGCAGGGTCTGCGGAAGGCGGACGAGCATCCCCTCGAAGCGCTCAAGGGCGTCCGCCGTGGCGACCGGCAGGGTCACGTCGGTCGGGGTGACGGTGCCGGTGCCGCACGTGACGATGCCCGAGGCGGTGACCTGTGTCTGGCCCTGGAACTCCGCGGCCGTGCCGGTGACCCGGACGAGTTCGCCCAAAGCGACCGAGTTGTTGTTGCCGTTGAACACGAAGATCCCGTCCGAGGTGGCGGCGTCCGCGTCCCCGGACGGGTCCTGGACATAGAACCCGCGGAGGGACGGCGCGGGGCCCTCGTGATCGCCCACGACCACGCCCATCGTGGTCACCGGACCGGTGATGGCCGCGGCCGGGCCCGACCCCTGGATGGCGGGGATGGGCGTGAAGGCCTGCTGGCACACGTTCTGCGGCGTGAAGCCGACCACGTGGTCGGCGGCCATGTTGTCGGGCGGGTCGTTCGCGTCCTGGTCCGTGACGCCGGTGGAGGCGACCGTGAGCGTGCACGTCTCGCCGTCCGCGAGATCCACCGCGGGGTCCAGCGTGAACGTCGTCGGGCCGCCCGAGACGGCGAGGTCCACCGTGCCGCTGGTCGAGCAGACCAGGCTGAAGGTCCCGGCGCCCGTGTTGACGGGCTCGCTGAAGGTCACGGAGAGGTTCGATGCGTACGGGAAGCCGGTCGCACCGCTCGTCGGGTCGGTGGACAGCACGGACGGCGCGCTCTCGATCGGGCAGGGGCTGAGCGGCGTCGCCGTGTTCCGCGGCGCCGGCGAGCCGGCCGTGAAGTCGGAGGCGTTGTTGTCGGTGTCCGCACAGCCGTTGGCGGTCCGGGCGAGCGCCGTGGTGTTCGTGGTCGCCGGGGCGGGCGAGGACTCGTGGAAGTTGGCGGCGCCCCATCCGACGAGGTCCACGATCTGGGCAAGCTGGCCCGGCGTGCAGGGTGTCGAGGAGCCGTTGCAGCCGAGGGAGACCGAGACATTGGCCAGCGCCACCTTGCCACCCGTCGCCGACAGGGCGATGGGGGTCAGGTCGATGACATCCGGCGCCGGGAGCGGCGTCGTCCCTCCGGATCCCTGCGCCGCCTGGACGAGGAGGTACTGGCCCGGTGCCAGCGACACGGCCGGCAGCTCCGTGATCTGGGTCGCGGTGGCACCGAGGTTCCCGGTTCCCGTTGCCGAGGCGTACTGGATGGACCAGCCGGCCAGGGACGCGCTCGTCGAGCCACGGTTGAACAGCTCGACGAAGTCGTGGGTGTACGTGGCGCCGGAGTTGCCGCCACCTCCGTAGACGCCGCTGATGACGATGGTTGGCGACACGGCGAGCGCCGGCGCAACCGCCGCCGGCAACAGGGTCGAGACGAGCAGGACGGCAGAGGCCAGCACGCGCCAGCGGCGTGCACGGGGCGGGATCACGGCGGCTCCTTCCATGTGCCCGGCGCGGGCGATCTCGCGTACTCGCATCCCGGTCGCTGCGTCACCTGCAGCGCTGCATCGACGGAGCGTTCCGGGCTGGGCGTCGGGTCCCGGGCCCTCGGCTGAGCACCTGCAACGGTACCGCTCGACAGGGCGCGCGCGGGCATCCGTCCCGCGATCCGGCCCGGCAATCGCCGGCTGGCCTCAGCGGCCCTCGCGCATCAGGCGGCGCGCGGCGCGGGTCGCCCGGACGAAGTGCCGCAGGTGCGCGACGGGCTTCACGTGGCTGGGCTCGCCGGCGTAGATCGTGGAGATGGGCACCCAGTCCAGCGTCCAGCCGCTGCGCAGGCAGACCGCGATCATCTCGACCTCGAACTCGAAGCCCGTCTCGCGGCTGTCCAGCGTGGCCGCCATCAGCCGCCGCCCGAGGAGCCGGTAGCCGGACTGGTTGTCCGGCACGTGCCGGCCCACGGCCCACGAGAACAGCGCCGTTCCCAGGGTGTTGGACAGGCGCCGGACCGGCGGCATCCGCTCGAAGTCGCGCCGACCGATGACCAGCTCCGGGCGCGGCCCATGGGCACCCGTCGCGCCGAACGCGGCGACGAACCGGGGGATCTCGTCCGGATCGTGCTGGCCGTCCGCGTCCAGCGTGAGGACGGCGTCCCAGCCCTCGTCCAGGGCGCGCCGGAACCCGGCCCGCAGGGCCGCGCCCTTGCCCTGGTTGGGCACCTGGCGGATCACCGTTGCCCCGGCGGCCTCGGCGTTCGCGGCCGTGTCATCGGACGAGCCGTCGTCCACGACCAGCACCGGCAGGTGCCTGCTCGCCGCCTCCACGACGGCCGCGATCCGCGGCCCCTCCTCGTAGCCGGGGATCAGGGCGAGGACCCTGGTCATCGCGGCTCGTCGCCCGCCTCGGCGTCCTCCGCCAGGGAGAGGACCTGGTCCGGGGTCGCCTCCATGTTGTGGAGCCGCCGACCGTGCTCGATGGTCGCCTCCACCACCTCGTCCTGCGGGCCGCTCGCCTCCCAGCCGCACGCACAGCGAGTTCGGATCCGTCGCTCGTCCATGGCTCCTCCGCGCTACCCCAGGTTCCGGAACGGCTCCGGCACGTAGCCGGCGAGGGCGGTCCGCCAGGCCGGCGACAGCTCTTCACGCACAACCGGGTCGTCCACCGCCAGCCAGGCCAGGTGGCGCAACCCGTGCTCGACGACCTGGTCGGTCTCGATCGCCCGCGGCGCGGCCGTCGCCTCCGAGCGGGCCAGCTCCGCCCGCCCGATCGGCCGACTGTGCATCGCCCCGACCAGCCCCTCGTCGATCACGACCACGAAGCTGAGGATGACCGCGTCGCGATCCCGGCGCCATGACGTGGAGTGGACCAGCAGGGGGTCTCCGACCGCGTCTCGAACGATCCGGTCAACGACCTCCACGGGATGCTCCGTCTCCCCGAGCTCCAGCAACCACGGCGCCGCACCACATGGCCCGGTCAGCTCCAGCCGATCCCGGTTGAGCCAGACCACGAACACCTCGGCTCGGACCGGGCCACCGACGTCCCAGCCGGCCGGTTCGCGCGTCATCGGCTGCGACCGGCGGCGTCCATCATCACTCCGTCGCGAACGCCATCGAGCGGACGATCGGCGAGGCCATCGCGATCAGGGCGTCCACCTGCGGGCCGATGACCGTGTCGATCATCACGGTGATCGTCCCGCCGCTGGGCAGGTCCAGGATGTACAGGCGCATCCGCTCGTCGCCGTATGCGGCCCAGTAGTAGGAGTCCTCGTTCGGGCCGGCGATCAGGGGCACGGTGGGCAGTCCGCTGGCGAACGGGCATGACTGGGTCCACCCCGCCGCGATGCCGACGTCGAGCCCGACGCCGCGGAGCCCGCCGATCGTGGCCAGGGTCGGGTTGCTCACGACCAGGCCGGGGCGCTCCCGGAGCCACGTGGCCAGCTCGCTCGACGTTGAACCGACACCCGGCTCCGCTCCCCGGGGACAGTCCGCGGCCTGGGATGCGGCCCGGGCATCGCGGAACAGGTTGACCGCGTCCACCTGGGAGCCGGCCGGGCGGAGTGTGAGCATCAGGCTGGTATCCGAGGGCATCTCCCAGCCGTCCGGCAGGGTGAACGTCACCGCCGGCTGGAAGGCCGTGGACGTGTACGTCCCGGCGGGCACGGCAGACGCGACGGGACCACCGGGCGCAGCAGTTGCGGCGGATCCACCGCAGGCGGCCACGATCACCGCCAGGAGGATGCCCGCGATCAAGCCCCGACCCACCTTCGATCTCCCCTGCTGCTCGTCCCGCCGCCGTTCCGGCGACGCGGACGTCCCGCCGCGAGCGGGCGTCCAAGCATTCTGCCCGGTGTCCGGGCATCATGCCGCGCCGGCGCGTCCGTTGACCCGGTACCCGGCCCGGCTGTATCCTCGATAATCGATGATCAGCGGAGGAGGAACCGTGGCGGAGCTCGACAGGTTCAGGCTGGATGGGCACGTTGCCCTGATCCCGGGCGGCGGCGGGGCGATCGGCTCGGCGATGGCGCTCGCCCTCGCCGGTGCCGGGGCGAAGGTGGTGGTCGTGGACCTGGCTGACGAGCCGGCCCAGGCGGCCGCGTCCCGGGTGCGGGAGGCCGGCGGCGAGGCGATCGGGCTGGCGGCGGACGTCACCCAGGAGGCCGAGGCGGATCGCGTGGTGGCGGCCGCGATCGACGCCTTCGGGAAGTTGGACATCATCGTCAACGCCGTCGGCGGCGGCGCCGGCAAGGTCCTGTTCGACGCCCAGGAGTACCCGCGTGACGCGTGGGACTGGATCATGGAGCTCAATGTCCGGAGCACGCTCGTCGCGACGCAGGCGGCGGTCCGGGCGATGATCGCGGCCGGCCACGGCGGCAAGGTGCTCAACATCTCGTCCGTGCGGGCGAACCTGGGCATCAACGCCGGCTACTCCGCCTACGTGGCCGCCAAGGGCGCGATCAGCTCGCTCACCCGCCAGTGGGCCACGGAGTGGGCGAAGCACGGGATCAACGTCAACGCGATCATGCCCACCTTCGTGGACACCCCGCAGGTGGCGATGCTCCTCGGCGACCCGGCGTTCAAGGCCGGCGTCGTGGCCCGGATCCCGTTGGGCCGCGTGGGCGGCACCTCCGACCTCACGGGCGCGGCCATCTTCCTGTGCTCCGACGCCTCCTCGTTCATCACCGGCCAGATCCTGGGGATCGATGGCGGCCTCACGGCCACCCAGTAGCAGCGGAACGGAGTCCGGGCGATGACCGCCTTTGCGATGGAACAGGTTACGGAACACGTGTTCACGAACACGAAGCTGCGGGGCTGCAACCCGAGCTTCGTGGTCACCTCGGACGGCGTGGTCGTGATCGACACGCCCCAGCTGCCCACCAAGGCCGTCGCGATGCGCAAGCTCGCGGAGTCCCACGGGCCCATCCGCTATCTCATCAACACCGAGCACCACGTCGACCACATCTTCGGCAACTACTTCTTCCGGGGCGCCGGCACGGTCGTCAACCACCTGGGCCTGTGGGAGCGGTTCATGGTGGTGTTCCCGGAGCTGGACCCGTTCGCCTATGCGTACGAGTCCGTGCCCGGCGACAACCCCAAGGGCACGGACCTGGACGATCCCGAGGCCCTGGACCTGTGGCCGGACCGCGACGAGTACTACCGGGACCCGAACAAGGGAAAGATCGTGTTCACGGGCGATCTGACCCTCCACGTGGGCGACCACACGTTCAACCTGCTCCACACGCCGGGCCATACCCCCGGTCAGCTCGCCGTGCACGTGCCGGAGGAGCGGGTCGTGTTCACGGGTGACACGATCTTCTCCGGCTGCCAGACCTGGCTGATGACGTCCGACGTGGACGGCTGGCTGGCCGCCCTGGAGCGGATCCGGACCCTGGACGTGGACTGGATCTGCCCGGGCCATGGGCCGGTCGTGCCCAAGTCCTACCTGGACGTCCAGCGCTCGCACCTGATGGAGTGGAAGACGGCCGTGGCGACCGCGATCGCGAACGGCTGGAGCCGCGACGAGACGGTCGAGCGGGTCAACTTCAAGGACCGGTTCGGTCCCGTGGACATCGGCCAGGGCTACATGCTGGACTACATCCAGTCGCGCAACGCCGCGGCGCTGTACGACAAGCTCACCGGGGGCACGCCGCAGCTGACGGCCCCGGACGGCACCCCGGCGGGGGCGGCCGGCGCCCGCTGACGGCCCGGGGTATCGCCGCCAACGCCCGTACCGCCTTCGCGGCAGCACAGCCAACACGCCAGCACCGCCATCGCGCCCGCGGCCATCCGGCCGCCCGCCGCCAATTCGCCCGGAGGCCGCACCATGCCCCAGACCATGCAGGCGCTCGTCGTCGTCGAGCCCAACCGGATGGAGATCCAATCGGTGCCGGTGCCCGAGCCCGGCCCCAACGAGGTGCTGGCCCGCGTGCGTGCCGTGTCGATCTGCGGCACCGACGCCCACCTGATCCGGGGTGACTACCCGGGCTTCTGGCCGCCCGCCTTCCCGTTCATCCCGGGGCACGAGTGGGCGGGCGAGATCGCCGCCCTGGGCCCCGGGGCGGAGCGCTTCGGCTGGCAGGTCGGCGACCGGGTGGCCGGCACCTCGCACGACGCCTGCGGCGTGTGTCGCGAATGCGTCGAGGGCCGCTACAACCTGTGCGAGAACTACGGCCGCGAGGGCCTGCACCGCCAGTACGGCCACAGTGTCCAGGGCGCGGATGCGGAATATGTCGTCCATGGCGTGAAGTGCGTCTTCCGCCTCCCGGACGCCCTGAGCTGGGAGGACGGCGCGCTGATCGACCCGGCGTCCATCGCCCTCCACGTGGCCAACCGGGGCGGCATCACGCCCGGCGACACCGTGGCCATCACGGGCGCCGGGGCGATCGGCCTGCTGGGCGGAGACGCGGCGCGCATCCGGGGCGCGGGGCGGGTCATCGTGGTCGGCCGCGGCTCGCGGCTGGCAAAGGCCGCGGCGCTCGGGTTCGAGGTGGTGGACACCGCGGCCGGAGACCCCGTGGGCGCGGTCCGGGCGATGACCGGCGGCTCCGGCGCGGACGTCGTCCTCGAGTGCGCCGGCGTGCCGACGACGGTCGAGTGGGCCCTGGAGATGCTGCGCCGGGGCGGCCGGTGCGCCGCCGTGGGCATCCCGACCGTGGGCGTGGAGATCGCGATGCAGCGCCTGGTGCTGGACGAGCTGGAGCTGGTCGGGTCGCGCGCATCCGCGGGCGAGATGCGACGGGTGATCCCGCACGTGGAGCAGGGCCGGATGCGCGTCCGAGAGATGGTCACCCACCGGTTCCCGCTGGCCCGCTACGAGGAGGCGCTCGCCACCTTCAACGACCGTTCCAGCGGTGCGATCAAGATCGTCGTCTCGCCGTAGCGGGCGGGCCGGGAGCAGCTCCCGCCGCTGCGTCATCGGCGGCGACGCGTCAACGCTCGACGGCGCGATCCAGCCCATGTCGGCCGATCCGTGCATCCGGACGACCATCACCTCCGCGTCGTGCATTCGGGCATCCATCCCGACCGGCGACTGCCTCGACCTGGATGGCGAGATGCACAGCCTGCGCCTGGCGGCTCCGGAAGCACGCTTGGATGTGCACCGGGCGCACGAACCCGCTCGAATCCGACGGCCTCGATGGTGGCGGCGTCCGAGTGTGTCGGCGGATGCACACCTTGCCGGGGCGCCGTGCCGGCCGCGGATGTGGCGGGCGTCCGAGTGTGTGGCGGATGGTCATCTGGCCCAGGCGCACCGGATCACCCGGCCGGGTCCGCCACCCCCAGCGTGAACCCGCCGTCCACGTCGATCACGGCGCCGGTCACGAACCGGCCGCCGGCGCCGCACAGCCAGGCGATCGCCTCAGCGATATCTGCACCCTGACCCACCGTGGACAGCGCCTGGCGCCCGAACGCGATCCCTGTCTCGAACTTCGCGCGCTCCTCGTCCTCGGTCAGGCCCCGCAGCTCGGACGGGATGATCCCCGGCCGGATCACGTTCACCCGGATGCCGTCCCTCCCGAGGTCCACGGCCAGCGCCCGCGACATCGCCTCCACTGCCCCCTTGGTCGCCACGTAGCCGAAGCGGCCGCGCGGCGGCCGCGAGACGACCGTCGAGCCCAGGTTGATCACCATCCCGCGGCTCCGGCGCAGCGGCTCCAGGGCCGCCCGGGTGCACACGAACACGCTTCGGACGTTGGCCCGGAACATCCCCTCGAAGTCCGCGTCCGACAGGCGATCGATGGGCGCCTGGACCTCGCTGCCGGCGTTGTTGACCAGGACGTCGATCCCGCCCAGGACCTCGATGCCGGCGGCGATCATCGCCCGCGCGTCGGCGTCCTCGGTGACGTCCGCGGTGAACGGGATGACGCGGCCGGGTGCCTCCTCGAGCTCCGCGGCCAGCGCGTCGAGGCGCTCCCGGCGGCGGGCGACGGCGAGGACGTGGGCACCGCGGTCCGCCAGCAGCCGGATGGCGTGGGCGCCGAGCCCGCTGGAGGCCCCCGTGACGATGATGCGCTGCCCGGACAGGGTCATGGCACGTCCTCCTCGGCCGCCGCGCGGCCCGCGGCGGTGCCGCCCGCCACCAACTTCACGGCACGCCCCCCGGGTGCGCGTGCCCCGCGGCCGTCCAGAGCTCCAGGAACGCGTCGGCGGCGGCATCCGCGAACGCCTGGTCGTCGGGGTTGGCGTCGATCTCGCGCAGGGCGATGCCGGGCCGCAGGCCCTCCCGGACGGCGGCACGCAGCGCCTCGTCGGCGACCGGGTCGTCCCACGGGCCGCCGGGGGCGCTGTACCGGGACATCCCGCGCAGGGGCAGCAGGACCGCGGCGGGGCCGGTGGCCGCGTTCACCCTGGCCGCCAGGATCCGGCCCAGCTCCGCCGACTCGACCCGGTTGGTCCGGGCGACGCTGACGGCCGGGCTGTGGGCCATCAGCCGGCGCTCGGGCCCGGTGAACGCTGCGGGAACCGAGTCGAGCGGACCGAAGGTGAGGTCCTCGAGCGCGCCCGGCACGACGACCTGGGGCACGCCGCGGCGCCCGGCGGCGGTGAGCCGGCCCGGACCGGCGGAGAAGACTCCGCCCAGCAGCTCGTCCGTCAGCTCGGTGGTCGTGTAGTCCACCACCCCGTCGATCAGGCCGGCCTCCACCATCTGCTCCATCGCCTGGCCGCCGGTGCCGACGGCGTGGAACACGATGGTCTCGAAGCCCGCGCCCTCGAGTCGCTCCTGGACCCGCATCACGCCGGCCGTGGTGACGCCGAACATGGTGAGCGCGACCAGGGGCGGTTCACCGTCCGCCGCGCCGGCGGCGCCGCGGACCATGCCGGCCATCGCGGCGGCCGCGTTGCCCAGCACCAGCCGCGAGATCCGGTTGAGGCCCGCCACGTCCGTGACCGGGTAGACCAGCGTGACGTCGCTCGTTCCCACGTACGACCGCGTGTCGCCCGAGGCGAGCGTGGACACCAGCAGCTTGGGGATTCCCACCGGCAGCGACCGCAGCACCCCGGCCGCGATCGTGGAGCCTCCGCTGCCGCCGAGGCCCATGACCCCGGCGACCCGCCCGCGCGCGAGCAGGTCCGCGACGATCGCGACGGCCCCGCGCTCCATGGCCGCGAGGGCGAACGCCCGCCGGTCCCCACCCTCGCTCTCGGCGCGCAGGTCCTCGAGGCGCGTGCCGGCTGCCTCGGCGACCTCGGAGGCCGTGACGTCCGGCGCGATGGCGGGCTCGCCCAGCACGCCGACGTCGATGACGATCACGTCCACACCCTCGGCCACGAGGCGGTCGCGGACGAACGCGTACTCCCGGCCCTTGGTGTCCAGCGTTCCGACCAGGACGACCGCGGGCGGCGTCCCGCCAGCGCCGGCCATCAGGCCCGCCCGGCCGCGACCTCGTCGGCCCGATTGCGGCCGGCGAGCAGGATCAGGTCCTCGTGGAGCTCGAACCAGGCGCCGTGGTAGCTGTCCACGCGCGGCGACGCCACGTACTTCGCGTCGCCCGCCTGGGCGGCGTCGTTGGCTCGCCCCAGGCGCCGAAGGTACGTGCCCAGCCTCGGCAGATCCGCGGCCAGCGGCCGGAGCCAGGCGGCGGCGTCCGCGTGGAGTGCCGCCAGGTCGGCCAGCACCGCGGCGTCGTACGCGGCATCCGAGTGGTCGTTGAACACCGGCTCGCCGTCCACCTCGCGCATCTGCCACGCGGTGACGGTCGTCTTCATCCGCCGGTCCAGGTCCAGGAACGCGTCCAGAGCCATATTGGCGTTGTCGATGCCCCAGACGGCGGTGTCGTTGGCCATCCGCTCGCCCGCGACCGCCCGGCCGTCCGCGGTGAGCCGGAACGCACCGGCGGCCATCTCGGCCAGGCCGTCCGCGACCAGCCGGTCCAGCGCCGCGGTCGCGTCATCCGCCGAGCCGCCCGTGGCGTCCGCGATCGCGTCGGGGGTCGCGTAGCCCTTCACGGCGAGGACGCGCAGGACGTCATCGGGGGCGGGGCCGGCGCCCGGCGCCGTCTCTCCGGCCGGAGTCGGCAGGGCGGCGGCCGGCTCGCCAGCCGTCCCGGCCGCCGGTTCGAGCCCGTCTCCGGTCCCCGGTTCGCGCGCCGCCGTGTCGATCCGGATCCCGGCCTCGCGAGCCCAGGCGAGCAGCGTCGCCGCCTCCGGGACCACGGCCGCGGTCCCCGCCGCTGCGCCCGCGAACACCTCGCCCGTCGCGCCATCGATCGTGATCGTGTCGCCCACGGCCAGCGCCAGGTCGCCGATGACCACCTCGGCCGCCCCGACCCGCACCGACGCCGCGCCCACCACGGCCGGGATCCCCCACCCCCGCGCGACCACGGCAGCGTGGCTGGCGAGCCCGCCTGAGGACGTCAGGATGCCCGCCGAGCGGGCCATGCCGTGGACATCGTCCGGCGAGGTCTCGGCGCGGACGAGGATCACCGTCCGGCCCGCCTCGGCGGCCGTCACCGCCGCCTCCGGGGACGTGACGATCTCCCCGCAGGCGACGCCCGGCGAGGCTCCCAGGCCCACCGCGATCGCGGGCCCCGTGTCGCCCCGACCGGTCACCCGCGTGGGCGGATCGGCCAGGACGTCCGCCACCCGTCGGACCGCCTCCTCGCGGGTCAACGGGAAGTCCGGGTCCTCGGCCATGTCCACGGCGATCCGCAGGGCCGCCTGCGGGCTCCGCTTGCCGACCCGGCACTGGAGCATCCACAGCTTCCCGTGCTCGATCGTGAACTCGATGTCGCACAGGTCGCGGTGGTGGCGCTCCAGCCGTGACGCGAACTCGCGCAGCTCGAGACCCACGGCCGGGATGCGCGCGTCGAGCACGGCGATCGGCTCGGTGCTGTGGGTGCCGGCCACGACGTCTTCGCCCTGCGCGTTGAACATCACGTCGCCGTAGAGGACGGGCTCGCCGGTGGCCGGATTGCGGGTGAACAGGACGCCGGTGCCGGAGTCCACGCTCCGGTTGCCGAACACCATGGCCTGGACCGTCACGGCCGTCCCGAGGTCGTCCGGGATGCCCTCGCGCTCCCGATAGGTGCGCGCCCGGTCGCTGTTCCAGGAGCGGAACACCGCCTCGATCGCGGCCCGCAGCTGGACCCAGGGGTCCGCAGGCACGGCGTCCACCCCGACGATGTCGCGGTACATCGTCTCGAACCGTGCCCGGCAGTTGGCCGCGAACTTGGGGCTGCCAGAGCGGGCCGCCAACCCGGCCGTCGTCGCGTCGTTCAGGCCCAGATTGAGGATCGTGTCCATCATCCCGGGCATCGAGATGGGCGCCCCGGACCGCACGCTGACCAGCAGCGGGTCCGACGGATCGCCGAACCGCTGCCCGACGGCACCCTCCATCCGGGCCATGTGCTCGCGCAGCTCGGCGTCCAGCCCGTCGGGCCAGCCCTGGGCGAGGTACTCGTTGCAGGCCGCGGTGGACACGGTGAACGCGGGCGGCACGGGCAGGCCGAGATCGGCCGCCATCACCGCCAGGTTCGCGGCCTTGCCACCGACGATCGCCTTGATCTCGGCGAACGTCAGGCCCTCGTGGTGGTGGTCGCCGTCGTAGACACGGGTCACGGGTGGGTGCTCCAAGGTGCCCTCGGTGGGGCTGCGGCGCCGGGGGGGAAGCGCCGCAGCCCCACCGTCAGGGCCGGACAATGATCTTGATCGCCCCGCTCGCGGGGTCGTTGAAGGTGTCGATGGCGTGCGCGTAGTCCGCCAGCGCGAACTCGTGGGTCATCACGTCGCGGACGCGCATCCGGCCCTGCTCGACGAGCGGCATCACGCGCCGCATCTCGCCGGCGGACGCCCGGCAGCCCACCAGCTCCAGCTCGTCGAGGACCAGCTTCTGCATGGCGATCTCGACGCCCTGGGTGGGGATCCCCACGGCCGCGCACCGGCCGCCGCGCCGGAGCATGCCCAACGCCCACTGCACGGTGACCGGGACCCCTGCAGCCTCGAGGACCACGTCGGCGCCCAGCCCCCCGGTCAGCTCGCGGACGGCGGCCACCGGGTCGCCGGCAGCCACGTCCACGGTCTCGAACCCCATCGCGGCGGCCTTCGCCAGTCGCAGCGGCATCCGCTCCACGAGGATCACCCGGGCGGCGCCCCGGATCCGCGCCGCGTCGCCGGCCAGCAGGCCGATCGCCCCGGCGCCCGTGATGGCCACGGTGTCGCCGGGCGTGATGCCGCCCCGGTTGGCGACGTGGAGGGCGATGGACGCCGGGTCGATGACCGCGCCCTCGTCGAACGACAGCGCATCCGGCAGCGGGAAGATGCACTTCACGCCATGCGTGACGTACTCCGCGTCCGCGCCCTGGACGTTGTGGCCGTACTGGCGGTGCAGGCCCGCCTTGCCATAGTTCTCGCACAGGTTGTAGCGGCCCTCGACGCACTTCTGGCACACGCCGCAGGCGTCGTGCGACGTGCCGGCGACCCGGTCGCCCACCTGCCAGCCGAAGCGCTCCGCCCCCGGGCCCAGGGCGGCGATCTCGCCCGCCCACTCGTGCCCCGGGATGAACGGGAAGGCGGGCGGCCAGAAGCCCGGGTAGTCGCCCCGGATCAGGTGGGCGTCGGTGCCGCAGATGCTGACACGCACGCACGCGGGCCAGCACCTCGTTGGGGCCGGGCTCGGGCACCGGCACCGATTGGATCTCCATCCGGTTGGGCTCGACGACGACGAGCGCCTGCATGGTCTGGGGCATGGCTGGCACTCCCTGGGACGCCATTCAGACGACGGCCACCGGGTCCACCATGGACCCCGTGGCGCCGCGGATCTTGAGGGGCAGAGCGACGAACAGGAACTCGTACACGCGCTGGCGGGCCAGCTCCTCGAGGTCCAGGCTCTCCATCAGGTAGATCGCGTTGTCGATGAGGAGCAGCGTGTGGACGGGCTGCGGGTTGCCGGTGGGGCCCGGGTCCGGCGCCGGCTGCACCTCGTAGGTCTCGGTGTCGGTGCCGGTGGCCACGACGCCCCGTTCCAGCAGCCAGCGCGCCGCGGAGATGTCCGGGCCGGGCGTCTTGTGGGCGGCCATCGCCTCGGCGTCGGGCCACAGGCTCATGTAGCCGGTCCGGATCACCACCACGTCGCCCTGTCGCACCTCCACGCCCTCCGCGGCGCACATCGCGTCCATCTCGGCGGCGTCGATCGGCGCGCCCTTGGGCAGGCACCCCAGGCCCCGGTGCCCCGCCGCATCCAGCAGGACGCCGCGGGTGAAGAACGGGGGCAGCGCGGACGCGTCGAGGTGGGTCGGGCCGAAGTCGGTCAGGTGGTCGTCCGCGTTGCCGCCGCCATACCAGTGCATGTCGTCGCCCACGGTCATGTGCGCGAGCGCGTCCACGTGGGCACCGGAGTGCGAGGTGGCCATGACGTACTCCGCCATGTACCCGAGACCCGCGTCGTTGACCGGGCCCCAGGGCTTGGCGCCGGTCACGCGGATCCCCCGCGGCGTGCGGTAGTTGAGCACCTGGAACGGCGGGTGGCCGGGGAACAGCGGCATGCCCGGGAAGCGGGCGGCCGCGAGCGAGATCAGCCGCCCCTGCCGGACCATGCCGGCGGCGCGGACGATCTGCTCCGGGGAGAGGCCGGCGATCGGGCCGATGTCGGGGTTCGTCATGACACGTGCTCCTCGCGCTTGCCGGCCGGGCGCTCCTGCAGCGCCCGCCAGACCCGCTCCGGGGTCAGCGGCAGGTCCCGGATGACGACGCCCGTCGCGTCCCGCACGGCGGCCGCGACCGCCGCCGCGACGCACAGGAGGGCGCCCTCGCTCATGCCCTTGGCACCGTAGGGCCCGGGGCCATCCTCGTTCTCCACGATGTCGCTGACCATCTCCAGCGGCAGGTCCATGCTGGTCGGGATCCGGTAGTCGATGGCGCCCAGATTCCGCACCCGGCCGGCGTCGTCGAAGATGTAGTGCTCCATCAGCGTGTGGCCCAGGCCCTGGATCGCCGCGCCTTCGTCCTGCATCCGGACCTGGAGCGGGTTGATGGCCTTGCCCACGTCGGACACCGTCACGTGGCGCACCAGCGTCACGTCACCGGTCTCCTCGTCCACCTCCGCCTCGATCGCGGTGCAGTTGAACTCGAAGAAGGCGGGGGCGCCGCGGAGGGGGTGCCCGGGGTCGTCGTCCTTGCGCATCTCGCCGTTGCCGACCAGCTCGCCGCCGAGGCGGCCGAGGCCCGGACCCAGCACCTCGCGGATCGGCAGCGCGCGGCCGTCGGGCAGGTGGACGAGGCCCCGGTCCACGCGGATCGCGGACTCGTCGACCCCGTACACGCGGCCGCCATCGCCCGCAGCTTGCCCTGGATCTCGCGGCAGGCCGCCAGGACCGAGTTGCCCATCAGGACCGTGGACCGGCTGGCCGAGGTCTGCTGGTCGTAGGGCACGACCGCCGTGTCGCCCATCACCACCGTCACCCAGTCCAGCGGCGCGCCCAGCTCGTCGCCGGCGATCTGCGCGAACACGGTCCGGGCGCCCTGGCCCATGTCGGAGGTCCCCGCGAAGACCACGACGCTGCCGTCGGAGAGCAGCCGCACGGTGGAGTAGGAGAGCCCGGTGGTGGGACCCGACTTGATGCCGACGGCGATGCCGCGCCCGCGTCCGGGAGGCGTCGGCGCGTCCCAGCCGATCAGCTCGGCCGCCCGGCGGACGGTCTGCTCCCAGTCCCCGTCGGCCGGCGTGTCCCAGGGGATGAACGCCTCGCCCTTGCGGGCCAGGTTGCGCAGCCGGATCTCCAGGCGGTCGATGCCCAGGAGGTACGCCCCCTCGTCCAGGTTGGACTCCACCGCCCAGTTGACCTGGGGGTTGCCGAAGCCGCGGAACGCCGTGGACGGGACGGTGTGGGACAGGACGGGCCGGCCCACGATCCGGGCCGCCTCCATGCGGTACGGCCCGGCCCCGACGTAGCTCCCCTTGGCCACGACGCGGTCCGCGATGTCCACGTAGGCGCCGATCAGGTAGTCCGCCGCGATGTCCTGGAAGCAGATCGTGCCGTCGGTCCGGAACCCGGTCCGGACGCGCACGTCGGCGGCCGCCCGGCGGACCGCCTGGAACGTCTCCTCCAGGGTCAGGACCAGCCGGACGGGCCGGCCGACGCGGAGCGCCATGAGCGCGACCAGGGGCTCGTACTTCGCGTGCTGCTTGCCGCCGAATCCGCCGCCCGGGTCCGGCGCGAACACCCGGACCTTGGCCAGCGGCAGTCCGGTGACCTCGGCCACGACCCGCTGCAACCAGTTGGGGTGCTGGATCGAGCTCCAGACGGCGATCCCGTCCCCGTCCGGGGCGGCGATGCACGCGTGGGGCTCGATGGCGAAGTGGGTGACCATCGGGAACGCGTAGCGGTGGTCGACCACCAGGTCCGCGGCCCGCTCCGCCGCCTCGAGGTCGCCCCAGCCCACCCGGTGCTCGCGGACGACGTTGGTGCGCGCGAAGGCGTCGTCGGGGCGGATCGAGGGGTCCTGGACAAGCGGTGCATCCGGGGCCAGGGCGGCCTCCAGCGTGGTCACCGCCGGCAGCTCCTCGTACGTCACCCGCACCAGGGCGGCGGCGGCGTCGGCGGCGTCCCTGGTCTCGGCCGCCACCGCCGCGACCGGATCCCCGTGGTACTTGACCTCGTCGCCGGCGATGACGGGGCGGTCCCGGAACTGGGGCCCGAACCGGGGCACCGGCTGCGGCAGGTCCGCGGCGGTGAACACCAGATGGACCCCGGGCACGGCCAGCGCGGCGCTCGCGTCGATGGCCACGATCCGGGCCCGGGCGACGGGCACCGTGACCAGCCTCACGTGGAGCTCGCCCGCCAGGTGGATGTCCGCCACGTACTCCTGGAGCCCGGTGACGCGGCCGATGCCGCCCACGCGGTTGGGGGACGACCCGATCCGGGCGGTCATCGGTCGACCTCCCCGGTGCCGGGCGTGGGTCCGGCTGCCGAACCGGTTGTGGCACCGGTGCCGGCGGAGCCGGCCTCCCGACCGGCCTCCGCGGCTCCGGCTCCCTCGGACTCGGCGGTCGCGAGGACCGCCTCGGTGATCTGCACGTATCCCCCGCACCGGCACAGGTTGCCGGCCAGGCCCTCCTGCACCTCGGCCTCGGACGGGTGCGGCACGCGGTCCAACAGGTCCCGGGCCGCCATCAGCTGGCCCGGGATGCAGAAGCCGCACTGCGCGGCGCCCCGATCCAGGAACGCCTGCTGGAGCCGGGACAGGCGGGCGTCGGCGGCGATGCCCTCCACGGTCGTCACGGCGGATCCGTCCGCCTCCACCGCCAGGACGAGGCACGAATCCACGATCCGCCCGTCCAGGTCCACGGTGCACGCGCCGCACTCGCCCACGAGGCAGCACTCCTTGGTGCCGGTCAGGGCCAGGTCGTCGCGCAGCACGTCGAGCAGCGTGTGGTGGGCGGGGACGTCCAGCCGCCGGGGCCGTCCGTTGACGCTGAGCACGATCGGGACGATATCGGTCATCGCGGTCACTCCCCCGCCGCCAGGCGCTCGATCGCCGTGCGCAGCGCCCGCCGGGCCAGCACCCGCAGCATCGCCAGCCGGTAGTCGGGGCTCGCGCGCATCGAGCGCGGAGACGGGCTGGCGTCCACGAGCAGCCGCTCCAGGATCGCGGCCTTCGCCTCGTCCGGCGCCACCGGGTCCGCCAGCACGCCGGTCTCGTCCACGGTCAGCACGGGTCGCGGACCCACGCTCCCGTAGGCGAGGCGCGTGACCCCGGACGCATCAACGGCGCAGGCGAGCGTGACCGAGGCCAGGTCGTGGCCGCGCCGGCGCGTCCGCCGGACGTGCGTGGCGCCCAGCGGCCCGGCCGGCAGCGGCAGCTCCACGGCCGTCACCAGCTCACCGGTGAGGAGCGTCGTCACCCCGGACCGGACGAAGAATCCGTCGATCGGGATTCGCCGCTCGCCCGCCGGGCCCGCCGCCACGACCTCCGCGCCGTAGACCAGCAGCGAGGGCGCGGTGTCCGCGGCCGGTGACGCGTTGCACACGTTGCCCGCCAGCGTGGCGCGGTTGCGGATCTGCACGGAGCCGACGACCTCGGCCGCCTCCGCCAGCGCCCGGAACCGGCGCCGCACCCGCGGGTCCGCGGCGATGTCGGTCATCACTGCGGTCGCCGGGATCACCAGGCGGCCGTCCGCCTCCCGGATCGCCGGGTCCAGCTCCGCGACCCGCTTGAGGTCCACCACGAGCGAGGGGCGGATCGAGCCGTCGCGCAGCCGGATCACCAGGTCCGTGCCGCCGGCGAGCACGCGCGCGTCCTGCCCGTGCTCCGCGAGCAGGGCCACGGCCTCGGCCAGCGAGGCGGGGCGGGCGTAGGCGAAGGCGCGCATCACGGACCGGCCCCTACAGGATCCGGTCGACCTCGTCCAGGAGCACCTGGGGGGTCGCCGCGCGGATGAAGTAGAACGGTCGCTCGCAGAAGCGATCCACGAACACCGCCCGCCGCGCCCTGAGCTCGTCGTCGTCCACCATCGGCATCACGTGTCCCGGTGCCAGCAGCTCGTTGGTCAGGAAGTAGTTCTGGAGCGAGTGCAGGAACTGGAACTGGCGCTCGAACGGGATCAGCTCGTTGGTGGCGGGGTCGAAATTGCCGTCGATCGCCGGCACGATCACGATGTCGATGTTGGGCGTGCCCTGGTACATCCCCCAGGACGGCATCTCGCCCCAGAACTTCTCGACCCCCTTGTTGGGCGCGGCCTTGTCGGACCGCTCGGTGCCCTCCGTCCGCTTCCGGAGGAACGTGTCCACGGATCCCATGACGGCCCGGCCGTCCTCGTCGATGACCGTGGTCTCGGACGCGACCTGGAGGGCGCCGCGGACGCCGGCCTCGATCAGGCCCATGCTCTTGCCGTGGTTGGACTCGCCACCCAGGAACAGCAGCGTCCTCCCCCGGTAGTGGACCGCCGCGCTGTGCGACGGATGGAGGCCCACGGCCTCCATGCGCAGCGCGAGCACGGCGACGATCACCTTCTGGATCGGGCCCGCCGGCCAGTCGCCGGTGAAGGTCACCACCCGCCCGTCGTACGACACCTGCTTGGCGCCGTCCCGGTTCCACACGATATCGGGCGCCGCGAGGGTGACCTCGGGCGAGATGCGGACGTCGGCCAGGCGGTAGTTGAGGAACGTGAGGTCGTCAAGCACGTGCTCGCGGGACTCCCCGCCGTGCACGTCCACGCGCAGGCGGGCGGCGCCCGCCGAGAACTCCTCGGTCAGTTGCGGTTGGTCGTTCATGGGTTCCTTTCGCGGGCGATGGCCGGCACCTAGACGGTGCCCTGGGACAGCTCGGGAAGCGGCTGGGGTGCGCGCGCCGTCGGCGAAGGCTGCGCCTTCGACGATGGCTCGGGCGCCGTGCCTTCGGTCCAGTGGTCGGCGAGCATCATGGCGGCGTTCTCGAAGTGCTCGCGCAGGACGGTGGCCGCAAGGGCGGGGTCACGCCTGCGGAGGGCGTCCAGCACCGGCGCGTGCTGGTCGGCGATGCGCCGGCGGTCGGCCCCCGGGGCCTCGATCGTGATGTAGGTGCGGGAGAACGGCTCCAGCGTCCGCCATACCCGGGCGAGCGTGGCGTTGCCGGACAGCTCCACGATCCGGCCGTGGAAGGCGGCATCGGCCGTGGCCTCCGCGTGGGCGTCGCCGGTGTCGGCGGAGCGCTGCATGGTGGCGATGTATCCGGCAAGCTCGGCGAGGTCGGCATCCGCCAGGTGCGGGATCGCCAGCTGCGCGGCCAGCGTCTCCAGCTCGGTCCGGACGACGAACGCCTCGAGGAGCTCGGCCGCCGACGGACGGCGGACGCGAGCTCCCCGGAACGCGGTTGTCTCCACGACCCCCAGGGCCTCGAGGTCGCGCAGCGCCTCCCGCACGGGCGCCTGGCTCGTGCCGAGCTCCCGGGCGACCCGGGTCTCGACGATCCGGGCGCCCGGCGGGTAGCGACCGTCGAGGATCGCCTGGAGCAGGCGATCCTTGACCTGGTCGGAGAGCACGCTGCGCGAGATCGCGCCCTGGCGGGTCATCGAAGTGGTTCCGTCAGTCCTTCATGCCGACGGCCGCGACGACCGGCTGCGTCTCGAGGATCTCGACGACGCCGGTGTTGCCATCCACCCGGAGACGGTCGCCCGTCTTGATCCGGAAGGTGCCGGCGGAGGTGCCGACGACGGCGGGGATGCCGTACTCGCGGGCGAGGACGGCCGGGTGGGACACCGTGCCGCCGGCGTCGGTGACGACGGCGATGATCTTCCCGTAGAGGACCTGCCAGGCGGGGTTCGTCATCTGGCAGACGAGGATCTCACCCTCCTTGAGGTTGTCGAACTCGTCCACCGAGCCGACGACGCGGGCGATGCCCTCCGCGACGCCCGGCGAGCCGGCGATGCCCTTGACCTTGCCGAACTCGATCTCGGACGAGCGGTAGAACTTGTCCGGGAAGCCCCACAGGTTGAGGTACGGGAAGGCGAGCTGCGTGGCCGTGACGGTGCCCACCCAGTCCCTCGGCACGAACTTGTTGGCCGCCAGCCACTTCTCGCGGGCGGCGCCGGCGATGGCCCGGCCGTCGATGCCGGTCGGGTTGCCGATGAACTCGCGCAGGTGGTTGTAGCGGAAGAAGATGACGTCGTCCGGCTGGTCGAGGACGCCCATCTCCACCAGCTTCTCGCCGAGGGCGATCAGGACGAGGCGGACGTGGGCGTTGGCGCCCTGGTCGATGTAGAAGTGGTGGTCCGGGGTGAGCGGCGCCATCTTGAGGTTGATGTCGTTGGCGGCGCGCATCTCCTCGAGCGCCTCGCCCTCGAGCCCCTCGAGGATCTGCTTCGCGGCGGCGTCGATGTCGGCCTTGAGGGTGGCGACCTTGGACGGGTAGTCGTAGTCGGACGAGTACTGGTCGCGGACGAGCTGGATGACGGGCCCCATGTCCTCGCGGAACGACGGGAACACGAACTCGTGGCTCCAGACCGCGTGCCAGCCGAACTCCTTCTGGTACGGGACCACCCGCTCGGCGATGAACCGGCGGCCGCGCTCGCTTGACTCGAGCAGGGGGATGATGTCGGCCGCGGTCAGGCCCTTGAAGGCCTCCTGCAGCGCGGCGTCGCCCTTGACCTCCTCCTTCATCTCGTACAGGGCGCGGATCTTGTCCCAGTTGCGGTCGTTGGCCGAGTTCTGGAGCCGCCCCAGGAGGACCTCGTCGATCTTGCCGTGGGTCTTCTCCATGACCGCCCGGAGGTTGAGCGTCGCGCTGAGCTGCGCGAAGTTCAGCATCCAGTGGATCTTCCAGTGGCGGTCGTGCATGTCGATGGCGTCCTCGAGAAGGACCGCCAGATCGGCCAGGGAGAGCTCGGCCTTCCGGTCGAGCATGCCCTCGATGTAGTCGAAGTTGCGCTGCATCTCGGGCACGAACCGGGTGCGCCACCAGTACTCGAAGTTGTGGCCGTAGACCGGCAGGACCGTGCCCAGGTAGGCCCCGATCTTGCCGGCGTAGTCGGCGTCGACCGCCTCGGGGACGATCGGGTTGGTGCGGTAGTTGTATTCCTGCGTCTCGACGACGAGGCCGGCCTCGGCCGGGACGGCCGCGGTGTACAGGTAGCCGTTGATGTTCTTGTAGATCCAGTCCGTCGCGAACGGCGTGCCGAAGCGGCGGAACATGTGGTCGCAGGACAGCCACCAGCCGCCGATGTCCTCGTACATCGGGCTCAGCGGCTTGGGGCAGTGGAGATCGTCGTAGACCCAGAACAGGAGCTTCTCGGTCTCCGACGTCCACTCGATGGGGAACGCCTCGTCCCCGAAGAACTCGCCCAGGACCTCTTCCTTGAGGGGCACCGCTGGTCACCTCCCTGTACGTTCGCCGGCGCCCCCGTGGCCGCCGGCCTTTCGGCGCTGGCTAGTGCGCGACCGGTGTCGCGCGCGTGATCTGCTTGAACCGCCGCATGTTCTCGGTGATCGCAACCTCCGTCGGCAGCCGTTCCATGCTCGAGGCACCGAAGAACCCGGCCACGCCGGTCGTGTGCTCCAGGACGTACTGCGCGTCCCCGGGCTCCGCGATCGGCCCGCCGTGGCAGAGCGCGATGATGTCCGGCTTCACCTCCGCTGCCGCGTCGCGGATCGCCTGGACCCGCTCCGCCAATTCCTCCAGCGTCAGCGCCGTCGTGGCGCCGATCGCACCCTTGGTGGTCAGGCCCATGTGGGCGACGACGACGTCCGCACCGGCCCCGGCCATCGCCCGGGCCTGTGCCTCGTCGAACACGTACGGGGTCGTCAGCAGCCCCACCTCGCGGGCCAGGCGGATCATGTCCACCTCGAGGCCGTAGCCCATCCCGGTCTCCTCGAGGTTCTGCCGGAACCGCCCGTCGATCAGCCCGACCGTGGGGAAGTTCTGGACGCCCGAGAACCCGACCCGCTTCACCTCCTCGAGGAACACCGGCATGAGCCGGAACGGATCGGTGCCGCAGACGCCCGCCAGGACCGGCGTGTCGCGGACGACCGGCAGCACCTCGCCGGCCATGTCCATCACGATCGCGTTTGCGTCGCCGTAGGGGAGCATCCCGGCCAGCGAGCCGCGGCCGGCCATCCGGTAGCGGCCGGAGTTGTAGATGATGATCAGGTCGGCTCCTCCGGCCTCGGCGCACTTCGCGGACAGCCCCGTGCCGGCCCCGGCGCCCATGATCACGCCGCCCTCGGCCAGGGTCCGGCGCAGGCGGGCGAGCGCCTCGGCCCCGGTCACGCGCGGCCTCCCGGGGCCGCCGCCATCGCCGTGGCCGCCCACGCCCCGGTACAGCTCGTCGAGCCGCTCAGCCATCGCCCGGGCGAACGCCGGGTCGTTGATGTTCGCCGGCGTCTCGATCACCTCGACGTCGGGGCGCAGACCGGCCTTCAACTCGCTGACCAGCGCCGCGTCCGCCGCCGGGTCGTGGAACGGTCCGCCCGGGGCGTCGATCATGGAGACGCCGCCCGACGGGATGAACACCGCCAGCGGACCTCGCGCGGCATTCAGCTTCCGGGCCAGGATCCGGCCCAGCTCCGCGCACTCCGCCTCGGTCGTCCGCATCAGCGTCACGGCCGCGTTGTGCTGGTACAGGTTGCGGTCACGGAACCGCGGCGGGACGGTGTCCAGCGGCCCGAAATTGGCCATGTCCAGCGCTCCCAGCGACACGACCTGGGGCAGGCCCAGCTCGCCCGCCGTCTCGAGGCGGTCCGGCCCCGCCGACAGGACACCACCGACCAGCTCGTCGGCGAGCTCCGTGGTGGTGATGTCCAGGGCAGCGGTGATGAACCCGGAGCGCATCAGGGCCTCCATGGACCGTCCGCCGGCTCCCGTCGCGTGGAACACCAGGACCTCGTAGCCGCGCGCCTCCAGGACCTCCCGGGCTGCGGTCACGCACGGGGTCGTCACGCCGAACATCGTGGCGCCGACGATCGGTCGTCCCCCGGCCGCGGGCGCGAACGCGGCCGACGCGAGCGCCATGCCGGCGATCGCCGCGGCGGCGTTGGCCAGGATCCGCTCCGAGATCGCATTGATCCCGGCAATGTCCACCACCGAATACAGCATCGCGATGTCGCTGGTCCCGACGTACGGCCGGGTGTCGCCGGATGCCATCGTGGACACGAGGAGCTTGGGCACCCCCACCGGGAGCGCCTGCATGGCCGCCGAGACCAGCGACGAGCCGCCGGAGCCGCCCAGGCCCAGGATGCCGTCCAGCCGCCCGGCCTCGTGCAATCCGCGCACGATCTCCGTGGCACCGCGGGTCATCGCGGCCATGGCGGGTCCGCGGTCGCCCGCCGCGGCCAGCGCGGCGCGGTCCTCGCCCGCGGCGGCCGCGACCTCGTCCGCGCCCACGTCCGCGAGCGGCGACGAGCCCGTCACGCCGCAGTCCACGACGATCGTCTCGCAACCCGCCGCCCGGACGCGCTCGCGCAGGAAGGCGTACTCGGCCCCCTTCGTGTCGAGCGTCCCGAGGAGCACCACCGTCGCCACTGGAACCCTGCACCCCGCGGTTGCGCCGTCATTGGATCGATGGTCGGTCAGGCCAGCCTCGCCCCTGCGCCGCGTCCAAGGCGGGCGACGTCGCGGTGAGGCTGGAGGGGGCCCTCCACCCGATGGGCGGGAGGACCCCCGTTTCGATCGGTGTCAGGCGAGCTTCGCCGCACCACGTGCACACGTTGGGCGGCTGGCCGGGTCGCACTTCGCCTCGGTCTTGATCGGCTCGAGGACTCTCCAGGGCCCGTCGTCGGCGTCGAGGAGACGGGCTCCCGCGACGTGCCGTCCGCGTTGAACGGGTGTAGGCCTGGATGACGGCGTTGACGCCGCCGTCGGAGTACTGGCCGGGGCCGGTGACACCCTCGTAGTCGATGTCCTTGCCCTCGCGGATCAGCTTCAGGCAGTCGGCGTACGTGTAGCAGACGTCGCCGCGGCGCGTCGCCGACCTCGAACATCGCCGGCGCCCAGTCGCTTGCCTTGTAGCGACCCGCCGGCCTCGACGGCCAGGGCCGTCTGGACCATCAGGTCGTAGGTCGAGAAGTGGTACGGCCCGTGCCGTCTCCGCAACGCTCGGGGACCTTCGCGTTCCACAGCGCCTCGAAGAAGTCCCACGCCGGGGTCGTCTCGTTGAAGGCGAACGCGGCGAAGCCGATGCCCTTCTGCGACGGCGATCGGCTCGGTGCCCAGCGTACTGATGAACTCGCTTCTGGTCCAGCCGGTCTCGCCGATCCAGTTGAGCGACAGGCTCCGGCTGCCGCTGCGCCTCCTTGATCAGCGTCGCGGACTCGACGATCCCGCCTGGACGATGACGGCGTCGGGCTTCAGGTCGGCGATCTTCTGGGCCTCGGCCCGGTAGGACGGCTGCTCGGCCGGAACGTCGATGCGCGGCCAGGACCTGGATGCCGACCGACCCGGCAGCCTCCTCGGCCGCGTCGGCGGCCAGCTGGAAGCCCTCCACCTGCGTCGCGAAGATCACGACCGTCTTGGCGCCGACGTCCTCTGCGTACAGGATGCCGGAGATGCCCAGCGCCTCGTCGAGGCCCTGGGCCCGGAAGATCGGCTCGGCCGCCTTGCCGCCGAGGTTGCCCGGGATGGCGCCGCCGTGGACGGACGGTCCGAGCGGCGAGTCGTTCTCCTGCCACCACTCCATCATGTAGTCGCGGTAGGTCCGGTAGCCGTGAGCGATGCTCACCACGATCTCGGCCCCGTGCTTCTCGAGGCAGGTCTTGGCCGCCTGGCCCTCGCCGACCGTGCCGATGTCCTCGGAGATCAGGTCCCAGGTGCCGCCCGAGCGGCGGGTCGAGGTTGATGACCTCCTTGATCGGGAAGGCGCACGTCGTTCGTGAGCGACTCGCCGTAGGGCGCGAACTCGCCGGTGTAGTAGGCGAGCTCGCAGACGACCACCGTCTCGCCCACGCGGCAGGCGGCGCCGGGAGCCTCGGACGTCGGCGGCCGAGGTTCCAGCGGATCGCCGGCGCCGTGGTGGCGGTACCGCCGCTGCTGCACGCGGCGGCGAGCAGGGCGAGCACCATGAACGCCGACCATGATCCGGCCCGACTTGATGCTACCGATCCTCATTGCATTTCTCCTCCTCTGTCTCTGCCCGAACGGGTTGGTCTCAGATCCGGTATCCCTCCTTGAGCTGCTGGGTCGTCAGGTCGGCCGGCGTCCACCACGGCGAACGCCTCGCCGAGGCTCAGCACCATCACCCGGTCCGCCACCTGGAGCGCCTTGGTGGCGTTCTGCTCGGCGAGGACGATGGCGACGCCCCTGGTCTCGTGGATCTCCTTGATCTTGTCGAAGAACATGTCGACGTACAGCGGCGATAGGCCCGCCGTCGGCTCGTCGAGCAGCAGCAGCCTGGGCTCCTGCATCAGGGCCCGCCCGCACGCCACCATCCGCGATTCCCCGCCGCTGAGGGTGCCGGCCTTCTGGGCCTGGAGCGCCCGAAGGTCCGGGAACAGCTCGAACACCTCGGCCGATCCGCGTCGTCGTGCGAGCGCTCGCCGATCATCCCCCCGATCGCGCAGGTTCTCGAGGACGGTGAGGTCGGTGAACACGCCCTTCTCCTGGGGCACGTAGCCGATCCCCCGGCCGGCCGTCTCGTAGGGCCGGCAGCGCGGAGACGTCCTCGCCCTGGAACCGGATCGTGCCGCGCAGTGAGCGGGATCAGGCGCGCCAGGGTGGCCAGCAGCGTGGTCTTGCCGGCGCCGTTGGCACCCAGCACGGTGAAGACCTCGTTGCCGACGCTGAAGTCGAGCCCCTTGAGCACGGTGACCCCGTGGTAGCCGCTGCGCAGACCCTCGACCTCGCAGGCTCGACGGGTGCCGGCCGCCTCAGACATGGCCCTCTCCCAGGTACTTCTCGACGACGGTCCGGTGCTCGCGGATCTCGACTGCGGGCTGCCGCGCAGGACGACGCTGCCCTCCGCCATGAAGTGGACCTCGTCGCACAGGTTCCAGATCACGTTGAGATCGTGCTCCACGATGACCACCGCGGTGCCGGTCGCAGCCAGGCTCCCGGATCACGACCATGACCTTCTCGGTCAGATCGTCGGGCAGGCCCGCGGTCGGCTCGTCGAGCAGCAGGAACGTGGGCCGCAGGAGCAGGCACCGGACGATGTCCAGCAGCTTCTTCTCGCCGGCCGACAGGGCGAACCCCATCGGGTCCGCGAACCCGAAGTAGTCCAGGTAGTGCCGGATCTCCTCCTCGTGCACGCGAAACACGGTCCGCTCGCTGCACGATCCGGTGCGGCTGCTCGTACCGGGCCTCGGCCGCGGCCAGCAGGAGCGAATCCCAGATCGTCAGCTTGTCGAAGTCCATGATCACCTGGTTGCTCTTGACCACGCCGTGGCGCGCCATCCGGTGCGTCGGCAGGCTCGACAGCACCACCTCCCCGCCACCGGCCGGCAGCAGGGAGACCGTGCCGCGGTCGAGCGGGGTGGAGTGCATGATCATGCGCATCAGCGTGGTCTTGCCCGCGCCGTTGGGCCCGATCAGGCCCTCGATCGGCCGGTCGCCGAGCGACAAGCTCGTCCGACGTCCACCACGACCCGGCCCGAGAAGCTCTTGACAGCCCCCTCGATCCGGATCCGCGGCCGGGTGGCACGACAACGGCGTCGCCGGGCTCAGCGACCATGCATGCTTGCCCATCAGCCGGTCGCGCCGCATGTCGCCCAGCAGGCCCAGCGGCCGGAACAGCAGCACGATGATCAGCGCCAGCGCCGAACGCGGCCTCCCGCAGCACCGGGATCGCCTGCGTGTACCACTCTCGGGGTAGCGGCAGGTACGACTGGATCACGATGTCGAACAAACCGATCGTGAGGACGACGCCCACGACGGCGCCCCAGACCCGCGCCGTGCCGCCGAGCACCAGGCCCACCATCGCGGCGAGGGTGATGTCGACGCCCGAGGTTGCCGACCTCGAGGAAGCGCACCATGCACCCCGTACATCGCCCCCAGCAGGCCCATGCCGGCCGAGGTCGACGGCGAACAGCCAGAGCTTGGTGCGGAACGTCGGACTTGCCGAGGCTGCGGGCCAGCGGCTCGTTGCCGCCCACGGCGATCAGGAGGCGTCCATAGGGTGAGCGGTGGACCCGCCGACATAGAGCAGGATTGCAACGCACGACGAGCGGTCAGGATCAGCGAGCCACAGGAACTCGTTGTCCTTGACCTTGCCGATGTCGTAGGGGAAGCCGAAGCCCGCCCATGCCGCGCGCACCACCGGTGAGGTCGTCTCTCCGTCGTCGCCAGGATCTGCGACGGCGGTGGCGAACCCGAGCGTGCCCAACGAGCACGCCGTCGTTGTCCAGGTCGGCGATCAGCCAGCCCACGAGCAGGCCCGACCAGCGCCGACGATGAGCGATCCTGCGGCGGCGCAGACGAGGAACTGCCACGGCTCCCCGAACGGCCAGTCCACCTGGACGTACAGGACGCCGAAGGCGTACATCCCGAGGCCCCAGAACCCGACCACGCCGAAGTTGGCGATCCGGGTGAGACCAAGTTGGAGGTGGAGCAGCAGCGCCGAGGCCGCTGATCATCACCACCTGGAACAGGCCGGTGATCAGGAATGCATCGAGCCAGTCGGGGGCCATGGCCTACACCTTCGCCGTCTCGGCGAGCCGCCTGCCGCGCACCTTGAGGATGACCGACGAAGACGACGATCAGCACCAGCTGGGCATACAGGACCTGGCCGAACCTGAGGGACATGGCAGCCAGGGCGACGCCGGTGCCGATCCCGACGAGGATGACGCCGCCCGAGCCCCCAGCCTCCGCCCACCAGGACGACCAGCAGGATGATCAGGAACTGCCGCCAGCCGAGCAGCGGCGCGACGGAGGACCCGACGCCGTAGAACGCGCCGGCGAGCCCGCCGGCCACGCCGGCGATGAACCAGATCAGCACGGTGACGGCGAGCGGCCGGATCCCGCTCACCTGAGCGAGGTTCTCGTCGCTGGCCAGGGCCCGGATCTGGAGCCCGTAGTCGGGTTCGCTGGATGAACAGGTACAGCAGCAGGGCGAGCATCACGCACGCCCACGAGGGCGAGCAGCCGGAACGACGAGACGCCGACGCCAAGCACTCATGATCGTGTCGGGCGGCGGGACGTCGAAGAACCGGACCGGGTAGCCGAAGATGAACTGCAGGCCGTGGCGCAGGAAGATCGACAGCCCGAACGAGATGATGATCAGCTCGAGCACGCCTACGTTGCGCCGCTTGGCCGGCCGGAAGATCGCGAGGTAGGTGGCGACGCTGAGCAGGCCCGACAGCACGGCCGGTCGGGAACCAGGACTGGCATAGAAGTCGAGGCCGAACGTCGTGTTGATCCACATCCCGAAGTACGCCCCGAGCGTGATCGTCTCCGAGTAGGCCACGTTGATCAGGCCGGTGAGCCGGTACAGCAGGGCGAAGCCGATCGCGGCCAGGACCAGAGGGGCGTGCTCCGTGAGGCCGATGACGAGGGATTGGGTGACGAAGTCCATCAGCCGGCGCCCGCTTGCCGGGGCGGCATTCGGTCCCGGCACGCGGCGACGTGGAACCACCGGGATCCGCCGCTGTCCAACCGTGCCCCGTTGGTCATGCCCGCCCCCTCCATGGAGCCACTGAGACGCTCATGAACGATAATCGATCATTCGCAGGCGCGTCAACCGAAATGGGAGGGCCTCGATGGCCCCCCGTCCGCCTCCCGGGCGGACCTTGCGGATGCACAATCGATGATCGATCATACGGTGACACGACGTCTCGGAGGTCTCGCCATGGTGCACGCCGCGCTCGACAGTCCGCTCCTTCGCATGACGCAGGAGACCCCGACCCAGTACTGGAACAATTCGTGCGCGGTCGAGGAGCTCGCGTACGCCGTCGAGCGGGGCGCCACCGGGGCCACCTCCAACCCGAGCATCGTGCTCGAGGTCCTCAAGAAGGAGAAGGCCCACTGGGTGCCTCGTGTTCACGAGGTTGCGGCCGCCAACCCCACCTGGTCCGAGCTGGACCTCACCTGGGCGATCGTCGAGGAGATGGCCGTCCGCGGCGCGGCGGTGCTGGCGCCCGTGTTCGAGGCGCGCCACGGGAAGGCCGGCCGCCTGTCCCTCCAGACCAACCCGGCCAACCACCGTCACCCGGAGCGGATGCTGGAGCAGGCGCTCCACTTCCACGGCCTGGCACCGAACATGCAGATCAAGTTCCCGTGCACGGCAGCCGGCATCGCGGCCATGGGGGAGGCGACGGCGCGGGGCGTGAGCATCAACTGCACCGTCAGCTTCACCGTGCCCCAGGCGATCGCGGCCGCGGAGGCCGTGGAGCGCGGCCTGCGGCGCCGCGAGGCCGTGGGCGAGGACGTGACCACGATGTCCCCGATCGTCACGATCATGATCGGCCGTCTGGACGATTGGATGAAGGTGCTCGTGGAGCGCGACAACCTGGCCGTCCACCCCGACGCCCCGAACTGGGCCGGGATCGCGGCGTTCAAGCGGGCGTACGGGATCTTCCGCGAGCGCGGCTACCGCTCCCGCCTGCTGGCAGCCGCCTACCGCCACCGGCTCCACTGGACGGAGCTCGTGGGCGGCGACGTGAGCATGACGATGCCCCACGCCTGGCAGGTCCGGTTCAACGCCAGCGGGATCGTCCCGGTCCCGCGGATGGACGTCCCGGTTGACGACGCCCTCGTGGCGGACCTGTACGAGCGGATCCCGGACTTCCGCCGCGCGTACGATCCGGACGGCCTCGCCCCAGCGGAGTTCGAGGGGTTCGGCGCCAGCGCCCGGACGCTGCGCACGTTCATCGCCTCCTACCACGACCTCCAGGCCGCGATCCGGGACCTGGTCCTGCCCAACCCTGACGCGCGCCCGGCCTGACGGACGGGCGCGACACTCGCCCGGCGGCACCGACCGCGTGGCGGTCATCCCGAAGGCGCCGGCGGGCCGCCGCGAGGATCCACGGGTGATCGGGGCGCCGACCGGGTGGCCGCCGGCCGCTGCACCAGGACGACCGCGGCCAGGATCGCCGCGCCGCCGACCAGCTCCGTGACCGTCAGCCGCTGACCCAGCGCCAACGCGGCGACGGTCACCGCCACGACCGGCTCCACGAGCAGCGCCATCGCGGCCCGCATGCTGCCGATGATCCGGACGCCGCCCATGATCCATGCCTTGGGCACCGCCCCGAGCGTGCCGGCGCACAGGACGGCGGCCCATGCCACCGGCGAAGCCGGCCATTCGGTGAGAGCGCCCGCACCCTCGAGAAGGAAAGCCGCGGTGCCGGAGATGACGAGGCCGCCGACAAGCACGAGCGACGTGGCCTGGACCGACGGCACGCGATCGAAGCCGCCCCGGATCGCGACCAGGTAGACGGCGTGACAGGTCGCCGCCACCCCGGCAAGCGCCACACCAGCCGCGGTCGCGTGCGCGTCCGGGCCAAGCTGGCTGCCCAGGACCAGGGCAAGGCCCGCGAGCGCGAGGGCGAGGGCGCCCACCTTGCGCGGCGTGAGCCGCTCGCGCCCGAGGGCGGCGGACATCAGCGCCACCAGCACCGGGTAGCTGTAGAAGATGACCATCACCAGGCCGACGGACATCGCGCCGAACGCGAAGAACAGCACCAGGTTCATCAGCCCGTTCACGCCGATCGCCAGCGCCAGCAGCGCACGCTCGCGTGGCGCCAGCGTCCCCAGCCGCACGGACGGCTGCCGGCGCGACACGACGAGCGCGCCCAGGAGCGCCGCCCCGATCGCGGCCCGGAGCGCGCTGAACGTCGCCGGCCCAACCCCCTCCCCGTAGGCGACGGCCGCCACGGGTCCCAGCGTGCCCATCAAGGCGGCCGCGGCCAGGACCCTGGCCAGGCCCGTGACCTGACGGCGCGCCCCGGGGTCGCCGGCCACGGTCATCCGCGGCGCTCGGGAGCCGGGCCGGGCGCCGTCTCGAGCCCGTCGCGGCTCCGGACGCTTCGGGCGCCCCAGGCACGTTGAGCTGTTCGAGCGCTCGGCGCCCCAACGGGCGCGCCGCGGGACGTTCCAGCCGCCAGGCGATCAGCCTGTCGCGCGGAAGCCCGAGTGCGCGCAACGGACGGCGCTCCACGCGTCACGTTCGTCGCATCGTGAGCCCCCTGGGTCGCCGAGAGACCGGCCGGTCGCCGGGCGGGTGCGTGTCCGATGGTCGCCTTGCCCCCGACCTGGACGGATACGCTGACACTCGACACGGTGAGCTCCGCGATCTTGACCGGCGCCATGGGCCGGGCTTATCCTCGATAATCGATTATGCGTCAGCGGCGGCCGGCCCGCCCGACGGTTGAGGTACCCCATGATCAAGCGCGTGGCCCGCCCCGAGGCGGAGATCGTCCCGCTGCCGGGGCGAACCTGGCACTCGTACCTGGGACCGCACAACAGCGCGGCTCGCAACGTGTCGCTGGGCGTGTCCGTGTTCCCCCCCGGCTCCCGGCCCGAAGGGCATGTCCACCCCGCGGAGGAGGAGACGATCTACTGCCTGGCCGGACGCGGCCGGATCGTCACCCCGGACGGCGTGGCGGAGATGGAGCCCGGGGTCGTCGCGCATGTCATGCCCGGCACGTTCCACGCCACCGAGGCGGACGAGCCGGACGGCATCGAGCTGCTCTGCCTGTTCTCGCCCCCGGTCGTCTCCGGCTCGTACGAGAAGGGGCGGTCGTGAGCACGGCCCCGGGCGCCCGCGAGCCGGTGGACGCGGCCGGGCTGGCCGACCTGCGTGAGCAGGCCCGCCGGATCCGGGCCGAGGTCGTGCGATCCGTGTACCACGCCAAGGCCGGTCACCTGGGCGGTCCCCTGTCCGCGGCGGACCTGCTGGCCGCGCTGTACTTCCACGAGCTCCGAATCCGTCCGGACGAGCCCGCCTGGCCGGACCGCGACCGGTTCGTCCTGTCCAAGGGCCACTCGTCGATCGCCCTCTACGCGGCGATGGCGCTCCGCGGCTACTTCCCGGTGGAGGAGCTGCTCACGTTCGACGGCGCGCACTCGCGCCTCCAGGGCCACCCGGACATGACCCGCCTGCCGGGCCTCGACATGTCAACGGGCTCGCTGGGGATGGGGATCTCGGCGGCGATGGGCATGGCGCTGGGCGCCCGCCTCACGGGCCGGGACATCCGCGCCTTCGTGATGCTGGGCGACGGCGAGTGCCAGGAGGGCGAGGTCTGGGAGGCGGCGATGTCCGCGCCCCGCTATGACCTCGACAACCTGGTCGCGATCGTGGACCACAACAAGCTGCAGCAGTACGGCTGGCCCGGGGACGGCCCGGACGGGCGCATCGCGCCGCAGGTCCCGGGCGAGCTGGCCGGGAAGTGGCGCGCCTTCGGCTGGCGGGTCCTGGAGGTGGACGGCCACGACATGGCGGCCATCCTGGACGTCCTGGCCGCGGCGCGTACGGGCGACGGGCGGCCGGTCGCGATCATCGCCCACACCGTGAAGGGCAAGGGCGTGTCCTACATGGAGGGCCACTGGTTCTGGCACACCCGGCCGATCAAGCCGGACGAGTACGCCACGGCGATGCGCGAGCTGGGCGAGCCGGACCCGGAGACCGAAGGAGCCGCCCGATGACGCTCGTGATGGGCCGCCCGCAGCGCGAGATCTTCGGCGAGACGGTCGCCGCGCTTGCCGACACGGATCCCCGGATCGTGGTCGTGGACGGCGACGTCGGCTCGTCCACGAAGGCCGACATGTTCGAGAAGGCCCACCCGGACCGCTACCTCCAGATGGGCATCGCCGAGCAGAACATGCTGGGCGTGGCCGCGGGCCTCGCGACGATGGGCCTGGTCCCGTTCATCAGCACGTTCGTCTCGTTCGCCGTCGTCCGGCCCCTGGACCAGGTCCGGGTGCTGATCGCCCAGACGGGCGCGAACGTGAAGATCACGCCCAGCTACGGCGGCCTGTTCACCGGCCAGACGGGGATGAGCCACATCATCGTGGACGACATCGCCATCATGCGGGCGATGCCCGGCATGGTCACGATCGTGCCCGCGGACGACGTCGAGGCGGCGCAGGCGCTGCGCTGGGCCGCCGCCTTCGAGGGACCCTGCTACATCCGCCTGGGCCGGGACGCGACCCCGCGCGTGTTCGAGGAGGGGCATCCGTTCACCCTCGGCCGCGCCGAGGTCGTCCGCGACGGCGGCGACGTCACCCTCATCGCCACCGGCGCCCAGACCGCCCGGACGCTGCAGGCGGCGGAGCTGCTGGCGGCGGACGGGATCGAGTCCCACGTGCTCCACGTCGCGACGCTCAAGCCGCTGGACGTCGGGGCGATCGTCGCCGCGGCGGACCGGACCGGCCGGGTGGTCACGGTGGAGGAGGGCACGGTGATCGGCGGCCTGGGCGGGGCGGTGGCAGAGGCGCTGGGCGAGCACCGACCGACGCCGGTCCACCGGATCGGCCTGCAGGACGTCTACGTCCAGTCCGGACCGAACGACGCGCTGCTGGACATCTACGGGCTGTCCGCGGTGCGGGTCGCGGAACAGGTGCGGGCGCGCCTCGACGCGTCCTAGACCTCGCGGCCGGCGTCGCTCCCGGCCGGGTTCACGGCGGCGCCGCTGTCCTCGCTGTCGTCCCAGCCCGCGCGCAGGTGCTCGCCGGCCAGGTCGAAGTGGCGCTTGAGCGCGGCCACCACCGCGTCGGCGTCGCCTCGGTGCAGGGCTGCCAGGATCGGCAGGTGAAGGTCCGCGGTCCACTGCGGGTCCGCACCCCGGGCGACGAGCGTGATGTAGGTCCGCGAGAACGGCTCCAGCGAGCGCCAGACACGATCGAGCGTGGAGTTCGCCGCCACGGCGATGAGCCGGGCATGGAAGCTGGCGTCGGCGATGGCGACCGCGTGTCGGTCGTCGACAGCCGCGGCGGCCTGCATGTCGTCGCCCAGGGCCTCGAGCTCCGCGACGTCCGCGGCCGTGATCCGTGGCATCGCGAGCCGCGCGCCGAGCGCCTCGAGCGAGGACCGGACCGCGTACGCCTCCAGCAGCTCGGCCGTGGTGGGATGGCGGACGCGGGCGCCGCGGAACGGCAGGATCTCCACGACCCCGAGCGCCTCGAGACCGCGCAGCGCCTCGCGCACGGGCGCCTGGCTCGTGCCCAGCTCGCGCGCGATGCGGGTCTCGACGATCCGCGAGCGCGGCGGATAGTGGCCAGCCAGGATCGCCTGGAGGATGTGGTCCTTCACCTGGTCCGCGAGGACGCCGCGCGAGATCGTCATGTCGCCGGGCATCTTGGCTCCGATCCCGTCGGCGCCGCTGCCGGGCGCCGGCGGACCCAGTCTATCCGTCCCCCGTCCCGCCGGTTCGGTGCACGGCCAGCTCCCATGCGTCGGGGTCGGCCAGCGGCGCGAGGCGCCGGATCACGAACTGCACCTGGGCCATGCACCGGTCCTGCCAGATCGCCGCTCCGGAGGAACGCCGAGTGCCCCCCGGGAGCACGGAGGTCGATCCCGATCAGGGCCCGGCAGTCCAGCTGCGCCGTGAACCTCCGCAAACTCGTCCATGACCTGCGCCGTGACCTCGCGGGCGACCCGCTTCGCCTGTCGGTGACTGGTCAGCCGGCGGCCCGCCAGGAGCCCCACCGCGAGGGCGCCGCCGGAGATCGCGCCGCAGATCCCGCCGCCGTACCCCACGCCACCGTTGAGGGCCATCGCGGCCGAGGTGTCCTCCGGATCGTCCAGGCCATAGACGGTCTTGAGCACGGCGAACGTGGTCTCGGCACAGCCGTAGAGGTTCCGGCTCTCGAGGAACAGCCGGCGGGCGTGCTCGACGGGATCGGGCGCCGATGAGCCGGCCATGCCGCGTGCCTCCGGAACGTGAGCGCGCCCCCGGCCCCGGGCGCCGGGTCTTGCGTGCCTGCGGCCATGGTACGGAAGCTGCCCGCCCGGGCGCGCGGCAACGGGTGCGTTCCGACTCGCTCATCTGAGCGGTTGACGCTCGTTTGGTCAACACGTAGCATCGAGCCGTGATCACGGACCCGGACGCCGCCGCATCGCGCCTGCACCTGGTCAACACGGTGCTGGCCTGCCGCCGCTACTACCTGGACGGGGCCAGCAAGAGCGAGATCGCGGCCGAGCTGGGCGTCTCGCGGTTCAAGGTCGCGCGCCTGCTGGAGCGGGCCCGCCGCGACGGCATCGTGCGGATCGACATCGATCCCGTCCCGGAGCTGGACCTGGCGCTCGCCGACGAGCTGGCCCGCCGCCACCGGATCCGCGGCGCGGTCGTGGTCCGGACGATCAGCGGCCCCGACGAGCTCCGCGCGGCGCAGCTGGGCCGGGCCGCCGCGGCCATCCTCGCGGACACGCTGGAGGCGTCGGACGTCCTGGGAATCTCGTGGGGTCGCACCCTGCATTCGATGGTCGGGCAGCTCCCCCGCCTGCCGGCCTGCTCCGTCGTGCAGCTGGTCGGCAGCGTGCCCGCGCTGGACCTGGACGTGAACTCGCTGGAGCTGGTGCGCCGGCTCGCGGAACGCGCGACCGGACCGGTGTTCCCGCTGCACGTCCCGCTGCTGGTGGAGAGCCCGGCGATGGCGGAGGCCCTGCTGCGGGACACGCTCGCCTCGCGGGGCGTCGGGATGTTCGACTCGCTGACCCGGGCGGCCGTGGGCATCGGGGCGTGGGCCCCGGGCGGATCCACGATCCGGGCGGCCCTTTCGCCGGACGACGCGCGTGCGGTGGACGCGGCGGGCGGCGTCGCCGACCTGTGCTCGATCGTGCTCGACGCGGAGGGTCGCCAGGTGCGCGCCGCGGGCCTGCCCGAGCGCTGCCTCGCCATCCGGGAGGACCAGCTCCGGCGCGTCCCGGACGTCATCGCCATCGCCGGCGGGGCCGGCAAGGTCCCCGCGATCCGGGCCGCCCTCCGCAGCGGCCTGGTCCATCGACTTGTCACCAACGAGGAGGCCGCCCGGCTGCTGCTGGACGGCTGACAGGAGGACGAATCCCCATGACCACCGAGACGGTCTACCGCAGCGACACCCGGCCGGACTTCGCGCCGTTCGAGGAGTCGTGCGGCGTCATCAGGGGGTTCACCTATGGCGGCGACCTGGCCACCGAGGTCGCGGAGGGTCGCCTGGACAAGGCCGGCGCCCTCGGCCTCCTGGACGACATGCTCGCGATCCGCGAGATGGAGGAGATGATCGTCCGCCTCCGCTCCGGCGGCGGCTACGAGCCGCTGCCGGGCTACGACTACCGCGGCCCGACGCACGTCTCCATCGGCCAGGAGGCCTCGGCCGTCGGCGCCAGCTCGGTGCTCCGCCTCACCGACAACGTCACCTCCAGCCACCGCGGCCACGGCGACGCGATCGCCAAGGGCTTCTCCGGCCTGCGCCAGATGTCGGCCGAGCAGCTGGCCGCGCGCATGGGGCGGGACGGCACGCCCGAGGAGCTCCTGCACGCCGCGCTGGAGGAGCACGTCTACCGGGTGATCGCCGAGCTGTTCGGCAAGGACGAGGGCTACAGCCGCGGCCGCGGCGGCGGCATGCATATCGGCGACTTCTCCACCGGCAACCTGGGCGCCAACGCGATCGTGGGCGGGTCGGTGCCGATCGCCACGGGCGCCGCGATGGCGCGCCGCTACGAACAGTCGGACACGGTCGTGTGCTGCTTCGCGGGCGACGGCGCGTACGCGAACGGGGTGGTCCTCGAGTCGCTCAACTGGGCCGCCCAGCACCAGTGGACCAACCACCTGGCCGGTGATCGACCGTTCGGCCTGCCGATCATCTTCTTCATCCAGAACAACCACTACGGGATGACGCACCGGACCGACGACGAGGTCATGGGCGTCGCCCACCTCGCCCGCCGGGCCGCCGGGTTCGCCACCAACAACATGCACGCCGAGGTCGTCAACGGCATGGACGTGCTGGCCGTGCGGGACGCCATGACCCGCGCGGCGGCACTGTGCCGAGGCGGCGAGGGGCCGGTCCTCATCGAAGCATCCACCTACCGCTACTACGGACACTCCCTCTCCGATCCGCGCAACGAGTACCGGACGCGCGAGGAGGAGGCCGCCTGGAAGGCCGTCGATCCCATCGAGCGCCTCAAGACCCAGCTGGTCGAGTCGGGCACGGCGACGCCCGACGAGGTGGCCGCGGTCGTCGCGGGCGCCGTGGAGCGCAACGCCCGGGCCGCGAGGCGCGCCGCCCAGGGAACGGACCCCGATCCGGCAACCCTGCTCGACCTGCTGTACACGGACGGGACGTCCGAGGTGCTCCCCGCCGGCGCCGGCGACGTGGTGCTCGCGGCAGAGCCCCCGGTCGCGAAGCGCGACGCCGAGGGCCGGATCCTCTACCGGGACGCGCTGCGCGAGGCCCTGGTCGAGGAGATGCGCCGCGACCGGCGGGTCATCTTCTACGGCGAGGACGTGGCCGACTACGGCGGCGCGTTCAAGCTCACCAAGGGCCTGGTGGAGACCTTCGGGCGCGACCGGGTGTTCAACACGCCGATCTCCGAGGCCGCCATCTGCGGCACCGGCGTCGGGGCGGCGATCGCCGGCCTGCGCCCGGTGGTGGAGCTGATGTACATGGACTTCGCGCTGATGTCCTCGGACCAGATCGCGAACCAGGCCGCGAAGTGGCACTACATGTCGGGGGGCCAGGTGGAGGTCCCGCTCGTCATCCGCTGCTCGGTCGGTGCCGGGAAGGGCTATGGCGGCCAGCACAGCCAGAGCCTGGAGTCGCTGTTCACCCACATCCCCGGGCTGTGGGTCGTGTACCCGGCCACGGCGGAGGACGCCAAGGGCCTGCTCAAGAGCGCGATCCGGACCAGCAACCCGGTCGTGTTCGTGGAGAGCCAGGGCCTCTACTCCACCAAGGGCGTGGTCCCGGAGGAGGACTACACGGTCGAGATCGGGAAGGCGCGGATCGCGCGCGAAGGCACGGACGCGACGGTGGTCGCCTGGGGCCCCGCCGTCCCGGATGCGCTGGCCGCCGCCGAGATCCTGGCCGCCGAGCACGGCGTGTCCACCGAGGTCATCGACCTGCGCAGCCTCGTGCCGCTGGACATGGAGACGATCCTGGCCTCGGTTCGCCGGACCGGGCGAGCCGTCGTCGCTGCGCAGGCAGTGCTGACCGGGAGCTTCGTCAACGAGATCGTCGCCCGGATCCAGGTCGAGGCGTTCGACGACCTCGACGGGCCCGTGGGGCGGATCGGGGCGGCGCCCGGCATCAGCCCGCAGGCGGAGAGCCTGGAGAAGGCGTTCCTGCCCAACGTCGGCGACATCGTCACCGCCGTCACGTCCCTGATCTGAGTCCCGGATCCCAGAGCGCCGAAGGAACCCGACCGATGGCCCACCCGATCCTGATGCCGAAGCCCGGCCAGATGACCGAGGAGTGCGTCCTCATCCTGTGGCGCAAGGAGGTGGGCGAGGCCGTGCACCGCGGCGACGTCCTGTTCGAGATCGAGACCGACAAGAGCGCCATGGAGGTGGAGACCTTCGATGAGGGCGTCCTCCTGGCGCAGGTCGTCGCTGCGGGCGAGACCGCCCCGGTCAACGCGGTCTGCGGCTGGATCGGGCAGCCCGGGGAGGCGGTCCCCGAGACACCGGCCCCGGCGCCGGTCGCGGCCTCCGAGACGGCTCCCCACCCGGCCGCGTCGCCGGTCACAGGACCCGCCACCGTGCCCGCGTCTGCGACGGTGCCCGCGCCTGCGCCGGCACCCACCCCCGCGGACGGCCGTCGCCTGAGGATCAGCCCGCGCGCCAGCCGGCTCGCGGCCGGCGCCGGCATCGACCCGCGGACCATCACGGGCACGGGACCCGATGGCCGGATCGTGGAGCGTGACGTGCAGGCCGCGATCGGGGCGGCGGCCGCTTCCGCCCCGGCGACGGCTCCGATGGCCGCTCCCCAAGCGGCTGCCGCGCCGCCCGCCGGCGCGCCGGCCGCCGTCGACGGCGAGGAGCCCCCGCGTCCGCTGACCCGGATGCGACGCATCATCGCCGAGCGCCTCACCCTGAGCGCGACCACCATCCCCACCTTCACCGTCACCGCGGCGGTGGACGTGACCGGACTGCTGGACCTCCGCCGGGAGCTCAAGGCGGCCGGCGTGGACCTGTCCGTGACCGACTACGTGCTCTCCGCCGTCGCCCAGAGCCTCGCTGAGTTCCCGGACGTGAACGCGCGGACGGACGGCGTGTCCGTCTGGCCGCGCCGTCGCGTGCACCTGGGGCTCGCCGTGTCGCTCCCCGCGGGCCTGGTCGTGCCGGTGATCCGCGACGCGGATCGCCTGAGCGTGCACGGCCTGCACGCCGCAGCCGACCGGCTCGCCGCGGACGCCCGTGAGGGCCGGCTCGGTCCCGACGAGCTCACCGGCAGCACGTTCACCGTCTCCAACCTCGGCATGTTCGGCGTGGACGAGTTCACGGCGATCATCAACCCCGGCGAGTCCGGGATCCTCGCCGTCGGCAGCGCACAGCCCACGCCGGTCGCCATGCACGGCGGCATCGCCGTCCGCTCGATCATGAAGCTGACGCTGACGGCGGATCACCGGATGGTGGACGGCGAGCTGGGCGCCCGGTTCCTCAACGCGATCCGGCGCCGGCTGGAGGATCACCGGGCCCTCCGGCGCGACGCGGCGCTGGGCTAGGCCGGACGGCCCGACGCCGATGGCCAAGATGCCCGCGCCGCGCGCGATGCCGCCGCTCGCCAACCTGCGCGACATCGGCGGACACCCGGTCCATGAGGTCGGGCGCGTCCGCACGGGCCTGTTGTTCCGGTCCACGGACCTGGCCGGTCTGGACGCCGATGGCGTCGAGCATGTTCGCCGACTTGGGGTCCGGACCGTGTACGACCTGCGGACGCGCGAGGAGCGGGAGGCCCACCCGGACCGCCTGCCCGATGGTGCCCGCTCCGTCGTGGCCGACGTGCTGGCGGGTGCGCCGCCCGAGGGCTCGCCGTTCCACATGATGACGATGATGCGCGACGCGGCGGCGGTCTCGGCCGTGCTCGCGAACGGGGGCGCCGTCCGGTTCTTCGAGGAGCGATACCGGGAGTTCGTGGAGCTGGACAGCGCCCGCGAGGGCTACGGGCTGATGTTCCGGGACCTGGCCGTGGACGGCAGCCGCCCCGGGCTCGTCCACTGCACCACGGGCAAGGACCGGACCGGCTGGGCGGTCGCGGCGCTGCTCCTGCTGCTGGGCGTGCCCGAGGATCTCGTCATGGCGGAGTACCTCGCGAGCAACGCCGTGATGGAGGACGTGTTCGCGGCCGAGCTGGAGGCGTTCCGCGCCCGTGGCGGGGACCCGGAGCTCCTGCGGCCCCTGATCGGCGTTCGGGAGGCGTACCTCGAGACGGCGCTGGCGACGATGCGCCGGCGGTTCGGTGACGTGGAGTCGTACTTCGAGATCGGCCTGGGCATCGACGCGGCAACCCGCCTGGCGCTCCACGAGGCGTTCATCGAGCCGGCCTGACACCACCCAGACGAGCGTACGTCGTACGCTTGTTGGAGCGTCCGCGGGCCGCGCCCGGGCGGCGGCCGCTGACCGGGATCAGTCGTGGGCAGCCTGGTGGGCACCCGCAAGGCCGGCGATCTGGTCCGGCGTCACGCGACAGCACCCCCCGACCAGCGATGCCCCGGACGCGATCCACCGGCGCGCGGAGGCGGCATCCACGGTCGGCCCGGGGGCGCCCGTCCAGCGCCGCCCGACCGCGTCCCAGCCCTCGCCGCTGTTGGGATAGACGACGATCGGCTTGGTCGTCGCCGCCCGAATCCGACCGACCAGCTCCTCGACGTGCTCGGGGGCCGTGCAGTTGACCCCGACGGCGACCACGGCCGGCGATCCGGCCGCCACCTGGACCGCCTCCTCGACCGGGACCCCGCTGCGAAGGTGTCCCCCGTCAGCGCACGAGAACGAGATCCAGCCGGCAGCGCCCGGGGTCTCCTCGAGCAGCGCCACCAGGGCCCGCGCCTCCTCCAGCTCCGGGATCGTCTCGCACGCCAGCAGGTCGGCGCCGGCGTCCGCGAGGACCTCAAGCCGCTCCCGGTGCCACGCCTGCAGCTCGTCCACGGTCAGGCCGTAGCGGCCCCGGTACTCGGATCCGTCGGCAAGGGCGGCTCCGTAGGGGCCCACGGACGCCGCGACGAGCAGGGGACCGGGATCCGGCGCCCCGGCTGCAACCCGTTCGGCCCCATAGCGGGTCCGTGCCTCCGACGCCAGGGCGACGCTCAGCCGGAGCAGGCCCGCCGCATCTTCGTGCCCGATCCCCCGCCGGGCAAATCCCTCGAACGAGGCCTGGTAGCTGGCGGTCGTCGCCACGCGGGCACCCGCCCGGTAGAAGGCGAGGTGTGCCTCCACGATCTGCCCGGGGTCCTCCACCAGCAACCGTGCCGACCACAGGGCGTCCGAGAGGTCGTTGCCCTGGGCTTCCAGCTGCGTGGCCAGTCCGCCGTCGAGCACCAGCACGCCTTGCTCCGCCAGGGAAGCCGCGAGGGGGTTCGGTCGCGTCACCGGGCTAGCGTGCCACGGCCGCCCCGGTTGTGCGGGAATTGGGGGCTCAGGCCGTCCCGAGGCGCGGATGCGGCGTGGGGCGCAGCAGCCCGTCCACCAGATCCTCGTCCGTGACGACGCGGATCCAGTCCGCGGCCAGCCGATTGACGATCAGCGTGCCGATGGCATGCCGGGCCCGTCGCTCGCCCGCCCAGTACTCGATCCAGGCGTCGGTGAGCGGCATCATCGGCGGCCGGTCGCGCACGCTGTCCATCGGGTCCACGCCCGGGAAGGCGTGCAGATGACCACCGATCAGGAAGCTGCCGGACTGCATCGCCAGCGGGTGGGCCCGGGTCCGCCTGCGAAGCGCCGCGTCTCCCCGTGGGCCCGCGGCATGCACGGCGACGAGGTCCGAGCGCCGGATGAGCACGCTGTCCACGGCCTGCGTTCCACCGTCGTCGAGGCCCTCCATCTCGACATCCGTGAGCAGCAGCTCGTCGTGGGCGTTGAGCAGGTCGGTGAGCCGGTCCGCCCGGAGCCGCACCCAGCCGGACACACGGTGGTGGCGCGCGTAGGCCGCGAACCGGACCAGCGGGGCCTCGGCCACGGAATCGGGCTCGAAGATCTCTTCGGGCAACCGCTGCAGCTCGACGTGGAGCCGCGCAGACGACGGTTGGAGCTCCATCAGGCCGCGAACGCTACGGCGCCGTGCATCCCGCCGGTATCGACCGAAGGTACCCATGGGTCCCGGGCCGGCCGGGGCGCGCGACGGCGCCGGCTCAGCCCTCGTCGGCCTCGTTCGCGCGCCGATCTGCGGCCACCCGCTCGATCGCGATCTCGACGGCGGAGATCAGCGACCGCTTCTGCGTCGCGTCCGCCCACCCGAACCAGGCCCGGGCATCGGATTCGACCGATCGCAGCGCCGCGTCACAGGCGTCGCGAACGCGCTCCACGAAGTTGACGGCGGCGATCTCGTCCGTCTCGGGCAGCAGCACGGCGAAGCGCCGGGGCGCGAGCCGCGCGGCGTAGTCCGAGGTGCGAACCTTTGCCCGCAGGACGGCACCCACCCGGGCCGCGGCATTCGTGCCCACGTCCGTCCCCCAGACCGAGGCCAGGTCCTCCAGCCCGCTGACCTCCACCACGACAACCGTGGCCGATCGCCCGTACCGCTTGCAGCGGGCCGACTCGGTCGAGAGGATGGCCGACCAAGCCTCCGCTCCGAGCAGCCCGGTCTCCGGGTCAAGGAGCGCGGCACCGTGTGCCGGCCCGGCCGGCGAGCTGTCGATGACCGGGTCCATGGGGTCCGGGCCTCCTCGGGCGGGAGTGGGCATGAAGTCCGTCCCCCGGATGCGGGCAACGATACCGTGCCGCGTGGCCGGCTGCCTACCCGCCGGCTCGGGGCCCGGCCTGGGACACGCCCGACAACGCCAGCGGCCCGTCCCACTCCTCGCGCAGCAGGCTGTACATCGCCGCGTCCTGCCAGGCCCCGCCCCGGAAGTGGGTGCGCCTGAGGATCCCTTCGAAGGTGAACCCGACCCGTTCCACGAGGCGACGCGAGGCGGCGTTCTCCGGGTGGACCTCGCACTGGATCCGCCCCATGTCGTGATGCAGGAACAGGTAGTCCGTGAGCAGCCGGAGCGCCTCGGTGGCGTATCCCCTGCCGCGGGCCGCGGGTACCACGATGCACCCGACCCAGCAGCCGCCGTCCGCCTTGCCGTGGGCCACGTAGCCCACCGAGGTCCCGGCCTTGTCCAGGATGAGGTACCAGCGCTCGTCCGGGTCGGCCTCGAAGTCGCGCTCGATCTCCGCCAGCGAGGTCTGCTCGAAGCGCTCGAACTCGCCGTTGACCTCGACGTCGCCGGTCCACTCCGCCAGCAGCGGCAGGTCCGACGGCTCGACACGGCGCAGGTCCACCAGCGTTCCGGAAAGCATGGCGCCACCGTACGACGGGGCGCTGCGGAACGCGCCCGGGCTGGGGCCGCCGTACCCTGAGCCTACATGACCAGACCGAGCCTCCTCCTGATCAACCCCTCCGCGTCGCGGCTGCGCGACCCGGCGCGTCGCCAGCGTCTGGTCGCCGCCGTCAGGGCGGCGGCGCACCTGGGCGGTCCGGCAGTGGAGGTCGTCGAGGCCTCGGATCCCGCGGACCTTGTCGCCGCGGCGGTGGCTGGGCTGGCCGCGGACGCGGATCGAATCGTGGTGGCGGGCGGCGATGGCACCGTGGTCGCGGTGGTCGCCGCCCTCGCCGGCTCCGAGATCCCGATCGCGGTGCTCCCGGGCGGAACCGGCAACATCCTCGCCGGGTCGGTCGGGATCCGTGGACCGATGGAGCGGGTGCCGGAGCTGCTGCGGCGGTCGCGGGTGCGCTCGATCGACGTGGGCACTGCACGCTGGGGGGCGGGCGACGATGCCACTGCGCCGCGGACGGACGCCCGATCCTCGCGCCTGTTCGGCGTTGGCGCGGGGATCGGCTTCGACGCCCGGGTCATGGCGGCGACCACGGCCGACCAGAAGCGTCGCCTCGGCCGGCTCTCCTACTTCGCGGTGGCGGTTCCGCACGGGCTGGCGATCCGGAACGTGGCCTGCCGCCTGACCGTGGACGGGCGGACGTTCGAGACCGAGGCGGCCGTCGTCCTGGTCGTCAACTGCGGCGAGCTCGTGCCGGGTCGGCTCCGGCCGCTGCGCCCGATCGTCCCCGACGACGGCCTGCTCGACGTCATCGTGGTCCGCGCCGGCAACCCGCTGGCGGGCATCCACGGCGTGATCGCGGCGCTGGTGAATCCGGTGTCCTCGGGGGATCCGAGCGGACCCGCCTGGCGCACGCTGGCCCGGGAGGTCCGGATCGAGACCGCCGTACCCGAGCCCGTGCAGGTGGACGGGGATGCCGTCGGCGAGGGGCCGCTGACCGCCGGGCTGCTGCCGGAGCCCGCGCGGATCCTCGTCCCGGATCGCGGGTAGCCGGCCCGACCGCCGGGAGGACCTCCCCGGCGCTACCCCGAGACCGGCGCGACGCTCACCGACCCGTCCGGGTTCTCCACCAGGAGCGGGTCGCCGCGCTCGGCGCGCAGCCGGTTGGCGTACTCGAGGCTTCCCTTGGCGCCCGGCGCGACGTCGCCGCGCGCGGGCACGACACGGCCGTGGTAGTCGCGGTGGGCCACCGTCCCAAGCACGCAGGTCCCGTCCTCCAGGGCCTGCACCACCGCCTGCCCGAGGGCGCTCTCGGACATCCAGCCCTCTCCGTTGTCGATCAGGTTCTGGAGGAAGGCCACCGGGTAGCGGTTGAGGCCGTCGTGCTCCGCCTGGAGCTCGACCTCGGCATTGGGGTCGGTCATCGAACGCGTCCTTTCGTGAGGCGAGGCTGGTGCCGGGACGCCGCTGCAGCCGGTGCCGATTGTAGGGCGCGGCGCGCCGGGCACCTGCGCTCGATCTCCGCGGTCCGGCGGAGTCTACCCGGCGACCGCCTCCCCCAGGAGCTCGACGGGGTCACCGACCGAGACGGATCCCGGGCGCTCCACCTCCGCGTACATGCCGAACGGGACGCCCTCGGCCTCCGCCATCAGTGGCCGGTACTCGGCGATCCGCTTGAGGGTGTCGAAGTCCTTGCGACCGGTGTCGGGGTCCTGCGTGGTCACCACGCAGCGCGGGACCTGGCCCAGAACGCGCAGGACCGCGTCTCCCACGCGGACGAGGCGCCCCTCCCAGCCGTCCTCCTCGAACGGCTCGCAGCCGTCCAGCTCCAGGTTCATCCGGAAGCGCCGCGGATCCAGGTCCGCTCGCCCGTTGCGCGCCCCGAGATCCCGCACCGACGCCCACGAGACCAGCGACAGGCGGTGCTCGTCGGGGCCGTCGCCCTCCCGGTCGTCGCGCACCAGGCGCAGCGGACGCCCCGCCCAGGTGGAGACGGCCTCGTCGATCGGCCCCTCGACGAAGCGCCCGGGTACGGGCCGACCCCAGAAATCCGTCACCTGGGCCGCGCCCAAGCGGTCGGCGGCCGCCGTCACGGAAGTGCCGTCCTGGAGCGCCAGGGTGAGCGTCTCCGCCGCCGCGTCGAAGGTCACCCGCAGCTGGACGAGCAGGCCGAGAGCACCGCCGCTGAACAGCCGGCCGCGTGCGTCCACCAGGTGGAACAGCCGGTTCCCGGGGATGCCGGTCTCGGTCAGCTCCGCGCTGGACGGGTGCGCCAGGGCCGTGCCCTTGAGCGGCGTGACGTTGAGGCGCGCGAGCCGGGGCGTCGGCATGGTGTGGCGTATCGTTGACCGGGCTCCCGGCATCGTCAACTGCGGGGCGTGCCCTGCGGCCCGTCCAGCCCGCGTCTCCAAGGACCCTTCATGACCCTCCCTTTCGAGTCCGGACCGGCGTCCGGTCCGTTGCTGCTCGCCGACATCTCCGGCTACACCGGCTTCCTCCAGTCGGTGGCTCACGCTCACCGAGACGACGCCTTCGCCGGCGGGAATGTGCCTGACGCGTACGCCCTCGTGTCCTCGCTCCTCGACGGCATCATCGAGCGGATCGCGCCGCCGTTCACGCTCGCCAAGCTCGAGGGCGACGCGGTGTTCGCGTTCGCGCGGGACGAGGACCCGGTCCCCCGGGGAGCCGGCCTTCTGGCGTGCCTGGAGTCCTGCTATGGGGCCTTCCGTGAGCGGCTGGGGAGCGCCCGTGACGTCTGGAGCTGCCGTTGCGATGCCTGCGCGCGGGTGGATGCGCTGGACCTCAAGTTCGTGCTCCATGCCGGGGGCTACGTCGTTCAGTCGATCGGCGGCAGCCGGGAGCTCGTGGGTCCCGAGGTGGTGATGGCCCACCGGCTACTCAAGAATCGCGCGGCGGACCTGGTGGGCCACACGGCGTACGCCCTGGTCACGGAGGCGGCGGCCGCCGCCCTGGAGGTTCCGGCCGGGCGTGGTCTCGGGCTGACCGAGACGTACGAGCACTACCCGCCGATCCGCGTCCTGGTGTACGCCCTGCGATAGCGGAGCCGCTGCGCGCGACTTCCTCGGTCCGGCGCATCAGATGCGGAAGCGGCCCTCGCCCACGATCTGGACGCCGCCGCCGACCCTGACCGACCACCCATCACCGGCGGGCGCCACGTCCACGTGCAGGAAGCTGGGCCGTCCGACCAACTCGCCCTGCGCGATCGTGGCGCGTCCGGGCAGCCCGGCCAGCCGGTGGGCGGCCAGGTACGCGGCCAGCGGGCCGGCCGCCGACCCCGTCGCCGGGTCCTCCCCGATTGACGGCCACCGGTCGAACATCCGGGCCAGCACGTCGCCCTGATCCCGGACGGCGAACAGGTAGAGGGACTCCGCTTCCTCGGCGGCCGCGCAAGCGGCTCGGCAGGGCCCGTCGTCGCGCGCGGCGCGGCGGAGGGCGGCCTCCGTCCGGACCGGGACCAGCAGGTGCGGGATCCCCGTCGAGACCGGCACGATCGGCAGATCCGGGACGAGGTCGTCCACGGCCAGGCCCGCCCCGGCGGCCGCGAGGACCCGATCCTGGAGCGGGCGCCCGAACACCGGCGGCAGCTGGTCCATGACGGCACTGCCGGCCGCCAGGTCCACCTCGACGGGCACGTTGCCGGCCGCACACCGCTGGACCAGGCGCGGAGCCACACGGCCCTCGGCGACGAGCGCGAACGCCGTTCCCAGCGTGGGGTGCCCGGCGAAGGGCAGCTCGCCGTCCGGAGTGAAGATGCGTACGTCGTACCCGTCCGGCCGAACGGCGGTCACGAAGGTCGTCTCCGAGAATGCGATCTCGCGCGCCAGGGTCTGCATCGTGGTCGAGTCCAGGCCGGGCGGCGGATCCGACACCACACACAGCTGGTTGCCCGCGAACGGCACGTCGGTGAACACGTCCAGGAGTCGGAACGGAACGTCCACGGCGGTGAGTATCGCAGGACCCTGAACTCGCCGGACTCCTGCGTGCGCACCACGAACGATGTCTCCGGCGGTGTGTACCATCGCTCCGGATGAACGACCGCAGAATGTCGCCCGAGAGCCAGGCCGTACCGAACGAGCCCGCGCCGGACCACGCCGAAGCCGATGCTGCCGCCGGCGTCGGTCGCCGTGGTCGGCTGCCGGGAGGGCCACTCACTGCGCTCGGCGGGCTGGTCCTCGTCCTTGTCGCGGTGCTCGCCCTGCGTGAGATCGCGTCGCTCCTCGTCCCGGTGCTGTTCGGGCTGTTCATCGCGCTCGTCGTCTCGCCCCTGGTGACCGCCCTCGAGCGCCGCGGGATCCGGTACGCGGTCGCGCTGACCGTGGCGATCGCCGTGGTGGTGGCGATCGTGCTGGCCACGGCCGGGGTGATCGCCCTTTCCATCGGCGAGCTCGTGGTCCAGATCCCTCGCTACGAGAACCGCATGCGGGACCTGCTCCAGCAGGTGCAGGAGATCCTGGCCGGCCTGGGCATCCAGACGGATTCCGACGCGCTCTCAGCGGTCGTCTCGCCCGAGGACATCGTCGGCTACGTCCGGCCCGTGGCGTCGGCCGTGTCCCGGGGTGCGGCCGCGATCCTCATTCTCGCCTTCACGCTTGCCTACGCGCTGCTGGGGGCCCCTGGGCTGCGTGCTCGGGCCGTCGCGGCGTTCGGCGAGCGCCACGCGATCCTCGTCGGCGTGGAGCGGTTCGGCGTGGACCTCCGCCGCTACCTCGTCGTGCGCGCGCAGCTGGGCCTGTTCGCCGCCGTCCTCACCCTCGTGCTGCTGCTCGTCCTGGGCGTCCCGCTGCCGGCGCTGTGGTCGTTCCTCGTGTTCGCCGCGGCGTTCATCCCCAACATCGGCACGTTCCTGGCCCTCATCCCGCCGATGATCCTCGCCCTCCTCGAGGGCGGGATCGGGATCGCGGCGGCCGTCGTGATCGGGTTCACCCTGATCAACGTGGCGCAGGACTACCTGCTCCAGCCGCGGATGATGGGCACGGAGCTCAACCTCAGCCCGCTCGTCGTGTTCCTCTCGGTCATCGTCTGGGCGTGGATCCTGGGCGCGGCGGGGGCCCTGCTCGCCGTGCCGCTGACGGTCGGGCTGGTCGCGATCCTCGAGGCGTCCCCCGATACCAGGGGGATCGCCGCGCTGCTGCGCAACAGGGTGGAACCGCAACCCGGGGTCGTGGACACCGCGCCAGAGACCGACCGGGCCGCCGCGGGCGGGTAGCGCCGGCCTCGACCTGCGGCAGGCGCGCCGGCGGGCGGTCGCTCAGCCGCGGCCCAGCACGATGTCGACGCCGGCCAGCACCAGCTCCAGCTTGGCCTCGGGCAGCCTCCCGGACCGCTCCGTGAGCCGGGAGCGATCCAGGGTGACCACCTGCGACACGTTGGCGACGGAGTCGCGCGGCAGCCCGGTCATCCGTGACGCGAGCAGGACGTTGCCCGGCGCGTCGGCCCACCGCGGATTGCCCGTCAGCGCAACGCACACCACCGTCCGGATGGTGCTCCGGTTGTACGGGTTGCCCTGGATCACGACCACGGGCCGCCGGAACCCGGGCTCGGATCCGGTCGGCTCACCCAGATCGGCCCACCAGACTTCGCCCTGCGCGATCACCACTCCGACGATCCGAGCGCCCGGCGGGCGGCCGCGTCCACGAACGGATCCGGCCCAGCCTCGCCGAGATCCGCCACGACGGCATCGACCGCGTCGGTCACCCGGTCCGGGGCATGCCGGGCGACGTACTCCCGCAGGGCCGTGCTGTAGACCTCGCTCCGCGACCGGTGCGTGCTCCGGGCAAGTGCCTCGACCTGCGCGAACAGCTCGTCGGGCACAGACACGGCTGTCTTCATACCCGGAGTATAACCGCGGAACCTGGACCGGCAGCCACCACTCATGGGTGTGACGCTACGCGGTACCGCTCACCCGCGACTTGAGGGCTGGCAACGCCGGCGACCCCGTCCGGATCGGACGGTCAGGCGGCGGCCGCCTCCGTCATCCGCGCGGCCACCGCGCTGCGCTGGACCTTGCGCGTGTGGGTGCGCGGGAAGTCCGGCTCCGGGAAGGCGGCCTGCTGGACCACCCGCTGGTGCGGGGCCAGCTTCCGGTTCGCGGCGCGGACGGCTGCTGCGACGGCCGCGGTCTCGTCCGGCGGCGGGTCGGCAAACGCTGCGGCGGCCCGGTAGGACAGGGCGATCCGGCCCGAGCCCGCGTCGTACACGAGCGGCTCCACCAAACCCTCGGCGGTGAGCGCCGCCTCCACATCCTCGGGATGGACGTTCATCCCGTTGGGCAGGGCGATGAGCGAGCGAGTCCGCCCGATCAGTCGGAGCGAGCCCGTCCCGTCCACCTCGCCGTAGTCGCCGGTCCGGTACCAGCCGTCCGACGTGAACGCGGCGGCCGTCGCTGCCGCGTCCTCCCAGTAGCCCGCGAACACGGACGGCCCCCGGACCACCACCTCGCCGTCCGCCTCGACCCGGAGCTCCATCGGCGGCTGCCACCAGCCGACGCGGTCCACGGGCGCCCGGCCGGGGAAGTTGGTGGCCACGAGGCCCGCCTCCGTGGAACCGTAGCCCTGGATGACCTCGACGCCCAGCGCCTCCCAGCTCCGCTGGAGGGCGGGCGACAGGTGCGCCGCCGAGCACAGGACCAGCCGCAGCTCGCCGCCCAGCGCCTCGTGCACCTTGCGGAACAGCCGGCGCCTGGCGAAGACGGGCAGGAGCGGCGCAGCCCGGAGGGCGAGCCTGAAGCTCCTGCCGCTCCCGCTTCGGTCGGCCTCCCGCCGGATCGCGCCGAACAGCAGCTCCAGCACCTGGGGCACGACCACGAGCGCCGTCGCGCGGTGTCCCCGGATCGAAGCCGCGATGATGTCCGGCCGAAGGGTGGTGATGTACTCGGTCTCGGCGCGGGCGGCCACCGCGTAGACCAGCCCGGCGACCTGCTCCATGATGTGCGACAGGGGCAGGATCGAGACGAACCGGTTGCCGCCGGCCGGGATGGTGGCGAGGCATCGGAGCGTCGATGCCAGCAGCATCGACTGGGTGACCGTCACGCCCTTGGGGTTGCCCGTGGAGCCGGACGTGCACAGGATCTCCAGCGGCTGATGCGGGTCCGCCGGCTTCCGGGCGGCCAGCGCGGCGACGGCGGCGGGCGGCGGCGGCGCGGCGAGCTCATCGAGGTCCAGGACCGGCAGCGCGGCCAGCCGCGGGATCGTGACCGGCTCGAGGGTGCTCCCCGTCCCCAGCAGGATGGCCGACGGCAGGGTGAGCGCCGAGATCCGGTCGATCGTGTCGGCGGTCATCCGGACGTCCAGCGGGACCAGCACGACGTCCGCCCGGCCGGCTGCGAACAGCGCTGCGGCAAACCCGGGACCCGGCGCGCCCTGGACCAGGACTCTCGCCCGCGGCTCCACGGCGGCAGCGAGCCGGGCGGCGGCGTTCCCGACCGCGACGGCGAACTCCGCCAGGGTCATCGACACCTCGCGGGTCGTGGAGGTCCGCACGCCGAGAAACGGCTCCGGCCCGGACGCGGCGGCGGCCTCGTCGAGCAGCTCGGTGAGGGTGGGCGGCAGCGTGACGGCTGCGGAGGGCGTTGTCGGCACGGCATGAGCCTCTGAGGGGCGGCGAGCATACCCCGATCGTCGTACCGGCGCCTTCGCGGCGGCCCGGCTCCCAGGCGGCCGTTCGCGCCTTTTCCCGATCACGCGTAGGATCGCGCGACATCCCGAGCTCCGGGACAGCACCAGATCGAGGCATGATGACCAAGCATTCGAAGGTCGAGCGCGAGAAGCGCGCCGCCGAGTCCGCGCGGATGGCCGAGATCCAGCACGCGTGGATGGCGAGCGTCCCGACCGCCGTGGCCACGGAGTTCGCCCGCGAGGTCGCGGCCGCCCGTGCACGCGGCCCGCTGCCCCCGCAGCCGGACATGGCGCCCGGGACGGCCCCCCGGCCGCCGCGCCCCGGTCGCGAGCCGAAGCCGAGCAAGGACGAGACGAAGTCCCGGCGCCGCTACTAGCGCCGGGCGCCCGGGCGCCGCTCAGCGGCGAGCATCCCCGGAGCGCGTCCGGCCGGCAACGACAAGAGAGGGCCCGGTTCGGGCCCTCTCTTCATGTGTGCAGCGGAGGCGCGGCCGGGCCGCGCGGCTCACTTCGGGGCGAGGACCACCTGCGCGGCACCGTCCGCATCGCGCAGCGTCACGGTCGTCCCCGATGTCTCGACGGTAGTCGGCGTCTGGAGGGCGGCCAGGAACTGCGTCTCCTGGTCCATCGCCGGCTGCTCGCAGGCCATCATGGTGGAGGCCAGCGGGCCGACGGTCAGCGCATCACCCTCCAGCTTGTACTCGCCGGTGAACGTGTTGCAGCCCGAGCTGCCGGAGACCGTGCCGTCCTCGGCGAAGGTCACGGTCAGCTCGGTGTCGGCGACCGGCCCCACGGTGGCCTGCCTGCCGGGGTCGTTGTAGCCGGTCACGTTCCACTCGCCCAGGAGCGGGTTCGCCGCGGCCGGCACGTACGTCAGCAGCGCCTTGCCGTCGGCATCGAAGATCGTGAGGCCGTCGGCCGTGGCGGTGAAGGTGGCGGACTTGCCCAGGTTGGCGAGGTAGGCGGTCTCGACCGCGGTGACGGCGTCCTCGCAGGCCTTCATGGTCGTTGCGAGGGCGCCGATCGTCAGCTTCGCGCCGTCGATGGTCGCCGGGCCGTTGTACGTGTTGCAGCCGGCGAAGCCCGAGACCTTGCCCTCGGCGAACTTCGCGTCGACGACCGTGCCCGCGGGCACGTCCGTCGCGGTCCCGCTCACGTCATAGGACTTGAGGGTCCAGGCGGTGCCGTCCAACGTGCCACCGGTGCCACCTGACGATCCGGAGCCCCCGGACGAGCAGGCGGCGACGGTGACGCCGACGGTGGCGATGGCGAGTCCGAGGAGCAAACGGCGCACGGAAGTCCCCTTCTGGTTCGTTGGTGATCGGGTTGCGGGACGCGAATGTGGCGATCGCGCAGTGACTCTACCGGATTCGCGTTGGACGGGCCGTGATCTGCCCGAAGGCCACCAGCGCGAGCATGGAGCCAAGCGCCAGGGCCGCGGTCCCGAGCATGGCCGCGCCCAGGCCGACGGTGACGGACAGGAAGCCCATCGCGGGCGGATAGACGGTCGACCCGACGACGGCCATGCCGCCGAGGAACCCACCCACGGCGGCGGAGCGTTCGGGCCGGTGCTCCCCGCCGATCGCGACGATCATCGGGAACACCGGCCCCGAGGCGACGCCCGCGAGGGCGAAGGCGGCGATCGACAACGGCAGCGACGGCGCCAGGACCGCGGCGGCCACCATCACCGCCAGCGCCAGGGTGCAGGCGATCGTGTAGCGCAGGTGATCGAAGCGGTCCGCGATGGCGGAGGACACCAGGCGTCCAACGGCGATCCCAGCCCAGTACAGGGACAGCGCCAGCGTCGCCGTCGCCAGCGGGGCCGGGTCGAGGTATCGAACGAGCCAGCTGGAGATCCCGAGCTCGGAGGCGACGTAAACCGCGATGGCGATCCCGAGCAGCAGCAGCGGACCGGTCAACAGGCGTCTGCCGCCGAACCCTCCGGCCGGCCCGACGGCCCCGGCCGTGGGCCCCTCTCCCGCTGCGCGCGCCCGCCGTCCACTGGGCATCGGGACCAGGATGTAGCCGGCCGCCAGGGGCATGACCAGCACGCCGGACGCGATCACGATCGCCTGCCACGCGGCGCCCAGCTCCACGAGGCTGCCCACGACCAGCGGCGCGGACAGCGCGCCGACGCTGAACGATGCGTGCAGCAGGTTCATCGCCCGGCCGCGACCGTCACGGTACGCATCCAGGACGAGACCGTTGGCGCCGCCGTCCAGGCTCCCCGCCCCGAGGCCGGCGATCGCCGCCGTCGCCGCGAACAGTGGCCAGCTGGGCACGATGCCCAGGCCGGCGATACCCAGGCCGTGGACGAGGACGGCTCCGCCCAGGACTCGCCGGCGCCCGAGGTGCTCGGTGAGCGGCCCACCGCCGAACGACCCGCAGGCGTAGGCCACGGCATACACGAGGTAGACGATGCCGATCCCCGCGTCGTCCTGGCCGAACGCGGCCTCGATGGACCGGATGAGCGACGGGATCAGGAGCCCGGTCCAGCCGATGGCGAACAGGGTCAGGCAGCCGACGACCCCCGCCGCCAGGCGACCGCGCGGGCTCACGGCCCGGCGCCGATGTCGCGCTTCCGGCGGTCCACGAAGTCGTCGATGGACTCCCGCACAGCCGGGTCCATCGGCGGATCCTCGCCCTCCTCCAGCAGCCGCCGCCAGGCGTCGCCGGCCCGGTCGGTCGCGGTGCGTGACCCGTCCTCGACCCACGTCTCGTAGTTGCGCCAATCGCTGATCATCGGCCGGTAGAACGCGGTCTCGTACCGTTCGAGCGTGTGCCCGGCCCCGAAGAAGTGGCCGCCCGGCCCGACGCCGTCGATCGCCTCGAGACCGAGCGACGCGTCGTCCACGATCACCGGCTCCAGCACCTCCGTGATCAGCTGGAGCAGCTCCGCGTCCAGGATCAGCTTCTCGAACGATGCCGTGAGGCCCCCCTCGAGCCAGCCCGCCCCCTGGTACAGCACGTTGACGCCGCTCATCACGGCGCCCCACACGGCCATCTCGCTCTCGTACGCCGCCTGGGCGTCCACGACCGGTGACGCGGTGACGTTGGACGACCGCCACGGCAGGCCGTAGCGGCGGGCGAGCTGCCCGGTCGCGATCTGGCCCTTCACGTATTCCGGCGTGCCGAAGGCCGGGGAGCCGGTCCGCATGTCCACGTTGGACGTGAACCCGCCGTAGACGATCGGCGCGCCGCGCCGCGCCACCTGTGACAGGGCGACCATGAACAGCGCCTCCGCGTTCTGGAGCGCGATCGACCCGGCCAGCGTGACCGGGCTCATGGCCCCCGACAGCGTGAACGGGGTCGCGATGACGGGCTGGCCGTTGAGTGCCATCTCGATCAGGCCCTCGGACATCGGGCCGTCGAAGCGCAGCGGGCTGTTGGTGTTCACGACCGTGATCACGCTGGGCTCGCGGACCAGCTGCTCCCTCGTGATGCCGCGCATCCGGCAGGTGATCTCGACCGCGTCGTCCACGGTGACCCGGCCGTACGCGAGGGCGTGCCAGGTCTTGTCCAGGAGCGTGGCGAACGCGCGGTACATCTCGAGATGGCGGACCGGCACCGGGATGTCCGTGGGCTCCACGGCGCCGCCGCCCTCCTGGTGGAGCACGTTGAGGCGCTGCACGAGGCGCGCGAAGTCGCACATGTCGGCGAACGTCCCCGGTCGTCGTCCGCGCACCAGGTCGGTCGCGAAGGCCGGTCCACCCACCGAGCACAGAACCAGGCTGCGGCCGCCGATCGTGACGTTCCAGGCAGGGTTCCGGGCGTGGAGCTCGAACGACGCGGGGGCGGTCGCCACCAGGTCCTCGACCAGGCCGGGGTCCATCCGGACGCGGCGGGTGTCAGGGTTCACCTCCGCCCCCGCTCCGCGGAGGAGGTTGATCGCCCGGTCTCCGAGGACTTCCAGGCCCGTGTCCCGGAGGATCGCGAGCGAGGCACCGTGGATGGCCTCGACCTGGTCCGCGGACAGGACCTCGAGCGGCGGGAACGGGTTGACCAGCCGCCGTGGCGGCAGCTGCGGGACGCCGCCGGCCGCCCGGCGCGGGCGACGTCGCGGTGCCGGGCGCTGGTTGTCGCTCACGAGCGAGGGCTCGGGACCGCGACGGCCATGGGTTGCATGCGCACCTCTGCGTGGACGATTGCCCCGCGCACCTTATCGCGTCGCCGGACGTCGGTGACACCTGGCAACGCGAACTCGCGAACCTGTCCGACGGGACTGGGCAAGCGCCTCCGCTGCGTGCTGCAATGGCGGCCCACGTGTGGTTCCGGGAGGTTGGAACGGATGCGTCGCCGGACAAGGCCCGCGCTCCTGGGTGCTCTACTGGCGCTCGGCATCGTCGCGCTGTCCGGGGGCCCCGCCTCGGCCGCTTCGGGCGGGGCCACCACGATCGTCTCCATCACCGCGGGCGACCGGCACACGTGCGCGCTGACCAGCGAGGCGGGCGTCGTGTGCTGGGGCGCGAACGAGTTCGGCCAGCTCGGGAACGGGAAGTCCCGGGACAGCGCCAGGCCCGTCGCGGTCAAGGGCCTCGGCCACGGCGTCGTTGCGATCGATGCGGCGGCGTATGGCACGTGCGCGCTGCTGGACGGGGGCGTGGTCCAATGCTGGGGAGCCAATGGGTCCGGACAGCTCGGGGACGGCACCACGCGCGACCGGCACAAGCCGGTCAGGGTCGGGGGCCTCCCGGCCGACATCGTTGCCATCTCCGCCGCCAGCCTCCACACGTGCGCCCTCTCGGGCACGGGGGAGGTGTGGTGCTGGGGCGACAACCAGTTCGGGGAGCTCGGCACCGGGGCACCGATCGGCACCTCGGTCAGCCGCCCGGTTCTGGCCGCGTCGGACGCCGGCATCGCCGCGATCAGCGCCGGGGCGTGGAACACCTGCGCAATCACGGCCGCCACCGCCGCGCTGTGCTGGGGCGGCAACGGGACGCTTGGCAGCACGTCCCAGTTGAGCGCCCTGCCCGTCGGCGTCGACGGGCTCGCCGGCGGCGCTGCCGCCATCAGCTCCGGCACGGGCCAGACGTGCGCGCTGACTGATGGCGGTGAGGTCCTGTGCTGGGGCGCCAATGAGCATGGCCAGCTCGGCATCGAGGGTACAGTGTACGCACCGACGCCCGTGCCTGTCACCGGCCTCGTCGGCCGCGTGACCGCCATCTCGGCGGGCACCGGGCACACGTGCGCGGTGGTCGAGCCGGGTATCCCGTACTGCTGGGGCGAGAACGCCGACGGCGAGCTCGGCGACGGCACGACGGCGCAGCGGAGCGAGCCGGCCCTCGTCCGGGGGCTGTCCGTTGGCGTCAGAGGGATCGGCGCCGGCGACGGCCATACCTGCGCGCTGCTCGTGAACGGCCGCGGCGTGTGCTGGGGTCACGGCGCCTACGGCGAGCTGGGGAACGGAAGGCGATCCGACAGCAGCATCCCGGTCCCCGTGAAGCTGTCCAGGACGCCCCCCGCGACCGACACCCTGGCACCCACCGCGGCCGGCGGTTCGCGACCTCTGCCGCTGCTGCCGCTGCTGGCCGGCCTCGTGACCGGGATGGCCGTCCTGATCCTGCGACGCCCGTCGCCGGCCTTTGGGGCGCGGCGGGCCCGGATGCCGGGTGGCACCTCGCCGGTGGCGCACGCCGGGATGGCGACGGCGACAGCAACCGCGAGCACCGGACTGGACCGAGCGGCGGAGGCCACGCGGTCTTCCACGCCCCCCGCCCGGCCTCCGGACACCGCCCGCCGGGGGAGCGTGCGTACAGCGTTCCGATCCAGTTGGACCGTCGCCTGGCCGCGCGCTCCAACCTGTCCCTGCGTGGGGCACACGGATTGCCGCGCGGGTCCGGTCTCGCGGTTCGGGTGCCGGCATTCGCGCCTCTGGCACACTCGCCGCACGCATCGTGGTCCGGAAGGCACTCGCCTCGGATGGGACGGGTGTCGCGGGCTCGGAGGTGAGTCGTGGGCGACGTGCCCTACCGGCGCGTGCACGTGGTGGTCAATCCTGCGTCGGGCCGGAACGAGCCAATCCTGAACACCCTCAACGACGTGTTCCACGAGCATGGCGTCTCCTGGGACGTGAGCGTGACGCACAAGTACGGCGATGCGGACGAACAGGCGCGGCGGGCCATCGATGACGGCGTCGACCTCGTGGTCGGCTACGGCGGCGACGGCACCCATCACGAGCTCGCGAACGCCGTCGTCGGGGCCGCCGCAGCCTCGGGGCGGCAGACGCCGATCGGACTCCTGCCAGGGGGCACCGGCAATGGCTTCTCCCGCGAGCTGGGTGTCCCGCGGACGCTGAGGGACGCGGCCGTCATGCTCTGCACCAGCCGGAACACCCGCGCGGTCGACGTCGGCCGGCTGCGGAGCATCGGCCAGGCGGAGGTCGACGACCGGTACTTCATCCAGCGGCTGTACGTCGGCATCGAGCCCGAGGAGCAGACCAGCCGCGAGCAGAAGGACAAGTACGGCGTGTTCGCCTACGTGTTCTCGGCCGCAGATCGCCTGTCGGCGCCCAACGAGTTCCGGTACGACGTCGACCTCGATGGGGATCATCTCGCGTTCGAGGCGTCGAAGCTCTACCTCGTGAACTCGGGGATGACGGGATCTGGCCTCACCTTCACCCACACCTATGCGATCGACGACGGCCTCCTGGACTGCTTCGTCCTGAACCGGAGGTCGATCGGCACCCTCGTCGCGGCCGGGGCGCGGTTCCTCGACATCCCGGCGCCGTCGGCGGGGCGCTACTACCGCCAGGCACGCTCCATCAGGCTCACCGTGGAACCCGATCAGCCGGTGTGGGCCGACGGCGAGTACCTCGGCCGGACGCCGATCTGGGTGGACGTTGTGCCGGGAGCCCTGACCGTTGTCGTCCCCTGAGCCGCCCCCTCGGCTCGGCCTCTTCCACAGGACGTTCGACCGCCTCTACCCGGCCATCCGGTTCACCTACGAGCGGCTCATCGGGCACGCCTGGTTCTCCCAGGTCACGCCCCATCTGTGGCTGGGTGGCGCGCCGACGTATGGGCGGGACTTCGACGAGCTGCTCAGGCTCGGCATCACGGCCGTGGTGGACATGCGTGCGGAACGCGCCGCGGAGCCCGCCTTCTTCCACGAGCACGACATCGCGCACCGCCAGTACCGGGTGCCGGACGTCACGGTTCCCGGCGCGGATGTGCTGACCGACGCCGTGGACTGGATCACGGCCCGGATCGGCGAGGGCCGCACGGTGCTCATCCACTGCGCCAAGGGTCGGGGCCGATCGGCGACCGTGCTCGCCGCGTACCTGATGGACAGTGAGGGCATGACCTTCGACCAGGTGGACGAGCTCCTGACGTCGAAACGGCCGCTGGTCAAGCTCCAGGATCGGCACCGCCGCGTGCTGGAGTCATGGATCGCACATCGCTCGGCCGGAATGCCGCCTGTCGATTCGGGGGACGGCCGTTCGTCGTCCGGATGAGCGAGCGTCACAAGACCTCGCGAACCGGAGGATCGGCGGCATCACCGCCGGGTGGAGGACAAGGCACATGGCGAACTTCCTGCTCACCTACCACGGCGAGGGGGGCATGCCGGAGACCGAGGCGGAACAGGCCCAGTCGATCGCGGCCTGGAACGCGTGGTTCGCGCGGCTGGGCGATGCCGTGGTCGATCCCGGCAACCCGACCACACACGCGAAGGCCATCTCACCGGACGGCTCGGTCATGGACGCGACGTCCGCCCCGACCGGCTACTCGATCATCAAGGCCGACAGCCTCGACGCCGCGGTGGAGCTGTCTCGGGGCTGCCCGGTCCTTGGGATCGGGCAGGTCGTGCTCGTGACGGAGACGTTTCCCGCGATGTAGCACCTGGCCGGCACGTGCCGGCGGTTCCGCCGCATCCCGAGGCCCGGCCGAGCGCCGGGCCTCGAATCGTCCGCGAGCCGTCAGGGGCATGGCCCCCTGGGTCAGGGGAGGTGCTGCCGGAACAGCGCCTCGAGCTCGTCGGCCCGACGGATGCCGTAGTGCGTCTCGATGACCGTCCCGTCCGGTCCGAGCAGGATGAGCGGCGTCGCCGGCGGCGAGAGGACCTGGTCGCCGAACTCGGCGGCGAGGGAGCGGGCGACGTCCGTCGACGCGACGGTGAACGTCCAGTCGAACCCCTGCTCGTCCGCGTACCTGGCCAGCACGTCGCGCTCCTCGTTGGTTTCGACGTCCAGGCTGATGTACATGAGGTCGTCCGAGGCGACGGCCGCGAGGGCGGCCACCGCCTCGCGCTGCTGGGTCCGGCAGTTGGAGCACCAGATCGCCATCGGCTCGATGGCCACGAGCCTGCCCTCGAGACCGTCGATGGAGAACGTCTCGCCCGACCGTGCGTCGACGAGGGCGGCCGTGCGCCAGGCGGCGTCGGTGACGGATTCGCCCCCAGTGTCTCCCGACCGACCGGCAGCGAATCCGCCGCCGGTGCAGGCGGCGGCGACGAGGACCACCGCCAGGACGAGCGCGAGGCGGGAGGCACGCCGGAGGAGGAGCGTGCTCACGGGGCGGTCCAGATCGTCGTCCCGGGCGAGAACGCCGCCCAGGCGAACCAGAAGTGGTTGCCGTGGGGCACGGGCTCCAGCCGTGTGCCGGCGAGCGGCCCGGACGTCGCGAGGCCGGTGACCGACCAGGTCGACCTGGTCTCCACGTCGGTGATCGGCGTGTCCTCGCCCCCGGAGCGTTGGAGCGTGATCGGGTCGCCGTCGACGCGCGGTACGAAGACGCCCGTCGCACCGACGTCGGCCCCATCGTCGATGACCCCGGCGTTGAGCGCCGACGCTGTCCCGGGAGCCCAGAGCACGACCACGGTTCGGCCATCGTCGGTACCGGTTGCCACGCCGGTCGTCCGAAGCTCCGAGAAGGGGAACGCCGTGGGGCTGTCGCCCCGGGTGCCGATCGTGACGACCCGCTCCTTGGGCGCGAGCCGCCCATCCACCACGCCCTCGAACAGGAACGGATTGGAGTCGACGTCGTCGTAGCCGGCGTAGGGGTTCCTGCCGTAGTCGCGGCTGAAGCCGGTGTCGCGGCTGAGCACGTCGCCGTCGGGGTGGGCCTCCGCGAACGTCGCGAGCGACACGATCTGGGCGGGCAGGAAGGTGAGCCTCTGCCCGGTGAGCGCTCCGACGATCGCCTCTCCCGTGGCCTGCTGCCACCAGGACTCGGTCTGGCGGTCGTACATCACGAGGTCGCTGTAGCGCAGGTTGCCGGTCGTCCCGAAGTCGTGGGTGGTGCCGTCGAGCTCGCGCTCGAACACGAGCGCGGTGTTGCACAGGGGGCAGAAGGTGACGACCACCGGCACACCGCCGAGCGTGTCGTTGACGATCTCGTGCCACATCAGGATCGCGAGCGGGTACGCCCGGGCGACGCCGTCCACGTCCAGGCTGACCACGGGCGAGCGGTCCGTGAGCCAGCCGCGGGCGGCGTCGATGCTCTCGAATTCCGGTTCGTCGACCGCGGGGATCCCGTCCTTGGGCGGACCGCCGCCGCTGAACTCCCCGAGATCCACGCTGGCCCTGGTGAAGTCGGTCCTCCAGCCGCTGGTGCTGACGCGCAGCTTGCCGAGGTCCGCCGCCGGAGCGGGCGTCGGTGAGACTGCCACGCCTCCGCCGCCGGCGGGCGACCCGCCCGGATCGGGGGCACCCGGCTCCGCGGCCAGCGGCTGGCACGCTGCCACGACGAATCCAGCGGCCAGGAAGAGGCTCAGCGTGCGCTTGGCATCCATGCTTTGACCGTACCCGACGACGCCCGTGCCGGCTGTGAGCCAGGTCACACGCGCGGGTCTGCCCGCCGGACTCTATGCTTTGGCCCCCCGCGGGCCCGCTGTTCACCAGCGCGAGCATCATCGAACTGGACGCTGCCCGATGACCTCCGCAACCGCCACCAGCTCCCTGGCCGAGAAACTGGGCCTCCTCTCGGACGTCGCCCTGTTCGCGGGGCTGTCCGAGGCCGACATGGCGGCCATCGGCCATGCCACGACGATGACCCACTGCGTCCGCGGCCAGCAGATCCTGGCGCCGGACGATCCGCCCGACCGGATCCACATCGTCAAGAAGGGCCGGGTCCGCGTCTACCGGATCACCCCTGACGGCAAGCAGCTGACCCTCGACATCCATGAGAAGGGCACGATCCTGGGCGACATGAGCCTGCTGGGGCAGGACCGCCTGCCGGAGGCCTACGCGGAGGCGATCGACGAGGGCGTGATCTGCACGATCACGCCCGACGAGCTGCGCAAGCTCATCGAGCGCTTCCCGATCATCGGGGTGAACATCATCCGCCACCTGTCGCGCCGGCTCCAGGCCGCCGAGCGGGAGCTGGAGGCGATGGCGTACCAGCGGGTTGACCAGCGACTGGCGCGACGCCTTATCGATCTCGCGAGCCGGTTCGGCGTGGAGACCGAGCGGGGCACGCTGATCCAGGCCAACCTCACCCAGCAGGAGCTCGCGGAGATGGTGGGGACGACGCGCGAGACGCTGGCCCACACGCTCGGTGACTTCCGGCGGCGCGGCCTGCTGGACACGGCCCACCACAAGGTCGTCATCCGCGACGCGGAGAGGCTCGCGCAGATCGCGGGGCGGGACCCCGACTGACCGAGGGTCGTGCGCGAGGCGCACCCCCCGGCGGCCTTCCGGGGTGGTGGACGAGGGGAGCGGGCCGGCCGGCCGTCCGGGCGACGGCCCGCGGTCTCGAGTGTGGGCTTCCTTACAGCCGGCGGGTACCCGGGCAGGCGATCCTCCGTCCCTGGTTCACCATCTGCAGGAGGGTTCGAATGTCCACCGCTGTCACAACGACCGCTCGCCCGGTCGCGGCCCCGCGCGCCATCGGGCTCGGCGTCGTCGGCGGCATCGCCGGCGGGATCATCTTCGGCGCCATGATGGCGATGCAGGACATGCTGCCCATGGTCGCTGCGCTCGTCGGATCCGAGGACGCCCTGGTCGGCCTCGGGGTCCACCTCGCGATCAGCGCAGGGGCCGGACTGGTCTTCGGTGTCGTCGTCGCTGCCCTCCCGATTCTCATCGGGACGCCGGTCGTCGCGGTTGCCTCCGGGGCCGTCTACGGCGTCATCTGGTGGATCGGCGGTGCGCTCGTGGCCATGCCGCTGATGCTGGGCATGAACGAGATGGTCTTCGCGATCGAGCAGGCCCAGCTGTTGAGCCTCATGGGCCATCTCGTCTTCGGTGTCGCCACCGCCCTCGTCGTGTACGTCGGCGCGCGGCGGTAGGCGGAGATCGACGGCCGCCTGATCCAGGTTCACGTCGGCGGAGGTTGCCGAGCGACAATGGCGGGCATGCAGTGGCTTCGATCGCTGGGCGGTGGCAACGCGGCCGCCTGCCCCCACGTTCCAGCATCGCTTCCGGCGCCCGCCGGCGCCGCCTGCGAGGAATGCGGCAGCAACCACAGCCTGCGGATGTGCGCCACCTGCGGCCATGTGGGCTGCTGCGAATCGCAGGCGGGCCACGCCAGGGCGCATGCGCTGTCCCAGCGGCACCCGGTGATCGTCGCCATGCCGATCGACCGGGGGTTCACCTGGTGCTACCTCGACAACGGATACGTCAGGTGACCCCCGCCGCGACGGAAGCGCTCGACGCCGCGGCCCGCCTGGTCGCTGCCGCTCGAGCCGGCACGCGTGACCACGGGGCCGAGACTAGTCTCGCGGCGCTCGATCCGACCGCACTCGCGACCGCGCTCTCCGATCCGGCGCATCGCCTTGCGTTCTGGATCGATGTCTATAACGGCGCCGTTCGCGCCCGCCTCCTCAAGGACCCGGGCGCCTTCGGACGCCGATGGCGGTTCTTCACCGCCCCCGCGATCACGATTGCCGGGCAGCCCCTCAGCCCGAACGCGATCGAGCACGGGATCCTCCGCCGGTCGGCGATCCCGCTCGGATTCGGATACCTGCGGAACCCGATCCCACCGCCGTTCGAGCGGCTCCAACGCGTCTTGAGGCTCGACCCGCGAGTGCATTTCGCCCTGAACTGCGGGGCTCGAAGCTGTCCCCCGCTTGCCGCCTGGGACCCCGCAGACCTTGATTCCCAGCTGGACGAGGCCGCACGCACCTACCTCTCGAGCGAGAGCACCGTCCTGCGCGCCGCCACGACCGTTCGTGTCCCGAGGCTCCTGCTGTGGTACCTCGGGGACTTCGGGGGCCGGCGGGGAATCGTGGAGATGCTGCGGCGCTACGGGATCGTCGAGCCCGGGGCATCTCCACGCGTGACCTTCGGCGACTACGACTGGACGCTCGCCGTCGAGGCGCCGCCGAACCCGGAGGCGCCGCCGAACCCGGAGGCGCCGCCTCCGCTTCGCGGAGCACCCTGAGCTGGCGCGCCTCCATGCCGTGCGCCGGGCTCGGAGCGTCTGGCCCGACGCACCGCACGGCACGGACCGGGGTCACCGCCGGAGGGACGCCGGCCATCGCCAGTGCCGCACCAGGTAGTACGCGATGTACGCGTAGGCCGCGCCGGCGATGAGGTCGAGGATCCAGTGGTCGGCCGTGTAGACGACCGAGAAGGCGACGATCCCCGCGTACCCCAGGGCCAGCCACCCAGGACGCCCGAAGGCGCGCCGGAGCACGAGGAACGTCAGGACCGGGTAGGCGACGTGCAGCGACGGGAAGGCCGCGACAGGGTTGGGGTTAACGCTGCCGAACGCGAGCGAGTACAGGTAGCGGCCATCGAACCCCAGCGCCGAGGCGAGCTCCTCGAACGCACCCGGCTTCAGGTACGCGATGAGGGGCTGCCCGTCAGGTCCGTTCATGAGGCCCTCCCGTGCGACATACCACGGCGGCGCCGCCGGGAGCAGCAGGTACGTGATGAAGGCGGCGACCGACAGCAGGATCAGCGACGCCACGAAGTCGTAGAACTGCGGTCGCCGCCACAGCCACAGGACGAACGCGGTGGCAAGCGGCAGGACGAAGTGGAGCATGTAGACCACCGTCGCCCCCAGGGCGATCGCGTCCGGGCCGGCCGACGGCCGCAGCGCGTCCTGGAGGACCTGGGTCGGGACGGTGCCGAACGCGAGCAGCCGCTCAGCGACGAGCAGGTCGCCGGCGTGCACCGGCAGGCCGGCGTCGTCCGCGACGCCCCGCATCAGCTCGTAGGCGAGAAGCAGGACGACGAACGGAATCCAGTCCCGGAAGAACAGGCGGCCGCGACCCAGCAGCAGCGCCACCAGGCCGAACGAGACCGCCAGGACGTCGGGCGTGAGCGCGACACCGCCGACGACCATGAGGAAGACGACGAGCGCCGCATACGCGAGCACGCCGGCCACCATGAAGCGGTCGTTGCGCCGGGCGAGGGTGCCGAGCGTGTGCTCGGCGGAGGCGGAGATCTCCACTGGCGGATGAATCTACTCCCGGCAGCGGGTCGGGCAGGCCTGCGCTGCGTGGCAGGACGCCGGATTGCGACTACCCGCCCAGGAGATCCTTCATCTGTCCGGCGATGAGCCCGGCGGCACGCTTCGGGCTCAGGCGATAGAGCCTGTCCATCATCCTGGCATCGCCTCCGACGAGGATCCGGTACTGGTTCTTCGCCATGCCGTCGAGGATGATGCGCGCAGCCTCGCTGGCCGCGAGCGTCTTGTACTCCTTGCCCCCGGCAACCTCCGGGGTCGCCACGCCGGAGTTCGCGGTGATGTTGGTGGCGACGGCTCCCGGGAACACGACCGTGACTCGCACGGGGGTGTCCTTGAGCTCGGAGTGGAGGCCCTCGGTGAGCAGCTTGACTGCCGCCTTCGACGCGCCGTAGACCGTCTGGCCCGGCACCGGCAGGAACCCGCCCATGCTGGAGACGTTGACGATGTGCGCCTCCGGTCGCTCGAGCAATCGCGGCAGGAACGTCTTCGTCATGTACAGCGTGCCGCGCCAGTTCACGGCGAACACGCGATCGATGGCCGCGTAGTCCAGGTCCTTCAGGCGAACGAACGGCTGGATGATCCCCGCGCAGTTGACGATCCCGTCGACAGCGCCGAAGCGATCGGCGACCGCCTGCGGCAGGGCCTCCACGGCGTCCCGGTCCGTGATGTTGACGACATGCGTGGACATCGACTCGGCACCGCCTGGCGCGAGGGACACAGTCTCGGCCAGCGTCGTCTCGTTGATGTCCACCGCCGCTACCCTGGCCCCGCGCCGGATCAGCTCCAGGGCGATCTCCCGCCCGATGCCGCTGCCGGCACCGGTGACGACCACGACCTTGCCGCTGGGGTTCATGCTGCTCCTCCGGACGTGGTATGACGAGCAGTACCTCCTGATGCTATCCGCCGCCCCGTCCCGGATGGCGCCGATCTGGCGCAATGGGACCGGGACCCGGCGTCGAAGGCCGGCCCAGGCCGGCCCCATCCTCGCCCGGGCCGGGCCGCCTGAGCTCAGTCCCCGGGCTTGAGCCTCTCGTACGCCCGCTGCACCTGCGTCGTGAACTCGGCCGGGCTCAGCTCGTCGCCGACGAGCCGAGCCGTTGCCGCGCTGAGGGTGTCATGCAGGCCGGTCGCGGCCCAGGCGAGATACGGGACGAGCGCATCCCTCCTCGCGATCTCTGACCAGCCGTGAATGATGCTGTCCGTGAGCGGGCTGTCGCCGGTGGGTTCGAGGATCATCGCCGGGAGACCGCCCTCTGCAACGAGCATCTCCGCGGCACGCCGTCCCGTTCGCCAGTCGAGGTAGCAGGCGGCCGCGTCGGGGTGCTTCGACCGGCTGGAGATCGACCAGCCGAAGCCGGGGGCCCCCGTTGCGGCGAAGGGCCCACCCTGCCTGCCGGGGAACAGGACGATCCCGGCCGTGTCGCCGAGGCCGTCCCTGATCGAGCCGGCAAAGGCGGTGCTCTGCAGGAGATACAGCGCCTTGCCGGCGACGAAGTCGTCGATGGCCGATTGCTGCGACTTGTCCCGGAATCCTGGCGAGAAGTAGCCCTTCCGGCCCAGGTCCTGTGCGAGCCCGGCGGCCTCGCGGCTCTCCGGCGTGTCGAAGGTCGCGTCCGCGCTCGTGCGATACACGAACTCCCGGATCTGACCGATCGGGGCGGTGACGTTGTACAGGCTGGCGAGCATGTCCATCGCCGGCCAGCGTTCCCTGGTGCCGAACGCGATCGGGACAACGTCGGCCTGTTTCGCGGCTTCGAGCGTCTCGAGCAGTTCCTCGTACGTCGCGGGGACCTGCAGCCCGAGCTGCGTCATGACGTTCCTGTTGTAGAACAGCCCGACGTACGCGGCCGTCGGCGCCACGCCGTACAGGCTGCCGGCCCCGTACTGCGTCCCGTCCGACGCGAAACGCTGCACGCGAAGGGCAGAGTCGCCGAACCGGGCCGACCAGCCGAACCTCGACGCGTAGACGTCGAGCGGCAGGACCAGGTCCGCCGCGACGAGCGGCCCGAGCAGGTCGTACGCGTTCGTGAGGAGGATGTCGGGCGGATCCGGTCCGGCTGCCTGGCGCCTCGCACTCGCCATGATCTCCGGGAAGGTCTTGGCCACGCGGCTGACATCGACAGACGGGTGCGCGTCCTCAAACTCGGCGTCCAGCGTCGCCACACCTTCCTCGGACAGATTCTCGCCCGATGCCTCCCAGTACGTGAGGGTGATGGGCGTCGTCGGCATGTTCGCGCAGTCACCCTCGGCGGGCTCGGTGGGCGGCGCCGTCGGCGCCGTGGTCGCGGCGCCGCCACAGGCGCTCGCAGCCAGACCGAGGCCCGCGAGCAGGGCGAGCATGCGGTTGACCCGCGGTTGGGCGAGACCGGTCATTCAGGCGACTCCTCCGGCCCGTCGCTCGTGGTCCGACGGCGGGGCCGGCGTCGGATCAGCGGACGAGAGGACGATCGTCCCGTGCCCACCCCCGCGCCAAGGGCTATCGGTCTCGAACCGACGGGGCCTTGACGGTCCGTGTCGAATCGGGGCGTCGACGAGCATGCAGCCGGAGCGGCGTCGGCCGCCCCGGGGTCAGCGGAGCCCGAGGGCGACCAGAAGGTCCTCGTCGGACGGTTCGCGAAGGATCGCGTCGGGTCGGTCGGGATCGCCGATCAGGATCGTCGGGGTGCGCCACTCGCCATCGTTGAGGCGGCGGATCCACGCGTCGGCGTCGGCGTCCTCGTCCACCTTCCGGTAGGTGACCGGGATCCGGTGTCTCGAGAGCAGGGCGAGCGACCGCACGGTGTCCTCGCAGGTGTCGCGCCCGAGGACGACGATCGAGGGAGCAGGCTTCTCGGTCATCGCGGCAGGATAGCCGATGATCCCCGGGACGTAGCCGGCGATCAGGGTTCCGGGAGCGGCCCCACGACGGTCACCCAGGGGCGGACCAGCAGCTCGAACGTCGGCGCCGGGATGATCGCCCGGTAGCGCATCGCCACCCACGCGTTCCAGAGGGCGACCAGGCCGCGCCGCCCCGGCTCGCCACTGCGGTTGATCGCATCGCCGGCCTGCGACTCCAGGCGGCTCTTGGGCAGGACCAGCTGGTCGAACAGAGCGCCGAGGCCCCGTGACGGCGGCGGCGGCTCCTCGGCGCGGAGGTCGCGCCCGACCAGGACGCTCCCGACCGAGATCTCGAGGTCCGCGAACTCCCGGAGCATGGCGTCGCGTTCCTTGCGCGGGATCCGCACGCCGGCGTCCCAGGCGACGCCGAAGCCCCGCCCAACGTCGGGCGGCGCACCCGCCCCCATCATCTCGACGACGACGCGTCCGAGCGCCAGGATCTCCCCGGAGGTGAGCCGGGTAGCCCATCCGAAGACCACCGCGGGCCCAACCTCCGCCCGCTCCCCGGGCGGCATCGCCGCGCTCCGGGCGAGGATCGATGAGCGCACCGGGACGATCGGGGGGCCCTCGGCCTCCCTCGGACCCACGAGCGCTGTCTCCTGCCCAACGTCCGGGGCACCGATCAGGTCGAGCAGCCGGCGCGCCTGCGCGGGACGCTCCACGCCGAGCCTCAGGCCGATGCCGAGCCAGCGGCGGTCCACCGCCCCGGACGCCGCGTCGCGGCCCGTGTCCGGGAGCTCGGCGAGGACCTCGTCCAGCGCCCGCTCCAGCGCCGACCCGTCGTGCGCCGTGTCACCATCGGTTCGCATCGAACGCCAGCCCTCCTTCCGGGTGATCGTGCCACGCCCGCGACGGGCGCGTCGGGACCGCCCGGTCCGCCCCGCCGCGGGTATCGTCTAGGCGCGGGATCCGCGACTCCCGGATCCGACCGGCGATTCCGACGGCCCAGCCGGGCACGAGGTCGGCTGGTCGTGCCAGCGACACATCCGGAGGTTCGATCGTGAGCTACGCCCCCGCCGCCGACCGCTACGACACCATGAGCTACCGGACCTGCGGCCAGAGCGGCCTGGCGCTCCCTGCCCTGTCCCTGGGGTTGTGGCACAACTTCGGCGACACCACGCCGATGGCCACCCAGCGGGCGATGGTCCACACCGCCTTCGACCTGGGCATCACCCACTTCGACCTGGCCAACAACTACGGCCCGCCGTACGGCTCCGCCGAGATCAACTTCGGGCGCATCCTGCGCGAGGACCTGGCGGCCCACCGCGACGAGCTGATCATCAGCAGCAAGGCCGGCTGGGACATGTGGCCGGGGCCGTACGGCCAGGGCGGCGGCTCACGCAAGTACGTGCTGGCGAGCCTGGACCAGAGTCTGCGCCGCGTGGGCGTCGAGTACTTCGACATCTTCTACTCGCACCGCTTCGATCCCGACACGCCGCTCGAGGAGACGATGGGCGCCCTGGCGACCGCCGTCCGGGCGGGCAAGGCGCTGTACGTCGGGATCTCGTCGTACTCGGCGGGCAGGACCCGCGAGGCCGCGGCCATCCTGCGCTCGGAAGGCGTGCCGCTGCTCATCCACCAGCCCTCGTACAACCTGTTCAACCGCTGGGTGGAGCCCGACCTGCTCGACGCGCTCGAGGAGGTGGGCGCCGGCGCGATCGCCTTCACCGCCCTCGCCCAGGGGCTGCTCACCGACAAGTACCTGGACGGGATCCCGGCCGGTGCCCGGATCAACCGCCCCGGTGGCGACACGCTGGACCGCGGGATGCTGTCGGAGGAGAACCTGGACCGGGTACGGGCGCTCAACGAGATCGCCCGGCGCCGCGGCCAGTCGCTCGCCCAGATGGCACTCGCCTGGGTGCTGCGCGACCCGCGCGTGACCACGACGCTCATCGGCGCCAGCTCCCCGGAGCAGATCCGCGAGAACGTCGCCGCGCTCGCGAACCTCGCGTTCACGCCGGAGGAGCTGGCCGAGATCGACCGCCACGCCGTCGAGGGCGGTGTCAACCTCTGGGAGCGGCCGAGCACCGATCAGCGCCCGTAATCGGCGTGGGAGCCGACACGTGAGCGGGCCCCGGTCGCCCGTTCCGTGGCCGGCCGGGGCCCGCTGGGTGTCCGACTTCCACCGGTCATCTGCCGCCCGACCCGGGGGCGGCTACACCGTCCCGGCGGCCCGGTTCTGGGGATTGGACACCGGTCGCCGGTCGGGCAGCTCCTGCTCCGCCGGCTTGGGCCACTTCCACGCGTGCCAGACGATCAGGAGTCCCGCGCCGATCAACGCAACCGTGAACACGGCGCCGATCTCCAGCCCCTTGCTCGCGTGTTCGGCCAGGTCCCACGTCCACATCACCGCGGCGACCACGCCGAGGACCCCGTTCGCATACCGGCTGACCCGATCGGGCAGCGCGAGCGTGAGGAAGGCCATCGCCAGGGGAAGGAGACAGAACAGCCCGACCATCAGGGCCAGCATCGTGGCGTCGATCGCTTCGCCCTCGAACTCCCCCGTCGCGATGTACTCGCTCAGCACACTCGCCGGCATGATCACCGCGAATACGGCTCCCAGCATGCCGACGCCGAGGAAGATCCACAGCATCGATACCCGGAGCTTCCAGGCCAGAGGCTCCACGCTACCCTCCTTGGGACGCCCTCGCGCAGGTCGGGTTCGCCAGTGGCTCGACGCGGTCCCGGCGGCCACGATTTCGGGCCGCGTGTCCCAGCCTCCCGCGTGTGGGAGCAGAATCGGATACCGGGCCTGCGATGCCTAGAGACCTTGGTCGCGAAGTTGCGTCGGTCGCCCGTGGCTGGGCGGGCGGCACGCACGGCGCGTGCCCATCTGAGGAGGAACTGTGACCAGCCCGCTGGGTGTCGGGATCATCGGCTGCGGCAACGTCACGACGCAGTTCCACCTGCCCGCGTATCACCGGCTGAGCGACCGCGTTCAGGTCGTCGGCCTCGCGGACATCGAGCCGGCACGGATCGCCGAGGCGCAGGCGGTCTACCCGGTGGCGGGTGAGCACACGACCGGCGACTACCGGGACCTGCTGGCGCGGCCGGACATCGACTTCGTGGACATCGCGACGCCGCAGCGGTTCCACGCGGAGGTCGCCCGGGCGGCGGCCGCCGCCGGCAAGCACGTCCTGTGCGAGAAGCCGATCACCACCATCCCGCAGGACGCCGCCGAGATGCTCGCGTACTGCCGCGAGCGTGGCGTGACCGTCGGCGTCATGCACAACTGGGCCTTCTACCCGGAGGTCCGGGCAGCGCGGTCGATCGTGGAGTCAGGCGAGATCGGCGAGGTCCGGCTCGCCATCGTCAACTACCTCGGCATCCCGGACATCAAGGGTGCCGGCGAGACCGTCAGGACCTGGCGGCACGACCCCGCCTCCGCGGGCGGTGGCGTCCTGATCGACATGCTCCACTGCCTGTACATCACGGAGCTGATCATGGGCTCCGTCGCCCGGCGGGTCTCCGCCTGGGTGTCCGGCAACCCGGATCACCCCGCCGTCGAGGCGACCGCCCTGTGCCGGCTCGAGACCGATGGGCCCGTGGCGCTGGTGAACGTCGGGTGGGGCAACGGACCGGGCGGGATCTTCGTCGAGGGCACCAGGGGCTCGATCGAGATGCGGTGGGTGGACGGCGGGACCGGGCCCTACGTCGCGCTCGACACGATGGAGGTCCGCACCGTCGACGGCGGGCGGCGGGCCGTGGAGGTCGAGAAGCTCGCGTTGCCGGAAATCCACGTCCTGGGCATGGCGGGCGTGATCGGCGACTTCGCCGATGCCATCACCAGGGGGCGTCCGCCGGCGATCTCGGGCGAGGACGGCCTCCACGCGCTCGAGGTGACCCTGGGCGCCTACGCCTCCGCGGCGCTCGCCCGGACCGTGGAGGTTCCGCTTGACCGGAACGACCCGGTGTACCGACGTGGCGTTGCCGCTGTCGCGGACCTGGCCGGTCCTGCCTGGACCGCCGTGTCGACCCAGCGGCTCTACGGCCCGCCGGCATCGCCCTGACCACGAAGAGAGGCACCGCCATGGACGTAGGTCTCTACACCGACGGACTCAGCGAGTTCCCGTTCGAGCAGGCGCTGGACATCGCCGCCGACGCCGGCATCACCGCGATCGAGATCGCCGTCGGCGGGCAGTCGAAGGCGCCCCACCTCCGGGTGGACGAGCTCCTCGCCAGCGCCGCGAAGCGGACGGCGTTCGCCGACGCGTTCAGGGAGCGGGGCCTCCGGATCGCCGCCCTGAACTGCTCCGCCTGGCCGCTGCACCCAATCGACCACGAGTTCCACGACGGGATGATCACCAAGGCCATGCGCCTCGCCGGCGAGCTGGGCGTGGACAAGATCGTCTCGATGTCGGGCTGCACCGGCGATGGCCCCGGCGCCTCCACCATCAACTGGGTCTGGTTCCCCTGGCCCGAGGATTCCGTCGCCCATGGACGGCGGTCGTGGGACGCGGCCGTCGCCTACTGGCAGGACAAGCTGCCGCTGGCCGAGCAGTGCGGCGTGGCCAGGATCGCCCTCGAGCTGCACCCCCTGCACGTCGTCTACAACGCCCGCACCCTGCTCGACTTCCGGGCGGCCGTCGGTGATCGACGGATCGGCATGAACTTCGACCCCAGCCACCTGATCTGGCAGATGGTCGACCCGGTCCGTGTGGTCCAGGCGGCCGGTGACGCCATCTACCACTGCCATCTCAAGGACACGCAGGTCAACGAGGAATGGGTCGCCCTGAACGGGGTCCTGGACAACACGCCGTGGACCGATCCCGACCATCGGGCCTGGGTGTTCTCGTCTGCCGGCCGCGCGCATGGCTTCGACTGGTGGCACCGGGTGGTCACCGCGCTGCGCGAGGTCGGCTACGACGACGTCCTGTCGATCGAGCAGGAGGATCCGTACGTCGGACAGGAGGAGGGCGTCCGGGAGGTCGCGGCGTTCGCGGCCACCCTGATCGCGGCCGCCTGAACCGGGACCGAGCAGAGCCCGGCGACGCCTCCTACGTCCAGTCCGCGGGCGCGACGAGGCCCACGTCGACCCGGTCGTGCTTCATGGGCAGATCGGCATCGACCGGGGCGTCCATCTCGCGGGCGTAGGCGTGGCCGGCATGGATCGCGGCCGCGATGATGGCGGGGGCCTCGCAGTCGCCGATGCGCTTCACCGTGAAGGGCAGGGCTCCGGCAACACCCCGCTCGGTGGCCATCAGGCTCCGATAGAGCGAATCCTCGGGCGCCCGCTGGCCGACGACCACGAGCGATGACGCGGGCAGCGTCCGTTCGCGGCCGGAGTACTCGCACTCCAGGGTGGCCCGGAGCCGTCAAGGCGGTGATACGCTGCGACGTGACGATCGCCGCCGCGGCTTCGCCAGGTGGGTGCGGATGCGCCACCGCTCCGCCGTCATCCCTGCCCAGTACGCGACGCTGTCGAGGGGCGTGACGAGCGTCACCGGCTGGCCTGCCGCGACGATGCACTCGGCGATCACGCTGCCCAGGTAGTAGCCATCGCCGTCGAACAGCACCGTCCGGCCCGTGGGCAGCCGACCGTCCATGACATCGTCGGGCGTCAGGACCTCGACACCCGGGGCCGCGACCGGGACGTAGGTGTGGCCGTCGTAGACGTCCGTCCGCCAGCGGGCGCCGGTGGCGATGGCGACGTGGTCGGCCCCGACATCGAACACGTCATCGGCCGTCACGGCGCTCTGGCGGAAGATCTCCACGTTGGGCATCTTCAGCAGCTGCTGCTCGCGGTAGTCGCGCACGCGGATGTACTCGCTCATGCCCGGCAGCGCGGCCTCGCGCACGACCCGCCCGCCCAGCGTGCGGCTGGCCTCGGCCAGCATCACCGTGTAGCCGCGCGCACCGAGCGCACGGGCGGCTTCGAGCCCCGCGGGCCCGGCACCCACGATCAGGATCCGGCTGTCCGACCCCTTGCGCGGGATCCGCTCGGGGTGCCAGCCCCTGCGCCATTCCTCGCCCATGGTCGGGTTCTGGGTGCAGCGGATCGGCACGGCAAGGCTGTCGCCGGAGTAGCAGACGTTGCAGCCGATGCACTCGCGGATCTCGTCCAGGCGGCCCTCCTCGATCTTCCTGGGCAGGAAGGGATCGGCGATCGAGGGTCGCGCGGCGCCGATGAAGTCGGTGATCCCGCGGCGCACCTGGCTGACCATCGTGTCGGGCGAGGTGAAGCGTCCCACCGTCACCACGGGCTTGGTGGTGACCGATTTCACCCAGGACATGTAGGGCTCCAGCGCGCCCTCCTTCACGAAGCGGGACACGCCCATCTCGTAGGAGTAGTCGGCGATGTTGATGTCCCACAGGTCGGGCATCTCGGCCATCATCGCCAGCATCTCGCGGCGCTCGCCCCAGACCGGAACGCCGTCCTCGCCGATCGTCTCGTCGGCCGAGAAGCGCACGGCCACGGCACAGCGGTCGCCGACGGCCTCCTTGGTGTCCTCGATCAGCTCGCGGACCAGCCGGGTCCGGTTCTCCAGCGACCCGCCGTACTCGTCGCTGCGCGTGTTGGCGCGCCGGTCCAGGAAGTTCGACACCAGGTAGTTGTGCGTGGCATAGACATAGACGATGTCGAAGCGGGCGTCCGAGCGCGCAGAGCCGCATTCCGATGCCAGCGCCGCAAGTCGCGGATGTCCCGCCTGTCCATCGCGCGGACCTGGAACGGGTGACCGACCGAGTTCGGATAGCCCGCCACATCCATCGATGTCAGGCGGGTGCCCAGGTTGGCGCTGCGCACGCCGCCGAACCACAGCTCGGCCCCGGCGAGGGCGCCGTGCTCGTGCACCAGGTCGGTCATCAGCGGAATGCGCGCGCACGTCGCTCGCATCCCACAGCGACGCCGACACGTAGTGCAGGTCATCCGACGCCGGGTGGATCGAGGTGTACTCCGTGCACACGACACCCCAGCCGCGACGGAGGACAGTCACCGTCAGTCGGATCCGCTCGGTGCCAGAACACGACTTCGACTGTCTCGCAGTGGAGTAGATGTCGCGTTGTGGACGATGTACGACAGCGGAGAAACGCGATCGGCGCGTCGTACCGGAGGCCTGCCCGATCGCGGATATGCTGGACTCCGTTGGCGATCGTCAGATGGGCGGTGATCTGGGTCGTTTCGCACGCCAATCGGGTGGATCTCCTCTGGAGGTGGATGTCACGGCGCGGAACGTCGTAGACGGTTCGGCGAGTGGGGATATCGGGATCTCCGGCGGCGGGCCTGGTAGATGAACGTGATGAACTCTCCGCGAGCGCTGCATGTTCATGTACGCGACGTAGGTCAGCTTCGTAGGATCACAGGATGTAGTTGAATGATTACGACTAAACGAGCGAGGACCGGCGGATGACGACGGCCGGCGATGGTGGACCCACGACACGGGCGGCGGATCCCGTGACCGACGGGCGGCCGCTCGCGGGGATGCGCGTGGTCGACCTGTCCCGCCTCATCCCGGGCCCGTGGTGCTCGCAGATTCTGTCCGGCCTCGGGGCCGAGGTCGTCAAGGTCGAGACGCCGCTCGCGGGTGACTACGCGCGCATGGCGCCGGCCGAGCTCGGCTTCGGCGGCATCTTCGAGGCCCTGAACCGGGGCAAGAAGAGCGTCGCGGTCAACCACCGCCTGCCCCGCGGCCGCGAGATCGTCCTGCGCCTGGCGGCGTCGGCCGACGTCTTCCTCGAGTCGTCGATGCCAGGCCAGCTGGCCCGCCGCGGTCTCGGGCCGGCCGAGGTCCTAGGCGTGAACCCGAGGCTCGTCTACTGCTCGATCTCGGGGTTCGGCCAGACCGGCCCGTACCGCGAGCGTCCCGGCCATGACCTCGACTACCTCGCGATCGGCGGTCTGCTCACCCTCCTCGGTCCGATCGGCGCCCGACCCGTGCCGCCCGGGATCCAGATCGCCGACCTGGCCGGCGGGACCTCCGCGGCGCTCCAGATCGTCGCCGCGCTGCTCCGGCGTGAGCGCACCGGGGAAGGCGCGACCCTGGACGTGGCGATCCTCGACGCCGTCGTGGCGATGCTCGGCCCGCTCGGCGAGGCGGTCGACACGGCCGGCGGGCCGGACGCCACGCCATCGGCGCTGTCGGGCGCGTTCCCCTGCTACGGGGTGTATGCAACCGCCGACGGCGAGTACCTCGCCATCGGCGCCCTCGAGCCGCCGTTCTGGTTCGAGCTTTGCCGGGGCCTCGGTCGCGAGGACCTGATCGGGCGCCAGTACGACCCGTCGGCGATCCCGGAGGTCGCGGCGGTCCTCGCGACCCGATCGCAGGCGGACTGGCTCGAGCACCTCGACGAGGACGCCTGCGCGGCGCCGGTCAACGAGCCTCGCGAGGTCGAGCTCGACCGGCATCTCATCGCGCGGGGGCTGATCGTGGGCGAGGGCGACCATGCCCGCGTCGGGTCGCCGCTCAGCATCCCGGGGGCCGTCGGCCACCGCCCGCCGGCGAACAGCGGCACGGGCGAGTGGGGCGCCGCGTCCGCCGCCCCCATCCTGGGCGCCCACACGTACGAGATCCTGCGGGATGCCGGGCTCGATCACGACGAGATCGCGAGCCTGGAGCGGGACGGGATCATCGCCGGGCCGCCGACACCGGAGGCCGAGGCCCGGCGTGCACGCCTCGCGTCGATGCTCGCGCGGATGACCGATCGCGGCCACGCAGCCGGCCCCGGGTGAGCCTGCGCCCCGACCGACGCGTCAGGTGTCGAACGCCACGGGAATGAGGAGGACTGCGCCCGTGAACATCGCGCCGCCCCGGACGTCCGCCTCGGCCCGGGGAGCGGTCCCGGTCGCGCCGATCAGCGCGGCGATGACCAGGATGGCGATGACGACGGTGATGAAGAGAATGCATCCCGACCGGCCGCCTGGCCCCCATTCGGGGGTGGGATCGCCGGGGTGGGTCGGCCTCCAGCCAACTGGCATGTGCCCTGCGCCCCAATCCGGACTTGCCGGAAGCAGCCGGTCTCCGGTCACCGGCGTCGACGCGTACTCTGACACACGACATCGAAGGCGAGGCGATCACGTGGACGAGGGTGCGCCGGAGGCGGCGAGAGCGGCGTTCGATCGCATCCTGGTCGAACCCACGCCGCCAGACCTGCGGCGGGCTTCAGGGAGGCGGCTCGCCCGTGCTCCGTGACCGCGCTCCGGTCGAGCGTGTGTATCCAATCGCCCGCGAGGCACGTCAACGAGGTGAACGGCGCGGCATGATGATCGGGTCGACACACGGAGGACTCGAGCGTGCACACCGCGCCACTCACTCGCCCGAAGCTCACGACCCGCGCCCTCCGGCGCTGGGTGCCGGCGCTCGTCCGATCGACACCGGCGCTCGTGGCCGCGTACCTCCTGCCGGGTCGTGTCCCGCCGCCCGTCCGTGAAGCGGCGATGCTGGGCGTGACCTCGGTCAATCGATGCGAGGCGTGCGAGGCATTCCACGGCCGCTGGGCCAGGGGGGTGGGGCTCAAGCTGGACGAGCTGTCGGCCGAGGAGGCGGCTGCCTACGAGTTCGGGCAGCGAGTCGCGGTGGCGGGACCGGAGACCCCACAGCCTCCGATGCAGTTCAGCGGACGACACCGGCGGGAGCTGCTTGCCGTGGCGATCCTGACGGAGTTGGCCAACCTCTCTGGCAACCGGTTCCTCGCCCCTCGCGCCGGCGGATCCGGCCAGCAGGTGGGCGACGTTCGCACGGCCCGGCTGCTCGACGCTGGGATGCGTGCGGCCGACCGACTTGGGCTGCGACGCGCCCGCTCACGGGTGGCCGGGGGCGTTCTGGGCAACACGCTGGAGATCGGGATCGGCACGGGATCGAACCTCGGGCTGTATCCGGCCGGCACACCCATCCACGGTGTCGATGTCAGCGCACCCGCCCTCTCCCTGGCGGCCGGGCGCGCTGATCGCGATGGCCACGATGTGTCCCTGTTCGAGGGAGACGCCGCGGCCCTGCCGTTCGCAGACGCGTCGTTCGACACGGTCGTTGCCACGTTCGTCCTGTGCTCGGTCGGCGATGTCGAGGAGAGCCTCCGCGAGGTCCGGCGCGTGTTGCGCCCGGGGGGCACGGTTCGCCTGCTCGAGCACGCCCGCTCGCGGCACCGGCCGATCAGCGCCATCCAGGAGCGGGCGGCGCCGGCCTGGGCCCGCGTGAGTGGCGGCTGCCGCCTTGACCACGACGTGATCCGGGCGGTGCACGAGGCCGGTCTCACGATCGTGGAACAGCGGACCAGGGCCGGGGGGATCCTCGTCGAGATCGTCGCCGCCTGACGGCGGCCCGCGGGCCGCTGGTGGGATCGATCGGCGTCAGGCAGTGCCCATGTCGTGCAGGGCCTCGACGGCGGCGAGGATGTTCTCCGCCGGCACGCCTGCCTGGACGTTGTGCACGAAGGCCCACACGAAGCCGTCTGGTCCGAGCTCGGTGACGCGCTTGCGCACCTCGGCGCGCACCTCCTCGGGCGTGCCGAACGGCAGCACGTGCTGGGTGTCCACGCCGCCGCCCCAGAAGACGACGTCCCTGCCGTAGGTCGCCTTGAGCCGTGCCGTGTCCATGCCGCGGGCAGAGACCTGGACAGGGTTCACGATGTCCACGCCGATGTCGATCAGGTGCGGAATGAGGTCGAAGACCGCGCCACAGCCGTGGTAGAAGAACCTGGCGTCGGTCTTCGCCTTGATCGCCTCGATCAGCCGCTTCTGGCGGGGCTTGATCAGGCTCACGTAGGACTCGGGGCTGATCATCCAGCCCTGCTGCGTCGCCACGTCGTCGCCGTACTGGTAGACGTCGAGGTACTCGCCGACCTGGTCCAGGTACCGCGTCGCCGACTCGATCGAGTATTCCGTGATGCCGTCGAGGAGCCGCTCGGCGAGGGGGCGGTCGGCCGCCATCGCCATCATGAACTCCTCCGATCCGGCAGTGAAGCAGCCCTGCTCGAAGATGCCCATGCCCACGATGCCGGTCCCGACGAGGGCGTAGTCGGTCGTCGTACTGAGGCGGATTGCCTCCTCGCGGTACGCGGCCAGCACCTCGGGTGAGTCGAGCTCCGGCCACTTGAAATCCCGGACGGCCTCCTCGGTGAAGTCCGAGATCGGGAAGTCGACCCAGTCGAAGTAGAGGCCGCCGTGCTTGGGCATCCGCAGGTGCGCGTTCCAGCGGTTGTACCAGCCCCAGTAGTCGCCCTCGTCCTCCAGGATCGGTGGCGCCGCCCTGTCCGCCGGGACGGTGATGACCCGCGTGTCCACGCCGAGCGCTTCCAACAGGTCCTCGCCGAGGTACGGGAGCTGCTGGGGGACATCCCAGATCGGCTGGTCGTCCTGCGGCAGGCCGAGCCGCGCGCGGAGCGGCCTGTAGGCGCCATCGGCGATCGAGGTGACGCATGTCCCGCCAAGGTCGAACGGCGTCCGGTCCGGCTCCCCGTGGGCAAGGGCCGTGAGCACGCGCTCACGCGGGGTCATCGACGTCATGGCGACTCCTGAGATCCGGGTTCGCGCAGATCCATCGACCGCCATGCTACCCAGCCACGGCGCCGGGACCCAGCGGGGGATTGGGACGGACGCCGCTGTCACGACCTGGAGTCATGATCCACCTTCTGATCGGGCGCGACCACAGCACGCGGCACCGGCTGATGACGCGGCTCCCGGGCCTGCCATGGATGGCGTCGATGCGGGCCGAACCCAGCGGGCAGGGTCTGCGCGGGCACCGGCGTGACCTACTCCGGCTTCCCGATCACCTCGACCGTGACGGCGAGCCCGGGCCAGCGAGCGTCCGTCGTGATGATGCGGCTCGCCTCGAGCACGACGGCCGTGGCAACGACCAAGGCGTCCGGCAGGCGGAGCGACGGTCCATGCACGCCCCGCAAGGAGGCCGCCATGACGCCGATCTCCCGGGTCGCCGGCTCGATGCGCGCAGGCAGGGCATCGAGGAAGCCGTCCACCGTGGCGACGGCCGTCGGTCCGCTCCGGCTCGGAGAGACGAGGCACTCGGCATATGCGGACACCGGTACGACGAGCTCGTCACCCCGATCGCGCGCGACCGTCAGCGCCGTCACGGCGGCCGCGTGGTGCATGTCGCCGGCGTCGAGCACGGCGATCACGACGCCTGCGTCGAGGACGGTCAGTCCCACTCGTCGCGCAGCGTGTCGAGCTCGCCGGGCGCGTAGACACCGGTGAGCGCGCCGGCGAACTGGGTCACGGGATCCACGTCGCGAACGAGCAGGACCTCGCCCGGGCCGCGCACCTCGGCGCGCAGGGTGTCACCCGTTCGGATGCCCGCCCGCTGCAGGGCATCCACCGGGAGCGTCACCTGGTGCTTCGCGCTGACCCGCGTATAGCCGCGTCGTCGATGCTTGACTCTCGCTGTCATGAGTCAAGGATAGAACAGCCGCCCGGCCGTGACAATGGGCGCGAACGGTTGCTGTCCGCCGTCGGGCGCGAAGCCTGACGCCACCAGGCGTGCCGCAGCGTCGCGCTCGACCGCTGCTCCTCGCGCCGCTCGTCGATGCGTGGATCGACCGAATGCGCCGCCATGGGCGATGAGGGTCAAGGTTGCGCCTTGGTACCGGGAGCCACTGCCGTCGATCCGGCACGCCCGTCGTTGGATGCCGTCGTCGTATCCTGTTTCGGAACCTGGAACGGGCTGGACCTGGGTCTCCGAGCCCGCCTCGCGACCCAGGTCCGCGTGCTGTGGCTCCGCATAACCGATGATTCCAGACGATCTCGACCCTCTTGGTCTGCTCTATGCCACACCTGTGCCGGCCGTGTCGCCCGCGCGCATTTGGTGGCGAAGCTGCTCGCTGCGGCCGTCACAGCGGTCTGCTGGGCGGCGATCGTCCTCGTCTACAGGAGCGTGTGGCCGGTGGTTCTGATCCACGCCGTGATCAACACCTTCGCCCCGGGAGTGACCGGCGATGCGCCGGGCTGATCTGACCGACCTGCGAGCGTCCCTCGGACTCGAAGGCCTCCGGGCCGCAACCACGATCTGGCTCGTCGTCAACGCCGTCAACGTCCTGCAGTCGGTCGGCTTCGCGACGCGGCCGTTCGCAGCGTGGGTGAACCCGGTGCTCGGGCTCGTCATCGCCGCGCTGGCGATCCCGGCGACGTGGGCACTGCTGGTCTTCCTCCGCGTCGGGGCCGGGTGGCGGTTCACGGCCGGGCCCGTCGTCTTCGATGCCTTCGTGATCCTGATGCTCCTGGTGGAGCACGTGTTCCGTATCCCGTGGCGCGACCCGGCCATCCCCGCGATCCAGATCCCATACCTCGTGCTCTTCTTCGGGGCGATCTTCCTCATGGGAGTGCCGATGTACCGGATCGACCGACGGCGCTGGCTGGTGACCGCCGTCACGACGGTTCTGCTGCTGCTGGCGATGGTGTACGCAACGCTGATGGGGGTGGGCTGAGCCCGAAGGCGGCTCCCGGACGATCGCGTGGCAGCGCGGAAGACCGTCCGCTGAGGGTGCGCAGGCTGGGCCCGACGGCCCTTCACGTCCGCCCGCGGCGTGCGGGAGACTGCCGTGGAGCAGGCACTCGGCCGGCGGTCGCCGATGCGGGTGCCCGCCACCGACAGGAGGTGCGCGGTGGCTGCCAACGGACTCGCCATCCGTCTCGATGCCCTGACGCGGGAGTTCGGGACCGCCAGGGCGGTTGACGGGCTCACGCTCGAGGTCCCGCGCGGCATCATCTTCGGGTTCCTCGGGCCCAACGGCGCGGGCAAGACCACGACGATCAACCTGCTGCTCGGCCTCCTCGAGCCCACGGCCGGCAAGGCGGAGGTGCTCGGGTTCGACCCGTGGCGGAACGGCGATGCCGTCAGGTCGCGAACCGGCGCGGTCCTGGAGCAGACCGGCGTCTACGAGCAGCTGACGGCCGAGGACAACCTGGAGTTCTACGCGCGGGCCTGGCGCATGCCGACCGCCGAGCGCAGGGAGCGGATCCGGGAGCTGCTCACCGGCGCGGCGCTCTGGGAGCGCCGCGGAGACCGGGCCGGCACCTGGAGCCGGGGCATGAAGCAGCGGCTCGCACTTGCTCGGGCACTCCTGCATCGTCCCGAGCTCGTCCTGCTCGATGAGCCGACCGCCGGGCTGGACGTGATGGCCGCAACGGACGTCCGGGCAGACCTGGCCGCCCTGGCCGGCAACGATGGCACGACCATCTTCCTGACGACGCACAACATGGCCGAGGCCGAGCGCCTGTGCGCCCTGGTGGCCGTGATCCGCGGAGGCCGGCTCGTGGCCGTCGGCAGTCCAGCCGATCTGCGCTCGACCGCCGGCACGCCGAGGGTCGAGGTTGTTGGGCGGGGTTTCGAGGAAGGCGTGCTCGAGGAGCTCCGGGCGCGCCCGGAGGTGGTTTCGATCACGCGCACCAACGGGCACCTGACTCTCGAGCTCGCTGGGGCGGTCGAGCCGGGTGCGATCGTCAGCCTCCTGGTCCGGCGCGGCGTCGAGATCGACGAGGTCAGGAGGGAGCAGGCCAGCCTCGAGGAGATCTTCGTCACGCTCATGGAGGAGGAGCGATGACCGCGGATCTCCGCACGATGCTCTGGAAGGAGTGGCGCTCGCTCATCGGCGGGCGTGCCAGGCGGCAGCTGCTGCTCACGGGTGGCATGCTCGCCTTCTGGGCGATCTGGTTCCCGATCCAGATGGGCGGTCGCGACTTCGTGTCCGACCCCGTGATGATGGCGATCCTCACCGTCACCCTCCCCATGGTCGTGGCCGGGATCGTGATCCCCGATGCCATCGCCGGCGAGCGGGAGCGCCACACACTGGACACGCTGCTGGCCAGCCGGCTACCCGATCGGGCGATCCTGTACGGCAAGCTCGGGTTCGGCGTGGGACTCGGGTGGCTGGCGGCCCCGTTCATGATGGCCGTCGGTCTGGTGGTCGCGAACCTGGTCGCGCTCGACGATGCCCCCCTGTTCTACGACCCGCTCGTGCTGCTCGCCACCCTCGTGCTCGGACTCCTGGTCGCGGCGCTGACGGGAGCCATCGGGGTGTTCGTTTCGCTGCGGGCATCCACGACCCAGGAGGCGCAGCAGCTCACGCTGCTTGGCCTGATGGCGCCACTCATGCTGGCCGGCTTCGGCGCCATGGCGGTGATGTCGGACCGGGAGCTGGCTCGTGGCCTGATCGACTTCCTCGGGAGCTCGGACACCTGGCTGTTCGTCGCGGCGATCCTGGTCGTGCTGCTGGTCGTCGATGTCCTGCTGGTCGTCGCCGCGGATCGGCGGTTCCGGCGTGGCCGGCTGAGCGCTCGGAGTCGTTAGCCGGCCCGGCGAAGCGAGATCTCGCCGACATGCGGGCCGGGGCGGGCCCGACCGCCGGGCAGCCGATCCTGCGCCGGCGTGCCGCCGGGTGACGTGCCTGGTCGGGGCTGGCATGTTCCCGATCTCGGGCTCAGGCGTCGGCAGCCCGGCGCAGGCGCTCGAGTTCGCGCCGGAGACGCTTGCCGGGCCGGCCCTCACCGCGGACCGCCATGATGCCCGGCCGGACTTCCCTCACCATTGGCGGCGGGCTGTGGTCCACGTAGCAGGTCACGGCGACGGGGGCTCCGACCCGTGACTCGATCGGTCGCACGACCTCGACGACGCGCTCGCGATCGGCGATGAAGGCCTCGACGCGATCGCCTGCGCGAACCTTCGTCGACGGCTTCGCCGGCAGACCGTTCACGAGGACGTGACCGGCCTCGCACAGACGCGTCGCAGCCGGGCGGGTCTTCACGAGGCGCACCGCACACAGCCAGCGATCGATGCGCGTCTCGGCGGCAGCCCGGGGTTCAGTCACGCGTCCTAGGATGGCACGGGTCGGGAAGGCGTCGCGGTGATCTCCGTGGGACGGGCTCGACGAGTCGCGCCTAGGTTCGTGTCGGGACCTGGGCCTCGGCGAGGGCCTTGAAGTCGGCCAGCATCTTGCGGTGGTTCCGCTCGATCCAGCCCGAGTTCACGACGCGCTTGACGAAGCCCGGCAGCTGGGCCGGGAGCGCGTAGTCGGTTTCGAAGACGAAACGGGTCGCGTCGCCGTCGGGTTCGCACCGGAAGGTACTGTCGAACGGCCCGGGCTCGACGTGCTCGTGGTAGAGCCGCAGCGGCTCGAACTCCAGGACCGTGCCCGTGAGCTTCTGCTCGAAGCCCATGACCCGCACGGTCTGGACAAACGTCGTCCCGACCTCGTCCACCGGGCCGCTGAACTCCGAGAACGTCGCGGGCATCCACTCTTCCCAGCGCGATGTGTCTGAGAAGCACGCCCAGACATGCTCGACGGGTGCCTCGACGCGGATGTCTTCACGGAAGTGCATCATCTGCCTATCCCTTGACTCGTGCGGGCCGGCCTCTCCGGTGGCTCGGCACGGTCCCGGCGGCCAACGTGTGGGCCGTGCGTAGGCGCCTCCCTTGACGGTGCTTGGCGCCCGCCCTCCAGACTTGAGCAGCCGGACCTCGCGCTCAGCCCCTGGTCCCGTAGCCGACCTGCGCATCATTGCCACGCGAGCTGACCTCGACCCTATCGAAGCCGGCATTCCGGAGCAGCTGCGCGAGCTCTTCATCGCTGTAGAGCCTCGCCTCGGGCAGGAACCAGCGCATGACACGAGTGCCGACGTCCTCGCGCCTGGGCTTGGGCATGGTCACGACCACGAAACGACCGCCCGGCTTGAGGACCCGGGCGGCCTCGCGCAGAACCGCCGCCGGGTCCGCGGCAGAGAAGAGCGCCGCGAGATTGGACGCGGCGTCGAAGGTGGCGTCCTCCCAGGGAAGCGCGGCGGCATCACCGAGACGGACCTCGAGGCGGCCCTCGGCCACGGCTCGTGGATTGTTCTCCCTCGCCAACACGACCATGTCTGGGCTGTGGTCGAGACCGGCAGCCCGCTCGACCGTCTCGAGTGCCTGCGCCAGGAACGTCCCGCCGCCGCAGCCCACGTCGAGCAAGCGGTCCGCCGGCTTCAGCTCGAGTCTCTCGTGGCAGATGCGCCAGCCCTCGCCATGCATCGAGGTGGCATCTCGGTAGAGCATCCGGCCGATAGGTCCGGTGGGCCTCGAGATCGCCATCTCCGTGAGCCGGTCGACGAGCGCACGGCCCCGAAACACGAGCAGCCCGGCACAGGCCGCGGCGGCACCAATGGCGACGATCGGGCGGAGCAGCTTCTGTCCTCCCCGGGATGCGCCCGCGGGCCGGATCCGCCAGTGGCTCGGCACGCTCCCGTTGGCAAGCGTGTGGATCGCGTCTCTTCGCCTCCGGCCCTGGAGGGTATGAAGCCACGGCGGTGACATCGGGTTCAAGTGGCCAAGGTCACGTTCGCTCCCGCAACGATCCATCCGGAGAGCATCCATCCCAAGCCAGAGCTGTCCTGTGACCCCAGGCAGTGCGCCGGCAGGAGCGCGGGCGGCGTCTGCCTGCAGCCCCCGTTCCCCGAGGGCGCGTTCCACGTCCTCGGGGCGCAGGCGACAAGGTGCGGGTCAACTGGGACCTGGCCTCGGACGTCGACGAGGCGTACGTCAAGCTGTGCCCGAAGGACGCGCTGTCCATGTTCGGCAAGGGGATGACGCCGGTCGGCCGTCATCCGGCCAGCTCGACATATCGCCCGGGAGCTTCCCAGGGCAGCAGGTGCCCGACGCCCTCGACCATGCGCGAGTCCCACTCGGGGTGGGCCGCCTCGACCTCATCGATGAGGCGTTGCGGGATCACCCGGTCGTCGGCACCCCAGAGCAGCAGCGTCGGGGCCCCGCTCACGGCAAGCCCTTCGCGAGTTCGGGCTTCATCCACGGTCAGCGCCCGGAGCACCGCGATGGCGGCGTCGACGGATCCCTCGACGCGCCAGGAGAGCCTGAGGCGCCCGATCTCCTCCGCCGCGAGCGACAGCAGCTCGGGCGAGATCCGGGACACCTCCGCCCCGAGGCGAGGGTCCCGATCCACTGCCCAGCGACGCCACGCGTCCGCCTTCAGGCGGAGACCGGCGCCGGCAAGGACATCGGCAACCGGCCGCGCGGCGCGAAGCCCGACGCGCCAGGCGGCGGGGAAGCGGGGTGGGTCAGGAAGGCCGGGCAGGGGCGCGGACGTGAGGACGAGGCGTTCGACACGATCGGGGACCCGCCCGGCGAACACGCCGCCGACGAGACCGCCCATCGAATGCCCGTGCACGACGACGCGCTCGATCCCGAGCGCCTTCGTGAAGTCGTCCATGAACTGCGCGTCGGCGAAGACGTCCGCTCGGCCGCGCCGCAGCGGGCGCGTCCGGCCCGACCCCGGCAGATCCGGCGCGACCACCAACCCCGTTGCCGAGAGCGGGCCGATCACATCCATCCACGTCCAGGCGCCCGTTCCCATCGGGTGGATGAGCAGGTGGACTGGAGCGTTGACCTCGGCACCGGCCCGCAGGTAGTGCACGCGGGTACCACCGATGTCCACGACCCTGCTTGTGATGCCCGCCCACCGCGCTGATCGCTGTCCCCAGTCGTATCCCGGCCCGACGCGCATCGCACTGGCAGCATACGGCCGTTGCGCTCGACGAACTCGACGGTGGCCAGGCGCCCGGCTACGCGCCCAGCTCGGCGAGGAACGCGGCCGGCGTGCGCACGGGCACCCGCGGCGCGAGCGACGTGACGTGGATGTCGCCGGACACCAGCAGCGCGCGCTCGGCGGCAGCCAGGGCGATGAGGTAGTCGTCACCGGGGTCGTCGGAGCGGACGGGTGGCGGTCCGGCAGGGTCTGCGGCCAGCTCCGCGGCGGCGCCGAGCCAGGCCACGAAGGCGTCGGCGTCGGCGGGTCGGACGATCCGCTGGAGCTTTGGGTAGGCGAGGGCTCGTCGGATCTCCGCCAGGAGCAGCGGCGAGACGACCAGGTCGAACGCGCCGGCCTGCCACGCCACGACCAGGCGAGCCGGCGTGCCCCGTGGCGAGAGGATCGCCGAGATCAGGACATTCGCGTCCAGCACCGCGCGCACGGTGCCCGTCAGCCGCGCGTTCGGTGCTGGGCCTCGACAGCCAGCGCGAGCGCCTCGTCCTCGTCGAGGTCGTTCGTCGCCCACAGCCGGTCGAGCAGGTCGAGGCCGAGGTCACGCCGGAGCGCCTCCTCGATCACGTCGCTGTCCCCCTTGCCGAGACGGGCGGCACGGACCTTCACCGCGCGCAGCACCTCGCGATCGATCGTCAGGGTCGTGCGTACCTTCGTCATCGATGCATCATAGCATCACGATGCGCGCACGCGACCGACGCTCCTGGGTTCGGCTCGCGTGAAGACCCGCGTACAGGAACTTATGGCGAGGTTGGGTGTCCTGGAGGGTCTCGCCGGCCTGCCTTGGCCTTCAGCTCGACGATGACCTTGACTGCCATGGCACTTCTCCGGTCGGGATCCCGGTCCGGCCGAGCCTCGGTGATGCCGGGCGGCGATCGTAGCGGAGCGGCGGCTCGGAAGCTGCCCGACCCGGCGGATCACCCGGTGTTCCGCCTGGAGCCGGCAGAGGTCGAGCCGTGATGCAGATCACGCCGGTCCTGACGGCGCGCCTGGTCGAGGCGGCGACGTGGCTTCTGGTCGTCAAGGGCCCGGTGCTATCCCGGTTGCGGTCTGAACAACTGCGCGGCCCTCCCGCGGACGCGCCGAGGCCGACTCGCCATGCCGGGCTTGGAGCCCGGCTCACGGGTGGCAGACCAGGACCCGGTCAGTCGCCGGAGCCTCCGGCTGCGTCCTGCCCGGTGCGATCGGGCGCGGGCGACACGAACGATGGCATGACGGCCATGACGATCAGCGAGAGCGCGGCCTGGAGCAGGCAGAGCCCGGTGGCAGTGAGGTAGAGCGCCCGATCCTGGTCCGGGGCCAGGCCGAGGATCACGACCGCGAGCGCGAGCATGAGCGCCGCCGAGGGCAGCCAGAAGGTCGGCCCCATCACCAGCACGATCCGCGAGATCGGGATCGTGGCCCGGGTGATGGCAACATCGGCCCGGTTCTCGGGAGTCCTCCCGATCAGGACCATCATCCCCACGTAGAGGGCCAGAGCGACGAGGCTGCAGCCGAGCCAGAGCTCGTGCCCGCTGATGCCGTACTGGCTCACGATGATCGGCGCGAGGGCGGCAACGATCACCCACACGCCGGAAGCGAGCACCCAGCGGATGTACGAGATCGCGTCGGCCTCGGCTGCGCTGCCGCTCCGGACGGCGATCAGGGCTCCGAAGCCGACGAACACGCCTGAGATCTCCGCCAGCGAGAGGAACAGCTCGACGTCCTGCATGCCCGGCACCTCCCACGCTGCGAATGGCCTGCCGCACCGCCCTAAGCGCGGCTTCGCGACGGTCAGCCTGCGGCGGTGCCGGCAAGCTCACCTCGGACCGTCGGCCGCTCCCCGCCTGTCTCGAGCGCCGTCGCCGGCCGCTGCCGAACGAACTCGAGGACATCCTGGGGAAAGCGCCCGTCGCGGATCGCCCCGGCGTGCCCGGCGCCCTCGTACATCCGGAGCGTGCAGTCGGGGATGAGCCGGGCGGTCTCCTCGTAGGTCGCCTTCGGGAAGTAGAGGTCCCCGTCGCCGCACACGAGCAGCACCGGTACGGCGATGGCGGGAAGGATGTCCCGCGCGTCGCACGCGACCTCCGCCTCGGCCTCGACCATGACGTCGCTCGCGAATGACGGATGGGCATCCCCGGCCATGATCCGACCCATGGCCGCGCCCGCGACACGCGCGAATCCCGGCACCCGTAGTCCGGGCACCATGCTCCGCACCATCAGCGCGCCGGCCTCGCCACTCCTGCCCTCGCTCAGCAGCCGGGCGAAGTCGTAGTCGAGCGTCTTGCCCTGCTCGCCCACCTCGTACCCGGCGACGGCGATGGCGATGTGACCGAAGCGCTCGGGGTGGCGGGCGGCCAGGTAGAAGCCGATCATGCCGCCGTAGGACACGCCGACGACGAGGTCGACCTTGCCGCCGAACTCGTCGGCGACCAGCCGGGCGTAGTCGTCGGCCATGTCGGCGATCGTGTGCCCCTTCGGCATGTCTCGTTTCCTGGCGACGTACCAGGCGTCGTACCCGTCCTCGATCAGGGGGCGGAACAGGGGGAACATCCGCATCGACATCCCGCCGGGAGCGGCGTTGCCGGGGCCGCCCGGGATGAACAGCAGCGTCTTTGGGCCGATGCCCCATCGAACGTAGGCCATCCCGTTTGGGAAGATGCCGGTGACCGGCTTCGGGATCGCAGGTCCATGTCCCCGGAGGCGAGAGCGGGCGATGGCACCGCCGGCGACGGCGGCCGTGGCCCCTCCGGCGACGAGGGCGAGCTTGGTGCGGCGGCGCATGGCGCGATCCTCCTCGGGACGCCTCCACGGCGGGTAGGTCTCGCGAGTGGCTCGGCGCGGTCCCGGGAGCCAGTGCGCGGGCCGTGCGTCGTCGCCCCCCTGCTGATGACCGACAGGGTGCCAGCCGTGGAACGTACGGGTCTAGAGGCCGAGGGCCTGAACGGTCGCCGAGGGTCGCGAGCGCCGCACCGCGGCGTTCTGGGCGGGTCTCGACGGAGTCGGCGACTGAGCCTGAGCAGGGTCGACCTTCGCCAGCTGGCCGAGCGCCTCTCCGATGACCTCGAACTGGCGCACGACCGCGGCTCGCACCATCGCGTCGACGGTGTACGCGTCGTAGTGCAGGCTGGAGGTGAGGTCCGCGATCAGCGCGGCTGCCTGACGCATGTCATAGAGGTAGGCGGCGGGTTGACATCGGCGATATACTGAATAGCGAATCAGTATTAGCTATTGGAGACCGCGATGGCCGCCGTGATCCTCGTCGACTCCTGGTTCGGCAACACCGCCCGCCTCGCCGAGGCGGTGGCCGAGGGGATCGGTCCCAAGACTTCGATTGTCCGAGTTGGGCATCCTTGCTCGCGGAGCGAGCTGCTCCGGGAGCTCGATGTCCAGGAGCTCGACCTTCTCGTGGTCGGTGGTCCGACCATCAGCCGCGGGATGTCGCCGGACCTCGGCGAGACCCTCGATGCGATCGAGGGCCGCCTCCACGGCCTCGACGTGGCCGCCTTCGACAGCCGCCTGCACGGCCCAGGTCTGCTCATGGGCTCGGCCGCAAAGCACGCGGACAAGCGGTTGCGAGCCGCCGGTGCGCACCTCCTCGGTCGGCCGGAAGGTTTCTATGTCCGCCGAACCGCCGCAGCGTCGAGCACGCGCCCGCGGCCTGAGGAGGTGACCCTCATCCCCGGCGAGCTCGACCGAGCCCGGCAATGGGGCATCGAGCTCCGCGATCTCGTCCATGCCGAGAGGGTGGCGTGACGTGCCGCGGATCAGCAAGGAACGGGAGGCTGCGGTCCGCCGACGGGTCTTCGAGGCCGCCATCAGCGTCTTCGAGCAACGCGGCTTCGCACGAGCGAGCATGACCGCCATCGCCGAGGAGGCGGGGCTCTCGTCGGGCGCGATCTACACCTACTTCGGCAGCAAGGAGGAGCTGTTCCTGGCGACCTTCGGCTCGCTGGTCGAGGATCAGGAGCGTGCGCTCACGGAAGCGATCGCCCACAGTCCCGAGACCTCCCGGGCCATCGAGCTCGCGGTCGACTACATGACGAGCGTGGCCGCCGGCGGGGGCGACTTCCGCGGGGCAGGTGCCAACTTCCTGCTCCACGCCTGGGCGAGCGCGGACCAGAACGAGGCCCTGCGAGCGATGCTGCTCCATCGCCGGGAGCAGGCCGGTGCGCTCGCCCGGACGGTCATCGGCGGCGCGATCTCCCGCGGTGAACTGGCCCGTGACCTCGACGCCGACGGGCTCGCCCTCGGGATCACCTCGATGCTCGATGGGCTGTTCCTCCAGCGCGCCGAGCGGGGCGACGCATTCTCGGTCGATGACGCCCGCCGCCAGGCGCACGCCGTCATCGACGCCATCTTCCGCCCGTCCGCTCCGAGTCCGAGGCCGGTCGGGCGCTCGCACGCAAGGACCTGACGATGGACCGGACGCTCTCTCGTTCCGAGGCTGGGGTCTTCTTCGGGCTCGTGTTCCTGCTGTCGCTCCCGTTCTGGGTCCTGGGGGCGGTCTCGGACGCCACGGTCACCGACGCATTGTCCGTCGCCTCGCTCATGGTCGTCGCGCCTTTCCTCGCGGCGGTCATCCTCACCTGGCGCGCCGGCGGGCGCTGGGGAGTCCGCGCGCTCCTCGCTCGCGCCGTGGACCCGCGCCTGCCGCGTGGGGCGCGCTGGTACTTGCCGGTGCTCCTGCTCATGCCCGCGGCCATCCTCGTCGAGGTTGGCCTGCTTCATCTCATGGGACGCGAGGTGCCGGGGTTCGAGGTCGACCCGCTCGTCCTCATCGCAGACCTCGCGCTCTTCTGGGTCGCCGCAACCCTCGAGGAAATCGGCTGGACCGGCTACGCAACCGACCGGCTGTTGACCTCTCGAAGCGCGTTGGCGACGGCACTCGTGCTCGGCGTCGCCTGGGCGCTGTGGCACGTGATCGCGATGCTCGAGATGCCGGCCGGGCACTCATGGGCGTGGGTCGTTCTCCAGGGCACGAACCAGATAATCGTGAGGATCCTCATCGTCTGGATCTACGTCGCCTCGGGCGGCAGCCTGTTTGCGGCGATCGGGCTTCACGCGCTCCTGAACGTCGCGACGATGACGCTGTTCCCGGTGTACGGCTCCCACTACGACCCCTTGGTCGCGAGCGTCGTGCTCGGGGTCGCAGCCGTTGTGGTCGTCAGGCTCTGGGGCTCCTCGACGCTCGCGTCGCTCCGCCTCACGATCCGCAAGCACCGGCCGGTGAACAGATCCGGAGGCTCGATGACGCAGCGGCGAGGGCGTGGGTACGTCGCGCTCGGTCTGGTCCTGGGGCCTGCGCTCGGCTATGCCGCAGGGCGAGGCCTTGGCGACCCTGACATCGCGCTGCTGACGGCTGGCTTCGGAGCGGCCCTCGCGCTCCTCTTCGGCTCCGCTCTTGCTGCGCTCGTCGGCCGGGCCCCAGAGCATGCTCGCCAGCAGCCCCACAGGAGCCCCTCGGCTCCGGTGGCTCGTAGTGCCGAGCCTCGAGTCCTACGACGGGCCGCTCCTACGCTTGGGCGCGCTCGGCGGGCCTGAAGACGCGTCCGAGGTCGATGAACAGCGCGAAGGCGGCGATCACGGCAGCGACGGGACCTGAGATCATCGGCGGGAGGGGCTGATTGGGCGCCAAGCCATAGGTGAGGCCCAGCACGAGCGAGCTGAGTGCCCACACCGCCCGGCCCAACATCGCGAACGATGCCCAGCCGCGACCGCCGCGGCCGGGAATGATGTTCAGGCGCGGCAAGATGTCTGGTGACCTTCAGGCCCCGACCCAGCGCATCGCCCCGCTCCCGTGTGGTCAACTGAAGTGACGCCCTAGCGGACGTCCACCACGCCATCGTGCCCATCTCGCTCCGCGAGCCGCGTCGTGGTCAGCCCTTCGAGGACCTCATCCGCGTTGTCGATCAAGGTGGAGAAGTGTCCGCCGTCGTCGACGATCGTGAGGGTCGCACCAGGGATGGTCTCGGCAAGATGCTGCGCCCAGGCCACGGCCGCTTGACGATCCTGACGCCCATGCCAAACGTGGACAGGAACAGCGACCTCGGTCAGCGGAAAGCCCCAGTCTCGGTGGTAGAGGCGTGCCTCAAGAACGATGCCGTCGATTCCCTGTCGAGCTCCCTCGGTCATCTCGGCGACGATCTCGCCTGCTGCCTCCGGCCTGCGCCCGAACAGGGCTCCGTCGGCTGGCTGCATCCTGCCCCACACCTGCAGCCAGCGATCGGGCGATCCGCGCATCTGGCTCAGCTGACTGCGGGCCATCGGCCGGTAGAGCCTCGAGGACTTCATCAGGACGTTCACGATCCGGAACATCGGATGCATGCCGCGATTGGGCGCGGGCGGCGGCGCAACTGATGAGACGGTAGCCACCGCGCGGATCCTGCTGCCCATCGCATGAGCACACGCGAGCGCATGCGGTCCGCCACCAGAGTGGCCGAGGATCGGGAACTCCCGCAGTCCCAGGTGGTCGGCAAGGGCGGTGACATCGGATGGCCAGTCGACCAATCGCCGCCCGGGCTGGAACGCAGAGCCTCCGAACCCGGGGCGGTCGGGACAGACAAGCCTCACCGCAGCTCGCTCGGCGGCATCCGCCAGCAGGCGCCCGGCGAGACGCGAGTCATTGCCGCCGTGGAAGAAGAGGACCGGCGTGCCATCGGGCGGGCCGTACTCCGCCCATGTGAGCGAGCGACCATCGGACAGGGTGGTGCTGCAATCCTCGATTGACGGGCTCATCGGACCACCACGCGCACCTCGCAAGCCACGGACATCAGTTGCCCGCATCCCATTCGGGACGACGCAGCGTACCGCTCGTGGCCAAGGTGACCATGACGGCCGTGACCGCGGTCACGGCGATCACGACCCAGAGTCGCAGCTGACTCGGGTCCTTCGTGGCACCCGATGGTGACGCATCCCCAAGGAGCGGGCCGGCCCGATCACTTCATGCCGCCCCGGTGGTCACGCCTGGCTGCTGCCGCAAGCCGAGGACTTGGACGGCCGCGAGGACCCCCACGCCTCCCGTGATGATGGCCGAGCAGCAGCCGACCCGGCGCCAGCTCGACGTCCTGCGGGCGTACATCCGGGCAGGCTCGGTCGCGGCCGCGGCCTACGAGCTCGGTATCAGCGAGACGACGGTGCGCCAGCACCTCTCGGGGCTCTACCGACGGACGGGGTGTGTGAACGCGGCACGGGCGGCGTACTGGCTGGGTGCGGGGACCAGTGGCTCACCCCGCTGATCAGCGAGGAGGGCGGGCGGCACGGATGGGCATAACCGCGCGCCGCGGCCCCCTACCGGGTGATCGGCCGTCCGCTGCGCGCCCAGGCGCCGGTGCCGCCGCGGACGCTGACCGCCCCCTCGAACCCGTTGTCGAGGAGGTAGCGCGTCGCCCTCGCGCTCCGGCTTCCGGAGGCGCAGATGACCGCGTACGACTTGTCCTTCTTGAGCTTCGCGACGCGATCCGGGAGCCGCTTCATCGGAACGTGGATCGCGCCTGGCACGTGTCCCGCCCTGAACTCGTGGTCCTCTCGGACGTCGAGCACGCGTACGGCACCGCTGGCGATGAGCGCGTCCAGCTCCACGATGTCGATGGAGGGGGTGCCGGCGAAGATCCGGCCGAGAAACGAGAACAAGGAGACCTCCGGGTCCAGTGCTGGGTGCGGGTCGTCTCAGCGTCGCTCGAGGGCGACTGGCCGAGCGCGATGCCGACCGTCGATCTTGCGTGCGGTGGTGCTGCGGTGGTTCATGCGAGCGCCTCCGGCCCGGTGGGCCGCCGGGCCACGACGACGGCGTCCAGCGCCCGGCGGCCGTCGCCGAGGTCCCTCGCAACCGTATCAGCCCGTTCGACGTCGAAGTCTGCCAGAGCGTCGACGATCTCGGCCGCGGTGAACAGGACGTCGGGGTCCTGTGGGCCGCCGGCGCCGCCGGTGAGGTTGGTGCGGTCGTGGCCGACCACGAGCAGACGCCCTCCGGGCGCAACCGCCTCGGCGGCATGGGCATAGACCGCACCTCGCTCGGCGGGCGGCAGGTGCAGGAACATCAGGGCAACCAGGTCGAAGGACCGCGGCTCGCCCCGCCACTCGAGCAGGTCGGCGTGGACGCAGCGCACGGCGACGTTGGCGGCCTTGGCCGCTGCGGTGGCGCGCTCGATCGCGACGCCCGAGAAGTCGACCGCGGTGACGTCCCACCCGTGGGCCGCCAGCCAGATGCTGTTGCGCCCGTCGCCCGCGGCGAGGTCGAGCGCACGGCCCGGCGCCAGCCCGCCGGCGACCTCCGCCAGCGTCGGGTCGGGCTCGCGGGACTCGATGGGCTCGCGAGCTGCGTGACGCTCGTCCCAGATCTCCTGCCGGGTCTTGGCGGCAGCGCCGTCCGGCTTCTCGGTGCGGGCGATGCGCTGGCCCTCGGCTGTCCGCCCGAACCGCGCGCACAGCTCTGCCGCGACGGCGGTCACCACCTCGTCGGCGGTGCCATCGCGCTCGGTGTCGGCCGACCACTCGAATTCCTCGAGGTAGTCGTCGGTGCCCGCGAGGCCCTCGCGCATGGTGATCCGGCTGATCTCCTGCATGAACCAGCGCGGCATCGGGCGCTTGACCACGGCGCCGGTGGAGTCGGTCGCCTCCACCTGGGTCGGGATGTCCCGCCAGGCGAGGACGCGGTAGCGGGTCATGCGGGCGTCCACGACCGGCACGCCGAGGCGCATGTCGGCGGCGTCCTCACAGCCGGGAGATCCCGGTTTCGAGGCTGGCGGCGGCGTTGACGACATGCAGGCGGGCGGCGCGAACGAGGGCGACGGCGCAGGCGGGGTGGTGGTGCATGGCGGCTCCGTTCAGGGGTGGATGGTTGACCTGGGCGCGGCTCCGGTCGGCCATCTCCGCGTCGACCTCAGATTCCGGCGCCGTCGCCCGTGCGGGATGGCCTGCTGCGCCGGGTCTCTGCCCAAGGGTAGGTCGTACTTGCGTGGTTGCGCAAGTCTGCGCACAAGAGGATGGGCTCGATCCCGGTCACGCTACCTTGCGGGCCGGCATGACCCTCGAACCCCCGCCTCGGCCCGACCAGGTGCACGTCACCGGCTGACGCATCGGGATGGGTTCGCGCTGGACACCTGCCGAACGGCGCATCCGGACCTGCCGCCCGCCACGCTCCCCGCCAGGCCTCGACCGCCTAGGATGGCCCAACGCGGGTGACGCTCGTGCCTGCCGGCGCAGTGTCTCCGTCCGCCTACCGTGCGCCGTGCCCACCCGACCGGAGGATCGTGGACGACATCCTCGAACGGATCCGCCGAGCTCCGTCCATCCTCGACGTCATCCTGCTCGCCGACGAGCTCGCGGACAGGGCGGCCTCGCTCGCCGCCGTGGGCCCGGCGGCCAGTCGGGACGACCGTGTCTCGAGGGCGCTGGTGGAGGCAACGCACGATCAGGCGGACGCACCCACGGCCATCGCGGCCGCACAGGCGCTCGCTCGCCTTCCCGGTCAGGCGCATGACCCGCGGCTCGAGGAGCTCCTGGCGTCCGACGGCTGGCTGGCGTCCCACGTCGCGTGGTCGCTGGCGGACCGCCGGCCGGCGGAGGCGCTCGTCGTCCCCCTTGTGGGCCTCGTCGAGGGCGGCCGGGTCGGCGGGATGCTCGCCCAGCGGACCCTCTCCCGGTGGGCGACCGAGATCCCCGATCCGATCGTCCGGGCTCTCGTCGATCGACTGGCGGCGACATCCACTCCGGCACCCCGGGGGCGCCTGGTCGAGACGCTCGGTGCCGTCGGTGGTTCTGGACGGCTCCTCGAGATTGCCCGCGACCGCGACGAGCCGCTCGAGGCGCGCACGGCGGCGATCGCCGCGCTCGGCGACCGCCCCGGGGCTGTTGCTGGGGTGAAGGCCCTGCTCGCCACGCTCGCCGCCGGCGACGGCCCGGCCTCCGGAGCGGCCCATCTCGCGCTCATCGACCACCAGATGCGGCCGGCTCCTGTGGCGGCAGACCCGGATGACGAGCTGCGGATCGCCCAGATCCACCTCGGCGGCCGCCTTGACCGGTTCCTCGCCCACGCGGGCGAGGGCGACACGGGCGGGATCGCCACGCTCCTGGTTCAGCTTGGCGACGCCCTCGCCGCGCACCCGCGGATCGCCACCGTGACGACGATCGGCCGCGGCACGGTCGCCGAGGCGATCGCGTCGCTCGTGGATGCGGACCTCGGCGCCGCGGGCGCCGCCGGCGGCGGCGGTCCCGCCGACACACGCCACGCCGTGGTCGCCGCGCCCCTCGAGATCCACGAGGGAACTGCGTTCGCGGGGGCGTGGCCGGCCGTCCTGGCCGCCGAGCGCGGCCTTCGGCGCGTCTTCCGCCTCCGTCGGCCCACGGTCCTCCATCTCCGAATGGCGGACGTCGGGAGCCTCGCCGCGTCGCGGATCGCCCGCCGGGAGAGGCTCCCCTACGTCTTCTCCCTCGCCCCCGACCCCAACGCCGTCATCGCGGAGATGGAGCGCGCGGGCGAGCTGGACCGCGCGACGTTCGGGGAGGCCGACGCCCGCGCTGCTCTCTGGTTCCGCGCCCGCCTGGTCCGCCACCTGGCCGACTCCGCACAGCAGATCGCGCTGTTCCCGCGGCAGGAGCTGGCAGCCCGCCTTCGCACACTCCTGGGGATCGACATCACCGCCGACCCCGGGCGTTACCACGTGATCCCCGAGGGGATCGACCTCGCACCCGTTCGCGCCGCCAGGGCCGAGGTGGCCCGCGTTCGGGCCAGCACCTCCCCGGCGGAGCCGGTCGCCGTCCACGACCTTGCGGGAAGCATCCGGGCCCTCGGGCCGCACCGCGCAGGCCTGGTGCTCGTCGTCAGCGTCGGCCGTCTCGCCGAGATCAAGGGGATGGCCCGTATCGCCGAGGCCTTCGCGGCCGACCCTGGGCTCCGCCGTCGGGCGAACCTCGTGATCGTCGGCGGGAACCTCGACGATCCGACGCCGGAGGAGCGAGCGGAGATCGAGCGGATCGAAGCCGCCTTCGTCGGCCATCCGGAGCTCGCGGAGGCGCTGGTCCTGCTCGGACACCGTCCGCACGATGACGTGCTGCGGATCCTGGCCGCGGCCGAGGCGGGCCTCGGCCGGTGGATCGCACCCGGCGGCGCGTACGTCTGCGGCAGCCGCAAGGAGGAGTTCGGGCTGGCGATCGTGGAGGCCCTGGCGGCTGGGCTGCCGGTCGTCGCCCCGCTGATCGGCGGCCCGGCCTCCTACGTCGAGGACGGTGTCACCGGGCTCCTCGTCGACACCATGGACCGGGCGGCCCTCGGCGCCGGCATCCACGGCGCGCTCGATGTCGCTGGGCTCCCCGGCCGGCCCGAGCGGGCGCAGCACCTCGTCGAGGAGCGGTTCACGATCGGCGCGATGTCGGACGCGCTGGCGCCAGTCTATGAGACGGCGCGGGCCGCCTCGGCGACGCCCCCGGTGCGGGCGTGACCCTGCTCGTCGTCAGCCCCGACTACGCCTCGCACCTCTTTCCGCTCCTCGCGCTCGCGAGCCCGTGGGCGGCGGCGGGGGAGCGGGTCGTGGTGGCCACCGGCCCCGCGGTCGCACCGCTCGTCGAGAGCGCCGGGTTCGAGCGGGTCCCACTCGTCCTTGGCCGCGGCTCGAACGCCGGCGTGGCGCGGGCCGACGACCAGCCGCAGGGCGAGGACGAGAATCTCCGGGCGTTCTTCGCGGCGACGCGCGCCGGGATGATTGCCACGCTCCGCCTCCAGGCCGAGCTGCGTCGCAACGATCTCCTGTGGCGGCCGGTGGAGACGGCGCGGGCGACGATCGAGGTCGCGCGAGCCGTCGCGCCCGACGCGATCCTCGTCGACCACCTCGCGTTCGGGGCCACCCTGGGCCTGCGCGCCGCCGGGCTCCCCTACGCCGACGTCGTGCTGGGGCACCCGACCGCCCTCCCCGTGGCCGGCGAGCGCTACGGCGTTCCCCCAACCTGGCCGACGGCCTTCCACCCCGACCCGGCCCAGCTCGCCGACCTCGGGCGGCTCGCCGACGAGGTCGCCCTCCGCTTCACGGGCGACTGGAACCGCGCCGCGCGGGAGCTCGGCCCGGCGGGCGCCGGGGTCGACGACGCGTTCCGAGCCCACGGCGACCTCGTCCTCTACAACTACCCGGCCGCGCTTCACGACCCCGGCCGGGCCGGCCTGCCAAGGCGCCACGAGTTCCTGGGCTCATCGGTGCGCGACGAGGGGCTCGACCCGGCGGCCGCGGCATGGCTGGCAGACAGCGATCGCCCGCTCGTCGTCGTCTCGTTCGGCAGCTTCCTGTCGGCCCGGGCCGACGTGCTGGCCCGCGTGGCGGCCGCGCTCCGGGAAACGGATCTGCGGGTCGCCTTCGCCACGGGTTCCGCGGACGCGACGACGCTGGGCTCCCTCCCCGACGACTGGCTCGTGCGGCCGTTCCTGCCCCAGGTGGCGCTGGTCGCGCACGCCGCGGTCGCGGTCACCCACGCCGGCAACAACGGAGTGACCGAGGCGTTGGCGCACGGCGTACCGCTCTTCGTCCTGCCATTCTCGACCGACCAGTTCGCGGTCGCGGCAGACCTGGAGCGGACGGGCCTGGGCCGGACGGCCGATCCCAACGCCGTCACGGCCGCCGAGATTCGCGAAGGGGTCCTGGCGCTGCTGGACGGCCCGTCCGCGGACGCCGCCGCTGCCCTGGGGACGCAGCTCCGCGCGGATCCCGGCCCGGCCCGCGCTCGCCGCGCGGTGGAGTCGCTGATCGTCGGCTCGTGAGGCGCCTGGTCCGACGACCGGCCTTGAGGTTGATGTGAGCGCGACGCGCCGCTGCCGGGATCGGGTAGCAGTCATCACCTGTGAATGTGCCGATCCCCAGACCGGCCTGGGTGGCGTGCCGGGGGTGCCGTCACAGCACCAGTTCCATCCTTCGCTGGGCGGGTACATCGGCGGCATCCCTCGCCTCGAGCCGCTTCTCGCCGACAACGCGGAAGCCCATGCGCTCGTAGAGTCGCTGGGCTCCCGGGTTCGTCGCCGCCACGTCGAGGACACACCGCCTGAAGCCGCGATCTCGCGCCCGCCGGATCTGCTCGTTCAGCAGGGCCGTCCCGACGCCCTTGCCTCGAAGCTCGGGGCTGACCCCCACCTTCTGGATGAACAAGGCGTCCTTCTCCGGCGGTGCCATCAGTGGCTGGATCCGCAGCCCGCGTGCGAAGACGCTCCAACATTCCCGCAGGCCATAGAACCTGAGGATCCGCCAGAGAAGCCTGACGGTGTTGAGGTTGCCGAACTCGCCTCCCGCGAGGAATGAACCCACGCCGACGAGCCGTCCGTCGACGAGCGCGACCTCGAACCCCCGATAGCTCTCGGTCGTCGTCTGGCCGAGGAAGAGGTCCCTGATGAAGTCGGTCGCCGGATGGCGCCCCGTAGCGAAGGCGTAGTCGTATGCATGCTCATCGGAGCAGTAGATCAAGGGGACCGCATCGTCCACGTCGCTGGGCTGCGCCGGGCGCATCTTCACGTCCACGGTCCTGCCCTCCATGTGGTCAGACAGACGATCCGCGCGACCCACCTGTCGAGTCGTGGGATCGGCACGTGGCCATCGGAGACCCAGGTAGCCGATCGACCCGATCAGGCAGCCGACGCTCGCGGGGGCACCCGTCCTCGCTCACCGCTCCAGCCATATGCCACCACAGCCCTGCGATGCGGTTCAAGAGTCATCGGTCACTCCCGCCCACCGTGGACGCGACAGGGCCACCGAGGGCTATTGCTGCAGCCGGCTCGGAGAAGGCGGCCGCCCACCGCCTTGGCCTGTCGGAGGCCCGTGTCACCATGCCCGGAGCCACGATTGCGGACCCCTGGGAGGAGCGGAGTGAAGACCACCACAGTCGAAACGGCGGAGCGGGGCCGTTCGCCCCTGGGGGCCTACATCCGCTTCCTCGTGGACGGGCCGCACGGCAACATGATCCACTCGACCGTGCCGCCGGGGATGGTGGGCCGCGCCTGCCGCTTCCGGACCGTCGACGAGTACTGGTTCGTGCTCGCCGGCGAGGGAGAGATCTGGCGCAGGGCGGACGACGGCCGCGAGAGCATCACCCCGCTCATCCCCGGCGTGTGCGTGGACGTCCCCCTCGGCACGGCGTTCCAGTACCGGTGCACCGGAGACGTGCCCCTCGTCTTCACCTGCACCGCGATGCCGCCCTGGCCCGGCGATGACGAGGCGCTGCTCGTGGACGGGCCGTGGACGCCGTCTGTCGATGTGAAGCCGCCCGGCAGCCTGACCTGATTCAAGACCTTGAACCACTGAATGCGCGGGCGGTTCGATCGGGCGCATGCCGACGAGGAGCGATGAGGGAGTGGTCGGGGCGAGAGGAATAGCCCCGCGACCACCGACCTTCCGATCACGATGCGGCAGGGAGTGGTCGGGGCGAGAGGGTTCGGCCCGACACTATCCAACTGTCGGTGCGGATCGTCGGCGGGGCTCCGGCGCTGCTCGGATCGCCTAGATGCAGCCCTCACTTGCAGGCGAAGATCCCCATGACGTCGGCCCCGCTGATGGCGTCCTTGCCGGAGAAGGTGCCCGACGACCCATCGCCGTTGAACGTCCACTGCGGGTTCTCCGTGATCTCCCACGCGACACCCCTGATCGCCCCGTACACGACGACCTTGCCGCCCCCGTCGGACGGGATGCTCAGGCCCACCCCGTTCGCGAGGTGGTCGCCCGCCCTCAACGTCATGCCGTGCATGGGCGAACAGTCCCCATCCGGGTACGTGACGGTCTTCGTTCCCACGGTGACGGTGACCGTGGCCGAGAACGGGGCAGGAGCCCCGATGGGCTCGCTCTGCCCGGCCGACTCGGGCGCCGTCAACGCTGCAGAGGCGGTGGCGGCAGCCATCAGGACGGCAAGGCCGCCGGCTAGCGGCACCCACGCCCGCCGGCTTCCCCGGGCTCGTGCCTTGAGCGCCAGGTGGACCGGCAGCCAGCCGAGTAGGACGGCCGGCACCGCCACGATCAGGACGAGGAGCGGGATGACGGGCCACAGGAAGTCGAAGCCCGTGGGTTCATGGAACTGGAAGTACCAGACAATGTAGGCGAGCACCGTGACGAGGGCGCCCCCGACGGCAAGGAAGTAGGACCTCAGGTGCCGGTCGATCGCGGCCGCGATCGCCCCCGCGGCGACGAGCCAGAGCAACGACCACCAGCCACTCGCCTCGAGCAGCCCGCCGTTGAACCAGATGAGCGTCAGGAAGGTCGCGACCAGGCCGAGGGCACCGGCGATGAGGCTCGCGAGGGAGACCAGGAGACGCAGCGATCCCGGCCGGCGGTCGGAAGGTGCCTCACTCCCCTGCACCGACCCACCGTCCGGCTCCTGCCCGCTCATCTCACTCGCCCTCTCGTGCTGCCATCCGAGGAGACACGCAACGGCCGCGACCGTTGCACACGGCCAGCGGCCCTGCGTCCGGTCGGTCTCGCCAGTGGCTCGGCGCGGTCCCGGCGGCCGGGGTGTGGGCCGCGCGTCAGAGCCTCCCGCAATCCCGGGAAGGATCGACCCGGACGGGTGTCGGGTGCTAGAGGCAAACGGCCCTCGGTCGCCCTTCCGCGAGCTGGCCGGGCGAGACTGGATCGAGCCGGCGGGCGGCGGAGCCGGGGTTCAGCGGTCCCGGGTAGCGCCAGAGCGGCGGCCCGCCTTCCCGGAGGCCGCGGAAGATGCGAATCATCCAGACCAAGCCGACGACGGCGAGCCCGACCTCTACCGCCGCTTGAATGACGTCGGCGGGCTGGCCGAGCACGTGCGGCTGCTCGCACCCGAAGCACGGCTGGGCGAGCGGGCCAAGGTCGAGGACGGCCCCCGCGAGGAGCACGACCTCAGCCGTGGCGACGATGCCGACCACGAGCACGATCCGGGTCGGCCAGTAGAAGAACGTACGGTGCTTCATGCGCCCGTCCTGCGACCGCCGCACAAGAGCGCCAGCCTTGCGATCCCCCATTGCCCACCCGACATCGAGGCCGCCTTGGCCGACCTCCTCGACGAGTCGCCGCCCGGCTGGTACCTGGGGCCGCCGTCCCACAACGAGCGGTTCCACGCGAGCTGGCACGGTGCCCGCGGGCGATCCGCGAGGGGCGGGTGCCGGAGGAGAGCCCTAGGGCGTCCCGCGGGTGGGCACGGTCAGGCTGGGGGTGGCGGAGGCTCTGCCGGACCGTCGACAGCCGCCATGCCGGGCATCGCGGCCGCGGACTCCAACCCGGGCGTCGTGGGGGCGGTCTTGGCCGCCTGGCCCGCCAGCGCATAGGCGATCTCCGGCCACTCCGGACTCCCGCTCTCCCCGATCCCGAGCGCCGCTGCGCGCCGCCGGCCGATCTCGTCGGTGCCCCAGATCATGACGACCAGGCAGCAGCCGGCCACGGTGAGCATGACCGTCGCGACGAGCGACACGGCGAAGACCGCGCGGATCTCGTCGAGCGTCTCCATTCGCTGAGTGAGCTGCCCGCTCACCCGTGAGACCGTATCGCCGACGATCATCAGCATCCACCAGGCCGGCACCACGCGCGCAGCCCATGACCGGCGACCGGGGTCCAGGCGGCGGAGGGCTTCGCGCGCGATCGTGAACGGGACCCACCAGTTGGCGATCGGCACGAACCACCAGCCGATCGCGGCCCGCGGCGTCCTCCGGGGGACCCAGCCGGTGAGCGGCGGGACGTTCTCCACCATCCGCGAGAACCATGCCAGGAACGCCACGACGGACGCGACGTACACGACGAGGGTAATCATCCCGACCTGCATGCTCAGGTCGTCGTAGGCGGTGGCCTGTGTGTCCGTGAGCGTGCCGTCGGCCGCGGCCCGGAGGACCCCGAAGCCGGCGAGCAAGATGCCCGACTGCGCGGCATAGCCGAGCGAGGTGAGCGCGACGCCGACGATCGCCACCCGGCTGCGCGTCGTACCGGACCGGTAGCCGGGCGACTGCCACGTCCCCTGTGGCTCGGATCCGGCCGTGGGCCAGTCGATGGTCGACCTGGTCGGGTCCATATCGCGCACCCTTCCGTCGCTTCGGTGGACGGACCCCGTGTGGCTCGACGCCGTCCCGGGGGCCGCGGGATGGACCGCGCGTCGCAGCCTCCCGTATGGCGCGGCACGATGCGTTGCGCTGCACCAGGTGTCTAGAGGCAGATGGCATCCGGGCATACTCCGACGAGCTGGCCCGCTGCGTGCGGCTGATCCGCGATGGGCGGTGACGGAGTAGCCTGCGACAGGCCGTCACGCTCACGCGTCCCCTCGGTGCTTCCGGGTCAATACGGGAGACTCGGAGATGTTCACCAGGCAGGCGACCGTGGTCGCGATCCTCGGCATGATCCGCGCGGCGTGCAGCGCGGGTGCGGCGCCGACCGCCTCGCCGCAAGCCCGCCCCCAGCCCATCCCCTCGGCCGCCGTCGCTGGCCAGGGTGAGCCCGACCCCCACGACCGAGGCGCCCACCCCGACGCCCGTGGCCACCCCTAGCCCGATGGCAGCGGAACCTCCGGCAGACGCTTTCTCGGCAACAAGGAGCAGGCGCTCCCACGCCCGAGTCGTCGCCATGAGTTCGCCTTGACTCCCTCGATTGACGCCTGGCGGAGGCGCCGGCTCAGCCAGGTGCGGCTCTCCTTGCCGCCGACGGTCGAAGGGCTGCGGTGCTTCTGCGCACCGAGGAGTTGCTTCAGGCCCAAGGACCCTTGCCGGTCGGGGCGGGTCGCGAACATGACCAGCAGCGGGAGGCGAAGAAGCGCGGCCCAAACCTGGTCGCTGTGACCGCGCAGAGCCAATGGCGAACCCGGCCCGCACCGCTCCCGGAGGATGAGTGCATGCGCCGGAACGTCTCGCTGCTGGCGACTCTCCTTGCCCTGGTTGCGAGTCTGTTCCCCGGTGCACCGGCTCGGGCGGCGACGGTGGTGGAACCGCCCTTCGCTCGTCCTCGCCCGCTGGGCGTTCGGCGCGTCGCTCGTCAGCCCGCGCCCAGGAGCTCCTCCACCTCGCGGCGCAGGGCTGGGACTCGGGTGGCGACCATGTCCCACACCAGGCGATCGTCGACACCCGCGTAGCCGTGGATCAGGATGTTGCGGAACGCGATGATCCTCGCGTGTTCGCTGATCCGGCCGGCGGCCTCGGGGTCCAGGCGCGCCAACTGGCCGCGCGCCTCGCCGATGATCTCGAACTGGCGTTCCACCGCGGACCGCACCTTCGCGTCAGCCGCGTATGCGTCGAAGTCCAGCCGCTCGGTGAACTCCGCGATCAGCGCGGCGGTCTGGCGCATGTCGTGCAGGTACGCCTTCGGCTCACGCGGCATAGAGCAGCGTCCTCGTCCGCTCGATGTCGGCCTTCATGTACGGGTTGCGGACGCTCAGACGGACGAATAGCGGACGGCTCGATGAGGTCGTGAGTCTACTGGGTCAGCGTGCACCGGCCGACCGTCGATCGAGGATCGGGCGATCGGGGTCCAGGGCCCGACGGCCTCGGGCGCAGCGGCCTTGCGGGCCATGGGCCTCTGGGCGCCCCTGACGGGCGCGGTGTACGGTGCATGACATCCGCCGCGGGGAGCGCGGATGCTGCCATGTCCAAGATGCCGCACCGCGCGCCCGCCGAGGCGTCCCAGGAGGTGTCAGAGATGCGCGGCTTCCTGCGGGGAGGCATCGTGCTCATCGCCATCGTCGCGGCCGGGAGCGTCGCGTTGCGAGCGTCCGGCGCCTGGCGGCGGCTGGAGGCCCAGGGCAAGTGGCCGAGCGGTGTGGCCGGCCGGGTCATCACGTGGGTGTATCCGCGGATGTTTGGGTGGCTCTACGCTGTCTTCGCCGAGATCCTGGATCTCCAAGCCGACGACGAGGTCCTCGATGTCGCTTGTGGCACTGGCGCGTTCCTGCGGACGCGTGCATCCCACGTGCGCAGGATCGCCGGGCTGGATCACTCCGAGGTCGAAATCGCCGTGGCCCTGCGCGAGAACCGCGAGCGAGTTGCCGAAGGAACCGCGGAGTTCGTCGTGGGCGATGTGACGGCCCTGCCGTGGCCCAGTGAAGCCTTCACCGCGGTCACGAGCAACTGCGTGGACTGCTTTGAGGACGTGGCGCGGCCGGCGCTGGAGGAGATGTACCGGGTGCTACGGCCCGGCGGACGAGCCGTGGTGGCCGACGACCGCCGCCAGATGATGGAGGAGATCGGCTTCAGCCGCGTGTCGGTTGGACGGCTGCGCAGGGGGTTCATCGCCGGGTACATCACGACCGGCTTCAAGGCATAGCCCCGCGACGACCGACCATTCGATCGCGATGCGGCTCGCCGAGCCGCCCGAGCCCTGCGAGTGGCTGCGGAGCGCATGACGCGACGGTCGCGCCGCGCCACGGACCGTGAGGGCGGGTTGGTCGCCGCGGTCCTGGGGGCCGGGTCGGAGAAGGCGGCCGCCCACCACCTCGGCCTGTCGCACTCGACGGTCAAGCACCACCTGGCGAACGCGCGGTCCAAGGTCGGGGCGGCTACGACGGCGCAGCTCGTGTGGATCCTCGGCCCGCGGCTGCCGGAACCCGAGCGCCCCGACCAGTCTCCAGGTGACGCCGGCCGGACCGCGAGCGCCGCGGCTTGCCGGCGACTGTGACTCTCGCACGCTGCGTCGGACCCGCTGGGGTTGAGCGGGCCCGACGCCTGGTCGCGAGCGATCAGCTCCGGGCGGCCGGCAGCTCCTCGCCTGCCCACGTCGCGAAGTCGCGGATCGGGGCGGTGGTCACCTCGTGGCCCAGCGCGATCTTCCGGTCGGCGTCGGGTCCAAGGTAGGTGGACTCCTGCCAGTAGCCGGTCATCTGGGCCATCTCCTCCGCGCCCGGGAAGAACGTCGCGAACATCTCGGCGGGGACCTCCTGGTAGCCGAGGTCGTGGCCCTGTGCGTTGAGCACCGTGACCATGTCGCCAAAGCTCATCGCCGCCACCGCGGAGGACAGGTAGGCGCCATTCCCGACGCGCTCGGGGTGCTCGAACGCACCGGCGACCACGCCGCCGAGGTCCTTCACGCTGCCGGCGTGCACGACGCGCGCATCCTCCGGCAGGGGCATCGTCCAGCCCTGGCGCCCATCGGGCATCGGCTGCGCGGCCATGTTGTCCATGAGGTTCTCGAAGTAGAACGGCGGCTGCACGAAGGTGTACAGGGGGAACGCCGCGTCGCGGACGACCGCGTCGACCTTCGCCTTGCTGGTGAAGTGCGCGACGTCCCACCGACCGCCGCTGATCGCCTCCACGTCGGGCAGGGTCGACCAGACGAAGTGCTGCACGCCCGCGGCCCGCGCGGCGGCGACCGCGGCGGTCCCCTGCGCGACCTCGTCCGTGCCAGGAGCCCAGAAGTTGGTGACGGCGAAGACGCCGTAGGCCCCCTCGAAGGCCGACCGCAGCGTCTCCGCATCGTCGAGATCGGCGAGCGCGACCTCATCGGCGGGGCCGGCATAGGACTCCGGGTTGCGGGTCAGGGCGCGCACGCGGAACCGCCCTCGTCGGGCGAGCTCCCGGACGACGGAGCCGCCCTGGGCTCCGGTCGCACCAATCACGGCGATGAGCTGTCGTTCGTCGGTCACCCGGTTCTCCTCGGTCATCTGGCTATTGCACGTGCAATATACACGGCACGTGTTGTATGTGCAATACTCGGGTCATGCCTGATGACGCGCCTGTCCACAGCGACTGGACACGCCGCCCCGAGGTCGACCGCGAGTCGTGGGGCAACTTCCGTGGTGCCGCAGCCGCGATCCTCGCCCAGCTCGACGCCGACCTCCAGCAGCGCCACGGCATCGGGTACGCGGACTTCGACGCGCTCGTGCAGCTGTCGCTCGCCGACCCGGGCGGCACGCGGATGGCCGACCTCGCGCGTGCCGTCCACCGCAGTCCGAGCGCGCTGACCCGTCTCGTGTCGCGCCTCGAGACGCGACACCTGCTGCAGCGGTACAAGCGATGCTCGACCGATGTGACGGTCACGATCACGGCCGACGGCATGGCGCTGCTGGCCGAGGCGATACCGGCCCATCTCGATCTTGTCGACCGGCTGTTCTGGGCGCACCTGACCGTGCCCGACAGAGGGACGATGGGGCGCCTGTGCGGCGCGATCCTGGGGGAGTCCCAAGCGCAACGCTGACCTCGCACGGCGGCGAGCCCCAGGTCAGCGGTCCTCGCCGCAGTGCGGAGTTGCTCCGAGCAGCTCTCCGATCACGATGCGGCTCGCCGCCGGCTCGGTGGCAGACGCGGCCGCTCGCGTCGGCGTCCGTCCGAGCACCGCGAAGCGCCATCT